>CAVTRB010000005.1:0-424611 GCA_963736995.1 uncultured Chloroflexia bacterium
CCCGAACGGGCTTCCCAGGCCATTTAGCCCGGCTCATCAAGCGATATTGCAGCGCTGGTCGTGTTTCAAACCCGAACGGGCTTCCCAGGCCATTTAGCCATCGTGGCAGTACCGATAGTTGCCACGCGTACTGCATCGGTTTCAAACCCGAACGGGCTTCCCAGGCCATTTAGCCGCATGCTCGGCATGCTGCGGTCAAACCCGAACGGCTTCAGGCCATTTAGCATGACGGCTATTCGGGTGTGTTTCAAACCCGAACGGGCTTCCCAGGCCATTTAGCCTGCACTGTAGCAGCAAGCATACCTGCTGCATAATGTACGTTTCAAACCCGAACGGGCTTCCCAGGCCATTTAGCCTGTATAGCAGTGACGAGGCGGCTATAGCCGATAGTCTGGTTTCAAACCCGAACGGGCTTCCCAGGCCATTTAGCCAGTCATACGTGCCCGACAATAGGTCGAACGTGTATGGTTTCAAACCCGAACGGGCTTCCCAGGCCATTTAGCCATCGATCATCAGGTGCGATTGGAGCCTTGCTCCAGCATGTTTCAAACCCGAACGGGCTTCCCAGGCCATTTAGCCTGCGGTACTTTTAGTATAGCATGGGAAGCCGTTTTATGCAATAGTTTTCGCGGATCTCTTTTTTGGAGGCGTTTTTGGGGCGTGAAAAACCTTGATGAGAGAGCTAAATGCAGCTCAAGCCGCTTAGAGAGCGGTGCGCGGATCTCTGCGTGAGAAGGGCATCACTGCGATCCGCGCTCAATTGCTGCGCTTATACAATATAGACAGCTCTTTCAGTTGGTGGGCCTCCACCAACTGTCTCCACTTTGCTTGCACAGCTGGCACAAAGAGGATAGAAGCGTACGCTGTCCTGTGTATCGATGAGGTACTCGCCTAACTTTGACTGCAGGAGGATCATATCCCTGCGGGAGAGAAAGCATTCGAAGAGCGAATACTGTGTCCATTTGCCAAAACTGGTGATAATCTGATGCACTTTGCTACGACGGCGATCACCGGGAATGTCGTACGCGACGACGTAACACATGGTGGGAGCCGACTCCCTCTCTTACTTTTCACGCTCACCCTTTCCTCCTATCGAACGCGCAGTGGTGGGTATGCATCGATTTCGCCCGGTCAGGTACCTGGCTAAAAGGCGCGTCTGGAGTTCGATGCAGCGCAGGTAGGTGGTTTTGTAGCCAGACAGGGGATGCTGCACCTCTTCGTTCAGACGTTCCTCGATATTCTTGAAGTCAAGGCTGCTAACGTATCCCGCCGGGAACTGCGTTTCCTGAGAAGCCCCTGCGTTTGCGCTGGAGGAGTTGTCACACACGCACGTCCTTTCGCTTGAGGAAGTAGCCTGTAAGTATGCCAAGCACCACAATCATGACGATCAGCGCTAGCCACATGAGCAAGAGGTGAAAAACTGCCTCCGCTTGCGTATTGGTCGAGTAGAGCGTTCCCGCGTAAGCCCAGTCATGAGGGTTGCCCAGAGAATCCTCGTGCAGCCCGACGGATGAACCCATAGCCGCCATGGCCCAGCGTGCGGCGAAGAAGGAACCCAGGAATTGCAGACCGGCATTATTGAGCGCGAAGATGATGCCGGAGAAAATCACCTGAGGAATCAGGATGATCGGCACGAAGCTCATGGCCCGGTCGTTGTTGGGCGCGATGGCCGAGACGGTCAAGCCAATCATCAGGCCGGCCAGTGCCGTCAGGGCTGCCGAAATGTAGATTTCGACGATGGGCGGCAAGAAGATGCTGGTCTGGAAAGACGCTTTGGCGTTGACCATCAAGACCAGGATCGCGCTTTGCAGCAGGCAGAGCACTCCGAGCACAGAAATTTTTGAGAACATATAGGGCATGATGCCCAGGTTGACGGAGCGTTCTCGCTGATAAATTGCCGCTTCCTTCACAATCTCGCGAGCGCCATTGATACAACCAAACATGACGGCGGCAAAGGCGATGATGAACAGCGTCTTCTGAGCATCGCCGCCCGATAACGGCTCAATGAAATGTTGGATGGCCTGGTTCACGCTGCTATAGCCATGCTGCTGCAAATAGTACCGTCCAGGCGGCGTATGGAAGAAGTTCACATAGTTCTGGCAGCTAAACCTGTTACCCACAGTGTCCGGCACACCTGGCTGCAAGGGACAGGTGACGAGCGTGCTGGGCTTAAAGGTAGCGCTGCTGGTCAGGAACATCAGGATCAGGCCAATGATAGGGGCCTGCAAGATCAGGATGAGGAAGTTGCCCCGGTCGTTCCAGAGCAACTCCAGGTAGCGTCGAGAGAGCAGCCAGAACTGTTTTTCGGGATCGCCACGCCTTGGCTGCTTGATGACCCCCGTCAACTCCACGGCGGCGATCTTTCCGGCTGTCCCCTGGCGCAACGGCTCATCGACATACTTCTGATATTCGGACGAATTCCTGAATTTTGCCTCGGCCTTTGCCGGGATATCCGGGTCATCCTCCGTCGGCTCCAGAGCGCTGTAGATTTCGGCAAAATCGGTCTTGCCGAAGTAGGTTTTGGCCTCTTCCGGCGGGCCATAGTAGGCAAGATGTCCTCCCTGAGCAAGGAAACAGACATAATCGCAGGAGTTGATGTTGTTGGTGGCGTGCGTGACCAGGACGATGGTGTGTCCCTTGTCGGCCAGTTTGCGCAGCAAAAACATCATCTTGCGATCCAGCCCCGGGTCCAGACCCGATGTTGGTTCGTCGAGGAAGAAGACGCTGGGGTTGGCCAGCAGTTCCAGGGCAATGGAGACACGCTTGCGTTGTCCTCCTGAGAGCTTGCTGACCAGCAGGCTGCGCCGGTGCTTCATCTCCACATCTTCCAACACCTCGTCAATGCGTTGCTTAATTTGCTCCTCCGTAAAGTCTTCCGGCAGGCGAAGCCTGGCGGCATAGTAGAGGGCGCGCTCGACGGTCAGGTCGCGGTGAATGATATCATCCTGCGGGACATAGCCCAGCTGCGTGCTGAAGGCTGCCAGGTTCTTATAGTAATCTTTCCCATTGTAGAGCACAGTGCCTTGCTGTGCCGGTCGCAGGCCGTTGAGGGCGTCCATCAGCGTCGATTTGCCCGCGCCCGAGCCACCGACCACAGCGACGAATTTCCGTGGCGGCACAACGATGGAGATATCATTCAGCAGAATGGTCTGGTTGTTGCCGACCTTCTTGAGGTGCAGCGCGTCGATGCGAATGCCATTGCCCTCATCCTGTCGCGAGAGCTGCGTGCCGCTGTAGGTCAGCTTGTAGGGACCGATGCGTACCTCGTCGCCCTGTTGCAGCACTCTGTTGGAGGTGCGTTGCCCATTCACGAAGATGCCATTGGTGCTGCGCAGGTCAACGATACGATGGCCGCCCTGCACCTGCTCAACGCGAGCGTGGTGGGCGGATATCTGCGGGTGATTCAAGACTACCATGTTGTCAGGATAGCGCCCGATGGTCACAACTGGCGCGGTCAGCGGGACAGGGCGTATGTCAGGGACCGCTTCCTGTACCGCACCACTGCCATCGTTATAGGTAAGTGTAACCAGCGTGCCGTGCTCATCCCCGATACGGAAGATATCGCCGCGCTCCAGAATTTTGCGGAATGGCTGGTTGCCCTCGATATGACGCCCCTGGTAGAGCAGTCCGTTGAGAGTGGCCGGGCGTGAGGGATGCGGGTGAATCAGCACCAGTTGATTGCCCTCGCGCACGATCTGCAGGTGATGCCCGGAAACCACATCCGCGTCAATGACAATGTCGTTGTCGGGTGCGCGTCCAACATTGATCACCGGCCCGTTCAGTGGATACGTTTTTTTCTCACGATCAACGTTCGAGCTGATCTCAATTGATTGCGTGCTCAGCGGCACTCTCACCGTGCCAGCGAACTGACCTGCCTGCTCTGTGCCGAAGAGTCCTCGATCTTGATTCTGCATCTGTAACGGTGCCGACATCTGAACAGGCGGTGGTGGTACGGGAGCAGCAAGGCCCGGAGCTTTGGCGACGGTAGGAGGGAAAACAGCCGGAGATACTCCTGAGACACCGGACTGCGCTCCCTCGATCAGAAAGCGGAAGGTGCAGACTGCTCCCAGGACGACAAGATCGCCGTTGTGTAACTCTGACTGTTGCACATCAACGTTATTGACGGCAACAGTGTTCTGTGGAGCGATCTTGTTAATCCTCCATGCCCCATCCTTGCAAACAAGTTGAGCGTGATGGCGTGAAACGGCAGCATCAGAGATTACAACGTCATTGCCTGGCTCGCGTCCAATTGTGACTATTTGCTTCTGCAAGGTAATCGGATAGGTCTGACCTTTGAGCGGACCACTAAGAAACACAATACTACCCGACCCCACTGGCCTCTGAACTATACCCATCTGTGTTTTATTGTTGCCGTATCACCCCACTCTTCGCATCTAGAAAGCGACGGGAAATACAGCCTCCCCTTCCTACAATCAAAACCTGCCATGAAGAGAAAACTCTCTACTGTTTACCAATTATACTCATGTATAGGGAGCATGGCAAGAGGGAAGACTACTCTATCCTTTCTCAATTCCAATATTACCTGAACTCACATCCAGCACAAGTGTAACGGTGGGAGCGGGGGATGCATTGGGAAGTAGCGGTCCATAGTAGTTGCCAGAGCCGTCGCTGCTCTGAGCGTTGATGGGGAACGCGCTTTTGATGTTGCCGACATTGGTATTGGCGTCGAGGACGACGTTGGTCGTAGCGGGCAGCGTCACATTCAAATTACCGACCTCACACTGGATTTTATAGTTGGCCTGCGAGTTCAGCGTTGTATCGAGCGCGCCGTTGAAGGATACATCGCCCGTACCAGTTTCCAGGTGGGAGCCGTCGAAAAGTTGCGCCTGCTGCACCGTCACATTGCCGATATCATCCTTCACCGTCATCACCCCGTTCAACCCGCTGATCTGTACATTGCCGACAGAAGTTTCAATATCCACCGGCATGGGCGAATTGCCATTATTCAGACTGCTGGCAGGAAGAACAATGGTGAGATCAATCGTATCGTTGTGGCTGCCGAGCAGACTGCCACTGCCGCTCGGTACGCTTGCGCTGACGGTCAGAGTGTTCGTGGAATCGATGCTGGCCTGAGCCTGCATATTACTGAAGTCGGATTGAGCCGCGTTCTGGTTTGCGGCCTTCACCGTTTTAAACGTGGTCACACTGACTTCTTGCGCGGCAGGGTCGGTATTGAGCGTGATATTGCCGATCTGGTTATGTACCTGCACCTGAGCGATTTTTCCGTTGACGGGTAATTGTTGCACATCCGTTTTCGTAAACGTCGAGGGGCTGCTCCCGCCAATGCCGGGAATGTTGCTGGAACCCCCGGCAGGCAGGGGAAGTGTACCAGCAGTTCTATTTATCGCAACGAAGATAAAGACTGCGACGGTGGCAACGACTAACACAACGCCGCCGAGGCATCCCAGCAAGAGGATGGGCCACGTACGTCGTTTGCGGCGCGGACTTTGATGTCTCTGGGTTCGAGGACGAGCGCGAGAGCGACGATATCGCTCATCTTCATACTGGTCGTAATCGTATTCATCATCATAGCCATAGTCGCCCTGGGAACGACTTCTACCTCTCGCCATCGCCTGCCCCCCTCTTGTGGTAATCCTGTAGGGGCGATCCCTGTGGTCGCCCGCTGGCGAGTCGCTACGCTCTCGCCAGTCTTCATATTCATTACGCACGAAGCTCTCTACAGGTTTTTGTTTGTGAGTGATTGTGCTCTGGTATCACTCTCCGAATGGTGGCGGAGGTGAGGCTGGCTGCGACGCGAACTCGCTGACGACATCGGCAAGCTGGTCGACTTGCTCCAGGAACATGGAGGTGGGCCAGAGAATCAACTCGTCCGCGCCAGTATCGCTGTAGGCACGAATGGTATCTTTGATAGCCGCCGGTGTCGCAGGCAAAGACTTGACGATCATCTCTCCATACTGCGCACCGTAGTATTTGACAATATACGCTCGTGCCTGATCGATAGCATCCGCGCCGAGACCGTAGTAGGCGCAGGCGACGAAGCGCGGTCGCCCAGGGCGACCGGCACCGGTCCATGCACTGGCAGCGAGGTCGTAGTTCTGTTTTGCCGCCGCAGGTCCGCCACTGCCACTGATAAAACCGGCGACGACGGGATGCGCCACGCGCCGCAGGGCAGCGGGCGAACGCCCGCCAATAAGGACAGGTGGCCCTCCCGGCTGCACCGGCTGCGGCCCGATCGGCCCAACCTCAGCGCTGAGCCGCTCGCCCGACCAGATGCGCCCGAACTCGTCAAGCTGGCCGTCGAGCTTCTTGCCACGACTCTCAAATGAGGCGGGAGCCGCGAGAAAATCATCCCTGCGTGCGCCCACACCAATGCCAACCGTGAGGCGACCGCCCGTGAGCGCATCGATGCTGGCAAGCTCCTTTGCCAGTATGGCCGAGTTGAACAACGGCGTCAGCAGCACCGTCGTCACCAGGCGCAGGCGCAGCGTCACCGCACCCGCACCCATGAGCGCGATGAGCGGCGAGTAATTGGAATAGACCAGACGGTCGATCAGGCCCAGACTGGAAAACGGTCCCACGTCCGCTTTCCGCGCCCAGTTCAAGATCAACGTCCCGGGTGTATCGGGGATGGCTGCCGGAAGGCCAATGCCAATTTCCATCATATGCTCCTATCAAAAACGTCAATATTCTTCACCATCCATTGTAATCTTTTCAGAAAAAAGATGTCAAAGCGAGCTTTTCCAGGCCCATTTCCGGTTACGTTGCTACTTCACATAAAAAATAGTCTTTTCTTTACTCTAGCTGCACGGTATAATAGAAGGCAACATATCTCTTGAGGGGTGTGGGCAGTGGAAAAGCGAAAAAAAGAGCGAGGCATGGGAGAAGAACATAGTGGTTCAGGAGTATAGAGCATGGCCGGGGTAGAGGATTTTATCGTCCGCTTCTGGGGTGTGCGCGGTAGTTATCCCACCCCTGGCCCCGGGACGGTGCGGCATGGCGGCAATACCTCCTGTATCGAGGTACAGGTGGGAGAACGCACCCTCATCCTGGACGCGGGCAGTGGCATCATTCGCCTGGGAAGCGATCTTTTGCAGCGTTCAGAGAAGCCACTGGAAGTCTCTCTTTTGCTTACGCACGGACACGGAGATCACCTGATAGGTTTCCCGTTCTTCGCTCCCCTGTTTGAGCGCCGGGCCACCGTTCACCTCTTTGGTCCAGAACTGGCAGGGAAGACGGTAGAGCAGCTTGTAACCCCGTACATGTCTCCTCCGTATTTTCCAGTGGAACTGCAAAAATTGCCCTCCAACCGCACCTTTCATACCCTGACGGAAAGAGAAAGCATCATCTGGCAGCAGGGGCAATGTACGCCAGAAGTCGTCGATGGCTATGAACAACATGGGAAGCATAGCAAGCATGAGAGCGATGCAGAGGTGCGCGTGCTGGCACAGTACACCACCAGCCATCCGCTCGATGGGTCGGTGATCTATCGCATTGAATATGCAGGACACAGCGTGGTCTACTCTACCGATGTCGAGTGGGATGGTTCCTATGATCCCGACTGTATTGCCATCGCGCAAGGAACTGACCTGCTGATCCATGACGCGCAATATACCAGCAGTGATTACAAGGAGAAACGCGGTTTCGGCCATAGCACGGTTGAAATGGCAACCGGTATGGCTCGTGCAGCAGGAGTCGGGGAGCTGATCCTGTTCCACCACGAGCCAACATATGATGATGATAAGCTGGACTGGATGGAGGCGGAGGCGCGCAAACAATTTGCTCATACCCGTTCCGCCTATGAAGGGTTGAAGATTGATCTATTAGCACCGAGAACTGAGAGGAAAGAGCGATGATAGATGTTGTACTGGCGCTGATGCTCATTGGTTCGTTTTTCGTGGCAGTTATGCTGCACGAATGCGGCCACGCACTGATGGCCTTATTGCTGGGTGATCGTACCCCGCTCAACGAGGGCAGGCTGTCACTGAGTCCTCGCATCCAGATTGACCCGATTGGCATGCTGATGTGCGTGATTCTGGCGTTCCAGCCGGTGCCGGGCGCAACTGCCTTTGGCTGGGGCAAGCCGGTCAAGCCCGATCCCTGGAAGATGCGCGTTGGCCCCAATGCTGGCGTCCTGCTGGTCGCCGTTGCCGGTATCCTCTTTAGCGCGCTGATCGGTGTGGTGGCAGCCGTGATCCTGCGCTTCCTACCCCCGGTCTTGTACTCCAATGCCTATATTGTACGCATTCCGCAGCTCGTGCTGGTTTTTGCCACCGTCAATTTCTGCCTGGCAATTTTCAATATCATCCCACTCTACCCGCTTGACGGGTACGAAATCGTCTACACGCTGCTGCCCGAAAGGCAGGCCAAGCAGTTTGCCCGCTCCGCCCCCTACGGGCCATTCATCATCCTGGCGGTCTTCTTCCTGCTGCCCTTCCTGGCGCGGCTGGCGAACCTCGGCAGCTTCCCGCTCTTCGAGCTTCCCACCTACATCACGCTCGGTGCCTGGAACCTGATCTCCCTCATCGTGCATACAAACCTTGATAGCGTGATAAATCTCTACCTTCTGGTTCTGTAGAAACGTGTTCCCGTAGGGACAAGGGGTAGATGTGGGGCAGGGTGGGGGCCTTGTGCTTGTCCGCCTCGCTCTAAAGTATGTCTGGCTCTGACACAGCAAAAAGTTGACTGGTAGAGGGGACAGGACAGGCAGATGCTCCCTTAGGGTCGCATAGGACAGCCTCCCAGGCTGTCTTCCCCACATCCCCTCAGCCTCACCCCCTGTCCCTAATGAATTTTGACAATCAAATCCGGTAATGAAATCTCGTAGGCGCCAATCAATCGGCGCCTACGGATTAACATGGTTACCGTTTTCGGTCGTAAAAATTCATCAGGCTAAGGCCACTCTTCATTGCCGGTCCTGTTTGTTCAAGTTCCTCGTGTTATGACCCGAGCAGTTCGGCCCGTTTGGTGCGCAGGTACTGGGCGATCTGGGCAGGGTCATCTTTCCCGAGGGCCTGCTGCTTGAGGTCGGCAACAACCTGGCTCCATTGCTCTTTGGCGGGCAGGTAGCGATTATCGCGGCTGACCAGCTCTTCAAAGATGCGGCGTTCCAGTTCGTGCCAGGCCGAGCGGTCGCGACCATCGAGTTCGCCGTCTTCGGGAATGTAGTCCTGGTCGTTGGTGTTGTTGTCGATGCGGGCGTAGAGCGGCTGGAAGTAGCTGCGCACCATCTCCTCCATACGCCCTGTATCGAGGGAACCAGCATCGAATCCGAGCGTACCGATGAGGTGGATCTGCACGATAGGACGTGAGTTCGCATGCTCGTATTCGGGCCCCGAACGGCGGCAATAGTCCTCCAGTCTGACATAGAGTTCATCGGGCGCGTTCAGCCCGTCGACGCGCAGGTCGTGGCGCACGAAGGGACGGCGCGTGCTGGGGATATGGATAGCGCGATGGTAGAGTGCTGGCCTCGCCTCACCGGGGTCATTGAGCGGCTCGCCGGTATCGATCTCGACATAGTAGTAGCCGCGTTTCTCCCATGCCGCCTCCTCGGCGCTGCATGTCTCCGTTGAGCCAGGATTGTACATCCAGTCATCAAATTCATAGGGTTTGTGGACGTGGCCGAGGGCAAGATAGTCGATCCAGGGGCGTAGCGGGCGAAACTGGCTCATCGAGGGCAGGCCCTGAATGTGCGGCACGATACCTTCTACGCCAGTATGCATCATCAAGACGCGGTACTCGATGCCAGCCGCCTCTTCCGCCGGGCGTTCGGCCTCCAGCGCCGCTGACAGCCCCTCTATGCTGCGATGCGTCGCTGCTCCCTGCCAGGGAAGGCCGTAGACGCGCAGGCGACCGCCAAGCAGGTCAACATGCGTGCCGAGCATGGTCTCTGGCTGCCAGGGGGCAATAACTGGCGCACCGTCGCGCATGAGAGGAGTGAGCAACGTCAAAAAACCCTGGTAGCAGAGGAATTGCAGCCAGGAGGTGCCGTCGCGATAGTAGCTGCGGTCATGGTTGCCCTCGATGGCGATGACGGGAATGTTGCGCTCTTTGAGCTTGCGCAAACCCTCGATGGCGTGAATGAGGGTCTGCGCATCGATGGCGCGCTTATTGAACAGGTCTCCGGCGATAATCAGGAAATCGATGCCGCGTTCGACCGCATCATCGGTGATCGTCCAGAAGGCGCGACTGAAATCGTTGAACCGCTCGCGCACCCCGTACTGCTCGTAGCCCAGGTGCGTATCGGCAATGTGGATAAATGACGCTCGCATGAATCTTTCTAGCTTTCCGTTTCGTTTAATGCGGCCCCGTCATCAGGGCGCGAATACCGGCGGCAACCAGCACAAGGGCGGCGAGGCTGAGAATCAGCACGTCGCGGCGAATATGCTTGCCACTGGTGGTATAGGTGATGGCAACGGGAATGGACACAGCCACAATCGCGCCATAGACGTAGTGCAGGTAATAGAGGTCCGTTCCTGTTCCCGGTCGCTGGCCCAGCAAGACCAGCGTGATGCCCAGCAAGGCTTGCAGCAAGGCGACGATGGCGGTAACGGTGAGGGCGATATTCCACGGCCTGAGTGCCGCAGGTCTTTCTCCTTTCCCGGCCTTTTCGACCTCTCGACTGATAGCTGGTGTTTCCTCTATTCCCCTGGCACCGGCTGCTGTCTCTGTCACCATTGGAGCCTGCACCTTCTTCAGAACGAAGAAATAGAGAATAAAGCCCCAGATAGCCGTGATGGTACCGCTTGCCAGCACCAGCACCATGTTAAAAAAGTGTAAATTACTGACGATTTCTACTGCCATTCTATGTCTCTCCACGGGTGAGATTCTTCGCTGCGCTCAGCATGACACAAGGCATGTCATGCCGAGCGCAGCGAAGAACTTAAGCCCTCTTACAGATTGTTCTTTCGCCGGTTGGAAATACCGGTATTTCCGGTTACGAGCGCAATCAATTGCGTCCGTACACGGCACTACTATAGCGCGTTCAGCGGTGAAAAACAAGTAGCGAGAAGGGAACTTTCTTTTGCAAGCAAACGTTTCTGTAACAGGTGTTGGCGAACAGCTTGCCTGCACGGACATGCTGCCCTGGTATTACTCGATACAAATGAAGGCAGTGGAAGGAGAATGCTGCATCCATCTCACCTTCTCTCAGTAGCCAGGGCTTTCAGGTAGAGGAGAAAGCTTGTGTTACCAACAAAACGACAGCGACCACAACTGCAATCAAAGAATTCGCTACTTTCAGCCCACAGGGGTGGACAAAGGATGTTTGCCACCGGTTTTTTTATAACGCTGCTTTGCCTCTGCCTGGGCATGCTCATAGTAGCCTGTGGCACCAATGGTGAGACGACGACCGGGAGCGGGAGCGGCACCAGCGCAGCCCCGATGAAGTTAGCAGTGCAGCAATGCGGCACCATTCATACATCACTGAGAGGCATTACGATCGATACTAGCGCGGCAAAAACCGCGGAAGATTGCTTTTTCCAGGACTATAAACAGTGCCAGCCTGCCACCCTGAAATTCAATCTACTGAGCCTGGATAGCGGGGTGAATAGGACCTTTACCATTAAAAGCAAGAAAGGGCTGTGTACTATCAAAGAGGCTGTGCAGCATTACGTGGTTCCCCGGAAGCCCGGCCCGGCCCAGAACTATACATGCTCCAGGTATGACGCAGGAGGCAGACGGCCTGCATTTCTCATCCTGCGGCCAGGATGGCAACATCGTTGTGCCTGATACTGCCACTCCGGTAAGCTCCTGAAGGAAAAGATAGAATGGAGGAATAGGCCAGCTCCGTCCCTACTAACTACGCTACAGGTCCGCTTCGTGGTTAGTAGGGACGGAGCTGGCCTCCGTCCTTCTTTCCAGAAACTGTTCCAGACCGAAAAGAATGCCACTTATCACATCGCAACCCGAAGTTGCTCCCAGGGCCAGCACAGCTTGAGCCGCCAGTTCAAGCTGTGCGTTGTTTTCCAAATTTCCCACGTCAGGCATCCCGCTAGCCTCCCTCGCCAGCGCTTCCAGCAGCCTGACAACAGGTAGCGCTACGTTCCCTTCGGCAGCATAACCCAACCAGCAACGACTCAGCAGGTGCGTCTGCGTGTGCGCCACCTCCATAATCTGCTCGCACGCCGCCAGAAACGTCGGTTCCGGGCCATAGAGCAGCCAGCCCACCGCCATCCAACCCGCCAGCAAATCATCTCCCGTCGGTGTCAGTCCTACACCTCGCCCGCAGAGATAACGGACAAGCTCGACAATATCTGTAAATCCGGTTTGTGACGGAATTTGGGCTGATGAAGGGATTGCGGTTGCTGAAACAGAGGGGGGAGGGGTGGGTCCAGGGCGGAGGCCAGCTCCGCCCCTGCTAACTACGAATCGAGGCATCTTCGTAGTTAGCAGGGGCGGAGCTGGCCTCCGCCCTTCTTCCAATTCCATTTCCACTATTCTGTAGAGTCGTTCTCGATTTTCTTTCAGGGCTTGTAAATTGAGTATTGGGTGATGGTTGATGTGTGGGTCCCATTGAGGGCAGGCGGTGAGATCGATGGAGCATGCGAGGGCTTCGATGTGGAGACGGGAAGCGCCGAGGAGGATAGGCATGCCGGGACGCAAGGTGGAAAAAGGGAACTCGCCCTCCGGCACGGAGAGACGCAGGCCGTTGGGCATCTGTGGCGAGCTGCTGGCGTTGAGCGAGAGGATGAATTCGCCGGGAAAGAGAATGTTGGCGGCAGCGGCGAAAACGCTGTGAACGCTGCCGCGTTGTGGCGTTCCCGCTGCTGCCGCCGCAATACATGCACTGTATGCAGTTGCTCTCACCCTGTGTGTCGCCAGCTTGCTCATGACTCTCAATCTATCTATGGAGAAGCCGGCTCCGGTTCGGAGATAAGGATTGACAGGAATCTCCGAATGGCGTAAAAGACCAGCCAGTAGATGAGCATGGCGATGAGGGTAGACCACTCGAATGCCTGGTTCTGATGCAGTGACGGCGCGCCCAGGAGATTGCTGAATGGATAAAGTACAATATCAGTCAAGGCATACAGGAAAGCGGCAAAGATATTGTCTGGATTTGCCCCGATGAGTTTGAAGAGAAAGCGGATCAGCAGCGTGATCTCGAGCACCACGATGAACCACTGGAGAAAGTCATTGAGCTTGCCGATGGCGAATTTGACGGTACGTGCCTCTACCACCTCGCCTTCTTCCGGGCTAATCACCTCTTCGTTGCCTTCGAATGTGCTGCCAGCAGTAGTGTTGGCAGCGGGTGGTACAGAATTCACTACCGGATTTGGTTGGAGTGGCGGAAGCGGCGGCGGACCAGCAGCCTGTGTTGCAGCGGGATCATTATAAAAGTCAGACATCCTGCTCTCCTCCATAAAGCTAATCAATCTGGCTAAAGGTACAAAGCCTTATCATGTTGCCGGGCCTTGACCATCATGTAGCGATTATAGCATGAACTATCCCTTTTGTGCTACGTGAAATCACTTTTGATTTTTTCGCAGTTTCAGCAGCCAGACGCCATCTGCCTGCTTCAACAGCCTGTATTGACCTGAATGCACCAGTTGGTTGAGCGTACTGGCGGTGGCGTTGCGCTCGTTCGGGAAGACGTTATCGAGATCGACGATAATGTACTGGACAGGGTTGGTACAGGTTGGGCTGGTGACACAAACTGCAGGGAAGACGGTTACGTACTGCCGTTCAGTGAGATGCGGATTGAGATTATCTCCCGCTGAAACTGAGGCGTTAGCCGGAATCATCGCCAGCAGTTGCTCGATCTGCTGCTCGCGCGCGCCTGGATCATGCGTGGCCCAGAAGGCGTTGAGCTGTGGCGTGGCGATGACAAAGTTGAGGCCAATCAGAAAGGTGATCCAGACGAACACGCTCCACTGCAAGCGTGTAACGGTCGTCCGCTTTGCAATGGGAATCATACGCTTGCTAAAACGCTGCCATTGTTGCTTTGCATAGTGCCAGCCAGCCTTGCCGAATTGCCAGCCTCGCTGGCGCAGCCATTGCCAGTGTATACTGTGTCGCACATTCCGAATGAATTGCGCCACACGCTTCTGGAGAAGAGAGCCGGAGCGGCTTTGTCCAAAGGCATGTACAAGACGAAGAAATTTCGTTCTGGCAACTGCCTCCATATGTATATAGAACCGGGGCGGTTGTTCGCTTCCACTCCCGCCGTTCGCTGCCACCTGTAAAGAGGGCATAGAATATTGCTTGCTACTTTCGCCGCGCCATGCCTGCCAGATCTGAATCATACGGCGCGTGCCATGAATAGCGGCGATCATGATGAACGGGATGATGGCAGCATTATACTGGTAGACGCCGCTGTAGGTCGTGGCATCGGTGCTGAGCAGATTGACCGCGAGCGTAGGCAGGGCGGGTATAAGCCATTCCGGGGCCAGCAGGGGCAGGAAACCGGCGCTGCGTACCAGATTCGCCAGGTAATAGAGCCGATCAAGCGTGATGAACGTCGTGAACAGCAGCCAGGGATGGAAAATGATATTGATAATGGCGGCTCCGGGTGAACTGCCCAACTGCTCGTAGCGATACCAGAAATTGTTGTGCTGCGCCCCCGGATAGAAGTGGGGGATAATCACAAGGAAGGCCAGCGCGCTCCACAGGATGCCGCCGATAATCAACAGAGTTCCCAGACGCGGCAGCTTATACTTCCAGACCACGAGTATACCAAGTATGGCAACGGTCAGCGGCACATCCTCTTTACAGGAGGCAGCAAGGATGCAGGCGAGGATAAACCAGCCATAGCGCCGGTAGGTCAGCGCGAGTACAGCATAGAGCAGCAGCGGCGTTGCCAGCGCAACGGGATGGAAGTCAAAGATATTGACGCCAAGCACAGCTGGAGAAAGCAGGTAGGCCACGGCCATCAGTGCGCCCAGTATCGGCCATTCGGGCAGGAAGTAGCGCGTCAGCAGGAAGATGGGCAGCGCACCGGAGGCCAGCACAAGCGTCTGGAAAATCAGCAGGATGCGCGGGTCGGCGTGAAAGGCATAGAGCAGCGAGAGCGGCAGGATGATCGGCTCGAAATGCACGGCCAGCCGCGTCGGCGGACCGTACCAGTCGATGGCCTGATTGGTAAATTGAAAGAGCCGCCCGTGAATAGTATTCCAGAGCACCTGATCCATGTTGCCCAGATCAAAGGCGGTGGCCTGGAATACTTCATAACGCAATACTGTCTGGCGACTCATCTCCAGGACATAGACGATCATCACCACCGCCAACAATATCCAGGCGATAGTCTGTTGTCTGGCTTTGAATATGCTCAATCGTTTACTCATCGTGCATCTATCTATATTGTAAACACCGCTTGCCAGATGCCGATGCCAACCAGAATCATGAAGCTGTAGACAATCACAAATTCTGGCCACGTGCCGGTACGGAATCGCCAGCGCGGTTTCGGCGGAAAGCCGTAACGTTTCGGGTATGGCCAGAAAAGCGGTACGCCGCCTTCTGTCAATGCATCGGCTGCAATATGCATGATACACCCGAACAGGACAGAGATAAAGACCAGGTGCTCACCGCTTATGAACAGGGCCGGAACGACAAGTCCTCGCGTCGCCAGCAGATAGACGACCAGTTGCTCCAGCCCAAGCGCCAGCAACGAGCCAAGCGCCAGACCGAGCAGGCTGTGAAAAAGCGTACGATGCCCCGCGACGTGTTGAATGCCCTTGCTGATCCAACCCAGCTTATGCCCCAGTGTGCTGTGCGCGTTATCGATGTCCGGCAGCAGCGCACCCAGCGCGACCATAGAATAAAAGACCATTTTCTTTACCAGCAATGTTAATGGCACAGCTTGAGCCGCCATTACCGTCGCCAGGGGAGCACCCGTGATATGGACCACACTGTCGAGCACTACCGCCGCCGTCAACCCCACCAGAAGATGTGATCTGCCTTCCATGAAGAAAACCTCTCCTCACTACTCACGTTTCAAGAACCCGATTCTTATACAGGCCCCATTCTAGAGAGTTTTGGAATAAATAGCAAGTAGATGGGCTTTAAAGAGGCATTGAAATTTTATATCGTAATGCGATAAAATATAAGGTATGGACAAAGATATCTCTAGCGAGGAATACCAGGCACTGGCCGAGTTCCGCTACCAGATTCGCCGTTTCCTTCATTTCAGCGAGCAGGCAGCCCGTGCTGCCGCTATTGAACCGCAGCAGCATCAGCTATTGCTGGCCCTCAAGGGATTGCCGGTGGGGAGGCAGGCGACGATCGGGGAACTGGCCGAACGCATGCAGCTTCAGCATCACAGCATGGTCGAACTGATAAACCGCCTCGTGGAGCGTGGTCTTGTTCAGCGCTGCCGCGATGAGGAAGACCAGCGCCGCGTTCTCGTCAATATCACTCCACGAGGAGAAGAGATATTGCGAGAGCTTTCTTTCGAGCACCGTGCCGAACTGCGCTCAAGTGGGCCTGCACTGGCAAAGGTGCTGCAAGCGCTTCTCGCTTCTAACAACGAGGAAGAGCGTTCTCCGGTTATGGATGGCATAATCCGTGAGATGGAGGATAGAGCATAATCTTTTGTAGCTTTTCAATAAGGAGAGCAAATTGGAATTCTCATTATCAGCAATCTGGCGAAGAATTACCCATGCGCTGGGGAATCTGGGCAATCATGAGGAATTAGGTAAACTTGGTGATTTCACGACCGATACACGTGTCATTCTGATTTCAATTATGGCAATAGTGATCGGCGTCATCAGTGCCTTCGTGGCGCTGATTTTGCTCCGCTTGATTGGTCTGTTTACAAATCTCGCGTTCTTTGGGCGCTGGTCAACGGCGCTGGTGTCGCCAGTGGGCAATCATCTTGGTATCTTTGAAATTTTTATTCCGGTTATCGGTGGGCTGATTATCGGCGTCATGGCGCGTTACGGTTCGGAACGCATTCGCGGGCATGGTATCCCGGAGGCTATCGAGGCGATTCTGATCAATGGCAGTAAGGTGGAACCAAAGGTTGCCATCCTCAAGCCGATTTCGTCTGCCATTTCGATAGGTACCGGTGGCCCGTTCGGCGCTGAAGGTCCGATTATTATGACGGGCGGGGCGATCGGCTCGATGATTGCGCAGTTCTTCCACCTGTCAAGTACCGAGCGCAAGACCTTACTGGTAGCCGGCGCGGCAGGCGGTATGTCGGCAACCTTCGCATCACCGGTTGCTGCAACATTGTTAGCCGTAGAACTCTTGCTTTTCGAGTGGAAGCCGCGCAGCCTGATCCCTGTTGCGTTAGCCAGCGCGACGGCAGCGGTTGTCAGGAGCTACATTATCGGTATGGGGCCGCTCTTCCCTACGCCGCCGCACTCTGCCTTTATTGGCCCCGTTGGTATGCTGGGCTGCGTCCTTGTCGGCCTGCTGGCAGGGGCGCTCTCAGCTTTGCTGACAATGATGGTCTATGCTTCTGAGGATGCGTTCCGCAAGCTGCCGATTCACTGGATGTGGTGGCCCGCCATTGGCGGGCTGGTGATCGGCATTGGCGGCTTGATTTTTCCGCAGGCGCTGGGCGTTGGCTATTCAACCATCGGTGCGCTGCTCCAGGGCAATGTGACGGTTGGCGTGATTGTGGGTATCTTGCTGGTCAAATCGGTCATCTGGTCGGTCTCGCTCGGTTCGGGTACCTCGGGCGGTGTGCTGGCCCCGCTCTTGATGATGGGCGGCGCGCTCGGAGGCGTCGAAGCTATGTTTCTTCCGCATGAAGGGGCCGGTTTCTGGCCGCTCATCAGCATGGGAGCAATTCTGGGTGGCACCATGCGCTCGCCCTTCACCGGTATCATCTTCGTGCTGGAATTGACGCATGATGTCAATATTCTTTTGCCGATGCTGATTGCGGTAGTTATCGCCCACGGCTTCACCGTGCTGGTGATGCGCCGCTCAATTCTGACGGAGAAGGTGCAGCCGGCGCGGCTATCATTTGAGCCGGGAGTATGCTACCGACGTGCTGGAGATCCTTTTTGTACGCGAAGTGATGCGCACCAACATGGTCGTCCTGCCAGATACGATTTCACTCAAAGAACTGGCGCAGTCCCTCAATACGACTCGCGAAGGTACACAGATGCAGCGTCTGTATCCTGTAGTAAATGATCAGGATGAATTGATCGGTGTTGTGACCCGTAAAGACCTTCAGAAGTTCATCCAGGAGCACGCCCAGAGCAACGGGCAGCAGAATTACACACTTTCCGACCTGGTGAACACGCACCCGGTCGTGGCCTACCCCGATGAGCCGCTACGTGCGGTTGTCTACCGTATGGCGGAGACCGGTTACACACGCTTGCCCGTCGTTGAGCGCGACAATCCCAGGAAGCTGGTTGGCCTCATCTCGCTGGCGGCGGTACTGCAAGCCAGGGGGCGCAACCTGGAAGAGGAGCGCAAACGCGAGCGCATCCTGCGCATGCGTTTCCTCTTCCCCACCAACCGTCCCATAGTGAAGACCCGCAAAATAGGCGAAGAGGTCAGCGATGTCGAACCCACTCCCAGAGAGACGAGCAAACCGTTAGAGGATTGACAACGTTTGCGATAGAGAAAAGGGGCGCTCAGACCATTCGGTTGTGCGCCCCTTTTATCCCTCAAAAATTTCCTCTTGTACAGCTTCAGAAGCTGTATTATATTATGGGTAACAAATGAATAGAGGTAGGTGTAACTGTTTGCAGACCTGGTCTTTACAGATGAGGCAGACCAGTGATGGCTCGAAAGGATCTTTGCTATGCACGGAGACCCACTTGTACAAACACCAACATATCAAAAGCTGCTGGCTGCGTGATCGGTTATGGCGCATGGGCAACATCGTCCTGAATTGCATATGAGCGGTGTAACTTCGGTGCTAACGCTGGCAAAGTGGCGCTGGCGGCAGCACTGGTTTTTGTTGCTGGTGACGGAACTGGGCATGGTGGCGGCGGTGATGCTGGTCTGCGCGGTGCCGCTGCTGACCACTGTGATGCAAACAGCGGGGCTGCGTGGTGTGCTGGCTGCCGGGCCGACAAGTGCGCAGATTACGCTGCGTACCACCATGTCCGGGCTTTCCACATCGGGAGCCAATAACGTCTTCAGCAGGGTCAGCCCGCCTTTTCAGCAATATCTCAGCCCCTATTTGAGCGGCCCTCCACGGCTGGATGTGCAGACGCCAGGATTTCCACTGCTTTCGCCCAGACCATTGGAAAGTGGTGACAGGCTATATATCTATGGCACCTCAATGGCTGCGGCGGCTTCGCATATAGAGCGTATTCAGGGCAGGCTCCCGCGTGCCAGCAGCCAGAATGTCGAGGTGGCAATCACGCGAAAGATGGCCTCGCTGCTGCATATTAACGTCGGGTCGATGATTACTTTGGATATGTATGTCTATCCTCTCCCTGCTGCCGTGAGCGTTGCAAGTGTTCACCCGCTCCAGCCTATCCCGCTCCATTTTTCCATGCAGGTTGTGGGCCTGATTGCCACTGCCGAAGACGATGCATTCTGGAATGGCATCGATTTTTTACCCCGGGAGACGCTAGCGGGCCTCAACTTTACGGTACTCACTTCGGGCCAGAATCTGCTTGCCAGTTTTGAAACCCTGGCTGCAAAGGTTGGCGCTGCCGGTCAGGCTTTCTTCGCGGATCCTTCGTATCTCTACTGGTATTATCGCCTCAATCCTTCCCGCATGACGATCAACCAGCTTGATATACTCATGCAGCAGCTTGCGCACACACAGGCATATATGACCGATCATTTTAGCGACCCTTACATGATCTACCATCAGCCGTATCTTCAGAAGGTTGCCCTGTCGGGTGCGGTGCTGCACGAGGTTGGCCTTCCCAGTTCGCTGGAACGCTTTCGCAGCCATATTGCTGTAGCGCGCATTCCTACAGGTTTACTTACGCTGCAAATCCTTTCTCTGTTGCTGCTCTTCATCAGTGTGATGGCTGCTCTGCTGGTTGAACGGCAGGCGAATGCCATGCATATGCTGCGGAGTCGTGGGGCAAGGCTCTTCCAGGTGCTTGGCTCGTTGATGACGCAAAGTCTCGGTCTCGGCCTGCTAGCCCTACTTTTCGGGCCGCTGCTCGCCATTCCCGCCATCTATCTCCTCTCCCGGCAGTTGTTGCCGCCAACTCTTCAGAACGCCTTCAATGTCATCTCTAACGCTCCCGTGCAGGCACTGCTGGCAGTGAAATGGTACGCACTGGGTGGGGTAGGACTTTCCATTGTGACGATGGTGCTGGCTCTCTATCGAGCTTCGCGTTTGAATATACTCGGCGGTCGTGCTGCGATAACAGGCAGACGGCCCCTCTTGCGGCGGCTCAACCTGGATATCGTAGCGGCCCTCATCGCGCTTGTAGGTTACGGTGTCTCTCTCTATCTCTCAAGTATCGAACAGTTGCTCGATGCCCAGGCACAGGCGCTGGTCTCACCTCTGCAACTGGTGGCACCCGTCTTCCTGCTGCTGGCTGCTGTGCTACTCTTCCTGCGCCTCTTTCCCTGGCTGCTGCAACTCGGTTCCGGCCTGGCCATGCGCGGTCGTGGTGCTGCTCCCATGCTGGCGCTCGCACAAATTGCCCGCGCCCCGCGTCAGTCGGTACGCATGACGCTGCTGCTGGCGCTCGCCGTCGCCTTTGCCATTTTCACGCTGGTGTTCGCGGCTTCGCAGGCGCAGCGAGCGCAGGATATCGCCAGTTCTATCGTGGGCGCGGACTTCAGCGGCGATATTCCTGTCAATGCCCCCATCACCTCATTACAAGTCGCAACCGCTCGTTATCGCCACATTCCGGGTGTCCTGGCGGCTTCCGTCGGCGCCCTGGAACAGGGGAGTGTGGTGGAAGGCACATCGGCCACCTCTGCCTCACTGCCGTTGCAGATACGAGCAGTTGATCCTACGACCTTTGCTGCAACCATTATCTGGCCCCGGCAGGATGCGCAGCAGGTCTCTTCACTGTTAGAGCAACTGCTGGCGCAGCGTGGCGCAGCCGTCGCGCATAACCTCGTGCCGGTGATTGTGGATGCCGCTACCTGGGATACACTCGCGCTGCACGATGGCGCTATCTTTCCCTTGCGGGTAGGAGCGGGGCCGGGGGATACCGTGCGCGCTGAAGTGGTCGCTGAAGTTGCCTTGCTTCCAACGGTCAGTGCGGACTCGGCGGGAATACTGGTAGATTATACGGCATTCGCCGCTGCTCAGGCGAAAAATGGCATCAATGCGCAGTTCAACCACGTCTGGCTGCACACGCGAGACGACGCGGCAGCGTTGGCGCATATGCGCGCTGCCCTTACCCACGGAGAGTCACTGCTGGAAAACCTGTCTGACCGCCGTTTGCTGGTGCAGAGCTTACAGAACGACCCACTTGCACTCACCTTGCTCGGTCTGCTAGAGGTGGGAGCAACGACCGCTTTGCTGCTGGCGCTGGTCGGCAACCTGCTGACCTCGTGGCTGAGTGTGCGCCTGCGCCTGACGAACTTCGCCGTGCTGCGCGCCCTGGGAACCTCTCCTGGCGAGATCGCGGGCGTACTGCTCTGGGAACAGAGCATCGTCTATGCAGTATCACTGCTCATGGGCTGCCTGTTCGGAGCATGGCTGGCACTGACGGTGATACCCGCGCTCATTTTCAGCAGCGTTTCCCCGGACAGTATCACAGGAACAATCAGTGATAATGAGTTTTTCGCGCTACAACACGTTTTTCCACCGCAGCTTGTCGTCCCTTTTTCGCTGCTTATCGCCCTTATCGTGTTGGCGCTGATCTGTACAGCAGCTATCGGGCTGATGGCACGAGTGGTATTACAACCGGCACTGGGTCGTGTGCTGCGTATCTCCGAAGATGGAAGCAGCGACCTTGCTTCTACTGACGAAGTGGCAATTATCAGGGGCAAAGCACGTGCGTCGATTTCAGCGCGCCGTAGACAAAGTCAGATGCCTTCTCTCTTTACGCTGGCCTTCTGGCGAGCGCGCCAGACGAAGTTCCTGCTGCTCGTCACGTGTGTGGGTATGCTTGCCGCAGTAACGCTGGTGTGTGCCATCCCACTATTCACGCAGGTGACAATGACGGCAGGTGTGCGTAGTGTGCTCACAGCTTCACCTACCAGTGCAGAGGTGACGCTCGCCGTTACCACGCAGGGACTCTCTTCACGAGCGGCACAGAGCGTGCAGCGACGCTTCGAGCCATCTTTCCAGCGCTACCTGGGGCCATATATGAGCCAGCCTGCGCAACTCTCTATCTCGCTTGGGGGCTTTACACCTGTGTCACCCCGATTGAGTAAGGGAAATACAGTGCAGCTTGAAAGCGTAGACATGGACACTATAGCGGCGCATCTGTCACTGGTGCAAGGGCGACTGCCACAGACCTACAGTGAAAGTGGTAACAGTGCAATAATGGAGGTGCTGCTAACGCCCGAGACGGCGCAGCGTTTGCACGCTGGCGTTGGCTCCCTGCTGACACTGCATGGAGATTTCTTTTTACAGCCCTCGCAGATGTTCGGTGGTACCTCTCCGACAGGTACGTTTACAATGCGCGTCGCCGGTCTCTTTGCGCTCTCACCTGATGATGTTCCCTTCTGGCATGGTGAGAATTTTCAGCCGGTCCAGCAATCAGGAGGCAGCATGTATACATTGCTGATACCCAATGAAAGCCTTGTAAACGCGCTTAACCGGCTTGCTGCTGCCTCACCCGCCGGAGTAGTCTTCTCACCGCAGACATATACATTGCGTTGGGACTATAACATCGACCCGGCACGCCTGACCATCGATCAATTGAATGATCTCATTAACCGGCTAAACGGCTTACAGGCAGCCATTGCCAGCATCTCTACCAGTGTGCAGGACACAGTCTCTGGCAGCAGCGTATTGCCGTACCCGTATCTGACACAGGTGAATCTGTACAATCCCGCGCCAGGAGCGTATGAATTGCCGGTGCGCCTGGATGCATATCGCAATCGTGCGGCGGTGCTAAACGTCCCTGTTGCCATTCTTTCGCTGCAAATCCTGGCGCTGCTGCTGTTCTTCGTGAGCCTGGTCGCCAATCTGCTGGTCGAGCGGCAAGCCGAAGCAATTGCCATGCTGCGCAGTCGCGGAGCCAGCAACTATCAGATCTTCGGTTCCCTGTTTGCGCAAAGCATTGGTCTGGGGCTTGTCGCACTTATCGCCGGGCCAGTTCTCGCTGTTGCGATAGTTGCGACCATATTGTCGCGCTTGCTAGCCAGAGGAGAGCAGGACACCATTGGTATGATTACCCGGCAGCCTATCCTGACAGCGTTGGGAGTAGGCGGGTACGCGCTGGCAACGGTACTGGTGACGATGGCGGTGGTGGTCTTCCTATTGCTGCGTGCAGCGGATATGAATGTGCTCTCCTGGCGGCGGGAGACTGCGCGCACAACACAACCGCCGTTCTGGCAACGCGCCAACCTGGATATCATCGCCGCTCTTCTTGCCCTCACTGCCTATGCCGTCTCGCTCTACCTGACCAATCTCGGTGGTCTGCTTGATACTCGCACGCGGGTGTTGATCTCTGCGCCGCTCGCGCTGGCCGCGCCCATTTTCCTGCTTCTCAGCTGCGTCATACTCTTCCTGCGCTTTTTCCCGGCGCTCCTGCGCTTTGCATCCTCCCTGGCAGTACGCAATCGTGGGGCAGTCTCACTGCTCGCGCTGGCACAAACATCTCGCGCTCCACGCCAGACTGTGCGCATGACACTGCTGCTGGCTCTCGCCACTGCCTTTGCCATCTTCATCCTGGTCTTCACAGCCTCACAGTACCAGCGTGCCGCTGATATTGCTGCCTACGAAGCCGGGGCCGATTTCAGCGGTGATATTCCGGTCAGCACGAGATACATTCCTTTGCAGGAGGAGACGGCGAAATATAGCGCCATTCCCGGCGTGTTTTCCGCGACGGCGGGGTTTAGCGCTTCAGGTCTGGTTGCGGAATCGGTTCCCATTCCTGTACAGGTGCTGGCGGTGAATAGCGATACCTTCGCACAGACAGCGCTATGGACGCCGCAGGATTCGCCACAATCGCTTTCCTCATTGATGGCCCTGCTCTCCATCCAGCGCAAGGGAGCCATCAACGACCTGGTTGTGCCTGCTATTGTCGATGCGAATCTGGCTGATCAGCTTGATCTCTCAATTGGAAGCGCCTTTACGGCAAACGTGAATGGACTTGCCAGCAGCACCCTGAATTGCCGTGTGCTCGCAATTGTACAGCATATTCCCACCATCAATGACAGTACCGGCGGCAACATCGAAGATTATTCCCCTCCGGCTGGCATACTGGTCGATTACGCGACCTATGCCGGTGTTTACCAACGAGATCTGTTGATGAATGGCCTCAGTGGTAACTCTTTCTTGCCGCTCAACTATGTCTGGCTGCGCACGAAAAGCGACCCTGTTGCGCTCGCGCACGTAAGAGCGGCGCTGGCGACATCGGCGCTGCACCTGAATAACCTGTATGACCGGCGCGCACTCACTGATGCGCTGCGCACCGATCCACTCTATCTGGACCTGCTGGCAATCCTGACCATCGGAGCTATGACCGCCCTGCTGCTGTCATTGGTGGGCGACCTCATAGCCTCGTGGCTCAACGTGCGCACGCGCCTGACGAACTTTGCCGTGCTGCGCGCATTGGGAGCCACGCCACGCCAGGTTGCGAGCCTCCTTACATGGGAACAGGGGGTGGTATACAGCACGGCGCTGCTGCTGGGCTGCCTCCTCGGCTGGTGGCTTTCGTTTACCCTGGTTCCCACGCTGGTCTTCACCAATCTCCCGACCAGTGGAGCCATGAGCACCATGGGCAGCGATGAGTTCTACACGCTGCAACAGATCATTGCACCGCATATCGTCGTTCCTGCCTCACTCGACATCATTTTCGTCCTGCTGGTGCTCATCTGTCTCATAGCACTCGGCATGATGGCCCGCGTAGTGTTGCGGCCATCAATGAGCCAGACGTTGCGGCTGAATGAGGATTAAATGTTACTCTTCATCCGGCAACTGAACCAGAATAGATTCGCCTTCGATTTTGATGGGGTAGGTGAGGATGTCCTGGCGGGCGGGGCCGCGCAAGACTTTGCCAGTACGCACGTCAAATTGCGCGCCGTGCCAGGGGCAGGTGAGGACGTAGTTGTCGAGTTCGCCCTCGCAGAGGGGACCACTGATGTGGGTGCAGTTGTCGGTAAAGGCGTAGATGGTGCCGTCTAACCTGGCCAGGCAGACCGGCTCGCCATCTACCTCTAACCCCATGAGGTCGCCGTCTTCTAAATCACTCAGTTCAGCTACTTTAATGAAATCAGTCATCTATACTATTCCAGAGACAGTTGGACAGGGCGGAGGCCAGCTCCGCCCCTACTAACCACGTCTGTTCGTTACCGGTTCGTAGGTTGGTAGGGGCGGAGCTGGCCTCCGCCCTGGTCGAGTTTATAAGTTGTCCGGCCTCCAGCATTGCTCTATATCCCTTTGCCTTGAACAGGCAGGATGGCTCCGGTCACGCCGTCGCTGGCGGTGGAAACGAGGAAGAGCGCCGCTTCGACGATTTGCTCCATACTCACCCAGTGCTTCAGATCTTCGGCGGAGGGATGCATGGACTCAAGATTGGATTGCGTGACAATCAGGCCAGGGCCGATGGCGTTGACATAAATATTGTGGTCTTTGCCCTCTTTCGCGAAGGTGTGGGTCAGCGCGTCAACACCGGCTTTAGCGCAGTTGTAGGCAACCATGTTTGGGTCTGCGCTTTGCACGCCACCTGCTCGACTGAAGTTGAGAATTTTGCCGCCGCCCTGCTGCATCATGACGGGCCAGGCGGCGCGGGTGCAAAGAAAGGCGGAAAGCAGGTTGTTGTTCAGTTCGGCATTCCAATCGGCCAGCGAGAGTTCGTGCGACGGGCCGTATTTGCTCAGTCCACCGGCCAGATTAACCAGGATGTCGATACGACCATAAGCTGCCAGTGCCGCATCTATCAGGGCCTGAGCGCCCTCTTCACTGGTCAGGTCTGCCGGGATGGCAATAACGCTGGCCTTCTGGGCCTGCAATTCCCGCCCACGGGCGCGAACACGTTCTTCACTCCGGGCGCTGATCGCCAGTTTCGCTCCTTCGATGGCAAAGGTAGAGGCCAGCGCAAAGCCCACCTGGCCCGCCTGGCTCACTCCGGTAATGATGGCGACTTTATCCTCCAGGCGCATAACAACGTTCCCCTTTATTCCTCTTCGAGATCAGTATTTCCGTTTTGCGGCTTCTCAAGCCCGGCGAGCGCCAGACTCTTGTGCAGGACGCGCAGGCAGAGGTAGGCGCATTTCGTGCGCGCCGGACTGATGGGGATGCCCAGCGCCTCCAGGATATCCTCTTTGCCCAGCTTGACCACCTCTTCCACCGGCTGGCCCTCGATCATCTCCGAAAGCATCGAGGCCGAGGCCTGGCTGATGGCGCAGCCGCGTCCTCGAAAACGCACTGCCGCCACGCGATCTCCCTCTATGTGCAGGTCGATCGCCAGTTGGTCGCCGCACAACGGATTCGAGTCCTCTGCGTGCGCCTCCGGCTGCTCCAGCGTGCCATAATTGCGTGGATTGCGGTAGTGATCAAGAATGTATTCACGATAATCCATTGACATATGCGATCTTCCTTCGCCGGAATATCTACAGCTTGAATATCTGTAAGGCTTTGTGCAGCCCCTGCACAAGTACGTCGATTTCTTCCGGCACTGTATAGACGTAGAAACTGGCGCGAGCCGTTGCGCTTAAGCTGTAACGTTCCATCAGCGGCTGCGCGCAGTGATGGCCGGCTCGAATGGCGACGCCCGCCTCCTGATCAAGGATGGAGGCCAGGTCGTGTGGATGAATGTCGGCCAGGGTGAAGGAGACGACGCCTCCGCGCTGCTCCGCCTCCGGCCCATAGATGGTGAGTTCAGGCACCTGCCGCAGTTGCTCCATCGCGTAGCGCGTGATGGCCTGCTCATGCCGGTGGACGTTTTCCATACCGATCTGGTTCAGATAATCCACGGCTGCCCCGAGGCCGATGGCTTCGGCAATGGAAGGCGTGCCTGCCTCGAATTTCCAGGGCAGATCATTCCAGGTCGACTCGCGCAGGCCAACGGTGCGAATCATATCGCCACCGCCCATGAAAGGAGGCATGGCTTCCAGCAGGTCGCGTTTGCCGTAGAGCACACCGATACCGGTGGGGCCAGGCATTTTATGCGAGCTGAAGCAGAAAAAGTCAACGTCGAGGTCCTGCACGTCGACCGGCAGGTGGGGTACGCTCTGCGCCGCATCGACCAGGACGGTGGCTCCTGCACCGTGCGCAGCGGCGATCATCTCTTTCACCGGGTTAATCGTTCCCAGCACGTTGGACACGTGGGTGAAGGAGACGAGCCTGGGCTGCTGCTGCAATAGCTCCTCGTAGATATCAAGACGCAGGCTGCCTTCGTCGGTGACGGGAACGAATTCCAGCCGCGCGCCCGTGCGCTGCGCCAGTAACTGCCAGGGAACAAGGTTGCTGTGGTGTTCCATTTCTGTCAGGATGATCAGGTCGCCCGCGTGGATGTTGGCTGCGCCCCAGCTATAGGCAACGAGGTTGATGCTTTCGGTGGTGTTACGCGTGAAAATGATCTGTTTGCCCTGCCGGGCGTTGATGAAACGGGCAACTTTCACCCGCGCCTTTTCCATCGCCGCCGTCGCCGCCTCGCTGAGCTCGTAGACGCCGCGATGGACATTGGCATGCGTGGTCTCATAGTACGTGCTCATGGCCTCGATGACGACCCGCGGCTTCTGCGAGCTGGCCGCGCTATCGAGGTAAACCAGCGGCTTACCGTGAACCTGCCGCTCCAGGATAGGGAAGTCTTTGCGAATGTCGGACGCAATCAATTGCGCCCCTACGTCAACCTGTTGCATATACGTATCCCCGTATTGTTTATAAAGTCACCCTGTAGGCGCTCGATTTATCGCGCGCACCGCCGATTTATCGGCCCGTCGTGGCCCCAGGGCCGATAAATCGGCGGTGCGCAGAATAAATTCAGCGCCTACGGATGATGTGAGGTTTTTCAGAATTGCACCACTAATATTCCGTCAGTTGAATCTCGTCTTCGGCGGGACGTTCGTCAAGGTGGACAGCAACTTCGTCCACGCCTTCGATCTCCCAGCGCTCCTGGGCATCGACCCAGGTATCGGCTTCGGTCTCGTAGGCTCCACGCATGCGGCGCACAATGCTGCGGCGCAGGCGCACCCGCAGGTTTTCCAGCGGGATGCGTTGCAACACCGGCTCAAAGAAGCCCTGCACGATGATGCGCTCGGCCTCTTCCTGTGGAATACCGCGCACCATCAGGTAGAAAAGCTGCTCCTCGTCGATCTTACCGGTAGTTGCGCCGTGGCTGGCGCTCACCTCGTTAGCACCAATTTCCAGGCCGGGAATCGACTCGGCCCGGCACTTATCGCTGAGCAGCAGGGTGTGATCGGAGAGGAAGGACGCCGTGTACTGCGCCTTCGGCTGGATGCGAATCATGCCTGAGAACTCGACCCGCGACTCGCCGGAGAGCGCGCCCTTAACCATCGTCTCTGCGTTGGTCGAGAGGCCGATGTGATTGGCAAGCGAGTTGATGGCGTAGCGCTGGTCGTGGTCGGTGAAGAAGACGCCCACCAGTTCGGCGGCGCTGCCATTGCCACTGAGGCCGGAACCGATCTCGGAGAGCATGACCTTGCTGCCGAGGTCGGCCATCACCCAGGTTGCGCTGCCGTCGTTCTCCTCGATAACGTTTCTATGCGAGATATTCCAGACGTTCATGCCGAAATCCTGCATGCTGCTGAACTCGACATGCGCGCCGTTTCGTGTGTAGACTTCGACGACGCCGTTGAACAGCGCGGGAGCCTCGCCCGCGAAGTCCGAGTTATACTCCTCGACGTAGCGCACGCTGCTCATCTCATCCGCGACGATCAGTGTATGGCCGAAGACAGCGGTGCCGGGAGTGTCGATCCAGACCTGGCCCAGGATGGGCTGCTCGATCTCCACACCCTTCGGGATATAGAGGAAGATACCGCCGCTCCAGAAGGCCGCGTTCATGGCGGTATACTTGTCACTCTCAACCGGGACGCAGCGCGTCATGAAGTACTCCTGCACCAGTTCGGGGTGTTCACGCGCGGCGTTTTCCAGGCTGGTCAGAATGACGCCCTGGCTTTTGAGTTCCTCATTGAGCTCGGCATGCACCACGGACGAGTTGCGCTGCACAATCAACCCGGCGCGCTCGCTTGCCAGCGCGGCTTGCAGCGACTGCTCGATGGTTGGTGTTAATCCCTCGCTGGCGGCGTAGGGCGTGAGCTGCTGGAACTTGAAGTTCGCGAAGGTGCGCAGGGTACCGAGGTCACCGCGCCGACCCAGGGGAGCGGGCATGCTCTCAAAGGTCTCCCATGCTTGCAGGCGCTTCTGAAGCATCCATTCCGGCTCGCCCAGCTGGCGCGAGATTTCCTCGACTGCGCCGCGAGAAAGGCCACTTGCCAGCACATTAGCCATTGGCAGCCACCTCGTTGTTCTCTTTGAGCCACTCGTAGCCCTTCTTTTCAAGCTCAGGAGCCAGTTCGGGGCCACCGGACAGGACGATACGGCCATCGGACATCACATGCACAAAGTCAGGGGTGATGTAGTCCAGTATACGCTGGTAGTGCGTGATGAGCAGGATGCCCAGCTCTGGCCCGCGCAGCGCGTTCACGCTCTCAGAAACGATCTTGAGCGCGTCGATGTCCAGGCCGGAGTCAGTCTCGTCCATCAAAGCGATTTCCGGCTCAAGCAGAGCCATCTGGAGAATTTCAGCGCGTTTCTTTTCGCCACCGGAGAAGCCGTCATTGATGGAACGGTTGATGAAGCTGTTGTCCACCTTGAGCAGGCGCATCTTCTCTTGCAGCAGCTTGCGGAACTCCCCGGGTGGGATGCTCTTGCGCTTCGACATACGACCGGTGGGATTCTCGCCCTCTTGCAATGGTTTGTTGCCCTCGCGCACGGCCTCAAGCGAGCGGCGCAGGAAGTTGGCAACGCTCACGCCGGGGATGGACATGGGGTACTGGAAGGCGAGGAAGAGACGCATGCGGGCACGGCGGTCGGGCGAGTATTCCAGAATATTTTCGCCCTTGAACCAGATTTCACCCTCGGTCACTTCGTATTTCGGGTTTCCCATAATCACGTTTGCCAGCGTGCTCTTGCCGGAGCCGTTTGGCCCCATCAGCGCATGCACTTCACCCTGATGCACCGTCAGGTCAACGCCACGCAGGATTGGTTTGCCTTCGATATTGGCATGAAGATTTTTAATTACGAGTTCTGCTGTCATTTTGAAAATCAATCCTCCTCAGGATACTTTATGTCCCTGATTCATAATATGAATATCAGAGAGAGCAATGAAATGGTTGTTTGCGCCCTGTTCCTGTTCTTGCGTTTCGCTGACCAGATCGGCCAGCGTCATGTTGTCGAGCGTCTGGGCAACCACATCGCGCAACTTCGCCCAGAGATTGCGAATCCTGCACGAACTCAGGAAATCGCACAGTTCGGTCATCTCGCCCTCGGTCGCGCACATCATAGGCGCAATCGGCCCTTCGAGCACGCGCACCACCTCTCCCATCGTGATCTGCTCCGGCGACCGGCTCAAACGATAGCCGCCATGCGCGCCGCGCGTGCTAACGACCAGCGGCGGCTCTGCTTCGCGCAACAATTTCACCAGTTGCTCAAGGTAAGCCAGTGGCAATGCTTCGGCCTGGGAAATATCCGTGAGCGAGCGCGGACGTTCTCCATAATGACGAGCGAGATCGACCATGATTCGCACGCCATACTCACCTCTCGTAGAAACCTGTAATATCACGGCCTACTCCCTTCTCGTCTTCTTATCTCAAGCGGTGCTTTATCGTCTTCACCGGTCTTCTGCTATCTCCGATTAATCCGACTAATTCACTAGGATATATTGTAGCATACGAAGGGGAGTAACGCAACTGGCGTGAATCAAAGTTTAGGCTTGCGTCCCACCACAATCTGACGCGTCCCCCTGCCAAAGGGTTTCCAGTCGTAGCCGCCGTAGATGGCTTCAATGCCGAAGCCGGAGGCGAGGAAGAGTAGTTGGAGTTCGCGGGGGAAGAAGACGTGCATATCCAGCCTCGTCAGGTAGCGTTCGTTCTCGCCACTGGCCTCGAAGAACTTCTCATGCGTCCAGACAATGTGCTGCAACTGCTCAAAGGGGTCGTACTTTCGGCTGCTGTAGAGCAGCATGGTAAACTCCTCATCGGGATCGACGATCTCGTCTTCCAGGTAGACGTTTGAGGGTCGGTTGAGCGCGTCGCTCAGGTAATCAATATCGGGCAGGAAGATGTCGACGACGAAGCGCCCTCCCGGTGACAGGTGGTCATACGTATTTTTGAACGTGTTCAGTTGCTGCTCGATCTCGTACAGGTGGGAGATAGAGTTGAAGGGCAGGAGAATCAGGTCAAACTCGCCCTTATGCTCCAGTGAGTAATCGGACATATCGCCCTCGTGCAGCGTCACGCGCTGCTGCACCTCTTCCGGTTCGCGTTCCAGTTTGCGCCGGTACGCCGCCAGCATCTCCGGCGCGATATCCAGCCCCTCCAACTGGAAATTGCCGGGCATATGCAGCAGTTCGATCCCAATGCGCCCGCTGCCACAGGCCAGTTCCAGCACGCGCTGCGGCGTATAGCGCATCACCAGCTCGCGCCAGAACGGCACATCCTGCTCGCTCTGGCTCTGATACTCCAGCTCGTAATCATCCACCCGCTCATAATACTCACCCATATCGTAGGGCATAGAGTCACCTCATAGAAAGAATATAGATGCAAGAGGTCAGGGCACCGAATTGGTGACCAGGGCAGTGAAGTACCGAGCCAGGGCGGAGGCAAGCTTTGCCTTCCGCCCTATCTATCCAACTCTGTCCTGTTTTCTCATCAAGCTATCTCTTGTTGAGACTAGCACAAAGGAAGATAGTTATGCAAACAGGGACCACAAAGGTTCATTTGGTTGCTGGACTCCTTGCCTACAGCCATCACGACAAAAAACCGGCTTTGCATCTCGATGACCATGCTCTTCTGGCTGCTTGATCGTTCTAGCTTAAACAGAACGCCCGTTAATCAGGTATAGGTTGCATAGATGGAGATCTGTTCGTACTGCAAAGTGGCGGGTCCGAAGGGATTGGGCGGACCATTTGCGTAGCTGGCAGGGGTAACAGCACCGCTATTGGCAGTGCTGTCGTCATAAGCCAGTGCGAACACGTTGCTTGTATTACCATCGATGAATCCAAGCCAGTACGTTCCAGGTTGAAGGGATACGGGTGAGGAGAACGGTAGGTCATACCAGCCGGAGGCAGCCGAAGTTCCGAAGGTAACTTGCTCGGAGACGGCTATCAGATTGCCCGGCGAACCGCCCTGGTCAGCGTAGATGACACCTTCCAGCACCTGTTGTCCACTGTTCAAGCGCTGGAGATAGATAGTCAGCTTCGATACTAAAGCGACCTGGCCCAGATTGAAGACGTCAACACGCATGTAGTTGGCAGTAGCCGGGTCGGAGGTGCCACCTATTGTTGTCTTGCCAAAGGTATTGGGTGGTGGAGCTGCCTGAACCACCATGGTAGGTGGTGACGATGAGGCTGTCGAACCATTGCTATTCGTTGCTGAGACAGCAACACGTAAGGTCGAGCCAACATCAGCACTGACCGGAGTGTAGTTTGAGCCGGTTGCCCCGGGGATAGCAGAACAATTTGCACCCGTACTATCACAGCGCGACCACTGATACGTATAGCTCGTCGGGTTGTAGTCCCACGTACCGGTTGTTGCCGTCAGCGCCTGGCCTTGCTGAGGCTCCGGCTCCGGGTGGCCGGATTGGCTCTGCGCGTTGCTTACTAAAGGCGGAGTAATACTGAATGGCTTCGGCGATGACGATGACTGCGTTGTGTAGGTAGCGTAGATCGACACCTGCTCGGAATCAACGGTGGCCGTTCCGAAGGGGTTAGCTGGCCCCTTGCTGTAGGTGTTGCTGTTAGAGGCCCGTGCATTGGACACGCTGTTCCAGCGAAAACTGGCAATAGCATTGGTACTTCCGCTTATCACTCCAATCCAGTAGGTCCCAGTCTGAAGACTAACCGGCTTTGAAAAGGTCAGGTTATACCAACCGGCCTTGCTCGTCGAGGAGAAGCTCAACTGTTTGGTTACTCCCAACAGCGCAGCGGGCGACCCGCTCTGGTCGGCGTAGATGATCCCCTCCAGCACCTGCTGGCCACTCGTACCTGTGGGTGCCAGATAGATTGAGAGCTTCGACACGGAACCGGCAGTGTTGAGCCGGTAGTGATTGACCCACTTTCGATTAGCAAGCATACTGCCCGCTGTTGTTCCGATACTGGCGAGTCCGAAGGTACTCACGCACCCGGAGAGCGCCTTGCAGATATCTAGCCGTCCACCGGTGCGAACGCGCCCGCTGAGGCCAGATATCTGATCAACATTCTCAAGGATGGTGGCCTTGAGCTGACCTGGGGACAGGTTGTTTTGAGTGCTGAGGATGAGCGCAGCCGCCCCGGAGACCTCGGCAGAGGCCATTGAGCCACCGCTGATATAGCCATAGCTATCGTTGCGCAGCGTTGAGTAGATGTTATTACCAGGGGCGGCAAGGTCGACTGTGGTCGCGCCGTAGTTCGCCCAGGTAGGTAAGGCATCGTTCTGGTCAGTGGCGGTCACGCAAATCTCAGTAGGCCTATCGTAACTGCATGGATAGCGGCGTACAGATGGATTGTCATTGTTGTCGCCAGTATTCCCGGCCGCTGTGACAAAGAGGATATTATTCTGCCCCAGCAGGTCAACCTCGTCCGAGAGCGCCTGAGAGTAGGCCGTGCCAAAGAACACGTCCGAGTCGTTCACAACCCTGACGTTGACCCCGGCCTGCTTTGCCTGGAGCAGCCAGTCAAGGGACGTAATGAGGTCGCTGGTATAGCCTGTCCCGGTCGAGTTGACCCACTTGACTGGCAGGATCGTTGTCTTCCAATTCACGCCAGTAACGCCCACGCCGTTGTTGCCAACGGCCCCCATAATGCCAGCCACATGCGTCCCATGCCCTCCATAGACAGTGTCGTCGTCCATCGGATCACAACTCGAGGTGAGGACGTTGTACCCGTGGGTACCGGATGCACAGCCGCCGATTCCTCCCGGGTTCGTCCAGATATTAGCTGCAAGGTCCGGGTGGGTGTAGTCCACCCCGGTATCGACCTCGCCGATGACGATAGAAGGGCTCCCCGTCGTCACACTCCAGGCCGGGACGGCTTTCTCGTCGTCGCCTGGAGTACCCGCTGCCCCATTTACAGTTTGCCCTGTATTCTGCAACGCCCACTGTAGTGAGAAGGAAGGATCGTTTGGAACTCCCGCCACGTGTGCCTCATAGTCAGGCTCTGCATAGCGCACGCCCGGATAGGAGTTGAGGAGGCGAACGGCATCAAGGACGTGACCGTTGGGTACTTTCAGCAGATGAGTACCCGCTCCCAGCGTACGGACCTCCCGGGCAAGCGCGACTCTCTCCGCTTTGAGTTGGTCCTGGCGAGATACCCCTCCGTCGAAAGCAACCAGCACATTACCGTCGCGGAATGACGTAGCATGATCTTTTATCCCACCAGGTGGAGAGGCTGTCGGCCCCTGTGTAGTCCCGGTTGTTGAAGCGTATACGTTGTCGACCACATGGCCTGCCATCATGAATGAAAAGAACGCCGATGTGCTGATCAAGGCGATCCCTATCAACGCTCGCATCAGGGGAGGCAATGTACAGAGAAACTGCCATCCCCGTTTCGGCCTTGAATCCATGCTTGATCCTCCTGAAATAAGAGCGTATAATCCTTAACCTCTATACAGAGCGCGAGGAAGTGGCTATAATCCTGACAGTGGAAACTGAAAAGCAGAGATTTCTGGAAAGAAAGGCCTGTTTCAGGCAAACACATGTGAGGAGGAAAGTATATATGGAACAGGAGCAGGCTGTCATTTATATCCATCCAACAGCCGAAGTCTCCTCGCTGGCAACAGTGGGAGCAGGGACACGTATCTGGCGACAGGCCCATGTACGAGAGCATGCCTGCATTGGCGAAAACTGTATTATCGGCAAAGGGGTCTATATTGATACTCATGCGCAAATTGGCTCACGTGTCAAAATACAAAATCATGCCTCGGTCTTTGAAGGTGTGACGCTCGAAGATGGCGTTTTCATCGGCCCCCATGTCTGTTTCACCAACGACCTGATCCCACGCGCCATTACCCCCGACGGCAAGCTCAAAACTCCCGACGACTGGCAGATTACTCCCACCCTCGTCAAGTATGGAGCCTCCATCGGGGCTGGCTCGGTCATTCTCTGTGGTGTGACCATCGGCACCTTTGCCCTGATTGGTGCCGGTTCCATGGTCACGCGCGATGTGCCACCCCATGCCCTCGTCTTCGGTAATCCTGCCCGCCTGCACGGCTACGTCTGCCACTGTGCTCGTCGCCTGAGCGACCTCCACGAGCAAAACGGACAACTGATTGGTTGGTGCTCTACCTGCAAACAGGAATGTATCATTCCGGGGGAAAGCAGTCAGCATTACCTGGAAGGAATGTCCCACACTTAGGAAGCAGCATGCAGTGGATGCGCCACTTCACGCAGGCGGGAATCATATTCTTTATGACGAGTCAGGGTATAGCCAACACCAGGTACTGTCAGAATATACTGGGGATTACCTGGTTCAGCCTCTATTTTCTGGCGTAGGTGGCGGATATGGGCCTTGATTAAACAGGTATCCCCATCATTCCCAAAGCCCCATACATGTGCCACAATCTGCTCGGCAGTACAAACATTATCTGCATTCACCGCCAGAAAATGCAGCAATTTCCCTTCCGTCGGGGTCAGACGGGAGGTTTTTCCAGAAATACTTACCTCATTATGGAGCGAGTCAATAGTAATAGGCCCGACAGTGATCACAGAAACCGCTCTCAGAGCAAGTGTATTGCGTCCCCTCCTGGTAACAGCATGAATATGGGCAAGTAATTGACCGGGGAAAAACGGTTTGCGCAGGTAATCGTCGGCACCGGATTCAAGGCAGTGTATCTCGTCCTGAACTTCCTTTCCATCAGTTAAAACTAACACCAACGCATCATGTTTCATTCGCATATCACGGCACATAGCAAGAGCATCGGCATTTTTAAGCGCAGTATCCATAATGACAAGATCAGGGCGCTCTTCCTCCCATTTCTTTCTGGCTTGCTCTCCTGTGTAAGCACGATGTACCTCATACCCGAGTGTTTTCAACCAACCGGTCAGCATTTCAACGAGATCTTGATCAACATCTACAATAAGCAGTTTCATTTTGTTTCCCCTTCTAGACTTTCTCAGTCCCCGAGATGGTGCATATTATGCACAGCTTTAAACCCCTGTCTATAATTAAAACATAGAATAGTTTCTATTTGCAACAAGCGAGCGGTATTTACTTATAAGAGTGACAGGAATTGGCGACATAACATATATTCTGAAAAAAATATTTCCCCCACACCCTGTTTTCGGGGAATTTGTATGAGAGACGAATGATACATCCTGTAGGTGAAAAAGGGACATACTCACGGGCATGTCCATTTTGCTGCTTGAAGGAGAGCACAGGAGAGAGGTTTTTCTAATCTTAACTACAGATCGACGCTAGCTTTCTTAACCGCATTGATGACTCTCTCTATCTGCTCATCCGTCAGTTCTGCATAGAGAGGCAAAGAGACAATCTGCCTGGCCGCAGTTTCCGAGACAGGCAACAGACCCTCAGCCTGCGGTCCGTACCCATATGTTGCGCTGACCGGCTGAAGATGGATAGGGACGGGATAGTGAATGCCAGTGCTTATGCCCTCTTGCTCTAATAACTTACGCACCTCATCCCGCCGCGGCAGTTGGATCACATAGTAGCAGTAGACATGGGTTCCCCAGGAACGCACAACAGGTACCGAGGTGACATACTCTCGCAGTTCGCTACTATAAATCTGCGCATGAGCCTGACGAGTAGCATTCCATTGTGTTAGATAGCGCAGTTTGATGCGCAAAACAGCTGCCTGCAATTCATCCAGGCGAGCATTGGTCCCCATCATCTCATGTCGATAGCGCTCGCGAGAACCATGATCGCGGATCATTTGCATTTTTTCCGCGAGTTGCATATTGTTGGTGACACAAATACCAGCTTCGCCATACGCTCCCAGATTCTTACTGTAGTAGAGGCTAAAACAGCCGATATCGCCCAGACTGCCAACATGTTGGCCGCAATAGGTAGCGCCGTGCGCCTGAGAAGCATCCTCGATCACCCACAGATTGTGGGCGTGCGCAAAGTCCATGACAGGCTGCATATCTACGGGATGCCCGTATAAATGGACAGGGATAATAGCGCGGGTGCGTGGTGTCAGGGCCGCGTCAAGCTGTCGATAGTCCATCGTATAGGTCTCAGGATCAATATCCACGAAGACCGGAGTGGCTCCTACCAGTACAATAGCCTCAACGGTTGCAATAAACGTATTGGCAACAGTAATCACCTCATCACCAGGGCCAATCTCACAGGCTCGCAGAGCAACTTCCAGCGCATCGGTGCCGTTGGATACACCGATACCAGAGCGACAACCACAATAGGCTGCAAACTCGTCTTCAAATGCCCGCGTTTGCGGACCAAGAAAAAGCTGCATACTCTCAAGCACATCTTCAAAAGCTGAGAGCACCTCTTGCTTGATTGATTGATACTGCGCAGAGAGGTCAACCAGAGGTATATGACTCATGAACAATGCTCCTCGTTCAAAGCTTCTACGGCTATCAATTGCATTCATAGTTATCGTAACATAGGCGGTTTAAAAACGGTTATGGCTGCAATGAAGGTTTGGTTAGCTGCCAGGAACCATATTCTGGAAGTATCAGTTATCTTCCTCATTGAGAACAATAGCTTTCATGGGCTCCGTCTCGCGTTCCCTCACTTCCTGCAAATTCAACAAGGTCTGATAATGGAGATTGACGAAATCACGCAGTCCTATGGTCTCCTCTACCGTTAAGTCAAAGCTAATACCGGTGGGGTGCTTGAGAACCAATCCGGTTTCCTCTAATTTCAATCTGTATCTTCCGATAAGAGCGTCCACAATCCCCTCCTCTTAATAAGAATTTATTGTGCAAAACGGCCTCTGCACAGAACAACTCTACTACCTGCACCTGCGTTCACTTATCAACCTGGATATGTTTGAGCCGACAATGGCTGGAGCAACAATTTCCAGCGCTTTCCTCTCATTATTATATCGCTTTTCTCGCACGAAAAGCATCACTTTGCCGTTGAGAATTGGTCATGTGCGCTAATGACGAGAACGGCCACTACGCTCAGGCCCCACCTCGTCCCAGTACCATGATTATCGGCGTCAATGCGATCAGTTTAAGGTCTTCCCAGAAGGATTGTTGTTGAAGATAGTTGATATCCATCTCAACCATTGACTGAAAACTTACTTTACTACGTCCGTACACCTGCCACGGACCCGTCAGACCAGCTTTGCCAGAGAGACGAAGCCACTCGTAGGGTGAGTAAAGTTCTACCTCGTAGGGCAATGGTGGCCGCGGCCCAACCAGGGTCATCTCACCACGCAGAACGTTGAAGAATTGCGGCAACTCATCGATACTCGTTTTGCGGATAAACCTGCCCACCCGCGTAATACGCGGGTCATGCTCAATCTTGTAGGGCAGTACTGTTTCCCCATTTCCATTCAGCTTTTCACCATTCATATACTGCTTGATTGCTTCACGGTGCAGGCTCTCGTCGCTATCTACATACATTGAACGGAATTTGAAGAGGGTGAACTTCTCTCCATTCTGACCGATGCGCTCCTGCCGGAAAAGAACTGGACCCTTTGAATCGAGTTTGATCAGGATGGCAACAAAAAGCATAACGACACAGAGCGGAAGAAGCAGCAAAAGAGAGAAAAGCACATCAAATACTCGCTTTATGCGTAGATAACGAGCATTTACGCTTAAGGTCTCAATAGGACGTGACTCAATAATCATAAAATGACACTCCTTCAAATAACAAGCATTCACATAGTTTCCCCTGAATAAGATGGTAATAGAGGCAGGTGTAAAATTGGTATATATTTCTATAGAGATACTGATAAGATGGTGAATAAAAGTAGTCATGAGTATACATGTTGTTCCTTTTGTCTCGCTTCTGCTATTCTCTGTAAGCGTTCCTCCACATCCTTTGCCAGAGGCAACCAGATTTTCACCTGTATCAGCATCAAGTAGCAACCTGGAAATGGTACTCTGGTTTTTGGGAGGGGGATTTTGTCTATTGCCACAATACTCTATTGGAGGAATACAGCAGCATGACCGAATTGCGTTTTGCTATTATCGGCTGGGGGTACTGGGGTCCAAAGCTTGCTCGCAACCTGGATTCTCTATCGGCTGCTTCGGTCACTACAGTAATTGATAGCGATCCATTTCGATTGAAATCACTTTCGCTAAACCCGTATAACTCGTGGATTCGTACCTCAACACAGGTAAAGGATGCGTTTCATGCGGATATCGATGGAGTAGTGATTGCTACTCCTGTAAGCACACACTATCAATTTGCCAAAGAAGCCTTATTGCATAATAAACACGTCCTGGTAGAAAAGCCATTGACGGCGAACGTGGCCGAAGCGGAAGAACTGGTGGCTCTGGCGCGAGAGCGAGACCGTATCCTGATGGTTGGACATACGTTTGAATACAGTCCAGCCGTCAACGAGTTGCGCAAGCTTATACAGAGCGGAAGCCTGGGCAAAATTTACTGTATTGAAACAGAACGGTTAAATTTAGGTCTCTTCCGTACAGATATCAATGTAATCTGGGATCTTGCACCCCATGATCTCTCGATCCTTCTCTACTTAACGGGCAAAAAGCCGGAACAGATCAAAGTGCAGGCCCATGCTCATCTGCAGTCGTATATCCATGATATTGCACATCTCGATCTCACCTATGCTGATGGGATGACAGCCCATATTCATGTTGGTTGGCTTCATCCCAGTAAAATCCGGCGCGTGACGGTCATCGGCGATCTGAGAATGGCCGTTTATGACGATACTAACCCGGCTGAAATGCTCAAAATTTATAACAAAGGGGCCGATATTCACGCCGACCCGGTTGTCTCCTATCGCAATGGTGAAATTACCATTCCTCATATCGATTGGATTGAGCCGCTCCGCCTGGAATGCGAGGATTTCGCTCATGCTATTCGTACAGGAACTCAACCCCGTGCTCACGGTGCTGTGGGGCTGGAAGTGGTACGGATATTAGCGCGAGCACAGGAAGTACTGGACTTGCAAGAACGGCAAGCGGAACTGCTGCTATGAGCTACCATCTACCAATTCACAATGCTACGATCTATCCGGTCTGCACCTCTGTGCTATACTATTGAGGAAGTCGCCGGGGAAAGACCTTCTCCAACATATCTTGGGAGTATTGGAATGTTTAAAACGGTTGTCTCAAATGAGCAGCAGCAAGAAGAGGTGAATGCCTACTTCCAGGAGAAATCTTCGTACTGGAACGACATCTATGCTGGCGAAAGCGTGCAGGCCAGGATTTACCGCGACCGTCAGGCGGCGGCACTTGCGTGGATCGATGGGCTTGCATTGTCACCCGGTTCGCACGTACTGGAAATCGGCTGCGGGGCTGGCTTTCTAGCGGTTGCTCTCGCTCAACGCGGCCTACGCGTGCAGGCCATCGACTCAACCGAGGCCATGGTCGAATTAACGCGCCTGCATAGCGAAAGTTGTGGGGTCAGCGAACTGCTCTCGGTAGAGGTCGGCGATGTCTATGCCCTGTCTTTCGAGGATAACTCCTTCGATCTGGTCGTTGCCCTCGGCGTCATTCCGTGGCTTGCGCACCCGGAGTTAGCAATCAGGGAGATGACCCGCTTGAGCAAACCCGGAGGACATGTCCTGCTCACCGCCGACAACCGGGCCAGGCTCAGCAATCTTCTCGATCCCTGGCTGAACCCGGTGCTGGTACCCCTACGCAAGCAGATTGGCGCGTGGCTCAAGCGCAGTGGAATACTTCCACGGTCTCTGGAAGAAACAGCCGCAACTCACCATTCCCGGCGTTTCATCGACACTCGTCTGGCAAAAAGTGGGCTTGAGACGATCAGCAATATGACACTGGGTTTTGGTCCGTTCACCTTCGCACGCCGCGAGTTTCTCCCGAAATCGGTGGGAGTTGCGCTCCACCTCCGACTTCAGAGCCTCGCCGAGCGGGGTTTCCCACTCTTGCGCTCCACCGGATCGCACTACCTGGTTCTCGCCATGAAGCCACTGTCCTGTTCTCAGTGAGCGGCGGGTACCGGGTAAAGAGAGTGTCATTGTGCAAACATCTGTAACCAGAAACTGGAGGACTCAATAGATGAACAATACCGGCAAACCGCTTACAACCCGGGAATACCTGCCCATGATTGGCGTTCGGGAACTTCCCCCACGGATGAACCCTTTCGATCCTGGCTACGATCCGGCGACGGTTGAGAGCCACCTGGAACAAAGCGCCCATCTCATGGCAACCTTTAAACTCTCAACGGCTGCATGGTTGATTGCCGATGAGGCCGCTACCCGGCGCAAGATTGCCGCCGCACGGGCGCATAACGTTCCCGTCGTCACAGGGGGCACCCCCTTTGAAATCTCAGTAGTGCAGGGACGGCTCGAGACCTTTCTCGACCTCTGCGCCGGTCTGGGCATCAGCCGCATCGAATGTGGAGAAGGTTTCACATCACTGACACTCCAACCCGGCGTCGTGGTGCGTATGGCCCAGGAACGGGGCCTGGCAGTGCAATACGAGATGGGCAAGAAGCAGGAGGGACCCTTTACAGAGGCTTCGCTGGAAGAGGCGATTGCCAGTGGACATGCCTGGCTGGAGGCGGGAGCTGAACAGGTCGTGGTTGAGGCGCGGGAGAGCGCGCGAGGAGTTGGTATGTTCGATATGGAGGGCCGGTTGAATGAGTCCTATGCGGACCGCTTCGCTGAAGAATTCGGGTTGGAGGTCGCGATCTTCGAGGCACCGAATAAGGCCAGCCAGTTCGCCTTTCTCGATCATTTCGGACCAGGCGTTCATCTCTCCAACGTGCGCCTGGAAGAGGTACTGCGCATCGAGATCTATCGCCGCGGTCTGCACGCGGATGCATTCGATAAACCCAACCTGCGGCCTATTCCCATGAATGTTGAAAAGCCCTAGAGAGGAAGGATAGGGGTATGCGCAAGACGGTAGTGATAGACTATCTACCAGAGAAGGTGAAGGAATATGGGCAGCCCTATGCTCTGGTGTCGGTCGATGTGATTCGCGCGACCACAACTGCCGTGACATGCGTAGCGCTTGGGCGTCGCTGCTACCCGGCCCCCTCAGTCGAAGCTGCCCTGGCCCTGGCAGGGCAACTGCAGGATCCTCTACTGGTCGGAGAGGTAGGGGGAATCATGCCACCAGGCTTTCATCTCAATAATAGCCCTGCCAGTCTCACCAAACGAAACGACCGAGACCGCCCAATGATCCTGGTATCAAGCTCGGGAACGAGACTTATGTGTGCTGCACAGGTAGATCAGCCGATGTATGTGGCCTGCTTGCGCAATTACAGTGCGCAGGTCGATTACCTGGCAACTCACCATAATCAGGTAGCCCTGATAGGAGCTGGCACGAAAGGCGAGTTCCGCGAAGAGGATCAACTCTGCTGCGCCTGGATCGCGGAAGGACTGCTCAAAATGGGCTATGAGGCGGCGGATGCCAGAACCACTGCCATCATCGAGCGCTGGAGCGGCAAGCCTGTAGAGGTAATCGTCGATGGACCAAGCGTGGAGTACCTGCGGCGCACTGACCAGTTGCAGGATCTCGACTTCATCCTTGCGCACATTGACGACTTGAACGAGGTCTACCAGATGGAGGGAGAACAACTTGTTAAAATAGCTATGGGTGGGTGAGATAAATGAGCACTCAGAACAAAATGCCTCATGTAAAGGAAAGACCGAGGCCGAGACCAGCGACAGTTGGAACTACTGAACAGAACCGGTTCACCCGGTTCTTAACGAAGCGGTTTTATCGATTACGGCAAAATGCTATACAACTCCTTATCAGGGACTGGCAGACGAACAAAGCGATCTTCTTTGGAGGTCTTCTGCTCGTTATTGTCAGCTTCATAGTCACTGCATATTACATGAACCACCCCCAGGCTGAGTTTTCCTGGGATTCCCCCGACTATTTTGATTTCGCATACCGGATACGGACGCTGGGGCAACTGGTCGATCCGCACCGCTTGCCTGGCTATCCTCTCTTCATCAACTTCGTCTTCATGCTAACAGGTCAGAATAATATGGTAGCTCTGGGTATCGCTCAGGCAATTCTATTCATCCTGTCTGCGCTGGAAAGCTATGTCATCGCGCTGCTGATCTTCCGTCGCGGATGGGCTGCTTTCCTGCTTGGCCTCCTCGTCGGCGCAAACCTGACCCTGCTGACATACGCCAAGTTGTTGCTTTCCGAGGACCTCGCACTCTGGCTCACCGTATCGCTCGCCCTGTCATCGGTACTCTTTGTGCTTACATTGCGAATACGCTACCTGTGGCTGGTATCACTGTTTACCTTAGGGCTGTTTTTTACTCGTTCTGAATGGAACTATGTGCCGGTACCTCTATTTGCTTTTTTTATACTCGTGGCAATCTGGCATAGGACACCGCATCTCCGGCACACATTGTTCCCTATGCTTGCATGCCTTGTGCTGCTTTATGCTGCCCTGGGAGGGTATATCTATGTGAATGCGACCCAGAACAACTATGTCGGAGAAGTGGATGCGCAGAACATCAATGCCTTTGGCAAGGTCTTAGAATATGAGATGCAAAACGAAGCTCCTCCTGAGTATGCAATGGTTGCCCGGCTCGCAAACAGTCATATCGTTCGCGGTGATCCAAATCCCTATAGCCTCTTTTTTCAGTATCCATCCCTCACAAAGAATCACTTTGCGCTTGTTGGCGCTTACGCCAGGGCCATTATCTTGCGCCATCCTGTTGAGTTTCTTGCGAAGTCTGTCCCTCTCGCCCTATCGTCTTCTGACACGTTCACGTACTACGATGTCTCAAACTCTCTCTCATTGACGAACTTCCGTAAGGGGTCGCAAGTGGACCTCAACGGACCCTTTGGCACTCCCCTGGACTGGCTGCAATCATTTTTTGTCATGATCTATGGTCTGAATGGACTATTTCCCGTGTGTGCAATTCTCTGGTTGCTTTTGTTGCTCTGGCGGCGTACAGCGCAACTCCGCACTGTGCAAACGATGGGAATTATCGCCTTTCTGGGACTGTATGGTCTCGTCGCTTCAACGATTGGTGCCTATGAGGATTTCACACGCCTTCATACAGCTTTCATCCCGTTATGCACCCTGGTTGTCTGGGGTACCCTGCTGGCTATCGTGCTGGCCATCATTCGCAGCGGAATGTCCTTTTCACGACATCTCCAATTAAAAACGGAGCAATAACAACAGATGATACGACTCCGGTTTTACCTGATGTATAGTCTTTCAAATTGTAAATCCCTTTATTGGAATCCAGGTTGAGAATATATTGGCCCGCTAAGGTCATTTTATGGCCGAGGAAGGTGTGCGTACCATCGTCAACACGGATACCAAACCTTTTGGATGCAGGCCAGAAGTGGAAAAACACATTTTGCACATTGTGTAACCGGGCCTGCTGAACAAAGGCTTCGGTATTTGCAAGCCACTTCTGCTGGCACGACATGCTCATTTCAGGAGCAAGATCCCAGGAACTGGGTTCGCAGTTCCCTTCAGTACTTATGCCAACTTCCCCCTGTATGACCGGCTTATCATAAACTGGAAAGTCTTTATAACTGCTGACAGGGTCGTTACTGTAGAGATGTACGTCATAAAAATCTACAACGTCATGAATGACATTCATTACAGGAGAGCCAGGTGGAGCAGCACCACCTGAGGAGAAGGTCATAGGATGCATTTTATCGATACTTTTGGCAACAGTATACATTCGCTTTAATAAAGCTTCTATTTTCAATGAACGGTTGTCATCGTAATAGAGGTTACAGAGTCCACCCTTGCTTCCAGCAGCAGGGGCCGCTTCAATTGGTTTATTGATTTCATTGATAAAATCATACGCTCCTATTGCGGGATCGTCTTTATAGCGAGTGATAAATTGAGCAAATGAACGAATAAATTCATCCTGGATTTTTGGATTTTGCACCAGATCAGGATTGAAAAAGTAGCCCAGATACGAACTATATTCGCTTTGAACACTACAATCGGGCGTGCTGAGAAGGGTTACATATGCCTTCATGCCATTTTTATGAAACTCAGCCAGAACTTCATCGAGATTTGAAATATAGTTATTCAGGTTTCCCCACGAATTTGTGCTTTGGTTATAAGCAAAAGTTGACAGCACCGGCCAGATACGTAGCGTCTTAACATTATTTTTCCCTAAGAAATCATAATCAGACAATAACTGGCTGCGGCATGCTGCATAATCTCTACCGAAAGTAGTATAACTCGCCGTCCAGATCAGTGTGCCATCAGGAGTTATGCATTGAGGAATAGAGCCATTAAAACTGGCAAAAGAGGCAAAAAGAGAATCGGTCGTTGTTTGACCTGATGGTGGCACTGGTTGTTCTTGCCGGACTGAGCTCAAGTGGAGAGGAAGGCCAATGGCCACAAGAAAAAGACAGAGACCGACGAGAAGAAGACCTAAGACGAGTCGGTGATTGAAAGAAAAGAAATTGTTTTTTAGTCGCATGTTGTGATGATAAACCTCACTTGCCGTTATTTGACGCTGTTCAGCTCACCTCTACCTGGACGAGCAGCGAAGGGATGGAGTGAACAGAATCCGAAGAGCCCCTCTTACCCTTTCAGAGAATATACCATAGCTATCTCATTCAAACAAGAAAGGTAAAAAGGACTGACCCTGGAAGGAATACTCTACCAGAGTAGACTGTTCCTTCTTCCCTGCATCAGATTGGAACTTGACAGAGGAAGCCTTTCTGATTGCGTTTGATGAACAGAAACGGGATGGCCCAGGAGTTTGCTGGCAACCTTGCCAAAGGCGATGGGATCGCCACTACACCTGACCTCAAGCTCACCGCAGGTTGTGCGACCGGGACTCACAGGATGAAGTAATGCTTCTGTCTCCAGCAGCAAGTGGGTGCAATCTACTAGAGCTGCTCCACTATCAATGATCTGCACGCCTTTTCCTACGACTCGTGCTATAACTCCGCGAAGTGCAGGAAAGTGGGTACAACCCAGCACAATCACATCGATATCTTTTTGCAGTATCGGCAGGAGCGACTGTCTTACCGTTTCCTCCGCGCGAGGACCATCAAATTCACCGCGTTCAACCAGCGTTACCAGATCAGGACATCCCAGAGTGTATGTTTGAATACCGTCAGCAAACTCTGCAATGAGTTGATGCAAGTAAGGAGCATTGACAGCTTGATTTGTGGCAACAATGCCAATACGTCTTTTTTCTGTAGCAAGCGCGGCTGCTTGAACTGCCGGGACAACGCCTACAATCGGTATCGAAAATGTCGCACGTAGCATAGCGAGAGCTATCAGTGAGGCAGTATTGCATGCTACAACAATGAGTTTTGTTCGGTGTTCGAGTAAAAACTGGCTGGCACGGAGCGATAATTCGATGATTTCAGAAGTACTGCGCATGCCATAGGGACAAAATGCAGTGTCACCGAAGTAAACATAGTTTTCATATGGTAATTCCTTGCGTAGCGCTGAAAGGATGGTTAACCCTCCTGCTCCCGAATCAAAGACTCCAATGGGAGCTTCGGATATTCCCCCCGCCTGTATGTGTATCCCGTCATTCAAGGAAGAAGACATAAAACTCAATGTTTTTTTCTCCATCTCAAGCTTTTTCCCGGCAATCGAGACACATAACGGGCAAAGTCTTTGGCAGCAATCCACGCTGGTGCGGGGTCCTTCCAATCAATAAAGTAATAGTGGGTAGGCATGAAGAAAGAAGCGCTGAAATCGAAGAGGGCCCTGACCGGTGGAGTTATTCCTGGGCGGCCTGGCTCTTTCAATGCTTCTATCGTTGCCACCAGGTCATTCTGTACATCGCGCAACCACACCCCCTCACGGTAGCTCGTCACCCTATCGATCTTCTCCCCGCTTGCCCATTGATAGAGCAGGTAGGGGAAATCAACTCCTGAACGTACAGCAAGCTCAGTTGATGCTGCCAGGCGCGGGTTGATCTCCATCAGATAGGGAACTCCGCTTCCATCCCTGCGGAATTCGATATGAGAAACCCCTTCCAGGCCGATTTCGCGCACCAGACGCTCTGCTTGATCGCCAATGTCTTGTGGGAAGGCAATACTCTGACCCAGAACGGATTGGCCTCCCAACTGAGGTTGTGTTCGCTTTCCCCACTGAGCAAAACGAGCGTAGATAGTATCGTTTGCATAGAGAAACGTTAAGGATTCGCGCCGCCCTGAAAGATATTGCTGGAAGAGTGTTGTACCTCCAAAATATGTGAGCTCTTCAACTGCGCGCCGGGCTTCGTCGCGTGTAGTGACCAGTCGTGATGCCAGCCTTACTCCATGATGTTCGTCACCCACCCAGGATTCCACCGGTTTAACCACCGCAGGCAGTCCGACCTCACGCAACGCTGGCTCTACTTCGCTTTCCGTAGCCACACTGATAACACCCGGGACGTGTATCCCTAGCCGTCTCGCCATCTCCAGCGTCCGCCTTTTATTAACGGCTATAGCCAGAGCCTCCTCTTTGGCTAGCGCAATCTGTACTCGCTGCTCAAGGTGTTGGCGATGTCGGCGTATCAACGCAACGGTGGCATCTGATGCCGTGATAAGTACACGAGCGCTCACCTGGTCAAGCACCTGCTCCAGATAGTCAAGGTACTCATCCGTACCCTCATCTGCCGGGCTGACGAATGCTTGCTGGCACCAGCGGGATGAAAAGGTTGGCAATTCCTTTGCATTGCCAAGCGCAGCTACTCGCAAGTTACGGCTGCCCAGCGAACGGACAGTAGCCAGTGATTGCCGCAATACAGCATCAAGTACCAGCGCATCATACGTCAATTGTCTGCGTCCAGACCGGCTAGATTGAGTTTGCCGTTCAGTCAAGTTGACGACCTGGAGAGGAGTATTTCCTCCACCGGAATTATCTAAAGGACTTCCCACAAATGTACCTCGCATTCATTCTTATTTTGAATTCTTCTGGTTTATTGATAATCACCTGTTTCATTGCTCGTCTGACCATAGATTGCTCCACTTCCAGAGCGGGGAGAAGAAATGCCATACGCCTGATAGCTCTGCTGCCATAACCAGCCAGTGACGACTGACATCACCGAGAACGCGGGGAAGCTCATATGGATTATCCTGCACGGTGCAAATGGCATTGGCAGCTGTTACAGCCCAGTCATACCCTGCCTCGCGCACTGCCTTCATGGCAACTTCACCTATATACTCGCGTTTACCCACTGGATAGGCAAACGTTCGTACTGGATGACCCAGTTGCTGCTCTAACACATCCCGGCATTCCTTTACTTCTCGTCTCACCTCTTCTGCACACGATAAGTAGGCAAGAATGGGATGATGCATGGTATGCGCGCCAAATGAAACCCACCCGCTTTGCTCCATCTCACGTATCTCTGTCCACGTTAATGGACGAGCCGCCTCTTCTTCTGATGAAACTAAAGAAGGCACAGCTACTCTCTCGCGAATACTCGTAAGCAATGCCTCACGTTCTGCCACCGACTGTGCATGACGCAACAGGGTATCAATTGCCTGTGCAAACAATAATCGCTCCCGCGGTTTTTTAAGATGGTAGACCCGTCCTTCCACCGTTATACTGTCCACCTGTGCAGAATTCGCCAGACGTTGGCCTTCCAACCACCAGAAGGAATCCCCACTCTCGCTATAGCCTGGAATGAGAAAGATGGTGATAGGAACCTCCAACTGGCACGCAAGGGCAAAGGCATGGGTGTAGTTATCGTGATATCCATCATCAAAGGTGAGCACCAGCGGAGTGCGCTGATCCTGCTTTCGTTTCCTTTCGATTGGAGCCGCATACAGTTCTTCCAGGGCTTCTTCCAGATGCAGCATGCGGTAGTGACGACGCAGGTAGAGCAAATGGCGCTCCAATTGACCACCACTCGCACGATGATAGTTCAAGATAATCAGGTGCGGCCCCGAGTGTCTTCTCCACCAACGGGCAAATTTCACCAATCCACTGTAGTAGAAGCATGCAGCGAAGCATCGAGCTATTAACCTGCGCATAAGCTGATTCTCCCCCCTCTGCTGCTGAAATTGCTCCAGACCGATGCTCTACTGGTACCCATTAGCGGATTCTCTTCCTACTCTCAAGAAGTGGTAGGCTTAATAGCCGCCAGGAGGCAGTGAAGACCGTAACAATTGCTGCCACAGGTAGTGCTGTAGATGATGGCGCAATCGCAAGTTGTCCTGAAGGATGGCGTATTGCCAGTTCACGAAAGACATTCTCAAATAAGCGCTGCAGTTGAGGTACGGCATGATCACCAGAGGCGCAAGAATCGCTCCCAGGATGAAGTCGATAATCGTCGAGCGCAGCTGCCCAGTTGAGCGAACCAGCCGCGAAGACCATTGCTCCTGATTTTGCAATATAGTAGGTCGTGTTACTCACCTCAGAAATGCCGTAATTATTCTCGGTTGCTGAGGTACCCAGTATCGTCAATCCGGGAGGGGAAACACTATTATGAAAGACACTATCCCATTCGTTTCCCACTATAGCACAGCCATATTGCTGCCCTTTTTGCAGTTCTGTGCCTTGCAGGAGTGGGGAGTTTGCACTGCCATCCAATTGCCAGGGGTAGCCAGCTACCTGACGTGTCAGATCAGAGAACATGACGCCAACCAGTTCATTTTCTGGTCGACCAAGGACAGGATCACGCCATAGAGAAGTTACCCGGCTATTATCTTTGCCATAAAACGGGTCGCGTGCCAGATCACCATTGGCCGTCTCCACCTTATAACACACAACTGTCCGGTCAGCAACTCCATTGCTATCGGGTTCGAGACGTATCTGCCAGTAGCTTACAGTGGCTCCTAAGAATGCAAGACCTACACCACTATTCCGTGCCTGCTCTACACCATCTCGCATCTCCTTTGTCCAGTATTCATCCTGTCCAAGCGAGATATAGACCTTGTGCTGCAAGAGCTGACCAGGGTTATTTTGCAGATCGATATTGCTGATGTAAGAGAGATCGTAGCCTTGCCGCTCGAACCAGCGAATAGCGTCAGCCTCCAAAGACAGAACCTGGGCCGAACCCACCTCCTGGATATAGGGACGGTCAAATGACACCTTTACAGCCCTTGCCAGCACACCATTGATATATGGTACGGACGCATCTTCGCCAAGCACATTCCCTGTTGTGGCATTGGCATAGAAACTGTAGCCTCCCCACGTATTAAAGGCTTCGTAAGTCGTATCCGGTGTAACCGCGACAGCCAGGGAGTTGAAGTTTCCGGTCACATCGAATGGCACATACGTTTGCATACCATCAATATCTGTAAATTTCGCCAGATAAACACCGGTAGTCCAATCAGACGGAACAGAGAGTTTGTAAGAAGGCTTCCAGTTGGCCTCAACGAGGCCCGTCTTTGTATCAACAGAGCAAGTCGTACAGTTAATCAGACGATTTTTAATGAGATTGGGGTGAGAGTTTGGATCATAGTACCCTTGCGCCTGCCCAATCTGCTTCGGGGGGGAAGCCATTAATCGTCCACCCAGGCCATTATACCAGCCAATGCGGTAGATACTGATAAAATACGGTGTTCGTTCTTGTAATGTACTCACGTAAAACATTATCGACTGACCTGCCGGGACGGATGTTGCACTTGCATATGCTTGAATCTCTATAGTTGCCTGCTTGCCAGGAGGAATCTGCCAGGAGTTTGTTCCCGGATGAGCATTCTCACGGACAATCGGATTGCCCTGAACAGAGACTTGTTGAGGGGAAAATGCGACCTGGGCTCCTGCTCTGTTGAACAGGAGTCCAGGACCCAGCAGGAAAATAGAGACGAAAAGTCCGAGTAGCATAAAGAAGGCAATCATAGAAACAATAAATCGCACTCTCACCTAAATTCCTCCCTGGCATATGAAAGATGGCAATAGGGAACCAGAACAAGAGCAAAACACTCCCTTTTCAAAAAGCACTATATTGCCTGAAAGTGAAAATAGCGTGTTGATGGTGGTAGAGAAGTGGTGGTGCTCGGCTACAACGGTGTAAACAGAGGTGTCGTTTTTAAGAGAAGATAAAAGGTGAGAAATATACACCTGTGGGGGGCCATCACAACCTTATTTCAACATTCGTGACAACCAGATTGCTAATTAGAAGGCTCTATCCTTAAGCAGGGAAATAAGGATTATTGAGTAGATAGTGTCCGTTTGCGCTCGTCTCCATCTTGCGATTCACGGAAAAATACTATTCAGCGTATGTAGCATAGTTCTTTTAATAGACTGAGGGATGGTCGTCATGCAGAATATAGCGAGTTATTTTGTGTTACTTGCTAAGCGTTGGTGGTGGTTACTGTTACTTGGAGTTTTTCTATGTGGGGGTATAACCTTTATTGTTAGTAAGCTCACACCTCCTGTCTATCGTGCGAACGCGACATTAATCGTTAACTTCCAGACATCTCCATCACCTTACGACAGTATCTCAGCAGGTGTGGCAGCTGTACCAACGTATGCCCAGTTGCTGCAAAGCCCGGCAGTCCTCAATCCTGTAGTAGAGAGGCATCCGCGTATGACTCTCCAGCAGCTAAGCGGAATGATGACAGTGACTCCTCAACCAGATTCACAGCTTATCGAGCTTGATGTCGATAATGTCGATCCAACTGTAGCAATGGACCTGGCAAACGAGATCTCCGACCAGTTTGTGCAATATGTCAACCCTCAACTGACTGTATCGGTACTGCCCATCTATGCGACTCTGCCAACTGACCCCATTCGACCTAAACCATCGCGGGATGCAGGAATCGGTGCATTGGTTGGCCTGGGGCTTGCTCTGGCACTGATTTTTCTCTTTGAATGGATCGATGATCGTCCAACCAGTCCTGAAGAGGTGCAAGAGTTACTGGGCATAGATACTCTGGCCATTATGCCCCGCCTTTCATCTAAAGAACGTCAAAAGAGTATTGAAGAGATACCTGCCCTGGCGGAAGAATGTAATATCTTGTGCGCCAGTTTAAATACGCAGCAAGCAATGAAACCTTTCAAGCTGCTCATGATTACCAGTTGCATGGCTGGTGAAGGCAAGAGTACTCTCGCAGCCAACCTTGCTATCTTTCTGGCGCGTACCGGTAAGCGTGTGCTGCTCATCGATGCAGACTTTCGTCGCCCGGCACTTGATCAGTATTTTCAACTTGATAATTATGATGGACTTTCAAAAGTGCTTCTCGAACTTTCTTCACAGATGCCCGTAAAAGTGGAAGGTCGACCGACCGAAATTCTATCGTTGCGCGTATTGACAACTGGAAAACTGCCTCCCAACCCGGCGGAGCTACTCCAATCACCCGCCCTCAGAAAGCTTATTGAGCACCTCAAAAGCGTGCCGTATTTTGACTATGTCATTTTTGATACGCCGCCACTGCTCCCCGTAGCTGATACCCAGATTCTGGCTTCGTATATCCCGACGACGATCCTTGTCGTTGATGCCTCCAGGACATCCCGCAAAATGATGGTACGTGTCAGAAGATTGTTGGGCAAGACCCGTACAACATTACTTGGCGTTGTCATCAACAAGAGTCAATGGCCCAGAGCGGGAGCTATTAATGAGTATCTAAACAATGTGTGGCATCCTAAAACAGCTGTCAGTAAAACAGATACCGAAATGATAACGCCGCCTGAAACGCCCCCCGGTAATGGCATGGAGATGATGATGCCGCCTGAAACGCCCTCCACCAATGGCATGGATGCGACAATTCCAGAGACGCCTTCTGATAAGAAGATAGAACAGGATATCACTATTGTTATTCCTCGTCCTATGAAAGTGAAAGGCGAACGACTATGATGGTGCAATTGCTTATTTGAGCATCTTGCACCATTAAATTGGAGAGCTTTATGAAGCAGTCATTACAAGAGAAGATCGCGACTCGAGACGTACGTGTTGGTATCGTAGGTCTCGGTTATGTTGGCTTACCATTGGCCATAGCATTTGCAGAAGCGGGTTTCCATGTCACAGGCATTGACACAGATCAGCGAAAAATCGACCAGGTGAATAGTGGTAAAAGCTACATTCCTGATATTTCGAGCGCAAGATTACAGGCGCTTATTGATACAAAACATGTCTCTTTTACCGCTGATTATGGAGTTCTAGCTGATATCGACGTTGTAAGCATTTGTGTTCCCACTCCTTTACGGAAGACACGTGACCCTGACATTTCTTATATTATTGCAGCAGCACGAGAGGTAAAGCTCCACCTGCATCCCGGTCAACTCATAGTGCTAGAAAGCACAACGTATCCCGGCACGACCGATGAAGTTCTGCTGCCCGAGCTAGAGTCTACCGGATTGAAAGTCGGCGTTGATTTCTTCCTGGCTTATTCACCGGAGCGCATAGATCCGGGCAATCCCAATTTTGACACGCGCAATACTCCCAAAATCGTTGGTGGCATCACCCCTGCCTGTACAGAACTTGCACAAGCCTACTATGGAGCAGCTATCGAGCACGTTATACCCGTCTCCTCAACCCGCGTTGCCGAAATGACCAAACTACTGGAGAACACCTTCCGAGCCGTCAATATTGGCCTGGTGAACGAGATTGCTATTATCTGTGAAAAACTTTCCATTGATGTATGGGAAGTGATTGATGCAGCCGCGACGAAACCGTTCGGATTCATGCGGTTTCTTCCAGGTCCGGGTCTGGGTGGGCATTGTATTCCTGTCGATCCACATTATCTTTCCTGGAAACTCAAAACGCTTGATTACACAGCCCGCTTTATTGAGCTGGCTGCCGAGATCAACAGCAGTATGCCCCACTATGTCGTGAATAGGATCGGCGAGGGGCTAAATGAACAGCGTCGCAGCTTTAACGGCGCGACGGTGCTCGTGTTAGGCGTTGCCTATAAGCGCAATGTAGGGGATGTACGCGAATCGCCCGCTCTTGATATCATGCAGGAATTGATGGCACGGAAGGCTGTAGTTCTCTACAACGACGAGTATGTACCTTCACTTCCATTGCGCGGTCAGACACTTCACTCACAGCCTCTGAGCGCTGGTCTCTTACAGGCAGCCGATTGCGTGGTGATCGTTACCGATCACGGTTACTACGACGTTCCCTGGATTATTGAGGAGGCTCGCTGTATTGTTGATACCCGCAATATGACAAAAGGTTATGATAATGCAAAAATCTATCGACTTTAAACGACTGCTTTTTCTTTCTACGTACTGATTTTGGCGTATCGGGAGAACAACGCTAACAATGACGGGACCTTTAAGCGCTACAAGTACACGTTTGAGAGCGATCCGAGCCAGTACTGTAAACAAACAAATTTTTCGCGCCCTTCTGAGCCTTGCCTCCGCAGCTTTACTCATTCGTGTTGCAGGTATGCTCAATCAGGTGGTTATTACCTCGCGCTTCGGGGTAGGCCCGGCAATGGATGCATACTTTATCTCGTCCACGTGGCCTCTCTTACTGGCATCGTTGCTGGGGAGCGCGATTGAAGCAGCAGTGATTCCCGCTTATACCCATATCCGCACGCAGGGGACAAAGGCAGAGGCTTCCAGGCTTTTCAGTACACTGCTCAATCTCTTTATCGTATCAGGGGTGCTGGTTACACTTGTGATGTTCCTCTTCCGCTCGCAGCTGATCCTCCTCTCTGCTCCGGGAAGTCCGTCGACCGTGCTCGGGCTAGCTAGCGATCTAGTCCCCTTTACCTTTCCTGTGTTTGTCCTCACAGTAGTGATCTACTACCTGGAATGTATACTTAACACAGAGGGTCAATTTGGCTGGCCTGCTTATGCCGGGATGCTTGTGCCACTTACCACTGCTGTGTTTGTGTTAACTATAGGGCATGCTCTTGGCGTCGTTGCGCTCAGTATAGGCATGATAGCAGGACTTCTCCTGCAGCTCTGCGCCTTTTTTATACGCGCTCGCCGCGCGGGACTTACCTATCATTTCATTCTAGAGGTACGCAATCCAGAAATCGCTTTGATTGTAAAGGCGGGATGGCCGGTACTGATTGGAGCGCTCATTGGTCAGGCCATCAATCTGATCGACCAGATTTTTGCCTCATTCTTCGCAGCTGGTAGTATCTCTGCTCTAAACTATGCGCTCAAGCTCATAAGCGTCTTTACGGGAGTGATTTTTGTATCGGTTGGACGGGCTATTCTTCCCTATCTTTCACGACATGCTTCTACAAACGATATGAAAAGTTTTAAGGACACCTTGCGTCTCTATATATGGCTGGTAGGTATTGGCACAACGGTGCTAAGTATATTTGTGATTGTACTGGCCCATCCAATCGTACAGATTCTTTTCCAGAGAGGAGCCTTTACTGCTGCTGATACAAACTATACTGCCATCATGTTCATCGGCTTCGCTGTTGGATTAACACCTATAGCATTTGGCTTTATCGCATTTCGCGCGTTCAGCGCACTCGGTAAAACTAGAGCATTGTTGCTTGTGACACTCTTTAGTCTGCTCGGCAACACCGTCTTTGATTATGTCTTCTCTCGCCTCTGGCAAGGTGTCGGTATTGCTTTGTCAACCTCAGTCTCCTACGTTTTCTCTATGTTTATTCTCTTCTTTCTGCTTCGTCGCTTGATCGGCGATTTGCATATTTTTACGCCTCCTCCTGAAATTGTGGATTTCCTTCGGAAAATAGCTATTGCGCTTGGTCTCGTTCAGCGATCATCCCTGACGGTCGGCATGCTTGCAACATACCATTCATCAGCCAGCACAAGGACAGGGCAGAGTGGGAGTTTCTCTCCATTCAACATTCCTTTCAAAATGCGTCAACATCTGATCCGCTTTGGCATTATGATTGGAGTTTTTGTCATTGGCGTGGTCGGCATCTTTCTAAACTCTCTCTATGCCTTGCGCATTTCCCTGGCCTCAATCATCTTGTTAGTGCTTATACGCTATGACTTTGTGCTGTTAATCGGCTGGATACTTATTAATGCTCCAAATACGATGCCCATCTTTAGAGGTACGAATGTCCTCATAGGCTTAACCATACCTACGTTTCTTGTGTTGACTACTCTGCCAATCACACAGACTATCAAACGCTTTCCAGCATTAGCCTTTCTTGGTATCTACTTGCTCTGGGCCTCAACCAGTCTCACTATCTCCCCAATTGGTCTTGGCCCGGCCCTGACTGCCTGGGTACTGGAATTGGACTGCCTTACTGTGAGTATACTGGCTATCAATGTGATCAACACACGGAGGCGCCTGCTGCTGTGCATTGACACGATGCTGCTCGTTTCCGCATGCATAGCACTCTATGGAATCTATGGCTATATCACCAGACACAATGGAGCAGCAGACCCGACGACATCGCTTTTCCGCATAGTCTCGATCTTCGCAGCCCCTCCCGGTCTGGCTTTCTTCCTTTCGCTCATGATTCCACTGGCGCTCTATCGTGCCTGTACCTTACAGGGCTTCAAGCGTTTAGTAGCCGGGCTAACGACTATCATCCTGTTGATGGCTGCTATGTTAACCTTCACTCGTAGCGCATTCATTTACATCCCGGTAAGCATACTTTTCATGGCTTTCTTTGTCCCTTCGCGCCGGATGAGAAACGCGCTACTGAGTAGCCTTTCGATGTTAGCCGCTCTCATGATCCTGTTAACATTGATCGGTATCCCTATCTTAAGCCGCTTTGCCAGTCAGGACCTGGGTACGCTCAATGGACGTACCCTTATCTGGCAAGCAATACTGAGTCATTTTGACCCAACAAAACTGCTTGGCAATGGCATTCTAGCTTCCGCTGCACTGTTGGCTACTCTTAATGTAGGGGCAATTGGTACTTCCCCCCATGCTCTCTTATTGGGAACGCTCTACGATCATGGCATTATAGGAGTGATCCTGCTCGTCATCGTCTTTATTGCGCTGGCGAGTAACTTGATCAACGGAGCGCGGAAATCTTCTGGAGATCAACGGGGACTCTTCGCCGTAGCACTTGCCGTCCTGGTCGTTGTAGTACTTCAGTCTATCGATTCTAATGATTTCTGGGATCCAGCGCTCGATATCTATATCTGGATCATTCTGGTACTACCTTTCGTTGCTTACTGGACGAAACAGGAACCACCGGCTGATTCTCAGGAACCACCAACTGAAGCTGATGAAGATTTCGATGAGGAACCCACCGAAAAACGATTGGCGGTACGGCTCTCAGCAGAGCAGAAACAGGTTATTAGTGCCTGATGTAAGGAGAAAAACGTGGAGAGCGGTTTGCGCATTTATATTGCCATAGCCACCTTTTTCCCATTAGTTGGTGGAGCAGAAAAACAAACGCTTGCTTTATGCCAGCGCCTGCAAGAGAGAGGCTATGAACCAACCATTATTACCTTTCGCCATGAGAGGTCCTGGCAAACACACGAAGTGATCGGTGGCGTGCAAGTCATCCGTGTAGCCGGTCTGCTCCTGGCTGATCGTCAGAAATTGCCCAGGCTGCTGCAGAGACTCCTCTACATGCTAGCCATCTTCCACCTGGCCTGGACTCTCTGGCGCTGTCGTGATCGTTACGATATTCTTCAGGTTATCCAGTTTAACTCGATCGTCTTACCACTTGCCTTCGTGTGCCGGTTGACCGGCAGACCAGTAGTGATTTCAGTACGCAGTGTAGGACCCGGCCAGGTAGTGAATAACTATTCCCTGGTTGCTGGATCCCTTGATCCAGCTGCACCCTGGTTGCAAATTGATAGGACAGTTCAGTATGGCGGTGATTTAGAAAATCTGATCCGCTGGGGAAAGTACGCTACGTTCCTGACTCGTTGGCTCTTGACTCATACGAAAAGCACGGTGATCATCCTGAGTTCTCGTATGAAAAGCTATCTCGCCGAGCATAACCTGCAGTCGACAAATGTCCAGCTTATTCCGAATGGAGTCGATATAGTTCGCTTCAAGCCCGCTGATGTAGATTCCTGTACAGAGGAACGAGATCACGTTGTCGTTTGTGTATCCAGATTGAGCCATGAAAAAGGTATCGATGTGCTGCTGCAAGCATGGCACCTGGTGCATAAGCAGTTGTCACAGGCGAAGTTGATCATCGTGGGTACCGGTCCTCTACAAGCTCAATTGCAGCAGATGGCTCAAGCTTTGCATATTAGCGATTGCGTCGAGTTTGCGGGTCTACAGAGCAATATCCCGGCACAGTTCCAGCGTGCGGGTCTGGCAGTCTTACCTTCCCATTGGGAAGGCATGCCGAACGCCCTGCTGGAAGCTATGGCCTGCGGCCTCCCCTGCGTGGCAACGCGTGTAAGCGGTAGTGAAGACATCATCGAGCATGGCATCAATGGCCTGCTGGTCGAGCCGGGTGACTACGAGAGCATGGCTGTCGCCCTGCTGTCTTTGCTGCGCGATCCACTGCGAGCAAGAAGCTATGGGCAGGCGGCCAGAGCGCGCATTCAACAGTACTACTCGCTTGAAAATGTTACAGACAGATATATAGAGCTTTATCAAAACATAATGGAAGAGAGAATGCAGAGAGAGCTTTCAGGAGCCTCGACTCTGTGAAAACTATAAACTACCATGTGTTCTAAGGAGGTTGGACATCCATGTGTGGAATAGCTGGATTTATTGATGGAGAACGCACTCGTGAGAGTGCAGAACAGCTGATTGATCGTATGTGTACAGTCATACGTCACCGCGGCCCGGACGATCAGGGCGTCTGGGTAAGCGATGGGGTTGCCCTGGGAATGCGGCGTCTCTCTATCATTGATGTGGCCGGGGGCCATCAACCTATTTTTAACGAAGATCAAAGCATCCTGATTGTCTTCAATGGTGAAATCTATAACTATCTTGACCTTAAAAAAGAGCTTCAGGAGCGTGGGCATCACTTTCGCACTAATAGTGATACTGAGGCAATTGTGCATGCCTATGAGGAATATGGGGATGATTGTGTCAAGCATCTGCGCGGTATGTTCGTCTTCGCTCTCTGGGATAGTAAACGCCAACGCTTGCTGGCGGCGCGTGATCGCTTTGGCAAGAAGCCTTTCAATTACTACTGGGATGGACAGCGTTTGATATTCGGTTCCGAGATCAAGTCTATCCTGGAAGCAGGTATTCCACGCGAAATCAATCCGCTCGCGCTTGGTGAATACCTGGTGTATAGTTATGTTCCCACCCCCAATACCCTCTTCAAGGACGTTATGAAGTTGCCTGCCGCCCATATATTGATCTATGAGAATGGCAGCATCAGCACCAGACGCTACTGGGAACTGCCCTTTATAGCGACATGTCAGGATGATGAGGCAACGGCTATTGAGCGCACACATGCTTTGCTCAAAGAGGCCGTGCAAGTTCGTTTGATGAGTGAGGTGCCGCTGGGAGCCTTTTTGAGCGGCGGCGTTGATTCAAGCCTGGTGGTTGGGCTGATGAGCCAGATGATGTCTCAACCCGTGAAAACATTCTCCATCGGCTTTGAGGAGGATGATTATAGCGAGCTGCCCTATGCGCGGCAGGTCGCCAAACACTTCGGCACCGATCATCACGAGTTTTTTGTGCGGCCAGAACTGGTCTCTGTGCTGCCACAACTGGTCTGGGCCTATGATGAACCTTTCGCCGATTCATCGATGTTGCCAACCTACTACGTTTCTAAGCTCGCTCGCGAGCATGTGACGGTCGTTCTTACCGGCGATGGCGGAGATGAAATATTTGGCGGCTATACCCGCTTTAGTCGCGAGTTCTCGATCAGTCGAATACCCGGATTTTTGCGTACCCTGCTCGGCTCCGCGGGCATGTTGATGCCCGATGGCATGCGAGGGAAAAGACGTCTCAGCACGATGTACGGTGACCTCCCACAACGCTACATGGGAGTCTTTACGCTCTTTCCAGAAAATGCGCGTTCCTGGATGTTTACCCCGGAGTTTTTTACACGGGTGCGCGAGTTTCATCCCTATGAACGACTCATGCACGAGTTTCGTACAGCGCCTCCTCATGATGTCATCGCGCAGTTGCAGTACGTTGATGTGCGCGCATATCTTGCCGACGATATTCTCGTCAAGGTCGACAAGGCCAGTATGTTTAACTCCTTAGAGACGCGCGCTCCCTTGCTTGACCAGTGCCTGGCGGAATACGTCTCGTCACTTCCGTCGACCATCCGTACACGCAACGGCACGTTGAAGTACCTGTTAAAGAAGGTCGCGGCGGACATGCTGCCGACTGAGATTCTGACAAGACGCAAACAGGGGTTTGGAGTGCCTATCAAGCACTGGTTCCGTGACGATCTGATCAACTTTGCTTATGAGGTGCTCGACTCACCACGGGCGCAGCAGCGGGGTATCTTCAATCCTGACTTCATTCGCAATCTGCTCAAGGCGCATGCCGGCTGAAAGCTTGTGAACCATAGTGACGCCATCTGGACTCTGCTTTGTCTGGAACTCTGGTTCCAGATCTATATCGATCAACCCTCTCTCCCTGTTGAAGAGGGTGTGCAACGGCAGGTCATCAGTAAACCATAGAGGGGGAAAAGGAACTGAACAACGAGACTGTAGTCAAGCAGTGTACTTCCCCGCCGGAACAACCGACAACGAAGCGATACCGGGTTCTGATGGTTACCGGAATATATCCGACAGAACAGCGGCCTCACAAGGGGACATTTATCAAATCTCAAGTCGACTCTCTCCTTGCCGAGGGGCTTGAGGTGGAAGTGATTCATCCCACATGGGGACCGGCGCCGCTGCGCTATGCGCAAGCAGCCTTGCAGGTCTTTTGCAAGACGCTGACAAAAAAGTTTGATATCGTCCATGGTCATTACGGTCAGTGGTGCATGATTGCTCGCCTGCAATGGACAACCCCCGTTGTCGCCTCCTTTCTAGGCGATGACCTGCAAGGGACTGTCAGGCCTGATGGAAGATACAGTAAGGTAAGTGCCTTCATTGTACAGCTCAGCCGCTGGCTTTCTCGCCGGGTGGATGCTGTGATCGTGAAATCTGAAGGGATGAAAAGGATAGTACCGGCAAGTGCGAACGTGTATGTCATTCCCAACGGGGTCAACTTTGAGCAATTTCATCCCATCCCTCGTGCCGAGGCTCGTGCTGCCCTACACTGGGATCAGGATCGCTATTACATCCTCTTTTGCAACGATCCCAGTATCCCCGTCAAGAATTTTTCGCTGGCGCAGGCTGCTATCGAACGCCTGCATGACATGGGCATCCCTGCTGAACTCGTTGTTGCCAGTGGAGTATCACACTCGCAAGTGGCGCTGTTTATGAATGCCAGTAACGCGCTTATCCTACCATCGCTTGCCGAAGGGTCGCCCAACGTCGTGAAGGAGGCAATGGCCTGTAATGTACCGGTTGTTGCCTCCAATGTCGGTGATGTCGCCGAAGTGATCGAACATACCCTGGGCTGTTGTATCTGTCCCCTGGAGCCAGAGGCATTCGCCGCCGGACTGGCCGCCGCGCTTCAACACCCAGAACCAACGACAGGTAGAGATGATATTGCGCATCTTGAAAACTCACTGGTAGCCAGGCGGCTCATAGCAGTTTATACCCAGGTACTCAGCAAAAAGGTCAAGGGCCGTCAATCTTCACTTGCTGTGGAGGGGAACCCTGAGTAAGGGAGAAGGAGAACATACATGATAGGAACATTATCTACCGACCTGCACTGGCATACTTCTATTGAGCAGCAAAGACACGATTCTTTCTACTACCAACAGGCATGGCTTGATTTGATTACAAAGCTCTATGGATATTCACCGGTTTTTCTTACCACGAAAGGCGCAGACAGTGAGATTACTGGTTTCCTTCCCCTGTGCCTGATGCGCAGTCCCCTCACCGGACGACGACTGGTAGGTCTGCCGTTCTCCGATCAATGCCCCCTGCTCGCCTTCGACGAGACGAGCGCGCATGATCTCATTGATCAGGCGATGCGCCTGGCGCAAAAGCAAAAGGTGCGCTACCTGGAACTGCGTACCGGCAGCAATGACGTGCTTGCCCGGCGCTCCGATCTGGTGGAGGGAAACTTATATGTTCGCTGGCAGTTACCACTCAACGCCGACCCTGCTACCGTCTGGTCAGAAGTGCGCAAACCGGTGCAACGCCAGGTGAAGAAAGCGGGGAAACTGGGCGTGCAGGTTCGCGTAGCACAGCAGCGTGAAGATATGGTACAGTACTATCGTTTGCATCTACAAACACGCAGCAAGAAGCATGGCATGCCAGCGCAGCCCTTGCATTACTTTTACGGCCTGTGGGATGCCTTTGCTGCAAGCGGCTCCATGCGGCTTTTGCTGGCTGAACATGAAGGAGTTGTTATCGCCGGGATGATCTTGCTAATGGCAGGCAGCACCGTCAGGTATGCCTATGGCGCTTCTGATGAACGCTTTCTCAAGCTGGCCCCCAATGATCTGCTTATGTGGAACGCCATCGAGCTTGGGTGCAGAGAGGGGTATCAAACCTTCGATATGGGAAGAACTGCCTGCGATAACGAGGGATTGATGGAGTTCAAACGGCGCTGGGGAGCCATCAAGGAACCTCTTCCCTACTATTACTATCCCACAGTGGCCGGCCTGGCATCCACTTCTGAGCAGAGCTGGAAATACCGCCTGCTCACCTCGACCTGGAAACGCCTTCCACTGCCAGCAACGCGCGTGCTGGGAGATCGCCTCTATAAGCATTTAGGTTGAAAGAAGGACCTATCATATGAAACAAGACAAAACTACTGTCGTAATTGGCGCAGGTCCCTATGGACTCTCCGTGGCAGCCCATCTCAAAGCTCGGGGCATACCAACATACATTCTTGGCAAACCCATGGAGTTCTGGAAGCGCATGCCTGCGAAAATGTATTTAAAATCGTCCTGGAGCGCTCTGAGCATTTCCGATCGCGACGGTACCCACAGCTTGAACCGTTATAGTAAGGTTGCCGGTATTCCCAGAGAAGAACCTGTCAGACTGCAAACCTTTCTCAACTACGGACACTGGTTCCAGCAGCAAGTGGTCCCGGAGGTTGATCAAACCTACGTGAATTTCCTGACGCGAGACGGCAACGGCTTCCACCTCGATTTAGCCGACGGGCGGACGATGAAGGCAAGCCGGGTAGTTATTGCTACCGGCATCTCCTCGTTTGCCAGTATACCCGATTTCGCCTCTCACCTGCCCAGAACCCTGGTATCCCATAGTCAGGAGCATAGCGAATACACCGAGTTCAAGGGAAAACAGGTGGTTGTGATAGGAAGCGGCCAGAGCGCATTAGAAGCTGCTGCCCTGTTACATGAGGCAGGCGCTTCTGCCGAGGTGATTGCCCGCGGTCCCATCGTCTGGATTGATCGCAGGCTCTATCGTTACACTGGCCCGGCCAAACGTCTTTTTTATCCACCCAGCGATGTCGGTCCTCCAGGTATTAACTGGCTTGTCGCCTATCCTCTGCTGTTCAAACGCTTCTCCGATAAAACACGTACTATGCTGGATGAGCGCGCCGTTCGCCCGGCGGGTGCAACCTGGCTGCGACCCAGGGTAGAGGGACAGGTGCAGCTCACTCCCGGTACATCGGTTATCAGTGCCAGAGAACAGGGACAGGGCGTACATCTCACGTTGAGCGATGGCACAACGAGAGAGGTAGATCATCTTGTGCTGGGAACCGGCTTCCGGGCCGATATCCACACGCTCTCGTTTATTGACGCAGCGCTGCTGCAAGACGTACACGAATACAATGGCTCCCCTCTCTTGAATGAATGGTTTGAGTCATCGGTGCCACGCCTGCACTTTGTGGGCGCGCTGGCCGGCTACGTCTTTGGGCCGCTTTGCCGCTTCGTCGTCGGCGCAAAGGTTCCTGCTCGACAAATTGCACGGCAAGCCGTCCGCGATGCGTAAAGTCGGAGAAAACATCATGTCACGACATTCAGAGACACCCGGTGCAATCATACTGGGCAGTGATTTCAAAGCGCTGGGGGTAGTGCGCAGCCTGGGACGGCAGGGTATACCGAGCATTGTTATCGATAACCTGCCGCGCTCAGCCTGGTTCTCGCGTTACGTTGTCAAACGATTTACATGGCATGGCCCGATGGACGGAGACGCCTTTTTACATTTCCTTCTCGGTCTCGGCAAGGAGCACCATCTGGATCAATGGCTGCTCTTCCCTTTGCAGGATGAGGTGGTCGAGTTTGTGGCTCGCAACACGCAACAACTTGCACAGGTCTACCGGCTCGTTACCCAGGATTGGAATGTAATACAATGGGCGCTTGATAAGCGACTCACCTACCGCATGGCCGAAGAGGTCGGCGTTCCCTATCCTCAAACCTGGTATCCCGTTGGGGAAGACGACCTCAAGACGCGAGAGATCGCCTATCCAGTGATTATCAAACCTGCTATCTCCATACGCTTCCAGCACGCTATGCGGCTCAAAGCTCTCCCTGTCAACAATTACGAGGATTTGCTTGCATCCTACCGGCTTGCTGCCAGTATCATCAACCCCGATGAGATCATGATACAGGAAATTATCCCTGGCGGAGGTCAAACACAATTTTCTGTTGCTACGTACTGCAAGGAAGGGCGGGTGATCCTGAGCATGACGGCCAGGCGCACACGACAATATCCCATTGACTATGGATTAAGCAGTAGCTTCGTTGAGGCTATAGAAGTGCCTGGACTCCTTGAACTGGCCGAAAAACTCCTGGGCTTTATGCGGGTTACCGGTATGGTCGAAGTGGAGTTTAAGCACGACCAGCGCGACGGGCAGTACAAACTGCTCGACATCAATGTACGCCCCTGGGGTTGGCATACCCTGTGTATGGCAAGTGGACTCGACTTCCCCTGTATCCAGTACGCTGATGTGTCAGGACAATGCCCTGAACCCATGGTACCCCGCTACGGGTATCACTGGACGCGGCTCTTAACCGATATTCCGGCAGGGATGCAGGAAATACGGGCAGGAATTACTACACCTGGGGCCTACCTGCGCACCTTTCGAGGCAAAACAGTCTTTTCCGTCTTTGACTGGCGCGACCCCTTACCCGCTCTTGGCGACTTTGCGGTCGCTCTCTCTCGGTCAGTGCGCGGCTTTCATTGATACATGTAAAGAACAAATTCATAGCGAATGAGGAGATGGTTCGTGGGAACAGCAACATATCTCGTTACCGGTGGTGCCGGCTTCATCGGCTCGCACATTGCCGAAGAACTTCTGAAGCGTGGCGAGAACGTGCGCATCTTTGATAACCTTGCCACTGGCCGAGAGTTAAATCTGGCCGCCCTGCAAGGGCAGGCCCAGTTCATTCGTGGCGATCTGCGCGATATGGAGGCCGTCAGAGCGGCTATGCAGGGCATTGAGGTCGTCTTCCACCAGGGGGCATTAGCATCAGTACCCCGCTCTATCGCTGACCCGGTTAGTTCGCTCGAGACAAATATCAACGGTACGCAGAATATTCTTCTTGCCGCCCGCGATTCGGGTGTGCGTCGAGTTGTCTACGCGAGTTCCTCGTCTGTCTATGGCAATACGCCTACCCTGCCCAAGCGTGAAGATATGCCAACGCATCCTATGTCTCCTTACGCCGTTCAAAAACTGACAGGAGAGCTATTGTGCGGCGTTTTTACACGTATTTATGGCCTTGAGACGGTGGCACTGCGCTATTTCAATGTCTTCGGCCCGCGGCAAGACCCGGCCTCAGAATACGCGGCTGTCATCCCCCGTTTCTTAACCGCGCTGCTTGAGAAGCGCCGTCCCATTGTTTTCGGTGACGGCGAGCAGACGCGCGACTTTACCTACGTCGCGAATGTCGTGCAGGCGAATCTGCTGGCAGCCTTCTCCCCCGCTGCTGTGGGCTATGCCATGAATATTGGCTGCGGCGAGCGGGTCTCCCTCAACTCCATGTTGCAGATGGCAGGAGAACTCCTGGGCGTACCTGCGCATGCCGAATATCGAGAGCCGCGTCCGGGCGATGTACGCGACAGCCTCGCCGATATCAGCCTTGCCAGACGCCTGCTGGGCTATAACCCGACGGTGAGTTTCCGGGAAGGACTGGCACGAACGCTGGAGGCCATGCAGAACAGGGGGGATTGACCTTCACTCAGGCGTCAACGTGAGTCCGGGCAGGCCGACCGCAAGGGTCGGCCATACTATACACGAAGTCGCTTGAGAGGCCACCGGATATAGTAGGGCCGATGCCTTGCGGTCGGCCTGAAGGGAACATCACCTCTGGCTTATGCGTAGCGCTGAACTTCCAGAATGCGCATAAAGAAATCCTGTATCGTGACCGAGTCAATGTCTCCAGTAATCGCCAGGGCGGCGCGACAGCCATCGGGCCAGCAGCCAAAATGCAGCAACGGTGCCTCCAGTTGTTCGAGCTGCTCAACGAGCGAATGGCGCACCTCAATTGCCTGCTCCTGCGTTGCACCTAATCCCTGAGGCATATCAAGGTAGAGGGCGTATTGCTCTCCTTCTTCCTGCAAACTGCGTACTACTGGATATCCCTGCTCTTGCAGGAAATCGGCCACCTCCCAGGGTGTTTGCGGTGATACACCGATGCAGGGACACTGCGCGCAACGCACCGTAAAGCTCTGTCCCTGCACGCGGCTATCAATTCCAGACCAGGCGGAAGGAGATTGCTCTTCTACAACGAGCTGGCGAGCGAGTATAGTGGCGCGAGCAGAGCAATCGACCTCTACCTGCCAGCGTTGCCCCTCTAAAGGGGTGATCTGGAAACGAAACTCGCGGCGTTCTTTCCACCATTGAGCAATATCCTGCAAGCAAGTTGTCCAGACCGGAAGGGTTCTGCTGTCAGCATAGGATAACAACTGACGCAGCGCCGGTTTGCAGGGAATGGCGCGCTCCGGGTGAAGATTCAGTATATAGAGGCCGCCCAGGTCATAGACACGCTGCATGACCTTGCTCCAGATATGCCCGATCTCCCCGGCATTCATACGCAGGCGGTCGAAAAGCATCTCATCATCGGGAATACTCGTCGGGAGACGCAGGAGTTTGCCTTCAAAGTGCGGGCGCAACGTATAGCTGTTGCATGGCATAGCGGAAAAGAGTATCAAGGACTTTTCATACCCATCTCTTAATCCTGCCGGAAGGCGCTCGCGGTCGATCACCTCGTGCAGAACAGCCTCGTTACTTTCATAGACGAAATCGAGGGCACTGAATACCTCAAGCGTTTCTTCCGTCCAGCCGAGATAGGGATTGCGAAATCCTGAGTAAGGAAGGCGCTCTTCCTGAAAAACTGCGATGGCCTGGCTTGTTTGCTTGTATTGCTCGCCCATGCTTAAATATCGATAGTCGTTGTGAACATAGCCGTGAATACCGATCTCAGCCCCCTCACGGGCAATCTCTCGCAGCAGCGCAGGATGACGGCTAAGGACGATGGCAGGAATAAAGAATGTCGGACTGGCATTATACTGTTTCAGTACGTCTATCACTGTTTGGAGCGCCTTTTTTGTGCGCCTTTCCGAGAAGCCAAAGCGTGTAAAGACTGTCCACAGCCGCCGGAGAAAATTGCCAGCGCCCTTCGTCTTCACGGAGAATGAGACAAGATTCATACGAAAGCCAGACCTTTCTATCTATATACTATGGGTGAGCTTAAAGCAAGCAATGGGAGGGCAGCGACGGATTGATCCTATCCACTGCTCATACACCACTCAGTTCCCTTGTTTCTGGTTGCGCCGGGTTCTGAACTGCATTGTCAGCAGACGGGAAAAGCGTTTCATAGGCGAGCAAGAGATTTTTTCTGGTTTCAGACCACTGAAGCTCCTCTTCAACGCGACGCCGTCCGATTTCTCCCATGTGATGGCGCAATTCTTCGTCATCAAACAGGGTTTCGATCTTGTCAGCGAAGTCCTCGATGCTATTGTTCATCGCATACAGACCAGCATCCCGGGCGGAATAGCGGGTCTCATCCAGATCGAAACCAACAATAGGTTTGCCAAGCGCCATATATTCCATTGTTTTGATCATCGTGCAGTACTCATTCAAACCGTTTTTAGGATCGGGGATCAGCCCGATATCGGCGACAGTGAGATAGCGCAAAACGTCGTCAGCCTGCGCGAAACCGGTGAAGGTGACATAATCATCAAGCTCAAGTTCATGAGCCAGCTCGTTCAACCTGTCGAACTGGCTGCCGCTGCCCATCAGCACCAGGGAGACGTCTTGTCTTCCCCGCCTGTGAATAAGCTCGTGCAGGACCTGCAGGCAGTTTTCTACGCCATCCTGAATCTCCATCAGACCGACATAGCCCAGCAAGAAGCGCCGTCCTCTTTTGAGTTCCGGTTCAGCAGTAACCAGGCGTATATGCTTCAAGTTTGGCCCATTGCGCACGACAAAGACTCGCTCAGGCTTGCAGCCTCCGCGTTCAACAGCAAAGCTTTTCTGCGAGTGGTTTGAGGTAATGACGATGTGCGCGGTTCGATAGGAGCACCGCTCCAGGAACAGCAGTACACGATAAAGAGGTGGCAGGCGGTGGCGAAATTTTATCTGGAACAGTTCGGGCGACAGATCATGCTGATCAAAGATGAATTTTTTGCCAGAGGGACGATAAAACAACGCGATGAGAAAGAAGAGGTCGGGAGGGTTGGCAGCGTGGATCACATCAAAGCCGTGACGATACCAGACTTTCAAACTGAGCAGGAAGGTTAGCAGGATGGAGAAGCCATATTCGACAAGATACGAGATGAACGGGTTTTTAATCTCAGGTATTCTATAGCGATAGATATGAATACCATTGATACAACAATATGACTCGGTGCATTGATCTGTCCCCTTCGGGCTGATAACACTGACCTCGAAGCCCTGTTCGCGCAGCGTAAGCGCTTCGGGCCAGACGCGACGATCCAGGGGTGCCGGCACATTTTCTACCAGCATCAGTACCCTGCGCGTTTTATTCATGTGTCCCTCCTTCCACATCTTTTACAGATGATCAACAGATCACTGCAAACAAATCATCTAGAACGTCCTGGATATCCTCTACAGCCCGGGAATCGCCTTGCTATCTTCCAGTAGTTCTTCTGTCGAAACGAGTGGGTATTCAATGTGCGTTGGATCAATAAAGACACGGAACCAGAGTTCCAGACTGGCAAGGATGAAAAGCTGATTTGCATAGTTTGTTTTGCCGGTGAGATGCTCGCGCAGGATGTCAGCGACACAATCATTGTTCAGGTAGCCCCGGCTGCGCGCTCGCTCTGAGAGCAAGAGCCGCAGTATGAGGTTTCGCTGCCCCTGCTGGAACCAGTGACCGATGGGAACATTGAAACCCATCTTCTTGTGTGTCAGAACCGGCTCCGGTAGAAAGTCCGCGTAGGCACGCTTGAGCAGGTATTTGGCTTTGAATCCCTTGATTTTGACGTTGGAGGGAATAGAGGCAGCATATTCAATCAGGTGGTAATCGAGCAGCGGGATACGAGCCTCTAACGAGGCCGCCATCGTCATTTTATCGCCTTTCATGAGTAGATTGTCGGGCAGCCAGATTTTCGTATCCAGGTAGAGCATCGAGGAGAGATCGTCGCGCTGTGGGTTGAGCGCGAGCCAGCGCTGGAAAGCCCGGCTCGCGTCGTTATCGATACTGGCCTTTGTCTGCTCTGAAAGCAGACGGTCTTTCAACTGACCGTTAAAGACACCGAACCAGTTCATCCAGCGTTGTGGTGCGGGTTCCGACAGCACCCCCGCGGCCATTTTGAGCTTGCGCATACTGTAAGGAAGTCTCTCAAGCAGCGGTGGAATAAACTGGTTGCGCATGGAATCGGGCAACAGGTGATAGTAACGAGCCATCCAATCGACCACGTATTTGGGATAGCCGACGAAGAGTTCGTCCCCACCCTCTCCAGAGAGTACCACTTTGACGTGCTGCCGCGCCAGTCGAGATACCAGGTATACTCCCAGGTCAGATGACTCGCTCACCGGTTCATCGCGATGCCAGGTCAATTGCGGCCAGTACTCCGTCATATCCGAGTCTTTGATTACCAGTTCATGGTGCTCGGTCCCGAAGTGCTTCGAGACGAGCCGGGCATAGGGCAATTCGCTGTACCCGGGCGTATCGAAGCCGACCGAGAAGGTTTTGACCGGCTCGCTCATGAGCTGGCTCATGACGCCTGTAATGATGCTGGAATCCACCCCTCCACTGAGCATTGCCCCCAGCGGCACGTCAGCCATCAATCGTTCCTCTACAGATCGTTGAATATGCTGCCGGATGCCTGTGAGATAGTCCTCGATGGGTCGCTGCTCAGTTTTGCCAAAGGTATAGTCCCAGTAACATTCCTCGCGAAAGGTATCGCCCTCCCAGAGCAGCCAGTGACCGGGAAGGACCTTATAGATACCCGCGAAGAGGGTTGCCGGGCCGGGAACATAGCGTACACTGAGAAAATCTGCTAATGCCTGCACATCAACTTCTCTTTTGACCTGAGGATGACAGAGAAGCGACTTGATCTCGGAGGCGAAGAGCACATTGCCGTTGGCACGAGTGTAATAGAGCGGTTTTTTGCCAATGCGGTCTCGAGCCAGTAACAGCCGTTTGCGTTGCCCATCCCAGATAGCCAGACCGAACATGCCATGAAGACGGGCTATACAACCAACACCATATTCTTCATAGGCATGGATAATCGTCTCGGTGTCGGAGTTCGTGCGGAAGATATGCCCTTTCTCGACCAGTTCCTTACGAAGAGACTTGTAGTTCCAGATCTCTCCATTGAAGACGATCCAGATATCTCCTGTTTCGTTGCACATCGGTTGATGGCCCCCGCTCAGATCGATGATACTGAGCCGGGCGAAACCCAGACCAACATTTTCATCCAGATAGACTCCCTGGTCGTCTGGTCCACGATGAGAGATCAACTGAGCCATCTGCTCAATAAGCTGCTGAGAAACTGGCTCTCCACTCTGCACATTGAACACACCACAAATTCCGCACATAGGCTTCTACCTCTTTAAAAGGTTCACACCGTTCGTTGCCACTTTTGACAGGCTCTAAGCTTCTATTCCTGATAAAATACCTGTCCATCCTACAGGATAGAACCCTTTATATCGGAATCCGGTTGTTATCCATGTTGAAAAACTGGTGCGAAAGCGCTATCAGGTGTATAATTCTGCCCCCTGCTAGCTGACTTTATAGAGACATACCAGAACCATTAAAGGCTATATGAAATGCCCTGCGAAGATGCTCTGTAGTTCTTATGTGGTATATTTTCAAGAATTCACATCTCCGGCCCTGACAAATTCCAGCGAAACCTTTCAGGCATTCGGGCATATATCTTTTACCTCAAGCTGTATTCCTGCTGGCTAGTCGTTTCACGAAACGCGCTATCCACGCAGGCAGATCAACGTTACGCGCTAGCTGTGTGCGCTTTTCACCGTAACGCTCCTGTACGTATGCATGCGTCAGTTGCTCCAACAGAACAGCGTCAGAGGGAAGATCATATCCTTCTTCCTGCGTGCTAGCCACCTTTGTAGAGCGCTGATTATCCAGGGAGCGTCGCGTAGCAGAGCGACTATCCACCGGGGAGAGCGCGCCCTTGTCCAGCAGGGCAAGCAGGCGCGTTTCATATTCGGCAGGCGTCTCATCGGGCCGGTGCGCCAACGACGTTCCCTGTTCGGCCAGCGCCTGGAGCAATTCACGGTAGCGAGCACGCGCCAAATCTGGAGCGAGCGGTTCCAGCACAATCGCTTCGTTTCGCTGTCGCGGCTTGCGCAGCTCCCCAAGCCGCTCTCTCAAAATGGATTGCATGGATAAGCTTTCCCGCTCCTCCTCGCTTTCATCATCGACATGCAAGCGCAGGCGGCGCAGGATGGCACGAATCACCAGCACTACGACGGCCAGCAGGGCCAGCAAGAGCAGCAGGCGAAGAAGATTCAGCACATCGGTCGGTAACTGCGGAGGCGGCGTATGATGCTGATTGGCGGAAGCAGGCGGTGGAGCTGTCCTTGAAGGTATGATTACCGGCGGGAAGAGCGGTGAGATCAGTTTCAGCAGGAAAGCCAGCAACGGGGCAATCAGGCCCAACAGCCAGTCCACAAGCGAACCCAATCCGTTCCAGAATGCCGCCATCACGTCTGTGACCACGCCAAATGAGAAGGTTTCGAGCGCGAAGGCTGCTGACGTGACAACGCTCCAGAACAGCGTCAAGATCACCAGCCAGAGCCGGGTTGGATCGCTCGCCGCATTGCCAGAGGCCCGATAGACATTTTCTCGCCTGATAAAGCTGATGCGTGTAAAGGAGAGGCAGAGCACGCCGCTCAAGAAGTAGAGAATCAGCCCACGTGCCATCGCCTCGTGTAAAGCAGTATAGGAAAGACCATCCAGGTAGAAAGAACTGAAATAGAGGGCCGTTAAGACCAACGCGATCAGCAGGGCAATAAAGCCAATTTTAAAAGAGGTAATCAGGTATTCGTCTCTGCGCTCTAGACGCGCCAGCCTGATGCCGCGCCGCCAGAACCAGACGATCAGTCCGGCAAGGGCTGCGAGGGCTGCGATGCCCGGCAGCAGTTGCAGGTGCGTCACAAGCGCCAGCGCGAAGGCGAGGCAGAGGCCAAGCACATGCAGCACTTCCGTCCATTCCGCGCTCAAATTTCGCTGTCGTACCAGGTAGTACACAAACATGGCCCACCACTGCAGCCCCAACAGGAGCAGCGTAATGCTCACCGGGTCGAGCAGGGCAGAGGCACTTTCGCCCTCAAAGGCTGAGGCGAGCAGCAGCAGCACGAGATAGATCGGCTGCGTCTCCATCAGGCTGGCCGCGATCGGAATGAGAAGCTGCTCAAACCAGGAAAAGGCTGGCCGAACCGTTATATGTGGCGCTGTCGGCGCTGCTGTTGCCGTCGTCAGTGGCAGCGGACTTTTTTTCGCCGACGGCTTTAAGAAGTTCACGCCATTGCTCCTTTCCGCCAAGAAAATGTGTGGGTAGATCATACGTCGGGATACGTTTTTCCTCGTCGCTATCGTTTGTCAGCGCAAGGTACACGGCGTTGCCGCGCCGACGAAACTCCAGCATCCGCTCAACGGTTTCTTCGTCCAGCGAGGAGGCAGCGCTCACCAGCAGGATAGTCGTGCCACCGGGAAACATCTCCTCCTCCATGTCGATCACCGCCCGTATTGAGGAATTATATTGAGGCACCAGCCGCGCCAGCGTAGAAAGCAGCAGTTCGTACTGCTTATGATCTGACGCAAATGGCACTCTGGCAGAACTGCTCACGACCTGCGGCAGTGGAAATATCTCCCCATCGCCCCTGTGGACATCCCTCTTCGCTGCCTCCTGCTGCATTGACAACGTTGCCTTTGTCTTCACAGCTTCCTGTTCGGCCAGAGAGGCCGCCAGCGCACTGTTCGCCAGCAAGCCCACCATGTAGCCCTCGTCAAGCGCCCATATTGCCAGCGAAGCGGCAGCGGAGATCGTAAATTCCTGCATATCCGGGTCTGTCTTGCCGGACCGTTGCTCATAGTTCCAGACATCCAGCAGGATCAAGAGGCGGCGCAGGGCGGGTGGTTCGTATATCTTGCTCTTCAACTCGCCCGCGTGTGCAGTAGCCTTCCAGTGAATGCGACGAGGATCATCGCCCGGCACATAATCACGAATACCGGCGACGCGCAAGGGGTCCTCGAGCAGTGGGCGCGGCAGCACATTCTCTCCGAGCGGGTTGACCGGTGCAAGGCCAAAGGCCTCTACAGGCGCGATCAGCGGGTAGACCAGCAAGGTCTCCATAGCAGGAACGGTCAGGTCGCTCTCAAGCCAGCCAAAGGGGTCGCTGCTGCTCAGCCTCAACGGACCGAGGGTGTGAAAGCCGCGTTCCTCACAACGCATGTGATAGTGGCGCGTCACACGCTGGAACGACCAGAGCAGCCACGTACTGTTCAGCGTGTCCCGTCTCACAGCCTGCAAGCGCGAGGCCTTCCTGGGTACAAGCGCGAGTGGAGGCGTAACCTTGTTCTCGACCTGCAGCCAGGGCAAAGGAAGCAATTTATGGTTCTCGATGCTGACGGAGAGCGTGACATCCTCACCAAAAAGACTTGACGATGATCGACCGACTGGTACACGAGCAGATGGCGCAGCGCCTGCCGGTACCAGAGGTCCGGCACGAGGCCGACCAGCAGCGTGAAGAGACTGGCAAGGAATAATAATGGCTGCTGCAAAATCGGGCTGAGCAAAAAGAGCGCCAGCGCGAGTATATACCAGAGACGGCGCTGTTTCAGTGTGTCATCAGGCTCAATCGCCAGCAGGTCGGTCTTCATACTTCTGCCCTCACCTGTTGCGTGGCGGCGCAATCTTCTCAATCGGTACGGGTGTCGTTGCCAGGATGTTTCTGATAATCTCAACACTCTGCATGCCGCGCATGCGCGTGCGCGCTGAGGTGAGCAGGCGGTGTCCCAGCACGCTGGGAGCCAGCCGCTTCACATCATCCGGCAGCACATAGTCGCGCCCCTGCATAGCCGCATAAGCCTCACATGCACGGTAAAAGGCCAGCGTTCCACGCGGGCTAACGCCTAGCTGCACCGCAGGATGTCCTCGCGTTGCCCGCACCACCGCCAGCAGGTAACGCTCCACCTCCGGCTGCCAGTAGACGGCGCGCACCGCCTGCTGCAATGCCAGCAGTTGCTCTGCGCTGGCAACGGGTTGCAGCGTCTCAAGCACCTCCTCCTGCTTGAAGCGATGCAAGATAGCCTGCTCCTCCTCCTCCGAGGGGTAACCGATCTGCACGCGCAGCAGGAAGCGGTCAAGCTGCGCCTCCGGCAAGGGGAATGTCCCCTCCAGCTCAATCGGGTTCTGTGTCGCAATGAGCAGGAAAGGCTTCGGCAGCTGCATGCTGGCCCGTTCAACCGTCACCTGGCGCTCCGCCATCGCCTCCAACAGCGCGGATTGCGTTCTCGGCGTTGCACGGTTCACCTCATCGACCAGCAGAATCTGCGTGAAAATCGGCCCCTGCCGGAAGACGAACTCGTTGCGCTTCTGATCAAAGTAGCTCACGCCAGTAATATCGGTCGGCAACAGATCGGGCGTTCCCTGCACGCGCTGGAAAGTCGCGCCAAGAGAACGAGCCAGCGCCTTCGCCATCATCGTCTTGCCAATCCCCGGCACATCCTCCAGCAAGACGTGCCCATCGCTCAACAGCGCGACCAGCAGCAGGTCAATTCCATCCAGCTTGCCGATAATCACCCGCGCCACATTCGCTCGTACCGCCCCCGCAAACTGCTGCACCGCCTGCAACGCAGGGGAAACATTCTCAGTACTCATGCAACAACGCTCCAATCTCCCGACCAGGGTAATAACCTGTTAGCAGTACCAGTCTTTGAAAGACTGATACTCTCTTTAATAATAGAATCTCTATACGTTATCTGACAATGAAAGCAATGCATGACGAACGCATCGGTCTCTCCACCGTATATTGCTATTTGCTATGTGAAATATAACTTTTTAGCTATTTATACTGTCATGAGGCAGCGATGCGTATCATGTCAGAACCCGATAGATATATCATGATGAACTTTAACAATCAAGACCGATAAAGAGTCTGCCCCTCTGTTGTAGGGACAGGGGGCGGATGAGGGGATGGGTGAGGGCCTTGTGCCTGTCCGCGTAGCGCAAGCAGGCATATAGACCTGGACAGCTCAGACCAGAAGGAGACCATCAATGCCTGAGCAATATGACGATCTCGATGCCTACATTGAGAAGCAGGCCACCAGGAATCCCGACTTTCCCAAATGGTAGACGCAGCGCTGAAGGAGCGCCGTCTACTGCGTAAACTTGCAGCCAAACGAGTTGAAAAGGGGTTATCTCAAAAATTTGTGGCAGCACAGATGGGAACGACACAACCTGCACTGGCCCGGCTAGAGCGCGGAGAAATTGACCCCAGACTCTCTACTCTGGAACGCTATGCGGCAGCACTGGGATTAAATCTTGATCTTTCTGAAACTTAATAGCTGGCTACCAGCTTGTCGCATTGCTCATAGAAAAATATCCAGGATATCAAACTTCGCCACGCATGGTTTACAGATCCGGGCAGTGGCGCTAACAGATATCATCTCCACTTTTCTATTGCGAAGAAGGACTGGCGTTCCTCTATAATATGGAAGTGCTACAGATTAACGCCAACAAAAAGAGAGACATATCATGAAAAACTCGCCCCTGTTCATAGCAGCAATCGTTATCGGCGTGATCGCGCTCATCATCGGTCTGCAAGAATCTCTTGCCGATTTTCGTGTTTTTCCCTCTTGACAATCTCCCACTTCCAACATATAATTAGGTAGGCTAATAAATTAGATTACTAATTAGTTAGAAATCTATCTATCTATCTGGTTCATCTTAGAAGAGGTATGTGCAATACTGGGAGGTGCATTCATGGAGGGACATACAGATAACCCGACTGCGCAGAAGCTGATGAGGGCTTTTATGCAGTTCCACCGGCTCCAGGCGCACCAGCGCAATGTGGCCGGGTGTACGCCGGGAGAGATCAGGATGTTGTTCTGCATCAGACACGCAGCAAACTCGGGCAACCCGGAAATGAAGGTGTCGGAGATCAGTAAGAGGCTTCAGGTCACGTCTCCGACCGTCACACAGTTGCTCAAAGGGCTTGAAGCCAACGGAATGATTGAACGGCGTATCGACCAGTCAGACCGGCGCGCCGTCGGTATTACGCTGACGAAGAGAGGCGAACTGGTCACGGTGAAAGCGTCTGAGGCGTTTGAGGCTTCCTTCGAGGGCCTGATCGGTTTTCTGGGCGAGGAAGAGAGCAATCAGCTCGCTGACCTGCTCGAAAAGGTCTCTCACTACTATAGTGAAAAAATGATCAGCAGCAATCAAACGGTATGGAATGGAGTTGAATAGCTATGATTAAATTATTACGGTTTATGAAACCGTATCGCGGGCTACTGGTGCTGGTGGTGGCACTTGCCTTTGTGCAGGCTCTGGCGAACCTGTATCTGCCGACCTTAATGGCGGATATCGTCGACAAAGGCATTTACCCCACACCTAACGTCGGCTACATCTGGCGCATTGGCGGCCTGATGTTCCTGGTGACGCTGGGCGGTACCATAGCCGCCATCATCGGCATTTTCTTTTCGTCTAAAGTCGCAACCGGCTTTGGCAAAATCATCCGCGCCAAACTTTTTAGCCATGTGCAGAACTTTTCGCTGCACGAGTTTGATACGTATGGCACGGCTTCGATGATTACGCGAACCACCAACGACACCACACAGGTACAGCAGGTGCTGGTGGTTATCCTGAATATTATGATTACCGCGCCTATCACGATGGTGGCGGGCATTATCCTTGCGCTCAATCAGGATGTCGGTCTTTCCTGGGTTCTGGTGGTGGCCATCCCTGTGCTGGTTATCTCCATTGTACTCATTATGACCAGAGCCATTCCAATTTTCAGAAGCATCCAGGTGAAACTGGACAGACTGAATCTCATCCTCGATGAAGGTCTGACCGGCGTGCGTGTAGTGCGCGCCTTTGACCGTCAGAAGTACGAGGAGGAGCGTTTCGATGTAGCCAACCGCGACCTGATGGATATCACGATTCGCGTCAACCGTATCGTGGCTTTCCTCATGCCGATCATGATGCTCGTCCTCAACGTGACGAGCGTGGCGATTCTCTGGTTCGGCTCCATTCGCATCAACAACGGCGATTTGCAAATTGGAGCGATGATTGCCTTCCTGCAATACGCCATGCAGATCATGTTCGCGCTGTTGATGGTTTCGATGATGTTCATCATGCTGCCCCGTGCTGCCGCCGGTGCTACCCGCATCAACGAAGTGCTGGCGATAGAGCCTGAAATCAGTGATCCAGAACGGGCAATACCTGCCGACGGCGAGAGAGGATACGTGGCATTCCAGGATGTGACTTTCAGCTATCCTGGTGCGGAAGAGCCTGCGCTCTCGCACATCTCGTTCCAGGCGCGTCCTGGTGAGGTCACAGCGATCATCGGCGGCACCGGAGCGGGCAAATCAACCCTGATCAACCTGATTCCGCGCTTCTACGATGTGGATAGTGGCCGCATTCTGGTAGACGATGTGGATGTGCGCGAGATGTCGCAAGAGACACTGCGCTCAAAGATCGGGCTTGTGCCACAGAGGGCTGTGCTCTTCTCAGGCACTATTGCCGACAATATCCGCTATGGTAAAGAAGATGCCTCGGAAGAAGAGATCGAGCATGCAGCCGATGTCGCGCAGGCGACCGAATTTATCAGTAGCATGGCAGAAGGCTTTGATTCAGAGATTGCCCAGGGTGGCACCAACGTTTCCGGTGGGCAGAAGCAGCGCCTTTCCATCGCCCGCGCCCTGGTCAGAAAGCCCGAAATTTACCTGTTTGACGATAGCTTCTCGGCGCTGGACTTTAAGACCGATGCAAAACTGCGCGCCGCGCTCAAAAAAGAGACACGCGACGCCACCGTGTTGATTGTCTCGCAGCGTGTCAGCACGGTCATGGACGCGGACCAGATCCTTGTACTGGACGAAGGGCGTCTGGCAGGCATCGGCACCCATCGAGAATTGATGAGAACCAGTGAGGTGTATCGAGAAATCGTCTCCTCACAGCTTTCAAGCGAAGAAATTGCGGAGGAAATCGCATGAGTATAGATAGAAGAGCGCAGCAACAACAGCGACCGGGAGGACCGATGGGTGGCGGCGGCTGGGGAGCAATGGGTAGACCCGTGGAGAAGCCCAAAAATTTTAAAGAGACGGCTATGCGCCTGCTTGGCTACTTCATGCCGCAAAAAATTCTCCTGACGGTTGTCTTAGTCACGGCCATCCTTGGCACCGTGTTCAATATCGTTGGCCCGAAAATCCTGGGTCTGGCAACCACCAGACTGGCCGATGGCCTGCTTGCCAAATACCAGGCTATTCTCAGACATCAGCCAGTGCCATCGATCGATTTTACCTATATCAGCCATGTTCTGCTGATCTTGCTCGGTCTGTACGTCATCAGCGCCATCTTCATCTACATTCAGCAGTACGTGATGGCTGGCGTGGCGCAGCGAGTGATGTACCAGTTGCGTAAAGAGATCGACGCGAAGCTTTCACGGCTGCCGCTGCGGTACTTTGACTCGCATACGCACGGCGAAATTATGAGCCGTGCCGTTAACGACATGGATAACCTCAGCACGACCTTGCAACAGAGCGTTGTCCAGTTGATGACCTCGGCCATCACACTGATCGGCGTGATCGTGTTGATGCTGACTATCAGCCCGCTGCTCAGCTTGATTGTCCTCCTGACCCTGCCGATGAGCCTGTTCATCACTATCGGCATTGCGAAACGCTCGCAAGAGTACTTCCGCAACCAGCAAAGGTCGCTCGGCATCCTTAACGGCCATGTTGAGGAAATGTACACCGGCCACAGGATCGTCAAAGCCTTCGGACACGAAAAGGAAGCCATCGACGAATTTGACGCGCGCAACGAGAAGCTGTACGATGCCGCCTGGAAAGCGCAATTCGTGTCAGGCATTATCATGCCCCTGATGCGTTTCGTTGGCAATATCGGCTACGTCTTCGTCGCGGTTGTTGGCGGCATTATGGTCACGAAGAATGCCATCTCCATCGGTGATGTACAGGCCTTCATCCAGTACGCGCAGCAGTTTACACAGCCAATCGCGCAGCTTGCCAACTTCGCCAACGTGATTCAGTCATCAATGGCCTCGGCTGAACGCATCTTTGAGCTGCTCGACGAGAAAGAGGAGGTGTTGGAGACTGCCGAGACAAAGATCATCGAGCATCCAGAGGGTTCGGTACAGTTCGAGCACGTCAAGTTCGGCTACAGCCCGGATAATATTCTGATGCAGGATATGAATATTGACGTCAAACCGGGACAGATGATTGCCATTGTCGGCCCCACCGGCGCGGGTAAAACCACGCTGGTCAACCTGCTGATGCGCTTTTATGAAGTCGACGGCGGCAAGATTCTGGTGGATGGCGTGGATATCACGGAAATCAAACGCGGGGCGCTGCGTCGCATGTTCGGCATGGTGCTCCAGGACACCTGGCTCTTCAACGGCACCATTCGCGACAATATCGCTTACGGTCGCGAGCATGCCACGGAGGAAGAGATCGTGCGCGCCGCGAAAGCGGCCTTCGCCGACCACTTCATCAGGACATTGCCGGAAGGCTATAACACGGTGCTCAACGAGGAGGCGAGCAACATCTCGCAGGGCCAGAAGCAGTTGCTGACCATAGCACGCGCCTTCCTGGCCGACCCCGAAATCCTGATCCTGGACGAGGCGACCAGCAGCGTCGATACGCGTACCGAGATGCAGATTCAGCAAGCTATGACCCGGCTGATGAAGGGCAGGACGAACTTCGTCATCGCCCACCGCCTCTCCACCATTCGCGATGCCGACCTGATCCTGGTCATGAATCACGGCACCATCATTGAGAAGGGTACCCACGAGGAACTGCTCGCGCAGAACGGCTTCTACGCCGACCTCTACAACAGCCAGTTCACCGGTCGCACCTTGCAAGAAGAGGCCGTGTAGGTTTCTGGCAACAAAAGCTCCCGTTGGGGGCGCAATCGATTGCGCCCCCAACGGGAGCTTTTGTTGCCAGAAACCCTCTAACTACATCGGTTCGTCGATTGACGAGGTAAGTTCTTCAATCACCTCAATATCAGCCGCACGCAGGGTAATCTCTGGCTCCGGCTCTTTCTCCATTACCTCTACCAGCAGCAGAGCATCATAACCGCTTTGCCCGCTGATCAACTGAAACTGGATAACCCTCACCACTGTATACCCCGGTTCACCGGGTACCGCTTTGCCAGGCAGACCATTGGCCCAGCTTGCAATTTCGCTGGCCGCTGCCGCGTGATCATATGCCAGAAGACGTGTTTCCATAGGTTTCCCTTTCATTTCATTGCACAACTGACCTCTACTCTATAAACACTGCTATCTCCGAGCAGATGGATACTACTCTCTTACAATGCCTCAATTTGTATCATGATGGTGATCGCCTGATCCATTTTTCCCATTCCCCTGCTTGAGTTGGCGTGATAAAAGAGAAAAGAGAGTGCTTGCTATGAGCACTCCCTTTTATGGAATATCCACTGTACGCCATAGTAGTGGACATATTTTGACCCGGCGTTCGCTCTCAAGAAAGCACTGGAATCTTTGTCGCTCTTACAGCTGCATACCGCCACCAAGAATCTGCTTGGCAGCTATTGCCGCAATACCTGCAACAGCGAGCTTGGCTCCGGTACTTCCCAGAGGGCCGCCCGGGCTGAACACCTGATGCAGAATATCAGGATTCTGCTGCTGTGCATAAGATGTCAGACGGGCTGCCTCCTGAGGAGACATCGTGTTGGGATTCGTATTCTGGATGCCTGCCTGTTGAGGATTATACCCCTGCTGTTGCAGACCTCCAAGCAGCCCCTGCATCAGGCCTGAACGCTGTTGGGGCGGCATCTGTGCATAGTATTGTTCGTGGGCCTGTTGAACTACCTGAGGGGGCGCATTCTGCACGAACTGTTGATAGTTTTGCCGTGCCTCCTGCTCGGGAATCTGTCCATACGTTCCCTGATCCCAGGCATTGGCATAGTTCTGGTACATTTGCTGGTTGTTTTGATCAAATGGCCACATATTTCCATCCTTTCCAAATATCCTTCACATAAATGCGAGATATGGACTACCTCACAACTTTGCATTAACACGATAAGGATACCCCCCTCGTTTCATCTGACCTGTACTTTTCTGCACACTCTATATATTTTGCCCCTCTCTGTCTCTTTTCACACCATTGATACGTGTCATGCTATGAAAAGAATATCTGATTGGTTTGATTGTATAGAGGGTGGAATTTCACAGCAAGACCAGGCAGGCTTCCTCTATTTTAAAGCTAAACAATATTTTTTCATTTCCTTAGAATAAGGTTAACTATATATTAGTAACTAATTAGTATTTTATTGTTTACTTGATATGTAACTACCGTGTCTTTTACCATTCAAATGCATGGAAATCTCAATGCGCTCCCGTTCTTTCATGAGCAGCGTTTCTATGCCTTCCCGTTTGAGAGAAGTACATGGTGGACAGAAAGCTAGAAAGGAGTATGACATGCCTGTCATCACAAGCTGGGGTGAGGCTATTTTCACAGCGCTAGCCAACGCGCTGAATCTGGTACTTGCCTTCATCCCAAAATTTATTGGTTTTCTGGTTATCCTGCTGGTTGGCTGGATCATTGCTTCTGTTATCAGTCGGGCAGTGACCTTCCTACTGCGCAAGGTCGGCTTTGATCGGCTCGGTGATCGCATTGGTCTGACACGCTTTGAGCAGCGCATGGGTGTGCATATGGATACCGCCGGTATTCTGGGCAAAATTGTCTACTGGTTCCTGTTCCTGATCTTCCTGGTACCTGCCACCGATGCACTTGGAGTACCCGCAGTCAGTAACATCCTCAACGAACTGGTCGCCTACATTCCCAATGTGTTCGTGGCCATCCTGGTACTCTTCCTGGGAGCGCTGGCTGGAACCGTGGTAGCCGATCTGGTGCGAGGGGCCACGGCCAGCGCCAACATGGGCAACCCTAATCTGTATGCCAATCTTGCCCGCTGGGCCATCATCGCCTTCGCCATCATCATCGCTCTTGAGCAGTTACAAATCGCACCGTCGATTATGAATGTGCTCTTTACGGCGGTAGTTGGTGCGCTGGCCATTGCTTTCGGTCTGGCTTTTGGACTCGGTGGTCGCGAAACGGCACAGCGCTTGCTCAATCGCACGGAAAGCACCATGTCCCAGGCTGCCAGCCAGCTGCAGGCGCGGCAGTCAGTACCCAATCAGGCTAATCCCTACATGCAGCAACCAGTACCCAATCAGGCTAATCCCTACGTGCAACAGTCAGTGCCTGATCAAATGCCCCGCTCACAATACGGTCGGTAATGGAGTGGAAGCATTTGCAGATTTTTGTGAACCGTTGACGATCAACGGGTGAAAATGAAGTAAAAGGAGAATTACAGTGACAACTTTCAATCGTTCGTTTGTGATCGCAGTCTTTCAAGACGGCAATCAGGCCCAGCAGGCCATCCAGGACCTGATGAACTCCGGCTTTAGCCGGGATCAGATTCGCTACTCTGCCAGGCAGGGCGGCGGCGGCATCACCGATGACCTGGTAAATATGGGCATTCCCCAGCAGGAAGCCAACTACTACAACGATCAGTTCCAGCAGGGAAGCACTGTCGTGACGGTCAATACGCGCGATCAGCAGCAGCAAGCCTACGACATCCTGATGCGCGACGGCGGCACTGATTTCAACAGCAGCCAGGGCCAGACGAGCAATTATGGTGCGTACTCTGCGGGAACGGCAGCAACAACGGCCACGACAGCTAATACGGTGAATACTGCTACCACCACAGGCGATCAGACGCAGAACATTGAACTGCGCGCCGAGCAGCTCCAGCCAGTGACGCGCTGGCAGCAAGCTGGTGAGGTAGAATTGCGTAAGAACGTAGTCAGCGAGCAGCAGACCATTAATGTGCCTGTCACCCGTGAGGAAGTCTACATCCAGCGCCAGAACGTCGCTGGTGGCCAGGTTTCCGACACCCCCATCACCGACGATGGCGAAACTATTCGCGTCCCGGTAGGCGAGGAGCAGGTCGACGTTAATAAGCAAACGGTGGTGACCGGAGAAGTGTCTGTTGGCAAGCGCCAGGTGCAGGAGACCCAGCAGTATACCGACACGGTTAGACGTGAAGAGCTTGATGTTGACCAGCAGGGAAACGTCAATGTCCAGGGCAATCAGAACCTGGTAGATACTACTGACACCGATCAGAACGTGTAGAACGCTCTCCGGTTTGTCTCCTTTCTGAATCTACAAGAAGGGGAATGTTTTCTCACAGGCATTCCCCTTCTTCTTTACTGAAAATACGCGTTACTGAAAATACGAGAACCTCTTATTCCCACTTCTTCGTCCCAGTAACAGAGGGAAGAGCATATGGATACAGCGGAAAACCCGGTCGTCATAGGCGTCTTTGGGGACAACAGTCTGGCCGAGCATGCCATTGCGGAACTACACCACGCAGGATTTCGCGACGACCAGATTCGGTTTGTAGGACACCAGGGAGCGCCCGGTCTCCTTGAGCGTCTGGTACATAGAACCACGGAGCCTGAAGCTTCTTCAGGTAGCATCACCTCTGAGCTTACGGCTCTCGGTGTGCCACAGGAGGATGCTGACTACTATCAGCAGCAATACACACAGGGGCGTGCGGTTGTCGCGGTGCAATCCTACGGACATCAGCAAGAAGCAAAAGATATCCTGTATCGCTTCGGGGCCTACGACATGAGCACGGGTCGGCATCTCGAACAGGTGCAAAAGATTCCACTGCGTGAAGAGGTACTGGTGCCACAAAAGCAGCTCGTCGAGAGCGGGCAACTCTTTATCCGTAAAGTCGTGGTCACCGAAGAGAAAACGATCACTGTCTCAGTTGCTCGCGAGGAACTGGTTGTTGAGCGCCGCCCGGTTAACGCAACAACGCCTGCTGTCACTGACGCGAGCGAGGGTAGGACTGTGGAGCCTTATGTCGTGGGTGAGGGTAGGGTTGTAGAACTTGCCGAGGGAGAAACCATCCGCATTCCCCTGCGCCAGGAGCAGGTGGTCATTGAAAAGCAGCCGATGGTGGTGGAAGAACTGATTATCGGCAAGAAAAAGGTCGAAGAGACGCAGCGCTTTACTGATACTGTCTTGCGCGAAGAGCCGACTGTCGGGCGTACAGGCAACGTCAGGGTACACAGCAGCGACGTGAACATCACTGACCTGCAGCCAGATAGCACGACTCCTCAAGTTGACTGAGTACGCCTGTAAAGTGAAAGGCTCCTGTGAGTAGCAGGAGTCTTTCACTTTACAGGCGTACAACAGGAACTGGTTTCCCCGCAAGAGACAGTTTGCCAGTCTCCGGGCTATAAATTGTTTGGTGGCATTCCAGGATTGGTAGGCTGCGCACCGGAAAACGTGGGAGGCGTCCACAGGTTGCCGGGAGGCACGGTGGCCTGAACATGTGGCTGCTGCTGTCGTACCTGATAATCAATCGACTGGAGCACCTCGTGCAGGGCGTTATGCTGCTGAAGCGCCCCGATGGCAGCAGTAATGAGGAGCGGGTGAATAGCCAGACCAACTGCCCCTACTGCAATCTGATCTACCCAGTCCGCCGCCCCCACTGTCACCAGCGTGCCACCCTGCACGCGCTGCATGGAGATCGCCAGCGCCTTATTGAAGCCGGTAATCGCTCGCAAGGTACTTTCCTTCTTCAATTGAACGGCCATGTGATTCATATCGCCAAATTCCTGTGCCTCATATCCCTTCGCCCGGTACTCATTAACAAGAGCCTGAGCAACTGCCGGGAGGTTGAGATCCTGTGTCTGATAGAAAAGACCTTCCATCTTCCTTCTTCTTCCCTTCTGCCTGCAAGTCTAGCAGGCAAGCTATGCATGTTCATCTTTCAAAGGAGTATCCGATGAACTATACGTTGCTGACCGGCAATGGGTAGCAAATTAACAGGCTTGCCATACCGTGCTATAATGAAATATCTCTTACATCACAGCCAGGCATTGCTGTGGTATGTAATTGTTTGTCTTGGAACAAGACAGGGTGAGCGTAGCTGCTGGACAGCTCACCAGGGGAAATAGCGCATGCATATTATACACGGGACATGGATACCCGAAGACACACACGGATTTGTGCAGGGAGGAGCCTTCTACCTGTGGGTAGAGACGGATATGTCAACTGCCACCTCGCGCAAGAGCGCTGATACTGTTCATCCCAGGCATTTAGGGCAGGCGGCGCTGGCGGAGTTTCTTCATCAGAAGCTGGGCCTGGGCGATGTCGATCCTGAAGTAATGGCGCGCACCCTGAGTACGAAATACTTTCTGCTGCCCACCGCTGGCGGCAAGCCTGCTCCCTCCTTTGAATTGTTGCGCTATGCCGATGAGGAGGAGCCGATAGAGTTCGAGCTGCTCCCCTGGCAGGTCTGCTGCTACCACGTACGAGATGTCATTGCCACGCTGAACGATATTCATTTCATGGCCCTCTACGCGGCGGAGGACTTCCAGCTGGGGGCTGACCTCCTCTTCTGGTACCAGTACTCGCAGGCCATCAAAGGTATCATCGCGAAAGACCAGTACATCCCTTCCCTCAAGTACCAGGAGGTCGTCTCTACAACGGGCAAAGGTAAGCGGGCGAAGACCAGCACCGATTTCGAACTTCACTACGGCTGGGAGATGCTGTCCTCTACCTACGAACAGGCCATCCAGAGCTATGTGACAGCGATGCCGGGCGTCTGTGCTGCCGGACTGAACAGCCCGGATGCGGGCAGCGCTGCCCTGTTTGACAGGGAATCCCTGCTGCGCCACTTCTCCGAATCTCTCCTGCACGACGTTGTTATCGGTACGCCTTTTACTGCGAAATTCGATCAGCAGATCGACAATACCCTGCTGTATAAATCTGTTTATCCCTATCGACCGGCCCTCGGCTATGCCCCGATCTCGAAGGAAGAGACGCTGGAAGATTACAAACACTGGCTGGCCTGGCGGGACAATTTCACGAGGGCGCAAACGGAGGCGGGCTTTACCCTCTGCTTCCGCCTGGAGGAGGCCGACTCCAGCGATATCGACAACTGGCACCTGCACTTTCTCGTCGCCTCGCGGCGTGACCCCTCGCTCAAGTTGAACCTGGACGATTACTGGTATCTCGATACACAGACGCGCACCGAGGTCATCAAGCATTTCGGCAAGGATTTCGAGAAAAATCTGCTGCTGGCCCTGGGCTATGCCGCCCGTATCTATCCCAAACTGTGGGACGGCATGGCTACGGCTCGTCCCACAGGCTGCCCTCTCACGCTGGACGAGGCGTTCGCCTTCTTAAATGAGAGCGCCTGGGTGCTGGGAGACGCGGGCTATACCGTGATCGTCCCTGCCTGGTGGACGCCACAGGGTCGCAAACGCACGAAGATTCGCCTCAAAACGGCGCTGCGTTCTCCAAAGGGTTCGGCTGGCATTGGGCAGGGCTACTTCAATCTGGGTGCCATCGTCGCTTACCAGTACCAGTTGTCCATCGGTGGCCAGGTCGTTACGGAAGAGGAATGGCAGCAGTTGGTGAATGCGAAGACGCCCCTGGTGCAGTTCCGGGGCCAGTGGATGGAACTGGATCGCGACAAGATGCAGCAGCTCCTCCAGTTCTGGCAGACGCACCAGCACGAAGAGCAAGAGGTCTCGCTGCTGGACATGCTCAAGATGCAGGCCGAGTCTGAAAACGACATGGAATGGGACTATGACGAGAACCTGCAAGACATGCTCTCGCGGCTGCACAACAAAAACGCCTTCGTCCCCATCGAAGACCCGGAAACCTTGCAGGGCAGCCTGCGCGACTACCAGAGGCGCGGCGTCGCCTGGCTCCAGTATCTGGAAAGCCAGGGCTTGAATCCCTGCCTGGCGGACGATATGGGTCTGGGCAAAACGTTGGAGGTCATCGCGCATCTGCTCAAGGAACGTGAGGAGACCGGCATCGTGCCGCCGCCAACGCTGGTCATCGCGCCAACCTCCGTGCTGGGCAACTGGCGCAAAGAGATCGAGCGTTTCGCGCCGCAACTGCGCACGATGGTCCATCAGGGCAGCACGCGCCTGAAAGAAAAGAAAGCCTTTGTGGAAGCCTGTCAGCAGCATGATATCGTCCTGACCTCCTTCGCGTTGGCTCGTCTGGACGAAAAGCTCCTGCAAAGCCTGAAATGGCATCGCGTGGTGGTTGACGAGGCGCAGAACATCAAGAATCCCCACGCCGCGCAGACCCGCGCTATCCTCAAGCTCAACGCGCCCCATCGCATCGCCTTGACCGGCACGCCCGTCGAGAATCGCATGCGCGACCTGTGGTCTATCTTCAACTTCCTCAACCCTGGCTACCTGGGTAAGGAAGCGCAGTTCCGCAAGACCTTCGAGCTGCCCATCCAGAAAAATAACGACCGCGCCACCTCGGCCACCCTGAAGAAGCTGGTCGAGCCGTTCATCCTGCGCCGCGTCAAGACCGACAAACGCATTATTGATGATCTGCCGGAGAAGATCGAGCAGAAAATCTATTGCACGCTCTCCTCCGAGCAGGCCTCGCTCTACGAAGCCGTTGTCAAAGATGTCATGGAGCAGTTGGAAGAGAGCGAGGGCATTCAGCGCAAAGGCCTGATCCTCTCCACTTTGCTGAAGCTCAAGCAAATCTGCAACCATCCGGCGCAGTTCTTGCAGGACGGCAGTGCCTTCACTACCGAGCGCTCCCATAAGTTCCAGCGGCTTGGCGAGATGATCGAAGAGGTGATCGATAGCGGTGAGAGCGCGCTGATCTTCACGCAGTTTACCGAGATCGGGGGCGAACTGGAACGCTATCTCGCGCACACCCTGCACTACAACACCTACTACCTGCACGGTGGCACCAGCGTGGCCCGGCGCGAGCGCATGATCACCGAATTTCAGGACCCCGAAACGGAGCCTTCTGTCTTTATTCTCTCGCTGCGCGCTGGCGGCGTGGGCCTCAACCTGACCAGGGCTAACCACGTCTTCCACTTCGATCGCTGGTGGAACCCCGCCGTCGAAGATCAGGCCACCGACCGCGCCTTCCGCATCGGCCAGCGCAAAAACGTCTTCGTACATAAATTCGTAGCGATGGGCACGCTGGAAGAGCGCATCGACGCTATGATCGAGGACAAGAAACGCCTCTCCTCGCTGGTCATAGGAACCGATGAAGCCTGGCTAACCGAACTTGATAACGATACATTCAGAGATCTGATCACGCTGCGCCGCAGCGCGGTTCTGGAGTAAGAAGATGGCACAGTTCAGTCGCACCTGGTGGGGCCAGCGTTTTATCGCGGCCCTGGAACAATTTACCGACCCGGCCCGCCTCGGGCGCGGGCGCTCCTACGCGAGCAACGGGCGCATCCTCGAATACAAAATTGACAAAGGCACTGTGAATGCCAGGGTACGCGGCTCAATCAACCCGTACTTTGGCGTCTACAAAGAACCCATCTACAAGACCTCCATCACCATCAAAGCCATCTCGCCCGCCGACTGGACGAAGGTCATGCAAACGATTGGCTCGCGGGCCGACCTGGTCACGAAACTGCTCATGAACGAGATGCCCGATACCATTGAGGACGCCTTCTCCACGCTGAACCTGCATCTCCTGCCGCACAGCGAGCGCGATTTCGTCACCAACTGTTCCTGCCCGGACTGGTCAAATCCCTGCAAGCACATCGCCGGTGTCTACTACCTCCTCGCCTCCGCTCTCGACCGCGACCCCTTCTTAATGTTCGAGCTGCGCGGCCTGTCCAGAGACGCCCTGCACGCCGAACTGGTACGCTCGCCCCTGGGCCAGATTCTCTCCTCCGCGCTCAAGTCAGACGAACAACTTCCCGACGTGCAACCTGTCGCGTCCTACTACACGCCGCCGCTCCGGCAACCGGAGACAGCAGTTGCCAGCCACAAAGAGTTCTGGACCGGCGCGAAACGCCTGCCACCCGCACCTTCCGCGCCAGCGCAAGCCAGCGTTCCCGCCCTGCTCATCAAGAAGCAAGGCGATTATCCCGACTTCTGGCACAAAGACGCCTCCTTTATCAGTGTCATGGAGGAGTTGTACGACCGTGTAAGAACGAAAAACAAGCAAATGAAGTAAGAGCATCATCTGCAAGAACGTCAAAGTGATATGTTAAAGCGATACATTCCCTGAAGAAAGTTGGAAAACTATGGATAGTAGAGATCTGGTAATCGGTGAAAGCGTCGTTGTCAGACCAGGTATCACAGATCCCGATACGGGTGATGATATCAGTGGCTGGCAGGGACGTATCAGTGCCATCGAGAATGATGGTTCGAGAATTCTGGCCATTGATTGGGATAGTCTCACGCTGAAAAGTATGGCACCAGAACACATTGCATGGTGTGAACTAGAGGGTTTATCCTGGACAGAGATGTATCTATCTTTTGATGATGTAGAGCCTGCCACAGCCCGTGACAGTAAAGAAGACGTGGCAAAGATCGTCGCAGAGCTTGAGCGTCGCTATGGCTGGCTTTACCTCGGGGGAGAACAAGGCAGGCGCATTCAAGCCATCGTGAACAGCGCGCAGGGAGATGACGATTTCGCCGTGATGCAGAAGTGGCATGACTACCTGGAAGAGCATCTCGTCTTCCCCTTCACCGCTACAATAGAGGAATATCAGCGCGGGCCAGTTCATGAAGGCGCTCGCGTCACCGTACTGTCCATTACGTCCCTGGCCGATCCCTACGGCAATATCGTAGCAGTGAAACATAAAGATGGAGTCTATGAACTCCCCTTATGTGATCTGAAGGCTACGAAGGCGAACCCTGAGACCCGGCAACTCGTGGAGGATTACTCCGAATGGTTTGCTAATCGCTAAGAGAATATGAGAGCTGTCGGCAAAAGAGGAAAGTTAGAAATTGTATGAGACGGAGAAATAGAGCGACAAGCGATTTGCCCCTAGTAAACCTTAACTACCTGGATCCAGATGGCGGAGTTTTAATCCAGGCAACATACTGGCGACCGAGGCCAGGTGCTGCTGATCCCGAACACCCGGGAGACAAGGTCATGATTATGAGCTATCGCCCAACAGATGCCGATGACCCCTGCCCGTGCGGAAGTGGTAAATCCTTTGGCGGCTGTTGCCAATCGCTGCCATACTGGCAACCTCTCTGCCCGAATCCAGGTGGGCAGGGATTTAGCGTGATGCACCCGCAATCAGCGCGCTTCACGAATGTGTCAGTCCACAAGGTGTACATGTTCTTGCAAAGCGATACGCGGCTCTATTGCACTGAGGATACCCCACAACGGGCATTCTGGACCTACTGGGGGGACCCGACGTTTGATTCCCACTATGGTACCTTCTGTTTCGGCGATTTCGAATTGCAAGAGGATCATACCCTGCCGATTACCGCGCTTAGCGATACCCGCATGGAGGTACTGTTAGAGCTTGTGCAACCACTCAATTTGGGTACCCCGCAAATAGAGCAAGAGCTTCCTTCATTAGTGGAAAAGCCAGTACGGAAATTGTCGGTGAGACGCCGTCGTAAACGCTAAACAGGGCCTTACATGGGTATTGCTCACCAGATATGGTACAATGCAGTCGATGCCGTAGAAAAAGCAAAGCCAGTTATGCGAAGTAGGAAGAGGAACCATGAAAACGGTACGCTGGACTTCAAATGATCTAGAGCTCCTGACAGAAAACGGCAATCGCTACGAGATTGTCGATGGAGAATTGTACGTGTCAAAACAACCCCACTTGCACCACCAGATTGTCTGTGGGAAACTGCACTTCTTTCTGGAAAGTTGGAGCAATCAAACACAAATGGGCATACCCGTTTTTAACCCGGGAGTGATTTTCGCCGACGACGATGATGTTGTGCCTGATATAGCATGGATAAGCAATGAGCGTCTGGATACTGCTCTACGAGAAGATGGAAAACTGCATAGTTCTCCTGAACTGGTGATTGAAGTTCTCTTGCCCGATTCCGCAAATGAGAAACGAGACCGGCAGGTGAAACTCAAACTGTACTCGCGTCATGGTGCTGAGGAATACTGGGTTGTGAACTGGCAAGAGCGGCGTCTTGAAATTTACCGGCGCGAAGAAGCTGTTTTGAGGCTTTACAAGACACTCAACGAAAATGATATCCTCCAATCTCCTCTTCTACCAGGATTTAGCTGCAAAGTAGGCCAGGTTTTTACCATCAGGTAGGATGGCCCCCTTAGCTTAAAAGCAAAAACAGCCAGGCAAGAGAAGGGATGGGGCAAGGTAGGCATGAATGTCTACCTTGCCCCATCCCTTCTCTTGCCATATGATATACTCTGATGTGACAGAAAAGCGCGCCCCATGTCATCCTGAGTGAAGCGAAGCATCTGAAGTAGCCATCCAGACCAAAGTCCTTGCCTTAGATGCTTCGCTTCACTCAGGATGACATGGTGGTTCCCGGTTTTGTTTATCAAAATTCATCATTAGTGTTCAGATCAGAAAGGAACGTCGTCATACATGATACATCAGCAGGACTTGCCGCCCAATTACTTCTACCATCATTTGCCCAATGGCATTGAGATGATCGGGCAATATATGCCCAGCCTGAGTTCAATCACCTTTGGTTTTCAGCTTGACGCGGGGGTGATTAACGAGCCTGAAGATAAACCCGGGCTGGCTCACCTCTTTGAATATATGCTCTTTCAGGGAACGAAGTTGAAGAATGCGCGTGTCTTGAACGACGCCTTCGAGTCGCTGGGAGCGCGTAAGGGGGCCAGTTCGGGCCTGGAAACAGACCAGGTATGGGCGCAGATCGTCAACACAAAGTTCGATGCCACGCTCGATCTCATCCAGGAAGTGCTGCTCACCCCGGCATTCCCACAAGATGACGTGGAACAGATGAAGAATGTTATCTTACAGGAGATTCGCCGCCGCGACGATGAGCCGATGAGCCGCGTCTTTGAGCTGGTGCGCTCCAACTTCTATGCCGGAACGGCGCTGGCCCGTTCCTCGCTCGGTACACTGGAGAGCGTGCGCGCCCTGCAACGGCAGGACGTGCTGAACTTCTGGCAGGAGCGCTACCAGCCCAACAACACGCTGTTCGCCATTGCCGGAAAGTTCGACTGGGATGCTGTGGTGGCGCGCATGCAGAAGCTCTTCGACTCCTGGCAGGGAACCGCCGTACCTTCGCCGGAGGAGATGCCGCTGCCGACCTCTCGCGTGGCGCTGGAAGAAGACAGGGACAGCAAGCAGGAGCACCTGTCCCTGATGTTCCCATTCCCCAACTACACCGACCCCGACTACTACGCGGCAATGGTGATTGGCGAGGTGCTTGGCGGCAGCATGGCCTCACGTCTCTTCGTCGAAGTGCGCGAGAAACGAGGTCTGGTCTACAGCGTCTCCGCCTCCAATGTGAGCCACAAAAATATTGGGGCCATGCGCATCTATGCTGGTACAACGCCGCAACAGGCACACGAATGCCTGCAGGTGATCGTCGACCAGCTACGCTTACTGGAGCAGCAGGGCATTACCCCTGACGAGCTGGAGCGGGCCAAGGTACAGTTGAAGAGCGAGTCCATCATGCGCAGCGAAGGCTCTGGCTCGCGCATGGGCGCGCTTTCCCGCTCCTGGTGGTACGAGCGCAAGCTACGCACCATCCAGCAGGTCAAAGAGTCCATCGACGCCGTCACACTGGATCAGATCATGGGCGTGCTGCACCGCTTCTCCCCCCTTGCCCCCCTGGTCGTAACAGGCATTGGCCCCCTCGACGAAGCGGCGCTCGTAGGCGATACACTGTCGAACATGTAATACGAAGTTTGCATAGAATCCATTCAACAGGGCGGAGGCAAGCTCCGTCCCTACCAACCTACGAGCCAACTCAGGCAATTCGTCGTTAGTAGGGGCGAAGCTTGCCTCCGCCCTGATCCCACATCCTCCGCTCTGCAAAAGACGAGGTGGAGACGCGACGGCTCGTGGATCCCACATCCTCCGCCCTGGCCTCTTTCCCATCCTCGTGCTATTTTCCACCCCGCTAACACTCGTAACATCCGCAACATTTGCCACATTTGCCACATTTGCAACTTTGTAACATCCACCACCTTGTAACATTTGCCGCCCTGCTAACTTTTGCCACAATGCAACATCCGCAACATTTGCCACATAGTAACATTCACAGCGCCATCCACACCCTTCTACACACCTTGCAATACTTTTGCTACCTGCGGCGTCTCTGCTAATGAGAGGTGCAGAGCAGGTTTCTGCTTTACGGCTGCGAGCAGAAAGACCAGGCCAGATGATAGCGTGGTTCGTATGTTGCCAGTACGCTGCTCTCGGCAGGGACGAAAAAAGCAAGGAGGAGAGACGTGCGTCTCGCTATTTTGTCTGACATTCATGGCAATCTTATTGCATTAGACGCGGTTCTGACAGATATTCAAGAGCAGGGAGGTGTCGATGGTTACTGGATACTGGGTGACTTCTCCGCTCTTGGTTACGATCCTGTAGGCGTGCTAGAGCGTGTCACAACCTTGCCCAACGCCAGCTTTACACGTGGCAATACCGATCGTTATATTATCACCGGAGAGCGGCCCGGCCCCACGCTGCAAGAAGCACAGGCTCATCCACAACTGGTACCCAGGCTGGCTGAACTGGCTGCGAATTTTGCCTGGACGCAGGGCTTTATTCAGGCAAGAGGATGGTGGAACTGGCTGGCCGAACTCCCGTTAGAGGTTCGCCTGGTCCTGCCAGATGGTACACGTGTGCTCGGTGTACACGCCGCGCCGGGCCTTGATGACGGCCCAGGCATCAACCCGATGTTAGATGAAGGAGCATTGCGTGAACTTCTCGCTCCGGCAAGGGCCGACCTGGTGATCGTCGGACATACTCATTTTCCCCTGGAACGCTGTGTCGATACTGTGCGCGTACTCAATCTGGGCAGTGTGAGCAACCCGATTACTCCGCCTTTACAAGCCAGCTACGCCTTGCTTGAAGCTGATACCAACGGTTACCAGGTCCGATTACGCTTCGTTGACTACAACCGTCAGGCTGTTATCGAAACCATTGAGCAGGTTGCTCATCCCGCAGCGTCATTTCTGACGCAGTATATGCGCGGCGAAAAGATCTCGCCGTGGGTGCAGAAGTGATCGTTCTATGAAAAGAGGGTGTTGGCATGGCTGATTCAGCAAAGGGGCGGCAGCCGCAGGAAAAAGCGATAGTGCCGCCAACAGTGACGCTGGCGTTGTGGCGACTGCAACGCACGTGGCGGCTGTTAGTGATTACCGGGCTGGGCATGGTGGCTGCCGTCATACTGGTATGTGCTGTCCCGCTCTACTCGCAAGTCTCGCTGACCGCCGGGCTGCGCGGCATCCTCAACGCCGCCCCGCAAAATGCAGATATTGTTGTCTACAGCATCGCCGAACAGGTGAATATGTCCTACATCAATCAGGTGACGGGCGAACTGAATCAGGAATTTCAGAATAATTTGGGACCGTATCTTGCCGCTCCGCAATTTTCTGTACAGACACAGGACACCATACTTGCCAGACCGGCGGCTCATGGCCGCTATACCTTTGATCTTCAAAACCATGTGCAATTCTATGGCGGCTCCATGCCACAGCTCGCGCCTCACATCAGACTACTGCAAGGTCGCCTGCCTTTGGCTAATGCAAAGGTCATCGAAGTGGCCCTGCCGGAGCAAAGCGCCAGAGTACTCAAGGCAACGATTGGTTCCGTGCTCTATCTGCCTGTGGACTATTTGAACGCCCCGCCGAAACAAAGTACCGTTTACCTGCCGATGCACGTGGTCGGCATCTTCAATGTGAAGAGTGCCAACGACCCCATCTGGCACCTGGTTAGCTTCGATCCTATCGGCCTGCCGCCTCCTAAAGACTACACCCTGCATACCATCCTGGTTTCAAATGCGAATGTGCTCTCCGTCTACTCGCAACTTTTCGCCACTCAACAATCGAACCTGTGGGTACTGAGGAATGCACTTGAATACTACTGGTATTATCGCCTGGATGTTGCCCATCTGAACATCAATGATCTGGATACAATTATCTCACACGTGAATACTGTGCAGGTAGACATCTCCAACAACTTTGCTTACCAGCAGCCGCCCTATATCGATCAGACAAAAACGATTCTCCCTACCGACATCCTGCAACAGTTCAGCGCCCGCGTCCCCATTGCTCGCGTCCCCATCACGAGCCTGCTCTTCCTGGTGCTGGGCCTTGTGCTGTTCTTTGTGAGCATGATGGCCGACCTGCTGGTCGACCGGCAGTCGGAAACCATCGCCATCCTGCGCTCTCGTGGAGCCAGCCGCGGCCAGGTCTTTGGCTCGCTGGTCACGCAGAGCCTGGGACTGGGCGTCGTAGCACTTGTGCTGGGGCCGGTACTGGCACTGATACTGGTACGGCTAGTAGCCCTGCGCACCTTCACAACTTCCGATCAGGCGGCCCTCGATGCTATCCTGAGCAAGCCCTTGCAGACGTTGTGGGATTTGCGCTGGTATGCCCTGGCGGCGGTAGGCGTGGGAGTACTGGCTATGATCGTCTCGCTGTTTCGTGCCGTCAGCCGCGACGTGCTCTCGATGCGCCGTGAGACAGCTCGAACGAGCACGCACCCGCTCTGGCAACGCCTCAATCTGGATATCGTTGCTGCCATCATTATGCTGGTGGGCTACGGCACCTCGCTCTACGTCACCGGCTCGGGCGTGCTGGATCCAAAGCTGCAACTGCTCCTGCTCACTCCGCTCACTCTGGGCGGTGCGGTCTTCCTGCTGCTGGCCTGCCTGCTGCTCTTCCTGCGTATCTTCCCCGTGTTGCTGCGCTATGGCTCGTGGCTGGCGACACGCAATAAAGGGGCATCACCTGTGCTGGCGCTGGCACAGATGGCACGCGCACCCCGGCAATCGCTGCGCATGACGCTGCTGCTGGCCCTGGCGACCGCCTTTGCCATCTTTACACTGATCTTCACTGCTTCGCAGCAGCAGCGCATCATCGATGTCTCCAACTATCAAAGCGGCGCGGACTTCAGCGGCCCGACCGCCAACCAGTACTACGTTAAAGAACAACTGGCGAGCGTGACGCAGCAGTATCGCAACATAGCGGGCGTGCTTTCGGCGACGCTGGGCTACACTGGCATCTCCAACGGCTCCTCCAGCCATCTTCCCACGCTCCCCGTCGAGGTGCGGGCCGTGGATGCCAGCAACTTCGCGGACACCGCTATCTGGACGCAGCAGGACTCGACACAATCACTCTCCTCCCTGATGCAGCAACTTGTCGTCAGACGCAACCAGGCGATCAAGAACAACGTGATTCCCGCCTTTGTTGATGCTGCCGCCTGGAACCGACTGAATCTCTCGCCGGGCAAGCCCTTCACGCTGGACTTCACCGATGGCACCGTGAATTTCGTGGCGCTGGCCGAGGTACAGCACATCCCGACCGTTAGCGACAACGCGGGCTACGGCAACGCTAACAATACGGTCGCCACTGGCGGCATTCTGGTAGATTACCTGACCTATGCCACCGTTTACCAGAACGTTTTTTTCTCCACCAGTGGCGCACAGATTCCCCCGAATTATGTGTGGCTGCGTACGAAGAGCGACGCGAAGCCGCTGGCGAGCGTGCGCCGCGCCCTGAGCACGGGACTACTGCAACTTTCAAATGTGTATGACCGCCGCTCTATCGACCAGACGCTGCGCAACGACCCGCTCTACCTGGATTTGATCATCGTACTGGCGATTGGTGCCTCGACTGCCCTCCTGTTGGCTCTGCTCGGCAACCTGATCGCCTCCTGGCTGAGCGCCCGCAGTCGCCTGACCAGCTTTGCCGTCCTGCGCGCTCTAGGTACGCCGCCCCGGCAAATCGCCAGCGTCTTGACCTGGGAGCAGGTTATCGTCTACGGCACGGCCCTCTTACTGGGCATTCTCTTCGGTTTCCTGCTCGCCACGCTGGTCGTGCCGGTGCTCGTCTTCACCAGTGTCGGCTCCAATCAGGCCAACAGCGACATCTCCAGCGGGGCCTTCTACCTTGCCCAGACAGTGCCACCTATCCAGCTTATCTTCCCCATTACAGTGGGCATTGCCCTGGCCGTGCTTATCGCTATCTGCGTCGTCGCCCTCGGCCTCATGATCCGGGTGGTCTCGCGCCCCTCCATCGGCCAGACGCTGCGGCTTAATGAGGATTGAACGTGGGGTTTCATTCTACACTTTTCGCTATATGATAGATACATTGCTATCGTAGCAAACGATAAACGTTTACAGGGAGAAAGCCATGAATGAGACGGAAGACAACCAGAAACCACAGCAAAGTACCGATAGCACTGATGGTAGGCTTCGACCTGCTGTTTCAGGCTCAAATCAACGTTCAGGCCAATTCAGAAGGGATATGATACTGGCGGTCACGCTTGGATTGGTGGTGCTGCTGGTAATTCTTTTCACACTGACACCGCTCCACGGTCAGGTGGGCCGATCTACCTGTTGCCGATAGTTCTGAACAAGGCATGGCACAACGGCTGGCAACCACAGTCAAGATCTCAGCATACGTAACGAAGATTGAGAGCGAAGCAATCACCATCAGGCTGCAATACTTTTGCTGTTTGCGGCGTCTCTGATAGTAAGAGGTACAGAGCAGAAACCAGAACCGGGAATGAGTCACGACATGTCATGCGGGGAGGGGTACGGGCCAGGGCGGAGGCCAGCTCCGCCCCTACTAACCACGAAACGCAGCATCCGCCGTAGGTTGGTAGGGGCGGAGTTGGCCTCCGCCCTGGCCCACCATAACATGTAATTCCCGGTCTTGACTGGTAAAATTCATCTATCATCCTGCATAGCTCTTATCACTCTCTACTTTAGAAAAGAGGTTGTTGGCATGGCTGATTCAGCAAAGGGGCGGCAGCCACAGGGAAAGGCGGTGGTACCGGCAACGGTGACGCTGGCGTTGTGGCGGTTGCGACGCACGTGGCGACTGTTAGTGATTACGGGAGTGGGCATGGTGGCTGCCGTTATGCTCGTCTGCGCCGTCCCGCTCTACTCGCAGATCTCCATGACTGCCGGGCTGCGCGGCATCCTCAATGCGAGCCCCCAGAACGCCGATATCGTCGTCTACAGCGTGGGCGAACAGATCAATACACAGTTCCTGAACAAGGTAAACGGGGAACTGAACCAGGGATTTCAGCAGTTACTGGGTCCATATCTCTTGCCTGAGCAATTTTCCGTGCAGACGGAGGTCTATTTTCTTGCTCATCCTGCCATCAATGGGAAATACACCGATACCGTCGACCAGATACAGTTCTATGGTGGTTCGATGCCGCAGGTTTCGCCTCACGTGACGTTGGTGCAGGGTCGCCTGCCAGAGGATAATGCGCAGGAGATCGAGGTAGCCCTGCCGCTACAGGCTGCACACCTGCTCAAAGCAACGGTAGGTACCGTCCTGCACATCGACGTCGCGTTCGTGCAAATTCCCACGCAGCGCGTCGTAGAACACCTGCCTGTGCGCGTGGTCGGCATCTTCAACGTGAAGGATGCCACCGAGCCTTTCTGGCATCAAGTCAGCCTTGAACCTGTTTCTCGCGGCGCGCCTCCCACACAGGGCAACATCTATACCGGGCTGATCTCGAATGCCAGTTTCATCTCCGTCTTCAATCACATCTTCGCTCAGCCACAATTCACCGCACTGGCACTGGAAGAAACAGTCAGCTACTACTGGTATTACCGCCTGGATAGCAACCGTATCGGCATCAACGACCTGAATACGATCATCTCGGGCATCAATAACGTGCAGGTCAATATCTCGAATAATTTTGACTTCAACCAGGCCCCTTACGTGGAGCAGACGAAGACCATCCTGCCCTCAGACATCCTGCAACAGTTCAGCGCCCGCGTCCCCATTGCTCGCGTCCCCATCACAAGCCTGCTCCTGCTGGTGCTTGGACTGGTGCTGTTCTTTGTGAGCATGATGGCCGACCTGCTGGTCGATCGACAATCGGAAACCATCGCTGTATTGCGCAGCCGGGGTGCCAGCCGGGGCCAGATCTTCGGCTCACTGGTGACGCAGAGCCTGGGGTTAGGCATCGTGGCCCTTGTGCTGGGACCGCTGCTGGCCCTCGCGCTGGTGCGCCTGGTGGCGGTACGCACCTTCAGCGCTGCCGATCAGGCCGCCCTCGACACAACCTTGAGCCAGCCCTTGCAGGTGCTGTGGGGCTTGCGCTGGTACGCCCTGGCAGCCGTGGGCGTTGGGGTGCTTGCCATGATCATCTCCCTCTTCCGCACAGTCAGCCGCGACGTGCTCTCTATGCGCCGCGAGACAGCCAGGACGAGTACCCGGCCCCTGTGGCAACGCCTCAACCTGGATATCGTGGCTGCCATCATCATGCTGGTGGGTTACGGCACCTCGCTCTATGTCACCGGTTCGGGCGTGCTGGACCCGCAGTTGCAGCTGCTCCTGCTCACCCCCCTGACTCTGGTGGGCGCGGTCTTCCTGCTGCTGGCCTGCCTGCTGCTCTTCCTGCGCCTCTTCCCCCTGCTTCTGGAGTGGGGATCGTGGCTGGCGACACGCAACAGGGGCGCTTCCCCCGTGCTGGCCCTGGCACAGATGGCACGTACACCCCGGCAATCGCTGCGTATGACACTGTTGCTGGCCCTGGCAACCGCTTTTGCCATCTTCACGCTGGTCTTCACCGCCTCCCAGCAGCAGCGCATCATCGATGTCTCCGGCTACCAGGGCGGCGCAGACTTCAGCGGCCCGCTCGCCGACTCATCCAATCTCCAGGCGCAGGTGCAGCCACTAACGGCGCGCTATCGCCATATTCCGGGCGTGCTCGCCGCCACCGTTGGCTATAGCGGCACGGCGACTGCGGCCAACGGCAGCCAGCTCTCCTTTACCACCGAAATCCGAGCAGTGGATGCCGAGAACTTTGCCAGCACCGCCATCTGGACCAGGCAGGATTCGACTCAATCGCTCTCCTCGTTGATGGCACAGCTTATCCAGCAGCGCGACACGGCTATTAATCAAAATGTCATTCCGGCCATCGTTGACGCCACCACCTGGAGCCAGCTGAACCTGGCACAGGGCGCGCCTTTCTCGCTCACCTTTACCGATGGCACAGTAAATTTTATAGCGCTGGACGAGGTGCAACACATCCCAACGATCAGTGACAGCGCGGGCTACGGCAACTCCAACACCACGGTCTCCTCCGGCGGTATCCTGGTTGATTACCAGACCTACGCCTCTGTTTATCTGAAGATGTTCTATCCCAGCAATCCGGCAGTACCAATCAATTATGTGTGGTTGCGCACGAAGAGCGACGCGAAGTCGTTGGCAAGCGTACGCCACGCCCTGGGCACGGGACCCTTGCAACTTTCAACCGTGTACGACCGGCGCGCCACCGAACAGACGCTGCGCAGCGACCCACTCTACCTGGATTTGATCATCGTGCTGGCTATTGGTGCGGCCACCGCACTGCTGCTGGCCTTGCTCGGCAACCTGATCGCCTCCTGGCTCAGCGCCCGCAGTCGCCTCACCAGTTTTGCCGTCCTGCGCGCCCTGGGTACGCCGCCCCGGCAAATCGCCAGCGTCTTGACCTGGGAGCAGGGAATTATCTATACTACAGCCATAGTCCTGGGCGTGATCTTTGGCTTCCTGCTCTCGGCGCTGGCCGTGCCGGTGCTCGTCTTTACCAGCGTCGGCTCTAATGGAGCCAACAGCGATATCTCCAGTGGAGCCTTTTACATTGCTCAGAGCGTGCCACCCATTCAGGTCATTGTGCCAGTCTCGGTGGGCATCGCCCTTGCCGTACTCATCGCTATCTGTGTCATCGCGCTTGGCCTGATGATTCGCGTGGTCTCGCGGCCCTCCATCGGTCAGACGCTGCGCTTAAATGAAGATTAATTGTTCTGATTCTTCGCTATCCCTCATGTCATTCTGAGCGATGGCGAAGAATTTGAGGCCACCATTTGCTCAGTCTGGCTCGTTGAGATGCTTCGCTATCGCTCAGAATGACAAGATTTTATGACATGTTTTTAAGGAGCAGTTATGGCACAACCAATCATAGTTTGTGAAAATCTGGTCAAAATCTACAAGGTGGCGGACCTGGAAGTGGTGGCGCTGCAAGGGTTGGACCTGGAAGTGCAGCCTGGCGAAATGATGGCGATTGTGGGTGCCTCTGGCTCGGGCAAGACGACCCTGATGAATATTCTGGGCGGGCTGGATGTGCCGAGTGCAGGAAAAGCTGTGGTGGATGGCAACGATCTGACGCGCCTGAGCGAAGCGCAGCGTATCGCCTATCGCCGCTATGTCGTGGGCCATATCTGGCAACAGAGCGGACGCAACCTGCTGCCAGAGTTGAGCGCGGAGGCCAACGTCGAACTGCCGCAGCTACTGAGCGGCGTGGGCACGACACGGCGAGCGCAGAGGGCCAGGGAACTGCTCGAACTGGTGGGACTGGGCGGGCGCGAGAAGAATATGCCCGATCAACTTTCCGGTGGCGAGCAGCAGCGCGTCGCCATTGCCGTCGCCGTCGCCAATGACCCCGTGCTGCTGCTGGCGGACGAGCCAACAGGCGAACTGGATTCGGTCACTGCCCACGAAGTTATCGGCCTGCTGCGCGGCCTCAACCAGCGGCTCGGCCTGACGATCATCACTGTCACCCATGACGCAGCCATCGCGGGCATGGCCGATCGCACCATCGCCATTCGCGACGGGCGAACCAGTACGGAAACGGTACGCCGCGAGGCACCCTTAGAGGAAACGGCGCAGAACACGCTGGCCGCCAGCGCCGTCATCGGCCTCTCCAGCAAGACGCATAGAGAATCGGTGCTCATCGACCGCGTGGGACGCCTGCAATTACCCAAAGAGGCGCTGGAAAGTATCTCCTTCAACGGGCGCGCCGAGGTGCGCATCCTGGAAGATCACGTGGAATTGTGGCCGCTGCACGTTGAGGCCGCCAGTGCCACTAATAGCAATGGTAACGACAATAGCACGGCTCCGCAACAAACACAGTCCAGTACAGCGAGAGAGGAGCAATAGCTATGGAGACGGTAGCAGTCAAGACAATTGCCGAGGCGCGTGGTGTCACGCGCGACTTTCGCGGCGGTGGTGGCATCGTCAACGCCCTGCGCGGCATCGACCTGCGCATCGAGCCGGGCGAGTTCGTAGCCCTGCGCGGTCGCTCCGGCTCCGGCAAAACCACCCTGCTCAATATCTTGATCGGCCTCGATAACCCGACGCAGGGCAAGGTCTACATTCTGGAACGCGACCTGTCGGGCCTCGATAAATCGGCCCGTGCGCGCCTGAGGCGCGAGAGCATCGGCATGATGTTCCAGAACGCCCATCTCTTTCCCGCGCTCACCGCGCAGGAAAACGTGGAGATTCCCCTGCGCCTGGCACGGATGGAAGCCGGAGAGCGCACGCGCCGCTCGCTTGACGCGCTGGATCGCGTGGGGCTGAAGCCCAGAGCGCACCATCGCGGCCTGGAACTCTCTGGCGGCGAGCAGCAGCGTGTCGCCCTGGCGCGGGCGCTCGTGCATACGCCGCGCTTCATCGTCGCCGACGAGCCAACCGGCAACCTCGACTCGCTGACAGGCCGCACTATCGCTAAACTGCTGGCCGAGATTGCCCACACCCAGCACATCGGCATGCTCATCGCCACCCACGACGAGACCGTCGTCAACAGAATCCGACCGCGTGGTAGAGATCTCCGATGGTCGCATCATAGGAACATAGGATAAGATTATGCCCTCCGGCACTGAAAATGACATCATCATTCGCCCCATTCTCGTGCAAGACGCCGAAGCGCTCTGGAAAATTGCACGTCAGGAAGGGCCTTAAAATCCACCCCGTGAGTGAAACACCTGTCCAGTAATCCAACCCGCCTCGTCGCTGGCTAAGAAGGCGACGAGACGGGCCGCGTCCTCCGGCTGCCCGATGCGGCCCATCGGGGCATGCAGCGTCAAATCTCGCCGTAACTCATCCGTCATCCAGCCCGTATCCGTCGCCCCCGGGTCAACGGCGTTTACCGTGATACCTTTTGACGCAAGCTCGGCAGAGAGCGTGAGGGTGAAAGCTTCAATCGCTCCCTTCGTGACGATGTAGGCCAGTTCACCCGGCATTGGCGCTATCGACTGACCGGAGGTCATGCTGATGATGCGCCGCGCCGTTCCGCCTCCGTAGCGGCGCGCAAATTCGACGCTCAACAGCATCGTCCCGCGCATGTTAACAGCGTAATGGGCGTCCAGCGTCTGCGCGTCCAGCGCCTCGTAACCATCACGGGTCGAGTAGGCGGCGTTGTTGACTAAAATAGCAGGTGCGCCCAGGTTGGCTTCCACGGCATCCAGAATGCGCGCCACAGCCTCAACCTCGCTCATATCAACCTCCATGCTCGCACAGCGCACCCCCATTGCGCGCACCTCCTGCTCCAGTAGCACGGGCCAATGCTCATCCACCTCATATGCCATAGCCCGATCATAGGCACTCCAGTGCGTGAAGAAGATATCGCAGCCAGCAGCAGCCAGCGCCCGGCAGATAGCCGTTCCTATGCCCCGTCTTCTGCTCGAACCTGTAACTATTGCAATGCAATTTTGTGATTGTGTCAATGCATAAGCTCCATCTGTTGCAAGGTAGTGCGTGCCCATTGCTCCACCTGCTCGCAATACGTTTCAGCGTCTTGCATGTTTTGAGCAACATCAACGATTGTCATAGAAAATCGTCTGACAGGTGCTTCCCTCCGGGAGCACTGCTCTACACTCTGCGCAGTGTTCTGACATCTCATACCTCCCGATATGTTTCTGAAACTAAGAATACGATGAAAGCTGCTCCACTTCCTTCTCAGTCAAATAGCGCCATTTGCCAGAGGGCAGGTTGTCGAGGGTGAGGGAGCCGATGCCGGTACGCAAGAGTTGGAGAACGGGGTGGCCAACGGCGGCGAGCATACGACGCACCTGGCGTTTGCGCCCCTCGTGAATGGTGAGGGCGAGCCAGCAGTTTTCCTGTGACCGGAACTGAGACGTGCGCCCGCGGTGCAGGAGGCGCACCTTCGCGGGCGTCGTTCTGTGACGCTGGCCGTTATCCTCGACGATCTCGACGCCGCGACGCAGAGCATTGAGCGCCGCCTCGTTGGGACAGCCCTCAACCAGCGCCTCGTAATGCTTCTGCATGGAGTAGCGAGGATGGGTCATGCGCAGGGCGAAGTCGCCGTCGTTGGTGAGCAGGAGCAGGCCGCTAGTGTCGAGGTCGAGGCGACCAACGGGGTAGAGCCGCAGGCGGCGCAGCTCCTGCGGCAGCAGATCGAGCACAGTGGGCCTGCGCTGCGGGTCAGAGGCCGTGCTGACGTAGCCAGCGGGCTTGTGCAATAGCACGTAGACGTGTTTCGCCGGGGCGGAAACCTGCCTGCCATCCACGCTGATGAGGTCGCGTCCGGGAAAAATGCGCGTTCCCTGCGTCGTGACGGTTAGGCCGTTCACCTGCACGCGCCCGGTGGCGATGAGTTCTTCGGCATGGCGGCGCGAGGCAACTCCGGCGTGCGCGAGGAAACGGGCCAGCCGTTCACCTTCGCCCTGCTCCTGTTTCTGCTCTAATTCGTGTTCGTGTTCTGAACCTGATTGTGTCATAGTATTATAGATCCCATTTCCCCACCAGGCAGGCCGCACAGTGTTTTTCGCGACAGGTTGATTGATAGATATGGTGCAACCCCTGCTGCGCGCAACTGCCAGGAGGTTCGCCCTGCAATTGTAGCTGCGCACACATAACACGTGTGACGCGGTTCGATGGAAGACCGGGATGCTCAAGGTAGAGCTGCCGGGCAGCTGCCGTAAGCTCCTGGTTGCCTTCGACCAGCCCGATGGCGGCGGCAAAGGGCAGGATGACGTTGCAAAGCACGATATCACTGCGTGCCCTGCTCAACCCGGCCTCCATGAAGAGGGCGCGCAGGCGGTCCAGGGCCAGTGAAGGCGGCAAGACGATACACTCGCGAATTTCTGAGGTTGCGCCGCCTTTAGCTTGCCAGCGTTGCAGCAGGTGACGCAGGACGCGCAGGCGCGAAGCGTCGAGCGGAGACGGGTAATCGCCGCGACCAAGCGGTTCTGGCACGTGGCCTGCGCCATCCAGGCCCAGCAGGTAGAGGCCGGCAGCGTGGAAGAAGGCGCGGTCGCGACCATAGGCCAGTGCCTCGGCAAGAGCAGGAAGCAGGCAGGCATCGTAGGGATGCCAGTGCGAACGTTCATTCTGCTCATCCTGATTTCGCTCGTTTGACGAGGCATGCAGGCTCTCTACAAAGGCGTCCACTTTCTGTTCAAAGCGCAGCAGCCCGGCGCTACGCAGCAGTCGCTGGCGCTCTTCCACAGTCAGCTGCTCCATCACGTTGTGGCACGGCCAGCGCAGCGATTCCGGGTGTAACGTGAAAGGGTCCGCCGAAGCTGGCTGATTGAGCGCGGAGGTCAATGAAGGTAGGTCGTAGAGGGAGCAGGTGGGAACGGTGCAACCATCCTGGCGGCGTGCTGGCTTAGCATCGTCGCAGAGCAGGACGACGTGCAGCATGACACGATTGTAGCGTACATCTATATGGTGCCGGTGGACGTACCAGTCGCTGGCGCACACGTGAAATTCGACATCGCCGACCAGTGTCTGCGAAGAATTGAGGGCATCTTCACGTGCCAGCACGGCATCATGCACATCAGGGCCGGAGGAACTGCCGGGATGCCCGGCAAAAAGCAGGTGGTAGCAGGTGCCATCGCTCAGTTGAAGACGAGTCCCGGCGGGCAAAGCCCACCATCGCCGCGCCACCTCGTCCTCGGCAGGATAAAGATAGCGCGGCTCAAGAACAGCAGAACCTGGCTGACACATACGACTCCTATCCGCACTCTCCGCAGGTTAGTAGGGGCGGAGCTGGCCTCCGCCCTGGCTTATCCCCGTCCTTACCTCTTATCCCCGCCCTGGCCTCATATCACTTCCTGGCCTTACGCACATACGCCTCACCCCTGCTCTTGCTCTCCATAGATCAGCTCGAAGCCGTGGCTGTCGATAGCGGAGCGTTCCTCGGCCACTGCCGCTTCGACTTCGGCGCTGCGGGCGACCTGAAGGGCCTGCTCCTCTGTGGCTTCGGCATCAGCCAGCATGGCCTGGGCCTGTGTGTAGGCATCTTCTGCGGTGCGCAGGCTCATCTCTGCCTCTTCCCCGCTCAAATCACCGCGCTGGATGGCCTCGCGCACCTGGCGCAGCCCCTCTTCGGCCTGCTGCGCATTACGGCGTGCTTCTCGCGTGGACGCACTGCTGGCCTCGGCCATCGCAGCTGCCTGAGCAGCGGCGGCGGCGGCAACTTCCGCGACGGTAATGGAAGCTGCTACATCCTCTATGCTCTCTTCCTCGGCGATTGCCCCTGCTCGGACAACTTCTCGCGGCTCCATTTCCAACAGCATTGCCGCCTCTCTGGTTGCCGAGTTCTCTGAAACCGCCTCTATGACCGGCGTCATGACCGGCTCTCGTGGCTCCCGCTCCGGTACTTCGCTCGCGAGGCTCGGCTGCTCTCCATTGCCGCCGTCAGGAATTTGCGCCGCTGCCGCAGCAGGTTCGGGCCTTGTGACCTGCGCAGAGACTTCTTGCTGCTGGCTGGCAGCCAGTTCCTGTGCTACGCGCTCCGCTTCTCGTGCCAGTTGCCCGGTCTCCCGTGCGGCGCGTTCGGCTTCCAGAGCGATAGCGTCGGCCTGGTCGGCCTCCGCCTGCAACAGGTCTACCTCCTGCAACAGGTGATAGCTGGAGCCAATGTGCTCAAGGCGAGCAGAGATTTCAACAGCCCGCTGCGCCGCCTGCCGTGCCTCTTCCTCGGCAGCTTGCGCAGTAGCTCGCGCCTCCTGCGCCAGTTGCTCAGCCTCCCCCTGAGAGGGTACGGGCGATGGCGAGAAACTCTCCCGGGTCTCTTCGCCGGTACGGGCTACCGCTATGAGAGTCGCTTCGGGTTCTACCTCAAATTCAGCTTCGCCAACGAGCGGCGTGGGGTGCGCTTCGGCTTCTCGCTTCTCCTCTGTCATCGGCATCTGCTTAGCGGGTGCCGGGACTGCTTCCGGCTCCTGCGTCACTTCTGTTACAGGGGCGGTTTCCGAGCCGAAGGCAGAGGCTAATGGAGCAGGGAACGGGTCGCGTAAGGTCGCTAATTGCTGGTGAATAAACGCCAGACGTCCCTCTATGCGCTGGAGATGGGCGTTACGCTTTTCGACACGAGCCTGAGCGCGATGGAGGCGGTTCAACGCCCGCGCCTGGGCAGCCTGTGCCATTTCCAGGCGTTCGCGCATGCGCCGCTCGCGCTTCTGAAGTTTCTTCTTATCCTTGCTTCTCGCCCGGGCTTTCGTTTCCTCGTGTTGAGATGTGGGATGCTGATCTGCCATAACTTCTTTCGTCCAACCTTCCCTGGCAAAGTGGGTTCTCCCTCTCCATGCTTTGCCCGTTTTTTGCTTTCTCTGCCTCGCGCTCAACAGGCTGCACTGCTTCAACGCGCCTGGAGCGAGGCCATATTCGGAATACCTGTGGAATTGCCTCTGGCTAGAGAATACCGTATCAACCCGCAGATTGCAACCTTATCTTGTCTCAATCTCTGCCGATAGTTATTGGAAGAACGACATGACTGAGGTGAGATAGATGATAGAGCAGAGAACAGAGCAACATTTGGCCTCTCTGAATGGCAAAGAGATGGCACAGGTACCTGCACACGCATCTGTACCAGATATCTTTACCCTGGAATCTGGCCGCTACTGGCAAAAAATATACGATACGATGGCCTGCGGCATTCTCATCTGGGACGCTGAAGGACACATCATCGAATTGAACGCGGCTGCACAACAGATTCTGGGCCTGGACATCCAGCGCTTGCAATCCTATGTTGGGCAGCGCGCACCTGGTGTATCAGTACGGCTCGACGGCACTCCACTACCAGCAGATGAGTGGCCCTCTTCTATTATCTTTCGCACGGGCCAGCCGGTACGCAATCATGTGATAGGATACAATAATCCTGATGGTTCCCGCCGCTGGATTCAAAGCGATGGCATGCCGGTGTATGGAGAGGATGGCACGATCACGCATGTGGTGGTCAGCTTTATCGATGTGACCGAGCAGGTGCAGGCGGAACGACGCGCCCGTGAGAGCGAAGCACGCTTGCAGGCCATTCTGGCCAATCTGCCGATCACCCTCTTCGTTGTCGACCGTGCAGGCATCATTACCTTACTGGATGGCAAGGGGCACGATGAGTCGGCAGAGTCGATGATAACCTCTGTATTCGATCTCTACTCTAATACAGATGAGGCGCTGGAATATATGCGCCGGGCGCTGTCTGGCGAGACACTGACTGTGCAGACAGAAATCAAAGAGCAGGTATTTGAAGTGCGGCTCGTGCCACTGCGCGATGAGCAGGACGAGGTAACAGGTATCCTCGGCGTTGCTATAGATATCACCGGGCGCAAACAGGCCGAAGAACAGTTACTCTACCAATCGCAGCATGATGCCCTGACCGATCTGCCCAATCGCATCCTGCTCATGGAACGTTTAGAGCAGGCAATCACCACGTCCAGGCAAGAGGAGAAATATGTGGCGCTGGTGATGATGGACCTGGACCATTTCAAAGAGATCAACGATACTTTTGGACATGCTCATGGCGACCTCCTGTTGCAACAGGTTGCGGAGCGCCTGCGGCAAAGCGCGGGGGAGACGGCAACGGTAGCGCGGCTCGGCGGAGATGAGTTCGCACTGCTGCTGGCGGTGACAGGGAAGGCAGAGACACTGCAAATCGTAGAGAAGGTTCGTGTCTCGCTTGACGCGGAATTCACCATTCGCGGCTACCCACTGCGCGTCGAGGCCAGCATGGGCATTGCCCTCTATCCAGAACATGGGCAAGACGCGCTAACACTGTTGCGCCGGTCCGATATGGCGCTCTACTCGGCCAAACGGGCGCACGAAAACTATGCCTTCTATGATGCTGCAAACGATCAGTATAGCCCGCGTCGGCTCGCGCTCATCGGAGCACTGCGCAAAGCCATCACCTCCAACGAGTTGATTCTCTACTACCAGCCAAAGGCCGATACGCGCACAGGCTTCGTGCAGGGAGTCGAGGCGCTGCTGCGCTGGCAGCATCCCATCTATGGCTTCCTCTCACCCGATCTCTTCATTCCACTGGCCGAGCAGACGGGCCTGATTACGCCTCTCAGCGCCTGGGTGCTGGAAACTGCCCTTAAGCAGTGCCGCGAATGGCTGCGCTCCGGCCTTGAACTCAGCATCTCTGTCAACTTATCGATGTGGAACTTGCGCGACGTAGCCCTGCCAGACACTATCGCAACGCTGCTGCAAACCTACTGCATCCCGGCGCCCTTGCTGTGCATCGAGTTGACCGAAAGCGCGGTCATGGCCGATACAGAACGCACGCTGGATGTCCTTTCGCGCCTCTCTGCACTCGGTGTGCAGATCTCCATCGACGATTTCGGCACCGGCTACTCCTCTCTCTTCTATCTTAAACGCCTGCCCGTAAACGAATTGAAGATCGACCGGTCGTTCGTACAGCATATGAGCGACGTGGAAGCGGATGCCGCCATCGTGCGTTCCACGGTGGAACTGGCGCACAGCCTCGGCCTGCACGTCGTCGCCGAGGGGGTGGAAGATCAAACTACCTGGCAGCTCCTACGCACCCTCGGCTGCGATACCGTGCAGGGCTACTACATGTCGCGCCCGCTACCCTCCCACGACTTTGAACGCTGGCTGCACGAAACAAAACCTGGGAGGAACCAGGGCGGAGAGGCCAGCTCCGCCCCTACGAACTACGGTTAGGAACCCTGCTCGCGCATCATCCTACCTTGCTCTGTTCCGTTGCCACACGCTTGCACTCTGTTTGTGATATAGTATCTATCAAGAGATACTCAATCATTGAGCATGATATAATCTGGTCAAGGAAGCGGATGAATCCCGTAGGGGCGATGCCTTGTGCTCGCCCGTGTAGTGTTCATATTGAGATGACGGCGGGCGAGCACAAGGCATCGCCCCTACGGGATCGCTTTCACACGGAAAAATGAACCAGGTCCAGGCAGGAGTGACAAAAGCGATGACGGCGATGAATGTGTATAACGAGATACAGGCGGCGTTGAAACGAGGAGAGCGGGTAGCAACGGCAACAGTCGTGAAGACGATTGGCGCGGCCCCCTGCGGTGTGGGCAGCAAGCTGCTGGTGCGTTCAGATGGCACAATAAGTGGCAGCTTCTCCGGCGGGCAGGTAGATACGCAGGTGGTAGAGAAGGCGCTGCAGGCGCTGCAAGAGGGGCACTCCCAGTTGACCCTTATTCACCTGGATGGCGACCTGGCAGTCGGCAGCTGCGGGGCAACGCTGGAGGTCTTTATCGAGGTGCTGCACCCGGAGCCGCGCTTGATTATTGCCGGGGCAGGCTACGTGGCACAGGCCCTCACCCGCCTGGCTTCCCAGCTTGATTTTCGCATCGTAGTCGTCGATGATCGCCGCGACCTCGCCGACCCACAGGTATTCGGAGACCGCGTGCAGCTTACCTTTGGCGATATCCCGGAAACGATTCGTGCTCTTGAACCGGACGAGGCCAGCTGGATCGTCATCGTCACACGCGGCCACCACCTCGACAAGGATGCGCTGAAAGCAGCGCTAGAGTCCAATGCTCACTACGTGGGTATGATTGGCAGTCCAGGCAAGGTCAAGAAAATTTTCCGCGACCTGTACCAGGAGGGTATTTCCCGCGAGCGGCTGGCTCAGGTTCACTCCCCCATCGGCCTGGACCTCGGTGCGGAGACACCTGACGAAATTGCGCTGAGCATCGCCGCCGAAATGGTGATGCTGCGCAAACACGGCACCGGAACCTCCCTCAAAGAGATGCGCCACCTGCTGGACGAAGCAGTTCCTGTGGAAGAGGTAGTTTGATGCCAACAGGCCGGGCGCAAGGTGGGCCTCTTATATACAGTGTGGCTTCTAGAGCGGCCTCGTATATAGTAGGGCCGATGCCTTGCGCCCGGCCTCGGATGGGGCAGCTATCTTTTCACCCCGCGAATATAGCGCACCGTGACCGTACCGAGCAGGCAGTAGACAACGGCCATGCCGAAGAGCAGCTGGTAGCCGAGTACGGGATGATGGGCGCGAGTAAAGGTGTCAATGAGCGGACCACCGATGACGGGGGCGATCACCTGCGGCAGTGAGAGCGAGATGTTCCAGATACCCATGTCTCGCGCAAAGTTCTGGTGCGAGGGCAGCACATCGGCTACCAGCGCCCAGTCGACGCTGACATATGCCCCGTAGCCGAGGCCGAAGATCGCCCCTGCCGCCAGCACAATCGGCAGTGACTGCGTGACGATAAAGATGAGGCCTACCAGCGCCATGAAGCAGCCAGCAATATAGACCATGCGCTTGCGCCCGATGCGGTCGGAGAGCCAGCCAGCGACGAGGGCTGCCACCAGGCTGGTACACGAAAGGATGATGATGAAATTGGTCGTCTGCTGCTCGGGGTGAGCGGCACCTACGGCGTCGCGCATGTAGTATTGCAGGAAATCCTGCACGGTGTAGAGTCCCAGCATCATCACCAGCCGCGTCAGCAGCACCCAGGCGAAGTCGGGGTCGCGCCGGGGGTTGAAGTCGAACAGGCGCAGCAGCCCGAACGTCACAACCACCTCCAGAATGACCTGCTGCACATCCCCACTCACCTGCACTCCCCCGGTATGGAGCAGGTTCCACAATGCCAGCAATCCCCACGCCGCTGCCCCTGCCCCCAGCGTTCCCACCATAGTAATAAGCGTGGAGCGGCTGAGCCAGCCTTGCCGCACTGGAGCCACTTCCACTGAGGAAATTTCGGTGGGAAGAGCATTTGCACGAACCAGCTCCTCCCTGGCAATCAGTTGCGCCGAGATGCCCATGCGTTCGCGCACGGTGAGGATGGTGACGAGCATGAGCGCCATCAGGACGGCGATGGTGATGCCATAGGCGAGCCACAGGCCCTGCTCGTAGACTGCCAGCGGCTTAGAAGCGTCGATGAAGAGACCGGCGACGATGACGCCCGCGATGGTGCCGAGGGTGGCGAGCAGGCCCATGACGCCGGAGACGAGGCCGCGCTGTTCCTGCGGAACGATATCGGGCAGCAACGCGTGAAATGGCGCGGTGGCGGCGTTGTTGGAAAATTGTACAATGACATAAGCGATGGCCAGCGAAATCACGTCACGGGAAGCGGCCATCCAGATCAGGCCTCCGACATTGACGAGGGTGCCGAAGAGGATATAGGGACGGCGGCGTCCCCAGAGGGCCAGCCAGCCTCGCGTGCGGTCGCTGAGCAGGCCGAACAACGGATTGGCAACGAGCGAGACGAACGCGCCGGGGATGAGTACGAAGGCCAGCGCCTCTCCCTGCCGTGCATCGCCCACCATCTTGAAAACCTGGCTCGGAAGAATGATAATACCAAGTGCGGACCAGTGGAAGTTGAGCGCGAGCCAGAAAATGCTGATCGCCAGAATCTGCGGCCAGCGCAATCTGGCCAGCGTGACGGCGGGCAGGGGCAAGGGAAAATTTCCTTCGCCCTCCTGTTCGACTGTCGCCACAGCGTGTACCTCCTGTTTCACGTTCGTTTACCGGCGCGGATCAGAGTAACAGATGAACAGCTCATCACTGCGGAATGTACAGGAAGGATACTATATTTTGAATCAGAATACCAGTGTTATCCCATCCATCGGACGCGATTTATCGCCACCATCTGTCGATGGCCCACCAACCTCCGTAGGCGCGCAATTCATTGTGCGCACCGCCGATTTATCGGCCCCCGTAACTCCACTGGCCTATCAATCGTTTCATGTGACCTCATTGCCCGATAAATCGGCGCTGTGCGCGATCAATCGGCACCTACGGGGGTCACATCCCCGTTTCTTTGGAAACGTTTTTTATATCGCTCTCTTCGGCTGTTTATTTTTGTTCGCCTCCTGCTCGTCATCGCCTTCCCCCACTGTTGTGAAAACAGTCGTCGCCACAAAGGCGGCAACTGTTGTGGCTACGTCACCACCTACCAGCACACCCACACCAACGCCGGGTCCTGCTCCGGCAAGCTATACGGCGCATACGCTATTGCAAAGTGGGCACCGGCCCGATGACCTGGCCTTCGACACGCAGGGGCGCTTGCTGTTCAGCGATTTCTATAACAACACTGTCAGTCGGCTGAACGCGGACGACTCGGTGACGACGCTGCTGAGCGGCATTGATGGGCCAGAGGGAATGGTTGTTTTGCAGGACGGCACGCTGATCGTGGCGGAGCAGCGCACGAATCGCATGCTCTCCTTTGCTCCCGGCTCGCATACACCAACAGTTTTGCGCCAGTTGCCAGGTACGCCGAGCTCGGCATCGTGTAAAGACGGTGTGGATGGCATCGCCTTCGACCCGACGACCAACACACTGATCGTGCCGGATAGTCCCACCGGCAATGTCTATCGCATGAGCCTGGACGGCAAAACGCTGACGCTGCTCGCCTCCGGCATCGTGCGTCCGGTCGGGGCATATGTCGATGCGCTGGGAACGATCTACGTTGCAGACGAGTGCGGTGGGGCTGTCTGGACGATAACGCCCGGTGGCAAGACGACGCGCATCGGCGGCTTCGGCATGCCAGATGATGTGACGCTCGATGGGCACGGCAACCTGCTGGTAATCGACCTGCAGCCCTCCATTCATGCCCTGATTCGCATGAACCTGGCAACGGGAAAACGCGAGACGCTGGCGAGCGCGGGCTACATCGAGCCACAGGGGCTGCTCATCGATGCGCATGGCAATATTTTTGTATCGGACGATTACGCAGATAAGATTGTGGAGTACGAACCAGCATGAGTAAACTGCTTTCCATGAGCGAGGCTGTTGCCCGCTACATTCCCGATGGGGCCTCCGTCGCGCTGGGACTGGCTCTGGAGCCGCTGATCCCCTTCGCAGCCGGGCATGAGATCATTCGCCAGCAGCGCCGTAACCTGACGCTGATCGGGCCTATTTCTGATATCCTCTTCGACCAGTTGATCGGCGCAGGCTGCGTGGAGAAGATTAGAGCGGCCTGGGTAGGCAATGTGAGCGAGGGACTGGGCCACTGCTATCGCCGCGCCACGGAAAAATCGATTCCGCGAGCGATCACCACCGAGGATCACAGCAACTTCTCGATTGCGCTGGCACTGCTGGCGGCTGGCCTCGGCTCGCCCTACATTCCCACGCGCACCCTGCTGGGCAGTGACATCATCCGCAAAAACCCCACCTTCCAGCAGGAGACCTCGCCTCTAGACGGCTCACCCCTGCTGCTCGTTCCCGCCGTGAAGCCGGATGTCACCATCATTCACGTGCAGCGCAGCGACGAGGAGGGCAACGCCCACCTGTGGGGCAACGTGGGTATCTGCGAAGAGGCCATGCTGGCCGCACGTGACGTGATTCTGGTGGCAGAGGAGGTCGTGCCGCACGAGGTGATCGTGAGCGATCCGAACCGCGTGCTGGGACCATCGTTCAAAGTGCGAGCCGTCGTCCACGAACCCTGGGGCGCGCACCCGTCCACCGTTCAGGGCAGCTACGGGCGCGACCACGCCTTCTACCACGAGTATCACCAGCGCACACGCACGCTGGAAGGCTTCCAGCAGTGGCTCGACGAATGGGTCTTGCTACTTCCCACCCGCGCCGATTACGTCGCCAAACTTGGTGAGGAGCGCACCAACCGCCTGCGTGTCAAAGACCATCACTACGCCGCGCCAGTGGATTATGGTTATTAGGAGACACACCAATATGGAATATACCGCAAAAGAATTGATGGTTGTCTGCGCCGCCAGGCAGATACAGGACGGAGAAAACGTCTTCGTCGGCATGCGCCTGCCGCTCATCGCCTTCGCGCTGGCGAAACGCACGCACGCCTCCAACGCCGTTGGCCTCTTCGAGCTGGGCATCATGCGCGACACGCCCGCCGCCGAACTGCTCTACACTATGGGTGATCCCGCCAATATCAGCGACGCGCTCTGGGCTACGCGCATGGTGAACCTGATGGGCCTGATGGCTGCGGGCGAGGTCAATCTGGGCTTCATCGGCGGCGCGGAAGTAGATCGCTACGGTAACCTGAACACCTCGCTAATCGGCGACTGGCAGCATCCCTCCGTGCGCCTGCCCGGCAGTGGCGGCGGGGCAGACATCGCCTCGCTCTCGCACCGGCTCGCCATCATCATGCAGCACGACCGGCACCGCCTGCGCGAGCGCGTCGATTTCGTCACCAGCCCCGGCTACGGTTACCCCGACGAACACGGCCCGGCTGGCAAGGCATGGCGCGAGCGTGTCGGCCTGCCCGGAGGCGGCCCCTCCGCCCTCATCACCACGCTCGCCCTCTTCACCTTCGACCCCGCAACGGGCGAGGCCCTGCTCCAATCCTACCACCCCGGCACCAGCGTCGAGCAGGTACAGGAGCAAACAGACTGGCCCCTCCGCCTCGCCCCGGATTGTGCCGAAACAGTGCCTCCCAGCGAGGAGGAGTTGAGGGTAATTCGGGAAGTTGATCCGCAGGGGGTGTGGACGAGGTGAGTGCTAATCAGAGCAAAACATGAGCACAGCCCTCATAACTGTACTGATGTTTTGCTCTGCTCCAAGACAGTAGTGAAGACGGGCAATCACTCCTTCACTGTTTGAGCAAATCACGTGGCAAAAGCATCACTTGTAGTTGAGGAACACGAGTAAAGTCACTATCAATGGTGACAAGGGTCAGATCGTAGACGAGAGCAGTAGCTGCAATCAGTGTATCGATGTCACCAATGAGGCCAGGTCCATGCGGTGGCCGCAGCATGCGGCGCAGTTGAGCATACTGCTCAAGGATCAAGTAGCTGAGCGCATAGGGATAAACCTGCTGTAGAAACGCACGTAATTCAGTTTGACGGCGAGCGAAGTCGGGAAAGCCTGGTTATATTCGCTGACTTCTTCATAAACCAGAAGGCTGGTAGCCGCCTGATTCTCTTCTATCCATGGCTCTACAAGAGTGACCACTTTCCGGCCTTTGAGATAGCCTGTCACGATTGGACTGTCAAGCAGGTAGCGTCTCATAATTCAATAGGAGGTGTGGGCTGAGTCTCGTGACGCATACGATCAAAAGCCTCTACCTCATCATCCCTGGCTAGATCACGCCATGCCCCTGCAAGGCTTCCGGGCTTCTTTCGATCTTTGCCTATCTTCGTATCTGGTATTGCTTCAAAAGCTTGCGTCAGTATCTCAAGCTGTGCCGCAGCCTCTTCCTGAATTTCCGAGGGAAGTTGTTCGATCCGAGTAAGCACCTGCTGTAATCGCTCAATCATCGGTTCTCCTCATTTCTGCAAACATCGGTTCTGTATTCAGTAGTGTATCACATTCAGAGAAAGAAAACTACTGCTGAGTATATTTTCCCCTTCCCTGGCAACCCTTATATCAAAACATCAGTTACTGACAACCATAGCCGCTTACACAACGAGCCATTCCCTCAATCTGGCCCGGTCAGATGATATACTAATGAGTAGAGTGGGAAGACGGTTTCTATTTTAGTCTGAAGGAGCGTTGTATGGCAGATTATCAGTATATTTTGACGGAACGGGATGGGAACGTGGGCATCGTGACATTGAACCGCCCGAAGGAACTGAACGCGCTCAACATGCAGCTTGTCGGTGAGCTGGCCGACGCGCTGGCGGAGTTTGATCGTGACAACGAGATACGCTGCATGGTGATTACGGGTGCGGGCGATAGAGCGTTTGCTGCCGGGGCCGATATCAAGGAGATGTCGGATAAGTCGCCGATTGAAATGATGTTGAGCGGCTTCGAGGCATGGCAGCGTATCAAGCAGATCCGCAAGCCGTTGATCGCGGCGGTTGGTGGCTACGCGCTGGGTGGCGGCTGCGAGCTGGCGCTGAACTGCGATATGATCGTGGCCTCCGAGAATGCCCGCTTCGGGCAGCCTGAGATCAATCTGGGCGTCATTCCCGGTGCGGGCGGCACGCAGCGCCTGACGCGCACGGTTGGCAAGTACCTGGCGATGGAGATGGTGCTGACAGGCAAACCGTTTACGGCGGAGCAGATGGCGCAGCACGGGCTGGTCAACCAGGTGGTGCCAAAGGGTGAGCACCTGACTGCTGCGCTCAAGCTGGCCAGAGAAGTGGCGGAGCGGGCACCCATCGCCGTGCAACTGGCGAAAGAATCGGTGCTGGCAGCCTTTGAGACGCCATTGGAAGCGGGGCTGGCGCTGGAACGCAAGAACTTCTTCCTGCTCTTCGCTACCGAAGATATGCGTGAAGGTATGCAAGCGTTCATCGAGAAACGCAAAGCGAATTTCCAGGGGAAATAAGACAAGGGAGACAACACATGGAAGAGGCGGTAATCCTTTCAGCAGTGCGCACCCCCGTTGGACGCTATGGTGGCGGCCTCAAGGATGTGCGCCCGGATGATCTCGCCGCCATCGCCATTGCCGAGGCGATACGGCGGGCCCATATTGACGCGGAAAGCGTGGAAGATGTTCTTCTCGGCTGCGCCAACCAGGCCGGTGAGGATAACCGGAACGTAGCGCGAATGTCCCTGCTGCTGGCAGGATTACCCACCCACGTGGCAGGACAGACAGTGAACCGGCTCTGCGGCTCCAGTTTGCAGGCGGTGAACAGTGCGGCGCAGGCTATCCTGGCAGAAGCAGGCGATATCTTCGTCGCGGGCGGTGTTGAGAGCATGACGCGAGCGCCCTTCGTCATGGGCAAAGCGGAGACGGCCTTCAGCCGTAATGCCACGATCTACGACACCACCATTGGCTGGCGCTTCCCCAATCCACGCCTCTCAGCTATGCACTATCCCTACAGCATGGGCGAGACGGCGGAGAACGTGGCCGAGAAATACGGGGTAAGCCGCCAGGAGCAGGATGCGTTCGCGCTGCGCAGTCACCAGCGAGCGGTAGCCGCACAGCAGTCCGGGCGCTTCGAGGAGGAAATCGTGCCGGTACCCATTCCACAAAAGAAGGGCGAACCCGTCCTCTTCAGCCAGGATGAGCAGCCACGACCCGATACCACGCTGGCAGCGCTGGCAAAGCTCAAACCGGCCTTTCGTAAGGATGGGACGGTCACAGCAGGCAACTCGTCGGGCATCAACGACGGCGCTGCCGCCCTGGTGCTGATGGCGAACAGCCGTGCAAAACAACTGGGTTTGCAGCCACGGGCGCGTATCCTCGCCACAGCCGTCGCCGGGGTCGATCCCGCCTACATGGGCCTGGGACCGATTCCTGCGACACGCAAAGCCCTGCAACGCGCCGGGTTGAGCATCGAAGACATGGACCTGATCGAACTGAACGAGGCGTTCGCGGCCCAGTCACTACAATGCGTGCGCGAACTGGAGATTGACGAGGAGCAGCTGAACGTCAACGGCGGCGCTATCGCTCTGGGTCACCCACTCGGCGCGAGTGGCGCGCGCATCCTCACCACCCTCCTGCACGAGCTTGAGCGGCGCAATGGCCGCTACGGCCTCGCCACTATGTGCATCGGCGTCGGCCAGGGCATCGCTACCATTATCGAACGCATTGCTTGATGGAAACATGGCGCAAATGCACTTTGATCGGCTCGCCGATCAAAGTGCATTTGCGCCATGTTTTTTCATTCTTGTACAATCGTCCCGTTCATGGCCGACTGGTAGGCTTCCCAGAGTTTGGGAACGGTGGCGTAATTCTTCATCTCTGAAGGGGAAATCCAGCGCATCTGCACCGCCTCCCAGTCGGTGTGGATATCGTCGGGCTTGTAGACCTCAAAAATGAAGGGATGAACCAGGAACTCGCGACCGAGCGCGAGATCAGGTTGTGATACAACTTCGCCGCGCCGCAGCATACAGACTTGATCGGCTTGCAGGCCCGTCTCTTCGCGAATCTCCGTGAAAGCCTGCGCATCGGGTGAAACGCCCGGCTCGATAAAACCGCTGATTCCTCCCCAGTGACCCTGGTAACTCCCCACACGCTGGCTGCGCTGCACAATCAAGACACGCGGCTCCGGCCCATCGAAGCGCATAAGAAAACTGGTCACGACGGGTGTAGAACGCAGTTCCGATTTTCTCTCTTGCTGATCTTCCTTTTCCATGCTCTTTCTCCTGATATTCACTCGGATATAAGGATATTCCATCATTCCCAATGATCACAAGCACGGCCACAGCATCCAGTAGTCTCTGCCCCTTTCTCCCTTAATGCGCTTCTTTTCAGTTTTCTCTACAATATCTACTGTTACGCGCTTGACAGTATGATAAACACTCCTATATAGTATCCCTGGTACATTCCATACCTTTGTGCAAGTAATGCAGAGCTTGTGCAGAGGTCTCATTTCGTGCGATAGTTAAGTAATTCTAACATTTTCTCAAGGCCTTTTTGCCTTAACTACTGGAGGTAGGCCAACGTGTCACCACTTCAGATCGTCTTTGTCCTCGGTCTGCTGGCAGGGGCAGTTATCGCCCTGACGGCAGGATTTTACTGGGGCAGGACACAAAATAAAGAGCGTTTCGAAGAGCGCCTGCGTCTGGAGAAGGAAGCCAGCGAACGACGACTGCTGGAAGTCCAGATGAAGCAGAGCGAGGCGCTGCGTGAAACGCGAGAAGAGACCGCGCTCATTCGAGCAACCATTGAGCACGAGAATGCTGAGCGCCGGACCGAATTGCAGCGACAGGAGCGGCGTTTGCAGCAGAAGGAAGAGACGCTCGAACGCAAAATCGATGCCCTTGAAGCGCGTGAGCGCAAACTGTCGGTTCGTGAACGTGCTGTAGAGCAGGCACACGAGGAGGCCGAGGCGCTCAAACAAAGACAGGTCAGCGAACTTGAGCGTATCGCCGGGTTGACGGAGGAGCAGGCAAAAGAAGTCTTACTGGCACGCATTGAGCAGCTGGTACGTACTGAAGCCGCTCACCGGGCGCGCCTGATCGAAGAGCGTGTACGCGAGGAGGCCGAGGCGAGGGCACGAGAAATCATCACCCTGGCCATCCAACGCTGCGCCTCTGACCAGGTAGCGGAATCCGTCGTATCGGTGGTGCCGCTACCCAATGATGAGATGAAGGGTCGCATCATCGGGCGCGAAGGACGCAACATCCGTGCCCTTGAAGCCGCAACCGGCGTCGATCTCATCATTGACGATACGCCCGAGGCAGTGATTCTCTCCGGCTTCGACCCCGTGCGTCGCGAAGTGGCCCGCATCGCTCTGACGCGCCTGATCCTGGATGGGCGCATCCACCCTGCTCGCATCGAAGAGGTGGTAGCCAGAGCACGGCAAGAGGTCGATACCATCGTGCGTGAGGCAGGAGAGCGCGCTGCCCTGGAGGCCAATGTTCACGGCCTGCAACCGGAACTGCTCAAAATCCTGGGTCGCCTGCATTTTCGCACCAGTTACGGGCAGAACGTGCTCGCACACTCGGTCGAGGTCTCCATCCTGGCAGCTACTATCGCCCACGAACTGGGTGCCGATGTTACTGTCTGTAAGACGGCGGCGCTACTGCACGATATGGGCAAGGCCATCGATCAGGAGGTTGAAGGGCCGCACGCCATCGTTGGCGGCGAAATTGCGCGTCGCTTCGGCAAATCGCCGAAGATCATCCACGCGATGGTCGCGCACCACGCTACCGAGTCTGAGCCACAGACGCTGGAAGCTGCCATTGTTCAGGCTGCGGACGCCATCTCTGCTGCCCGACCCGGGGCACGCCGTGAAACCGTCGACCTGTACATCAAACGCCTGGAGGCCCTTGAGGGCATTGCCAACTCGTTCACTGGCGTGGAGAAATCCTTCGCCATCCAGGCCGGGCGCGAGGTTCGCATCATCGTCAAACCGGAGGAGATCGACGAGTTCGCCGCCAACCGCCTCGCCGGCGATATCGCCCGCAAAATCGAGGAAAATCTTGACTATCCCGGGCAGATCAAAGTGAGCGTGGTGCGCGAAACACGCTCCGTCGATTACGCCCGTTAGAAATCTACAATGTCAGCACTCTGTATCGCTGGCTCTTCGAGCCAGCGATACAGAGTGCTGACAAGAAATCGGAAGAAAGAAGTTTGCGTAGCATGACGAATTACATTGACCTGCATACCCATTCAACCGCGTCGGATGGTATTTATTCACCCACGGAACTGTTGCACCGCGCCAGGGAGATCGGCTTGCGCGTGCTGGCCCTGACCGATCATGACACGACCGACGGGCTGGACGAGGCCATTGAGGCGGCGAATGCGCTGGATATGGAACTGGTACCGGGCATCGAGATCAACACCGATGTGGCCGGGGGCGAAGTCCATGTGCTCGGCTACTACCCGGAGTATAAGCGCCCGGAGTTTCAGGCCATCTTGAAAGTGCTGCGCGACGCCCGCGAACGGCGCGGCCAGCGCATGGTCGAACTGCTCAACGAGCATGGCGTCACTATTGCGTGGCAGCGCGTGCGTGAGATTGCGCAGGGTGCGGTAGGTCGCCCGCATGTCGCCAAAGCCCTGCTTGAAGCGGGCTACGTCCAGACCATTGGTGAAGCCTTTGATAAATACATCGGCACCAACTGCTATGCCTACGTGCCGCGCTACCGGCTCACGCCCGATGACGCCGTGCGCCTGATCGTCAGCGCTAATGGACTGCCCGTCATCGCGCACCCGCTCGACCTACCCGGCCTCGGGGAACTGCGCAACTGGCTCCCCGGACTCGTCACCGCGGGCATGGTCGGTCTGGAAACCTACTACGGCCCCTACAGGCCGGAGGACGAGCATGCACTGCGCGCCCTCGCCGACGAATACGGCTTGATTCCTACCGGCGGCACCGACTTTCACGGCCCTGGCATCCATCCCACACCCCTCGGCGGTCGCCCCGTCCCCTACGAAACCGTCGAGCGCCTCAAGGCCGCCGCAGCCCAACGGCGCGGCAAAACCCCACCCTCCTTCGAACTGCCTCCTCCTGTACAGGAGAAGTAAATACACATCAGCGACAGAGAGAGCGGTGAAGGACTGGAACGGTGCCATTCCAGTCCTTCAGCGTTCAGCGCGAACAGTTCGCATAGCAGCACATACACTTTCGCTGAAAGAGATTGCCAGGGCCACTACAAAGGATCACCCTGGCAATCTCTTTCAGCGAATAGCACTTTTGGGCCATTTTGCCCCGGAAAGATCTCTACCTGTGCTACACTATTGCCGTTCGCTAACAGAAATTTGTGTAGGTCAGGTTAAGCGAACAGGGAGAGAAGGAAGAGATGTTCATACAACATGCCGGATGGATCAAAAGATTTCTCTATTTTGTCACTACCGCCGTTATCTTGCTGGCGGGAACAGCGGCCTGCGGTCAGGGTTCTGCAAACACTACCAGCGTCCCAACGGGACAACCGATCACCATTGGCTACTCCTACTCCACCAGTGGCGATTTCAAGGATGATGGCATAGCCACGGACCAGGGCTATCAACTCTGGGCCGACACGATTAACAGCAACGGCGGCATCCTTGGTCGTCCCATCCAGTTCGTCAAGCTTACAGATAATAGCGACCCGGGTACGATCACCAGAAACTATCAGACACTCATCACAAAGGATCATGTCGATTTCGTCTTTGGCCCGTTCTCTTCACTCCTGACAAAAGCAGCAGTTCCAGTAGCTCATCAGTATGGATATGTTCTGCCGGAAGGATCGGGTGGAGGTCCCAGCGTCTTTGATCTGAATAAAAGCTGGAAGAAGCCCACAGTCTTCGATGTCTCTCTACCTGTTGTTCATAACCTGGATAGCTTTGCGTACTACATCCTGTCGCTTCCTCCAAATCAACGTCCGGCAACAGTGGCCTATGCCAGCGAAAGTGACGACCCGTTTACAGGACCCCAGGTGGACGAAGCTTATTCCATTTTGACACAAGAGGGAAAAATCCACGTGGTAGGGAATTTCTCATACACAAGTGACCCGAAGAACTTCCCTGGAGTTGCGCAGGAACTGATCCACGCTCACGCGGAGATGGTTGTTGTGGGAACCTACCTTCCCGATGCCTCTGCCTTCATCAAGGCCTTCAAGCAAGCGCACTACTTCCCAAAGGCCTTCGTTGCTACAGCAGGCCCTGACCTCGGCCAGTCATTCGTACAGGCGGTCGGCGGGCTTACGAACACGGAGGGTGTCTTCGTCCCCAATGGCTGGTACCCCACGGCCAATAACTTCCAGAATGCCGGGATGGTACAGGATTACCTCAGCAAATACGGCGGCTCGGCAAACGACATCAACGCGGACGTGGCAGAAGCGTATTCGGTGGGGCAGGTCGTGCAGCAAGCCTTTACAAAGGCGGGAAAAATCAGCAATACCGCGCTGCTGAGCGAACTCCAGAGCGATACGTTCGACACGGTGCAGGGAGCAGTGAAGTTCGACCCGACAGGTCAGAATCTGGCGGCTCTGCCATACCTGTTCCAATGGCAGGGCGGCAACTTCATTCCCGTGTTCCCACCCATCGCGGCAGCAGCCATCGCTGAGTACCCTGGTAAGCAGGCCACAGCATAGTTTGTTGTCTTACTAGAAGTACTCAGAACCTCTCTGTTGTGAGTACTTCTAGTAAGACCGTATTGCCTCCCTGCGGCCCATATCGCGCCAACGACTACGCTCGACGCCGTTTTCGCCAGGGAGTTGGTGGCGCAGTTTCTCGGCCTCGACCTGTTCGTTCATGAGCAGGGAACCGATAATGGCAGCGACCTGCGCATCTGAAAGGGTGTGATCACTGTGTTCGCTTGCGTTTTCCGGCGCAGTTTCACCATATTCCTCTCGTTCCCCGCCAGACTGTGGATGCCATTCTTCGACAATAAAGTCGGTAGAGAAGTCGCCCGCGAGGAAGCGAGGGTGCTCGGTCAGCCAGCGCGCAAAGGGAATGGTGGTGCGCACGCCGAGTACCTGATATTCGTCGAGGGCACGGCGCAGGCGGTTGATGGCCTGCTCGCGGTCTCGGCCCCAGACGATGAGTTTGGCGAGCAGGGGGTCGTAAAACAGTGGTACCTGCAAACCGTTGTAAAGACCACTGTCGACGCGCACACCGGGGCCAGATGGCTCTTGCAACGCCAGTACAGTACCAGTGGCCGGAAGGAAGCGATTGGTGGGGTCTTCCGCTGAGATACGGGCCTCAATGGCCGCGCCACGAAACTCCACCTGCTCCTGTGTGAATGAGAGCGGTAGCCCGGCAGCGACGCGAAACTGCTCCTGCACAAGGTCAATGCCGGTACGCAGTTCGGTCACGGGGTGTTCCACCTGAATGCGCGCATTGACTTCCAGAAAATAGAAGTTGCCATCAGGCCCCAGCAAGAACTCGGCGGTACCGGCGTTGACATAATTGATGGCCCGCACCAGCTTGACTACAGACGAGGTCATGCCCTCGCGCTGTTCCTCCGTGAGCACAGGCGACGGCGATTCTTCAATCAATTTCTGGTGACGGCGCTGGATGCTGCACTCGCGCTCACCAAGGTGAACGACGTTGCCATGCATATCCGCGATGAACTGCACCTCGATATGACGGGCTGGCGCGATGGCCTTTTCCAGGTAGACACGGCTGTCGCCAAAGGCGCTTTTGGCCTCGCTGCGTGCCGTGCGCAGCGACGGCAACAAATCCTTCGGGTCATGCACAAAGCGAATACCTTTGCCACCTCCGCCGCCTGCCGCCTTCAGCATCAATGGATAGCCGATCTGCTCCGCCAGTTCTACCGCTTGCGCGTCATCTTCGACCTCGGACATCGCGCCGGGGACAATCGGCACACCGGCAGCCTTTGCAGTACGACGCGCCGCCGTCTTCTCACCCATAGCGAGCATCGCCTGCGGGGACGGGCCGACGAAGATCAATCCCGCAGCCTGGCATGCCTCCGCAAAGCTGGCATTTTCCGAGAGGAAACCGTAGCCGGGATGAATAGCCTGCGCACCCGAACGTTTCGCCACGTCTAGAATGGTCGGAATATGCAGGTAGCTCTTGCTGGCCTGCGCCGGGCCGATATGATACGCCTCGTCGGCCATACGCACATGCAAGGCATCACGGTCAACATCGCTATAGACGGCCACGCTTTGCAAATCAAGCTCACGACAGGCGCGAATGACACGCACTGCGATCTCTCCCCTGTTGGCAATCAACACTTTCTGAAAAGGCCAGTTGGCGCTTTGTTTCTCCATCAAAGGCTCCTTCAAGCAGGTTTTTTTGCATTTGCAGACAGTATAGCACGTTCGGCCCTTTCTCCACTAGGAAATTCGGGTCAGTCCCATCCCCAAAAGGTTCCATTATATGGGAATGTAGAGTACACTACAGTGAGATTAGTATGTTCCACATATTTACACGGCTCAACACAGGCAAGCAACCATTGACAGGGATGGATACATCGAATACGTCGCCAGCAGCACGGAGTTGCGTACCATCTGAGAAGGGACTGAGCAATGAATTTCAAATTTCTGAGTAACACACCAATTTTCCGGCGTCTCTTCATCGCGTTTGCAGCCGCGACCCTCATTCCGGCTGTTGTTATTGCCCTGCTGGGCACATACTATGTGAACTCACTTGTTTCACGCGGACAGGCTGTTACAACCACCTTTAAGGCTCAGAGTGAAGCATACGCGCAGCAGGTTGACCTGCAGCGTATGGAGGCGCTCCTCACGGCGCGTAACGCCCAGGTCTTCGCCTTTTTGAGTCAGGGACCGAACGCAGACTCCTCACTCCTTGCTGGCGGGCAACTGTCAAGTGGCGAGATTAACAACCTTCAGACCTCGTTCGATCAGAACTTAAGCGCCTACCAGCAGAACTACGAACTCGCCACTTCCAGCAACATGGCACCGGTAAGCAGCATTCTGATAAGCGAGAACCCCAATACCACCATTATCAAAGATCAGCGGCAAACGCTTAATCTGGCGAAAAACCAGTGGAATACATACAAAACCTTCCAGCAAGAAGAACTGACCACACTTGATGGCATCTTAACTCAGAAAAATCCTGATATTACGCAGGATTATAGCAATGCCTATGGGACATTATTTTCGGCACAGCAAACATACATCGGCCTGGAGAATAGCTGGCAACACCTGGTCAATCTGGCCCAGACAATGGGCGGTATCGTGTCAAACGTGGGAGATGCGCAGATCAACCCGGTGCGTATTGCCACGATCATCGCTATCGTCAGTACAATCTTGCTGGTGTTCCTGATCGGCTACGCGGTCAACCAGACGATTACGGTTCCGTTGCGCCAGCTCGCCAGTCTCACGCGGCGTATCGCGAAAGGAGAAACCAGCGCCCGCGCTCCAATTGCGGGTCGCGACGAAATTTACCTTGTCGCGTCATCGATGAACAACATGCTGGACAACATCGTCCACCTTATTCAGGATGCGCAGGCGCAGCGCGACAACTTGCAGGGACAGGTGGAGAAACTGGTGAGTGAGGTGAGCGGCGTCGGTGAAGGTGATTTGCGCGTGCAGGCCGAGGTTACGGCTGATGCCCTGGGCGTGCTGGCTGACTCCTTCAACTACATGGTAGAAGAGTTGAGCAGCCTGGTGGTGCGCGTTAAGATGGTGGCCCACGAAGTTGAAGGCACGACGGTCAATATCCTTGATCGCATGACACAGCTGGTGGAGACAGGTGATATGCAAATTCGCCAGATTGGTCAGGCAACAGTTGAAGTCGAGCATATGGCCGAAGACAGCCGCCGCGTGGCGGAACGTGCGCAGGCGCTATTGAGCGTTGCGCGTACCGCTCGCCGCGACGCGCAGGGTGGCCGCGAGGCAGTGCAGCAGACCATCGAAGGGATGGGCCGCATACACGAAAACGTGCAGGCAACGTCGAGCAAAGTGGACGCACTTGGCGAAAGCTCGAAAGAAATCAACAACATTGTCGATATCATCGCCCAGATCGCACACCAGACGAACCGCCTGGCACTTGACGCTGCAATTCAAGCAGCGATGGCCGGCGAAAACGGCAAGGGCTTCGGCGCAGTCGCCGCTGACATCCGCCGCCTGGCGGAACGCGCTAAAGAGGAGGCCAGTTCTATCGCCCGTATCGTCCGCGGAGTTCGTGAAGACATCAGTGCAGCGGCTATCTCCATGCAGGATACGGAACGGGAAACTTCTATCGGTGCCAGGCTTACACAGGAAGCTGGTACCGCCCTGGAATCGCTCTTCGCCGCCGTTGAGCAGCAGGGACATGAAATTGAAATCATCAACCAGGTGTCAAACCAGCAAGTGCTCTCTTCCAACGCGGTGTCACAGATCATGCGCAGCGTCTCCGACAGTACGCAGCAGAGCAGCCTGAGCAACCGCGAGGCATCGCAGAGCATGGAACGCCTCTCTCGCCTGGTCGAGCAGCTACGATCCTCAACGGAAGCCTTCAAACTGCGTGAAAATCAAGATATGTCCACGCCAGTAGTCAGCGTTTCAGTCTACCCGGAGGCCGAGCAGGAAGGCCAGCTCACCATGAGCGGCTTCTTCCGCACAGTCACAGCCTCTGCGGTTGCCTCTGGCTCTGGTGTGGGTTCAGGTTCGTATCCTTACAACGCCCTGCCACCTGCATCGGGTACAAGCGCTGGTAGACCCAACAATGGATCCTTCTTCTCTCCCACGCCTTATCAACCTGATCAAACGAGCCAGGCAGGTCAGGCAGGCTATAGCAACTCTGGCAGCTTTGGAAATCAGCCGAACCAGTACGGCAACTCTGGCGGAATTCCGCCAGATCAGGGCGGCAATTCTGGCTCCCAGCGTACACCCGCACCCACTCCAGCTCCCACACGTCCAGGAGCATCAAATCCGCAGTGGCAACAGAACCAACAGGGACAGCGTCAACAGAGGCAAAACCAGCAACGCCAACAATGGTACAGCGAGCCATTTGAAGAGTACAGAGCGAACGGTAACGGCAATGGTCATGGCAACGGCGATAGCAACGGCAGCCAGAACTGGTAGCCGGTAAACGAGCGAAAGTGGGCCTCACCTGTAGTGGAGCAGGTGAGGCCCACTTTCGCTCCTGCCACAGGTCCTCATATATAACCTTTTCCTTATAGATAGTATCCATAAGTTGCATGCTTATTCATGGACTATACGGAGAGCCACCTGTTACACTTACTGTAAGTGACATTACATAGAAGATAAGACAGGAGGCTACTCAATGATTGCACAGAAAATAACGGCCACCACGAGCGTGGCAAAAAGCAACGACGCTGCTGTGCAGGAAGCGATGCAGGTGCTAGCACGCACTCGCGTCACGGTTCGACGCTGGGAGTGTGAAGTTTGTGGTATGGTTCATACAGGCACAGCGCCCGTGGCGTGTGACAGCTGCGGCGCTACCTCACTCGTCCGACAACCCGACCTTCATCGTGAGATGAGCAGCTACTGGTAATATCAGAGCGGATAAAACAGGAACGGGCAATGGTACGCGTTGGCGCTCACCATTGCCCGTTCCTGTTTTATCCGCTCTGAGCTATCTTCATCTGTCGCACGCACTCATAGAGCATGATGCCCGTCGCCATAGCCGCGTTCAATGACTCTACCCCGTTCGCCAGGGGGATGGAGACCGTCAGCGTCGCCAGTGCTCGGGCCTGGGATGAGGGGCCATGCGCTTCATTACCGGTAATCAGGGCGAACGGGTAGGTCAGGTCCTGTTCGTAGTACATATGCGCACCGCCTGCTTCAGCCAGCAGAACGCGCGGGCCTTCAGGGCAGTGCTGCCCGACCCGTTCGGCAATATTCGACCAGGGCATATCAATTTCGATGGGCAGCGCAACATGCGCCCCTGCTGCTGCCCGCACAACTTTCGGATTGAACGGGTCGACACAGTTGGAGCTGAGCAGAACAGCATCGACATTCGCTGCCAGCGCGGTGCGTAAGATTGTACCCATATTGCCAGGGTCTGCGATATCATCGAGAATGAGCAGAGCCGGACGGAAAGTGGCGGGACGGCTGGCACGCAAACGAGCCGGTGCAAACAATGCAAGCGGCAAGACGCTCACGACCCCCTGCGACGTTTGCGCATCACTCAGCGCCTCGCTCACGCGCTCGCTCACTTCCACCAGCCTTTGCGTTAACGCGGGCGTGCGCAACAGGCGCTCCAACAGCACACGCCCCTTTTCCGTTCGCCCCAGCAGTTCCGGTTGATAGAACACTTCCTCTGGTAGCATCCCCTCACCTCCAGCCCCTTCAGCCTCCCTGGTCTCCAGCAAGGTCTCCAGCAGGTGCGGCCCCTCCATCAAAAAGAGACCATGTTTTTTACGGCCCGCATTGGCGTGCAACTCTCGCGCTCGCTTAATACGCGGATTAGCAGGACTGGTAATCTGCACCATCGCTTTACTCAGAAATGTGGTAAATGCAAACGACCGCGAGCAGCGCACCAGTGTGTATTGGTGCGCTGCTCGCGGTCGTTTGCATCCTATAAGCCGTTAAACGGTTGCGACCGAAGCCAATGCTCTCTGCACCAGTGCGCTGAAAGCTGCCTCGTCATTGACCGCCATCTCGGCGAGTATCTTGCGATCTACATCGATGTTCGACTCGTGGATGGCATGCATCAACTTACTATAGCTGACACCATGCATACGGGCGGCGGCATTGATGCGTGTGATCCACAGGCGGCGCATATCGCGCTTGCGATTGCGGCGGTCACGATACATATACGCCATAGAGTGCATGACCGACTCATGGGCGGGACGGAACAAGCGCCGACGCGCACCACGATGGCCCTCGGCCATCTCGAGAACTTTCTTATGCTTCTTGTGAGCGGGAACGCCACGTTTTACCCTGGGCATACCTCTTTATCCTCCATATAAAGTGAATGTTCGACTGCTATACTACTTCTTGTCTCTTCTCTTCTCATCACGATGGACGGACTAGAAGTTATACGGGAGGAGTTTCTTCAAGTGGCGCCTATCACCAGGAGCCAGCTCGAACTCTTTGTCCGCCGACCGGACTGACTCGGGTGATTTGTGGCGGCGCAGGTGGCTAATTGCCACTTTGCGGCGCATAAATTTGCCAGAGCCGGTCACCTTGACCCGCTTGGCCATGGCCTTGTGTGTTTTCAGTTTCTGCTTCATAATCCTTTTCTTCCTGTTCTATTGTCTTGCGGGACACCAGAATATCTACCAATCCATCTCATCTGTCTTTAGCAGCGGAAGTAGAGTAGTGTGGGTGGGGAGATGATGCTCTAGATCATGCTTTCTTTCAATCTCATTTCAAGCCGAGATTTCCCATCAATCCGTCAAAGGCGCAGAAAGCCTTTTTCAGGAGTGGCCCCGCAACGAGACGCAGTATATCATACTCGCCCTCATTATGCAATAGCTTTTTGGACGGTTGGGTGGTTGGGGCAAAATACCACTAACCCTAGCGACGACGACCGGGCCAGGAGGGGCGAGAGGGCCAGGTCTGCCAGCCGGGACGCGATAGACCCTTTATCGGTCCTGGTTTCCTTCTCCCGGCAGCCACATTTGCCTCCGCCTGCTCTTCGCCCGCACGAGCCATTTGCCAGGTCGAGGTGAAGAACAGCAGCCAGCCCCAGAGCAACACGGGCAGGCCAATGGTCAGTAATGCCTGACCCTGCCAGAGCGGCTGCCTGAGTCCGTAATAGAAGCCGAACAAGGCCCCGAACAGCAGGAATATTGCCAGCAAGAGCGTGCGTCCATTGCCAGCGCACAGCGTCAATGCAAATGGCACAAGCAGCAGCCACGGCCAGCTGCTGGGAAAGAGCACAAAGAGCGCCAGAAGGACCCAGCTACTGAACAGCAAGGCCAGTTCCAGACTATCGATCAACCAGACGCCAGTCAGCAAAATCAGACCTACAGCGATGGCAGCGAAAAGAATCCAGTGATGGGGCGCAAAGAGCCAGGCAAACGCCGGTAAAGGATGAACAGGCAGATTGATCAATGCCGCGTCAAGCGAGTTGATGGCACTGGCAGGCCAGAAGGTCTGCTTGAGCATGGCTACCAGTCCATTCCATCCCCACCCGTACCAGAATGGAGCATAGGCCAGAGCGACGACCAGAATCGAGATACCCACGCAGCCCAACCACCAGAAGAATCGCTGTCCCCGCGGCAACAGGCGCGTCTCTCGCTGGAGGAAGCGGAAGAATAATGGCAGCAACAACAGGCAGAGCGCATTGATCAGCACCGCCAGCAGCAGGAAAACCCAGCCGAGCAGCAGCGATTTGCGCTGGAAGAAGTGTACGGCCAGCAGCAGACAGAGCACCATGCCCACCTCCAACTGCACGGAAGCGACGGTGAAAAGCAGTATTAATGGATTCCAGCCGTAGAGCAGAGTGGCCGCGATGCGTTTTTCCGGTTTCAACTTTGCCAGGATGGCCCAGATCAGCATCGTGTTCACCAGGTGTGCGACGAGACCGAGCAGGCGAAACGCGATCAGGATATCACCCGGGCTACCATGCGCGAACAGGGTAATGGGAATGCCCATATCGATCCAGACAGGGCCTGAGAGAGCAACCTGGGTGCGCGTGCTGCCAGACAGCAGGACGTAGAGGAGATCACGCGAGAAAATGGAGGGCGTCACAATATAGGGATTGACGTGGTAGATAGCCACCATGCGGCCATACATCCCGTAGAGGAAGAGGTTCTGCACCTGTAGCGGCGGCGCGAAGAGGAAGGTCAGGCTGAATACAGCGGTAAAAACGAGCGCCAGCACGAAAAGAAACTGTGTCTGAGAGCGAGAGAGGCGCTTGCGCAAAACGCCCCGTCCCACTCGCCACGCCAGCAGGACAAAGAGCAAGGCCAACAAGAGCACGGCCAGCAGCAGATTCGCGTTGCCCTTCAATGGATCGAGTAGGGGAAGATGGGATAGGGCCTGGGATAGCCCTGGGAAAGCATTTGTCCAGTAGAGGTGTGGCAGCCAGGGCAAGAGAGCGAGCAGAGCCTGCTGCACACCTTTTCCGTTGGCACCGGTCGAAGCCGCGTCCGCAAAGAGGGGAAAAAGCGCTACATAGAGTACTTCAAGCAGCAGGCCGATCACCACTAATTTCCAGATGGCCTGCAGGCCATAACGTTTCGCTGAGGATTTCTGGTCAGGCCGGGGCGCGTTATTTGCTGCACGTCCTGATTGTACCCCGGGCAGAGCAGGGGGATGCGCTGCACCGGGAAGCGCCGGTTGCGTTCGCTGTGTCCGCCGCATTTGCTGTGACGTTCGCTGAGACTGTTGAGCCTGCATTGATTGAGAGGAACGTCCCCCGGGATACTGCCGCATATCTACTCCGTCCGTCGGTCGGGAAATAAGCATATCTTCTACCGCTATTACGCCAGCTACAGCTACAGTATGAAGCATACATTTCACTCTGTCAATAAACTGTTCGCTCCTGATACCATCACCCACAATCACCATTACAAAAGAACGATTATTTTTTCTACCTTTTCCGTTTTTTCATACAGGAAAAGAATAAGCCGGTAGGAGTTTTCAAACTCGGCCCTATTGCCAGGAAGGATGATCAATGGTATAATAGCGGGGTGTTTAGGACCTGCTCCGGCAGTTGTCGCTTCAAGCCCTGTCTGAAAGGGCTTGTCATTCCGTTTGGGATTGAAATAGCTGACCGGATGCATACCCACAGGAAAAGGACCTGCTCCGGCAGTTATCACTTGCATCCCTGTCTGAAGGGAATAGCAAGCCCATCTGGGACTGAAATAGCTGACCGGATGCATACCCACAGGAAAAGGAAGGAGGTGACTTCGTGGTCGCAAGAGATTATGAACTGGGTTTCATACTCAATCCCGAAGTCAGCGAAGAGCAGGCACAGACCATTCTAGGCCGTGTCGAGCAGATTGTCGCCACACATGGTGGCCAGATTATGCGAGTGAATAAGTGGGGACGGCGACGTCTCAGCTACCCCATCGACCACCATCGCGACGGGAACTACATATTCCTGGATATGATCCTGACCCCCGAAACCGTAGCCGAACTGGATCGTACACTCAGGGTTTCTGAAGAGGTGCTCCGTCATCTGATGAAGCGCCGCGACACCAGGACAGTGCAGAAGGAGCGTGAGGCTCACAAAGCCGCTGAGGCAGCGGCAAAAGCCAACGCAGCGGCACAGACGCAGGCCCCAGGGACGCAGGTGCAGAGCCTGGGAGGCTCCGCAGAGAGCGTGGAGCGCTCTCAATACGACCTCGGGGGAGTATCTGCCCCTGACGAGCAAGCACAGGCCGTAGGGACGCAATTCATTGCCCCTGACGAGCAGCCGCAGGAACAGGAGCAGGCAGGTGCCACTACCGCTAACGTTGAGGGAAACGCAGCGGCGGTTGAAGAGGCTCTGGCCAACACCGGGCAGGATGCGATTGGTATGGGTGAGAATTTCGTCGAACCTATCGCCCTGACCGAAGAGGATATGGTTGATGTTCCTCCTGCTATTGACGATGAAACCGTGGAGTAATACGTTTGTTTGGAAAGGTCGTCGAGTCTCTGCAATAGGGTTGAGGCAAGCGTATTCAGCCGAAAGGACCTGAAATCATGAACAAGATTATACTCATCGGAAACCTGGGAAAAGATCCAGAGTTTGACTACACGCCCAGCGGCGTCGCTATGGCACGTTTCTCGCTTGCCGTAAACCGCACAACCAGGAACAGTAGCGGTGAGAAGCAGGTCGAGACCGATTGGTTCAACGTCATTGCCTGGCGTCAACTCGCGGAGATATGTAACAACTACCTGCATAAAGGCTCTAAAGTCTATATCGAAGGCCGACTTCAGCAGCGCAAGTACACTGATCGCAACGGTGTTGAGCGCACGGCAATTGATGTCGTAGCCAACGATATGGAAATGCTGACGCCCAAGTCAGCACAGACGAGCAGCAGTTCCGACTTTATGGCAGGTGGCGTCGACGACCTCGGTGATTTGGAAGATCACGGGGGTGGAGATGAACCCCCCTTCTAATGAAGAAGGAGAACGTTTGTGCAGAGACGTAGTGAAACGTCAGCACCGCGCCGCGAACGGCGCGAAGGCGGTAGGAATGAGCGCACGTCCCGCCGCAAAATTTGCCAGTTTTGCCATGATCACGTCCGTGAGATCGACTACAAAGAGGCTAATCGCTTCATGAAGCGCTTCATCTCGGATCGCGGCAAAATTGAACCACGTCGTAAGACCGGGACATGTGCCAAGCATCAACGACTGTTGAGCCGGGCCATCAAAGAGGCCCGACAGATGGCTCTGTTGCCCTACACTGCCGAGCACATTCGTGGCATGTAGCACGTGTAGCAAAGCAGGCGTTGTATGAGTCAGCGTGAGATGGATACATGATCTTCTTTTCCTCTCCTCGCTTCCTTTCCTTTGAGATAAGATCAGAAAGGAAGCGAGAAGAGCGAAGAGACATGTAGCCATCTTCTCTGTGTTTGTTGACGGATTGACGCTACCATCGCTTGATGCAGAAGGGAAGTCATGTAAGAAATGAATAGCCAAACCGAGCGCAAACCGGACAGCAAACGGCCAGCGCGCTCCAACAAATCGAACAAATACGTCAAACAGACGGCCCGCTTTGATGCACGGCGTGACGGCAAGCCCATTATCTTTGGCTGGGGCGGTCACCTCTCACACAAAGAGAAAATCAAGTTCCAGCAGCGCGTCACCTGGGCCATTGCCGCCGTGATCGGTCTGCTGATCGTCGCTGTTATCATTGGCACCTGGATCAATCTCAATGTGATCGTCCCGGGCTTACCGATTACCAGCGTCAATGGTCATCAGATACCGCAGTCTGACTATCGCAAACTGGTCGCACTCAGAACGGAGCTTGAGGAAGAAAAGCTCAATGGCCCGCATGGCCTGAACGCACAGGCGGCGAGCCTGAAAGCGCAGGTCGACGCAGAGCAGAAAATCATCGACTCGGATACCTCCAAAGTCGACAGTCTGAATAAGCAGATCAAGGCGCTGCCCGCCGGTGCAGGCTCGAATGCACAGCGCCAGCAACTGAACGCACAGCTTGCCAGCACGAAGAAAGACCTGACCACTGCTCAGACCAAACATGATCAATTCAACAACCAGTACACTAATCTGGAGCAGAATACTATCTCCAACGAGCAGCAGCTCTTCACACAGTCTCAGGTCGGCAATGACAGTGCGACGTATCTGCAAGATGATGAAATCATTCGCGAATGGCTGGCGACGCAGAGCGCTGCGATTCAGGCAAAGATTAATCCAACAGCGACGCAGATCAACCAGTACGTGACTACATTCAAGGCGAATTTGCCGAAGGGTATGACCTACAGCAAGTTCCTCAGCCAGGACAACATCACCGATAGCGATATGCAGACTATGTCGGCGCTCAATGTGCGCCGCAACAACATGCAGACCTACCTCGCCTCGCTGATCAAGTCTCCAACATACCAGGTGCATGTCCGCTCGATCACTGCGAGCACACAGGCAACCGCCCAGCAGCTTCTAAACCAGCTCAAGAAGGGGGCCGACTTCGGCTCTCTTGCGAAGCAGAAGTCGGTGGATGCCGCCAGCGCCAGCAACGGCGGCGACCTCGGCTGGCAGGCCCGCGGGCAGATCTCGCAGACTGACCAGTCAGGCGTCATCGATAACTGGCTCTTCGACCCAGCGCGCTATGTCGGCGAAATCAGTCCTGTTCTGAACGAAAATGGCGCTTACCATATCGTTCAGATCGTGGGCATTGATCCCTCTCGTGCGCTGGACAAGGCAACGCTGCAATCCCTGCAAACTAATGCGCTGACGAACTGGCTGTTCGAGCAGAGAGCGCTGCCAAACATGCATATTACGCCAGTTGACCAGAATAAGCTGACCGATTCGTCGAATATGCCGCCAGACCTGCCTTCCGGCGCTCCGGCTACCGCCGTGCCTGGCGCACCTAATCCTGCGGCACCGTAGGCGACTTTTAGGAAAACCTGAAAGTATTCACGCACGATTATGTCCCGCATATGGCTTATCGCCCGTGAATACTTTCCCGTTTTTCTTCGCTATCTCTTTTCTCTTTCAAGGATTATCTATGATAACAAATGCACCTCTTACAACGAAAATACCTGTCAATGAAGCGCCCATATCAGAATTACTGGAGACCGTCTCTCTCTATCTGCATATTCCTTTCTGCCATACTCGCTGCTACTACTGCGATTTCAATACCTATGCCGGACTTCTTCCCCTGCGCGAACCCTATGTTCGTGCGCTGCTGACCGAAATCAACCTGGTGGGACAGATGGCACAGCTTCCCGGCGGCAAACCACGCCGCAGCCGCACGATCTTTTTCGGCGGAGGCACTCCCAGTCTGCTCAGCGTGGAACAGATCACGCGCATCCTCGCAGCCTGTCGCGCCGCTTTCGCCGTGGACGAGGACGCGGAAATCACGCTCGAAGCCAATCCCGGCACGCTAAGTCTCGAACAGTTACAAGGTCTGCGGGCCGCAGGCGTCAACCGTCTCAGCCTGGGCGGGCAAAGCTTCGATGCTGCCCTGCTCAAGACGCTGGGGCGTATCCATTCACCAGCCGAGATTCGCCAGGCCGTCGCTCATGCTCGCGCAGCAGGCTTTACCTCCATCAACGTCGACTTCATGTTTGGCCTGCCCGATCAGACCATGCGCCACTGGCAGGAAACGCTTGAGCAGGCAATGGCTCTGCACCCGGAACACCTCTCGCTCTATTCCCTCATCATCGAGGAGGGTACACCTTTTTCTACCTGGACGCAGGAGGGTCGCATCATGCCTGGCGATGACGACCTCTGCGCCGATATGTATGAATATGCCGATGAGCTTCTGCTCAAGTATGGCTATATGAATTACGAAATCTCGAACTGGGCGCTGCCCGGACACGCCAGCCGTCACAACCTGACCTACTGGCAAAACCTGCCCTATCTCGGTATGGGGGCCGGGGCCTACTCCTTCTTTGGCGGTCGCCGCTTCTCAGATGTGCGCGACCCCTACGCGTACGTGCGCCTGCTCAAAACGGGACGGCAACCCGAGGCCGAAGAGACCAGCGAGACTGTCGAACGCGCACAGGAGATGGCGGAGACGGCCTTTCTCGCCCTGCGTACCGCGTCCGGCCTGCACCTGCCCACCTTCGAGCAGCGATTTGGCATTCCCTTTGCGCAATTCGTCGGTAATCGCTTGCATCTGGTCGAGGAGGCTGGCCTGCTTGAACAGGATACGGTGGAAGGCAGAGAAGGTTGGTTGCGCCTGAGCAAACGCGGTCGGCTGCTCGGCAACGAAGTGTTCATGCGATTACTGCCAGATTAGTTAGATAAACGAAGGATACACCTATTGGAATCACCTCTCGCATCATCACAAGCGCAATCTCAGCCGGAACCACCTTCACGCTGGAAGGTACATCAACAACTGAGCAAAGAGCAGTTCCATCTCTACGAGCAGACAGGAATTGATGCCTTGCTGGCCCAGCTCCTGCACAATCGCGGTATCAGTGAGCCTGAAGCCATACGCGCCTTTCTGGCCGCCGACTATGCGCAGACGCCTGATCCACTGGCCCTCATCGATATGGAGAAGGCGCTGCATCGTATCGTGCTGGCGCTGGAAAACGGCGAGCACATCACTGTCTATGGCGACTACGACGCGGATGGCGTCACCTCCTCGGCCCTGTTGACTCGCGCACTACGCGCTCTCATCGCACATACACAATCCCAGGCCATCCTCGATTTTTACATTCCCCATCGCCTGCACGAAGGCTGTGGCCTCAACCTTCCCGCGCTCGACCTGCTCAAAGCCAGGGGAACAGCGTTGATTATCACCACTGACTGCGCCAGTTCGGACGTTGAGCAGGTCGATTATGCCCGCGTATTGGGCATTGATGTCATCATTACCGATCATCACCAACCACCCGAGAGGGTGCCTGCCGCCTATGCAATGGTCAATCCCTGGCGACCGGAATGTACTTACGGCGAACGTTACCTGTGCGGCGTCGGCGTTGCTTTCAAGCTGGTACAGGCGCTGTTCCGTCACTACCAACTGACTCGCGAGGAGGAGATGGATTATCTCGACCTCGTCGCCGTCGGCACCATTGCCGATCTGGCCGCGCTCAAAGGCGAAAACCACACGCTGGTTCGCCTGGGCCTGGAAAAGCTGAATACTACCACCAAACCCGGCCTTCGCGCTTTGATGCAGCTCGCCAATTTGCAGCCGGGGCGCATTCGCGAACGCGACATCGCCTACGGCCTCTCACCGCGCATCAACGCTGCCGGGCGTATGGTGCATGCCAGCATCGCCTTCGATTTGCTCACCACCGACGACGAAATCCGCGCTGGAGAGATCGCCGCGCAACTGGAGCAGATCAATCAATCGCGGCAGCAGCAGACCGAGGAACTAATGCAGGCTGTGCGCCTGGCCACACAGGAACAGAGCGAGAAACAGGTCATCCTGGTCAGTGGCGAAAACTGGCACGAAGGCATTCTCGGCCTGGTAGCGGGAAAACTGTCAGAGGAGATCGATAAGCCCGTGCTGGTGCTCAGCGAGGATCGGGAAAAACAACTGAGTCGCGGCTCCGCCCGCAGCCAGAAAGGTTTTAATATTATTTCAGCCCTGCGCGCCTACGACGAAGCGCATAAAAACTCCCTGGAACGCTACGGAGGCCACGAACAGGCAGCGGGCTTCACCATCCAGAACGAACATATCCAACAATTTCATGATTACCTTCTTGAACGCGCTCAGGCACCATCGCCCGCTACACCCGTCTCAACGCACGACGAGAAAAAAAACGGGATTGAAAGTAAGGATGTCGATCTCGTCTTCACCCGCTTCGAGCTGCTCAACTACGAAACCTATCAGAAGATTCGTACCCTCGCTCCATTTGGCGCAGGCAATCCCGAACCCACCTTCAAAATGGAGCGCCTGCGCCTCGTCAGCAGTTGGGCGAGCGGTCAGGAAGGACGCAACCTGCGCCTGCGCCTGGGAGTTTCCAATAGCCACTTCCAGCGTGTCGGCACCATCTTACGGGGAGCCGCGCAGCTAACCTCCCTCAGCGGCACCACCCACGTCAATATCATCTTCCGCCTCGAAGCCAACTTCTACCCCAACGACGACGGCAAATACGACATCTGGCTGAAGATCCTGCACGTGGAACCGGCGGCGTAAATTACGCCGCCGGGAATGCTTTACGGGTACACGCCGCGTAGTTCGGTGGCTTCGGCGACACGGGCGACTGCGAGGAGGTAGGCACCCATGCGCAGATTCGTCTCTTGCTCTTCGGCTTTGGTAAGCACTGCTTTGAAGGCGCGAGTCATGATCGATTCCAGCCGGTTGTTAATCTCGTTCTCAGCCCAGAAGAAACGCTGCAAGTCCTGCACCCATTCAAAGTAGCTGACCGTCACGCCACCCGCGTTCGCAAGGATGTCAGGGACAACCATGATGCCGCGTTCGTTGAAGATGCGATCAGCTTCTGGCGTTGTTGGGCCATTGGCCGCCTCGATTATCAACTTTGCCTGGATGCGGCTAGCATTCCTCTGCGTCAACTGGTTTTCCAGCGCGGCTGGCACAAGCACATCACAGGGTAGTTCCAGCAATTGTGCATTAGTGATGGCCTCCGCCTCCGGGAAACCGAGTAGTGACCCATGCTCCTTCGAGTAGCGCAGCGCGTGATGGACATTGATGCCTTTGGGATTATAGATAGCACCGTTGATATCACTCAGGCCGATTACTTTGCAGCCCAGCTCGTGCAACATACGGGCAGAGATGCTTCCGACGTTGCCGAAACCCTGTACGACTACCGAACACTGGTCCGGCACCATGCCGTTGTGCAGCATAGCCTCGCGAGCGACAATCTGCACCCCGCGTGCCGTCGCTTCCAGCCGTCCCTCACTACCGCCGATTGCCAGCGGCTTGCCTGTCACGACGGCGGGAACGGAGTAGCCCATGTGCATCGAGAAGGTGTCCATCATCCAGGCCATGATCTGCGGGTTCGTGTTCATATCGGGGGCGGGAATATCGCTATCGGGTCCCATCAGAACAGATATTTCGGTGGCATAGCGGCGCGTGAGCCGTTCGAGTTCGCCGCGTGAGAGCGCCTGCGGATCGCAGATGACACCCCCTTTCGCCCCGCCAAAGGGAATGCTGACCACGGCACACTTCCACGTCATCCACATTGCCAGCGCTCGCACCTCGTCGAGCGATACTTCGGGGCTGAAGCGAACGCCACCTTTGGCCGGGCCGCGATTGATATTGTGCTGAACACGGTAGCCGGTAAACATCACCACATCACCGTTGTCCATGCGCACAGGAAAATTAACGATCAATTCGCGTTTGGGCTTGCGTAAAATAGCCCGCATTGACTGGGAGAGACCGAGACGATCTGCCGCTTCATCAAACTGGGCGACAGCCACTTCGTAGGGATTAATCAGGTCAATTGCCATAAATGAAGAACCTCCTTAATCGTGAGCCAATCAGCGGCTCATCATGCAACATTGCATAGACAGGCATCATCGCCCGCTACTTCGACATGTGCTATTCTAACGATCAATGCGTACATGCGATAAAAGCCCGCCCGAAGACGGGCGGGCTTTTACTGTGGTTATTCATAGTATAGCATCACAGAGCGCGGCTTTCAAGGCTAACGTAAGCCCTCATGTTATGTCCCCCTGCTCATGCTCTTGAAGCAGCAGGGGCAGCAATTCCTTGCAGCTTATTGGAAGGATTTTAGAAACCTACCCTCCACGTCCATCCGTGAATACTATCAGAGAGCCATTTCGTTATCTAACACTAGAGAAAGGTTGTGCTATATGACGTTGCGGGAGTATGTGGATCAGCGCTTGAATGACCGTGAAGGAACAAATGCGGTAATTCAGGGCTTGCAGAATGATGTGAAGTGCGAGCTGACAGATGCGCTGAAGCAGGTACCGGAGGAGGATTGGAATGCACAGATTAGCCGCCGTCAGAGTGAGTCTGAAGGCGAGACGCTGATCTGGCTTGAGGAGCGTTCGGATCCCAGTTATGTGATTCAGGACTGAGCTTTGTCTGGTCTCAATAGCCTACGGGTTCTGCTTGCGTTTGGAGAGCTTGTCGATGATGATGGGGGCGATGATGGTGATGGCGGTGAACGCGCCGTAGGCTATGGAGGCCACAGTCAGAGCCTTGCGCATGGAGGTTTTGTTTTTCTGGTTGTCGCTCATGATGGTTGTCCCCTCGTGTTCTAGCATCCAGCTTAATCGTTTGGCAATCCGAGCAGACCGGCTATAGAGATATCCTCGTCAATGTCCTCCCAGTGAATGCCGGTGCCTCACTGTATGCACTACAAGTTCCTTTGGCTGTCTTCATCCTGAAGACAGCTTACAATACCGACCTGGAACAATTATACACGATAGTTGCGAGCTTTGCCGCGATAAAGGCTCACTGTTATCGCGCATGACTACAGGCCACTCGCCTGGGGTTGGGATGGGGCATTTTACTCCTCACCCTCCCACAACTTCCTCATTTCCTCGCTACTTTCTAATAGTTCTTTGAGTGTGCCAGTAGCAGCAACTCGACCGTCTTTGAGGAGGAGGATGGCGTCAGCGCGTTGCAGGACGGCGCGGCGGTGGGAGACGACGAGGTAGGTGGTATTGTGAGGACGCTGGCTGAAGAGCCGCTCCCAGAGGGTGCGTTCGGTCTCTACGTCGAGGGCGCTGGAGATGTCGTCGAAGATGATGAGTTCAGCGGTGCGCACGAACATGCGAGCGGCAGCCGCGCGTTGCTGCTGGCCGCCGGAGAGCTTGATGCCTCGCGTACCGATGAGGGTGTGCAGGCCGTTTTCCAGTTCCACCACATCGCGTTCCATGACTGCAGCGCGTATGGATGCTGGCAGGTCGACCGCTGTTTCAGGCAGGCCCAGCAGGATGTTTTCGGCCAGTGTCTCGCTGTAGAGGTGCGGCACCTGCGGTGTGTAGGCGCTGCGCGGGGGCACGAAGAAACTGGCCGGGTCGTCGACGGGCTGGCCGTTCCAGAGAATCTCACCCGTCTCTTTCGGTAACAGACCGAGCAGTGCGCGCAGCAGTGTTGTCTTTCCGGATGCTACCTGACCGGTGATGACCGTCAGCGTGCCGCGTTCCAGGCGCAGGTTGATGCCCTCGATGCCGCGTCCCGTGTCGGGATAGCGGTAGGTCAGGTTGCGCACTTCCAGCGTTTGCAGCGTGTCGGCGGGTGTCCTGCTCGGGGCGATCACTTCCGGCAGCACGCCTTTGCGGTAGAGCGAGGGACGAGGACGTGCGACGAGGGTGCTGGTGGGCGCTCCCTGTAGCAGGGCGAGCAGGCGACCAGACGAGACCTTTGTCTGCGCGTACTGGCCCAGGAAGAGGCCTAGGGCCTGCACGAACTCCGCCACCGTCGAAAGGTAGGAGATGAAGAGGGCGAGGTCGCCGGGGCCAAGAGAGCTGCCACGTACCGAGAGCGCGGCAATCACCAGGATAAGGCCCTTGCCAAGTCCGACCGTGTTGCCGAAGACCGAGTTGAGCGCGCTGGTCAGCACGTTGTCGCGCAGCATAGCCGTACGCCTGCGCTCGTTGAGCGTGTCGAAGTGGCGCACTACGTGGTCCTCCGCCCCCGCAACCTGGATGGCCTGCACTGCTCCGAAGATCTCACCGATAGCTCCCGTCAGATTGCTCGTCGCGGTGCGGCTGGCGGCGCGGAAACGCTCTAATCGCTTCTTCATGCTCTGTGCAAGTGCCGCCACACAGGTCAGCGGGATGAAGACCAATAGTGTGATCTGCGCGTCGACGTGCAGCAGGATGACGATGGCCGCGACGGCAAAGATGAACAGAGCAATAGCATCGACCGTTACTGAGAGCATGGAGCGCACGGCCTGCACATCGTCGCGAAAGGAACTGATGGCCTCACCGGGCGAGCCGGGAACGGCCTGCGCGCCTGGTCGATCAAGGATACGCCGCAGCAGGTTGTGTTGCAACAGCGCGCCCATGTCGAAGCTGAAGGCGGCGATGGAAAACTGCCCGACCACGGAGATCAGTGCGCGTATGAGCGCCGTCAGCAACAGTAGCCCGGTCAGCACAAACAGGTACGCCGTCAGGCGCGGCTGCTGGTTGAGCGTGCCCAGCATGTTGAAAAAGGCTTGCAGGATGAGACCAAAGACCAGCCGCCCCATGTAAAAGGCGGTCGACTCAAAGACGATGACGACGTAGAGCCAGAAACGGTAATGCACCACGCGCCACAGCAGCGTATACGTTTTCAAGCATGCACCTCCTCATCGGGCACTACAAATTGTTCTCCTGCATTGAGCCTCAATAATTGAGCAAAGCGTGAGTTGGGATCGTTTGCCAGTGCAGCGCGAGGGCCATATTCGGTGATGCCTCCATCTTCGAGGATGAGAATGTCGTCGGCGCGCTGGATGGTGCTGAGGCGGTGGGCAATGACCAACCCGGAGCGTCCCTCGAATAGCAGGCCGGTAGCGCGCTCGATGCGCTGCTCGCTGGTGGGATCGAGCCGTGAGGAGGCCTCATCGAGAATGACGAGGCCGGGATTGGTCAGGAAGACGCGGGCAAAGGCGAGCAGTTGCGCCTCTCCGGCGGAGAGACCTGCACCGCCCGCGCCCAGTTCGCTTTCAAGGCCATGTGGCAACTGCTCGAACCAGCGCGTGAGGCCAACGGTACGAATGGACTGCACAATCTGCTCATCGGGAATGGCGCGGTTGAAGAAGGTCAGGTTGTCGCGTACCGTTGCACGGAAAAGTTGTACGTCCTGCGTCACCATGCCAATGTGCCGCCGCAGGACAGACAGTCGCACCTCGCGAAGCGGGACGCCATCGATGCAGATGCGCCCGGCCTGCACATCGTAGAGACGAAAGAGCAGGCGGGCCAGCGTGGTTTTGCCGCTGCCCGTTCGCCCCAGCACGCCCAGCACCTTCCCCGGCTGTATGCTGAATGAGATGTTCGAGAGCACGGGATGCTCGTCGGAGTAGCCGAACGAAACGTTTTCCAATGCGACCGCAAGTGGACCCTGCTGCAACTGTTTTTCTCCGTTATCCGGCAGCGCGGGCTGCGTGCGCAGCAGTTCCTCGATGCGTTGGATGGCAGCCTCGGCCTGAGATAAGTCCTGAAGCTGTACCTGTATCTGCTGAATGGGCTGTGAGAGCAGGTCGGTGTAGGCGAAGAGCAGGTAGACGGTGCCGACGCTGATAAGGTGGATGCTCCACAGGTAGGCACCCAGCATTGTGGCAATTGCCGAGCTGATGACGAAGAGGAAGAGGGCAGTTACACCCATCACCCGGCTCATGACCGTTGCTCTGACGAAGACGCGCCGCCATTTGTGCATCTGTTGGTAGAAGCGGCGCATGACGTAGCTTACCGCCCCGTTAGCGCGCACATCCTCCGTTCCGGCAAGCTGCTCGCCCAGGAAGCCGTAGAAGAGCGCGCTGCTCTGGCGCTGCGCAAGCTGGTAGGGAATAGTGCGCCCGCGCAGGTACATCAGCGCCAGCAGGACAAGGAACGAATAGACGGTCATGACCACGCCGACGAGCCAGTGTACCCGAAAGTACATGATGAGGATGCCCAGCCCCAGCAGCACACTGGTCAGCAGGTTGATGACGAAGAGCGAGAAAAAGTTGGAGAGCAGATCCACATCGCCATCGATGCGCTCGATCAACTCACCTGGCGTGCGCGTCTTAAAGAAGCTCATATCCAGCGTCAGGCAGTGAGCCACCAGATCGCGGCGCAGGCGATTGGTGGCCGTCCACGCCACGTACTGGCTCAGGTAGCTTGCGGCAACCGAGACGCCCTGATTTGCCATCGCGATGCCGGTAAAGAGCACGCCCGCCACCAGCAGCGAGGTCGACGCTCCTCCAGCAAGGGCCGTATCGATAAAGTATGCCAGCAGCTGAGGGTTGAGCAGTTGCAGGCCAATGCCAACCAGCAGCAACAATGCCAGCAGTAACGTGCGCCGCCACAACGGTCTCAGGTAGATCACGAGCAGCGTGAAGTAGCGTCTTACAGGCAGTTTCATGAGTGTTCAATGTCCCCTATTGCAAATTGGACGACATGATTGGGACGGAAAAGCGGTGCTCTGGAAGTATACCTGAAATTGCGAGAAAAAACACCGGGCGTTTGGACGATGCGTAACGCTTGACAGGTGTTTTATAATAGGGCTGTAGAGAAAACAAAAGAAAAGCGCGGCTGGTCGTTTGGGGCCAGCCGCGTTTCTTTTGTTTGCTGAGAGCTATTTCGCAGCCACTTCAAACTGAACGCTGAGAACATATTGAGGGCAGAGATGGCCTTTGGTACAGATGGCCTGGCTGTAGAAGTTGACCAGCGTGGTGCCGGTACCCTTGACGGTGAAGCGCCAGACGCACATCTTGCTGGCGGTATTGGCGTAGCCGACTGGCGATTGCAGTTCCAGCGAACCAACAGAGCTAATGGGACCAGACCAGTGCTGGCCGAAGGGCAGGTCAAACTCTACGACATTGCCCTTTTGCGCATTAATGGTGGTATGGCTTTGCGCCATATGCACGGTGACGCTGGCCGCTGGCGGTGCTGTTGAGACTACGGCGTCACTGGGACAACCATGTGACGTACCATACCCTTTCACGCTCGTCGGGGCAGCCGTGGGATTTGAACCTGAGCCGCTCGCAGTGCTGCCACAGGCCGCGAGGAGAAACACTAGCGTTAAGACCAATGGAATAACCAGAAAGAATGATTTCCGCCGGATGACATGAACCTTATTTGTTTTGCTCATAATACACTCACTCCTACTCTTATCTGAATTCAACGGGCGATTACCCCACCAGCCATTATTACCGCTTCTGACCCTCGCCCCTGTATTGTATCTTGCGGCATCATCACCGCAATATCAAGACGTTCTAACTTGCCTAAAAGTTCCCCGGATTGTATCGTTTACCGCGCTATACAACTTGTCAGCGCTGCTACTCTTTATAAGAAAACGAGGAAACGGAGAATCGTGGTGGATATATGGGCATAATTGGTTGTAGTTTCCATCTCTGATTATTTCAACGAAGACATTTCAGGCGTCGAGAGGACGGTGAGCAGTTCCTCAGCATCGGTGAGGAAGTGTGCTGCCGACAGCACCTGCTGCACGAGGCCGATACGCAGGGCTTCCTGTGCGGAGATGGTTTCGCCCGTCAGCATGAGACGCATAGTAACGTGATAACCGATGAGGGTGGGAAAATAGACGGCGGCAACGGGCGGAAAGACGCCCAGTTTAATCTCCGGCAGGCCAAAGGTGGCGTCTTCGCGGGCGATAACGGTATCGCAGAGCGCGGCCAGCTCACAGCCACCGCCGAGGGCGTGTCCCTTCACCAGCGCGGCAGTTGGAATGCCATGCGAGCGCAATTCTTCGAAGGCAGCACAGTTATCACGCACCGCCCGCAGCATCTCCTGCTCGCGCCCATCCAGGTGATCGTTGATATCGACCCCGGCGCAGAAAGCCCGCTCGCCCGCGCCCGTAATCACCACCAGCCGGGGCTTGTGCTTCACTGCGTCCCGCATCACCACCGTCAACTGATCTATCATCGCAATCGTCAAAATATTCAGCGGTGGCCGATCAAGAATAAGCCACAGGATGTCTTTATGGAGACGGATATGAATGTCGGGCATAATTTTTTCTCTCTCTGTGTGTGTGCAAACGATTTGCTCATGCGCTCCGCGCATGAGCAAATCGTTTGCACACACACAAATCCCTTACCTCGCGCCGAAGCTGGCTTTGCGCTTGTCGTTGTAGGCGGCGATGCCCTCTTTGGCGTCTTCGCTCTGGAAGCAGAGCTGTTGAAGTTCACGTTCGAGGGCGAGACCGTCGGAAAGGGATTCTTCGGGGCCGGTCTGGACAGCGCGCTTGATACGCCCTACCGTCTTGGAGGCTTTGTTGGGCGGGCAGAAGTTCTGCGCGTACTCCATAACCTGATCCCAGTAGTTTTCTGGCTCGTAGATGTAGTTGATGAGGCCAAGTGCGAGCGCGTCCTCGAAGCTGAGCAGCTTGCCCTCGGTCATGAGTTCGATGGCCTTGTTTTTGGGCAGCGCGCGCGCCATACGCTGCGTGCCACCGGTACCAGGCAGCACTCCAAGAGTGACTTCCGGCAAGCCAACCTTGCCCGAATTGCGCTTCGCGATGCGAATGTCGCAGGCCAGGGCGATTTCCAGGCCACCGCCCACTGTATGTCCATTCAGAGCGGCGATCACCAGCTTGGGTGTCTGTTCCAGACGCATCAGCGTCTCGTTGGCATGCAGGCAGAAGTAGTACTTGTAGCCGGGAGTAACGGAGTTGAGCATGGCGATATCCGCGCCGGCGCAGAAGAACTTCTCGCCCGAGCCGCGAATGAGCAGCACATGCACATTGTCGTCGAAGCGTGCGCGCAAAATAGCCTCGTCCAACTGGCTCATCATCTCGTAGCTGTACGTGTTGGCTGGTGGATTGGTCAGTTCGATCACGGCAACGCCCCCGGTCGTGGTGTAGTTGACCAGAGTGCGTTCTGAAGTTGTTGTCATTGTTGGTCTTCCTTTCGTGCCTTGTGAGCAGCATAAGCTTCCAGAACGTCGTCATCTTTGACACGCTCAAATGGTGTGTGACAGCTATTGCAATAGTATTGCACGGTCAGCAACTGCTGGCCGAACAACGAGAACAGTTCGGTTTCGGTCGAGCCACAATACGGGCAGTGTATCTCCAGTTTTGTCCCGTCTTCGTCTGTATTATATCCCATTCTCATCCCAATCTCCGACCCACAGCATCCCAACGTTCCCACGGCAGCGGCTCAGATGGCACCCAGCTTTTGGTTTCCGGGTTGAAGGTGACGGAAACGTTGATATCCAGGCTGCTGAGGGTGGGCATGATCTTTCCGAGATAGCGGCGGCGCAGTTCGTCAGGCGTGGCGTCGATAATGCCCTCTTGATAGAGCTGCTGCATGCCAGGATCGTCCTCCGGGCCGAACCAGCAGAGGGTCTCGTTCCAGAGCCGTTCCAGCGAACTCACAAGAGCAGCGCGGACAGCCCCGCCAGCCTTCGCGAGTCGGCGCACCCAGCCCTCTGCATGCAAAGTGTGGATGCGCTCCTCCTGCACGATCTTGCGCGAGCGCTGGCGCAGCGCATCGAAGCTGGAGTCGTGCGCGGCCTCGAAGAAAGAGGTAAGGGCGTTATCGATCAGAAAGTTGGTAGCGACGAAATCCGACCAGCCCTGAAAGTCGCGATCCAGAAAGGTCAGCGAGTAGTGCAGCGTGCGCGTCTCCGGCTCGATCTGGATGGGGTCGGCCTCGGCCTGAGCGAACTGGTTGAGCAGGGGATAGAGGGTGCGTGCATGCCCCAGTTCATCCTGCGTCATGGCAGCCGCAGCCACTGCCGCCTCCAGCGCGGGCGCGCCGTTGCTCCAGAAAGCGTAGCGCCTGCCAATGGCCTGCTTGTTGTCGGCCAGCGAGGAGAGAACGGCAAACAGCGCTGCGTTGTCGATACGTGTACCGGTTCCAGCCATAGCATATTCTCCTGGTCAGGGCATGGTTACAATTCGATGACTTTGACGATGCTTTGACGAGGGACAAGCACCATTTCGATCCAGCTAAATTCGTCGTAGATGCTGCGGGCGTAGACCTGCGCCAGTTCTACATCGTCAGCCATGACGTTGCCGATCTCGTGCAGCGGCTCGTCGTATTTGCGGCGGGCGAAGACGTGCCAGACGGTGCTCTCATTAAGGGCCTCGCGCCTGGTTCTGCCCTGCTCCCTTGTAGTCTCGCTTGCTGTCGTATCCATGTATTGCCTCCATACACTATGGAGAACTTCCGTAGGCGCCGATTGATCGTGCGCACCGCCGATTTATCGGCTACCGTGGCTCCATTGGCCGATAAATCGACGGTGGCCTCGATAAATCGTGGCCCTACGGGTTTTAACGGTTTTGATTCCGCTTGCTGGGGTACGAAGAACGTTACCCCGTCGACGATCAATCGCGACCCTACAGGTTTTGACGACCGTCATTGCTGCCATATCATCACGCGGATATGCCCCAGGTGCGCATGATGTCGATGCCTTCCTCGCTGAGCCGATTTTTTGTCCAGACCGGCTCCCAGACGATCTCGATAGTGACCTCTTGCACACCCGGCTCGCGCAGCAAGCGCTCGCGAATGTCGTCCATAATAAAGTCCATCGCAGGACAGCCCATAGCGGTGAAGGTGAGCTTGAGGTCGACAACGCCCTCGTGCTGCCGGATGTCGACGATCAGGCCCATATCGACGACGCTGATGGGAATTTCCGGGTCGGTCACGTCGCGCAGGGCATCCCAGAGGGCAGGGCAGCAGCTTTCGCTGGCCGCGTGCGTCTGCAGCGATGGATAGGTCGTGGTCATGCTACGCTACCCTGCTCCTGATCTTGCTCCAGCAGGCGCAGCATTTCGCGCTTGCCGCGCTGCACCATGCCGACAAACTCCTCGTTAGCGGGGCCGCGCGCCTTCCAGCGCTTCATCACGTCGTCCCAGGTGCAGGGACCATCCTCGAAGAGCCAGCGTTTGGCCTTCGCATCGAAGTGCGCCGGGAAGGGGCAATCGATGACGTATTTCTGCTGCTCCTGATCGTAGTGCGCGGGCACCTTGAGCTGCAGTTCCTCGCACAACGGCACGGCGGTAGACATCCAGATCTGACGCAGTTCGTCGTTGCTGTGTCCCTTGAAGCCATAGTCAAGCTGCTCGCTATGCTTCTTGAGGCTATCAGGCAGGCCAAACCACTCGACCGTCAGCATGAACATCCAGTTGACGGCTTGCTGCAACTCCTCGTGCCCACTATTATCGACGTTGAGCTTGCGCATCCACTGCTCTCCATGCCGCAGGTGGAAGGTCTCTTCCTTATCCACCTTGACGAGGGCGCGTTTCCAGGGGCCAAAGGTGGTGCTCTGGAAGACATCGCCGAGCAGGGTGTAGCCGGCGCGGTCATAGAAGGCATTGGCGACAATCAGTTCCACCCAGCTATCCAGCGGCACATCGAAGGCGTAGGGATATTTGAACTGGGACGGGTCGCGCTCAAAAATCAGCTTGTCGGTATCCACGCCGAGGTCGCGCATCAAGCGATAAGCGATGTGGGCATGGCCCAGTTCGTCCTGAATGATCGAGACGGCGGAGCCAAAGGCATTCAGGGATGGCGCGTGAACGGCGGCATGATAGTATGCCGGTGCGCTGATCAGTTCCGTATCAGCCGAGACGGTGAGAATGCGCTTGATCCCTTCCAGGTAGGTCGGACTCATCTGGTCGATCGACTCGATAAGCTGCTGCCTGCGAATGCGCTCCAGCACCGCCTCTTCACTCTGCAAAGCCGTAGGGGATGAAGAGGACATAAGCCACGTGCTCCTTGCTCGTATCGAACACAACGCAATTTGATATCTCCATATAGAGATATCAAATTGTATAATTTGGAACGGCAGGATGTCAAGGTCTGGCTATATCCCCATAATCACATAGATATAGTTGCGAGTTTCGTAGGGGAGGCAATTCATCCAACTACTGCCACAGTTGTTGACGGCATACTGGACGGTGCCGGTGCCACCATTGTAGGCGGCAAGAGCCATAGCGTAGTTGCCGCCATACTGGCGATTGTAGCTGGCCATGAGGTTGGCAGCGCCGCTCAGAGCCTGTATCGGGTCCCAGGGGTTGATACCCAGGTTGGCCGCCGTACCTGGCTCGAACTGCGCGATGCCGACCGCGCCAGCCGGAGAGACGGCATTGGGATTGAAGCCGCTTTCCAGGTTGATCTGACGCACAAAATAGACAGGTGAGATTCCGGCGTTGATAGCATCCTGCTGGGCAATAGCGACATATTGACTCGTGGGCAAATTCACCGGTGGCAGCGTAGGCATATTGTTCTGCTGCGTAGTGGGGGCTGGGTTACTCTGCTTCTGCGCTACCTGCTGCTCTTGCTGCTGTGCAGCGAGAAGCCAGCTAAGCTCCCCATTGCGCATCCAGCTATTGATGCCCGAGAAGACATGAAAGGGAGTCTGCTGGCTGTCCAGCGGGGACAGCGAGATCAGAGTAATCATCAAAACGGTGAAAATACTGGTGAGAATGATGGCCTGACGTATACGTGGATTCAATCGCTGCCCATTCGCAGGGAGTTTCTCGGTCTGCCGCTCGTTCGCAGCCGGTTGGAGGCGTTTCATCTCGGCAGGAATGACCGTCAGGCGACCGGTGGTACTTCCAGGAATAGTAGCTTGCAGTGCAGCAATCAGCGAAGGTGCCTCCGGGGTCTCGATCTCTAGCCCGCCCGTCTTAGCGGCGATAGCCGCAAGCTGCTCAGTATTCAGGACAGGATGTTCCCCGGTCACAGGAGATAGCGGCCCTGTCTGAACAGTATATGCCCTTATACTGTTGGGCCGGATCGTAACTATGGGCGCTGACGCTGATGGAGAGAAAATACTGGAAGACGGTGCTGAAAGCCCTTCCGTCACCGATCGTTCGTCATCTTCGTCAAACGTATCAAATGATGGAACCGAGCGGAATTGCGGCATAAACCTTAACCTACCTCACTACTGCTACAATACAAAGCTACGTTACATTCTCTTACCGACCATCCATTGCAGACCGGCCACTTTCGTCTCGTATCGCATCTAACCTCAACTGCATTTGCACGAGTCTACTTGATTAGACCCAAATCCGTCAATTTTTCGCACAAGAAGAGGTTAAAAATAGGCCGAAACTCCCATAATCTTAACCGTTTCTTAACCCCGAAAGGCAAGAAGTGGGAGATAATCTGGATTGAGAAGTGGTCAACAATGTACAGAAAAAGCCCGATAAGACAGTTGATTGTCTTATCGGGCTTGAAGATCTTTGAGAGGTTAATCTGCGGCAACCGGGATAGCATTCACTACGGAGGATGGTATTGATTCTAGGCATTTTAGATGCGAGGTTATGAGTTCGTAACGCCATCGGTTCTCGCGAGGGTGAAATCTTAGCCATACCATGCCACCATTTGGTATATCATGGGAATCAAGATACCTGCGGAATCCGCGCATTGTTCTGGAGGATATCTCAGTTGGTTTACAATCTATTAGCCACCTAACAGCATCGATGAACTGTTCGTGGCTAAAGACCACTACAGCTTCTTCCGCTTCTTCCGCATTTTTTAGACGATCAAGGAATGAGCGCACGCGCTCGATAAAGTTCTCGAATGATTCTGCTCCAGGCCCATCAACATATTCTGGATCGGCATTCCTCCAGTATCTCTCTACTTCTGGCCGACGGTCTTGAGTAGTCGAATACGGCCAACGTATGGGTGTAAGATAGGTAAATTCCTCCACAGGCCATTCCTCTTCAGGAACGGACCTATTTAGAGCATTGCGAAATACCGATGAACTTCGCTCAGCCGTTTGTTTAGTACGCAGGATAAGATGATGTAACAATAAGATGTGGGGGAAAAGGGTTGAATGCATTCAGCAACCCACTCAGCCTGTTCATATCCCTGCCGTGTGAGTTCTCCTTCCTCTGGATGGCTGGTAGGTAGCCCTGCATTCGCCTCACTCTCCCCGTGACGAATTAGAAAAATCATGATACATAACCACTCCTCTCATATATGTTGTTGTGAAAAACTACAATGTTTTCTTTCACACTATGGTCATCCTCATAAGTCATACTGTAATAGTATAGGAGTAGCAAAATGTGCCAAAATCATGCCATTTCTCCACTTCTCCTTCAATATTGAATATATGTTCTAATTTGGAGCGATTCTCTCGACATTAATATATTCTTTCGCTTTAGCGATGCATGCAGCGGGTGACTCATGTGTAAAAATAGTAAGTTTCTCCGCAGGTAGATGGTCAAAATAGCGTAAATAATCGGAGATAGTGGCCGGATCAATGTGAATGTTGGTTGGTTGATCGAGTCTGTTGCGCAATCGTTCATAGCGGAGATCACGATCAACTACGCACAGGATCACTTTGAGGATTGCTCTGTCGTTATAGCTCATAATGTCTATGACTCTGTCAAGGGTGAAACGATGAAGAGCAGCGCTGTCAAAGATAACTGATAACTGTTGCTTCACCAACAGGCTACGTACCTGTGCAAACGAAAGCTCATATGCCAGCTTACTGGCCTGGTCCTGATCAAGTCCCGTCTGCTTTATCAGCTCTTCTCTGTACAAATCCTTATCTACCACCTGGTAGCCCAATTCACGCCCTAATGCGTAGGCAAGGCTCGTCTTCCCGGCACCTGGTAGGCCGGCCATCATCACTAAAATAGGGACATCTCTGCATTACACCTCCTGTTAAATATGAAAATACCGGGAGAACAGTGAAGCTATATTGTTAGACGGAAGTTGGCTGAGAATATAAAAATTCTGCCAGTCTGATGACTGACAGAAAAATGAATATGCACTCTACGCCTTTCAATGGAAGAAAGTGTGGAGGTTGCGCTGGAACTGTCCTGGATGCTTGCAAGTGCAGTAGTTGCTCTTGCTACTCATCATCTAATGCGTCGGCGTCCATTTCCATCTCAATGAGTATTTTGACAGAGCGCCTCAATGGCCTCATCACGCTCACGATAATATTGGCGCACGCTTATTAACAGACGAGCGGCAATCTCTTCGTTTTTGAGATGGTACTTGAAGTAACGATATACAGGATGTCGTAATATTTCTCTGAACCGCGTAAGCGTTGTAGGGCTTCATTGAGAACTTCCCGGATGGCACTGCCTTTGTCAGCAATAGTAGAGGTATGCTGATTTTTGAGGCGTGCGGCAACCAGCTTCATAAGTCGTAGATTTGTTTCTCCCAGCGCGGCCAGATTGTTCATTTTCTTGAGAGCATCCTCCAGTTCACCGGTGGTCAACTCGAAGAAGGTGATGCGGCAGATTCTGCGGACGAAGAGCCTGAAAATGGAACTTTCGCTCAGTTCAGGAAATTGGCGCTGCTGATGCTCCTTCTGTCGCGCTTCATCTTGCAGCAATTTCTGCTGTGCTTCGGAGAGCGACTTCCATATTTCCTCGAAAACGGGGAGAAGCTCTTGATATACGCGCTCCTTCAACTGCTTCACGTCGATTTTATGGCCGCTGCGCTTTTCCTCCCAGAACAGGTAGCAGATGCGCTGGATAAAGAACGGATGGTGACCTGCCCATTTGAGTACCAGAGCAATTTCCTGGTTTGAGAAAGCGAGACCGCATTGTTGCGCAGGGTCGCTAATCAACATTTGCGCCTCTTCCGGCGTGAACGCTTCAAGATGATAGGTATAAAAAATGTTGAAAAACGGGGAACCGGCGATGCCACTATGGCAGATTTCGGATAAAGGGGCAATGGAGGCAGTCACATAGGAGACCAGACCTGCAGTGGCAAGCGCCCGCAAGAATTCAAAAAAGGCCAGATCAAAATGTTCGTTGAGCGTGACCTTATCGAAAGCATCCAGCAGCAAGACGGGGAAAAAGCCTTGTTCTTCGATCTGATCGAGAATACTACTGAATTCATCCTCGCCTCTGCCATCGCTATACAGGTTCAGACCTCGTTTCTTCCCTTCGTTCATCATCTCCTGTACTCACCTTATGGAAAAAGTCCTCGCAGCTCTTGCGCAGAAATTCGCGCAGGTCAAGCAAGACAAAGATGTGATGGCTCAGGTCAAATGGAAATGCCGCCTGCACCTGTGGTAGACTGGCATACCAGAGAAAAGAGGTTTTTCCGATGCCACGCGGGCCTACGATTGACGCACACTGGTGATGAAACACTATCTCATACACATTCTTGAGCAGGTCTGCACGTCCGAAAAACATCTCCGGGTGATAAATTTTTGCTTTCGCAAAATAGGGATTTGAGGAACCTGGCAACGCGCTCGTCATGGAAATCCTCCTTATCGATTACCTATCTCGATACCAGTATACCACTTGAAGACTCTTGAAGCGATGACTAACATTCATCCAAAGTAGATGCATCTTCTAACTTACAGAGCTTGTTTAGAAGTGAATTGATAGCTTTCCTACGCTCGGAAGAGTATTGTTGCATGTTCATACCAAGACGTTCCGCAATCTGTTCCTTTTTGAGATGTTGCTCTTTGAAGTAACTATAATACAAGATAGTGTAGTGTATCCACTCTGCAGAAGCGTTCTTCTGCATGCCTGTCTCTTGTAAGCTGTTCAATGCCTTTTTGAGAATTTCGAAGATAGCTTTCCCTATATCAGAAAGAGAAGGAAGCGTATCCTGTTTGAAGCTTTGAGCAACGCTGTTCATGAGTCTCAACTTGGTGTTTTCTCCTAATGCAACCAGGTTCCGATTGCCGATTTTCGTCAGAACTGGAGACAGTTCAGATGCTCTCATGTGAGAAACTTGTGAACGGCAGATGTTGTGGGCAAACTCTCTAAAAAGACAACTTTCCCTCAATTCGGAAAGCTCACATTGCTGATTCCTCTCCTGTTGCGCTCCGTATTGAAGTTGCATTTGCTGCTCGTTAGAAAGCTTATTCCATATTTTTTCAAAAAGCGGGGAAAGTTTATCATAAGCCTGGTACTTTAATTTCCTCTCATCTATTTTCTCGCCTTTCAGCTTTTGCTCACACAGTAAGGAACAAATATGATGGATAAACAAAGGATGATGGCCTGCCAGTCTGAGGACCAAAGCACCTTCCTCTTCCGAACAGGCTATACTGTTCTGCTGGAAGAGCGCAGTAATCAGCATCTCTGCCTCCTCAGATAAGAGTGCTTCCAGATGGTACGTATAAAAAATATTGAAGAAAGGAGATCCTGCGATACCACTATGGAAGATCTGAGGTAACGGAGCAGTCGTGGCAGTAACATAGGAAACCTGTCCCCAGCTGGCAAGCGCATGCAAGAATTCAAAAAAAGCCAGATCAAAATGCTCATTGAGGGTGACTATGTCAAAGGCATCCAGCAACAAGACAGGGAAATAGCCTTGTTTTTCGACCTGATCTAGAATACTGCTAAATTCGTCCTCCGCATATTCATGACTATGCAGAGTTAGACCTAACTTTGTACCCTGAAGAATAATTGACATGCTAATAGAATGAAAAAAGTCCTCCCTGGTTTTGTGGAGAAATTCTGCCAGGTCGAGAAAGACGAAGAGGAGATGACTCAGGTCAAAGGGAAAGGTGGCCTGTACCTCCGGCAAACTAGCATACCAGAGAAAAGAGGTCTTTCCGATGCCACACGAGCCTACAATTGATGCACATTGACGATTAAGCACCGCCTCATATATACGTCCAAGTAGGTCTCTACGTCCAAAAACATCTTCGGGTTACGAATGATCCTTCTATTGAAAGAGGAATTGTCATGGTCTGACATAGATACTCTCTTTACTCCTCATGAATAATCTTTCGATGTGTATTTCTTGACCAATTCGCAAACATAAGTTAGGTTTGTATAAGTTCTTCTATGATATAATAATTATGACAGTTTTGAGCAAAAATTGCAACCGTTTTCAGGAGAGAGGTCTTTTTAAGACATCTAGCTCCTTATTAAGGAGCGGCTATCAGTGTAACAGGTATCTATAAGCGCAGGATAGCAGATAAGGGAGTTAAAGCATGCCTTCTAATACCAAAAAGTCTGTACCTTTACATCTTGCGCTTGAAGATGGACTGAGTATCTTCAGCCGCATCTGGGACTACAAAGCAAAGAACTGGGTGATGAGCATTTCTGTAGCGGATATTGATGGAGACGGTGATGTTGAAATCATTATTGGTTCGCGTGATGGTCGTATCCACTGCCTTTCCAAAACAGGAAGGCTGCGCTGGCAGCGTGAAATAGGCACGCGCGCCTGGGTTGGCACCATTGCCATTAGCGGCATAGCAGGGCCAGGGAAAGAAGCTGCGATGCGCATTATTGTGGGAACACGTGACGGCAAGGTCTTTGTGCTGGACAGCGAAGGTCGTTTACTGACGAGAGATGGCAAGAAGCTTCTTTTTAATGAAGATGGGCAACCTGTTGACCTGCAGCAAGCTCTTGAAGCTTACTGGTTTAGCATCAATCATGCCATTCGTTGTATCCATGTTGATCCTCTGCGGCAATCTCAGATTATTATCGGTACCGAAGATCGCTGCATCTATGGACTCGATTTTCAGACCGGTGAGCGACTTTGGCAATATCAAACCAATGGTTGGGTGCGCAGTGTTTTTGCCTATGATATGAATTGCGATAGGAAAGATGAAATCCTTTTAGGCTCGGTCGATGGAAACCTGTATGTACTAGATTTGCACGGAAATTTGCTTGCCCACCATGCTGTCGGTCATCCCATCCGCACTATCCTCGTCGATGACATCAATCAGGACAACCACATCGAGGTACTCTTGTCTACCGACCACAAGAATCTGGTCGCTCTGACCTATCGTGAAGGCCGGTTTGAAAAAAAGTGGGAACGCGGACCTTTTGGGAATCGCTTGCTGACTCTCTATGCCACTGATATTGATGGGGATGGGCAAGAAGAGATCATTTCCGGCTGTGAGGATAAACATATCTATATTCTGGATGTCGAGGGTAATCTCATCTGGCGGCATAATCACAAATACCGCATTTTTGATATTGCGACTGCCGATATCGACAACGATGGTCTGCAGGAATTGCTGATCGGTGGAGAAAATCAGCGCGTTCGCGCCATGCATGTTCGCCCACGAAGAGGTGTTGGGGAGAGAATTCATCGATACTATCACCAACTGGAAAAGCTTGAGTCTCCACCACGTCTTAGACTTAATTCGGAAGAGCAAGCCTTGCTCCAGGATGTTCTCGGTCTGAACGCCAGAAAACTGGTGACATTCAAGCAGGCAAAAGAACAAATGGCGGGTGGCGCTTACGATCAGGCCCTCTCAACACTCTTCAGGCTGGCGCAACAGAAGGTTGCCCGTCTCTGGCATAAAAACACTATTGAGTATATCCGCACTGTCAGCTTCCGGCATACTAGGACGAGACAGATGGGGCGAGAGATCATCATCGGTACTGCCGACGGCAACATTTACGCTTTTTCTACCAGTGGTCGGCAGGTCTGGTCCGTACCCCTGAACGAGCACATTGTTGATGTTCAGACAGGCTTCCTCGATCACCACCGCAAGGAAGAAATTGTCATTTGCTCATCAGGCCACAGCCTCTATATTCTTGGCGGTGAGAAAGAGCCACTGCAGCAGACTGAACTTGCCGATGCCTGGATGTCGAGCATCTGTGTGCGTGCTGCCAATAACCGGGAAGCGCCAGAAATCATCATCGGTTCTGAGGCGAAAAAATTGTTCATCTACGGCCATGACCTGCAAGAGCCTAAAGCCGAGATACCAACAGAGGAGAGCGTGAGCATTGTGCGGGCACATACCTCTACCGACGAGAACACGCCAGAAATCATCGTTGCCAGTCGCAACAACCGTGTCTATGCCTACAGACGCAATGGAAAACAACTCTGGGACTTCGCAACGTATGACCATATCAAAGCGGTATGCATCAAAGATATCAATAATGATGGACAACCTGAAATACTCGTTGGCTCTGAAGATCGCAACATCAATGTCCTGGACAGTGCCGGTCATCTGCTGTGGCGTTACTACCTGCCCCACAGCGCCTTGACGATTGACGCCGCCGATATCGATCAGGACGGTATGGTGAAGTCTTCGTTGGCTGTGCCGATGGCAACCTGTATGTCTTCAATCGCGATGGCGATTCCTCTGGACCTACCAGGCGAAAGACCGCATTCACGCCGTGCGCATTGGAGATATCGACAGTGATGGTGACTACGAGATCGCGCTTGGCTCAGAGGATGAATTTGAACTGCTGCGTGTCATCAACCAGCAGCAGATCGCGGACGCCATTGCACAATGCTGGACGCAGGTATGCCGACAGGTCTCTCTACGGATAAAATTGCCTCGCTCCTTGAGAACAAGGATCCTTTCCTACAAGCGTTCGCACTCAACAAACTGATAGAGCAGGGCGATCTCCAGCCAGAGATTTTGATTTTTTTGAAGAGACGTAAAGGAGGGCGAGCCAGAAGTGCGCAGGCAACTCGCTCGTTTGATCCCTATAATCTATGCATCCAATCCTTCAGAGCACGCGCGTTGCTTACGCCAGTTGTCAACTGATAGTTGACTATGAGGTACGCGATGTCATGATCGGGCGTCTTCCCGCCTTGATGAGCTACGATTGGGAACGAGGGCTTCTATTATCTAAGCGAGCCACCGAAAACTCCAGCCGTTTTGTGCGGCGTATTGCCGTGCGCAAAGTAGATGAATTGATCGTGTCCCTCTGCAGAAACACTAGTAGATAGGGAACATAGGCACCAGATCTTGCTCTGCTGTTGGCCGCCGCTCAGGATAAGGGCTCAAAGTGGGTACGCCAGGAAGCTGCACATACTCTGGCCCACTACCTGGATCAGCACCTGGGAATCTTCATCGTCTATGTACATCTTTTCGTCGTGAAAAACCTGCATCGCCACGTCTGGGAACAGATTGAGTACGTAACAACAAACGCAGCCATCCGACGCTACATCCACACTGTCATCGAGCTACTCTACGACTTGACGAGAGCAATGTGCGCGAGAGGCTCCAGCAAATGGTACAGGCTCAGCGCGGCACTGAGAACCTGCTCTACGGTAAGGATCTCCGCCTGATCTACGAAGAGCTTTACCGTCTCTTTACATTAGAAACGCTGGATGATATCTCTCATTATCAATGTAAGCTGGAAGAAGGTCAATTCAGTCGGAATAACCAATATGCATACGTAGTTCTTCCTATTTTCAAAGAATTGCATACGATCAGCCGTCCATTGAAGATGTATCTGCGCCGCGAAGACCTTCAAGACCGCTTGAATAGCTTGCTGGAAACGGGCGATGCCATCGATCGCACATTAGCATCTCTGCATCAGCAATACGCTGTCTCACTCCTGACAGAGCCTATTAGCAAGCTGCCAGACTACCAGCTGTTCCTCCTGCTTTTCAAGAAATGGAAAGCATTGTTACAAAACCAGTTGAACGAGTTGCGGGGAAAAGCGGAACTTAAGGTAACGTTACTGACAAGGGATGTACGCAAAGAAGCACAGGTGGGTATTCTGCTGCAGATTAAAAATGAGGGTCGCAGTTCCGCTAACGATGTCAAGCTCACCTTACTACATAGCGTTTCTTTGATGCGGTTGGAAAAACCACCTTTGAGACCGAGGTGATTGCCGCCGGAGAAGAGACGACAGCCGAGTTTATTCTCAAGCCCTGCGCCACAAAACTTGCCCTCAAGTTCGAGCTGGTATTTGATAATACTGACGGTGAGACAGCAGTGGATGAAATCGTGGATAGCATCGAGTTGCGCACGTGGAAGCAAGCATTCCGCTTTATTCCTAACCCTTACTCGACAGGTCTACCGACCCGTGAAAGCAATCTGTTCTATGGCCGGGAGAAGGAGATGGCTTTCCTGGAAGATAACCTGACCCGCGATGTCAAAAGTGTGGTCGTGCTTTACGGGCAGCGACGCTCTGGCAAAACCACCCTGCTTACTCAGTTGATACGCTCTCCCAGGTTGGCAGAACATATTCCCGTTTTTCTTGATATGCAGCGTCTTTCCTACAATATCACCATTGAGAGTTTTTTAGGTCGCGTGGCATATCTGATTGAGCGCGCCATGAAACAGAGAGGTCTCTCCATCAAAGCTCCGCACCGGCGTGACTTTGAGAAAGACCCGATCTATACCTTCGATGTCTTCCTGGATCAGATCGAAGAACAATTCGGTGATCGCAAGCTTATTCTGTTGATCGACGAGTTTGAAGTTCTGGAAGAGCAGGTTACCAGCGGACAGTTAAAGCCGCAGATTTTTGAGTACCTGCGCGATATTGTTCACACCGGGCGAACATCAATTTCCTGTTTTCAGGTACGCATAAGATCACTGAATATACGAAGTGGTATCGTTCGGTCTTCTTCCATATCGCCATCCACTATCGCCTTTCGTGGCTCACAGCACAGGGGGCAGAAGATTTGATCCAGAAACCTGTAGCGGGCTACCTTGAATACGAGCCGCTCACCGTCCAGAAGATTCGCCAGTTGACGGCAGATCAGCCCTACCTGATTCACTTGATATGCCGCGCCATTATCGACTACTGTAATGAGCAGCACAAGAATTATGTGACAATCAATGATGTGAACATTGTGTTGCACGATGTTATGCAGACGGGTGAATTTCATTTCGACTGGCTCTGGGATCAGATCAAACCAGAGGAACGGGTGATGCTGGCTGCCATCGCTGAGTGCAGCAAGGAAGATGGACGCTGGCTCCCCCTCAACGAGATTGAAGAAGTCTACCGTCAGCGCCATCTCTCCTACAAGAACGAATACTTTATTGAGACGTTGAAAACCCTCATCGAGGCAGACATCGTTGAAGCTGAACAAGAGGTTTTGAGGAAAAGCCGCTTCAGAATACCAGTTGGCCTCATCCGTAGCTGGATGCTTAGAGAGCATCGGTTGGAGGTGGTAAGCAGCGAGATGAGCGGTTAGATAAGGCAATTCACTGAAAGTATGATTAAACAATTGCTCCTTTAGCTTTACAAGCCCTTAGTTGTCTGTCTGTAAGACCTTTAACTTTATTCATAACTGCATGATCTAAGGAAGATACAACTGTAGGATCAAAACCTTCGAGGTTGGATGCACTCAGATCAGTTTGACTCAGGTTTGTACCATTAAACTTTGCCTGTTTAAGATTAGCGTTGCAAAGTTTTGCTCGAGTGAGATTGGCACTGGTTAAGTCAGTATTAGAAAGGTTGGCTCCGCTCAGATCGGCTTCGGTAAGATTAGCGTTGCTAAGGTTAGTATCAGTAAGGATTGCTCCTGTCAGATTTGCATTCATGAGTTTTGCACTGCTTAAGTTTTCTTTGCTAAGGTCTACTTTGTGAAGGTTTGCGTTCTCAAGGATAGCACTACTAAGATTTGCGCCTTTCAGACTAGTTGAGCCAAAGCCAATTCCTTTGAAGTTTGCAGATGTGAGATTAGCTTCATCGAAGACTGCTGTATAGAGAGTAGCTCCTTCGATAGTTGCTGCATTAAAATTTGCTCGCGTACAGTTTGTTTTATTAAAACGGGCCTTCGTCAGATTGCTTCCATGAAGATTTGCATCAGTAAGATCAGTATCTTTGAGAATGCTACTATCAAGGATTGCCCCTTCAAGGATTGCCCCTTTAAGGATTGCTCCTGTGAAGTCTACTCTTCCCAGTCTGGCCTCTGTCAGGTCTGCCCCTGTCAGGTCTGCCCCTGTCAGGTCTGCCCCTGTCAGGTCTGCCCCTGTCAGGTCTGCCCCTGTCAGGTCTGCCCCTGTCAGGTCTGCCCCTGTCAGGTCTGTATGACTTAGATGAGCATTCTTAAGTTTTACCTTGTTAAGGCTGGCTTTCCGTAAATAAGCCCTTGGCATCCACACCTCATTCAAGTCACTCTTTAAGCCAGCATCAGAAAGATATGCATTATCCAGGCAAATGTATGCTGCATCAAGATTTTGAGGGGGAAGATTAAGAACATCACGGGCAAGTGGGAATGATTCTCTAAATGCGACTATAAGAGCTTGTCTGAATGAGTCGAGTGGTTTAGGCTCTTTTGGATTATTAGTTTGGATACGCAAATTAGCAACAGCAAGGTCAAAAACCTGACTGTAAAATGGCTTGTATTCAGAATCTGGGCGAAGAAAAGTACGCAACAATATAGCTGAGCTAATTTGAGTTCCAGAACTCGTATTTCCTAATCCCTCTACAATCGCCTGAATCGTTCTTCTGCCCGCCTTTCTCGTTCAACACTGCGATCCTCTAACCATCGCTTTTGTTCCTCGTCTCTTTTCTCTCTTTCCGCTTCGCGATCCTTCCTCTGCTTGTCACTTTCTCCCCCTCCTATCCGCAATATACTGCAAGAAGCCCAAGAAGCCGGCACCAACAAGTACAGCGGTTGAAATGAGAGATGCACCAAAGCTCCAAACCAATTATCTTCGTTTTCTAACCTCTCTTTTTTTAAAGTAGTCACTGTCGAAATCTACCGTTGGGGTTGCTTGGGGCTTTATAACAGCCATCGAGTCTAATGTAATAGTCCCCGAAGAAGCATCTTGTAGAATTGCATATACGGAGTTTGAAGGGAGAGCCATCAATACCAATATTGATATGCTGGTTATCAACAAAACTAGAGGTAAGAAAAGATGGACATAACTGCTTATTCTTCTCTTCATCTCACTCTGCTTCATACGTTCATCCCTCGCCTACTTGACCTGCGATAACAACTTAGCAGTCTCAAATCTTAAGATCGAGGCTATCAACCCACATTCCGCAGTTTGCGGAACGGCTTTTGGGAATATAAGCTATTGCATCTTATACATGTTTTGTAGCTCTAAAAAGCGGACAGAATAGCTCAACCTTAAAACTCCTTTCTGACAACGCCTCTCATCTTGAACGATCAAAACATGTATAAGATGCAGAAAATCATGGTTTCCCAAGCAATTCCTGATATTCATAAAATTCTTGTCTCAAACTGCGGAATGTGGGTATCAATCTTAACTCAGCATATATTGTATCCTACTCAGAACGCATTAACAAGAAGCAAATGTAGAAATTTTATATTTTTTGAGGGAAAATGCTCGGAAAGGTCATTTTCAGCATTTCAATACTACGTGTATGATCTGACAACATGCAGTTATTACTTAGCAGTCAATCTCAGACAATCAAACCCTGATCCTGTAACAGGGTTACTCGTGCTACAATATCCCTTACCGGGATCGAGAGAGAGTTAAAGGAAAGGGTCATTATGCCACAGGCACGTGTATGGACGGGTCGGGTATTGTGTCCCACTGCATTGGCTGTCCTTGAGGGACTGGCTACTGTTATGGTAACGAGCATTGGGGAACGCAATGAGTGGTATGAGGAGGCGGCGACGGCGGATGTCATTGTAGTGATGGGAGAGACGTTTGTGACGGGTGAGGTGATGGATAGGTTGCCTCGCCTGCATGTCGTGGCGCGCACAGGGATTGGCGTTGATCGGATTGATCTGGAGGCGGCGACGCAGCGGGGTGTTCTGGTGGTGAATACACCCGATGGCCCGACCGAGTCGACGGCTGAGCATGCCGTTGCTCTACTGCTCAACCTGTGTAAGGGGGTGATGACAGGCGATCGCATTCTGCGTTCAGGCCAGCCCTTTCCGGCGCTGCCGGAGTTGACGCCTGGCTTTGAGGTCGCTGGCAACACACTCGGACTTGTTGGACTGGGACGCATTGGCAGTCGTGTCGCGACCATTGCACAGGTGCTGGGCATGAAGGTGATCGCCTTCGACCCCTTTATCGCTGCTGATCGGGCCAAAGCTCTGAAAGTGGAACTGGTACCTACCCTCGCGGAGATGTTACCTCGCGCCCGGGTCGTCTCCCTGCACTGTCCGGCGACGCCGGAGACCCGGCGCATCATCAATGCCGAGACCTTAGGTTTGATGCCCGTCGGCAGCTACCTGATCAATGTGGCTCGCGGCACATTGGTCGATGAGGACGCTTTGCTGGCGGCGCTACAATCGGGTCATCTCGCGGGGGCAGCCCTCGATGTTTTTGACCCGGAGCCGCCCATGACCAATCACCCGCTTTTCACCCATCCGGGTACGATCTGCACCCCGCACATCGGCTCGTACACACGGGCCAGCGTAGAGCGCATGCAGGTCATGGCCTGCGAGCAGATCGCCCTCGCCCTGCGCGGCGAACGTCCCACCAACCTCGTGAATGCCGCCGTCTGGGGCAGAGCAAGAACATAATACCTGTTTATTTACGCATCATCTGCGAGCCGATAATGACAGATTTTGATGTTCTCACCATACTGGCTTCACAGGCGGAAATGAAGGCGGCGAAGACGCGAGACCAGATGGTTTCGCGAGTGTAGATCTCTTCAGGATGGCCCTGAACGGCAACCATGAAGGAGTGATCCGGCACTTCGAGCAGTTCAGCGATACCATCTTCAGCATAACCGCTAATGATGACGCCCTTGCCGGGCTGCTTGACTGACTGGTGATGCAGGCTGTTGGTCCAGACTTCGCCACTCCTCAGGACGTGTTCCATCTGACTACCCGGCTTGATCTGAATGTTATGCGTGATCTGGCCCCGTGGCTGGTCGTCGTGACAGTGCTTGAAGCTATTGTGAACCTGCGCGCATATGTCCTGGTAGAGGCTGCCGCCGAGCGCGACATTGAGCAACTGCATGCCGCGACAGATACCCAGCACCGGCAGGTCTCGCTCTATGACCCAATGCGCCAGCGCAAGTTCAACCTCGTCCTGCCGCGGGTCAACCGCACCTAGCAGTGGATGAGGTTGCTCGCCATAGCAAGAAGGCGCGATATCCTTGCCGCCCGGAAACAATATGCCATCAAGACGGTCGACCAGGGCATCGAGTGTAGTGACATCATGAACGAATGGAATAAGGACAGCCATACCCCCGGCATCTTCCACCGCCTGCGAATATACCCGATTCGTGCAATAGACGGGTCGATGAGTTCCTTCGGAAGTCCCTGCGTAACACGGAATACCTATCAGTGGACGCATACAATTACTCCTCTACAGTGTTGTTATTTTGTATGATGGAACATAACTGAGAATATAAAAAAAAGCGGAACGCTTCATTTTTGGGTGCGTTCCGCTTCAGGGAAAAATTTCAGGCAATCAAGAAACGAAACTTTCAATCCCAGATGGGATGGCGAGTCTTTTCAGCATCACGAGACAGGGCTTTCAATCCCATTTGCCATCCTAGATGGGATGGCAAACCTCACAATTCCATCACAATCGTTATATATCTATCATAAAGAGCCTGTCAAGCGCAGCGGGATTGTTGTACGGTTTATTTGCCAGAGAAGATGTTCCACCAGTCTTGCCAGAAGCCTTGCTGGTGTGCAGGTGTACTCTTGCTAGAAACACTCTGTGCCGGTGGGCTGGCCGGCCTGACAACAATGACGGAGTGCTCACCGGGGCGGATGTAGCCAAGATGCTGGCGCGCCTCGCTTTCAAGCACAAAGGAGTTGTTGTAATATTTCGCCGCCTGCGTCAGATCATCGTGATGTTGTTGGAGTTGCTGCACCTGCTGCTGTGTCGCCTGCACGCGCTGCATCAACTGGCTATTCGACCACGCCTGCGCCAGTGTCGCCAGCAGGAAGGAGAGACAGATGAGGCCTGTCACCCAGATGATGGTCTGGGTAAAAAGGGATTGGCGCCGTGCGCGTACCCGTCGTGTACTCTCCTGCATGCCCACCGCGCTGGTCACACTGGCCCCTTTCGCGGCAGGCTGCATAGAAACTGGCGTTTTCCCTGTCTGGTTCTGCATACTATTTCTTTCCTTCACTTCCCATCGTTCGCTCGTCCGTTCGTTTGTATTGTATTCTACAATTATACACGATTATCAGGCAAAATTGATTGCCAACGCGCAAACTCGGCGAGCATCGATATGGTGGCATAGATATTGTCTATGAGCAGCGTGCTATTTCCATGTATGAATATCTCATACCCACCAGTAGTGGCAGCGACTGTGATACACTGTGGCAACAGGCATTTTCCCTCCTGTCTCTCTATTCTTTACAAGCGGGTACTAGCAAGTCCCCGCAATCCAGGGAAGGCATATTTAGCCCGTTAATAGAAGTGTAGGCATTTCTGGAAGAGGAGTATCAGTGGATAAATTGCTTTCGGGCCTGCGACAACGTACACTGCAATGGGGTGGCCTGGGGCGGGGCGTTTTGTTTGTGCTGCTTCTGCTCATTCCATTGATCTATTTACCGCTATCGCTGTCTGCAAACGCGCAAGTTGGCTTTGTTGGTAGCACAGCGAACAGGCAAGATGTGCGAAAGGGACCGCCAGCGCCGGGTGATATCAGACTGGACAACCGTTTGCCACAGCAGACGGTGATTGATAACGCGACATTTACTAATGTGAATGCGAAATTTGGTTCGCGCTTCGATTTCACAGTGCAGCCGAACAAGGCGCAGGTGTACAGTGGGACAGACGGAATTTTTCACGATAATGCCGCCAGCTATGTTGTGGGTGCTGCGCCAGCAGGCGAGCAGAAGACGTATATGTTTCATATGGGCGCGTTGGATAGCATACAGGGTGATGCATATGTGCAGAATGAGCACTGGATTCAAGGATTGGACACGACACGCTGGGAGGGAGACGCGGGTGACGGGTCCGGGCTGCACATCGTTGTTGATCTGATCGATTCGTTTCTGGGCGAACCAGGGTGTACCGTCATCTCAGCCTGCGCCAGCGCTGTACGAGATGATACCGTCCCTGTTTTCATCGTGGGTGTCAGCTTGCAGAATGAAGGCAACAATAGCCTGTCGGGCAACTTCCTTTTTGGCAGCAATCGGCCTGTGAGCGAGAAGGATGCCTGCGTGCAGCAAACAACGCCGAACGGAAACGCTGTGCGCGTGCTCTCCTATGCCTCCAGCGCCGATGTCGCGGGCGGTACGCTCTTCCTGGCAGGAGCGTCGAGCGCGTGGAATTGTAATACGGACGTGACAGACCGTGCCGGGCTAGCGTGGAGATACAGCGTCGCCCCAATGCAAACGAGGACAGCCTATTTGATTCTGGGCGGCTGGAATGGGCGACAGAACCTTTTTCAGAATACGCAGTTGCCGGCAGCCTGCCAGCTTGAGGGACTGTACGTGGCGAAGGAGTGGTCATCGCAGCAGGCAGTGGTGAACTTCGCCATCGATAATCTAAACGCGGGAGACCGCCTGCTGGCACGGGCGCAGGCGATGGAGAATCTGCTGATCGAGAACAATGTCCTGACACCCGCGCAACGCTGGGTGATTGCCGATTCACTGCGCAGCTACAAGGCAAGTAGCTGGCTCGTCGGACGCAACTGCCCTGGAGAGGCTAAGGGAGCAGGGTATGATACAGCAGTCTACGAAGGTACCTATGGCTTCCTGACAACGGTAGACGTCATGCACGAGTATAGCTATTTCGAGATTAACCGCGTCCCCTGGTTTTTCAAGAGCGCCCTCGCTACCGTGCTCAAGAACGCGACCGCTGATGCATTCGGCCTCTATTTCCAGCACGATCAGGGCGGTGATGTGAGCAGGGGCGCGTGCGTGACGCCGGGTAGTGGCCTGCCGACCATCCGCTCGACGTGTTACGCATCGTCACAGGTTGCCTCTGCTGCACCCATGCCGGTGGAAGAAAACGATGACGTAGCTCTGCTGCTGGCCTACTATGCCAGTGTGACAGGCGATACGACAATGGTGACGCAGAACATCTCCCTCATCGACAAGGCTATGATGCACAATATACACGTTGGCGACCCGGCGACCGGCATTGCCTACAAGGGACAGGATACGGCGACAACCTTTGACGCGGCGAGCGATTGCCTGCACAATGATGGTGCGGGAGCGGGCAATCTCTACTATCAGGGACTGAAAGAGGCAACCGGCTATCGAGCCGCTGCTTTTCTTGATAATATGGTGCCGGGCGATACGCGTGGCACCATGTGGAACGCTGCCGCCGTCAAGATTGAAAAGGCCATGATTTCTGAGTACAATGCTCACGGCTACCTGCCGATTGCCAGCAATACAGCCTTTACGAACTGTGCAGGACACTCCATAGTGCTGGGCGAAGGGCTGTTCTACGCGCACCTGATTGGTCTGGATAAGCTGATGAGCCAGGAACTGCTGCGCGACCTGGCGCAACAGTATCCTGCGGACTTGCAGGCCAACATGTTTTCCAACACGCCCTCACGGCCATCCACACCGTCTTCACCGTCGTCTTCATCGATTGTGACGTTACAGTCGAGCCAGGCCAGCGGGCCGCGGTGCTCGGATGGTCACTGTCAGCGCTACGAATGGTTCAGCAAGGTGATGCTGTCCGGTATCGTTGCCGATCTGGTGTATACCAGCTACGGCTGTAGCGCCTGTGCGCGCCTGGACCTCGCCCAGGAGGCATTCAAATACAATGTCAGCTTCTCCGCAAATTTCGGCGACGGCCTGCACGATGATGGCAGCGACTGGGGCGGCCACTTCTACCCCCGCGACATCATCAGCTGGGCATTTCTGGATGAAGAGTACTGAAATAAGCATCTAAGCAGCAAGAGCACAGGAGCGCGTTGCTCCTGTGCTCTTGCTGCTTAGATGCTTATTTCTTTTCTCAATTGTTCCAGGTATTCACGCATGAAGGTGGTACGCTGGTCGGCGAGAACGCGCCCGCTGGCAGTGGTCATGGTAGCGCTGAGTTTGAGCAGTTTGGTGTAAAAGTGGTCGAGCAGGTAGCGTTTATCGTCGGGAGTGTGCCATTCTGCGAAGGGGTCTTCCGGGTGAAAGTTGCGCGTCTGGGCGGTGCGGCGCATAGTGCCGGTAACGGCCCAGCGCAAGATGCCTGTGGCACCCAGGGCGTCGAGGCGGTCGGCGTCACGCACAATACCAGCTTCGAGGGTCAGTGGCTCGATATTTCGGCTAAAGCTGTGGGCGTCGATGGCGTGTAAAATGGCTCGCTGCTTATCCGCTGTGACCTGTTGGGCATCGAGAAGCTCGCGGGCAAGCTCGATTGAGAGATCAGTATGGTGCCGCGTTTCTTTGCCATCGACATTCTGTGATGCTGTGCGTCCCAGATCGTGCAGAAGTGCAGCCATACCCACGATAAAACGGTCGGCCTTTTCCTGTTCGGCAAGTGAGAGAGCAAGATGGTAGACACGCTGTACGTGTTCCCAGCCGTGCGCCAGGTCCTCTATCCCGGCAAAACGCCGCTGCGCCTCTTCATAGGTTTCCGCCAGTACCCGCGCTTCCCGCGCGTTCTGTGCTTCCTGCGAAATCGTCTCCATAAAACGTTTCCCGGTTCGTCCTTTCTTTACATCCCACGTGTTGACCCCTATCTATCCTTGCCACCTGTAAAATACACGTGAGAGATATTTTAAAAAATCCCCCAGGTGAGTGATGTATTACTTCGCCTGGTTGCTATACTACAATTAGAAAATGCACATCCATCCAATGATCCCCTGGGCAGAGCTTCATGATAGAGTCGAGAAACTGTTCGGCTCAAGGGATCGCGAAAGGAGTCGTAATTATGCAACTTACTTATAGTAACGATAGTCAGTATACAACAGTTGCCACGCAATTACCTGCATCTGGCCATAGGGATATGCCTTACATGCGTACAGCATCTGTTGCAACACAAACGAGTATACTGGAGAGACAGGATGTAAGAAATGGCCAGGTGACTGGCGTAGTTAGCGTGTTGCTGGTGGACGATCATGCCCTGATGCGAGAGGGACTGCGGCAGCTGCTGGCGCTGGAAGAAGATCTACAGGTCGTTGGAGAGGCGGTCGACGGCTTTGAGGCGCTGACGAAGATACGACAACTGCGCCCGGACGTGGTGCTGATGGATATCAGCATGCCAGGCGTTGATGGCGTCGCGCTGACCCGGCAGGTGACGCGAGAGTTCCCCGAACTGGCAGTAATTATGCTGACTATGTACCGGCAGGAGCAGCAGTTGTTGCAGGCCATGAAGAACGGGGCGCGAGGCTACCTGCTGAAAAGCGTGTCGGCACGAGAGGTAGCGCAGACGATTCGCACCGTACATCAGGGCGGCACCTGTATCGAGCCAGGACTGACGGGAACGCTGGTAGGCGAGTTCCGCCGCCTGGCTGAAGCCGTCTCCGCTGCCTCGCCCGTCCACGATATTACAGCCCTGACGGAGAAGGAGGTGGAGATTCTACGCTACGTGGCGGGGGGTATGAGCAATAAAGAGATCGCAGAAAAGCTGGCCTATTCTGAAAAGACGGTAAAGAATTATCTCTCGATCATCTTCCAGAAGCTCAATATTCGCGACCGCACGCAGGCCGCCATCTATGCACTACGACAGGGACTGCTGCCCGAAGAGGTGTGATAAGGAGAGAAAAAAGTGGTGAGAGGTTGCAAAAGCCGGGCTTTTGCAACCTCTCACCACTTTTTTCTCTAGAGGATTTAAAGCAGACCGAGACGAGTGGCAACGACGGCGGCCTGCGTGCGATCGCTGACCTGCAATTTTTGCACGATGTGATGCACATGCGATTTGACAGTTTCCAGGCTGATGGAGAGCTTTTCGGCGATGGCGCGATTGGTCAGACCCGCCGCGAGGAGTTGCAGCACCTCACGCTCGCGTTCAGTCAGCACAAACGGGCGCTTTGCGATGGGGAAAATGGCCTTGAGGGTTGTTCCTTCACCCGGGATACTGATAACTTGCCAGCGTCCCCCGGCCTGCGTGATGCGCTCGCGCATATCACGCAGGCCAAAATGCTGCCAACTGCCCGTTTCCTCGCTCGAAACAGCACTATTCGCACCTGCCCCGACACCTGCACCTACCATAGCAGGCTTGTTTGCCGTTTGTTGGAGATCAAAGCCAACACCGTTGTCCTGCACCTCGGTGACAAGCAACCCGGGGAGGGTGCGAACGCGCACAGAGACGCGAGTGGCATGAGCATGGTTGCACACGTTATGCAGCGCCTCCTGCACGAAGCGGAAGAGGGGAGCCGCGAGCGCAGGTGGCACGAGGTCGGGCTGCTCGTTCTCATAGAAGACTTCGACTCCCGCTTCGTGGAAGGCGAACTCGTCCAGCAGGCTGCGCAGTGCGGCATCGAAGTCCTGGTCTTCCAGCTGCGGCGGCAGTAGTGAGGTGATACTGGTACGCAGTTCATTCAAGCCCATCTCCAGCACCTCGCAGGCACGCCCAAGCTCGTGCAGCACTAATTCCCGGTTCGCCGGTACGTAAGCATCGGTCTCACGTTCGAGCAGGCGCGAAACAAATTTGAGCCGGTGCAGCACAGAGGCAATCTGCTGGGCCGCACCATCATGGATATCACGCGCAATGCGCTCCCGCTCGCGCTCGATAGCCTCCTGCACCTGATCTGGTTGCGCCGCTGCCTCCGTTTTCTGAGCATCGACTGGCGAAATCGCAGTTTCCGGCTCCATGAGGTAGGCAGAGAGCAAGGCGGCACAGAGCAGCAGGCTGCTTCTCGTTTGCTCGTCCAGTTCGAAATGATCGTCCGGGGAAAAGCAGAGAACGAGCAATCCCTGCGCAGTCACATCCGAGCCAATAGCAGCCAGCAGCACCTGTCCACCTGGCCATGTCCAGTACAATTCCTCCGGCAAGCCAGGCGTATCGACATAGAGATCGGACAGGATGTGCAAGGCGCGTAGCTGTAATGCCTTACCGAAGAGACCGTACACAGGGAGATGAAAAGGATCATACAGACCTGTATGATCTTTAGCTTTCTGCTGCTCTGCCTCTGGTGGTTGCCCGCTTTGTTCTACCAGGGCGAGTGTCTGATCGGATATATTGAGTATATAGAGCAGTGCGAGCCGCGCACCACTACTCTGACGGATATATTCCAGCAGTGTACGCCGCCCTCCGGCCCCCGGCGCAATAACGTTTTCACGCAGGTGGGCAAGCAGTGATAGAAGGTTATCAGGAACAGACATGACCATAACATATTCTCCGATGAGATAGAGATGCGCCCGGCTGGCACCCACCGGGCTGTTTAAAGACGTATCATTTCTGTTTTTATAATACAGGAGGAAAAAAGAGGGGAGAGGCTCCGCCTCCGCGCTCGCTTGCCCGAACAGAAGAGAGAAGTCTGCTGGTTGGCCGCGAGCACAGGAAACGAAGCCCCTGCGAAGAGGGGGAGGACAGGCGTAGAGCTTCACCTGCTGGAGGGATAATCTGGGAGGACGGATTACGGGGACGGCGATACGGGCGAGAGAAGCTGCCCGGTCTCTTCACTTCAGTGTTAACCTTTTTGTGTGTCTACCTTGTTCTCTATTCGCTTGTTCGCTTGCTTGCTACACAAGAATAATACTTGACTTTATCCGAGAAGTCAAGGCAAGCGAGTAGTAAAATAGAACTAGCCTCTTCAGTTTCACTCCCTGGCATGTCATCCTGAGCGCAGCGAAGGATCTCAGCGTCCACCTCCATACGAAAAGAGGCGTTTCCCCTATGGCCATCGAGCGCAGCGAAGGATCTCAGCGGGCTACCAACCAACCGCTTCGATCCTTCGCTGCGCTCAGGATGACATGTTGGTTCTCGGTTTTGGTTGTCAATATTCATGCGATCAATCGAGCGCCTACAGGTTTGTCTGGGAGATGAGAAGGGCGTTGAGGAGGGGGACGATGCGCCGGGTGGCCTCGTTGTTCCAGCGACGGTAGGCGTCGACGGTGGCGGACATGGTGCTGAGCTGGTCGGGATTGTGGAGGAGGTCGGTGAGCAGGGCGCGCTGCTCGTGCGGGCGAAGAGCAACCCGGCCGAGGCCGTGACGCTGAATGAAGGGCAGGTTGGCCTCTTCCTGACCAGGGATGTAGGTAGTGGCGATGAAGGGCTTGCCCAGGGTCACAGACTCAAAGAGCATGTTGGGGCCTGCCTTGCCCATGATGACGTCGGCGGCAGCCATGAAGGGGGCAATTTCTGATGTAAAGGGGAGAGCAGCAACGTTGCTCACAGCTTTATAACGTTCGAGCAGGACAGCATTGCTGCCTGTTGCCAGGATGACTTGCAGATTTCCAGCAGCAGCCGCGGTCGCCAGCACGGTTTCTATGGTGCGGCTGAAACGAGCGGCCCCCTCGCCGCCGCCCTGGAGAAAGACGGTGAAGCGATTGGGATCGAGGCCGAGCAGGTTGAGGGTTTCTGCTCGCGCCTGGCTGGTGAGCAGATGCGGTTGGGAGAATTGAGCGCGTACAGGCCAGCCGGTAAGGTGCAGGCGTGCGGGGAAGAAACCGGCTGCCAGGGCCTGCTCGTAGTTCTCGCGAGTGGTGGCGAAAGTCGCAGCTGCCTGTCGCTCACTGAGCCAGGAGGCGTGGACGCCGTTGGCATCGGAAAAGAGCATCACCAGGGGGATGTGAGAGGAACGCTGCTCAAGAGTACGAGTGACCTCGTAGGAGAGGAATGGATAGGTAGTGATGATGAGATCGGGGCACCATTCATCCAGCAGGCGGTGAAGTTGGCGGCTTACCAGTTGCGTGAAGACATGATGTCCCAGTTGCGAACGGCGGGGGGTGTCGAAGAACTGAAATTCCGCCGCCCACAGCCAGAGTGCGTAGCGGCTTACCAGTTGGTAATGCTGGTGAAAGAAGTGTGGCTGGGGGTCGAGAATGGTAATATTTTCAGGAAGATAGATAGTGTTTGTGTCCTCTCCATTTGCCTGTTCGTTTTGTATAAGCAGGTCACGCAGGGACTCGGCCAGGCTGATGTGGCCCCCACCGGTTTTTGAAGTTAGGATGAGTATCTTTTTTTGATTAAACATGGTAGTCCTCTTTATAACATATGCATAGCATATGCGCTACTGATATGGTACAATACGGGAAGCACAGCCGTTGTCATGCAGTCCCTGTGGCTGTGACCGCTCATGGTAGAACAGAGAGTGGTGAAGAGAGCTATGCTGTCGTATCGATTGGAGGGCAGTGGACCTCCCCTACTTTTAATTCATGGCTGGGGTGTAACCTACAAGGTGTGGCGAAACCTGGTTCCGCTGCTCAAACCGCATTTCCAGCTCATCCTGGTCGAGTTGCCTGGTGTTGGCGCTGCTTACCTGGAGGTGTCGGGTAAGTCATATTATCCGGCCTGTGCTGAGGCGCTTGAGGAACTACGGACAGCACTGGGCATCGAGCAGTGGTCAATCCTGGCCTATTCGACGGGCACGCGGGCCGGGGAAGCCTATGTGCAGCGTTATCCGCAGCGCGTCGCAGCTGCCGTCTTCCTCTGCCCGATCTACCTGCGTGAGTCGTGGAGGCTGGCCCTCGAACTGGAGCAGTGGATCGATGCCCGGCGCAGCGGGCTGGCGAACTGGATTCTCTCCGACTGGCGGCTCTATGCGATGCTGCTGGCGGTGGGGTTTAACCTACGCCGCAACGCCTGCGCCAGCGAGTGGATGAGCGAGATCGAGTTGCAGCCACTGGACAACCTCAAACGCATGCTGCTCGAATTGCCGGGAAAAGGTCGCGCCCCCTTCTCAATTCCGGCGGTGCCAGCTGTTCCCACGCTCTTCATCTGGGGAAGACGAGATGCCTTGACCGCCCGTCCCCGCCATCCACGTCCGAACGATGTGTTTATCTCCGCCAACCACAGCGCCCCGGTGCTCGCTGCACAACACGTAGCCGAAGCTGTGTTACCCTTCCTCAGAGAAGGCAGGCTGGTTTCACAGCGACGGCACAGGTTGCGCAACATAAAACAACGAGGCTAGTTATCTCTGCTTTGTATCGTAAAAACGATAGTCCTACGTTGGAAACAAAAAGGCCACGTGAGGCGTCTATTTTGGAGAAGAGAATGGTATAATACAGGTGTACTCGCAAAAAGAGCAATACTTGCTTGCGTACACTGCAATGCTTTTTTGAGATGAGGGGGCCGCTGCTATCATGACAAAGAAAATCCTTATTATGGATGACGACCCGACGATTGCCGACCTGCTGACGGAGGCGCTGGCCGATGAAGGCTATGAAACATATATGACAACGCAGAGCCTGCGCTTCTATGACGCGCTGCGCGAACATAATCCTGATCTCATCCTGCTCGACCTGATGATGCCTTACCTGGATGGGCGCGACGAACTGAAACTGATGGCCATGGGCAGCGAACGGAATATTCCCGTCATCGTTGTGACCGCCTTTCTCAGTGCAGGCAACGAAGAGCAGGCGTTTCGCGATGCGGGGGTTGTCCGCATCGTCTACAAACCGTTCGATCTTGAGGAACTGGTTGGGCTGGTCAAAGAGACGATTGGTGAACCGGGGGAGTAGGAAGGAAAGCCAGCATGAGCACCGAGAAAACCGCTATTCGTCTGGCTCTGGATGCCATGGGTGGCGATTCTGCTCCTGCCGCAACAGTAGAGGGAGCGGTCCAGGCGGCTCGCGAATATGGCATCGGCGTGTACCTGGTAGGCCGTGAGGAAGCCATTCGTGCCGAGCTTGCCAGATATGACACGGCAGGGCTTGATCTGCCCATTGTCAACACGGACGAAGTGATTGAGATGGATGAGCATCCGGCAACGGCGGTACGTGGCAAGAAGCGAGCCTCTATGACGCTGGCGCTTGAACTGGTGCGCGACGAGCTTGCAGTGGCTGCCCTCTCGGCGGGGAACAGCGGTGCGATGCTGGCCGCCTCCATCTTTACCCTCAAGCGCATTTCCGGCGTCGAGCGGCCCGCTCTGGGCGGAGTCATGCCGACGAAGGAGGGGGTGTGTCTCGTCATCGACATGGGAGCCAACGTCGACTGCAAACCGGAGTATTTACAGCAGTTCGCGCTCATGGGTTCGATCTACATGAACCGCATTTTCCACATCAATTCACCCCGTATCGGGCTGCTCTCGAATGGCGAAGAAGAGACCAAAGGCAACCAGCAGGTCATTGAGGCGCACCAGCTCATCAAAGAAAGCGCATCAGCGTTGGGTCTGAACTTCCTCGGCAATATCGAGGGGCGTGACATTCCTGCCGGGAAGGCTGACGTGGTGGTCTGCGACGGTTTTGTCGGCAACGTGGTACTGAAACTCAGCGAGGGACTGGGTGAAACATTCCTGTTGCTGATACGCGAACAGATGACCGCTTCGCTGCCAGCAAAACTTGCCGGGGCCATACTGCGACCAGGGCTGCGCAAGACCTTCAAACGTCTGGACTACGCAGAATACGGTGGCGTGCCGCTGCTGGGCGTCAATGGAGCAGCTATTGTGGCGCATGGACGCTCTAACGCTCGCGCCATCAAAAATGCTCTGCGCATGGCGCGAGAGACGGCGGAAACTGATGTTGCCTCCGCTATCGCAGACGACCTTGCCAAACTGCGCACTGGCGTCTGAATTTCACACAGGAGAGAAAGGTGGTCAGTTCCCCGGCGCAGCGCCGGGGAACTGACCACCTTTCTCTCCTGTGTGATTATCTTACATTCCTCTGGCGTTTGGCAGCCCCACCCTTCTTGCCGATGCGACTGTAAAAATCGGCATCATGCCGCTCTTTAGTGCTGTTGCCGCCTTTCTTGCCCATTTCAGAGAAATGGTCAGGGCCATATTTGCTGACATTGGCCTGCCCACCCTTCTGAGCAATTGTGCGATAGTACTCACTTCCGCGCTTCTCCTTCAGGCTTGTGCCACCTTTTTTGCCAATACGCCGGTAGTAGTCTTCACCGTACTTCTCGCGTACCGTACTACCCCCCTTACGGCCTGCCTCTGATGTGGACATCGGCGTTGTCCTTGCTTTAACCATTGCTCGTTACCTATCCCTTTCCCCAATGTTCGGGATTATCCCGTGGAAAAAATAAAAATGCACAGACTCCTCCGCTCTACGCAGCAAGGTTGGTCTGTGCCTACAGTATAGAGGAATGCTCTACTGCTGTCAATGAAAATAGCGGACATTTCTGGTACTACAAGCTACATGAAGTAGAGCATTCCTTCGATGTCCCTTCCAAAACACTGGACATTCAGGTGAAGAATGTCTATACTTATAGCAAGTAGTTGTACCATTGTGTCACAAGGAGTATGTTTCTGCATGAGCGATGCACACGAAGACAAGAAAGCAAATAGTAAAACCCGGTCTCAGCTCCACCTTAGCTCGCTTACTCCTGTTCCCATCCCCGTTCCCGGCGATGAGCGTTATCGTCAGAGGCAGTTCTCGCCGCAGCCATTCTGGTGGCAGTCGTGCGTCCAATGGTTCCGCTACTACAGCATCCAGTTCCGCTGGGATATAGAACGCGGCCTTGCCCGCCTCTTCCATCGCCGCTGGACCTGAATGATTACCCCTCCAAACGTTTTTTTCGCGTCGAAAATAATTCTCCCATGCGCACAGTGTGCGGATGATGTTCTGTGCGCCGGTAGCCGGGGTGCTTGCGCGCTAGACGCAGACGCTGTTTGCGCTCTCTGGCCTCGATAAACTCCATGGAGAGTCGGCGGTAGAGCGCTTCCCATTGATTGAGTACGCGCCTGCGGTCATGCACGGCCACAATCTCCAGACTCTTTTCCCCCATCTGCCTGCGCAGCTCTACGTCATTGACGAGGCTATCCAGGTAGCGCGCCATCTCCTCACTGTTGCCCGGCTGGAAGAGGAAGCCGTTCTCTTCGTGATGCACCAGTTCCGGCAGCGCGAAAGCGTTGGCAGCTACTACAGGCAGACCGCAGGCCATCGCCTCCATCGTCGTCAGGCTCTGCAATTCCGCCTCAGAGGGAATGGCAAAGATATCGCCCAGCCGGTAGAGCGCAACAAGGTCAGCATCGGGAATATAGCCCGGGAAGGAGATGCGATCCTCAAGGCCCAGGCGCTGCACCTGCGCCCGTAGCTCGCCCTCCATAGGCCCCGTACTGGTAATGGCGATATGCGCATTGCTCTGCATCTTCGCCACTGCATCGATCAGCACATCCACGCGCTTCTCCTCGAACAGCCGGTTAACATGCAAGATGAGGGGGCGATCTGGCGGTAGGTTGAAACGCTGGCGCATCAGCTCATCCTTCGGGCCGGGCGAGTAGCGGCGCAGGTCGATGCCGTTGGAAATAGCGCTGGCCGGCGCTTTCAGTCCGTGCTCGTAGAGCAGATTCAGCGCCGTCTGTGTCGGGGCCGTCACGTACTCACAGCGATTGCAGAAGCTCACCAGGTACGAATAGGTGATCAGATTGAATGGCTTGCTGATCAGTGCATCGTTACTCAGTGAGCGGCTCAAGTTGATGGGCAGATAGTGGTTGGTGGCAATAACAGGCTTGCGCAGTCCCCCTGCCATAATCTGAGCAATATTACCCAGCACGATGGGCGAGTGAACGTGGATAACATGAGGGTCGCTGCGCTTAATCAGGTTGCGCACCGGCAAAAATGGCAGAAAGGGGATACGCAGCCCCTCGTAGGTCGGCCACTCGAAGGAAGAGAAGCGATAGAGGCGCACCTTTTGATCATACCGCCGCACATCCCGCGGCCCCTGACTGGGCGCAACCACCCAGACCTGGTGGCCGCGATTGGCAAAATCCACCGCCAGATCATGCGTAACTCGCGGCACCCCTCCCACCATCGGCGGATACTGATCCGTCACGATCATTATGCGCATATCTACTCTATGCTCTCCCCTAACCCAAAACGTTCGTAAGCGCTGAATTTATTCTGCGCACCGCCGATTTATCGGCCAATGGAGCCACAGGGGCCGATAAATCGGCGGTGCGCAGAATAAATTCAGCGCCTACAGGAAACATATTACTCGGCTTATTCAGCAGCCTGGGCAGGCGTCTCAGCCGCAGCAGGAGTGGGCGTTGGAGCCTCAGCTGATTCCACGGCTGCTTCGGCGCGGGTCGCGGCAACTTTCACCACCGGCTCGCTCGCTTCAACAATCAGCGTCATGTGCTCGGGTAGCACGACAGCCCCGGCGGTAATCAGGTCGTCTATCTGCGTGAGTGGCGTGACATCGATCTCGATGTATTCGGGAATGCTCCCCGCTTCGGTTTCGACTTCCAGCGTATCCACCAGATGCAGCAAGACGCCGCCCTCGTTCTTGACCGCCGGAGATTCACCAACGAAGCGCAGCTGCACTCTGACTGTCACGCGGTCTGTCAGGTTGACGCGGAAGAAATCCACGTGAATCGGCTTGCCGGAACGCGGCTCGTGCTGCACATGGCGAATCAGCGCCGTCTGTGTGGCACCTGTCTCCGGGATGCGGAGCGTAATCATATTCGTGCCGTGATGCGCTTTCACCAGCAACTCGAAAGCATGGGCGTCTATCTGGACGGCCATCGGTGCCTCATTTTGTCCAATGATATTGGCGGGCAGAATACCGGCTTTACGTAGCCGTTTGCTCGCTTTCCCCAGTACCGACCGGGGCTGTATCTCTAACACTACCTCTTCTGGCATTTCTCATTATTCCTTTCAACTAGATCGTAGGGGCGACCTTCAGGGTCGCCCGCTGGCAACAGCGAAGCGCATTGCCAGTCTGACATGGTGTGCGAGGCGAGTCGCTAGCGCTCTCGCCTCGCGGGCAACCCTGAAGGTCGCCCCTACGGGTTTAATGGACGTTTCGTTGTTCCTGAAAGTAGCTCAACAGCTTTTCCAGGGGAAAAGCATTCAGTACATCGCTGGCAGTCAGCCAGCCTTTGCGGGCCATGTAGACGCCGTAACGCATAACATCCAGCCCGTCGATGCTGTGCGCATCGGGATCGATAGGTATCTTCATGCCCTTATCACGCGCCCGGCGCAGGTAGCGCCAGTCCAGGTCCAGTCTGGACGGGTGAGCGTTGATCTCGATGCTGACCATGTGCTTTACCGCTGCCTCGATCACCGCGTCTATATCTAACGGGTAGCCCGGTCTGCCCAGCAGGATGCGTCCCGTCACGTGTCCGATGATATTGACGTAGGGGTTGGAGATGGCGCGTATCATGCGTTGCGTCTCCTCCTCCTCCGACAGGTTGAAGTTGCTATGGATGGACGCGACGACAAAATCCAGGCTTGCCAGCGCCTCATCAGGGAAGTCCAGCGACCCATCTTTTAATATATCACACTCTGTCCCCTTGAGAAGGCGTATCTTGCCCGCGAACTCCTCGTTCAGCCGGTCGATCTCCTCGCCCTGCCGCTTCAGGTCTTCCACCGACAGACCACCTGCGTAGGCCGCGACCTTGCTATGATCGGTAATGCCCAGGTACTGGTAGCCGCGCTCGATACAGGCCTCAGCCATTTCGCGAATGGTGTTCTGCCCATCGCTCCAGACAGAGTGGACGTGCAAAACGCCGCGCATATCGCTTAACGTCACCGGTGTGGGCAGCTCGTGCTTTTCCGCCGCCTCAATCTCGCCCATATCTTCGCGCAGTTCCGGCTCGATATAGTCCAGCCCCAGCGCCCGGTACATATCAGCTTCGTCGCGGGCCGGAACCAGTTCCAGGTTCGGCTCCTTGCCCCGGAACAGACCATAATCGTTGATGGTCATGTTCCGCGCCAGCGCCCGCCGACGCAGGGCAATATGGTGCTCTCTGGAGCCGCTGAAATGGTGCAGCGTATAGGGGAACTGGCTATCATTGACGACGCGCAGATCCATCGCAATGCCGTTGTTCAGCACCACGCTCGATTTGGTTGGACCTTTGCCTGTGACCGTCACCACCGAGGGCTGACGGGTAAAGAAATCCATGATCTGCTGCCGCTCCTCCTCGCTGGCATTGTCGCTCACACTGACAACCACGTCGATATCCTTCACCGTCTCACGGCGGCGGCGCAGGCTGCCTGCGATTTCCAGCCGCACGATCTGCGGCAGCGTTGCCAGCGCGTCGCGCATGCGTTCCGCCTCCGCCTCCACTACCGGGTAGAGATAGCGGTCAGAATGCTGCGCAAGGAAGGCAATACCCTGCAAGATTTTCTCCTGCGTCTTCTTGCCAAAACCGGGCAGTGGCGCGATCTTATTCTCCTCCGCCGCCTGCTTCAACTCCGCCAGACTGTTGACGCGCAACTGGTTATAGATGGCGTTGATCTTTTTCGGCCCGATACCGGGCAGGCGCAGCATCTCCAGCTTGACCGGCGGCGTCGAGGCAACCAGCTCATCATAGAGGGCAATATGCCCTGTATTGATCGCCTCTTCGATACGCTTGAGTATAGTCGGTCCAATGCCGGGCATGCCTTTGAGCCTGCCCTCGCGGTCAAGCTCCGTGATGTCACCTTCAAGCGCATTGAGAATTCGCGCCGCGTTCTGATAGGCACGCACCTCAAAGGGATTGCTCCCCTCCTTCAACTCCAGCAGAGCGCCAATCTCATCCAGCAGGTTTGCAATCTGATTTTTATCCATACCCTCTATCCTTAGAAACGATTAATCAGGCAAGCGCAAATCGAAAAATTCGGGTGAGCCTGGGCTGACCTCGAAGGGATTGCGCCCCTTCAGATCGCGACTGAGATAGCGTTTGCAATCGAAGTGAACCAGCAGCCAGCAAAACAGCTCTTTCGTGACGAAGACGGCATCCCAGGGCTTCTCGCCGCTATTATCCAGCGCCTGATTGCACACGAAGCAGCGTCCCATGCCCGCTTCCACGGCTTGATCGAACCACAGCGCCACGAAGGCGTGCATATCGTCCAGGGTCATCATATCTAGAGACGATTCTGGATAGCCAAAGAGCACGGGATCAGGACATTCACGGAAGTCGTCACTGGCGCGGCTGAGCGCGATGACAGGTCCCCTCATCAGCACTTTGACTTCATCTTGCTCCGGGTTCTCAGCAGCCGAGACCACTTCTTGCAGCAGCAGCCCCTCACGCGCAAACCACGCTAACAATTCGTTTCTCATAACGACGCTTACTCTATCACCTTATGCCGTTTCATGCAAGCCATCAGTAGAGAGCCTTTTTGCCTGGTTCCACAGGTCGCTCAGTTCGGGACGGCTGTAGTCGGACAATGAGCGACCTTGATCGCGGGCAAGTCGCTCCATTGTCTGGAAACGATGACGGAACTTGCGGATGGCGAAGCGCAGCGCCTCTTCGGCGTTAATGTCGAGCTTGCCTGCGATGCGGGCTACCATCCAGAGCACGTCGCCCAGTTCTTCGAGCTGGTGTTCAGGCATGGTGGCCTCCTTGAGTTCGCTGATCTCCTCCTCCAGCTTCTTGAAGGCATCGTCCAGCGTGGGAAATTCAAATCCGGCGCGCACGGCACGCTTTTGAATATCCTGCGCTACAACCAGAGCAGGTGCTGCCCGCTTCGCGCCCTCCAGCGCGCTCTCAGACTGCACATCCTTTCCAGAGGCGATGCGTTCCTGTCGCTTGATGGCCTCCCAGTTCTGGTTCACCTGCTGTGCATTGCTGACCTCAACGGAGCCAAAGACGTGCGGATGGCGGCGAATCAGCTTGGCGTTGATGTGCTCAAGCACGTCACCGATGGCAAACGCCCCCTCCTGGCGCGCCAGTTCCGCGTGCAGGTAGACCTGGAGCAGCAGATCGCCAAGTTCATCGGCCAGCTTCTCCATATCCCCCTCCTCAATGGCCTCCACCACCTCGTAGGTCTCCTCGATAACGTAGCGCGTCAATGTCTCGTGCGTCTGCTGGCGGTCCCAGGGGCAGCCATCGGGTTCGCGGCGCAGGCGCATAGTGATGTAGCGCAGCGTCTCCGGCAGGCGCAGCGCCGTCAACTCGTCCACCGGCGGCACGTAAAGCACACTGAACTGGTCGGGATAGCTGCGGCGGTCAAGCTCGTAGAGCGGTAGCTCTACGACCACCTCTTGTTTGCCATCTTCGTCTCTCCCTGCGCGTACCAGCTTCACCGTCCACTCGTCCGGGTAGAACTCGCTCAACGCCAGCTTGACCGCGCTGGCCAGCCTGCGATTATAGAGTTGCGCCACCAGCAGAGGCATGGTAGGAAGAATTTTGCCAGCCAGCTCGTCGCTGCCCGACACGGCCAACAGCGTGGCATCGATCATCTGCATACCGGCCTCTAATGGATCGATCTCCAGCGTGTTACAAACAGGTTCCAGGAAAGAGAGGCCGCTCACGATGCGCGTTTTCAGCCCGTGCTCGCGTGCCATTCGTAGCACTCCATGTACCGAAGCCTCGCCAATCAAAGGGTCGCCCGGCACGGCATAGATCACAGGTCCCTGCTCCGCCAGCGAGCATACCTCTTCAGCAAGCTTTGTATACAGCGTCTCCCAGTTCTCGGATTCCTCATAAAAGCGATCAAATGACTCCATACGCAAATCGGGCAAATTTTGTTTGATTTCTTCAGCAACAGGATGGACGAGCGTGCGAAAGTAGACGGGCTGGTGCTCCTGCGCCGCCCGCGCCAGCACATCCCGCGCCTCCAATGTAAGCTCGACCCAGCGTCCGGGGCCAAGTCCAACAATAGTAATGGATATAAGCATAAATTAAGACTATCCTCTCCGCTTCTAACTTGTTTTTTTGTCAGTGTAGCGAGTAGAGGAACTGATGTCAAATCCCATTTGCCGCCACCTTCAGCCATGTCATCCTGAGCGCAGCGAAGGATCTGTTGCTCGCCATACAAACTGGTTGCCTCAGATCCTTCGCTGCGCTCAGGATGACACGTACCACTTGCCGCCACCTTCTTTTATTGGTTACAATAATAGCAACATGATAAATTCCTGGTTTGAGTATTCATCTCCCAATCAGGGTCTTATAAGGAGGTTGTACATGGCAGCAACTAATATCGGTCAAAAGCCTGTGTGTCCGGTCGACAAAAATGCAAAAGTGGTAAGGCTTTCAGCCGCGTATCAATCGGGACAGGTTCCCTACGGGCCACCAGCGATGCCGGGAAAGAAGATATCGATGATGTCATTCATCTCAATCGGGGTGGTCGTGGTTGGTATCTGCGCCTTTTGTATTCTCGTCTTCGTTGGCTCGGAAAGCTTCGGGTCGGGCTTTGTACCAGTTGAACTGGCCTTAGTCATCATCGCACTGCTCGGCATCATTGGGACGCTGATTATGTCCTTCCTTGCATTTACCCGCATCACACGGGGCGATCTGGAAGCACAGAAAGAATATGGGGCCTGGGATAGCGCCACGGACATCTACAATCACCTCTACTATTGCCCGCAGGATAACGTCATCTTTGACCCGCAGACCAACAAAGTCGTCTCTCCCCAGCAGTTGAACTCGCTCATCGAGTCAGTACAACAGCAGCAGCAACAGCAAACCCAATCCGCCCTTGCCCACAAATAGGCAAAAACAAATCAGCCATTGGCAACAGGCCGACCGCAAGAGTCGGCCCTACTATATACGGTACCTGACGCGGCTCTTAGAGCCGCATCGAGTATAGTAGGGCCGACCCTTGCGGTCGGCCTGGGGTAGGGTGGCCTGATGGTGGCCACCCCTGAGATGGTGGTTATGCTACAGGGACGGTAATCGCCCTCGCCCGCAATCTAGTGTGTAACAGGTGCGACCGCGAACTCGCGGACAAGGTGGTTGAAGCGAACGGCCTGTTCGGCCTGCAATTGCGAGCGGCTTTCGGGTAGCACGTGGATATCGAAGCTGTTGTTGGCCCGCTTAAAAGCCTCGTTGGCCTCGGGCAGAACTGCTGTTTCCTCGCGGCCCCACACTGCTATAACAGGGACTTTGAGGCGGGCGGCGGCCTCGTGAACATCCATACCGAGGTAGTCACTCAAGAAGGAAGCAACGGGATAGCGTGCATTTGACTGGTGGGCGCTGGTGTAGATATACTCGACCAGTTCGTCGGTGACAAGGCCGGGATTGTAGTAGCCCCTGTCCTCGTAATAGCTGCGCAGAACGGGCCGCGTGGTCAGCATATTGTGGATGAACTGCCCCAGCACGGGGGCACGCAGAATAAATTTCCGGGCAGCGCCAAGTGGGCCGGGGATCGATTCCAGCAGAATGGATTGCGGCGGCGAGACCAGGATGAGACGCTCAAAAAGCTGCGGTCGGCGGTAGGCGTCGGCAATGACGTAGGCAGCGGTTATGCCATGTGCCACGACGACAGTAGGTTTGCCGATCATCTCCTTGATAAAATCGCCGATCAGATCAACGTAAGTCTCCGCCGTGTAGTCAATTGAAGGGCGATCCGAGAGGCCGAAGCCGAGGAGGTCGATGGCGTAGACGCGAAACTGCTCAGCGAGGGCATCAACGTTCTTGCGCCACTCAAACGAAGAGGCTCCGGGACTGAAATCGTGAATGAGCAGAAGCGGCTTCGCACTGCTTGCGCCCTTCACTGTATAAAACATATCACCGTACTTCCATGGATAGCGACGTTCCTCGCCTGTCAGCACGGTATCAAGTTCACCCACGCTGGCCTCAACAAACTTGTTCACGGCCACCATCGCCCCTATCACGCCACCGGCCATCAGACCAGCAGCAAATAATTTTCCCTTTAAAGACATCTTCTTCCCTCACACATGGTATTTTGAACGGCATGTTTACTTGAAAGCTTGCTTACTCTCACTATACACGACACGCAAGAAGTAGGCCCAGGGATTACTATATCATCTTCCCGAAACGAGATGCAAATTGAGAAGCATAAATAGGAGTGTTGGATGACACGTCAGACTTGCATATGTCAGTTTGAGTGCAGCGAATAATCTAAAACCACCCTCTGTCACACTGCTGAAAGGCAGATTCTTCGCTGCACTCAAACTGACATGGGCGGGGCTTTCCTCATAGCTTGCCTTTGCGTTTAAAATATCAAAATGATATGATAGTTCGAGAAAATCAGGAGTTATTGCATGCAACAACATTCACATATACGCTTTTCAGAAAAGGTGCGTGACGCTATTGAGAGGCACGCGCCGGTGGTGGCGTTGGAGTCGACGGTGATTGCGCACGGGCTGCCATATCCGCATAACATCGAGGTGGCGAAGGCAATGGAGGAGGCGATTCGTGCTGAAGGCGCGACGCCCGCGACGGTTGGTATTTTCGATGGCAAGATTGTGGTAGGCCTGAACACGCAGGAGATCGAACGGCTGGCGACAGCGCGAGAGGTGCAGAAGGTGAGTCGGCGCGACCTGGCGGCGACGCTGGCAACGGGGAAGATAGGCGCGACAACGGTGGCCGGGACGATGCTCTGCGCACATATGACGGGCATCCATTTCTTTGCGACCGGCGGCATCGGTGGTGTCCATCGCGGAGCGGAGACCAGCATGGATATCTCAGCCGACCTGACCGAGTTGAGCCGCACACCCGTGCTTGTCGTCTGCGCCGGGGCCAAATCGATCCTTGATCTGGATTTGACGCTTGAATACCTGGAAACGCAGGGCGTGCCGGTCATCGGCTGGCAGACGGGAGAATTTCCGGCCTTCTACGTCCCATCAAGCGGGCGTACACTGGCACATCGGGCCGACGAGGTGAAGATGGTCGCGACCATTGCTCGCATGCAGTGGGAATGCAACCTCAAAGGGCTGGTCGTGGCCTGCCCCATCCCAGCAGAGTATGCAATGGAATCTGGCCCACTGGAAGCCGCGACCGAAGAAGCTCTCCAGCTTGCCCGCGCACAGGGCATTCTCGGCTCCGCAATGACACCTTTCCTGCTTGCCCACGTCGCGCAGGTCACTGCTGGCGAAAGCGTCGAGGCCAACAAAGCTCTGCTCATCAACAACGCTCGCTGGGCGGCACGCTTCGCACGGGCATACGAGGAAACCAGATAACAGGTCTCTTCTACTGGATTAATTTCTGCTGAGACCCCCCCTGGAATATCCCCTGTTTTCTTGCGTATGAAGGAAGCGGATATCTATAATGAATTTTGTGGTAATATATTAATGTGTTTCTGGAAAGAATACTTTGATGCTGCCGGTACTATTGCCGGGGAAGCATATGCCTCGCAAGGCGGGGAAAGAACTCAAACTGATTGAGGCAGATTGGGAGACTGTTATGACATGGCAGACGAATCAAAACCAGGAGAAGCAACCCTCTTTGAAAGTACTGGTTGTTGACGACGAGGAAAATATTCAAGAGCTGATCCGCCTGGGGCTGCGTTACGAGGGATTTCAGGTCGAATCTGCCACTGACGGGCAGGAAGGCATCTCGGCAGCGCAGCGCTTAAACCCCGACCTGGTGATTCTGGATTTGATGCTGCCGGGCATAGACGGGCTGGAGGTGTGCCGTCGTCTACGCGCAAACCCGACCACACAGGATGTACCTATTTTGATGCTGACAGCAAAAGACGAGGTACGCGACCGCGTGACCGGCCTGGATACCGGCGCGGACGACTATCTCACCAAGCCGTTCGAGTTTGACGAACTGGTAGCCCGTGTCAGAGCCATCCTGCGCCGACAGCAGCGCACGCAGCGTACGGAGCAAGGCGGAGAACTGCAAAGCCAGATTTTGCAGTTTGGAGACTTGCAACTCAATATGGCTACCCGTGAGGTGACGCGCGGCGGTCGCTTGATCGAACTGACGGCTACCGAGTATAACTTGCTGCACCTGTTTATGAGCCATCCACGCCAGGTGCTGGACCGTCAGACGATTTTGAACCGTGTCTGGGGTTACGATTTCCTCGGCGAGACGAACATCATTGAAGTGTACGTGCGCTACCTGCGTGAAAAAATCGAGGACTCACCCAGTACCCCACGCTTAATCCAGACTGTGCGCGGGGTGGGCTATGTCTTGAAAGGGTAGCCTCAAGATGTCTTCTGCGCCCAGAAACAGTGTTCCACTCTCACTCAAACTCAGTTTCACGGAGTTGTTGAATGTTTTTCGTGCTGGCCCCCAACTGGAACAACCCGTTTGTTTGCAGACCGGCGGTACGATAGAGAGTGTCTCCGCTCCATCTCCTTCTCCTACTACGGCCCCAAAGGAAGCAGAGATACGCGTGCCTGAACCGAATGGAGGGAGACGATTGCCTCCCTGGCTGCGCCGCTTCTCCAGTCTGCGCTGGCGTCTGGCATTCATCTATGTTGCTCTTTTTGCCCTTTTCGCATTTCTTATCAGTGTATTTCTCTACAACGCCGCCTCTACTATTCTTTATACTGATGGACAGGCGGCGCTGGTTCAGCATACCGGTCACTTGAGAATGTTACTTATCAACGAAGTTGCTTGCAACGGTCTGCCCCTCGCGAGCGCATTTAAAGATGTCAGGCTGGATGCTGGCACCGATGATATCGACGCGATCTACGCAACCGATACACAGGGGCGCGTGATCGTCACCAGCGATGGTAAGCTGTTAAATCAACAATTACCATACATCTCTCCGACTGTTTTCCTCACCTCGCAAAATGCTGTAACGCCACAGGTTTTTCACCTTCAACAAACACAGAATGGACCTGTAGACGCGGCGCTGGTTTCGTTGCAATCAACGTCTGATGGTTGCGCGAACGCACAGAGAACTGCCGGTGATTATCTGGTGGTCACAACTTCCTATACAGTAGAACAGAGCACGCTCATGCGGCTGCTGTTGCTGACCGGGCTGGTAGCGGGAATACTGACCTTGCTGGGTGCAGTACTGGTTTTCGTCATCACCAGTTTTATGCTCAAACCACTCGTACATATGCGTGATGCCGCGCAGGCCATCGCTCTGGGCGATGTACGGCAACGTTCGCGACTGCCTCATACCGATGATGAGATCGGGCAGCTTTCGACCAGCATTGGGCATATGATCGACCAGATGGAACAGGCCACGACCAGCTACCGCTCGGCTGAACAAAAAGCACGACGCTTTTTCTCTGATGCCTCGCACCAGTTGCGCACTCCGCTTACCTCCATCTATGGCTTTACCCAGCTGCTCCTGCGTGGAGCGAAGGACGACCCCACCACCTTGAACCGGGTACTGCGTATGATGAGAAACGAAGCTGAACGCATGTCCCGGCTGGTGAACGACCTGCTCACACTTTCCCGGCTCGACGAGGGACGCGCTCTGCGTATCCGTTATGCCGACCTGGTTGAAATTGCCGTCGAGTCGGTCGAGCAGGCAAAGCTGATGTCCACCGATGGACGCACCATCTCGCTCTATCTTGCCACCGAGGAACGCCTGGGCGTGCAGGCCGACGTTGATCTTCTCAAACAGACGCTGGTTGCCCTCTTCGATAACGCTCTCAAGTATGGGAAACAGGGACCGGAAGGCTGGATCAAGCTTGTGCTCGACAGGCAAGATAGAAAGGTCATCGTGCAAGTCATGAATAACGGCAATGGCATTGAGGCCGATGACCTGCCGCATATCTTTGACCGCTTCTATCGTGGCAAGAATTTACCCACTCGTGAAGGGCAAACAGTACCAGTGGCGGGAACCGGACTTGGCCTCTCCATGGCTCTTGCCATCATACAGGCGCATCAAGGCACCATCACCGTCTCATCCTCCTCGACTGACGAATCCTCGCGAGAGACAACTTTCACCATCACTCTGCCTGCCGCCGACTAGACTCGCTGCCTTCAGGTATCCTTCCCATATCGATTGACCTCGATGAACACTCATGATACACTGCAAAGGAAGCAAGAAGCATATGGATGTACGATGGTGAGCATTGGAGAGAAACGAATAGGGCTTAAGCACATGAAAGGAACAATGCAGCTATGTGGACTTCGACACTGAACCTGGAACCGTCGCGAGTTTTCATGACCCGGCTGCTGGGGCAAGTATGGCGCGGCGCGTATTTCGCCTCCTTCGCTCCATTGCAAGTACAGAATCTCCCGCGACAGACCCTACCCGCTTCGCACTGGGTGCGCGTGCGCAATACATTGGCTGGCATCAATGGCAGCGACCTGCAACTGGTCTTCGCGGATATTGACCCACGAGTAGCAGCCGCCATACAGCCGGGGTATGGACGGGTGGCACCGGGAAGCGAGCTTGTCGGTGAGGTGATCGAGGTAGGAGAAGATGTGCAGCACCTGCAGGTGGGGAATCGCGTGGTCTTGCAGTATCAATTCAACTGCCGCGCCGCTGGTCTGCAAGCGCTCTGTCCTTCATGTGCATCTGACAATTATGCGCTCTGCGAGCGGGTTTCCTTCCCCGGCCCGCAGCCAATCGGTAATGGTTGGAGTGAAGAAATATTGCTGCCTGAGCAGCAGCTTTTTCGCCTGCCAGCCAGTATCGACGATGAGCAGGCTGTGTTGCTGGAGCCAGCTGCGGTTGCCTTACATGCTGTCTTACGCCGCCTGCCACTCGCCCGAGAGCGCGTACTCATTATCGGTGCCGGGACGATTGGACTGCTGATCCTCAAACTGGTGCGAGCGTTGGCTTCATCGACGGAAATCAGCGTAGAGGCACGCTATCCATTTCAGGTGGAACAGGCGACGCGCATGGGTGCCGATCACATCATCTATCCCCGGAAACGCTCCCTGGATGGCGAGCGCGTCCCCAGAGCGCAACTCCTGAGCAACGAGGCACTCGTGGGTGGCTATGACATGATTTTTGATACGGTGGGTACGAAACGCACGCTGCAAGATGCGCTGCGCCAGGCGCGAACTGACGCCACGCTCATACTCGTTGGCAACAGCCTGCACCCCATGCATCTCGACCTGACGCCAATCTGGCAGCAGGAGCTTGCCCTCCTGGGATCGACCGGGCATGGTCTGGAGGAATGGCCCGTGGGCAGCGGCACGTTGCGTTCAACCTACTCTCTTGTCGTCGAAATGGTGGAGCACGGACAGTTGCGCCTCGACCGCATGGTAACGCACCGCTTCGCGTTTAACGAATATCGCCAGGCGCTTCTCGCGGCCACGAACAAGGCAGAGAGCCAGGCCATCAAGGTCGTTTTCGATTTTACGCGCACACCTGCCTCCACCGTTCCCAATGTGCGCGCAGCCCGTCGCGTACCCGCTCATTCCATACCGGCTCGTACCCCTGTCGCAAGCATGGCCTCGCCGCCAGTTACGCGAGTGCCGTGGCAAATACCATCGTCGCCATCTCCCACGCCTGAAGAAATTGCTCAGTGGCCGCTTGCCCCGGCTGACGAGGAGGAATCAACGTCCACCTCGCTCATTGCAGACATGTCGGTAGCGCACGATACGAGAAGATCGATTGATTCCACCGTGACAAAACGTCCGTCAGGTGCGTTACTAGAAGTGGAGGGGGATTTTGTGAACCAGGATGATACCTCTGTCCACGAAAGCGCTCAAATCGAAACGGACGATGACTAAATACTATGCTATTCTCTGACTATCCAGGAGCCAGTATGACTATACAAGATGAAAGTTCGACATCTTCTACGTCTCAGCCGCGTTCTCACCCAACGATACCAGTACCGGTAAAGCCAGCGAAATCAGCCTCTGTACAAGACGCCCATGCTGCTTTGCCACCGCGACGACGCAAAGGCCGCGTCGCGGTGCCTGTCCTGCTTGCACTCGTGGTACTTTGCCTGATTGTTGGCCTCGGTGCAATTTTCTCGCCCCACTTCTTTGGCGCTACCGAGGCCCAGGTGGCTCCAACCCCTGTTCCAGGCCAGGCAGGAGCGTTTGTAAAGCCACAGTTAAGCACGGCGCAGATCAACGCGCTGCATCATCTGGTCTCGTACATGCAGTATAAGCAACTTGCCAGCCTGTACGTCCAGCGCATGTCGCTGGATGAGGAGATCGGCCAGCTTATCATGGTCGAGTACGCCGACACCTACTACTCGCCTGATCTGAACGAGATGATTACGAACCTGCACGCGGGCGGCGTTATCATGTATGAGTTCCAGATGACCTCCTTCAACCAGACCAAACACGATATCGCTGAGATGCAGCAGAACGCGAAGATACCGCTGCTGATCTCAACAGATGAAGAGGGTGGGCCATACGTCCATCGCCTGCTCAACATCTATCCCCCGCATATGTCTGCGACAGACATGGCCGAATCGGGCAATCCGCAGGTCGCAGCCAATCAGGCAACGCTGGTGGCGCATCAACTGCTGGCGCTTGGCATTAACGTCAACCTGGCCCCCGATGTCGATGTGCAGCTTGTCCCCGGCTATGATCTGGTGACCCGCACCTTCGGAAACACGCCGCAGTCCGTGATTACCTACGCCGGAGCTTATATGCAGGCGCTACAACAGGCTGGCGTAATCGCCACCATCAAGCACTATCCCGGCCTTGGCGATGCTACCGGCGATGCACACAAGCTCCTGCCCGTCATCAACCGTACCAGAGATCAGATTTACTCCACCGAACTCGTCCCCTACAAGGCGTTCATCCAGTCGTCGAACAAGCTGCTCAATCCCGGCATCATTATGCCCACCGACCTGTTGATGCCTGCGATAGACCCAACCATGCCAGCCGAACTCTCGCCCATTTTCATGACTGATATCCTGCGCAATCAGCTCGGTTACGACGGCGTGGTGCTGACCGACGCGCTCTACATGCAAGGTATTACAGACCAATGGAGCATGCCGGAGGCGGCGGTGCTGGCCCTCAAAGCAGGCGACGACATGATTCTCGGTCCTACCGGCACCGATCAGACCATTGCCGTGATCAACGCCATCAAAGCGGCGCTGCAAAACGGGACGCTCTCCAAAGCGAGGATCGATGAGGCTGCCACGCGCATTATCGCCCTCAAGATGCAATACCACCTGATGCCTGCAGTACCACCACAGTAGGGAGGAAAATATGGACCTGATTGATTTTTACCGCAATGAGCAGCGACGGCTGCATCAAGGATTGCGCGAGGCTGTGAGCGATCTGACGCCGGAGGAGTGGCACTACATGGGCGAGGGAACAGGCAGCAGCATCGCCTTTCTCATGTGGCACAGCGTGCGCACCGAGGACAACATCCTGCGCTTCATCTTGCAGGGACGCCCAACAATCTGGCAGGAGGGAGGCTGGCACGAACGGCTGGGCCTGCCGCCGCGAGTGCAGGGAACGGGCATGGCAACCCCGGAAGCTCGCGCCTTGCAGATAGCCGACCCGGCCCTCTTTATGCAGTATGCAGAGCAGGTCTGGCAAGAGTACGAGAACTACCTGGCCTCGATCAATGATGGTGGCAAGGCGCTCTCTGAGCGCATGGTCACCGTCAAACCTCTGGGTGATATGCCCGCCATTCAGACCATCGGCCAGGTCTGTATCTCACATCTCTTCATGCACTATGGCGAGATTGCCCTGCTACGCGGCATGACGGGTAAGCGAGGGATGCCCATTTAGCATGCACCGGAACCAACTCAAACATGTCATTCTGAGCGCAGCGAAGAATCTCAGGCAACCAATTCTCCAGCCTATCTCACTGAGATTCTTCGCTGCGCTCAGAATGACATGCGAGGCTACCGGTAGAGCAAATAGCCCACTACTCCGGCGAGAGCCAGGATGACCAGCAGGTTGACTTTACGACTGTACGCCAGTCCGAAAGCACCGGCCGCAATGAGCAGCCCCTTCCAATCGACTCCCGGCTGGTGCAGGATGGTCCAGACCACTGTAAGCAGCAGTCCGACGACGGCCAGGGAAACGCCTTGCATGGCTCCCTGTACCCGCGTGCGATGTTCGATACGCCCATACCCGGCTGAGACGACGAGCACGAGGAGCGCAGGGATGGTGATGGCGATCAGGGCGAAGAGTGCTCCTAAGTAGCCGTAGGTGAAGTAGCCCAGGCTGATGACCCACAGGCCATTGGGGCCGGGACTGATCTGCCCAATGGCGATGGATTGGCCGAATTCGGCATTGGTGGCCCAGTCGTTGGCGATCAAGTCCTGGTGCAGGCTCGGCAGATTGCTGAAGCCGCCGCTGGAAAACAGGGAGGCTTTCAGGAAGAGAAGAAAGTAGACGAGCGGATTAATCATGCTCACTCCTCCCGCCCTTTTTCCGGCTCCGGCAGAGCGGGTGGTGATGCTGGCGAAAAGAAGAGCGCGCCGAGCAAAACGGCGCACACAATCACAATGGCCACTGAGATTTGCAGGAAAATGACGGCACAGGCGCAGGCGAGGATAACGACGGCGCTTGCCAGCAGGTAGAGATAACCTTCTTTATAGCCCTTTTTGATGAGCGGGCGCGCGAAATTCACGCCGACCAGCAGCATAATGCCGCCTGTGGCCGGAACCACGCCGCGTAAAATCGCCTGCACCGCCGCTATATGTTCTATCTGCTGGAAGAGCGCGGACAGCAGGCAAGTAATTGCCGCACTCGGCAGAAGCAGTCCGGCAAGCGAGGCTACTATTCCGCGTGCGCCACCAAAGCGTTTGCCCAGCAGCACGGTGAGCGCCACTAGATTGATGCCCGGCGTTAGCAGGCAGAGATTCCACAGGCGCAAGAACTCCTCCATGCTGAGCCAGCGATACTTCTCGATGAAGGTGCGCTGGATCAGAAATGTCGTCGATGCACCGCCGCCAAAGGATTGCAACCCGATAACTGCCCAGATGCGAAAAAGCCGCCACGTTCCAGGCCGCGGCCTGGAAGACTGACCTTCAGTCACTCTTTTTTCCTCTCTCACTCATGTCAAATCCGGTTGAGGAACGCCCAAAGCGGGAGGTGCAGGAGGGCAGCTGCCCTCCTGCCGGGGCATGGGGTGTCCCCATTTTCATAATCATTTTTTTAAACGGATTTGGTATCAGATCAAAAAAGCATTCTTGTATCCTCTATTATCGCCCATAGAGTGGCGAAAGGGGGATGCGTTGCGAGCACACGTTATTGTGCGTGTAACGATTAGAGGAGATATTTGACCAGTCTTTGCCGAATCTTTTACCGTAGGCATAAGGCAGATAACAAGATTGTGCTCGCTGAGGAGTTATGACTACAAGCTCTATTTACGGCTTATTGATCATCGCCATCGTGGCCTTTGCAATTCCGGTTTTGTTGCGGCTCACGCCATTTCGGCGTTTCCCTGCCTCGGTGCTGGAAATTGTGGCTGGCATAATAATCGGCCCGTCCGTTCTTGGCTGGGTGAAGATCGATACGCCGATACAAATTTTCTCGCTGATTGGCCTGGGCTTCCTGCTCTTTTTCGCCGGGTTGGAGATAGATCTCTACCGTCTGAAAAACAACCAGGTGGTGCGCATCGTTGGCAGCTTCCTGCTTTCCTTCGGGTTAGCATTGTTGGCCGGTTATGTGCTCTTCGCCACCGGGCAAGTCGCCTCACCCCTGTTCATGGCGATTCTACTGGCCGCGACTGCCCTGGGGATGGTGGTACCGCTCATGCAGGACGCGGGCGTGATTGAGACCGATTTCGGGCAACTGGTGATCGACAGTGCCACAGTAGCACAGTTTGGCACCCTGCTCCTGATGTCGCTCTTTTTTACGAATGTCACGACGAAGGTACATGTTAAGCTCGTTTTCCTGGGTGGCTTTCTTCTCATTGCCATCGCCATCGCCTACATGCTGCTGCGGCTGGAACGCTCAAAGCGCCTGGCGCACGTCTTCCTGAATCTGATGGATACCAGCGCCCAGATTCGCGTGCGCGGGGCTTTTATGCTCTTAATCGCCTTTCTGGCGCTGGCCCAGATCATGGGCATAGAGGTGCTGCTGTCCGCCTTCGTCGCGGGCGTGATTCTCAGATCGACTGACCCCCATGGCATGAGGGACCATCACATCTTCTACCAGAAGTTGTCGGGTATTGGCTTTGGCGTCTTTGTGCCGGTCTTTCTGGTCGCCACCGGCATGCAGCTCGATTTTTCGGCGCTGACGGCACACATCTCAACCTTGCTGCGCGTCCTCTTCTTCCTGCTGGCCCTGTTAATCGTGCGCGGCCTGCCCGCGCTCATCTACAAACCCCTCGTCGGGCTGCGCAAGGCCATCGTCGTCGGGCTGTTTCAGGCCACGTCTCTCACCTTCCTCGTGGCAGGCATCCAACTCGGCCTGCAACTCAACCTGATTACAAAGGTTAACGCCGCCGCCCTCATCGCCGCCGCCGTGCTCGCCGCCCTGATCTGCCCCTTCTTCGCCCTCACGCTCCTGCGCCCCGAGAAAGAGAAGAAGGAAGTGGTCGAAGAAAAAGTTCCTTCGAGTGAGCAGGTATAGGACCAGTATCCCTCCACAGGCCGAGCGCAAGGCATCGGCCCTACTATACGACGGCTGCGCTCGGCCTGGGGCGGGAGTTGATGATCATTTCAGGTAGCTTTCCCACATTCGACGTTCGGCTGCGTCAGGGTCGTTGACAACCTGACATTGGATATTGAAGAGCAGGGTGGCTCGCTGTTCCACATCATAGGCAGGCCAGGCTGGAAGTTCTGGCGTGTTGGGATTGCCGGTACGCGCAAAGGCGATCCAGACCGCCTGCATGCGCTCTGCCAGCTCCTGTGGCGGCGCATCTCCCAGCAGCGGTTTCATGCCTGACTTGTCGAAGTTGTTCCAGACAAAAGGCAGTTCGAGGGCGTGGGCTGCGCCGAGCCGACTGCCGAAGACGGGCGTAGCCCAGTCAAAACGGTACATCCACACAGGCGCATTCTGCCGTGCCTGCAACTCTGCCAGGCGGATGGCGGGAATGCGAAACACCTGGTCGGTCTGGATAGCTGACCATATGTCGCTCAGAGGCTCTCCTGGCCGGTCAGAGCGGTAAGTGGCAACTACCTCGTCAGCCGCGTTGCCGAAGATGCGCTTCAGCACACGCTCGTCAGGCTCGGTTGGATTAGCGGCGTTAAACAGGCGCATCTCATCGTGATTGGTACCCACCAGAACCGCTACATCCGCCACCGAGCCAGCGGCTATGGCTTCGACAGGTGATTGGGGCAGCGTCGCGTCATCGACAACCGGGCCAAATGCGAGCACGCCGCGCTGTTTGCCAAGCACGCTTGCCTGGGCAGCCAGCAAATCTGCAAGCGGCTGGCGCACCAACGCGCCTGCCTCGTTCTTTTGCAGACCGAGCGCATCCAGATACTCCCTCGCGACCCGCGCCGCCGCCTCTTTGTTGCGCACGCTGGAGGCCGCGCCGCTCTGGAGAATCGCTCGCCGGAACAGTCCCTTTGCCACAGGCATACCCGGCAGCGTTCCCACGCTCATTGCGCCCGCCAATTCGCCGAACACTGTTACCGTGTTGGGGTCGCCGCCAAACGCCTCAATGTTGTCATGTACCCACTGCAGCGCGGCCACCTGGTCAAGCAGACCGTTGTTGCCGGAGCCTCTGTACTGCTCGCCTGCCAGTTCATCCAGGTAGAGGAAGCCGAGCGCGCCCAGGCGATAGTTGAGCGTAACCACCACGACATCGCCCTGCTCAGCAAAGCTCGTCCCATCATAGAGGGGCGTTGATCCCGACCCCATAGTGAATGCGCCGCCATGAATCCAGACCATCACAGGCCGCTTTTTGCCATCAGCCCCCGGCGACCAGACATTCAGGTACAGGCAGTCCTCGCTCTCCTGCCCGGGCGTCAGCCTGTTGCCGAGCGGGCTTCCTTCACGCAGCACTGCCTGGGGCGCAACTGCGCCAAACTCAGACGCATCGCGTATCCCCGCCCACGCTTCAGGCGGCAGTGGCGGTCGAAAACGCAGCTCTCCCACCGGAGGTCGCGCAAAAGGTATCCCCTTCCAGACACTGACTGCCCTCTGATCGCTCCCCCGTACCTTACCATATCTCGTCTCTACAATCGTCTCACTCATTGCTTAACGCTCCCCTGATTCACTATTACCATCCATAGGAGACACGCTGATGAATCTGCGCTCTACGTTCGTGGGCATCGCCGATTGATCGGCCCAGGAAGTTATAGGGCTACGTACCCCCGTCTTTGTAGGCGCGCAATTCATTGTGCGCATCGCCGATTGATCGGCCTATGAAGCCACGCGAGCCGATAAATCGGCTGCTACGGGAATCCTTTTATTCATACAGACACTATACCACCCGTCTCGGCCAATAAGAAAGCGTACCGCCAGCCCCGTTTCTTCTGTGAGGATAGCCAGGTGAAATGGGAGAGGGGGTGAATGGAGCGGCAAGCATAGAGGTGAACATGATACCATAGTTCATTGGATAGATTGCTCTCAATAAGCGCCTGGGATTTGCGTCACACTCATGATACATTTATGCCATCTTCTCCCTTCACGTTCGTTGTATGAAATGGAGAGACTCTTTACGTCCACCAGCAGTTCTTTGACTATCTCCACGCCATTGTGACCGGGAGGTGGCCTCAGATTCTTCGCTGCACTCAGAATGACATGGCTGCGTGCTTTCCTGATAGCTGCCAGAGGGCTGTTTAAGAAATTACGCACGAAGGTTGCTCCAAAAGTGGTATGTTTATACCTTGATATTCGCGACGAGAACAGATATTCTATATTTGAACCAGGAAAATGATCTCAAGGAAGGGCTAAGGGGAGTACTATGGGAACTGACTTTGCGCACCTGCACGTCCATACCGAATATTCGCTGCTGGATGGCTTTAGCCGCATCAAGAAGCTGGTGCAGCAGGCGAAGGAGCAGGGCATGAGCCACCTGGCAATCACCGATCATGGCGCGATGTACGGCGCTATCGAGTTTTACAAGGCGTGTAAAGCGGGCGGCATCAACCCCGTCATTGGCATCGAGGCATATCTAACAGAGAATATGCACGACCACTCCAAACGCTACAGCGATGACTACCATCACCTGCTGCTGCTGGCAAAGAACAATGTTGGCTACTACAACCTGCTCAAACTGACCACCATCGCCCATACCGAGGGCTACCACCTGCGCCCGCGCATCGACAAAAGTGTGCTGGCAAAATATGCCGAGGGGCTGATCGTCACCTCGACCTGCCTCTCAGGCGAGATTCCTAAGATGCTGCTAGGTGAGAAGCAGGAGGAGGCGTACAAGACTGCCCACTGGTACCAGGATGTCTTCGGGCCGGAGAACTTTTATCTTGAGATACAGGAACATCACGGCACCTTCGATGATGGGCAGCCTTCGCCGCAGGGCAAGCTCAACCAGTTACTCTACCAGATGCACAAAGACCTGCACATCCCCATGGTCGCCACCAACGACCTGCACTACGTCGATGCGCACGATGCCGGTTCGCATGATGTGCTGTTATGCGTGCAGACGGGCAAGCAGCTTGACACACCCAAACGCATGAAGTTCGACAGCCATGAATACTACCTCAAAAGTCCAGAGGAAATGGCCCTGCTCTTCCCCGAACTACCCGAAGCCCTGCTCAACAGCGTGCGCATCGCCGAGCAGTGCAGCGTTGACCCCCTGGCCTATAAAGCGCAACTGCCCAACTACGAGATTCCACCTGAATATCGCTCGCAGAAAGACTTCCTGCATGCCCTGTGCGTCGAAGGTGTCAAAGAACGCTTCGGCGAGATGAGCGAGGATATTCAGAAACAGCTCGACTACGAAATTGACCTGATCGCGGAGAAAGGCTTCGTTCCCTATTTCTTGATTGAGTGGGATTTTGTCAATTATGCCCGCGAACGTGGCATTCGCTGCTCCGCTCGCGGCTCGGCTGCTGGCAGCCTGATGGCCTACACACTGGGCATCACCAACGTTGACCCCATCCGCTACCAGCTTCCCTTTGAACGCTTCTTCAATCCAGAGCGCGCCGACATGCCCGATATTGACATGGACTTTCCCGACGACCGGCGTGAAGAGGTGATCGAGTACGTGGCCCACAAGTATGGCGAGGACTGCGTGGGGCAGATGGTCACATTCAATACAATGGCGGCCAAAGCCTCGGTCAAAGACGTGGCTCGCGTCATGGGCAGGCAGGATATCGGCGACCGCATCACGCGCCTGATTCCCACCGGCCCCAAAGTCACGCTGCAAGGCTCGCTTGACTCGGTCAGAGAACTTAGCGACCTGTATACTAACAACGAGGAGGCGCGGGAGATCATCGATCAGGCGCTGAAGTTGGAAGGCTCGGTCCGCACCACCGGTGTCCACGCGGCAGGGGTCATCGTCGCCAACGAGCCACTGGAACACTTCGTGCCGCTACAATTGCGCGATCCGAAGGATCCGAGCAAGGGACGCATCACCCAGTATGAGCAGATGCACCTGGAAGAACTTGGCCTCATCAAGTTCGACTTCCTGGGCCTCTCTAACCTGACCATCCTCGACAATGCGCTCAAATATATTCAGCAGTCCCGCGGCGAAGAGGTAGTGCTGGAGAAAGTGCCGCTTGACGATGTACCCGATGATGATGAGCAAAACACAAAGCGCAAAAAGGCCTTCGACCTGCTGGCAAGTGGTGAGACGACCGGCATCTTCCAACTTGAAGGCGCGAAGATGACCGAGTACATCAAGCAGCTCAAACCCACCTGCGTCGAGGACGTGATGGCTATGATCGCCCTCTATCGCCCGGGCCCGATGGATAGCATTCCCGACTTCATTGACGCCAAGCACGGGCGCAAAAAGATTGAATACCTCGATCCACGGCTGGCCGAATGGCTCAACGAGTCCTACGGCATCATTGTGTACCAGGATCAGGTGCTCTTCATCGTTGTTGGCCTGGCGGATTTCTCCTGGGGCAAGGCCAACAAGTTCCGTAAAGCCCTCAGCAAAAAGAAGATGGACGAGGTTGAGGGCTACCGTGGCGACTTCATCAAGGGCTGCGTCAAAAACGGCGTGAAGGAAGAGGTGGCCGCTCAACTGTTCAAACTCATCGAACCTTTCGGCGGTTACGGTTTCAACAAGGCCCACGCCGCTAGCTACGCCGTCGTCGCCTTCTACACCGCTTATCTCAAGGCCAACTACACAGCCGAATTCATGGCTGCGACGATGACCACCGAGGCCTCGGACGCGAAAAAAATCGCCAACGCCATCGCCGAGTGCAAGCGCATGGGCGTCGAGGTGCTGGGGCCGGACGTGAGCAGGAGCGGGCGCGGCTTTTCCGTTGAAAACGGTGGCGTGCGCTTCGGCCTGCTCGCTATCAAGGGCATCGGCGAAGGTCCGATTGCCGAGATCGTGCGCGTGCGCCAGGAGGGTGGTCCTTTCAAATCACTGGCCAACTTCTGCACTCGTGTTGATTCCCGTCAGGTGGGTAAGGGTGCCATTGAGACGCTGATCAAGGCGGGAGCAATGGATTCATTGGGCAAGCGCCACCAGCTACTCGCATCGCTAGATCGCGCCATCCAGTTCGGCAAGAACGAGCGCAACGCGAAGGAGCGCGGCATGATGAGCCTCTTCGGCGACATCGCCGAGGTGGACAACGCCTTTGAATTCACGCTCAATACGGATGTCGAGGAGATTTCGCGCAAGCAGTTGCTGACCTGGGAGAAAGAACTGCTCGGCTTCTACATCACCAAACATCCGCTCTCCTATCTGGTCGATGCACTGAAAGACCGCGTCAAGCACAATACAGGCATGATTAGCGAGGAGTCCGAAAAACAAAAGGTTGTACTGGGCGGGCTGATTACAGAGGCACGGCGCATCATCACAAAAAAGGGCGACCCGATGTGTATGGTCAAACTGGAAGACATGTACGGCTCCATCAGCGTCACCGTCTTTCCCCGCCTCTACGAGCAGACCTCAGAACTGTGGGTCGAGGATACGGTGGTGATTATCGAGGGTGAAGTGCAGGTGCGCAACGACGAACCAACCATCCTCTGCAACAAGGCCGAGTCCTTCACCGGCATGGAAGAAGAGATGGACCGCAAACAGTACCACGTCTGGCTGACTATCCAGCTCACCGGTGAGGATGAACGCGCCATCTCGGACGATAAGATGAAAGTGCTGGACGTGTACAACAGCATTCGCGACACGCCGGGGCGCGACCACTACGATCTGCTGGTCGTCAACCACGAATGGCAGGTACTGCTGACCCCCGGCGACAACACGCTTCATTACTGCCCTGAACTGCACAAAAAGCTCGAAGCCGTGCTAGGCAAAGGAGCCATCGAGGTGAAGCTGGTGGAGAGATAGAACCCGAATCCATGCTGGAACGTAACAATTACAGGTGGAATTGCATACTTGTGGAGGACACCGTAGGGGCGATGCCTTGTGCTCGCCCGCAGGGAATCGGCGGGCGAGCACAAGGCATCGCCCCTACGGTATCCTCTTTCCCCTACAAGGATGGACAGCTTGCAGGTATGCGTGTTGAAATATTAAAGAGAAGGTAAGTCGTGAGTTCACAGTACAGGGAGCCGTCATCTGAACAGCCCGAATCAAATGCTGGTGCGAGCCCGAATTCCAATGGGAATGTGAACGAGAATGCCAGCATAAACGCCAATGGGAATAACAGCTCTTCCACCTCTGAAAAGTGGGGACCCTGGCAACTGGCTCATGACGAAGAGACCCAGCCCTATCCTGCCGTGCCAAAACATGCTTCTCCCCCTGTGCAACCTGCTCAGGGAAACAGTCAGGGCAATGATACCATCCACAATGACTACGCTCAATTTACGCATCGCGAGCATGTAACCAACCCTCTGCCTGCGCATCCTCCGGCTGCACCCCTGTACCCACCGGCTTACTATGCACCCACCGGGCCAGCAGCGCCGGGCTATCAACCATCGCAGGGCCAGGGGCAACAAGGGCAAATACAGAAGCAGGGACAGAATGGCCAGCCTCCCTATCCTGGCTATCCCGGTCAGCCAGGCTATCAGCAACAACCAGCGTATCCAGCGTATCCCGTGCAACATCCCTATCAAGCCTACCCGGCATATCCTGCATATCCGGGCCATGGTTACAGTATGTCCCCCTACCCGTATCCCTACTGGCAGCCAGTGCCGGGTCAGTTTTATGGGCCGCCCTATCAGCAGCCGCAGCGCGATGGCTACCAGCTCGCTATCTCGATTGTTGCTCTGGTCGGCTCGGGTTTAGCAATTCTGGCCGGCCTGGCCTGTGCCTTTTTTGCTGTGCTTGTCGCCACTGTTTCTACTGGTGCTCAACTAGCGCCGGACCAGTTATTTAGCAGCATATTGACGCTGATCGCCTTTGCCTGTGCGGGTATTATCGGCGGTGGTTTCAGCCTCTACCAGAGCATTCGCGCTCTGCTGCGCAAGCGGTCGGCTCCCTTTGCCCTGCCAACATTCTGGATCTTCGCTGTTCTCTACGCCGTCATCATTGCCATAGGCTACGGACTGCAGATCAACAAGATGTCCGTCTCCCAGGCTCCACTGACGGTACTGCTGATCTTCCTCGCGGCCATCTTTCCCGCGCTGACGCTGCTGGCTATCGGCGACCGCAGGCTGCGCAATCCGAAATGGCCCACGACCTGGCGGCGTTTCACGATCTCGCTCACCAGCGGAGCCACACTCAGCATCGGTCTCGCGCTGGCACTGGAACTGGGACTGATTATTCTGCTCGCGCGCGGGCAAAACGCCACCAGTATGACAGAGTGCATCAATAATCCTGATTTGCCAGTCTGCCAGCAAAATCCAGCTGTGTACGGTTTTATCATCGTCGTCGCGGCAGTCATCGCGCCACTGGTAGAGGAAACGGTCAAGCCACTGGCGGTTGCTCTCTATATCGGGCGCGTGAGCAGCGCGGCGGAGGCCTTCATCATGGGTATGGCCGCCGGTATTGGCTTTGACCTGATCGAAACGGTTGGCTACATTGGCTCCGGCTATCACGACTGGCTAAGCGTGGCCCTGGAGCGCACTGGTACCGGGCTGCTGCACGGCTTCGGTGCGGCCATGGTCGCCCTCGGCTGGTATTACCTTGTCCATGCGAAAGACAAACGCTTCCTCAAAGCTTTTGGCTGCTGGCTCTATGCCGTCTTGCAGCACGGCATCTGGAACGGCTCCGCTACCCTCGTCCTGCTGCCCGCCCCGGTCGGTCCCACCCTCAACAACTGGAACCTCAACCTGGGCTTTACCACCCTGCCTTTCCCGGAACTGCTCAATATCGTCGAGGCCATCCTTTTCTTCATATTCTTTCTCTACATGACCGGAAGGCTGAAGCGAACAAATACTCCTTCGACCTCGACGGCAGAAGAACAACCCGCTCAACCACGCGAACCACAACTCGCCGCTCGTTCTTACTAATGAAACGAAACGGCTTACACTGACATGCTGTGATGTAATGCGTTGCATGATAGCATACAGCATGTTATACTGCTCTGGTACAGGGAGAAAGCGTATCGCTTTGCTCGACGGTAGGCTCTTCTACAGGGACTTCTTTGAACTTTTTTGCTATTGAAACGTCTCTATGAATAGAGTGAGCGCTGATGATTTCTGACGGACAAGCGATGAAAGAGCAAAAAGGTTTGATACATCCGAAACCACACGAGGAAAACAGGCAGTTCGGCAACTATGACCTGATCGAGCGTATCGATACGGGCGGCATGGGCGAAGTCTACCGTGCATACCAGCGCACAGCCTTTAATCGTGAGGTTGCGGTCAAGATCATTCGCCGTGACCTCGCTCATGATCCGGTGGCCCGCGAACGTTTTTCTCGCGAGGCGGAGGTCAGTTCGCACCTGAAACACGAGCATATTCTTCCCCTGTTCGATTATGGGCAGGTGGACGGGCAACTCTTTCTGGTGACACCGTACATAGCAGGCGGCAACCTGGCCCGGCGCCTGCGCAATGGCCCACTGCCACTACCGGAAGTACACCGGCTCTTTACCGCTCTGGTGCAGGCGGTTGCCTATATCCATCGCCGTGGCATCGTTCATCGCGACCTCAAGCCGAGTAACGTCCTGCTCGACAGTGATGACGAGACCGGCGAGGTCTATGTACGCCTCATCGACTTCGGTATAGCGAAACGAAGTGGCGCGGCTGCCAGCCCACCGCTGACCACCTCAGGGCATGAGTTGGGAACGCTGGCCTACATGGCTCCTGAACGTCTCAACGGCATTGCCGCGCCCGGCAACGACATCTACTCACTCGGTGTCATCCTCTACCAGATGCTTACCGGTCGTCTTCCCCTCGGTGAGGCGCGTATCCCGCTGCTCCCGCCACTCGAAGCCGTCGTCCGGCGCTGCATGGACCCGAACCCAGAAAACCGCTATGCCAGCGCCAGCGAGGCGCTCCACGATTTTGAGCTGGCCTGTTCCGCGTTCACCAACCATCCATCGCCGGCTTTGAACCGCTCAGTAGCCAGTGGCAAGCTCGAAGCACGCTCCCTGGAAGCTACAGATCTAACAATGGGACAGGACATGAAACCAGCGCCAAAAATGGATGGATTGCCTCAACCTTCTGTCTCATTCCCGGCACAGCCACAACCCGGAAAAATCGGCGTCTTGCAAGATGCCGATTTCATAGCGCCAACCGTCGATTTTGTCCATTTCAATGCCAGTACCGGCAGTCGGGGCAGCGCGACAGGCACACAGGCAAGGCCCGTTCCGGCAATTGCAGTGAGCAATGGACTGGTTGTTCCTGCCAGTGTAGCTAAAGCACGCTCTCGTGGTAGAAAGCGCAAAAGTCCCTTTTTCGCCATCATTTCGGTTCTGATCATCTTCGTTCTGCTGATTATGGCGGGCTTACTCTTCTTAGAATTTCCTCTGGTCGCCTCGGCCACCGTCAATATCAGCCCACAGGTGCATGTGCTGCGCAAGGTATACACTATCACGGCTCAACCATCACAGACCAGCATCGACGTAGCCGCTAAATCAATTCCTGCTGTCGGCAAGACGGAAAGCAAATCTGCATCGCTGACGGGCCAGACAACAGGTCAGCAATGCACCTTCTTTTTTGACTGTAAACAGGTTGTGGCTATCCAGGACATTGAAAACCTGTCGAATCAATTGAGGCAAACGCTTATCTCGCAGCTTTCAGCGGATATCGACCAGCAAATCCAGACAACTCATGCTACACAGATCGGGCAGAAAGAGTTTACAGACCTTTCTGAAAGCAGCAACCCGGACGTGGGAATGAAGAGTAAGATGGTCACGGTCACGCTCACAGAACAGGGAAGCGTGGAGTACATCAATACCGCTGACGCGCAAAAACTGGCTCAGATCTTGCTGTCACAGGATGTACAAAAGCTGGGTGCAGGCAATGTCCTCATGAGCTTCACAGTACAAATCGGCCAGCCTGTAATCGAGGCAGTAAGCGATCAGGGCGTCGTCACTCTCCAGGATGCGGCGGCTGGCGTTGCCGAATATCAGTTCCCGCCACATCAGTTGCAGGCCATCCGAAATCACCTTGCAAGCTTGTCGCTCCAGCAGGCGCGCACCTACCTGCAACACCAGCCAGGAATAGACCCGAAGTCGATCGTCATCCGCTTCACGCTCGGCGGTGGCAACACCCTGCCTTACAGCACCTCGCAGATCAAAATCATCCCCATCAATCCCGTCAGCCTGCCGTCTACCTCGCTGCCCTCAGTCCCAACACCGGCAGTTACCCCCGCTAATCTGACCCCTTCGGCTTCGCCCACCCAGCCAGATAATGGGTAGGCACACGATACATTGGCACCTACTCCTCACTGCGCAATTCTTCCCATAGTGTGCGCACTGCATGGGTGGAGACGGAATAGCCGAAGCCGCGCCGCTGCAAGAAGGAGCCGAGGCGCGTGCGAAAAGTGGCATAGTCCATGCCAGGAATACGCAGCAGCGAGATCGCCTTCTTACGACCAGCGCTCAACGCCCGCTCCTCGTCTTTCTCGGCATCAACCAGTTCATCCACCACGTCGCGCTCCACGCCTTTGAGGCGCAGTTCGTTTTTGAGCGCCCGTGCGCCTCGCGGGCTAAACTGCTCGCGAGACTCCACCCAGAACGAGGCAAAGGCGCGGTCATCGACCAGATTGAGAGCATCGAGGCGGGCCAGCGCCTCGTCAATGATGTCGGACGGCGTCTCCTTGCGGCGCAGGTAGCGCCGCACCTCCTCCCGGCTGCGCGGGCGATACGAGAGATAATTGTAAGAGCGTTCAACCGCCTGCTGCAGCGCCTCCTCGCGCTGCAGTTGCGCCAGTTGCGCTGGCGATAGCTCCTGGCCTACCTCCATTCCCATCTGCATCACAACCAGACCGCTTACCCCCAGCAAAAACTTCCCATCCGCATAGACATTCATTCGCTCAGGATTCTTCATCTGAGGCTCAATCGCAGTAATTTTCATGAAGATACTATATCATTGAGTTGGAGAAAAGAGAAGGGTGCGAAATGCTCGAGCATTTCGCACCCTTCTCTTTTCTCCAACTCAATGGATTGTCACCTTACAAACGTTTGATAGGGAGGGGGGAAGCAGTATTTCATTCAACCGTCCGGCTGAATGAAATGACTCCTTGAAGCCGTTAATGAGCGACTTCAGAATATTCTTGCGTGGGTAAGAGTTCTGATGCTGTTCCGCATTCGGCTTCGAGTTCCGGCACGGGCAGCATCTCGATCAATGGCACGCGCTTCAACTCGGTCAGCCGGTTCTGCTCATCGACGAAGACAACCTTTGGCACCAGCGAGCGAATCTCCTGCTCGTCAAACTGCCCGTAGTTGATGATAATGACGATATCACCTTCGGCAGTTAGCCGGGCAGCCGCCCCGTTGAGGCAGATGACGCCGGAACCGCGAGCGCCCGCGATGGCGTAGGTCTCCAGCCGCGAACCATTGGTCACATTGACCACCTGAACCTTCTCGTAGGGATAGATGTCGGCAGCCTCCAGCAAATCCTGATCGATGGTGATGCTGCCGATATAGTTCAGATTGGCCTGTGTGACGGTTGCACGATAAATCTTCCCCTTGCACATAGTACGCTGCATAGTGGCTATTCCTTCCCATTCCTGATCAATTCGATTCACTTGTTCCGTTTGTAAAGGTGCAATGCTTGCGGTTGCCAGATCGTACTGCCCCGCTCAACCCTCCTGTATCGGCGAAAGCATCCATTGCTACAGTCAACTCCCGCCTGCTTACAGGTTCTATACTACATAACGACGGAGAGGCCAAAATGGGAACAATCTTTTGAGAGAAGACAGACAACAACCTCATACAAGCGAGACCGCTTGTATGAGGTTGTTGTCTGTCTTCTCTCAAAAAGAAGCTTACTTACCCCGGGCTTTCTGATAGCGGTTGTTGACCTCATCCCAGTTGACCACGTTCCACCAGGCATTGAGGTAGTCCGGGCGGCGGTTCTGGTACTTGAGATAGTAGGCATGCTCCCAGACGTCGTTGCCCATAATGGGATAAAGACCATCCATCAGCGGGCTGTCCTGGTTCGCCGTCGAGGTGACGGAGAGATTGCCGTTCTGGTCGGCTACAAGCCAGGCCCAGCCGGAGCCGAAGCGTTTAGCGCCAGCATCATTGAATTGCTGCTTGAAGGCATCGAAGGAACCGAAAGCCTGGTTGATGGCATCGGCAATGGGGCCGGTCGGGTTGCCGCCGCCGTTCGGCGTCATGATCTTCCAGTACATTGAGTGATTGGCATGGCCGCCACCGTTGTTGCGCACAGCGGTGCGGATGTTCTCCGGCACGTCGTTGATGCGGCGCATCAGGTCCTCGACATCCATGTTGCCATATTCAGGGACGTTCTGGATAGCCGCGTTCAGGTTGTTGACGTAGGTCTGCGCGTGCTTGTCGTGGTGCAGGTGCATGGTCTCCTCATCGATGTAGGGTTCCAATGCATTGTAATCGTAGGGCAGGGGTTCAAGTTGGAATGCCATAGATTTTCTCCTTGTCTTAAATAGTCTGCTTTGTGAGTGCGGACACCTCCTGATTGTATACACTCTAGCAGATAGAGGTGGTACTCACGTATTCCCACCATTAGTTGTAGTACCTGCGTTGCAGAATGTCAAGCGGTAGCATATTCTGGTTGCCAGACCCGCACCACCTCATCGCTGGCCGAGGCAATATATGCTCCATCCGGCGACCAGGCCAGCGTGCGTATCCAGGCCTCGTGATCGTGGTAGGTATAGACATGCTCTCCTGTGGCAGCACGCCAGACTCGCACGCTCCTGTCATCGCCGCCAGAAGCGATAGACAGACCATGCGGTGACCAGGTCAGCGTTTTGATCTCCTGTGTATGGTCTCTGTATATGCTCACGGCTTCCAGTGTTACAGCATTCCAGACCTGCACTGTTCTATCATGCCCACCGGAGGCAAGATGGTGCCCATCCGGTGACCAGGAGACGGCGTAGACGGGTGCGCTGTGGCCGTGATAGACATGGGAGGCTGTATCGGGCATAGCACCATGCACGTCACGCAGCATAACGGTGCCATCGAAGCTGGCGGAGGCGATCTGGTGGCCATCCGGCGACCAGGAGACGGCAAAGACGCGGTACTGGTCACGATGGCTGGCGAGGCATGTGCCGTTGAGCGCCTCCCAGACCTGTACTGTGCTGTCGCCAAAGTCGCCGCCGGAAGCCAGATAGCGCCCATCCGGCGACCAGGCAAGACAGCGCGCAAAACGGCGGTGGCCGCGATATATGGTCAGCATCTTGCCCGTCTGCGCTTCCCAGACGTGAATTGCCCCGCTCGTGTCACCGGTTGCCAGATAGCGTCCATCGGGCGACCAGGCAACGCAGAGAATACAGTGCGTGTGCCCGTGATAGATCAAGGAGGGTTGACCACTTGAGGGGTTCCAGACATGGATGCTGGCGTCACGGCCAGCAGAGGCGATGCTCTGACCATCTGGCGACCAGGAGATGGAGAAAACCTTGTCTGTGTGACCGCGATAGATAAGAACGGTATTATCAGAAGACGATGACGGAGATGGTGGGAACGGGGACATAGCCTAATGTTCCTTTGGCCCTTCGGTGAGAAGATTGATGGCGTGCGGCAAGACGGGCAGGATCACCTCCATGCACTCTCTGACCGCTTTCGGACTGCCCGGCAGGTTGATGATGAGCGTGCGCCTACGTGTTCCGGCCATGCCACGCGAGAGCATACCAAAGGGAGTATGTTGCAGGCTAACGGCGCGCATCGCCTCCGCGATACCGGGCGCTTCGCGCTCAAGTACCGCCTTCGTTGCTTCGGGCGTCACATCCCGTGGAGCAAGGCCAGTGCCGCCGGTGGTAAGGATGAGGTTCAGGCGCTTCTCATCGCTCCATTCGCGCAGCATCGCCTCGATCTGCTCGCGCTCGTCCGGGATGATCGCGCCCGCGCTGATGACGGCTTCCTGCAATTGCTGCTCTACCATTGAGCGGATGTTCTCGCCGCTGGTATCGGCCCGTGCGCCGGTTGCTCCGCTATCGCTGATGGTAAGTACGCCAACGGTAATCATTTCCTGCTCCGCTTTCCTGTGCTGTTTGCATTCTCTAGCGATGCGCCAGTTCGCGCATCAGCGCGCCAATCTGGCGGCGCGAGCCATAGACCCAGACGGTATACTCATCAGGGAGGTCTTCCACCTCGACCTGGCACTGCATTTCAGAGGCCAGCTTGCGCGCAATGGTGAGCAACTGTCCGCGCTCGGCCTCATCGTGGCTCTGCGTGTTCAGCGCCAGCCGCCCCAGTCGCTCTTCCTGGCTCAAAACGCCGCTGATCAATTCGCTCAATTGGTCAAGTCCGAAGACGACCTGCAGCGGCGGCATCGCTCCCTCCTGTGGTACACGCCCGCTCATATCATCGGGCGCAATCACCGGAGCCTGCTCGCAGCCATCGGAGCCACTGCTAATATGGTCATAGGTTGATTGCAGCTTTTCCAGAATGAGCATCCGCGCCTCCTCCGGCACGTCATTTCTGGGATGTACATACGCCAGCAGCCTGTGCGCCGGATCCGAATAGATGAACGGGCGCGAGACGGCGACTCGGCGACCACACACCGGACACGTCGCCACGTTCAGCAAGCCCGCCAGCACCGTATACTGCAACTGCGGGTCCTTCGCCACGTTGACATACTCATAAATTTGAGTGCTAAACACCTCTCCACACGGACAGGTGAACGTTGTATTCGTTGAACGAGACATAACCTTTTCTCTAGACAAAACAAAATGACTCACTTCCAGCTAAGAGTCTTCCTCTTCATCCTCATCCACTTCCAGAAGCTTCTTCTTAACTTCTACCTCATCTTTCGCCAGACTCAAATTGACAATTAATTCGCTCAGGATGCCCAGATCATCAACAACAGCTACCTGCTGTTTCGCCAGGCTTGCAAATCTGGGAAAACGTGCCTGAACGATTTCCAGCACTGTTTCACGCATCTTTTCCAATCCCTTTTCCTCACCTCGATGCAGAATGTGCTGATAGAAAGGGGACTCTTCCAGGATATCCTCTAACATGCTGATCCTCCTTGTGAGCCAATCCTGATCTTTCTTGTTAAAGACAAGCGTTGCAAACGTGAGTCCTATCGAGAGCATATCCCTCTGCGCTTGCCCATCAGTCTCACTTTGCAGGTCGTCGATCATGGTTTCGACAACTTCTCTTCTTGCCCCCTTCTTTGTGAGCGGCAACAAAGCGAGCAGACCAGTTAGATCTGTTTGCCTCAGTTCCTCTGTCGCTATCTCCCATAATTTGATAACACCGAAATGGAAACGGTGAATTTCCTCGGCATCGATGCTCCGGTTCGGTAGGTGCGGATTGTACTCCTCAAGGTAGATTGCATCTTGCACCAGCCAGTTCACGTAGTCCGCCGGGTTGATCTTCACCAGGCGCTTCATGCCGCTATCGTAATCACCAGCCATACTACAGGGACGACCTCCAAATACTTCTTCTGTAAGGAGTGTAACATACCGGAAACGCGCCTGTCGAGTGTTCTAGCGGCGTATTTGATGCAGAATTCTGACAGAATCGACCTTGCCAGATGGCAAGGTCGATTACCTTCTCCTACTCTTACTTAACGCTTTGGTGGAGAAGGAAAATTTCATGCCCTGGCGTTCGATGAATTCCTGGAAGCGGGCGTAGAACTCGGCGCGGTCCTGCATGGTGATGACGGCTACGGCGTCTGCGGTCTCGATGGCGTAGGGGTAGCCCTGCGCTCCCGCAATGACCTCGGCGCGCACTACATCCATTACCGGTTCCAGCAGGCCATCGTCGATCATCCAGCGCGGAAATTCCAGGCGGGCCGGGGGATGGGATGAGGTAGTTTGCAGGTAGCAGAAGGCGACGCTTTCGCGGTAGGCACCATAGCCAGCCAGCACGTCACCACGAGCGCAGATCATGGCTGGTGTTCGATCTCCCCAGCGCAGGCGGCCCTGCCAGAGCAGGGCGTCGTGAATGCGTTTGGTGTCGCGCAGGACTGGCTGCTCCTGCTGGTCGTCCAGGCGGCGCAGCATGGTAATCATGTCACGCGCATAGCTCGTAGCGATATAGCCGATGAGGGGGACGCGCAGTTCCTCCGAGGCTTGCAGCAGCGAGACAGCGGAGGAGATATAGCGTTCCCGGTACGGGCTGGGCATGGTCAGGGCAAAGGAGACGACGAGTGATCCATCGAAGAAGACGACCGGGCTGTGCGCCGGGTCTCCAGGGCGACGCGCACGGGCAAACTGCTCCATCTGGCTGCGAATCGTCTCCACTTCCAGGCAGTAGCGGCGCAGCGTCACCTGCATCTCGGAATAGGGATAGCTGTCCGGGTCGGAACGCTCGACGCGAGACTCCTCCAGAATCTCGTCGGGCGAGAGCACCTCGATGCGCACATCCTTCGTGTAGGGACGATTGCGGCTGTGCGGGTTGGCGAAGAAGCCGACCTGAATGAGCGCGACGGGGATAGAGGCGTCGCGCCAGGGCTGCAACTGGCTGCCATCCACCGCCAGCGTCGTGATGCCCTCGATGCATTCCGCCCAGCGCCGCGCCTGCTCGTGGTTGGCAAACTCACGCCCGAAAGGGACGATAGGGCCAGAATAGTCATACTGGTCGGCCTGCACGAGCCAGCGATCAAACTCAATGCTTGGTCGTGCGCCGGCCGGAACGGACTGCTCTGGCGGCGGCAGGTCGTGTTCCAGTTGCCCGCTCGAAGCATAGTTGCGGTGCAGCGTCTCAAGCCCGTGGCGATAGGCCTGCAGCTGGTCGCTGTACGAGCCATCATAGAGCGCGAACTGCCCGCGTTTCTGGTGCAAAGCCGCCAGCAGCTTCTCCTTATGAAGCATGCACGCGCTCTCTTTCCTCGACCATCTCCTCTTCGGAAACCTGCCGCGTCTCCCCGTTCACTTTGTGCAGGCGAATCAGGCTGTCCAGCCCCTGCTCAAAGGTATCGTCGTGGCTGATGACGATCAACTGGTCGAAGCCGCGCACGCGCCGGATCTGTTCGGCGAGGTTCATGCGGCGCAGTTCGTCCATGTTCTGCGTCGGCTCGTCGAAGAAGGCAAGGTTGAGCGTGGAGAGCTTTTTGAGCAGAGCCAGGCGCACCGCCAGGGCCGCGCTCATCTGCTCGCCCCCGCTCAGTTGCGCGAAGGTGCGATTCACACCCTGACGACGCAGGAGAATCTCGTAATCGTTCTGCCAGGAGAGCTGCGCGCTGCGGTCGCCCATGATCTCGCCAAAGATGCGGTTCGCCTCCGCAGAGATATCGGCCAGCATGGCCTTCAGCACGTGCGGTGCAGCCTCTTTGATCAGCTTGCGGAACTGCTCCATCATGGCTTGCAATTCTTCCAGCGTCTGTTTCTCTTTTTGCGCCGCCTCCAGCTCCACGAGTAGCGCCTCGGCGTGTGCGATCTTGCGCTCAAGCTCGTTCATGTCGTCTTGCAGGCGGCGTATCTCCCCGGCCAGTTCTGAGAGCCTGCTTTGCAGCGCATTGATTTTCTCGGTGACCTCATCAAGCTCCTGTCTGCTGAAGGCCGCGTCTGCCTCCTGATACGCCTGCTCTGCCACGAGCAGAGCCTGCTGCGATTCTCCCGCCTTCTGAGAGGCTGCGGCATATGCTCGTTCACGTTCGGGCAAGAGTGCGGCAAGCTGTTCGTTTTGCAGGTAAATCTTATGGCCCTCCTGGCTCTGCTGGCGCGTGATCTCCTGCCCGGCAATCTGCTCATCGAGTTGGGCATAGTGACTCAGTTGTTGCTCGACGGCAGCCAGTTGCTGCTCCGCCTCCTGCTGTCTCTGCCGCTCCGCCTGCAATTTTTGCTGAAAATCGCCTTCCTGCTTGATGATTTCCTGCTGCGCTTTCAATTGAGAGCGTGGATCGTTGAGCGCTTGCAAAGCCTGTTCCACCTGCTCCTTCTGTTCGCGGCTCTCCTTCAATTGCTCTCCCTGTTGGCGGCGCTCAGCCATATCAACAAGGCACTGCTGCATCTGCTCTGCCAGTTGTTGCACCTGTTTGTGCAGCCCCACCAGTTCGCGCACCTGTTTATCTGCCTGCCTGCTCTCGTTATGCTCCGCTTCTGCCTGCTTAATCTGTTGCTCGACCTGTTTCAGCACCTCCATTTGCTGCGTCAGCGCCTCTACTTCGCGTTCCAGCCGCGCAATCTCGATGGCAACGCGCTGCAAATGGTCGGCCTGCCCGTCTCGCTTCTCGACGTATTGCCCCAGCCTGGTCAGAGCATCGGCATATTTCTTTATCTGCCTCATGCGCTCGCTGATGCCTTCACGCTGCTCCTGCACGGCTGCAAGTTGCGCGTGTTCGTCCGCAAGTAAGCTATCGAAGTAGGACTCCAGGCTGGCAACGCCACGCTGCTTGATATTGAGGCAGGTTTCCTGCAAGAGCGGACACTGCCCACCCGCCGATTGCGTCCGCGACTTGACGTAGCCGCTGATGTTGCCTTCCAGTCGATGCTGCTGCATGGAAAGGTGCTCGTATTGCTCCTGCAAAACTGGCATTTCCTCGGCTTCCGCACGATGTTCCTCAATGACGGCAACATTATTCTCCGCCTTACGCAGGTTCGCCGCCACCTGCTCCCGTTCGGCCTGGCGCTCGCGCAGCAACTCGCGCTTCTCATTGAGCTGTCGGAATGTACTGTTGCGTTCGCTCTGCTGCACTCGCAACTGCGTCAATCGCTCGTTGCGTTCCGCCAGCAGTGCCGCCACGGGTTCCAGCGGCTCTATCTCGCGAATGCGCCGCTCAAACCCCTCCTGCTGCTCCTGGTAGCGCGTGTGCTGCTGTTTCAGACGCTTGTATTCGATCACCAGCGTTTCATACTGCGCGACTTTGCTGCCCAGATCATCGCGCTGCTTCTCAAGTTCCGTCTGCTGTTCGTACAAGGGCAGCAGTTCCAGTACGCGCTGGCGAGCAGTAGCAACCTCATCTAAGCGTCCTAGCAGATTTTTGCTGTTCGCTCCGATGGCCGCCAGCTTTCCCTTCAGATCAGCCTGTCGCTGACGGAGGTCATTGCGCTGCCGCTCGTCCTGGCGCAACTGCTTGAGCGCCTCCTCGGCCTGCAAATACCGAGAGTGCGCCTCACGATGCGTCGTCACCGCCTGCTGTGCCTCACGAGCCAGCTTCACATCCTGCTCCGCCACCACTAAGAAACGCTGATCGTTTTCATAGACCGTCTTGCATTGCTCATAGCGTTGCAGCGCCCCCCGGCATTCCTCCTCGCGCTGTCGCAAGACGTCGAACCGCTCGCGGTACCCAAGCAGTGCCTGCGTACACTGCTCATTCTCCTCCTTCTTGCGCTGGTCAAGCTCACGTGCATCCCGCAGCGCCTGTCGCCACTCCTCCAGCTCGCGTGTCTCGTATTCCAGGCGCTGAATCTCGCTCTGCTGAGCAAGCGCCTGCTCCCGGTATTCTTTCTGCACATCCAGCAGGTAATCGGCAGCCGTCTTGTAATCCTCGATCTGCAGCAGGGTATCGAAGGTCTGTTTGCGCTTGCTGGCCGTTTCGAGGAAGATGGCGGTGAAGGAGCCTTGCGGCACACCGAGGGCATCGCGAAAGAGCGCGTTCAGCGAGCGCTCGCGATCAATGCCGAAGAGATCGTGCAACTTATCCAGCACATCCGTGCCCTGCTCAACTCTGTCGTCAGCCTCTCGATCGTAGATAAACCAGCGCGAGCCGGAGCCGCAACGACGCTCAACTGTGTACGGACGGTCATCACTGCCGATCAGGTGGACAACGACGCGCCCATACTTCTCCCCCTCACGCACAAACTGACCCTGGTTATAGGGCAAATAATCAAAGAGGGCAAAACCAATAGCCTCCAGGATAGTCGTCTTGCCCGCACCATTCGCGCCACTTATCGCAGTCGCCCCTCGCCGGAAATCAACCTCTATCCAGCGATAGCTCTTGATGTTCTCCAACTCAACCCGTGTAATGAGCATAGTTCCATAGCCTTCCCAGCAAACACAGTCACAGAGACAAAATAGACTACTCCTGCTTCCTGAGATATTCTCCCTCTCTTCTCCAAAAGCGGAAACAGGCAGTGCTTTCGATACAGGCGCATTATAACATGCTTGAGAAGAACAAAAAACCAGCTATTACCAGCGCAACCTCTCCTTCAAACTCACAAAGCGTTGGTGGCCGATGACGAGGTGGTCGACCAGTTCGATATCGAGCACGCGCCCGGCGGCGACAAGCTGCTCCGTGACCGCAAGGTCCTCCGGCGAAGGCGTGGGGTCGCCGCTTGGGTGATTGTGGCAGACGATGACTCCCGGGCAGTTGCGAATGACGGCGGAACGGAAGACCTCTGCCGCACGCAGTACGGAGCTATTGACGGTTCCCCGGTAGCGATTGATGTTCTCCACCACCTGATTTTTGCTGTCAAGCACCAGAATGCGCATCTGCTCGTGATCGAGATAGGACATATCCATCATCACTAGATTGGCCGCGTCCGCCGGGGACTTGATCTGATATTTATCGTCCGCTTGCAGCATGCCCAGCCGCCGTCCGATCTCCAGAGCCGCCTTGAGCTGCGCAGTTTTCGCCTCTCCCAGCCCGTGCTCAAGGCATAATTCACCAAATTCGGCGCGCATCAGCCCGTTGAGGCCGCCGTATTTCGCCAGCAACTTGCCCGCCAGTTCCAGCACGTTGTCCTGCGTGGTTCCCGTGCGCAGGATAATAGCGAGCAACTCCGCGTTCGAGAGCGCCTGCGGGCCATAGTCGCGCAGCCGCTCTCGCGGGCGCTGGTCCGTCGGCATATCACGCACCGTCGCATGATACTCTAAACGCGCCGGTCTGCTACCGGAACTACCGGTAACGGAGTTACTGGCACTGTTGGTACTGCTGACCTCAATGGGAAGCGTCGCCAGAGCTGCCTCTTTTGTCTTCTTTTCGATGACAGACATACGTTAAATGTTCTCCTTCAGATAAGGTTAGTTCTGGAATAAGCTTAGATTTATTGTGTGTGCCATTCCTACTATTGATGCTACCATTATAACGAACAGGCGGCGAAATAGGAAGTGGTAAGTATTTTTACCGTCACGCTTTATGCCTGTCGCTCGTGAAAGACATAGGTATATATTCATAAACTCATAGCTTTGAAATTAGACATCTAGAAAGAATACTGTTGAGGGGAATGCAGCACATAGGGCAGTGGATAAGGCATCAACTGGTAGGTGAAGATAACAAGAAGAAAAACAATATAGCGGTGCTGGATGGTGTGCGCGCCATCGCCTGCGTGACTGTCATGGATTATCATATCAATCTCATGACGCGCAGCACGCATGTCTGGAATGCGACCGATTTCTCACATATACTTCTCAGCGCCATTGCACTGGCCGGGGCATCGGGGGTATCACTTTTCTTTGTGCTTTCGGGCTTCCTGCTCTTTCTGCCGTATGCGAAGGCGCTCTTGTTCGAGGGCGATTGGCCTTCAACACGCAAGTTCTACCTGCGCCGCGTCCTGCGCATCATGCCGGGCTACTACGTCGCCCTCTTCGCTATGATTTTTATCATTCACCCGGAATACCTGCAACCCGATCACTGGCGCAACCTGGGACTCTTTCTCACGTTCTTTATGGACTCCACGCCGCAAACCTACCAACAGCTCAATGGCCCCTTCTGGACGCTGGCAGTTGAGTGGCAATTTTATATGCTCTTGCCACTGCTGGCTCTCCTGTTCGGCGTCATTGTGCAGCGCGTTCATCGGGGCATCGGTTCTCTCCAGCGGCGTTCTTGGACGGTGGCGCTTTGCCTGTTCGGCGTCATTGCCTGGGGTCCTTTCAGTCGCTACTTTGGCCTCTACTTCACCCAGCACCAGTCGGCAACCTTTCTGGTACCGCGTTCCGTGCTGAATGTAGTGATCTTCTTCCTGTATGGCGATAGCGGCAAATACCTGGAAGATTTTGCCATTGGCATGCTGGTCAGCCTCTGCTATATCTACACGCAGCACCGGCTGTACGGCGTACACTTCAACCAGTTGTTGCGGCGGCTCAGTCCCTGGCTCTGGGGCTGTGGCATCCTGCTCCTGCTGTTTACCGCCCTCTGGCACTTCGACATGTGGTATCTCCATAGCATACCTTTGCTGGACGGACTCGTTCCTAATTACAACTGGCTGAGCGAAGTCTGTATCGCCGCTGGCTTCGGCCTCTGCGTCGCGGCTATCCTTTTCGATACAGCAGGTCTGCACTGGTTCTTCGGCCTTGCTCCGTTGCGCTGGCTCGGGCAGATCTCCTATAGCCTCTACATGTGGCACCTGCCCATCCTCATCTTCTTCCTGACCAATATCGGCTACCACATCGAGGGTTGGGGGATGGCTGCCTACAGTCTCTACCTGCTCTGGGCGCTGCTCGTCATCATTCCCTTCTCCTTCCTGCTTTACGTCTTGATCGAGAAGCCCTTCATGAAGCTCAGCGACCGCCTGTTCAAGAAACAGACACCCCCACCACCAACAAAGAGCCAGAAAGTTGTGGCCGCAGCACAACCAGGCCAACTGGCAGAACAAGCAAGCGTACACGCGGCACCGTAGGCCCTCAATAATGAAATTTAACAAGCAAGATCGGTAACCACTATGTCATCCTGAGTGAAGCGAAGGATCTCAGTGAGCCTCCCGAACACCCCGTAGCCTGAGATCCATCGCTTCACTCAGGATGACATGGGGGAACTTTTCTATCTCCTGGATTCCCGATCCTGGTTGTTCGCATTCATTATTGTGTGCCTACGTACAGGTTGAAGTCAACTACCCCAGGCTGGCTGTTCCGGTCAGCAGGAGGCTGTCGCTGGCAACGCAGGGAATCTGGCTGCTGGGGCCGATGCCCGCTGCCGTGACGTTGAACTTGCCCGTCAGCGCACTGCCTAGCTTAGAGTTTATGGTCTGTTGAATCTGCTGGTTGTAGCTATTCTCGTTGATGCTGAAAATGCCGAAAAGATTGAAGGTGGTATTCAACACATTCACGGCCAGATTGCCGCCCGCTGCAGTGGGGGCCATCGTCGTCACCGCCGTGCCAATCTTGAACGAGGAGTTGTTCAGGTAGACATCGGAGTTGATGACGAGGTCCTGCCCCTGCACGGAAATCTGGATGTTCTGCGCCGTCATGTTCCCAAAGGGCATGGTACCAATGCTATTGCTCATCTGCGCCAGCGACGAAGAGGGAATCTCCACGTAAGCGCTGGTACTGGCCAGGGCAGTTTGCACCGTCTGATCTCGCTGGCCCATGCTCCTCTGTTGTGGTTGCATAGGTGAGTCAAGAGCGAGCGGGGCCGTCTTTCCTTGCAGTGCAGTCTGACTTGTTGAGCCGAGCGAGACCGGGAACAGCAGGTGCAGCGCCAGCGTCGAAGCGCCACAGGTAGGCGTGGTGGCAATCGAGTTCAACTGACCTATTGGTACCTGGACACTCGCAACCGGACCGCTTACCAGTGCTGGGCTACCACTGACCGGCGTGGCCGTTACCTGCACGGTTGAGGAGTTCAGGACGCTGAAGGAGATCAGCATGCTGGCAGTAGTTGGCTGCGGGTCTCCGTTGTACAGGCTCAGCAGGATGGTGGCGAGCAGTCCATTCTGCTGCGTCGTGAGGCTCACCAGCGAGACCGAGGGCTGGATCAGCGTATTCGCCATCAGCAGCGCCCAACTCTGATCCTGCGGTGGCAGTTTGCTCACCATGGTATTAACGGCGCTGTTGAACACTGTCGGCACCCGGGCCTCAATGCTGCTCTGGAAAATCGGCAAGAGCGTATTCTTTGTCACGTAGACCGTGGCGTTAATTGAGGTACTTCCGGTGGCCCTGAAGGTCACCCCTACAGCGTTCTGCCGCGCCGTTCGACCGCTTGCACCGACAGGGGTGACTACCAGCCCAAGCACCAGGGCTGTCAAGAGCAGCGCCCAGCCGATTTGTAAATAACGTCTTCGTCTCATCATGATCTATCTCTTCTCAACTATACTACCTGTTGGCCAATACCCCGATCCCGTAGGCGCTCGATTTATCGTGCGCACTGCCGATTTATCGGCCCCGGTAGCCCTTTGACGGATAAATCGACGGTAGTCTCGATCAATCGTGGCCCTACGAGTTTCAATGACGTGTATTAATGCGGGAACAGTTTACCTGGGTCAACCGAGCCTTTGAAACAGAAGGAGACGGGTGTTGGCTGCGCAGGCATACCCTGGATAGGCGGGGCCTTGATGAGCAGCACGAGCATCTCGATGTTCTGACCGCAGGCAATGGTTGAACTGGTATGCGCGGAGATAATCTGCGCACCCTTAAGTTGGCCGCGCAGCGTGGGCATCAGCGAACTTACCACCAACTGGTTGATGGCGGTCTGCATGTTTGCCGCCGCCGTTGGCCCCGCGTCCAGCCCGTCCCGTTTCAGGTGCAGGATATGCAGTTGAATATTCTGCTGCGAGTCGATGCCAACGCTGCCATCCAGTTCAATCGGCATCACGCGATGAATGCCGTTAGCATCGATATGCAAATTCAGGCTCAAGATAATGCCGTCATTGGGCAGGGGAACCACCCTCAAATCGGTCAGCGTGCTTTGCTGCGAACCAAGCTCAGTGACAAAGACCGAGGTCAGCGCCCCCTGGTCGAGCGCGATCTGGAAGAAGCGCGGCCCCGACACAGGAGTGGGAGTATCGGTTGCCCCTGTACCCGTGGAGCCTGAGAAGATCGATGTCGAGGTCGGCGTACCGGGCGATTGCAAGGCGAAGGCCGCGAAGACGCCTGCAAGTACCAGCAGCAGAATAGCGGCCACACTGATCAAGGCAATCAGGCGACGGCGGCGATTTTTCGGATTGCGTCCTTTCGTCCCACCATCACTGCCATTATCACCAATCGGGGGTACAGGAGGTTGCCCGGTCGGTTCTGGCCGCGTCGGCAACTCCTCTACAGGCGTTGGAGTGGCCAGTAGGGGCGATCCCTCGTGGTCGCCCGTCATATCGTCGGTTGCGGTGGTACCCTCCAGGGACGCTCCCTCGTGGTCGCCCGTCACCTCGTCGGTTGCGATGGCTGCTGTCGCTGCCAGGATACCTGTTGCGGTCACGTCGGGATCGGGTGCGATCACCGGAAGTGGCCTGGTCGGGGTCTCGGGAATTGCTACAACATCCGGTGCTTCCTGCTCGGATACGTCCGAAGAGCTTCCGGGGGATGCTCCTATGCGACCTTGAGGGAGCTTCTGGCCCCACAGGAAAATGGCGGGGATAATGCCGATCAGACAGAGAATCATGGCCGTGAAGAAGACCGAGCTATAGACGATGTGAGCTGAGCTGATCAGGTGGGCGGCGTAGCCCTTCGACCACTGTGCGAACTGTGCCATCGACGCGGAGACGGGCAGCGAGGGATACTGCGCCGCCAGGTGTTTGAAGTAGGCTAGCGCCCACGAGGTCAGCGCCGCCAGCCCCAGCGTCATACCGAGCATACGCAGCGCGGTCACGACAGCGGAACCCGTTCCGGCCTGCGTCGAGCGTACTGCGTTGATCGCTGTCGTGCCAATGGGCGCGATCACCAGCCCGAAGCCCATGCCAGCCGTGACGGTACTGATGGTAATCTGGGTCCAGCCAACATTGACGGGCCAACGACTCATCAGGTAGAAACCAACCGCCGTGAAAAGCAGGCCGAGCACTGCCGTGAAGCGACAGGTGATGCGTCCACAGAGCCAGCCACCCAGTAGAGCACCGATAGGAATCATCACCGTCATGCGCATCAAGGCCAGGCCACTATCCAGAACGGGTCGCTGGAGCACGGTATCCACGAAGATAGGAATATCGGCCATGGCGATGATGAGCGCCGCACCCACGCAAAGGCTGACCAGCGAGGCGGCGCTGAAGGCGAGTCGCTTGAACAACGAGAGATCAACCACCGGCCAGCGCACCTTGCGCTCAACCAGGATGAAGGCGATGAGGAAGACGACAGCCAGCGCCAGCGCGATGGGATTGTTCTGCGGCTGTGTGCTGTTGGCTATGACGGGGCCGAGGTCGGTTCCCTGCTGCGCCAGACCCAGGCTCAGACAGGTCAGGGCGAGGCCGAGCAGGACGGCACCGATCCAATCGATACCCTCGTGCAGGCGCGAGCCACGCGGGATAAGGAACCAGGCGGCGGCGAAGAGACCAATCACGATGGGAACGTTGAGGTAGAAGATATATTGCCAGCCCAGGCGTTCCACCACCACTGCGCCGTAGAGCGGGCCAAGCACGCCTCCCGCCTCCGTTACCGCGCCGATTATGCCCAGCGCCAGCCCGCGCCGCTCTTCTCCATAGAAATCACTGGCCACAGCCATCGCCACCGGCACGATGGCACCGCCGCCAATGGCCTGGAAGAAACGCGCCCCGATCAGCCAGATCAGGCCCGGCGTCGAAGTGTCGATGCCGATAGCGCCGAGAAAACTGAGATCTGAGACCTGCGCCAGGAGAGGAGCCAGGCCGCAAAAGAGCGAGCCGATGCCAAAGATCGACAGGCAGAGTAAAAAGATGCGGCGTCGTCCATAAATATCGGAGACACGGCCCATCAACGGCATGGCGATGATAAACCCGAGCAGGTAGGCGCTGACAATCCAGGCGGCGTGGTCAAGCTGCGTGAAGGGGATTTGCAGATCGGTGACTATCTGCGGCAAGGCCGTCACCACCACCGTCTGGTCGAGCGCAGTGAAGAAGACGCAGATACAGGCGACGGTGAGGGCCGCCAGCGCCACTCGCCGACTACCTGCACCACCTGTGCTCGCCTGCCCCGGCGTGGTAATCTTCTTCAACTGATTCGTGATTTCCTGTGCCGGGGGCAGTGGAAGACTTTGCTGCTGATCCTGGCCCGTCATTCCAGAGTCCATAGCAGTTTCTCCCTCCACTCCTTCCACATCCTCCACTCCCTCATCTGCTTCTCCACCCGCGTCCGCGCCTGTCGTCGCATTCATCACATCACGCTTGCGCAAGGTCGAGGAGGTTTCCTGGTCATCCTCTAATGTGTACATCTTCCGTCTCCTACCATAGAAGAGGAGAATCAGGAAGCCCGTAGGGGCGAGGGTGGTTGGGTAGAGAGGGGAGGGCCTTTATGGTCGCCCAGAGTACCCATCTGTTTGCCTGCACGGGCGACCATAAAGGCCCTCCCCTCCCCGCTCCACCACCCTCGCCCCTACAGACTTCCCGACTCCTGGTTCTCAATCTGGTTATATGTTTATCCCTCAAAATCTAGATCATACCTGTGGGGCCGTAATCGTAATATTCTCGTTATATTTTGAGATATTGAACAGGTAGGTAGTATCCGGCGTATCATTAGGAGCGGCCTGGCCCGTTACCTTGACCTGGTAGAGCAGGGCATCTGACTTGCCGACGCAGGCGGAGGTCTGCAACATGGTGCCAGCCGGAGTGCCACCACCGGTGAAGAAGGCCAGATACTTCGCGTCCAGCAAGCCAGAAACGCGCCAGCACGACACGCCATTCACTGTATCATCCGTGGGCTGCGACAGCTTCTGCACTTTGTTCAACAGCGAGATGATGCCCGTGTTCGGATTCGTCAGCGTGCGCGGGTCGAGCAGCCCCTTGATGACACGCCACTGGCCCGTAATGGGGTCGGTGATGTACTGTGTATCGCCAATACTGATCAGCTCGACCGAGACGGCCTGCCCGGAAAGCACGACCGTTGCCTGCGCCTTCACCTTATCCGGCATAATCACGTCGCCATTTGCACTGCGAATCTGCACCTGGCTGCTGGTGGCCGAACCAGGATTATTCACCTGCATCACCACGTGAAATGAATGAACCGTCTTATAACTTTTCTCTACTGCCGCAATCAATTGCTGCGTCGTCGGCTTTGTCGAAAGCCCTGCCGCGCTGGCGTTATGCTGCCAGGGCGGGGTGCAACCAACAATCAGCAGCGCACTCGTCGCAACAAGTGCCACCAGCGCCAGAACGCGCTTGAATGAACATTGAAATGAGAACATAGATGTGCCTCCCCAATCTAGTACAGCCTGATTCTTCTGTACACGAGCTTCTCTACAGAATTACAGAATAGTCTTGCTGAATCAATACAACGTCACCCTCCAGCCGTTTCGGGGTACGTGGTACTTTATGGTACAGTATAATTTCTCTCGAAACAATATGAAACATTTTGACCAACCACATGTCATCCTGAGTGCAGCGAAGGATCTAAGGCAACCAATTGGTCAGCATGCTTACTTCAGATCCTTCGCTGCGCTCAGGATGACATGCAAGAGGGCGTTTTTAGATGAGATGTAATAAAATTGACAATTCCTTCCTTCCCCTGATATGCTTGCGTGTAAGCATTGTTCATGACTCGTTACATCCCCGATGGGAGCTTGCATGTCCTTACCAGCCGAAGCTCGCGACCAAAGCGAGGCACAAATAGAAACGCAGACACAAACGAATGTGCAGCCGCGTCGTACTTTCTCGTGGTCTCTGCTCATCCTGGCGAATGTCCTGTGGGCCTGTAGCTATGTCGCCGCGAAAGTCGCCCTGCGCGATGTCTCCGTCAACCTGATGCTGGCCCTGCGTATGGGGATTGCCGCGCTCGTCCTGTTACCCCTGCTCGTTGCGAAGCGTGGGGAGTTGAATCTGACGCGCAAAGACCTGCCCATGCTCGCGCTGCTGGCCCTCGTTGGCTTCGTCATCAACAAGCTGCTGGAGTACGGCGGCCTTGCTCTGACCACCGCTTCGGATGTAGCGCTGCTGATTACCAGCGAATCGATTTTCACTGCCACGCTCTCCTGGCTGCTCCTGCGCGAACGCTTCAAGCCTCTCACAGGTGCTGCCCTCCTGCTCGGCTTCGCGGGAGTCTACCTGATTATCGAGCGCAGCCTGGTGCCGAACATTCCCTCTGGCGGTGGTGCCTGGCGCATCGTGGGCGATCTGATGGTGGTGCTGGCGCTCATCTTCGAGGCGCTCTATACCGTGCGCGGCAAGGCGCTGCTCGTCAAGCACTCGCCCCTGCTCATCACCTCCGCCGCCATCGTTGGCAGCATGGTCTTCTGGCTGCCCATCGGTGCCTGGGAACTGCTGCACTCCGGCTGGCCTGCCATTAGCCTGCCCGGCTGGCTCGCTATCGGCTGGATGGCGATTATGTCTACCGCCATCGCTTACCTGCTCTGGTTTCAGGGGCTGGCGAAAGTGGACGGTTCCGCCGCCGCCTCCGCCCTCTTCATCCAACCCCTGCTCGGCACCCTGCTCGCCATTGTCCTGCTCGGCGACCAGCTCGCGCCCACCACCATCATCGGCGGCATCCTGATTATCGTCAGCGTGTATATAATTTCCAGGAACTAAACAAAGGTATCGATTATGAAGTTGAACAAACAATATTGGAAAGATGGTCACCTCATCCTGTAGGGACAGGGGGCGGTGTGGAGGGGATGCGGGGGCCTTGTGCCTGTCCGCGTAACCATACGATGGGTCCATGTTCTGTCAGGCATGAATATTGCATCTCAACGCGGACAGGCACAAGGCCCTGATGCCCCCTCAAGGTCGCATAGAACAACCTCCCAGGCTGTCTTGTCCCTCATCCACCCCCTGTCCCTACAAGGATCACCTTACCGGTTTCAGTTGCAGAAATTCATAATTGCGCACCTGCAATTTTGTCAGGAGCAAATTTACAATGATCTACCTGAACGGGAATATCTATACAATGGACGCCGCGCTGCCACGAGCGCAGGCGATGGCGATTGACGAGGCCAGCGGGCGCATCGTGGCTGTGGGCAGCAACGACGAGGTGCGCCGCGTTGGTGACGCGCACTCCAGCATCGTCGACCTGCGCGGGCGCACGGTGCTGCCCGGCTTCATCGACGCGCATATCCACCTGCTCAGCGCGGCCCATCGCGCCCACTACATCGACGCCGCCAATGCACAGAGCGAGGACGAGGTGGCTGAACTGGTGCGACAGCGCGCCGCCTTGACGCCGAAAGGCAAGTGGATTCAGGGTGGGCGCTGGGATAAGAACCTGTGGCGCAGCGGCAACTTCCCCACTCGTGCCTCGCTCGATGTCGCCGCGCCAGAGCATCCCGTCGCCCTGTGGAGCAAGGATGGGCATCTGCTCTGGGCCAACTCGCGAGCATTGGAACGCGCAGGCATCACGCGAGAGAGGCCCGATCCGCCCAACGGGGCGATCCTGCGCGACAGCGAGGGCGAGCCAACAGGCGTCTTACAGGAAGAACAGGCAACCCATCTCGTCTACCGCGTCATCGAAGATGCAGACGAGGACCTCACCCGCGCCCTCGTTGAACGCACGATGGCAGAGATGCTGAGCTATGGCATCACCTCAATTCACGAAATTGAGGGCATGGACGCGCTGCGTCTCTTCGAACATATGCGTGCTGAGAACAAGCTGGGTGTGCGCGTGCGAATGATTCTGCCGCGCCAGATGGTGCCGGAACTGCGTGAAAGCGGCGGCAAGCTGCAAGATTTCGAGGGCGACGACCTGCTGCGCGTTGGCGGCATCAAGATATTCGCCGATGGCACCCTCGGCTCGCAGACCGCCGCCATGCTGGAAAGCTTCGAGGGCAGTCCCGGCAACTTCGGCATCCTCACGCTGCCGGAAGAGGAGATGAAGCAAACCGTGAGCGCGGCGGCTGAGATGGGCCTGAGCATCGCTATCCACGCCATCGGCGACCGCGCCGCGCACGTCGCGCTCAACTCCATCGAATATGCCCAGCACCACCTCAACAGTAGCGGCACACCATCCAGCCCGCAGCCAGACCTGCGCTACCGCCTGGAACACGTGCAGTTGATTACTCCTGAAGATATGGAGCGCATGCGCCGCCTGGGCGTAGTGGCCTCGGTACAGCCCTTCCACGCTGTGTCCGACCGCGACATCGCCGAACGCTACTGGGGCAAGCGCCATCGCCGCGCCTACGCCTATCGCACCATGCGGCAGCTGGGCATTCCCCTCGCCTTCGGCTCTGACGCCCCCGTCGAACTCTTTGAGCCGCTGCACATTCTCTACGCCGCCACGCAGCGCCGCGACCCCGCTGGCCCGCCGCGCCCATCCTGGCTGCCCGACCAGGCCCTCCCCATCGCCGACGCCCTCTGGGCCTACACCCTGGGAGCCGCTTACGCCGGTGGAGAAGAGCATGACAAAGGCTCTTTGACGGTGGGCAAGCTCGGTGATGCCGTCGTCCTGCGCGAAGACATCCTCAGCGTACCGCAGGAAAATATGTCTCAGAATGGCGTTCAAGCCACCATAGTGGGCGGTAAAGTCATCTATGGAGAGCTGTAGATATCAACAGAAACAAAGGGAAGAGGCGGCAACGGGATGACCGTAGGGGCGAGGGCGGTTGGTGGACGTGGGGAGGGCCTTTATGGTCGCCCGCCGTTGCCCTATCAGAGTCGAGTCTGATTTCTGGTAGGTAAGAAACAAGACATTGCGGGCGACCATAAAGGCCCTCCCCACCACCCATCACCACCCCGCTCGCCCCTACAAGGCTCTACAAAGCCTGCCAGACCTGCACCGTGTTATCGGAGGAACCGGAGGCGATGGATTTGCCGTCGGGCGACCAGGCCACGGCGTTGACGGAGGCGTCCTGCGTGAAGTGGCCGGGGTAGAAGTCGGCGTGGCCGCGATAGGTGTAGAGATGGTCGCCGGTGAGGGCATCCCAGACCTCGACGAGGCCATCGCCGCTGCCAGAGGCGATACGTTTCCCATCGGGCGACCACGCCACGGCGTAAACATCGGTGGTGTTGCTGGCGTTCGTGTAGACGTTTTTGACGGCGGCGACGTTCCAGACCTGCACCGAATCCTGAGAAGTGCCGATGGCGAGGTACTGACCGTCGGGCGAAAAGGCCACGGCATGCACCACACCACCGGGAGAGCCATAGTAGTTGAGCACATTGCCACTGGCGGCGTCGAGCAGGGCTACGGGGCCGTTACCTCCGATGGCAATATCTTTGCCGTCCGGCGACCACGCAACACTGTTCCAGGCTGGTGCCACGCCTTTCGCGTACTTGACGCTGTAGTTGACCAGCGTTTTGCCCGTGACGGCATTCCAGACCTGCGCTGTGCCGTCGTTGCCAACAGAGGCGATTTCCCTGCCATCGGGCGACCACGCCACCGAAAAGACGGCATCGCTATGGCCGCGATAGGTGAGTATAGTCGCGCCCGTGCTGGCATTCCAGACCTGCACTGTGGCATCAAGGCTGCCGGAAGCGATCTCCCTGCCATCGGGCGACCACGCTACCGCTAGCACATCGGAACTGTGACCGCGATAGGTGAGGACGTTACCGCCATTTCCAGCATTCCAGACCTGCACCGTCCCATCTCCGCTAGCCGAAGCTATGCGCTTGCCATTGGGAGACCACGCCACGGCGCTAACATAGTTTGAGTGGCCGCTATAGGTGAAGTGAACTGGATCGCTCACGAAATGCGCAACGAAGCCGACATCGTTTCCGAGGCCAGTAACAGCCACGAAGATGAGAAGCAGCAACAGCACTATCGCTGCAATAAACAGGGGACGCCGCGAGCGAGTCGGGCGATCCTCCAGCGGCTTATCAAGTATCGACATCGTTGCGCCCTTTCATTCCTTACGATCAGTGCCATCATTGTAGAGAAGAAAAAATGAGCGCGTCAAGAAATACTCATCCCCGATAGGCCGCTCCCTTGCGGGTGACCTGGGGCACAGGAAATATACGATTGACGACCTGCCTTATCATATGTCATACTCAAAGCAATATACGAGAAAGTTGTGCAGTATATCACAGGGAAAGCTCATGTACGCGCTCTTTTGACTCATGACATATTAGCAACTTCTGGCTGTTGGCGTACCATTCTCCATACCAGCAGAGCTTCTTCAGAGCGCCGAGATATACCGGCGCTGTTTTTCATGCCCGTTCACCTCCTTCTTCAGTGGAGCCAGGGCGGAGGCCAGCTCCGCCCTGGCTCCACCCCACCCTGGCTCTTACCTACTGTTGGTATTCTTAAGAAGGAGGAGAAATCATTCTCATGAATCATACCAATTCGACACAGGAGCAGCAGGTACGTCCTCGCTCATTATGGCGCAACGGGGATTTCCTTTTGTTGTGGAGCGGGCAGACGGTGTCTGTGCTTGGCACGAACATCTCTCTGCTGGCGCTGCCACTGTTGGTGCTGGCCGTGACGCATTCACCCACACAGGCCGGTCTGCTTACGGCAGTGCGGCAACTTCCCTACCTGCTCTTCAGCCTGCCTGCCGGGGCATTGCTCGACCGCTGGGATCGCAAGCGAACTATGATTTACTGCGACCTGATCCGCTGGCTTGTCCTGGGGTCGGTGCCGCTCGCCTTTGAGTCGGGACATCTTACACTTGTGCAGCTTTATATTGTGGCCTTCGTCGAAGGCACTGCCTATGTCTTCTTCAGCATCGGGCAGATCGCGGCCTTGCCACAGGTGGTGGCAAAGGAGCACCTGCCGCAGGCATACGCGATGGATAATACGACGGAATACGTGGGACAACTGCTTGGGCCGAGCCTGGGTGGATTCATTGTTGGCCTTGCCCCCGTTATTGCCCTCGGCGCAGCCCTGGCCTTTGCGCTGGATAGCGTGTCCTACCTGGTCTCGGTTATCACCTTACGCTTTATGAAGGTCTCGTTCCAGGTAGAGCGTGTGCAAGAGCGGCGCTCGCTGCGCAAAGAGATTGGCGAAGGTCTGCATTTCCTCTGGCATCAGCCTTTGCTGCGTATTATGGCTATCCTGACCATGAATGGCAACTTCCTGCTGAGTCCCGTCACGCTGGCGGTGATTGTGCTGGCGCAGAATACATTGCACCTGAGTGTGCAGGTGCTGGGTATCGTGCTGGCGGCGGGCGGCATTGGCGGCGTGCTGGGTGCCGTTGTCGCGCCCTGGATTCGGGCGCATCTGCGTTTCGGGCTGGTCATCATCGCCTCGATTGCTGGCTGGACACTGGCGCTCGTTGCGCTTGCCCTTGCCTCCTCGCCTGTCCTGCTCATCGCAGGAGTCGGGCTGATCGGCTTCATCTGGCCTGCCTATGGCGTCACACTGGTGTCGTACCGGCTCTCGGTCTCGCCCGATCACCTGCAAGGCCGCGTCAATAGCGCCTTTCGCTTCCTAACCTACGGCGCGGAGCCGCTGGGCGCAGCCTTCTTCGGGCTGTTGCTGTCGCTGCTCAATCCCCGCCTGGTACTGGCTGTAATCGCTGTCGGTCTGGCGTTGAATGGCGTGGCTGCCTGTCTGACGCGGCTGCGCAGGGCATAAAGTAGGTGCCGTTTGATCGTGCGCACCGTCGATTAGGAAGTTGAACAAACGAGATCGGGAATGAGGGGTAGTCACGTCCTGTAGGGACAAGGGGTGGAGAGGTAGGGATGCGGGGGCCTTGTGCTTGTCCGCGTACCTGGTCCTGTACGCCAGCAGGAACACGGACAAGCACAAGGCCCCCTCCCAGCCCCTCATCCGCCCCTTGTCCCTACAGGATCACCGTGACGATCCTGGTCTTTCAAATTTGTAATCGGCAGTGCGCACGATCAATCGGCACCTACGAGATTCCATATATGAAAGAATTAGTCGCGGGCGCGGAAGAGCTTGACGCGGCGGTTTGGCTCTTTGCCGCGACTGCGCGAGATCAGGTTGTAGCGCGTCGCCATCTGGTGTTGCAGGCGGCGGATGTAGGCATTGGCCGGTGCCAGCTCTGCGGTGGTGAGACCTTTGTTGAGCACCTGGTGAATGACATCCTCCGTCTCCAGCAGGGCGTGCATCGTCTGATCATCGTGTCCAGAGTTAGCATTGCCACCGTTACCACTGCCGTCACCCTTGTCCTCATCGTAGACGTCCGTGGAGGGGATGTCGAAGATGTGGGCCAGGGCGTGCTGCATCTGGGCAATGGTGTTGTTTTTCAGGATAATGATCGTCTTGTTCTCCTGCTCGGCCTGTTGCAGGCGCTCCGGCTGGCGACGATAGTAATTCTTCAGCGTTACGATGGCATCGGCATCGTCCTCATTGCTGGTAACAATGATCGGCACGCGCAAGTGACGGGCGGCTTCGGCCAGACGATCGCGGCTGACGCCGAAGGGGTAGATACGCATCGTTTTTATGATGGATACCTGCTCCTGCCCTTCGTTTTCCAGTCCGTTATCCTCCCTTGCCCGCTCGCGCCGGTTCAGGGCGCGTTCGGCAGAGATCAACGTCATGGGAGCGCGATGCTCGACATCGGCGGGCGAGGTTCCCGTCGGAGCCAGCTCGCTGAGCATGGTTTGCATGTTCATATTAGCGATACCTGCTCCACCTCTAGGTGTGGTGGAACCTGAAGCCGTGCCGGTTGGGCGCGTTCCCATTTCAAAGGGCATTACCTGCGCCTGAGCCGTGTGGCGACCTCGAAGATGGTCGGTGCTGGCGTTCCCGCCGTTGCCACCGCCTCGATAGCCAGATTGCCCCTGTCCTACCTGTCCAACCTGGCGAAACTGATTCCAGTCGTTGCCGCCGGAACGCTCATAGCCGCTGTTGCCAGTTCGGGTCAGGCCACCGGTACCCCACATCGGTATCTCCATGCCACCGGAAGAGATGCGGCGCACAGAGATGTGACCGGTATCCTCGTCGCGGGTGCGTTCCTCGGCCACAATTGGCTGGCCACGCAACATGTTGTCGACCGTATCAGCCACGTCGCGGTGGACGACAAGTTCCTCCCAGCTTTGCTGCTCGACTACGACATCGAAGGTTGGCGGGGCTTTACGCTCAAGAATACTCTTTTGCGTATGGCGGCGACGCGCCTCTTCGTCGCCCAGTGTAACGGTCTGAATGCCACCCACCAGGTCGGAGAGCGTCGGATTGACCAGCAGGTTGCTTAGCGAGTTACCGTGAGCCGTTGCAACCAGTTGCACGCCGCGCTCGGCAATGGTACGAGCGGCGGCAGCTTCCAGTTCCGTACCAATCTCGTCGATGACGATTACCTCCGGCATGTGGTTTTCAACCGCCTCGATCATCACCGCGTGCTGTTCCACGGTGCGCGCCACCTGCATGCGCCGTGCCCGTCCTATACCAGGGTGAGGAATATCTCCGTCACCCGCAATTTCATTGGAAGTATCAACCACCACTACCCGTTTATTCGCCTCGTCCGCCAGGACGCGGGCTATTTCACGCAACAGGGTGGTTTTACCCACACCCGGGCGACCAAGTATCAAGATCGATTGACCCTGCTCGACGATATCACGGATCAGGGCAATGCTGCCCAGAACCGCACGACCGATACGGCAGGTGAGACCCACAATTTTCCCCTTGCGGTTACGCATAGCGCTAATACGATGCAGGGTGCGTTCGATACCGGCACGGTTATCGTCGCCGAACTCACCAATACGCTCGACCACGTATTCGAGGTCCGCGTAAGTGATCGGCTGAGAACTCAGGATCACCTCCCCTTCTGGGAACCGGCCCTCAGCATAGCGCCCGAGGTCCATTACGATCTCCAGCAGATCAGCCCGGTTTTCCAGCCGGTTGACCGCGTTGTGGATATCTGGCGGGAGAGCCGCCAGCAGAGCCTCCAGATCGTCAGTGATCACGTTTTGCATAGGCAGTTCTATCACCTCATCGTTTGGCGTGAGTTGACCGTCCCCAGGCCTTTCACACCGTAGGCCACTCGTTGTTCCAGTGAGGGGACTGTGCGCTGTCGCATAGCCAGCAGGGCCATGTGTCGCACGAGCAGAACGCGAGTTGCGACCTGCTCAAATCCACTATTACGTAGAGCGGCGATTACAGAAGACTCGTACTCACGCACGTGGCACACGATTGGCTGTGCGCTTTCCTGTTGCAGACGCTGAATGCCATACCACAGGAGAGGTTCGGCAAGCTCAGCATGTTCAGGATGAACCATGAATGAGAGCTGGTGCGGAGCGGAACCGTGACTCCGGTAGAGCCGCATCCATGCCCCTAAACGCACGCCAACATCACAGACGTAGTTCTCACTGTCCCGCCAGAACGGGAAGTGGGTTCCACGCAGGGAGCCGACGTGTAATTTAGCAAATTCTTCACTGTTTTCCAGCAATTCCGCCATCTGCACCTTATGCGGGGTCACGGCCCGATAGAGCTGGTGCAACCCCCACACGTGATGGCGACTCCAGCGCCGCAGTGAAGGTAGATCGAGCGTATCCTTCTCTAATGAAGGCGCACGAGACGCATCGTTCTGGATTTCAGAACCGGCCCCATCGCTCGTACCTGCATTCTTGCCTGTATAGACATAGGTCAATTCGCGGGCATAGCGTTGAAAGCCCGAACGCTGAAATAGCTCCAGTTCGGGAATCTCGTCCTCGACCTTTGCAAAAATACGGAGAATGCTATGCGTCGCTGCCATTTCAAGTATGTATTCGAGCAGCGCGGCCAGCACCTCGTCGCTGGAGATATTGCGATTGACCATCGAGGCCAGGTAGGAGATGTCCCACATGGTGCGCGACGGGCGCTCTCGCGCCTGCGCGAAGCCAAGAATATGCCAGTGGTCTTCACAGATCCAGGTACGAGAGGCAGGATTCAGCGGGAAGATGTTCCTGAGGATAGGTGGCAATGGGTGACGATTTTCCACCGGCTCCAGCCAGCACACAAAGTTTGCCAGCTCGTGCTGTTTGCTGCGAGCGCGTCTATCAAGTGAGTAGATGATTCCCGGTAAATCAACGTACAGTACCGGTCGTATCATCCATTGCTCCCGCGTTAGAGGTAGCGGGCGCGCATCCTCCCTATACGGTCGGATGATCGTTCCTTGAACGATCTGCCTGCGCCCCTACGTGACGCTCTGAACTATGCGGAGAAAGTAGTGATGAAAACGTGGGTCTCCCGATACCTCTGGATGAAACGCGGTACCGAGCAGGGTTCCTTCACGGACAGCAACGATGGTTCCATCGTCGAGCGTCGCCAGCACCTCTACTCCCGGGCCGACCTCGTCTATGACTGGCCCGCGAATAAAGACCGCATGAAACGGCGCTTCTCCCAGCACCGGCACCAGCAGATCAGTCTCAAAACTTTCCCGCTGACTGCCAAACGCATTGCGACGGGTGCGTATGTCCATCGAGGCCAGCAATGGCTGACCCATCAACGCATTATCCGTCACTTTTGATAACAAAATTAAGCCCGCACATGTTCCCCAGACGGGGGTTCCGCTGCGAATTGCCCGGCGTAACGGTTCATCCAGGCCGTACAAAATCATCAGCTTGCCGATAGTGGTACTTTCACCACCTGGTAGTATTATACCATCTAATTCTTCCAAATGCCCGGGTAATCGTACTGCAACGCCCTCAACTCCAAGTTCGGCGAGCATTTTCAGGTGCGCTTCAAAATCACCCTGTAATGCTATTACGCCGATCTTTAGCTTTCGGTTGTAACTTTCCATAACCTGTTTTACCCCACCCTACTCTAGTATGTCATCCTGAGCGCAGCGAAGGATCCAGGCAAACCACTCGATATAGCTACCTTAGATCCTTCGCTGCGCTCAGGATGACATGTTAGGAGGTTTTCTTCATAGCATTCCATTACCACCCACGCACTGCCATGCGATCTTCCTCGCGCAAGGTATCCAGGTTAATACCTACCATCGGCTCACCCAGATTTTTCGATACCTCGGCCAGAATTTCCGGGTCCTCAAAGTGCGTGGTCGCCTGCACAATGGCTTTGGCCCGCTCCAACTGCTTGCCGGACTTGAAGATACCCGAGCCAACAAAAATGCCCTCCGCACCCAGCTTCATCATCAGCGCCGCATCCGCTGGAGTTGCCACCCCGCCCGCGCAGAAGTTCACCACGGGCAGTTTGCCATTTTTCGCCACCTCGTAGACCAGCTCATAGGGAACGCGCATCTCCCTGGCCTTCGCCTGCAACTGGCGCTCATCTTCTACCTCGTAGAGCGCGCGCAGTTCGCGCAGGCCACTCATGACAGCACGCATATGGCGCACAGCCTCGACGATATTGCCAGTGCCAGCCTCGCCCTTGGTGCGCAGCATGGCCGCGCCCTCGTTGATGCGCCGCAGCGCCTCGCCCAGATCGCGCGCGCCGCACACAAACGGCACGCTGAACTGGTGCTTATCCACGTGGAACTGCTCATCGGCAGGGGTCAACACTTCTGACTCATCGACGCAATCGACGCCAATGGCCTGCAGAATTTCGGCCTCGACAAAATGCCCGATACGGCACTTCGCCATGACGGGAATGGTAACTGCCTCTTTGATCTCGATAATCAACTCCGGATCGCTCATTCGTGCTACGCCGCCATGAGCACGGATATCCGCCGGGACGCGCTCAAGCGCCATCACGGCAGACGCTCCTGCCTCCTCCGCGATACGTGCCTGCTCGGCATTGACCACATCACAGATTACCCCACCTTTAAGCATTTCGGGAAAAGTTCGTTTTACGTGTTCGGTTCCTGTCTGTTTTTGCACGATTCCTCGCCTCCTGGCATATGTGTAACGTTTGTATTATCCAGTATTTTACCACATTCCACCCACCACCGCTACAGCCAATCGTAAATGGCCCACTATGCCAATTTTAGAGAGAAGGGTGAAAAAGTGACATACGATAATCACATGAAAGCTGCGTCTATACCTATAGGAGTGAGAAAACAGAAAGCGAAATAGCATACAGAAAGAGGTACAATTATGAAATACGGCAAAGCCATTCTTAGCTTGTTGATTATCGTCGGAGTAATTGGGGGCTATCTCAGTGCAATAGCTACCGAAGTTCCGCTCGCCGGGGCACTGGTCGGCGCATTGCTCGGTGTCCTCGTCTATTATGTGATACAGGTGGCTGTTTCACGACGTGGAACTGAGGTTGTGACATATGACAGTCCTGATGGACACAAGCAGACCAACATCAGTGAGAATACCGAGTTTCAACTAGACAGCATGAAAATACCCAGATATCGCTAAACAGCATACCCTTCAGGTCGAGGCATTAATGAAACTCTATAGCGTTTATTCGGCCAGCTTACGATTGGCGTTGCGATAACGGCTCAAGCTGCTCATAACTAGCCCAAGCAGCTTGAGAGTCCGCGCTTGCCCGCGTCAAAACAATGCGATCATCCACCACCTCAACGGCGGTCTCGTCATTTTCGCGCAGGTGCAGCGTCTCCAGCACGGCTGCCGACAACAGTATCATCACAGTATCGTCGACTTTACGCAATTTTACGATCTGCATAGATTCCTCCCGTGTTTCGTTGTAATGAATTTTAACAAACAAGATCGATAACCATATCAATCCGTAGGCGCCGATTTATCGCGGGCACCGCCAATTTATCGGCAAATGGGGTCATGGGGCTGATAAATCGGCGCCTACGAGTTAACATGATTTAAGGAGGAAGATTTGTCAACTCAGGCTCAGGCTGAGCTTCAGTGCCACATCAACTTTGCTCATCTCTTCGGCTGTGATACTGCCACGGCGGCGGAGGAGGCGGGTTTTCTCGATGGTCAGGACCTGCTCGCATTTCACGTCGGTCTCTGCCGTCAGACCGTTCTCTTCGGTGGGTAGAATGCGGACATGCAGGGGCAACTCGCGTTCGGTCCTGCTCATCGAGGCCACAATCGTCAGAGGATATGAGGATGATGCATTGCCTCGATCATTTTGAATAATCAGCGCGGGCCGCGTTCCCTGTTGTTCTGCTCCTCGTCCGGGAGACCAGTTCACATCCCAGATTTCCCCACGGCGTGGACTGGGAATATGATGAGGAGATGGCTCATGTTGTTTTGTATGCTGCGGGCTGGGCGCTGTATGCCTGGCCTCACTACTCATGCACGAATTACCTTATGCAACAACCATACCTTCATAACAGGCTTCAAAAAAGAATTGGGCATCTTCTAGTGTTTCTGGGAGGGTTCCAAGATAGGCGTAAGCGTCATCGAGTGCAAGGGTGATGGAGGAAAGTTCTCGTTCGCGTTTCTGCAAAATTGCTGCTTTTAACTGCCTGTAATTGTCCTGTTGCATCAGTTCCATTATAGTCTCCACTACATCCCCTAACGATGCTTCAAGTTCAACGGCCAGCGCCTTGAGTTCCTTGTGATGCATCGAGGGAATCTGAATTGATTTGCGGACGAAGCTCTCATGACGAAAGTAGTCAGGTTGCACAACAGCCATGAAACTGCCTCCTAAAATTTTCAACGAGAAGCCGTCAGTTCAGTTGAGTCTCCTCTAATTGTAGTCGGTCACTTTTGAAAAGTCAATAAACCTTCCCGCCTCTTTCATTAGAAAATCAGCAAATTACAAAAATTCAGAAAAATATTTTACAATTTGCTCTTTACATTTCTCTCAAAATCTGCCATAAGAACAATCGGTCTCGTATGTTGGCATGTTCAGTTGAACTGGAAGCTCGCGGCTTTCAAAACATCTGGCATATATGGGAGTCGCGCCTCGATGTGACCGCCTTCGACTTCACGCCCTATGCTGACGTGAAGGAGCGACGGTCTAGCGCCATCTCTCGCTTTAGCTTCACCTTCGACCTGTTCAATCAGCAATCTTAGAATAAGATTAGGTATTTCTAAAAATAATCTTAGCATTCCTATTGCTGACTTGATAGGTAACTATACCCCTGATTATGCTTATTGCACAAGATAGTTCTTTTATAGTTCTGTTATCCCCCCTTAGAACAGTGGGATTGAACTGATTGAAGAGAGGAGAAAAGTAATATGGCAGTTGTTACAAACTGGGGTCAAGCCATTTTCACTGCGCTAGGCAACGCCTTAAATCTGCTGCTTGAATTCATCCCCAAGTTAATCGGTTTCCTGGTCATCCTGTTGGTAGGATGGCTCATCGCCACGGCAGTCAGTAAGGCCGTGACCTTCTTGCTGCGCAAGGTCGGTTTTGACCGCCTTGGAGATCGTATCGGCCTGCAGCGTTTAGAGCAGAACATGGGCGTCCATATGGATGCCGCCGGAATCCTGGGAACGATCACCTACTGGTTCCTGTTCCTGATCTTCCTGGTGCCAGCGGCTGACGCCCTGGGCATTCCGTCTGTCAGTGCTATTCTGAACGAGCTGGTAGCCTACATTCCCAACGTCTTTGTGGCCATCCTGGTGCTCTTCCTGGGCGCACTGGCCGCGACCGTTGTCGCCGACCTTGTGCGTGGGGCTACCGCGAGCGCCAACATGGGCAGCCCGAACCTGTATGCCAACATCGCTCGCTACGCGATTATCGGCTTCGCCGCTATCATCGCTCTTGAGCAACTGAAGATTGCGCCCGCGATCATGAACATCCTGTTCACGGCTGTCGTCGGTTCCGCCGCCCTCGCCTTCGGTCTCGCCTTTGGCCTCGGTGGGCGCGATACGGCCCGCCGCCTGCTCGAACGCACGGAAGGCAATGTTGAGCAAGTCGCGAGTAGTGCCAACAATGCCTCCCAGCAAATGCAACAGCAGCAGCAGATGAGCCAGGCGCAGATCGCCGCTCAGCAAGAGGCCCAGCGTATGCGTACCGCTGCCGCAGCCAATGTTAACCCGAATACGGCGACCAATCAGCGGAGAGCCGACGATATGAAACGCCCAAACACCCGCTAAGCATTGATTGTAGAACGGAAACAAGCAGAGGAATGGCTGGCAGCGTTGCTACCAGCCATTCCTCTGCTTGTAGTAGCAGGGATATCCACAAAATAGAACATTTGTCCACATACTTATCCACATTTGCTAATGGAGAAACTCTGTCCGCTTCCCACCCGTGTTAGCCCATGAATGCCTTTAAACCCAAACTATGATCTAGAGAATGAAAAAAACAGTGATATTAAGGAGGTTTCAATACTTCTATGAGCGATCAACAATTGCGTTCTGTTTCCCGACAGCAGCGACTGCTGACAGGTCTTGGCATAGTGGCTCTGCTGCTTGTTGTCTCCATTGTCGCGGGCATGCTTGCCCCCGGCAGTGACTTCCTGCTGGTGCTGCGCAACGTTCTCGTCAGTTTCGCCATCCTGGCAGGTCTCCTGGGTCTCTTAATCTATCTAGCTCGCCTTCTGGGCTGGTGGCTCCCGCCCGCTTTGCAAGTTTCTCAAGAGGAACGCGACCAGGACTGGCGACTGCTGGCGCTCTCCCTGGCAATCATCGCTCTCCCGGTTCTCATGCTCCTGACCCAGCATCTTCTGTTCCATTCCTGATGTCTAAACAGGGCAGAGATTGCGCTATGCGATCTCTGCCCTGACTAATTCCATTGCTTCAGGTCTATCTCCACCCTTTAAAACTCCCTTGAACAGTGCTACAATTGCCATGTAAGAAACGTACTACAAGGGAGAAGCCTTGCGAACGAAACGACAGACAACGACGGCAAACAATTTGAGAGGATAGATGCATCTGCATGGCGCAAATGAGAGAAGAGTCTGACCAGGTAATAACAAAACCAATCGTGGAACAACATCCGCACGGAGGAGACTGGCTGCGCGAGATTGTCTTCGGACTGAACGACGGCCTCGTCACCACGCTGGTCTTCATCATGGCTGTCAGCGCGGCTGCATCCACGCACCTGTTGTTGATCGTGCTTAGTGAGGTGCTGGCGGGTGCCGTCTCCATGGCGCTTGGCGGCTATCTTTCTGCCAGCACCGAGAAAGAGGTGCTCGACAAACGTATCTCTGTCGAACGCTTCGAAATCGAAAATGAACCGGATGAGGAGCGAGCCGAACTGCGCACCATCTATCGCAAAAAGGGCTTCAGCGGCCCGCTGCTCGACCGCGTGGTCAACCACCTGACAGCCAATGAAGAGCGCTGGCACCGGGCAATGCTGCATGATGAACTGGGCATTACAGAAGAGAAGAAGATCAATCCCCTGCGCGAGGGCATGCAGGTTGGCCTCTCCTTCGTCGTCGGTGGCCTCATCCCCACCATCCCCGTCATCCTCAACCTGCCACAAACACGCTGGTGGGCCTACGGCCTTACCGCGCTCACAGCCCTGCTCCTGGGTGCCATCAAATCCCGGTACACCCGCAAAGGCCCGCTACGGGCTGGCCTCGAATTCCTCATCGTCGTCACCATCGGCACCCTGGCCGGTGTCCTCATCGGCCTGATTCTAGGTCTGGTCTAGGATAGACGCTAGCGCTATGGCCTTACCACTCAGCAAGCCCTCTTGCATGTCTTTCTGAGGACAGGTTTTCAACGGAAGACTACAGATTTTTTGCACTCACAACTCAGATATGTTATCATAGCGGCGGGTAAGATATTCGATGAGAGGAGAAGAGAAAGACGTGGCGCGCATTCTTGTAATCAATGATACACAGGAAATCCTGGAATTATTTCGTGTGCTGCTGGAAGAAGAGGAGGGACACGAAGTTATCCTTTCTGGCTTCCCCTTCCAGCAAATTGATGATGTTGAAAAAATCAAACCCGACCTCATCATCCTGGACTTCGTCTTTGGCGATCAGAGGAGCGGCTGGCAAATGCTGCAAATGCTCAAGATGAAACGCTCGACCATGCACATTCCCATCATTATCTGCTCGGCAGCCCAGGATGCCGTGCGCGAGCAAGAAGGCTACCTCGTCTCCCAGGGCATCCACGTCATCTACAAACCCTTCGACATCGAACACCTCGTCAACAACGTGCGCGAACTCCTGGAGAAGCACGAACACGTCTCCGAAGCCGCCGACGACGAAGACGACGATAATGAGAATAACGATAATGAGCATAAGAAGAAAAGAAAATAAGAGATGGAGTAACTGAGCAACTTCAACGCTCATTAAGAAGCTGGCATCGCTGGTATGTTATCAGTGAAGAAATTGCGAGTTATGCCCACAAGGCTATTGAGCAAATATGATATCGGTGCTAAACACGAAAAAAGAGAGCGTAAGATTGATCTGCATTCTCTTTTTTGCCTTCTATTTGTTTGCGTCTCATGCAAAGAGCTGCTCTACACGTACAGGAAGATTTGGCACTATGCGAGAAGGTAGGGTCTGCTGTCCACGAAAAACACCCAATGAACGATAATCCTCATCCTTTAATACCAGAACCTCAACAGTGCGGGTAGTGGGCTTGACAATCCAATACTCAGTAATCCCTGCTTGAGCATACTCTTCATACTTGGTGAGCCGGTCATAGGTTGCTGTACCTGGTGAGGCTACCTCAATCACTAGATCGGGTGCTCCAATAATTCTCTTCGCAGCCACTCGGTTCAGATGCTCGTTGAGCACAACTACCAGGTCAGGCTGAAACACATCATTTAGTCCTAGTTCCACATCAATAGGAGCCGTGAATAGCTTACCAATACCAGCAAGATCAATATGAGGAAACAGATAGTAAGCAATGCGCACCGCAATTGATTGGTGCTCAGGAGTAGGTGCAGGTGCCATAAGCAGCACTCCATTTACAATTTCGTATCGTTGCCCATCATCGGGTAAGGCAGCATAATCATCGTATGTCCAGTAGCCCTGTGGAGGCCCTGGAATCCAATCAGCAGGTAAAACCACTGACGGTTGTTCTACTGTGGTCATTTCATTCCTGCCTTTCGTCTCAAAACAGAAACAGTCTCTTGTAGTCTTTACTTTTGACAGTCGATACTATTGCTAAGGCTTTTCGGGTAAACGAGCAAGGATTTGGGTAAGCAATTCTGCCTGTTGAGTGAGTAGCGTTGTATGCTCGTCCATAGCAGTATCTTGCTGCTCAAAACGTTGACGTATCTCTGTTTGCATCCCTACAATAGCAGTATCCTGCTGCTCAAAACGTTGACGTATCTCTGTTTGCATCCCTACAATTTTGCCATCTAACTCGACTTGTTGGCCTCTAAGCTCGGCTAGTTGCTCATTGGTGAAACGATCGTGAGCAATAAGAGCGTCAAACATCTTATCGTATTTCTCGTTCAACCTTTCGAGCGCAGCCTTATTGACCAATGCACCTATTGCAATGGTCTGTAATTCGATAGTTTTTTTGAGTTGAGCGTGTTCATGCTCAACAAGCGTAAGCCGTTCTTCAAACGTTGGCATGAGACGACCTCATTTTCTCCTCACATGCACCGATCCATAGATGCATTATAACACACACTTTTTTAACTACGCAGTTGTTCTAGCCCATTTTTCTCAAATGGAATTCAGTTGTTCTCACGCAGTAAAAATGGGCCAAATTGGACGTAGTAACCTCTACTATGAGTTTTTTGAGCCGCTTGTGAGGCTGATTGAGAAAGTGGGCGACTAGGGATTCGAACCCCAGACCTACTGCGTGTAAAGCAGCCGCTCTAACCAGCTGAGCTAGTCGCCCCTGTCTGTTTGCTTTTTGTTCGTGAGGTAACGCGAGGTAAATTTGTCGCTAAGACGATTGTGGCACCCTTGCGGGTGCCTGCTCTGTCTTCCGGGTGCCCCCGAGTGGATTCGAACCACCACGCCCTTTCGGGCACAGGCCCTCAACCTGCCGCGTATACCATTCCGCCACGAGGGCATTGCTCTTAACGGATTACGCTGCCTATTTTATACCGATCATTGTGATTTGTCAACAGGTTTTTGGGCCGTTTTTTGCAGGCAACCTTGCCCGCGCCGTAAGTCTGCACGCCCTATTTCTGCCGGATGATGGCCGTGCTGCGCCCTGTGAAGATGGGCTGCTGCTGGCTGTCGGTTCCCGTTGTCTCGGTGACGAGGAAGGTCATGGGACCGCTGCGCCCGCTGCGTTCGGTCACCTCTACCACACGAGCGACGCACGTTACCCTTTCGCCAATGCGGAGGGGACAAGTATAGGTGTACGCCTGCTCCCCATGCAAGAGCTGCATTCTGGAACCATCGAGGGCCAGCCCCGGTACACCTATACGGAATGTGGTGGGAAATGTGGGCGGCGCGTACTGCAAGGGTTGATCGCTCTGCAAGGCGGGGTCCCCTGCTGCCTCCATGAACTTGCGCACCGCCTCAGCCGTCACCTCGAACGTGCGCGGCTCCGATGTCATGCCGACCAGATTGCTATCTAATGCCATACTGCTTTCTCCTGTTCCTCCAGCTAGAAGTTTGCTCCTTGAGCTAGTATGTCTTATTTCTGGCCAAACAGCAAGTTGAACTCACCATTTCCTCTCCACCCGTAGTATTCCTCTACGTTCCCCCTTTTCTTGATGAGGAGAGTGTGTCTATTGATAAATTGAGCTATTTCTAATTAAATCTTAATGCTATTCTTCTTGCAAGCTACAGGCAAAGTCTGCTATGCTTAGCACGAGGAAGAAATGAACATAAATTCATCTATTGAACGGGCTGAGTGCCTGGAAAGCCGGGGGAAAATTATGGCTGGAAACGCTGAGCAAGCATTCACCACGCAAAAGCCGGTCGGCAAAACTCTTCTACTGGTGGAACCAGATGAATCGGTGGCATTTTTCCTGCACATCCTCATTCAGGAAGAGTTCGATTGTGATGTTCTTGTCGCTTCTACTGTCAGACAGGCCCTCGAACTGGTCCGCCAGCTCCATATTGACCTTTTTATCCTGACGGATGCCTACGGTATGGAACTCTACGACCACCTCCACGCGCAGCCCGGATTGCAGCGTGTTCCGGCCATTCTGCTTACGGCCAACCTTGCACGCTGGCAGCATGAAATTCTGAGACGCGACCTCATCGGCCTGAACAAACCGTGCAAACCCGGTGAATTGCTCGCAACGATCAGTTTCTTACTCACACTGCAACATATCAAAACAGGGAATGCCGCCTGATCCTCTCCTCTTAACCTCGTAGGGGCGATGCCCTGTGCTCGCCCGCTGCCAGATTAGCTTCTGCACTGCTACCAGGCGGAGGCGGGCGAGCACAGGGCATCGCCCCTACAGATATAATGCTTGTTTGCTGGTATATCTTGTAAATTGCTGCTATACTTCGAGCGTGTGTTTATCAATTTCCTGCTACAAATCTCTCAGGAGAGGGGGAGGTGGTTAGATGGATAGCTTTTTGCTCGTTCTTGATCAACTTGAGGAGTTGCGTTCTGATCCTCTCAACTTCACGTACTCGCAACACCTGCTAGAGCGATGGAAAGCGTTAACGAATGATTTAGCAGCCCATTGCGATCAGCGTCGGCACAGCTTTGAGCAGGGGCAAGATGCTTTTGCCCGCAGGCAGGCTCTCTTCGAGCAGCAACGAATCTGGTTTGAGCAACAACGAAGCCAGTTCATGCAGCAGCAGGTCGAATGGCAAGCCCACACCCGGCCTGAGAGAAGCTGGCAGGGGCGAGATAACATCTTAAGCGGAAAATCATCGGCGCTGGAGAAATAAGGCTTGCCAGCGTGCGGAACTACACGACGGCCTTGATGTAGCCGAGCCGTTCCAGAGCCATATAGGCGGCTGCGATCTGGCCCTGGACGGCGAAGCTGCCATTGTGAATCAGGTCGAGGAGTTCGGAGGGAGTGACAAGCCGGTTTTCGATGACTTCGACCGGATCGATCTTCTGCTCGCCCGTTTTGCGCGCGTTACGTGCAAGATACCACCAGATGCGCGTGCGCGCGCCGGTAGGGTTAGCGTACATGTGCGCCAGAAATTCGATCTGGTCGTCCGCGACACTGTAGCCCGTCTCCTCCATCAGTTCGCGTTTGGCTGTAATAAGCGGGTCCTCTTCGTCCGGGTCGATGGTGCCCGCGGGAAATTCCAGCACTTCCAGCCCGATGCCATGCTTGTACTGGTTATTAAGCAGAAAGCAGCCATCCTCCGTGACCGGCACTATGCCCACCCAGCCACGATTTTCAATAATATAGTAATCAGCAATGACCGGACCACCTGGCACGGCCACCTCTTCGCAACGCACTTTCAAATAGGGAGTATCGATAACCTGTTGATACGAGAGCACCTGCCAGGGATTGTGTTCCGATTGTGCCATAACATTCCTTTTCTCTATCAGTGAGTTTAAGAGCATCAGTGGTTTTTCCACAGCGCCTTGCGCTTCTCAAGAAACGAGCGCAGCCCCTCCTGCGCATCCTCCGTCTGCATGGTTGTGGCAAGATAGAAAGCGTTAACCCTGTCGAGCGCAGCCAGCCGCTGCTCAGCGCTGGCCGTGGAGTATGGCGTTCCTGCTGTTGCGCCGTTTTCAGAGAGCGCTACCGGCCCAACCAGCCGATCACTTTCTTCGCACGGCGCTTTCTCGTCGCCATCAGCTTCGATACCCGGGCGCGTGACGGTCTTCGCGTGGCGCAAAGCTATGGCGCTTTTGTCGCGCAGCATGTCCAGGATGCGCTCCATCTCATCTTTCAAATTGCTTGCCGGAGCCGCCCAGGTGACGTAGCCCAGACGCATCGCCTGCTCTCCCGTGAGACGATCATGCTGGCATTGCGGGTCGGTGATGATGAGGAGCGCATCCTGCGCCATCAGCAACAGATCGGCGGCATTGGCAAGCATGCTGGCCACCGGCGAAAGCGTCGTACGCCCCACCGCCAGGACAGGCGAGGCGAGCTCTTGCACTGCTTGTCGCGCCCGCTCCACCTGTGCAGGTGAGGGTGAAGCGGTCTTCACATCCCGCCCGGCAGCAGGTGGAGCAATGAAATCAAGGACGATAGCCTTAACACCATTATCACCAGCCCTTTCCGCTTCCGGTCTGATTGTATAGAGCGCACAGGCGCTGACGAGTTCGTCGAGCAACAACTCGTCCGGTTGTGAACTGAGTACCATGCGGATCGTCTGCGCTTCGGCGATGACCCGCAGAGCGCGATAGGCTTGCTGCATGAAACTTTTCCCTACCCGAGCTTCATAGTCTCACCGGTGCCGCGCAGGATGAAACGCTGTATCTTACCGGTCGCCGTCTTGGGCAATTCTGGCATAAATTCGATCCAGCGTGGATACTTGAACGGGGCCAGTCGCTGCTTGACAAAGTTCTTGAGTTCGTCCGCCAGTTCCTCTGACGGCTGGTAGCCCTGCTTCAGCACGATGTACGCTTTTGGCTTGACCAGTGTATCTGAGTCGAAATCGCCCACGACAGCTGCTTCCAGTACTGCCGGGTGTGCGATGAGTGCGGCCTCGACTTCAACCGGCGAGACCCATTGTCCGCTTACCTTCAACATATCGTCTGCGCGCCCGCAGTACCAGTAATAGCCATCTTCATCCTGGAAATACTTGTCGCCGGTGTGTATCCAGTGGCCGTTGATGGTATCTTTTGTCTTCTCATGCTTATTCCAGTACTGTGAAGTTATACTATCGCCGCGAATGAGCAGGTTGCCGATATCGCCCGGCTTGACCGGATTTCCCTGTTCATCGGTAATCTTCGCCTCGTAGCCCGGCACCAGTTTCCCCGTGCTGCCCGGTCGAATCTCTCCTTCCCGATTGCTGATAAAAATGTGCAGGATTTCCGTGCTGCCGATGCCATCGAGAATCTCGACATTGAATGCCTTTTCCCAGCGGCGCAGAATGTCGGCGGGCAGCGCCTCACCGGCGGAGACGCAGACGCGCACGGACGAAAAGTCGAATCGCTGCTCTGCGTCCGGCAAAGCCAGCATACTGGCATAGAGCGTAGGCACGCCGAAGAAAATGGTCGGACGGTACTCTTCAACGACCTTGAACATCTCTTCGGCCAGCGGTCGCCCGGCGTAATGTACCGCGCTGGCCCCGACCCCAAAGGGGAAATACAGGTTGTTGCCCAGGCCATAGGCAAAGTAGAGTTTGGCGGCAGAAAAGGTGATGTCGTTCTCGGTGATGCCCAGAACTGGCTTTGCATAGTACTCTGTGCAGTAGACCATGTCATGTTGCAGGTGGACGCAGCCTTTAGGGAAACCGGTGCTGCCTGAACTATAGAGCCAGAATGCGCTGTCATCTTTACTGGTCTCGGCGGCAGTCAGCTTGCCCGGCTCACGCGCTACCCACCTTTCGAAATCGTGCAGCGTGGTCGTCTCCGCGATGCCTTCTCGCGCCAGTCCCATCACGATGGTATGCCGCAGGTACTTCAATTGCGGAAAGATCGGCTGAAGCTGCCGCCAGACCGCCGCGTGAATCAGCAGGACGCGGGCGCGACTGTCATTAAGCATATAGACGTAATCGGCTGGCCGCAGCGAGGTATTCATCGGGATAGGCACGGCTCCCATCTTGATGGCACCAAAGAAGCTCGCGGCAAGCTCCGGCGAATCGAGCAGGAGCAAGGCCACACGCTGCTCCATGTCGACACCCAGATCAAGCAGGCCATTGCCCACGCGGTTTGCCAGTTCGGCCACCTGTGCAAAGGTATAAGCTCTTCCTTCATAGTAAATAGCCGTCTTATCACCTCGCCCCTCTGTAAGATGGCGATCAAGAAACGCGGTGGCAACATTAAATTGATCAGGTACCACAACAGAAGGCATGGTAATCATCGGTGACACCTCTTTCCTGTACAGCACACACAAAATTTCTTCCATTATCTCATGCAAAAAGGGGACTGGCAAGCTCTTATTCCAGGCCCAGGTGAAGCAGGAATTCTCTATTGCCTTCTCTACCGTGAATGGGAGATTCGGTGAGACCGCGTACATGGAAAGGAGTGTGCTGGGGAATCCATGCTTGCAGGTCGTGCAGGACGCGAGCATGCACTTCCGGGTCGGTAATCACACCCTCGCCGCGATCAACCTCGGCTTTGCCCGCCTCGAACTGCGGCTTGACCAGCGCCACTACCCACATCCCTGGCGTGAGCAGCGGCACCAGCGCGGGCAGCACCAGGCGCAGGGAGATAAACGAAACATCAATGACGACAGCCTGGATGGGTTCCGGCAGGCTGCTCAGATGGCGAATATTGGTACCCTCCATGACGACCACACGCTCATCGTTGCGCAGCGTCCAGGCCAGTTGCCCGTGTCCCACATCTACAGCGTAGACGCGCTTCGCTCCGCGTTTGAGCAGCACATCGGTGAAGCCGCCCGTCGAAGAGCCGACATCGAGGGCGACGAGGCCCTGCGGGTCCAGGTGGAAGGTATCCAGCGCCTTTTCCAGCTTCAGCCCGCCCCGGCTCACATATTTCAGTTCTTCAGGCGTCTCGGCCAATCGCAGCGCAGCTTCCAGAGGAATCAGCGTCCCGGCCTTGTCTACCATACGGTCGCCCACGTAGACCTGCCCGGCCATTATCAAGGCTCGTGCCCGTTCCCGGCTCGGTGCCAGTCCGCGCCTCACCAGCGCCACATCCAGCCGTTCCTTATTCGTTGCCATGTCTAATCACCCTGATAATAATAGAGTACCGCTCCGGCTCCAACAAGCCCGACGTTTGGGCCTGCCCGCGCCAGTTCAACGAGCGCAGCCTCGCGAGGCGCTTTCATGGCCCGCTCATGCACGATGCGCAGCACCGGCTCCATCAGTAGTGGCCCCATCTGCGTCACACCACCACCAAGCACGATTTTCTCTGGATTGAAGATATGGATGATATTGACGAGACCAACACCCAGCGCCTCGGCGGCGCGCTCGATAACCTGCCGCGCTACCGGCACTCCCACCGCTGCCGCCTGAGCCACCATGCGAGCCGTCACGCGAACATGCTCCTCGCGCTCAACCTCTCTTTCTCCATTTCCCACATTCTGCCCGCTGCATTGGCGCGCAAAAGCCAGCAGATCGTCGCCCTGTCCTGCCTGGATGAGCTGGTTAGCGCGCCGGGCAATGCTTGTGCCCGACGAGATGTATTCGAGACAACCGATATTGCCGCAAGTACAGCGTTCCCCGTGCCAGTCAATCGTCATGTGGCCCAGTTCAGCCGCCGCCCCGCTCGCGCCTTCCAGAATCTTCCCATCGACGATCACGCCGCCACCAATGCCCGTGCTGACCGTCAGATAGACCATATTCCTACAGCCGCGACCCGCACCAAACAGAAACTCGCCCAGCGCCGCCGCGTTGGCATCGTTCTCGACATACACGGGTACGTGGTAACGCTCCACGAACATATGCCGTAGCGGCAGCAAATCCCAGCCCGGCATGTTCGGCGGCGTGAAGACGATACCTGTGCGACTATCCAGCGGCCCCGGCGCGCCTATTCCAATGCCCGCAACCTGCTCTATGGCCGCACCAGTCTGCTGCAGCGCCTGCTCTACGGCGGCAAAAGCCCGAGGGAGCATGCTTTCCGGTCTCCGATTCCCCGTCTGCAATACGACCTGCGAGAGCACCTCTGCCCCACGCAGCACGCCCGCGCGCATCTGAGTTCCTCCCAGGTCCACGGCCACCACCAGCGGCAAATCCTGTTCAGCATCCATCCGGTGTACGTCCTCACACAACTGTTTGCACTCATACATATCCCCTCATTATCTGGATGATAGCTCATTTCATAGCTTGCGACAAGCGGTTGTGAGGGGTAGTTAGTATATGTACAAAGGGATAGCAGAACGCGACCTCTGCCATCCCTCTTTCAGCAACCTCTTTCTCTCTGGTTACCCACCTGTATAGCCAGACACATCGGTACCACCGGGGCTGCCATAGTAATCAAAGGAAAGAAGTTGTTCAGAGAGAGGAGAGAAAGGTACATGTGCTGAAAATGCCTTGAAAATCCTGGCAGCCATAGCCGTGTAACAAACTAAAGAATATAATAGTAGCAGACTATGAAAAATTAACTCGGACGTGTCATTCTTCGCTGAACTCAGGATGACAGGCGAGAGAACCTTTAAAGCAGGAAGTCAGGCAACGATATGGATACGCGGGATAGAACAAAAAGTGAGGGAACACCGGGCAGCGCGCCTCCGGCCAGCACAGCTTCTTCGGCAGCGACTGCATCAAGCGGACGGACCCGCTTTAATCTGGGCTTCATCGCGGGGCTGGTTGCTGGCATCGTTGCCTCCGGTGCCATGATCATAGGCAGCACGATATTTGGCGGCATCTCGCTGCCAGAAGAACTGGGTTCGGAGATTACCGCCCTCATGCCGCCTGCTATGTTCGCCAACCTGCATCAGCTCATCGGCGGGGACGCCAAAGTCTACCTGTTCTATATCATTCTGGTAGGTCAATGCCTTGTCTTCGCGCTGAGTGGTGGCCTCTATAATCTCGCTATTGGTTCCCGCGCAGTCACCTCGCGTACCGGCACCACGCGCACGCAACTCGACTGGCTGGATGGCGTGGTGCTGGCAACCCTGCTCTGGCTGCTCGTCGGCTTCCTGCTGCTCCCGGCAACCGGAGCGGGCATCTTTGGTGCGCAGACCGCCATTGGCCTGCAAAACAGCATGGTGAGCCTGGGTGTCGTTGGCCTCGTCTTCGGCTTGCTCTTCGCCGCCTTTCAGGACTGGTTGGTCATCGCTCTCTCTAAAAGAGGTCAGAACAAAGGGACTTCCCCTGAGGACGAAGATGAAGAGTATGGCTTTGGCCTTTCGCGGCGCGCCCTGCTCAAACGCGGCTTCATTATCGCTGGCATCGGTCTGCTGGGAGTGGCTGCTTTTCGCTTTATCAGCGAGGGGGGCAGCACGGTCAGCGCGCCGGTGGGACGGCTGGTGCAACAATTCAAAAGTAAGATAGTGCCACCCCCGGTACCCAATTATAGCACCTTCCAGCCGGTGCGCGGCCTCTCGCCCGAAATTACTTCCGACGGCCAATTCTACATCGTCTCCAAAAATCTCTTCTCCGATCCCACAGTTGCTGCCTCTTCCTGGGACCTGGTCGTCAATGGTGAGGTCGAACATCCCTTCAGCCTCACCTACCAGCAGGTGCTGGCGCTGCCAATGAAAAAACAGTACGAGTCACTTGAGTGTATCAGCAATGATGTCGGTGGCCCCTATATGAGCAACGCGCTGTGGGAAGGCGTTCCGTTGCATGATTTACTACAACGTGCTGGTGTCAAGGCCGGGGCGAGCAAAGTGGTCTTCTACGCTGCCGACGATTACAGCGACAGCATTCACCTGAGCAAAGCCCTGGAGCCGACAACGCTACTGGCGGTGCGCATGAACGGTGCCACTTTGCCGGATGGACATGGTTTCCCCGTGCGTATGCTCGTGCCGGGTATTTATGGCATGAAGCACTGCAAATGGCTCACACGTATCGAGGTCGTCAACACGGATTACCAGGGCTACTGGCAGCAGCGCGGCTGGAGCGATGCAGCCCCGGTACGACTCAACTCGCGCATTGATACTCCGCTGATCGGCTCGACGCTGCCCGCCAACCGGCCCACCTACATTGCCGGCGTGGCATTTTCCGGCAACAAAGGCATCAGCGAAGTCGATGTCAGCCTGGACAACGGGCAGAGCTGGCAAAGAGCTACCCTCAAACGCCCCTACTCGAATCTAACCTGGGTGCTCTGGGAACTGCCCTGGACACCAAAGCCGGGCAGCTACACCATTATCGTGCGCGCCATCGACCTCGAAGGCAACGTCCAGGACCCCAACCCCGCACCACCCCTCCCAGATGGGTCATCGGGATACCACACTATATCGATATCCGTCTCTTAAAGTAGATAGATATTTTTTGTTATGAGCGCCTACGTGTAGTTCCATACACCTCTCATAGCAAAAAAATTCCGGCAGCAAAAATTCCTCGCTCAGGCTGTCCGGTTTTGAGCCTCTCATTGATTACACTGATGTAGGCTCATCAAGGGGGAAACGGGGGAACCCGCATCAGGCTACATGTTCACTGATATGCAGGTAGTAGAGGGTCTGCAAGCGGGAGATGTAGATACATTTCGTTCTCTGGTTGAACGATTGGAACAGCCCATCATTGGCTATTTACATCGTCTCGTCGGCGACCATGAAGTAGCGCTGGATCTGACGCAAGATACATTTCTGCAGGTGTATAAGGAGATTGGCAACATGCCTGGAGATCTCTCACTCAATGCCTGGATTTATCGTATTGCCACCAATTATGGTCTGCGCTATCTCAATAGAAAAAAGTTGCGCTCGTTTATTCATCTAGATACGAGCGAGGATTATCATACCTACTTCGCGGTCGAAGGGCCAGAGGAGCAGGCGGAGACCCGTATTCTCGTGGAACAGGCGCTCCGCTCGCTCAAGCCAGAGGACGCTGCCTGCCTGCAGTTGCACTATGGTGACAGGTTCACCTACGAAGAAATTGCTCAGATAATGCGACTCAGTCCAGAGGCCGTGCGCAAACGAGTCTCGCGCGGGGTAATAAAGTTCCGTGCGTCATATGGCACGGCCCCGAGAAAACAGTTGCAGAAAGAGGCGAAACGGTAGGTATTATGGCAGGTCAGCGGCCACCCACAGGTGCGCAGGCTTCATGGGAATATAACAACAACGAAGGGCAGCATCCATCTGATGATCTGCTTTTAGCCTCTGTGCGCCGACAGCACCTTGACAACTGGATAGAGATAGAGCAGCACGTCGCAACGTGTCCCTTCTGCCGGGAAAAATGTCTCGCATTCCAGCAAAGTAGCGGGTTGATTTCAGCATGGGTACAGGATAAAGAGCAACAACTCTACCCATCGGTGGCGAACCTGGTTACGCAACGGATCGCACTGGAAAGCAGGCTCTCACCACGAGAGCGCATACTCGGGCATTTGCACCAGGCTTACCAGTACTCTCTGCTGGAAGCAGTCGTGCAAAGAATCATGGGGCAGGAAGAGGAGCAAAGCAAGAATCAGGCAGCAGGCATACATGTGTCACCACTCTCACCATTAGCGGATGAGCCACTGCCCGGCCCTTTCGCGGCACTGCAAACGAACTCCCTTCCCCGTAGTGAACTGCGCCCGGGAAAGACCAGTTCGCAGCGTGTGCGCTCTCTCAAGAAACCGGCTCTCGCTCTGATCGTTGTTTCCGCGCTTCTCACTTTGATTATCGGTGCCGTTGCGTCACCTGGCATTTTTTCGAAGACAGAAAGCAATCTTGAAGCAAAGGTAATAACTGTACCGCATCAAAATTCAACGTCAACGCCAGTAAAGCGGGAGAGTTCACCAACGCCGACCCTATCAACACCCGCTGCTCCGGGGACACAAATCTCGTTTTGTAACAGCCAGAGCCAGGTGAAGCACAATATTCTTCATATCTGTGGCTCTGGTTTCACACCGAATGGACGTGTATGGCTGTCGGTCTATGGTTCCCAGAGCACGCTACTTTCAAAATCAGCCAGTGCTGATGGGAGAGTAGATATTACGTTTACTTTTAATAGCTGCAGAGCTGTCTCTATTCTGATCATTGTAGTAGACGATAGCAGTCACAAGGTAGCAACAATAGCAACGATTACATCCGGCAGTTGCTTTTCCAGACATCATGGAGGATGAGAAAAGTAATAGGGTAGCCGGGAAAGAGTGGAGTGGAAAGGAAATACGTATCATGATACGGCAATGCGCATGGTGTCTACGCCAGATCGACTACATGGGAGAGCCTCTCTCTTCAGAGCCTTTGCCCAGAAACTACGAAGCCACACATGGTATGTGCCGTGAATGCGGCACACAATGGATCGAGGCAGTACTGCGCAATCCCTGCTGGTCTGAAAGCGAAGAGTCACGAACAACTTCGGACGAACCCGGTGATTATCAGATAATTCTCGCGAGATGCAGGACCGAGGCATAAACATAACCTCTCTCTCCTGCTATGCAGCGGTGTTCTTGCATCGCTAAAGGGTCGGGTCGTGCTCATGCTTGCATCGCATGAGCAAGTTGCTCACTCCCCCCAAGGAGCAACAACGAGCCCGGCCCTTTCTTTTTGGGGTCTACTGTTGCAGAAAGTCCAGCAGCAAAGAGTTGACCAGCTCTGGCTTCTCCTGCTGCACCCAGTGGCCGCTATCAGGTATCCGCCTGATCTGGATATGCTCCACCCATTGCTCCAGACCCACCGTCAAAGAAAGGCCAAGCGCGATATCCTGCTCCCCCCAGATAAGCAGTGTGGGAGCCGTGACACGTCGCGTACTGCTTGCTGCTCCTCCTGACCTGAAAGGAAAGAGGGTAAAACCTCGAAACAACTGGCGATAATAGTTTAGTGCCGCCGTCATTGCCCCTGGCTTGCTCATTGCCTGCTGAAATTTTGCCGTCACGTCGCGGGGAAAGGCTTCTTTTTGCACGGCAGCCCCACGCAACATGCGGCCAATTGTGCTGGCATGGTTGCGCAGCAACAGATATTCGGGCAGCCAGGGCAGTTGAAAGGCAAAAATATACCAGCTTTTGCGCAATTGTTGCGGTGTGCGCAATTCGCGCTCCATCGCCGCCGGGTGCGGCGCGTTCATGACGATCAGCCGTTCGGTCATCTCTGGATAGCGTATGGCGAAGGCCCAGGCAAGCACACCACCCCAGTCATGCCCCACAATAATCGCACGCTCGCGCCCCAGTCCCTCTATCAATCCCTTGATGTCACGAAGAAGCGACGGCACATCATAGCCCTTGCGCGGCTTATCGCTATCGTTGTAGCCACGCAGGTCGGGCGCAACCACCTGATAGCCATGCCCGGCAAGAAAAGGGAGCTGGTAGCGCCAGGAATACCAGAACTCAGGGAAGCCATGCAGCAGCACCACCAGTGGCTTCTCATCCACCCCACCCTGCCTGTCCTCGTCACCCACTGTCACATAATGCATACGTATGCCATTCGTCATGATGTCGTGATGCCGCCACATCTCCGTCGCAATAGCCATGTGTTGCCTCTCCTACCATCGTGATGAAAACAACCGTAGGCACCGATTTATCGTGCGCACCGCCGATTTATCGGCCATAGGGCTACATGCCGATAAATCGGCGCCTACGACATTGATCAATATCCGCAATTGTTCAATATCCCGGATTATTCTACGTCGCGGCTGTTGTAGACAATCGCTCGCTTGACTTGCTCGATCAGGTCGGTAACGTGGATGCCACGCGGGCAAGCATCTGCGCAATTGAAGATGGTACGGCACCGCCAGACGCCATTTCTCTGACCCAGGATCGACAGGCGCTCCTGCGTTGCATCATCGCGACTATCAAAGATGAAGCGATGGGCATTGACAATCGAGGCCGGGCCAATCCAGTCGGGATTGCCCCAGATCGATGGGCAGGAACCGGTGCAGGCACCACAGAGGATGCACTTGGTTCCCTCGTCATAGCGGGCGCGCTCCTCCGGTGATTGCAGGCGTTCGGTACCCGGCTCGTTATCATACGTAATCAAGTACGGCTTGACCGACTTGTACTTGTCGAAGAAGGAATCCATATCGACAACCAGGTCTTTGATAACCGGGTAGCCCAGCATCGGCTCTATCGTCACCTTCTCGCCCACGTCACGCACCAGCACCTTGCAGGCGAGCCGGTTGCGCCCGTTGATACGCATGGCATCGGAGCCACAGACGCCGTGCGCGCACGAACGCCGGTATGTCAGCGACCCATCCATCGTCCACTTGACGATATTCAAGGCATCCAGCAGGCGATCAATCGGATCGGCCTCAACGGTATACTCGGCCCAGTATGGCTTCGCATCCTTCTCTGGATCGAAGCGTTTGATACGCATCTGTAAACTCATATTCTTCTCCCTGGTGACACAACCCGCGTGTCCGTCCGAGTGTGATGATGAACTTGAACAAACATTATCGGGAATGAGGGGTGGTCACCTCCTGTAGGGACAGGGGGCGGCGTTGGGTGGATGCGGGGAAGACAGCCTGGGAGGCTGTCCTATGTGGTAGAGAGCGCGGGGCGCTCTCAGTCCGACCTGGAGGGAGGACACAGGGAGCATCTGCCTGTCCGCTCTGCTCGCCTACCCGTTCTCTCCATCACACGTTGATAGCGAGATGGACAGGCACAAGGCCCCCACTCGTTCCCTCATCCGCTCCTTATCCCTACAGGATCACCATACCCCGTTTTGGTCGTTCAAATTCATCAACGCGATTTGAAAAACTAGTATTTCCGCTCCTTCGGTTTGAAAATGGGATCATCGACGAGCAGGACATCCTTGTAGTCAAGCCGCACATCGTGGGCCTTCGTCCCTTTATAGGCCAGCGTGTGCTTGAGCCAGTCAACGTCGTCGCGCTTCGGGTAGTCGGTGCGATAGTGTCCGCCGCGACTCTCGGTACGCGCCAGCGCACCATGGATGGTGGCCTCCGAGCAGTCGAGCAGGAAGCCAAGCTCGACGGCCTCGACCAGCTCGGTATTGAACGTCTTGCCCTTGTCCTGCAACTGCACGCGCTTATAGGCATCCTGCAAGCCATCCAGCGTATCTAGCGCGTGGCGCAGGCCGCGTTCGTCGCGTTCGACGAAGACACGCGCATCCATCTCGTTCTGCATGGTCGCACGAATCCGGTAGGCCGATTGACCGCCCGTTGAGGAATAGAGGCGATCCAGCAGCTCGCGGGAATAGCCCTCCGGCTCTGCTGGCAAGGGTACATGATCGTTCTCGGCGATGAACTTCGCTATATGCTTCCCGGCACGCCGCCCAAACACGATCAGGTCTACCAGCGAGTTGGTGCCCAGACGGTTGGCACCATGAACCGAAACACAGGCGACCTCACCGGCGGCATAGAAGCCGGGCAGAGGCGTCCATTGGGGGTCGATTACGACACGACCATCGTTATCGGTCGGGACGCCGCCCATGGCGTAGTGGGCCGTAGGCTGGATGGGGACTGGCTCGGTAATCGGCTCGACGCCCAGGTAGTTGCGCGCAAAGTCGGTGATATCGGGCAACTTTTCGGTGATGACCTTCTCGCCCAGGTGACGCACATCCAGGTAGACGTAGTCCTTGCCACCGATGCCGCGCCCCTCGTGAACCTCTTGCAAGATGCAGCGCGAGACGATATCACGGGGTGCCAGGTCTTTAAGCGTGGGCATGTAGCGCTCCATAAAGTATTCACCCCTGTCGTTGAGCAGCTTAGCGCCCTCACCACGCGCTGCCTCGCTCAATAGCACGCCAACCTTGTAAATGCCTGTCGGGTGGAACTGGTACATCTCCATGTCCTCAAGAGGAATACCCCGCCGGTAGGCAATTGCCATGCCGTCCCCTGTGCAGGCAAAAGCGTTGCTGGTGACCCGCCAGGCTCGGCCATAGCCACCGGTGGCAAACATGACGGCTTTGCCGTGGAAGGTATGTATCTCGCCCGTGCGAATCTCCATCGCCACAACGCCACAGACGCGCCCCTCGTTGAGCAGCAGGTCGAGGACGAGAAACTCGTTGAAGAAACGCACCTCGTTCTTGATGGCGTTCTGGTACATCGTCTGCAGCAGCATGTGGCCCGTGCGGTCAGCCGCGTAGCAGGAACGGCGCACCGGGGCCTCACCATAGTTGCGCGTGTGGCCGCCAAAGCGCCGCTGGTCGATACGTCCATCAGCAGTGCGATTGAAGGGCAGGCCCCGGTGCTCAAGCTCATAGATGGCATCGATGGCATCACGCGCCAGAATCTCCGCCGCGGGCTGGTCTACCAGGTAGTCGCCACCCTTGACGGTATCATACATATGCCATTTCCAGTGGTCTTCTTCCTGATTGCCCAGCGCAGCCGCCACGCCGCCCTGAGCTGCGCCCGTGTGCGAGCGCGTAGGATAGACCTTTGTCAGTACAGCCACACTCGCGCCCGATAGTTGTATGGAAGCCATCAGACCCGCGCCACCGGCACCGACAATGATCACATCAAACTTATGATACATAGAAGCTCTTTCCTCGTTCTATTGCAGACAACTGGGACCCAGGCTGCCCGCGACCGGATGAAACGTGATCAGCGTAATCGTCCCCAGCATAAAGAAGATCAACGTCAACGCACCTACGCTCGATTGAAATACAAGACGCCAGCTACGAGAACGTACATAATCATCTATGACAACCCGCAACCCGTTCATACCATGCAGCAAGGCCAACGTTAGCAGCAGCCAATCGTAGAGCCGCCAGAACGGATTGGCATAGCGCAGGGCGACGAGTTGATAACTTGTACATGACACATCGGTTGCGACGTGATTCAATACCAGGTGAATAATAGCAAGGAAGATGAGGCCAATGCCCGACAGGCGCATGAAGTACCAGGTAAAGGTTTCAAACCCACCACCGGTCGCCGGGCGCGGCCCATATCCAGTCGAAATACGCATCATTGCTCTCCTACACTTACCTGGCCTGATTGGTTGTTTCTACCAGCCCAGGCCATTCTACGCGAACATTCCACGCAAACGCTTCTACATACCGGCTGGCATATTGCCGGTTGGCAGGCCAAAGACGGGGCCGATCACGAAATACGCCATCGGCAGGAAACAGACAATCGTCACCACCAGCACTATCACGAACATCGTGGCCTGGTAGCGCGCCGCTTTCGGCCAGAAATCGATCAGAATAATGCGCACGCCGTTGAAAGCATGAAAGAGCACGGCAGCGATCAATGCCAGCGAAATAAGGCGCACAATTCCGAGGCCAAATAAGTCGATGCCCTCATCATACACTTTGGGGCCGAAGTTCAGCAGCGAGATGTCCACGATATGGACGAGGAGAAAGAGGAGAATACCCAGCCCTGCTACGCGGTGCAGCAGCCAGGACCACATACCAGATTGACCTTTGTACATGCCTTCCTCAGTTCTTCAGGCGCGGCGGATGCCGGAAATACGGGGATACACACCTGTCAAACCCCGCTCCCGTCGCTCGCACCATTATAAAATGACGACAGACGAAATGAACGAAAAGCGTGCAGGTTGCAGGGGAGTAGGGTACGGGTACAGGTTACTCCCGTCAGGGAACGCCGGGCGGTAGCCGGAAAGAGGTTGAAATGCTCGTCTGGAAACGACGTTCTATACATGCCTGCATGCCTCGCGACAACGCCTCAGAATAAGCACAAACACCTCTTTGTGTCGTGCCAGAGCGATCACGTTGCCTCTGCTTAATTATACTGCACTATGCAGAGATGCGCAAACCATTTGTTATTTAGCAAGTAAGATAGGTAGCCAGGCAGCAAGAGAGATAGGAGATGTTTGACGGTCTCCGAGAACGAATTAATAAGGCAAGAGAGAAAAAAGGGGCAAAAACACTAAAAAATTTTGCATCTCTGGTATATAATAATAGTAGGAGAAACAGTCTCCACGAGAGACTTGTAAGAGATTTGTGAGAGGCATGCGAAAGATATTATCTGGGGCGGGCCATGCTTCGCCCCTGCAAAGGTAGACCGTTTGGTATTTGCAGGGGTGTGAAAAGCATTGGCCCGCCCACGTTTTTTCCCTCCTTCAGCCTGGAAATCCTCTCCTCACTCTACTAGCCCCCACCCATAGCAATCATTTCTCTGATTCCATGTCATTCTGAGCATATATTCCGTTTGCGAACGCTCTATTTCCACTGCTCGCCGCTGCGCGGCTCTTTTCTGCTGAGAGTGGATTGGCTCGCGAGCCAATCCACTCTCAAATGTTTGCGAAGCGCCGTAGGCGCTGAGCAGTCACCACGGGGAGTTCGTCAACAGTATCTGCGCTCAGGATGACATGCGAGAGGGCTTTTTCAGGGTATGACATTTCCATCAGAGAACGGTATAATGCACTGTAACCTGGCTGCGTAGTAATCCTTATTGAAAGAGTTGTCTTGCCGATACGACAATAACGAAGAGAGCAATCTCAGCAGGAGCGTTTTGTGGGTATGCTGCACGGGAAATCAGCCAGGTCAGAACCTGTAGTAGCAGGTTCAGGGCAGGATAACGTGGATGTGCAGGAATTTCAAAAATTCTACCAGGACCATCTCGGCCAGATGTACCGCTTTGTTTATAGCAAGGTTGGCAACCGGGAAGAGGCCGAGGACCTGACATCACAGATATTTATTAAGGCAGTACGCGGAATGGATCGCGAACGTGGAACCTTGAGCATGCAGCGCTGGCTCTTTCAAGTCGCGCGCACCACCATCGCAGACTACTGGCGCGTTCATTATCGTGTCTCTGTCAGTTCACTCGATGAATTGCTGGAAGCAGGCTGGGAAGGCCCGGCGGATGAAGAAGCCTCCATCATCAGCGGCAGGCCAGAAGAACGGGTGAAACGTATCCTGCAGGCGTTGCCTGAACATTATAAAGAAGTGTTAACCTGCCGCTTTCTGCTCAACCTCTCCATTCATGACACCGCTCAGAAAATGGGGTTGACGGAGGCTAACGTCAAGGTGTTACAATTTCGAGCGCTGAAACGCGCTGCTGATCTCGAGTCGATTGTCACAGGTTAAACAAGCGGAGAGAGTTATGCAAGGGGATGACCAGGAACGATTTGAAGACTATCTGGAGCTGGAGCAATTCATCGAGGAGCTTCAGGCGGGCCATACTGCCCATCCTCCTACGGAGCTGACGCCTGAAAAGGCCAACATCTACCGTATGGCTGCCCTTTTCCGCTCCGCGTCCCCCGATGCCGCCGAACCACGTCCAGAATTCGCCGCCGAACTCCATGCTCGCCTCGAAGACGAGATTCAACAGCTACAGGAACAGCAGGAGAAACCGAAGCGCTTCTCCTTCCTGCGCAAAAAACAGGAACAGCAGGAGAGCCAGAGAGCCAGGAGAACGGGTGCAACAGGCAGCGGCAATGGCACAAGGCATGTCTCGCGTCGGTCTTTGCTGGCCGGTGGCGCTGCCGTGGCCGCCTCACTCGTTGCAGGGGCAGGCATCATGCACGAAGTCGATCAGGCAGCTACTACCCCACAGGCGACGACAGGTACGGGAACGCCGTGGCCGGGGCAACTCATTGCAGCCGGTCAGCCCACCACCTGGCACTTTGTGACAACCCTGACCGAGCTCGGCGATAAAGTTGTGCGTTTCGCCACCGATACCATTGTTGGCTACGTCACCCTTGATGACACACAGGACGACGCCGATAAAGGAAAGGTCGTCGCCATGTCCGCCGCCTGCACGCATATGGGCTGCATCGTGCAGTGGCAGGCATCCGAGCAGAAATTTGTCTGTCCCTGCCACGGCGGCCTTTTCACAGAATACGGCAAGCCGGACCCGAAATCGCCGCTGCGCTACCTCTCTGCCCTACCACGCCTTAATACAAAAGTAGAAAACGGCAACATCTATGTTGAAGTGCCAGGTGGTGGGGCTTCTCCTGCCAGGGGTTAACACATCAAAAGCGGCGTGACCAGGGTCTTCTGAAAGCTGCTGTGCATACCTGGGGTCATTACTGGCAGCAACCCGGGCATCATACGCCTGCCACCCGGCAACATTGACCATCTGTGGGTGCTTAGACCCCACGTACCTGGTCGATGACTGACTCCGCCGTTGACTGATCCACTGATGTGCCGCGCCATGCCACATGCTGGTCGGGTCGCACGAGCAGTAGCGAGGCACCGTAGCGCTCCTGGAGTGTTTGGCCGTAGAGCTCGATCACGGTTAGCGGCACACCTCGAGCCGTGGTTGCCTCGATGAATGGGGACACATCGGTGGCGGCGTGAAGCCGGAGGAGCGTCAGCCCATTCCCCAGGCGATCGTAGAGAGAGGCCCCATCGGGGAGCCACAGGTGCGGCAGCCGCGCTCCCGGTCTGGCTGTTGGCAAATATGCCTGGCTCTCTGCAAGAGGAGGTGTTCCGTCGTCAACGATCACCGGCGAGGCGTCATACTGGTAGCCCAGGACAATCCCCAGACTGTGGAACTCGCGGTCTTTGGCGGTGCGGATCACTCGTGCCGCCGCTTGACGTGCTTGCTCGCCGACGAGACCGGGAGCTTCCATCTCTCGGTTGCCAAGTTCAGGGGCAAGCACACTCATGTTCGCGACGGCCTCCCGGATGGTGCGCTCGGCGACAGGTCGCCGCTCGGCCTCATAACTCGCCAGCAAACTATCCCCACCCCAACTATCAATGACTGCCGCCAGTTTCCAGCCGATGTTCACGGCATCGCCGATGCCCGTGTTAAAGCCGTGTCCGCCCCATGGCGGATTGAGATGTGCAGCATCGCCGACCAGGAAGACCCGACCATTCTGGTAGCGCTCCGCCAGCAACATGCGTGCCGTCCAGGGATCGGTGCCCAGCACCTCCGCCTCGATCTCGCTTCCCACGAGGCCCCGAATCAGGGCATGGGGGTCAGCCTGCCCGATCTCAGCAGGGACACCGTTGGCGATGGCCCACCACCGATCCTGCACGTCCATACGACCCAGCACCCCTGGACAGGCCGGATTGAGCACCCAGTAGTGAACTGCCGGGCCATGGGGTTGCTGCTTCGCCAGTCCCGGTGCGCGGAAGACCATGCCGAAGTTCGGACGCTGATCCGTAGTGCCTACATAATGGACTCCCATTGCCGCACGAACGACACTACGCGCTCCGTCGCAACCCAGGACGTAGGACGCCCTGATCTGCCGGTGTTCTCCCTGCTCGTTGACAATCGTCGTCAATACGCCGTCGTCGTCCTGTTGAAGCGAGTACAGTGACCAGCCCAGACAGAGGTGACACGACTCCAGAGCGCTGACGGCCTCCCGCAGCACCTCCTCAACCAGGGGTTGGGCGATCTGCTGCCCAGCCTCCGCAAAGACATCTGTGCGTTGCGGTGAAAGGCCCAGGCAGTCAGAGAAACGCATCACCTCATGACCAAGCAATGTCGTGCAGAAGACGACATCCTGGGACCAGTCCACCTTGAGCGGTGCTACCTCGCGTATGCGCTGTGCCAGTCCCCAGCGACGAAAATGTTCCATCGTGCGCACACTGGTCGTTTTGGCACGCGGCGTGAGTTGCGAGACGACTAGCCTCGGCTCCACGATCAGGCACTGCACCCCTCGCTGTCCCAACTCAACGGCTGCGCTCAGGCCGACCGGACCACCCCCGACGATGAGGATAACCGTCTCCTGCGGAATATCTTGACTTCTGTCTGTGGCTTCTCTCGCCGTCATGGTACAATCCCTCACATCACATCAAGGGCATTTATTTCATCTTCTCTTTACTTTCCCTTTTCCGTGAGAACCATCAGCAACCCACCGATCATGCTAAGATTTTTAAGAAACTGGGACTCTTGATTTTGGCGCTGTGGTCCTGGCTCTTCCTTCCAAAAAGCATGTCCCACAATCGTCGTTGGGATCATGCTGCCGAGCAGCAGGGCCGCAGCGAACCTGGGTGCGATACCCAGGCCGAGCAGAAGACCAGCAAATACCATGACAGCAGCGTTGAGCACCACAGCTTGCTCTGGTTGTGGGATACCTGCTGCCGCAACCAACTTGTGGCGTCCACCTGGCTTGCTAAAAGCCCCCCATCCGTTAATGATGTAGATACCCGAGAGGAGCAAGCGTGTGACTGTTCGTATCATAGATGAGCTCCTTTCATCAGGATGCTATGCATCCCCTGTCCAATGAATTCAATGGTACCATTCGTGGAAATGTCCCCCTTCTGTCTCCTGCATGGGCAACAGCTCACGCATTGGTTCCGCAGCAAAGGTCTCAAATGCGCTACTCCGCTAAGGAACACTTGTGCATAGCCCTGCTCCTCTCACCACGACTACATGGGAGAGCGGGGATCGCCCAGGGGCACATGCAGATCCTGAGGGCTGGAGGGCCGGAACTCACCACTGTAGGCCCGCTCGTGCAGTTCTGCGAAAGAGGCGCCAGCTTGCCGTGCCGCCACCATCTGCTCAGGGTCAACGGGCATCCCAATGGGATTGGCGACGAATTGCGGCGAGGTACGCATCCACTCGCTTGACTCCTGCCAGCTCCCAAAGTTGTCGACTTGCAGTTCCACACTGTTGCCATCGGGGTCTTCATAATAGAAGGAGGTGGTCAGACCATGATCGAGACTGGCGTGTGGCTCGATGCCCAGTGCCTTTAGACGCACGTAGGTGTCGAGCAGGTCGTCTATTGATGGGAATTCAAAGGCGCTGTGATGGAAGCCGGTATGCACCAGCTTGTCGGGGTCGTCGGTCAATACCGGTGAGACCAGCAGCGCAAGGCGATGATTGGCCTCGTCATTGGTTAGCCAGGCCCCACCCGGAAAAGAGTAATTTGGCTTCATACCTACTACAATGCCATACCACTCAATCATCTCTTGAAGGCGCGATGTCTTGAGATTGAAGTGATGCAACGTAGGCCGCATGGTGGTCGTGTTCTCAGATATCTGTGACATACTTTTCTCCTCTCATGCTGTTCGGATGAGAGACATCTCTTCCACGAGACTCGTCTCTACGATGAGATGAACTCACCTCTTTTCTGTTCTGCTTCTACAGTAGTATTTCTGCTTACGTCCGCGTACCCACGACGGGATTGCGCATCTGTCCAATGCCTTCGATCTCGACTTCCACGACATCTCCATCCTGCAAAAAGAGGGGAGGCGTCCGCTTGAAGCCCACTCCCGATGGCGTGCCCGTGGCAATGATATCCCCAGGCTCCAGCGTCATCAGGGCACTGAGAAATGAGATAATGCTCGCCACCGAAAAAATCATGGTGGCTGTGCTGGCGTGTTGTACCTCCTGCCCATTGACCCTGGTCGTCAGGAGAAGTGCCTGGGGATCGTGAATATCAGAGGCCAGCACGATGCCTGGCCCCATCGGTGCGAAGGTGTCCAGGGTTTTGCCTGCTATAAACTGGCTGGTCCGCATTTGCAGGTCACGCGCACTCACGTCATTCATGATAGTGTAGCCCGCTACATACTGGAGCGCCTCTTGTTCAGGCACCTCTTTACAGCGCGTCCCCACAATGACGGCTAATTCCCCTTCATAGTCGATCTGACGGCTCACGCGAGGTAAGAGAATCGGGCTGTTCGGACCGGTGAGGCTGTTGCGATACTTGGCGAAGAAGAGGGGTACCTCTGTCTTTGCTAGCCCGGCTTCGCTGGCATGATCGGCATAATTGAGGCCAATACAGATGATCTTATCAGGATCAGGTACCGGCGGCCCCAGTTCAATGGATGCTGTTTGAAATACTCCCGGGGCAGCGGAACCAGCGTCAAGTGCCTCGCGGGCCTGCCTGAAGACTTTGTCTACGGTCGCGGGTCCAGCAGCGAGCAAGTGTCTGGTCGTCGCAGCAGAGTTCTCCTGCCAGATGACCGAGACATCTACCATGCGGCCCTCATGTTCCACACCCGCGCGCCAGCTTCCATCCGTGTGATCGTGGAGCCGATAACTGACTAATTGCATAACGACACTCCTTAGCGTGATAGGTCAGGCCGCCTCTGAAATAATCTGCTCTAGAGACTTGATTGATGTTGACGATAAAAGATGCACTCCTCGACAAAAGCCAGTATCTTCATGTAGAATGCGCGAGCCAACGTATGCAACTCCGCCGAATGGCCCATCATGCGCTGCATGCCCACATCGACAAATGGAGCAGCTGTGAACATCTCGGCGACATGACTGAGCGCCTCTGGATCACCGCGCCAGATGCCATCATATTCAGGAACAATGAACTGGACGGGAACCCGCACATTTGCAGCTACTTGAGGAAGACGTGCGCCCCATTTCTGCGCTTCTCTAAACTCTGGCATGGGGCAAGGAACGTCCCGTTCTGGGTCCAGCTTCGCCAGTTCCTCCGGATAAGACCAGGATGGTCCATACATGACAGCGACTTTAATAGATTGATCCATAACCACTGTCGGTGCGTCATTCATCAACGTTGCAAATGCTGCACTTGTCCGAGTTTGATAAATAGCCCCCGATCCGGTCATATTCAGACCGAGAAGACGTTCATGTGGGTTTTCTGCCGCGAGGAGGAGAGTAATCATGCCTCCGATGGAATGACCAATCAAAAACATCCCTGCAGATTGCTGCCCATAGGTATCCCAGATCTCTGCAAGCGCTTGCCGGAGGATGGGAACCTGCCCATCGAACGAAAGTTGGTCCTGTGGAACAGAGGTAGCTGTCCCGTATCCGGGTCGGTCTAGCGCCAGTATCGAGTAGCCCAACGAGGCGCAAAAGTCGAGCAACCGGGATGGGGCAGTATCGAAATATTTACTCGAATAGGTCCCACCATGCACTGCGACAAGCAATGCTCTTGGCTGACCATTGGTCGCTGGAAGGAAACGCCCCGAAAGTTCGATGTTACCAGCACTAATAGTGATAGAGTGACTTCCCATAGTATGGATTCCCTTTCTCTACAACTGTTCAACCAGTCAGCAGCAGATACCTTCGAGCCGCCCTGTCCTCTTCTGTAGGAGACGAAGAACCCGCCATTGTGTGTTTGAACAGATGACTCATGTGGAGTACCGAATGATCTCGAAGCAAAAATTTCAAACCTCGACTTCTTCGCCATCTGGACAAAATACTCTACAATGTAGTATATTATGCATAATGCATAGTGCATTTGTCAAGGGGAGAGAACTAAACGTATGAACTTCATAGCTCAAACAGGAAAGAGCGACGCAAATACCACCCTCACAAAGCTCACGATAGCTGAGCAAATTGCCGCTGCTCTGCGGCACGAAATCATTTCAGGACAACTCCCGGCAGGGGCCAGGTTACGCCAGGTTGAGGTTGCGCAACGCTTTGGAGTCAGTACAACTCCTGTGCGCGAGGCATTTGGGCTGCTTCAAAGTGACGGACTGGTGCAGATCGACACCCATCGAGGAGTCACAGTTTTTTTACCGACCGTCCAGGGCTTGATTGAACACTATGAGATTCGTATGGCTCTGGAGATGCTGGCTGCTGAGAAAACAGCCAGATGTTTTCAAGCCGAGGATGCTCCTCCACTTGTTGCTATCCTCAATGAGATGTATGCTACTGGCGATGCTGTTCGCTATGTCGAACTGAATCAACAGTTCCACTTGCGATTGTATGCCCTTCCGGGACGTTCACGTCTGGTCACGATGATTGAGGAATTGCGCAATGCCTCGCTTGCCTACAATCATCTCTACGCGGCAGCCGACGTTCCCAGGGATGCACAACGCCTCGACGCTGAACACCGGGAGATTCTTGCTGCTTGTCAGGCCAACGATCCCGTTCGTGCTGCCGCTGCCGTGCGCCATCATATTCAACAGACGATTGTGCATGTCACGAAACTGCTTGAGCAGGGAGAGAACGCTGAAAGATGAACGCAGTTGAGGCATTTTTGAGTCGTATATGAAAGGAAACGAGCATGCGAACCATTGCAATTGAAGAACATTTTCTGGCTTCGAGTTTCACAGAGGCCATACACAGAAGTGCCTCTCGCGGAGCAGGCTCGCATGGAGGGCCACCGCCTCAACTGCAAGCAAAACTTGCTGACCTTGGCTCGCATCGTCTGAAGGATATGGATGCGGGAGGTATTGATCTGCAGGTGCTCTCCCATTCAGCGACGGGCAGAGATGTGGCCTCTGACGATGAAGAGGTCCGGTTAGCGCAGCAAGCGAATGATCAACTGGCCGAGGCTATCGCTGCCCACCCCTCTCGTTTCGCCGGCTTCGCCACTCTGCCGATGTCTGACCCGGATGGTGCTGCCGACGAGCTTGAGCGAGCAGTGCGTTCGCTTGGCATGAAGGGGGCCGCGATCAACGGCACGACCGACGGGCGTTTTCTGGATGACCCCTCTTTCTTGCCCATTCTGGAACGGGCCGTCGCTGTGGATGTTCCCATCTATCTTCATCCTGGAATACCACCCGCACCGGTAAGGCAGGCCTACTACTCCGGCTTCGACCCGGCGGTGAATTTCGCGTTGTCGACCAGTGGGTGGGGCTGGCACTCCGAGACGGGCATCCATGCCCTGCGGCTGATCCTGACGGGGGTATTCGACCGTTTGCCCGGCTTGCAGATCATCATCGGGCATATGGGGGAGATGATTCCTTTCATGCTCGCTCGAATCAACAACGTGTTCTCGCCTCTGACAAAGCAGTTGCAGCGCAGCGTACCCGAGTACTTTCTGCAGAACTTTTATATTACGAGCAGCGGCTTTTTCACCGATCCCCCGCTTTTGCTCGCCCTGCAGACCGTAGGGGCCGATCGCATCCTCTTCTCTGTCGATTACCCCTTCAGTACGAACGAGCAGGGACGGGCCTTCCTGGATAGCGCCTCTCTCAGTCCAGCAGACAAAGAGAAGATCAGCCATCTCAACGCCGAGCGGCTCCTGAAGATCGCTGAAGCATAACAAAGCTGGGACGAACTCCTGCTCGTCCAGTTCAAACAGGCTCTCTCAAGGGAACCTGGCACTCATTTGACATCAAAGAAGGAATGGTACAAATGTCTGAAGCAATCGCTATTACGAACGTCAAAGTATTTGATGGCACCGCCTTGACGGAGGAACGCACGGTGGTCATTGACAATGGAGTCATCTCAGATGCCACGACGGCTGGCACAACGGTTGATGGGCAGCACGGGACGCTGCTGCCTGGCTTCATCGACTCCCACGTCCATCTGAGGAATGTCGCCGAACTCGAACAAGGGACGCAGTGGGGCGTGACAACCATGCTCGATATGGGATCGCAATTGATGGCAGTGACGGACTCGCTGCGGCATCGACCAGGGTTGGCCGATATCCGCGGCGCAGGAAACGTCGCCAGTGCGCCAGGAGGCATGCAAACGACGCGTATGGGCTTTCCTGCTAGCAGCGCTGTCACAGGACCAGCCGATGCGAGTCGCTTTGTAGCTGACCGTGTGGCAGAAGGTGCTGACTACATTAAAGTGATCGTTGAGGACCCTGACAGAATGGGTGCAGCCGCCCTTGATGTCGCAACCATTACAGCACTTGCTGAGGCCGCTCACAAGATGGGACTGAAAATTATCGCTCATGTCACCACGCTGGCCGCGCTCATCACTGCTGCCTCGGCAGGCGTAGACATCCTCACGCATGCGCCCATCGATGCGGGCGTTGACGAGAACCTCGCGGTCTCAATTGCGAAGCGAGGCATCGTGTCGGTGCCGACGTTAACCATGATGCGAGGAACGGCAAGCGTGGCAGCACACCTCCCAACGCATGCTGGTAGTAGAGTAGATTATGCTCATGCTCGCTCAACAGTGACAACGTTTCACCACACGGGCGTCACGATCCTGGCGGGAACGGATGCGCATCGATCACCTGCTACATCCACGAATACAGCACCTGCTCCTTTTCCAGATGTTCCACATGGGGAAGCGCTCCATGATGAATTAGGGTTGCTTGTCGAGGCAGGGCTAACGCCTGTTGAAGCTCTGCGTTCCGCAACAGTCGTTCCTGCTGCATACTTTGGTTTCACAGACCGAGGAGTCATTGAGGCAGGTCGCCGGGCGGATCTTCTGCTCATTGAGGGAGACCCGACTCAGGATATTGCTGCCACCCGTGCTATTCGAGGGGTCTGGGTGGCAGGAGTGCAAGTTCGATAAGCAAACGAGACTGCACACTCGGTTTATCGACCCTTGCGGTGAGCGCGGTGAATATCATACATTTGTAAGTAATGGGCCACTCTTCGCCCATCCTGTATCTATGCGCATGGGCAAAGTCGTGACAATGCCAGGATACCAACTTATTGATGTTCTTTCAGAAGAAGAGTAGGAAAAGGGATTATATGGCACAATTTCCTGAACATTTCTACTGGGGTGTGGCGACCGCCTCCTACCAGATTGAAGGTGCCGTCAACGAGGGTGGACGTGGAGAATCTTATCTGGGACCGCTTCAGTTCTATCCCCGGCAACGTGCATAACAATGAAACCGGTTCGATCGCCGACGACCATTACCATCGCTTCCACGAAGATGTGCAGATCATGCAGCAACTCGGTGTCAACGCCTATCGTTTTTCTATTGCGTGGCCGCGCATCCTCCCCGGCGGCAAAGGGAAGGTCAATGCCGCCGGCCTGGATTTTTACGACCGGCTGGTGGACACACTGCTTAGTGCGAACATCGAGCCGTTTATCACGCTCTATCACTGGGACCTGCCACAGGCCCTACAAGACTCGGTTGGCGGCTGGGGCAGCCGTGAAACCGCCTATGCCTTCGGGGATTACGTCGAGGTGGTATCGCGCCGCCTGGGCGACCGCGTGCATCACTGGATCACCCTCAACGAGCCGTGGGTAGTCGCCTTTCTGGGCAACGAGACAGGCGAGATGGCACCTGGTCTACGCAATCCAAAACTGGCCTGGCAGGTCTCGCACAACCTGCTGCTCGGTCACGCGCTGGCCGTTCCCGTCCTGCGCGCCAATGGTGGTTCCCAGACGGAGATTGGCATTACGCTCAACATGGCCCCCATCTATCCCGCCAGCGATACGGCAGCAGACGAGGAAAGCGTCCGCATGCTCGATGCGAAGAACAATCGCTGGTTCCTTGAGCCGATCTTTCGCGGCAGTTATCCCGAAGACATGCTGCAATATCTCGATGAGCGCCAGTTGATGCCACACATGGAAGAAAATGACCTGCAATTGATCGCTCAGCCGCTCGATTTCCTCGGTCTCAACTATTACTTCCGCGTCATACTCCGCCGCAAGCCGGGCGGTGGCCCCTTCGATACGGAGCAGGTCCGACCGCAAGGCGAGTATACTGAGATGGGTTGGGAAGTGTATGCCCCTGGATTGCGCGACCTCCTGCTGCGCTTGCACAATGAGTATCACATTCCCAGGCTCTATGTAACCGAGAACGGAGCTGCCTTCCCCGATGTCGTGTCACAGGACAATCTCGTCCATGACGCACGGCGCGTCGAGTACCTGCGCGAGCACTTCCATGAGGCTCTGACCGCCATCACCGAAGGCGTCCCACTCGCCGGCTACTTCATCTGGTCGCTGATGGACAACTTCGAGTGGGCACTTGGCTATAGCAAACGCTTCGGCCTTGTCTACGTCGATTACCCCACACAGCACCGCATTCTCAAAGATAGCGCCCGCTGGTACCGCGACTTCATCGCCTCCCACGGGTCAGAGTAAAGAAGCGAGCAGGTATCGTGCTGCCGAAAAGAGCGAGCAGCGCTAGAGCAGAGAGACAACCAGGAGGAACAACACTTGGAAAGCATAGGCAAGACACAACAAGGGGAACCGGCAGAGAGCTGGCCAGATCTCCCATTTGAGGCATGGCAGGACACTCGCGAAACCTTACATTTGTGGACGCAGATCGTTGGCAAGGTCAGAATGGAGTTGAGTCCACCGATAAACCACTGGTGGCATGTCCCGTTGTATGTTACTCCGCGTGGGCTGACAACATCTGCCATTCCCTATCAAGGGAACACCTTCGCCGTCAATTTTGACTTCATCAATCACAACCTCTTCATTATCACGAGCGATGGCACCACCAAAACGCTCCCACTCATTCCCCGCTCCGTCGCCGCGTTTTACCGGGAGTTTATAGCCTGCTTAGAGGCCCTGGGCATTGAGGTCACGATTAATACGTTGCCCAGCGAAGTGCAGAATCCCATTCGCTGCGATGAAGATGAGGTCCATGCCTCCTACGACCCCGTCTACGTCCAGCGCTTCTGGCGCATCCTGGTGCAGGTCGCTACCGTCATGCAGCGCTACCGTTCGCACTTTCTTGGCAAGAGCAGCCCGGTCAACTTTTTCTGGGGTAGCTTCGACCTGGCGCTGACCGTGTTCTCCGGTCGGCGCGCACCCGATCGTCCAGATGCAGATCTGATCACGCGGGAAGCCTATTCGCATGAAGAGATTAGTTGTGGCTTCTGGCCCGGCGATGAGCGTTTCCCAACACCGGCTTTCTACTCCTATACCTACCCAGAGCCGCCTGCACTCAGGACCGCTTCGATTCGTCCGGCTGCGGCGTTCTACAGCCCGCAATTGGGAGAATTTCTCCTGCGCTATGATGACGTGCGGAGCGCTTCCTCGCCTGAGCAGGCGCTGCTGGAGTTTTTCCAGAGTACGTATGAAGCGGGAGCCACTCTGGGACAGTGGGACCGCGAGGCTTTAGAAAGGCATGCTTTTTAATCAATCGAGACGGCGGCAACCAGGACGATGAGGCCGACGACACCGGTGATGTCGCCTCCATCGCGGAAAACATACTGAGAAACGAGCGGCACATAGTACTGGGTAAACGTGATCAGAAAGTCAACGGTGAAAAAGAAAAATGCGGCACACATGAAAAGGCTAAAGCGCGTCGGCTTGCTCGTATAGGAGGAGAAATAGGAAACCAGAATGAGCAAGACGATAAACAGACGTGCCATCGCCAGCACTGTTCTTGCCGTGGGATCGATAGCTGGCAGGGCTGCTGACGCCAGCAAAGGAATCAGCAGGAGACCAAAGGCCAGAATGTTCAGATTCATCAAGTTGCGCAGATAGCCCTCAGAACTACGCGCCACGCTGAGCAAAATGAAGAGAAACCCCACCGCTTGACCGATATACAGAAACCAGTCGGTATGCAAAGGGACCACCTTGATGTAGCTGGCAGTGAAATCGGCAGCTGCGGAGAGAGAAACCAGGAGCATCGACAATCCCAGGATAAACAGACGAGATTGTCGCAAGCTGGCATAAATATCAAACGAGCGCACTGCAATAAAGAGGGCGACCAGGGAGAAAGATACATCAAGCAGGTTAGGTAAAAGTCTGGGATCCATGAAAACGTTTCTCCTTAACTACTCACCGGAGATTATTGAATAACGTGTGAACATCAACAGGTTGCCCTTCCGTTGTGTAGACTTCGATACACTGCAATCTCAAAAGCTCTTTCAAAGCTTTCTGGACTTCTGGCAAAGCCATTCCGGTTCTCCCGACCAACTGATTCAGCGTCAGGCGACCATCTATCGCTTCATACAGACGATGAGCCTGTTTATCCGCAATAGAGACCGTTCTGGAAAAGGGATTGCTTGAGAGCATGAGATTGGCATCCTGTTTGCGCCTGAGAACAAGATCGGGCAGTGCAGGTGCTGCCTCTTGTACAGGGGCCTCTTGTGGCATCGTAAGTGGGCCGGAACTGGCCGGTAGCAGCAGATGACGATTTTCGGCCAGGACAATGGCTTGCTCTAGAATGATGCCGACGGTGGAGATCAAATTCTGGCCCGGCTGCTGGCGGAGCAAAAGCAGGACGATGAGCGTAAGTCCTGTCTCCCTTTGTGAGAGTGTATATTCCATCGGTGCAAAGCGCACAGCTTTTTCCGCTGCATAATAGCAGCAGGAACTCAAGCCGTAGCGCTGCAAAAGCATTGCCAGGTAGCGAGGAAAGACCTGTTCTACAGACAGAGCACCAGCAGTCTGATGACTTCTTGCGATCTGTTCAACGGTTGCCGCCACCTTTTCACCAAACATGTAGGCCGGCAGAGAAGGGTCCTGACTGGCCATAGCACGCAGACGCGCAGAAGGTTGATTAGACCAGAGTCCTTCGCATGTCCAGAATTGCGCGATTGATACATCGAAACGCTGTACTATTAAAGAGGCAAGCCATTGAAACATCTCCTCAGGCTGATGCATGACCTCAACTGCCTGTTGCAGTTGCCTGAAAATCATTAGCCGATAGCCACTCGTATTCTGCGAGGAGAAGGTGTCACCGGGTCGTTCCATACAATCTCATCACCTTCCTGGAAAACAGCTCTTTCCACCACAAATGGTATCTCTGCTGCTCCATACCGGTACCTGAAACGCGCTTCTATTCATCTCTACATTTACTGTTTTCTCTAGACAGACACCTGTATCTTTTACTGACCTGCATCTTTCAGCAACGAACCTGTGCAGTAAATAATTACAAAACACTCCCTAAAGATAGCAAATAAGTTCATCGAAGTTCAACGAAATAGCCATAATGTCCTAGAGATTACCTCCCTGCATAGAGAGATGCCACAAAAAGAGGTATACTCAATGACAAATGTACGAGGTCAATACGTTTCCTGTTTTGTCTACGGGCATCTAAATTTTTGAGCCGTAGAGCTATCTAGAAGGGGTCCTGTTATGGCATCCAATATCACTACGATACCGAACAATGTCACTGCAACTCCAGACAATAGCGCCGCTATTCCCGAGCTTGAGCGCGGCATCGAGACGCGAGGTATTGAGCGCGTCCCACCTGCCGCCCGTGCAGACATTCGCATATCTGGTAATTTCACAATGTGGTTCTCCGCCAATCTGGTCATTTCTACAGTTGCCCTGGGTGCCATCGCCGTTCCTGTCTTCGGGCTTGGCTTCTGGGATAGTGTCCTTGCGATCCTTATTTTTAACGTGCTCGGCTCTCTTCCTGTCGCCTTTCTCTCAACGCTCGGACCAAAACTCGGCCTGCGCCAGATGACAATCTCGCGCTTCTCCTTTGGCTGGTCTGGCGCGATTCTGATGTCCATTATCAGTGCGGCGGCAGACGTTGGCTGGTCTACCGTCAACGTTATTGTAGGTGGCCAGTTGGTCGCAGCCCTGAGTAGGGGAGCTATTCCCGAGCAGGTGGGTATTCTCGTCATCGCTATGCTGACAACCCTCGTCAGCATTTATGGATATCGCTACATTCACCTGTACGAACGCTTTGCCTGGGTACCCATGATGATCATTTTCTTGATCCTGCTCGTCGTTTCCGGGCCAAAAATGTCGATTATTCCCACTCCTGCTCTGGGTATAGCCGAGATAGCTTCCTTCATCTCCTTTGGCGGTGCGATCTACGGTTTTGCTACCGGCTGGGCCTCCTACGCCGCCGACTACAACGTGCATCAATCACAAGAGACGCCTTCCAGCCGTGTTTTCTGGTTCACTTTCCTGGGAATTGTCCTCGCGTGTTCTTTCCTGGAAATCTTTGGCATGGCTCTGACCACGGCCTATAAAAATCCGCTTGATGGCAATGTTCTGGCTTCCGCAGCGCAGCCGCTGGGCGGTCCGGGTGCCATCCTGCTCGCCTTTCTTGCGCTGAGCGTCGTTGCCAACAACATCCCAAACGATTACAGCCTGGGACTCTCCGTACAGGTACTGGGCAGGCCCTTCCAGCGCATCAACCGGGCCGTGTGGGCACTCATTGGAGCCGTGATCTACGTGCTTGTCGCCGTGCCTGCTTCCAGCAACTTTAACACGACCCTCTCCAACTTCTTAGCTATTATCGCCTACTGGCTGGGTCCCTGGTCCATCATCCTCATCCTTGAACACTTCTACTTCCGACGCGGACGCTACAACGTTGAGGATTGGGATACGCCCCGCAGGCTCCCCATCGGCTGGGCCGCCATCGTCTCCTTCCTCATCGGCCTGGGAGGAGTGCTGCTGGGAGCCGCGCAGGTGTATTACGTCGGCCCCATCGCCAGATTGTTCAACCCCCCCTACGGTATGGACATCGGCTTTGAGCTAGGCATGGTCTTCGCCGCCATCGCCTACCTCGTCCTGCGTCGTATCGAAATACAAAACACGAAACGCTAAGATCAACAATTTGAGCGAATAACAAACGGGATGGTGGCGAGACTCGCCACCATCCCGTTTGTTATTCGCTCAACACTCCCTTCACAACCTCTGCCAGGGCATTAATGAAGAGCGGTGAGGTGTTGAGGGATTGGGTACGGGCAAACTGGATGTCGTTGGCCTCAGCCTGTTCACGCGCGCCGATCTCGATGTCGTAGAGAATTTCCAGGTGGTCGGCCAGGAACTGCACCGGGGCAATCAGCACATGGGTGTGATCAGCGGCGCGCAGTTCAGGCATGATGTCGGCGAAATCGGGCTTGAGCCATTCTTCCGGCGTATGGCCGGCGCTCTGATAACAGAACATCCAACGGTCGGGCGGCAGACCAACCTCTGCGGCCACTGCGGCTGCCGTCTCCTTGAGGGCATTGATGTAGCCCGGTTCGTTCTCCACCACGCGCTTTGGCATGCTGTGCGCGGTGAGTAGCACGGGTACGCGCTCGCGCACCTGCGGTGGTAAACGATCAAGCGCCTCTCGCACGCGCTCAGCGATGGCCTGCACAAAGTAGGGCTGGAGGTGCCAGTCCTCGGCGATGCGCAATTCCAGCTCGTCGCGGTTCAGGGCCGTCACCGCCTCGCGCAGCGTGCGCACGTAGCCACTCATGATAATGGGCGAATACTGCGGCGACATGATAACGCCCACCAGTTTCTGCGCCCCCGCCGCAACCTCCGGCACCACATCGGCGATGAAGGGCGGCGCGAAGCGCATACCGGCATCTACCTGAAACGTGGGGCCGTTGGGGTGCTGTTTGTTCAGTTCCGCCTGCAACGCCCCCGCCTGCTGACGGGTAATGGGCAGCAGGGGCGAGCCGCCAATCAGGGTGTAGCGCCTGCGAAACTCGCGAATCAGTTCTTCATCGGGCGCACGTCCCCCACGCACATTTTGCAGGTAGACGGGCATATCGTCCAGCGTGGCGGGCGAGCCATAGGTCATCAGTATCACGCCAATGCGTGTTGTATCCTGTTGCATTTCTCACTTCCCATCTAACGGGCGGTTGATTCGTGAACGGCATCGACGAGGCGGCGCAGCATGTCAGGAGACGTGGGGGCCAGCACGCCATGCCCAAGATTGAAGATGTGGCCTGGACGATTGCCCGCACGGCGCAAGACATCGCGCATGCCCTCCTCAATAGTCTCCCAGGGCGTGAGCAGGAGCGTGGGATCGAGGTTGCCCTGGATGCCCCGCTCATAGCCGATGCGCTGCCATGCCTCGTCGAGGTCGACGCGCCAGTCCACGCTGATCACATCTCCGCCCGCTTCGGTCATCAACTCCAGCAGGCTGGCCGTGCCGGTGCCAAAGGAAATGGAGGGAGTACCAGTTTCTTTCATGGCGGAGAAGATGCGCTGACTGTAGGGCTGCACGAAGCGTCGATAGACGCTGGGGCTGAGCGCGCCCACCCAGCTATCGAAAAGCTGCACAACATCGGCTCCCGCCTGGATCTGTGCCTGCAAGTAGCGGATGACGACCTCGGTCAGCTTCTCCATCAACGCCTGCCAGACCTCGGGTTGGCCGTACATAAGGGATTTGGCGATGCCATAGTCGCGTGAAGGTCGTCCCTCGATCATGTAGCAGGCAAGCGTGAAGGGCGCGCCGGAGAAGCCGATCACCGCCTTTTTACCCGCCAGCTCGCCGCGCACCAGCCGAATTGCCTCCATCACGAAAGGTACTGCTTCGTCGGGGTCGATCAGGCGCAGGGCCTCGACATCGCGCATGGTGCGCACGGGATTATGAATGATGGGACCGACATCCGGCTCGATCTCCAGCGAAACGCCCATACCCTCAAGTGGAAGCATGATATCGGCGTAGAGAACAGCGCCATCAACGCCCAGTTGCTCTACGGGCATCAACGTCACCTGAGCGCACAGTTCGGGCGTCTTCGCCATCGTCAAAATGTCGTAACGTTTGCGTAGCTCACGATATTCGGCAAGACAGCGCCCGGCCTGGCGCATAAACCAGACGGGCGTGGCATCTGGCTGGCGCAGGGAACAGGCATCAAGAAAACGTGCCAGCCCTGTTCCTGGCTGCACGCGAGAAGATTTTATCTGTTGCTGCATGAATATTCCTTATATGAATTTTTCATAGGGACAACTGTGGTTGCCCTGTTACCTACATATAATAACGCAGCAAGAGGGGATTATCAACAGGAAATCTAAAAAAACTTGCAGGATGGGCAGAGAGTGCTGAAGATTTTGCAGAATTGGTTAGATAGTATATATTTTGAGGTTGGAAAAACTGCCTTCGGCGCTGCTGGTGGAGGCAAGCGTCCCGGCGACAAAGCCAACCTGCCCGCTGGTATAGGTCGCATCATGGCTCTCCCCCACGAACGTCCCGTTGATGTAGAACTTGAAATCGCTGCCGTTGGCAATCACGGTCAATGTGTTGGCGATGCCGAAGACGATCGCGTTGCTTGACGTATTCTGAATGAGGTAGGTATAATCCGCTGCACCAGGGTCATGACGACGAACGAAGAACGCCCTCTGGTTGGTGATCTCAAAATCATAGAACTGCTGCCCGCTGGCACGGAAAACGAGACCGGCATCGTCGCCCGAGAGTAAAGAGAGATCGACCTGAATAACGGCATTGGCGAGCGTCAGTTCGGGTGAGGGCGAGACGCAGGTTTGCAGAAAACCGGACTGCTGGCTCAGGACATGATAGGTACCGGTGATGAACTGGCAGTTGCCGTTTTCCAGCCAGCGCCCTGCTGTATTGCCCAGCAAGCGATCTGCCAGTGCAGGATTGGCACTGGTCGCACTCGTCAGCACTCCCGCCGTCGCCGTCGCCTGAACCTGGACCGTCGCTGCGACCCTGACGGAATGCGCTGTCGCAGTTGTGAGCGCCCTCATCGTGGCTGTTGCAGCAGCTTCCTGCCGTGAAACGGCGGTGACATAAATGATGCTCATTAAGATACTGATAAGAAGCAGGAAACCAACACCCACGGCAGCCGCGATCACGACAGAATTGTAGCGCTTACGGCGATGACGCCGCGATGCACCGCGTCCTGGGTGCGAACGTCTTGCCGGAATGGCTGGCTGGAAGGTATGCGCAGCGGCCAGGTCCGTCCCGGCAAGGAGGCCAGCTTCCGGTACCTCGGTCACGGGTGGCTGGTATTCCAGATGACCTTTAACCTGAATCGGTGTGGAAGTTGTGGCAGGATAGGCCGTATAATCTTCTTCACCCGTTCCAGTCAGTTCAAACGGATCATGAACAAGAGCAGGCCGGGCAGGGCCGTCTTTGTACGGCTCCGTACTGGCAATTAGAGGCGGCAGATCAGGGATTGGAATTTCTGCCTCGAATTCCGTGAGATCAAATTCGGGCGGCTGAGCCTCGCCTGTTCGTCTCATCCTTTGACGAAGTGAAGGTGGCTGCAAGGCCCGCTTATACGCGCGGGCCAGCGCCAGCGGAGAGCGGAAACGACGCCGCGGGTCCTTTTCCAGAGCGTGCAGAATCACCAGATCAACGGAACGCGGAATGGCGGGATTGTAGTGCGAAGGAGGCACCGGCTGTTCGCGCAGGTGTTTCCAGAAGGTGGCAATGGGGGTCTCGGCTGAAAAAGGAACACGTCCCGTCACCATCTGATAGAGCAGAATGCCCAGTGCATAGACATCGCTGCTTGTACTGGCCGGCCCTACCGACAATTCCGGGGCCATATATTCAGGCGTGCCAAGCAGCGATCCCGTCTGCGTCAGTCCCTGCGTTCCTTCTAACGTCTTCGCGAGACCGAAATCCGCCAGATAGGCATAGTGTGAGTTGCGCAGCAAAATGTTGGATGGTTTGATGTCCCGATGAATAATGCCAGCATCGTGCGCATACTGGAGCGCGCTGGCAATCTGTTCCAGCAAAAGAGCAGCCTCTTCCAACGTCAGATAGCTGCCCTGCCTCCCATAGCCCCTGCCACTTCTCCTTACCCGCGTAGTACTCAGGTGCTTGCTTAAGGTGCCATACTCAGTGTAGTACATCACGAGATAAGACCAGGGTTCTTGCTCTCCATACTCGTAAGCTGGCAAGATGTGCCTGTGACGCAAATTGAGGATGGCTTCAGCTTCGCGATGAAAGCGTTCCAGGTACTCCGCATGCATGGAGCTGACCACCTTCACCGCTACCTGCCGATCCTCACGCTGATCATAGGCAAGGTAGACTTCTGACATTCCACCTTTCCCTAAACGGCGCAAAAGACGATACTGGCCCAGTGTCGTCCCTTCTAATCCAGGCATTTCCTACTCAATCCTTCCCGGCCACGCTCAACTCCCTGTATCCTACGCTACTCAATGATCTCCGTGACCTCCATGATCTCCGTGACCATGCTTATGCCCTTGTTTATGCTTGCCCGATGGTGGTGGCGGTGGTGACGATGACGTTCGAGAATAGGAGAACACTGTAGGCCGGTGAGCATTATTGGTTGAAGCTCTGGATGTTGTGGTTGTGGTTGTAGTCGTGGTTGTAGAGGTAGGAAGAAGCTTCACAGAACCGTTGTTCTTGCCCGTGTTCACCAGCAAACTCGAGAATGGCGCGCTGGCCCCCCATACCGTCTGAGTATGCACAGCATTGTTATAGAGCGAGTAGCCAAAAGAGAAGGGAACAGCTACCAGCAGCGCTGCTACCAGTGCGCACGCCATCACCTTACGAGAGAGCAGAGAGCGTTTCACCCTCACAACCTCGACCCGATTCGTTGCCGCCACACTTGTCAACCGGTGCCTATCGAGCAAGTTTTGCTCCACTGGAACAATGGAAATCTGCACAGGCAGTGGTCCTGTAGACACACCGGCTGCGGTAGCCAGGGGAGCAGTAATGCGCCGCTGTGCAGGGACTCTTCTCGCGCACAAAAGCGCTTGCGCACAGGCACGGGCTAGCGCCTGTGAGCTTTTAAAGCGCCGTTGTGGGTCCTTTTCCAGCGCGCACAGAACCACCTGCTCGACGGTGTCAGGAATGCCAGGCTCAAGCAGTGATGGGCGCAACGGCTGCTCCTGAATATGCTTCCAGTAGACGGCCAGAGGGGTGGGCCCTCTAAAAGGCGTCTTTCCGGTCAGCATCTGGTAGAGCACGATACCAAGCGCATAGATATCACTACTTTGGCCAGCCGACTGTTCGGCCAGTTCCGGGGCCATGTATTCAGGAGTCCCGATTAAACAGCCGGTCTGCGTCAGATCGCTTCCATCATCAACCTCTTTGACCAGCCCAAAGTCCGACAGGTAGGCATGCTCTCCATCTTGAAGCAAGATATTTGAAGGCTTGATATCCCGATGAATAATACCATGATCGTGGGCAAATTGCAGAGCAGCGCATACCTGCACCAGAATCTTCCCGGCTTCCTCTGGCGTCAATCGTCCCTTTGTATGTATCAAGTCGCGTAATGTGCCATGTTCTATATATGGCATGACCATGTAAAGCCACGGCCCCTGCTCACCATAATCGAGCGTCGGCAAGATGTGTTCGTGCGACAGGCTGCTCAGAGCTTTGATTTCTCGCTGGAAGCGGAACGCGTATTCGCTATTTTCTCTTTCGACTATCTTGATCGCCACTTCCTGCTCCGAGCGCTGATCACACGCGAGATAGACCTGCGACATGCCGCCTCGTGCTAACCGCCGCTTGAGCAGGTAATGTCCTACTATTGTACCTTCCAGTTCTTCCATAACCCATGTCCCTACCCTTGAAAATCGCTTGCTTTCTCCTATATGGACACGGCTCTACCAGAGATTTGGTGTCACCCTGGGCCTATAGTTCTACTTCATCTCCCACGTGCAGGGTTCGTGTTGGCTGGCCGCGCCGGAACACTTTGACGCTCTGCTGGCCCATGACACACCAGCGAGCTTTCCCTGTGTCATCAGTCGAGGGAGCAAGCTGCACAAGCGCCGTGTTCTCATCAACGCCAACGATGGTACGACCATCAGGCAGCGTGTTGATTAAGCCCTGAAAGACGACGTTGCTGATAAAATTAGCCATACGATCAAAGTGGGGAAAGACCACAAGCTGCGGTATGATACCCAGCCCGGTGGCCCAGGCCGAGTGGCCGCTCTGCATCATCTGCCGGATGGAGATGGTGTTGCCGCCCAGTGCCATGGCGCCCGCACTGCACCCTGCCAGCACCGCTCCACGCTCGTAGGCATCGGTGATGATCTTCCAGGCTCCCGAGTCCCGCATGCTCTGGATAATCTGCTGCGGGTCACCGCCGGAGAAGTAATAAAAATCAGCATCGCGCAGCAGGGCAAGCTGTTCGGGATCATCAGCGCTGGCAGCATCGATGATGCGCGTTGCTCGAATGTCTTTCACACCCAGGTTGGTGAAGTGGTGCTGGCCAAGATCGTTCCAGTAGCTCGGCCCATTGACTTCGCGCCCGCTGGCCGTCGGTAACAAAACGACACGCGCGCTGTCCGCCCCTCCCAGCGTTTCCAGCAGGTATGCATCGGTTGTATTCATGACATCCAGGTATTCACCAGAGCCAACCAGGGCAATCGCCCCCGGCTGCTGATGAGCAGTATCTTCTGACACACATTTTCTCCTCGTTGTGCTACAATGCGGCTTCAAAAAAATACTCGCACCATCCGTAGGCGCTCAATTTATTGTGCGCACTGCCGATTTATCGGCCCTCGTAGCCCTATTGTGCGATCGCGCATAGGGCTACGAGGGCCGATAATGAACTTTGACAATCGAAAGTGGTAATGTTGGCGTCCTGTAGGGACAAGGGGTGGACGTGGGGCTGGGTGGAGGCCTTGTGCTTGTCCGCGCCGGAGCGATTGATTGCTCAACCCTCTCTGCCATCACCACGAACGAGACCCTCATCGCATTATGCCTGTCCGCCTGGCCCAGGAGACGTTTAGCTCTGGGAAGCGATACCGGTAGGCGAGCAGAGCGGACAGGCAGATGCTCCCTGTGTCCTCCCTCCAGGTCGGCAGAGCATCCAGGGGATGCTCCATGCGACTGTGAAGGAGCATCCGAGCGCCCCGCGCTCTCTACCACATAGGTCAGCCTCCCAGGCTGTCTTCCCTCATCGCCACCACACCTCCCCTGTCCCTACAGAATGTGGCTCCCCTCCTTGCCGATTTTGTTTGTTCAAGCTCATAACTGCGCCCCTATATTCTACCTCAAATCAGAGGGAACAAGCTGTTCCATCAGGAGACGGCGAAAAGCAGCGTTGCGCTGTGCTGCGGAAGCGTGCAGCACGGGAGCGAGCAACTGCTTGCCGTAGTAGTAGGTACACATATAGATGTCGTGAAAGGGCTGCATGAGCATCTCAACCATACCTGCCGGTTGCATATATGTCACCAGGTAGTCGCGCACCTCCTCGTCGGCTCGCCCCTCGCGCAGCATGAGAATGGCATTGCAGCGCACGCCTTCCAGCACATCTCCGGCATGCCGCAGCGCGCTCAGGTCTACCGGGGCTGGTTGCAGTCCCAGCAGTGGGTAAATGTCCTCTGCCAGCCAGTCTTCCAGTTCGCCCGGCGCGAAAATCATTTCCATTGCTGAGGTAGCGATGCCCTCGCTTATCAGGCAGCCGGGGCTAAGCACAATGGGAATGCTCTGCTCTCTGTAGCCGCGCTGCCGATAAAGCTGTTCTTCCTTCAGGACAAATTCCGTGTGATGGCCAGGATAGGCCTCGTGGCAGAGATCATCTACCAGCGTGAAAATATCAGGCGGCATATCGGTGTTGATCTCGATGAGCGTACGATAGTTGCCCTGGTAGAAGGTGGCAGCGCCAAACGGCTTATCCTTGACCATGCGCAGCTCTACCTGCTCGCCTGCGGGCAGTTCTACCAGTTGCCGCGTGCGGTGGCGCGCCTCGTCCAGAATGCGCTGGAGAACGATGGCATACAGCTCTGTATTCTCCGCTACGGACAGACCCTGCTCGCGCCGCCATTCGTGCAGGCGGCGGGCAAGCGTGCCCTTTCCAGGCAAGATCGTGCGGTAGATATCCAGCGCCTCCTCGAAATGAGTTTCGGAAATCCAGTCGGGCTGCACATCGAAGCAGCGACTCACCTCATCCTGCAAGGAGAACGTTTCACCGTTCAAGCGACGACAAACGGTCTCCATAGCCACCAGATTCTTTGCCAGAAAGGCGGAACGCTGAAGCTCCAGGTGCTGTTCTGTCAGGACAGCAGCCAGTGCCATTGCCGCCTGCACAAGATCGCCTGCCTCCATCTCCGGCTCGCCCTCCACCTGCGCCTTCCACTCCGAGGGACCATAGTAGCCATCAACATAGGGAAGTTCTGTCTCCTTGCGCATCAGCCTGTCGATGCGCAGCGCCAGCAGCGCGTAATCCTTGAACCATTGCTCGCTCATTTATTGGCCCTTTCAAAAGCGTTATTGTTCGTCCTGAGTGTGCGGGCGCACAAGCCAGTAGCGTCCGCGCTCGCGCATCATGATTTGCTCGTCGATCAGTTCGCGGCGCAGGGTTGCGACATCCTCGTGGAAGCGTTTGAGGATGGCGTTGACTTCCTGCTCGCTGTAGAGACGGCCCCACTCGAAGGAGCGAGCCAACTCTTCGAGGACATAGCGTCGCTTCGTGCGCTGCGCCGGAATGCTTAGCAGGCGACCATCCTTGAAGAAGATTTCTAGCACGCGCGCCCGCTCCTCCGTCTTTGTCGGTAAAGGCAGGCGATTTTCGGCAAAGAGGTGAGCCAGCAGGTGCTGGATGCGCTCAACATCCAGCGAATAGTAACGGTAGGCTTTTTCGCGCCTCTCGCGTATCAGTTCGGCCTCACGCAAAATGGCGAGGTGGTGCGAGATCGTTTGCGGCGTGACGTTCAGCCGTTCGGCGATCTCCTGCCCGTAGAGGGGCCGCTCAGCCTCTGCCAGCAGCGCCAGAATGAGCATACGCATCTCATCACCTACAGCGCGTCCGAAGCGCAGCAACAGGCCCATCTCCGGCGTCCAGCTCTGCGGCTCATCCCCGGTACGCACATGCATCGCCTTCGAATCATAACTGTTCCAGTTGCGAGTTTCACCTGATTTCCCTGTGTTTTGCTCGTGGTCTGTCATAACTTTTCCCAGTAATCAAACAATCATTTGATTGCATGATAAACTAATTTCAGTACTTTGTCAATACTCCCTGTCAGGTGATATGATAACGAAAAATATCTTCAGCTATGAAAAACTGGTGCGGACATGTCATTCTGAGCGCAGCGAAGAATTTAGAGTCCACGCTGTCGATCACCTGGTTGCCAGAGATTCTTCGCTGCGCTCAGAATGACATGCGAAAGCTTGTTTTCATGACTGCTTCGTGAGGCTTGTATGACAAACGAGAAATTGAAGGTTTTGATGGTGGCGACGGAGGCGGTCCCCTTTGCGAAGGAGGGGGGCGTGGGCGATGTGATGGGAAGTTTGCCGGGGGAACTGGCGGCGCTGGGCCACGATGTGCGCATCTTTTTGCCCCGCTATGGCAGTATCGACCCTGCCCGGTTCGGACTTCGCTTCACAGGCGTTGAGGGAACGGTGTCTATGGGCGCGCGTGAGCGCTGGGTCTCTATTCTAGAGGGCAAACTGCCCGCTACGTCCGTAACCGTCTATTTTCTGAATAACGAGGAGCTTTTTGGCTGGCATCGGCAGCTCTATCTCGGGCAGGATCAGCGCGACGAGCAGCGGCGCTTCCTGCTGTTCTGCAAGGGCCTGCTCGAAACCTTGCCACGCCTGGGCTTTGAGCCGGATATCATTCACCTCAATGACTGGCAGGCTGCTCCGTGCGCCGCCTATGTACGCACGACGCATCGCCACCTGCTGCGCCAGGGTGCGACACGCATTGTCTATACCATCCACAACCTGCAATATCAGGGACGCTGGGACCCGTCGATTCTGGACGAGGCGGGACTGAATCCGGCGCAGGTCTTCACCGCGAACGGGCTGGAGTTCTGGGGCGATGTGAACTGGATGAAGGGCGGCATTCTGTACGCCGATGCGGTAACGACCGTCTCGCATCGCTATGCTGAGGAGATTCAGACGCTGGACTTCGGCTGGGGACTGGACGAGGTGCTTTTCCAGCGCCACCCGCGCATCTCCGGCATCCCCAACGGCCTCGATTGGCATGCCTGGAACCCTGCGACCGACAGCGATATTGCCGTTCAGTACGATGCGACAGACGCACCGGAGGCTAAAAAGCGCAATCGCAGCGCGCTGCGACAGGAGTTCGGGCTGCCGGATGAGCCAGAGGTGCCGCTTTTTGGCATTGTCAGCCGCCTCGTCGATCAGAAAGGGTTCGATCTGATTGCCGGCATTGCCAGTGAGCTGCGCAACCTGCCCTTACAGCTTGTGGTGCTGGGGACGGGCCATCCAGGCTACGAGCAGTTGTTTCGCGAACTTGCCGCAACCACCGGTAACCTGCGCGCCCGCATCGGCTTTGACGCTGCGCTCTCGCACCGCATCTACGCGGGCGCGGACTTCTTCTTGATGCCCAGCGCCTTCGAGCCGGGCGGTCTGGGGCAGTTGATCGCCCTGCGCTACGGCACCCTGCCCATCGTCCACGCGACTGGCGGCCTCGCCGATACCGTGACCGATCTGGACGCTCACCCCGGGACGGGCAACGGCATCAGCTTCAGTGCGTATACGACGGAGGCATTGCAGGACGCTCTGCAGCGCGCCCTGCACCTCTACGCCCTGCAAGAGCGCTGGCCCGCCCTCATCGAGCGGGCGATGGCCTTCGATTCGCGCTGGTCGGCCAGCGCCCGTGCCTACAGTGACCTCTACCAGCGCGTCCTGCGCCTGCCACCCATGTAGGACTACCGAACCTCATATCTCGTAGGGCCGCGATTGATTGGCCTGCGGCTTCCAATGCCGATAATGATTTTGAACGACCAGGATCGGCAATGGGGAAGTCGCGTCCTGTAGGGACAAGGGGTGGCGAGGAGATGGGAGGGGGCCTTGTGCTTGTCCGCGTGACGGCTTCTGGGTCTCGATAAGCGAGCTAGACACCATTGGAGGCGGACAAGCAACTCCTCCCTTAAGGTCGCAGAGAGCGCGGGGCGCTCTCTGCGACAGCCCCCCAGGCTGTCTTCCCCGCATCCCTTCCTAACCGCCTCCTGTCCCTACAGGAGCCTGCCACCCCCTGTGCCAGTCTATGGGGTTGCGCTCTCGGCATCCAGCCGTTCAGCATAGACATGATAATCGGGGGCGAAACGCTGGTAGGCGCTCGACAGTAGGGGCGAGGTGATCATCAGGTCGGCGGACGCTCTGTTGCAGGCGATGGGCACATTCCAGACCACCGCGATACGCAGGAGCGCCCTCACGTCTGAGTCGTGCGGCTGTACAGTGAGCGGATCCCAGAAGAAGACCAGCAGGTCGATCTCTCCCCCGGCGATCATCGCCCCGATCTGTTGATCACCGCCCAGCGGCCCACTCTGGAGCTTGTGAATCTCGATACCAAGTTCCTGTTCTACTAATTTGCCCGTTGTTCCCGTTGCATAAAGCTCGTATTGCTTCAGCAGCTCTTTGTTAAAACGCGCCCATTCCAGCAGATCGTGCTTTTTATCGTCATGCGCAACGAGCGCGATGCTCTTTGCATGTTCCATTGTTACCTCCTGTCTCTACTCAGACATGCAGAGACGGATTATATTGCCCCTTAGCGATGCAAAGAATCGTGGGGCTTCTCCTGTGCTGCTGGAACGGGGACGGTGTGCCGTTCGCAGGTGGGAACCATGCGCCATTCTCGCTCGGACACCTCGTAAACGATAGCAACCTTTGCCTCCCCATCACAGCCATGATACACACATGGCAGCGACGGCTCTATCGTGATCTGACGAAAACCTTTAGTCATTGTATTTCCTCACAGTCGTGAATGAGTTCCTGATTAAGACTAACTACTTGACAATCGGCAATATCATGCATTATACTGCACTAACAAGATAATATCATGAATTTTCGTGCAATGTCAAGATGAAACATGCAATTTCAAGGGAGAAAACGCAATGTTGACGGCAGAACGACGTCGTTCGATTATGCAGGCGCTGCAACGTGATGGAAAGGTGCTGGCTTCGGAACTAAGTAAGAACTTTCAGGTTTCAGAAGATACAATCCGGCGAGACCTGCGCGAACTGGCGGAAGCTGGTATGCTTCAGCGCGTTCACGGTGGGGCGCTGCCACGTCCACCGGTGAGCGCCAGCTTCAGTGAGCGCCAGCAACAGGCCACAGGGGCGAAGGAGGCTATTGCGCGAGCGGCTCTCCGCTTCATTCGTCCAGAGCAGGTGATTATTCTGGACGGCGGCACGACACTGCTGCAAGTAGCCCGGCAGTTGCCCCGCGACCAGCGGCTCACCGTGATTACGCATAGCCCGCCCATTGTCATGGCGCTGACAGAACCGGAACATTCAGAGATCGAAGTCATTTTGATTGGCGGCCAGATGAATAAGCACGCGCAGGTGGCGCAGGGTGCATCGACTGTCGATGCATACCGCAATATCCGGGCCGACCTCTGTTTCCTGGGCATACGCGGCCTGCATCCCACCATCGGGATAAGCACATCCGATCTCGAAGAGTCCTATGTGAAACGGGCGATGGTGGCAAGCGCAGCTGAAGTTGTGGCCCTCTCCTCCGCCGAGAAACTGGATACCGCCGCACCCTATATCATCGGATCGTCCAGCCTCTTGACGCGCCTCGTAACCGAGCGTTCAGTCTCGGAAGAGGTGCTTGCGCCATACAGGGAGCAGGGCATTACGATTATCCGAGCTTAACAGCTTTACTACTTACTGGCGCTGCGTCGGACCAGTTCTCGCTCCCAGCCATGGGCGAAGGTGCGGTCTTCGAGCGTCTCACCGCTTGCCAGCGTATCGGCAGGGAAATCCTGCGGGCGCAGGTCGGTGCCGATCTTGCAGTTGCGACCAACCTTGAGGTTATCGGGCAGGTGCGCCCGTTTGCCGATGAGCGTGATACCTGTGTTGAGCAGGTGAGGTTCCAGTTTGTTAGGCGTCATATCATTGCCGTAGCCTAGCTGGCAGTTCTTGCCAACGACCACCTCTTTATCCATGATCGTGCGGTCAACCACGCTGCCCGCACCAATAACGGTGTCGAAGAGAATGATAAAATCGCGCACAACCGCGCCCTCCTCGACGACAACGCCCGGCGAGAGCACGCTATGTTCAACGCGCCCCTTGATGATGTTGCCATGCGAGATCATGCTCTCCACGATCTGCGCCCCCTCGCGAATGGAGGCCGGTGGGCGCTCCTCGCTGCGCGTGTGAATGACCCAGGAAGGGTCATAGAGGTCGAAGGCGGGGCGATCACCGAGCAGGTTCATATGCGCCTCCCAGTAAGATTGGATGGTGCCAACATCCTGCCAGTAGCTGGTAAAGGGATAGGCAAAGGTGCCCTCGCCGCGCTTCAGCATGTCGGGAATAATATTGCGTCCGAAGTCATGCTGGCTTGGCGTACCGGTTTCGGCTGCACGGGCATCTTCAAGTAGGACGCGGATGAGCGTGTCGCGGTTAAAGACGTAGATGCCCATCGAGCCAAGCGTGCCGCGTGGTTGTTTGGGCTTCTCCTCAAAGGAGACGACACGCCCCTCGGTATCGGTTTCCAGAATGCCAAAGCGGTGTCCCTCCTCGATTGGTACCACAACGGCACCGAGAGTGGCGGCGGCATTGTGCTGCTGGTGGAAGTCAATCATCGGCCCGTAGTCCATCCGATAAATATGGTCACCGGCCAGAATGAGGACGTAATCACAGGACAATTCCAGAATGAAGCTCAAGTTCTGGTAAACAGCATCGGCGGTACCCTGATACCAGTCCGCGTCGCCGCGCCCGACATAGGGCTGGAGCAGGTGGATGCCTCCCTGCTGCCGGTCGAGATCCCAGGGACGACCAATGCCAATATGGTCATTCAACGAGTGAGGACGATACTGTGTCAGCACGGCGACATCAAAAATACCGGAATTAACGCAGTTGCTGAGAGCAAAATCAATGATACGATACTTTCCGGCGAACGGAACAGCAGGCTTGGCACGCTTCTGAGAGAGCAGGCTCAACCGCTCACCCTGCCCCCCGGCTAAAATAACCGCCAACACTTTACTCATCGAGCAATCCTTTCTCTCTATTATGAGTTTCAGCGAACGTAATGCCCGTAGGCGCAGAATAAATTCAGCGCACCGCCGATTGATCGGCCCGCGTTCCCTTGCCAGTAAACCGCATGTCTACCGAAGCCTATCCCTATCACTATATGGAACTAAGAGGCGTGACGTTCCTGGTCGCGAATCCAGTCGCGCACAATTTTGCGCACCAGGGTCGCCTTTTTTGATTCCGCGCTCCTCGGCCAGGCGCTCAAGATTTTTATCAGTCTCCTCATCTACGCGAAACATTAGTTGTCGGGTATAATTGCGTGTGGAACGCACCTCTACCGGAGTAAAGACATCCTCAAATTCTGCAGTGCCAGTATCTGTTTTGTCCCACCACTCGGCCTCTTCCTGATAACTGCTAAATGCAGGAATCGGACCATCCGGTTGTGTTGGGTACTCTGGCCCTTTGTAATCCGACGTCTTGCTCATAGTTGATTTCCTGCCTTCCAGATGAGGTACCTGCGTTGCTCCTGTCGCTTTGTTGGTTTTGCCGTAACAGGATAATACTTGCCATTGCCCTTTGGATTCAAGATGCCAACCAGAATTTTTCCATATTTCATTTTTAAGAACTTTACACACCGGCGCGGGCTTCAATGGCGGCCAGCAGGTCGGGCAGCTCATAGGAGCCGTTGTATTTGACGCCATTGATGAAGAAGGTGGGCGTTCCCTGAACACCGCTGCGCTCGCCGCCCTCTATATCCTCTTCTATCCTGGGCAGGAAGGTGTGATTGTGCAGATCTTGCTCAAACTTCTGGATGTCCAGGCCGTCGATATCTTTCGCATACTGGATGAGATGAGCGGTATCGAGGGCGTCCTGGTGCTCAAAGAGCATGTCGAACATCTTCCAGTACTTGCCCTGGGCACCCGCGGCTTCAGCCGCCTCGGCGGCTTGCAGCGCATGCGAGTAAATCCGCACCAGTGGGAAATTGCGGAATACGTAGCGCAGCTGGTCGCCCAGGCGCTGCTGGAGTTGTTTGACGACGTCAAAAGCCTGCCCACAATAGGGACATTCAAAATCACCATACTCCACAAGGATAATCGGAGCATCTGGTGACCCATCACTGTGGTCGCGGCCACTGACCGGAGGGGTCAACTGCGCGTTCTGACCTCCTGCAAACTGTACCATTATAAATATTCTCTCCTCTTCCATCGATCATCACTACAATAAAGAGAAACTCTTCAGCAGTAGCTCATTGTGAGCTACTGATACCGTAGCATTTTTTCTCGCAGATGTCTAACTGTTCTATGATAAATGGATGACCTGCTTACCAGGAGAAAAAGGGAAAGGGAGGTGCTACAATAAAAAAAGAGGAACGATGCCGGTAGATCAGGAGCAAGAACATTGGTAGATTTGAAAAGTGTGCTGGCACAGCGACCACTGGGGCTGGTATTTGATATTGATGGCACGCTCAGTCCGATAGCGCAGGTCTCTGACGAGGCACGGCTTTATCCGGGTATGGCGCAGCTACTGGAAGAGGCGCAGCGACACGAGAGCGTCCATGTAGGAATTATCACCGGACGCGGCCTGGAAAATGGAGCCGCTATTGTCGACGTAGAAGGATTGACATATATCGGCATTCATGGTCTGGAATGGAGCGATGGGCTGCCCGCGAGGCACAAGGTGCAGGTACTGCCGGAGGCTCTGGCTTACCGCGCAGCTGGTAAAGCTCTGCTCGATCTAACTGAACAACATCTGGATGTACTGCCCGGCATCTATATACAGCGCAAGCGCGTCGGCGGCACCGTACATTACCGCCTGTCTCCTAACCCTGAACAGGTACGAACGCGCCTGTTCTCACTACTCAAAGAACCCGCACGACGACTTAACATGCGGCTGACCGAGGGCAAGCTGGCGCTGGAGATACGAGTGCCGCTGGAGGTTGATGTGGGCAAAGGAGGCGCGCTGCTCCGTTTTGTGCAGCGTTTCGGGCTGCAAGGCGTCGTCTTCGCAGGAGATGATCGCACCGACCTCGACGCTATTCTAGAGATACCACACCTGCGGCAAAAAGGCCGCGCCGCGCTAAGCATTGTCGTGCAGCATGCCGATACGCCGCCCGAACTCCTCACGCATTCGGATATAACCGTGCAGGGTGTCGAGGGAATGGCAGCATTACTGAAGCGGATAGTAGAGAGCCTGTAATCAACATCACCCTACCCCATCACGCTTGCCCTGCACGCAACTCCCTCTTCTATAGAGCGTAATACATATGGTAAACTCATCGCAATTGATCAATACATGGTTCGAGATAAGGAGATTTGAGATTATGGCCGGAGAGGTTGCGTTGCTGTGCGAGGTGGGCAGAGAGTATATGCCACCAGCGGATATGAGCCAGGTGGCATATGTGCTGGTGGAGGCCAGCCCGACAGAAGTGGTGGCGCAGGTGAGGATGCCACTGAATTTCGCGCTGGTGCTTGACCATTCTGGCTCGATGCGGGGGAAGAAGCTTGCCAGCGTGAAGGAGGCGGTCAAGATGGTGATTGATCACCTCTCACCGGGCGATTACATCTCGCTGGTCATGTTCAGCGACAAAGCAGAGGTCATCATTCCTGCTATGCCGGCCAGAGACCCACAGGGCATGAAAGCTGCCGTAGATGGCATCAAAGTAAAAGGCGGCACGAATATGGCTCGCGGCATGCGAGCGGGCCTGGATGAATTGCGCCGCCAGATTGTCCCCTATGCAGTCAATCGCATGATTTTGCTCACCGATGGTAGAACCATAAAGGAGAAACAGTGCCGCGAGCTTGCCAGGGAGGCCCGTGAGACAGGAGTTGTCATCAATCCACTTGGCATCGGCTCAGACTGGGATGAGGATTTGCTGGACGATATCGGCGAACTGAGTGGAGGCGCACAGGCTGATTTCATCAGGACGCCCACAGACGCGATGAGCATTTTCCAGCAGCAGCTTCAGAGCGCCATCGATGTAGCGGTACGCAATGCCGTGCTCACCCTGCGGCTCCCCATGGGCGTCTCGCCAAAACGCGCCACCAGAGTGCTGCCAACCATCAGCGAATTCGACGCCTCTGTCCTCTCCGACCGGCAAATTGTGCTCCCCCTGGGCGATCTGGAGAAAAATAATCCGCAGGCCGTGCTGATTGAGCTGCTGATCGCCCCGCGTCCGGCTGGTCTGTTCCGCGTTGCCCGGGCCGAACTCTCCTACGATGTTCCTACGCTGCGGCTGGCAGGCGAAACGGTGTGCGAAGACATCAAAATCACTTTCAGAAGCGACGCCATGCTTGCCGGGCAGTTGAACCCAACAGTGATGAATTTCGTTGAGAAGGCCAATGCGCATCGCCTCGTCAGTCAGGTGCTGGACGAGTACAAGCGCACCGGCAAGGCGACGACGCGCCTGGCCCCCAACGTCACTCGCGTGCTCGACACTGAGACGCAGGCGGCCCTTGAGCAGATCGAACACGGTCGACAGATTTCGCAAGAGCAGGTGAAGGTGATCAGCAACAAAACGCGCAAACTGACACAGAGGCTAGATTTGTAATCTCCATCACGGGAAACGCTTCAGGTATGCTTTTCCATCTTTCCCATGGTGAATTTTTATAAAAGACTGCGGTTATGGAATCTCGTAGGCGCTTGATTTATCATGCGCATCGCCGATTTATCGGCCCTCGCGTCTCCTTGCCCATAAATCAAGCGCCTATGGTCTGGCATGAGAGCGGATTGTTTTGTCAAAACTCATTATGGCACGGGTCAAATAGTGAAGTTCTGGCTACCCTGTCACATTTTCTTTGTTGCGGTGTTATTACCCAGTGACAACCAATCCAGATGATGTGTGAATTGCCTGTCGAGCAACAGCTTCATACATCTCTGTAATATGCAAAGGAATGGGTATGCCGTTAGAACCAAAAGAAGTGGAAAGCTCACGGCTCTTCCAGAGCCAGACTGCGCTCTATGAGAGCTATGGTCATATCATCTTTGGCTACCTGCGCTTGCATGTGCGTTCGCTGGAAGATGCGGAAGACCTGCTGCTGGAAGTCTTTTTAGCCGCATTGGAACGCAACAACCTTGCCGGGCTAGCCCCCGGTGAGCAACTGGCCTGGCTGAAACGTGTGGCTCACAACAAGCTCCTCAACGTCTACCGCCGGGCGCGTCGGACGCCACAGGTTGCCCTGGATGCCATCGTGGAGACTATCTTTGAGGAAGAAGGGCCGGAACAATTGACACTACAGCAAGAGGAACGCCGCCAGTTGCTGGCCGCTATCCGCAAACTTCCCCCGCTGCAACAGCACCTTCTACAGATGCGCTATGGAGATGGGCTGCGCTGTGCCGAAATTGCCGTGCTGCTCAACAAACGTGAGGCAGCCGTGCGCAAACTCCTCTCGCGCAGCATTATTTCCCTGCGCCAGGTCTATCATCAAAGCGAAGGAGAAAGCACATGCTAGAACACGACCGGTTTCATGATGAACTACTGTCCGTGGAAGAGGCAAATTCCGGTTTAATTGAGGAATTGCGCGCCATCTACCAGTTGACGCCGGAAGAGCAACGGGTGCTGTCCCGCGTTCACGAGCGCCTTCAACTCTATGCTCAACCGCTGCCTGCCCGCGACCCTGTTGAGGTCGGTCAGTTTGCCGCACACCGTGACGCTCCTTATGCCGCCGCCGCTTTCACCCGCCGTAGCTTCCTGACGCAAATCAACAGTGTAGCGGCGCTGCTCTTTGTCGCCCTGCTGGTTGGCGCGTTGGCCTTCACCTTTGCCACCGTCAAACATCCCACTCCTGCTGCTGTCAATGTAAACAATGGCATTCGTGTCATGCTGGTACCGGCGCAAACAAGTACGCCGTCGAAGGAAGCACTGACCCAGACGGCGGCCATCCTTTCTCAACGTCTCAGTTCCTTCGGTCTGCAAGGCTACAGCATACAGGTACAGAATACAGGGAAGCAGACCGGTATTCAGTTGCATCTGCCCCACTTCGGCGACAACGAGCAGCAGACTCTCAACATTCTGCTGGGAACCGGCGTACTCGCATTCTGGGATACGGGTTCTCTTGCGCTCCCACTGGGAACGCTTTTTGACCCCAACCAGTTCAGCAATCTCAACCCAGATGATCACCCGCTTTTCACAGGACAGGACCTCGATCCCAACTCACTCCAGGTGGGTAATGACCAGAATACAGGTCTACCAGTAATTGCATGCTCCATGCAAGGTGAAGCTGTACAAAGTTTCCAGCAGTTCACTAGCAGCCACATCGGCGACTCCATGACCATCACGCTGGACAACAAAGTCCTCTCATCACCCGTTATTCAATCTGCCATCGGCGGCCCATTCATCATTGCTGGCAATTTCTCACAGGATCAAGCCAGAGCCATCGTCGCAGTTCTGAAGTCTGGCCCATTACCTGTTGCGATGAAGAGACTATCGTAGGAGGTGTTCTACAAGCCAGGTCAGTAACTACCACTCAGTGTGAGGGTGATAGAGAAATCGGAGTCGCTGTACTGCGAGCTGACCTGGCTGGTCTGGTCTTCGTTCGTATAGATCACGTCGGGAGATTGCTCGCCGCCGGAGGCCCAGACGCTGAGTTGCAGGCTCTTATTGGTGGGCAAACTGACATTGTTCGCGGCATCCATAACGCCGATGAAGATCTGATCTCCGTAGAAGAGGGAGCTTTGCAGCCCACCAACGCGAATGGCATCCGCTATGCCACTGGACACGTGGAACTCGTAGCCGAAACGATGCTGGTGAGGGTAAGAAGGATCGTCAACCGGCCCTTCTTCATTGAGAAAGAAATCGATATTGTAGCGATAATCCGTGCTGACCTGTCTCTCCTTCGCATAGCTGATGACGCTATTGATCTCATAGCCATAGCGAAATGAACTATCTTTCTGGCGAAACATGCCCACGCGAACAACATCGCAGGGCGTAATCAGGCTACAGCCCAGGGTGGTGGTATCTTGCGCAATGATGCCGATAAACGAAACATCCTTATCGCTGGCGGCAAGCCGGTTCGATCCGGGCAGGAGACTGGCGGAAATCGAGCGTTCGGGAAAGGCAAAAGCCTCGCCCATGTACATGGTGTTCGTAATGACCTGAGTATTATTGACCTGCACGGTTGGACGTACGATGCTCTTCTGCGAACCACAGGCGGCGAGGAACGCGATGAGCAGGAAGCACAGTATGCAGGGGCAGGGCGCATAGCAGGATAAACTGCTCCTATGTGACACCCGATGCTCTTGCCCCGGCACAGTTGTCTGTCGCTCTCCGTTGCTGATCTTGCCTCTATCCACGCCCATTGCTATTGGTGCAACCATTTCTAGAGGAAATATCGCTAACACCCCGTGTCCTTGTAAGAAAGTATAACACAAACTTACGAGCAATCACCCGAAAATACGTGTAGAAATTCCCCCAATCTTGCAAAAATTAGTGAATAAATCTGGGACATTGTGTGTTATAATATTCATATGAGTGACATCGAGCGTGATATCGCTTCTGTGAGAAGTGGTTTCTACGAGCGGTAGCGTATTGAGAGATGTCGAACACAGGAGCGTATCAGAATGAGACTTTATGTTGGGGGCCTCCCTTATCAGACCACGGCCCAGGACCTCGCCGACCTCTTTGGACAGGTGGGGCAGGTAGACGATGTTCAGATTATTACCGATCGAGACACCGGCAGGAGTAAAGGCTTCGGCTTTGTTGAGATGGGCGACGCGCAAGAAGCCCAGTCAGCCATTGATCGGCTGAATGGCACTTCGCTTGGAAATCGCACCATCACCGTCAACGAGGCACGCGAACGCCAATCCGGCGGCGGTCGGGGTGGCTACCAGAGAAGAGATGGTGGTGGGTACGGAAACCGGGGCTACCGGGATCGCGGTCCGCGATATTAATTCCCCGTATTCCTTCCAACTCACTATCTAACAGATAGGGCGTCAGGTTCGCCTGACCCCCTTGAATGAGATAAAGTGCTTACGCAAAATGCAGGTTTTGTGTAAGCACTTTATCTCTTTTTTATGGCCAGATAAAAGGCCCTCGCGCATGTCATTTCGAGTACAGCGAAGAATCTAAGCGAGCCATTCTGACAAAGTGGTGGCCTCAGAATGACATATCCCGGTCGCTTTACTGAGATAAATTGTTCCTACTCGCTAAACATTGCCCGCAGACCCGCTCTACCTGAGTTGATGAAATTCTCGCGGTTGCTGTAAGCACCGTAGAGCAGTTCGGAGAAGGGTTCGTAGGTGAGATAAAAGGCCATGCGCTGCCAGAAGGCGTTGTCCACAGGATGGCGGTAGTCCGCCAGTACCTGCCGTGCGAACTCGCCGCCACGCTGCCGGTGCAGACCCACAAAATCGAGTGCGGGATCGCCAACGATGGCATCTCCCCAGTCGATGACGCCGGTCAGCACGCCGCGTTCAGGGTCGCAGAAGATATGCTCGCAGTTCAGGTCGCAGTGAATAAGCCTGGGCTGGAAGGTGAAGAGGGACTCGTTGTCCAGAAAAGCTTCCCAGTGTTGAGCCGATTTTTCGCGCAGGTCTGCAGCGAGCAGTGGGAAGACGCGCTTTCGAATGTCTGCATAGCGTTCCCGGTAGCGCTCGCGCCACTGCTCCGGCGTGCGACCTTCCACGACGAGCCGGATAGCCTGCTCAAGTGGAAAGCCATGTAATTCGTTGAGAAATGTTGCCAGCGCGGGCGCAAGAGCCAGAAGCTGCTCGTGTGTGACGCGCTCGTCCTCTAAGGATAAGCCACCTATTTTACGATAGCCCACGAAGGTGTAAGGATAGTGCTCGTCACCTTGCCCGATGTACGAAAAGTGGGGAACCGGTACTGAAAGCGTCTGTTCCAGTTGTGGCAGCAGGCGCTTCTCCTTCTCAAGATAGGGAATCACGTCATCTCGTAGGGGAAAGCGAAAGATCAAGGCATCGTTGACATCCAGCACGAAGCTATCCCAGCCTTGTGTGATCGGGCGCACAGTCTGGATGGCAAGGTGCGGGAAATTGCGCCGGATCAGGTTAATGTACAGCTCGCTATCCATCATACTCTCGCAGCCTTCAACGCCTGTTTAGCGCGCCGCACAATCAGCGGCCTCCACATTTCATACAGCAGGGGACAGTCGGCAATGGCCTTTGCTCTCTCCACATCGCTATTGCGGGAATGCGCAAAATCATTGACCAGGGCAACCGTCCACTCTGGATAGGGGCGTTCAACGAGCAGCATAGGCATGCCTGGCTCAACCATGCCTTCCTGCACAACGCAGCAATACCAGCCGGTGCGACCGGTTGCCGCGACGCGGTCCGTCAGCCCGGCAATTTGCCAGCGCCGTTCGATTTTCGAGCAAGGATAGCGCGGACCGGTGACGCGAATACGCGCCTCACCCAGGGCGTAGATATCGCCAATACAGGCGCTCTGCTCTGTCAGTCCCTCGACGGTAAAGTTCTCGCCAAAGCCGCCCGGCCCCATCTCTGGCCGGTCGAGTTCCTCATACCAGAGTGGATAGTGCGCGGCGGCGTACAGGAGCACTGCCTGGCTCAGACTGCCATGATATTTCTTGTTTGCCTGCTCATTCCCCTCCAGGTGTGTTGTGTACAGCCAGCGAGGCTGCATGCTGGGAACGCGGAAAAAAGATGTTTTCCACCGCTGTTCCAGCGGATCTGTTGCCTTCGCCTCACCATAGCGCTGCGGCGTCCCCACCTGTACCGTCTGAAGTATTCCCACCTGCTCCATTACAGAATTCCTTTCAAAACCGGTGCCTGCTCATCTCACATGAGTATAAGGACGCTGGTACCGAAAGTCAATGCACTGTGAGTCTCATCGGTAATGAGTGGATGCCTCATCCTGTAGGGACAGGGGGCGGATGAGGAGACGGGAGGGGGCCTTGTGCCTGTCCGCGTGGCTATACGACGTATCCGGGTTTTGCCATGCAGAGGATCGCATCTCGATGCGGACAGGCACAAGGCCCCCTCATCCACCCAACCCCACCCGCTGTCCCTACAGAATACGGACGGGCCGCTTTCCCGATCTAGTTTTTGTTGACAAACCTTCCAGGGCAGGCATACAATTGCTGGCAGATAGGCAAGCAAGACAGACACGTAAGTGAAGAGCGAGGGCTGAGCATGAATGGACCGGAGCATCAGCAGGAACAGGAACAGTACACAAAGTACGAATTCCAAAAGAGACGCAGAATGCAGGATATCCTGGGCATGGCGACAACGCAAATATCGGAGGTTGCCACACCGGGAGAGCGATTGCTGCCCCTACTATACGCTGCAATGGAAACGTGCTGGGTTGATGCCATCATCATCGGCCTGGCAGTGCTCGAACTCTTCCACACACACACGCCATTGATGCCACTGTGGGCACCCTTCGTACTCATTGCCGGTTCCCACTCGCTTTACAACATGCTTGAACGACGTGCGGCAAAGCAAGCAGGTGGCGAAAAGGATGAGGAGCGTTCGGCCATGCTTCCGGGTACACCGCTTTTCGTCACGGTTATCGCCCTCGTTGTCCTCTTTCTGGTCTGGATCAGTCTCTACGCGCAAAGCTGGTTCCTGCTGGACCCGCGCTGGTTGCTGTCGATGGTGAATGACATTCTGCTGCTCAACGGGCAGGCATACCATATTCTCACTATTGTGGCGGTCTCCATCTTCCTCTGCTGGCGCGGTATCAAACTGGCGCAGCGCGAGCTTCAGCCAACCAACGTCTTCAGGACGCTCCAACTCGGCATGATTCTCATTATCGCTATCATCCTGCTGCAAGCTATCGTGGCAAGCTCTGGCACGGCTTCCGATCCTGGCAACACTGTTGCTCTGCTCTTGCTGATTCCCCTCTTCCTGTTCTTCTCGCTGGCTGCCCATGCCCTGGCGCGTGTGACCTTCGTGCGTCATATGCACCCAACCGGACTGGAAGGCAGCCCTGTCGTCCAGGAGCAAGCTATCATCACCATCACCGCCATCATCGGGGTCGTCCTGCTGATCCTCGCGTTGATCGTCAACAGCTTCGCCAGCCCGGCCTTCCTGGCGCAGACGCAGCAAGCCTTTTCCTGGGTCGGCGTGGTCTATAGCTGGCTGGTGAATATCATCGCTACCGTGCTGGCCTTTCTGCTCACGCCGATTTTCTGGCTCTTCTCGCTCTGGTTCGCTCACCACCCGCCCAATCTACCAAAGATCAATCAACTGGGCAAAAATGTCCAGCATATCATCAAAACTCCGCCGCCGCAGACCTATCCCGGGGCCGTGCTCATCTTCGCTAAAATTCTCCTTCCATTGCTGATACTGGCGCTCATCGTGCTGCTGCTCTGGCTGGCGCTGCGTCGCCGCCATGTGCGGCTCGTGCGCCAGAGCGGACCCGATGAGATACGCGAGAGCATCTGGTCGTGGTCGCTCTTCTGGACACAGGTGAAGGCCCTATTCCTGGCGCTTTTCCACCGCTTTTTCCCGCGGCAACAGCAGGAGGCACAGGAAGAAAAGATGGAACAGCTACAGGGAGAACCGGCGGCGCGCAGCATTCGCGAGATTTACCGCCTGCTGCTGCGCTGGGCCGCCAGTCGCGGCTACCCACGTCACCGTGACGAGACACCCTACGAGTTTCGCCAGCGCCTCGACGAACGCCTGCCCTCAACCGAACCACAACTGGAGACCATCACCGAGGCTTACACGGCCATCCGCTACGGTGGCTATATTCCTGACGAGGCTGAGGTTGCCCGCGTGCGCCAGCAATGGGCCGAACTGGAACAGAAAACACGATTAGTGTCGTGAAAGCCCGCGGGGCTATACAGTGCTCAACGTCCCATTTTCCACTTTATAGAGGTTGGCCTGGGTGAGAATTTCCCGGGGGAAGCTGTTGAGGTCGGTGGCGGTGAGGAGCACCTGCTCGTGCTGGAGGACGTGGCGCAGCAGGTGTTCGCGGCGCTGCGTATCGAGTTCGCTGAAGACATCGTCGAGCAACAGGACGGGTTCTTCGCCGGTGCAAGTACGCATGTAGGCAAGCTCCGCCAGTTTGGCCGAAAGGGCGGTTGTACGCTGCTGGCCGCGAGAGCCGTAGGTGAGCATGTTGACGCCGTTGACCAGAAAATCCAGGTCGTCGCGGTGCGGGCCGAGCAGGCACACTCCCTGAAGAATCTCCTTGCGCCGCACCTCTTGCAATTGCTCGCGGTAATGCTTCATACTCTCCTGGATGCTCCACTCAGCATCGACGCGGAACGAGGGGCGATAGACGATCTGCAACTGCTCGCGCCCACCGCTCAGGCTCTCCTGAAGCGGTGCGGTCTCCTCATTGAGCGCGGCAATCATGCGCTGACGCTCGAAGAGAATCTGGCCCGCCAGCGCGGTCAATTGATCGTCGAGGTAGTCCAGCATGTGCGGGTCTTCCTGGTTCTCACGAATGCGTTTGAGCAGAGCCGCGCGCTGCGTGATGATCTTACGATATTTGACCAGCGCCTGGCAGTAGCGCGGCTGCACCTGACAGAGCGCCCGGTCGAGGAAACGCCGCCGCTCGTCGGGCGAGCCATCGACGAGGTGCAAATCGGTGGGGGCAAAGAGCACCACCCGCATCTGCCCGATCAACTCCATTGTCCTGCGTGGAATGCCATTGATCTTGATGCGCTTGCGCTGCATGGTATTCGGCATCTCAATCGTGCGCGTTGTAACCTGGACAGGAGCGTTGCTAAACGTTGGCGGCGTCGGGTCAATCAGCGCGATTTCGATCTGCAAGGTATCTTCGCGCCGCCCCACCACGCCTTCCAGTCTCGCCACATGGTCGCAGGCATTCCAGTTCACTGCCTCGCGATCAGCAGCAGCATGAAAAGAGCCGCCAGTCGCCAGCATACTGACAGCTTCAAGTAGATTAGTCTTTCCCTGCGCATTCTCCCCATAGAAAATGTGCAGGCCGGGATTCAGGGAAAGGTCCAGGTGCGTATAATTGCGAAAATCGTTCAATATGAGGTGAGATAGATGCATGTATAGCTTTTTCCGTGCTGTTTTTGAAAACTTCCTGCCCTATTTTACCATATCTGGTATCAATATGCATGTGGTGAGTCCGACTTTAGATCCTTCTCCGCGCTCAGGATGACAGGTAGGAAGTATGTCATCCTGAGGCAGCGAAGGATCTAAATCCGCTCTATACGTAATGATCAGGAATATACGCCCTGAACACGACGGCCTGCTCTGTTGTGGCCTGCAAGGTATAGCTCTGTCCGGCGAAAACGACGACAGACTGACCCTGTTGCACGCGCATCTCTTTCCCGGCAGTGTCCACCAGCGCTTCACCACTCAAACACAGCAGAATTTCCGTTGAGTGCGTTGTATGCTGATACTGCTCCTCCTGGCTCAACTGTATTCTGCTCAATGCGAAATCAGGGCTAGGCGTTTCGTAGTACGCTTCGACAGCGTTAGCGGCAGTTCTGCCTTCGATGATCTTTGGCACCATACCCTGAAACGTGACCTGTTTGAGCAGCTCTGACACGTCTACATGCTTCGGCGTCAAACCACCGCGTATAACGTTATCAGAATTCGCCATGATCTCCAGCGCCTGTCCTTGCAGTGCGGCATGTGGCACTCCGGCATCCTGAAAGATGCCCTGTCCCGGCAGCAGGTGAACCAGATTGAAAAAGTAGATGGAAAAAATGCCTCTATCGTAGTTTCCTGTTTGCTCTTGCGCCATCGCCATTGCCGCCCAGTAGTCCGGCGAGGATTTTTCCAGTGTTCCGGCCTTGTATTGTGGCAGAATGCGTCGCGCCAGTGGCTCCAGCAGCGCATTTGCCTGCTCACGAGGCAGAGTCATCACGTACTCATAGAGGCCGAAGTAGCCGCGACTGGCAAAGATGGGCCGCAGCGAGGCAAATTCGGGTACCTGGTCGAACACGGTACGCAGTTGATCCTCCGGCTTGAAGCCGTGGAGCAGCCAGAAATCGCTCAACGCGAGCTGGAGTTCCGGCTTGTGGTTATCATCTTTGTAATTGCGCTCAGCAGCGTCCAGTGGAATGCCCAGCGCATTTTCACGCGCAAAACCCGCCTCCGCCTCCGCCTTCGAGGGATGCACCTGAATGGAAAGCATCTCGTGTACATCCAGCACCTTAAACAGAAAGGGCAGCCGACCATATTTTCGCGCGATGACCGCTCCCAGCGTCTTTTCCGGCTGCGCTTCGATGATCTTGTTTAACGCTATCCTCGTTCCATCGTGCTGGATGATCTCAGAAGGGGCCTTTTCGTGCGCCCCCATCCAGTATTCGGCGTAGGGTACTCCTGGTTCCGGCTCAATGCTAACCAACGCCGGAATGAAATCATATCCACCCCAGGCATAATGCTGCACCTTCCCAACGAGCGGAAATGCACCCTCCTCCACAATCGCTACCATCCTGAAAATGTTCCTTTTCCCCCCACTAGTTACGTCGTAAAACAAAGAATATTGCCAACCAGAACCGGCTCGGAATCTTCCGTATCCAGTAGGGACAGGGGGAGGATGAAGGGAGGGGTGGGGGCCTTGTGCCTGTCCGTCTCGCCACAGCAGATGTCTCGTCCTGTCGGAGCGAACGGGTGGCTTACAGAGCGGACAAGCACAGGCCCCCACCCCTCTCCTCATCCGCCCCTTGTCCCTACTGGATTACCATACCCATTCTGGTTGTTCAAATTCATCATCGACGATGCGCACAATACATTGTTCGCCTACATATGTACATCGTCAATTGGCCACACAGCCGTTAACGATTGGTGTGCATGGGCATGATGACGTAGGTGTAGTCGGTTGAGCCGACAGGGCGAACGACGCCGGGCTTCGTGGCAGAGTTGACTTCCAGCGCCACCTCCTGCGAGCCAATGACGCCCAGCACTTCGGCCAGATACTTCACGTTGAAGATGATCTGCTGTTCCGGTCCATCGACGGCAGCGTTGAGCGTGCTCACGTTATCGCCCAGGTCTTCGGCGGTGGCCTCAATGGTGACCGTGCCGGGTTCCAGCCCATCATTCTCACCTGGCGCAACTTTGACGCGAGTAATGTTGGAGCTGTCACGTGCAAACAGGGCCGCACGCTTCACATCGGCGGCAAACTCCTTCGTCTCAATCACCGCCCGCGTCGTGTACTCTTTGGGGATGATCTGGCGGAAATTGGGGAAGGTTCCCTCGATCAGGCGCGAGACGAGATCGATCTGCTCCGTGTGGAATAGCACCTGCGCCCGATTGGGCGTGACAATCATCTGCACCGGCCCCTCGGCGGGCAGGATGCGCCCAAGCTCGGTCAGCGTCTTCGCAGGAATGAGTATGTCGCTGCGCGTCTCCGAGTCGCCGGGTAGGGGTGCAACGCGCACGGCCAGCCGGAAGGCATCGGCGGCGGCAAAGGTGATTTTCTCGCTCGCCACCTGCACCAGCACACCGGTGAAGACCGGTCGCGACTCGTCATCGGCGGCGGCAAAGGCCACTTCATTAATCATCTCTTTGAGCGTCGCGGCATCCAGCGCAATGGGCGTCTCTCCACCCTCGGCGCTGGGGATCAGCGGAAATTCCGAAGCGTCCATGCCCTTGATATTGGTGTTGCTGCGCCCACCCTTTAAATTGACCACATTGCCATCTTCTGGCACGGCAATATCCACCATGCCCTGTGGCAAACTGTTGACGTAATCGGTAACCAGTTTGGCGGGAATGGTGATCGCACCCTCCTCCTCCACCTGCGCATCGGCCCAGCAATTGATGCCAATTTCCAGGTTCGTGGCAGAGAGTCGCAAACGACCATGATCGGTCGCCAGCAAAATATTTGACAGAATAGGGAGCGTGCTGCGGCTTGAGACGGCATGACTCACCACTGAGAGGCCATGACTCAAGTCCTGCTGCTTACAAGTAATCTTCACGGTTTCATCCTCCAGACATCCAACGACATAAAAATCGAGCTAAGTATAGCCTATTCTCTCAAAGAGAACAAGATGTACTATTGAAATATGCGTATCAGGCAGAAAAGAGGCTATGCTTTGTCCTGTCCCTCTCCTATTCTTTTTGATGATGAAGAGAGTGGAAGAGAGACAGGCGCAATTAGAACATCTAAATAAATATCCCTCCCAAACCGTTGCCAAACCCGCGCTTTCAATGTACAATTGCTTTCTGAAATGAGCAAACATTATTTGAGAGATTACAATGACTAATGGGGAAATTTTGAGCTATGCGACTCCATTTTTAAAATGGGCAGGAGGTAAGACACAACTTCTTCCAGAGCTACTCAAATATATTCCTTCTCATTTTGATACGTACATCGAGCCTTTCGTTGGAGGGGGCGCTCTCTTCTTCGAGTTACAACCGTCTAAAGCCATTCTAGCCGACTCAAATCCCGAATTGATTAACTGCTACAGGGTTGTTCGGGATAAGGTAGAGGAGCTTATCCCTGCCTTAAGCACCTATCCTTACTCTCAGGAATTTTATTACCAACTGCGACAAGAGCATCCCGAAGACGCAGTTCTACAGGCGGCTCGCACGATTTATCTAAACAGAACTTGTTACAACGGTTTGTATCGGGTAAATAAGAAAGGTCAGTTCAATGTGCCTTTCGGAAGATATAAAAATCCGATTATTTGCGACAAGGATAAGCTTAGAGCAGCCAGTTATGTACTCCAGCGAGCAGATCTGATCTGCGCAGACTACCAGGAAAGACTAAGAATATATGCTAACCAGGCAGTTTTATTTACATAGATCCTCCTTATCATCCTGTCTCTAAGTATTCCGATTTCAAACGCTACACTTCTGAGTTCTTTTATTCTGAAGATCAGCAAACACTCGCCAGCACGGTAAAGGAACTGGCCCAAAAAGACAGTTATAGCTGGACAGTAACTCTTATTGCGACTTTGTACTTGAGATCTATAAGGGATGTGAGCTAGTCGAAGTTTCTGCCCGGCGCAATATCAACAAAGATCCCAATAAGCGTACAAAGATAAAGGAGGTACTTGTCATATGCAAGCATTATTGTTCCAGCAGACCGAGTTTCCACCAACCAGATTTATGGGAAGCAAACAAAACATCCTCCCTCATATCTGGAATGCGGTAAAGCATCTCTCTTTCCATACAGTCCTTGATGCATTTAGTGGTAGTGGTTGTGTGGGTTATATGTTCAAGTGCCAGGGAAAGCTTGTTATTTCAAATGATTTTCTGAAATATTCTTATCACATCGCCAATGCTCTTGTGGCAAATAACACTGATTTTTTGACAGAAGACGATGTATTCTTGCTGCTAGAACCGAACTCAGGGAGAGGAGATTTTATCCAAAAGACTTTCGGCAATCTCTATTTTTCCGATGAAGATAATTCTTTCCTCGAAAATACTATCGCAAACATCCAGAAACTAACTTCTTCTTTGAAACAATCACTAGCATTATCAGCCCTCAATCGTGCATGCATTAAGCGACGACCACGAGGAGTATTTACCTATACAGGAAACAGGTATGATGATGGGAGAAGAGATCTCAAACTCTCACTTAAAGAGCAATTTCTTGCGGCAGTTCCGCTGCTCAATGCCTCTATCTTTGACAACGGACAGAACAACTTAGCCTTTAATCAGGATATTTTCAGCCTGGATATCAAACCGGACCTGGTCTATTTCGATCCCCCTTATTACACAACCCACTCCGATAATGACTATGTCCGCAGATATCACTTTGTCGAAGGGCTTTGTAGCTACTGGCAAGGTGTCGAAATCCTCTATCATACAAAAACCAGGAAACTCCGAAAGTATTATACTCCTTTCGACTCACGGGTAGAGGTTTATTCGGCTTTCGAGCACCTCTTCCAGAAATTTGCTGATAGCATTATTGTTACCTCCTATTCCTCCAATTCCCTTCCGAGTAAGAATGATCTACTAGATATGTTGCGTTCGGTCAAAAAAGAGGTAAAAGTGTACGAAATTGATCATCGCTATTCCTTTGGCACCCACTCCCATAAGGTCGGCAATCCCAATAACTCAGTACAAGAATATCTCTTTGTAGCATACTAATCAAAATAAAAGTGAGAAGAAAAGAAAACCGGAGTATATATGGTTGAGCAGGCGAAAAAAGCATGGTATTTAGGCAATACCACGATCAGAAATCCAGGCAGATTAAAAGTGGTATTGCGAGATGGTCATTCTCCTCTACATGGCAATCTGATAGGCAAAGTGCGGGAACAACAATTCGCGAAATTATTGCACGAGCAAGGTGTTGTAGCGGTAAAACGATTACAACAAACTTCCTCCTACAACTATACAGACGAAGAACCAGGCAACCAAGATGAAAACGATGCAAGTGATGTAGGGAGAAAATGGCGAGCGGCCCTCATGCAACTCGGCTTTCTCACTCCCGGGCCTGAACTATCTGATAGACCCTATACCATAACCCCCAGTGGACGAAGATTACTAAACGCAGGAACTTTACCGGAAGAACAAGATTGTTTCTTGCGGACTCTTCTAGCCTTTCAGCTTCCTTCTCAAGTGGAACCTTACCTTGACGTTTCGCCGTTTAGTCCGTTGAGAATTGTTCTTGAAATCTTAGCAGTCCTGGAGAGAGAGGAATTAGAACCTTATATAAGCCAGGATGAGATGGCCTTTACTGTACAGTTGGTTACAAAATTAGAAGATGTCCCTGAAACGGTACAAAAGCTTGCTCAATATCGTGAGAATGCGAAAAATGCAGAGCATCAAAAACGCTTTCTCAAGGAACAGTTAAAACCCCGGCACGAGATACTAAATGTAGAGGACGTTCCGGGCAGAAAGAAGAAACCCTCAAGGATTATGCGGATTCCAATTTTCGCTATTTGAAACTTACTGGTCTATTTGCTGAGTTTGGAAGACGTTTACGTCTCTCAGATTACAGACGGACAATCATCAACCAACTTCTCTCTGTCCCTTACGTACCTATTCCAATAGAAAAATATCTAGAAACACTCTGGAATGGAGCTGCTTTACCAACAGATAACGCTCAAAAAGCAATCGAAGTCATACAAACAACGGCAAACATCCTGAAACTGAAAGCCGAAGCAGAGCCTGTTGAAAGCCTTGTCCAATTGGAACTTACATCTGACTTAACAAAAATGGACAACGCCGATCTCTCCCAATTACGCTTTAAACTGGAAAACGACTTATTCAAGCTGCTTGAAATAGACTTTGAACGGGAACATTATGCGAAATGGCAAGATATCGTTGCTTACTTACGCGCTCTAATAAAAACGGATAAACGTCTTATCCCCTCTGCCGAGGCCCCCGCTTATTTCGAGTGGGCCGCATGGCGTGCATTTCTAGCTATAGATTCCCTTATGAATAAACCCTGGGATGCCCGTCGCTTTCCGATATAATAAGAGTTTAAGCCCTATTAATCATGCGCCAGGAAATGGACCTGACATGATCTTCGAATTCGATGATTTTGTCATAGCTGTCGAGGTTACATTAACGGCTGGCTCAAGGCAGGAGGCAGTTGAAGGTGAACCAGTCCGACGACATATTGCCGATCTGGTTGATCACTATAAGCGGCAAGAGAAACCTGTCTTTGGTCTCTTCATAGCTAACAAAATTGATACAAACACAGCAGAAACCTTCAGAAGTGGCTCGTGGTATAGAGGTGATGATTCGCATTTAAAACTGCAAATAGTACTGTAGACGATGAAACAGTTCGCCGATCTATTTGAAGCAGGTTTCCAATCCAGCTCATCCTTAGATTATAAGAAAATCAAGGAGATTATCATGCAGTGCAACGAAAAGAATAATGTTATAATGGGACAACCAATATACTTTTATATGGCTAAGACAAAGGGAATGAATGACAAGAGAGCATAAAAGTGCCGTTTTTCTCATCTAAGAAAGAACGTTTCTAGGAGACGCTTGTCGTCCCCTGGTCAAAAAAGTATAGAGAGCTTAGATGAGAATCGAAAATAAGTCTTCAATGATGACAATAGATTGTACAAACGCAACTTTTTCAGGGAAATTGCCTCGATATTTTACCTACCCTTCCTTCCAACTCTGTCGACCTGATCGTCACTTCCCCACCGTATGCCGACCAGCGCAAGGATACCTATGGGGGAATATCACCAGATAAGTACGTTGAGTGGTTTCTGCCCATTACTACTGAACTGAAACGGGTGTTGAAACAGGAAGGGTCGTTTATCCTCAACATCAAAGAGCGCGTAGTAGATGGCGAACGCCATACTTACGTTCTGGAACTTATTTTAGAGATGCGCAAGCAGGGCTGGCTCTGGACGGAGGAGTATATCTGGCACAAGCGAAACAGCTATCCCGGCAAGTGGCCCAATCGCTTCCGCGACGCCTGGGAACGCTGTCTCCATTTCACGAAAGATAAGCATTTCGCTATGTATCAAGATGCTGTGCGCGTTCCGATGGGTGATTGGAGCCAGACACGGCTGCGCAATCTCAGTGAGACAGATAAGCGGCGTGACAATTCTCATGTACAGAGCGGCTTCGGCAAAAAGATTGCTAACTGGATAGGACGCGAGTTAGCCTATCCCGATAATGTGCTCCATCTAGCAACTGAATGCGGTAATCGTGGTCATAGCGCTGCTTTCCCCGTAGAACTACCAGCCTGGTTTATAAAGTTATTTACCTTGCCCGGAGACCTTGTGCTTGATCCATTTCTTGGCTCTGGAACAACTGCTGTGGCTGCTCAACAACTTGGACGGCGTTGCATCGGTATCGAACTGAACCCTGATTACTTCCAGGTTGCGCAGCAGCGATTAGGAAACGTAGAAGCATCTCCCGCTGTTCCTCTGCTAAGTGAGGTAAGCAGAGGAGCAGAGAGGGAAGATACTCACAAGCGTAAACCAGAGGTGATACAAACGCCAATTCCTCTATTCCCCGAAACGGATGAGGCAAGTGAGATGGGAAACACAGACAACGAGGAAAGCGGACCATATTATAAATCAGTCGGAACTTGAGGATGTAGTACGTCGTAGCCTTGATGATTTCTACCAGCGCCGTATCAAGAAGTTAAGCGAATTGAAACTCAATGAAGTCCTTCGCAAAAAAATCCCTATCTCTTAAGAGCCATCGGTGCGCGAGATGCACGCGAAATCGTCCTTGAAATCTTGCGCGCCTATATGTCATCCTCCGATGAGACTATTTTCGGCGATGCTTTTTTTGAGCAGGTAGCCAAAGCATCTAGCGGAGGTGTTGTTTCGCCAAGCGAAGGTGTTGATATTGCTATTGAAACGGATACTGCCTACAAAGCTATTGCTGTAAAATCAGGGCCAAATATTTTTAATTCGAGTCAGGCAAAGCGTCAGGATCAAGAGTTTAAAAGCCTGGGAAGTCGTTTGCTCAAGCTTCATAAGCGGTTTGATCCCTTGCTTGGACATGGTTATGGCCGTAAATCTGCTGATCCCACAAAAGACCGTACTTACCGTATTCGTTCTGGACAAGCTTTCTGGGAAGAATTAACTGGCGACCCAGATTTTTACATCAAACTTATCTCCCTCATAGGTGATTATGCTACTCAGCACCGTGAAGAGTTTAAACGGGAATGGGATAAAGCACTCAATCGATTTGAGCGTGATTTTCTCACCAACTTCGGCAATGCTGATGGCAGCATCAACTGGGAAAAGTTGGTGCGCTTCAATAGCGGCATAGAAAAGGTTCTCTGGATATCCAGCGAGCACTTGCCGACATAAGGCATGCGAGCAGTACGTCATGCTGTAACCCATCCATTGTATTTGCACATCGACGCTCTCTTCACCAATCACCAAATATCTGACATCCACTCATAACTGGGGGTGCAGGGGGCTTTGCTCCCTGCCGGAGCGCGAGGACGCTGTCCGGGGGACAGTGTGGAGGAGCCTCGCCCTTTTCTCTCCTCCCTGGCGGGCCTGCGGCCCGCCAGAAGAATTATGAGTGGATGTCAGCAAATATCACTTGCTATTTGCAAGTAAAGATGCTATACTGCGGTAGAATTAGAATGGATTTCTGGTAAGAGTGAAGAAGTCAAGAACATGAAACATACACAGCAGAGGCGTTCAGACTGTCCGATCAACTTTGCCTTAGAGGTGTTTGGGGACCCGTGGTCGCTGTTAATCATTCGGGATATCGTCTACTTTGGGAAGAAAACTTACGGGGAATTTTTAGCGTCAGAAGAGGGAATGGCGACCAACATTCTCGCCAGCCGCCTCGCTCACCTTGAGCAACAGGGCATCCTGGTGAAAAAACCCTCTGAGAAAGATAAGCGCAAAGAGGAGTATGCTTTGACGGAAAAGGGTCTCGACCTTATCCCCGTCGTGGTGGAAATGGCGAACTGGAGTGCTGAACACGACCCACATACTGCTGCCCCTGCCGCCTGGATTGCCCTGATGAGGGCCGACAGAGAGAAGATGATCCAACTCATTCGTGAAACAGTGCAAATGGGCGGCTCTGTTTTTGCAGGCGAGCAGAGCCTTCTGAGCCAACTCGTCTAGCAAAGCCAGGGCGGAGGCCAGCTCCGCTTTCAGGTGGAGGTTTTTGGGAAACATTCTAGTAGGGGCGGGAGTGGGGCTGGGAGGGGAGGGGGAGCTTGCTCCGCCCTGGAGGAGAGCTCAACCAGTGCCCGATGTCCCACTTCAGTCCAGGGCGGAGCAAGCTCCCCCTCCCCGCTCCCCCACAGCCCCCGCCCCTACTGGTTTCCACGCTTTCCCCAAAAACCTCCACCTGAAAGGGCAAGCTCCGCCCTGGCAACCAAACTGGCCTCCTCGCTGGCACCGTGTGGACCTGACCTCTTCCCCTCTCCACAGAACACTTGCGAACTTGTTTTTCATGGCAACCTGTACGAAGTTACCGGATTTAAGAACATCGGGAAGAAGATATATAGAGAAGATACTTGCAAATTGCAAGTTATATAGGTGAGAAGGAAAGGATGCAATACGTGGCTACAAAGCTCCTCGAACATGATACTGTCTCCCTGGAAGAGGTGAGAGCAAATCCCACAGAGACTTCCACTGCTCAAAAACCGCGCTCTATCACAGGCGCGCTCGTGTTCATGATCGGCTGCGTCGCCCTGATGATGACCGGCTTTGCCGTGATCATTCCCGTCTTCCCACAGCGATTGCAAGCTCTGGGGTTGGGTTCGGAGATGCTGGCGTTGATGGAAGGAGCCTTTGGCCTGGGCATGTTCCTCTTCAGCACCCCGATGGGAATATGGTCTGGCCGCATTGGCCGCAAACCGATCCTTTTCATCTCTCTGGCCGGTTTTATCGTTACCAATCTGCTGCTTGCCACAGTCAATGTGCCGCTGCTGTTCATCCCCATACGCTTTGTCGAGGGCATGTTGCTTTCTGGCTTAATTCCTACAGCGATGTCGATGGTGGGCGATACCATTCCCGTGGAGAAACAGGGGCGCTGGATAGGCTTTCTCACAACGGCGCAGGCAGTTGGCTTCGCACTGGGTCCTGGCATTGGCGGCTTGCTCGCTCAAACCCTGGGCTTTACCAGTCCCTTCCTGCTCTCGGCAGGCATCGCACTGGCAGCTTCCCTGCTGGCAATCTTCATGGTACCGGAAACGCTACCGGAATACATGCGGTTACAGGCGCGAAAGTATCAGGCCCATAGCGAAGCAAAAGCTCAAAAGCCGGAGGACTTGCGCTTTGCTCGCCTGATCAGGCTCATTGCCCCGTTCCTCATCATCGACTTCGGGATGATCTTCACCTATCCGTTCGTGTTCCCGCAGTTTCCCTTCTTTTTCGCGAAGGTACTTCACTACAGCCCGGCGCAATATGGCATGTTGTTCAGCGTTTACGGCCTGGCTCTGGCCGTCTTCCCACTCCTGCTGGGACGGCTCTCAGAGACACTGCCGAAAAAGCCGCTCATCATCACCGGCAGCCTGCTCTTCAGTGCCTTGCTCGTGTTCATGCTGGCCGCTCCCCTCTTGCCGCTTTTGCTAGCGGGCGCGGCTCTGGGAGGACTGGGCAGCGCCCTCGTCGAACCAGCTATGGGCGGCATCTACCTGAGCACCACAACCGACGAAAATCGCGGCCAGATCATGGGTATGCGCGGGTCAGCTATCTCGCTTGCCGTCATGCTTGGCCCTCTGACTCAGGCGCTCGTCGGCCTCTGGATCACGCCGCAAACGACCTTCGCTATCGGAATTGCCATAGCGTTAACGATGGCACTGGTAGCCTTTCTCCTGTTGAAGAATCCCGGACGGTCAGAAAACCACGCCAGACTGTAGGCGCCGATTTATCGAGCGCACTGCCGATTTATCGGCCCGTAGCCTTGCCGATAAATCGGTGCCTACGAGATTCCGTTACCGATCTTGTTCGTTAAAACTCATTATCATGTTTCCCTATTTTTCCTCCTCATCGCTTTTCTTCCCCAGAATCTCCTCGTTATCCTCCCCCAGCAGCGGCGGCGCTTTATACAGCCGTGTTGGCGTTTCGGAGAGGCGGATGGGGGAGCCGGAGAGTTTGATGGGACCGGCAGTGGGGTGCTGGGCCTCCCAGACGAAGTTGCGGGCCTGCACCTGGGGGTCGCGGAAGACCTGGCTGACGGTGTTGATGGCACCGCAGGGAATACCGGCAGCACGCAGGGCCGCGAGCCAGTCGTCGGTGTCGCGTTGGCGGAAGAGGTCTTGCAGGATGGGGAGAAGCTCGGCGCGGTTGCGCACGCGCTGCGGGTTGGTGACGAAGCGCGGGTCGGTCGCCAGCTCCTCGCGGCCCAGCAGGCGGCAGAGGGACTGGTAGAGGCGATCGTTTCCGGCGGCGACCACGACGTAGCCGTTGCGTGTCTGAAAGGCCTGGTAGGGAACGATGTTGGGATGGGCGTTGCCGTAGCGTTTCGCCTCCTCGCCAGAGATCAGGTGGTTGGCGGAGACGTTGCCGAGCAGCGAGATGGCGGACTCGACGAGCGAGATATCGATATACTGACCCTTGCCGGTCAGGTCGCGGTAGTGCAGGGCGGCGAGGATGGAGATGGTGGCGTACATGCCCGCCGAGATATCGCCGATGGGCGAGCCGAGGCGCTGCGGCTCGCCCTCAACCTCACCCGTGACGGCCATCAGGCCCGATTCGGCCTGTGCCACGAAGTCGTAACCGGCTCGTGAGGCATAGGGGCCGTCTTTGCCATAGCCACTGATCGAGCAGTAGATCAGGCCGGGATTGAGCGCGCGCAGGTCTTCGTAGCCAAGTCCCTGCCTGTCCAGCGTACCGGGACGGAAGTTCTCAACCAGCACCGTCGCCGTCTGAATGAGTGCAAGCAACTGCTGCTTCTCCTCTGGCCTGCTGAAATCCAGCGTGATACTGTACTTGTTGCGATTGAGTCCCAGGTAATACGCGGCCTCGCCAGCGACATAGGGCGGCCCGTAGGAGCGCGTATCATCGCCCTTGCCGGGCTGCTCCACCTTGATGACGGTCGCGCCCATATCGCCCAGCATCATCGTACAGAAGGGGCCTGCAAATACACGCGAAAGGTCAACAACGACCACATCCGCAAGCGCTGCATCCATAAAGCCTGACCCTGCCTTTCAATCCTTTGATTACTATGTAAGGGCGTTTGTGGGAAAGGGCGGAGGCCAGCTCCACCCTTTTCTCTCACACCTCCACCCTTTTCTCACACCTCCGCACTTTCCACCTACCCCTTTGACTCGTATCTTTCCCCGAATCTATATCGCCAGGTAGTCGTTCTTTTGCTTCGCCAGGAAGAGGACGAACTGGTACATGGCAAAGAGTTCGAGCGCGAAGGGCAGATAGCCCGTGTAGCCGAGTAGGGGCATCTCGAAGATTTTCCAGAAGCCCACATATGGAATAGTATAATACCATTTTGGCAGTGCGAAGTAGTTCCACATCTCCCAGAAGAAGCCGCAACACAGCCCGGCCAGGGGCAGCACAATGAAACGCCAGTCGCCCACGGCAATGTGTGCCAGCGCCGATTTGCGCCGCAGCACGTTGTTGATGGGATCGAGGATGAGCACCATGCTGAGCCAGATCAGCCCGAAACAGTAGCGCGGGAAGATCCACGGCAGAATCAAGCAGAGCAGGCCCAGCAGGACAACGGGAATGATGACGCGGTTCGGCAGGCGCGGGCCAACCTCACTGGCTGGCAGGCGCGGGTGCAGCGGCTTGAATGTCGAGAGAAATTCACCGGTTTCCATAACAGCGGGCAGCACCGTCGCGAAATCGAGACTGACAATCAGAAAATAGGCCAGAGGGCTGTAGGGCTGGTCGAGCACGTAATGCCAGTTCTGCACCGCGCTATTCAAGCCCTCGAACATCCACCAGAACACACTGGAAATGAGAAAAATCTGGATGTAGCGCCAGCGTGCGCGGGTGAGAATCGAGGTGCCATGACGCATAACAACGAGCGCGTCCATGAACAGAATGTAGCCAGACCATAATGGGAAGAAGCTGTAGTGATAGAACGGCTCGATGCGCAGCCAGGAAACGGCCCAGGCCAGCAGGCACAAAGCGAGCGCGGCAAAACCATAGAGAGGAAAACGTCTTTTCAAGACAGATTCCGTTACTACCATTGATTCGGATTCGGTTTTCAACACGGTCTTAATTCCTACTCTCAGACCGGGGCGACAACAGACGTCGTATTCCGGCAGTGATCGTATTCAAATCTCCATCCAGATAGGTTCCCGGCACCTGTGGAATCAGGTGCGCGTATTGTCCGAATACCTGGCCACCAAAGACGAAGTGAGGACGCGGATCCGGCAAATTCTGGATACTGCGTGCCAGATCAACCAGCGAGGCCATGTAGGCAGGCATAGTCAGAGAGATGCAGACAAGCGCTGGGTTCATCTGCTGGATGATGTGCAGCAGCCCCTCGATCTCGATGCTCTGTCCGAGGTAAGCCACGCGCATACCGGAACGGCGCAAGATGAGGGCCAGCATCAGAACGGCCAGTTCATGTGCCTCGCCCGGCGAACAGCAGACAAAGACCAGGGGGCCATCTGCGGGTGTGGGTGTCACATACAACAAATTCGTGAGCACGCCGCGAAAGATGCCACTGGCAAAGTGCTCGACTGCCACGGTCAGATTGCCCTCTTCCCACAGGCGTCCGATCTCCCACAAAGTTGGCGCAATTAGCTCGGCGCAAACCTGCTCTACCGGGTAGACGGCCAGCATCGAAGCCAGCAGCGCTTTCGCCGTTGTCTCATCGAGCGCGTTGAAGGCGTCCAGCAGGTGCTGGCGCACGACTTGCATATTGAGTGTCGCCGGGTAGTGAACGAAGGCATGTTCCGTCTTGACCAGCACGGGCCACTGCTCCAGCGCCTGTGCCTGCTCACCCGCTCCATTGCTACCCTTACTCGGAGCAAGCTGATCCTCCGCCTCAAGCTCTGGCGGCTCTACTTGCGTTGGAGGAGGAGAGAGAGAGGGCGGTGGAGACGGGGGAGGCAGCGTCACATGGAAAAATGGCACGCCACCCGTTATGACCTGTTCGTGCTCCTGCAACTGACGACGTTCGTCCTGGAGATGACGCAACAGGGCAATGGCCTGGCTGATCGACATGCCAGCGTCAACACGCTCCTTCAACCAGCGAATCGTCGCCACATCGCGCTCGGAGTAGAGACGGTAGTCGTTACCGGCACGCTCTGGCGAGAGAATGGTGTAACGCCGCTCCCATGCACGCAGAGTGGGAGCAGGCACGTTCGTCTGCTGCACGACCGCTTTCGTATTGAAGATAGGAATGTCTGGAAAACGTTCCAGATCAGGCCATTCGATGTGGCTTTCTCTCACAATCATATCGTTCTCTAGTGACCCGGCATCCTGGGAACCAGGGTTCCTATGTACTATAACATATGTTCAGGTGCCAGTCCACAGTTTGCGCACTTCTGTACATGTTTTGTCAAAACTCTGCTTGTTTTGCTCTCTCTAAGATGTACTGTGCCAGCAAGACGGGTAATTTCCCCACCCACTATTGACGAATGCCTCTCTGTATGGCACGATTCACAGGAGCGCAACAAAACGGTTGCCTGCACGTACATACCATAAGGGTAAACAGGCGGGAAATGAAAAGACGTGAGAGAGAAGCAATCGATCAACTCGGAAGAGCAGGAATGGCTGGCGGCGAATATTGCCAGAGTGCGTGACAACATTGCGCAGGCAGCACGCAATGTGGGACGCAGTCCGGACGAGGTGACGCTGGTGGCGGTCTCGAAGACGAAGCCACTGGAGCTGGTCAAACTGGCGTATCAGGTCGGCTTGACGCACTTTGGAGAGAATCGCGTGCAGGAGGCGCTGCCCAAAATTGCCGCGTTTCACCCGCCGGATGTTTCCTGGCAGATGATCGGCCACCTGCAAAGTAACAAAGCGGGCAAGGTCGCCGGAGCCTTCGATTGTATAGAGAGCGTGGATAACCTGCGCCTGGCACAGGCATTGAACCGTCACGCCGCTGAGCTGGGAAATCGCCTGCCAGTGCTGCTGCAGGTCAATGTGGCGGGCGAGGCCAGCAAAGAGGGCATGAGCATGGAAGAGACTTTCGCGCTCGCCCGGCAAATCGTCGAGCTGCCACATCTTGAGGTGCAGGGCCTGATGACGATTGCGCCACTGGTGAAAGATGCAGAAGAGGTACGCCCGGTGTTTCGGGGTCTCCGCGAGCTGCGCGACCGCCTGCGGGAAGAGATACCACACTGTTCGTGGTCTCAGCTTTCCATGGGCATGACCGACGATTATGTTGTAGCAATTGAAGAGGGAGCCACCATCGTGCGCATTGGTCGGGCGATTTTTGGCGAACGTGTTAAGAAATAACGGCAACATTGTGTTGCCCTGGTTGAAGGAGCTTGAAATGAACGTTGAGGACGTTTTGTTTGGTCGTCGTATCCGTCAAAATCACGCGCTGGAACACGCGACGATTACCATTCTGAGTGGCATGGTGCCGAATCTGAATATCAGCGCCCGCTCCAGTTCGCATGGTTTCATCGTCTTCGGTAACGTTGATCTGGGAGTGCTGCGCCAGGCCCTGGACGAAGCGTTACGCCGCCTGCAGGCGGGTGAGGCGGAACTTGCCATCCATCCCAATTGCGGCACCAACCTCGTGATCGGTGTTTCACTGATGGCAGTGGGTACGATGCTCGGTATGGCTTCCAGCCAGAGGCGCACACGCCTGGCCTCAACCGCTGCCTCGTCCATCGCCGGTTTAATGGCCGCTCGCCCGGTCGGTGAGTTCGTGCAGAAACATGTCACAACACTGCCCGATCTCGAAGGTGTGCGCGTGACGGACATTAGCCGCCGCAAATTGCTCGGCTTCACCGTGATCGATGTTCGCACAGTTCAGGAGTAAGCAAAGAGTATGCCAGTACCACCTTTCCCCATCGCCCACGACCTGATCTTCTATGGCATCGGGTTTATTATCCTGGCGATGCTGGTACGCGCCATCGCCTCGTGGTTCGGCGTCAACGAGCGCTTCGCCTTTATTCGCTTTCTCGCTCGCATCACCGACCCGTTCATTGACCCCATTCGCCGCGTCGTCAAGCCCGTTGGCTTCCTGGACCTCTCGTTCCTGATCGCCTGGTTCATGCTCAGCATCATGCAGATGCTTCTGCTCCAGGCGCTCCCACCCGGCTGGTAGTTCCTTTCTACCTTGACCAGCCAGGTGGGAAAGAAGATGAGGTTGGCTGCGAAACAAGCACGTTTTCGTTCTGCACGGCAACGGGTCCGCCTGTAAGCGCCATGAAGGCATCCTCCGGCGTAGTGTAAGTATTCTCGTGGAGAAGGCCACCGCTGGGCGGCGTAGCAACCTCTATCACCGGCAAAGCCACGTCATTGGCATTAATAACGGTAGCAATGTAGTCGCCTACGAAGTAGCCACGCCCCTGTGTGTTTGCCAGCCACGTTAGCTTCATCGGCCCGGCCAACTGTTCCGGTGTGCTCCAACTTGCTCCTCCATTAGCCGAGGAGATAAAGCCGACATCTAACTGGCAGGTGGCAACGGTGCAACTGGTATTCGGGAAATAGTAATACGTCAGTGCGATGTGATCTTGCCCCTGGAAGGTCTTGACCGCGATGCCGGGATTGAAATGGTCAACGCCGCTGCCCACCGGGTCGATGGGGATGCGCTGAACAGGTGTCCAGTTGACGCCATCGGTAGAAGTCGTCAACACGATATCGTTGGCGCTGCAATTGGCCTCGAAGCGGCAGTCATTCCAGGCGAGGTAGACCTTGCCGGAACTGTCGATGGCTGCCGTGAGAAGACCATCGCTGGTACGCATGCGCGGCTCCTCGGACAGCACGTATTCATTGGAGACTTTAACCAGCTTGCTCCACGTTATGCCGCCATTAGACGAGGTAAAGGCGGCAACATAGTATGTTGTTGGCGTCTCACCGAGGATGGGAACAATGACCTTGCCATCGGGCTGGACAAGAATCTGCCCGCCCGTCCCGTTGAAGTCGCCGGTCGTTGGCGTCGGTGGTCCCCATGTCTTTCCACCATCGATTGAGGTGCTCATGTCGATGATGTTGTAATCTGTGTTGTTGTAGTAGGTATCCCACTCGTCATAGCAGTGGCCGTAGTAGGGGCTGGCCGGAGCGTTATCGCAGCCGATCCAATCCTTGTCGAAAAAAACGCCGCTGGTATTCTGCACGATCGTCACCGGATTGCTCCATACTGTCCCGTTTTGTGACAGGCTAACAGCAACTTCGTTGGGATTGGTCACCTCATCAAAGATATAGCTTGAGATCATCCACGTACGGTGCTTCGCATCGTAGGCGACAACCGGGTCGCTGGCACGATGATATTTGCTGCCCCCGGTGTAGACAGTCATGCCCGGCAAAGAGCCATGTGTCCAGGTGACACCGCCATCAAACGAGGTTGCCCAGCCATTGTCAGAGGCACCGCCAGTGGTAAAGCGGCCCTGCTGGAACGTCGCCACAACTGTCTCTCCCCAGGCAACCGCATCGGGTTCGACCTCCGTCTGGTGCTGGCTGTTGCTGTTGGTGAACGGGTCGCTGCTCATCTGAATGAGCTTTTGCGCCGCGTAGGCAACGCCAGCAAAAAGGCTAAATACGAGGGAAAGTGCGAGGGTTGTGAGTATTAATGCTGCCGCAAGTCTGATCTTCTTGTCCGCACGAATCAGGAACTTCATGCCCGGTTTCTCCTTTCATGTTCTCTTCATTGATGGAAAAAGAGGCTTCCCCATGTATAAGCATACCATAATTCGAAGCAGTACTGAGCACGAAATTAAGAAATGTCTTCTCCCATGTCATCCTGAACGCAGATATCGTTGACGAACTCCCAGTGATGACGGCTCAGCGCCTGTAGCGCTTCGCAAACGATTAAGAGTGAGTTGGCCCGGTAGACGGCGGAGTCGTCTACCGGGCCAACTCACTCTTAATCGAAACGAGCCGCTTCGCGGCGAGCAGTCAAAAGCAGAACGTTCGCCAACGGTAGCGGATGCAGCGAAGGAACCGGTGTCCACCATCTTGACAGGTGGCTACCTTAGATCCTTCGCTGCGCTCAGGATGACATATCCGGACCGGTTTTCAACGGCTAACTCCCGTTGCCCAGGAGGAAGGTGCCGGAGATGGTGACCAGCTTGATGTGGTCGTTGGGGTCGACGAAGAGCACGACGACCGCCTTGCTGATCGGGTTGCCGTCGGAGCCGAAGGCGATCTGGCCACTGGCACCCTGAAAGGCGTTCGCTCCATTAAGCTTGCTCAGAGCCTGCTGGAGATCAACCGGCGTTATGACAGTCTTCCCACCGCTCAGGGCTATCTTGCTGCCATAGAGCAGCGCCTGCATGGCATCAAACGAGAGTATGGAATCGTTATCGGCGCGGTCATAGCCATAGGGATTCGCTGTGTGCGTGTGACCGGGGTCATAGGTATTGGCATAATCGTTGAAGAATGGCGGTTCCTTTGAGGCCAGCCCCTGGACGCCCCACTCGTCCGGGTAGGCAAAGGCCGTGAAGTGCAGGCGACCAAAGCCGGTGCGAGCGGTCGTGGGATAGCCAGACAGTTCGTAAAGGCCATCGCCGCCCATCACCTGCAAAGTAGCAAACTGGCCGGACGTGGGCAGGTCGGTCAGCAGCACGCTGACATCGTTGGAATAGCCCGCAAAGTAGATCAGGTCGGGATTATGCGAGAGCGCATCGTTCAAATCCGGTGGTAAAGTCGAAGCCTTGCCCTCCGTGTAGTTCTCGGTAGCAACGATCTTGTTGCCATCGGCGGTGAACTGCTTCGAAAAACCGTTCGCCAGGCTCTGGCTGTACGGGTCGCTCGTGTCTACAAAGAGGGCGACGTTGTGCGCGTGCAGCGTATTCTCAGCATACTTCGCTCCAACCGCCGCCTGAACGGCATCGGGCGGGTTGACGCGGAAGAAGTATGGCGAGATGCCGGTCAATTCATCGCTGGAAGCCGTCTGCGAGACCAGCGGAATGTGCGCCTTCGCGAGCACGCCGACGGCATCGACTGTGCGCGAACTGAAGGGCCAGCCCATCACGCCCACGAACGTCTTATCCGATTGCGCCAGTTGCACAATCTGCTGCGCCACCGTCGTGGCATAAGAGGTCTGGTTGCCCGAATTAGCCACCAGCAGGCGCACCTGCACATTACCCAGCTTCGCCCCATTATTGAACTCTTCCTGGGCGATATACGCCCCTTGCAGGTCGTCACGGCCCACACCATTATTTGAGCCGGTCAGCATCGTCGCCACGACAAAGGTGACATAGGGACTGCCGGAAGCGAGCACTTTCTGGTCTTCCAGGTAGATGTGCGCCTCGGCATCATTCGGATCCTGCGCGATTGCCTGGGTCAAGGATGCCTGTGCGCCACTGGCATCACCAGCTTTGATGCTGGCGGCTGCCTGCATCTTGAGGTTGCCATCCGTGCGTCCCGCCCCCGTATCGAAGGCAAAGGTGCCATCGCTGATGCCGATATATTCGCCATCGGGCGCTTTCGTCACACCTATACCGTTGACGATGCTGGTTGATGTAGCCACCGGGGCAGGAGTTGTGCCACCATTTCCGTTACCCGTAGTCGAGCCGCCGAAGTGGCTGCGGACATAGGGCAGCGCGAGGAAGACACCCCCGAAAATCAGGACCAGAACGAGAATAAACAACAGAAAATTGCGTCCAAGATGGCTCCCCGGCTGCTTCTGCACCTTGCCGCCGCCGGGAGAGGCTGGATATTGTGCTGGCTGCCAGCTACCGACGGGTGTTGGCGGTCGGGGAGGCTGAGGAGGTGGCACATTCGCAGGTCTACGTTGCTGCTGCCTCGCGGGAATCGTTGACTGATTCTGGCTTGCGCTCGCCACCGCTGCGGCACTCGCGGCGCTGGCTGCGGCAATGGGGCCAGAAGTTCCCAGCATATAGCTGCTCGTATTGCCGGTCACGCCAAAACGTTTCAGTAAAATCTCATCGATGGCCTGCTTCATGGCAGCCGCGCTCTGGTAGCGCTGATTGATATCGTTGTTCAGCGCCTTTTTAAGCACCTGCTCCGTCTCCGGTGTGATCTGTGGATTCAGCGTGCGCGCCGGTGGATAGCTAAACGGCGGGTGGTTGCGCGGGTCACGATTGGTCAACAGGTGGTGCAGGGTAGCCGCCAGAGCATAGAGGTCTGAACGCGGGTCCGCGTTGCCTTGATACTGCTCAGGAGGAGCATAGCCCGGCGTTCCCAGGGCCGAAGTCTGCTTGCGTTTGGCATTACGGGCCTCATCGGCGCGGGCAATGCCGAAATCCACCAGGTGCGCCCGCTTATCTTTGTTGCCAATGATGATATTGGCGGGCTTGATATCGCGATGCACAATTGGCGGCGTCTCGTGGGAAAGATAATCGAGCACATCGAGAATCTCCGAGGCATATTCGAGCGCATCGCGTTCCTTCATGGGCTGCTGGATGCGATCCATGCGCTCTTCCAGGTTCTCACCGTCCACAAACTCCTGCACCATAAAGTAACGAGAGCCTTCCTGGAAATGATCGGTCACGTTGGGGATCAACGGGTGATCCAGGTGAGCCAGCGTCGTTACTTCACGTTTGAAGTTGCGCACATCTTCCTGCAATCTGGCCGGGTCGGTGTTATCGGAGATTAACTCTTTGATAACGACGGGCTTGCTATCCAGTCGTAGATCGGTCGCCAGTAAGGCCGCACCCATGCCACCTTGACCAAGCACCTTCTTAATGACATAGCGCCCGCCCTGCAAACGCGAGCCTGGCGTCAACGCGCGCGAGTTTCCCCCGTTAGTTCCAGTATTCCCTGTGCTACCGCCAGCGCTCACCGGTGCCGGCGCAGTGGATATGCTGGCAGCCGGATTCGGGTTAATCATCTTGCCACAATTGTTGCAATAGCGCACCCCATCGCGGTTTTCTGCCTGACAATATGGACATTGCATAGTTTCGCCTGCCTTCTAAGCACAGACCCGTACTTCTACCATCAGGTGTCCTGACTGGCCTGGCTTCCCTGATCTCAGCAAATTATACCGTCTTTCGTGTTCATCGTCGAGACCCTGAAGGACTGAAATCATCTATACATACGCAAACCGGGGACAAAAGTTCAACGGGCCGCAATGCACATAAACAAAAAGGACAAGAGAGCAATTTAAGCGTAAACTCCCTTATCCTTTGAAGACAACATCAGAAGGCAGAAAGATATTCCCCTGGCGAACTTCCCCAGGTTGACTGCTCAGCGCCTGCGGCGCTTCGCCATCGTTTTTGAGTGGGCTGGCCTGGTGGGTGGCGTCGCCACCCACCAGGCCAGCCCACTCAAAGCCGAACCGGGCCGCACAGCCGCGAGCAGTCACAGCCGAGCGTTGGCCAATAGTATCTGCGCTCAGCATGACATATAAGAAACGGCCTGTTATAGATGCTGGCAGCGAAGGGAGATAATGCCGGGGGCAAAATGATTTGCTCTCTGTAAATACTCCTGCTCGTTGCCCTCAATCATCAGCTTGTGCATCACCACCACGTCACCATCTGGCAGTGGTTCGGCTGGCTGCAAGCACAATTCCATGACCGGGCACCCGCGTTCGTACACCTTGACCAGCCCTCCGGCTCCGGGAATACGATACACACGGTTGTCAATAGTAGGACTCACTACTTCCAGATAACCAAACTTGATCAGTTGCTGGTACTGGTTTTCCGACAGCATCTCACGAAGCAGGACCTTCGCCCGGCTCTCAGCCGAGAGGTGCTCGCTCACCGACTCGCGCAGGCGACCAACGCCGCCATCGGGCGACTGCGAGAGATAGTAGATTGCCAGTAACAGGAACAGGAGCCATATTCCCAGGAACAGGCTCAGTGTTTCCAGCATGGACATAGACGCTCCTCAACCTGGACAGCCAATATCGCACTAAAATGAGCATAGCACGCAGGCATACTTCCAGTCAAGGGCAATTGCTTACAATCTCAGGACAGCAGGCAGGGGATCAGACAGGTAAAGGTGCTGCCTTTGCCAGGTTCGCTGTCAACGAGAACGTCGCCACCATGCAATTCCACAATCATCTTCACAATCGCCAGCCCCAGACCCTGGCCGCTGGCCCGCCCGCCGCTTGAGGAAACCTGGTAAAAACGCTCGAAGATGCGCTGTTGCTGCTCTGGCGGGATACCGATCCCCGTATCGCTGACCTCAAGCTTGAGCAAGCGAATATCGGTGGCCTCCTCGTTCTCTGTGTCCGTTGCTCCTTCTGCCTCCTCAGGCTCCTTCTCTTTACGAACAATACTCCCCGTGATCTGCACGCTTCCGGCAGCAGGTGTGAAACGCAGTGCGTTGCTGATGAGATTGCGTAAAACCTGTTGCAGGCGTACCGGGTCGACATAGATGGAAGGAAAATCAGGTGGAACATCAACTGTTACCGCCACGTTATTATCGGAGGCCATCAGTTCCAGTTCCTCGACCGCGTTGGCAACGATCTCGTGAAGGCCGGTCAGCTCACGCGTCAGCCTTACCTGCCCCGAGTCGGCACGGGAGACGAGCAGTAAATCTTCGACCAGCGCGTAGAGGTGTTCGCTGCTGGCTCGCGCCCGGCGAATAAACTCGTGCTGCTGCTCGTTCAGTGTACCGGCAATGCCTTCCAGGGTGAGATCTAGATAGCCGTTGATAGCGTTGAGGGGCGAGCGCAATTCGTGCGTAATCATTGACAGGAAGTTCGCCTTCATGCGCGTCAGGTCGCGAATAGCGGTCACATCACGGGCCACGATGAGGCAAAGGGGCTTGCCCGTCGTCGAGACAGGGGTGATGCTCAAACCCACGGCCCGCGCGGTCCCATTGATCTGTAACTCAATTTCCGTGTAGGGCAGAGGGTGGTCCAGTTGCAACGCACGATGGACCATACACAGTTCGCCACAGCGGCCGTGGGCGTTCTCTCCATCGCAGCCAAAAAGTTCCATACACTCCATGCCCACAATGCGCTCCGGCTCTATGCCAAAGATACGCCCGAAGGAGGCATTGGCCTCGATAAAACAGGTGTTGGCTCCAAGCAGAGCAATGCCATCGGAACTGGAAGCGAGTATGGCCCGCAACTGCTCCTGGTCGGTACGCACACGGTGAAAGAGTTCAACATTCTCCAGCGCTGCCGCCGCCATATTGCTCAAATTGCGCACCAGTCGCAGTTCCTCGCTGGTAAATGGCTGCTCGCGTCGCAGAGCAATCACCCCATAGAGCACATTTTTCGAGACCAGTGGGGTCGCCATCTCCGCTCTGATCGATGGAACGGGGGCAACCGGAACAACGGGAGGAGCAGCAGGGGCAGCGGTACCTTTTTCGCCCTCGTGCATCGCTTTGAGGGGCGAATGCAGGATGGGATGGCGATGCACGGCTGCCCATGCGGCAACGGAATTTGTATTGTGCAGGCTGATCTTCTCCTGTTGCAGGTTCGTTGTTATCACCGCCGTCAGGCACTCATCCTGGTCGCACGTCATGGGAGCGGCCTTACAGGAAAGCTCGGCCACCGGCCACAGTTCCTGCACCTGCTCGTGATACTGGTACATGACCGCGAATTCGCACGCTACCAATCGCTGTGCATCGGACAGAATCGTGCGATAGAGCATCTCCGGCTGCAAGCGAGTCGTGATGCCTCGCGAGAGGTCAAGCAGCATCTCAAGCTGGTCGGCCTGCCGCCGGGCCAGTTCCGCGTTCCGCGCATTGGTAATAGCCAGCACCGCCTGCCCGGCAAAAATCGTCAGCATATGGAGCTTCTGTGCGTCAAAGGCTGCTATGGCCCCGCTGCTCGCGGTTAGCGTTCCAATAAAGTTGCCGTTATCGATCAGCGGCACGCAGACCATCGAGCCGACGGGAGTGCGACCCAGGCGTTTAAAGCGCGGATCGAGGCCAACATCAGAAATAATCAGCGGCTCGCGATGTTCCGCTACCCAGCCGGCCACGCCCTCATTCAGACGAAAACGTGTATGGCGGGGAATACGTCCCTGTTTATTAAGCGCCGCCAGTGTTACCAGCGTCGTTCCACTGCCATCAAGCAGTGCCAGCGAACAACGCTCCACGTCCAGTAACGCACCCGCGTTCTGTACAATTTTTTGTAACACATGCGCCAGTTCCTGCGACTCATCCCCAACCGCAGCGTGACCATCCTGAGCCTGGCGATTCTGCATAAAAGATATATTGGCAGTCATTGACTTTCCTTCTTTTCGCTTACGCATCATACGTTTCTGTCTCTCAAGCAAGCGGGCGGTGTGATGCCCCACTTTCTCACCATTGCTCTTTACTGAATTTCTATCGACACGTGGGTAAAAAAATTCACAGTTCCATAACGGATAGAGTATAACACTCTCTTTAAGGATGAGGCGAGGGAATAAGGTAGATGGGCTATCTCAACTTCAGGGTGATCTCATCATCGAAATGGCCGAGTGGCAGCGTAAAGAGAATACGCGCCCCACCGTCCTTATTGTTTTCCGCCCAGATGACACCACCATGCGCCTCAATGATGGCACGCACAATCGCCAGACCTAGCCCGCTACCTCCGGTGTTGGCCTGGCGCGAGCTATCCGCCCGGTAGAAGCGATCGAAGATGCGCGGTAAAGCGTCAGTGGGAATGCCCTCGCCCGTGTCGGATACAGCAACAATGAGCGCATTGTCGTGCTGGATAGCATCGATGGTCACAACGCCACCAGATGGCATATGGCGCAGTGCGTTATCGCAGAGATTGGAGAAAACGCGCATGAGCATGTCGGGGTCGGCTTCAACGAATGGCAAGTTATAGGGTATAGCGTTGCGAGGCTCTACATTGATGCGCTCAAATTCGGGCGTGTGTACGGCCAGCACTTCGTCGACGAGCGCGGCCAGGCGCACTGCCCTGCGTTGTGGGTACATCGCCTGCGCCTCCGCCTTCGCCATCAGGTGCAAATCTCTCACCAGTCGGCGCAGGCGCAGCGTCTCGCGTACAATGACGCGCCCCGTTGCCTCGTAGTCCTCGCGGCTCTGGTTCACGCCATCCATCAACGATTCCCCCAGCCCGGCAATGGCTGTCAGCGGCGTCGCCAGGTCGTGTGTGATATTCATAATCAGTTCGCGCCGCCACAGTTCTTGCTGCCGCAGCTCGTTGACATCATCGGCCAACTGCTTTGCCATTTCGTTAAAGGCGGTGGCAAGCTCGCCCAGTTCGCCGCCTCCATTCGTTTTCACCTGTGCGTTGTAGTCGCCCGCCTCCAACTTGCGCACCGTCTGCGTCAGCTTCGCCAGTGGGCGCGTGATCGTGCGTGAGAAAAAAACGGCGGCCAGCGCTGCAAAGACGGCGACGATGATGGAGCCAAGCAAAATGGACCGGCTCACGGATGCGATAAACGGCGGCACCGTCCCCTGAATAGCTGAATAGGGCGTCATAAAAAGCATACCGGCGACAGGAGTCTTGCCCTGTCCGCTCTCATGAATGGGCAGCACCAGGAAGGGGCGGGATGTCGCAGCAGGGCCTGTGCTGCCGGTGCCAAGCTCCGCTTCAGTGCTAGTACCACGCTCACCAGCCGCGAGCGCCTGGTGTACCTTGTTTACGTCGATCTGATTCACCCCTGGATCGGCACCGGCAAGCAGCACTAATGCCAGTGCCGGACGACCGGCGACCGGGTAGACCGACTGGCCGCGCCGGTTCAGCACAATGATGAGGTAATCTCCTTGCTGCGCAGTGCCATTGGTGGTATCGGGCAGCACACTTCTCGCAGCTAGAGCAAGACTGCCATTGTTCTCAGCATAGGCTTCGCCAATACGCTGAGCAAGATCTCCACCGATGCTGCTCAGGAGTGCTCGCTGGTCGGAGCCGTAACTGGAGACCACCGTCAGGAAGACAACCATCGCTATCAAGAACGTCACCAGAAAGACCAGCAGCACCGACCCCAGCGCCAGTTGCCAGCGTATGCTCTGCCACCAGCGCATCTTCTTTTTTGACCCGCTGTAGGGACGCGATGAAGTGTGCCCACCCGGTGGAATACCCGGAGAAGTCGGTTCCAACGCTCCTGCTTGTCTTGTTGAATCTGGCATCGGGGTGGCCATTGTCTATTCCTCATCAGGGATTGGATTTCCGTAGGCGCTGCATTTATTCTGTGCATCGCCGGTTAATCGGCCCCCACAACCCCACGGGCCCATCAATCGGCGATGCACACGATAAATCGCATGCCTACAGGATTCCACGCTATGAAACTGTACGTTTGGCTTCGAAGCGGTAGCCGACGCGCCAGACGGTCTTGATATAACGCTGCTCGGTATTTGCTTCGATCTTCTTGCGTAGCGAACTGATATGCACATCAATAGTATGCCCATCGCCCAGGTAATCATAACCCCAGACCTTATTCATCAGCATCTCACGGGTGAACACGCGCCCCGGTGATTGGGCCAGCAGTGACAGTAGATCAAACTCGGTGGGCGTCAATGCCACCTCGACGCCGTTGACCTCAACACGGCGACCCGGCATATCAATAGTCAGGCCGGGAAAGCGCAGGATGCCCTCCTCTTTCTGCTGCTGCCCCTGGCCTCTGGCGGCTTGCGGCTGCGCTTTTCCCTCATCAGAGCCTGCCACTGCACCGGGGGGAGCGGGACTCGCCGTCCTGCGCAAGATGGCCCGCACACGGCTCACCAGTTCGCGCGGACTGAACGGCTTCACCAGGTAATCATCCGCGCCGAGGTCCAGCCCGGCAATGCGATCATCCTCGCTACTGCGAGCAGTCAGCATGAGGATGGGAGTACTCGACCAGGCGCGAATGCGGCGGCAGACCTCGAAGCCGTCGATGGCGGGCAGCATAAGGTCGAGAATGACCAGCGCGGGCTGCTCGCGAGCATGCAGCGCCAGCCCATCCGCGCCATCTCTGGCAACCACAACCGTATAACCTGCATCCCGCAGATAGAGGTTCAGCAGGTGAATAATCCCCTCTTCGTCTTCGATAATAAGGATTTTCTGTTCTGGATTCTGTCCTTGATTTGTATTCGGTTGTTGAGACATATACTTTCAATATCCTGAGAACAACTCTATCACTCTGCTTGTATGGTACCACAACGTCCAACTGAAAACATGCCCTGCTGTCTCATTTTCGCCTCGACAACCAAATCTTGAGAAAATCTTGAATATTGCAAGAGGTATTCTTCACTTTTGAGAATTATGATAGAGGTGTCACAGGAAAGTGACACAACAACAGCTTATGAAAAAACTTCTGAATGAAGTAGATGCAAAAGAAAAGAAAGGGTAAAAAACACATGAAAAAGGTATTACTGATCGGCGGCAGCGCCATCTTCCTGATCGCGGCAATCGCTTTCGGCGCATTTTTCGCCGGCCCCCTGTTAGCCTCGGCCAATAGCAACTCATCGGCAAGCAGTGCGGCTTCGACCCCGACCAATCCCTACTGCGAGCAGTACCTGCAAGACCTGGCGAATCAGCTGCATGTCTCAGTCACGACATTGCAGCAAGATAAACAGTCCGCACGGGATGATATGCTGAACCAGATGGTGAAAGATGGCAAGCTCACCCAGGCTCAGGCCACCACCATTGAGCAGAAGCTGCAATCTCACCAGGCCTGCACAGGCAATGGCAAAACCGCCAACTTCGTAAATAAGCAGTTCCTGAGCAAATATCGCGGCCAGATTGAGGATTCAATCGCAGCAGGGCTGCATCTGACCAGTGCTCAGCTCACGGCGCAACTGCAAGCCGGGCAGAGCCTGAGCCAGATCGCAAAGGCGCAGAAAGTTTCTAGCACGCAACTGCACACGATTGTCACCAGTGCCGTCCAGAGCGCGCTCAACACTGCCGTCAGCAAGGGCGACCTGACGCAATCAGAATCGACCAGCTTCTCGCAGTACCTGCAAAGCCATCCGGCCTACGCGAACCGCATTCTGAACGCACATGTGAAGGCCAAAAAGTAGGACACTGAGAGGTGTTACAGAAGCAAAAAGAGGTTGCTGGCCGGGCCAGCAACCTCTTTTTGCTTCTGTAATTTCGTCGTTTTAATGTGTCTCTGCGAGCGCTTTCTGGCTCTCGATCCATTTATTGAGCGCCTCGCTACTCTCGAAGGAGACGATGAGGGCGTAACGCGGCTCCGGCCCTGGATGCCAGGTCGCGTGCCAGAGGCGCTGTGAATTGATCACCATCTGCCGATTGCGTGGCAGCGGGATGCGACTTTCTGTCGACGGATCATTCTTATCCTCACGCAGAATCATGTAGGAATCGGGGTTATCGGTCAATTGCAGCCATGCCCGCACAACCCAGCCTTCGCCCTCAGGATTGAGACGGTTATTATCATCCAGATGCAGGTTATGCACAGCCTCTTCATAAGTATTTGGATTGAGTTTGATGATACGCACGCGCCCGTAATTGGCACCCACATTCTTCGTCCATTCCACCAGCGTGGGGCAAACCTCGGCGTTCTTGGTCCAGATGCCATCTTTGTCAGCCTTGCCATGATCCCAGAAGCCGGCACACTCCATCTCACCCTTAGCCGATGCGATCGGCGCGAAGTTGGTGTCCCCGCCGCTCTTCCAGTCCATATACTCCAGGCCTGCCCACTCTTCTCTGGGAACCTCTGGCCCCTCGTAGTCGCGCAGAACAATATACCCCTTATCAGTCAGGGCATCGAGTTTCACATGCATTGCATTTCTCCTTCTCATAGATCCAGGAAATAGTACCGGCAAGAAGATTCGGTACCCACCACAGTCCATTGAAGCTTGTAAAAAGGCATTCTCCATTTCGTATACAGATATGCCTGCACCTTTTCAAGATGCGTCCTCATTGTATCATACTTCCAAAAAGAGGGAACGGGGAGTAGGGAAGGTGGGGGAGGGGATAAGAGACTATTTTCTCATCCCCTGAGCTTGCAACATACGTGATTGACCGCATCAAACCGGCACTTATGCCACCTCATCAGGGTTGATACCGAGCGAACGCAGTTTCTCCGCCAGAGCTTGCGCCCGACTGGCCTCTTCCTCTGCTCGCTTCGTCGCCTCAGCCGCTCGTCTGGCCTCTTCTGCTGCGCGTCTGCTCTCTTCTGCTGCGCGTTTGGCTTCTTCTCTGGCTCGTTCTGCTAGTTCTTCGGCCCGCTCAGCAGCTTGCTCTTTGAGTAAAGCCTCGGCCTGGGCCTCGGTCAAGCGCAAACAGTGCTCACGATCGTAGAGGCGCAGATGCTCTCCTTCAGGGACAAGCCAGCTTGCAAGCTGCTCGCTCCATAGCCATCCTCGTGCATCGGCGGTCATCTCAATCATTTCTCCACGCCGGACATCCAGTCGCCAGCCAAAGAGGCGCCTGGCAGTAGCCCGACTGATGGGCGGCTCGTTGGGATCATAGGCGAAGTATTCTTGCACGCCTAGACTGGCATACTTCACCGGTTTCTCACGCAGGTCTTTCTTCCATGTCTCTTCTGAAAGAATCTCAAAGATCACCTGCGGCGGAACACCAATTCTCCCTGGAGCCCAGCTTCTGACACGTTCCAACGGCACGCCTTTGATGATGGCGAGGTCGGGAGCCACCGGGTATTCCCTGGAATTGAGCGTTTGATAGAAGTTGAGATTCTCGTAAATGGCGCAGGTCTGTCCGTGGAAGAGCCAGTTCAGAACCTCAGAAAGGTAGTGAATGAGCAGGGAATGCCAGGCTGTCTCCCCCATCAAATCCTCCTCGGTGGGGTGATAGTCGTAATAGTACTGCACCTGATTGCTGATCTCTCGCGCCATACTGTTCTCCTTTCCGGTCGCCAGCAACAAATCGCATCCTTACGCTCCCCCGACGTTTTTGCCCTGTATGCTCGCGGGCTGCTTCTATCATACCATATGCTCGGCTGGCTTTACAAGCCTCAGAACACGATAAACATCACACTTCCCCTGTACAGTACAATATGTCTATGAATACAGACGAAACGTTCTCGCAACTGGTCGAACAGGTGCAGGCATGCCGCCTCTGTGAGCGTATGGAAGGGAGACGGCGCGTGCTCAGTGCCGCCAACGGCAGTATGCATGCCAGGGTGTTGTTCATCGCCGAAGCACCCGGACGGCTGGGCGGCGACCGTTGCGGCATTCCACTCTCGCAAGATCAGACGGGACGCAACTTCGCGCTGCTCCTGCATGAGGCCGGTCTGTCCCGCGAAGAGATATTCATCACCAACGCCGTGCTCTGTAATCCCCGTGATGAAAGGGGACGCAATGCGCCTCCAACCATACGCGAGATTCACCACTGCTCGCCGCACCTGCGCCAGACGCTCGACATTCTCTCGCCGCGCTTCATCGTCAGTCTGGGTCAGGTGGCGCTCAAAGCGCTCAATCTCATCGCTCCGCACAACATCCAACTCGCACGCGACGTTGGTACAGCCGTGGAGTGGAATGGTCACCAGCTGATTCCCCTCTACCATCCAGGCCCCCGCGCCCAGCTTCATCGTCCATTCGATACTCAAAGGGAAGATTTCCGGCGACTGGGAAACTTCCTGGCAAAAGAGCATAGAAAAGGGACAAGCACATAGCTGCACTCGCCCCTTACTGCTTTTAGCGGAGTCTTATTCCGCCCCCAGGCCGACCTCACCGTATTCTCGTTCGATGTGGCTCATCATTTCAGTAAGGATGCTGAGCCGTCGCTCGATATCCTGCGATTCGCGGTGGAGCGCACGAAGCTCAGCCGCCAGTTCGTAGAATTGCCCGTTGAGCGCGGAAAATGGCTGTTCCCTGTGTACTGCCGGAGTTGCAGGACTGGGAGAAACCAGTTCATCCGGTTCTACCGCGACTGGTGCCGGTCTTGCCGCTGACACGTTCTGTCCCATGGTTGTCGTGGCAGGTATCTGCTGAGCAGGAGCAGCGCCTTTGGGAGTAGCCGTTTTGCCATTTCCCTGTCTCTCACCTATAGCCAGCCAGACCGCGCCACCAATCGCCAGCAGGGCCACAACGAACAGCGCTCCAAGAATGAGCATATTCATCGTTCCAATCCTTTCATCTTATGAAATTTCATCCCTGTCTCTCTTTATTCCCTACCCCACCCTGTACAGGGCACCTATGCATAGTACCCTGTACAGAGTGGCATGAGATTAATGCAGGTGAATGGTAACTTCGGCGCTCATCCCGGGGACGAGGTCCTTGCCACCGGTGCCATCAAGCGTGATCACCACCGGAATGCGCTGGCTCACTTTGGTGAAGTTGCCACTGGCGTTATCCTCAGTGGGCAGCAGCGAGAACTCAGAAGCCGCCGATTGCACAATCTGCTGCACGTGTCCACTGAAGCTGGTGCCACTGTAGGCATCGATGGAGACATCGACCGCCTGCCCGTTGCTGACGTTGTTGATGACGCTCTCATCCACATAGGCCGTGATGGTCAGGTTGTTCATGCTGGCAACCTCGACGATGGGCAGACCAGGGGAGACCGCCTGCCCCTGGGCGGCATAGACCTGCACCACGCTGCCTGCAATCGGGCTGCTCACGTTGATTGGCGCTGGCACCGTCGTCGTACTGGCCGTTACCGGCGTCACCGACCCGATGGATTGCCCGGCTGTCACGCTGTCTCCTACCTTGACGCTTAAGGTGGTCAGACTGCCAGCAGCCACCGCGCTGACATTGACGAGCTGACCCGTGACCTGGGCGTCATCGGTGTTGTAGTACTCGTAGTTATTGTATATCCAGTAGCCCACGCCCCCGCCTATGGCAAGAACGGCCAGGACAATCAGCAAAGGTACCAGAATCATGCGACGTAACATGGTATACTCCTTCAATTTCTGTATTACTTTTTAAGAGAGGCGAAATACAGCCCGTTCGCCTCGTTCCTGAAAATGACGATAATACTCAGCTTATGTCATCCTGAGTGTACTCATGTCATCCTGAGTGAAGCGAAGGATCTAAGTGAGCATTGCGACAGGCTAGCGCCCAGATCCTTCGCTTCACTCAGGATGACATAGTCAACATTAAACTCCAGCCAGCGCAGCTTCTCTCTCGACCGGTCCCGCTTCAGCTTCATGAGATTTACCGGATTCGCCGGTGAATTGCTCAACCGGTTGCGAAGAGCTTTCCAGCATCGCCCGTTTGCCTTGCAGGAAGAGCGTGGCAATCACGGAGAGGAAGACAAAAGCCAGCGTTAAGAGAAAAGCATCACGAATAGCCAGTACATAGCTCTGCTGCTGCACCAGTTCGGCGATCAATTGCAACGCAGTGGCTTTAGCAGTTGCCAGATTAGCTCCCTGCGCCATCAAGTATGCCTGTAAGCGGCTCACCATCTGGCCCAGCGAGGAAGCAGGAGTGACCTGTTCGGCCAGGTGAGCATAATGAACCTGCGTCTGCGTCTGCACCAACGTTGCCAGTACAGCGATACCAAGTGAGCTTGCGACTGAACGCACAACCGTACTGAGCGCGGATGCCTGTGTGAGCAGTCGTGGCCGGATGGTTGCCAGCGCCGCCAGGATAAGCGGCTGGCTCACCAGGCCCAGTGAGAAGCCACGCAGCACAAGCATCATCTGTAGCCACTGGTAGGACCACGTGAGCGAGATGAACGAAAGCTGCCAGTTGGCAAAGGCCAGGATAAACAGCCCCGGAAGAACCACCGCTCGCACGCCGATGCGGTCTACCAGCCAGCCACCAATGACGACGCTCAGCATCGAAGCGAAGGCCTGCGGCAGCAGGATGATGCCAGCCTGGTAAGCGCTCAAGCCACGTAAATCTTGCAGGTAGATCGGCAAGAGAAAGAGACCGCCATACAGGGCGAAGACCACAAACACGTTGGCAATCGTACTGGTGGTAAAGTTTCTGTCCAGGAAGATGCGCAGATCGAGCAAGGGCTGACCACCATGGTTGGCGAGATACAGTTCGACAGCCACGAAGATGGCAAGCGACAGGAAACCTGCCGCCAGGAAGCCTATGACCGTCGTTGACCCCCAGCCATCCGTGCTCGCCTCCGACAACCCGTAGAGCACGGCAGCGAGACCAATGGCCGAGAAGATGAAGCCCGGCACATCGAAACTGCTCGCGGCCTGATCGTGGGAGTCGTGCAGGAGCACGATTGACAGGATGACCGCTAGAATGCCGATGGGAACGTTGATATAGAAGATCAACTGCCACCCAGCGTAGGTGACGATATAGCCACCCAGCGTTGGACCAAGTGCCGGAGCCAGTAACGCCGGCACACCAAACAGACCCATCGCCGCTCCACGTTCCTGCGGCGGGAACTCGCGGAAAATCAACGTCAGCGAGAGTGGAAAGAGGGCCGCGCCCCCCACTCCCTGTAAGATGCGGAAGAAAATCAGCACCGGCAGGCTCCATGCCAGCCCACACAGGGCCGAACCTATCGTAAAAGCGGCCAGCGCGACAATGTAGAGACGCTTCGTCCCCAGGCGATTGGCGAAGAACGCCACCACCGGGGTCGTAACGCCCTGAGCCAGAATATAGCCGGTCAGCACCCACTGGACACTGTGCAGGTCTGCACCGAAAGCTGTTTGCAGCCTCGGAATGGCAATGTTGACAATGGTGGTATCCAGGATTACCATGAACACTCCCAGAATGAGCACCATAGCCACAATCCATTTATATTGCAGTCCGGCACCCTGCCCCTGCTGTGCGGTGACTTGCATAAAAAAACTCCTTCATCCGTAGTTACTTCGCCGCGATGCCTTTGAAGTAGAAATCACTCAGGCATGCGATCAGTTTCTCCAGAGGCATGTGATCCTCGACAATCAAACGATTATAGCCTCGCGGCGAAAGCAGGCTAAAAAAGAGAGACAGCATGACAGGCGTGGGCAACGCTGGATCAAACTCGCCATTCGCCTTGCCTTCATCAAGCAACGCAGTCACCTGTGTACTGACCTGTTCCAGGCAAACATGAACCTGCTGCTTCTTTTCAAGCAGTTCCTGCCGTACCTCCAGGCTGGTATACAAAGAAAGGAGCAGCTGCAAGCGTTTGCCGATCAGCCCTTTGTAAAGGCTGTGAAGAATGGTTTCCAACCTTAAGCGGGCGCTGCCATCCCCGGCAACAGCCTCGTCGACGAGGCGCAGAAACGTTTGCAGTTCGCGCTCAAAAAGTGCAAAAATCAGATCCTCTTTGCTCGGAAAGTGCAGGTAGACTGTCCCTTTCGCAATCCCGACACGGGCCGCAATCTCATCCATCGAGGTCTCATGATAGCCCTTTTCCGACAATACCTCCTCCGCTGCCTGCAAGATCAGGTTTTCGCGTTCCTGGCGCTGCCTCTCTCGCAACGACTGGCGCGGTATTTCCTTCTGCATTGAAGTCCCTCCCTGCTTCTCACATACTACCAGGTTACCTCCTGACCTGAAAATCCGTAACCTGACTTCTTGCTTCCTTTCTGACTTCTTTAATATTTAACTGACTTTTCAGAAGCAAATGTGACTTTATAGTCATAATAATAACCGATAAGTCAGCTAATGTCAAGGGGAAAACAGACGAATTTTCCCTCGACGCTCTCATGCTTATTAGGATATACTGAAAGACAGCATAGCATCGTATCGTTATTTTCGTTCGATTGAAGAGTGCAAAGGAGCGCCAAACATGCCACAAACGCGAACGCCAAACATGACAGATTATGAGGCGGAACGCCAGAATTTCCATCTCGATGTACCCGAAGCATTCAACTTTGCCATCGACGTCATCGGCACATGGGCTAGCAACCCCGACAAGCTTGCCATGCTCTGGGTCGGGCAAAACGGTGAGGAGAAGCGCATCACCTTCGCCCGGTTTGCCCAACGTTCCAGCCGTGCCGCCAATGCCTTTGCCACGCTGGGCATGCAAAAAGGCGACCGTGTGCTGGTCATGCTGCCGCGTATTCCCGCATGGTGGGAAGCCGTGCTGGGCCTGATGAAGATGGGAGCTATTCCTATCCCCTGCACCACGCTGCTGACACCCAAAGATCTCCAGTTCCGTGCCGACATCGCCGGGGCCGTCGCCATCATCACCGATCACGAGGGCGCAGCTAAGTTCGACCAGGTGCGCGCCGACTGTCCCACCATCACGTATGCTATTCTGGCCGATGAAACCAGCTCCGACACTGCCGGGCGCGAAGGCTGGACCAACTTCCAGCAGATGCTCAGCGAAGCCTCACCCGAGTATAACGGGCCGAAGACGCGCAGCGACGATGCCTGCCTGATCTACTTCACCTCCGGCACGGTCGGCTATCCCAAGATGGTGCTGCATACCCATGCCAGCTATCCTATCGGCCATACCATCACCGGCAAATACTGGCTTGACCTGCACGAGGACGACCTTCATTGGAACTTAAGTGAAATGGGCTGGGCCAAGGCGGCCTGGTCTAACCTTTTTGGTCCCTGGATACAGGGCGCGGCCATGTTCATGCAGGACGCACGCGGCAAATTTGACCCTATCGAGACCCTGGAGATGCTCAACAAATATCCCATCAGCACGCTCTGCGCCCCACCCACCGCCTACCGCATGATGGTGCTCGACGAACCGATGGCCTTTATGAAAGCCCATCCTCCAAAGGCGCTGCGTCACTGCGTCGGCGCGGGCGAGCCGCTCAACCCCGAAGTCATCAAAGTCTGGGAAGAGGCGACGGGCATGACCATTCGCGATGGCTACGGACAGACCGAAACGGTGCTACTATGCGCCAACTTTCCGCCCATCCCCGTCAAGCCCGGCTCGATGGGCAAACCCTCCCCCGGTTTCGATGTTGAGGTCATCGACCATGACGGCAACCCGTTGCCGCCCAGTAAAGAGGGTGATATCGCCGTGCGCGTCAAACCCAATCGCCCAACATGGATGTTCAAAGAGTACTGGCGTAATCCCGAAGCCACCACCGCCTGTATTCGCGGCGACTGGTACATCACCGGCGACCGCGCCTACAAGGACGAAGACGGCTACTTCTGGTTTGTGGGCCGCGCCGACGACGTCATCATCAGCGCGGGCTACCGCATCGGCCCCTTTGAGGTCGAAAGCGCCCTCAAGGAGCATCCCGCCGTCGCAGAGTCCGCCGTCGTCGCCAGCCCCGACGAGATGCGCGGCGAGATCGTCAAGGCCTTTGTCATTCTGGCCCCCGGCTACACCGCCTCGCCCGAACTCGCCAGCGAACTGCAAGAGCACGTCAAGAAGGTCACTGCCCCCTACAAATACCCCCGCGAAATCGAATTCGTCGACAGCCTGCCCAAGACCATCTCCGGCAAGATCCGCCGGGTGGAACTGCGCGAGCGCGAACGGGAGAAGAAACAGGGAAAATAACTTGTATCTCAACGTCTTCTTTACGCCTGTCGACATCGCTCCGGTCGCCAACTATCTAAGCGCGAGCGATGTCTTTATTGTGATAGATGTTATTCGCGCCACGACGACGATTGCTGCTGTGCTTGGACAGGGGGCAGAGCGCGTGCTGGTCGCGCCCGATATTGAGCAAGCGCGTGCCGCCGCGGAAAAAATTCCCGGCAGCCTGCTATGCGGGGAGCGCAATGTGAGGCCGGTAGCGGGCTTCGACTACGGTAACTCACCCAGCCAGTTCGCTCAACTCGACCTGCGAGGGCAGACATTGATTCTCACCACTACCAATGGCACACGCGCCTTCTACGCCTGCCCGTCGGAGGCTACGCGATTGGCGGGCAGCCTCTACAACGCGCACGCTGTCACCACTTACGCCCTGGAGATCGCTCGCCTGCACGGGGGCAACATTCACCTCGTCTGCTCAGGCGAGCTTGGCTACTTTGCGCTGGACGACGCCGTCTGCGCCGGTGGCCTCGTCCTCGAACTCCAGCGCCAGCAGCCGGATATCTCCATGCTCGAAAGTGCCGATGCAGCCCTCACGCTTTATCACGCCTATGAGCCGCCCAGAGTCCTTGAGCACTGCAACTCCGCCAGAAGCGTCATCGAAGCCGGTCTCAGCGCCGATACTGATTTCTGCATGCAGATCAGCAAAAGCAGTATTGTTCCTGTGGTAGCCCGAATAGACGAGGTGACGAGTTTGCTTGAGATCGTGAAAGGATAAACTCATAGGCGTCAACTTAAATGGTGATGCGGCCTCCAGGCCACCCGCAAGGGGATGGCCCTACTATAGACGACGGCTCTCCAGGCGGCACGAACATCCGTAGTATAGTAGGGCCATCCCCTTGCGGGTGGCCTGCCTGAGCTACATCGTCACCACCAGTTTGCCGAAATTGCGGTTCTCGCCCATCTCAGTATGCGCCTGAGCGATCTGCTCAAGAGGGTAGACCTTTTCGATGATGGGCCTGACTTTGCCATTTGCCAGCAGGGGCAGCACAGAGGTGGCAAAGCGGCGCGTGACCGCCATCTTCTCTTCCAGCGTGCGCGTGCGCAGTGTGACGCCTTTGAGCGTGGCACGTTTGCCCATCAACATACCAATGTTGAGATTGGCCTGCGCGCCACCCATAGTAGCGAGGTAGACGATACGACCCCAGGTTGCCAGCGAATCCAGGTTCTGTTGCAGGTAGGTTGCACCGATGAAGTCGAGCACGACATTGACGCCCGCGCCATTTGTCAGGCTCTGCACTTCCGCGGCGAAGTTCTGCTCGGAGAGGCCCACATCGAGACCCAGCGACCTGGCGCGTTCCAGTTTCTCCGGCGTGCGCGAGGTGCCATAGATGGTCGCGCCCGTCGCGTGCGCAAGCTGGATGGCGGCAGTGCCCACCCCACTGCCAGCCGCGTGAATCAGCACGCGCTCGCCCATCTGTAAGTTGGCCTGCGTGAAGAGCGCATCGTGCGCGGTCATGAAAACCTCCGGGATACCTGCCGCCTGCACATAATCCAGGTTCTCAGGAATCTCGACCAGCATACCCTCCGGTGCCAGCACATACTCGGCCTGCGCACCTCCGCCGACAAGACCCATCACGCGCTGGCCCGGCTTCCACTGCCTTGCCACCGGTCCCACCGCCTCCACGACGCCCGCGAATTCCATTCCAAGTATATTATCCGGCGCTCCCGGCGGTGCGGGATAGCCACCCGCTCGCTGCAACAGATCGGCCCGGTTGATGCCCGCCGCCTTCACTTGCACGCGCACAAGATCGCCCTGCGGCTCCGGCTCTGGCACCTGCTGTACCTCCAACACCTCCGGCCCGCCCGGCCTCGTAATCACAACGGCTCGCATAGATGTTCTTTCCTCCATAGTTTCTTCCTCTTCACCTTGTCATGAGTTGCGCTGCCATCCTTCAACTTCCTCTTCCCGGATGACCTGCTAAGGAAGATTTCGTTGATGGAGGCAGGGGAGACGTTCGCGGGATGCGTGGTCGACAAACGCCCTGCACGATCTCAGACCACATTGTTGCTAGCTGCTGCAGTTCCTGTTTGATGAGTGTAACAGTGGTTGGCCTTTTGCTCCTATCCAGTTCCAGCATGCTGTTAATGAGCATGCCGAGGCGGTCCATCATCAGATCGACCATACTGCTTGTCAAACTGCCGGGATCAGAACGGTTGGAAGCATGCGTTGCACGCAAGGAAGTGAAACGGAGCGGAGTTTCTGAAGGGTCCTTTCCGGTAAGCAACTGGTGCAGCACAGCCCCTAAGCTATAGATATCAGCAAGAGGTGTTGTTTGGACTCTTCCATATTGCTCGGGAGCCGCGTAGCCAGGCGAACCAAGCGCCATAGTATCTTTGGCTTGCCCTGGTTTAAAGAACCGGGCAATGCCAAAATCGATGACATGCACCTTCCCCTCTGGAACCCGGATGATGATATTGGCTGGTTTCAGATCACGTAAGATAATAGGCGGCTGGTGGGAATGCAGGTACTCAAGGATATCGCAGAGTTGCAGTCCAATAGTGTAGACCTCGCTCAGGAGAAGGCGCTTGTTCGGTGCCTTGTTCTGGTAGTCCTCCAAAGTCTCACCTTCAAGGAAATCCATGACCAGGTACCACTGTTCAAGCCTGTAGATCTGTTCATAGAGACGCGGGAGCCCTGGGTGCGTCAATTGGGATAACAAGTCCGCCTCTCGATGGAAGGCATCGGTAACCTCCGTCAGATTTTGTGGTGCGAGTCCTCTCAAACAGACTTCTTTGATAGCAACCAGACCATTGGCACCTTGAGTATCTCTGGCCTTGTAGACCGAACCAAAGCCACCTGTGCCCAGCTTGTCAATGATATCGTATCTCTCTTCAAAGAGAGTCTGAGAAACAAGATACGCTGCAAGAAGCAGGGGACGCCGACAACTCGCGCACAAGGAAGTAAGAGGAGTATTGAGAGCTCCACACGTCGTGCAGGCAAGAGAAACGGACGGGTCCATAGCGCTTGTTCCTTTGTCAATGAAGTCAAAGAGCAGAACACGACGAACAATGATACACCGGGCTAACAAACGAGACGAGATTGCTGGAACAACCTGGTACTCAGTGTAGCACATTTGCTTATCCCGGTCTAGACATGCAAACCCCGCTAACATTGTATGTAAGCCTTCGGAAGTATGATATAATCTGCACGAGAAAAGGACGCTTAGAGAGAAACAGAGGACTATCACCTGCATGTTCACCCTCAACGATGTATTAGTGGGCAATGAGAGCCGCGTATTGTTGCAAAGCGGCTCAGCCATCAATAACGCACTGGTCTTCCCTGCCGCGCACCATGATAGCCGCCAGATTGGTCGTGGCGACCTCTTTGTCGCCATCAAGGGCGAGCATGTTGACGGTCACAGCTTTATACCCTTTGTCGCTCAAAACGGTGCTGCTGCCGCCCTCTGCACCGATCCTCTACCAGTAGAGCAGCTTCCTTCCGGCTTCCTGCAAATCGTTGTTCCCAACGTTGTGGAGGCGCTACATACCACTGCTCGCGTGCGCACGCGCCGACAGCAGAACACGACGCTGATTGGCATCACTGGCAGCAATGGCAAAACCAGTACGAAAGAGGCCACCGCCTCCATTCTGAGCCGTCAGGCTCCTACACTCAAGACCTTTGCCTCTTACAATAATGAGATCGGCTACCCGCTCACGCTGCTGCGCCTGGAACCGCAGCATCGCTACGCCGTGCTGGAGATGGGCGCACAATGGGTAGGTGAATTAACATGGCTCTGCAACACGATTGCCGCCCCCAACTGGTCTATCATCACCAGCGTTGGCGCGGCCCACCTCGGCTATTTTGGCTCGCAGGAGCGCGTCGCCATCGCCAAAAGCGAGCTGGTGCAGGCACTCAGCCCTGAAGGCATCGCCATCCTTAATTATGATGATCCTAATGTGCGCGGCATGAGCGAGAAAACGACTGCACGGGTGTTGTATTACGGCAGTGGTGAGGCCGCGCACGTGCGCGGCAGCGAGATCGGCGGCGATACCCTGCGCGGCCACAGCTTCACCCTCAGCTATCGTGGGCAACGTGCGCGCGTGCAACTGCACCTGCCCGGAGAGCACGGCATAACCATCGCGCTGGCGGCTGCCGCTACCGGCTGCGCCGCCGAGATGTCGCTGGAAGAGATTGCAGCCGCGTTAGAGAGCCTCTCACCGGCAAGGGGGCGCTGCGAAATCAAGCCCGGCCCCAACGGTAGCACCCTCATCGACGATACTTACAACGCCAACCGTCAATCCATCCTGGCGATTACGAAGGCTATGCACGAGACCAGTATCGAGCCGGGCGGCAAACGCTGGGCTGTGCTAGGCGACATCTTCGAGCTTGGGCAGTACGCCCCCGCAGAACATCGCGCCTGCGGCGAAAGCCTTGCTGGCACCATCGACTATTTGGTGGCCGTCGGTGACGAGGCCCGCTACTACGTCGAAGGCGCACTCAACGCGGGTATGCCCACGCAAAACGTCTCCTACTTCGAGGCCAATCTCGAGGGCAGCAAGGAGTTGGAAGCAGCCAAACAGGCAGCCGCCACCCTGCTCAAGCAGCGCGTCCACAGTTCCGATCTCGTACTCATCAAAGGCTCTCGCGGCATGCGCATGGAAACCATGCTCCCTTTGCTGGCAGAATAGCAGCATAGCCCACTCGACAGGCTACTTCCGCTATGCTACACTTTTGTCAGAAATTTATTTAGAAATAGATAGAAAGCGGGAGAGGAGCGGGAATGGCGAAGAAAAAGATACGAGTTGGCCTCATTTTCGGGGGTCGTTCGGGCGAGCACGAGGTATCGCTGGCTTCGGCCAACGCGGTGATGGCGAATCTGGATAAGGATACGTATGATGTCGTTCCCATCGGCATCAGCAAGTCTGGTTCGTGGCTGCTCGGCACCGAACCGGCTAAACTCATTGCGGCAGAGCAGAGCGTCGGGCAGGAGCAGGCGGGTGAGGAAGAGGGTCAGAAACATACCACCAGCGTCACGCTGACGGGCGATCCGAACCTGCGCCGCCTGATCGCCCTTGAGGGCGACGAAAAGCTGCACGACAACGGCGCTTTAGATGTCATTCTCCCCGTCCTGCATGGCACGTATGGCGAGGATGGCGCGCTGCAAGGGCTGCTGGAAATGGCAAACGTTCCCTACGTCGGCTGCGGCGTGCTCGGCTCTGCCCTGGGCATGGACAAAGAGAAGATGAAGATGGTCTTCCAGTCCGTTGGTCTGCCCATCGTCGACTATCTCGTCTACCGGCGCAACCAGTGGGAACGCTCGCCCGAATCCATCCTGGATGCCATCGAAGAACGTCTCGGCTATCCCTGCTTCGTCAAGCCTGTGAACCTGGGTTCGAGCGTCGGCGTGAACAAAGCGCACGAGCGCGGCGAACTGGAACACGCCATCAACGTGGCCGCCGAATACGACCGTAAAATCATCATCGAGCGCGGCATCAATTGCCGCGAACTGGAAGTGTCCGTGCTGGGCAATGACGAACCTCTTGCCTCCGTTGTCGGTGAGGTAGTTTCCAGTAACGAATTCTACGACTATCGCGCCAAGTACCTTGATGGCAAATCGCAGACCATCATTCCCGCCCCGATTCCACAGGCAACGGCGGAGGAGGTGCGCCGCGACGCTTTGCAGGCCTTCCTCGCACTTGACCTGAGCGGCCTTGCCCGCGTCGACTTCTTCCTGGAAAAAGAGTCTGGCAAGGTTTATATCAACGAGGTCAATACCATGCCGGGATTCACACAAATCAGCATGTATCCCAAGCTGTGGGAGGCCAGCGGCCTATCCTTCCCTGAACTGCTGGATCGCCTGATCGAACTTGCCATCGAGCGCCACGCCGATCGCCAGCGCAATCGTACAGATTTGCAACTTTAATCGGTCAACAAGAAAGAATGCCATGTCACGCACCACCATACGCGCTATAAGCGTCGAACCGTTAAATATCCCGTTGAAAGAGCCGTTCACTATCGCCACCGGCAGCGTTTCCGAGGCGCAAAACGTGCTGATTACCATCACGCTTGAGGATGGCAGCGTGGGCTTTGGCGAGAGTGCGCCCTTCTCACCCAGCACTGGCGAAACGCAGGCTACGGCGCTGGCTGCTGCCCACGGCTGCGCCCGCCTGATCGAGGGCAAAGATGCCGCCCACTGGCGCACGCTCTCGAAGCTGATGCGCAGCGTGTACTACAGCCAGTCCACTGCCATTGCTGGCATGGAAATGGCCCTGCTCGACGCGCTCACTCGCTCCTACGGCATTCCCCTCTACGTCTTCTTCGGTGGGGTTAGCAGCGCCATCGAGACCGATATGAGCATTCCGCTGGTTGCGCCCGAACACGGCTACGAACTGGCAAAGGAGATCGTGGCGCGTGGCATTCACACCATCAAGATCAAAGTTGGCGGCGACCTGCGCGAGGATGTGGCCCGCGTCGAAGCTATCCGCGAGGCCGCACCCGGCATTGGCCTCACCCTCGACGCCAACCAGGGCTATACCCCTGGCGAGGCCCTGCTCTGCCTGGAGGCCCTGAACGACCGCGACATTCGGCCCTTGATGCTGGAACAGCCCGTCCACAAGGACGACTACGAGGGCCTGCGCTACGTCACACAGCACACCAGCGTCCCCATTGCCGCCGACGAAAGCGCCTACAACGCCGCTAACGTCGCCCACCTGATCGCCATGGGCGCGGCCAACGTCATCAACATCAAGCTCATGAAATGCGGCATCGTCGAAGCTCTGGACATCGCCGCCGTCTGCCGCGCCACCCACACCGAACTCATGGTCGGTGCCATGATAGAATCGCGCCTGGCAATCGCCGCCGCCGCCCACTTCGTCGCCGGACTCGGCGGCTTCCGCTACATCGACCTCGACACCCCCATGCTACTGGCTGCAGACCCCTTCACCGGCGGATATGAGCAACAAGGTGGCATATACGACCTCTCGGGCATCACCTGCGGTCTTGGTGTAGAGAGAAAGTAAGCTATCGTGATAATTTGCATTTCCCTCATCACATCAGCTATACTTCATATAGCGTTGGTTCGCTGGTTCCTCAACTACCTCAAGAGCAGCGGGTTTGTCTACCCCTGACCTGCGCAAGGCATTGCGCGTTGATAGGTTGAGCAGACACAACGAACGGGACGTGAAGAGGCCCCGTTGGCTCCCAACTGCATCAGAGGACATGCCAGCAGTTGCAGCGAGGGCATAAAGCGATAGCTCTACTATTGTTAAGGTAACAGGTAGTATGTAAGAGCCTGTTACGAGAGCGAAAAGGAGTTACCTTAATGTCTCGTGTCCAGTTTAATCACGTCTACAAGCGCTTCGGCAAGGTTGAGATCGTTCATGACATCAACCTCGACATCCAGGATAAAGAATTCCTGGTGCTTGTAGGCCCGTCCGGGTGTGGCAAGAGTACCTGCCTGCGTATGGTGGCAGGATTGGAAGATGTCACCGAGGGTGAAGTCCTCATTGGCGACCGTGTTGTCAATGGCGTACCGCCTAAAGACCGCGACATCGCGATGGTCTTCCAGAACTACGCCCTCTACCCACACATGACCGTCTACGACAACATCGCCTTTGGCCTCAAGCTGCGCCACTTCCCGAAAGACCAGATTCAGAAGCGTGTGGAAGAGGCAGGCGAAATCCTGGGCCTGCAACACTTGCTTAAACGCAAGCCCAAAGAACTCTCCGGCGGACAGCGCCAGCGCGTTGCTCTCGGTCGCGCTATCGTGCGCGAGCCGAAAGTCTTCCTGATGGACGAGCCGCTTTCCAACCTGGATGCCAAGCTGCGCGTTGAAACACGCGCCAACATCACCAAGCTGCACCAGCGCATCCAGACCACCATTATCTATGTAACACACGACCAGGTCGAGGCTATGACAATGGGCAGCCGCATCGCAGTGCTCAATGGCGGCCTCATCCAGCAGTTGGGTACGCCAACCGAACTCTACGATCACCCCGCCAACCTTTTCGTCGCCGGCTTCATTGGCTCTCCCTCGATGAACTTCTTCCCGGGAGCGAAGGTCGTTGGCGAAGGAAATACCACCACGGTCGTGCTGGAAGACATTGGCCGGGTCGAGATACCCCAGCTTTATGCCGACGCCACACGTGGTGCAGCCGGCAAGAACCTGACTTTCGGCGTCCGCCCGCAGGACATGGAAGATGTCTCCCTCGTCGCGCCTGAGAATCGCAAGGGCGCTATTGAGGCAACCGTGGACGTGGTTGAGAACCTGGGCAGCGAGCTACAAATCTATGCTACAGCCGGTGGCAAACAGATCATCGCCACCCTCAGCGCCAACTCTCGCGTTGCCCCTGGCAACAAGGTCAGCCTGCACGTCGATAACGAACGCATCCACCTCTTCGATACCGATACCGGCCTGGCCATTTTCTAACATGGAACGCAAACGAACCGTAGGGCCGCGATTTATCGTGGCCACCGCCGATTTATCGGCCCTCGGCCTCTATTGGCCGATGAATTGGCGATGCGCACAATAAATTGAGCGCCTACGGTTCGTTTTGCGTTCCATGTTAGTTGCGCAATGGTTTGCCGGTCATCAAAAAGGCTTGCATGCGCTCCCGTGTCTTCTCGGTGCCGAGTAGGCTGAGGAAGGCTTCGCGTTCCAGGTCAAGCACCTGCTGCTCCGTCAGTGGCGTGATGGGTGAAGTCTCTCCGCCGGTGACGACGCGGGCTAGCTGGCGCGCCACCACTGCATCGTGCTCGCTGATCTTGCCCACCAGCAACAGGTTCTCCACCTGCTGCTCCAGCACCATGCGAGCGCCCGGCCCCGGCAGGAGCAGCATTGCCGGTTCTCCTGGCTGCCATTGCCCCGCCTCCCGTGCCTGTGCCAGCTTCAGCGCGTCCGCCTTCGCGTCGCGCAGCACGAGGTCGCGATTGACGGTAATTGCGTCGCTCTTGCGCAGGAAACGCAGTTCCTGGGCCTCTGCCGCGCTGGTAGAGACGGTGGCGAAGGCGATGGTCTCAAATGCCTTGCGCGAAGGGCGTGAAAGGCCCACCCGTTTTTCTGGCCAGCTGCGTCTGCACGTCCGCACCCTGGCGCAGCAGCAGTTCCTTGATGCCGCCGCCCGCCGGAATCAGGCCCAGCCCCACCTCAACGAGGCCAACATACGACTCAGCGTGGGCGCGCACGTGGTGTCCATGCATCACCACCTCGGCTCCGCCGCCCAGCGCGCGGCCAGCCAGCGCAATCACGACGGGAATAGGGCTATACTTGAGCAGCATATTGGCCTGCTGCAAGCCGTTGATCGCCGTATCCAGCATTTTCCACTCGCCCGCCTGCGCCCCCATCAACATCAAGAGCACGTTGGCACCCGCCGAGAAGTTCTCCGTCTCGTTGCCAATGACGATGGCGCGGAACTCCTTCTGGCCCTCTTCGAGAGCGTAGTGCAGCATCTCAATGATGCCCTCGTCGATGGCATTCATCTTCGTATGGAACTCGACGCAGGCCACGCCATCTCCTAGATCGATCAACGAGGCGGAGCCGTTGTCGCGCAGCACTTTGTTGTTGGCCTTCGCCGTCTCCAGCGAGACGACGCCCTGCGGCTGCGGCACCGGCAGATACTTACCCGTCTTGAAATCGAAGTAGCGGCGCTGCCCTGGCGTACCAGTATAGAACGTTCCCTGCCCCTCGCCTTGCACGCGCTGCACCAGTGGAGGCAGTTCCGCGTTGACCGAGGCCAGCACCTTTTGCAGCGTCTCCGGATGTTGCAGCAGCACGTCCCACGTCTCGAAACTGCCCAGATCGAAGTTGAAGCCCCAGCGCATCGCCTCGTCAACGGCCACAACGCTCTCGGCAATCTCCTCGGCCCGGTTGGCGGCGTAGATCAGCGCATCGGCGAGTGTCTCCCGCGCAAACTGCCCGGCGCGATCATCGGCATTGAGAACGGTGAGCATACGCTTCACGGGATCGCTGAATCCGCGGGCCTCGCCAATCGAGGGGAAACGCACCTTTTGCTGTGGTTCGTATTCCAGCGTCTTCAAATTTAATTCCAGGATGGTCGTTCCTTGCAGGCGTCCGCCTGGGGAGGACCCGACACGCTTGTAGAAGCCCTGGCCGCTCTTCTCACCAAGCCAGCCGCGCTGGATCATTTCGCGCATCACCTCTGGCACGCGGAACATCTCGCGCTGCTCATCGTCGGGCGCGTTCTCGTAGAGATTGCTGGCGACATGCGCCGTTGTGTCCAGGCCGGAGAGGTCGGCGGTGCGGAAGACGGCGGATTTTGGCCGCCCCATGTTCGTTCCCAGGATGGTATCGACCTCACCAACCGTGTAGCCCTCGTCCAGCGCCCGGTACAGGGTGGACATGAAGCCGTAGACGCCGATACGGTTAGCAATGAAATTGGGCGTATCCTTGCCAATCACCACGCCCTTGCCCAGCACCTCGGTCGAGAACTGCTGCATGAACTGCAGCAACTCCGGGTCGGTATCAACATCGGGCACCAGTTCCAGCAGGCGCATGTAGCGCACCGGGTTGAAGAAATGCGTAATCAGGAAGTTGCGCCGGAACGTCTCGCTGCGCCCCTCGGTCAGCAGGTGGGCGGGTAGGCCCGATGTGTTGGAGGTAATAATCGTGCCGGGCGCAAGCACCGTTTCAATCTGCTCGTAGAGCCTGCGCTTGATCTCCGGTAGCTCCACAACCGCCTCGATAATCCAGTCCACGCCGCTCAATGCCTGTAGATCGTCCTCGATATTGCCTACGGTAATAAGCTTCGCTCCGCGCTTGCTGTAAAACGCGGCGGGACGAGCATTGAGAGCCTTTTCCAGACCGGTGCGGGCGATTTTGTCGCGATCAGCTCCCGCATCGGGCGGGACGATATCAAGCAAGAAGCTGGGGATGCCGACGTTGGCGAGGTGCGCCGCGATGGCCGCGCCCATCACGCCCGCACCCAGCACGGCAGCTTTTCGTATCTGGTATGACATGACTATGACAACCTCTCGATAATCGTAGCAACACCCTGTCCGCCACCAACGCAGAGCGTGGCGATGCCCAGCGTCTTACCGGCAGTTTGCAAATCATTGATCAATGTGGCGATAAGGCGCGCACCGCTGCTGCCAAGCGGGTGTCCGAGGGCAATTGCGCCGCCATGCGGGTTCAGCTTCTCCTGATCAATGCCCATAGCCTGCACCACCGCCAGCGTCTGCGCAGCAAAGGCCTCGTTGATCTCGATGATATCGATATCGCTCAACTGCAAGCCTGCTCGCTGCAGCGCCTTCTTCATCGCCGGAACCGGCCCGATACCCATAATATCGGGTCTCACGCCCGCTACGGCCATCGAAACCACCCGCGCCAGTGGCTGAATGCCCAGTTCGCGCGCCTTCTCGGCGGACATCAGCACGGTTGCGGACGCGCCATCGTTGAGCGGGCTGGAATTGCCCGCCGTCACCGTGCCACCCTTGATAAAGGCCGGTTCAAGCGAGGCCAGCCTCTCCAGCGAGGTATCGCGGCGCGGCCCCTCGTCAATCTCCATCACCCGCCCATTGGGCAGCGTCACCGGCACAATTTCGCGCTTGAAAATGCCGCTATCGGTGGCGTCAACCGCCCTCTGATGGCTGCGCAGCGCGAAGGCATCCTGCGCCTCGCGACTGATAGCGTAGTCGCGGGCCAGATTCTCCGCCGTCATACCCATCGGAATGTAGCTGGAATAGCCATATTCCAGCTCACCAGGCGGATATGGCGAAGAAGACTTCTCACCCTCGCGAGGCTGCATCAGTCGCGGGTTGAAGCTCGGGTTGAAGCCGCCCATCGGCACCCGCGACATGCTCTCCACACCGCCCGCGACGATCACATCGCCCAGACCCAGCATAATGCTCTGCGCCGCCATGTTCACCGCCTGCAAGCTCGACGCGCAGAAACGATTCACGGTCACGCCGCCCGCCGTCTCTGGTAGACCAGCCAGCGCTCCCACCAGCCGCGCCAGGTTCATGCCCTGCTCGCCCTCTGGAAAGGCGCAACCAATAATCACATCCTCGATCAGCGAGCGATCAAGCTGCGGCACGCGCTCTAAAGCACCCTTAACCGCGATAGCGGCCAGATCATCGCCGCGTACATCCTTCAATACACCTTTGTTCGCACGTCCAATGGGAGTGCGCACCGCGCTCACAATCACTGCCTCTGCCATTATCTCAATCTCCTTATCAGGTCGTTGCTATCCTGTCTGCATGCAGCTTCTCCGCCGCCGTTTTCAATCTGTGCAATAAATTGACTACACCCGCTTCAAAAAGACGCGCTCCGAGGTGCTCCATCAGCCAGCCCCGCCAACCTGGGGGGAAACGAAAGTCTCAGCCATACTGCACATAGCACGTTTGCTCATCGATGGGGGTACAGTTAATCGTGTTGTGCGAGACGATGCCAGATGGGAAACGTACGCTAAACCATATCTGGTACCTATCAGGAAAAACCGCCTCGACAGCAATGCTTACCTTCGCCCGTATACCCAGTTCGCTACTGGAGGCATGGATAGCCTGACCCGCCGCAGCTGGCCCCTCCGGTGTAATCTGGTCAATCTGGATATCCCACCACTCGTCATAACGCGCCGGGTGCATAAGCAATGCCCAAACATCCTCAACCGGGGCAGCCACATTGTCTGACGGGCATACCATAACGCTCATCAGCACACCTCCTCCTGACGCAATGACGAACTTGACCAAACAAGATCGGCCAGGGGATCCTGTAGGGACAGGGGGTGGATGAGGTGAGGAGTGGGGGCCTTGTGCCTGTCCGCGTCCAGGTGCAGGAGCGATTTGTCAGGATTGATATAGGTACGAGCAACATATCCCCGCCAGGACAGGCACAAGGCCCCCTCATCCCCATCACTCCACCCCCTGTCCCTACAGAACATGGCTTCCCCTCCTTGCCGATCTTGTTTATTCCAATTCATCAATGCGCCCCTACACTTTCACAGGTTCACGTATAACGCCGCTTGTCTGGAAACGCAGCACCTCTTTGCCGTGCTGGTTGCGACAGGCACCATTCGCGCTCATATGAATGCGCCCTTCGACCTGCTCCAGGCGCGTGATCGTGACCTCGCAGCGAATCGTATCACCTGTGAAGACGGGCCGCAAGAATTCATAGCTCATGGTGCGAGCAATGTAGTTCATGTCGCCGCCCAGTTTGGTGGGCAGTGTTGCCGTCAACAGTCCCTGCACCATTAAGCGCCCCTGCTCATCCGGTCGCACGTGATGAACACCCTGATCGCCTGAAATCTGGCCGAAGAGCAGCACATCCTCTACCGAGAACGTACGCTCCCACGAGGTCACATCGCCAACCTGCATTTTAATTCTACCCTTCCAGGGGATACCCCTGCTTCTGTACCACCAGATCGGCAATTTCGCGCTGCAGGGCGACGCCATTGATGAGGTAGTCGCCCAGGTAGGCGCGCACACGTGGCAGCTCTTCCTGAATCTCGCTCTCACTGAAATTGGTGGCGATCACCTGGTCGAGGTTGGAACGGATGCGGTTGAAGGCCAGCCAGGTTGCCAGTTGCGCCAGCTTGACGTGAATGTCGCTGTTCGCGTCGCTGCGCCGCACAGCCTGCACCGCACGAGCCAGCGCGCTGTCGCTGGCGTAGATGTCGATCAGCAGGTTCGCCAGGTACTCGATGAATTCTTCCTCGTTCTCCAGAGCCTGCATGTACTTCGTGGCCGCCTTCATGGCCGTGTAGATGGTCGCGTCTTTGGCGCGCTCTACCGCATTGACGGCCTCGCTCAGAGAAGCCGGTATGCCCTCGGAACGGTCAGGTGCCTTGCCGGAGGTAATGTTGGCCTCAATGGCCGGATATTGCGCCATCAGAGGAATTTTGCCGGACATGACGCGACGGAAGAGCGTGCCGGAGGCGACCAGCCGGTTGATCTCATTAGTACCTTCGTAGATGCGCTGGATGCGGGCATCGCGGTAAGCCTTCTCAATTGGATACTCCTGCATGAAGCCGTAACCGCCGAAGATCTGCACCCCCTCGTCCACCACCATTGCCAGCGCCTCGCTGCCATGTACTTTGGCGATGGAGGCTTCAACGGCATACTCTTCGATGGCCTTGAATTGTCCCTCGGTATCGCTGGCGCTGCGCCGTGCCTGCTCGATATTGTCGGCGGTGCGGAAGACCTCGCTCTCTGCCGCGTAGGTTTCGGCGGCCATACGCGCCAGCTTCTTCTTAATCATACCAAATTCGCTGATATACTTGCCGAAAGCTTTACGCTCCGTGCTGTACGCTGCCGCCATGCCCAGCGCCGCCCGCGAACCGCCAACGGCTCCGGCCCCCAGCTTCAGTCGTCCAATGTTAAGGATGTTGAAGGCGATTTTGTAGCCCTTGTGGATTTCGCCCAGCATGTTCTCCACTGGCACCTTCACATTCTCGAAGTAGACCTGGCGCGTGGAGGAGCCTTTAATGCCCATCTTACGCTCCTCAGCCCCGGTCGAGACGCCCGGCCAGCTTGCCTCCACGATGAAGGCCGAGGGGCGATTGTCGCCGATGCGCGCAAAGACGATCATCATATCGGCGAAACCGGCGTTGGAGATCCACTGCTTCGTGCCATTGAGGATGTAGTATTTACCATCCTCGGACAGTTCCGCCCGGGTGCTCAAGTGCATTGCATCAGAGCCGACACCCGGCTCGGTCAGCGCGTAGGCGGCGATCCACTCGCCGGAGGTCAGCTTCGGCAGATACGTGCGCTTCTGCTCCTCGTTGCCATAGAAGACGATGGGCAGGGTGCCGATGGTGGTGTGCGCGCCAAAGGCCGTGCTAAACGAGGCTTCGCGCATGGTCGAGCCGACCAGCGCGCTGACCAGCAGGCCCAGTTCCGTGCCGCCATACTCCTCCGGCACGTCGATGCTCAGCATACCCTGCTCGCCTGCCTTCTTCAGCAGCCCCGGTACCAGTCCCGGCTCCTGATGATCGATGGCCTCGGCTCTGGGCAAAACTTCACGGGCAATAAATGCCGTGCTCGACTCCTCGATCCAGCGCTGCTCATCGTCGCGCTGCTCCAGCGTAAAGATCTTATCAGCGCTCTCGCTGACAGGCGTGGTCAGGAACGCCGTACCCTTCTCGGTCGGTTTCACTGTTGTTGACATTACTTCTCCTTATAACATGTTATCCGTAGGGACGCGATTTATCGTGTCCACCGCCGATTGATCGGCCCGCGTGGCCCCGGTGGCCAATACATCGGCGGTGCGCAGAATACATTCAGCGCCTACGGGATTACTTTGTAACCTTAAGTTCGCGGCGTAGCACCTTGCCAACGAGGGTTTTGGGCAGGCTGTCGCGAAATTCAAGCATTTTGGGAACTTTGTACGCAGTCAATTCGCGTTTGCAGAAGGCGAGAATATCCTGCCGTGTCTCCTCTGTTGGCGCAAAGCCGGGTTTGAGCACGACGAAGGCGGCTACCGTCTCGCCCCGGTACTCGTCGGGCGCTCCGGCTACGGCGGCTTCGAGCACAGCGGGATGCCGGAAAAGCGCCTCTTCCACCTCGCGTGGATAGACGTTGAAGCCGCTGGCGATGATCAGGTCTTTGGCACGGTCAACGATATAGAAGTAACCCTCTTCGTCCATCTTGCCGAGGTCGCCGGTGCGCATCCAGCCTTTGTAGAAGATGCTCTCCGTCTCCTCCGCACGGTTCCAGTAGCCCTTCATGATGTTTGGCCCCTTGACGACGATCTCTCCCACCTGTCCCGGCGATAGCAGTTCATGTGTCTCCGGGTCCATGATGGCGGCCTCGACGTTGGGTAGAGGCAGACCGACGCTGCCATCGCGCACATCGCCATTGAGCGGATTGCAATGGGTGACGGGCGAGGCTTCGCTCAGCCCGTAGCCCTCCACCAGCTTGCCGTGCGTCATGGCCTCGAAATCGTCGCGCACCTTCGCTGGCAGTGCCGACGCGCCGCTGATACAGTACTTGATCGAACTCAGCTTCTCCACATGCTGGCCCGCCTCGCGCATGATGGCGATGTACATAGTGGGAATTCCTGGTAACTGCGTCGGGCGATAGCGCTCGATTGTCTTCACCACTTCCTTCGCCTTGAAAAGAGGCAGCAGCACCATCGTCGCCCCTCCGCGTATGGCGAAATTCATGCCCACCGTCATGCCATAAGAGTGGAAGAAAGGTGCAACGCAGAGCACGACCTCTTCGCCATCATGCGCCTCTGGCGTCCAACTGCGCGTCTGCAAGGCATTGGAGAGCAGGTTCCGATGCGTCAGCATGGCCCCTTTCGAGAGGCCAGTCGTGCCGCCGGTATATTGCAACACGGCCAGATCATTTCCACTGCTATGTACCGGAAGATTGAAGACCTCAATGCCACTTCTCGCGTGTGATGCTAACATCTCGCTCATCTCATGCAGCGTCGGGTCATCGTGCAGTTCCTTTGCAGCCAGAGATGGCTCAGGGTGCCTGGCCCCGCGCTGGCTGAGCGGGAAAAGAGCGTGCAGTACAGGCGGCAGGAAATCGGCGGCGCTGGTGACAATTATATGCTCCAGCGCGGTTTCTGAGCGGGCAGGACGTATGACGGGATAGAAAGTATCGAGCATGACGAGCACGCGAGCGCCGGAATCTGCCAACTGGTGCTGCATCTCATGCGTGGTATAGAGGGGATTGGTGGGCACCACCACGGCACCGGCCCGCAAGGCACCATAATAAGCGATGGCATACTGCGGAATATTGGGCAGCGCCACCGCCACACGGTCGCCCTTTTGCACACCCAGACGCTGCAAGGCGGCGGCAAACCGATTTGCCAGCGAGGACAGGCGCGCATAACTCAGCTTTGTGCCATAATAGATAATCGCGGTACGAGACGGGAAACGGCTCACCGTCACATCGAGCAGCCAGGTCAGCGGTTGATCTGGAATAGCGATGTGCGCCGGTACGCCCTCTTCATAATGACGTATCCAGGGACGGGTAGCCAACAGTTCATCGAAATGTGCGGAGGCAGAGACAGCAGTAGAAGAGACTTTCTGCTCCGCTTGCGAATTATTGATTACCGACGGATCAGACATTCCAGGCAGCTCCTCTCTGAGCCATACAACACACACATGTCCCGCTGCTCTAAGTATATGTGCATTCTCACCATAAGACCATGTTGCCAGCTAACAAATTTTAGGGCATAATGGAGATGCAGCTAACGAGTTACTGTGTTTGGGAGAGCAACCAGGGCGGAGGCCAGCTCCGCCCCTACCAACCTACGTTAGCATCGCCTGGAACCGTCGTTAGTAGGGGCGGAGCTGGCCTCCGCCCTATATTCAGATCACATACCTGATGACAGCTAAAAACGCTTCTGAGTTTGCACAATTAATCACCGAGTTCCGCCAGCGCCGGGGCCTGTCGCAGGGACAACTGGCGCAGGCGACGCGGCTCTCGCGCACCTACATCTATCACCTGGAAGCGGGCATGCGCCGCAACCCGTCGCAGCACGTCGCGCAGAACATTGCCCGCGCCCTGGAACTGCACAGCGACGAGCGCCACCGCCTCTATGAAGCCTACACACGCCTCACCGGCCACTACTTCGACATCGAGCAGAGCGAAAGTGGCCTGCTCGACTTCGGTGAAATGGCCTCCCTGCTCGTGCGCAACACGTCCTACCCGGCCCACTCGCTCAACCGGCTCTGGTACCTGCACTCCTGGAATGATGCCGCCGTCATCCTTTTTGAGGCACAGGAAGAGAGCTTAGACGACCAGAAACGCCACCTGCTCGAACTGGTCTTCGACCCACAGCGTCGTCGTCTCTTCTTTGGCTGGGAAAATCTCGCCCACCGCCTCGTCAGCGACTTCCAGTACCAGACGCGCACGATCACGCACCTGCCCGAATACAAAGAACTCTGGAAACGCCTGCGCGCTCTCCCAGAGTTCCGCCGCATAGCCGCCGCCACCTACCCCGAAGGGCGGCCCGAACCCTCATTCGTCTTCCACGTCCAGCACAGCCAGCTTGGCCGTCTCGCCCTGCGCACCGCCACCACCGTCTTCACTGGCGTCTCCAGCTACTCCCTCGTCACCTACGTCCCCGGCGACCTGCAAACCCTGAGAATCTATAGAGAGCATCACTGGCAACCGGATTAACGTTTCTCCTGCTTCTCCAGCAGGCGCGCAATAGCGCGTTCAGTCACCTCGAGGTCGGCTTTGAGCGTGGCCTCTTTGTATTCGCGCACCAGCATCTGGTATTCGAGCAGGTGCGGGCGGCGGGAGGGACGCGAGCCGTACTGCTGGCGCACCCACTCCATGTACTCAATTTGCTTCAACAGGCTGTTGCGGTGCTCCTGCAGATGCTTGAGCGCCACGTCGTCGGTGGTCTCACCACAGAAAAAGAGTTTGGTCAGAAAATCGTCTTTGCTGAAGCGTTCGGGAACCTCCGTGTGCAGCCAGCGATCGAGTTCGGCCTGACCCGCCGGAGTCAAGCGGTACACCTTACGATTGGGGCGGCTCTTTTGCACGATCACTTCGGCTTCCGCCAGCTGCTCGTGGCTCAGGCTCTTCAGTGTCGTGTAAATCTGGCTGTTGCCCGCGTTCCAGTAGCTGGCAAGGGCGCGGTCAAAAGCTTGCTTGATATCATAGCCACTCATGGGGCGCGTTCCCAGCAGGCCCAGGATGATATAGCGCAGAGTATCGCGCACCCGCACACCCTGCTCTGCCAGTTCCAGTTCGCCGCTACCTCCGGTTTCCTCACCATTCCCATTTTCTCTGGAATCTCCGCTCGCCGGAGTTCCATTTTTCCTCACACCCGCCACGCGCCCACGTCCACGTGTAGGAGTAGTGGAAGCTCGATGTCCATTTTGCTCTATTGTGCTGCTCTCAATCTGTTCGCTCATATGCTTTACTCTCATGTATCGCAAGAATATAGCTATTATACCACTCCACAAACAGAAGGGCGGAGCTGGCCTCCGCCCTGGTTCCCTTTTCTCCGAAACATCTTCCAACCCTGAACATCCCCAGGCGTACATACTGGTAGAGATGGATAACCCGTTCAAGTACAAATCCCTGGCTTATATGCTTTACCGTGCAAAAAAAGTATAGACAGAGGAGAAAACAAGCAATGAATGCCCATTTTTTACAGAAGTGACACTTTGAATATCAACCAGCTCGCCACCGACCAGCAAATCTGTATCGTTTCCATGAATATCAGACACAGCAGATCAGCAATGATGACCAGATCATGGTACAATTGAGAAATGATCTGCTACGCCAGCAGGACCCGGCAGTACATCCAGCACCGGCACCAGCACAGGCGTAATAAAATCATCAGAATATACGTATATATCAGATAAACATGAGGAGTAGCTTACCAGAAAAGCTTTATTCCTCCCTGTCACGTCGTATACCTTGCGTCAAGGAGAGAAGCGGATGGATGCACGATTTTATAACAGCGAAGAAATAGATGTCGAACGTCTTGCCAACGATCTGGTGAACATTTACCTGGCCCAGAACTACCAGGCACAACAAATCGGCAACAAAGACCAGATGCTGGTGCAGTTGAAAAAGGGCGGCGACTTTGAGGCCATCATTGGCATGCAGGCAGCCCTCACCGTAACCATCCAGCGCACAGCTGGCGGAGTGCTGGCGATGATCGGGCAGCAGAAGTGGCTGGATAAAGCAGCAGTGGGAGCCGTCGGCATCGTTGCCATGCCCGTCCTCTGGCCATTGATGCTGACAGCAGGCGTCGGGGCTGTGCGCCAGGCCAGCCTCTCAAACCAGGTGCTCAACGTGGTTGATGGCCTGGTGCGCCAGCAACGCCCAGGCTTGCAGGCAAGTCAGATTCCTGCCCAACTGATGCCGCAGATGCAGCAGATGTGGTCACCACCTCCGCCATCCTATACACCACAATACATTCCAGGGCCGCAGGTCGTCAACGCACTGCCCGCTCCGCCTCCGGCACCGGTTGCGCAACCGGCAAGTGGGCTGCGCTGCCCCACCTGCAACACCCCCTATCAGGAAGGTGACACCTTTTGTAGTGGCTGCGGGCGCTCGCTTAAATTGCTCTGCCCTAACTGCAAGGCCGAACTGGTTCCCGATGCCTCCTTCTGTCCAAAATGTGGCGCGTCCACCTACCAGAGTATGACCGCGACCCAGGCGGCACAGCCAACTTCTCCAACGTCGGCTCCACAAGCGCCATCGTACACACCACCACCATCAAGACCGGTTCCGCCGCCAGAACCGTTGTATACGCCGCCTCCGCAGCCACGCCCACAACCCCAGGCACGGCCACAACCACCATTGTACACGCCGCCTGCACAGCCTGCGCCCCCTCCGGTGCCATCAAAGCCGGAGCCATATGTACCGCCAACACCGCAGGAACCGCCATCTCAGCCAACGCCAACGATCACGTATATGCCTGCAACGCCGAAGCCGGAAACGCCCAGAGCGCAGCCGCAGCGGCAACAGGCCCCTTTGTACATTCCACCCGTGCAGCCGCAGCCGGTCACGCCAAAGGCACAGACCCCTCCGGCACCAGCTATACCTCCGAAGCCCATTCAGGCACGGCCCGTCAGCCAGTCCAGTCAGCCGCTGCCCGACGCCAGTACGCCCTGGGGCAACCTGACCTTCAGCAACGGGCAGCAGATTACGCTCTCAGGCGAGCGTGCGCTGGTCGGTCGCTACGATCACGATCTCGGCGGCATCCAGCCAGAGGTCGACCTCGGCCCGATGGAGGGCGCGGATACTGTCTCGCGCATCCACGCCGCCCTCGAACACATCGGCAGCAGCTACACCGTGACCGATCTCAACAGCACCAACGCCACACGCCTCAACGGCAAGCGCCTTGAACCCGACAGGGCCACCCCTCTCACCGAAGGCGACACCCTCACCTTCGGTAAAGTGACCGCCACCTTCAAGAAAGCGTAAATAAGGTCAGAGCGATAAGAGCAAGTAAGCGGATTGGGCCGTGACCCAATCCGCTTACTTGCTCTTATCACTCTGACCTGCTGAATGCTATGGAGTCACCAGGTCAAACTTGGTGCCCCAGACATTGGTTGATGCGACATACTCCCCGGTGATCCAGACGGCATTAGCATTGATTGAGTCGGTATCCGGCCAGGCCGACTGGTACGTTCCCCATGGTGAGACAGTCTGCCCGCTATAGGTATAGTAACTGGTTCCGTTGGCTAGAGCCATTGCACCCGTCATCGTTTGAGTGACGTACCAGGCACTGGGATCGATGCTCGAACCGGAGGCACTATAGACAAAGAGCATATGCCCGTTGGCAGTGGTGATGGTCGATGGGTAGAAGAGCCAGTAGCCAGGGGTGCCAAAGGCCCCCTCACTGGAAAGCATGCTTTTACTTGGATTGATGACGTACCATTCGACAATGCTGACCGATCCATGACCATCATTCCAGTTATAAGCCCCTGTATTGTCAAAGGTCAGCAAGCCATTGACCAGGCTGGCCTGGGTGACGCTACAATCTCCTGTACTAATTGTAGTTGAAGAACCCATCTGCTTTGCCTTGGGTGGAGGATTGTAGCACTGGGTCGGGACGGTGAGGCGGGTGAGGACATTGGCGCTGGTAAGGGTCCAAAGGGTCACCTGGCAAGCACCAGCCGGAAAGGCATCGACCAGGTATTCGAAGCCCGGTGTACTGCCATCCTCATTTGCCGGGGTGATGGCTTTCGCAATGGTACTATCCGGGTTCGTCAGGGCCGTCCAGGAGGTATCGGTAGCGGTCTGACAGCTTTCCAACGCTGTACGACTGGTAGAGTACAGTTCATTGCTTACGACCTGTCCTGCGGTAGAGAGGATATTGGCGCTGAAATAAATGCCATCGGCATCCACCCCCAGCCTATCAAAGGTCTCATTGGCAAGACCGGCGAAGGTATAGTTGCAATAGCTTCCCGTTGCATCGCTCTGCTGGGCCACCGAGACCAGGACGTTAGCAGTTCCCTGTTCGATAACACTGAAGATGAAACGATCGCCGGTATCATCCCATACAGTCACCGGGTCAACAAACTGAGCACTTGGCAGATTAAACCAGGTCTGATAGGTGCTCGTCAACTGTTGAGTTCCACTGCGCGTATAGATCGCGATTCCTCCCTCAACGGTCTCCATGTAGTTATCAACGCCACCAGCACCACTGGCATCTGCTGTGGGTTGATTCTGTACAGACTGACCGGTCATAGCAGTGGCATCAGTAGTGGTCGGAGCCGGAACGTTGACCACATTTGGAGGGTAAGGAAGTATGTTTTGTGGAATTGAGGTTGAGGTTGAGGCAGACCGCGCAATGCTGCTGTGGCTGGAAGACGTTAACTTACTCTGTTTGAGGTTAGCAGTATTGATTCTCTGCGGAACCACCACGCCGTGCCCGCTTGGCTTGATGCCTTGCCCGGCATAGGTTGAGGGGGCAGTAGCTCTCACTGGTAATATATCCGGCAAGGCCAGCAGGCAGAGCAAGCAGGCGAAGAGCAGAATGGCGGAAAACGAACGAGAACGCATCGATGACTCCTTCCAACATATGTACGAGGCGACAGATGCCGCCTCAAAAGCTTGCTTCCTCCCTGGAGAAAAATGTACAGAGGAGAACCTACATAACCAGCCCTCCAGGATATAGAGAGGGACCTCATCATCTCATGCTGATGAGTGGAAGCATCTCTCGACCCCGCAGGTAGCACCTTTGTGCCATCTGGCAATATATTATATATACATATTTGAAATGAAAAATGAGAAAAGTACGAGTCTTTTTTAGACGAAGTCATACGGAAAGGAGTGAGAGCAATTATCCTGATTATTCGACAAGAGATTGGGTAAAAACACGCAGAAGCGGGATATCCGGGCTTCGCCAATGCTGGCCTCAATAGCCATACATTGCGTTCTGGCCCGGATGCGTTGCATAATAAGGCTGTCTGTCAGTATTGGGCCTTTCGCCAGAACGCTTGCCATACTTACAAACTCAGGCCAGGGGCGAGAAGGAGTACTGAGAGGCTTAAGAAAAGCTCTCATACAGGTAAAATACTGGTATCAAGTTTTTCAATAGATTGGAATAGTTCCATGATCGACACTCCTTTGATTGATGAAAAGCGGCAGCAGAAGGCGCGAGAGTATGCGCGCTTACGGCTGCGACTATCGCTGCTCGATATGGCGCTTGCCGCCATTGGTGTGATTGTCATTCTGGCGAGTGGGCTGGGCATCTGGTGGGCGCATGTGCTGCACCCGTTGAGCTGGCAGCCGGCGGCAGGCTGGTTCCCCTTGCAGATCCTTGTCTACTTCCTGGTGCTCATGCTCGGCTACCAGCTTCTCACCGCGCCGCTCAGCTACTATAGCAGCTATGTGCTGCCCCATCGCTACGGTCTTGCAACGCAGTCGTTGCGAGGCTGGCTGACCGATCTGTTCAAGGGGCTGGTGCTGGGACTGGTCTTCGAGTGCGCGGCTGTTGAACTGGTCTACCTGCTGCTGGCAACGCAGCCGGACACGTGGTGGCTCTGGGTCGGGCTGATCATGCTGCTCTTCTCGGTCGTAATGGCAAACCTCGCGCCCGTGCTCATCCTACCCCTGTTCTACAAGTTCACGCCACTGCCGGAGGGCGAGTTGACACAGCGCCTGCTGGCCCTTGCCGCCCGCGCCCATACTCGCGTGCGCGGCGTTTTCACCATGAAGATGAGCGACAAAACGACGGCGGCCAACGCGGCCCTGATGGGACTGGGCAATACGCGCCGCATCGTCGTCGGCGATACCATGCTGGATCGCTACACACCCGATGAGATCGAGGTCGTGTTAGCGCACGAACTGGGCCACCACGTGCATGCCGACATCTGGAAGCTGATTCTCAGCCAGTCTATCCTGACACTCGGTGGCCTCTACCTCGTCAACCTCGCCCTGCACTGGTCAGTACAAACTGCGCGCATCTATCCGAGCATGGCGAGTGCTGCCACCATCCCCTTCATCCTGCTGCTCACCGCCATCTTCGGCCTGATCGTCATGCCATTGAGCAACGGCTACAGCCGTGTAGTCGAGTATCAAGCCGATGAGTACGCGCTGCAAACAACGCACATGGTCGAGGCGTTCAAGAGCACCATGACAAAGCTGGCCGACCAGAACCTGGCCGAGATCGAGCCACCCGCACTCGTCGAACTGCTCTTCCACAATCATCCATCAATTCACAAACGCTTGCTGCACGCCGATGAGTTCGCCGCCCGCCTCGCAAGCCACAAAACCCGTAACGACAACCTTCAAGACCGCCCACCCACCCCTACTGACAACCTTCAGGGTCATCCCCCTGCCCGTAGGGGCGACCTTCAGGGTCATCCCCCTGCCCGTAGGGGCGACCTTCAGGGTCGCCCGTCTGGCGAGAGCGCAGCGAGTCGCCAGTCTCCCTATGCATTCAACGCCGACATCAACGCCGAAAGCTTCTCGCCAGCCTCTTCGACTGATCCATCCGGCATACCCAGCAGCGGCTCATCCACACCCGAAGCAGCCCACTGATCGAGCTTCTGCACAATCTGTTGTGGCATGCCAACGATGGTCGTGGCGTCGAGCAATGCCGGCGTCACGGCCTGCACCGCGCTCTTCATGCCCTGCTTCCCGGCCTCCTGCACCGCTTTGACCTCCTCGCCATAACCATTGCGCGTCAGCATCTGCGCGTAGTAGACGCCCATCCTGCTGATGTAGTAGGCCAGCGGCATAGCGGCGGCATAGCGAGCGGCAGCCCAATCTTCCTCACTCGCGTTCTCACTCATGATGATTGACGTAATATAGGGCGCAATGGCAGCACTGTGCGCTGGCCTTCCGGCAATACGCGCCCCCTCATCCAACTGCTCGCGCAGCTCGCCCCATTTATTGCCTGGCCAGTAGACGGGCAGCACACCATCAGCAATCTCGCCCGACTGCACCACGTTCTTTGGCCCCATTGCCGCGATATAGATGGGCAAATCCGCTCGCGTCGGCGTGAAACGCAGCTTAAACCCGCGTTCCAGGTTGAAGATCTCGCCGTGATAGACCAGCTTCTCCCCACGCAATATCGTGCGAATGATCTCAACATACTCGCGAGTTCGCCGTACGGGTTTCTCAAAGGGAACGCCATGCCAGTGCTCAATCACATTGGCACCCGAAGGGCCGAGTCCCAGCAAGATGCGCCCACCCGACCGCTCGTCCAGCGTAGCCACCGTACTGGCAATCAGCGCCGGACTGCGCGAGAAAATATTGGCGATGCCCGCCCCGATCTTGATGCGCTTCGTAGAACGCACCAGGTCGGCCATCGAGGTAAACAGTTCGTAGCCCCACGACTCGCCCAGCCAGATCGAGTCAAAGCCCAGTTCATCGGCTATCTTCACCTTCTCTACTACCGCATTCCAATCACCCGGAAAATTCGGCGACTCGGCCACAAAGCCCACCTTCTTGCGATACGCCTTCGCCTCTCCGCCCGATGTAGCGTCCATTGTCATATGTTCTGCTATCCTTTCTCATGTTGAAAACTTTCAAATATACGGCTCTGTTATTATATCTTATCTCTGGCACTATCTTGTTTCTCATGCTATACTTGCTATGCGAAGTCAACCCCCATACACATATGGAGATAACTACATGCGCGCAGATCGACTTCTCTCACTGCTGATGCTGCTGCAAACGCGAGGACGCTTGACGGCGCAGGAACTGGCGCAACAGCTCGAAGTCTCGGAACGTACCATCTACCGCGACCTCGACGCGCTGAGCAGCTCCGGTATACCTGTCTATGCTGAGCGCGGCCCCGGCGGCGGCATCTCCCTCGTCGACGGCTACCAGACCCGTTTGACCGGCCTGACCAGCACGGAAGCGCAGGCCCTTTTCCTGCTCAGCATGGCGGAATCGCTCTCCGACCTCGGACTGGACCGGGCGCTCAACGATGCCCTGCTCAAACTCTCCGCGGCCCTTCCGGGCAGCCAGCGCAAGGATGCGCAGCACTTACGCAAGCGCATCCACATGGACACAACCTGGTGGTATTATAGCAGGGAAACGCTGCCTCATCTTACTACCCTGCAAGAGGCCGTTTGCCACGACCGCACCATCCTGCTCTCTTACCTTGACGAGCTTGGAAACTCCAGCCAGCACCTGCTCAATCCCTACGGGCTGGTCTCAAAAGCGGGCATCTGGTTTCTGGTCGCCGCGCACTCTCTCAACGGAGAGCAGCACATCCTCCGCGTCTCGCGCATCCAATCCGTCGAGATCAACGGAGAAACCTTCGTTCGCCCTTCCAACTTCGATCTCGCTATAACCTGGCACGATTACTGCCTCTCACTGGAAGCACAGCATCCACAACTGGCCTGCCTGGCCCGCGCTATCCCTGGCGAAGCACCCCCGCAGAGTAGACCAGCACAGAGAGAGAGAGCATCCTGGCGAACGCAACAAAAAAAACGCGCCTTGCCACAACGGCAGCAAAAAAAAACACGCCTTCTCCCAGTTATCCGTCAGCCACAGCAAAAAAAAGCAATTTCGTTGCCAGCCAGCCTCGGCTCAACAAAAAAAAGCAAAAATGGGACGCAGCCAACAAAAAAAAGCAATATTTCCCCTCAAAAAAACCAGACGTATTCATACAAGACCCCCTATCCAGGCTTTTTTTATGGGAAAAGTTCGGCAAGACCTGCTTGAAAAACGATCAGCTTGTTAGCAACCTGTTTCATGCTGTATAAAAAGAATAAAATAGTATGAGCAGAAGCATGAAAGATGCTTGTTAAGGCCATTCAATAAAGGAGTAAGAGCATGTGCGGACGTTTTACGCTGACTACAAATATACAGACCGTCGCCCAGGTGTTCGGTGTGCCTGCAACACTTGAGGCGAAGCCACGTTACAATATCGCCCCCACGCAGGAAGTGGTCTCCGTTATAAACGATGACGGCTCAAAGCATCTGGCATGGCTGCGCTGGGGCCTCATCCCGAAATGGGCAAAAAGTGAATCCATTGGCAACAGGATGATCAATATCCGCGCCGAAACGCTGGAGGAGAAGCCAGGCTTCCGGCGACTGCTGGATTCCAAACGCTGCCTGATGGTCGCCGATGGCTTCTACGAGTGGAAAGAAGAGAACGGCGTCAAATATCCCATCTACTTCACCCTCAAGGACCACGAACCCTTCGCCTTCGCCGCCATCTGGGACACATGGGCCGACCCGCAGGGCCAGCCAATTCGGAGCTGCGCCCTGATTACCACCAACCCGAATGACCTGGTGGCTCAGGCACATAACCGCATGCCCGTCATCCTGCCAGCAGAGGCGCGCCAGGAATGGCTCAACACAGAGCTCCACGATACGAAATTCCTGGCATCGCTGCTCGTTCCCTTCCCCGCCAGCGAGATGACGGCTCGCCAGGTCTCCCGTGCTGTCAACAACGTAGCCGTGGATAACCCTTCGGTACTGGCATAAACCAACTTTTTTATCGTGCTTGCACACGCAGCACTCTTCGCGCAGGAACACTTTCCAGATGGGTAGGAGAGGCCAGCGAGGAAATGGCGGCTACGGCCTCCTGGACGTTGCGGACGAACTCGGCGCGCACAGCGGCGGGCAGTTGCTGGCGAAACTCTTCCACTGTCAGATCGTCGAGGAAGCGTGTGCCTTCGTTGTCAAGCATGACGCGAGGCAGCAGGACAAGGTCTCCCGGTCCAACGCTTTCATGCTGCGCGTGCAGGGCATCCAGAACGTCCTGGCCGCAGAGCAGCCCGGCAACAGTGACCTCCGCGCCAAAGAACTGGTTGACCACTGGCAGCACCTGCACCTCCAGGCCCTCGCTTATGCGCATGTCCTGCGCAAGCCGTTCGATGACCGGGCGCGCCATCATGCTGGTTACCAGCGTTACTTTACATGGCGAGGGCATTGACCTCGGCAGGCGGCATTTGCCGCGCTCCCACTGCTCGATCAGGTAGCGCGTCATGCCCACGCCGTTCTCGATCTGCGCGTAGGAGCCGTAGTGGTGTGCGGGCGGGAAGTCGCGGCCCGTGAGGTAGTACCACTCGTCGGAGAGGTAGACGAAGGGGTAAGCATCGTCGTTTTCGGTCTCGAACTGGCGCTGGTAGCCCTCGACCTGCTCGATCACCGCCTCGGCCTCCTCGCATGTGTAGTGGCGCAGCGGGGGCAAGTCTCCGGTTTTAATCATGTTGTTGTACTTTGTCAGACCAACCGGCACGACAGATATGGACTCGACAATGGGCCGCAACTGCGCGAGGTCGCGAATGCTGCGCTCCAGTTGCTCGCCGTCGTTGATGGTGGGGCAGAGCACTAACTGCGTGTGACAGGTAATGTGCATGCCGCCGAGACGCTGGATATGTCCCAGGATATCACCTGCTCGCGGCCCATCCACCATCTTGCGCCGTAGTTCCGGCTCTGTCGCATGCACTGAGACATAGAGCGGCGTCAGCTTCTGCTCGTCCAGGCGCTGCCAGTCATGCTCCTTCAGGTTGGTGAGCGTGATGAAATTGCCGAAGAGAAACGAGTAGCGGTAATCGTCGTCCTTGATGTAGAGCGAGGAGCGCATACCGTGTGGCAGACCTGGCTGCGGCGCGTAGCGTTCGGGCAGGCCCTTGATAAAGCAGAATACGCATTTATTAGCGCACTGGCGAATAAAGGGCGCTGGCTCCTCTCCGAAGAGCACGCCCAGATTCTCATCGTAGCTTTTGGCAATAGGTACTTCATGCTGCTCTTGCTGGCGCTCAAAGCCAATCGTCAATGCCTCATCGGCAACATAAAAGCGATAATCGACCAGGTCGCGAATGAGATGTCCATTGATCGTGCGAATTAAATCACCCGGCTGGATACCCGCTCTATCGGCGGGACTTTCAGGCACCACCTCACGCACCCATCCATACAGTTTCGGCATCAGTTCATTCCTTAGAAAAGAAAAAAGACAAAAAAACGAGAAAACACAACAGAGGAAGAGGGCCAGTTCAGATAAGCATCTTAACAACGCCAGCGTAACCCGCTACTCCCATTATCCATACAAATACATCTCCACGATTATACCCGTATCACAGGATTACGTCAAATCGGGCATGTCATTCTGAGCGCAGCGAAGAATCTTCGGTAGCCCTGCAGACCAGGTGGTTGCCGAAAATTCTTCGCTGCGCTCAGAATGACATGGGTTGAAGCTTTCTTGATAGCATCGCCCCTACTGAGCCTGCGGGGAGTGAAACCGCTGTAACGTCTCGCGATAGACGCGCTCGTAGGCGTCCAGGGTGCGTTTCAGGCTGAAATGCGTCTCGACATAGGCGCGGCAGCGAGCGCGGGGAATATCATAGAGGTCGTCCACCAGCGCGGCGGCATAAGCGGCTTCACCCGGCTCGACCAGAAAGCCCGTCTCCCCGTGCCGGATGACCTCTTCAGCAGCCCCACGCCGGTAGGCAATAACGGGAGTCCCCGTCGCCATCGCCTCCACAGCGACCAGCCCGAACGGCTCATCCCACTCGATGGGAAAGAGCAGGCCCAGCGACTGTCCCATGATCTTCCACAACGCCAGCCGTTCCAGGTGCCCCAGGTAGGTCACGCGCTCCCCCGCCTCTTGCAGTCGTGGTTCGATCCGTTCGCGCCAGTAGCGGCGATCATAGATGCCCCCCGCTATCAGCAGCCGGTATCCCGCCCGTCCCGCTATCTCGATGGCCGCCTCAACGCCCTTCTCCGGCGCAATACGTCCCGCGAACAGCAGCGGTGCCTCTCGAGAAGGATGAGATGAGAAGGGAATGGCATCCAGATCAAGCCCGTTGTAGACCACCGCATCGACGGGGGTGTAATCCGAGTAGGAGCGGACGCTGGCCTGCGAAACGCCAATCAACGTCAGCGGGTGTCCCCGCCGGTGGAACACGCGCAGCGCCTCGTTGATGGAAGGCAACAGCGCAGGTAGGTGTAGCGTGTGCAGCACGGGAATATCTGTCACCAGTGCGCTGCTGGCGAACGCAGGCAGGTCAAAGGCATGGGCATGCACGAGGTCATACTCACTGCTGCGCTTTCGCAGCCGCAGGAAGAGATCAAGAAAGAGATTAGCCTGCTCGAAATACCCCATATCGACCGGCACATCTCGCGTACCCGTGGCATCGGAAAAATCAGCCGGGCGCACGCTCTCAGGCACGGCAATTGTCTCTATCGTCACCCCTGGCACAACAGAGCCTGCACGCGCAAAGAGCGTCACCTTATGCCCGCGTCCCGTCAGCCCCTTCGCCAGATCGGCTACCAGAGCCTGTGACCCACCAAGATAAGGCTGCGCAATCGGTGTTACCAGCGGAGCAACCATTGCTATTCTCATAAGTCCTTTTATCCTTCGTTACTCACGTCCCTGTACCTGCTCTCATGCTCGTTCTCTTCTCTATTCCTCATCCTCACCGCGATAGCTCGCCCAGTTATTCTCCGTCTCGATCAACTTCACTTCGTAGAGCAAATCAGGGGGAAAAGCCGGTTCCAGTTGCTGCCAGAACTTCATCGCCAGCACCTCAGTCGTAGGAATGCAGCCATCCAGCCAGGGTACATCATAATTCAGGTTTTTGTGATCCACCGCATCGATGACGCACTCGTTGATGATCTTTTTCAGTTCGGTCAGGTTCAGCACCATGCCTGTCCTCGGGTCAGGCGTCCCACGCACCGTCACCTCCAACACGTAGTTATGCCCGTGCCCATGCGGATTCGCGCACTTCTCATACACCGCGAAGTTCTCTTCTTCGCTCAGCGCGCTACTCCATAACACATGCGCCGCGCTAAAGCTGGCGCGCCTCGTCAGGTAAACCATGATATACCTTATGATCATTCATTGCTAAAAATTTCGACGTTTGTGCCGCTCAGCAGGCGACCAGAGTCATTGGCCAGAAAGAGCAGCAATTCAGCCATATCAGAGGGTGTCGCACCCGCCTTCAAATGGGGCGCTGCCTGCCGCAGCATCTCCGTATCCACAGCCCCCGGGCTTACGGCACAGACGCGGATATTATAAGGTCTACCCTCCACCGCCAGAATCTCCGTCAAACCTGCCACGCCAGACTTGGAGACATTATACGCGCTCAAACCCGGAAACTTCTCCACGCCCTTGACGCCCGACAGCGAGGACATATTGATAATCACGCCCTGCCGCTGCTCAGCCATCATGCGAAACGCCTCCAGGCAGCAGAGAAAGGTGCCGCGCAAATTCACGGCCAGCACGCGATCCCACGTCGCCACATCCATGTCAACAAACGGGCGCGTCGCGACTATTCCCGCGCAATTCACCAGGATATCCACACGCCCATGCATCTCCATCGTCCCCGTGAACAGCGCCCGCACATCCTCCTCACGTGCAACATCGCCCACCACCATTAGAGACTGCCCACCATCGTGAGTAATCTCCGCCGCCACCTCCTCAAGCTGGCCCACCGTGCGACTAAACAGCACAACCTTCGCCCCCTCGCGAGCGAACAACAGAGCGGTGGCGCGTCCAATACCGCGTCCCGCCCCGGTAATAACAGCAACACGATCTCGTATACTCATAGCATCATTATAACACGCGACGACCCTACCCTACGCAGGCCGAGCGCAAGGCATCGGCCACACGCTGATCATGAATTTGAACAACCAGAATCAGGAAGGGGCCCTGTAGGGACAAGGGGTGGAAGGGAGGACGGGCGGGGGCCTTGTGCTTGTCCGCTTCGTCCCATCAGACGTTCCTCTCTGCCGAAAGGAACTGGTTGGCTTGCACAAGAGACAGGCACCAGGCCCACTCGTCCACCCAACCTTTCCCCCTGTCCCTACAGGACAATGCCCCATCCCTACCGTGTGTCTGTAGGGGAATTTTTGCTTGCATTCACACACATAATAAGCTAAACTACCCGTACAATCATCACTGAAACGCTATTCACTCCAGAATGCAGGAGAGCAGCAAGATGGTGGCAGTGTACGATGCAAGTACAGGCACAGAAGCACAGGCAGAAACAAAACCCATAGCAATCTTCTATTCCTACTCCCACAATTGCCATTCGTGAGAAAGTGTTCGGGTCTGAACATCCAAATGTTGCTACTTGTTTGGGGTGGTTTGCTGATCTGCTGCGAAAGATAGGGCGCACGGAGGAGGCGAAGAAGATGGCGGAGCGAGCGAGGAGGATACGGGAGAAATGGGAGGGGAAGTGATAGGTGGAGGATTGGGAAGCGTTATCCATTTGTACTACGTGGGGATAAAGAGTTTTGTAGAGATGAGCCAGGGCGTAGGTCTGCTCCGAAGGGGCGAATCGAGGCTGCGTACTATTCCACCCCGCTCCCCAGGCCACCCGCAAGGGGTGGCCCTACTATACACGACTGTTCCGCTCTCTTCGATCACGGACGGGAACACCTTGGAGCAGAGTGTTGGGACATCTATAGTAGGGCCGATGCCTTGCGCTCGGCCTGGGGGCGGGGCCGGAGATAGAAACATGTGGATAATCACCAGCTACAAGACACTTGTTGAAGCATACTGGCATTTGCTATAATGCACAGTAACACATGCTGAACAATTTGTTCGGTCAATTGAAATGGGTAGATGGTTTCTGTTCTGGCGTCCCGTTGTATTTGATTTGGCTAGGGGAGCGTGCGTGCATGACAACGAATAGCAGCCTGTTGAAGGGTTCGCTGAGCGAGTTTAATCTGGTGGAGGTGTTGCAGATGATGGAGCTTGGCTCGCAGACGGGCGCGCTCCATTTGAAGCATGCTTCGGGGCGAGCTGGAATCCTCTATTTCAATCTGGGGAAGATGGCGAATTGTGCCGAACTCCATGCCAGCGCCCTAACGCTGGGCGATGTGCTCCAACAACTGGGCATGGCAACGCATGAGCAGATCGAACATGCCTTCAAGCAGCAGCTTCAGAGCGCCTTTGGTATGCGTATCGGTGAGAAATTGATGATGATGGGCGTCATCAGCGAGCAGCAACTGCGGGAGGCGCTGCGCACGAAGGCTCTGTGGACGGCCCGCGAGCTGGGCATGTGGCAGGATGGCATCTATGAGTTTATTTCCAGCCCTAACGGCCAATCCATCTTGCCCTACGGCGAAGCAGCCCTCGATCTCGATGTGGTACGGCTGACGATGGAGATGGTCTGCTATAGCGACGAGTGGCAGGAGCTTGTGCGCTGGCTGCCAGAGCGCATGCATACAGCCCTGCAAATGGCGCCTACAATCTCCTCCGTCCTGAGCTTTGGCACCTACGCCTATGAACTGCTGATGCAGGTCAATCACAATCGCGTGGTGCGACGCATCGCCTGCGCCATGCACCGACCGGAGATGGATATTGCCTACGATCTGGCAAAGATGGTGCAGTATCAAATGCTCGTCCCCGTGCTTCAGGAGTCGCCCTCACCCTGGCATGCTCCCAACGACTCTCTACCTGGTAACGACAATGGCAATGGGATTAGCAACGGACATAATGGATATAGCGGGCATAGACGCACAACCGTGCGCCTGCCAAACCCCGCCGAGATATGGCGCATGGACAGTTTTGAACTGCTCGATCTGATCAGCAGGATGGAGCAGGAGTGGGTGCGCCGTCGCACGCCGATGGAACAACTACCCGCCCTTGTCGAGTTTGTCAACATGACGATGGATGCGCTGGCGGATACCTGCCGCGCCAAAAATACCGAGATCGACCAGAACGCGCTCTACACGCTGCTGCACCGTGCGGGACTAACCAACATGGGCAACTATCGCTTCATCATCGAGCAAAATCACATCGATGTCACCAACTTCACCTCGCTCTGCTATGAGATCATGAGCGGGGAGATCAGCAAGGCCACTGATTTCTACGAGGAGGCATCCTCAGTGCTTCAGAAGATGCTGCGCGTCCTCTTCGAGACGATCAATGCCCGCATCCCCAATCCCCTCGAGCGCATCGAAAATCAAGAGGTCTGGGAAGTCCTCTTCACCCAGTTCGCTCTGACATAATATTTAAGAAGAGCAAGCAAGCGAAAAGTGGCTGCGCGCCTCGGCGCGCAGCCACTTTTCGCTTGCTTGCTCTTCTTAAGATTTCCGTGGTGGGTACAGCACATAAATGCTTTTGGTTTCGCTGAATTCTTCGACGGCGATGGAGCCGAGTTCGCGATGGCCGTTGCCGCTGGACTTCATGCCACCAAAGGGGAGGTGAATCTCGGAGCCGGTGGTTCCAGCGTTGATGTAGACCAGGCCGGACTCGATGTCACGAATGGCGCGAAAGGCGATGCGCACATCCTCGGTGAAGATGGAGGTCGAGAGGCCATATTCGGTCGAGTTGGCCACCTGCACAGCCTGCTCGTAGGAGTTGACGGGGAGAATGGAAATGAAGGGGCCGAAAACTTCCTCACGAGCGATGCGCATACCTGGCGTGACCTCTGTGAAGATGGTCGGCTTGTAGAAAGCGCCCTGACTGAACTCTCCCTCTTGTAACGGCTCGCCGCCAGTGACAAGCTGCGCCCCCTCCTGCTTGCCCACCTGTGCGTACTCATGCACAGCCTGCACGCGGCCCATGTTCACCAGCGGCCCCATCTCGACCTCTGGCTTCAGCCCGTTGCCGATCACCAGCTGCTGTGCCGCCGCCGCCAGTCGCTCGACGAATTCACTGAGGACGGGCCGCTGCACAATGACGCGACTGGTTGCTGTGCAGCGCTGGCCGGTCGTGCCAAATGCCCCCGCCGCGATGTTCTCGACCGCCCCACCCAGATCGGCATCGGCCAGCACGATGACGGCATTCTTACCGCCGAGTTCGAGTGAGCAGCGGCGCAGGTCGCGCCCGCACAGTTCAGCCACGCGCCGCCCGACCTCCGTTGAGCCGGTCAGTGAGATCATGTTGACGCGCTTATTACTTGCCAGCGCGTCGCCGAGCGAGCCGCCGGGGCCGGTGATGACGTTCAGCACGCCATTGGGCAGACCTGCCTCCTGCATAATCTCCGCCAGTTTAAGTACCAGCAGCGGCGTGTCGCTGGCGGGTTTGAGAATCACGGCATTTCCGGCCAGCAGAGCAGGAAAGGTCTTCCAGGCAGGGATGGCTACAGGAAAGTTCCAGGGGGTGATGATGCCGACGATACCGAGCGGCTGGCGCACGGTCATATCGAATTTGTTGGGAGAGGCCGAGGGAAAGGTATGGCCTTCCGGTCGCCGTCCTTCACCGGCCATAAATTTTGCGACATCGATGGCAATCTGCACGTCGCCGCGAGTCTCCCGCAGGATTTTGCCCATCTCGCGGGTCATCAGCGCGGCAAGCTCCTCTTTGCGCTGCTCCAACAATAGAGCGGTGCGCAGCAAGATTTCTCCGCGCTCTGGCGCGGGTGTCGCGGCCCAACCGGGCTGGGCCTTCACCGCCGCGTCGATGGCATCTTCCAGGTCGGCAGGGCTCGACTTCGGGTAGTAGCCGATCACTTCCTGGATATTAGCCGGGTTCGTGCTGGCAAACGTCTCACCACTACGGGCAGCGCGCCATTCTCCCCCGATAAAATTCTGGTAAACAGGCCCTTGCTTCGTAGAAGCGGTAGGAGGTATAACTGACATACTTTGCTCCTCGTCCTCGCTGAGAAAGATCAACATTGATCGATACACAGGCATTATATCAGCAAGGTCAGCCAGCCGTCGAGGGAAGGTACATTAACAGAAACAAGGGCAAAAAAGCAAGCCGGGCTTGCTTTTTTGCCCTTGTTTCTGTTGGCGAGTCTTTACGCGCTCTCGATGGTTGGACTGCCCGGAGTAGCCTGTGGCTGCTGGGGCTGAGGCTGCTGTGCCTGAGCCGGAACCTCTTCGGCGTAGTCGCCTTCCTGAGCGGGACGCTTGAAGATGTAGTAGGCGGAGTTGGAGGTCAGGGGCTGGATACCAACCAGTTCCCATCCATCTGTACCGAGGCTGTTGAGATAACGACGTGCGAACGTCGTGTTGCGCTCATTATGTCCCTTGAGCGTCTCATAGCCCTCCGAAGAAGTACGCCCACGATAATCAACATACGCGACTTTATATGCCCATTGTTGTGCCATATTTGCTCTGCTCCTTTCCCCCTCAGCTGGGGAAACCAGGGTGGAGGCCAGCTCCGCCCCTACTAACCTACGAAGTATACGGTTCTGTGCGACCCTGCTGGTATCGTCCACGGAGGCATATCCGATGCCCCCGTTAAGCCGCAATGGCTGTTTTCTCTCCTGCCTCGCACGCTGGTAATGAAAGGCCATTGCGACCGGTACACAACGAGCCGGCGCCGGGTTCCACTCCAAAGACAACGCCGGTCATTGCGGGCGACGCCAGCAGGTTCCTCTGCACGTTACTACTATACCCGCCTTTGCGTCGCAATGTACCGCCAGTTCCACCAGTCTTTTGCGCAGGTAAAACACCCTGGCCTATCCTGTACATATTGACAGGTAACCTACATTCCCTCGTATGTCATCCTGAGCGCAGCGTCGGTATCTGTCATTATACTTTCTCCCATCTTTTGTCATAACCATCCCTTCCTCCCAAATAAGCCACCAGTAGCAATGTTACAACACAACCGCTGCAACATCTGCAACATTTGTAACAATCCCACCCCTTCCAAACACACAGGGACAACCGCAAGCACGGGTAAAAATTAGGGCAACTCATCTGAAAGTCTGGTGCGATGGATTTTCTGTAATCTTTTTTGTTGCTGCATAAGACGCCTCTCGCTTCCCGCTATCACCCGCATTGCTCGCTCATGCCCTCCATTTTTGAAGTACGCGAACATAGTGAGCCACTGCTCAAACGATAATACTGTTGGTGTTGCAGCCAGATCAATACCGAGTTCTCTCCTCAATTGCTTGAGCTGGTACGAGGTAAAAATATCTTTGAGGGTACTACCAATTGTTGGTCGCCATGTAGTAAAACTGTAGACCGCGAAGTCGCGGAAACATTGTCTATCTGCACGACTCACCAGGGGCGGCCCTCTTTTACGCAAACGAAGCAGAACCACATCTACTCGCGGCTCAGGCACGAAATTTCTGCGCTGGAAAGAATGCACAATCTCTCCCTCAAACCAGGGCTTCATCAGAACCGTGTAGAGTGATTCGTGTGGCTTGCCCAGAAACATCTGCGCAGCTTCTTTCTGCACGACAAGGTACGCATCCTCCGGCGGATATTCAGCCGCCGTCAGCCGGGTCACAATCGCCTTCGTGATGTTGAAGGGAATATTCGCAAACACTTTGTATGGTTCGCGAGGCAAACGATAATGCAGAAAATCACCTTCGTGAATGGTCACGTGGGGCCTAGCGGCGAATTGTTGGAGAAGCCGGGTTGCCAGGCGCGGGTCTTTCTCAATGGCAACAACCCGTTTGCAGCGCAGGGCAAGCTGCTCAGTAATAATGCCCTTGCCTGGGCCTATTTCATACACAACATCGTCTGGCCCGATAGTGCTCCTATCGAGCAGGGAAGCAATCAGACAAGGGTCCTTCAAAAAGTGTTGCGCGTAGAATATTCTTTGCTGGTAAGCAGATGACATCGACCGTTCCTTTCAAGATACCAGGCAAACGACAGGCACAAAAAAGCCGCAGAGCCAGCTGGCTCATGCGACTCAATGCGAAGCCCGATCTTGAAAAGACGGTACGGCAGGCAACATACGATGCCCGCGCCCTTAGAGTAGACGCGGTGTACGCACGATCAAGCAGTAAACCCGGATGGGCTCCGCTCAGACCTGCCGAATTCTTGTCATTGCTGCGAAACCTTTCATGACAAATCCTTTCATTACAGGCCCATTATAACGTACAGAATGCGTAGTGTCCAGCCTCTAAAACACTTGACTTTTGGGCTGCATTCAGGTACCCTACGTATAGCTTCGAGAGATTTCTAGCAGATAAACCAGAGGTAGGTAGAGCGCACGATGATAAACTTCTTGTAATTCCACTTCCCACTCGGGAAATACCTGTGCAGTCGGCTAACAGTCTCTTCATGACAGAGACATGTCGTCTGCTGGTATGATGTTTTCCCTCGTGGCGAGCGGTGAAGAAGGCTACTCATTGTTGACGCCGACCGGAGCTTCTGGAAACCAGCTATTCATTCAACCACCCATTCCATGCTCCCACAAACAATCTGTTCGATGTTGTTGTTCTGTCGCGTAACTGGCCTCTTCACCTCCCTTCTTGTCGTTAGAGACGGCTCATTCAGGTACCCATGTGTATAAGGAGAAATGATGACAGAACAAAATAGTTTTGATATGAAAGGGCAGGCGCAAGCCCAGGCGGAGCAGGAGCGCCCATTGAGCGGCCTGCTCTCCCAGGCGCCTGAGACGGCCATCCTGGTTGGCGTCGACATGCCAGGGCGAAACGCGGACTGGCCGGTGAAAGAATCGCTGGACGAAATGGAGCAACTGGCGACCACGGCTGGCGTGCGCTGCATCGAGCGCGTGATGGTGCGACTTGCGAAGATCAACCCCGGCACACTGCTCGGCTCCGGCAAGGTGCAGGAGATTGCCGATCTCGTAGCCTATCACGGCTGCGAGGCAGTCATCTTCGACCTGGAATTGACGCCGGGGCAGCATCGGGCGCTGGAGCGAAAACTGGAGACGCAGGTGCTCGACCGCACTGCCCTCATCCTCATCATCTTCGGTCAGCGCGCCCGCACTCGAGAGGGCCGCCTGCAGGTAGAACTGGCTCAGGTCGAATATGACTTGCCGCGCCTGGCCCGCCAGTGGTCGCACCTGTCGCGGCAGAAGGGCAGCGTGCAGCAGCGCGGCGAAGGTGAGAAGCAGATCGAGGTTGACCGCCGTTTGCTACGTCGTCAGAAATCCCAGCTTGAGGAGGAGTTGGACGATGTGCGGGCGCAGCGCCAGTTGCACCGTGACCACCGTAAGAACACGGGCGCGCCCGTCGTTTCGCTGGTTGGTTACACCAACGCGGGCAAGTCCACCCTGCTCAACCGGCTGGCCAACGTTCATAGCCTCGCCGAAAACAAGCTCTTCGCCACCCTCGATCCCATGACGCGCCGCGTCAAGCTGGCCGGTGGCCAGGAGATCCTGCTGACCGACACGGTTGGTTTCTTGCAGCGCCTGCCCACCACGCTGGTGGCAGCCTTCCGCGCCACGCTGGAAGAGGTAACGGAGGCCGACCTGCTCGTCCACGTCGTCGATGCCTCCAGCCCCTCCATGACGCGACAGATCGAAGCGGTGGAGCATGTGCTGGAAGAGATCGGCGCGGGTGGCATTCCCATGGTCATCGTTCTCAACAAGGCAGATATGCTGCCCGCCGATGCGTCACCGGTACTGCCCGGTCTCGCGTCATCACTCCCCTGCGTGCGCGTCTCAGCCCTCAACGGCACAGGTGTTGAAGAACTGCTGCGCTGCATCAGTGAAAATCTGGTGGCCGGTTTCGTCCCGCTCAACGTGCTCGTTCCCTATGATCGCGGCGACCTGGTGGCCCTCTTCCACCAGTACGGCACCATCGATGCTGAGAGCTACGAGGCGACTGGTACGCACCTGCGCGGCCACATGCCCGCCAATCACAGCGGCCCGCTGCTGGCGTTTCAGCAGGTAGCAGCAAAAAGAATGCGTGCTTGACGCTTGGCATAACTCACGAAAGAGGAGAATTATTGATGGAGATTGCCACACAGAAGAAAGAACCGAAACTGCGCCAGGATTAGAAGAATGTGCGGTGAAGACGAGATGAGCGTCCGGCGCAACCGGACGCTCATCTCGTCTTCACCGCACATTCTTTAATTTATTCACCCACGAAGGCGACGAGGCGACAGAAGGCGGCTTCTCCACCGTTGAACTTCCAGGGGAAGCAGCCGACCCAGATGCGCTGGTCGAGCACTTCATCGATCATGCCGCCCGCGTTCTCGACGTGGAAGACGCCGTGTGGGAACATGTCGTAGTGCATGAGCTGCAAGTCCTCGACAGGCCAGATCTCTTCCAGCGGCTTGCCCAGCTTCTGCGCCGCTTTGACCGCGAGGTCGGGGCGCACCTGGCGAATGACCGTATTCATCGGGTGATCCATCGACCCGGCATCGATGGCGAACCAGGAAATCTTGCGCTCCAGTACCCAGTTGACGAACTCGCGGGTCGGCCCGGGATGTTTGATGAAGTAGCGCGTCTCGTCCGGCTGCAATTCGCCGTACCAGTTGCTGGGATAGTACTTGTGATAGCCGGTATGCACCACCACGATATCGCCCGGCTGGATACGCAGGCCCGTCTTGCGCTCCCAGTCCTCGAAGTGCTGCGAGGTATAAATATCGTAATCGCCGATGCCCATACTTTCCAGGTCGACCACCACGCCCGCCCCGACCAGCTTGTCCAGTGGAATGCTGCCAATGTCCTGCCCGTTGGTAATGAAGTGCAGGGGAGCATCCAGGTGCGTGCCGACGTGCAGTGTGGAAGCGATATGCTGCCCACCCACCTTGTCGAAGGCCACGCGCTTGATCCACTTGATGGTGGGGCCTTCGTAGGTAGCGAAACCGGGCGTGTGCATATCCCAGTTCTGCGACAGGTCGACGACGCGCATGTGGCTTAAATCAATTGGTTGCATCATTATTACCTCCTTACTTTCCACTATTTTCGACCGCGTCAAAAATGATCTCGTCGATCAACTGCTCGATGGGGGCGCGGTCGTCGGTATAATAGACGTGCGCCGTCTGCTCCTCACGGATATTGCCCTGTTGGATGCTGGAAAAGGCCACTATCTCCAGCAGGGGATTGGTCAGGTCGTGGCTGTTGACCCAGAAGTTGATCAGGTTTGTTGGCTGATTGGTACCGATGACCAGGCTATTTTCGTAAAAGCCGGTATCAAGAATGTAGACATTGGGGAAAACGGCGCGCATGGTCTCGGCCAGCGTATCGACGAGACGAAAATCCGTGTTCGTGCGCCCGGCGTTGATGACCGCTACGCCTGTCGAAGTGAGGTGCGCCCGCACTTCGCGGAAGAACTCCACCGTCGTCAACTGAAACGGCACGTAGGGCTGCTGGTAAGCATCAATGCCAATCTCGTCGTAATGCTGCGAAGTGGTGCGCAGGAAGTAGCGCCCATCCTGTACAATCACGTGCAGATTTGGCTCGTTCATGCCAAAGTATTGCCGCCCCAACTGGACAATCGTGCCATCAATCTCCACACCATCGATGGGAATTGGCCCGTAAGCCGCCGTCATCTCGCGTGCAATGGTACCCGCACCCAGGCCAATAATGGCAACCCGTTTCACCTGCTGTGGCGAGAAGGGCGGGTTATTGAAAAGCGGCGCAACCATGAAATAGTCCCACGGACCGCCAGTGAGAATGGCATTGGGGTCGTAGATGGAGTGGATACCGACGCCCTCGTTCAGCACCAGTTGTATCTGGCTGCCAACCTTGACCACCTGGATATAGTTGTAGGCCGACTCGCGCTCGGCGATCAGCGTCCCACCCCCGTTACTGCCATTGGCAGTACGAATCGGCCCGGAAATGCTCATGATAGCCAGCCACATGGGAATAAGCAACAGGATGGAAAGCAGCTTTTTGTTGAAACGCCCATTGCGCCTCACATTCCCATTCGTATTCCCGCTCTCAGAAACCGTCATCGGGCCTGTAGGGGCGATCCCTTGTGGTCGCCCGCCGTTGCCATTCCTGTTATCCAGATCCGATTCCGTTGCCGGGGCCGCGTGGGCGATCTCTTCTGGTTGCCCGGCCCCATCGTCACTCTTTCCTGACCCTGAATCCGTATCTGTGGCAGAGCGCGAGAAGATCAGGCCTACGATAGAGACTAGCAGCAGAGCAACGGCGAAGCTAAAGAAGGTGCGATACGTCCCGATATTGGGGATGAGCCAGAGCACGGGTAGAAACGTTCCCAGAATGCTACCAGCCGTGGAGAGTGCGTAGAGCTGCCCGGCGGTGCTGCCTGACCTGCCCACCTGCTCCACACGCAGGCGAATGGCGAACGGTGAGACGCAGCCTAGCAGGATCATCGGCACGGCAAAGAGCAGGATCACCGAAACCAGCGAGCCGTAGAAGACGCTGATGGAGACACTGGCAAAGGCTGAGAGCGACCAGTCGAGAATGGGACGAGAGATGAATGGAATCAGACCGATCAGGAAGGCCGCGATGATGGTCAAGGTATAGAGCATCGAGGGCCGGGGATAGCGATCGGCAATTCGCCCGCCGATGTAGTAACCAATGGTCAGGTAGAGCAAGATCAGGCCGATCAGGTTGGCCCAGACAAAGAGCGATGTGCCGAAATAGGGTGCCAGCAGGCGCGAAGCCGATAGTTCGACAGCCAGGGAGGCCGCGCCCGCCACAAAGACCAGCAGGATCAGCAGCCAGCCCTGGAGGGTACGCCCAGCCGTTGAGGCAACCACGCCGCGCTCGGCCTCTTCCTCACGCGGGCGTTGGCGATCTCGTGTTGTGGACATAGTAAAAAATGACTCTCTTTCAACTTTATACGAAAACCGGCGATGAACGCATATTATTGTTACAACGCCCGTAGGCGCGCAATTCATTGTGCGCACCGCCGCTTTATCGGCCCTGGAAGCCACGCAGGCCGATAAAGCGGCACCTACGTTGAGCAGGCTCCGGCTCTTGTTATTGTCGCATATTTACGGTGATTAGTCGAGAGAGCACCTCTGCCTGCATCGCTCGAGCAGACTGATACAGGCCGTTGTAGGCCGGGAGGCCCATCTTCTGTTCCAGCGCCTTGAGGAACAGTTCTATCGAGTGCGAGGTCGGGTCGGAGAGAGACTGGCGCAAGGTGAGTGCGGCCAGCAGCACGGCCAGACCCTCCTCACGCCGCCCCTGCTCAAAGAGCAGCATGCCGATGTTGGTAAGAATCATGCCCTGATAAGGATGCTTCTTCACCTGCTTGAGGATATGCAGCGCGTCCAGATAATAGCGCAGCGCCTGCCCGTAATTTTTCTCTTCATACGCGAGCAACCCCATATTGTGGCGCAAGGCGCTTTCCAGGAAGGGATCGAACGGTTGCCGGTCAATAACAAATGCTCGTTCAAAACAGGCCCGCGCCTCGCGCAACTTGCCCTGCTCGCGCAGCAGTTCGCCCTGATTGGTGAGGATGCTGGTCTCACCACGTGTATCGCCAAACTCGCGATAGAGGACAAACGCCTGCTCGAAGCAGGCTAGGCTCTCCATCTCGTTGCCAAGACGACCATAGAGCAGGCTCAGGTGGCCGTAGACCAGCGCGACATCGCGGCGCACCAGCACCCCTCTCGGCGGCAGCATCATGGTGTAGAGTTCTACCAGCGTATTCCATCCCCCCCACTGCACCATGCTCTCGTGCAACCCCTCCGCAAAGAGGAGATCACAGGCCTGCTGCCAGTGCCAGCTATGACAAAGATGGCGAATGGTGTAGATAAGTGGTTCGACATCCTGTGGGCCATGCCTTTGTTCGCGAGGGATATGCTGCTGCGCCCGTTGCTGATAGTACGCGGCGACGCGCATATGACCGGCGGCAAGAGCGACCTGCACCGCCTGGATCGAATTTGCTCCTGCTGCCAGCGCTCCCGTTTCTCCGGGCAGGTCGCTCGCCCGTCGCTCTATACCCACAAGATAGTTATCGAGGATATACTGCCGCAGCAGGGGGTGCAGATCGTAACAGGGCGCACCGTGATGGTCGAAGCGGGCCTGCACCAGCGCAAGTTGAGCCAGTGATTGTACCTCCTGCGCAAACGTCGGCAGATCAGCCGCTTCATCATACTCCTCGCTGCGCATCGTCATGCCCATCGCTTGCAGGGGAACAGGTTCCTCGAAGAGGCTGAGAGAACGCAGCAGCGCCCGCTGCGCCGCACTCAGGGAGTGATAGACGGCGGCAAGCAGGTTGAGAGGCACATGTCCGCTCCACAGGGGCAGGTATGCGGGCGCGTTGAGCAGGTAGCCCGGGCGAGCGCCGGTCAGGTGGCAAAGCGTACTGCACAGGACCAGGGCGAAGGCGTGGCCGGCGCAGCGCTGCCAGGCCAGGGAGAGTTCCTCCGGTGTTGCCTGCACGCCGCGTTGCTGCAACAGCGCCGTACCTTCTGGGATGCTCAGTCGCGACACGAGGTAGGAGCGCACGCGAGTCTCTCCCTCTGTGTCCGCGTTGTCCTTTACAAAGGGAGAGCGATAACAGGTGAGCAACACGCGGCTACCCCCCAGATCGGTTTGCAGCATATCCAGCAGCAAAGAGATGGCTCCTCGCTCCACGTTGATAGTAATGGTATTTTCCTCGCAGGTCAGCCACTCATCGAAGGAGTCGAGTACGATCAGCGCCGGTTCCTGCGAGCGGCGCAGGGCAAGCAGGAGCAGCGCAATCTGCTGTTCCGGCCTCAGAAAAAAGAAAGCCGGGTCGCTCATATCAAGAGCGTTGAGGATAGCCGCGATGACATCGGGCAGAGTCGTATGCGGGCCGAGCTCAAGCCAGATCAGGTGGCGTGGTGCAGCCTGGCCGCTCTGTCCCTGCTGCCCCATAATCTGCAAACGGCGATACAGCAGCGCGGCCAGCGTCGATTTGCCGACTCCGACGTCGCCAGCCAGCACAATCGTACTCATCTGCGGTCAATTCAGCAGGTACAGTACCGTATTCACCTCATCCACCCGTCCCATAATTTCCCGGCCATCGCTTGACGGTGGCGTTGTGGCATAGATGCCAGATGGGACACAGTACTGAACTTCGATCATTCTCGGCAAACCCTGCCCATTCGTATATGTTGCATGGTGTTCCCTCTCATACCAGCAAGTATATACCACTTTCATCATGGAAGCGTTTAATCGGGGGAAGACTAGCACAGATATGCTAAGATAGGGAGAGATTTCAAGATGTGTAGGGAGGGATAGCGAGCGATGGTACGCATTATCTACATGGGTACGCCGCAATTTGCGGTACCCGCATTGGAGGCGCTGATAGCGGGCAGAGAGCCGGACAAGGTGCTGCCGGAAGGCTACGAAATAGCCACCGTGATTACGCGGGTCGATAAGCCGGTTGGGCGCGGACAGGAGATTGTCTATTCGCCTGTCAAGCAGGCAGCGCTGGCGCACGACATACCGGTCTGGCAACCGGGTTCGCTCAAAAAGCCGGAAAATATCGAGGCACTCTCGGCCTACAAAGCCGACCTCTATATCGTCGCCGCCTTCGGACAGATATTGCCACAGGCCGTACTTGACCAGCCGCGCTACGGCACGCTCAACATCCACGCCTCGCTGCTGCCCCGCTATCGCGGCGTCTCGCCCATCTCCGAGGCCATTTTGCAGGGCGATAGCGAGACGGGCGTGACCATCATGCTGCTAGATGCGGGCGTCGACACAGGCCCCCTGCTGCTCAAACGCACAGTACCGCTCACTGGCAAGGAGACGACAGGCAGCCTCACAGAAACGCTGGCGCAGGTAGGAGCACAGGCGTTAATGGAAGCCTTGCCGCTCTGGATAGGCGGGCAGATCACGCCCACCCCACAGGATGAGACACGCGCCACACACACTCACATGCTGCGCAAAGAGGACGGCGAAATCTCCTGGCAACGTCCTGCCGCCGTCCTGGCACGCATAGTGCGCGCCTACACCCCCTGGCCCGGTGCCTACACCCACTGGCGCGGCAAACTACTCAAAATCGTCCACGCCCACGCCCTGGAAGTTGAGCCGGAAGCCCCCATCCCCGGCGAGACGCTGCCGCCGGGAACGGTCAGCAGGCGCGAAGAGGGCGGACAGCAAGTGCTCGCCATCGTCACCGCCTCCGGCCTGCTCATCGTCGACCGCCTCCAACTCGAAGGCAAACGCGCCATGAGCGCCGCCGAATTCTTGCGCGGCTACCCACAGATTGTCGGGGAAGTGCTGGAGTAGGGCCGCATCATAAACTGCTCACCCATGGAGGTTTTTTGTACGAGCATAGATACCAGTAGGGGCGGGGGCGATGGTGGATGCCGGGTGGGGGAGCTTGCTCCGCCCCGCTCAGGAGGGAGTATCTGACTGTGACCACGCTCTCCGCCGGGCGGAGCAAGCTCCCCCACTCATCTCAACCCCACTCCCGCCCCTACTGAACAGGAACGTTTCCCAGAAACCCTCCACCTGAAAGACCACAGGTCAGGGAAGGTTGTCAGCTATACTTCCAGAGTTACTTCGCATGGCTCTGCTACGGGGCTGTATTTCATGATCGGAGGAGAGACACGCAGACCAGCATGTTGCTCGTAGAGAGCCTGAAGTTCTGGCAGAGCCTCGTCTCCGGCCTGAGTGAGCACGGCAAGGGAGTCGAGCAAAGGCACATCCTCGTCATTCACAACCTCTTTGAGCGTCATGCCCCAGGCGTCCCAGAGCAGCAGTTCGCGTTTGTTCAGCGCCGCCACATCCTGCACCAGCTTGTCGCGAACGAACCACATCCCCCTCAAAGGGATATCAGGGGCAACACCAAAGCGTTCCGGGTCAGCCTTTCCGGCTCGACAGAGCTGCCAGGCCAGTCCACCCACGAGAAACTGGTCGCGGGGAACATCCTGCACATCGAAGGCGATATGATTCTCCTGAATGTGGCGCGGACTCATCTGCGGGTCAACCAGCTTCCAACGTTGTTCGCCCACATCCCAGCACTCGGCAATCTCATGATCGAAGTTGAATGTGGGGTGGAAGTAAGCCCCAAAGCCAACGCGCACACGTGTCGGGATGCCCTGATGCCGCGCCATCGCACAGAACAGCGTAGCAAAATCGCGACAGCAACCAATCAATCTCTTTTCCAGCGGACGCGACTCCGCCAGTGGTCGATCATCCAGTTCCCGAATGCGCGCCAGCATCAACGCCACCGAGCGCGTATCGATCTCCGGCAGCCGTTCCTCCGGCACGCTATACCCAAACATCTCCCCCTCCCGGTAATGGAACACCAGCCCCTGCACCACGCGACACAGCCCCGCAACATCACGCGGCAAATCATCAAACATCCATCTATACTCGCCCGGGTCGGTCATCGAACTTTGTTCAGTGTAGTACGTCAATGGATTCATAGAAGCAACTCCCTTCTCTACTCTGACTGGCTAATCTCTTGCGTGTACTGACACCATTGTAGCTGGTAAATGCTGACAACCTGTGTCAGGATTGGGAGGGGTTTTGGAGGATTGGCAGATGAGATGGGGAGATCAGTTGGAGCGAGATAAAAGGGTAGCTTATTATTGCAATTCGGGCTTACTCTTCCTCTGGGTGCATAAAGCGGCCAGAGGTATCATTCCAATGCAGTTTCGTGATGTCATGCTCGGTGAGAGGGTGAAATGTTGTATCCTCTGCCCAGCCCTCCACATTACAATTCACGGTTTGTAGGGGGATATCATGACGTTTGAAAACTTCCTGTAATTGCTGGAGACAACGCGCTGCCATCTCCGGGCTTCCCTGGACAGGAAAGATCAAATGAAGAGATGCAAGGAAGTGGCTGTACGCAGGAAATGTCATGAATGAGAAAAAAAGCGTACAGGGTATCGAGAGGGGGAAGTTGCCAGTCAAATAGACGCCCAGTGAACGATACTCTCCTTGCTCTAAGGCGAAGACTTCGACGCTTTTCGCCTCCGGCTTGACAAGCCAGTTCTCTGGTATTCCCGCACGGGCATAGACAGCATGCCTGGCAATGCGATCCATCACTTCGCCCCCGGGAGACACCACCTCAACCACCAGATCAGGCGCGCCGATAATTTTCTTTGCAGCTATCCTGTTCAGGTGAGCATTCAGCACAACCACAACATCGGGTTGAAACACATTCTTCGGCCACAGTTCTACGTCAACAGATGATAGGAAGACACGCCCAGGACCAGCAAGTTTGATATGCGTGCGCAGGTGAGCGGCAATCTCAAGAACGATATCTTGATGTTCTGGAGTAGGCGCAGGTGCCATCACAAGCACTCCATTCACAACTTCGTATCGCTCCCCATCATCTGGTAAGGCAGCGTAATCATCGTATGTCCAGGAGCCTTGTGCAGGTCCTGGCACCCAATCAGCAGGTAAAACCACTGACGTTCTCCCTCTCACTATAAAACGCGGCGATCCCCTTTGCGAACTGGATGACGCTCTGGCGGAGTTCGAGTGGGGAGAGAACTTCGACGCTGGTGCCGAGGCCGAGAACGCGGGTGCGGGCGGCCTCGAAGGACTCGAAGGAGAGGGTGAGGGGAATCCAGCCCTGGGCATCGGGCGGGTCAGCCTGCTCAATAAGGGTGGTGATGCTTTCGCCGAAGATGAAGGGGAGGTCGGCGATGATTTCCGGGGAGAAACGCAGCGTGGCCTGGTAGCGCAGCCAGCTTGACTCGAATTGACGACAGGCTTCTACCCAGTAGGAGGCGAGATCGAAGCTTTCGGGTCGCTGGAAATAGTCGCCGGTCGGCTCGGCCTCAAGGATGCGCGAGACGCGGAAGGTGCGTAGTTCGCCGTTGGGCAGCAGGGCCACCAGATACCAGATCATGGCTTTGGCGACAAGTCCCAGCGGCTCGATGATGCGTTCAGAGATATCCCGCTCGTTTTTGCGATAGACCAGCCGTAGCTTCATATCCTGCCAGATGGCTTCCAGAATAGCGTGCAGGTGCGGCACCGTCTCCTCCGAATAGCTCCATGCAGCAGCATCGAGATGGATGCGCTGGCGCGCCCGTTCGATGTTGCGCCGGTGCGTCTGCGGCAGCGCGGCCAGCAGCTTGAGCAACGCCGCTTCCAGCGCTTTGCCCATGCCTAAATCGGCGAGAGGACCGGGCGAACCGGACATGAAGAGCGTGCGTACCTCCGTCTCGGTCAGCCCGGTCAGTCCCGTGCGGTAGCCTTCGGCCAGCACGCAGCCGCCTCCCGGCCCGCGCTCTGTGTAGACGGGAACACCGGCGGTACCCAGAGCCTCCAGGTCGCGGTAGATGGTTCGTTCCGAGACCTCCAGCCGTTCCGCCAGTTCCCTGGCCGTAATATGCCCTCGCGTTTGCAGCAGCATCATGATCGAAAGCAGCCGGTCTGCACGCATAAAATTCTCCTCCAGAAATGCCTCTAGCACATGTCATCCTGAGCGCAGCGAAGGATCTGAAAGCAACCTTACAGCAAGGCTGGCTTAGAGATCCTTCGCTGCGCTCAGGATGACATCTTCTCGTCTTCTCTCATAAGCATACCACAAATCATGACAGGAGATGTCAGGTATAGTATGGTACACTTGTTCTGTGAGAAGAAAACATCAGTCAAGAGTAAGATCAGAGCAAGTAAGAGGAGGCAAGATGAACCTGTTTCTTGATGAGCAACTGGCTGCGATGCATCGTCAAAACCTTCAGCACGAGGCGGAGCAACAGCGCCTGGCTGGCCTCTCTCCCGAGCAAGGGAATATCCTGCGTTTCGCCATTGGCAAGATGGGTACGTTAATGGTCATGCTTGGCACCCGCCTGCAACGACTCGATCCCCGCGTCGAACAGTTTGTGTATGTCGATCAGGCTGTGTAGAGTCCTGTCTAGAAGGGATAGGCCACTCAGGCAGGCCGACCGCAAGGGATCGGCCCTACTATACTACGAACGACATCACACCACCGACGATACGTGTGGGAGTGAGCCGGACATCGTATATAGTAGGGCCGATCCCTTGCGGTCGGCCTGGGAAGCAGCGGGGTGATCATCGGCCTGGGGCGCACCGTTATAAAACTTGACGCAAACCAGAGCAAATATGCTATCATGGATGTACTGATCGACTGAATTATTGTGTTATTCTGCCACCTGAGGTTCCCCATTCAGGTACCTGCTGGAGGTCTCTTTGTCTAAACGCGAGTTTACTGTTGTCGATGAATATTCCTACAATCGTTCGGGCCCTTTGCGCTGGATTCTTTCGCATGCCTTGCGTTATAAACACTTCATCGCCAGCTTCCTGTTGGGAACGGTGATGTCGAATATTCTGATAGCTTCTATCCCCGTCTTTACCGGTCTGGCCTTCAACGCAGTCCTGGACGGCGATCAGGGACGCGCCCGGCTGACGAGTATCGCGCTGGAACTGCTGGTCGTGGTGCTCGTCTGCGGCTGCTTTGACCTGACAGCCCGTTTCTCTGCTGAGGTGCTGGGCAAGCGCGTGGCTCGCGATGCCCGCGACGAACTCTACTTGAACCTGCTAGGGAAGAGCCAGACCTTCCACAACCGGCAGCGTGTGGGCGACATCATGGCGCGAGCCAACAACGATATGATGCAGTTGAGCAACATGATCGTACCAGGCATGGATGTGCAGATCGACTCAACCGTCAGCCTGATCGTCACGCTCGTCTTCATTGGCGTGCTCAACTGGCAACTGCTGCTGGCACCTCTGATCTTCACCGCCGCCTACCTGCTCGCGCTGCGCCACTTCTCGCGCAGGCTCGCCCCGGTCTCTGACCGCATGCGCGAAGAGTTCGGTAACATGAACGCCGGGCTGAACGAGGCCATTGCCGGCATCGAAGTGGTCAAGGCAACTTCGCAGGAGGCGCAGGAGCGGGAGAAATTTGAACGCAACTCGCGGCTCTACCGCGACTTCTATGTCCAGAACGGCAAGGTGCAGGCGCGCTATCTGCCCATCCTGCTGCTCTCCATTGCCCTGGTGGGCGGCTTCCTGCACGGGCTTTTCCTGGTCTCCACCGGTCTGCTCACCATCGGTGGACTCGTGACCTACATGGGTCTGATGGGCATGCTGCGCTTCCCGGCGAGCAACTCCAACTGGACGTTCAGCCTGCTGCAACTCGGCATTGCCGGGGCCGGGCGCATCCTGACCATCCTGCGCGAAGAGACGGAACTGGACGAGAACGAGGGCGGCTATCCAGAATCCTTGAAAGGGGGGGCGGAGAAGATGGATGGAGAGATCGTCTTCGAGAACGTCACCTTCAGCTACGGCGATGCGCCCGTGCTGAAAAACGTCTCCTTTCGCGCTGAGCCAGGGCAGACCATCGCCATCGTCGGACAGACTGGCGCGGGCAAGAGCACGCTGACGAAACTGGTCAACCGCATCTATGATGTGGACGAGGGACGCATCCTGGTGGACGGCGTGGACGTACGCAACTGGAGCCTGGACGCGCTGCGTTCGCAGGTCTCAACCATTGAGCAGGACATTTTCCTCTTCTCGCGCACCGTGGCCGAGAACATCGCCTACGGCATGGGTCAGCAGGTAGATCGAGCAGCGATTGAGCAGGCAGCGCGAGACGCACAGGCTCACGAGTTCATCATGAGCTTCAAGGAGGGCTACGAGACGATGATCGGCGAGCGCGGCGTCACGCTCTCCGGCGGCCAGCGCCAGCGCATCGCCATCGCCCGCGCCCTGCTCACCGACCCGCGCATCCTCATCCTGGATGATTCCACCAGCGCCATCGACAGCGCGACGGAGGACGAGATACAGAAGGCCATTCACCGCCTCTTGCAGGGCCGCACCACGCTGCTCATCACCCATCGCCTCTCGCAGATTCGCTGGGCCGACAAAATCCTGGTTCTGCGCCAGGGCCAGCTCATCGACTCTGGCACGCACGAAGAACTGCTCGCCCGCTGCGACCTCTACCGCCGCATCTTTGTGCATTACGATACGAAACCGAAAGTGACAGGTGAACTTTACGTCCAACATATGGAAGATTCCGACCAAAGCCCGGTAAGTCTCGTAGGCGCTGAATTTATTCTGCGCACTGCCGATTTATCGGCTGACGGGGCCACAGGCCGATCATGAATTTTAACGAACAAGGTCGGTAATCAGACCAACCCGTAGGCGCTCGATAAATCGACGCCAGCCGCCGATTTATCGACGCAAGGGGCCACGGGCCGATACATCGGCAGTGCGCACGATAAATCGAGCGCCTACGACTGGTTACTGTTTGTTTTCTTGATAAGGGGAAAACATATGGGTTTTTTCATGGATGGGCTGGATGCCGAGGCATATGATCGCAACTATTCTGATCGGCAACTGGTCGCTCGCATTATTGGCTACTTCCGGCCCAAATTGAGGTTGATGTCCTTTGTGGCCGTGCTGGTCGTGCTCAACTCGCTGCTGGACACCGCTTTCCCTATCCTGGTGGCGCAGAGCATCGATACGCTGGCGAAGTCGCGCACGCTGCAAACCGTGCTGGTACTGATCGCCGTCATCCTGGTTGCAGGTGTGCTCTCATGGACCGCCAACTTCTTTCGCCAGTGGTTCACAGCGCGTGCCGTAGCCGACGTGACAATGAAGCTGCGCAGCGACGCCTTCGCCGCCGTCATGGCCCGTGACATGTCGTTCTATGACGAGTTTCCGAGCGGCAAAATCGTGAGTCGTGTCACCTCGGACACCGAGGACTTCGCCACTGTTGTCACGCTGACGCTCAGCCTGCTCAGCCAGTTCCTGCTGTTCTTTTTGATTGCCGCGGTGCTGATGTTCCGCAACCTGCGTCTGGCGCTGCTGGCTATGATCATTGCACCGGCTATTGTGCTCATCGCCCTGGGATTCCGGCGAATCGCACGACGCACAACACAGCGCTCGCAGCGTTCGGGAGCGCGGGTCAATGCCAACATTCAGGAGGCTATCAGCGGCATTACAGTCGCGAAGAACTTCCGGCAAGAACAGAATATGTATGACGAGTTCCGCAAGATCAATGGGCAGTCCTATCAGGTCAACGTGCGCTCCGGCTTCGTCTACAACGGCGTCTTCCCGCTGCTGGTGATGGTAGCAAACGTCGGCACCACCATCGTTGTCTACTTCGGCGGTCTCGACGTGCTGAGCCACACCATCTCGCCCGGCGACTGGTTCCTGTTTGTACAGAGCATTGGCCTGCTCTGGTTCCCACTGACCAGCATCGCCTCGTTCTGGAGCCAGTTCCAGCTCGGCCTTGCTGCCAGCGAGCGCGTCTTCGCCCTGCTCGATGCCGAGCCGCGTGTACGGCAGACGGCTTCAGAGCCGGTGCCACAACTGGTGGGCCGCGTCGACTTCAAAGACCTGTTTTTCAGCTACACCGACCGGCAGATGGTGCTGGCAGGCTTCAACCTGAGCATTCCAGCAGGCCAGACGGTGGCGCTGGTGGGTCACACGGGCGCGGGCAAATCCAGCATCGCCAAACTGATTGCTCGTTTCTACGAGTTCCAGGGCGGGCAACTGCTCATCGACGGACGCGACATTCGCAGCTTCGACCTGCGCGACTACCACCATCACCTGGGCATTGTGCCGCAGGTGCCATTCCTCTTCTCCGGCACCGTCACCGACAATATCCGCTATGCCCGGCCCAACGCCAGTAACGAGGAGGTGGCCGAGATGGCCTACCAGATTGGCGGCGGCGACTGGATCGAGGCGCTGCCGGAGGGTCTGGATACCATGGTGGGAGAGGCCGGACGGTCGCTCTCGATGGGCCAACGGCAGCTGGTTGCCCTTGCTCGCGTGCTGCTGCAAAAGCCTTCTATCATCATCCTGGACGAAGCCACCGCCAGCGTCGACCCGCTCACCGAGGCGCAGATTCAGGAGGGCCTTGACCTCGTGCTCAAAGATCGCACCTCCATCCTCATCGCCCACCGGCTCTCCACCATTCGCCACGCCGACCGCATCATCGTGCTCGACCGTGGCCGCATCGTCGAAGAGGGCAACCACGAGGCGCTCATGCAGCGTGGCAACCATTACGCCCAGCTCTATAACACCTACTTTCGCCACCAGTCCCCCGACTACCGCCCTGGCGAAGGTTTCGTAGCTGTGCGCGTAACGGCTACTGACAATTCGTAGGCGACGAGCTGATCAATCGGCGCTCTACGATCGAATGCATCGCCGAGTGATCGGCCCTCGTTCTCCATGCCGATCACTCATGAACTTGAACAATCAAAGTCGGGAATATCATGTTGTCATTTACTCGAAAAGCATCAGAGCAAAATACATCCAATTTTCCCATAAGATCATAAAGAATAGACATATCATGAAACGAAATGATACAATTTATGACAAATTGTCAGGTATCGATACGTTTTGTCTGTTGTTGGCATATTATAAGATAGCTGTTGACAGGCTGACGACCCCGGACTGGCTTTGAGATGCAGGAGGTAGGCAGAATATTTTATACTATTCTGTAGTAGCAGCTTCACTCGCTGGAAGTGGCGAGAAGAGAAACTGTAGCATAGTAGCACAGTAATTGAGAACAGAGAGATGAAGTAGAGCAGGAAAAGTAAAGGAGTGCTCATGCCACAGCGTGGAGAGCAGGCTCAGCCGAGGCGCAGGACAGGCGATATCGGAAATGGTCATGGAGATTCATCTTCGCTGAAGTTTCCCGCTTCGAGCCAGAATGATGCGCCGGAGACAGATGCTACGTTTGATGATCCCGGAGTTGAAGCAGGCATGATGGAGCCACCTCGTTCACCTGATAGCGCAGTCAAAATACGCCCACTACCCTCGAAACGTTTGACTGGCGCTCAGGAAGGATCAGATAGGTCGGCTACACCATTATCGGCTATTCCCCGGCGCACCGGGCAGAGGACGACGACCACATCGATGCAAACACCTGCAATACGTGGAGGGAGAAATGGAGCGGGAGACCGCTCATCATGGCTCTATCCAGAGCAGGATAAGAAGTCGGACCACCACGTCCACTGGCTACTGCCCCTGGGCATTGGCATGATTGCCATGCTACTGCTCTGGGTTGTTGGCTCATCTGTGTTGGCCTGGGGATTGGACAGGTATGATGATCTGCGTTACGGCTATCCCCGCACTTATCAGATAGACGTAGTTGTCGGCCACGGCGACAGCAAAGAACACCCAAGCCACTTTGTTGCCATGAACCTGCATGGACAGGCTATCGTCATTGAGTTTCCCGCAGGCGACCCGCAGCACGCGCTGAGCTACGTTGTCCCGTACTATATTCGCCAGGCAGGCGGTGGGCAAGGCGGTGATCTCACGCCCGTCACGCTGTCATTTCGCGATGTGAATGGTGATGGAAAGCCTGATATGCTCGTGCAGATTCTCTTCCGCACGCAGGTACAAACCTTTCCTTTTATCAATACCGGCACAAAGTTCCGCCCACCCACCAGCAGCGATAAGATTTATTTGTGACGGGTGTTTGACTATCCAAAGATGCTGCGATAGTGCTCAGCGATGAGGTCGGCGGGAAAGAGGCGCAACAGGCTAGAGACGACGAGAATGAATGCCAACCAGTCAAAGCCTGCGTCGAGTGGAACGCCCAGCACTGTGCCAACCATGGGCAGAACGGTGCTCAGGACGAACTCGCCCAGGATATCCGGGAAGAAGAGTACGATGAGCAGCGCGACGATAGAGCCGAAGAAAAGCGCTTTACGCCAGAGAGCGATGCGCGGGTCGGAGATTAACGCTCCAACGAGATTGAATGATTTGCCCACGTGCAGCAACATTTGTAGACGTTTGGGTTGGGCGAGCATCCTTGCACCCCTGAAAATTTGTTCCTGTGTCATGTATTGAATATCCTCCTCTATCTACTCTTTATACGAGTCAGGCATGACACCGGTTGCACTCTTCTGGAACATGTATTCCATCAATGCAGGAATGTGGGAATGAGCAACTGCGCTGCGTAGACAAGGTGCCAGGCAGTGAGGCCGATAGTCAGCAGGGCGAGGGCGATATGGAAGACACGCCAGTAGCGAATGACGTAGCGATAGAACTGCTCGCGCTGCATCGCCCGCTGCACGCGCTCCAACTCGGAGATGTGCTCCTGCGCGCCAGGCAGAAGCGCACCGGGACGGGCAAGGTTGCTTTTCTTATCAGGAATGAAGCGATACTGAGGTGCCTCCGCTCTCAACTCCTGTGGCGTGGCCTCAAGCGAGATATATGCCAGGTCCCAGGGTGTATTGAGGAACTGTTTTGATGGCTCAAACGGCAAAGGTAGATTTGCCGCCGGGCCAGGCTCTTGTAGTGGCACCGGCGATCTATCGCGGCTGGTAGTGGAAAAGGCCTGGACCTGTTCGTTGTTATGGACAACAATAGCCTGCAACTTCTGTGAGATGTGTTCGATGCGGTCATCACCCTGCTCGGTCAAAGCTTTGCGCACTTCACCCGCGATCAGGCGGGGTATAACGCGGTCAAGAGTGCGACCGACGAAGCCGCTGATAACGAGGGCAATCATACCGTAGAGGGCGTAGGTGCCAGTGCGCGGGTTAAAGTTGCCGAAGGAGTGCATGAAAAGCAAGGCGATGCCAAGAAGGCCCAGGAAGATATGCCAGTTAAGAGCCGCGTTGAGCTGGCCGTTAGAGCGTTTGCGCGAGCGTCGGCGCATGCTGTAAAGTGTAGCAGCCAGCACCAGGCAGGTGGTGCCGGCGATGGCATAGGCATAGCCCGCTATGCTATCAGGCGAGAGGTCGCTGCTGGAATGCGCATACCAGACGAAGAGAGCAATGCTCAATCCCAGTATAAGCAGCGTCACCAGCAGGCCGACCGGCCAGGAACGACCGCCGGAGAAAAATAGCCAGGAATAACCCTTTTCCCCCTGCTGGCTCTCAATTTTCGTCTCCCTGTATGGCAGGTGCATAACCTACTCCTCCAACCCGGAGCGCAGCAGGCGCACTTTCAGCCACATCATCATAGCGTCGCGGTGCAAGCCGACCGGGCATGGTGCGACACAGGCTTCACATTGATAGCAGGCGCGGGCATAACGAGCCACGGCAGGCGAGATCGGCCCGAAGAGTGTTTCGCGGTTCAATACGTCAATTGTGATGGGTTCGGCAAGGGCGGGGCAGGCCAGCAAGCACTCGTTACAGCCGATGCAGGCCTGTAACTCCTGCGCTACCTGCGGCCCCGTTTTATGTAACAGCACGGTACCTCGCATTGCCTCTGCTCTCTATCCTTTCCAGTCAACGGCAGGCAGCTTTTCACTATAGGACCAGAGATTGCGCAGCGGGCGTTTCTCTTTGCCGTTGACAGTGATGGCGGGTAATTTTGCGCTGGTGAGTAAGGGCTTCTGTCCAGGCGCTGAGCGACCCCGTGAGGATGTCTGAGCGGGCGGGCGCTGAAACTGCCGTCGCGGCAATTGTGGCCGCGTCCGTGCAACGTTAGTACTGCTTCCCGATTTCTCGACGGCGGGAAGACTGCCGGTGAAGCGACTGCTCTCGTTGTTTTCCACCGGAGCACGTGGTGCTACAGGCGTTGCAACTGGTAATGGTACCGTCAGCGGTGCAGGTGGCGTGCGTAAAGGGCCGGTTTCGGGCAAGCGATCTGATTGCGCCGCCGGTTGAGATAGTGGCAACGGCTGCCTGTGGTCAGGTATGGAAATCGTGGCAGAAGGCAGCGGGCCGGTACTCGGCAGGACACTCACAGGGCCCGCATTTTTCCTGGAAAAAACGGAGGGCGTCGCCGGAGCCAGGTCTGGCAGCTTGCCCGTGTTCACGAGGTCGTGAGCGGCCTCCGACCTGCGCTGCGAGAAGTAGGCGCGGGCATCAAAGGTGCCTTTGAGCAGTGCCTTTTTGATAGCAGTAACCGGCAAACCCTCGTCGATGATGCGTTTGATGGCAAGGCTGTCGGGCTGTTTAGCGCCAAGCGAAAGATAACCCACGAGACGATCGCCAGCAAAGGCTAGCAGGCGATAGCTGCCCTTGCTGCTATCGGTCAGCGATGTAATCTCATCGGACCAGTGCAGGGGGTTACCGACGATAAGCATGGAAAGTTCCCCCAGGTGTGTCGCGTGCCAGGGAACGCCAAACGAAGACTCTGTCTCATTCGGAGATCCTCCCTTAAGGTCGAATTGATGGATTCCCATATCTTCTACCATAGCCCTGGCGGCAATACGTCCTTCCAGAACAGCGGAGTACCATTGAGCACGAGGTTCGTAAACGCCTGTCTGAGGATTCTTGAGCGCGGCTACGTCACCGGCAGCGTAGATATCGCGCACGCTGGTACGCAGGTGGTCATCAACCAGGATGCCATTTTTACAGAGCATTGGCCCGGTGCAGTACTGCGCGAGCGCCGAGTTGGGCCGCGTACCAGTACAGACCAGCACAAGCTGGCAGGGGATCATCTGGTTCTGGTTGGTAATCACTCCGGCAACCGCTCCGACCCTGCCAACGATACCGACGACTTCCGTTTCCAGGTAGACTTTCACGCCTGACCGGTGGATGTGTTCCAGCACGAGAGACGAAGCCGGTTGATCGAGGACACGCGGCATCACGGTTTCGCTGCGCACGAGCCAGTGGACGGTAATGCCCCAGGAAAGCAGGCTCATTATGGTCTCTATAGCATGCACACCGCCGCCGATGACCACCGCCTGACCAATTTCACCGAGCCTGCGGCGGAGGTCCAGGTAGTCCGGCAGGCGATGCAGAGTGAGCACGCCATCAAAGTCGCGCCCCGCTGTGCTGGCAGGCAGGCCATTGGGCCTGCTGCCAGTGGCGATGAGCAGCGAGCCGTAGCCAAAGCCGCGCCCTCCGTCCAGACACAGATATTTGCCCTGGGCATTGATGGATTCGACGTGAGCCTGGATGACGTGGATACACTGCTCCCGCTCAGTACCTGCCGGATAGGCCAGCAATTGCTCTCGTGCCAGCTTCCCCGTGGCAAACTGTTTGAGCGCGGGCGTATTGATCGTCGGGTGGCACTGGTCAGTGATGATGACAATGCTTGCATCCGAGGTCCGGCGGCGCGCTTCCACTGCCGTCGTCAACCCGGCGATGCCGTTGCCAACGATGACGATATCCGCACTGTCGAGATACGACCTGCTGATTTCTGCTTTGTTCTCTCTGCTCATGCTCTCTCTGTTCTATTGCTACCATTGATCTGTTCAATCTACATCCAGTGCGACGAGGGAGCCGCCGGGACCATGGATGTAGTAGACGTCGGTATGTGCGTGCTCGCGGAGATGGCGCTCCATGTGAGCGAGCGAGGCGCGGCACGGACTGTCACATTGAAAATGCAACTGCTGCCCGCTCGCCGTCGCCAGCACAAAATCCTCACCTGGACCAATCTCTATGATTTTGCCGTCTTCGTGTGAAACGCCTGTGCCGTGGGCCATCATCGGGCCGACCAGAGCCACTGATCCCACACAGATCAGAGCAATGCTGCCAATGAGGGCACACACGAAGAAAATAGCAGCTATCCGGGAAAACGCCATACTCTTTCGTTATCTAGCTCTAACTATCGAAATACATTCTCCATCTGCGGCTATTGTATATCAGTATGTTTCAGTCCATGCTGACAATCTCCACAAATTAGCCCAAATGTCTTACTGCCTGGTTATGGTTTCTTAAAGGGAATAACGTTGAGAGAGCACTTGCTTCGTGCTCTCTCAACGTTATCGACCCAGAATGGGAGTTGCCCTGATCGGACCTGGCGGCTTTACATTGCGTCGTCCGAGTCTATCACCTCGATCAGAGGTGGAGGTGGGGGATTGACTTGATCGGGCGTGACGGGTCTAATCAGACCAATCAAGACCTGGATGATACCAATGATGATAACGAGGAGACCCACTCCAACGAGCACGCCCTCAGGCGAACGCACACCTGTGTGGAGCAGCAGACCAGCAACGAGCAGCACGATGCCAATGACAAGGACGATAAAGCCCCTGGGAACAAAGCGTCTGGTTTTTTGCTCTAGCGCCCGCTCCCGGAGTTCCGGGTTGTTTAAGTCATCCATGCTCATGCTCCTTTTGCCTTAAAAAGTTCACAAGAGAACGGTAATTCTCCTAAAATAATACCCGCAATGGGCAAATTTCGCAAGCTTTTTCGCACTCTCATGGCTTCCTGCCAGAGACCGTCAGGTAGTACCAGAGACCAACAAAAGAATCCTGCATCATCTCGATCAGCGTCTGCTGGTAGGTTTCTTCGGCCTCTTCCTGCGAAACCAGGCCAAGCCTCGTCATAAACGGCTGCACAAGCTTCGTACCGATCATGATGTTCTGGAAGTGGCTCTCGTGATTTGGCGTCCCGGCTGAATAATCGACGGCATACGCCTTCTTCTGCACCTGCTCAAACCCGGCCTCTCGTAGTAAACGTGGCATCATGGGAGTAAGGCCAAGTTGCCTACCATCGGGCGAAAAGCTCATGCCCGTCCGCTTCATCATTTGCGTGAACAGGTAACTTCCTTTCTCCGAAGCAGGACTGTTGGTAAGGCCGATCTCGCCCTCCGTCAGACGCAGCAGCCCACCCGGACGCAAAATACGCATGCATTCTTGCACCACTTTGGGCCAGGAGGAGGCAGGCATGAAGCCGAAGAGCAGGCGCCCATTGACCAGATCAAACGAGTTATCGTCAAATTCCAGTGGTTTAAGCACATCCATCACCAGAAATTCGGCATTATCCAACCCACGCGCCTTTGCCTGCGCCTGCGCGTACATAACCATCGTCTTGCTTATATCGATGCCCGTGACCTGCTTCTCAGGATATTGAAAAGCAACGTCCAGCACCCACCCACCGGGGCCACAGGCGATATCCAGCATATCGCGCACACCAGAAAGATCAGGATTTTCCGGGAAGAGACCACCCAGCTCCTGTGTCAACAGGCGATCCTGGTAGAGCAGGCGCGTCATCTCCGTCGCACTCTCAGGGTCCATTACGTAGGTATTATCTTTTCTTGCTTCAGGCTCATCCTTCATGGAAAAAACATCCTTTCCTTTTTGCGCTACCTCCATCTACTGCAACTACCACAACTACCACAACGCGCTCATGCATACATAATACCTCATACCACTTCTAAATGCTCGTCTGCCACCGTTTGGGTCGTTTGAAAAAGAAAGTGTTTCCAGAAATTCCCACCAGTTCCCAGCCTTCCTCGCCCAACTGGTTCAGAAATGCGGTGTAGTGGGGAATCTGCTGCCAGTTCTGCAGTTCTTGCCCGTTCACCCAGCGCGGCAGGAACTCTGCCTGTCCCTCGACCTGACGCCCTGTATAGCTCAGCGTCATGCTCAGGTACTCCCACCTGAAGTACGGCCAGCTCTGCATTACCTTCTTCGCCTTCTCCTCAATAATTTCCTGCATCATAGCCGCCTTCTCATCCTGTGTCAATACGTCAAGCAGGCAGATTTCTTCAGAGCAGCAAATTGAGTAAACAGGAAGACGTGAAGCATCAATGTCGCCTTCTATCAAAATAATAGTCAACAATGCGCATCAAGGGATACGTCAGCACGGAAGTACCGACCAGAAGCTGGGCGTTGCCAGTCTTAATATAAAGAACAATGCCAGCAATCACCAGTAGCACAGCAAGGCATACAATTACTAGCCTCATCCTGTCCGCCGGAGAGAGCGGTTGCTTCCGCTTCACTTTTTTCTGCAAACTCTGCTGCTGACCATTACTCAATTCTGTTGTGCTCTCCAAAAGAGGCGGTATAATGTTCTCTGGAGGAGAACCAGCATCGTCATCCTGTGAATGGCCTTTCGTCATAGCTTTCTCCTGCCAAACCAGGTGGGTAGCGCTGCGGTACTTGCCAGGTTCGACAGCGCTACCCGCCCAAATTACGCCCTCAAAGGGTCTTTTTTATTCTCAACGTATATAGAATACTTGTTCTAACAATATAGTTCAAGGTTGAAATGACCGTTTTTTACAATATTTCACTGTCTTTGTAACATGCTGAGGCTGTAAAAGGTCAGGATCGAAGTACAAAAAAATCCCCGAAACCGATTCGGTTTCGGGGATTTTGGTAGCGGCGACTGGAATCGAACCAGTGACACAGGGCGTGGAGTTGATTACCGGAGCGTGTTATCCACATGTTGCTGTGGCTATCACGTTTCCAATAGTTCCTCCCCGAACCGTACAGGCACCTTTCAATGCATACGGCTCTCAAACCAGGGCTGCTGCCAGCGCCTGATCCTAGACCCCTTCGCCATGTAGTGGGCTTTCCCCACCTCGGACTACTATGGGTCCTCCGTCACCATGAGCCTCGCGGCTTTTAGGTGATCCCGCAGTTTCCTTATCATCCTGGTTCGTACTTAGGTTCCCGTTCGTCCTACATCGTTCACGACGATTGGCCCTGGAAGGAGGTCTGCCATTCCTCATAAGCACGAATGACAGTTCCAGGCGTGGGCAATCTGGCTATCCCACAGGTGAGCGAATTCACCGCCCGGACTGGGTTTAAGGCAGTATAGCCTTGACCATATACGACCTGGCTGCCGACCATTTTTGACCTAGCCATTTCGGTCTTGTCGACTTTTCCTGCCATGCTTTGGTCCCCTTTCCCTTTCGGGTACAGGTAAGGCAGGTGCTTTAAGCACTTTCCTCCAGTGCCGCTGGCTCCCCAGCGAAGGATGATAAAGCTTCTGCGGCGCGCTTATGAGTCCCTTGCTCTACCGACTGAGCTACGCCGCCATGGTAGCGGGAACAGGATTCGAACCTGCGACCTCCGGGTTATGAGCCCGACGAGCTAACCACTGCTCTATCCCGCGTCGTTATTTATCTTTTTGCCGACCTGGCCTATTCGGTTTTATAGTAGCGGGGGGAGGATTCGAACCTCCGGCCTTTGGGTTATGAGCCCAACGAGCTAACCACTGCTCCACCCCGCGTCGGCTTCCCTATCATACAACACCGTTTGCGCCCTGTCAAGCATTTTTGACCATCTTTTCTATACGCGGCCCCCTTCACCACCTGCGAAACGTTAGCGAATAAAGAAGTAGATAGTCATGCCAAAGCCAACAATGATGACGAAGGTGCGCACGAGGCGCGGGTCGAGCTTGCGCGCATAGTAGGCTCCGCCATAGCCGCCGATGATGGCTCCTACCACCATCAGAATCGCCTGCGGCCACACGACCGCGCCCGCGATAGCAAAGGTGATTACGGCCACGCCGTTGACGAAGCTCGTGAGCAGAGTCTTCAGGGCGTTCATCTCGTGGATATTTTCCATGCCCAGGATGCTTAGAGCCGCCAGTATCAGAATGCCCATGCCGCCACCAAAATAGCCGCCATAGGTGGCGACAATCAACTGGATAATCGAAATAGCCGTCAGCGTTCCCGCGCTGGGCCGTGTATTCATAGAATACCCTTCGACTGCAAATTTTTCTCTCGCCGCTTCACCCTTTGCTACCGTACCTTCCGGCTCCTCAAGCCCTGGCATTGGTTCCGGCTCGCGTTCTATCTCATGCTCCTGCGCATGGTCAGGTCGGCGCGTAAAGAGTTTGCGGATTGATGCAGTGATGCGGCTGCTGAAGGTGAAGAGTAGCGTCGCAACCAGCAACAGGTAGGGGATGAGGCGCACAAAGGTGGCCTGAGGGGTATGCAGCAGCAACAGCGCACCGCCGATACCACCCACGAGACTGATGGCGCTGAGCACCACCAGCACCACACGATCCAGTAAGGCCAGTTCCTTGCGATATGCACCCACGCTTGCTACCGAACCGGGCCAGAGCGCGACGGTGTTGGTAGCGTTGGCATTAATGGGAGGGACGCCGGTAAAGATGAGTGCGGGGAATGAAATAAAGCTGCCACCGCCCGCTACTGAGTTGAGCGCACCTCCCAGCATAGCTGCGAAAAACAGGATTACTAGATTTATCATTATAGATCATGCCTCACTTGTTTGATCACCGTCCGGCGGCGAAGTGGATGGTCCATTGGCCGCCGGGCCAGGTGGCTTTGAGGTAGTAACAGCCGGAGCTGAAGAGGAACATGGTGGCGATCCAGACCGCTTTCTGCCCCACTTCTGGATGGATGGGATTGACGACCAGGTCCTGCGTTCCCAGCAGGATCGAATCCATTGGCCTTTCTCCGGGATAGAAGGCAAAGAAGATGTTCGGAGCGTCGGGGGTGTCGCGCAGGTTGCCACCGCTCAATGTCACGGACTGTGTGAAATTGTTCTTCACCATGAGCTGGATGAAGACGGGCCAGCCGTAGACGTTGTGGACAATTGGCTCTGATTGGCCTCGCAGGTGCATAGTGGCCTGAGGCCCATCAAACCCGTAGAGCCATACTGGAGAGACGCCTATCTCACGTGACGAGGTGACAGTAGGGGCAGCTACACAATCTTGCGGAGCGGGAGCGGCCAGCATGGGTTCAGTTACGAATCTGCCTGTCGCAGCTACGTCCGGGCCAAATCCAACAAATCCTTCAGGGTTAGCCGTTGGATTGAGCATAATAAAGCTGTTGCCGGACACGGGCGGTGTTGTAGGTGCTGGTAGCAAATTCAGGACGCTCGCCTTGAACGCGGACAGGTTGCTGAACAGGAGACCCAGCAGCAGGGAAAAGGTAGCGGCTCCCATCAGCCAGCGCCAGGTCCGCCGCCGCTTCGGTAAGTACGTCCCCAGTTTTACCATCGTACTTGACATACCGTTCCGGTCAACCGGGTTATCTTCTCCCATAGCAGGAATATCGCTGATCTCTACTTTATCCAGGTCAAAATCAGTATAGAGATCAGAATCACCGCTCACAGGTTCGTGCTTATCAGAGTTCATAGATTTCTCCGCTTGTAATCAGCTTACAGGCTGAAACCTGTTGTTCCGTGTATCTGTTCGCGCTTCTGCAACGGTCCCTGGCCACGTCTTTGCCCCTCCGTTTCATGAGCTTCCTGCGTTTGCGGGCTTCCCTCTGTTTCCCGAGCGGCCTCAATTGAAGCTGAACCGGTGCCACTGCCGTAGGCAGCAACCAGTTCCCGCCAGGTTTCCTCACCACCGATATGGTAGACGGTGATGCCACCCAGCCGTCCTGGCATGAGAGCATCCCCCACGAACAGGATCGTTACCGCGTGTCCTGCCTGCCGTACACGTGCCAGCGTCTCTAACAATGGATCGTTGACCGCACTGGTGATGAGAACGACGGTTGCGCCAGCAGGCAAGCGATTGCGCTCGGCCTGAATCACGTCTTCGATTGGCGTGCCGAAGAACGGTTGAATACGCGCCAGCACCTCCATGATGCGCCTGCGTTGCTCATTACTGCTCGATGGCGGCAGGTGAATACGCCGTTTCCTCAGTTGCGCTTCAACTTCGTCTTCCAGCCCGCGCTCCGGCTCCTCCTCCACGGTTCCGGTTCTCCTACCGGTCTCCTCTTCCATCTCGGGCATGTACATGATAGTGTTGGCATAGAAACCCACCTCGTAGCCCTGGTCAATAGCCCAGTCGGTGACCGAGGCCGCCGCGCAGATGGCAAGTTCTTGCAGGTCTGGATTGATGCCGTAGTAGCCATCGGTGCGGGCGGCAACATTGAGAAAGAGCACCAGCGTATAGGTGGTGGTCGCCTCGTAGACCTTGCTCTGCAACTGCATCGTGCGGGCCGTGGCCTTCCAGTGAACGCGCCGCAAGCTATCGCCGTAAGCGTAATCGCGTACACCTATAGTACGTGATGGGTCCTCCAAAAGACGACGAGGCGCACGGCGATCGCCAAACGGGTGACGAGCGGGCAGGCTAAAGCGTGTCAGAGGCACAACAAGCGGATAAACCAGCAGGTATTGCCAGTTAGAGAGCGACTCCTCCTGACTGAGGAAACCGAACACGTCACCACTGCGCAGCACTGTTGGCCCAAACTGGTGAACGCCGCGTGCATTGCACAGAATCGTATAGCGCCTCGTCACGCGCTCGTACCAGCGCGGGCTAAACAGGCTTTCCAGCACAACCGTCTCGCTGCGCAGGCTGCTGCGCAATTTGCGACTCTGAATCGGCAGTACGCGGGGCATTGTATCCTCGACTTCCAGCCAGGGCAGCGGCAGCAGTTTGGCGTTCTCCACGGAGAGCGAGAGCATGACCTCCTCGCCAAAAAGGGCGCGCTGCTCGCTAAATTGCCGCGAGTAGCGCAGGTCACGCAGACAAAAACGCGCCCAGATATCGGTCATGCCGATAACAAGCAGCAGCAACAGGCCGATCACCGCCAGCAACGGCTGGTGGAAGAGAATAGCCGCGAGCAGAAGAGCAATGCCCAGATAATACCAGCGCCTGTTCATGATTTATGATTCCACCGGAACGGGCACAATATGCAAGACATCCTCAATGACCTGATCCATCACACGTCCATGCAGCCGTGCCTGGTTGGTAGCAAGCATACGATGAGGCAGTACATAGCGCGCCAACTGTTTCACATCATCAGGAACAACATAGCTGCGACCATGAATGGCGGCATAGGCCTGCGAGGCACGATAGAGCGCGAGCGTACCACGGGGGCTGACGCCGAGTTCCACGCCATTGTGCGTGCGCGTAGCCCGCACCAGTTCGACAATGTAGTTTTCCACGCCTGCCTCCACGCGCACGCGGCGGATTATCCGTTGCAGTGTCTGCAAGCGTTCCCCGCTCACCACAGCCTGCAAGTCTGCCAGGGGCTGCTCTTCGCGGAAACGCTGCAAGATCAGTCGCTCCTCCGACTGTGAGGGATAATCCAGGCGCAGGCGCATCAGGAAGCGGTCAAGCTGCGCCTCCGGCAGGGGAAACGTTCCTTCCAGTTCGATCGGGTTCTGCGTGGCGATGACGATAAACGGGCGCGGCAGTTGCAGCGTCTCGCGCTCAATGCTGATCTGCCGTTCCTCCATCGCCTCCAGGAGAGCCGATTGCGTGCGTGGTGTGGCGCGGTTGATCTCGTCCGCCAGCACCACCTGCGCCAGTAACGGCCCTGGCCGGAACTCGAACTCACCCTTTTTCTGATTGAAGTACATAATGCCGGTAATATCGGAGGGCAGCAGGTCGGGGGTAAACTGGATACGCTGGAATGAGCACCCCAGCGACTTCGCCATCGTCTTCGCCATCGTCGTTTTGCCAATGCCCGGCACATCTTCGAACAGGACATGTCCTTCGCAGAGCAGCGCGACCATCAGCAGGTCAATCACCGCCTCTTTGCCCACAATGACACGCTCCACATTCTGGCGCACGGCGCGGGCAGCATCTTGCACCTGGCGAATTTCGTCAGTCTGTGTCATAGGTAGTCCTTTATAAACATTCTAGAAGAGAGAAATGCGGCACACCGTCACTATTGTTTCATTATACGCCAGAAACCGGCAAAAGTTCACCCTGTAAATATGCAAAGAGAGAAAAGGGGCAAATACCAGGGCGGAGGCCAGCTCCGCCCCTACCAACCACGATACATCATCGTGATGCGTCGTTAGTAGGGGCGGAGCTGGCCTCCGCCCTTCCGCCCTGGTTCAACCCTCCGCCCTGAGAAAACCCTGCTCCTCATCACCCTGTACCGAAAGTCCCAACCTGTACGGTGATCACCTGCGAAGAGGTCTGCTGTCCGTTGGCATCAGCGACCGCTATCACCCTGGCGGTGATTTGGCCGCGAGCAAAGCCACCAACGCCCACACGCCAGAAAAGAACCGCGTTTCCGCCACCATCCGCTTGCTGTGTGGCACTGACGTAGTAGTAGGGGGGTGCGTTGTAGGAAATAGCAAGATGGACTGAGGCACCTGGGATGCTTGTATTTACAAACACCTGCACCCTCTGCCCGTTGAACACCCGCGAGGGAATGCCGGTGATCTGCACCGTCAGCGTCCCACCAGGCTGGGGTTGAGTGGGCGTTGGTTGTGGAGCAGAGGTTGGCGTTGTTCCCGGCATCGATGGCAGTGCGGGAGTGCTTGTCACCGGGGGTTGGCTGCTCTGGTTGCTGCCCGATCCACCTCCCGGCGTGGGAAAGATGGGATGAAAATTGATCGTACCTGCCGACCCCGGGCCGGATTGCACTACGCCTCCACCTGTACCCGTGTTGAGCAGATTGGGATGGTGTATAACGGCGGCAGCGGCGAGCGAGACGAAGATGATACCAGCAATCAGCACCATACAGGTGGCGATAATGAAGACTTTGTACGCGGGGTCTTTACGCCAGTAATAGATTACCTTCGCCAGTGGCTGGGGCGGCGCAACCTCCCTCTTCACCGGAAGAGCATGTGGGAAACGCGGCAAAGCACGTGCTATCGTCTCTGACTGATCAGTCACCGGGCTATATTCCTGTATCGGAGGGGGAAGAATTAACTTTCCCGCATCCTCCGGCACTTGTTGCAGACCCGCTCCGGGCTGATTTCCTGGTGTATCAGGACTATCCAACATGCGTCTTTCCTCCTTTTTAACGCTCGCTATAATCCAGTATACGCCAGGATATTACTTATGTATAGTTCTACACCATAAATTACTATATAGGCATATTTCTTTCTAGAGAAAACGTTTCCAGAACCTCCATTACCGTGCCCACCGCCAGCTGTTCCAGGGCGTGTGGAGGCACAGGGCGCACAATCTTCACTGTTGGTCCCAACGGTCGCCAGTTAGCGGGATCACTCGGCCCGAAGATGGCAATAGTGGGAAGACCAGTCATGGCCGCCAGGTGAGTAATGCCCGAATCATTACCAACATAACATTGACACTGTAGTAGATGCTGTGCCACATTCAGTAAGGGAGCATCAACCAGTGTCCGCAACAACGTCTTCCCGTAACGTGGAGCAAGGACATCCAACAACTTTACCAATCGCTTATAGTCTGCCGGACCGGCCAGCAGGAGTACGGGTTGTCCTCGCGAACAGAGCCGATCAATGAGCGTTAGAAAGTGGGAAACGGGCCAGCACTTCTGTTCTCCACCGCTGCCGGGATGAATGGCTACCGGAGCAGAACCGTTTCCGCGTATTGGAGGAGATGGAGGAATGCGTATGGGTGGTACAAAAGGAGCAGTTACATCGATGGGGGGCAGTCCAACCGTTTCCGCCAGATATTCGACGCAATGCAGGTGTCGTTTCCCTTCGGGTGGTCGGCTCGATGTGACTATGACCCTCTTCACGCCTGCCGCCAGCAGGTTCTGCTTCACTTTCCCATCGGGATCAGAGAGCCAGCAGATGGCGCGCTCCACGTGTTGTAACAGGGCACGCAGTTCCGCGTTCTGTACGCCATCGCTGGAAAATAGTTCGCTCCAGCGCGGCACATCGTAATTGTCCACCTCCTCCGCCAGCCCGAAGGCGCGAGCCAGCGGCAAAACAGCAGCGTTGCCCACCAGCGTCACGTGTGGTTGCGTATCCTGCTCGTGCAAGCGTTGAATAACTGGAAAGGTTAAAAGTGAATCTCCGATAGCGCCGGGTCGAAGTATCAGCGTATGCAAGCCTTTTTATCCTTTCGCCGATGAGCATGTGCTACCACTTCCGGGCCAGCGATAACACTTCTACCACGACGACGGCGGCAAGAATGAGGATGGCGGCAAAGATGTTCCAGCTATGCAGAGCGCGCAGCAGCAGGTTGAGCACCACATAGAGGGCCAGCAGCGCTCCCTGGCGCAGGGCGTGGCGCACATTCGGACGGTACTGCCGCACGGAGAGGAACCGCGCGCTGAAGGCATAGGCCAGGGGAGCAAGAGTGCAGGTAAGGGCGATACCCAGGATGAGAAAAAAGATGACGAAGGCCGGAGTGGAAGCAGGCGCAATAAAGCGCGTGAACAGTAGCAAGCCACTCCATGCCAGCAGCGCCAGTAGCAGCAACAGGGATAGTGCCGTTCGATTCGTCATATGCCACGTTTTCAGCTTTCTCTCCTGTTCTAGCGCAACAACTGAAACCCCTTATTATTGTTGTTGAGCGGGGCTTCGCCGCGGCGGCGGCTCTCCTGCGACTCTGGACTGAAGTATTTCTGCCAGATGTCCGGCGCGTCCTTGCTTTCGCCCCCGTGCGGTGTGATGCGCGTCCCGACTCGGCAGATAATGGGCGTGTTGACGGCAGCTCCTGCCACTATCACCTGCCCTTTAGAAAGCGCGGGCAGATTATCCAGCAGGTCGCGTCCTACGCCCTCGATGGCCGCGGCCACACTCTTCTGGTCGATCTCGTTGACGATGCGCATGATGCACTGCGTCTGGCACTGGCTTAGCACGTCGGCGTCCAGCTTCCCCGGTCGCTGGCTGATGAGGCCAACTCCTATGCCAAACTTGCGCCCTTCGGCCAGCACCTGCTTCAGAATGGCCGTGGAAACTACCTCCGTGCCGCCCGGCGCGAAGTGGTGCGCCTCCTCCAGCAGCACAAAGACGGGATAGGGCAGGTACGATTCGCCCGAATGCACCTTGCCCCGCTCCGTCCCCATGCGTGCCTGGTAGAGCCGCCGCAGCAGCGTCGCCACCACCACCTGCTGGTCGCGCTCATCGATATCATTGAGTTGCAGCACCGTACACTGTCCCGGCTTGAAAATTTCGGGTAGATCGAGGTGCTGGACATCATCGAAGGTGAAGCTATCCACGAATCGCTGCTCGATACGCCAGGACAGCGCGTGAACGGTGCTGGAGTCGTCCGCCCCCTCGCTGTCCTCGTCGCCCTTCTGCTTCGCGACTGAGCGGATCGCCTGCTTCAAATCCTCGGCGCTCCACGGCGTGCCGCGTTTCGTCTCGTTGACCTTGCGCAGCGCCCGGCTCAGCAGGTGCTGCTGCTTCTCCGTCATCTCTGGCAGCAAGTGGCGCATATCGCCCATGTTCAGCGTCGAGAGCCGCACCTTCACCTGATCTGGCCGGTAAACCTTCACCTGCGCCATGTAGCTGCCGCCTCGCGCTCGTCCATCTCCATCGGGCTGCCCGGCAAACCCGGCAAAGTTGGCGATCTCTTCCAGCGTGCTATACTCGCCGTGGGGGTCAACAATCAGCACGCAGGCCTTGTTGTGCGGCTTCATCAACTCCTCGATAATGACGCTGGCGAGGTAGCTCTTGCCCGCGCCCGTACTGGCAATAATCGCCATATGCGTGCTGACAATATCCTTGACCGAAAGCACGATGGGAACGGCCTCGGGCGTGCGTGTCAGCAAGGAGCCGATGGTGGCCGAGCCGGGCTGCCCTGGTTGCTTACTACAGAGAATATACGAGAGCATCTCGTCATCGGCCAGGAAAATCTGCTTGCCCGACTGCGGCGGAATCCACGGATTGATAAACGAACCCGTGGAGCGTTCGTAATAGCCCATGATAGAGACGTGCAGCTCAAACAGTTCATTGGCGTGCGCATCATAGCCGACCATTGCCGCCACCTGCGCGGGCGCAATCTCCGGCTCTGCCAGGAACGTATCCGGGTACAGTTGCAACGGCACGCGCTTAATAATGCGCCCCAGCACCCGTCTCGTCGCCATTGCCGGAGCCGAACCGTTGACACCCGGCTCCCCTGCTTCAGCCGCGCCGCCCTCGCCGGTCTCCACAGGCTCGATCAGTTCATAATACACATACTCGCCATTCTTCAGCACCTGATCATCGTCGCGTGAGACAAAAGTATATTCATGCGTGGACTCGCCCGGCCCCTTCGTAATGCCCACGGGCTTGCGCACCGGATGTAAGTGCATATCGACGGCTTTCGCTTGCGATAAAGATGTTTCTTTAAGATCGCTCATAAATTGGTCTCCTTAGCAGGCAACCCATCCCCACCCCGGGCCACCCGCAAGGGGTGGCCCGACTATACGCGCCCCGCTTCACCACCCCGTTCGCTTGCCAAACATCGTATATAGTAGGGCGCTCTGACAGTCCCCCAGACTGTCCGCTTGCGGTCAGCCTGGGGGGCCGGTGTGGCGGGGGCTTACCCCGTCGACTCCACTTTCAGCTTCCAGGAGAAGTTACGTTTGACGATTGAGAGTAGGGCATGGTTCTGGGGAAAAAGCGCTTCCAATTGCTCGATGATGCGCAACGTAACCATTGGCAGCAGGCTGTTGCGGTGAGCGATAATGTGCGGCAGGTAGCCCATATGCAGGTACGGCGTCTTGTTGCCGGGGCCACCAACGGCGGCGTCGGCGAAGAAATGGAAGGCGCGCATCTCCTCATCACTCATCGTCTCAATCTCACTATCCAGTTCGAGCGAGAGCAATGGCACGCCATGCATCACCGAAAGCAGTTCTGTCTTCCCGCCGGGCAACGGACGCTGCTCGATCATCCCCAGAATCATCACATAGATCAGCACCGCCCGCTCCGTAATATAGTCAGGCGAGAACAATTCCACCTGCGCCTCGTTCGACAGGCGCGGCCCCAGCACGCCATATGCCGGATTCTGCAAAATAGTATCGTAGATCACCCCTACGGCATACGTCACCGGCTCCTGACTCTTGCCCAGCACGCGGTTCAAATCCTCATCAGGATCGTCCGGCTGTGCGGAGCGAATGGAGATGCGCACGAAGCGCCCAAAAGCATAATCCGCCGGTACAGGCTCTACCTCCATCTCACGCGGCCCATAAATCTGACAGACATAATTAATGTGCGAGTCAGACTTCACGATCTTCCCAATGAACATCCACAGCTCCAGGTCTTTCAAACAAAAGAAATACGCAATGAGTACACAACGCTCACTCGCACTGCCATTGTAGTCGTACCGGTCAATAAAAACAAGTACCCTGACAAAAACTACTATTATTCACGTAGTTCTCATAGAGAAGCAGGAAACCGGAAAGAATTCGGGAAGTTATTTTCCGAGAAAATTGGAACAAATGTTACTAAGCAGCCAGTTTTTTGTTTGAAATTGCAAAAGCCGAGCAATATCCCCTTCATCTTTTATTGGGAGGTTGCGACAGAGGCTCTTTCCGCCAGAGGATTGAATATCAACGATACTATTGAGTATAATATCTATAGGCTGAGTAGGCTTCCTATCGCGTATAAAATATGCCTAATGCATTTCCACTTGAGGTGATAGGAAATGTGGTACAATAAAAGGCATGAAAACACCCATTTTTATCCGTCCACTGACCGAAACCGAACACCAGCAAATCCAGGCGGGATTGCGGTCGAAAGATGCCTTTGTCTTACGCCGCTGCCAGATCTTGCTGGCCAGCGAGCGAGGAGAACGGGCGATCGCCATTGCCTGCCAGTTGGGCTGCGACGACCAGACGGTGCGCAACGTGATCCATGGCTTCAATGCCAGCGGTCTAGCGGTGCTACACGAAGGTTCTTCTCGTCCCCATCGTCTGCACACCAGCTTTTCGCAGGAAGGGCTGGTGCGACTCAAAGACCTGCTGCATCGGCGCCCAAGCGAATTTGGCAAAGAGCGCAGCACCTGGACCTTGCACCTGGTGGCCCAGGTCTGCTTCGAACAAGGAATTATTGCGACCCCAATCTCCGAGGAGAGCGTGCGCCGCGCCCTCAAACGCCTCAAAACCAACTGGAAACGAGCCAAGCACTGGATTACCAGTCCCGATCCGCAGTACCTGCTAAAAAAAACGCACGGGACCGCTTGATTGCTTGGTGTAGCCAGCAGCCGACTTGGGCAATTGGTTTTCTGGATGAGGTGTGGTGGAGCCGCTTCGCCTTGCCTCGCATGCATGCCTGGCAGGATGAGCAGCATCCTGTCCGCCTGGTCGAGCAGTGCAGGCCAAAGGAAGACCCCGATCCCAAAGCGTTGGCCTGCTACGGGGTGTTGTGGCAAGAAGGGACGGTCCAGCGAACCCGTGCGAAACCAGCTGTGGCTGCGTTTTGTCACAGGCCGCCCCGTCAGTGCGATCAGCACCCAGTTCCTGGACTGGTGTTGTCAACGCTTGGCCGCCGAGGGCAAGAGCAACTGGCTCTTGATCTGGGATAATGCTTCCTGGCACAAAAGCCAGGCCGTTCGCACCTGGATCCGTGAGCACAACCAGCAGGTCAGGCAGGATGGTAAAGGCGTGCGCATTCTGCCCTTCTTCTTGCCCACCAAAAGTCCCTGGCTCAATCCTATTGAGCCAAAGTGGGTGCATGGCAAACGAGCCGTCGTTGAACCCAACGCTCTGCTCTCGGCAAAACAACTCGCTGAGCGCATTTGTTCCCATTTTGGCTGTTCCTATGAACCATACCTGGTTCTTTCCGAAAAGGTCGCGTGATTATGCACTAAGAAATTTCGCGAACTCAAGGCCATGTTGCTAAGAGCGGGCTTTTACTCCCGCCCAGGTAAAGGAAGTCATGTAGTTTTCAGGCATCATGCATTGCCTGTGACAGGGTGACTCTTTCTGGCTCCGATGGCGATGATGCCCGACCATATCATGAGAGGCAGGTAAGAGATATTCTCTGGAAGTTAAGGGAGGTTCAAAAGTGAACAATAAATACGAGCATTACTCCATGATTATTCAGTGGAGTGTCGAGGATAACGCTTACATTGTGACTGTTCCAGAACTTCCTGGATGTATTACTCATGGAGAAACGTACGAAGAAGCCGTCAAACGAGGTCAGGAAGCTATCGAAACCTGGATTGATGCAAGCATAGAGTGGGGTGATCCTATTCCCGCTCCTAAAGTTTTAGTGAGCGCATAGATGGACAGCAAGCACGAACATTATTCAATGCATATCCAATGGAGCATAGAGGACGAAGCGTACATCGTTACCACGCCTGAGCTTCCCGGATGTAAGGCTTATGGTAAAACCTACGAAGAAGCCGTCAGGCGCGGGAAAGATGCCATCGAAAGCTGGATTCACGCAAACTTTACTCAGGGAAATCCTATACCCCCACCACAACTCTACCAGAGCGAGTGATTTGTAATTCACTTCCCCGTAGTCAGGAGAAGACCCATGGAAAGGCCACCTGCTATCGCACCTGAACTTGTACAGGCATTCGTCGCCAACGCGCACAGCGATCTGGAGCGCGTGCAGGAACTCTTAGCGCAGGAACCAATGCTCATAAACGCCGCCTGGGACTGGGGCGGCGGAGACTGGGAAACCGCACTTGGCGCTGCCTCCCACATGGGCAGGAAAGACATCGCCCTCTACCTGCTCGAACGCGGGGCCAGAATGGACATCTTCGCCGCCGCCATGCTCGGCCACGTCGAGATCGTCCAATCCATCCTCAAAGCCTTTCCCGCCATGCTCCACCTGCGCGGCCCGCACGGCATTCCCCTGCTCGCCCACGCCCAGGTCGGCGGAGAGGCCGCCGCCCAAGTCGTCGGCCTGCTTGAGGCGCTTCAGGAGGGGTGATGTTATTCCCAGACCAGGTAGACAGGCCGAGCGCAAGGCATCGGCCTGTCGGATGTCCTTATAACGTCTTGTGTGGGGTATTGCTGGCAGAACTGACGCTGGTGATGCCTTGCGCTCGGCCTGGTGGTGGGGATAGCTCTTATAACACCTTCACCAGCCTCACATCCTCTTCCTGGAAGCCAAGATGGTGGTAGAAGCCAATTGCTCGCGTATTGGCCGCACCGGTTTCCAGAGAGAGGAAGGCATAGCCCTGTTCCCGCGCCCACTGCTCGCAGGCCGCGACCAGCGCCTGCCCCACTCCCTGTCCCTCCGCCGCCTCACTGACGGCAAGCTCGCCGATATACGCCTGCCCAACGCCCGTAAAGTGGCGGGCATGGGAAACAGATCGCGAAACCAAGCCCTTCTCCCTGCTCCCCCTCGGCAACGAAGACCATCGTCTTCCCACCATGATTCTCCAAACTCCCAACAAGCCACTCCTGCACCGTCAACAGCATCTTTTCAGGATCGCGCCAGGGAGGAATCCCAATCACCAGCCGTGGCGCAAGACTCAACACAAACGCCCGATCAGCCTCCTCAAATGGACGCACACGAATTTGCGGAATATTCCTAGATGAGAAGGAAGAATGAGTAGTCATAAGCATACCTCCTGAGAATCATGGGCAGACAACTACAGTAACTTCCTTGCTTCCTAGAATACATTACATATTGAAATTTGTCAACTATAAATATTATTAATTAATTTATAATATAAATGTTAGATCAGAGGAAGCTGAGAAAATTTATGAATGTTTCAAACAGAGAGAAAGAAGTCTCAAAGAAGGGTAGAGTATTGGCTTCGGTTTATGATATGATTGTTTTATGTTATGATTGTGTTCAAAGATATGGAGAAGGTTGTTCATTCAGGACTCACATATGTACAATACACCGTTAACGAGCAGTTCTTTTGGGTCTGGCTTACCTGATGCTCCGAGCTTTCCATCAGGTCGTAGGTACTGGTGTACTCCTGCTATCTTTTTTCCTTTGCTATCGACGTATATTACATATTGGCTTCTGGTACAAACAGGTTCCTTAGCACGAGGTGAACTAGGGTGACGGTTTGTGACTACTCTGGCTTGCAATATTCCTTGTTGGACTTGTTCCAGGTACCGACCATCGTTGAACATTTTACGCAGTTTGTTTGCACTAACACGCTTTACGGGAGGTCTGACCATGCTACAATCCCTTGAATACAATATTCATGAAAAATAGCTGAATAAGTGGCGGGTGAATTACGCTACGTTATTTTGAGGACTGGTTCTTCCCTGAAACTGATATAGACCAAACAGATAATCTAGCCCTCATTAACTTAGTGTATGGTATTAAGCTCAGCCTTGCCGAGTTCTCTAATGGAGATTGGACAGAGGCTGAGGTACGTAGTATACTCCGTCCGCTCCTTGAAAAGTATGTGATGGTAGGTTCTCAACCGCTCGTACAATACGGTACATCGAATGTGAATTATCGAGTACCAACCTCGATTACATACCCTGACCAATGCGCTGGTATAAGACTCGCAAAGGTATGCGCGTAAGAAGCTGATCTTCTAGAAGTACATCGAACCAGTAGACTCCTTCCTGGTCTATGATCATATTGAGAGCTAAGATCAGGTTGACTCCTTTGTCTTCGCCCTCGAAAAGAGCCGGTAGGAGTTGTTCTGGCAGTTTAATGCCGGAGGGTGTTTCTGCTGTCCATTTTATTGTGTGCCTTCCTTTTGCATTGCCAGATTTAAGAGAGATAAAAGCACTCAAACTGAGAGGTACAGGTGGTAGGGTCTCGGGAGATGTTACATCTGGAACAGTGACTGTAACCCGATCTACTATTCGGATTATACTTACTATTTCATCCTTTTCCTGAAGAATTTTCTCACAGAGAAACGCTGCTGCGAGATAGGGTCCATTGTGGAGAACAGGCATTTTTATCTCCTCAAAATAAGCTGATTTTGATTCCAGGCTGCTGACTAGTACACTGAGGCGGAAATCCGCCGCTAGTTTAGACGGTGAGGGCCTTGCCTTGATAGGTCCATTTGAACGGCTTAGCCATCGTACGATTGTAATAGTCGATAAAAGCGAAGACCTTGGCTTGCAGCTCCTCAACGGAGGTGAAGGAGCCTCGCTTGAGCAGCTTACGCACCAGAATGCTGAGCCAGATTTCGATCTGGTTGAGCCAGGAACTGTGTTTGGGGGTGTAATGGAACACCACCTTGTGACTGGGATCAGCGAGAAAGGCGGCGCGGCTGGTCATCGAGGCCAGGATGCCGCTCTTGCCTTTGATGCCCAGGTCCTCTTCGATCTCGGAGAGATCTGCCACCCAGCACACCAACGACTCAGATTGATGGGTGTTCAACTGGTCACAGACCACATGCCAGCGCAGCGTCTCGGGCGAGCTTTCCACCACCGCTTGCAGATGGGCCAGGAAATCGGCTTCCGTGCGCGTGGGTTCAGCGCTGGGAGCCAGCAGCTTTCCACTGACGACATCGCAGCTGAGAATGAAGGAGCGGGTGCCATGACGCACATACTCAAACTCGCGCCGCTCGACCTTGCCGGGGGCCAGAGGCAAGCTCGGGTGTTTGCGTTCCAGGGCTTGCACCCCTGTCAACTCGTCAGTGCTCACCGTCTTTTCTCCTTGAATTTGGTTTTGGTCCTCGCATAACTGGGTCTCCTTCCTTTCTCTTTGCTCAGACCCAGTATACTCCAAACCTATTTCGGCCTCAATGTACTAGTACACTGAGGCGGAAATCCGCCGCTAGTTTAGACGGTGAGGGCCTTGCCTTGATAGGTCCATTTGAACGGCTTAGCCATTGTACGATTGTAATAGTCGATAAAAGCGAAGACCTTGGCTTGCAGCTCCTCAACGGAGGTGAAGGAGCCTCGCTTGAGCAGCTTACGCACCAGAATGCTGAGCCAGATTTCGATCTGGTTGAGCCAGGAACTGTGTTTGGGGGTGTAATGGAACACCACCTTGTGACTGGGATCCGAGAGAAAGGCGGCGCGGCTGGTCATCGAGGCCAGGATGCCGCTCTTGCCTTTGACGCCCAGCTCCTCCTCGATCTCGGAGAGTTCTGCCACCCAGCACACCAGCGACTCGGATTGATGCGTGTTCAACTGGTCGCAGACCACGTGCCAGCGCAGCGTCTCGGGTGAGCTTTCCACCACCGCTTGCAGATGGGCCAGGAAATCGGCTTCCGTGCGCGTAGGTCCAGCGCTGGGAGCCAGCAGCTTTCCACTGACGACATCGCGGCTGAGAATAAAGGAGCGCGTGCCATGACGCACATACTCAAACTCGCGCCGCTCGACCTTGCCCGGGGCCAGGGGCAAGCTCGGGTGTTTGCGTTCCAGGGCTTGCACCCCTGTCAACTCGTCAGTACTCACCGTCTTTTCTCCTTGCTCCGCTCGTTGGCTTGCCTCTTCATAGACCTGACAAATCGCTTTGACCTGCCCTTCGCGCTCCGCATCGGGTGGAGGCGTCAGCCAGTAGCGAATCAGATGCGGCTTGAGATCCCCTTTTTTAGCAGTCGGGCCGCATGGCGCGGCGAGATCTGCGTGACAATGCCTCGAGCCATCGCTTCCTCGGCAATTTCGCGTCCCGTCCACTGGCTGATGGGGCGCTCTTTGGGCTGTTCGCAGGCCATCGCCACTAACTGGCAGCGTTGCTCAGCGCTGATCTGGCTCTTCCTGCCGGGACGCGGGACATCGCTGAGGCGGTCCTGCACTGGTAGATCGGCCAGGGCGACCGCCTGCAGGGCCAGCCAGCGGGTGCGCCAGGCTCGCGCCGTCTCCACGCTGATGCCCAACTCCCGAGCAATCTGGCTATTGTTCTTGCCGGCATGGGCCTCCAAGATGATGCGCCCTCTCAAGGCCACTTGCTGGGCTGTAGTGTGCCGACGTATCAAGCGCTCCAATTCGGTTCGTTCGACTTCGCTTAAGCTCAATGAATTTGGTTTTGGTCCTCGCATCACTGGGTCTCCTTCCTTTCTCTTTGCTCAGACCCAGTATACTCCAAACGTATTTCGGCCTCAATGTACTAGTATAGCATGGTTTGATATGGATGTCATCAATTTATCTTGAGCCGTTTTGTTGTGTAAAGGTGATAGGGATATTTTACCCACTCATTGTTAGTTTCGGATTTTCCGCAGGCTCAAGATTTCAGTGGAATTACGCTCATCTTTTATGAGTCTAGCTCCGATGTAAAACCATAGTTCTTTCTCTCATTTCGTAGCCACACGCTTATTGGGTGCCAAAACCTCTTTGCTTCTTCTCTCATGTAATTATCCATAACTCGGTAGCGTATGAAAATAGCTATCATTTCCTGTATATCACGGTCAGTAAAACCATATTGTATAGCTATATTATAGCCATTTGACTGTCTTATATGCATATAAGCTTCCTCAAAAAGCTCTTTCTGAAAACGAAGAATTCTTGGATCCGAATATTTGATGAGATTGTACTGAATAATTCTATCATTCTCTAGCATTCGGCGTGTGGTTGCATAGTCCTGTGTATGCGTTTTCAACTCTTCCAGTTCTTCTCTCATTCTTTTCCCATAGTAATTTTGAACTTTAGGCTGCATCAAAGCATTGCTAAGTTCTGCACCTCTCCAAGTGATATATAAAAATTTGAAGGCATTTACTCTCCTGATCTGCTCTTCATCTATTGGGGCAGTAATAGCTACCTTTTGCAAATCTACTCCTGTTACTTTTGGAGAGTTCCATAGTTCATCAAGCCAAGATGGTACAGATTGAAAATCGGACATCACATGAGATGCATAATCCATTAAATTTTGTGACATTGCTTGATTTTGCTGTCTACTGTCTTGACTGGGCAATTCTGCTGTATATTCTTCATAAAATCTTCATAGTGGTTGGAATTGAGAATCCTTCAGTAAAGCTCTAGCAAAGCTAACCACATCAGCATAGCGAACTTCACGTTCCTTGGCTAATGACTTGAGGATAGCTTGATCAATATATTCAGGTACTTGAGCATTCAATTGTCTAGGTGCAGGTGGTTGCTCCGTTAAATGTTTGAACATTAATGAGGCTATGTCGGACGCGATGAAGGGTTGACGACCCGTAAGGAGTTCATAAGCGATGCAGCCGAATGCATATTGGTCGCTTTCTCTGCTAGCGAAGCCACGAAATTGTTCTGGAGCCATATAAGCAGGAGTACCAATAACTGTTCCCTGCCGAATGCCTATAGTATCGAGTATATTAGCAAAACGGAAATCGGAAAGAAGCAGTTCCCCTTTAGCACTAAAAAGAATATTTTCTGGTTTGAGGTCGCGATGCACGATGTTTTGCTTATGGGCGAAATAGAGAGCCTCAGCAATCTGGGCGAGAATAGCGAGAGCTTCATCCAGCGGTAACGGATATGGTGATTGACGTTTGAGATGGTCTCGCAATGAACCTCCAGAACAGTATTCACGGAAATGAAAGGGAAACCTTATGCATACCATTTTCCAGAATGTTAGCACCATATGACGCTGCAACCATTCCACCATCTGGCTCCTTGTCAGGAATCTTAGATGCAATTGGAAGGAAGTCGAGCATTCAGAATTGTGATAGCAGTAACGCGATTTTTAAGCTGAATGTGTTCAGCCCGAAATACACAGCCAAAAGCTCCACAAGCAATTTTTGCGGTAATACGATAATTACCAATCTGTTGACCAATATACGGCTCTTTGTTTATCATGACATCATCAACCCCATTGAGATAATAAGCAATTGTGCAGGTTGAAGTGTAGTATATAGTATCTAATAGTATAGAGCAAGCGGTTATTGTGTAAAAGAGAAGAGGACAAGATGCAAATAATCACGAAAATCATGGCTTACCATTTTTTCTAAGACTCCTGTCCAATACGACGCAGATGGTAGAGACTTCTTTCTTGTTTTCGGTCACTTCAACCAGAAGCATGACTGAATTAAGAAAATTGATTATGTTCGTTGACAACTATGGTATAGTTGAGAAAACTCAATGTAAAAAGGAGGAACTTTATGGATACAAAAGAGTCCAGGTTAGATACTCTGCTTGAACATATCGGCTACCAAAAGGGACAAAGTGCGGCAGAAGATCATGTTGTAATATTATATGAAAGAGGGTACGGGTGTACATGGTTCTTGTGATATTGGCGAAATCGATTATATTCTAGAGCTTGATGATAAGTTCGGAGACGACGCCGTAAGACAACTCATTATAGATATGACAGAGGAGAACGATAGAAAAATAAGAAAAGCGATTTATTTTTGAAGAAGCGGAAAGTTGAGACGCCGCTATTATGTGAAGACACCTGAGAAGGAACCTTAATCTCTGCTAGCCCCCATCTGCTATAATACGATATGTATGAGATAGCATTCCAATTGCACTACGGAAAGACAGCATATCCGGCATGGCAACAACAGTCAAAGACACGGGGCAGGCGGCCAAAACGCTTACGGCTCCCGTTAAGCATAATCGTCCCACGAACGGCAATGGTAATCGACCGCGCAAACAGTCTCGCTTTGTGCAGCGCCTGAACTATGTGCTGCACCATCCCATTAATGCGATGTGGGGGTGGTTGAGTTCGGTGCGCAACGCGATTTATTTGATCGTTGCCATCGTTGTTGTCTGCTTCATTGGCATTTATTTTCCCCAGGCTCCGCGTGAGGTGCTGGGCGATGCGGGAGCGTATGCGGCGTGGGTGCAGCAGAACGCGCTGGCTAGCTATGGCTCGCTCACGCCCATCTTTGACTGGCTGCAATTCTTTACCGTCTTCTCAAGCTGGTACTTCAAGCTGCTGCTCACCCTGCTTTCACTCAGCGTTGTCGTCTGCACGCTCAATCGCGCGCCCGCCATCTGGCACAATTTCGCGCACCCGTTGATCCGGCGCAGCGATAAGTTCTACCAGAACGCGCTCGAACGCGGCGAATTTACTGCTCCTGGCCCTGACGCGGTAAAGTGGACGACAACAGCGCTGCGCCGCCGCCATTACCGCGTGCGCTCCACTGTCGTCGAGCAGGAAACGGGAAGCGTGACCTATCTCTACGCCAGCAAAAATTCGTGGGCTACGCTCTCAACCTTCGTCTTCCATGCCGCGCTGGTCTCGCTGCTCATGGCGGGCGTCGTCTCGCAGTGGCGGGGCTTCGACCCCAATAGCCCGGCGCGCCGCCTTCTGCCCGCGCCGATTGTCAGCCTGAGTGACTCCCTCGCGGGTTTCAGCTTCGATCAGGCACTGCCAGAAGGGCAAAGCGCGGTCGTCTACCCGCGTGGCACGCCGCACAACGTCAGCTTTCGCGTCAACTCCTTCAAGGCCACCTTCGATCCTAAAACCGGCATGGCTACCGATTATGTCACCGACCTGAGTGTCTACCGCGACGGCGAACTCGTAGCGCACAGCAATTCCCTGCGCGTCAACTCGCCGCTCAACTACGACGGCATCGTCTTTCATCAGTCCTCGCTGATCTCCTCGGCCAGCGTCACCATCACCGACCAGCACGGCTACGTCCTCTTCAACCAGGCGGTTGTGCTCGATCAAAGCGAGACGCTGCCGAACGGGGAGCAGGTTGATCTAGCGACGAATATCCAGGTGGGTGACACCAATATGGTCATGAGCATCCTCTTCCCGCACAACCCGGGCTTGCAGCTTGCGCAGGTTTCCAACCCCATGATGCTTGTCACCATTGGCCCGCCCGGAGCCACCAGCGCCAGCCAGGATAAGGCCGTGCTGCCATTGCATCCCGGTCAAGCGGGGCAAAGCAAAGACAAGCAGTGGACAATCACGCTCAACAGTGCCAGCGAGGCTACCGTGCTGCTGGTGACAAAGGATGCCGGGGCGGTGTTCATCTGGCCGATTGCCGTCATCCTCATTCTCAGCCTGTGCGTCACCTTCTACTTCCCGCAGCGCCGCATCTGGCTGCGCATCGCAGGCCATTCTGTGCAAATGGCCGCCCTGCGCGAGCACTTCACCAATATCCGCACCGACTTGCTCGGCCTCTCCCGCGAGGCTACGCATAAAAATGAAATATGCACCTTGAATCTGTGACGCTCCTGTGACAAAGAAATACCCCTTTGTGATCTTTATGTGTAGCAAGCGCGGTACTCTTTCTGCAAAGAGAATAAGTAACGGATCTAGCAGATTGAGGAGATACAAACATGGTTATACATCAAGAGATCAAGCCTTTCAGGGCCTCTGTCAAGGCACCCTTGTTTCCTCTCCATGATGTAGGGAAGCGAACGAGCGAGAGGCAATCTGTGCTGGAATTGCAGGTGGGGTCGGCCCTTGATCCTGGCATAAAACGCAAGCAAGAGCCGAATGAAGACAGCCTCTCCGTTGTGTACGGCATCATTGCTTCCACGCCCCCAAAACAGTTTACGCTAATGATCGTGGCAGATGGTATGGGAGGACAGGCACGCGGTCAGGAAGCGAGCCGCCTGGCAGTCCAGTCGCTGAGTAAGTATATCATGGCCTCACTGCGCACAAAACAGCAAAGGCCGGAGAGCTTTATTCCCCTGCTCGAAGAAGGTGTTAACTACGCGAATCAGATGATCTACCAGCGTAACAGGCACGAGAGGACCAACATGGGAACAACAATTACTGCCGCCCTGGTAGTGGACGATATTGCTTATAGCGCCCACGTCGGCGACAGTCGGCTCTACCTCTACCGCGAACCCGGCGGACTGTCACAGATCACGCAGGATCACTCGCTGGTTGCGGCCCTTGCGGCAGCAGGTGTCATCAAGTCCGAAGACATCTACACGCACCCCAACCGCAATATCATTTATCGTTGTCTGGGCGAACGGGCCACTGTAGAGGTTGATACATATACACTTCCGCTGGCCGATGGTGACATCCTGCTGTTGTGCTCCGATGGCTTATGGGAAATGGTACGTGACCGGCAGCTCGCCCACATCCTGACCGCGCCCACGCCCGATCCCTTCGAGACGGCGCGGACACTGATTCAGGCCGCGCTGGCAGGCGGAGGCGAGGACAATGTGACCGCCATTGTGGCGCAGGTAATCGAGGTAAAACGCCACCGTGGATAGGATAGTCCGCAGGAATGGCAAGGAGCAGAGATATGGCACAACGTTTTACCATCGGGATTGAAGAAGAATTTCAAATGGTGGATAGACAGACGGGTCAGCTTAGTCCACGCATTCTGACTATCATGGAAAAGGGGCAGACTCTTTTCCACGAAAAGATCAAGCCGGAGATGTTGCAATCGACGGTGGAGATTAACTCGGATATCATGCCCGATATCCCCACTGCGCGCAAAGAGATGCGCGCCTTGAGGGCTACACTCGCCACGCTGCTGGAAGATGAAGGACTGGCCCTCATCAGCGCGGGAACGCACCCCACAGCATTGTGGCAGAACGAACCGAGAACGCCCAATGATCGCTATATGCAACTGGAACAAGAGTTGCAGGATGTGGCTCGCTCCATTCTGATCTTCGGCCTGCATGTCCATGTAGGCATCGAGAGCCACGAAATGGCCGTTGAGTTAATGAATCAACTGCGCACCTGGCTGCCTCATTTGCTCGCAGTCTCGACTAACTCTCCCTTCTGGGCTGGGCGGCTCACCGGCCTCAAATCGTACCGCTCTGTCGTCTGGAAACCGTTTCCCCGCAGCGGTGTGCCGGAGGTCTTCCCTTCAGTCGGCGACTACGATGCGTATGTCCAGTCGCTCATCGACACGGGCTGCATCGACAATGGCAAAAAAATCTGGTGGGATATTCGCCCCCATCCATTCTTCAACACTATTGAATTTCGCATCTGTGATATGCCTGCGACATTTAACGATACCATCGCCATTGCTGCACTCTGCCAGGCGCTCGTTGCGAAACTGGCCTGGTTCTACAAACGCGGATTGAGGACACCCGCATTATCAGGTCACTTTATCGACGAGAACAAGTGGCGTGTCATGCATTTTGGCCTTGACGCTGATATACTCGATTTTGTGCAGGGCCGTCGTCTCAGCATGCGCGAATCTATCGCAGAGCTGCTCGATTTTGTAGAAGATGTGATTGATGATCTTGGCAGCCGTCAGGAGATCGACTACCTTCGTCACATGATCGAAGACCCACGCGGAACCGGGGCTGATCGCCAGATAGCTCTCTACGAGCAAACCGGCAGCATTGACGCCGTCATCAAGCTCCTGATGCAGATGACGATGGAGGGCATTACGGTAGCAGCGTAATCCGTAATCGATCTACTCAATCAAGAGCATCCGGCGCTAAAGTTGGGAACAAAAGCCAGAAGCTGCTCGCCTCTGGCTTTTGTTCCCAACTTTAGCGCTCAGTCAATTACAGGCTACTGGTATTGCGTCATACGTGACTGGATCTCCTGGAGTTCTGCCATGGTGGCTTGAAGTTCCGCCTGCAGGTCCTGTATTTGTTGCCTGGTAGATTGAAGTTGCTGCTGCCGCTCCCGGGCAGTTCTGAGCTGGCCCTCCTGCTCTTTCGCGGCCTGAAGCTGGGCCCTCGCCTGCTGGAGCTGCTGCTGGAGGGTTTGAAGCTGAGCCTGGAGTTGCTGAAGTTCATCCGTTTGCCCGGAAGAAACAACTCCGGCTTGTGGCAGCGGCGTTTGCATTTCCTGGCCAGGAGTTGCTGGAGCTACCTGTGCCACGCCCTGCTGTGTAGCATCTTCGGCTATCGTTGGTGATACGGCCTGAGAGCTGTATTCTTGTGCAGGAATAGTGCTATTGGTTTGCACTACCTGATACGAGGTAACATACTCGGGTGCGACAGCAGCCGCTTGCGGATATTGAGCTTCTGTTTCGTTTACGGGCGTGATGGGTTGTGTCGTTTGATTATCTGCATCGTATTCAGGAGTGGTATTCCCCGACTGCGGCTTGGCAAAAGGGTGCTCCTCAACGGTTTGAGTCTGTGGCTGTGCTCCCCATCCCTGTGCGTTGTCGTACTGTCCCGAAGCCGCGTAGTTGCTTTGCTGCGTGTAATCACCTGCTTGTTGTAGTTCAGAGGGGGTCTGGCTAAAGGTGCCAGATGCGATTTCAATGTTGTAGGCACCATGCTGGCGCAGGATGCTCATAGCCTCGTTCTCGCGCTCTGCTGCTCTTACAGCGAGAATGACATTCCCATTATTGTACTCGTTGGTATAGTACTGTGCATCGGCATCCGACAGGCCCATATTCGTGAGATCATCGGCAAGATTACCTTGATTGTCACTCCCGCCTGTAAAAATGCTTTTGAGGCCTTCAAAGAAACTGTCTGAGGTACCGGGGGCCGAATACTGGATTTGCTCCTGTCCAAAACCTGCGTTGTACAGTGCATCTACTGCCTGTTCAGCCAGTGATCGGTCTCTAAAGACACCGACAACAGTGGAGGATGGGGTCACCGACACGTCTTTACTCCTTTCCAGAGAAAATGGGTATTACTATCAGACACCTGCTTTTGAGTGATCTATAGCTTTCACGTGATCGGTTACAAGAAAGATGCACTGGCAAGATACATTCTTGTTGAGAGACTTTGGTCAGGAGCGAGTTGTGGACTTCTACATAACCCCGGGCAGCAAGAGCGATGACCGGACACTCTGAGAGTGTCCGGTCATCACTTAACGAATGTTCAAACTATTTTCAGGCCGTTCCTTAGTAGGAGGTCACGCAGCTACTGCTCGCATTGCTCCAGAGCGGCTGCACCGCATAGTAGTTCGCACCAAGCGTGATATTGGTGGAGTTGCTGGCCCAGGCGCACAGGTCGCCGATTTCTTCGCCAGACGAGCCAGTACTGGTGATCCAGCCAAAGTTTGTCGACGTTCTCTCAGGATGAGGATCTGTCATCGCCTCGGCATATTCGTGACCAGCTACGATGGAGAAGCCATCGAAGTAGCCATTGCCATAACTATCGTTGGTTCTGTTGACGAAGTTCTCGCCGCAAGACGACCCGGCATCAGGCATATAGGGGATATAGGCATAGGCCATGTTCGTGCTTGAAGTCGGCTCATCATGCCAGGCACACCAGCTCGTGCCAAAGCCACTCATCGAGTGACTGTGGGGCGTGAAGACGAAATAGGTCGCGTTGGCATTGTAGCCGCCGAAATGGTTCATGAGCCGTGTGGCTGCACTCTGAATTTGTGACTGCGTCGGTCTCGTTGGTACCGAGGTCGTATCTACCCACGTTCCTGCCAGTTGGCCCGGGGGGTTTGTAATATGCGTGCCACCACTCCCACAACTCGTTGAGCCGATCGCGATGCCCTGACAATACTGTGTGTTAATGTTATCCCAGGAACTACCCCCAACGTTGCTGAAGAAGTTTGTGATGTAGGTCTGGGCCTGCGTACTGCTATAGCCACCTGTTGAAAAACCGGTATTCCATTGGCTACCCCACCAGCTGATGTACACTACCGGAGTCGTCTCGACCGACCCACCCTGGTAAACCAGATTTGTGCCAGCAGCTTTGAGCTTTTGACCATGGTAGATGCCCATGAGATGAGGAGTAGAAGCCGTAGACAGGCTAGCAGCAGAAGCAGGGGTTGACCTGGCGGCCAGAACAGTCAAAGCCAGGGCAAACACAGCAATGCCAATGGCGAGACGAAAAATAAAAGATGGAACCATCGGACGGTACATGAAGCGTCTCCTTTTCTCTAAAGAGAACTCGTCGTGCAATTGCATGCCACTCGTTGTATCGTCTGTACAAGACTTCCAATCGCTGGTTGTCATGGTACAGCTGGAACTACGCAGGATGAGAAACATACAGGGGCCACACTAATAACGAACTAAACTACGAGGACTTGTCCCTGACATACTGAAGGAAAGGAAACAAATCGATCAGGAGGCAAGCAGCGTTGAGGAGAAAAAAGCTCAAGTATCTTTCATGATGGCACCCCCATTTGAAGACACAGGAGTAAATCTGTGACTGAGCAGAACGAGCTACGATCCCCTTTGTGAAAGTATACCGATAACTCTCTTGAAAAGTCTAGAGTAGAGAAGGCTTATTTTGCGATAGAACGGTATTTTCG
>CAVTRB010000006.1:0-559908 GCA_963736995.1 uncultured Chloroflexia bacterium
TAGTACATTGAGGCCGAAATAAGTCTGGGGTAGAATAGGAGGAAAAAGGAAAGAAGAGAAGAGATGCAAAAAGGGCCAAAACCAGCGGAACTGACCTTAAGCCAAGAAGAGCGAGAAGACCTGGAGGAGATTGTCAGAAGACATAGTACGCCGCAACAACTGGCGAAACGAGGACGAATGATCCTGGCAGCAGCCGACGGGAAAAGAAATGCAGAGATCGCCAGAGAACTGGCCGTGAGCGTGGACACGGTTCGTAGTTGGCGTATGCGCTGGATTGGTTTGCAGGCGCTGTCCCTGCAAGACCTGCCGGTGAGCGAGCGGCTTACCGATGTCCCCGGTCCCGGACGGCCTTCGCAGATCACGGCAGAGCAAACCTGCCAGATCGTGGCGATGGCCTGCGAGCAACCGAAAGAACGTCCCATCAGCCACTGGACCGGACGCGAAATCGCCGACGAAGTGATGCGCCGCGGCATTGTGGCCACGATCTCGCCGCGGCATGCCGCCCGTCTCTTAAAAAAAGGGATATGCAACCGCATCTGATCCGCTATTGGTTGACGCCTCCAGCGGATCCGCAACGAGACGGGACGATTGCAGCCATCTGTCAGGTGTATCACGAGGCCCCAGTTCTGTCTGAGCAAGGAGAACGCACCCTGAGTACCGATGAGTTGACCGGGGTTCAAGCCTTGGAGCGCAAACACCCTGGTTTGCCTCTGGCTCCGGGCAAAGTCGAACGGCGCGAATTTGAATACCTTCGTCATGGCACCCGCGCCTTCATTGTCAGTCGCGATGTGGTGAGCGGAAAGATCGTGGCTCCCAGTTGTGGACCCACGCGCACCGAGGCCGATTTTCTCGCGCATCTGCAAGCGGTCGTCGCCACCGATGCCAAGGCGCTTCGCTGGCACATCGTCTGTGACAATCTCAATATTCATCAATCCGAATCGTTGGTGCGTTGGGTGACAGAGCTTTCTGGCATTGAGAAAGAACTGGGCGTGAAAGGTCAGAGCGGGATTCTGGCCTCCATGGCCAGTCGAGCCGCCTTCTTGAGTGAGCCCACCCACAAGGTCGTGTTCCATTACACCCCTAAACATAGCTCGTGGGTGAATCAGATTGAAATCTGGCTCTCCATCCTGGTGCGCAAGCTGCTCAAGCGTGGCTCCTTCACCTCGGTGGAGGATTTGCAAGCCAAGGTGTTGGCCTTCATCGAGTATTACAATCGGACGATGGCCAAACCCTTCAAGTGGACCTACCAAGGAAAGGCTTTAATGGCATAAACCGTGGAACCATTTACGCCAAGCTGTACTAGCCGATGCCCGCAAATAGGGAATGAGATTGTTGGCATAGGCGAAGTAGCCTGCGGCAACAACAAGGAGTAGTACAAGGGACATAACAAGCGTTATCGTCCTTCGGCTTCTCATAAGAACCTCTCCTCTGAAAAAGCCCTTTTTCAGGCACGGTGGCGAGCCGCTGGCTCATGAATGGCTCTTCTGAAAAAGTCCTCAGCCCCCTAACTGAGTTAGGGAACACCTTACCGGGTTTTGTGTAATGGCGTAAAGTGATAAAGTGTTAAAACCACGCCAGTCGGAGCTTCGAGGCTTTTCTGTAATTCACTGTTACCCCACTTCAACGGGACTTCACACCCTTATCGACTCTTTCTGCCGAAATTCTCGTCCTACCTCAGTATATGCTACATGTCATTTCTCCGAGAAAATTTACCGTTTCTCAGATTACTTGCCACTGTGCAGTGTTGGATGCAAACGTCTTTGCGCATCAACTCTGCCAAATAAATGAGGCTTAGATGTCACGCCAGATTATGAGAGAGACGGATCGTGCATTTGCCTTCTCGATGCGCCTCCCAAGTCAACCATGGGTATTTTATATGAGAGAAAAGCACCAGGTTACCTGAGAAATGACAATTCCGGTGGCGCTTCGCTGTATTGTCCCTCATTTTTCTTCCGGTGCGCGCCTCTCAACCCGATCCACTACTGTATCTGCCGACTTTACCAGCAAGGTAGCGATGAGTCGTGCCCCAAAGCGTATGGCCAAGACAAATGCGATGACACCCCCTATGACGAGTATCGCTATCCAAGGGCTATTTGGGTCCATGGTTTTCCGCCTTTCTAAAACATGTTGAAACATATTGATTACTGCGATTGCTGATGCTTTCTGAGATATACCAGGCCCACGACCAGACAAATGAATGCTACCGCAAACGTGCCGACCATGAATGTGGCAGCATTCAGCCCCCACGGTTTCACAACGGTACAGATTTGGATGCCATCGCTCATCGTGCTGCAGCTCGTGCTGGTGGCGTTGATAAAGATTCCTACAACAATCAAGACGGCGGCCACGAGAAACCATTCAACCGCTTTCTTGAGTGCGCTCTTCTCAGATCTGTTTTGATTCTGCATAATTCGTTCTGCCTTTCTAAAAAAAGGGGTAACACGTGTTACCCCTTGCCAGAGCACTACTGCTCTGAGAACCTTGGAATAATACCATTCAGGGGGTCTTCTAGAGCATAATTTATACAGCATTACTGCCATGAGGCTTTTCACCTTACTTGTTTTGTAATCGGTAATAGAATTTATTGTTAATTCGAGCGAAATCTACACACCTGCTAATTCTAACAATGGTGATAGTTAATCGTAACTCCTCAGTTCTTCTTGTGCCTGAACTATATCCAAGAAATGCGGTTGGAGCAGCATTCTAAGGCCAAGGGGACTTTTACCCTATGATCTTCATCATGGCCCGAACAGCCACAGGCACAAGGCAAAGGGAGGGGTTGCCCTAGTAGTTCTACCCATTGCTCGCTCTACCCGCGACCTCATTGCACCGCCCACCACATTCGCTCTCCCCGATTTGGTCACCCCATATATACTAATCATGAAGAGAGCATCTAATGCTCTCCGCCCTGCCTTAACTCTCTGACAGGACAAATCTAGACGACCACTACGGCTCATCTCAACCAATCTCTTCCCTATCCACGTTCACCCTTGCAGCCAGATGCAGAGACGTGGAAAAGCAGAAAACGTAAAGGTGCTTCACCAGACCATCCATAGATGCCACCATCACCAATACAGAAAGGATTAACCCATGAGTCTTGACGGAGAATTCAGAGAAACAGAACCCCCAAAACACCCGCAACACCTGTAACATTTGCAACTTTTGCCACATTGCCACATTCCCTTACTCACACCAGCCCATTTCGGTATCTCACTTCGCAATAATCTCCAACACCCATAGGCTCAACGAAATTACCCATTGAAGATGAGCCATTACGTCCTGTATACGTTCGACGTTTATACTATGGGCAAGAAAAGTCAGACAACTTAGACAGACAACCAACCTGAAAAACTATCAAAAAGCCATCGCTTCCCCCGGATAGCAACCAACCCACGCTTTGCGCGCTGCTAGCGCGCAAAGCGCCGTGTATAGTAGGGCCGACCCTTGCGGTCGGCCTGTGGTGGGGAGCAGGGAACAAACTACAGGGGCTTTACTGTTGTCATTAATTGAGTGAGCAACAAAAGTACAAATCTGGGAAAAGAGGCCAATTATTCATGAGTGTAGATAAAACAAAGCTTAGCCCGCTGAAGCTAACACCGCCGCAAGCGCAAAATGGCAATGGGGCAGTGGCAACGCACCGGATTTACCTGAGCATGGGGTCTAATCTGGGTGATCGGCGCGGCCACCTGGCAACGGCTATTCAGCGCCTGCACGATATTATGGAGATCGAGAAGGTCTCTTCAGTCTATGAGACGGAGCCGGTTGGCTATCTGGAACAGCCGCGTTTTTTGAATATCGCCATTGCCGGGACGACGCGGCTTTCGCCACAGGATTTTCTGCAACGCGCTAAGGAGATTGAGTCTGCCCTTGGTCGGCAGGAGACGGTTCGCAATGGGCCGCGCCCGATTGATATCGACATCATTTTCTACGATAATCTGACGCTCGACAGTGAGCCTTTGACGATTCCCCACCCACGTATGGCCGAGCGCGCTTTTGTGCTGGCTCCTCTGGCGGAAATTGCGCCGCAGGTGGTAGACCCGGCCAGTGGACGCACGGCTCGCCAGTTGCTAGCAGAGGTGCCGCAGGAGGGCGTGAAGAAAATAGCCTCGGACCTGACCATTAAGCTGGAGCGGGATATTCAGAGCGAGCCGCCTTCCGTGCATGTGCGACTGGGCAAAACGGGCGTAGTCGGGCTGCGCAGGAGCATTCTCATCGGCAATGGGGGACAGCAGCAGCAGTTTGATGTGACCTTTGATATGTATGCCGATCTTGGCGCGAAGCGCTCGGGCGTGCATATGTCGCGCTTCAGCGAGGCGCTGGAAGAGGTGCTGGAAGAAACTGCCACAATGAATTCTAGCTGGCCGCAGCTTGAGGTGCTGGCAGAGCACCTGGCAAAGACCATCGTGCAGAAGCAGCAGGTTGCTCGCGCCGAGGTTTATCTGCGCACCAGCTATCAGATGGAGCGATGGACTCCCGTTTCCAGTCGGCGTTCGCAGGAGATCTACGGCTTGCTGGCGCAGGCGGTCGCGACTCGTATGGGAACGCACAGTATGATAGGTGTCGAGGTGGAAGGCATGGTCGCTTGCCCGTGCGCGCAAGATATGGTGCATTCCTATGCGCGAGTGCGTTTAGAGGAAGAGGGCTTCCCCGCGGACATGATTGACAAAATGCTCAGTGTGACGCCGCTGGCAACTCACAACCAGCGCGGCATCGCCACACTGTTGATCGGTACCGATCAGGTCATCGATGCCAGAGATTTGATCAACATTGTCGAAAGTGCTATGAGTTCCGAGAATTACTCCCTGCTCAAACGCCCTGACGAATTGTACGTGGTCAATAAGGCACATGCGAATCCGCGCTTCGTTGAGGATGTCGTGCGTGAAATACTGCGCGCCGTAGTGGAAAAGTATGTCGAGCTGCCGGACGACACCTTCGTCTGGGTCGGCGAGCGCAACGAGGAGACCATCCATAAATACGATGTGGAGGCCGAGGCATGGGGAACGCTGAGTGAGCTGCGTGCGGAAATCCTGCACGGTGCAGAGATCGAACAGCATACCACAAAGGAAGAGTGGCTTCATGTGTCTTTTGCCTATTAACAATACTTGCATGGACGTGTTATAATGCGGGTATCAATGATCTCTGTATACTACTCGATACGGTAGTAGAAAGAGAAAACATTCTAGAATGATATGGAGATAAGGTGGAGGGAGTTTTGCTAGACCCTGCTCAACTGGCAAGGGTCGCGGTTGATGCCGCAGCTGACAAGAAAGCGTCGGACATTACTCTGCTGGATGTTCACGAACTGACGCCCATTGCGGACTACTTTGTGATATGTAGCGCAAACAATCCACGGCAGATCGATGCTATTGCCGATGCGGTAGATGAGGCATTGAGCAAACAGGGAGCTAAAGTGCTTCATCGTGAAGGTGATGCTGAAACAGGCTGGCTTTTGCTAGACTTTGGTGACATCATCGTGCATATCTTTGGTCAGAAGGAGCGAGAATACTACCGGTTGGAGCGATTGTGGAATCAGGCAAAGACGGTGGTCTACCTGCAATAGTTACGGTAAAAGGCGGTCAACGATGACTTTTTTTCGGAATCGATTGTTTCTCGAAGGTATCGCATTTGGTGGCATCTGCGGCATTGTGATTGGTTCGATTATCGCTTTTACGCTGGGTGAAAGCGGTATAGGAGCAGTACGGAAGCTGCTTGATGACCGTGGACGGCGTAGCGTCCCATTCGAATACCTTTCCCAGTAACAACATCCATATCAACTAATAAAAAATACACTCATAAGAGGTGGTTCTGTGCGGTATCGGGCAGTGGTCCTCGTCGTGGCTATGCTATGTGGCATACTGCTTGTGCAAGCTTCACCCGTTAACGCCAGCGCACCTACGCACGGATGCGCGCCTTCTATCCCCCCAGCCGTATCCGGTTCCCCTGCCCCCATACCCGCAACCCCGGGCATCATCTTTCTCAACGAAATCTTGCTCAACCCGGCTACAGCGTGGAATTGCTCTGATACGGCAGGCGCTAGCTCCCCGACCGATAGCTGGGTCGAACTATACAATCCACAAAGCCAACCGTTTAACTTATACACCGGTCGTGCCTTACTGGATACCGGCCCAGGCACAAACCCCTACTATTTTCCCCTGAATACTTCCATCGCCGCTCAGAGCTTCCTGGTGATCTTCCCTTTTACCAGACTCTCCTTCACTTCAAGCATCAGCCTCAGCGTGCGTCTCGTCGTAGGTGGAGCGATTATCGATCAGGTGACTATTCCCCAGCTCAATCCCGATCAATCGTATGCTCGTATGCCTGATGGCAGCGGTAAATGGCAAATCACCTCCGCCCCTACCATAGATATCAGCAATATGACCGGATTGGTTACTCCTACGCCTACCTCTGTAAGCAGTACCGGGACCGGAAATACAAGCAGTGGTAGCACTATCAATAGCAATGGCAGCACCATCAGTGGCAACACCGGTTATGGCAGCAGTAGCACAACGGACGGCAGCAACACAGGGATAGTGAGTGGCACTCAACCTGCATGGAGCAAGGTCACACTTCCTGTTACACCTGCCGCGCCTGCCTCACCCAGCACACCCACGTCTTCCACGGTAAGCGATGCCAGCTCGAACACTCCAACGACGCTTTCCTCTCCTGCTTCCGTGCCTGCTCCCCCGGTCAATGATAGCTTTGACACCCCCAGGCGCATCATCGTGACGCTGCTGTTGATTGCACTGGCCGCAACGCTGTTCTGGTGCTGGCGGCTGTTCTCCTCCTCTTCAGCTTGACGCCTTCTTTTCATACATGATACGCTGGAAAAAAGTCCACCTGACAGCAGAAAGCGCCAGCAACCATGACAACCACACAGACGAACGACGGCTATACAGCAACAAACCCCGGGCGACAGAATGCAAAAATCGCCATTATCGGTGGTGGCAGCCCGTATTGCGCCGGATTGATGAAAAGCTTTGTCTACGAGGCTCGCTATTTTCAGGGCTGCCACATCGTTTTGATGGACATTAACGAGGAAGGGCTGAAACTGATCTACACTATCGGCTCGAAACTTTTGAAACATGCCGGGGCGGATATTACACTTGAGTACACGACCGACCTGAAAGTCGCCATTAAAGATGCTGATTTTGTCCTGACCACATTTCGCACGGGCGGCATGGAGGCGCGCCGCCTCGATGAGAAAGTTCCGCTGAAGTACGGCCTGATCGGGCAGGAAACCGTTGGGCCAGGCGGCTTTTTCTATGCCCTGCGTAGCGTGCCGGAGGTAGCACGCATTGCCACCGAGATGGAGAAGTCCGCCCCCGCAGGCTTCCTGCTCAACTACACCAACCCCAGCAACATCGTCACCGAGGCCGTCGCCCATTGCTCCTCGGTGCGCATCATCGGCCTGTGCGATGGCCCCGTTCACGAAATACCACAGTTCGCACGGTGGGCAGGCATTCAGATACCGGAAAGGAAACGGCTCTATTACCGCACCGTCGGACTAAATCATGGCAACTGGACAACGGCGGTCTGGCTCGATGGCGAGGACGTGCTGCCGCGCATCGTGGAATACTGCGAAAATTTCGTCAACACCCACCCAACCATGACGAAGGAGAACTACCAGCAGGTGATGCTGGCAACGCTCACTACCCGCTACGGAGCCATTCCCTCGCATTACATGCATTATTATTACTTTCCTGAAATCGTCCTGGAGTTCCTGCAAGAGAAGCCTACATCACGCGCCGAAGATATCATGAACGGGCTGCACGATATCCTGGCGCACTACCGTGAGGAGGCGCAGAAAGAGGTGCCCAACCTGACAAAAATGCGTGGGGGCGGCTCTGGTTTCGGCGATTTTGCCCTGGATATCATGCGCAGCATCCTGCACAACACAGGCGAGGAATGGGTGCTGAACGTCGTCAACAACGGCTCGCTCAACTTTCTCGATGATGACCGCGTCGTCGAACTGCCCTGTCGCGTTGATGCACGCGGAGCCTTGCCCCTTATCCAGGGTGACGGCGGCATCAGCATTGACCGGCGCGGCCTGATCGGCACGCTGGCCGCCTATGAAAGCGCCGCTGCGACAGCAGCCCTCTGGGGTTCGCGCCGCGACGCCATCAAAGCCCTGGCTTCCAACCCGCTCGTCATGTCCTACAGCAAAGCCGAAGAGGTCTACAACGGCCTTGCCGCCGCCGAAGCACAATATCTACCGGAGCGTCTGCTGACGTAAAGCTTTTACATACAGCAGAAAACACCGTAGGGGCATCCATGATGGTTGCCTGCTGCCGATCATGCGTACGCATGTCGGCAGCAGGCAACACTGTAGGGGCATCCTTGATGGTTGCCCGCTGCCGACAGCGTAGCGTGACGGCAGTCATGGTAAACAGAAAATCGCTTTGCCGGAAGGCCAGTTGCTGCGCTCCTGGCTGCGGGCAACCATCAAGGATGCCCCCACGGGATGCGTTAAGATGTGAACGAAACGTTTGCGAATTGCTGTGAACACGTGGTATCATGTCAATACGATTTGGTGGAAGTTGATCAGTCAGGCTTAGAGGCTGCTTGCCAGCCGAACGAGGGTCAATCATGAGCATCACCGAACTCTCTCCAACAGCGGTAACGCCTCCCCTTTATGGGCGCATGTCAGCGGCAAAGAAAGCGGAAGTTGTGCGCGCATTGAGCGACCTGCTTGGAGCGCGTTACGTTTTGCACTCCCCGTATGATTTGATGTTATATGAGTATGACGCCTCGATTGATCGCAGCACGCCCGAGATTGTCGTCATGCCAGCCAGCACTGAGGATGTCGCGGCCATTGTCAAGATTGCGGCGCGCCATCGCGTGCCTGTTGTACCCAGAGGTGCGGGAACAGGCCTGAGTGGGGGCGCTATTCCCATCTACGGCGGCATCGTCATCGTCTTCACGCGCATGAACCGCATCCTTGAGGTTGACTATAAGAATTTGCGCGCTGTTGTGCAGCCCGGACTGGTCAACCTGCACCTGAGCAATGCACTGAACCCGCAGGGCTTCTACTACGTGCCGGACCCCAGCAGCCAGCGTTCCTGCACCATCGGTGGCAACGTCGGCGAGAACGCCGGAGGGCCACATACGCTGATCTATGGCGTGACGACAAACCACGTGCTGGGACTGGAAATTGTCACCGCCGAAGGCGACATCGTGCAAATTGGCGGCTGGACGTATGACACTCCCGGCTATGACCTGACCGGCCTGCTGATTGGCTCAGAGGGAACACTGTGCATCGTCACGAAGATTCTCGTGCGCATGGTTCACCTTGCGGAAGATGTCAAGACGATGGTGGCGATCTTCGATACGATGGATGATGCCTCAAATACCGTCTCGGGGATCATCGCCAGCGGCATCATCCCCGCCGCTATCGAGATGATGGATCAGCTGATCCTCCAGGCGGTCGAGGCCGATTCGCACGCGGGCTATCCAACGGATGCCGCCGCCGTTCTGCTGATGGAGGCCGAGGGTATCCGCGAGAGCGTGGCCGAGCAAGTGGAGCAAATTGAGAGCATTTGTCGGAAAAATCATGCGCGCATGGTGCGTATCGCAGCCAACGAAGCGGAACGGCAGCGCTTCTGGTCAGGGCGCAAGAATGCGTTCGGCGCGGTCGGGCGCATCAGCCCTGAATTTTATGTACAGGATGGTGTGGTGCCACGCACGCGCCTGCCCTACGTCCTGCGGCGCGTCGAAGAGATTTGTTCCAGCTATGGGTTGCGCGTAGGCAACGTCTTCCACGCGGGCGACGGCAACCTGCATCCGCTCATCCTCTTCAATTCGCAGATAGCGGGTGAAGTGGAGCGCGTGCGCAAGGCCGGACACGAAATTCTCGAAGTGTGCGCGGAGGCTGGCGGCACCATCACAGGAGAGCATGGCGTGGGCATAGAGAAGCAGGCGGAGATGGCGCTGATCTTCAGCGATATCGACCTGCTCGTCATGCAGCAGGTACGCACTGCTTTCAATCCAGATCAGTTATTTAATCCTGGAAAACTCTTCCCCTTGCCGGGACGTTGTGCCGACATGAAACAACTTTAAGGCAGGATTTCTATGAGTGAGATTGAGACGATTGCAACAACGATCAAACAATTTGCGCCCGCTACACAGGTAAGCACCGATGCCGAAACGCTGCAGAGCTATGCGATAGATGGCGTCCTACCTCGCACGGTGGTGATTCCTGAAACGGTGGAACAGGCTTCACAGGTGGTGGCGCTCACAAACCAGCAGGGATTAACGTTGCTGGCACGTGGTGGAGGTTCGCGTATGAGTGTGGGCAGCATTGTCGAGCAGCTTGATGTGCTGCTGGCAACGAACCGGTTGGCAAGATTGCTGGAACACGAAGCGCCCGATCTCACCTGTCACGTTGAAGCTGGTATGACCCTGGCTGCTTTGCAGATACAACTGGCGAGCAAAGGACAGATGCTGGCCCTCGACCCGCCAAATGCCGGGCAGGCCACGATTGGCGGCATCCTGGCCTCCAATGCCTGCGGCCCCAAACGGCTGCGCTACGGAACGGCCCGTGACCTGGTGATCGGCCTGCATGTCGTGCAGGCCAATGGAGAGGTGGCGCGCAGTGGCGGACGAGTCGTCAAAAATGTGGCAGGATACGACCTGAACAAGCTCTACATCGGTTCGCTGGGAACACTGGGCATCATCGTCGAAGCCAATTTCAAGTTACATCCCCTGCCGCCTGCCGAACGCACTCTCCTGCTGACCTTCCCGACCGCCCAGGACGTCATGGAAACCGTGCTTACCATCCTCGGCTCGCTGCTTACTCCGAGCGCGTTGGAACTCATCGACCAGAGAGCGGCCAGCGATATGAACGATTTCTTTGGCCTTAATCTGCCAACCAATGGCTATACGCTGGCAGTTAATTTTGAGGGCGGTCTGGCCGGAATTCAGCGCCAGCTTGAGGAAGTGCGCATTATAGCTCGTTCGCAAGGTGCATTGATGGCCGACGATCTGGATGGCGAGGAGCAGGGTCGCTTCTGGAATGTCGTACGCGAGCATACCGAGGGAACGGTGACGTGCAAAGTGGCGATCCTGGTAACGCATATCGCGCATTACCTGCAAGAGGTCGAGGAGGTCTGCCAACGCAATAATCTGGAAGCAGCGGTGGTGGCGCACGCAGGCAACGGTATTCTCTATATCGAACTGCGGCCCAGCGACGCGACGCCGCGTCTGGTCGAGGCCATAGCCGAGCTGCGCCACCACGCGCAGGAGGCCCGCGGCAGCCTGGTGGTCGAACGCTGCCCGACCAACCTCAAACGGCTTATCGATGTCTGGGGCGAACCCGGCTCCAGCTTCTATTTGATGCAGCGACTCAAACAGCAATTTGATCCAATGGGAACATTCGCGAAAGGGCGGTTCGTGGGAGGACTGTGAAACAGGAAGATTTATTACTTGTCACGGCGCATCCAGAGTTTTTAGAGGCTGCCATAGGCAGAGCTGCAGCGCCTCGATAAACGTCTCCGTTTTGAGGCTATGCTGGGGCCGGAAGTTGCGCTTTGCACAGCGCCTGATGTTGCCGCGCTGATGCGCACTGCTGCAAAGGTACGTCCAACGTTTGTACGCCACCTGGCTCCAGTGCAGGAAATCATCAACCTGTCCAATACGGAGCAGGATACTGGTAGAATCGCGCTGGCTATCGCAGACCTGCCTTCATTCTCCCTGCTGGAACGCGGCCAGCGTTTCGCCGTGCAGACGCGCTTTGTGCAGAGCGCCCGGGAGAACGAGGGTCAGGCGCAGCACAGCAGCCGCGTGAAGCATCCGTACACGAGCGGGCAGTTGAACCAGCAACTGGCTGCGGCCATCGCGGAAGAGACCGGAGCCATCGAGTCTGTGAAAAAGCCGCAGGTGATCGTCTCCTTACTCTGCACAGCATCGAAATGCTATCTCGGCATTTCAACGGTGGAAGAGAACTTGAGCGCGTGGCCGGGCGGCATGCGCCACTTTGCTCAGACGCCCGAGCAGATCAGCCGGGCAGAGTTCAAGCTGCTGGAAGCGTTAGAGGTCTTCGGCGTCTCGTTGCCCGCGCAGGGCTGGACGCTAGATCTGGGCGCTGCCCCTGGTGGCTGGACACGACTCCTGTTAGAGGCTGGGCTGAACGTGGTGGCCGTTGACCCGGCCAGACTCGATACGCGCCTGGCAAAGGCTCCGCACCTGGAACATTACCAGGGTTATGCAGAGACCTATCTGGAGGAGGCGTTACGCAAACACAAAAAATTTGATGTGATCGTCAACGATATGCGCATGGATGCGCGTGAGGCGGCGCGACTGGTGGGACAGGCAGCACGCTGCCTGCGCTCTGGTGATGGCTTCGTGCTCAGTACCCTGAAGCTGCCTCATGCCACTTCCGAGATCAATCCGCTGGCAACACTGCGCGAGGCGCTGAATATTCTCCGCAAGCACTACGGCATTGTGGAGGCTCGTCAACTCTTTCACAATCGACAGGAAGTGACCATCGTCGCGGCCCAGCCGCTTTCCACGCGGGGGTAAGACGGTAACGTAACACACATTTTGCACTATCTTGAAAGGCAGGTCGGTATGGCGCTAAAATCCACGAACGTACAGTCTACAGCAGTAAAAACTTCCCCGCCGGGCGAGGGGCCATTACGTCGTCATACCCACACCTATGATTTGATGCGACAGTGCATTCACTGCGGCTTTTGCCTGCCCACCTGTCCGACCTATGCCGTACTGGGTGTCGAGATGGATTCGCCACGCGGGCGTATTTACCAGATGCAGGCGGTTGCCGAGGGACGCATGGAGATATCACCCGATTTTGTCGAGCACATGTACTGCTGCCTGGGCTGTCGTGCCTGCGAAACGGCCTGCCCCTCCGGCGTGCAATTCGGCAAGCTGATCGAGGCGGCCCGCGAGCAAATCCAGCTAGAGGCCGATTCCCGTCCCCTACTCGCTCTCCACCCCGAAGCAATGGAACTGGAAGCAAAAACAAACGACTCAACACCTGATACAGCGGCTCATGGACTCATTCCATTACCGGTACAGATTGCCTCCGAGGAACTGCTGCGCCAATTCTTTTTTGATGTCATGCTCCCCTCGCGCCTCGTCACCTCGCTTGTCTTCGGAGGCCTGAAGGTCTACCAGCGCACAGGTCTGCAAACCCTCGTCCACCGCACTGGCCTGCTTAACCTGGTCAATGCCCTGCCCACGCCTTTCCAGGGAAAGCTCAAAATCCCAGAAGAACTGATGCCCGATGTGGGCGGCGACGTGCTACCCACTCCCCTACCGGAGGTGTCGCCAGCTATGGGGCGAACACGTTATCGCGTCGGCTTCATCAGTGGCTGCATTATGGACCAGGTATTCCGCGACATCAACGAGGCCACTATCCGCGTGCTGGTCGCCAACGGCTGCGAGGTAATTACGCCGGTGCAGCAGCAATGCTGCGGCGCGCTGCACGTACACGCCGGTGAAGGTGAAGAAGGGCGCGTTCTGGCAAAACACAATATCGACGTATTCGAGCCATACAACTGCGATACCATCATCATCAACTCTGCGGGCTGTGGCTCCAACCTGAAAGAATACGGCCACCTCCTGCGCGACGACCCCGCTTATGCCAGACGAGCCAGTGCATTCTCCGCGAAGGTCAAGGATATCAGCGAGTTCCTGGCCGACATCGAGTGGAACCACGGTCTGGGTGAGGTGGAACAAACGGTAGCCTATCACGATGCCTGTCACCTCGCGCACGGCCAGAAAATTCGCCTGCAGCCGCGCCAGTTACTGAAAGCGATTCCCGGCATCCGGCTGGTCGATCTGAAAGAATCCGACTGGTGCTGTGGCAGCGCAGGCATCTACAACATCACCAATCAAGAGATGGCCTCCCAACTGCTCGAACGCAAGATGAACAACATCGCCGCCACGGGAGCTAACATCATTGCTACCGGCAACCCCGGCTGCATGATGCAGATTGCCCTCGGCGCACGTCAACGCGACATGCCCCTGGAAGTCGTCCACCCCATCCAACTACTCGACCAATCCTACCGCGCCGGAGGACTCTACACCATGCCAACCCACGACATCGCAGCCCAACAGCGCCAAAAACGCAACATCCTCGCCGCCCTCATCGCCGGACTCCTGCTCGGTATCTTCCTGTCACGCAGACCACGCAGCCGCTGAACCTATCAATAGTCAGAAGGTAGGATGAGAAGAACATTTAGAGGTTTATTTCGGATTGTCTAAATGTTCTTCTCATCCTACCTTCTGACTATATGAAGTAGATAATATTCTTCAAATTTTCCGACTTGAACTAACAAAAAAAGAAACTTCTAGTAGGAGAGTAAACAGACATAGGAATTGAATTAATCATTTGGCCAGTATTTATATGCATCTGTTAATGGCACTCACTACTTTTCACACTTGAAACAACCGAATTTGGCAGAAATATATCTTTTTATTACAAAATGTTCATTTAAGCGATTTGGCCGTTACTTGATATTCTTGAGTTCGTCATCAAAGATGAAACTACCTGGAGAACGATTATCATCTTAATCGTCATTTGTATCATCATGCAATAAGCAATGAAGGAGAAACGTATGCAGCAACCTCCATCAGGGCAAAATTGGCCGCAACAGAACCAAACACCTTATGGACAACCATCACAGCAGATTCCACCAAATACCCAGTACCCACCACAACAGCAATGGCAACAACCTCCATCGCAGCCTTACCCATTTCAACAAGGTCAATGGCAGCAGCCATATGGGCAACCACCTCCGGGTCCAGGCTGGCAACCACAGCAACCACCGAAGAAGTCTCGTAAGGGTCTCTGGATTGCTCTCGCCATTGTGGCCGCTGTTATAGTCTTTGGCTGTATTGGAATAAGCGCTGTCATCTCGCAATCTGCTAAGAGTGCCAATACTACGATCAACAATGCTCAGTCAACCGTCAACACCTCGCTAACACAGATAGCGACCTCACAGCCTACCAGTGCGCCAACACAAGCTACGCAAACCACACAGAATACATCTGGAGGCACCTGGACAACGACACATACCTTTACCGGTAACGGTATTCAGAAAACCGCTATCTTTACTGCACCCGATGACTGGAAAATACTCTGGAAGTGCGATCCATCATCTTTCACCGGTGGAGAATACAATGTAATAGTTACCGTCTATGGTTCTGATGGAAGCATCCAGGATATCGCCATTAACGCGACCTGCAAAGCCGGATCAACATCTGGCGAGACGGAAGAGCATCAGGGCGGACAGGTTTATCTGGATATCAATAGTGAGGCAGATTGGACGATCCAGGTACAAGAACTGAAATAATTTTCTAGATACACAAAGGTGACTCTTGCCTTGAGAAGTGATCAGGCTAGAGTCACCTTTGATTATGCTCTGCACGCGTTTTTTCTACTAAATCAGATAGATCGTCTCCTGTGGCCTTGAGAACCACTCACAGCCATCAGAGGTGACAAGCACTTCGTCTTCCTGGCTGACGTAGCCGCGTTCGGTCAGGACGCCGAGTTCGAGGGTGAAGACGACGCCTTCCTCTACTGTGAAACAGGGGGCGTCACCGTAGCGAGGCCAGCGCGGGCCGAGCAAGGGACCACCATCGTGGGCATGGCGTCCGACGCTGTGACCGAGGGTAGGTTTGTATTCTTCGTAGCCCGCCTGCACGAGATATGTACGGGTGGCTTCATCTATCTGCCAGCCCTGAACACCTGGTCGCAGCATAGCCTTCCCTACGGCGATTGCGTCTTTTCTGCCTTGCGGCTGCGCAGGCGCGCAACCAGAGGGCCAGCGGAAATAAAATGTTGGAGGTAAAGAAGGTAAAACAAAAAGCCAGCATAGTAATGCTGGCCTGTGTTTCAGTTGCTTTCCCTGTAACCAATCAATGAATGTATCCTCAATTTTGCCGACCTGCCGCTTACAAAGCGCAGCCAGTACGCAGCATTTTCAGAGTTGATAACCGTCTGCTCGCTACGAGAGTCCCTCGTTGAAGATACCTTTCCAGCAGACAAGCTGGAAGTACAAGCCGTACGATCATTAGTACCACTTGGCTGAACCGGTTACCCGGCGTGCGCGCGTGGTCTATCCACCAGGTCGTCTTCCTGGGATCTTGATCTCACAGTGGAGATGGGAAGAGTCGTCTTGGGGGCGGCTTCGCGCTTAGATGCTTTCAGCGCTTCTCCTTTCTCGACGTAGCTATCCAGCTCTGCTCCGGGCGGAACAACTGGCGCACCAGCGGTCGAGCCATCTCGGTCCTCTCGTACTGGAGATGACAGCCCTCACTCTTCCTACGCCCACGACGGATAGAGACCGAACTGTCTCGCGACGTTCTGAACCCAGCTCGCGTGCCGCTTTGATGGGCGAACAGCCCAACCCTTGGGACCGACTCCAGCCCCAGGATGCGACGAGCCGACATCGAGGTGCCAAACCCTATCGTCGATGTGAACTCTTGGATAGGATCAGCCTGTTATCCCCGGGGTAGCTTTTATCCGTTGAGCCACACTCCTTCCACTCGGGAATGTGGGATCACTAAGTCCGACTTTCGTCCCTGCTCGGCGCGTCGGCCTCGCAGTCAAGCTCTCTTGTGCCTTTGCACTCTATCAGGGTGGTGTCCATTCACCCGGAGAGAACCTTTGAGCGCCTCCGTTACTCTTTGGGAGGCGACCGCCCCAGTCAAACTACCCACCTGGCCCTGTCTGTGCTCCCGCTCAGGGAGTCACGTGAGACACAACACCATCGCAGAGTGGTATTTCATTGTTGCCTCCCCCTCGCCCACAAGCGAAGGTTCGCCGGCTCCCACCTATGCTACGCAACGGCAGCCTCGTATCCAGACCAGGCTGTAGTAAAGCTCCACGGGGTCTTTTTGTCCTGTCGTGGGGAACCCGTATCTTCACGGGTACTTCAATTTCGCCGAGCCCCCTGTCGAGACAGTGCTCAAGTCGTTACTCCCTTCGTGCGGGTCGGAACTTACCCGACAAGGAATTTCGCTACCTTAGGACCGTTATAGTTACGGCCGCCGTTCACCGGGGCTTCAGTTCGTGGCTACGCTCACCACTCCCTTTAACCTTCCGGCACTGGGCAGGAGTCAGCCCCTATATGTCCACTTTCGTGTTGGCAGAGACCTGTGTTTTTGGGAAACAGTCGCTTGAGCCGATTTGCTGTGACCTCCTCGCGCTCCCGTAGGCTCGCTACTAAGGTACCCCTTCTTCCAAAGGTACGGGGTCAATTTGCCGAGTTCCTTGACAGAGGCTCACTCGTTCACCTGGGGAGAGTGCTCCCAGCCTACCAGTGTCGGTGTGCGGTACGGGCGCAGACAGCTCTGGCTAGCGGCTTTTCTGGGCGGCCTGGGGGCCGGTGACTTCCGCCTGCTTGCGCAGACTCGTCCCAGTCGTCATGCTCACAAGCACGGGATTTGCCTCGTGCTCGCACTTCGTGCTGGGAGCCTCTCCTGTCCAGTTGAGAGGTTCACCTTCCTTACCGCGTCCCCGCTTCCCTCGTAACGATCTGCTGCGGTGCAGGATTATCCAACCTGCTTGCCATCGCCTACGACTATGACGTCCTCGGCTTAGGACCCGACTACCCCTGGGATGATTGACAGAGCCCAGGAACCCTCAGGCTTGCGGTGTGCATGGTTCTTGCATGCAATGCGCTACTCATTCCGGCATTCTCACTTCTCTTCGCTCCACCAGTCCTCACGGTCTGGCTTCTCCGCTCCAGAACGCTCCCCTACCATGTTCTCGAAAAGAGAACATTCACAGCTTCGGTATGATGCTTGAGCCTCGATACGTTGTCGGTGCCCGTTCACTCGACCAGTGAGCTATTACGCACTCTTTCAATGATGGCTGCTTCTAAGCCAACATCCTGGCTGTTTGGGCGAACGAACCGCCTTGTCCACTAAGCATCAATTTGGAGACCTTAGCTGGTGATCTGGGCTGTTTCCCTTTCGACGACGAAGCTTAGCCCCCGCCGTCTCACTCAGTCTCGCGGTCGTGGCATTCGCAGTTTGAGTGGAGTTGGTAACCTGCATCAGGCCCCGAGTCCATCCAGTGCTCTACCTCCACGATCGTACTCCAACTGGCTGCACCTCAATGCATTTCGGGGAGAACCAGCTATCTCCAGGTTCGGTTGGCATTTCACTCCTATCCACAACTCCTCCCCCAGTTTTGCAACACTGGTGGGTGCGGGCCTCGATGGACTGTCACATCCACTTCACCCTGGTCATGGATAGCTCACCTGGTTTCGGGTCGTCTCACTGCCACCGCTGCCCTCTTCAGACTCGGTTTCCCTCTGGCTCCCCAGCTTTACCGCTGGTTAACCAGGCGACAGCGAGACACTCGCCGGATCATTCTACAAAAGGCACGCCATTAATCCTTGCCTGCTCTGGCAGGAGTGATCTCTGACTGCTGGTGAGTACGTGGTTTCAGGGTCTATTTCATCCCCCTCGCGGGGTGCTTTTCACCTTTCCCTCACGGTACTTGTACGCTATCGGTCGCTGAAAGTGTTTAGCCTTGGAGGGTGGTCCCCCCAGCTTCCCACAAGGTTCCACGTGCCTCGTGGTACTCAGGATTCCGAGCAAGCCACGCGCGATGTGTGCTACCGGACTCTCACCGTCTCTGGTGCCGCTTTCCAACGGCTTCGCATACCGCTCGTTCCTCGTGTCTCGGTCCTACAACCCCGCCTGACCCGAAGGTCAGCCGGTTTGGGCTGCTCCCGGTTCGCTCGCCACTACTCCGGGAATCTCTTTTGATTTCTTTTCGTCGGGCTACTGAGATGTTTCAGTTCACCCACTGCCCTCCACCTTGCCTATAGATTCAGCAAGGGGTATCCAGACATCACTCTGGATGGGTTGCCCCATTCGGATTCTCAGGGCTCATCGCTTGTATGCAGCTCCCCCTGAACGTTTCGCCGGTCTCCGCGTCCTTCTTCGGCTTTCAGCGCCAAGGCATCCTCCACGTACTCTGTGTAGCTTGTTACTTGTTGCTTGTTTAACTGATCTGGCATCACATACGGGGTCTTCTCGCTTTATAGGCGTACGCCCCAGCATGCGGCCATCCTCTGTTCTTACTTACGCTCGGCTTCGCTTTTGCTAATCGACAAAATCGGCAAAATTGAAGATACATTCATTCGATTGTTCAGGTACTGGTTGCGGGCTGTCCCCAACAACTGAAGAGTGGAAAACAACACAGTCTCCGTGGGCCACGCGCTGCCTGCTCACAACGATCCTTCGTCCCTGTATCGACCTGGGATCAGCAAGGGCGAACCCTTGCCCTTCTTCCCTAGAAAGGAGGTGATCCAGCCGCACCTTCCGGTACGGCTACCTTGTTACGACTTCACCCCAATCACCAGCCCCACCCTCGACCTCTGCCTCCCCTGCGGGTTAGCCCGAGGGCTTCAGGTGTGACCGACTTTCGTGGTGTGACGGGCGGTGTGTACAAGACCCGGGAACGTATTCACCGTGATGTGCTGACTCACGGTTACTAGCAACTCCAACTTCATGCAGGCGAGTTGCAGCCTGCAATCCGAACTGAGACGCCGTTTGCTGAGATTGGCTCCCCCTCGCGGGTTGGCTACTCGTTGTCGGCGCCATTGTAGCGTGTGTGTCGCCCAACATGTCAGGGCCGTGCTGACTTGACATCATCCCCACCTTCCTCCACGTTGATCGTGGCAGTCTCGCCGGATAATCCAACCGGCGACAGGGGTTGCGCTCGTTGCGGGACTTAACCCAACACCTCACGGCACGAGCTGACGACAGCCATGCAGCACCTGTGCTCCCGTCCCTTGCGGGTACACCTGTCTCCAGGTGGTGCGAGAGCATGTCAAACGTTGGTAAGGTTCTTCGCGTTGCATCGAATTAAACCACACGCTCCGCTGCTTGTGCGGGTCCCCGTCAATTCCTTTGAGTTTTAATCTTGCGACCGTACTCCCCAGGCGGACCACTTAGTGCGTTAGCGCCGGCACGCAGAGGGTCGATCCTCCGCATACCTGGTGGTCATCGTTTACCGCCAGGACTACCAGGGTATCTAATCCTGTTCGCTCCCCTGGCTTTCGCACCTGAGCGTCAGACCTCAGCCAGCAAACTGCCTTCGCCTTTGGTGTTCTTCCGCATCTCTACGCATTTCACCGCTCCACGCGGAATTCCGTTTGCCTCTCTGAGCCTCAAGTCTTCCCGTTTTGACGCGCCTCCGGCAGTTAAGCTACCGGCTGTCAGCGCCAACGTAAAAGACCGCCTGCGTGCCCTTTACGCCCAGTAACTCCGGACAACGCTCGCTCCCTACGTATTACCGCGGCTGCTGGCACGTAGTTAGCCGGAGCTTGATTCACCAGGTACCGTCCTTGCTCGTCCCTGGCAAAAGCAGTTTACGATCCGAAGACCTTCTTCCTGCACGCGGCGTTGCTCGGTCAGGGTTGCCCCCATTGCCGAAAATTCCTCACTGCTGCCCCCCGTAGGAGTCTGGGCCGTTCTCAATCCCAGTGTGGCTGCTCGTCCTCTCAGACCAGCTACCGATCGTCGCCCTGGTAGGCTTTTACCCCACCAGCTAGCTAATCGGCCGCAGGCCCATCCTCAAGCGCCTTCCCGAAGAAAAGCTTTGCTCTCTTGCGAGACCGTATGCGGTCTTGTCACCGGTTTCCCGGTGGTATTCCTCACTTGAGGCCAGGTTCCCACGTGTTACTCACCCGTCCGCCACTCCCTCCAGTCTTGCGACCGGAGAACGTTCGACTTGCATGTGTTAGGCACGCCGCCAGCGTTTATCCTGAGCCAGGATCAAACTCGCCATCCAGTTTTATCCCACTCACCTCGCACGGAGATAAGGGGTATGCATGTTGGTTGAGCGATCCTCCCAGACCTGCCGGTCTGGTAGCTCGCAGGCGTTCATGGCATGCCATGAACGCATGATGTATCTGAATTGACAGGAACTGTGATCTTGCCTGCGTGCAGCGCCGTTCACAGTTACTGTTCTGCTTCCCACTCTTCAATTGTTAAGGCGATCCATCATGGAGACGATCCATAGATCTTCACTACTTCCAGTATACTCCATGATCCAAACTTTCGGATTTAAACGGTTTTTCGTTCATTTCCGTCGGTAGATGTAGTATCTCACATTTATTGTTCTTTGTCAAGAGGTTTTTATCTCTTTTTCAAAGTTCTTCAGGAATTCGTTTTTTGGCTCCGGTTCTTTTAGAGCGTCCTTCGCTTCCCTGCTCATTAGCGACAACAATTACGCCAGGTTGGTCTGCTTCAAAGGAAACAGCAAACCTCGGTGAAGTAGTTGTTGTTCGGGAAGAATTTCCTGAAGAGCCACATTAACGTGGCACAAGCGTGTGAGTCGCACCAAAAGACAGGAGCATTCAGTACTTCACCGAATGATTGCCTCGTTTGGCGGCTTTGACATTCTCTCACAAGTCATCTTGCATGTCAAGAGTTTTTTGTGAGTTTTCTGGCATTGTGCAAAATGTTGTCATTTTACATCTCGCACTAAGTAAAACGCGAATAGCTTTTACTTTATGCTCAGCTCGTATCCCTTAGGACAATTTCAATTGCACTTTAGACTATAGCACAGAGAGTCAAGAGAAAATCAGCTAATCCACCTATTACCCACCAGCTGGGTCAAGGCATCACTCTGGTATTTTCTGTGAAGTCTGCCATTGAAGTCGCTCCTGCTGGATTCTGGCAAATGTATCATTCAAGTTTCTATCGCGAGCGGCGATACGATCTCGCATCTGCGTGAGGGTCTCGATGTATGCGTCGAGCCAGTGGGCAAGAGCCTCGCTATTGGTCAGGCAGATGTCGCGATACATTTCGGGATTGCCTGCCGCCAGGCGGGACATATCACGGAATCCGTTAGCAGCCAGCATGGAGGCATCATTCCAGGCAGGACCGTTAGTGACTGTCTCTACCAGAGCAAGAGATGCAACGAAAGGGAGGTGGCTCACACTGGCCACCTGGCCATCGTGTTCAACAGGTTCCAGGAAACGTGTACGCGCGCCGAGCATCTCCACAAACGAGGATACCTTGTTTATAGCTGCGGGGCGCGTGCGTACCGTAGGCGTAAGGCAGTAGATATGATCGCGGAAGAGAGCAGCGTCAGCAGCCTCAACGCCGCTGACCTCCTTGCCGGTCATAGGATGACCACCTACGAAGGAGACCGAGGTGGGAAGAAATTCTTCTGCCCAGCTAATTACCTGCGCCTTCGTACTGGCAACATCAGTGACAACCGCACCTGGAGAGACATGGGGAGCAATGTCCTGAAGCAGAGAACGCAGAGTTCCTACTGGAGTCGCTAGAATAATCAGTTCAGCACCCCTCACGGCATCGGCAAGCGATGTATACGGCTGATCTATCGCTCCAATCTTGCGAGCACGGTCACAGATACCTTTAGAAAGATCGTAGCCCGTAATCTCTCGCGCCCCCTTTGCCTGACGAAGCGCAAGTCCAATAGAGCCACCAATCAGGCCCAGACCAATAATTGCTACACGGTTAAACATAGACAAAATGCTCCTTTCACACGCATGATAGTACACGTTGTGAGCAATTATATCCCTGTCAATTCCCTGTTTTCAACCAGTCAGCAGACCCTGCCAGATGATGCTTGACGTAATTGGGCAATGCCAATCCCCGCAATTCGTGCGACATCATGGATTGTTGCCATTTTTCAGTCACCTTCGATCAAAAGATTCTCACAGATAGGATTTGTACTTTCACTTTTTTGACGTCCTACGAACGAGATGGACTTTATGCCGGTCACCATCACCCTCACCATGATTCAACAAGTGGGTTTAAACTGTCCACAACTGTTTTTGATTAACGTACAAACGACCGTTGGGTAGGATATGTACTTCTGCGGGGTCCGAGAGGCTACCACAGAAGTTGCCCGCTTCGTCCCATTGCCTCCATGCCATAAAGAAGAGTGCGCCCGTACTATCCGAAACCAGTTTACCGGCATAGTACGTGCCTGCCGCATCCGCAGCGAGTGGTTCGTCGGTAAGCGAGCGATAGGGACCAGTCAGCTTATCGGCGACGAGATAGTGCGTGCCAACCCAACTCTTGTCTTGAGAGGACGACAGACGTGTGGCAGCGTGCCTGGACGCACAGAAAAGCAGGTAGTATCGACCGTTAAGAGGTACGACCTGTGGCACTTCCATCTCCGTGAAATCTCCTGGTATACTTACCGGTGGTAGCATCTCCCATGAGAGCAGGTCCGTTGAGCGTGCCAGTCCAATCACGCCGCGGCTATCGTGTGAACCGCTATTGACGCGGGCAGACAGAAACATATAGTATGCCTGCTCATCTGAAGAGTACACAACGTAGGGGTCGCGCCACGTCTGTTCTCCCCATCGCTCGGTGCTCTGCGGTTCGTACCAACGTGCGTCAACTTCGAGCAGGGGATTAGCCGGATATCGTTCCCAGTGTGTGAGGTCAGTCGAGAGAGCAAGACCGATACGCTGAACAGGCGCTTGCTCAGCTCGGCTCAGTGCTGTATAGAACATGTAGGCAAGGCCATCGCGTATCGTTATGCTTCCCGTCCAGATGGCGCGATCATCCCACCTGCCAGGCTGACCAGCTTCCAACACCGTTCCACGGTGGATCCAGTGCCGCAAATCCTGCGAAACGGCATGTCCAACCCTTGCCATCCCGTGACGCAGATTGGGGTCGTGCAGCGAGCGTGGCGCTTGCAGGTAAAACAGGTGGTAAGGCGCGTGCTGGTCTCCCCACTCGTGCGGCGAGACCAGCCAGAAATCCCACAGGTAGTGCTCTTCGGGAATGAAAACCACTTCACATGTCCTCTCTATCCCTTCAGGCCTGCTGAGGCGATACTTTGCACAAAGTATCTCTGTCCAATCAGGAACATGAGGACAGGCACAATACTAGCCAGGACGACACCTGCCATCAACGTCGCGATGTTTGGCACCAGGTTGGCCCCTTTATTGAGCGTAACCGCCAGTCCCACTTGCAGCGTATACATATCCGGCGACGTGGTGAAGACAAGCGGTTTGAGAAAGTTGCTCCATTCACCCAGGAAGGTCAAGATGAAGACGGTTGTTATCGCCGGGCCTGCCAACGGGAGCATGACCGAAAAGAAGGTGCGGTAATAGCCCGCGCCGTCGATCGTTGCCGCCTCTTCCAGCTCCTTCGGAATCGAGAGGAAGAACTGGCGAAAGACGAAAATGGCGAATGGACTTGCCAGGCTGGGAACAATGAGGGCGGCAAACGTATTCAACCATCCACCCCACCCTGCCAGCATGAGATAGAGGGGCACGAACAGGATCTGGAACGGAATAATCAATGTGGCCAGGATCAGCAGAAAGAGCACATTCTTCCCGAAGAATGGCAAGCGTGCGAAGGCATAGCCAGCCAATGAACACAGTAGAATCTGCCCCAGGGTGACCCCAAGCGCCATGACGAGCGAATTGAAGGTCTCGCGCCAGAGGTTGATGGCGGCGATGACACTCGGGTAGTTCCCCCATTGTGGAACTGCTGGCAGCAACTCAGTCGGATTCGTGATCGCCTCCGTATTCGTTTTCAGCGACGTGGCAAGCATCCAGGCAAAGGGAAATAGAAACACGACGGTAAGTATGGCCAGGATAACGTATTTGAGCACAAGGCTCGTGCGTTGCTGCCGGGTCATCTGGTTCATAACCAATCTCCTTCCAATCTTTCTTTAGTACGTCTCGCTCTGGCGTGTTACGATGAGTTGCACTGTCGTTATGATCAGGACTCCGATCAGAAAAATTGTTGCTGCCGCCGAGGCAACTCCGGTGCGGGTGGCAAAGGTGGTGTAAATGTAGTAAATGATCGAGGTCGTTGCCCCGCTCGGTCCTCCACTGGTCATGACATAGAAGGGATCGAAGGCCTGGAAACTGCCAATGGTGTTGGTGATCACGAGCAGCGTGGTCGTTGGCACCAGCAGCGGCCACGAGATGTAGCGGAAACGCTGCCAGGCATTGCCGATGCCGTCAACCTCGGCGGCCTCATAGAGTTGGGGACTGATCGACTGGAGACCGGCCAGGTAGAGAATCATCGAATAGCCCGCTACCTTCCACGTGTTCATGATCACGATCATGACCATCGCCATAAAGCCGTTGGTGTGCTGCCAATCCGGAAACTTGAGGCCAATATCGGCGAGCAACTGGGGGAAAATGCCCAGGTTCGCCCCGGTCGAGAACATCCACTCAAAGGTGATCCCGGCTGCGACAAAGGAGATGACCATCGGAATGAAGAACACGGAGCGGAAAAACGTTCGCCCCGGGAAATTGCGCTCGATCAGCAGAGCCAGAAATAGCCCCATCAAGATCTGTGCCGGAACAGCCAGCACAACGAAGAGCACGGTGACGCCAATCGATTGTAAGAAGGTCGAATCTACGAAGAAAATGGTGTAATAGTTATGCAGGCCGACAAACGTGGGGGTGCCGAGTAAATCCCATCGCTGAAAGCTGAGATAGACGACATAGCAGATGGGATAGACAAGAAAGATAGCCAGCAGGATAAGGGCGGGTACGGTAAACGAGAATGCCTGCACCTGCTTGAGAGCGTTATCCCATATGCGCGGTTTCGGGCCTACGGCCCCGGTTTTGACCCGCTCTTGCTCTTGAACCTGTATATGCTGCATGGGAACCTCCTGATGAAGCGTTCATCCGTCTTCTTATAATGGAGCTACAGGTGGCGGGAGAGCCTGGCGGCTTGCTCCCGCCCCTTCACTAGTCCAACAACAACTGGTGCTTGCGGCTACTGTTTGAGCGCACTGACCGCCGACGCGGCTTTCGCCAGAGCTTGCTGTACGTTGGCTCCCTTGGTAATAATTGGGTCCCACGCATTCTGTCCGAAAGCGGTCGAAGCATCAGCGGCTTGCGGCAAGCTGGAGCGTGGAACGCTATAGGGCACACTATTGACCCAGCCATAGAGGAAGGGATACTGCTTCAAGTGAGCCTGGTAGGTCGCATTGGCCGTCGCGCTCTTCGTCACCGGCAGATTGCCCGACTCAATATTGAATTTGACCTGGAAGTCGTCGGTGAGCATGTACTGTCCGTAGTCAAACTCGTAGGTCACCTTCTGTGGGCTGTTGTTGAAGAGGTACAGCTGGTCGCCTCCCGGATTTGTGGCAGGCTGCTTGTTGACCGGGAAGGGAACAGTGGTGAACTTGAAGGTGTTGAGCTTGACGAGATCGGGAAAGTTCCAGGGTCCGTTGCACATAATGGCAGCCTTCTGACTGTACCATCCACTGGGGTCGTAGCCCTGACCCGGTGCTGAGTAGGCAGTGTAGCCGTCGTTGACCAGGTTTTGCAGGAAGGTCATCGTCTCCACGCCAGCAGCACTGTTAAAGAGCGGATCGCCATTGTCGGATAGGAATCCGCCGCCTGCTGTCCCAATCCAGCCACTAAAGAGCCAGGCATCCCATCCCGGCCCATTATTGTTCATCAAGAAGCCTTTCATCCTGGTTTTCTGCGAAACCAGCTTGCACGCCTCTGCGAACTGATCCCACGTCCAGGTCTTGGTGGGGTCCTGCGACGGAATGGGCACGCCGGCTTGCTTGAAGGCATCGAGGTTGATTTGCATGGCGCAGTTGTTCGTCATCCAGGGCAAGCTCCATACTTTTCCCTGAAACGACGAGACCGTGATGAGCGAGGGCAAGATATTGGACTTAATATTGGAGTGTGAGTTGAGCCAGCCATCTACATCGGGCAGCAGATTAGCCTGCACAAACGACCCGGTCGATGTGCTATCCAGCCAGGCAAGGTCTGGGGCTGTGGTACCCCCTGCCTTGATCTTGGTATCCAGCACCTCGGCATTTTCGACGCCGAGCTGGTAGGTGACCAGTTTCATGTTCGGGTACTGCTTCTCGAAAGGTGGGAGCAGTGTTTGTTGCCAGTACGCGGCGCTCGTCGCCGGGATGGTGTGATACAGATTGACCTGCACCGGACCATTGGAAGAGCCTGATCCGCTGCCACTTCCGCAGGCTTCAAGAAGCGCCGTGGCACTCGACGCGCTCAGCCCTAAAGCCATCGCTCTTTTCAAAAACGCTCGACGATTGATAGCCATGATAAATCCTTTCCTTTCGTTCGAGGGGCCGGATGTTGCTGCAGTTCACCAAAAGAGGGTACAAAAAACTAAGGGGTACTAAAAAGGTGTGAACCCCTCAATCCGTTGTGAAATACGCAATTTGTGGTAGAAGAGTGCCGTAGATGCGTCAGAAGACGCCCTGGCTTTCTCTCCTGGCACGTTATCTCATAGGACTCACCTCCTCGAATTACGATCTAAACAGCTAGACCGATTGTCGCCGAATATACGGACAGTCAATGATGTGCTGAATGGACGGACGAACGTCGTCGGTCTGCCCAAGCAAATACTCTATCGCCCATTTCCCCATCTCATAATGGGGAAGTTGTATAGTAGAAAGGGCAGGAGAAAGTTGGACAGCAATCAATTCATTGTTATCAAATCCCATCACAGCGACATCCCGGGGAATGGAAACACCCAGTGTGCGCAATGCCTCATAGGCACCCATAGCCATGAAATCGGAAAAACAGAAAATAGCGGTTGGAGGCTGGGGTAGGTGCATGAGTTCCATCGTTCCCTGGTACCCCCCGGTTGCCTCATTGATGTGGAAACAGACAAGCTGCTCATCGAACGGGACAGCATAGTCGTGTAGTGCCTGCTTATACCCCTCTAAGCGTCCAAAGGCTGCAGGGATGGGATGAACGTCGTTGAGAAAACCAATACGACGGTGTCCCTTGTTCAATAATATTTCCGTTGCGGTTCGTGCACCCTGGAACTCGTTGGGTACGACCGACGGTAATGAGTGATCGGCACAAAAACAATCGAGCAGGACAGCAGTTCCCTCGTAGATGTTCGATGGCAATGCAATTTCCTGATGATACATCGCGGCGTAAATAATGCCTTCCACCTGGCGCTCAAGCAGCATTTCAATTGCCGTTTCTTTCATTGTGGCATCAGAACCTGTATTAACGATCAACAGCAATTTTCCATTAGCCCAGGCGATATCTTGAGCCCCCCTGAGAATATTCACTACATGTGGATGAAGCGCAATTTCATCAGTAATAAAGCCAATCGTATGCGTTTGATTTGTATTCAACGATTTCGCTACCAGATTCGGGCGATATGAAAGTTTTTTCGCCGTCTCCAGGACTCGCTCTCTCGTTTCTGCAGGGATGTTCGCTGCAGAAGCGTGATTATTGAGGACAAAAGAAACAGTGGTCCGGGAAAGTCCGCTTAGACGGGCGATATCGGACATAGTAGGGGATCGTTTACGCGGTTCACGAGTCATGCATTGTCCCTCCTAAGAGTCTGTTATAAACTTTTGATACAATAGAGATATGAAAATATCCTCATATCCCAATGATATCAGCGATAAGGAAATGCCTTAGGCTGCCATCTTTGACAGCCGCACGCTGCAATCGAGTCCAGAAAGTGGGCTGGTCTTCACGTGTTGGCTTTTTCTGTGCTCATGCTGTATCGTTTTACTCTTTATAATGGCGCTTGCCCCTAAAGTCCATAACAGATTCTAGAGACACGAGTCGAAAAGTGATTAACGCGAGTTACTAACGCGAGTTACTAAGTCAAGTAGAACATATTTTGTTGCATTTGTCAAGGGTTTTTGTGTCTATTTTAAAGGGAGACCACAAAAAACAGGTGAAGGAAAGGGACAGCGAGTTGCTGCCAGTTATGTTCCATTCACCCGGCTCGTTGAGAGGTGAGAACTTCACATCGCTCGAAAAAACCACATTCACTTGTATAATTTTATACTGAGTCCTACGTGTAAAGAGCAGGAGGGATTTCGTTATACAAGGCCTGACAAGCCTTCTTTTTCCGCATTGCCAACTAGCGGAGTGAGCTTCTTTTGCATGTCTACCATTGTCATGCACCCGCCACTGGCCTATGCGGCAACCGGTTAATTGTTTACTAGTAGTGCTTTCTGTATCTCATAGGGCGAATTTGTTCTGTAATCTTCCAGTCGTCATTGACAGTCAACTGTGTTCAGCGAAGACACAGCCAGGAGGTTCGTAATGAAACGAGTCCTTAAAAGGCACATGTTTGCCCCCATGTTCATCATCCTTCTGCTTATTTTGGCAGCCTGTGGAAATGGCAGCAGTGGGTCGAATCCGAACACGGGTGGGGTAGCCCAGCAGGGCCTCAGCAGCGGCAACCCCTACAACACTTGCCCCAGCAGCACCAACACCACCGCCGCCGCTCCCGAAAGCGGCACCATCAACCTGACCGTCTCAGGCTGGACATCGACACCTGCCGAGGATGCGTTGGTACAATCCAATCTGAAAAATTTTGAGAGTCTGCATCCCAACATTCACATTACCTGGTCTCCCATTCCGGGCGACTACCCCACCAAGATGCGTGCCAACGTAGCCAGTGGCACGGTTCCCGACGTCTTCTACCTGCAGCCGGCCATGTCCAGTGAGTACATAAGTTCGGGCAAGCTGCTCAACCTCTCGCCTTACATGGCCCGCGACAAAGTCAGCGCCAACGATTACTACGCTTCACTGATGAGTCCATTTGTCTGCACCAGTGGTCAGGTCTACGGCCTACCCAAAGACTGGTCCTCGCTGGGCATTTTCTACAACAAGCAGATGCTTCAGGCGGCGGGTTTGTCGGCCCCCAGTGCCAACTGGACGTGGAGCGATATGCAGAACTATGCGCAGAAACTGACCAAGAATGCTGGCTCAAATAATGCCGTCTACGGCATGAGCCTGTCTGCGGATGCCTCGCGCTGGGGCGCTTTCCTCTTTGCCGCTGGCGGCACTATGCTCAACAAAGATGGTAGCCAGGCTACCTTCAACAGCAGTCAGGGTGTTACCGCGGCCACCTACTACGATAGCTTTATCAAGAACCAAACTGGCGTCCTACCTACTCAGGTTGGCGCGCCGTGGAATGGTGACGCCTTCGGCAAGCAGAAAGTGGCTATGACCATCGAAGGCCCCTGGCTGATCCCCTATATGGCAAGCACCTACCCCAACGTTCAGTATGACATTGCCCCACTGCCCACCTCTACCACAGGCAAACAGGCCAACCTGATCTTCACCAACTCATGGTCGGCCTATTCAGGAACCAAACACCCTGAAGCAGCCTGGGAACTGATCAAGTATATGACCGGGACAACGGTGCAGAAGAGCCAGTTAGATGCCGGATTCGCCCTGCCCACCATCAAGGGGCTGCAAAACGATCCCTACTTTACGCAGCATCCCGACTTCAAAGTGCTCTTCGACGCCGCCAGCATTGGCTACGCCGACTACTATGGCCCGCAGGACGCCACCATTCACAGCGACCTGGCTACCGCCCTGCAAGCCATCATGCTCAACAAACAAACCATTACGTCAGCCCTTAACGATGCAGCTACCAAAGTAGATCAAACGTTGCAAGGAGGCTAATAGCTGGAAGTGATGAGAGTCAACGTTACGTGAAACTCCAGTATCCATCTGCCCATCTTTCTCTTTTCTTCTCAAAGCTCACGAGAAAAGAGGAAGATGGACAGGCTGGAAATGGAAACGACAGAAGCTGCGAGGGCTACAGCATCGGGGATTGCGCTCGCAGCTCTAAAAAAACTCTTCAACAAGGATAGTAGAGTAAGATAGCTCATCAAGCAAGGAGAAGCTCGTATGGCAACTCAACCGGCGAGAGCAACGCTTCCTCCTGCGCCGACAGCCATTCCAAACAGCAGACGATGGCTGAGACGCGGCTCAAATGAAGGGCCACAAGCGCGACCTGGGGAGACGCTGGCAGCGTACCTGTTTCTGCTGCCCTATATGATAGTGCTCTTCGTCTTCATCATCTTCGTATCGCTCTATGGTGTTGGCCTTAGCCTGTTCACCCTCGACATTGGCTTTACAGCCCCCACCTTTGTTGGCCTGCACAACTACCAGATTCTCTGGAATCAGCTCTCCGATATTGGCATCAGCGATTTCTGGACCTCGATGATCAACATCCTCAAGTTCGTGGTTGTCATCGTCACTGGCCAGACCATCCTGGCACTGATATTGGCGGTTATCTTGCAAAGCCTGCCTTTCGCCAGAGGCATCTTTCGCACCATTTTCTATATTCCGGCCCTGACCTCCTCGGTGGCCGTCTCGTTGATCTTCCTCTGGTTCTATAACCAGTTTGGACTGGTCAACTACCTGCTCTCCCTGGTCGGCATTCACGGCCCCGACTGGCTCGACAATACGACCTGGGCGCTGCCGGCCATCATGATTCTTAACATCTGGACCACCGCAGCAGCCTTTATGATCTACTTCCTGGCCTCTTTGCAGGATATTCCCAAAGAATTGATCGAGGCCGCCGAGGTCGACGGAGCCAATCGATTCCAGGCCTTCTGGAACGTGACCCTACCCCTCATGCGCCCGGCCATTTTCTTTGTGGTTGCTCTGGGCACCATCGGTGGCTTCCAGATGTTTGATCAGGCCAAGTTCATGACCAATGGCGGTCCCGTTAACGCAACGCTGACTCCCATGCTCGAAATTTACAATGCTGCCTTCTCCCAGCAGCGCTTCGGCCTAGCCGCTGCGATGTCGGTCATTCTCTTCGCCATCATTATGATCGTGACCCTCATCCAGCGTCGATTGATCGATCCAGGTACCAACACCCTTTAGTGAGATAGGCGAGAGATTGCTCTAAGGAGAAACCATTATGGCACAGGTAACAGCACAGGCCAATCCAGCTGTCCAGGCAGTGGCACGGGAAGTGCGGCCAACACGGCGGTTGGAGCCTGCACACATCATCCTGTATATCTTTCTGGCGATTTTCACAGTGACCTCGATCGGGCCGCTGATCTTTTCGTTCGTCTCCTCCTTCAAGACGCCCGCCGAGATCCTGGCCTTTCCGCCCAGCCTCATTCCCCATCCAGCGACCATCTCCAACTACCAGCAGATACTGAACAACGGCCTCTTCCTGCGCTGGATTCTAAACGCGCTCATTTACGCTGTAGGAGCCACGGTACTCAACACCTTCTTCTCGGCTATGGCCGGCTACGCCATTGCCCGGTTGCGTTTCCCCGGCAAGGAATTCATCTTTACGCTCACGCTTGCGGTGATGATGATTCCCCTGGCGGTGACGCTGATCCCCAAATTTCTGGTCGTCGATAGCCTGCACCTGACCAACACCTACTGGGCGCTGATTTTGCCGGCGATGGCTCAACCCTTCTCAGTTTTCCTGATGGTGCAGTTCATGAAAGGCCTGCCGAAAGAACTAGAGGAGGCAGCCATGCTCGACGGGGCCAATCGCTGGCGCACCTTCCTCTCAGTCATCCTGCCCATTGTCAAACCAGCCCTGACTGCAGCGGCCATTGTGAGTTTTCAGGGAGCCTGGAACGATTTCCAGTGGCCCCTGGTCGTGCTGGGCACGCAGGATATGTATACCCTGCCCCTGGGCCTCTTTTTCTTCAAGAGCGCCAACTATACCCAGTACAACCTGCTCATCGCCGCCTCCATGTTCAATACCATTCCCATTCTGATTCTCTTCTTCATCTTCCAACGTTACTTCATCGAGGGCGCTACTGCTGCCGCCGTCAAAGGATAAAATCAGGGTGAGTAACACTATGTCCTGCTTTGCTGCGCAAAGCAGGACATAGTGTTACTCACCCTGATTGTTCAATGTTAAAAGTAGACCAGCCCCTCAAGCCACTCCGCGCCACCGGGGCCAAGAGCCTGCGCAAGCATCTGCGTGGCTTCATCGCTGAGCAGTACTGTACGATCAGTACGGTAGAGGGAGAGGAAACGCGGTAGCACAGCAGGACTATACCGCGCCAGCAGGTCAGCCGCGAACTGTTCAAGTAGCAACTCGTACACCAGGTAATCTTCTGGCGTCGTATCTTCGTCCCAATCGAAGCCACGTATGGTGACGGGGGTCTTGCCATCGGCCTCTGGCTCGAAAATGTCGGAATATTGTTCGTGCAGATCACGGTTGACAATACCTTGCTGCCCGCTGATCTGTTGTGAGAGCCAGAGCGCGGCCACTTTCAGCTGCCACTCATCTGCCCACAATGGATATTCCCCGGGCCAGGGACGAGGGTCATTCTCCAGAAAGGCCAGCGCCAGTTCGTGATAGAGGAGAAAGGCCAATTTCTCCGGCGTTGGCTCGCCAAAGATGGGATCGAGTTCCAGGGGAATCACCAGGCTGGATGGTTCAGTCGCATCCGTCCAGTAAGGATTAGAGAGTACTGTTTCCTCAGCCTCCTCTCGCGGTGCCAGTTCCCAATCGCCGGGGGCAACGAGCAGCAACTCTATATCAGGTACAGCTTGCCCGAGTAAAGTTGAAAGCAGCTTGCCAGCTTCCTGAACAGGCGGAAGTACCTGGCGGGTATATGCCTCCTGACCGGGAGGGAAGTAGACCGTCAAAGGCGCTTCCAACAATTCGTACCGTTCATAGGGGAAAGGCTGAGGAAGAGGATTACTCATGCTGGCTTTCTGGTCTCTCGCTCATGCTCTGGTCCCTCGATGAGCGCTGGTGACTCCATATGATCCAGTGCTTGCCGGCGCAAATCTTCAGCCGAATTCTCCTTGCGGAAGCGGTGGTAGAAGCTGAAGTACAACTGGCGAATACGGTTCGGGCTGATCTGCTTACCGCCTTCATAGTATTCAAGCGCGACCTGACCGATGGACCAGGTAGCAGCTCCGGCAATGACACCGGCGACAAAATCACCACCGAAAGGAATAACTTTCGCAGCCTGTTCAGCAAGGTAACGGAGACCGAGACCGCTTGCCATGGTTGTAATAAGTTCGCGTGCGTGTTTGCCCGCCTCAGCAGAATCCAAAGGTTCGCCATACAGAGCGGCCAGGCGCAGGACAAGACGAATCTGCGTCCCCAGCAGGATAGGAATATCGACCAGCGGAATAGGTTCCAGCCCCGCCGCCAGACTGACCAGCGTCGCGTTGCGGATAATACGCTGTGCGGCTTCACGGCGATATTTCGGTAACTCATATCCTATGACCAGCGCGGCCTCCGGGCTGGCCTCGATCATCGTCGGAATGAGTTCATCGGCCACATTCTTGCCGGTGCGAGCCGAAATGGGAATAACACCCGGCACACCAAGCATAACCGCAATCTCTGTCGCAATCTGATCGCCGCTTTCGCCGCCTTTGAGTTCATCAATCTTGTTGACGGCAATAATAACCGGCTTCTTCATCTTCTGGATGGTCTCGTACAATTCGCGGTCCTGCTTCGACAGGCCTTTGGTCGCGTCGATGAGGAAGACAATCACGCTAGCCTGCTCCATGCCGCTCTCCATGATATCGGGCATGTGACCGGGAGTATCGACGAGCGTGAAGGGGCCAAAATCGGTGCGAACCAGGGTCTTCGTCGTGCCAGCCTCCGCTGAAACCGGAGAAAGTTGCTCGCCTTTCATGGTATTGAAAAGCGTACTCTTGCCGCTATTTGGTAGTCCAACGATGACGACGGTATCATGCAACTCGTGCAAGACCTCTTCCTGGGCCTCTTTCCAGTTCACTGCCTTCATGAAGTTCTGCACCATCGTGACATTGGATGGTAAATTCTTGAGCGCGCTGATGCCAAGATCACGAACAGTTTTTGGCCGATTACTTTTTCGTATGGCACTTTTGGCAAGGTCTTTGATCAGCTGTCGCCTTTTCTGCGCGTTCGCTGATTGATTATTACTAGCCACGCTCTTGCTCCCTCCCTGTTACAACAAACAGTATACTAAGAAGCTTCGTCTGAAGCCCCATCAATCAATATGAACTGATTACATTATAGTCGCCTTTAGCGGCTTTCAGCAACCAGTACTGTAGGTAATACGAGTACACCGCTCATACTCGTTCCAGATCACTCGACACGTATACGTGGATCAATAAAGGCGTAGGTCAGGTCCGTCAGGGCATTAAAGAGAACCACCGCCGAGGCCGTCAGCACTGTGGTCGCCTGGATAATCGGGTAGTCGCGCTGGGAAATGGCATCCAGAGTAATGGAACTGACGCCGGGAATATTGAAAAACTGCTCGGTGATGAAAACGCCCGTGACCAGGAAAGCCAGAGAAGGGCCAATGACAGTAACCAGCGGGATGGCCGCGTTACGCAGAGCATGGCGGTAAATGACGACACGCTCTATCAGTCCTTTTGAACGAGCGGTACGTACATAATCTTCATTCAACACTTGCAGGACAGTGGTCTTGGTCAGGCGTGCGAAGTAACCAACGCCAGTTGTTCCGGTAATCAGAACCGGGGCGATACGCGATTGCCAGGTGTCCCAGCCCGCGACAGGGAGATAGGGCAGGCTATGGTTATACAACCAGACCATAAACACCTGGAAGAAGATGATAAAGACGATATCGGGAATCGAGTAGAGCAGCAGCATGGTACTACTGATCGCCGTATCCACGTTTGTATTGGCACGCAGAGCAGCGATAATGCCGCAGGGGATACCAATGACCAGGGTCACGGCAAACGACTCCAACCCCAGCTCGATTGAGAAGGGAAGGCCTTCTTTCAGCACATCCCAGGCCTGGCGTCCTACATAGTGATATGATAGGCCGAACGTGCCATGCAGCGCGTTCAGAACAAAATTGATATATTGTTGCCACCAGGGCAAATCAAGGCCATACTCATGCCTCAGACTCGCGTAAAGCACAGGGTCAAAGCGCAACCCCATCATAACGCGAATCGGGTCACCGGGGGCAAAGTAGCCCAGAACGAAGGTGATAAAAGTGACACTAAGCAACACAAATACCAGCCCCATAGCACGAGTCAGTAAAAAGCGTAACACTTCAATACCTCTTTATAGGTGTAGGGAGGATTGTTTCCATAAGCTCTCAGGCTTGCCAGAGTGTAGCACAAGAGCTATTGCATTACAAGCATCGACAGCTTTCAACTTCATCAACTGGTTGGTAATACCGATAAAAAATACATTACAATATTTTTACGGACAAGCACTACACTTGAGAAGCTTGCAAACCAGATAATGAATGAACTACCATGAATGAGTTCTATCACCAACAACTTGAAAGGGAAAGAGCAGACTATGACAGAGACAGACAAAACGCCTGTACCCACAGCGCAAGAAGAATTTCTGACATACGCGGATTACGAAAGCATCATCACAGGTGTGAATCGCACATGGGAGTATGGAGGCTTTGCCCTACCAGATGGCACATTCTGGCGCTACCGCGAACCGGACGCCGCTGTAATTGTTGAAGGGCAGCGCCTGCGCGTTCGCGTAGGGAAGCTGACCCGCACTAACGACCAGGTACAGATACTCGATAATGCTAAGAACATGTTCTTTTCCACACAGAAATTTGCTCCGCCCGATGACGGCGAAATCTCTTTCGAGTGGGATATGAGCGCCCGCTGCACCGGAACAAAGCCTGGCGACCTCTACGATGGTTTCGTCTCGGTCAACTTGCTGGATTTCACTACCGGTATGGCGCTCGACTTCTTCGCCTGCAACGACAAAATCGCCAGTGTCTATGCGCGGTTACCGTTCCCGGGTGTCCCTGTACCAACAGAGCCAGAAAACGCCGATAAACCGAAATACTTCTGCCACTTTCACGAGCTGCCCCTTGCGACCGCCCCGGGGCAGATGCACCGCTACCGCATCAGCTATCACAGGGGCAAAGACGAAGTGAGCTTCTCCGTTGATGGACAACTGGTCACCCACTACATCGAAGTTCCTGGCAAGATTAACTGGCTCATCGTCGCGCTTGGCTTGATGACTGAGAAAAGCATCGAGCAGGGGAAAAGCGTTTCCGTCCATGGACAGGGCCTGACGGGCGAATGGGGACCATTCGCAATAACTTCATGACCATCTGCGCATCTGCCCACAACCTTGACAACTCAACCATTTTCTGGAATAATTAGAACAACACTATATTATGTAAAGTTTTGCTTAGACCATAGCGCGAGGCATCTTTATGCACAACAATATTCCTTTACATCATGACAACGTTCTTGACTACCAGACTGGCTATGCACAGGTTTTGTGGTTTGCGGAGCAGGCCCGGCTTCGCGGATGGCATATGACCGAGCGGCAACTGGTGCATGAGATCATGCAGCGCGAACGTGCCGCCCAGATTCGCGAGCAAAGTTCCCTGCCCATCATTGGCCCCAATATACATTCCGCAGCCTGGAATCGCGGTCAAGCCGATGCCCTACGCATGATCTTGCACTCTCAGTACGAGAGTGCATAGCGTAACGTAGCAACGAAACAGGTACCGGGAGGCAGGGGCCTTCTCTTTTTCTGCCTTCTCCTCTCCCGGTAGAATGAATTTGGCCACGAGCCAGGCTGATACGGGCTAACTGGCACTGGAAATTTCGCCTGCCTTCGCCCTTACCCCTTTTTACCTCCGTTCTTGGCCACTTCCTCCCCTTAAAGTGTCATCCTCTTGCGTAGGTGCTTCGTGACAGAAAGTAAAGGAAGATCACGCAGTCCTCTACTCGCAAGGAAGAGAGTCTATGCTTGAAAAGAAATTACAACGTAAAAAAATCATCCTCGTTGTCGAGAGTAATGAAGAGCTGGCACGCTTGCTGCAAGCAATTATTGCGCAGCAAACGAACTACAGGGCTGTCCTTGTTGCAACAGGAGAACAGGTCCTTACGGTTCTTTCAACGATTATTCCAGACTTGATGATTCTGAATGCCCAATTGTCAGATATGAGCGGAGTAGACCTCATTGCCCAGGTGCTCCGGGGTAAGAAGCTGAAAGGCCTTCCTCTCTTGCTTCTGGGAACCGACAAATCAATGGAGGAAGCGGTTGGCCTCAGCCTCCCGCTACAGCTTCCGGAGTTTCTTCAAACACTTACCTATCTGCTCGAAGCATGAAAGCTGAAGAACAAGGAACCTGAAAGCTCTTTCATCTTTTCTGACACTATGCTATACTTTGAAAAAGATATCTGCAAATGAGAGGTATGTTGCATGTCGACGGAGAAAGAGACCTTATCCCTCCAGGGTCAAATGCCGTCTGTGGTCATTCTTCTTGTGGAGGATGATGCGGCAACGGCAGAAATGCTTGTGCTCGCCCTTTCTGAGGAAGCTCACTATCTGCCTCTTGTCGCCGCCAGCGGTTCGGAGGCCCTGAGCCTTGTCAAAGGAGTTAAGCCCAATCTCGTGGTCAGTGATTACCATTTGCCGGATATGACCGGTATTGCCTTCTACGATGGCTTTCATGCGCGAGAGGAGTTCAAAGATATTCCGGCCATCATCTTAAGCGCCAGTCTTGAGCTTCATCTTCAAGAAATCCAGATGCGTCACCTAGCTTCCCTGGAGAAACCATTTGACCTTGATACGTTTTTACTCTGTGTCAGGCAGACTTTAGAATCCTGAGCCTATTTCTCCACCCTCATCCTTTTATGAAAGGAGCGATAACATATGAACAGCCAGCGCAAAGACCCCCGCATCCTTGTCGTGAACGAATCCCTGAATCTCTTAGACCTCTTCCATGACATTCTGGATGATAACAACGGCTATGAGGTTGAACTCTCCAACTATGCCTTTGAAGGGATAGCTAGTATCGAACGTCTCCAACCGGACCTTATTATTCTTGACTTCGACAGGTTCGGAGAAAAGCAAGAGTGGCAACTACTTCAAATGTTGAAGATGCATAAAGTGACAACCTCTATTCCCATTATCCTTTGTGTGATAGCTCTGCAGAAATTTCGAGAACAGGAAGACCACTTTCAGAAACATAACATCTGGTCATTATATAAGCCCTTCAATTCAGCAGACCTTCTAGAACTCGTTCAACAGATTCTGCCGAATGCGGCATCGTAAATGTCCGATCCTGCACTTCAGGAGAAGCTCCGGGGACGAGAAAGACAATGACAGGCAAATACTACTGAGCCTCAGGAAGGAAAAAGCTTGCTTCCCTGCTTAAAGAAGAGAAGCAAGCCGACAAGGTATAACGTGGGCGCACATTGTTACTCATGCATGCTGTCGCCAACTCCCTAACTTCCCTGACTCTGTTGGCCTCCCTGACTGAGCTGGCTGAGGAGTTGCTGTGCTTGCTGCGCCCGGCTGTTATCCTCCTGTTGCACCTGCTGGAAGAACTGAACGAGGTTCTGGTTGCCAGCCTGTTGAGCATCCTGAATATAGCTGGCATATGTCTGTGAAGCTTCCAGCGCATGATAAAGGACACTAACCAGATCGTAGTAAGCGTTACTAACACTGGTTTGCTGCTGTTCGCCTGGCATAAAATTGATCTCCTTTTCCTTGCAAATACTGCTTCTTCTCTACATCAATGTGGCTATGAATGCCACCCACTGAAAATCACGCATATCATTTGCGAAAAGTTTCCTGGCTACTTTCTCCCGCGTATGTCCTCATGCTGATCGAAATGAAACCGTTTTTCCATCACAGTTCGTAATCCTCTGGAAAGAGAGTACACCTCATTTCCTCAACAAGAGAATGCAAGGAAGTAAACGAGATGGTTGATGGCTGGCTCGTCACTGTTGAGCCTTGTAAGACGTTGACGCAGGAACAAACGGATTTTATTCGCTGGAAGCTCTCCATCCTGGCGGTTTCTACGCGAGGTCTCTTTGACAATCCCGTACAAATCAGTGGGCAATCGATGCAAGCATATTACTATCGAGACTACCATGCAACAGAAACGGCAGAACACATCCGGACCTATCTCCAATCCATTGGCAGAGATGGGCAGATCACCGTCACCCTGCAAACCACCCGATGGAATCGTAGCCAGAGAGATCTGCTGCCGTAACGACTTCTTCATAATACACTTTTCGTTATTCTCCATTGCCTATTTGGAAGCTGCGAGACTTTAATCAGTTCCCATAAAATAGGAAATATGCTCAGTATGCATATTTTTCATATGATATTGGGATAAAATCTCAACAAATCTTGCTATCCGGCAGTTATTGATGGAGCTAGAACAGCCTTTAACTTGATTGGCAAACGTGTTAAACAAGCACGGCTTTCTCAGAAACCACGGCTGACCCAAACAAACCTGGCGAGCAAACTACAGGTTGAAGGACTGGATATTGATCAATCTCAAGTTTCAAAAATTGAGACTGGAACAAGGCCAGTTACCGATACTGAGGTAGCTATAATTGCCAGGGTTCTTAGTGTGTCTTCTTCATGGTTGCTTGGTGAGACAGATAATCCTCAACGCTTAAAATAAATGGGGCCGTCCGTGATTACAACTATTTTTAGTAGAAGGTATCTAACCGTCTAAGAACTTACCCAAATTGTTAATCCTAATTTGATCTTATATGGAAAGATGAGGTTTTACAGTGGCAACGTTGCAATCTATGCCTCCTTTGACAATTGATCCTCAAAGGTTAGCAGAGTTTGGTAAAACGTGGGAAGTCAATGGTGGAAGCCTGAGCAGGACGCCTCCCTACTCATCAGGAGAGCTTGGCAAATTATTTGATAGTGCTGTTGGAAAGGCTCTTTCAGTCATGCTCGGAAATATTTCTGTTGTTGAGCTAACGGATTACAATACTCTTCTTCCTTCTAAGCCTGATTGTGTAGAAGTTGGGCCTGTTCGTATTGTTGGTGGTGTCCGTCCACAAAACTTTGATGTGGGGTATCGTCCTGATGGAATACGCATTGCATTCGACTCGAAAACGCTAAACGATGCAAAAAGCGTTGGTAAGAACTGGCAGAATATGGTGAATGATCTGGCTACTGAGGCAACAACCGTTCACAGCCGCTTTCCTCATGCTGTTGTAGCGTTTATCGTCGCTTGTCCTGAGCCATGCGTTTCATCGAACCTCAAAGCAATTACGGAAACGTTGGAACGTCTAGCTCGTCGAAATGGCGTAGATGGCCAATTATATATGGCCGAAGCAATTTCATTAGTCCTGTGGAAACCCGAAGATGGCTCTATTGACCTCTCTCTTCCTGACCCCTCATCATCTTTGAGAATTGAGAATTTCTCGAAGCAGGTAGAAGCGGCATACGCAAGCCGCTACAAAGGATTGCCACCACATGCGAAATAGAGGTAGCCACATGACAAACATTACCGGATAGTGTACCAGGAAGCCTTCACTTTACGTCTATTATTCGTTTATGATAACATGCAGCCAAAGCATGCTTGTCTCTTCCTGATCAGATAATAAATAACTGTTACCTTTGTTAGGAAGAGAACAGCAGCAAAAAATGAAGAAGGGTGCTCCTATCTCGTGAAATCGCTAACAACCTATCAAAAGCTTCGTGGAGGTTACTACACACCAAAACCCATTGCCAATTTTCTTGCTTCCTGGGCAATACAGTCCCCCACTGATAAAATCCTGGAGCCAAGCTATGGTGATGGCACTTTGTTGGAAGCAGCTATTGAGACGCTTATCAGATGCGGTGCAAATACAACAGAAATTGCCCATCTTATTTACGGCGTTGAAATTGATCCACTAGAGGCAAGAAAAGCTGTTGAACGCATACGAGTATTAACTTATCCAGCATCACAAATCCAGCTACATAACGGTGATTTCTTTGCTTACTGTAAGACGCATCTGACCGATAAGCACCTTTTTGATGCGGTTATAGGTAATCCGCCTTTTATTCGCTACCAGAACTTTCCAGAAGAGCACCGAAATATAGCTTTCTACCTTATGCAACGTGCAGGGCTACATCCAAATCGACTAACCAATTCGTGGGTTCCATTTCTTGTCGCTTCAACCTTGTTGTTGAATGAAACAGGACGTCTGGCGATGGTCATTCCAGCCGAACTGCTCCAGGTAAACTACGCTGCCGAGCTACGATATTTTCTCAGCCGCTATTACAAGCGTCTTACGCTTATTACTTTTAGAAAGCTTGTGTTTGAGGGTATCCAACAAGAGATTGTATTGCTACTAGGCGAAAAAAATGGGACAGAACATGTAGGTATCCAAACGGTTGAACTTGAAGGAATTGACGATCTTAATTTGTATGATCATACTGCAACAAATGGCAACGTAAAAGAGATGGATCATTCCAACGAGAAATGGACTATGTATTTCCTGGAAGAAGAGGAGTTACACCTCTTGCGCCGATTGCAGGCGGATTTGAGAATAACAATTGCAAGAGATGTTATTGATGTGGATGTGGGTGTGGTTACAGGATTAAATGAGTTTTTTGTTCTCACCGAACAGCAAGTAAACGAATACAAGCTCAGGCAATATACACAATCAATTGTAGGCAGGTCATTTCAGCTACAAGGGATAATCTTTTCTCATGCTGATTGGATAACAAGTGTTGAGAAGCATCTTCCTGGATTTCTCCTGAATGTACCCGATGTGCCTTTCTCATCTCTTCCACATGAGTTACAGAGGTACATAAAAGGCGGTGAGGACAAAGAGTTCCATAAAGGGTACAAATGTAGAATCCGCAATCATTGGTATGTTGTACCTTCTGTATGGATACCTCATGCGTTTATGCTTCGTCAAGTACATAATTATCCTAAGATAATCCTCAATGATGCGGCGGCAACATGTACTGACACCATCCATCGAGTGAAACTACGAACCGGTGCATCTGACAGAGTAGTAGCGGCGGCGTTTCTCAACACACTTACGTTCGCATTCTCAGAAGTCATTGGAAGAAGCTATGGGGGTGGTGTGCTCGAACTTGAACCGAACGAAGCAGAAAAACTTCCTCTACCGCTTATTGGTGCAGATGCGCTAGATGTAACAGAAATTGATAGACTCCTCCGAGAGGGGAATATTTCTGCTGTTTTAGATATCACAGACGAAGTGCTCCTGAAAAAAGGCGTGGGGTTAAGTACTGAAGAGATAAAAATGCTTCGCGTCATATGGCAAAAATTACGAGATAGACGAGTAAATAGAAATCATAGTTCCTCTACCCGTAGCACTTAGAGCAGGAGATATAGAGGCTAGAAACAAAGGATACAATCACGATGGAAATGGAAGGCATATCACTTAATGCGGGACTGAATCTGGGGTCGCAGGAGCAGGTGCAGGCAATTATCGCGGAGCTACGGCGGTTATATCCTGATGCGAAATGCTCGCTGAATTTTTCTAATCCGCTGCAGCTACTGGTAGCAACACAGCTTTCTGCGCAATGTACGGATGAGCGCGTCAACATCGTTACAGAGACTCTTTTTCAAAAGTATCGCGGCGTCGAGGATTACGCGATCGTGAGCCAGGAAGAGTTTGAACTGGATATCAAATCGACGGGGTTCTATCGTAATAAGGCGAAGAACATTCGCGCCACGGCCCAGCGCCTTATCACCGACTTTGGCGGCGAAGTGCCGCGCACAATGGAAGCATTGCTCACGCTGCCGGGAGTTGCGCGCAAGACTGCCAATGTGGTACTCGGCAACGCCTTTGGCATCATCGAAGGCTTCGTCGTCGATACCCACATTGGACGACTGGCCAGGCGCTTTGGTTGGACAACGAATGAAGACCCGGTAAAGGTGGAGCAGGATTTAATGAAGATTGTTCCTGGCACAGACTGGCTCGACCTCTCACACCTGATGATCTTTCATGGTCGCGCCATTTGCCATGCACGTAAACCGCTCTGCGAGCAATGCACGTTGGTTAATCTATGCCCATCGGCATTTCAGGCAAAGCAGTAGCTGATGAGTTTTCTGATGCCGCATGTAAAAAAGCTGCGTAAGCGCCGCGTTCCTCCGGCGGCAGCATGGCGGCGATACGCTCCATGATCTCTTCAGTGAGAAGCTGCAAGCCGACTTTACGAGAAATTCCTTCCGGTAGCCGCGGCTTAAATGGTTCGCCAATTTCGACACAGAGCCGGGGAAACCAGGCATGCAGGACGCGCTCGGTACCTGTATGGGCGACAGGCAGGATCGTAGCGCCCGAACGAAGCGCGAGCATAGCCACACCGTTATGGGCTGGAAGCAGTGTCTCCCGTTTTTCAACCCTACCTTCTGGAAAGATCATTACCGCTCGTCCCTGACGCAAATAGGCCAACGCCTTTTCCAACGCAATACGGTCGCTTGCCCCACGTCGTACCGGAATCTGGCCAGTCAGATGGCAAAGACCTCCCATAATGGGCCATTTGAAAAGCTCCCGCTTGGCAAGAAACCAGACGCGACGAGGTAGCACCCCACCTATGCTCAGTGGATCATACCAGCTTGGATGATTGGAAACAATCAAGAGAGGTCCTGCGCGGGGAACTTTCCAACGACCGACAATACGGTACCGCCAGAGCAGGTGAGCCACGACCCGGAAAACGGCCCAAACGAGCCAGTAGACGACATCGCCTATGGTCACTGCTATTCCATGCCTCCTGCTCTTTTCAAATCGCCTGCATACTTCATAATATCACACGTTACACACGTACCAGTAGGGCGGCTGGCAGTATTTTCGCCTCGAAACTCGTCACGCTGCCTGTCTCACCATCCAGTTCGACATTGACAGGTTTCTGGCTCTCGATATGCACCCATTGCGCCCTGTCAAAGGTCACTTCCGGCAAACCTTCATGCTGGCCTTTCTGCACTACCGGTAATAATTGTAGCGCACGCGGAAGCGGCGCGTAATCAATGGTACAGATATCAAACAACCCATCCGAGTAGCTAGCTTTCGGGTTGATGCGAAAACCCGCACCGTAGGCCGGGCCGATGGTAGTTGCCACCAGGACGTAGCGTTTGAATTGTGCGCTCTGCTCTCTGCCATCTACGCTGACTTTGAGCCAGGGGCAGCGGTAGTAGCCAAAGAGGAGTTGCTTGAGTGTAGCGCTGTAATAGAGCCGCGAGCCACTCATGGCAGGTATTTTCTTCATCCAGGTAGCAGCCACAGCGATATCGGCATCGAGGCCCACACTGAAGGAGTTAGCGAAATAGGTGCCATTCATAACACCCGCATCAACAAGGGTTGGTGTGCCGTGGAAAGCGACTTCGAGCGCTGCGGCAGGGATACGCGGCAAATTGAGCGTGTTCCAGGCGTAGTCGTTGCCTGAGCCAGCTCCAACAATGCCCAGTGGAACCCGTTTCCCGGCTGAGAGAATGCCGTTGACGACCTCGTGTACAGTGCCATCACCGCCTACGACGACGATGGGACGCTCCTCGCTGGCAGCGTGCATCGCCAGTTCTCGCGCATGGCCCTTACACTGTGTCTCCACATATTCTGCCTCTGCATGCTTTGTATGAGCGCGCACCAGAGCACGCTGTAAAGCAGTATTTCCCCGGTCGGCGGCAGGATTAAGGATGACAACAGGGGTGCCGAGGGATGCCGAAGTCTCCATAGTACAATCTCCTCAGTTGGAGTACAAATTTGAAGAGATTGTATCATTTTATGGCAAGCACGACAATCATGAATTTTACCAGATAAGATCGGAAAGGGGATCTGCCGACAGGCGGAATCTCTTCTCCATTCATGCAGAATAGCTCCCGTTTACTCAGCCGGAGAGACGATCACCGTTACGCCGTCGGGGTCTTGATAGACGCCCGGCTTCAGCCCGGGACGTGCAATCTCATAGAAATCGAGGCCACTCACGTCAGGTTCCACCGGTCGCGCATTGTGCCCGTTCCAGACGTTGAGGCCAAGATGATGATGATAGCGATCCCACGAGAGGAAGTAGGCCTGGTTGGGGATGAGCGCCGTGGCATTCATGTTCAGCGCCTGGTAAAATTCCTGGCTGCGATCCAGGCCACCTACGTTGAGATGCATGTGGCCGAGGCGGGAATTGGTCGGGAAACCCTCAAATGGACGCGCCAGGTTGAGCAACCAATTCGCCCTTAACGGCAATGTTGCCATGCCAATCTCGTTGCCATTCCACTGCCAACTTTCACTCGGTCGGTCGGCATAGACCTCGATGCCATTGCCCTCCGGGTCGCTCAAGTAGAGCGCCTGGCTGACCAGGTGGTCGGAAGCGCCATCAATGGGAACATTCTGCTCAAGGCTGTAACGCAGGAATGAGCCTAACGCCTCCTCGTCCGGCAGCAGCAGGGCAAAATGGTAGAGACCGGCAGTACGAGGCGGGCGCGGTCGTCCTCCAGGCAGCTCGCGCAAGACCAGCACCTCCTCTGGCCCGAAACCGAGACTGACCGTTCCCTTCTCGCTCTCATCGCGCACAACAGCAAGGCCCAACTTTTTATAGTAATCAACAGTAGCATTCAGATCCAGCACCTTCAAGCCAACGCGGCGCAGTGGCCATGCCGTTTTATTGCTTTCCTGAACTGGCGATGAAGACGTATTTGCATTTGTCGTCATATGTAATCCTTTCCCTGCCTACACGCTCTGCTGCACAACAGGAGCATACAACTGGTCGGTTTTCACGGCCATAATGAAGTCGTTGCGGTGCAACCCCTTGATCTTGTGCGTCCACCAGGTAACCGTCACCTTGCCCCACTCGGTCAGCAGCGCGGGGTGATGGCCCTCCTCTTCGGCCAACTGCCCCACTCGAGTAGTGAAGGCAAGCGCATCCACAAACGTCGGGAAGGAGTAGACACGTTCCAGCCTCTTGATACCATCACGCTCCACCACGTGCCATTCAGGAACCTGCGGCAGATAGAGAGTCATCTCTTCATCCGTCACCGTCGGCTCTCCCTTCCGGCAGGCTGTACATTTCATTGATCGCAAATTATCCATTGTTCCAACCAGCCTTTCCCACAATGAGAAGCTATCAAACGATGATACCTGATACGCTTGAAAAGTCACTATACAAAAGAAAGTAGTTGTTGTATTATATCATATAGTTCTGTTTCCCGCGTGCTGGCGCACTGAATCGAGCACAAACGTGGACACCAGCCGGTATACCTCCTCGCGCTCTGGCCCCTCGGTAATGACGTGACCGGATTTTTCCAGCCATTGCAGTGTTTTTGGCGAGGCAGATGTTGCCAGGTGATAGAGTTCTTCGGCGCAGGCAGGGGCTACCGTCTTGTCGTTTTTACTCTGTATAATGAGCAGGGGCGAGCGCACTGCTTTGAGGCGGACACGGCCCTCGTCTACGATACAGAATCAACTGGTTGATAGCGGGGACCGAGACACGAACCCCGGATTTGATGGCAGCGACGTTTTCAGGATTGGAGAAATCAATGGTCGCCTCCGGCTCGATCAGGCGACGCTGGCGCAGGACTTCTTGCTGTACGAGCACATTGTTGAAATCGAGAGACTTAAGGGGGTAATACCATTTGAGAAATGGACGGGCCATCACAGCCATCCAGCCACGGGCAATACGTGTGGGAGTCGACATGGCGATGACTCCGGCAACGCGCTCGGGATGAAAACTTGCCAGCAAAAGCGAGAGCACGCCACCCATGGATAGGCCGGCAATAAAGACGTGCTGATAGCGCTCAAGCTGTGCCAGACCTTCCTCTGCCGAGGCCAGCCATTGCTTGCGAGTGGTACGTGCAAATATCTCCTCACCTTCGCAGTGGCCTGCCAACCTCATTCCATAGACCCGCATTCCCTGCGCCGCCAGCGCCTCACCAAGACCACGCATCTCCGCTGGCGTACCACCGAAGCCGTGAATAAGCAGGCAGGCCATACCCGTCTCCTCCGGTCCCAGTGTAAAGGGCGCTAGCTGCTTGTTCTCTTGTTGAGCCAATTCTTCCACTCCTCCTCCTGATATGTTTCAAACTGTTTATATTCACCATATCACGCAGAAGAAGTGGATGCAATAAGGTCCCTTCCGTTATGCAGAGAGGCGAATACTTGCTATATCCCTCCCACCTGTTTCAGGCTCAATTCCATGTGATGTCGTTCAGGATCAACCGAGAGAATGCGTAATGGGAGTTGCTGGCCCTCGCGCAAATTTTGTAGAGGATGAAGTCGGCAGGAAGCTCAGAAAGACGAACGCGATCCTCCAGACCATCTTCGATGCGCGCAAAGACGCCAAAGGACGCTTTAGTGACAGGTACAGTCACTAAAGCGAAAATTGCGGTAAAAAATGATGTTAAAAGGAGGAATCACATACTGAGAGCGGAAAACATGGAGCCGAGGAAACGACTGGGAACGGTTGCCAGTAGTTGCGTGCTCGTGAAGCCGTTTTTGCGCGAAAGGCTTTCCCAGGTACCAAAGGACAGTGGGTAGGGTACCCACATATTCCCATGGTCAGTATTGTACTCAACCAGAATAAAACGACCGCCCGGCTTGAGGTAGCTGCGCAAAAGCTGCACCAGCGTATCCTTCTGCTTCACATAATGCAGCGAGTTCGCCATCACTACACCTTCAAGTGGTGGCAGGTCGAGTCTTCGCGTAAAATCAGCCACTATATAGCGCACTGCTGTCTCTGGAAAGCGGGCGTGCATCTCCCGTTCCTGCTCCCTGAGTGTCCCCGCGCTCTTATCCACTGAGTAGATCATCCCTTGCGGCCCGATCAGATCGGCCAGCGCCAGCGTAAATGCTCCCCCTCCCGAACCCAGGTCTGCCCATACCCCACCCGGTGATGCTACACCCTTGCGCAGGAGATTCACGTGATCTTGATGGTTCATACTATTGCCTTTATGTTATGTTAATTGCAAAGGTATACTTCGTTTAGTCAGACGGTATGTCTGTAAGTATATCATCCGGGAGAGCACACCCGATAGACAACAGCCTCTTCCTGTGTCAGAATACATAGTATCTTTCTGGCTAGAAGGAACAGAAATTTGGAGAGAAAACAGGAACGATTAGACGCCCTTGAACGGCAGGTGAGCCGGGTGAGGGGGCGCATTGATAGATTGGAACAGGTGAGCGATTCCCTTTCGTGGGTTCGCGTGAGTATCTTTTTCATAGGGCTGGCCCTCACCGTGCTCGTCTTTTTCTTTGTGAAGTGGTGGGCGCTTCTCATTGCGGCTGTGATGTTCATCATCTTCAATATCGTCGCGTATTACCAGCGCCGGATTGACCGCAGCATTGTGCGGCACAGGGTATGGGTGCAGGTGCAAGCGATGCAGATTGCGCGCATCGAACTGAACTGGGAGCGCATCCCGGGAGTACCCACAAGCGCGCCGGAGGGAGAGCACCCCTTCGCCATTGACCTGGATATTACAGGCGAGCATTCGCTGCACCAACTGCTCAATATTGCGACCTCTCGGGGAGGAAGTCAACGGCTGCAAGTCTGGCTGCTGAATACCCAACCTGATCTGGAGACCATTCGTAAGCGACAGGCACTGGTGCAGGAGTTGGCAAGTATGCCGCTCTTTCGGAACAGGCTGCTGGTAAAATCGTTGATCGCGGCAAAACATGTGGCCGAGCAGTGGGAAGGGAGACGCTTGCTGAGCTGGCTCGAACAGGAGCCACCTTCACGCTGGCTGCGCCCGCTCCTGTTCGTGGCTATCGGACTGATGGTCGTCAATATCGTCCTCTTCCTGCTGGCTTTTTTCGCAGCCATTCCCCAGTACTGGATGCTTTCGCTGCTGGCAACGATCATCTTCTTGTTCGCAACACGCAAGGTGCGCGGCGAATTGTTTGAGGATAGCAACTTCCTGCGCTACGCCTTCGCGCAGCTCAGCGGCGTCTTCGCCTATCTAAAATCGTACCGCTATGGACCGCACAAACGGGTCAAGCAGCTTTGTCAGCCCTTTTTTGAGAATCGCCAGTCGCGCCCCTCGTTGTTATTGAAGCGTATCTCCCGCCTCTCCTCGGCTGCAACGCTGGAAAGAAATGGCCTGCTCTGGCTAATTGTGAACGCCCTGGTACCCTGGGATTTCTTCATTGCCAACCGCCTCGCCCAGTACAAAAAGCGGCTGGCCGAGCGACTTCCCATCTGGCTGGATACATGGTTCGAGCTTGAGGCGCTCAACTCGCTGGCAAACTTTGCCTATCTCAATCCCGAATACAGCATGCCAGAAGTCATCCCTGCTACAGAAAGCAGGAACATGCCCTTCCGGGCAAGAGCAATGGGGCATCCACTTATCCCCGCCGCAAAAAAAGTGGTCAACGATTTCGAGCTGGATAAAATGGGCGAGATTGCGCTGATTACCGGCTCCAACATGTCGGGCAAAAGCACCTTCCTACGCACGATTGGCGTCAACCTCTGCCTTGCCTACGCTGGTGGGCCAGTCGATGCCAGTAATTTTCAGACGCGGCTTTTCAAGCTCTTCACCAGCATGCGCGTCAACGACTCAGTGACCGAAGGCTATTCCTACTTCTATGCTGAGGTGAGACGCTTGAAAGCTCTGCTCTCGGCGCTGGATGAGAGCGACTTGCCCCTGTTTTTCCTCATTGATGAAATCTTCAGGGGAACGAATAACCGCGAGCGACGCATCGGCAGCGAATCCTATATTAGAGCACTTGCCGGGCGCAATTGCCTGGGCGTGATTTCCACCCACGATCTCGAACTGGTGAAGCTGGCCGACACGCTGCCCGAAATTCTGAACGAACATTTCAGAGAAGATGTCATCGACGGCCACATGGTCTTCGACTACATCCTGCGTCCCGGCCCCTGCCCCACGACGAATGCACTGAAGATCATGCAGATGGAGGGCCTGCCTGTACAATTGCCGCCAGAGTCAGGTTAATTATTCCCGACCAGACCAATCGCGTACGTAAGCATAGCAAGAATAAAACCAACAGACAAATGAGTTCGTTCATCACGATGAACACTTCCGGTTTTTCTTGCCAGAGATCGCGCATCTCTGGCAACTCAACCCGGATCGCCCCATTTCGAAAGATTAACGAAGTTGACCAGACAAAATTGGGAAGTGGCATGCCACTTCCCAATTTTGTCTGGTCAACTTCGTTACGAAGGAGCGAGGTTAACCGCGAAAAATCTTGCGAATGAGGCGAGTTGCTACCGCAATCGCAATCGCTTCCATCAGCACGCCCCGCAGTCCTAAACGGTTCCGCTTTGCCATCATAAACCTCCTTATATACCTGTTTCACCTTTTACCAGTAGATTACATTGTGTCTTTGTTTTCCGATTATGTCAAGCACTTTTTTGCTAAACATAACCATACTACTCTATCACGCAGCCAACCAATCGCCTCGATACATCTTTTTTATCCGGGTACGATGGATGAAGCCCTGCACATTGTCAGCGACATCATGGTTCCTCGCACCCGCGAGCAATCTGGCTTTCAGGGAGCGCTCATCCTGCGTCACCCGGATAAAGACAAGGGTATCATCATCACTCTCTGGGAAACCGAGGATGATCTGCTGGCAAGCGAAGCCCCGGAAGAGATTCGTGTCGATGTGGAGAGACTTGGCGAACTCATCACGGAAGAGTCACTTCAGGACATATACGATGCTTTCTTCCATAGCTAGCTCGCATTGTCTCAAATGGGATGGAAGCGCGGCAAGCTGATGCTATCGCTGACCGGATCAAAGACCACCGCGACGGGCAAATCGACACGCAGATCGGCAGGGTCGATATCGACGATATTGCTCATCAGGCGCAGCCCCTCATCTAGCTGAATAATGGCAACATTATAGGGTGTGTCGTTCACAAAATCAGGCGATTTGTTCTGATAAATGACAGTGTAGGAGTAGATCACGCCTCGCCCACTGGCCTCGACCCAGCGCACTTGCTGTGATCCACAATGCATGCAGTACAGGCGCGGGTAGAACTGGTGGCGCTGGCAAGCATCACAGAATTGCAGCATCAGTTTTCCTTCATGACACCCTTCCCAGAATGGGCGGCTTTCATCAGTGACAAAAGGCAACGGTTTAGGTCTGGATTGTGCTGCTTCCGACATGATCTTTTCTCCTCACCTCGAAACAAGAGATTATGACTATAAGAAGTACCTGGAAGAGTGTTGTGTGTCAGGATGCCAAACTGTCCGGTTGGCAGACTATGCCTCCCATCTTATCACTCTTTATTTCCTCTTGTCGAGGTCAGTAAGTGAGTTTGAGTGCCGTTACTTTGTAAAACTTTACGAATTTTTATGAGAAACCCGCTCAAGGTTAGTAGCCTTGAGCGGGTTTCCGTGATGAAATGGTCAGCTAGCATCGATCAGTGAATGGTATACTCCTCAGGTTCGAGGCAGGGCTGATCGGCGTAACTCTTGAGAGCTGAACCATGTCCCAGGTTTCCAGGGCAGACCGAGCGCTGGAAGTAACCAGCGGTCAAAGCCGATCCAGCCACAGACGCGCCAGGAGAAGACGAGGAACAGGCCAAACACGCCCAACACCGGGTTGATACTGACCGTACCAGCCAACAGGTAGTTGAGGTTCATCAGCACGCCGAAGCCAGCCGCGATACCCGTCAGTATGCCCAGGAGAACGCCCAGGCCAACGGCAACTTCACCCCAGGTTACCAGGAAAGAGAACAGACCAACATTGGGCAGCACCGTGTGCTGGAGGAACCATGCATACCAGCCCTGGACAGCAGGATTGGCTCCCGAAGCTTTAGCTAAGGCCCCTGCCACAAAACCACCCAGAGCTTTGCCACTTGTCCCCCAGACGGGAGAGCTCACTTTTTCCCATCCAGCGAGCAACCACTGCGCTCCAACATTCATTCGTACAACAAACCACATATCGGAAGCTCCTGCCGAACCCAGGAAGAACTTCGAGATCGCAGGCTCCGGGAAACGCTCATCTGAAGTCGCCTGTAAAGCAGGTCGCTCCTGCTCATATTGCACGAAAGCCAGAATCAATGTGATGACGAACAGGATCAGTAAGGCGATACCCCAGTAGTCATCGGCAGTCTGACCGGCTATGTTCCAGATGATATGAAACAGCGTCCATGCTGCTGCAATGATGACAAGAAGCATGCCCAACCAGGATGATATACTTCTTTGACTTGACATAGGTCTCTTTTTCCTTTCAGATAAATTTCTGTCTGTGAAAATCCTTCACACCCATAGGATAGCTTTTCCCCCTCACAAACAGATCACAAAAAGGCCTGTCAAATCACGAGAGCCTCTCATTTTTGCCTGCTTTAGAAAGACATTTTGAGACCTTTCAAGGGAGGAATCGCCTGTGGTAAAATCAGCTTCTAGAAGCTCATTCGTGCTAAGAACAGTGTATTTCCAGGTGAAAGGCAGACGAAACATGGCGTATAACGGACGGATTGCTATTGTTGGCGTGGCGGAGTCGGAGTATGGACGGGTGCCGCATTTGACGGAGATGCAGATGCATGCGCAGGCGACGTGGCGGGCTATGGAAGAGAGCGGGCTGCGCAAGGATGAGATCGATGGCGTGTTTTGCAGCTCGCATTCGTCGGGCATGCCCACCGTCATGCTGAGTGAGTATTTACAGATATTTCCGCGCTATACCGATTCCACCTCCATTGGCGGCTCCTCCTTTGAGGCGCACCTGAACCACGCCGTCGCGGCCATTCGCGCTAGCAAGTGTGAAGTGGCGCTCATTACCTATGCCAGCACCCAGCTTTCCAGTCGCGGACGCATGATCGGGACCGGCGGTCGATCAGTGAGTATACCCGAAGATACGTATGAGTCGCCCTATGGCAATATACTGGTCGGGGCCTATGCGATGGCGGCGCGCCGCCACATGTACCAGTATGGCACCACCTCTGAGCAACTGGCCGAGATAGCCGTTGTCACACGCCGCCACGCCGCTCTCAATCCCCTCGCCATGTATCGCGAACCGATTACCGTGCAGGACGTGCTCAACTCACGCATGATCGCCGACCCCCTGCACCTGCTCGACTGCTGCGTGGTGAGCGACGGTGGCGGCGCAATTCTGGTGACAACGGAGGAGCGAGCACGCGACCTGAAACAGATGCCTGTTTTCGTACTCGGCAGCAGCGAGAGCCATACCCACGCGCACATCTCACAGATGCCTGATCTGACCGTTACCGCAGCTGCTATGACAGCCCCACGCGCTTTTGCCGAGGCCGGTTTGAGTCCTGACGATATCGACATGGCAATGATCTACGATTCGTTCACTATCACAGTGTTGATACTGTTAGAAGACCTGGGCTTCTGCAAAAAGGGTGAAGGAGGAGCCTTTGTGCAGAATGGTCGTATTGCGCTGGGCGGGCAACTGCCGATCAATACAGATGGCGGTGGGCTTTCATCCAATCATCCAGGTATGCGCGGCATCTTCCTGATGATCGAGGCGGTGCGCCAGTTACGCGGCCAGTGTGGTCCTCGCCAGGTAGAGGGTGCGAAGATCGCGCTGGCGCACGGCAGTGGTGGCCTGCTCTCCTCACAGGCCACCACAATTTTAGGACACTAGCGGCTGCTTATCCCTGCTGTGTCGGAGCAGTGAAGAGAGCGACGTGGTTGCCAGTTGGGTCGGTGAAGATGGCGAACCAACCAACATGAGGAATTTCGGTTTTGGGCAGCACGGTCTTGCCGCCGTGTTGCTCGATGCTGGCAAGTGTAGCATCGATATCGTCGGTTCCTATGTAGACGAGCAGACTATCGGGCTTGTAGTGAACCATGCCAGCATCGGTTCCCTCGCCACCTGTCGTGACAAAACCGCCGCCGGGACCACCTTCGGCAGAGAACATCGCGTAGTTGTACGTGGGGTCAGTCTGGATATTCCAGCCGAAAACGTCGCCATAGAACTTGCTGGTTGTCCCTACGTCATTCGCCGGAATTTCGATGTGGACAAACGGGTGATTGGACATGAAAAACCTCCTTGTTTGATGTGTGTTTCAACATTTTCAATAGAACCGCCAGAGATCGGGATTCACGCCAGGGTCTGTATCTAACCGTAGAATGGGATTACCAGATAAAGTATAGAATATGCGTTCTATATTGTCAAGGTTTTCAGGAGTTTTGGGGGAAGAAACAGGCAGAGAAACCTGGATAGTGGTGGTGGAAGCCAGGGCGGAGGCCAGCTCCGCCCCTACTAACACGAAATATGACTTGCACCGTAGGTTAGTAGGGGCGGAGCTGGCCTCCGCCCTGGCCTGGCCTCTCGTCTCCGCCTGGCATCTGTGCCAGCGTGGATTTGACTTCGATGTAGCGAGCGAGGATAAAGACAAGATCGGAGAGACGGTTCAGGTAGCGTACAACCTCACTGTTCTGGATGACGCCATCGTGCAGCAGCTTGACGGTCATGCGCTCGGCGCGGCGAATGATAGTGCGGGCAAGATCGAGCGCTGCTCCATCAAGCGTATCACCCGGAATGATAAACTTGTTGGGAATATCCACCTCTTTTTTGAGTTCCTCTTCTACCTGTTCCAGGTGCTGTACGTGTTCAACCGTCATACGGAACCCCATTTTTTCGTAGTTCTCCGGTGGCGTCGCCAGTTCGGCCATTAACAGATACAGTTCCTGTTGAATGCGAAAGATGATCTCCTTGACCTTTGGGTCCTGCGCCACAGCCCGTGCCAGGCCCAGGGCTGATGTAGCCTCATCAACTGTACCGAAGGTATCAGGGCGAACATCATATTTCGGCACGCGCTGTTCGCCCAGCAATCCAGTATATCCTGTATCCCCTGTGCCGGTTGTGACCTTTGCCAATGCTCTATCCTTTCGCAAATTACCTCTTCAAATAGCGATACGTCCGGCTGACACGCCGCCAGTCCAGCTCTCGCCCGCGCACAGGGCGCTCTTCATCCAGTGGCTCAAGTAAGTTCATAGAGAGGAAACGACGCCGCAGGTTCGAGAGATCGATCTGCTCATCGTCAGGGAAAAAGGCCTTGTAAAGCAGCGTCGCCTCGGCTAGCGTGAGAATGCCGTCGCCTCCAGCAGGCTCTTTGACGACGTTCAGCGGTCTCGTTTCCTTACCACGCAAGCCCTGTTCGCTCGGCTGCCCCCAATCGTCGCCATGAGAGCCTGACGACTGAGCATCTGCCCCGCCCATATCGGCAAGGTAGCGCAAGACAATTCCGGGGTCACGCTGCACCTGCGAGCGGAGTGTATGCAGAGCAGTCTAAATCATCGGCAGCACATCGGAATCAATGGCGTATTGACCGGATTCCACCTCGGCCACCGGAGTCCAGCTTACCTGGAGGCTTGGAATGCTCTGCCGGTGCAGGTAAGGTCGCAACTCATCGCGATTTGCCCGCAAGAGCACACTATGAATGAGCGAGACCGCAGCTCCCTGCTCGGTACTGCCCCAGACGTAGACCTGCTGCTCCTGCCAGCCGGCCTTCAACTCGAACAGAGAAGCCTGCAACGGCCACAGCAGGACCGCGTCAATTATGCGCTCTACTGCGTCCGGCACTGATTCGTTGCCCAGAACGATGCGCATAGGAGGTCCCCAGGGACCATCTCGCAGCAGCATCCATAAAGACCAGTCGCGAATAGCGAAAATCACCACACTCGCTGTTACAATCAGTCGGCGCGGTACGCTCTCTGACCCCGGCTGCGACCCCGTAGAAGATTTCTGTCCGGTAACAGGTGTACTCATACTCCATCCTACGTATCTATTGATGGTCTGTTGACCATCGAGACTATATTTTTACTATAGCATTTTCATTGAAATATTGCCATATGTACATGAACCATTATCGGCATAAAGCCCTCAAATCAAGAGAACAAATTTTAGCAAGCACAAGAGCCATTCGTCTTCAAGCTTCCGTGAAGACAAATGGCTCCTGAGTTTGATCTATATGCAGCGGAAAGGAGTAGATTGAAGACTCCCTCCGTCAAGAAAGGCCGACTAGTGAATAAAGTGTAGAAGCAGATCGTACAAACCCAGCGCGGCAGCTGTAGCGAGTATACCTGCCAGTATCAAACGATATTGCGCCATAATAGCTTTCTTATCAAGGGCTATTGCTCTGGCCCCGGTCGTTTTGCGAACAGGTTGTTTAGCTTGCATTTCTTTGTTCCTCATAAAGACTGATCTTGTCGTATCTTCAGTGTGTCTCACTGATTCCTGTCTTCATTACTAGATACGTTTAATCCGTCCAAAAAGTTGTACCTGCTTCAAGTATACTGCATAGCTGTGCATAATACCATGCAAAAGCTCACGAATTTATAACACTCGCTCGCTTTCGTTCATCGATTGAAGCATTTCACAGAAAGCCTGTGCTGCCCGCGAAAGCTGCTTATCTACGCGCCTGGCCAGGCTAATCGGCGCACGTAACTCCACACCCGTGATGGGGATACGCACCAGGTCTCCTCCAACCAGTTCACGCTGTACTGCACGGGCGGATAGAATGGCTGCTCCCACACCATTTATCACCATTTGCTTGATAGCCTCATTATCCGGCAGTACCAGCAAGGGTTCAACTTTGACACGATGTTGCAGCAGCGCATGCTCGATCACCTCACGGATACCGCTTCCCTGCTCACGCAGCAGCAGTTCCCTGTTGCGCAATGCTTCCGGTTCCAGCGTCTCCATACCCTGCCAGCGGTGAGCGGAATTCACCACCAGAATCAATTCATCATAAGCGAAAACCTCTGCATGAAGCTCATGGGGAAGCAAAGCAGGATCTCCTTCTATCAGTCCAAAATCTATCGTCCAGTTCACTATTGCTTCCACGATCTCATGGGAGTTGAGAATGGTCACATGGAGCTGGACATGTGGGTAGCGACGACGAAAGCGAGCCACGTTGGAAGGCAGCAGGTAGACGCCAGTCGTTCGATTAGCGGCCAGCGTGACCTCTCCAGCATCGGCATCGCGCAGGTTCGCCAGCGCCTCTTCCATCTCGCGTTCGATGGCAAACAGCCGACGCGCATAGGAGTGGAGGACGCGCCCGGGGTAAGTCAGTACAATGCGCCGCCCCTGGCGCTCAACCAGTTCCAGGCCAATTTCGTGTTCCAGGCTCTGAATAATCTTCGTCACCGCAGGCTGGCTCAGCACCAGTTCCTCCGACGCGCGAGTGATATGTTCGTATTCAGCCACCTTCAAAAAGACTCGCAAATGATAGAGATTCATAAATTTACCTCCTTTAAGCTGGAGCTTAATAACTTCCGAGAATGCTTTCTCTTTCATTCATATCAGTTTTTATTATAACATGGAAGAATGTATAAAATAACTTGATGGAATGACTAATGATATGTTATGCTTTTCGTGAGCAACCAGAGTTCCTAAAAAAAATACAACTGCCGGGAATTAGTACAGCGTGATTTGTAACTACAGTTACATGATTTACATTGTGACTTATTCGTCTTCTTAGATAAACATGCTTTTTCGCCGATTTAAAACAACTCATTCCTCACCCTCTTGACTTTTGTTTGTCTTTCAGGTATATTTCAACCTGAAGAAGGTAACACTAGTTACAAAAGTCCGGTAAGTTGTTTTAGCTGTACTGATAGTGGGAGGGGAGACTCAATCAGTATGAAAAGATGAGGAAGCATGACATGGAAGGGAGATGTCTTGCAATCCCTTCCCTCATCTGGGAGGCTCAACTGGCAGCAAATGTTCAGGATGAATCACAAATTCATGCATTACTGACTCAAGTAGAACGAACACAGGAGGAACAGAAACAAGATAAGTAATCATATCAAGCAGTCGTCTTGTCGTCCTATTGTCATATTAAAAGGGGGAGTTCAATGAAAAGAACGTTCCAGTACAGTACACGCTTTATTGCACTTATCGTCATGTTTGCCCTGGTGCTGACAGCATGTGGCTCACAAAGTTCAAGCAACAATGGATCATCACCCGTGACCGTCAACCTGGGCTATTTCCCGAACCTGACCCACGCAGTTGCGCTTGTCGGCGTAGCACGTGGCACGTTCCAGCAGGCACTCGGCTCCAATGTTAAGTTGGATACTAAAACATTCAATGCAGGACCCGCTGAAATTCAAGCTCTCTATGCAGGCGATATCGATATTGGTTTCGTTGGCCCAAGCCCGGCTATCAGTGGCTATATTAAGAGCAACGGTCAGGCATTGCGCATCATTGCCGGGGCTTCGAGCGGTGGTGTGCTCTTTGTCGTGCGGCCAGGAGCGAACATTAATAGTCCTCAGGACCTTGCCGGCAAGAAACTGGCCGACCCGCAGGTTGGTGGCACACAGGATGTCGCGCTACGCTACTATCTCCAGCAGCATGGACTTAAGCCAGCTGATAAGGGCGGCAATGTGCAGATCATTTCAACCGATAACGCTACCATTCTATCGCTCTTTAAGCAGGGCAAGATCGATGGTGCCTGGATGCCGGAACCCTGGGCAACACGCATGATTGTCGAGGGAAAAGGGAAAGTTTTCCTCGATGAGCGTTCGCTCTGGCCTAACGGGCAATTTACCACGACAAACATTGTTGTGCGTACAGCTTTCATAAATCAGCATCCTGACCTGGTCAACAAGTTCCTGCAAGCCGATATAGAAACGGTACAGTACATCCAGAACAACACACAGAGTGCTCTGAACCTGGTGAACAGCCAGCTCAAGCAGATCACCGGCAAAGGGATTGCCGGTAATGAGCTGACGCCCGCATTCAGTCACCTGACCGTCACCTACGACCCGATCAGCAGCTCGATAAGCACACAGGCAAATAGAGCCTATACGCTTGGCTACCTGGGCAGCAGCAATCCGAATTTGACCGGTCTCTACAATCTCGGTCCCCTGAACCAGGTACTCACCTCTAAGGGGCTGGCAGCAGTTTCCGGGCCGTAGCCGTAATGCCAGCACCGAACTCGAACTTTTACACCTGCCAGGAGGAAGGATACAGTACATGTTTCGTCAGGTTACAGTAAGCGATGCCGAACGTGTGGAACATACAAACGGGAATCAGCAGCCGACACCCGGAGGCAACTCTCTCAGGATCGAAGACGTCAGCAAGGTTTTTAGCGGTCGGGCCGGAACAGTTCAGGCCTTGCAGCCAGTAAATGTGGATGTGGCCGCGGGAGAGTTTATCTGCCTGCTCGGTCCCAGTGGTTGCGGTAAATCGACCCTGTTGAGCATCATCGCCGGTCTTGAATCGGCTACGACCGGCACCATCTATGCTGATGGTCGCCCGATACGCGGCACCGGGACAGATCGCGTTCTCCTCTTCCAGGAAGCTGCCCTTTTCCCCTGGCTGGATGTTCAGCGCAACGTCGAGTTTGGTCTGCGACAGGCCGGCATGAGTGGCAAAGAGCGAGTAGCCCTTGCACGGCGTTTCATCGAACTGGTGCATTTAAAAGGCTTCGAGCGCAGCTACGTCCATCAGCTTTCCGGTGGTATGCGCCAGCGCGTGGCAATTGCGCGCGCGCTGGCAATAGATCCAGCCATCTTGCTCATGGACGAACCCTTCGGCGCGCTAGATGCGTTGACCCGTGACCGACTGCATGCTGAGCTGGAATCTATCTGGGCCTCCACCCGCAAAACCGTGCTCTTTGTGACACACAATGTCCGCGAAGCAGTTGCGCTTGGCGACCGCGTCCTGGTCTTTTCACCGAGGCCGGGACGTATCGTGCGCGAGTTCCGTGTCACGCTACCACGTCCGCGTGCGTTAGAAGATCGCGCCTTAGTGGAGCAAACGGCGGAGATCATGGCGGTGCTGCGCGAAGCGATGGGAGCATCTGAGCAGGACCAAGAACAGGAGAAAGCCAATGGCTAAGGCAATAGCGGTGCAGGCAGAACGCCAGGGCGTAATTAATCCGGCGATCAAATCAGCAATACGCCGCCTCATTTTCTTCGTCCTTTTGCTGGCACTATGGCAAGCGATTGCCATAAGCGGTGTCTGGCCGGATTACCTGTTTCCAGGTCCATTAGCCGTTTTGAACTCCCTTGTTAGCGGCTTCCAGAACGGTCTCTATCTCCAGGCCACACTGGTCAGCTTACAGCGGCTCCTAACTGGCTATGCCATCTCAACACTGGTAGGACTGACGCTTGGCCTGCTGATCGGGCGCTTCCGTATTGTCGAAGAGACCATTGGTTCGCTCGTGCTGGGCCTGCAGGCGCTACCCAGTGTATGCTGGATACCCCTGGCATTGCTCTGGTTCGGTCTCACAGAGCAGGCCATGATCTTCGTTGTGGTCATGGGCGCGCTCTTCTCAATAACGCTCGGCGTGAATGCAGGTGTCAAAAACACTCCTCCCATCTATCTCAAAGCGGCTCGCAACCTGGGGGCAACCGGTCCTCGCTTGACGGCCCAGGTCATACTGCCAGCCGCCATGCCCGCTATCGTGAACGGTATGAAACAGGGCTGGACCTTCGCCTGGCGCTCGCTCATGGCCGCCGAACTACTCTATACGACACTGAGCCTTGGCAATCTGCTGGAGACGGGGCGCGACCTCCTTGACGCTGGGCAGGTGATGGCGGTCATGGTTGTCATCATCATCATCGGTGTAACCATCGATGGACTCATCTTTGGGCCGGTTGAGCGGCGCATGCGCGAACGTTGGGGCCTGCAAAAGTAATGCGGAATAATCCTAGAAAGAGGATTGTTCTGACCTGTAGCATCGCTGCTAGAGTATAAAGGCAGCACGTCAGCTATACCAATCACAATATCTCATCCAGACAAGGAGTAGTCATGGCTGAAAACAGTAGTTACGCAAATCCAGAAGTGCTGGTAGACGCCGAATGGGTGGAACAGCACTTGAATGACCCCAATGTACGGCTCATTGAGGTCGATGTCGATACCAGCGCCTACGAGCAGGGGCATATCCCTGGGGCAGTTGGTTTCAACTGGCAGAAAGAACTCCAGGATCAAATTGTACGTGCTCCTGTGAGCAAGGCGCAACTGGAAGATTTGATGAGCCGGGCCGGTGTCAACAACGATACGACGGTTGTGCTTTACGGAGATAATAATAACTGGTTCGCGGCCTGGGCGCTCTGGCTGCTCAAATACTACGGCCACAACGATGTCCGCCTTTTGAATGGTGGGCGCATCAAGTGGCTGGCCGACAAACGTGAGATCACCACAGAGGTTCCCTCTTACCCCCGCACGAGCTACACCGCCAGCGAACCACAGGCCGACATTCGGGCATTCCGCGACTACATTCTGGGTCACCTCGGCGAAAACAGCTTCACCCTCGTCGATGTGCGTTCGCCTGCCGAATACAGCGGGCAGTTGCTGGCCCCAGCCAACCTGCCCCAGGAAGGCGCGCAGCGCGGCGGTCATATCCCCGGCGCAGCCAACATCCCCTGGTCACAGGCCGTGCAGGAAGACGCTACTTTCAAACCGGCGGAGCAACTGCGCGCTCTCTACGAAGGCAAAGGCGTCACCCCTGACAAAGAAGTCATTGCCTACTGCCGTATCGGCGAGCGTTCGGCCCACACCTGGTTCGTCCTCACCCAGCTCCTCGGCTACCCCACCGTCCGCAACTACGACGGCTCCTGGACCGAATGGGGCAGCCTGATCGGCGCACCAATCGAGAAGTAAAAACTTTGTAATACCGAAGCGAGCAAAAGGCGTTCAGATGGCTACCCGTCTGAACGCCTTTTGCTCGCTTCGGTATTTTATCTGGTTAGATGACACATGTGACATACCGGGAGATACTTCGTTCAATAAGATGAACAATAGTTCGGGAGAGAGAAGTGTTTTCTCTCCCTTTTTGAAGGAGGCTTGCATGGTTTCTCTCATAGCACATATGCTGCCGGTTCTGGCGGATGGCGTTACTATCCAGATTGGCGGCAGTACATATACCATCAGTTCTACCTTGATCGTCTACCTGATCGTGGCTATGGTCATCGGTTTCGCAGCCGAGTTTATCGTTGGCTGGCGTCTCCCCTTCGGCTTCATAGGCGCAATCATCGCCGCCCTTATCGGCATGTGGCTGATGACAAACGTCATCGCTATCTCAAATGTGGGAGATATTTATGTTGACCAAATTCCTCTCCTGCGGGCGCTTCTCGGTGCTATCGTCCTGGTCGCCCTCTGGCACGTCTTCACCTACCGCTCCTGGCATCACCGTCGCAGGCACTACTACCGCCGCTATTATGAGGAATGACACCCCACGATAGAAATGTGCAGAAGCTTCCTTTACTGTTCACCCGCGCTCTTGAGAACTTGCGTGAACAGTTCTGGACCAATCCAAAAGCCAGCTTTTGTCATCAGGTCAGTAAGAGCAGGCTGCACGGCAGCAAGATAGCCACGCTGCTTGGCGACCAGAAGGACACCGAGCAAACCTGTTACAGCTATACCCTGTTGCCGTGCAAGCATTCGTCCACGCCGCTCATCAAGCAGAAGCAAATCTGCCCGCCTCTCTAAAGCAAGGGCAATAGCCTCAGCTTCACCGGCATCTAGTTGCTGTTCAAGGCGCTTGACTAACTCTACATTTTGCACACGATATCGCTCAAACCACTGGAACGTCTGAACTTCGGTTGCCCCTGCTTGCCTGGAGCCTCTAATAGCTATTTCATGGTAGACAGCCTGGGGGATAAGAATCGTGCCATAGAGATGCTGGAGAAAATCAAGCTTTCCAATCGCTGCAAGATTGATAATGGGTGAGGTGTTGCTCACGACGATCATAATTGGCCCAACCGACGCAGAGTATCCAGATCGTCAGCAAATTCCTGTTCATCGTAGTGTATGGGAATACGACGACTAGCCAGCAATCGCTGAAACTCCAACTGGCTGATACCGGCAAAGACACTCGCCTGTCCGAGTGTGAGCTTCTCCTGTTGGAACAGCAATACCGCAATTTCTCGCTGCAACTCTGCGGCAGAGATTTTGGCCGCACGTAGCAAATCATCAGGAATTACGAGGCTCATTTGTTTCTACCTCCCGGCAAGAAAGCCACATCATCTGATACCAGTATACCATGTTTTATTCTACACAACACTCGTCATCCTTGTGATCGAGAACCTACTACTATACTGTCTCGTTCCTCCTGAGAAAATGTCTCTACTCCTCTATAAGAGGAGACATGTGCACAAGTGAACCATAGGGCATCTCCGGTGTCTGGACATAGGCCATACCTACCTGTAATTGCTCAATGCGTTCGACAAGGATCCTGACCGGAACGTCCCCGAATGAAACCAGCAACCTTTTTAGAATCCGGATAGTTGACACGGAAAATCACTTTAGTGCCAGCATTACTTAAGATGTCCTGATGAAAGTCGTTGATGCCCTGGCTCGCAACAATGACGGCTATGCCGAATTTGCGTCCCTCTTTCATGAGTTTTGGCAATGTCACGTCTTTCGCGAGACGATGAGCTTCGTCGAGTACAATGGCAAGTCGCAAACGGTCTGCATTACCCCAATGAAACATGTCTTTATAAAGTTTGCGCAGCACGAATGCGCCCGCCGCGACCTGTAACTCCTCTGCATAGAGATTGTGCAGGTCAATCACTAATCCTTCACGGATGGCTGAGAGCATGTCAGGTGCATTCTTAACCGGTCGAAACAGGTTCATTTCTAGCAAAGGGCGACAACGCGCAGCAACATTGTTTACGTGGCGCTCCTGCTCTTTTCGCTCAATGCGTCGTATAACCTCTTCAGCTGTAGGGTAATTTAGGTCTATCATTTCCTCTTCATCATCTGAAAAACCATATGCTTTGTATGCATCCTGCAAGGTGGTACGAATGAGGTCAAGCTGCATCGGCCCCATTCCAGTCACATAAGCGAAAATCTCTGCCAGAGCATAGCTATTAGCCATCCATCCGTCTGCTCCGCTACCAGAACCACATTCAAAAGGTGAGAAAGGTAAGCCTCTGACAGCATCTACCACTGAAGGGTGAATGGTGCGCATAAACGAACCCTGTGGATCAGCAAATTGCCCGTGAAAATCCAGTACTAGCGTCGGCACTTGCTGCTTACCCAGTTCGTTGAGAATGCGTGTCGTTGTCCACGACTTTCCCTGTCCAGGAATGCCGATGATGAACAGGTGCGGGCTACCCTTTGTTCCTGGTATCCACTCAACCGGCTCGCCCGCTGACTCTCCAAGCAGTACAACGATCTCTTCAGATCGCATAGCATTCGAGAGGATTGGGAGCTTATCAGTCGGGGTGGTTGATAAGCTCTCTCCCTTCTCTTCTTCATCAGAGAAAGGTATACCCTGCAAATCTGCGGGTTGCTCTCCTTCATCGTCGGGTTGCTCCTGATACTCAATGGAGCCAGCTACATTCTCATCTACGACATAGGAGTGACTCAGCAGTGACGAAATTTCAGCATCATTTGTGTGGTAAAAGTCTTTAGCCGTAAGTACCGTAATTTTCGCCTTTTCTAGCTGTGCATCGATCTCGATTGGTTTGTTGCGAGGCTGGCCCTCAAGATTGACAATATATCCTTCGTAGCTCGGACGAAAATCCAGACCAGTCTTTTCCAAACGTGCCAGGCGTTCCAGAAACGGCCTTTCCATTTTGGGGTCAATGAGCTGGTAGCGGCGCGAACGCTCGAAGTAGAACTTGAGAACATTGGCAAGATACGAACGTTGGAAGGTGCCATCTACTCTTCCCTCATTAAAAAAGCGGTTACGCATAGCTAAGGCTGAACTTTCCATCTGCAAGGTCATATCCGTTGCCAGTTCTTGCAAGGGGGCCTGACTGCGTCGCCATTTGACCTCAATGAAGGTCGCGTCTACAATATCACGCCGTAGCGAGATCAGTACCATATCGCAACGCCGCTCGCCGAGATGCGGTTTGCTGGCACCACTGAGCGAGAACATACGTGGATAGATGTCTACAGGGACAAGCACAGCTTCTCTGAGCTTTCCCTGCTTCTGCAACCAGGCTGTAACGACACCGAGGCCAACGGCGGCAGAGGCGTTTGTAGATGAATCAAGAGCCTGTAGGGCCAATCTACCAGAAACCGTTTTCAGATAGTGAAGTAATTGCCCAACGCTCTCATCTACACTACTGAAGCCAAGTTCCTCCATAGCTTGAGCGAGCAGCGTCTCAATTTCTTCATGCCATGCTGTTGTGACCAACATACGATGTCCGAAGCCTTCCAGTGACTCCGGTGAATAGTCCAGTACATATTTCTGAGCCAGTGAGCGCAGTTCTGGCTGGTAGGGAGAATTGGCGTAATCGAGGGCGAAAAAGCGATCAAGCGTAATCACCCAGTTGGTACTGGTATGCAGGTGTTCCAATAGTGTGCTTCGTTCCTGCTCAATGCGCACCTCGAGCATCGGACAGGCATCATTGCGCCCTTTGAGAAGATAGCCCTGCGCATCCAGCACGCTCTGATGCAAATCTAACAGCGTTTCGCTGTAACGTGTGTTGACGGGGTGAGGCTCCGGTCTCTTGATGCCCTCGGGAATGATGTGGTAGTTCCAGAGAAGACCACGTTCATCAGTGCTGAACTGGGGAATGAAGCGCGTGATCAAACCATAAAGCGAAAAGCTACTTATTTCCGCTCGAGACTCAGGGCTATTGAATGTCTGAGAACCAACGACAATGGATGGCTGTGTCAAATCGGTTACTACTGCCAGATGAGCTTCCGGTGCTCTACGCGCTAACTGATCAATGGGACGCACAGTTGTCGAAAGCGCTGGGAGGAAGTAATCCGTTACCTGCTCAGGTCGCTGCTCGCGCAATTTTTGTTGTAGCGCTGGAAGCGTGTGCATATGTTCGTCTGGCATGTAAGCGATAATTTGAAACGATGGAGTGGGGTGAATTTCTTCCTGCTCATCTGGCTGGCCGATTTCATTGAGGAAAAGCCGCACCGCTTCAGCGAAGAAATCACCGCGATCCGGGTTAATCAGTGTCGTCACCAGTGTCCTGGCATAGGGATGAGAAGCCGCGAATCGCTCAATATGTTCTTTCAAATGATTGGGCTGAATATCGCCAATATCGATTTGCTCACACCCACCGCCCAGAATACGCACTATATTCGTGTAATGGCGGCGCGGGTCAGCGATATCAGTGGGCAGAGCAACACCATGAAAGAAACTGATATTCTGGAAGAATAGAAAGGCTTTGTTAGACGCGATATGATAGGCAAACGCGGGAACGTTCGTTGGCGTCAACATTCGCAGCGATTCCTGATCGATGCTGTTCTTGCGCTTGCTTCGAGGCAGTGCAAGCAGTTGCTCCTCCCAATGCCGAAGTAATTGCGTATAACTCACCATCCACACGACTCGTAGGGGATGCGTAGGAAGGATAACAACTGCCTCTTCCACAGCATCTCCTTTGCTGGAAACCCGCACTAACAATAAATCAATAGATAGTGCTTCCAGCATTTCATTATGTTCGCATCTACTCTTGATGAGCCCATCTAGCAACTTCTGATACTCCTGGGCATAACGTAGTGCAACAGTAGCTAGTTCAGAGGTCCAGTCTGCTGTCTCTATCGTATCGCGCAGCGGTTGCTTTTTGAGCCGATTGAAAAACGCCTCACGCGCTTTCCAGAATGCTGCCCACGTTGGATTACAGCCAGAAGCCAGGGTCTGTGACTCCATCACAGTGGACGAGACAGGAGCAATTTCGTCTACCGTCATAAGAAAGCAACCACCCTGGCGGGGGTTATCTCTAACACGCCGTTCCAATTCAATCAATGTTTCGCTAATGCCTATATTGATCACTATTTTGTTGGATAGTGCCAGACTGAAAAGGTCACCAGCAATCCACTGTGCCTGTTCCTCAACGAGCGGTTGTTTATCCTGGAGCCTTATCACTGCCTCAAGTCGCCCAAAGGAAAGCGTAGGAACAATACTTCGCTTTTCACGTGTTCCTTCTGGCGGCTCATCTCTAGTTCCGTCCAACATGAAAAACTCGGTTCCTTTATCGACAACAACTTCCCCGGTCTCTTTTTCGATCAGTTCATTGCCTGTTGCATCAAGGGGAGCTACTCGCACACAAACAGGGCCAGTTGGTATTTCACCCTCTTCTATATCAAGCTTGATGGTAAGACTGCGCCGATTCGCCGGGACACGTGGTATCTTTGGTTCGATGAAGTCGCTGTCTTCAGCAAGCTCATAGTCGTAATATGTCGGGAGAATGCGAACACTCCAACCGCTCAAGTTCTGAGGCTGTACCGGTTCGCACGACCATTTGACGACGATAGACTTTCCTGGTCCACAAACGGCTTGCAGGCTTCCGTTTGGCCCATCCGGTTGTATCAGACGGCAATAACGTTCAACAGCACGTTGCTCGTTGATAAAGGGCTGTACTTTCACGGAACGTATATCACTGCGGTCTGTATCTGGAAATATCCAGTGATCAAATGTTAGGGAGCCTTCCCTAGCAAGTTCGCGTGACCAGGATGGAACATCGTTCATCGAACGGTTGCGGAAAAATCTACCCAGAGCGTTCGTGGTCTCTTTATCCACTTTCAGGCTCTGGATACGTTCGCGTGTGGTTGCATCAAGTCGCACTGGTCGAGAAAGACAAATGGTGCAGTGACGATTGCGCATGAGATAGCTAACAAAATCAGGTCGAGCATCAGCAATCAGACCGACCCTCCACAATTCGAGGCCCAGCAGCTCATCATCTGCCTGCATCTGAGCAGCAATGGCAAAATCCAGACGTTGCTCATAGCTTGCTCTCATTGTTCTTTGTGAGACAAAACGAATAACTTGTTGCGCGTCCTGTGAAAGCTTTCGCCGCTCCTTACCAAGCACCAATTCAAACAGCGTTTGCCCGTTAATCACGGCGAATGAGTTGGCAAGCGAACTATAGGCAGCATCCACCAGATCAGAAGGCACAAAAAGACACAGCCGTCCTTGCTTGCGGTTGCGCATCTCAACAGCCTTGTCAGTAGTCATAAACAGACTATTATCCAATCTTTCCTGACTACTATTTGTCAGCACGCGCACAAGCAGGTTCGATTCCTGCTGTTGGGGATACTGTGCCATATAGCGACAAATGTTCATTGCGTCTTCACGTTCGAGAAAATCCACACGGACACAGTGACCTGTAGTTGTTCCCTGTAAACGGGCTAATATTTCATTTGCTAGCAGGTGCGTTCGTCTATCGCTCATAAGAAATGCCTCATCTCTTCTAGCAATCATCTATGCTCTTGTCGCCTTCGTTCCATTTGCCGTACTCTGTGCATAAGGCGGATGGAGTTGTTGAACCGTAAAATCGTCAGATAGGTCGCGGAAGATGCCCATCTGGCGCAGGCGATTTTGCATGGCGCGCAGGTTGTCATGAGCAGCCGCAATATACTCCGCACCCCTGAATATATCAGGAGGACGATCAATCAATATGCCATAGTGCTCTTCCAGAAAGTGCAAAAATTCCTGCAACCTGATTGGCTCAACAGATCTCTGAGGCGAGAGCCTTGCCGCCGCCACCTGTACCAACACTGCCAATAAATCATTCGAGGGGGCATAGCGCCATGATGCACGGCTCTTCACCGTTCCTGCAAGCAATCCATGCGGCTCCCTCATCCCGCCTACACTCCAGTACCAGCTTACATAATGTGGCAACGCATTATCTCTCTGTCCCTCTGCCAGAAGATTGACAACTCGTTCGATATCCAAATTTGCACTACCTATAAGATCATCTAGCCAGTTCAAATCATCCTCACTGGTCGTAACTCCGGCCTCTTCAGGCAGTCGGTTTTCTTCCCTAATTCGTTCTTCATCCCGCTGCGCCAACGCCTCGAAGTGCGCGGCTAACGATGGCTCATTGAGCAGTAAAAGCAATCCTTGCAGATACAACGGCCCTGATTCGTTTCCATCAAACATGGCATCAATTTTAACTTTTCTCTGCACGTTGCGTTTTAATGAGACGACGTAGGAGTCTAGCAATCTGAGCAATAAATTCGACGATAAAAATTGCTGCAAAGCTTCGATATCTCTGCGCACACATTCTTTCGCCATTTCGTGGCTGCGGCCCCGTGTATTCTGTGTGAAATCAAGATAGAGCTGTGGTGGCGACGGTTCCAGAGGATCACTCATAGCGGGAGGGAGCTCCTCAGGGTTGCGTACTAGCACATTGATAGCATGAACGAGCTTAAGCGTGTAATTGAACAGTTCAAAATTGATGAGTGCGAGCAGATTATAGGTTAAGGCCTGTGAAGGCATTCGTTCGTAAAATTTGAACAGGAAAGTGAGCAAATCCTCGCCCAGTTCCTTTGCCAGTTTCGGACAGGCAGCAGTAACATTTGGCTCGCGGATCATATTTGTTGGTGTCTCTTTGAAACTATCGAGGAAAGCGACTGAAAGACGTGTAATTGTATCAAGTGGTGTTATACCATCGTAAGAACCTCCCAGATTTGGCATGTTTCCAATGATGACGCCTCGTCCGAAGATGAGTGTAATTGCCTGCTGAAGACTTCTATCATCTCTCTCCATCTTTTCGCGCAGGGCCTGATAAATAAATCCATCTGCTCCTCGCAGACGACTACTTTCTGTGGGGAAGCCAGGCTTATGCGCCAGTAAGCTGTAGGGAACGATAGAGGTGATTTGTTCCCCTTGTTTAGAACGTCCTTTCCCTCCAGTTGTTATCAATGTGGTACGCACAAATCTTTCCAATACCCTACGCCCTATCTGGTCATCAAAACCTTGCAAGACTGGTTTCAATGCTAATGCCTCAATATACTGCTGAATTTTCTCAGGGTCATTTGTACGCTTGACTCTACCACGCCCTCCAGCAAGAATTGTATGAAAAAGTGTTGGTAAAAATGTATCTATATCAAAGCCATTCACTTCGATGGTGAACACTTTGGGAAACTTTGTTCCTTTCAGTTCTTTGGGCAGTTTGACTTTCACCGACTTGTCCTTTCTAGAGTGTGGTACGGACAATCTTGCTCGCTTCCTGGGTGATACGGTGGAGACGGTAGCCGCTCTCAATCAGGACGAGATCGCGTGTCTCACCCAGGATCAGAGCATTTTTGAACGGTTTGAGGTCCTCAAGCAAAGGTTGGAATTCGTTTGTTTCGGGGAGCAGGCCGTGAGCCAGACGCATGAGCAGCTCGAACAGATCGAGATTGATTTCGAGGCGAGGATAGCCTTGCCTGTATTCGAGTATAATAGTTTCCGGCACTCGCTCGATGATATCTCCCTCGGAAGCATGCTCTACATATAAGGTGAAGTCGCTGATGGGGAATTGCTTGAGCACGATTAGTTGTTGTTCCTCAGAGGCGCGCACCTGCACGCTCAATGTTCCTGCCGCTACATCCTCAATGATGCCATCGGAACATAAGAGGCTGAGAGCGATTTTTTCTCGAATCTCCTCTATCCCTTCTACATCAAACTGGTTGTCGAGCAGATCAATAAAATCTCTGGCATATTTATATGGGAGCAGTGTGAGTGGGCGTACCCTTGGCACCGCCTGAGCAACTGCTTCTTGCGCTTTTACAGGCTTTGCCTCGAAGTACAGCCGTCGCTTTACCGCGCCAATCCACTCAATCTCGTCTTTATAGCGTTGTGCTGATAAATCAGTACCATCCGCAAAGAGGATACGCCGGAAGTCCGCATCGACAATGGATTGGTGGAAATGGAGGTAGCGATCAAGATGTGGGTGAGGGAAACGTGCCGGATCAAGCGAGGAGATATCTTTAAGTAGATAATCCTGCATTTCTGAAAGCGCGAATACTGATTGCCAGTATTTCAAGTTCTCTAATGACGCTGCTACCTCCTCATCTGATTGCGCTTTGTGAATGTACGTGCAATTAGCGTTGCCAGTAATCAAATAGGCAAGGGCAGATCGCAGGTCGCGCATGGTCATCTGTCGATGTCGACGTAAATGTGTAAGCAACAACAAGTGTTCAAGAGCTTGCTGCGTCCGCTTCTTGCGCAAAGTAGCAGCGTTCTGACGAAGCGGGCAAACCGTCTTCGCTGTGCAGGTTTCAGAGATATTCCACTGTTCCGGTGCGACAAGACTTTGCAGTATACGTACAAAAATGGAGGATTCAGGCGTATCAGTATCAGGAAAAAGGACAAAAGCGCGGCGTTTGAGGTCGATTACCCAGACAGGTAAGGACTCAAGGGAGGAAATCCTCTCTGGCTTGCCTGACCTGTTTTGCCAGCCACGGAAACCGCTCTTCATAGCGATTGAAGAAATCTACCAGTCGTCCATCGTTAATGGCTACCAGTACGGTTAAAGGGGAGTCGGGTGCATGAGGGCCTTCGAACCCTTGCAACTTATGAAGAAGCTGATCATCGGCGCTCTGCTCCCTGTGAGATTCAGAGGCGTCATAGCAACTGCGGAAGATATGACCAGCATCATTCCATTCCCAGCCACTGGCATCAGAATTGGCCTGTTGCAGTGCGTTCTTGCGTAGTAGTTCCTGCTGTATCTGTTCCAGAAACGCCGTTTTGCCATCACCAGGATTACCGGTTAGAAACACAGCAACGGGGTGGTGCTCGAAAATAGCAGGAAGTAATTGCCTGTCGAGCGCAGTTTCCACGTAGGTTTTACGTACAAAGTTCAGAATCCAGCCCCCGGTTGTCGGCATTCCCGGTTGCGCTATTGCGGTAGAGACCACGAATATGCTCAACCCATGTATTAGATCTGTGGTAAAAGTTCTGGTTCTCCCTCTAGCTTATTGACAGGGGATGGCTCATAAGTGGCGAGCAACGCATTCTGTAACTCCTGCCTCATCTGAACCGCCGATTGTGGACGTTGTGACGGATCATTGGAAGTGATTCGCAGTAATACAGTAGCGATGCCATGCACTGTTTCGTCTATTATTTCTGGAGGAATACGCAATTTCCGCTGCTGTCCATCGCTCAACTCAAACGGAGAGAGCCGGTGAGAGTCTGGAAGAGCACTACGCCTACCGCATAGCGGTCAATTGTTGATGGCAATTGCGCTGATTTCAGTGTTTCCGGTGGTAAGTAGAGCGGTGTGCCCTCAGCGTTAGCTTGCGCCATATCGCGCTGGTTCACAGCGAAGCCAAAATCAATCAAAACAGGGTGATTATCTTCCTCGTGCAAAATGATATTTGCCGGTTTAATATCACGGTGGAGCATCTGCCTCCGTTCAAGTTCCTCAAGCGCGTTCAGTAAATCCAGTGCAAAGGCTCGCCAGCGATCCAGTGAGAAAGGAAATTTATTTTTCATTTCCTGCACGTTGGCCCTGGAATATACTCCATCTTGATATGCACATCATCCTCACGAGGCAAAATGTCCATAATGGTCGGAAAATACTTACTCTTTAGATTCTTGAGTGCAGTTATATTCGGCTTTTGCCTGGTCATACACCTCCTCAGGGCGCAAAAACTGTTTGAGAACACAATAGCCCAGTTCATCGTCATCAGTATAGCTGACAAGATAGGTTCGTGCCATCGCTCCCTGCCCAAGCATTCGCTGCAATTTATAGTGACCATTCTGGAAATAGCGTATTTCAGATTGCTCGGTTCGTAGGCGACGACCAAGTTTTGTGAGTATGTCGACGATTTCTCTGGCCGTTGGTAGTACTTCATGCTTCGTCGGGATGATGATTTGCCGAAAGAGTGCAGCCAGTTCGTCGGCAATGGCAACGGGAATGAACGACCAACGTTTCTGAATGTCAGGAAACGAGATATCGCTTTCAATGTTGGCACGAATCGCAGAGATTGGAATGCCCGCAATACGTTCGAGAAAGACAAGCGCAAGGCTGAAGGTATCGGTTGCTGGTGAAGCATATTCATAACCGATGGCAAGATCAAGCGATGCATATGGGTCTTCCATAATGAGGCCCTGTTTATCCAGCCGTGAAGCAATAGAAGTGGTTCCCATACGAGCTGCATAAAAGTTGGTAAAAGCCACTTTCGGGTTTTGTCCACCCTGCAATATGTAGACCGTATCAGCTCCGATAGCCCGATGTAAGATATTATGACTATGAATGTTTTCCAACGCCCGAAAGCTAGCTGCCGCGAGGAACAATTCTTGAGAAGGTCCTCTGTTGTTTCCGGTGGACGATAGGTACTGAGTGGCTGCCCTCTAAGTGGAACCATTGGTACAATAAAGAAGTTATCCGACCAGATAAACGGAGTTTCGACCTCTGCCACAAGACCGGTATCGTGCAATTCCTTAAGGATGCGAAACTCGCGTTGATAGAAGGTGCGCAAATCATCGGGAGAGATGGGATCAGTGGTCAGATCATACACCATGAGTTGCCGTGTGTCGCCTCCGTCCATAGTAGCGCGAAAGAGACGTACACCGGGACGAATTGTCGACGCCTCTTCAACGGTCAATATATCATTGATCCTCTGCGGGACTACGAGGCGACTGGTGAGGTCTACCAGCGAGTTTTTGATAGCTTCACGATATTTGCCAACATTCTCGTTTCCGCCTTTACTGTCTATCTGCTGGAGACGTTGGCAGACATCCTTTAATAAGAAAACACCCTCTGCTGCACGTAGATCACGCAGCATAGGAAGCTCATCAGTGGCAGAAAGAAGGACACCTCCGCGCACGAAATAAGGACCATTATTCAAAGGTGGAACACTCCACTTAAGACGCCCGGCCAGAGCTTTCGCTACGTAGTCCGCTTTTGCCAGAGGACTTCGCTCTGATGTGCTGTCTGATCGCACCCATTGTTCTTCGTTGCCGATAATCTTGCCCCGCCAGGATTTCTCATCGAGCAAAAATACCCAATGTTTTCCAACAACCACAAAATCCATCTCAAATGAACGCCCATTAGGAAGCGGCAGTGTTTTGTTACAAATCACCAACCAGCTTGATGGCAATTGCTGCAATACCTTAGCAGCCCTCCGCTCGCCTTCAGTTGCGAACGACGAAGCTCCAATTATCAGATCAGCCATATATTGCAGTGATCCTCTCTTTACGCAAGTTATGTTCAAGTATGAAAACATTTTTCTAGCATGATGCAACCTCAGTGTAACATGAGTGAGCAATAGGAGAAAAGTACAAACCAGATACTCATTCCTCTTAATAGAAGCATGTACAAGATTAATAATTGCTGAGAACATTGGAACAAGGGGGCAAATTGTCACACTAGAGCTTCTCCGGCTCGTTTCTATATCAGAAGTGTTTTTATCTAATAGTCGGGTTGAAAGGACTGTTATCTTCCGGCTATTTACTACGAGACAAGGAGGTTCTCTATGTTTCAGCTTTTTGCTCATACAACAATGGGCGCTGCTGTTCTCACCATTAGCCTCAGTTTCATCATATACCTGATCGTTGCGGCAATTGTTGGTCTGGTTGCGGAGTATATTGTTGGATGGCGGCTACCGTTCGGCATCATTGGCGCGATCATCGCTGCCCTCATCGGCATCTGGGTGATGACTCACCTGCTCATCATTAACGGCATCGGGGATATCTACGTGGAGGGTGTGCCACTGCTCCGGGCGCTGATTGGCGCAATCATCCTCGTCGCCATCTGGCACCTGATAACCTATGGCGCGTGGCGGCGTCGACGACGCTATTACTACCGTCGCTACTAGCAAGCATTCATAAAGAGCCTGTAATGAACAGAATCAGATCGGCAGCTCGGGCGGCTCAGAGTCGCTCCCGCTGCCGATACTGTTGTTACCGACTGGAAGAGATGGCTCAGATTGCTCGCGCTGACTTGCAACAAATGACAAATCCATATTCGCAGTTCTTGCTTCAGGGGCGGAGGCAGCGACGGCGAGAAGGTCACTGTGCAGATCCAGTAATCGACGCGCCCGGCCATATTCCTGGTCGAGCAGCACGCGGAAAATTTGCTCACAGGCGTTCAAGGCCTCCGCTGCGTCAGCCCGCTTTGAGGCAGTAAGCATACCGAGCATGTCATGACGTTTGGCCGTGCGGAAAAGGACGTGAACCTTCTCTAACACTTCGCTGAATTCCGCGTGTACCTGGTCGTTCCAGTTCTGCGCCTCCACAACCTGTGCTGCTTTCGCCAGGAAACGCGAACACACTTTAATAACCGTGTTGTACTCGTTGGTACGGACCTCTACTAGCGTTTGCAAAATGCGCCGCTCATCGGCGGCATCCAGCGCAGTCACGGAGAAGATACTGGCCTCGCCTCCCATCTCACGAATATCGTGGGCCAACTGGCGAAATTGCTTCTCAACCTCTTCAGAGAAAGGCAATAAATAGACAGAATTTTGCAGGGCATACGCCCCCAGATTCTGTAAACGCCGCCATACCCACACGCGCTTCTGTGAAGGCTCGCTGGGTACCTTATACGTCAACTGCAGCCAGCGCATCGCCTCGCGCTCAAGCATCTATCCTTACCCCTATCATTGAGGAAATGGCAGTAACTACCGTTACTTCCTGCCAGTATGTTACTCTACTACCCCTGTAAAGTCAAGCAAAACAGGGAGATGGAGAATATACTACTGATAAGTCCACATTTTGCTTTCAAACAACAGAAACGTCTATGAGTGAGCTGTCAAAATCCCTGGAAAAAGCTGGATTGCAGGTGCTATCGTATGTATGAGTATGATTATTCTATAACCCATTTGATGGGGTACTACAAGACGGAGAAAACGCATCCATGGACAAAACGGACCGTGAGAGAATCGACACCTTCCTGGCGCAGTATGATACGCTGGCAATTGCCACAGAACACGAGGCACAGCCCTACGTGACCTACACCTTTTTCGTTGAACAGCCGATGCAGGAAAATGGGCTGACACTCTATGCCACCTTCATTACGACATCGCGCAAGCTGGCAAATCTAAGCACAAATCCTCGCGTGGGCTTATTCATTGGCCCACACCAGCCGAAAACCTGGCTGGAAGCTACGGCAGTGGCGCGAGTCATTACGGATGAAAACGAATATCAAACAGTGAAAGAGCGGCTGGAGAAAAAATCGCCTGTTGCCGCCACCTTCCTGGCTCGCGTGCCAACAGCGGCAGTAGCGTTGCACATCAACTGGCTGCGTCTTACCAATCTGGAGGGTGGGCAGCTCTATACCGAGTCTACCTTTCCCTTTGAAAAGGAGACGAAAAGCTTATGAACCGGTTGAAGTTATTGTTACAGGTTACTCGCGCTCGCACATTGCCAGTGATGCTCTCGCCGGTAGTGATCGGTGCGGTGCTAGCCTGGCAGGAGAACGCTATCTTCCGCTGGGGTCTGTTCCTTCTGACATTAATCGGAGCGCTCGCCGCACATCTCGCAGCCAATGTAACCAACGACGTGTTCGATTTCGGGGAAGGCACCGATCAGGCGGCGCAGAAGCTGGTTACTGAGGGAACCACGTTGGCAACCGGCTCTCAGGCGTTGATGAGCGGCAAATACTCGCTCAACGCTTATCGGTGGCTGGCCATTGCGCTTTTCGCGCTGGCCCTGATCTGCGGTCTCATTCTGACGGTCTTCCGTCCCTGGGCCATCCTCTTCGGCATCGCCGGGTTCCTGCTCGCCTTCTTTTATGTTGCGCCCCCTCTGCGCCTGGCCTACATCGGTCGCGGTCTGGGCGAGCTAGATATCCTGATCTCGTTCGGTATTCTCCCACTCGTCGGTTCCTATTACGTCCAGGCGGGGCAAGTAACAGCACAAGCGCTGCTGGCCTCGCTGCCCATTGGCCTCTACACGACGGCGGTTCTCTACTTCCACCACTTCCTGCACTGGCGTGCCGACGAGGAAGTCAGGAAGATTACGCCCGTAGTAGCCCTCGGTGAGCGCAATGCTCTAATTGCGGGCGGCGTGCTGCTGGCGCTTATCGCGCTCACCATTCTCATCGACGCCATCCTCCAGGTCTTTCCCTGGTACAGCGCCATTTCCGCCCTCACCGTCATACCCGTTTTCATGGCGCTTTCTCAGGCAACCGGTAGCCTGAAAAATTATCTCAAGTTGATGGCGGCCAATTTGAACGGGAATCTCGAAGCCGCCTTGCTGATCCTGGTCGCCCTCCTGCTACGCGGCTTTACGCACATCTAAACCATCTACATGGATGGCAAAGAGCATCTCCAAGAGGTAAAATTGAGGAAGTTACTATACCCTAAAAAGTTCACTCACATGTCATCCTGAGCGCAGCGAAGGATCTGCAGCCAGGCATACCAACAAGAGGTTGCCTCAGATCCTTCGCTGCGCTCAGGATGACATAGCAAGACGCTTTCTTCATGACAAAGTATTTGTTTGAACACTCTTTTAACCTGGAAAGGATTCACTCATGGCAGAAATGGATGGTAGAGTCGCTATTGTTACGGGTGCGGCCAGTGGCATCGGGCTGGCAACAGCCCGCGAACTGGTGCGTCGCGGCGCGCATGTTGTGATCTCCGACATCGACGAAGAACACGGAAAAACCGTTGCAGCAGAACTGCCGGGTGCTCGCTTCATAGCAGCGAATATGCTCAGGGAAGAAGATTGCAAGCGGCTTGTGGACGAGACCATAGCTACCGAGGGCAAGGTGGATATCCTGGTGAATAACGCTGGCATTCAGCATGTCGCACCCATTCACGAGTTTCCCGAAGCGAAATGGCGGCAGATTATCGATCTCATGCTCACCGCGCCGTTCCTGCTAACGAAAGCTGTGCTGCCAGGCATGTACGAGCAGAAGTGGGGCCGCATCGTCAACATCGGCTCCGTTCATTCCCTGGTTGCCTCTGCTTACAAATCAGCCTACGTTTCGGCCAAGCACGGGCTGCTCGGTCTGACCCGCGTCACAGCGTTAGAGGGCGCGCCCTATGGCGTCACCTGCAACGCCATCTGCCCCTCGTATGTGCGCACGCCTCTTGTTGAAAAACAGATCAGCAGCCAGGCACAGGTGCATGGCATCCCCGAATCTGAGGTAGTGGAGAAGATTATGCTATCGGAAGCAGCTATTCGCCGCCTGCTGGAACCGGACGAGGTGGCGAAGATGGCCGCTTACCTCTGTTCCAACGATGCCAGTGGCATCACCGGCAGCGCGCTCACCATCGACTGTGGCTGGACAGCGCAATAATCCATCAGGCAACGTTTTCGATGATGGCGGCGATGCCCTGACCACCACCTATGCAGAGCGAGGCCGCGCCGTATTTCAGGTTGTGGCGGCGCAGTTCGTACATGAGCGTCAGCGTGAGCCGTGCTCCGCTGGCCGCCAGGGGATGACCAATGGAGATGGCTCCGCCGTTCACATTGGTCTTCTCGCGATCCAGCCCCAGGTCTTTCTCCACGGCCAGGTACTGCGGCGCGAATGCCTCGTTGACCTCAACGCGATCCAGGTTCGCCAGTTGCAGGTCGGCTCGCTTGAGCGCCTGCCGAATGGCTGGAGCGGGACCGATGCCCATGATTTCGGGCGGGACACCAACGATACCCCAGGAGATCAGCTGTGCCAGCGGTTTCAAATTGTACTTGCGTACAGCATCGCCGGTTGCCAGCACGACAGCAGCGCCCGCGTCATTGATACCGCTCGCGTTGCCCGGTGTGACGACACCGCCCTTGCGGAAACGGGCCGGGAGTTTCGCCAGCGCCTCCAGTGAGGTGTCGCGAATACCCTCATCCTGGCTAAATTCAACGGGGTTGCCCTTACGGTCTTTGATCGTGACGGGAACGATCTCTTCGGCAAACCAGCCTGCCTGTTGTGCGCGACGAGCCGCCTGCTGGCTGCGCAGCGCATAGACATCCACCTCCTCACGGGAAAGGCCATACTTCTCAGCCAGATTCTCCGCCGTAATCGCCATGCCGCAGCCAACGTAGCTATCTACAAGGGCCTCCCACAGGCTGTCCTCCAGCTGTGGAGCCTGCCCCAGTTTAAAGCCCGCACGCGCACCGCGAATGACGTGCGGAGCCTGCGTCATATTTTCAGCACCACCGGCCAGCGCAATCTCTCCTTCACCCAGTTGCAACATTTGCGCCGCGCTCACAATCGCCTGCAAGCCCGACCCGCACAGGCGATTCACGGTCAGCGCGGGCGTCTCGATAGGCAGGCCAGCCTTTAAGGCAACATGCCGGGCAAAGTAGATGGCGTCTTTACTGGTCTGAATGACATTTCCCATCACTACCTGGTCAATCAACTGCGGCTCTACCCCGCTACGCTCTATCGCACCTTTAGCGGCGATCACGCCGAGATCAATTGCGCTCACCTCGGAAAGCGAGCCTTGCAAAACGCCCACCGGCGTCCTGGCCCCTTCGATAATATAGATATCCTGCATGATTGAGTATCTCCTGTGACTGAACAGAAGGAACAACGATCTTCCTGTCCTGCTACTATCAGTCTAGCACCTGACATGAGAGTAGCGCAAGGCAATAAATTGATAAACAATCTTCAGAAAAACAGTGGTAAATATAAGTTTCTATATGCTATAATGTCAGCATAGGCCCATCCTTAGATCAAGCAATCAGGGTGACCGAGAATATCGGTTGCACCGGAAAGGAGGTCCATCCACAGGCAAATTTTCGTTTCCATGTCATTCTGCACCCTTTTACCGGCACGTCGTCTTCCTCAGACGACCTTGAAGCCATCCATAAAAGGATGTGGATGACGTGCCTCATCTTACCTTACACGGCAGGCAGCGTTGCCTGCAACAAGACGCATCGGGTTCAAACTCTGAGTTTTACCTGGGTATGTACAGACGAAAGTACATGTATTGTAGTCTTTCAGAAAGGTGGGAACCTTTATGGCACAACTCGCAGCGGATCGCAGCGAAGTACCGGCGGTGACAACCGCCAACCCCGCTCCTCTAGGCCTTAGCGCCTTCGCACTCACTACATTTGTCCTCAGTGCCGCCAATGCACAATTCCTTTTCAAAGGCATTCCGCCTGTTACGGGAGCAATCGCTCTTGGCCTCGCGGCCTTCTATGGCGGTCTTGTCCAACTCGTCGCAGGCATCCAGGAGTTCAGAAACAACAATACTTTCGGCGCGACCGCCTTCTGCTCCTATGGAGCATTCTGGCTTGCCGTCGCATTCACTCTCGCGCCAATATTCGGAGGCAAAAACCTCGTTGACCTTGCTAGTCTGCAAGCAAAGTCGGATATCTCTGCGGGAGTTGGTATGTTCTTCCTGGGCTGGACTATCTTCACTGGCTTGATGTTCCTCGGTACCTTGAGAAGCAACGTGGCCCTTATCGCAGTCTTTGGACTCCTGTTCTTGACCTTCCTGGCGCTGACAGTTGGGTGGTTTTCAGGCGTCCCAACTACAGGAACTAGTAGCCTGACCTGGGTTAATATTGGTGGCTGGCTTGGCATCCTTACTGCTCTGGTAGCCTGGTACACGGCGTTGGCAGGCATTCTCGCATCCGGCAGGAACGCCTTCACACTGCCCGTCTGGCCTATAGGATAATCTTGCTAATAGGCTATTAATGAGTTTCATTGCGTTGCGCCTGAAAGCTTTCACGCTCAAGCGTTATAGCCTCCAGGGCGGAGGCCAGCTCTGCCCCTATCAACCGCGCATCGGCTTGAGAGGTGGACGTAGTTAATAGGGACGGAGCTGGCCTCCGCCCTGGTTTACCAACACCATCTTGATATGTACCTCGACCTCGGAAATACTTTCGTCGTTCTCTCAAACTATAATCCACCCACTGAAACTCGGATTGCAACCTGACTTCGAGGTAGCTTATACAGAACCAGACATAGGCAGTATCATTATGAAACACATAGCCATCATCGGGTGCAGTGGCTCCGGCAAATCGACGTTGGCGCAACAAGTGGGAGCTATTCTGCATATCCCCGTCACCCATCTCGACGCGATTTTCTGGCAGCCAGACTGGGTTAAGACACCCAGAGACGAGTGGAGGCGCATTCAGGAAGAGCTGATCAAACCGGCAAGCTGGATTATCGATGGCAACTATACCAGCACATTAGATATTCGCATGGCTGCGTCGGATACTATCATTTTTCTGGACTACCCACGCACACTTTGCCTGTACAGAGCTGTGAAACGGCGCATTCAATATGCAGGCAAAACACGCCCAGATTTAGCTTCAGGCTGCCCTGAAAGAATAGACTGGTCGCACCTTCAATGGATCTGGTACTATCCCACCCGAGATCGCAAGGATGTCCTACAGAAGCTTGAACACTATGCCACCGAACACACCATCATTATCTTGCATAATCCTATAGAGACCAGGCGCTTCCTGGAGAAGCTAAAGGCACAAAACGCTTGACCGCATAGACACGCTGCGTTATAGTGGATGCTGGAATCATAGAATGAATAATGATAAAGAGTTTCGCATCAATGCGACAATAGAATATCTTGAAATGAGGACAATCAGGAGTGACAAACGAGGTACAGCAATCAGAATTGATGCCCCAGGACCTTCATGAATATCTGACGTCGCTTATCAAAGAGGCAGCAACAGCATATCTTGGGCAAGAGAAGCTGGATGTGGATGTTGAGCAATTGCCGATCAGACTGGATTTCTCGGCGCAGGCCAGCTTTGGCGATTATTCCATGCCGGTCATGTCGTGGGCTGGCAAAAAGCTACTCGGTCGCCCGCCAATGGTTATCGCTGAGGGACTGGCGACCATCCTGCGCAACATACACAATCCCATCATTGAGGAGATTACCGTTACGAAACCCGGCTATCTCAATTTCCGGCTGCATCGTTCCGTGGCGGGCCGTTCCATCATTGAGCGCGTGCTTGAAGCGGGAGCGGACTTCGGGCACAACGATGTTGGCGCTGGTACAAAGGTAGTGGTCGAGCACACGGCCATCAATAGCAATAAAGCAGCGCACGTGGGCCACTTACGCAACTCGGCCCTCGGCGATACCGTTGTGCGCATGCTGCGCTCACAGGGCTACGATGTCGAGGCGCAGAACTATATTGATGATACGGGCGTACAGGTCGCCGATGTCGTCGTCGGCCTCACACTGCTCACTCAGGGTAAATTGCAGATTCCTGGCGGCAACGAGCAACTGCCCGGCGAATCGTTCGATTACTACTGCTCTCGCGTCTACGTCGCGGTCGGCAGGGCTTATGAGGAGCGACCGGAACTGAAGGAACTGCGCACCACCGTCCTGCATGCCATCGAACATGGTGAGGAACCAGAGCAGGGGCCTGATTACGCCGTGTTAGCGTCCGATCTTTCGCACCAGATCGTGCAGGCGCACCTCAAGACGATGGCGCGTCTGAACATCTCCTACAATCTGCTGACGTGGGAGTCTGCCATTGTCCACGCAGGTCTCTGGCAGCGCACCTTTCAGATGCTGCGCGAGCAGGGCGTGCTTGAGCATCCCGAAAGCGGACCGTTGGCTGGCACCTGGATTCTCCCCTTTGGCGAGGGCGAGGTACAGACCGAGGAAGGCGAGCGCAACAGCAACAAGGTGCTGGTGAAAAGCAACGGCACCGCCACCTACACAGGCAAGGACATTGCCAACCACCTCTGGAAATTTGGCCTGACGGACGATCTCGGCGTAGAATTCCACTTCGTTCCCTGGGGCGTCCAGCAAGATGGGCGCATGCTCTGGACGATGCGCACGCCGGAGCAAACGAGCACAAGCGGCCAGGAAGCCAACCCCAGACGCTTCGGTCACGCGAAAAGAATCATCAATGTGATCGATGTTCGCCAGTCTTATCCACAACAAGTAGTACGCGAAAGCCTGCGTAGGCTTGGCTACTTCGAGCAGGCGGATAACCTGCTGCACCTGGCTTACGAGGTGGTGACCTTATCGGCAGCCACTGCCGCTCGCCTGGGCATCGATACCTCTGATGGGCATGAGTCCTACGCCATGTCGGGCCGCAAGGGCATTGAAATCAAAGCGGATGACCTGATCAATGCTGCGGCTGCGCACATGATGGAGGCAAAGCCCGACCTGCCCGAGGAGACGGCTGCAATCCTGGCCGCTTCGGCCATTCGCTACTTTATGATTCGCTACGGCCTGCAGCAGATCATCACGCTGGATATGGACGAAGTGTTGCGCGCCAATGGCGATACCGGCGTCTACCTCCAGTACGCCTATGCCCGCGCCAACAGCATCCTGCGCCGCCTGCAAGAGGCAAACTACGAGCTGCCCGCACAACTCACTGCACTGCCCGAACGCCTGGAACAGAGCGAGTGGGAACTGCTGCGCCACATCGACGCCTACCCCCGCACCCTGGCCGAAGCGAGCGCCAACCTCTCCGCCAGTGCCCTCGCCGCCTATACCTACGACCTCGCCGCGCACTTCAGTGACTTCTACGAGCACACGCCGCCCATCGTCAAGGAATCCGACGAGCGCGTCAAAGCCTTCCGCGCCTGGCTGGTGCAAGCCACCATGCAAACCCTCGGCAACGTCCTGAGGGTCCTGGGCTTTGTTCCGTTAGAGAGAATATAACATTGAGCACGAGCTACGACGTCCCCACCACAGGCCGACCGCGAGGGTCGGCCCTACTATATACGTCACCTGGTGAACTGCATCCGTGTATAGTAGGGCCGACCCTCGCGGTCGGCCTGCACAGCGAGAGTAACCGCTATTCCCCCTCAAATTCCGCATTCAGGGGCGCAACGACCTGCTCCGCAACTTTGTGAACAATGTTTTCGGGATATGGCGCGGTCAGATTCAGGATGATATGGGTCGCGCCCGCTTCAATGTAGGGACGAATGTCCGCAATGCTCGCGCCCAGATCGTTGTAGTCCATCCTCTGCTGAATGGAGCGTTGGATTGTGGTCGGGTCGCGCCCAATCTCTTTACAATAGCCATCAAGCACCTCCTGTTTGTGCTTGAACACATCGACCGAGCCGCCGACAAAGTTCCAGACGTTGGCATATTTCGCCACCACGCGCAGCGTCAACTGCTCGCCACTGCCGCCAATCACAAAGGGTGGGTAGGGTTTTTGCACAGGTTTCGGTTCGCAGCGCGCATCCTTGAGCTGGTAGTATTTCCCATCGAAATTTGCGACGGTTTCCGTCCACAGCAATTTGATCACCTCACAGGCCTCACCAAGCCGCCGGATACGTTCTCCCGGCGTGTAGAGCGGAATGCCATACATATTGCTCTCAAGCTCGTTCCAGCCCGCACCAATACCAAAGTCCAGCCGTCCATTCGAGATCACATCAACAGTCGCGCCAATATTGGCAAGGACAGCGGGATGACGATAGGTGTTGCCCGTAACCATGAGACCCACACGCAGGTGGTCTGTTTTTGCCGCCAGCGCGCTCAGCAGCGTCCATCCTTCCAACTGTGGACCGGTCGAGTCGGGACCAAGCGGGATGAAGTGGTCAAAAGCCCAGGCATGTTCAATCACCGGAATGGCATCCGCCTCTTCCCAGACGCGCAGAATGTCCTTATAGGTAGTGAACTGCTGTGCCGTTTTGATACCAATGCTCAGTTTCATCTAGTTTCCTCTCTAAACTTCTCGTTTTCCAGATCTCTTTGGTCAAATCCAGAAATGCATCACACTTTATGGTATCACATCAGCGCCTGAACCTGGCTTTCTTCTTTCTCCGCAATGAGTTTCGCTTTCCTTAAACAGAGAGTAATATACAACTGGAGGCCCATCTAAGACACGAGTACCGGATCGTAGCTGCTTTTTGAGTAAGAGAGATCTGAAATGCCTGCATTTCTGCCCGGACTTGAACTAAGTCGCCGTTTTTATCAGGAACTGGTGAAACCACTTCTTGAGGAAGCGTTTCCCGCATTGCTCTATGCCGCCGCACTGATCGGTCATGGTAGTGAAGTGCTCGGTTTTGATACCGAGATGTCGAGAGACCACGACTGGGGGCCACGACTATTCATTTTCCTGACTGAAGAAGATGCCGCCCTGGCTGAAACCATCCATACGTTGTTGAGCCAGCGCCTCCCATCCATCTTCCTGGGCTATCCGGTCAACTTTGAGGCCGTTCCCGGTGAGAAGACGGGGGTGATGAAGCAATCGATAGATGTCCTGGTCAATCATCGCGTTTTTCCTGTAACCTTGCGCGCATTTATGCAGGGCCAGCTTGGCTACGATATCCAGCAGCCATTGCAAGCTATGGACTGGCTCACCTTTCCCTCGCAAGCTCTGCGAGAGGTCGCAGCCGGAGCCGTCTATCACGATGGAACAGGCGAACTGACGACCCTGCGCGCACAACTGACATGGTATCCTCACGATGTATGGCTCTACCTGCTGGCAGCAGGCTGGCAGCGTATCGGTCAGGAAGAACACTTGATGCCTCGTGCTGGATACTGCGGCGAAGAACTCGGCTCCGCCATCATCGGCTCGCGCCTGGTTCGCGATATCATGCATCTCTGTTTCTTGATGGAAAAGCAATACGCACCCTACCCCAAATGGTTAGGGACAGCATTCAACCAGCTTCAGTGCTCCTCAGAGATGCGGCCCCTGCTCTGGCATGTCCAGCAGGCCCCGAACTGGCAAGAACGCGAGTCTGCACTTATCCCGGCATACCAGGCGCTGGCCCGCATGCACAATGCACTCAAGCTCACGCAACACCTGCCAGAAACAGTTTCACCCTTCTATGACCGCCCTTTCCAGGTTATTCACGCAGAGGTGTTTGCCCGGTACCTACTCAAGCAGATTACCGACCCGGAAGTACAACGCATTGCCGCTCGCCCACTCATCGGCAACATCGATCAGTGGAGCGACAATACGGATATGCGAGGGCTGGAAAAGGAACGATTGAGACAACTCTATATGAGTTCGACAAGGACCGCAGCCACGGCAGCGGGGTCAACTAACATGTGAAAGTGACCGGCCTGAAATGTTCGGTTCGGCCACCCGGCTCTCTGAGCTTGCTCCAGAAAGTGGCGATATCCCTCGGTAAACAAGAGATAGCCACTCTTAGCATCAGGCCACCCTGGAATGTCTGGCATGACTTCTTCAAAAAAGTCGAGGGAACGCGGCTGTACTTCCGCCAGTACCTGCTGGCGAACACCTCTATCGGGAAGATCGTCGCTCAGGTCCTCATCGCTCCAGTTTGGGAAACGCTCTCCAGAGGCCAGAAGCTGGCGCAACTCTTGTGCGATTGCGGGAACGCTGACTTCCATCTCGTCCAGTTGGCTCCGGTCAGGATGGGGCAGGCCAGCATCAACAAAAAGATATGCTTTGACAGGATGCCTGGCTGCATAGGCAAGAGCTGGCAGCAAAGGGCCAGCTCCGCTATGTCCAACAAACACCAGGGGGCGCTCTTGCGGGATTAACACAAGTGCATCTCGCACACATGCAACGTACTGCTGCCAGTATGCTGGAGGTGTCTCTCCGCTATCAGTGAGCATTGGCACCAGCACATCAAAACCGCCTGCTTGTAGATGTTGAGCAACCGGAGACCAGGTGAAAGGACCTACTAAGGGACTGTGAACCAGGACAATCAAACTATCCATATGCCTCATCCTTTTCTTCTCATTCGCTTCTAACGCTCAAGATAGCAAATTCTGGAAGCAGTGAGAATTGCCTCATTGTGGCTTGCTCAACCACCGCAGCTTGTCTGGATTCACAACCTGGTAGATTCTGCGAATGCGCTCTCCCTCAATGTCAAGGAGGACGACGATAACAGGACGACCATCAGCGTATCCAACAATGGCTGGCTGTCCATTGATCTCTTCTATGCTGCCCTGAGTGCTGGTCGGCAGGAATTTGCGACCACCCATCATGCCACGAGCCACTTTGTCGGCACCGTACACCGGTCTGAGGCCAGCCCTGACCTTACCACCACTATCGGCGGCAAAAACAGCATCTTCTGCCAGCAAGTTCAAGAGGCTCTCCATGTCACCACTGAGACCGGCGAGGAGAAACTGAGAGGTAATGCGCTCCTGCTGCTCTCGAGAGACCTCGAAACGCGGGCGACGCTGCTCAAGGTGCTGGTGCGCACGGTGCAGCACCTGTCGGCAGTAAGCCTCGCGTTTGCCAACGATGGGAGCGATCTCGGCATAGTCGTAGTCGAAGACCTCGCGCAGCAAGAAGACGGCACGTTCCAGCGGCCCGAGATTCTCCAGCATCACCAGAAAGGCAAAGGAAAGCGACTCGGCCAGAATGGCCGTCTCGGTCAGGTCCTGGCGCTGACCCGTCGGGATAGGTTCCGGCAGCCACGGGCCGACGTAGAGTTCACGCTGCGACCTGGCCGAACGCAACTGGTCAATGCACAGGCGCGTAACCACCGTCGAGAGAAAGGCTTTGGGCGATTGGATCTCCTCATCATTCGCTTGCAGCCAGCGCAAAAAGGCTTCCTGCACAATATCTTCTGCATCTGTCGCGCTGCCCAGCATGCGATAAGCGATGGAAAAGAGCAGCACCCGGTACTGATTGAAAATCTGGGTCGTATCTTCTGGCCTGTTCACTTGACGTTATAACTCCAGCACATGTTCCCCATGGTGGAACTATGTCATAGCCTTCCTCTGTCTTCCACCAGCTATCAAAAGGAGTGATCGGTGTATGTCGCTTATGTTCGGTGGCGCTGTACCGCTGTTCGATCTGTTGCGCCACTTCAGCGGGAACATCTTTCCCTTCAAGATAGGCGTCTATCACCTGATAGCTGAGGTTGAGTTCATCCTCATCAAGTCGACCCGGATTCGTATCAAGCAGATCGGCGGTAGGAGGTTTGGTATAAATTCGCTCATCCGCACCAAGAAAACGCAGTAATGAGCGCCCCTGCTGCTTCGTGAGTCCGCTTAGCGGGGTCAGGTCCACACCTCCATCGCCATACTTGGTGAAAAACCCTGCCACCGCTTCGGCTGCATGGTCAGTCCCTACCACCAGGACGTGAAACTGATTGGCAAAGCGATAATGCACCGTCATGCGTTCCTGCGCCTTCTGGTTCCCTTTGTTATAGTCCGTCATAGAAAGACCGGTTGCTTTTTCAAATGAAGCAGCCGCACTCTCTACGGCAGGCTGAATATTTATGGCGTAGATTTTGTCGGGAGCAATAAATTGTAAAGCGCGTTGTGCATCTTCTTCGTCCCACTGGATCCCATAGGGGAGCCTAAGCGCAATGAAGAGATAGTCTTTGCCGGTTTGTGCGCGCAGTTCCTCTACCGCAATCTGGCACAAACGCCCGGCAAGAGCTGAGTCCTGACCGCCCGAAATACTGAGAACGAAGCCGTAACTGCCTGAAGCGATCACATAGTCCTTTAAGAACTGCACGCGAAAAGCCACTTCTTGTGCCGGATCTATTACCGCTTTTGTATGTAACGCTTCCATAATTCGTTGTTGGTTCGCTGTTGTCATCAACATAGCTCCTTAGTAACCGGTCCCCTTCTGTAACTTCTCCCAATTATATCCGTTGTAAGATAAAAGTGGTAGCACCCGATAGTTGGTGGAACCGTGCTCCACCCTCATAGGTCACCCTTGCCGGGTACCTTGAGGGTGGAGTGGGAGATCAGGTTTGCTTACTGTACCGAGCCAACACTTTCCTTTTCCACCACTGAGGGTAGGCTCTCGAGCACCAGTTGCGCTACCTCGCGGGCGCTGCCCATACTGGCGTCAGCTAAAAAGCCTTCACCGATCCAGTCGCCAGCAAGGTAGAGGTTGGCGAATCCTGGAACTCGCGGCCCCGGTCGCCCGGCGTAACCACCACTGGCAGCAGTGGGAAGCGCGCCGATAGCTTCAATGCGCGGCAAGGAGATGCGTTTGACCAGGACTTCGCGCCAGCCCGGCTGCACGATATCAAGCAGGTCCTCCAGTTCGCGCTCATCCTCACCTGGGTCGGTGGGCTGCCCGGGGTCTAGCTGCTTGAAAGCATGTATCAGCGCTCCTCCTGCCGGGGCAATGCGTGAGTAAACCGATTGGACTGACATAAAGCGAGGTTGTTCCATGTCCTGCACGACGGGGTAGCGTGCATCGGGCAGGTGACTCAGAGCCACATCAAGGCAAGCAACCTGGGCCGGAACGAGGGAGTTGACAATCCGTCGAAACGGTTGATATGCTCCATCGTCTACCAGTTTTACGGCATCCTGTGGGGGAGTCGCTATAACGACAGCTGAGGCAGTTATGATGTTACCGTTGCGCAGGCACACACCTTGAGCACGACCGTCCTGATACACGATGCTCTCAACACGAGTACCGCTCACAATGCGCGCTCCTGCCTGTTCCGCCGTACTGCGCAGTCCATCCACCAGCGACTGCCAGCCGCCATCGATATAGAGAATAGGATGTTTTAGCAGCAGTTGCAGCCTTTTAACCAGCACCTCCGCACTGACCAGGTCGAGCGCTGCACTGTAGACCCCGGTACAGGCATAGTTTTCCAGGAACTGGCGCACACGCAGACGTTTGAGCGAGTGCGCCAGCCACTCGCGAACGCTCACTTTTGCCAGTTCCTGCGGCTTAAGTAGAGGAAGCATGGCAAAGAGACGAGCCGTCTCCAGCTTGTCGCCCACATCCAGAAAGCCTGTGCGCAAGAGCGAGGACAGGTTGATCGGGAAGGGATAGAACTTACCCTGCCTCCACACAAAAACATCTCGCGGGTTACCGGCGCTATATGTGACCCCCAGTTCTCGCAACACATCTTCAAGCGCACCACCGCAGTAAAGGGCGTGGATGCCGCGATTGAAGCAATAGCCTTCAAAGTTCTGTGTAGCTGCCCGGCCTCCCAGTTGCGTTGACTTCTCAAAAAGCGTCACATCCAGGCCAGCACGGGCAAGGTAACTGGCGGCTGTAAGTCCAGCCATGCCACCACCAACCACGATAACATCTGTCTGCGCAAATTGTGATTGCATTGGTATCTCCTTCATTCTTTCTCCAGATGAACATTTCCGCAAACGAGACGAAACAGGGTCGTTTTTTGTGACACTTCGTAATTAGAAAGTGGCATATCTTCCTCCGTTTTACTCGAAACTGTTGGCGTACTCACCATGTTGACGACTCAGCGCCTACGCCGCTTCGCAGCTATTTGAGAGCTGACGCCAAGCCGCTCAGCGGCAGTGGCGACGCGAAGCTCAGCGCCTGCGCCGCTTCGCAGCCATTTGAGAGTGGGGTGGTGCACTGAGCGGCGAGCAGTCCAGGTCGAGTGTTCGCCAATGGTATCTTCATTCAGGGCGAAATAGGGATGATCGTGTCAGGTATGTTACTATAGTGTCGTAGTGAACTTCTGCCTAATAGATGGAAAATAGCTTGAATGTCCAACAATTTTTAAAGGAGCCAGACGAGCATGAAGCATCCCTTCTTACGAGGCGTGCATAACGCAGGGCGTTTTCAGGATCAGAGCGTGGTAGACCGCTATCACCTGCGTCCCACTTACCCACTAGAAACCTTCACCATCCTCAACGAATTGATCGTAGACGCGCCTCGCGTCGTCCTCGACATAGGCTGCGGGACAGGTAATATTGCGCGTCCTCTAGCCGATTACGTTGAACGCATTGATGCCGTCGATCTTTCACTTCCGATGCTTGAGCGTGCCAGGACGCTGCCTGGAGGTGATTCACCGAAAATTCGCTGGCGGCGTGGACGAGCTGAGGATGTGGAGCTTGAGCCGCCTTATGCCCTGGTGACGGCGGGCGCGAGCCTGCACTGGATGGAGTGGGATGTGGTTCTGCCTCGCCTTGCACGCGTCCTGACGCGACATGGCATGCTCGCTATTGCTTATGTTGAGGAACTATCCGCTCCCTGGAGTGAAGGCACTGATCAAATCAAGCAAAAATTTACTAACAATCCCGCCTACCAGCCGTTCGATTTGATTGCCGCGTTGGAGAAGTACGGGCTTTTCCAAAAACTGGGTGAGCACCAGACCACTCCGGTGACGGTCTCGCAAACGGTTGAGGATTACATTGCGGCCCAGCACGCACGCAGTACGCATTCGCTCGACACGATGACTGCCAAGCAAGCTGCACAGTTCGACAGGGAGATGCAGGCGCTCCTTTTCCCTTTTGCGCAGGATGGCCTGCTTACCTTCGGTGTGATTGGCGGGATCACCTGGGGCAAACCCAAAATGTGAAGACTCACAAGTACTGATTTTAGCAAAACTTATCGATACCGGTTAATTTCTGCTCTCAGCTTTTCTGTTGCACTTCTAGCGACCTGTGCGAAATCGTTCCCGGAAGAGGCGAAGATGATGGTGCGGGAGGCGTTGATAATCATGCCCCAACCACGACTATCTTTTCCGGCTGTGACAGTAGCTTCGATGTCGCCGCCCTGCGTGCCGATGCCAGGGATGAGGATAGGCATGTCGCCGACGATGGCGCGTACCTGCTTCAATTCGGCTGGATAGGGCGCGCCGACAACAAGGGCACAGTTGCCGTTGGCGTTCCAGCGTGTCGCGACGTGACGCGCTACCACCTGATAGAGCGGCTCCCGCGCCTCGCCAACGGGCAAATCCTGAAACTCACCAGCGCCGGGATTGGACGTTTTCGCCAGGACGATGATGCCCTTCTCTTTGCGTGCGAGAAATGGGGCCAGCGCCTCCTGACCGAGATAAGGATGGACGGTAATAGCATCTACACCCAGCCAGTCAAAAGCGGCCTCCACATAGCCCAGGTTAGTACTGCCAATATCAGCCCGCTTGGCATCCAGAATAACAGGGATGTGCGGGTAGATTTCCTTGATATAGCGTACCGTGTGCTGCAAGGCGCGAAATCCAACGTCTCCCCGAGCCTCGTAGAAGGCCGAGTTGGGCTTGTAGGCACAGACCAGGTCTTGCGTGGCATCGATAATGCTCCGGTTGAAGGCAAACAGCGCATCCTCAACCGAAGTGTTCTCCTTCAGCATCGAGGGAATGCGGTCATAATCAGAATCCAGGCCGACACAGACAAAATTACCCTGTTTCCATTGCTGTTCGAGCATGGAGATAAACGTATTCGTTGATTTTCCTTGAGACAAAGTCATTGCTCCTCCAAATACGATTTTTGTTGTGCCAGAAACGCTCTGCCCTTGCCCACTATCGTGTTGATCGGCACATGTTGCTGGCAAAATGGGCATTCTTCCTCGGCGTACGTTTGCAGAGTGATAGCGATGAGCGCGGAGACCGGGACGCCGCCCACTTCTTTGGGCTGCACATTGCCACGATTGCAGAGCGCGCTGAGACCGATCACCTGTCCGCTATGCTCGCGTACCAGTTCGATCACCTGCCGGGCCGAGCCACCTGTGGTCAGCACGTCCTCAACGACCAGTACGTTTTTGCCGGAGATATGTTTGTCGTAGCCGCGCCCGAAAAAGAACTTTTTGCCGGGGCCATCGCCCTCTTTTTCCGCGTAGACCGCCAGCGTCTCGCTAACTGTGCGCCTCTCGTTCAGATGGTATGCCACCCACTGCGAAAGCACGATGCCGCCGAGCACCGGACCAACGACAACATCGATCTGATCTGCCTCATACGGCTCCGCCATCTGTTGGCACAGCGTCGAGATGACGCCCGGATGCAGATACAGAGCGTCCTTGTTGATATAGATGAGCTATGCCGCCCAGAACTGTAGACAAAATGGCTGTCGCTGATAATAGCTCCAACATCAGCAAAGGCCTGCATGATCTCTATATTGTTCATCTGTTAAATCTCCTTCTATTGATAAAGCTGCACGTCTAAAACCGGGAAGCTGAATTCTGTAGGGACAGGGGGCAGATGTGGAGTTGGGTTGGGGCCTTGTGCCTGTCCGCGTCCAGGGACAATTCGTTGGCCCGTGACCCAGAAGTCATGCAGACAGGCAGATGCTCCCTCAAGGTCGGCAGAGCATCCGGGGGATGCTCCATGCGACTGTGAAGGAGCATCAGAGCGCCCCGCGCGCTCTGCTACAGCCTCCCAGGCTGTCTTCCCTCATCCTCTCCACACCACCTCTGTCACTACAAGATAGCTTCCCAACTGTCGTCTCCCCAGGGAAAATCCGTTTGGATGTCATCCTGAGTGCAGCGAAGGATCTGAGGCCACCACCTGATCAAAAGGGAGAGCTTTAGATCCTTCGCTGCACTCAGGATGACATGTTGTGCTCGGGATGGCATGTGAGAGGGCCTTTTTCAAAGGCGTTGCTCTCAGCCAGCCTCTTATTGATCTGCTTTACAATCCCGGGACCCTCGTAGATAAAGCTGGTATAGATTTGAATGAAACTTGCACCGGCATCAAACATGCGTTGAGCATCAGCGGGGCTGGAGATGCCGCCGACACCGATGACGGGTATCTGACCATCTAGCTTCCTACACAGATGCCGCACAATCGCAAGCGAACGTGGGAAGAGAGGCCGACCGCTCAGTCCTCCCATCTCGGTCGTCTCTTCACCCACCTTACTCAGTCCCTGACGTGAAATCGTCGTGTTTGTAGCGATGATACCACGAATATTGCAACCCAGACAGACCTCGATCACGTCATCTAATTGACCTTCGTTCAGGTCAGGTGATATTTTTACAAGCACTGGCCTGACCGTATCCCTACCTCTTTGTCTTGCAAGCGTCTCCACCTCCTGTACGATGGCACGCAGCAATTGCTCCAGCGGCTCCTTCTCCTGGAGTTTGCGCAGGCCGAGCGTATTGGGAGAACTGACATTGACCGTAAAGAAATCGGCGTAGTCATACAGCTTACGCAGCGAATAGAGATAATCTTCCACTGCCTCCTCTTGCGGAGTTACTTTTGATTTCCCTATGCTCCATCCAACCGGAATGGGCAATTTAGGAAGCCGGGATAGCCGCTCAGCAATGGCATCAACTCCATCGTTTGGGAAGCCCATACGGTTTATCAGCGCGCAATCCTCTGGCAGACGGAAGATACGTGGCTTTTCATTCCCCGCCTGCTGGTAGCACGTCACAGTTCCCGCCTCAAGAAAGCCAAAACCGAGGGCAGCCAGTGCTGGTAGCGCAAGCCCATTTTTATCAAATCCACCCGCGAGCCCTATCGGATTAGGAAAATGCAGACCAGAGAGAGTACGTTCCAACGCAGGCGCTTTGTAGCCGTTAGCGACCTCGAGCATTTTGAGTAGACCGGTAGCGGGAAGCAAACGCCAGCCCATTCATCACTAGATGATGGGCAATTTCGGGATCGCGTGCAGATGTGTGAAAGAGTGCAGGGCGGACAATTGATTTGAATAGCATGCTCTTCTTCCTTCAAGCCTCCAGGAGAACAGGCTTGCCACTCCCTGGTTTGACCAGACACATACCATCGTCAAATACGAGAGAGCCGCGTAGAAACACCTGCTCTATGCGCCCCTTGACTTTCCTGCCCGCGAACGGCGTCCATCCACATTTTGAAAGCATCTGCTCATCGGTAAGTTCATACTCCACGTCAGGGTTGACCAGCACGATGTCAGCATCCTTGCCTGGCTTAAGCGCGCCTTTATTGTTCAAACCAAAGATGCGGGCAGGATTTACAGCACAGCGTTTCACAATCTCGTTCAACGTCACTTTGCCCTCGCTGGCCGCCGTCAGCAGGAGCGGCAGCATCGTTTGCACTCCCGGCATGCCGGAGGGAGCCTGCTCGTAGGGCTGCATTTTCTCTGCCCTCATGTGCGGCGCGTGATCGGTTGCTATGGTATCAATAACGTCAAAGTACTCCCAGAGCGCCTGGCGGTCGCTTTCAGCGCGCAGGGGTGGATTCACTTTCCCAAAGTTTCCCAGGCGATGCTGGTCATCTTCGTTTAAAAACAGGTGCAAGGGAGTCACTTCACACGTCACGCGGACGTCCTTCTGTTTTGCTTCGCGTATCAGTTCAAGCTCTCGTGCCGTCGTGGTATGCGCAATATGTAAGGCCCTGCCCGTTTTCTCCGCAATCGCCAGCGCGCGGCTCACAGCGATCTGCGCGCTCACCGCCGGACGAGCCTGATTGTGATCTTTCTGGTGAAGAGAGCCAAAGTATTTGAGCGCCTGTTCATCTTCGGCGTGGACAACGATAGGCTTATGCAGAGGGAAGGTCGAAAAATGCCGGTACAGGGGAGCAAATTCCGTCACCAGCAGAGAGCCGGTCGAGGATCCCATATACACCTTCAGCGCAACCACCGAGTCTGAGGCCGCTAAAGCCTCTTCCACATTGTCCTCCGTCGCGCCGAGATAAAATCCGAAGTCAACAACCGCCTTGCGAGATGCAAGGGCGGCTTTTTCAGTCAGGCGCTCCCGGCTAACGATGGGTGGCTGCGTATTTGGCATGTCCAGGATCGTCGTCACCCCTCCGGCAAGGGCAGCCAGCGTACCGGTAAGAAAGTCCTCTTTGTGCGTAGCACCGGGTTCGCGAAAATGGACATGCGAATCGATCAAACCAGGCAGCACCAGACAGCCACTTGCATCAACCACCTCTTCTCCCGCTTCTGGCGTCAGATTCTCCGCAAGCTCGACTATTTTCTCGCCAGCAGTACGAATATCCAGGCGTATCGTATCTTCCGGCAGCACAACCAGCCCGTTACGTATTAACATCCAGCACTCCATTTGACAGCATTCATACGTATTCGTTCCATGACTTGATCGGCAGTGAGTTCACATCTTTTTCCATTATCGCTTTCACGAACAGCCGCGCCTGCTTGATTTTGGTGAAGAGGGGAATGTTATAGTCAACCGCATAACGGCGCATGGCATAGTCATCATCCACCTCTTTCTTCACGAAGCGATCCACCACGTTGATCGCGAGGTCAACCTTATGCTCGCGGAAGCAGGTCAGCACACTGGGTTCCTGCTGCTCGTGAATTTTGTAGAGCATCGTCACCCCAATACCGTGCGCCCGCAAGAAGGCGCATGTCTTCTCAGTGGCGTAGAGCGGCACGCCGAGCGCCGCCAGTTGCCTCGCGCTTTCCAGGAATTTCGCCTTCTTATCGTCGCCGCCCAGGCTGATGAAAACACCCTTGCGCGGAATGCTGCCGCCCGTGGCAAGAATGGCCTTGAGATAGGCTTCCTCCACATCCTCACCAAAGCAGGCCACCTCGCCTGTCGAGGCCATCTCAACGTGCAGGCTGGGGTCCGCGCCCGTCAGCCGCGAAAACGAGAACTGCGGCGCTTTGACAGCGGTGAAGTGCAGCGGCGGCATAGAGACAACCGGCACCTCGCCAAAGAGCGCGTCCACAAACAGCTCGACGAAGTTGATGCCCGTGACCTTTGAGATGAAGGGGAAGGTACGCGATGCCCGCACGTTGGTCTCGATCACATAGACCTCGTTATCGCGGGCCAGGAACTGGATGTTGAAGGGGCCGGTAATCTCCAGGGCGCTGGCGATAGCGCGGCCCACTGCCTCTATCTTCCCCCGCGTCTCCGCGTTGATATCCTGCGGCGGCAGCACAATCGTCGCGTCACCAGAGTGGACACCCGCGTTTTCGATGTGCTCTGAGATCACAAAGGCTTTGATCTCGCCGCGCTGCGCTACCGCATCCAGTTCGATCTCCTTCACCTTCTCAAAAAATTTCGAGACGGTCACGGGATGCTCCGGCGAAACGGCAGCCGCCTCGCGGCAGCACAGCTCCAACTCTTGCTGGTTATAGCAGACGTTCATCGCGCTGCCGGAGAGCACGTAGGATGGCCGTACCAGCACTGGATAGCCCACCCGTCCGGCAAACTCCTCCAGTTCCGCCACGTCGCTGAAGGCATTCCATTCCGGCTGGCAAATGCCAAGCGTGTCCAGCAATTGCGAGAATTTGTGCCGGTCTTCGGCCTGATCGATATGCTCGACCGACGTTCCCAGGACGGGGATGCCGTAGCTGTGCAGCGCCTGCGTCCGGTTATTGGGCGTCTGTCCGCCCACAGAAACGATCACGCCATAGGGAGCCTCAAATTCGCAGATATCGGCGATACGCTCGAAAGTCAATTCCTCAAAGTAGAGCCTGTCCGATGTATCGTAGTCGGTGGAGACGGTTTCGGGATTGCAGTTGACGACGATGGAGCGTTTTCCGTGCTTCTTCAGCGCCTCCACCGTGCTCACGCTCGTCCAATCAAACTCGACCGAGGAGCCAATCCTGTAGCAGCCAGAGCCTAAGACCACCACGCCCTCGTCACCGATGGGATCCACGTCAGAATGCTGCCCGTTGTAGGTCATATAGAGATAGTTGGTGTCCGAGGGAAATTCTGCCGCCAGTGTGTCGATCTGGAAGACGGAGGGCAGTACGCTATGCCTCTTGCGCATTGCCCGGATTTCCAGTTCAGACTTGCCCGTCAATTCGCCAATGCGCTTATCCGAGACTCCCAACTGCTTGAGCCGTAAAAGCTGAACGGCAGAGAGATTTTGCGTCTCCTGAAGGCGCTGTTCCACATCCACGATATGTTTGATGCGCTGTATAAACCAGGTGTCGATGCCGGTAATTTCGACAATTTCTTGCACCGAAAAGTCGTTGCGCAGGGCCAGCGCCAGGGCAAACATGCGTTTGGGCGTGGGCCTGTAGAGGTAGTGCTCCAGCACCTCGTCTATGGTCTCGCTGTCGGCAAAGGCTTTTTCGGAGGTAGCACCCTCGAAGCCTTGATCGAGCATGCGAATGGCCTTCTGATAGGCTTCCTCGAAGGTGCGGCCAATGCCCATAACCTCGCCCACCGACTTCATGCCCGTGCCGATGGTCTCATCCACACCCTTGAACTTCTCCAGGTCCCAGCGCGGTATCTTCACCACCACGTAGTCCAGGCTCGGCTCGAAACAGGCCTGGGTGACACCCGTGACCTCGTTGGTCAGTTCGGTCAGGCTGTAGTCAAGTGCGAGCCTGGCAGCGACGTAGGCCAGTGGATAGCCCGTCGCTTTGCTGGCCAGAGCCGAACTGCGCGAGAGGCGAGCATTGACCTCGATGACGTAGTAGGCCGAGGTGCGCGGGTCAAGGGCGAACTGGACGTTGCACTCGCCAACAATGCCCAGGCTCCTCACAATGGTAATGGCGGCTGTACGCAGGGTATGATATTCATAGTTGGTGAGCGTCTGGCTGGGGGCGATGACGATGGATTCGCCAGTGTGAATGCCCAGTGGGTCCATGTTCTCCATGTTGCAGACGGTGATGCAGTTATCGTACGCATCGCGCACCACCTCGTACTCGACCTCCTTATAGTGGTGCAGGTATTGTTCGATCAGCACCTGTGGCGCGAAGGCCAGCGCACCGCTCACGATGCGTTCCAGGTCTTTGACATCCCTGGCAATGCCCGAACCCTGTCCGCCGAGGGCGAATCCGGCGCGTACCATCACCGGAAAGCCGATCTCCTTGCCAATTTCGATAGCCTCTGCCAGCGTCTCGGCGCTCCTGCTGCGCGGCGTGGGAATATCCAGTTTGTGCAGGTGCTGCGCGAATGCCTGCCGGTCCTCGGTGAGCATGATGGCCGAGATGGGCGTGCCGAGGATGCGCACCTGATATCTTTCCAACACGCCTGAACGGAACAGCTCGATGCCACAGTTGAGCGCCGTCTGCCCGCCAAAGGAGAGCAGAATACCATCGGGACGCTCTTTCTCGATAATCTTCTCAACGAAGAAGGCCGTTACCGGCAGGAAGTACACGCTGTCGGCCAGCAGCTTCGAGGTTTGAATGGTGGCGATGTTGGGATTGACGAGCACAGTGCGCATGCCCTCTTCGCGCAGGGCCTTGAGCGCCTGTGAGCCGGAGTAATCGAACTCACCCGACTGCCCGATCTTAAGCGCGCCCGCCCCCAGCACCAGCACTTTTTGCATTTTAGCAGGCGTGTTCACTGTCCCCTCACCTTTTCCAGAAAGGAGTCGAAGACCCATTCCGTATCCACCGGCCCCGGCGTCGCCTCTGGATGGAACTGCACCGAGAGGAAGGGCAGTTCTTTATGCCGCATGCCCTCGTTGCTGCCATCATTGGCATTGACGAACCAGGGTATGAAATCCGGCGGCAGCATGCCGACCGCGAAGCTGTGATTCTGCGTTGTGATGTAGCAGCGCCGCGTCGCTTGCCCCTGCTCATACAGCAGGCAGGGCTGGTTCTGGCTTCTATGTCCGAATTTCAATTTATATGTGTCGCCACCAGCCGCCAGTGCCAGCAATTGATGGCCCAGGCAGATGCCGAGCGTGGGTATCTCACGCTCAAGAGCCTCGCGAATGGTGCGCACGGTCTTCCCCACCATCTTTGGATTACCCGGACCATTGGAGATGAGGATGCCATCGAAGGCCAGGGTATTGCCGGACGAAAAGAGGTCATAATCCCAGGGCAGCGTAATCACGCGCACGTTTCTCGCCAGCAAACTGTGCGCGATATTACGCTTGGCTCCACAGTCGATAAGAGCAATGGTGATGTCGCCGCTGCCCTGTTCGCGCACCTGGCTCGTTGAGACCTGTGCAACCAGATTGCCGGTGTTGGGGTCATAGAAGGGAATATCGTCGTCGAAAACGATCTTGCCGAGCAGTGTGCCATGCTTGCGAATATGCTGTGTGAGCAGGCGCGTATCCTTGATTTCCAACGCCGGTACACGCTCGCGCTGCAGCCAGGTTCCCAGGTTCATCGTGCTCTGAAAGTGTGAGGGCTGCGCAATGTAGTTGGAAACAACCAGCCCGGCGACGTGAATACGGTCGCTCTCCCACAGGCCGCTGTCCGGCACGCCATAGTTGCCGACGATGGGATAAGTCATCGTCAATATCTGGCCGGTAAAGGAGGCATCGGTCAGGGCCTCTGGATAGCCAACCATGCCGGTGCTAAAGACCACTTCCCCTGCAGTTTCTCCCACGTAGCCGAACGACGTACCCTCAAATGCGGTACCATCTTCCAGCACCAGCACTCCCCGCCTGGGAGCATCGTCTATCTCGCTATCCTGGAATTGCTGTTCAACACAGGTCTCAATAAAGAGGTCATGCTCTATACTGTTTTTGTACATTCTTGTTTTAATCCTCTTATGCTGCGTCTTTGCCGGGTAACAGTGATTCGGCCTTGCCAAGTAACAGGGCCAACAGGGCCATGCGCGTGTAGAGGCCATTTCTGATCTGCGATTTCAAATAGACCGCCCGCTCATCGCGATCAACCGCCGGGTCGATGGTTCCCACTCTGGGCAGCGGGTCCATCAAGATCATGTCTTTGCTGGCGTACTCTGCCAGGAGCTGCGGCGTCACCACAAACCGATCCCTCACCACTTCCTCGTACTCTTCGAGCGAGGCAAAACGCTCCTTCTGGATGCGCGTCCAGTACCAGAAGTCGCAATCCCCCGGAATATCTCCCTCGCTCGTGATCTCAATCAGCCGCAAACCACGCCGTGTCCAGTAGAGGTAATCTTCTTTCGAGAGCTGCAACTGGCGAGGAGAGAGCAGGTAGACAGTGTTGTTCTCAAAGAGTGAGAGGCCGCGCAGCAGCGAGTGGATGGTGCGGCTATTGAATGGGTCGCCCGCCAGCAGACCCGTCAAATGATGCAACCTACCAAATTTTTCATAGAGTGTATAGAGATCGAGCAGCGTCTGCGTCGGATGTTCATTATTGCCGTCACCCGCGTTAATCACTGGAATGAAATCGGCGGCTTCCGCGGCCAGTCTCGCCGATCCAGCGATGCGGTGACGCAGCACGATAGCGTTCGAATATGCTTCAAACGTGCGAATAGTATCCTCGAACGTCTCTCCCTTTGAGACTGAGGAAACTGTTTCCGGGTTCTGCACCTCAATCGTCTGCCCACCAAGCCGTTTCACCGCCGCCACGAACGAGCTAAATGTCCTGCTGGAAGGCTCAAAGAAGAGCAGCGAGACAAGCTGGCCTGCCAGCAGATATGACGGCTCGTTGTTGACCGCGATACGCTTCATTTTGTTGGTCAGAGCGAAGAGGATGCGCAGGTCTCCCGCCGAAAACTGATCGAACGAGATGATATCCTTCCCCCTGAATTTACCATCAATCAGCTCGATGTCACGACTCATCACTTCAAACTGATCTTGAGCATGCGTTGTAACTTGAAGCATAGGTATCCTCCAACTATAAACTACAGATTACGTCAAGAAAAAGGGCAAAAAAAATTCCTCACCCCTGAATCAATGGGGGAGGAAGAATCGCTCTTCGGGAAAAAGAACACCAGGTCCATCGATGGGATGGAACAGGCGGCGCAACCGCCGTTGCGAGAAATCTATTTTCCTGTGTCGAAGGGCCATATATGTCACGCTAACAACCTTTTCCACTACGTGGAACGCCTACGAACAGTCCTCAAATTGTTAGAAGTATACCCGCACATTTCCCAAAAGTCAAGGTTTTTCCAAATGTTCTTTTTACATGTATTAACCGAAATTTAACACAGTTTAATGTTAGGAAATTGTTGCGTCCTTTTTGACCATTTCCCGTCTCTAAAATAGCAATGAATAATTGCACAGAACAACATGTTGGTGGTTTAATGAAATTAAGGTCATGAGGAAAGGACAAAACAAATGACGCAACATTCGCAGGATGGCGAGCAGTTACGTGAAGTTGTACGCGAGCGGTACGGGCAGGCGGCGTTACAGGTTCTGAGTGGAAATCAGGTTGAAGGCGCTACCTGTTGTGGCCCCGCTTGTTGTAGTACAGATACAAGTGGCAGTGGTTGCTGTACTACGGCGTCTGGTGATGCTATCACCAGCGATCTGTATAGCAGTGAAGAACTTGGTACATTACCTGTTGCAGCCGCTCTAGCCTCGCTAGGTTGTGGCAATCCGACTGCACTGGCCGAACTGAAACCGGGCGAGAGGGTGCTTGATCTGGGCAGTGGTGGGGGCATCGACGTCCTGCTCTCGGCGAAGCGTGTGGGACCAAGCGGTTTTGCCTATGGACTGGATATGACCGATGCGATGCTGGAACTGGCTGAGCGTAACCGCCTTGAGGCAGGAGTAGAAAACGTGCGCTTTTTGAAAGGGGTCATCGAGGCCATTCCCTTGCCCGATAGCGCCGTGGATGTCGTCATCTCCAACTGCGTCATCAACCTCTCGGCAGATAAACAGCAAGTGCTGCGCGAAGCCGCGCGCGTGCTCGCCCCCGGTGGACGTTTCGCCGTCTCTGATATCGTCATTCAGGGCCAGCTTCCAGATGTCATTCGTCGCGACCTTGAGGCATGGGCAGGCTGCATTGCCGGTGCGCTCGCTGAAGAGACCTACCGCCAATTGCTGATCGAGGCCGGTTTCGTCGATATCGAGATCGAAGTCACGCGCCGCTACTCCGTGCAGGATGTCGCAGACAGTGGGGCCAGCGCCTCGGTTGCCGCGCTCTCTGAGACCGAGCAGACCGACCTCGATGGGAAATTTGTGAGTGCGTTCATTCGTGCTCGCAAGCCCTGAGTAAAACGAGAAGCAGAGCGACGAAGATGAAAAGAGAGGGACACAATATGAAAAGGCGCGTACTCTTCATTTGCACCCATAACTCTGCACGCTCTCAGATGGCAGAGGGGCTGCTACGAGCGTTAGGAAACGGACAGTTTGAGGTGTTCAGTGCAGGAACCGAGGCGACGTTCGTGCGCCCGCTCGCCATTCAGGTAATGGCAGAAATCGGCATCGATATCTCCCAACAGCAGTCTAAAACGCTTGATCGCTACCTGGATCAGCCATTTGACGAGGTAATTACAGTCTGTGATACGGCGGCTGAGACCTGTCCCATCTTCCCCGGTGCCACCCATCGCCACCACTGGTCGTTTGAGGATCCCTCAAAGGCGACGGGCAGCGAGGAAGAGCAGTTAGCGGTGTACCGGCGCGTACGCGACGAAATTCGCACAAGAATTGAGCAGGAACTACTCAGAGAGCCGGTTTGAATGGAATTTGAAGAGTAGCCTCGTCCTGTAGGGACAGGGGGTGGAGTTGGGTGGATGAGGGGGCCTTGTGCCTGTCCGCGTGACGATACGAGGCGACCGGATTGCGTTAGGCAGGAGGATAGCCTCCCCACGCGGACAGGCACAAGGCCCCCACCCAATCCCCATCCGCCCCCTGTCCCTACAGCACGAGGCTACCCCCTCATTACCGGTCTCATTTGTTCAAATTCATATACAGTGCTGGGCACAATCAATTACGCACCAACCTATTTATTTGACGCTGACCATAGTCACGTCGAAAATCAGGGTAGCGTTGGCAGGGATGGTGGGAGGCTGGCCGCTGGCACCATAGGCCAGGCTGGGGGGAATGATCAGGCGGCGCTCGCCACCGGGTTTCATGCCGACCAGGCCTTGATCCCATCCTGGAATGACCTGCCCCTGTCCAAGCGTGACCGAGAAGGGCTTGCCTCCATCAGTATAAGAGCTATCAAACCTCTTGCCGTTGCTTGCCAGCCAGCCGGTATATTGGACCGAAACGGTGCTGCCCGATTTCGCGGCAGTTCCGCTGCCAACTTTAATGTCGATATACTTCAGACCATCTTTTAGTGTAACTGTTGTCCCGGTCACAGGCGGGGGGGTGGCTGGCGCTTCCGCGAGCACTGTAGCAGTTGCACGCGCCTGAGCCGCAGCAGTTGCATGCGCTTTCGCCTGGGCTGCTGCCGTCGCCTTCGCGTTGGCTTGCTCTGTCTGGATACGCTGGTATTGCCAGAAACCCAGGCTCGCGATGCCAACGACGACTACCGCGACAATTATACTTGTCCAGATGAGTTGTCTGCGGCGGCGGCGCTGCTGGCGCAACAGGCGTTCTTGCTGGCGCTGTCCGGGTCGCCCTGATCGCCGCTGCCTCTGTGACGTCGTCTGTCCCTGCTTTGGTGGCTGTGTATTATTATTCCCTTTCACAGTCTGCGTCATTGATACGTTCTCTCCTCTTCCATTCTTAAATGAATATAGCAGAAAATCATGCAAGCAGAGAGTACCATTACTGGGGCATTATGACAAGAGGTTTGCAACTCTTTGCGCAGATTTTGCCAGTCATTGCTGCCATACAGCAGCATGTGCGCTGATAATTCCAACAAATTTTCGCATAAACTCGACATCTATAGAATAGCGGTGTTACAATATCCCGTATATTCTACTATCGTTTCGGGCTTTCTGATTTCGAGAACGGCCATCTCTGTAAATACCGATCATGAACACTCAGACAAATGCGGGAAGATATACCCGATAGTCCTCAAGACTACAAAGGAGCTATTGAATGCCATCACAGGGATATGTACGCTATCCAACCATCCATCACAATGCCATTGTTTTCGTAGCAGAAGATGATCTCTGGGAGGTGCCAGTCCAGGGCGGGCGAGCGGAACGTCTTACCGCCGTTGTGGGAGAGGTAAGTTATCCCTCCTTTTCGCCCGACGGGCAACTTCTGGCCTTCGTGGGCCACGAGGAAGGCCCCAGCGAGGTCTATGTCATGCCTACTGCCGGTGGCCTTGCCCAGCGCCTGACCTTCCAGTCCTCCCCGTGCCGCGTCCTGGGCTGGTCTCCTGACGGGGACGCCATCCTCTACGCCAGTAGCTACGGGCAGGCAAATCGTGGCGCGCAGGTGATCTACTCCATCAGCCCGACAGGCGGTCAGCCGAGCCAACTACCGGTAGGTATCGCCAACGCCATTTCCTATGGCCCTCGTGGCGGCGTGGTACTTGGACGCAATATTCGCGAACCCGCACACTGGAAACGCTATCGTGGCGGCACTGCCGGTCACCTCTGGTGCGATGCTGATGACAACGGCACCTTTCAACGCCTGCTGAACCTCAATAGCAATATCGCCAGCCCCTGCTGGGTTGGAGACCGGATCTACTTCATCTCCGACCACGAAGGTGTCGGTAACGTCTATTCCTGTACGCCACGCGGCGAAGATGTGCAGCGCCACACCAACCAGCAGGATTTCTATGCACGCAATCTCTCCACCGATGGGACGCGGCTCGTTTACCACGCGGGTGGCGATCTCTACCTGTTCGATCCGGAAGCCAACGTTGCGAGCAAAGTGAGTGTGGAACTCCCCAGTGTGCGCACGCAGCGCAACCGCAAATTCGTCTCCGCCTCACACTACCTGGATACCTACGCGCTGCATCCTCAAGGCTACGCTGTCGCTATGACGACACGCGGCAAGGCCTTTTCGATGGGCAACTGGGAAGGTGCGGTCATCCAGCATGGTGAGCTGGATGGAGTTCGCTACCGCTTCCTGGAATGGCTCAATGATGGCAAGCGCCTGGTAGCTATCAATGATGGGCTTGGCCGAGAATCCCTCATCGTCTTCGATCCTGAAAGCGTCGACGATCCAAAAATCTACGAGGAAATCGAATTTGGCCGCGCCACCAATCTGGCGGTCTCGCCTACGGAAGATAAGGTCGCCATTACGAATCACCGCAGCGAACTGATCGTTGTCGACCTGGAAAGCGGTGAGGCTCGCGTGCTTGATCGCAGCGAGTATGAGCGCATTACGGGGGCCACCTGGTCGCCAGACGGCAAGTGGCTGGCCTACAGCTTCGCGCATACCAGTCAGAAGCGTGCTATTAAGCTCTGCGACGTGGAAAGCGGGGAAACGCACTTCGCAACTGATCCTGTGCTCAGAGATTTCAGCCCATCCTTCGATCCCGAAGGCAAATACCTCTACTTCCTGGGCGATCGCATCTTCAACCCGGTCTACGACAACCTTCACTTTGACCTGGGCTTCCCTCGCGGTACGAAACCCTACGTCATCATGCTGCGCAAGGACCAGCGTTCCCCCTTTATCCCGGAGCCAAAAGCTCCCGACGATAAGGAGAAGGAAAAAGAGAAGCTCAAAGGGAAAGGGCAGAAAAAAGAGGAGCCAGAGGCAGAGCAGGATGACGTTGGAGCCGAGTCAATAGAAATGCCCGGCGATGGAGAGAAAAAAGGCGAGGTTACGGCAGAGCAGAAAACCGCCCCCGAAGACGAAGAAATGGAAGCAATGGTCATCGACCTCGATGGCATCACGTCGCGGGTACTGCCGTTCCCGGTGATGGAAGCTCGCTATAGAGCCGTGCGCGGCCTCAAAGGGAAAGTCCTCTTCCTGATGTTTCCAATTGAAGGGACGATTCACCAGCCCGATACCAACCACGACCACGAGCCAAAGGGCCATATCGACTGCTATGACTTTGAGAAGCAGAAAAACGAGTGGTTGATCAACGGCGTAAGCAGCTTTGATCTTTCCCGAGATGCAAAGACGTTAATCTACAGCGCGTACCACCGGCTGCGTGTGATCAAGGCTGGCGAGAAGCCAAAGGGAGATCGCCACGAAGACGATCCGAGCCGCGAAAACGGCTGGCTCGATCTGCACCGTGTGAAAGTCTCGGTACAGCCAGCCTCCGAGTGGCAGCAGATGTTTGCCGAGGCCTGGCGCTTGCAGCGCGAGCAATTCTGGGCGGAAGACATGTCCGGCATCGACTGGCAGGCCATCTACAACCAGTACGCCCCACTCGTCGAACGTGTCACCTCCCGCTCGGAGCTGTCCGATCTCTTCTGGGAACTGCAAGGCGAACTCGGCACCTCACACGCCTATGAAGGCGGCGGTGAATATCGCCAGCGCCCGCACTACTCTCAAGGTTTCCTGGGTGTGGATTGGAGCTACGACGCGGAGAAAAATCGCTATCGTATCGCCCACATTGTGCGCGGCGACCCCTCAAACAGCGAGGAGACTTCGCCGCTTACCCTGCCGGGTCTGAACGTCGCCGAGGGGGACGCGGTGCTCGCCATCAACGGTCAGCGCGTGGGACCGAAACGCAGCCCGCAGGAACTGCTGGTCAATCAGGCCGACAACGATGTGCAGCTTACCATCGAGTCGGCAGAAAGCGGAGAAGTGCATACCATCTCGGTCAAGGCACTCTCCGAGGAGCGCCCGGCTCGTTACCGTCAGTGGGTTGAGAACAACCGGCGCTACGTTCATGAACACACTGATGGAAAGGTCGGCTACATTCACATCCCCAACATGATGGGCGAGGGCTTTGCCGAGTTCCACCGCAGCTACCTGGCCGAGTATGACTACCCGGCGCTGCTCGTCGACGTGCGCTACAACGGCGGTGGTCACGTCTCCGGTCTGCTGCTGGAGAAGCTGGCCCGTAAGCGCATCGGCTACGATTTTCCGCGTTGGGGCAAGCCCGAACCGTATCCCGGCGAATCGCCTCGCGGGCCAATGGTCGCGCTCACCAACGAGCAGGCCGGTTCCGATGGCGACATCTTCAGCCACAGCTTCAAGCTCATGGGTCTGGGGCCGTTAATCGGCATGCGTACCTGGGGCGGCGTCATCGGCATCTCGCCCAGTCATGCCCTCGCCGATGGTACGCGCACCACACAGCCTGAATACGCCTTCTGGTTCAAGGACGTGGGCTGGAACGTCGAAAACTACGGCACCGACCCCGATATCGAGGTCGACATCGCGCCGCAGGACTACGCCAACAACAAAGATCCGCAACTGGATCGCGCTATCGCCGAGGCCCTGCGCCTCCTCGAAGAGCGCCCCGGCCTCGAACCCAACCCGGAAGAGCGCCCGAACAAAGCCAGGATGCTGCACATACCGTAGCAGGGCGAGTTGAAGGCAAGAAAGTGGCTTGAACCCTAACGTTCGAGCCACCTTTTTTGATTCTGTACATTTTCTAAGCATTTCGTGATCTTCACGTGATATTTTTCACCTCTTTTGTGATACGGATGTGAAATAGAGGCGTTATGATTATAGCGTGAGGTGGACAGGGGAACGATGGAGGGGGCAAACGGAAAGGAGCAAATGCCATATAATGACAGATGCAGACTTCGCGGGCTGTGGTGCATTAATAGGACAGGGACATATATAACGAATGAGGCAGTAGATAGCATAACCGCATGGTTGGCTCACTGCGAACAGTAATGAACACGTTTCATCCCGCGTTCCGGTAGCATCACAACCCGCATCCTTCTCACATGAATGATAATTGGCGAATATTTAAGAAGGCCCTGAGTCTTTGCAGACCCAGGGCCTTCTTATTGAGCAGTTATCCCCCGATGCTTTCTAAGCATGTGGTATACTTTTTGATGAGTCGTTACCAGAATGTCCTCTCCTTCTGAGGAACTGAGGCGAGAGGAAGCCAGAGGCCCACAGGAACTCCCTGGCGCTAGAAAGATCTGCTTTATGGCACAACCAGAAATTCGCGTTGCCGGATCAACCTCCCCACTTGCAGGGACAGAGACGCGAACAGACAAAGGGGAACGCTATCTCCGGCGCACAGCGGCATGGGTCATGCTCTTTTTTCTGTTGCAGGGACAACTTGGAGCAATATGGGACCGAGAATGGCATTTCTTCGTGGGCCGTGACTGGTTCTGGACGCCGCCCCATACGCTGATCTACTCCTGCGTCTCCGGGGCTGGACTGCTCGCGCTTGCTATCGTGCTGGCGGATACGATACGTTACCGCAAAGGCGTGTCGGGCGTTGATGATAGCTCTACCGCGCCCGTCTTCGGCATATTTCATGCTCCCCTCGGCTTCGTCATCGCGGGCTTTGGTGCGCTTGTCGCGCTGGCTGCCGCGCCGCTCGACAACTACTGGCACAATCTGTACGGCATCGATATCGCCCTGTGGGCACCCTTCCACATGATGGGCGTCACCGGCGGAGCAATCGGCATCGTGGGCATGATCTATATCTTCGCTTCAGAGGCCACTATCGAACGCGAGGCAGGCTATCCATACCGCCGTTTCCTGGGGTTGAGCCTGCTCGAATGGGGCGCGCTTTTCATCATCGCGGGCATGATCAATTTCACCTTCATCGGATTTTTACAGTTTCCCATCGCTACCTTCGGCCTGCTGCGCATCCCCACCTATGCTCTGCCACTGGCATTGTGCGGTGCCTTTGCCTTGATAGGCGCGGTACGCTTCACAGGTCTACCCGGAACAGCGACGCTTATTATTCCCCTGTTGCTCATACACACGGTCTTAGAGGAGCTTTTTGTTCCCTGGGCCATTCGCACGGCTGTCTCCCTGCAAGGCTTGCAGTATCGTGTCGCGGCGGTACCATCCTTTAACAGGACTGATGCCCTGTTGCCACTTATCTTTCTCGTTTCCGCGCTGATCGTCGATGGTGTCAGCCTCTGGCAGTTCCGCCATGGTCAGAAGCTGAATGGTACTACCCGCAACACGTGGTTAGTAGGCATCATTATCACCATACCACAACTGATAATTGCCCCCTGTCTGCTTCTTGGTTCGCTGAATTTACCCGCCGTCTTTCTGGATCAACCCGATGTCACTATTCCTGCCGATCTAAAGTTACAAACCGCACTCATCGCGGTACCGGCGATCCTCGCTTTCGGGGTCATAGGCGCACTGGCGGGTGCCAACTTCGGCGATATCTGGCGCTGGAATAAAAGTTGAGAGGTTGACTTGGGAAAGAGAAGATCTATGAGTGGAAACAGAATGTTGCTCATATCTAGCGATGAAAAAAGCCCACCCGCATGTCATTCTGAGCGTAGCGAAGAATCTATGGTCGCCACGAGATTGAGAAGAGCGCACTTGAGATTCTTCGCTACGCTCAGAATGACATGGTCAGCTTGGTTTATCATGGCAAGCCGCCTCGCGCTGGCACTGCTAGCTCTTAATTTTATCATGTTGCCAGCAGTAGCGCATGCCAGCAGTGGCCCTGCCCACACTGAGACGCTGATGGCTGGTCCCTACCTCATCGATGTCAACCTCTACCAGTACCCTCCAATGACCGATCAATCGGTAGAGGTGACTGTCGTGCCACAGCAGAGCAACCTGCATCTTTCCGGCCTCATCCTCATGGAACCGGGCCTGGGTACCGACGCCGTAGAACTACGTTCGCACCTCTCTCCGCCTGAGCAATCCGGCACACTGGTTGGCAGCATCCGCATGCCGGTGCGTGGAGCCTGGAATATTGTGATCCAGCTTAATGGCCCGCAGGGAACCGGGCAGGCCAGTTTCCCCATTGTCGTGGCAGCACCAGGCGCGATGCCCATCTGGCTGGGCTGGCTCATCGGCTTGACCCCCATGCTCGGCATCGCCTGGCTGGTCTGGCACCAGCGCCGTTACCGCAGAAAGCTGCTGGCACGTGTAACAGAACCACAGATATGAAGTTTTACCGTTCATTTTATCCCTTGCTATAAACAATAAAATATGTCATACTAAATGATGAGCTATCCACATGTATTGAAGTAGCTAAATCGCATGCTGTCGCATCCTTGTAGAAAACCCTCCACAAGAAAAGGGGAACGTATCGTGACTCACGCATCTCGCTTCACCTGGCACACTCGCGTCCTTGTAGTGCTTACCATCGCCCTTCTATTTACCCTCTCATCGACTATTTCAGCTTTTGCTGCCGCCAGTCTCGTCCAGCTGAGTACCGACCCTTATACCAACAGTACCAGCCAGCACCAGACGGAGGTCGAGCCTGATACCTATTCCTATGGCTCAACCATAGTTTCGGCCTTCCAGGTTGGCCGCTTCACCAATGGTGGGGCTTCCAATATCGGCTGGGCAACTTCCAGCAATAACGGATCAACCTGGTCCAACGGCTTCTTACCAGGTACTACCGTCTATGCCACTCCAGCCGGTCCTTATGCTCGCGTCAGCGACCCGTCCGTTGCCTACGATGCCGCCCATAACACCTGGCTAATTGCATCCCTCGCCATCAATAGTTCGGTCGCTGGCGTTGCGGTGATCGTCAACCAATCGACGGATGGCGGGCTTACCTGGAACAATCCTGTGGTTGTGCATACTGCCACGGGCAGTGAGTCCCTCGATAAAGACTGGATTGTCTGTGATGACACCGCCACCAGCCCCTACTACGGGCATTGCTATGCCGAATGGGATGATAACGGCAACGGTAATCTCATCCATATGAGCACCTCTAGCGACGGGGGAACCACCTGGGGTACTGAACAGACGACGGCCAACAATGCCACCGGCATCGGTGGTCAACCACTGGTTCAGCCCAATGGCACCGTCGTCGTGCCCATTGATAATGCCAACGAGACCTCACTGCTCTCCTTTACCTCGACCAATGGTGGTGCCAGTTGGGGCAGTACCGTCACTGTGACATCCATCAGGGCACATACCGATCCCGGTGGCATTCGCTCTGGTCCGCTGCCCACAGCCGAAATTGATGGTGCTGGCAATGTCTATGTTGTCTGGGAAGACTGCCGCTTTGAAAGTCGTTGTAAGACCAATGACCTTGTAATGACCACCTCAACCAATGGCACCACCTGGTCCTCGGTCACACGTATCCCGGCTGATCCCGTCGGCAGCACGGTCGATCACTTCATTCCTGGCCTGGCCGTTGATAAGTCAACCTCCGGCAGCACGGCCCATCTAGTCGTTGCCTTCTACTACTATCCGAACGTCAGTTGCTCCTCTTCAACGTGCCAGCTCGATGTCGGCTACTCATCTTCAGTCAACGGTGGCTCAACCTGGGGTTCAAGGAGCCAGCTTGCCGGACCGATGACCCTCTCATGGCTGGCAAGCACAACAGATGGCAGAATGGTGGGTGATTACATTTCAACCTCGTTCGCAGGTGGGGCAGCGTACCCCGTGTTCATGGTGGCCACTGCCCCCAGCGGAAGCACCTTCCACGAGGCGGCATACAGCGTAACACCCGGTCTGACAAGAGGGGGCAGTAACTCCTCAGCAGGTGATCACGTCCTCAGCACACCTTCATCCACACCATCAGGCAAGGCACTGACCGCTTTCTAAGTACGCTGATTCGATCGTTGGTCTAAACTTGATGAGCAGAGGTGATTGTAAAAGTCATCTCTGCTCATCATTGTATTCAACTTCATAAAAAAGCCTTCACGCTTTAAAACCTCATCCCTGAGAAGCTAGATGCTCCTGTAAGAAGGCAAGTGTGGCTTTGATAATCTCACGAGAACGAGCATCGTCATTGAGAATGTCAAAGCCATGCTCCCCGGTTGGATGGTTCATGAAGGTAATTGGAATGTTGCGCTCGCTGGCAACATGGACAAATCCATCGATGGACTCATTAAGGAAAGGTCTGTCCAGTCCTGCCTTAGCAACAAAAAGAGGCGCTACCTTCACCGGGTCACTTTGACTAAGGTGATAGGTCGGAGAGAACGCTTTCAGCAGCTCCTCCTCCTCGTCGCTATAGGTGAAGTACTTGCGGTTCAGCAGCGACATAATGCCATAACAGGCAACGATACAGCGTATATACGGAGGTGTATCGCGTAGTACAGTACGTAGAGTAGTTGGCGCGCCAGAGGAAGCAGTCCAGATAGCCAGCGCATCAGGATCGATACGCAGTGTGTCACTATGAGCGCGTACATACTGGATGAGATCATCAACATCACCGGCAGCCTCGGGCAGCCTGGTATACATTTCATCGGTACGGTGTTTGAACATAACGGCGATGAGGCCCGAAGCAGCGACAAGTTGGCACCACGAAATATACGGCTGTGATTCGTTGATATACACCACCTGCTCCGCTTGTGAGCCGCCATGCGCAAAGAGCACCGCTCCACGAGCCGACCCAGACTGCATATCAGGAGGATAATAGACATCCAACTTCAAATCCTCGCCCTCGACAGCTTTGTAGACAATACCTCTCTGCACCGGAACCTGCTCCATCTCCGGCAATGCATAGACAATGCGCATCTGGTTGATCTCTTTGAGGTCTCGCATGGATGTAATCCTTTCATGAAGCAAGGAAGGTTTCAAACCAGTGTACTACCGCATTCCAGGCCTTTTCACTGTCTTGTAGCCTCAAGTCATGCGGCAAATCGGGATATTCAATGTAACACAGCCGTTCAGGTGCCTGGACATAATAGGGAGCTAGATGCTGATGAAACGCTCGAACAACAGCAGGAGGCTGGGCAGTATCTAAACCTGCCGTTTGAGAGAGCAATGCTGTGGGATAGAAACGATCAAGGTGCAGATGAGGACTATCGAGCCAGGGAAGCTTCCATTGAGGAGATCCGACCACAGGAGCGGCGGCCTGAATACGTGCGTCAGCCACAACTGCCGCGTAACTGACGAAACCGCCAAACGATAGACCAGTAATGCCAATTTGTTCAGGATAGGCCCAGTGCCGTCGGAGAAGGGTATCGAGGATGTCCGGGATTTCCGCGACAGTCGCTCGAACCACCTCAAGGAAAGCTGCTTCTAGATGAACATCTCCCACCAGATGAGGTTCAAAAGGAGGAAAACGTGCATCGAAGTCCACATAACGCCGCTCGCCGTGTCCAATACCGTCAATACCCACAGCCAGGAAACCAGCCGTAGCCAGGCGCGACAGGACGGGAATGCAGGACTCTTTGGACGCGCCAAAACCATGATAGAGCAGAACGGTCCCGTTCCGGGCGCTATCTCGGGGAGAGTCAACAAACAGCACAAGAGCCGGTGCTGAAGCAAGCATGAGGCGGAGCAATTTCATACCTGTACATGTCCTTTACTGTCTCCACACTTGCTTTCCCTCAACCCACACCCGCGTAATCACCTCCGACGATGTGCCGAAGAACAGCACATCGAGCAAATCTTCATCTGTCCAGCCAGCCAGCGAGGGAGAGTTGAGGTCAATGGCGACGAAATCGGCGAGCTTGCCGGGGGCGATTACGCCTGTATCGACATTAAGAGCGGCAGCACCGTGTTGGGTGCCGTAGGTGAGCAGGAGGGGGCCGGGCGAGCCGAATTCGTTGGGGATGAGGACGCGGCGGCGCTGGTAGCGCATGCGGGCAGAGTATTCTGCCCAGCGCAGTTCTTCGATGGGGTCGAGGCGCGTGTTGCTATCGGCTCCAATGGCTAAGGGGATATTAGCAGCAACGAGTTCGGCATAGGGCGCGATGCCGTCGCCGAGGTCGCCTTCGGTGGTGGGGCAGACACAAACGGTGCAGCCATGTTGGGCGAGCAGGGCAATTTCATAGTCGTCGGCATGCGTGGCATGGACGATAGTGGTATGAGGACCCAGCGCGCCATAGCGGTCTAGCAGGTCAATGGGTCGGCTGCCGGTAGCGGCGCGGCATTGCTCAATCTCAGCCACCTGCTCATCGGCATGAACGTGCAGGGGCAGGTCATGGGCGCGGCTATAGTCGGCGATGGTACGGAACCAGTTTTCAGGGACAGCGCGCACGGAATGTGGTGCAACGCCAATGAGAACGCCTCGCTGGCGTAGTTCTTCGACACGGGCGAGGTAGGCATCGACCGAGGCGTCACAGAAACGACGCTGGCCCTCCTCTGGCGGCAAGCCAAAGCCCGCCTGTGCATAGGCCGTCATGAGCAACACAACACGAATGCCGACCTCACGCCCGGCTTGCAGCACAGCTTCCGACATGGCATTGGGGTCACTATAGGGCTGACCGCCGGGCTGGTGATGCACGTAGTGAAATTCGCCAACCGTCGTGTAACCCACCGCCAGCATCTCGCGGTAGGTACATAGAGACAACTCGTAGAGGCTATCGGGGGTCAGTCGCTGCGCCTCGGCATACATAGCACGCCGCCACGTCCAGAACGTGTCCTGCCGCGACAAGGGGCGATGAGTATGCCCGCGCAGCGCTCGCTGGAACACATGGCTGTGTGTGTTCACAAAGCCCGGCAGCAGCGCTACATGCGGAAACCGTTCAAAAGTCATATCACTAGATGTCTTAAATTGATCGACAGGCGTGAGAGCAGCAATACGGCCATCATCGTTGATGGAGATGACGACGTTGACCTGTAAACCGTCAGGGGTGTAAACGTATTCGGGAGCGAGATATTGCATAAACGTGTTCCTCAGTTAATTCTTATTACCTGCTTTTCATACAGACTTGCCTTCCAGCCATTATCCTCAACATCTCTACAATGGGTGAAGCCAGCCTGTTCGTAATATCTGCGCAAACCCGGATTTTTCGTCATGCAATCGAGGCGCAGGTACCGTTTTTCATTTGCTGCCACCATCTTTTCTGCCCATTGCAGCAGTTGTTGCCCTACACCCATGCCTGCGCGGGCGCGGCGAATCGCCAGACTATGAACATATCCCGCATCCTCCGGCATATCTCCCCAGATCAGCTTATCTGACCATTGCAGTGTGAGGGTGCCGATAGCCTCTCCCTCAAGCAGTGCCAGATAGACTTCTCCCTGATTGAGATGGTTCACTATCGATTGGCAGCGACCAACACGAAACGAACCCGGCGACCACTGATCAATACCTCTAGAAGTCAACCACTGCGCCGCCTCCTCAAGGATGTCAAGGGCGATTCCCAGTTCCGATGGTTGAGCCTGCACAATGGTGAGCTGCATGTTTCTACCCTGATCGATCAGCTATTGAACCTTGTATTCCATAGTATATCCTACAACGTACCCGGGTCGCCGATGAGATGGAAGGCGGCCCAGAAGTAGGGGTGGACGCGGTACGGACGGACGGAGGTACGCGCACGCGCGAGGAAAGCGCGTTGCGCACTCGCGAGGGCGGCGGCCTTGCTGTGGCCGCTGAGCAAAGCCTGGTAGAACATCGCCATCTGTTCAGCGCTGCTGGCATCGTCGACTTTCCAGAGCGTGGGCAGCAGGGAGGCTGCGCCCGCATAGAGGAAGCCGCGTCCCAGACCGATCACTTCGTCCACGCCACCCACGACCGCCCGGCCCGTCTCACAGGCGCTGAGTGTGACGAGAGAGCAACCTGATAGGTCGAGGTTGAAGACATCGATGGTGTCAAGGTGCCCATCGGCCAGCTTGATATGCGAGAAGTTGGGCGCGTCCAGGCGGAAAAGACCGTGTGCGGCGATATGCAGGATCGGGACGTTCGGCGCGGCCTGCCAGAGCAGATCGGTAGTCGCGGCTTCATCCAGTGCGCTACGTCCGCTCAATAGATGGGCAACCGCCTGTGCCTCCTGTACAGCATAGGGCAGGCGACCGCCATCAGAGAGGCCGAGTACCAACGAATCGGACAGAGAAATCCCGCGAAATTTGATGCGGTGCCCACGCTGGCGGCAAATATCCAGCAGCGCGGCGGCTGGCAGGTAAGAAACTTGCAGGCGCTCGATGACGTATTGCACACCGTCGAAGAGACAATGGAAGGGCAGGTAGTGCAGCATACCGTAAGGGACAATGACCAGGTGCTCGCAGCCGTAGAGGGCGGCGGAGACGGGCTTGAGCAGCAGATCGTAGAGGCGCTGCAACAGGCCGAGGCTATTTTCCTGCAAGCCCGCGAAGGCCAACATGCGATCTTCTGCCCCGGCAGCCTGTGAGGCAAGGTCGAGATTGACGCGCCAGAGTGAAAGCAGGCGCTCCAATCTGGAAACGGCCCCCTCGACAACCTGCACCTCAACGCCATCGCGGCTCAACTGGAAAATGTAGAGATCCTGACCACTGAGATAGTATTCGAGCACCAGCATGTTGCGCTCAAGTTTCGGCCAGATGGAGGTCACGATACGATCGGACCAGCGTGGCTGTTGCCTTGCCACCAGGTCACCAACCAGGCGAAGCTGCATCTGTTCCAGCAGTTGCTCGATGCCACGTTCGCGCTTCTGCATCTCCTGCCGCGCCTGTGCCGGCTCGACACCATGTACACGTATGAAAGCTGTGTTGCTCAGCTTGACCTCACTCTCGGCCTCGTAGACAACCGTGCTATACCATGCCTGTTCCTCGCGCAACTTCGCCAGTTCGTCAAGGATGGTCTCGCCCACCTCGTCACCCGCACGCAGGCGAATATCGATGTTGTTGCGCAGGTAATCTCCCAGTACACGTGACTTGGCCTTCTCAACATAGGTAAGGGCCTGTTCGGGATTGCCACGCTTGAGGGCCAGCGCGACGGCTCGCTGGTAAAGGGCCTCTTTATCTTCCAGGAAACTGGTGCGCTCGTCCATCACCAGGTGACTTTGCAGATCATCTATGCCCTGCACGGCCCGGTCATAGTAGTGGGCGGCGGCATCAAAGTTCTGGCGCTTTTCGGCAAGCTGCCCCAGCAGGAAATCACAGCGATACTTCAGGTCGAGCAAGCCCTGGCCCTGCGCAATATCCAGAGCATGGTTACAGAGATATTCCGCTGTCTCAATATCGCCCAGAGTATTAGCAATGCTTGCCTGAAGCAGTCCGGCACGAGCTAGTTGCGGTAACGCCTCCTGCTCCGCAAAGGCATCAGCGACGAGCTGGGCCTCATGCAGACTTTCGGCAAGCTGCCCATTGGCATAGGAAAGCTCGGCCTGCTGCAGGCGCACGATGGCTGCAAGAGCCATAAAACCCAGATCTTCCAGAATGGCACGGGCCTCACGCAACATGGCATCAGCATCCACAGCATTGCCCTCCAACAGAGCCGCTGCCGCCTGATGCATTAATGAGTAGGCAAGGTTGGTACGATGTCCGGGCGAGGTGCGGAAGAATGCAACAGCCTCCCCGGCCAATTCGTAGGCTTCGCGGGCACGGTTCAAACGCACCAGACAATCACAGATATGCTGGGCCACTTCCGCCGCCTGGAAGTGCATATATTCCTTCTGGAACGCCTCACGGCTCTTACTAAAAAGCATGAGTGCGTGGCTGTAGTGGCCCTGGGAAGCATAAATCATGGCAATGTTCAGTTCTTCGCGCGCCACGGAAATTTCCTGTTTCCTGTGTGTGGCAAAGGCTGCACGCGCCTGCTCATGGAGGGCAACTGCCTCGCGAAATTTACCCAGGCGTGTCAGAGTAATCGCCTTGTTGCCGCGAGCACGGGCAATATACAGGTCAGCTCCCTCTCCTATAAGTGAGTAGGTCTCAATCGCACGATCGAACAGACGCAGGGCCTGTTCGTATTGTCCCAATTCCAGGTTAACAATTCCGGCATTGACATCGATCTGCCCGGCCCGTCGCAACTTATTATGCCGCATGAAAATCTCTCTGGCCGTTGCAGCATCGCGCAGAGCTTCGGCAGTACGATTGAGTTGCAGGCAGGTACTGACACGGGGAAGTTGAACACGCGCCCAGTTTACTTCATCGTTGATCTCTAAAAATTCTTTCGCTGCCGCGTCAAGAAATTGTAGCGCCTCCTGGTAATAATCCATGCGCCGCAAAGCATCACCACGCGCCAGCAACCCCAACGCATGATAACCTTTGTCCTGTGTCAGTATGCCAGTAAACAGGAGATAGCCCGACAGCAGATATGATATTTTGGGGTCTTTATTCCACTGGCGGTCGGCCTCATATTTGAGAAGGTAGACAAGCCGTAGTTGCTCTGTCTCGTTGAACAGAGGCAACTGCGTTTTGACGAGTTGTAGCCCCTGCTCCTCATTCTTAGCCAGCAACAAATCAACCAGTTCCTGAGGTGTCATAGCCGTTTTATTTCCAACAAGCATACACAAAAGAAGCGATACATTTCTCTATTATAATACGTTTTGACAAAGCAGAAATCACAGAAAGGCAGAGGGAAGCAGAAGTGCGGGCGAATTTGCGTAAATTCGCCCGCACTTCTGCTTCCCTCTGCCGAATTCCAATCTTCAGTCCTGAAGAGTGATCGGGAGTGCGTCGATTACGATCGTGCTTTCAGGCAGTCGCAACTCCAGTGTGTAGGTCGCGGGCGAAATTGAGGTAAAGATGAAGTTGCCAAGCTCATCGACATTTTGTGTGTAGACGGTATCGGTTGGCGACAAAAGAAGCACAGGAATACCCTTCAGCGCTTCCAATGTGGAGCCGGAGCGTGTCACAAAGCCAATGAGCTGCAACGAATCTCTCCGACTCGTCCCCGGCTCAACCTGGACTGAGATGTTCAAATCTTCTGCCGCATAGCGTCGCGGCCATGCCTCATTTCCTCCACCACGCTGGAAAGCCAGGCGCGGAGATGGAGGAAGCAGAGTAGCAATCACGCGCCTGATCCCTGCTTCTGATGCATCGACCAGCCGGTCAAAAGCAGCCTTCGTGCCTTTGACCGGATTGGGGTTGTGATGATTCTGTGCCTGAGTGGCAGAAACAGCCTGTCGGGAAATTGCCGGGCTATCAACGGGCATCAAGTCACCTGTGAGGAAGTCGTTGAGCGCAGTCATCTCGGCGGCACAATGAACACATGTGCCAAGGTGCCGCCGGACGGCAGTAGCAATGTCTTTATTGAGCATTCCCAACTGGAATTCACCGAGTAGCTGAGTAGGCGGACAGTCCCATCGATAGAGTTTGCTGGTTAAGGTAAGCTCCGTTCGCCGGTATTCTGCCAGCCGGGCCGAGCAGTACTGGCAGCGCACAAGGTGCTGTTTTACAGCAGGTCGAACTGGCTCTCCTGCAAGATAGGCCAGCAGTTCTTCATCGCGAATAGTGCCAGGTTCACTACACTCCATGAGCGTTTCCTTCATATTCTAAACATACCATAGGTAGCATCTTTCGTAGCCTTCAACGACTCTCCCCAGACCGTGTAAGGCTGCTTGCTACATATGCGTGTATCCCATCCTCTTTATCTCAATAAACGAGGCTCTTTCCCATTTTCGCGTCTCTCGCTGCCCCGCCCCCGGCGAGTACGAATGCTCCTTAAGGTCACGCAGGACAGCGCCTCGTGCTATCTCAGCCTCCCAGGCGATGCGCCTGCGCCCCTACAGACGTTGATGTTTGAACATCATTTGCAAACGGCGATTGCGTCGCAAGCGTTCCAGCACGTTGCGCTTGATACGATAGACATCATCGACGGTTGGAAATAAGCGACGGTGCTGGCTGCTGATTTCACTGGGCTTCATGCCATGAATATAGGCCAGATAGATCAAAAGGCGCTCATCTTCTCCGTTGAGTTCCTCCTGGATCACCTGCCACAGATACTGAGCGGAAATATTGGAGACCACGTCATCGGCAGGGTCGTCGGAGGCTGGCTCTTGCTCGATCAATTCCAGGGTTTCCTCGTACTGGCGAGCCTGACGCGCTCGTACTTCGTCGGCGACAACGCTGTGTACACACATCTTGAGGTACTTCAACATAGCCGCCAGCGAATCGAAGTTATCCATTTTGGCGGGCGTGAGCGCCTGAGAGAATTTGGCAAAGGCGGCGTTCACAAGTGGGCCGCCTCCATCCTGTCCAAGCAGGGGAGCGGCACTCTGATGCTGCGTCACCCAGGTGAGGACGAGCGGCGCGTATTGCTGGTAAATACAGGCCCAGGCATCATCATCACGGTTGACGATAGCACGACGAAATAGCTCTAAACAATATCGATCGTTCGATACACTCTGCTTGAGAAATTTGCTGGTCTCTTCCGCACAATGACAGGCCAGATCATTAATCGAAAGCCGCTGCAGAGGCTGCCCCAGCGGTTCCTGAGATACCGGAGACATCGGGGTCACCGGAGACATTTGAGTCACCGGTGATGTTTGTGATTTCTGAGCTGCCTGTGCTATTTCCTGCCTGCTCCTTCCCTGCCTATCTGTGCCACGCTGCTCAGGGTTGTGTGATTGCTGATGGTCGTGAGAATCCATCGACATAAGCCCCCTGCTTCCATATTTCACTTCTACTGCTAATTTGCTACTCGATGCCTGCATTGTTGAAACCTACAAAATACGCGGTACAATACCTGCCCCATATTAAAGAAAGGATACCTGATAGAGCATAGCTATCATATCACACCTTCAATGATTTGAGACGGTTCAGGCAGGTAGCAGTATCATTCTTTACCAGAAAGTACCATTTTGTTTCTCCCTGCTGCACAACTGCCAGCATTCTTTTGTCACCCCCAGGACAAAGAGGGAAAGATGGCTAAATACCTCGACAATTTCTACCCTATCAGCTATTATACAACACATCACTTTAGCAATTGTTTGGAAATAGCGCTAACGATACCCATAATAGTAGGTATGAGAGGGATCAGGGCAGGTAAAGATAACGTGGCTACCAGACGCCGCATCTGAGTGACCTCTAGAGGCCATGTTGGAAAGGTATCAACGATCAAGCCGTAGCGTCGTTTGATCGCGGAAAGACGGTCGTTGTCGGCTAGAATGCCTGCTGTTGCTGCCTCCGTTATTGGCTGGGGCGCTTCCAGGATGGTCTGGAATTCATCCACAAGCGGCTTGAGCACTGCATCGCGTTCTTTGAGCATGAGCAGATGGGGCATGATAAGCCAGCCCAGGATTAACGAGGGAGCAAGAATGATATAGGCGATGATGAGTGTCACAATATCCAGGGTAGAGGAAAATGGATTGCGATTGTTCGAAATCAGAATCGTCTCAAAGAACGTGAGAGTCGTCGCCAGTATAATAAGCGCACTGACCCATACTATGCTGCGCATTGCCCCTAATCCTCCTACTCCGTCGGGGTGCAGAGGCTTGACATGAATGGTAAAGGAGCGAAATAAACAATTCGCGAAGACCAGGGAGATGAGCAGACGGGAGACAGTGATAAGAGCAAAATAGGCGATCATCCCATCAAGAACCGCGGTCACAAACTGCAGCCACAGAGGAACATACGTAAGAAACGGCGGGCCATGTACCAGGTAACGGGTAATCAGGTAAGCAAGTATGAAAATAAGGCTTCCAATGGGCCACAAGGGACTGTTCAACCACAGGAGCACATCCCTGATGAATTTCGCGTATGCTGTCGAGGTGTCCTGGCTATTCACACTCTGATTTAATATCTCATCCGTCCACAATGTATTGAAAAGTATGGCAATAGAGTCTGACAGCCAGAGATAAGCAATGTAGAATAGGGAGGCAGTTACTATCTCAAGTAACGCAAACAGAGGTTCATTAGCAATTTCATGGCCTGTCCCTGGCAACGCGTACAGACCATAGAAACAACAAATGCTCACCAGGATTAGGATGGCAAGACCCAACGCATTATTCAAAGCCAATCTGTCCCTGAAAAAAACCATGCAGGGATCATTGCCATACACTTCGCCAGGAAGCAGTAGAAGTTTATTACTACTATCTGTCGTCACTTCTGGCAATACCTGTTGAGCCTGAAAATCTGCTTCCATACCTGCACCTCTCAGCGTTTTTCCAACAAAGACAGAAGCCGGTTATAATACTACATCCCCTCTACAGTGTACTACCAGTTAAACGTTGGAAAGGAGCTTTTCTCATGCACCACCTTATCTGTGTGACCGGAATTTAATGGTGTGAAAAGAACGATCAAATCACTCGCAGGATGGCAGTACCTGAGAGCAAAGACAACAAGCACAGCAACCAGAAACTGAAATCGGGAGCATAGAGAGCTAGCAGCGACAATGGCACATCAAAATGCTTCAAGATTCTCCTGAAGAGAACAATAATACCACCTGGGAGTACCAGTTCCCATGTAAGTGGCAGCCAGTACAGGAAACGTTTGGAAGAGACAGGAGAGCGGTGAATAGCTGAACTCCGGCGCAATAGGTGCAGCAGTGCCCTGCTCTGTATAAGCAGCAAGAGCAGGGCAAACGTATCAAACAGCCAGTAGAAGGTATTGACGCTCAGGACATCATCTACCGGTTGCTTACCCAGAACCATGCGAGTGACACCAGCAGCTATACGACCAATCTTTCCCAGCTCTTCCGCCTGGATCAAAGCGTTGTTGGCGTTATTAAGCAGAACGATACCCAGTTGCCGTTCTGGAACAAGCACTACGTCGGCGTGAAAATTGGCAGTATCCCCACCATGCCAGATTACCTGCACTTCATCGCGCTTCCCCACCACCCAGCCCATAGCATAACGATCACCTGTTCCTACAGGAGCTACGGGCCGATGCATTTCCGCAATGCTATCAGTTGAGAGAAGCGAAGTTTGAGCATAGCTGCCGCCATTGAGTTGCGCGATCAGGTAGTGGGTCATATCTTCCGCGCTAGAGATAAGAAAGCTGGCACCCAGAGCATCCGCCGGATAAGGCAGTGTGGCAGCGACAGGCAAACCAAACCACCAGCGATATCCCTGAGCCATGCCATTGCGCTCCGCCTCGCTTTGATCTACAAAGCTATGCTGCATCTGCAAAGGAGCAAAGATATGTTCTTGAATATATTGCCCGAAGGGCTGCCCTGATACGGTTTGAACGATCAGAGATAAAACAATGGAGTTATCTTCGGAATAGTGAAATGTTTTCCCGACTGGCGTTGACAGAGGAATATCGCTCAATTCTCGCACCCGTTGTTTGATAGTCTGAGTTCCATCACCAGCCAGCGCTTTTGCACCTGCATAGGTTGGTATGCCACTTGTTTGATTGAGCAGATGACGCACGGTTATGGTGTCAGATTCTGGTGAGTTTCCCACATTGAACCAGTGAATATATTCCTGAACAGGAGCATCCAGCGAAATTTTTCCCTGCTCTACCAGTTGCATCACTGCCAGAGAGGTAAACGACTTGGATACAGAGCCGAGCATAAAAGAGGTTTGCGGCGTGACAGGTCGTCCATCAGCACTCGCTTTGCCATACCCCCGCAGGTACACAACCCTGTTGCCCTCCACAATTCCCAGCGCCAGACCTGGAATGCGGTCTGCCTGCATCTGTGCAGTAACATAGGCATCAATCCTGTCGAAATCCAGCCCCCTGCTATCTGGCATTGTATACGTGGAGGAGAAAAAATTGCGAGGAACAGTACCGGCGCTGCCTGCCATTATTTGCCAGACCATGCCGATCAATCGAGACACTATATGCCCTGTTATTCGTATTATTCTCTTGAAGCCTATCAATTTTCAGTTCCAATCACTAAAATAGCTTGCAAAGGTCATCTCATCCGCGTTCACTATATCACACACTTCTACCGCTTATCTCAGCCCATTGCAGAAAGCTTCCCCATATTTGAGAATGGGTGAAGGAGCAGTGAATAAAATCAGGCTCCAGTGACGTTCAGCCCAGATTCGCATGCTGTTCGGCCATCATCGACCACATCCTCGAACCACTGGGAGGTCGCCAGCCAATCGTTGAGAACAACTGCGAATGCTCAGTATGCCAGGATGACCTTTCCATCTTTACCACAACTGAATTCTGAGATAGAATCTAAAGAGGAAAAGTCTCCAGCTCATGTCATTCTGAGCGAAGATACCGTTGGCAAACGCTTTGCTTTGACTGCTCGCCGCTGCGCGGCACGTTTCTGCTTCGAGCGGGCTAGCCCGCTCGAAAACCGGTGCGAAGCGCCACATGCGCTAAGCCATCTACACGGAAAGTTCGCCAACAGTATCGAGCAAAGCAAAGAATCTGAAGGATAGCATCTGACCACATGGCTACCTCAGATTCTTCACTTCGCTCAGAATGACATGTCCGAGTTCTTTTTCATAACATGTTGCTACTGATTTTGATTGTGGAGTTTACAGCTATAAGAAAAATGACTAAAATGCAAGAAATCGGGAAAATCAAACAGGTACAGGTACAACGTTCCTCATTGAAAGCGGGGCAGAAACCGGAGCGGTATTATGACCCCACGCCGCTGGTGGTAGTGGAAAAATTGCAGCTCTCACCAAGAGGCGTTGTAGGGATCACAGCCGGGGGTGATGAGATTATCGATGTGCATAACGTGGATCACCCGCAGTCGAAAAATCAAGAGATCAATGGCGTTTCCATTGGCTTTAGCAGCCATTACGAAAGTATACGCGCAAAGTATGGCGACCATTTATGGGATGGCTGCGCGGGTGAAAACGTCCTGATCGAAGTAGATACAGATCACATCTTTACGTTGTCTGACCTCGGCAGCAGAATCGCCATTCTTTCGCAGGCGACGGGCGAGTTCGTCTACCTCACCGACCTGCAGGTTGCAGCGCCGTGCGTCGAGTTCAGTCGCTTTGCGTCGAATTTCGGCATGCCACTTCCTCCTGAGCAGCAAAAAGCCGCGCTGCAATTCCTTCACGAAGGACGACGCGGCTTTTACGCAACGGTTGTCAATGATGACGGTCAAGGGCGAGCGATTGTGCAGGCCGGTGACAGGGTATTTGTGGTTGAATAGCCTCACTCCCCATACGGTACCCAGATATTTTTGACCTGGGTAGCTTCGCGCAGGAACTCTTCGCCTTCGCCCTGAATAGTGTCGAGCCAGTCACGGTGAAGGCCGTAGTTGACCCAGGTGTGTTTCATGTTGCCCGTGGAGGCGAATTCGACACGCTTTGAGCCTTCGGCACCACCGAAGTACCACATGGCATCAACGTCGTCGTGTTCGGCCAGCACCTGCGTGAGCGCGTCACGCTCGCCCGTGACGATATTGACGACGCCGGGAGGTACGTCAGAGGTATCCAGAATCTGGTAGAAATCGGTGGCGCTCAGGGGCGCTTTCTCAGACGGGATAGCGACGACGGTGTTGCCCATAGCGATGGCCGGGGCAATGAGCGAGACAAAGCCGAGCAAGGGATAGTCGTCGGGCGCGGCCATGCCGATGACGCCTATGGGTTCCTTCATGGCCAGCGTCACGCCGCGCAGGGGCGGGCGATGCACATCTCCCTCGTATTTATCTGACCACGCCGCGTAGGAGAAGAGGCGTGAGATGGTCGCCTGCACCTCTGCCATTGCATCGACGAGCGAGCGGCCCGTCTGCTGCACGATGCGACGGGCAAATTCATCTTCACGGGCAGAGAGGTTTTCGGCAATGTAATAGAGAATCTGGGATTTGTTGAAGGTCGTGCCGGTGGCCCAGCCACTGGCAGCATGAGCAGCCTCGACGGCGTTGCGAATATCCTTGCGGTTGCCCTCGCCCACCTGTCCAACGACCTGACTCCGCGGCCCGAAGACATCGCGGCTATAGCCCGAATCGGGCCGCACCTGCTTCCCCTTGATGAACATCTTCGGCGTGCGGTCGATTGGCGGCAGACCGCTGTCGCTGGCCTGATAGCCAATGGAGGCAGACAATTCCTCAGTTTCCTCACCATTGCCCACCACTTCTCCGGCTGCTTGCTGTCCATTATATGCGGCACCATTGGAGGATGAAGAGTCTTTGGCTATAGGAAAATCTGCGGAAGTTGTTGACCTTTGTGCCTCCCAGGCAGGGCAGATGTATTCGTAAAGGCCCTCTTTGCCACCTTCGCGCCCGAAACCGCTTTCGCGGTAGCCACCGAAGCCGCTGGAGGCATCGAACATATTTGTGCTGTTGATCCAGACGGTTCCGGCCTTGATTTTCGGTGCAACGTCCAGCGCCAGGTTGATGTTTTCGCTCCACACGCTGGCGGCAAGGCCGTAACGGGTGTTGTTCGCCAGGGCAACGGCTTCGGATGGCGTGCGGAAGGTCATCGCCACCAGCACGGGGCCAAAGATTTCCACCTGCGCGATGGTGGTGGCAGGTGAGACGTTGGTGAAGAGCGTGGGCGGAAAGAAGTAGCCCTCGGTCGGGCAGGCCCAGGAGGGCTGCCAGATTTGCGCGCCCTCTTCGACGCCGGAAGCAACAAGGCGCTGAATCTCTTTGAGCTGGCCTGGTGAGACGATGGCCCCGATATCCACAGCTTTGTCCAGCGGTTCCCCGATGCGCAGCTTCTCCATACGCGCCCGCAGCTTCGCAATGAGCTGATCCGCGATATCTTCCTGCACGAGCAAGCGTGATCCGGCACAGCAGACCTGGCCTTGATTGAACCAGATGGCATCGACGACGCCCTCGACGACGCTATCGAGGTCGGCGTCGTCAAAGACGATGAAGGGGGACTTCCCGCCCAGTTCGAGCGAGAGCCTCTTGCCAGAACCGGCGGTTGCGCGGCGAATACTGCGCCCCACCTCTGTCGAGCCAGTGAAAGCGATCTTGTTGACATCGGGATGGCGTACCAGCGCCTCACCAACCTGTGAGGCCTCGCCCGTCACGATATTGACCACGCCGGGCGGCAGGCCAACCTCCTGCATGATTTCGGCGAATTTGAGCGCGGTCAGCGAGGTGTAGCGGGCGGGCTTGAGCACGACTGTGTTGCCCATTGCCAGCGCGGGTGCGATCTTCCAGGCCAGCATGAGCAGGGGGAAGTTCCAGGGAATGATCTGCCCCACAACGCCCAGTGGCTCGTAGCCGGGCAATTCACTGGACATGAGCTGTGCCCACCCCGCGTGATAGTAGAAATGGCGGGCGACGAGCGGGATATCGAGGTCGCGGGTCTCACGAATTGGTTTGCCATTGTCGAGCGACTCCAGCACAGCAAGCAGGCGCGCATGTTTCTGAATGTGGCGGGCGATGGCATAGAGGTAGCGGGCGCGCACCTGGCCCGGCGTCTTCCCCCACGTCTCGAAGGCGCTACGGGCGGCTGCGACGGCGGTATCGACATCGACACTATTGGCGGAGGCAATCTTTGCAAGGGGCTTGCCAGTGGCCGGATTGATGCTCTCAAGGTACTCGCCACTGGCTGGCTTGACCCATTGATTGTTGATGAACAGGCCGAAGGGCTGGCGTTCCTGAATCCATGCCAGCGCGGGCGTGGGAGATTCGGGGGCTGGCCCGTACTCCATTGTCTCAAAAATGTCCATCACGTTCTTCATTGTGCGCCTCCTCTGCTAAGCCATTGGATTATGGTGTGCCGCCGCGTAGTGGCCGGTGGCAAAGTACGACAACTGGCGTTCGATATCGCCGAGCAGGCTGCTGGCCCCGATACGGAACAGCGTGTTGTTCAGCCAGTCGTTGCCCAGTTCCTCCTTCATCAAGATCAGCCAGTCCAGCGACTCTTTAGCAGTGCGAATGCCGCCTGCCGGTTTGAAGCCGACTTTGTAACCAGTGCGCTCGTAATAGTCGCGAATGGCGCGTACCATGACGATGCCCACCGGCAGTGTGGCATTGACGGCTTCTTTGCCGGTCGAGGTCTTGATGAAATCGGCCCCGGCCATCATGCAGACAAGGCTGGCCATACCGACGTTGCGCAGGGTAGCGAGTTCATGCGTGGCGAGGATAGTCTTCATGTGCGCCTCACCGCAGATACCGCGGAAGGCCCTGACCTCGTCGTAAAGGGCCTGCCAGTTACCGGTCAGCACGTGCGCACGCGAGATGACGATATCTATCTCCCTGGCTCCGGCCCTGACCGAAGCCTCGATCTCACCAAGTTTCTGCTCAAAGGGATTCTGACCGGCGGGAAAACCCGTCGAGACGGCGGCAACGGGAATATCTGAGCCACGTAGGGCCTCAACCGCCGTGCGAACAAGATTGTGATAGACGCAGACGGCCCCGACATGCAGGTGTCCCTGCCAGCCGAGGGTGTCTAGCAAGTCCTGGCGCACGGGCTGACGCGCTTTGGCGCAGAGCCGCTGGACATTACCCGGCGTGTCGTCGCCTGCCAGTGTCGTCAGGTCGATGCAGGTCACAGCGCGCAAGAGCCATGCCGCCTGCCATTCCTTTTTGACGGTACGCCGTGTATTCATCGTGACCGCTCGTCGTTCAACTGCGCTCCGATTGACATGTACCTCGCGTACCCAATCCATGTCCAATGGTATACCCGGATTGCGCTCAATATGCGTTCCTGCAACAGCGGAGGTTTGTTCTACAGCTTCCTGTCCCGGCTCCGTCCCTGTTCTTCTTTTTGTGGTGGTCATGCTTTTCCCTCTGACACACTATCCTGAACAATCATTTCCACTCTAGAACTGGCTACACTCATATTACCATATGCTCCCATTGAAGGCCATTTTCACCCTTAAGCAACGCCACTGAGGACTTGATTTTCTTTGACTTACCCAATATCATAGCTAAGGATATCATAATCAGGGGAAGCGGAGAATTGAGAGAGCTATCAATGAATCAAAGCAGAACAAAAAGGCATAATTCAATGAGGGATGGGCGCGAAACGTCCTTGATGATGAATGCTTCAGGCTTTTCCGGCATGATCGACAGGAGTGTCATACCGGTAATCCTCCTTCTCACGCTTTTTTTAAGTATTTTTCCACGATCTGGCCTGGGGAACACTGTTTCTCCTATCCAGTCCGGCAAATGGTCGCTTATATTTGATGATGAGTTTAATGGGACAGCGCTTGATACAACCAGATGGACAACCTGTTATGCGGGTTTCAAGGTGGGTACCAATGGCTGCGACCATGACGGCGGCGAACTGGAGCTTTACCAGCCTGATGAAGTGACGGTACATAATGGAGTGCTGACGCTGCGCGCAGAGCGAAAAACAGTCTACGCCGACAATGGGAAAACATACAATTATACGTCAGGGATGATTAGTACAGGGCCATCAAATGATGGAGAGCCAGTGCATTTCTCCTTCATCTGATTTTGCGATATACATTGATCTTTTTGCCTGATATATAATTTCTTATAGAGGACATAACTGCCTCCTCAACAATAGATTTTTGCGTGCGGGAGACTGATATGAACATTGAACGACGACCAGAAACCCCGGCAAGGTTGTCACCACATAGTCGCGCTGCAGCAGCACAGCGCTTAGATCAGCGTCCATTACCCGTACCACACGGCCACTATCAGCCTGTTCCCAATCATCCAACCCATCCCCGGGGCTGGCACCTGCGACAACACTTGAAACGAAAGAATCTCCAGCGCAGCAATGAACAATACAGGGCTACCGACCGCGTTGGTACGTTCTGGTCGCTGCTGCCGCTTGCCTTTGCCATTCTGGCCTTCTTCGTCACTGCCGCCAGCCTGCTGACAGGATACGCGGCCTTTTCTACGGCAGTTAACCGGCGCTACCAGCAAGAGGTACTCACGCTGGCCGATATTCTGCCTGGAGACAGCCTGCGTATGTATGACGCAGACGGCACACAGATCTACGAGGCCATTGACCAGGGACTGCAAATCTCTGAGCCTTTCGACAAGATTTCACTCAATCTTGTTCATGCGGAAATTTCTATCGAAGATCAGTATTTCTGGACCAATCCTGGCTATGATATCACTGGTGTTGTTCGTGCCGCTCTCTCAGATCTGACGCACGGGCGCGTCGTGGCCGGTGGCAGCACGATCACACAACAGTTGATCAAAAATGCGATCGTCGGCAATCAGGATACGGTTATTCGCAAGCTCGAAGAAATTATGCTTGCACCCCAGGTGACGCGCTATTATACGAAACAGCAAATCATGGACATGTACCTGAACACGACCTACTACGGCAACCAGGCCTACGGCGCTGAGGCTGCCGCGTTCGTGTACTTTGGCCTGCTGGACACTCCTAAAGCAACGGCTGCTTCCCAGCTCGATATCGCGCAGGCCGCGATGCTCGCCGGCATTCCACAGAATCCAACACTCTACAATCCCTTCCAGCACCCGCAAGCAACCCTCTTGCGTATGAGTAGTGTGCTCGCGCAGTTGCAAGCACAGGGCTATATCACAGCAGATCAGGAAACCCAGGCCCTGATGGAGGCGCAGAACCCACACTTCTTGAAGCCCGGCATTATCAATAATACGCTTGCACCACACTTCACAGCCTACGCCCTCAACGAGTTGGCCGGTATCCTGCACGTCAAAATTCCCGATCTGTCGCGCTCAGGTCTGGTTGTCTCTACCACGCTCGACCTGCCCTTGCAAAATAAGATTCTTCAGGTTGCCCGTCAGAATGTAGCAACGCTGTCGGCAACCCACAATCTCACCGATGCTGCCGAAGTGCTGATCGATTTCCACAATGGCGACATTCGCGTGCTGCTCGGCAATATCGACCCCGGTAACCCACAATATGGACAGTTCGACGTGGCGACGCAGGGCTATCGCCAGCCAGGCTCTGCCTTCAAACCGTTTGTCTATGCCACCGCCTTCGAGCAGGGCCTCAGCCCCGGCATGCCCGTGCTGGACCAGCGCGTGAGCATTCCCATGTGCTGCGGCCTGCCATCTTACTCACCAAGCAACTACGATCTGAGCTATCACGGACTGATTACCATCCGGGCCGCGCTGCAAAACTCGTTCAACATCCCTGCCGTCAAAGTGTTGTACAAAACGGGGGTTGACGCTTCGCTCAATACCGCACAAAGTATGGGCATTACCAGCTACAACGGTATCCCAAATTATACAATGGTGCTAGGGACGCTGGGCGTTCACCTGCTGGACATGACCTCGGCCTACGGCGTCTTTGCCAACGGGGGCGTGCGTATTGCTCCTCACACGATCAGCACCGTCTACAACACGCAAGGCAAACTGGTCTACCAGTTCGCCTCCAGTGGCAAGCGCGCCATCAGTCCCCAGGTGGCGTACTTAATGACCAACGTGTTGAGCGACAATAAGGCGCGTACCTACGAGTTCGGAGCATGCAGCATGCTCTACCTCTTCAGCAACACACAATCGCAGTGCTATGCTGGCAACCCCGGCACGGTCTATCCATCAGCCGTTAAAACCGGTACGTCACAGAACTTCGCGGACAACTGGACCATCGGCTACACAAACGATTACGTGATGGGCGTGTGGGCAGGCAACAACGATAACTCCCCCATGATTAACGTCATTGGTGTGACGGGTGCCGGTCCCATCTGGCATCAAGGCATGTTACTGGCCGAGCAAGAACACAATAGCCAGCCGACAGACTTCAAAGTTCCGCCTGGTGTAATTCAGCGTACCGTCTCCTATCCAGCAGGACTCACCACCACCGACTGGTACATCAAGACCCTTCCCTCGACGGACTGGGGTCTTGCCAGGCCCGGTTCGCTATAGATATATAGCTCCCTCACCGCCCCTATTAAGGAGCATAATGATGCAGTCTCCACATCCATTTGGAGTATGGCAATCCTGGCAACCAAACCATTGTCCACCCTTCTCATCCCTGGCTTCGACAGCTGAAGATACGTTACTGATGGACAGTTTCTGACTCATAAGGTAGAGTTCATTAAGCCAGGCGCAAGACCTATGCACCTGGCTTAACGTTCTGGCTCTAGCATTGACCTTTCTTAAGCCTTCTCGATCTCTGCCTCTGGCTTCACAACAGTGCGCAGCACGTAATAGAGCAAACCAGCCACCAGGAAACCGACGTAGTAGGCGATATCCGCGCCGTGCAGCAGGTTCGCCATCGGGCCAACGTAGAGTGCGGAGTTCATAAAGGGGATGGAGACGATAAGACCAACGAGAAAAGCAACGAGGCCAGGCCATTCAACCGCCCTTCTAAACGCGCCACGCCATCCCTTCTCCGGTCGCGTGGGCTGGCCAGGGTGCAGGAAGAAATCAACCAGGACAACCGCGAGCCAGGGACCGATCCAGTAGGAGATCAGCAGCAGGAAGTTTTCATATTTGGCGGAAAGGCCGCTTGAGCCGTAGAGTGCGAGCAGACCGCCCAGGATGCCAACGGCGATGACCGAAACCCAGCGTTTGATCGGCACATCCAGCGTGAGCAGCGAAAGCGCGCCCGTGTAGATGTTCAAGGCATTGGCGGCAATCGTGCCGATGATGACCGCGAGCAGCGCCGGAATCCAGATAGGACCCATCACCTTGACCACCAGATCAATTGGAGCCAGATTGAGACCGATGGTTGCTACCGCCGCACCGAGCACCTGCAACCAGACGCAACCGATGAACGAACCGCCAAAAACTGCGCCGAAAACACGCCATCTGCCAGTATCCGTGGGAAGGTAGCGCGCATAGTCCGAGGCGTAGGGTGCCCAGCTAAAGACATAAGAGGCGACTGCCGTAGTCATAAGCACAAACAGGCCAACGTGATCGGCAAACGGCAACTTAGAGGTCAGGCCAATGTGCGCCTGCGGCAGGCCGATAACCGACATCAGCAGGAAGATGATCGCCAGCAGCACGGCACTGACCGCCTCGAAACGGTGAATGAGGTTGTAGCCATAGATACCAAGCAGCATCTGCACCGCCGTTAAAAGGAGCAGCGAGACCCAGAATGGCAAAGTGGTCAGTCTCGCAATCGCCAGAGCTCCCACAATACTATTGACAGCATACCAGCCACTGGTGCTGACCCAGTTCAAAAGGGCGGGTAGATACGCACCGCGCACGCCAAAGCTGTGGCGCGTAAACGAAAGCTGCGGCATGCCGATCTCCGGTCCCATACTGGCTGTAATCGCCAGCAGAGTGCAGCCAATGATATTGCCGACGATTATGGCCGCCACACCATCGGCAAAACCGAGACCTAAAACGACTGCCAGTGCCCCGACCAGCCAGACCGGCAAACCCATATTGGCTGAGAGCCATAGCGTAAACAATGTACGAGGACTCCCATGCCGCTCACTGGCCGAAACCTGCTCGATACCATGCGGCTCAACGGTCAGCACCTGCCCTCGATACTCATCATCCGTCTCCACCTGATTCTCAAGCGAACGAACCTTGCTCATCGCACTTCTCCTTTGTTCCCAGACAGGGAAAAGAGACTCTGACTTAGTGTATTTTTGACACTTACTAAGCCGATAAAAAAGAAAAGCTGTAAACTGCATCACCTATTGGTGTCACATGTACACTAACAACCTTTGTTAGAAAGTATACCCCGGAAACATGAGAAAAAGCAAGGTGTATTTTTTACACTTTTGCTGTCCATAAAAAGGGAGGACCAGACTAAGGTATTGCCAGTCCTCTCTTTTACCTTCTCAAGAAGAAGAGCACATCCACTACTTTTGCATGCCCTGAAAAAGCCCCCACCCTTGTCATGCTTTGCTCAGAATCTACAACTCGGCATAAGGGGTTGCCTCAGATTCTTCGCTGCGCTCACAATGACATGGGTGGGAACTTTTCTATTGATATGCTACACATCCATAATGAAATTCTCCTCGAAGCTCTCGCCAGACTGATACTCCGTTGGCTCACCATTGTGATAGAGCGTTACCAGACCAGCGCCGTAGACGTGCCAGTTGTCTTTCGAGCCGTCATGAGCGTCATTGATTATACCTGTCTGCTCATCGATGCCAATCAGGACGGTAGTAGGCAGCTTTATCGACAGGAGTTTGGCCCAGCCTCTACCAAAGGTGTTAAAGTGCGGCAGGACGCAGGTGTTCGGCAGCAGATTCAGCCCTTCGACGACCTGTGATTGTCGCTGATCGTAGTAATACTGGCAGAGCACCATCGCTCCGGCGCTACTGCCACCAAGCACGGCCCCAGCCTCGAATGCTTCAAGGACAGCCTGCCAGCATAATGTATCCTTCAGCGTCTCCCCCAGGTAAGCAGGAAAGCCGCCGAGTAAGTAGATCATATTTGACTGTCGCAGCTTTGCGGCGATGCCGGGATCGCTCGCCGTCTGCCTATCGATAATGGGCAATGACTCCACATTGCGCGCCCCCAGGCTGCGAAACCACAGCTCCCCGTTGCGACCCGCGTTCTGATCATTGTTGTCCGGCGCAGCAGCCGTGGGGATAATGCTCAGAACGGCGTCCTCACCGCCCGCGAGTCTCATCGCTTCGCGGTCGGGATCCGCCATCATCCCACCAAACTCCATACCGCCTTCCAGAAGAATATGTCCAGCCATTAATACCTCCAACTCGTAGAGTAGACGCTCCTGCATCACAAAAACATCGCATAGATGACCTATCTCTTTCACGGGTGAAAGCGTACTGTCGTGTCTGATGACATAGCTACGGTACGTGTTCTACCCTTCAAGATGACGCAAGACGAGTAACCTCTTAGCGTATAAACGGATAGGGCATGTTCAGGAGAATATTGTGAAACAGAAGATGAGGAAAGAAGAGATCTTTAAATGCGTTGCGATCAATTTCCATCACGGTTGAGTGAAGTAACAGGAAAGGGAAGCACTTTATGATAACACAGCGACAGGAGCAAGCAGCCACTACACGAGTTGCTCTTACTGAGCACAAGTGGGAATCCCATCTATTTCGGGCAGTAACTCTGGTCATAGCAGGAGCTATCTTGTTGCTCTGGGCTAAGCCAGTGGCAGCCACAGTCACAATCACCGAGTTTAAAGTAGATTCGGTTGGTGTTCTTCAAGGCATCACCGCGGGACCTGATGGCAATCTCTGGTTTACCGAGTTTTACGATAATCAGGTCGGGCGCATCACTCCACAGGGAGTCGTGACCAACTTCAGGCTTAATACTCCGAACTCTGCGACCTACATCACAAATGGGCCTGAAGGGGACCTCTGGGTCACTTTGCTAAATGACGTTGGTGGTTCGACAACGAACCAGATCGGGCGTCTCACCACAAAAGGAACGCTGACCACCTTCACAGTGCCGGAGCCCAGTTATATCTGGGATATCACAACAGGGCCAGATAAAAATCTCTACATCACTGATGGAGCAAGCAGGGTCTGGCGCATGACACCGGGCGGCCAATTCACCGCCTTCCCCTTCACTGGCCGTGGCTATCCCTATCAAATCACGAGTGGGTCTGACGGCAATCTCTGGTTCACAGACCGCTCCAACCAGATTGTGAAAATGAGCACCTCCGGGAAGTTCACTCCTTTCACCGTTCCCACCAGAAATGGATCAACCGATGATATCACGGCAGGGCCTGATGGCAACCTCTGGTTCACCCTCGACGACACAAATTCAACCAGCGAGATCGGACGCATCACCCCGGCAGGCGTGATCACCGAGTTTTCCTTGCCCCTTCCAGACAAAGATTACCTCTACATGAGCGGAATTACGGCTGGACCGGATGGCAACCTCTGGTTCACGTATCAAGACCTGACTACGAACAAGAGTGCTATTGGTCGCATCACGACGAGCGGAGCCATTACCCTGTTCCCAACGCCAACAGCTAGCAGTAGCCCGACCGATATTACGGCTGGATCGGATGGCAACCTCTGGTTTACTGAAGCAGTGGGACAGATCGGACGCGCCACCACTAAATAGGGTGTCGCCCTTTCAGACCTGCTTTACCAGGTGGCGGCAAGACTTTCGGCGCGTGGGTCGGCTCCTCCCTGCATCACACCGGTCGACGCATCGAAGGTGATACCCTGTGCATAGCCCATGCCCGTTTCCCACGCGCCCAGTTCTTCCACCTGGTGACCGCGCTGGCGTAAGACGTGAATCGTCTCCTGCGGGAAACGGGCTTCCACACGCAGCACCTCTATGCCGTTTTCCGCGCCCTGTATCCAGCGTGGCATCTCGATAGCTTCCTGAATGTTCAGCCCAAAACGCGCTGTCGCCGTATAAACCTGCAGGTGAATCTGCGCCTGCCCATCACCACCCATCGTGCCAAAGACCATCGCAGGTCGACCATCACGTAGCGCCATCGATGGAATCAGAGTGTGCAGCGTGCGTTTGGCAGGGGCGAGTGCATTCGCGGCAGAGGAGTCAAGTGAGAAATATGCGCCTCGATTCTGGAGAACGATCCCCGTATCATCCACAACGACGCCGCTACCGAAGCCCATATAATTACTTTGAATGAGCGAAACCACATTGCCTTCCCTGTCAGCCGCGCAGAGGTAGACTGTATCGCCACCAAAGCTGCCGGGTGCAATCGACGTTTGTGCCCTCGCAGGATCGATGAGTGCCGCTCTTTGTGCCAGGTAGTTTGGTTCGAGAAGCGCTGCCGGATCGAGGCGCATGTGAGCAGGGTCGGTAAGATAAGTATCGCGGTCCGCAAAGGCAAGCTTCTTCGCCTCGACCTCCATGTGAACTGTGTCCGGCGCTAGCAAGCCATTACCGAGGGGCAACCGATCTATGATGCCAAGCATCTGAAGGGCCGTTATGCCCTGCGTATTTGGTGGCAGTTCATAAATTCTGAGGTCGGCAAAGGGTACACTCAGGGGTATCACCCACTCGCTGCGGTGCGCCGCCAGATCATCGCGGGTTATCAAGCCGCCCTCGCGAGCAAAAAACGCAGCGATCTGTTCCGCTATCTCTCCTTGATAAAACGTTGAGGACCCGTTTCTGGCGATAGCATGTAATGTACGAGCCAGTGTAGGAAAGCGGATAACGGCCCCGATCGGAGGAACTGAGCCATCAGGCAAGAAGTGTGCATGCCAGGAGCGATGAATACCTTCTCTAACATTTGTGCGAGCCAGGGCGGCATGCAAGTCTGGCCCCACTGCAACACCCTCTTCGGCATAGGCAATAGCCGGAGCAAGCGCCTGCGCTAACCCTAGACGGCCAAAACGCTCCTCCGCCTCATCCCAGCCACTGACACAGCCAGGAACGGTAACAGTATGGATGCCCAGCACGGGCATGGTTGTATAACCCAGATCACGGTAACGTTCAATAGTGGCCGCCTGCGCAGACCGTCCGCTACCGTTCAGTCCATAAAGCTTTCCGCTGGCAGCATGATACATAAGCATGAAAACATCGCCACCCAGGCCGCAGACAAAAGGATACACCACCTGGAGCATAGCACTTGCCGCCACTGCTGCATCGAGGGCATTGCCCCCCGCTTTCAGCAGCTCCAGCCCTGCTTCAGCCGCCAGGTAGTGCGGCGCAACAACCATACCCCTCCGTGCGAAGGTGACAGGACGATGCAAGAAGTTTGTCAGGAGGCTCCTCCTTTAAATATTATCCCTTACTGAAGCATAACTACCTTAGTAGGACAGGAGGCCAATACTGAAAAACCTGTTTATCTCTCCAGACTATGCACAAGGTTAGCCATATATTCAAATTCAGCGATTGCCTGTTCGAGATCGCGGTCAACCACAACAGCCTGTGCGGTCCTCAATTGCCTTCCCGAGCTATATCTCAACGCCCCGGCACCGTACAGGTACATACAGACCTTTAATCCCAGTGCTATCAAAAGGCCAACAACCACTAATACACAAAGTAGTGACAGCATCGCTTTCTCCTTACTTCTTACGCCTGGACATCTTTGTCCTGACGAAGACGAACTGCTTACTCCCTGTGTCACTTTCCTGACACTCTACTGCTTCCCAGACCTTAAATGTCTGCCCTTGCAATCTAACACGGGCAAGCATAGTGAAAGGAGACAGCAATTCCATTAATTGTTGATTAGGAAAAGCATAATAATGGATTAGAGAGATTGGAAAAAGGTTAAAAGAGGCCTGGGCATAAACGCTCAAGCCTCAATTACTTATTCTGTTTGGGAAACCCTACAGCTTCACCACGCCCAGTATATGACCTTTGACCAGTGGCAAACCCTTTTTAGCGCGAGGAAGAGCTTTGATATCAGCAGCTTTGATGGCGGTGGCCTGTTCGGGCCCTTCACCATTGGAGATGAAGAGGAGCGTATCTTCTTCAGCGATGATGGTGGCAAGCAGGACTTTGTCGCTGCCGACGAGTTCGGTGGTGACGACGCCGCCAGTGGCACGTCCCTTGGACGGATACTGGTTAAGCGACACTTTTTTGGTCAGGCCGCTTTCCGTAACGACGAGCAGGCTCAACTGATGCTCCTCGCGGGCTGCCGCCTCGTCTTCAGTTCCTGAGGGCGCAGCATCCAGGTAGGAGATGCTGACGACATGGGCGTTCTGGCTGAGGGAGATGGCCGCCATGCCTTGACCAACGCGGCCCTGAGGGCGCACGGCTTCGTCGCTGAAACGCAGCGTTTGCCCATTGCTGGCGGTGACGAAGTATTCGCCGAGGCCTTTGGTGAGCAGAGCAGCCACGATGCTGTCGCCATCGGCCAGTTTCATGTCTTGCAAGCCATCCAGATGCACCGTTTTGTACTCGCCAAGCGGCGATTTCTTGATCTTGCCCAGTTTGCTGAAGATGGCGAGGTAGCGATCCTCGTCGTGTGATTCCACGGGTAGAATAGCAACGACCTCTTCGCCAGGTGCCAGTTCGAGCAGCTTGCGCGCCGCTTCACCTTTCGTCGAGCGCGTTCCCGTTGGAATATCGTGCGCGGCAATCTGGAAGACGCGACCAGTGTTGCTGACACAGAGCACGTAATCCTGCGAGGTGATGGCGATGATCTGCTTCAGTTGCTCATCGCCACGGGCAACGGAGTAGAGGGCAGAGCCATTCTTGCCCCTTGGCGCGTAGGTATCGGGGGGCAGGGCTTTGAGCGTACCTGAGCGAGTAAGCACTACCACAAGCGGCTCGCGTTCGTGCAGGCTCTCTACCTCCTGAATGGGCGCGTGAACCTGTCCCTCTGCATCGATGACCGTGCGCCGCTCGTCCCCGAATTGCTTGATAAGTTGCTGCATCTCCTTTTTGAGCAGCGCAATCAGCGCCTTACGATCACTTAGCAGGTGTTCCAGCTCGCTGATGCGTGAGAGCAGTTCTTCCTTCTCTCGCGCATACTTCGTGGCATCCAGTTTCGTCACCTGTGCCAGCGTCATCGTGGCGATAACCTCGGACTGGATGGGCGTGAGCTTGTAGAGCGTCTCGATCTGCCTGCGGGCGGCGGAACGATCCTCGGCCTGCTGGAAGATTTTGACGATACGGTCGGCATGGGCCGAGCCGATGATGAGACCCTCGACGATGTGCAGGCGCTCGCGTGCCTTGCGCAGTTCAAACTGCGAGCGGCGCGTCAGCACATCGACCTGGTGGGCATTCCAGTAGTTGAGCAGGTCGAGCATGCCTGCCTGGCGCGGCTGGCGAGCGGCCTGCATGGGTTCGCCGAAGAGAAAGACCATCTGGAAGGAGAGGGCGATCTGTAAATCGGTCTCGCTGAAGAGCTGTGAGAGCACCTGTGCGGCATCGGCGTCCTTACGCAGTTCCAGCACGATGCGCATGCCCTTTTCCGTATCGCTTTCGTCGCGCAGGTCAGGCATCAGTCCTTCGAGCTTGCGTGCATTGATGGCCTTGACGATAGATACTTTGACCTTGTCCCGGCCAATCGGAGGTATCTGCGTCACGATCAGCGAGCGGCTGCGCGGCGTCTCTTCCAGGCGCACCTGGGCACGCACAATAATGCGTCCCTTGCCCGTCGTGAAGTAGTCCTTAATACCCTCACTACCAATGATGCGCCCACCCTGACTGAAATCCGGGCCGGGAATGTAGGTCAGAAGTTGTTCAACGCTCATCTTCGGATTGTCCAGCAGGGCGATGCAGGCGCGCATGACTTCACCCAGGTTGTGCGGCGGAATGTTGGTCGAGAGGCCAACCGCGATGCCGCTGGACGGATTGACCATGGGCGGGATGCGTCCAGGCAGGTAATCCGGTTCCAGCACCTTCGGGTCCTGTTTGTAGGTTGGGTGCAAGGACACGGTTTCGCTCTCCATATCGGCCATCAACGCCTCTGCCAGAGGCGAGAGCCGCATCTCGGTGTAACGATATGCAGCCGGGGCATCGCCATCCTCGCTGCCCATATTGCCCTGTCCCTCGATGAGAGGATAGCGCATAGTAAAGGGCTGCGCCATACGCACAGCAGCGTCATAGACCGAAGTATCGCCGTGCGGGTGATAGTTGCCCAGGATGAGGCCAACTACCTCGGCGCTCTTGACCGTCGGGCGGCTTGAGAGGTAGCGTGCATCGCGCATCCCGGCCAGGATACGGCGCTGCACCGGTTTCAAGCCGTCGCGAGCGTCAGGCAGCGCCCGATCGGTGACGACCGAGAGTCCATAGGTAGCGAAGGCGTGCGCCATGACAACCGAGAAATCCTCTTCCCGGATACCACCATTGTTATTGTTATTCAGTTGTGTGGTCAGTGCTTCAGTATTTCGAGCCATAAATCTATACGTCCAGTTCCTTTATTTTGCGCGAATGCTCGGCCAGGAAGCTGCGGCGAGCTTCTGCATTCTCATCCTCCATCAATTCCGCGACCAGCTTCGCTGCCAGCACACCATCTTCCATCGTCACACGCTTGAGCACACGGCGGCCAGGATCAAAGGTGGTATCGCGCAGTTCCTTCGGATTCATCTCACCCAGACCTTTGAAGCGTTTGAACTCCAATCCCTGCGCATCGGCATGGGAGGCGATAAATTGCTGCCGTGCATCGTCATCGAGCAGCCAGACAACCTTGCCTTTGTACTTGACCGAGTAGAGCGGCGGGCAGGCGATATAGACATGACCGCGCTCGATCAGGTCGCTGAACTCCTGGTGGAAGAGCGTCAGCAGCAGGCACTGGATATGCAGGCCGTCCACATCGGCATCGGTGGCGATGATGATGCGATGAAACTTCAGGCGACCGATATCGAAACTATCGCGTGTTCCCGTGCCAAGCACGTTGATAATCGTGCGTATCTCCTCGTTTTCCACGATCCGTTTCAAGTCAGCCTTCGCCACGTTGAGCGGCTTGCCTTTGAGCTTGAGCACCGCCTGGAAATCGGAGAAACGCCCCTGACCCGCACTGCCACCGGCTAAATCACCCTCGACGATAAACAATTCCGCACGTGACGGGTCACTCGTGTTGCAACGCAGGAATTTTTTCGACAGCGTGGTATCGATCAATTCGCCGTTCTTTTTCGTACCGGCACGCGCCAGTTCCTCGACCAGCTGGGCCTCGTTGCGCGCCTTCTGCATCTGCAAGATTTTCTTCAGCCACTCTTTACCCGGTCCCGGATAGCTCTCAAACCACTCTTTCAGCCCCTCGTCAACCACCGAGCGCACGATGCCTTCGACTGGCCCGTTATTCAGGCGGTCTTTGGTCTGACCCTGGAACTGGGGATTGGTCAGCTTCACCGAAATGACCACGTTCAGGCCCTGCTGGATCACCTCCGGCTTGAACCCATCCTTCTCACGGCTCTTAATGACGCCGAATTTGAGCGCATAGTCATTCACAACTTTCGTCAGCGCAGCTTTGAAGCCGGTCTCATGCACCCCACCATCGCGCGTGCGCACCGCGTTGGCGAAGCTGTACATGGCGATTTTATAGCCGTTGGTGGGCTGTAAAGCCACCTCAACCTGCACGCCATCTTTCTCTCTGGCAATGCCGATCACCTGCTTAAACAATGGCGCGCTGGTGCTCGTTGCCAGGTCGCGCACATAATCGGGCAGGCCCTCACGCGAATAGAAGTCGCGCTTGACCGGCTCGTTCGTCTCTTCGTCGTATGCCTCAAGATGGAAGCTCATACCGCGATTGAGGTAGGCAGCAGCCTTCAAGCGGCTGATGACCGCATCCAGCGAGTACCAGGCATCTGCATCAAAAATTGAGCGGTCGTAGAGCCAGCGCAACTGCGTGCCATGCAGTCTGGGGTCGCAGGGCGTAATCTTGTGTGGCATCGCCGAACCACGACTGAACGTCTGGCGAAACTGCTGTCCATCCTTCCAGATGATCAGTTCCAGCTTTTCCGAGAGCGCATTAATGACTGTTGCGCCAACACCGTGCAGGCCTCCAGCGGTCTTGTACGCTCCCTCGGCAAACTTGCCACCGGAATGCGGCACGGTCAGAATAACGGTGGCGGCTGGCAGATAGGCTCCCTGGTACAACATGGGATCGAACGGCATGCCACGCGCCTCGTCTCGTACTGTTACCCAGCCATCCGGCTCAATGCGCAGCCAGATGTTCTTTCCATATCCGGCCACAGCCTCGTCAACCGCATTGTCCAGGGCTTCCCAGATCAGATGTAACAAACCAGAAGTCGAAGTTGACCCGATGTACATGCCGGGACGATGACGTATTGCCGCAATACCTTCCAGCACCTGTATATCAGCAGCAGAATATTCGCTTTGCTTTTTTGTGCGCGACCTGCTTTCCTTGTTTCCCACCTTTATGGTAGCCGCCTCTCGCTGTTCCTCTGTCTTCTCCTGAGAAAACAAGGTCAGTTGCTCCTGCGATAAATCATCTAATATAGGAGATAATTTTGGAGTACGAGCCATAGATACTGATTTCCTCTCTAAACATTTTTCCTTTCCCTCTCAGCATACAGCCTGTAGCGCGGAAAGTCAATACTATTTCGACCAAAAGTTCTACATTCCTGTTCCGAAAGATATTCCTCAATCCGGTAATCGCTGCTTTCCAATCCGGTATTTTTCCCTATTCTTCTCAAAAAACAAAACGTTTTTACATGCTTTTACGTATAAATTACTGAAGAGTCTAGAACCTTCTCAGCTCTCTACAAGCTTTTTCATGGGACTCTGTTCCCATACTTGCTTTTTTATACAATCTTGTGTAACATTGTAAGAGAAATTCTTTGCTCTTATTCAGAGAACAGGTATGCGCTTTTCTAAATATATTCTGACGCATCCTAAGCTAGAATATGATGCTCACGTATCTTTCCCTGAATTGTATCTTGCTATTGTAATTCACAATAAAATATATGATGACTGCTTAAATGCTATACTCCAATGTATGTAGATATCAGTTATCAGATAAAGACCGGCAGGTGAAACAGGCCTGCCAGAACTAGAAGAGCAGAAAGGTTGGGAGAATGCATGCCACGTCCATCGAAGTCAGTTCCCCCCGAGACCCTCGGCGGACGCTTGCGAGCAGCGCGTGAGAGCCAACGACTCTCACTGGCGCAAGTTGCTGGTAACCGTTACAGCACAAGCCTGATCTCTCAGATTGAAAGAAACAGGGTAGAACCTTCGCATGAAAGTCTCCAATATCTTTCAGAGAAGCTTAACCTTCCATTAGTGGATCTGGAGCAATTAGCCCATCAACAACATGAGATGGAAAGTGAAGCCGGGCAATACAAACATTTTGAAGAGCTACGGGTGCAGGCGAATCAGACTTTTTCTCACAGGGATACGAAGGGCGCTCTCAAACTGCTGGAACCCCTCTCTTTTGTCCATGTTCCACCTACCCTGCGCTGGCGTCTTGCCTCCTTGCGCGGCCAGTGCCACTTTGACCTGCGCCGATTTCTTTCGGCTCAGAAAGATTTTCTGGTAGCAGTGGCAGAGAAACCCCAGATATTGCCAGAGGAGCAGCGATTTGAGGAGATGCTCCTGCACCTGCGGCTAGGAGCGACCTACCGGGAGTTGGGTCAGTTAGATGAGGCTCTAGGAGAGTATCAGTTGGCCCTGGAATTGATGGATTCGACCACCTCGCTGATTTATGTGGCAGAGACGCACTGGGGCATATCACTTATAGCTTGCGAGCTGGCAAATAAACCCAACGATGGTGAGATCTGCCCGGAAGAGCGGGAGAAACAGTTGCGTATTGCCCTCGAACATGCCAGTAATGCCAGCATCCTCTACCGTTCAGTGGGACAAAGTCAGCGTGAAGCTCTTCTCCTCTGTCAGATCGGTCTCATTAAGAAGGCACAGGGAAACCTGGAAGAGGCTCGGGAGCAGCTGCGTAGTGTGCTTGATAGCTGGCAAAACAAACTTGAGACACCCGCTGAAAATACGACGGCGAGCCAGCGAGAGCGCCAGGAGCGAGCAAATCTTGTCTCCGCCGTCGCATGTTCACTGGCCAGCATCGAACTGGAAGAGAAACATTACGATGAGGCTCTGAACTACATCCAACAGGCGCAGGCAGCCGGGCGAATGAGCTATCGTATCAGGAGAGCTGAGGCAGCTATGATGCTTGGCCGCGTCCTCGAAGCGATGGATGTTCACAATGAGCAGGCTGAGCAAGCCTTTAAGGAAGCCATTGATGTTCTTACTCTTACCGACCGGCTAGCTGCACGCATCCGCGCCCACGACCTGCTCGGTCGTCACCTGCTCAAAAAAGGGAACGTAGAAGCCGGGGAGCAAGAACTGGATCATGCCCGCTATCTTGCCAATCTCACTTCCGCTGGCAATTCCCCCACACTTACTCCTGAAGGGGAGACTATCGAGTGACGCTCATACAACAATCTCGCCTTCTCGCACGTACATGTCTCAGATATAATAAGAAAAAGCACACACAAGCAGGTATAGGCTGAGCAAAAAGAGAGATTATACATTGTCTGAGGCAGGAAGGAGCGATCTGAATGAAGCCAATTACAGGCCAATATGAATGTACACATCAATCAGGGGTTGGACTTGATTACTTTACTTCCCGCCTCGACCGGCTGACCATTTATCCCAACGGGCGCTTCTTACTGGTTACGCAGGAACACAGCCGCATCTCCAACGCAGCACAGTCACTGCTCAGCGGCCAGCAAGTTACGACCGCAGCGCCGGAAACCAGGCGTGAGGGAAACTACATCATTCAGGGCAATACCATTTCATTGCGCTTCGATGACGGCTCACAGGAGCAAGGGCAGGTCTCGTGGAATGGCGAAGGCATCCAGATCGGACAGAACTTCTACAACAAGGTTTCCGATTCGACGATGATTCCCCCGACGCAGCGCATCAAAAAGGATATGGACGATATCGCAAAGGGACTGAAAATCGCGGGTACCATCGGAGGTATAGCAATCAAAGCGGCTAAAACCGTCCATAGTACCATTCAAGCAGTGCAGGAGTCAGGTACGAGCCAGCAAAATCCTTTCGCCGTCCAGAGCCAGGGGGCAAATCAGGGAGGGCAAGGAGGGCCAGTAGCACAATCGGGCCAGCCAGGGCAATCGCAGCCGCAACAACAGATGCCGCCTCCTGCCAATGCACAGGCACGACCTCCGATTTCGTCTGCATCTGTGCAGCCAGGGCAGTCCCCTGCCTCAACAGGAGTCCCACGCGCTGCCCGACCAATACCGCATGTTGGCGTACCAGTACAACCATTACAGCAATCACCTGTTTCCACACCGCCTCCAGCCCCTGGGCCGGTCGCCCCATCGCGCAGTACGGAGACGCGCTTCTGTGATCAGTGCGGCGCACCGGCAAGGTCTGGCAAACGCTTCTGCAACCAGTGTGGTGCGGAACTTCCCTGATCTGTGCCTTCACGGCTTCGGCTGATCTTTCATCAACAACTCGTAAGCGGCGATAATTCGCATCATCTGCTGCCGGTCTCCGCCGCGATCAGGATGATGCTTCTTTGCCAGAGAGCGATAGCGACGTTTGATCTGCTGCCGGGTCGCATTGGGAGGAAGGCCTAGCGAACTTAATGCCTGTTGCCGTTCAAGCGCGGCGCGTGCGGGATTGGCACGGCTGTGCCAGAACGCTCGCGCTCCTAAACGGACAACGTCCCATACTAATGAGGCAAATGATTTCTGCGATGATGAACCCATAATTACCTTTCAGTACTCTACCCGCCCTGTGCTGGCACATCCTTTCGTCTTTAACAAGAAAGCGCCTCCCATTGCCTTTCCCATATTATAGCTTATGACAGATGAAACGGGAAAAGGGTATCAGCCGTGTTTGAAAAAGAAGACAAGGTCGTCTGTAGTTATCTTTTTTTATAACAGTTAAGAGGTGCAATTATGGCAGTTAAAGCTCACAACTCACAAACACAATCCAAGCACGGCTCTCCGGGGCTGGTGCAGGATGTCGAGAAAGACGCTCAACCATTTTTAGCGTTTTTCACCAAATTCAATAATGACTGGGTGATGAACCTGTCGGCAGCGCTAGCATACAACCTGCTCACCGCCATTTTCCCCATCGCCGTAGCCATTCTCGCTATCCTGGGTTTTATCCTTGGACATTTAAGCCCCGGTTCAACGGATAATCTCATTAACTCACTTCAACACGTCTTTCCATCAACAATCTCTTCGAACAAAGACCTTCTCCTTACGCTCAAGGATCAGCTGGCTCGCGTCTCCGGCCCACTGGGCATTATCGCCCTCCTTTTAGCCATCTTCGGCGGCTCGCGCCTCTTTACCTTGATGGAAGGTTGCTTCGACATCATTTTTCATGTGAAGCCGAGAGGTCCTATCCCGCAGAATATCATGGCTATCGGTATGCTCCTGTTGTTCGTGATTCTTGTCCCTATTATGTTTGTAGCCTCAAGCGCACCCACGTTTGTGTTCTCGCTGCTCAAGTACACGCCACTGGCATCGTTGGCTGCCAGTGGCCCACTCCTTTTTATCGGCGGTATTCTGAGCGGCCTGTTTGCCTCGTTTATCCTGTTCCTGGCTATCTATGTTGTTGTGCCGAACAAGAGCATTCGTTTCAGTGATAGCTGGTTAGGGGCGCTGGTTGCAGCCGTCCTCCTTGAGCTATTCCTGACACTTTTTCCAGTTTACGTGACGCACTTTATGACGGGCTATGCCGGTACGGTTGGCTTTGCCATTATCCTGCTGGCTTTCTTCTACTACTTTGCCGTCATCCTCCTGCTAGGTGTCGAGATTAACGCCTTCTTCGCAGAGAAAGTTGTTGCCACACCTGCGGACCTGGTAACGATGGTTCACGACTGGACCAGCCACGCGCCAGAAAACGATGAAACGAAGGAAAAAGCTGCTGCCCAATCCCACAAACCCATTAATCCTGGTACTGGCTATTCCCTCAATCCGGTAAAGGAGGCAGGGAATCTAGGACGCAAGGCCCAGAGCGGGCAAAAAGACCAGAAAGGGTCAGCTAAACAGGCTGCTCAAGCAGGAAAATCAGGACCCAGCTCGCAAGCTGCACAGACCACGCAATCCACTCAATTAAGTGACGATGAAGCTGTAGAGATGGCCAGGGGTGCGGTAAAGAAGGCGCAGAAACAGGGCAAGCAAGAGAAACCCTCCTCTTCGCTGACCTCGAAAGTGATACCCATTGCCGAGGCAGTCGCGGGAACGGCCCTCGCCTTTGGCGTCGAACTTGTGCGACTCAGCCGGAAAAATAAAACGAAAAAACCGACAGCATAAGCAAGAGATAGACATGCAAAAAGCCAGGGTCCCTGCTGAAGGGCCCTGGCTTTTGTACGTCTACCTCTTGCTTATGCTGCGAATAAACTGATCAAATTTTGACTTGACTTCTATATGACTCTTCTGTTACACTCTGATGCAATCGTCATCCTCGCAGGAGAAAGATGGACAGCGCCCGAACAGTGAGAAAGTGATGAATACTTTATCCTTTCCTGTAAGCACAACATTGAATCGCTCGAACCAGACGAGAGGCTGCAACCATGCCCGGTGAAAATCCCTCAACCACTAATGATCAAGAGCGCCTGCGGCTTCTCACTGCTCTCCGAGAGAGCGAATTTTTACGCGAACTTGGCGAGTTACTGGCCTCATCTCTTGATATCGACCACATCCTGAAAGTGCTTGTCAGGCGCTCAACTGAGGTATGCGAGGTAGAACGCTGTGCAGTCTGGCTATTTGAAGAACATCGCAGCGTCTTCATTCCTGCCGCCTATCATCTCTCCTCACCACACCTGAATAGCCAGGACATCAAAACGGCAGCCTACATCTGGTATCACAGCACCCTCCCAGCTGATAATCCTACCATACGCCTCCTCATAGATGAAAAAGGCATACTTTTTCAGGAAGACCTGGGGAGCGAGCCGAGTATGCGTTTTGTGGCCGATACCTTTCTGGTGCGCTCTGTTCTGTTGCTCGCACTGGTGCGTGATGGTCAGGTGGTAGGGATGATGACGCTGGATGACCCCGGCAAGGAACGCACCTTCTCACCGGAACAGGTACAACTGGCTCGCGCTATCGCCCAGCAGGCAGCTATTGCCATTGGCAACGGTCGCCTGTACCAGCAGGCGCAAATGGAACGCAGGCGTGCGGAACAGCTCATTAAACGCTCGCAAGACATCAACCAGGTCGCAACAGCCGTCAACACTGGACGCGACCTCGGCGAGATTCTGGACATTGCCCTGAATTGCCTGGTGCAGGAACTTGATGCCAGCGGTGGCCTTATTGTGCTTCTTGAGGGGGAAACGCCTGTCGTAGCAAGCAGCAAGCATCTGAAAGCAAACAAAGAAAAGATACCCACTGGCATAACCCTCTCCGAACTCAGTCACTGTCAGCAGGCAACCCGCAGTGGTATGCCCCTTCTGACTGTCAGTGAGCAAACGACCGGACGCGAAAAGAGCTGGTACCAGGCGCACGGTCTGGCCCATATGATGGTCATTCCGCTGATGGCAGGTACCATGCACAAAAGCGATGAAACGGCGAACGAAGAGAAACGCATGCAGCCCTACTGCCTCGGTTTTGCCATCGCACACTACATTCATGAACCTCGCCAACTCTCGCATAGCCAGTTCGCCTTCGCCCAGGATATCGCAGCACAGTGCGCGCTTGCCGTTGAAAAACATCGCCTGCAGGAGGATGCTCACCAGGCTGCCGCGCTGGCAATGGAGCGAGCCAATACGCTGGAAGCCGTCTTTCAATCGCTGAGAGAAGGTATCACCGTGATTACGCAGGAGCATGAGGTCATAATCGGCAACAAAGCGGCTGCTCGTTTCCTCGATATGCCGGTGAACAGCTCAGAACAGTTACACACCTTTCTCCAGCGATTTCATACGCTGACGCTCAACGGACAACCAATTCATGAAGAGGATTTTCCGGTCAGCCGGGCGCTGCGCGGTGAGCGGATTCGCGGCGAACGTTTCATAACCTATCGTGCAGACGGTGTCCGGCGCATTCTTGAAGTGAATATGTCCCCCATGTTCAATAATGAGAGGCAACAGATCGGTATCGTCAGCGCATTTCGTGATATCACCGAGCAGGTCGAAGCCGAGGAACACATCCGGCACGCACTTGAAACCATGTTGAGCGTCGCGGAAGCCGTCTCTGGCCTCACTGACATCTATGATATCCAAAGCCGCGTGCTGCAACTCACCCTGAGCGCCCTTAGCTGCGAGCGCGGTGTCGTCTATCTCTATGATAATGAGCAGCAGCGCTTCACTCCTCTGCTCTCCACAGGCTTTATCTCCGATAATGAGCAGCAGTGGCTCAGCGAACAAAATCGCTGGCTCTCTCCCTCCGTCGACGAGTTTCAGCAATTTAAAGAGCAATTGATTCAGGGACACGCCATGCTGGTAGCGGCGGAGCAATTTCGACGTCAAACAGGCAGCCTCTCCAGCCCATTCCAACACACTATGATCCTTGCCGCGCCCATCTCCCATAACGAGCGTTTGCTAGGCTTGATGCTGCTCGACCGCTCGTCAGGCACGAAGGGAAACGAGCAGCAAAACAATTTTAGCCTCTGGGATATGGCGATTGTCGAGGGTCTCTCACAGCTCGCAGGCTTAGCCATCGAGCAGGCATACCTTCAGGAAGAGGCCACCACCGCACGAGCAAACGAGGCAGCGATGCGCGAAGCCAATGCGCTCAAGGACGAATTCATGTCCATTACCGCGCATGAGTTTCGCACGCCGCTGACCGTCATCCTGGCTCACTGCCAGATGCTCTTGCGCCTGCTGCGTCGTTCAGACGAACTGAGCCAGAACAATGACCTGATCGAAAGCCTCTCCACTATTGAGAAACAGACGCACCTGCTGACCGATATCGTCAACACTTTTCTTGAGGTGACACAGATCAATCGTGGTCGGCTTACACTCAAGATTGAGGAAGTGGACCTGACAAAAATTGCAGAGCAGGTCGTCGAAAACTATAGTGCGACCTCCTCCGACCACCAGATAAGCTGTGTGATCGAGCCTTGCCCGTATGATTATGTCGTCAAGGGAGATAGCGATCGCCTGCTTCAGGTGCTGGTCAATCTGGTTCAGAATGCCATCAAATACAGTCCCCAGGGTGGCCCTGTTGCCGTCTGGCTGCGCCAACGTCTTCTTCATGAAGGCATTACATCGACGGAAGAGACAACTGGCCTGGTCGCTCCAACACAAACAAAACGCATCATCGAAGTAGGCGTTGAAGATAAGGGTCTGGGCGTTCCCAGAGACGCCCAGACCCGTCTCTTTGAACGTTTCTATCGTGCCTCCAATACACAGGGAAGCCAGGTACGAGGTATCGGCCTGGGCCTCTATCTCGTTGCCGAACTTCTTCATTTGCATGGCGGTACAATTCGTGTAGAGAGTAGTGGTATCCCCGGTGAAGGGAGCCGCTTTATCTTTACACTTCCCGGGTTAGAAAAGGACATTGCAATCAGTGAATGAATTACGAAGCTGGCTGTTGAGCCTGGCGAAAGAGACAATGGCTCGCGAGGGCAGCGAGGATGCCGCCCACGATTATGACCATCTTGAGCGCGTCATGGCGCTTGCAGATACTATTCAGGCCCGGGAAGGCGGCGACCTACCAGCCATCTGGGCGGCGGTCGCCTTTCATGATATCGGGCAGCAGCGCGAACGCAAGCACGGTGGCGATCATGCCCTGATCGGCGCAGATATGGCAGCGGAACTGCTTTCAAATACCCACTTTCCACAGGAGGCCATCCCCATCGTGCAGCAAGCTATTCGCGACCACCGCCTGACGGGTGGACGCACCCCGCAATCACTGGAAGGACGCATCCTCTACGATGCCGATAAGATCGACGGGCTGGGGGCCATCGGCATCGGTCGCCTCTACTGCATCACGGGCCACTACAATCAAAAGGTCTATTCACCGCTACCGGACAACATTGTGGAGCCGGTCGACCCCCTGCTTGTGCGCAGTTTACGGCGCGACCCCAATTACTCGCCCTACATCGAGTTCCAGCTGCTCTTTAGCAACCTGGCTGAACGCATGACAACCCGCACCGGGCGCGAACTGGCGCGGGAACGCTACGCCTTCATGGAAACGTTCTTCAAGCGTTTACGCCGGGAGGTCGAAGGGGAACTCTAACTTTCTCCCCGTAAGACAACGTAATTGAACAGGGTTTTCACCTTTGTTGGCGCGCTCAGATGGATCGTAAAGCCAGTGCCGGGCTGCAGTGAGACATACTGAACCACTACCGGACCGGGATCAGAGGCCAGCATCACCGTCACAACGCTGCTCCCTGTAATTTCTGGACTCGCAACGGCTACTTCTCCCTGCCCGGCATCGAAGCTGCCAGAACCAAAGGTCGTTCGCGAGAGTGACAGAGATGCAACTTTATCGCTCTCCCTGGTCGGCACATGCACGGACGGCATCCGACCGCTCGTCGTTTTGTCATACACCGCCTCTACAGTCGGCGCTTCCTCCATAAGTGCGCGATTGATCGTGTGTAGAGCCGATTGATCAGCTCTTGTCGCGGCCATGGCATCAGTAGAGACGGCATTGACGGCGGGAAGTTCAAGCGTTGGAGCGCTCCTGGGAATAGCAGAAAAGGTATTGCGCAAGGGTAGCGGCTCTGTACTGTCATGAGCTGGATAGCTCACCACTGCATACTTCTCACTTGTGTCAACAGTTGAATGCGGCGAGATATCCTTCGGGGTGGCCTCTAAATGTACCCTGGAAGGATAACCCGCCGGGCGAGCTTTGCCCTCTCCCTGTACAGGATGATCAGGCCGAGGCAACCGGGGTACTGAAGAAGTCGGGGAATGCGCTGCTGCCGGCACAGGATAATGCATTGGAGCGCCTTCAATGATGGTTGTCGTCGTCTCAGAACGTTCTACGCGCACTGTCGTCACCGTTTGCATGCTCAGATTTGTTGGGGGAAGTATCGACGACATAGGAACGTGCATCTCCTGCACTGCTGGCTGTGAAGCCGCTCCCTGTGCCTGAAACGGCGACGTAATCGCGGCCAGTGACATGGTAATGCGCTGTGCCAGACGGGAGAAAACGCCAGTTGGCTGTTTCTGCTGAGAATGCTCTTGCATCTCAGACGACCCTACAGCAGGAACCGGCACTTCCGAGCTGTGAGCAGCAGTCGCTACTGTATACATCGGTTTAGTTTGCAAACTCAAACGAGGAGGAATCACCGCTGTTCCTCTATGAACTTCACCCATATGCTCATCTACCACCTGTGTACCTCCTTCTTCACCATCTACATCCATCCATACTTCTTCTGCCTCATCCGCCGCGCCCTCCGCCAATGTTTGCTCTACCGAAGCTGACAGGTCGAGTCGACCTTTCTCAAGTCGAGAACGCCACTGTCCCTGTGTTTGTTCATCACGTTCGTCAAACCAGGTCATCACGTTCCCCCTTCCTTCAGAATACAAGTCTATTTCTTCCCATGAACATTCGTGTTTTTTCTCAGCTTCCACCCCCTGTCCTATCTATCATGTTTCCTGATAAAAGAAGCTCATTTCTTCCTCGCAACAGGCCCGTGACATGCAGTGAAACATCGAAACACAGTATAACATACTCAGCTAAAAACATGCGCATATATAGCCCATCTGGGTAGAAGAGCGTATCGTACCGGGGGCAAATGGGGATATAGGAATTTATGGTTGTACCATCCCGTTTTCTTGAAAGTCTTGTCAGAAACCACTACAATAGCATCCTGGGACGAGCAAAGCCGTCTCCATCACGTTCTGCAACTTACAGGATGTGGCAAAAGGTCAAAATATTTTATGGTAAGGAAGGGTTCGATGAAACTCAACGGAAGTCACAAATTTAAAGCGTCCAGTCAGCAGGTTTTCAATGCGATCCTCAACCCTGAAATTCTGAAATCGTGCATTCCCGGCTGCAACGATGTTGAAATGCTCGACAGTGATCTCATCAGAGCACGAGTCACCACACCGCTGCCCGGTCTGAAAGGCCCCTTTGGCATCGCCATCCATATTGCACAGATGCAAGCCCCCAACTTTCTGGTGCTTCAGGTACAGCGCAAGGGAACTGGCGGCTCCATTGATGCCACCAGCCAGATTCGTATCAATGACGAGCCGGGGGGATCGGTGTTGTACTACGATGCCACAGCAAACCTCGATGGCCCTATCAAGGTCGCTGACAATCCAATTGGACGGGGCATCACAAACAACACCCTGAACAACCTCTTCTCCAACCTGGACAAGGCCATCGTCTAGCGCGAGGAAATTTTGATAATCGCGGCGACCATCTCTCCCACAGGCGGGACGAGCAGGTCATCGCGTTCGACGAGCCAGCCTTGCAGCAGGGAACGCAGCTCCTGGCTCGTCTGTTCATCACCCGGTAGGATAAGCTGTTCCTGCAACTCGCGTACCGCTACATCGAACGAGGGATAGCGCAGGCTGGGAGGAATGCTGACGATCTCCACATCAGCATAGATACCCATTTCAAACAGAACATCCAGCACGGCAATATAGGCCGGTGGATCCTGGCGATCGTCGCCGTGGAAATGCCGCCAGATGGGAGCGCTCAGAGAGTCGATAGAGGTGGCACGGTGGTAGATAAAGCAGGTGCGGTCTGTCGCGTTCAACAGCTTTGCCAGGAATGCCTCAATATCGCGAATCGGGTAGAGCACGTGGCTGCAAATCACAACATCAGCGTGTAGATCGGCAGGCGCATCCTGCCACGTGGACTGCACGTAGGAGACATTAGTCAAGCCTGCCTCCTGCGCATCCTGTTGCAGAAAGCCTAGCATCGAGGCATTTGGTTCAACGGCGGTCACATGCTGTACGAATGGAGCAAGGGCCAGGGAGAAACGCCCGGTCCCCGCACCCACGTCAAGCACACGTGTTTGCGGCGTCAGCTCGCTGCTCACACGCCGGAAAAACGGGTCAATCTGCACCGTTTCCTTCGTTGCGCGATGATAGCCGCGAGCGCGCCGATCCCAGAAATCGGCGCTAGTGCGCCCTAAACGAGCATAGGCCGCGTCCATCTGCCGCGCCCGTGCATCCAGCATTGCCTGCCAGCGTTCGACTGCTTCACCCATGAGAACGACTTTCATGCCTGGCCGTTGGCGGCAGCCGTATCGGACGCTTGCAGTTTCTCTTTGAGACAGTCGAAGAACTGACCCGTCAGCTTCTCCGCCGTCCCTTGCATGAGTCGTGCACCTACACTGGCAAGCGTGCCACTGATGACAACATTCGCCTGCCAATCCATGCGCGTTTGATCGGTATCGAGTGATGTAAGCTGCATATCGCCATTCAGGTCAACCGCGCTGCCCGTTGCTTTTCCACGCCCTTTGATGACCATATGACTCGGAGCATCTTTCTCCGGTCGCGTAACATCAAGAGTGAATCTGGCTTTTACCGCACCGATGCCCACGGAGACTACCGCTTTCCAGTGCTCTTCGCCCAGCTCTTCCAGGCTCTGAAAGCCGGGAGCGCATGTCGCCACGTTATTCACATCGAGCAGATAATTCCATACCTTCTCAATGGGTGCGTTAATCGTTTGACTTCCTGAGAAATTCATACAGTCTTACCTTTCCTGTTGCTCTACAAGATATTCCTGCGGATTCCGCTCAAATAGCCGCTTGCAGGCAGGGCAGCAGAAATAGAATTCACGACCATCGTAGGTGCTGCGATGCCGGGCAGTCGCTATTTCTACTATCATACCACAGACTGGATCAAGAGCGGTTACGGGTAGTGCCGTGCCACGGATTTCTTGTTCTTCCTCGCTCCCCTGGGCCTGCTCTTGCTGCTCTCCCTGTTCCCCTGTCTCTACCGTGGAAAGCGTTCCCGCTCCCCGGCGACGTATCTGCACCAGTTCGGCGAGGATGCTGGCAGCAATTTCTTCAGGCGTAGTGGCACCGATATCCAGTCCCGCCGGAGCCTTGAGCCGCGCAATCTGCGACTCCTCCAGCCCTGAGCCACGCAGGTAATCGCGTACTGCTGCGGCCCTCCTATGGCTCGCCACCATACCCACGTAGCGCGCCGGACTACGGAGGGCCTGCTCCAGCGCATCCTCATCATACTGCCCATGTGTTGCCACAAGAATATATGCCTGCTCGTTCAGCACAACCTGGCTCATATCGGGCTGGAGCAGGGCCATGACCGTAAAGTTCAGCGCGCTTGCCAGCGTTTTGAGCGTTGCCAGCACGGGCGAATCGCCGATCAAGAGTAACTGAGGTTGGGGAAGATGTGGCTCCATATAGATATCCAGTGCGCCTCCACTTGTGCAGGTCATGGGGAAAATGCGTATATCCTGCCGCAGTAAGCCAACCTCTGGCGAGCCGACCCGCAGCAGAAAGGGGTCACCTCCTTCGTGCAGCACGCGCAGGGCCTCCCGCACCACCACCGGCTGCGTGCAGCTTCCACCGATCCAGCCGGTGATCTGCCCATCAGGCTGAACAATGGCATGTGCCCCTACCTGAGCAGAAGTTGGCTGCTCGCGCCAGACCACCGTTGCCAGCACAAACGGCTTACCCGCCTGCGCTAGTTGATGAGCAAGTTCAAGAATAGTATCGGACATAACTAGTATCCTTCCGGCAGCTCCCGGTCGTGTCCTCCCGTAAGAGCCAATTCATCGAACTCACAGCTAATAATGAAATTTGACAACCTAATCCGGTAATGAGCTGGTGCCTCGTTCTGTAGGGACAGGGGGCGAGGTGGAGTAGATGCGGGGCCTTGTGCCTCATCTGGGTCTCAAGGGGCCATCTCAGCTCCTCTGGAGGCGGACAAGGCCCCCACCCTTGCCCCCATCCACCCCTTGTCCCTACAGGATCACCTTACCAGTTTTGGTCATTCAAATTTATTATCGGCCATTGGGGCAACTGGGGCCGATCAATCGGCAGTATATACAACAAATTGAGCGCCTACGGAACGTATGGTACAATATGTACGTTGTGTGGCAAAGCGTAGCACGGACTCAAGAGCTATTTCCTTCCTCCTGAAACATGGCAGCGGGCCAGGAAGAACAGCGAGCGAACCATGACACCGGGCAATGACGTAACGGACGACAGCGGACAAGTCACAAGACGGAGAAGCCACTGGTACAATCCCGGTCGCTGCTCTATCTGCCTGCGCCTGCTCTGGCTCCAACTTATTATTCTCAGTGAGCGGATTGAGGCTCCGGAACCACGTCAACGCTGGATTCTCTGCAAACAATGCTATCAGGCGTTGCTCGTGGAACTGCATCGCTCGTCCATACGCTCACCCTTGCGGCTGCGCATTGCTATAGGGCTTGTCGCCGCCGAACGCTCCCCACAAGCCCATACCAGCAGGTATTCAAACACTGACGGACAGCAAGAACTCACCAGGCAGGCAAATAGCGGCGAACAGCAAGCATTCCAGCGCGAATTTGCCTGGTTCACATGGGCGCTGGTCCTCTTTACCCTCCTGCACCTGGTCATCTTCGTCATTCTTTTCACAGTGCGCTAAACCAGTTCCCCTGAACAGGACCCGAACTGGCGTATCCGGGTCCTGCTTGCTGGTATTGGCCTCAGCTTAGTCCGTGGCTAATCCCTTCTCCTTCAGGATATTCCACACCTTCCAGGGTGCGATGGGAATATCGATATGGCGCACGCCAACGTGGGCAAGGGCATCGACTACGGCGTTGACAATCGCCTGCGGCGCGCCAACGGTCGGCGACTCACCAACGCCTTTCGCTCCAATGGGATGGTGCGGCGAAGGCGTGACCGTGCGATCGGTCTCCCAGGCCGGCGTCTCCATTGAAGTGGGGATCAGGTAATCCTGGAAATTGATGCCGAGGGCGTTGCCATCCTCGTCATAGGAAATTTCCTCGTACATGGCGGGCGCGAGTCCCTGCGTCAGGCCACCGTGTATCTGTCCCTCGACCACCATCGGGTTGATGATGGTGCCACAATCGTCGACGGCCATGAAACGGCGGATATGTACCTGGCCCGTACCACGGTCGATATCGACTACGCAGATGTAACTGCCAAACGGATAGGTCAGGTTGGGTGGGTCGTAGTAGTTGACCGCCTCCAGACCCGGCTCCAGGTAGGGCGGGCAGTTGGTGTAGGCGGCGAAGGCCAGTTCCTGGATGGTCTTGCCCTTGCCTGGAGCGCCCTTCACATAGAAGCGGCCCGGCTCCCATTCCAGGTCTTCCTCGCCCACCTCAAGCAGGTAAGCCGCGATCTTCTTTGCTTTGTCACGTACCTTGCGCGCTGCTATCGCCGTTGCTGCACCTGCGACAGGCGTGCTGCGGCTGGCATAGGTGCCGAGACCGTAGGGAGCGGTATCGGTATCGCCATGCTCGACATCCACGTCATCGGGCGACATACCCAGTTCGGCGGCGATGATCTGGGCGAAGGTTGTTTCGTGACCCTGCCCCTGCGTCTGCACACCGATGCGCGCCAGTATCTTGCCGGTTGGATGCACCCGTATCTCGCAGCTATCGAACATCTCGATGCCCGCGATATCGAAGTGCTTGCCGGGGCCAGCGCCCACGATCTCCGTGAAGCTGGAGATACCAATACCCATCAGTTCGCCACGCGCTCGTTTCTCCGCCTGCTCGCGGCGCAAATCCTCGTAGCCAATCCTCTCCATCGCCAGATGCAGCGCCCCCTCGTAGTTGCCGCTGTCATACGTCCAGTTGAGTGCCGAACGATAGGGGAAGGCTTCCGGCTTGATGAAGTTTTGCAGGCGCAGTTGTGCCGGGTCTTTGTCGAGGTCATGCGCCAGTGTATCCATCATGCGCTCGATCAGGTACGAAGCCTCCGTCACACGGAAGGAGCAGCGATAGGCAATGCCGCCAGGGGCCTTGTTGGTATGTACTGCGTCCACATCTACAAAGGCGTTCTTGAAGTCATACGAGCCGGTGCAGATGTGGAAGAGGCCAGCCGGGAACTTCGTCGGCTGTGCAGCCGCGTCGAACGCGCCGTGATCGGCCAGCGTATGCACGCGCAGCGCCTTCACCGTCCCATCTTTGTCGGCGGCAAGCTCGGCGTGGATATGGTAGTCGCGTCCGAAGCCCGTGCTTGCCAGGTTCTCCGTGCGGTCCTCAATCCACTTCACGGGTTTGCCCGTCGTGATGGTTGCCACCACCGCACACACATAGCCTGGATAGATCGGAACCTTATTGCCGAAGCCGCCGCCCACGTCGGGCGAGATGATACGAATGCGGTGCTCAGGCAGGCCGGCAACGATGGCGAACAGGGTGCGATGGGCGTGCGGAGCCTGCGAGGTCATCCAGACGGTCAGCTTGCCCGTGGCCTTGTTAAATTGCGCCACGCAGCCACAGGTCTCGATTGGCGCGGGATGAATGCGCGGGATGTACATATCCTGCTTGACGACAATGCCGTTGGCCTCAGCTTCAGCGAAGCTGGCATCAGTTTCGGCCTTGTCGCCTGTCTCCCAGTGATAAATCTGGTTTGTCGGCTGCCTGTCCTTCTTATCGGGACGCAGCAGCGGCGCAGCCGGGTCAAGCGCCTTGTGTGGATCAATCACGACCGGCAGCGGCTCGTACTCGACCTCGACGGCAGCAGCGCCATCGGCTGCCGCGTAGCGGCTGGTGGCGACGACGAAGGCCACCTCCTGCATCTGGAAATGCACGCGCTCCAGCGCCAGTACCGCCTGCGTATCGGCGGAAAGCGTCGGCATCCAGGCCAGCCCGGCGGCATCCAGGTCTTTGCCGGTGATAACGGCTAACACGCCCGGCACCTGCAGCGCCTGGCTGGTATCAATGCTCTTGATGAGCGCGTGGGCGTAGGGACTGCGCACGATATCACCGTACAGCATGCCGGGCAGCTGCACATCATCAACGTAGTTGCCCTGACCGCGTATGAAGCGGGCATCCTCCTTGCGCTTATAGGACTCGCCCAGACCATGTTTCTGTACTTCAGTTGCCATCAATCGCCTCCCTCTCCGGCGCTAACCGGCACCTCTGCCGACTCCTGCATCTTCCCGGCAGCATATTGAACAGCTTTAATGATATTCACATAGCCGGTACAGCGACACAGATTCCCGGAGATCGCCACGCGAATCTCCTGCTCGCTGGGATTGGGATTGCGCCGTAACAATGCCAGGCTGGTCATCATCATCCCCGGCGTGCAGTAGCCACACTGCAAAGCGTGCTTCTCATGGAAGCCTTCCTGAAGAGGATGCAGCTTGTCGTTCTGCTCAAGCCCTTCGACGGTCATAAGGTCGCGTCCATCGGCCTGCACGGCGAACATCGTGCAAGACTTAGCCGCCTTGCCATCGACGAGAATCGTGCAGGCACCACAACTGGTGGTATCGCAGCCGATATGCGTGCCAGTCAGGCGCAACACGTCGCGCAACCAGTGAACGAGCAGCAGGCGCGAATCTACATCACCTTCGTAGGGCGTTCCGTTAATGGTGGCACGTATATGATGTGTGCTCAAAATTATTCTCCTCCCATAGCGCGAGCCAGCGCCTTGTGCAGAGCACGCACTGTCAGCGTGCGTACCATGGCGCGTTTATACTCAGCCGGGCCGCGCAGATCACTCGTTGGATGGGCGGCGGCAGCAGCCAGATCGGCGGCATGATGGATAGCGGCCTCGTCCAGTGGTTTGCCGAGCAGCGATTGTTCGGCATCTCGCGCCTTGATCGGTGCTGGCCCCACATTGGTCAGTCCGATGCCCGCGTAACTCACATTGCCATTGTCATCCAGTGTGATGTAGGCGGCAACACCAGCAATGCCATAGTCGCCAACTTTGCGCTCAAGCTTGAAATATGCTCCGCCACTATGTGCAGTGGGCGCGGGAATGCGAATCTCCGTGAGAATTTCGTTGGGGCGCAGCGTTGTTTCAAAGGTGGAATCGGTAAAGAACTCGTCGATGGGAATGACGCGCTGTCCATCCGGGCCAACGACCACAATCTGAGCGCCGAGGGCCAGCATGGTCGCGGGATGATCGTTGGCGGGATCGGCATGGGCAAGATTGCCTCCCACAGTGGCCCAGTTGCGCACAACCGGATCGGCCACCTGTGACGCGGTATCATGCAGGATGGGATAGCGGTTGCGAATGAGGTCGGACGCATCTAACTCGGCCTCACGAGTCAAAGCGCCAATATGCAGGGTGCCATCCGTCTCCTGGATATATTCCAGGTCAGGGACGCGGTTGATGTCGATCAAGACCGCGGGGGCAGCGAGACGGAAGCGCAACAGGGGAATGAGGCTCTGGCCTCCGGCGAGAATCTTGGCATCATCGCCATGCTGTTCCAGTAAGGCAACGGCCTCTGGAACGCTTCCCGCCACCAGATAATCGAAGGAACCAGGAATCACTAGCTCACCTCCAAATACCTTTCGTGCGCACGCGAACAAACACTGTTCGCGCTCAAGAGAAGGAGGGTAGGGATTTCCCTGCCCGGCAGCTAAACAAGCGGAATGCACGCTGTGCAAATCCTCTGCTGAGTCAGTATAGCATGAAATTGCATACTGGTGTTACCCCCGAAAGCATGCAATATCTGGAGAACCTCCCTCCTTTTGGAGGGAGAGAATAGATACGATTGGAGGAATGAGGAAATCATAGAAATTGCCTCAATCGTTCAGAAACAAGCCTGTCACATGATCATCCAGGGTCGCCTGGTCCCAGTTTCTGATATGCTGCATTCCCAGTTCAGAGCCCTGGTGTGTCAGGATGCCCATTCTCACAAGTAGATCGTGGCCCTTCTGAAATGGCATTGATCTCGATGACACGCAATTGCATCTCAGAGACACCCTGTTCTTCCGCCACGTGCGCGATGCCGAGGCTATCTCGCTGACCGGGAGGCAGCTGCAACCTGGCTTTGACCTGAGCCACGGTCAGATGCAGTCCCTGCGCAATACAACTGATGATTCGGGGTCTGCGGGCTGGCGCACATGGCTACCTGCTCAAGGATGCTGATGTGGTTGCTACCTCAACCACCTCAAGGATAACCCACACCCCCTACTCCTGCCCTTCCCCATCCCTGCCAGTTGGAATCGCTGCGTAACCCTCACGCTGCGCCTGAATAAATGCAGCATACCAGCGTCCGCTCTCTTTAATCAGACGTCGCTGCGTGGCATAATCGACGTACACAAGGCCAAAGCGCTTGCTATAGCCGTCAGTCCACTCAAAATTATCCAGCAGGGACCAGACAAAATAGCCACCTACAGGAACGCCCTGCCTGCTGGCATGCTCTAGCATAGCGATGTGTTCGCGCAGGTATTGCACACGCCGTTCGTCCCGTACAGCATTTTTGCCATCCCACTGATCAGCAAAAGCGGCTCCATTCTCCGTCACTAGCATGAGAGCAGGAGCATATTCCCGCTGAACGCGCAGCAGGCACTCACCCAGACCCTGTGGGTAGATTTCCCATGCCATCTCCGTGTAACTTGCTCCAGGAACTGGCACGACTTGTTCGTAAGCCGGGGCGAGTGCCTGTTGCGCGTTTCCACGTCGCGCTCGTAATAGCAGGCGGAAATAATAGTTGATGCCGACAAAATCCAGCTTCGTCGCAATCAGAGCCATATCTGCATCCTCAAGCGACGGGGGAGATACAGCAAGGTTGGTAAAAAGACTCCCCGGGTATTGCCCGCGAAACAGCGGATCCAGAAACCAGCGATTGTACAACACGTCCATCTGCTCTACTCCTTGCAAGGTTTCGGCCCGGTCGTCAGCAGCAGAGACGGGAGTGAGATTGAGTGTTATGCCTGCGCGCGCCTGTGGAGAGGTATAGCTGCGAATGCGAGGCAGGGCTAATCCATGCGCCAACAAGAGGTGATGAGCTGCGATTACAGCTGATTGCATGTCCATAATACCAGGGGCGTGAGTGCCGAGTCCATAACCCAGGTAGGCAGCACACCAGGGTTCATTCAGCGTAATCCACCATGAAATGCGATCTCCCAGACGGCGAGCGACCACTTCAGCATAGTCGGCAAACGCATAAGCTGTGTCACGGTGAAGCCAGCCTCCCCGTTCGTGCAAGGCCTGGGGCAGATCCCAGTGATAGAGAGTCGCAACGGGTGTGATATCACGTGCCAGCAGTGCATCTACCAGACGGTCGTAAAAATCGAGCCCGCGCGCATTGATCGTCCCTGTTCCCTGCGGGAAAATGCGCGACCAGGAAAGCGAGAAACGGTAGGCATTGAGATTCAGTTCCGCCATCAGGTCAACATCTTCCTGCATGCGATGATAGTGATCTACGGCTACCTCCCCGGTCTCTCCACGTGGGGTTGTACCTTCCCGCCTGACAAACGTATCCCAGATGGAATCAGCCCGTCCATCTTCATGCGCCGCCCCTTCAATCTGATAAGCCGAAGTCGCGGCACCCCAGAGAAAGTCGGCAGGAAATGAGGGACGGGAGGGGTGGTTCCTGCTGGAAGGTCGACTGGCTAACTGCGCGGCAATGAGGTCGGGAACATAATCGTGTTCTGCGATGATCTGCAACACTCGTTCCCGCGTCGCCGGATCGACATCCGGCTTGTTATTCAAAACACGAGATACAGTGGCAGTGGAGACCTCCGCGAGTTGCGCGATCTGACGTATTGTCAGTTTCCCTGGCATCCTTCTACTCTCCCCCTCACCGATAGTCAGTAGTTCCTGAACCACACCATCTATAGCCAGCCCTGTTTCACCGCTACCATCACTGCTTCCGTGCGATTCTTGACGCCGAGCCGGTGCAGAATTTCCTGCACGTAGCCCTTGACGGTGTTCTCACTGAGATAAAGCTGCGCGGCAATCTCGCGACTGGACAGTCCCTGAGCAACGAGGCGCAGGATGACAAGCTGCTGCGAGCTGAGTTGCTCCGGACTGTTTTCCCCGTTGCCCGGCGCTTTACGCAACTGCGCCAGTACGGCAACGGCTGCTTTCGGGTCAATGGCGGCCTCGCCCCGTGCCACAGCTCGAATAGAGCGCTTGAGGTCGAAGCGTTCGATATCCTTCAGAATGAAGCCACGCGCCCCTGCCTGGATAGCCTGTGCCACCAGGTTATCGTCTGTATACGTGGTGAGAATAATCACCCCCGTCTCCGGGTATCTCTCCGTGACAGAGCGGCAAACTTCGATGCCGCTGGTACCGGGCAAGCGAATATCGAGTAGGGCAATATCTGGCCGTAGATGCTCGATCAATGTCAGCGCCTGCTCCGCGTCGGCTGCGTCGCCCACAATGGAGAAATCCGGCTCCGAGACGAGCATCGCCTTGAGACCCTCACGCACCATCTCATGGTCATCGACAATGAGCAGGCGAATCATAACGGCACCACCGCCTTTACCACCAGTCCGCTCTCCTCACCATTTGTCAGCGAGAACTGGCCACCCACCTCTTCGATGCGGCTGCGCATTCCCTTGAGTCCCAGGTGCGTCGTATTGCCGCGATACATCTCAATCATCTGTGCTGGAATGCCAATACCGTTGTCCTGAACGACAAGAACAGCCTGCTCGTTCGTCACCTGTACGGTCACAATCACCGTTGTGGCTTCAGAGTGGCGGCGTACATTGGTCAGCGCCTCCTGCGCAACGGTCAGCAGTGTGCTCTCAATACTTGCAGGCAAGGCCCCTGTCCATTCGGCCACGACAAGATCGGCCTCGATTGGGGTGGACTCGCGCAGATCGAGAATCAGCTTGTAGAGCATGCCCACCAGCCCGCCCTCATGCACCGCGCTGGAAGAAAGGGCGAAAATGGCGTCGCGCACCTGCGCATTGCCAAGCGAGGCAAGCTCCTTCATAGTGCGCAACTGGCGAATCAGGGGTGAATCTTGCGGCAGGTGTTCCATCACCCAGTCTGCCTTCAGTCCGATAGTGAAGAGGGTCTGCTGCACGCGGTCATGCAGTTCCTGAGCAATACGGCTGCGCTCATCGACAAGCATCTGACGCTTCTGCACCTCGGTCAATTCGTGGTGCAGTTCCTGTAAATCGGTGGCAAACTTGCTCAACTCCTGGTTGCGTCGCTCCAGTTCTGCGGTACGCTCGCGCACTTCACACTCCAATCGTGCGGCGTTTTCTTCCATAGTGCGCCGCTCGCGTGCCACCAACTGTGCGTTGTGGATGGCAACGGCAGCCTGAGCACCCAGCGCCTCCACCAGTTCGACATGCCGCTGCCGGAAACGCGCCGGGCGTCGATCTCCAATCAGAAACGCCCCCAGCACAGATCCATCCCGCGCCCGTAACTGCACACCCAGGAAGCTGCGCACCGGAATGTGACCACGCGGCACGCCCACGTAACGCGAGTCCGCATGCACATCATCCACCACAATCGAAGCCCCCTCCCAGAACACCGGCTGCAATATTCCCAGGCCCATGACATGGCCCAGATGGCGAAAATGTTTCGCAATCCCCTCCGTTGCGCCAGAAATCGCCGCCAGGTCGAAGACCACTTTGTTCGTGGAAATCTGCGTGCCTTCTACCTCCTGATTGCCCTTGCCATTTTCAGCACCTTCCCCCGCGATTTCCGGTATCAGGAAAAAGGCAGCGTACTCAGCCGCGGTCACTTTGCGTGCCGCATCGGTAATCATCTGCAACAGGCGCTGCAAATCAAATTCAGAGGTAAGCGCAATCGCAATGTGATTGAGCTGCGACAGTTCTTCCGCCTGCTCCTGCAGGTTCGCAATCAATTGCGCGCGATCCACATCAATAGTCTGTGTCATACTGCACTCCCCGGCACTAACAGCGTAGAGCAATCGGCTGTCATCAGTATACCACAGCATTGCGAGGATACTGAAATCTTCGAGCTAAGCCGCTAGGCCGACCGCAAGGGTCGGCCCTACTATACACGACCGCTATCACGTTTCCATGTTAACTAGTAGAGGGGGCAGCATTTGTGGTCAAAGAACGTGCCGAGGGCGGACGGAGGAGACATAATGAATTTTCACAATCAAAACCGGTAACCACTATGTCATCCTGAGTGCAGCGAAGGATCTCAGTAAGGCAGTTGACCGTCCCATGGCCTGAGATCCTTCGCTTCACTCAGGATGACATGGGGTGGACTTTTCTGTCTCCTGTATTCCCGATTTTGTTCGTTCACATTCATTATAGCAGGAATGATCACAAGCGTAGGTCAAGGGAGACTGTTACTGGCACTGGTACCGATTTTTTCACCGACTACATAGACTTCATCACCATCCTCAACATCCAGGCCGCCGTCTACGTCCTGGCTGGTTTGCTAGTACTCGCGCTCCTGCCACACGAGAAAGAGTCACCGGCAACACAGGTAGAACCGGCGCTTAGCGAAAAGGGCGCTGTACAGTCAGAGGGATGAATAGTACTTTTTCCGTGCATTTTTCCTATCAAATTCCTGGCTTTTTACTGTACTTTCCTGCTATACTAGTAGCAATCATAGCACCACTTCCTTCTACCAACGAGGAGCCCCAGGCATGAACATTATACAAGTGTAGATAAATGGGAAAATCGGCGATCAGTAGAGAAAACTACCTCGGCAGACAGAAATCACGTCGGCGCGTGGAATCAGGTCAACAGCCACCAAACGATCAGAAGTAATAAAAAAAGATGAACACGATGTATAGTGATCCGTTATCAAGATAAACAAATCGGTCAGGAGAACATCAAATCATGCCACGTCTTTACGAAACAGTAATTGAAATTGTGGGCATTCCCAGCACGAGCGGGCATGAGGAGCAGGTACGGGCTTATATCGAGCGGCGTCTAAAGGAGTTGGGGCTGGCGACGGAGGTGGATGCGCTAGGGAACCTGGTTGCGATGCTGGCGGGCGAGGGGAAGCCGCTGCTGCTCAATGCGCACATGGATCGCGTGCCACCGGGATTGGGACATCAGCCTGTGTTGCGCGATGGGGTGCTTTACAGCGATGGCACGACGAATCTGGGGGCCGACGATGCCGCTGGAATTGCATCATTCTGGAGGTGTTGAGGCGGGTGATCGAGGAAGAGTTGCCGCACCCGCCCATAGTGGCGGTCTTCACGGTGCAGGAAGAGATGGGATTGTGCGGGGCCAATGGTTTTGACGTGGCGCGCTGGCAGGTCAGTGATGGCATTGTGTTCGACAACGCTTTTGAAGCGGGCGTGGTGGTCTCACAGGGGGCCGCTTACGAGGGCTTTGATGTGCAGGTCACAGGCCGCACCGGACACCCAGGCAAAGACCTGGCGCAAACTGTTGATGCGATAGAGATATTCCGTCAGGCCAAGTATCCCTATGGCTCGCTCGCCAACGACCAGACACGCATCCTCGTGGGCCTCGTCACGGGAGGCAGCGCCCGCAACGCCGTTCCGTCGCACGTGACAGTTGAGGGCGAGTTGCGCAGCTTCGAGCCATCGGAAGAACGCGAAGGCTACAAGCAGGCCATTCGCACGGCCTTCGAGCAGGCGGCGCAATCACTGGGCGGCTCAGCCGAAATCACCTTCAATCCACATTCGACCGGCTATGTTGTCGATGAGAATGAGCCATTGCTAAACGTCTACCGGGCTGTGCTGGCGCAGCGAGGCGAGCCGCTCATCACCCGACCCACCTTCATTGGCAGCGATGCCAGCGGCTTCCGACCGACCGTGCGCGTCTTCACCATTTCCACCGGCGTGGTCAACGAACATTCCTTCGACGAATACGTGCCACTCGCTCCGTTAGAGCAACTGGTGGAGGATACGTTGCAGGTGCTGCGTTTGTGGCAGGCAGAGTCAGAGTGAGTCACACCATGGCAAATATTGACATATAGCTATACAAGTGGGTATCATGTCAGGTAAGCACTACCTGTGCCATCTTAATTTCAGTCAGGGATATTTCAATTTCAATGACTACAGATGCCCAGAACGAACCTGCGACAACTGCTGCGCCTCCATCGGTCTTAGTGGAGAATGTAAGCTTCCGCTACAGTTCACTGGATGATGAGGAACAGGAGGGGCAGGCAGCACTTGAGCAAACCGGCGCAATCCAAGATATCTCCTTTTCTCTGGGAAAAGGCGAACTTCTGCTGATTGCCGGGCCAACGGGCTGTGGGAAAAGCACGCTGCTCAAATGCCTCAACGGACTCATTCCCTATAGCTATACAGGAATTCTTGAGCGGGAAAATCCAGCTTGAGGGACAATCCACAAAGGGCTTGACGCTGCGCGACCTGGCGCGCATTGTGGGTACGATGCTGCAAGACCCCGATAAGCAGATCATCGGCAGCACGGTCGAGCAGGAGATTGCCTTCGGCATGGAGAACCTGGGTACGCCACGTGAGGAGATGCGCGAGCGTATCACAGATGTGCTGAAGCAGCTTCACCTGGAAAACTACCGGAAGCAGGCGACCCACGCGCTTTCAGGCGGGCAGCGCCAGCAGGTTGCGGCGGCAGGGCTGCTCGTGATGGAACCCTCCATCTACCTCTTTGACGAGCCATTCGCCAATCTGGACTCCCGTGCCGTCGATGAACTGGAAGATTGATCGAGCGACTGCGCGCAAAGGGTCACACGATCATCATCGTCGAGCACCGCGTTGAGGAGGCGCTGCGGCTTAAACCGGACAAGGTGCTGCTCATGAAGGAGGGTCGACAGGCCTTCTTCGGTGACAGAGAGACCTTTCTCCAGTTTGCCGATCCCACACAGGTCAAGCTGCCCATCGAGTCCACGTTGCGCACTATCAGCGACCCTACACAGGTACGCGGCACGCTGGTGCGACCAATTGTCACGAAGTATAGCGGGCAGGCGACGGATGAACCCATCCTCTCCTTTGAAAATGTGCGTTTCCGCTATACCGTCTACTCCGAAGAAATCCTGCATGGCATCACGACCCAGGTGCGGCGTGGCGAAACCGTTGCCCTGCTCGGCCCTAACGGTTCAGGCAAGACGACGATGGTCAAACAGGCGCTGGGCCTGTTGCGACCCAACAAGGGTACCGTCAAACTCTATGGAGAGGATACGCGCAAATTGAGTGTGGCGCAGCTTGCCTCGCGCATCGGCTACGTCTTCCAGAGTCCCGGAGCCATGCTCTTCGCGCCGACGGTCCACAAAGAGGTTGCCTTCGGCCCCGAAAACCTGGGCTTCAAGGGCGAACGGCTGGATAACACCGTGCGAGAGGCTACGGAGGCGCTCAACGTGGCACAATTTGATGACCGCTCTCCGCTCTCCCTCAGCTTTGGACAGCAGAAGCGCGTCACCATCGCCTCTGTGCTCTCCATGAAGGGCAAAATTCTCCTGCTCGACGAGCCAACGGCGGGCCAGGATTATCGCTCCTACATCTCCTTCATGGAGTACCTGCGCAGCTTGCCCGAACTGGATGCCCTGCTCTTCATCACGCATGATCTTGATCTGGCGCTGCGCTATACGCACCGCGTCCTGCTCATGAAAGACGGCAACCTGGTGGCCGACGGCCCGCCCTTAGTGGTGCTGGCCGACCCCAATCTGCTGGAGGAGTGCAACCTGCGTCCCACCTCGTTGCTGCACTATTTGCTGGCTGAACAAAACGCCGTTGCGTGAAGCTCGGCAGAAAGGAGGATTTCTCGCTCGTTCGCTTTACAGTCCTTCCTACCCTACCGTCCATTCGTTATCAGAAAGGATAACTTGTTATGGCAACAACAGAAAGAACTGAAGTACAGAGGCGCTCCCCCTCCATAATCTGGGGCATCAGCGTGCGCAAGGTCGTTTACATGGCCCTCGGGGCGGCCCTCTATGGCTTGTTGAGCGTCCCCACCAACGGTGTACAAGTTTTCGGTAATGTGTCTATTCGTCCGGCTATCGTCATCCCCTTATTCTTTGGAGCAGTTTTCGGACCCTGGGTTGGCCTCTTTAGCGGTGCAATTGGCAACTTCATCGGCGATCTGATTTCCGGCTACGGTATCTACTGGAACTGGGATCTAGGCAATGGCTTGATCGGTTTTATCGCAGGTCTCGCCATGTTCATCACCTGGGGCCGCTACAATACTCCCCGTCTGATTACGATTGCTGAGGTTTTCTCGGCGGTTGGCATTATCGTTGGCATTGCTTTCGCCGCCTTCAGCGATATCGTCGTCTCGGCAACAAGCCCATCGACTGCCGCTGCCACCTATATCACGGCGATTATTCCAGACCTCATCCTGGGTCTGATCCTGCTGCCCATCCTGCTCGTCGCTTACAATGCTGCAATGGCACGCTACGGTCGCCGTTCAGCCGCTTAGAGAAAGGTAAGGGACAGGTCCTCAGGCTCCGACAGTCTGGGAGACTGTCGGTCCGCAAGGGATGGCCCTACTATACTTGATGGCTTCCCAGGCCCAACGAGGCATTCGTATATAGTAGGGCCATCCCTTGCGGGTGGCCAGTAGATCTGCTCCCTACTGTTACAGGTAGATCGAGTTGTCATATGCTCATGACTTTCGCTTACATCGAGAGAGATTCGTTTGTCCACCGGCTCGACCCGCGTGCAAAACTGATCTTGCTGTTTGCCTTCAGTTTTGCCATGTACCAGACGATCAATTTCTGGGTCGTGCTGATCGGCTTCCTCATTTCGCTTATTTACTACAACTCAGCGCAGTTGAAATGGGAAGAGACGAAAGGTACCTGGCGCTTCGTTTTTTTCCTCGTGGCCGTGATCGTCTTCTCGAATTTCCTGTTTTCGGGCGGCAACGTTGTACCGGGTCTGAATGTGGCAAACGAGCATACCCTCTTCAGCCTTCCATTTATCGGTTTCCAGCGCCATTTTCCTTTTATTGAGCCAGCGTCATTGAGATTCACCGTTGAGAACATCACCTTTATGGTCACGCAAGCGATGCGTGTTCTTAGTGCAATCTTATTTGCTATCCCTATCTCGTACACCACTAATCCCGGCCATCTGGGCGTCGCCTTCAGCAAGCTGGGTGTGCCAGACAAGGTATCCTATGCCATCGATCTCACACTTCGCTTCACCCCTACGCTTGCACGAGACTTCAGTGTGACCCTCGACGCACAACGCGCTCGCGGCTTCGAGATCGATAAGCTGCGCGGCGGCATCTTCAGCAAAGTGGCCCGGCTGGCACCGATGATCGTCCCGGTTGTCATCGGCTCGATTGTTGGTGCGGAAGACATCGTCAGCGCGATGGAGCTGCGCTGCTTCGGCATTGCTAAACGTACCTGGATCACCGAACTGCACCTGCTCACCATCGACAACCTGCTCATCATCCTCGCCCTGCTCTGGTTCGTTGTCATTACCAGCATCAACATCTTTGGCGCGATTCACGGTGGCCCCTGGGGCTTCATACACGAGCAAGGCATCCCACATCTTTTATTGTCATAATAACTAGCCACTCTTTTTGGAGCTGTCTTTGGCCCTTGGGTCGGACTAATTACCGGATTTGCTGTCCTTTTTTCTGGTTCAGGATTTTTTTTGGTTCAGGATTACTTAATTTTTCGGTTGCGGATTTATTGTTTAGCTTAGGAGCCGGGTTTAGTGGTTTCTTTGTTGGTCTTAGTACAAGAATAACTCACGGGCTTTATAACAATGCACACAACATTTTCGTCGCTGAGTTATACATTGCCTCTTTAGCAATAATTGTTGGTATTGGCTCCTGTTTAGTCTTATTGCTCTTACTTAATCAGCAATGGCAACCAGAAGTTCTTCTAGGAATGATCGAGATAATAGGCATCATCACTGGCATTAACCTGATCCTACTTCCCATCTTGCTCCTCATTTACAATGCTATCGTTAATGCAATAAGCAAGAGAAGGCGTGCATCGCAGCCCCCTGACATGGAATAGCTCCGTGTTATAACATATAGAGGCAGAGACCATCACCCTTGGCGGGGCGGCACCGTCGCCTGACATGGAATAGCTCCGTGTTATAACATATAGAGAGCTATAGGAAATGCGGATGTGGGTAGCAGACGACGGCATAAAATGAGTCGGCTTATTGTTACCCTAAACAGAACTACTACACAATGTTGATGGAAAAGTGAGGTATGATCCGGTCGTCAAGAACCCGCCCCATATAAGGGGGCAGGCATGCTCTTTGGGAGCAAGCCTCATTCTTGACCAGTCTCAGCCACCAGTCTTCTCCTGAGGAAGAGGGCTGACGGGGCTCCGTTGAGGGCGAATGTATAGGCACGTCCGGGTGCTTCACCAGCTCGGACCACTGCGGAGCAGCATTAAACAGGCAGACGGGGTAAAGCCAGTGTGTTGCTCAGATGAAACCGCTCAGCAACATTGACGAGGTGAGCATTACCCGCGCAAGCGGAGGCTCGTAAGAGCAAACAAACCGAAAGGATTGACTCCATGTCAGAGGTGTTTGTCCTCGATACGAATAAAAAAACGCTCAATCCGGTGCATCCTGGACGCGCCCGCCTACTCTTGAAACAGGGCAAGGCGGCGGTCTACCGACGCTACCCGTTTACGCTGATCCTCAAGCATGCGGTGGAGCGACCGGAGCTTAAGTCGGTGCGCCTCAAGATCGATCCGGGCAGCAAGACCACTGGCTTCGCCCTACTCAACGACGCGAGCGGGAAGGTGGTGTGGGCAGCGGAACTGGGTCACCGGGGGGAACAGATCAAGCGCGCTCTGGACAAGCGGCGGGCGGCGCGACGCAGCAGGAGGCAGCGCAAGACCCGCTACCGGATGCCACGCTTTCAGAACCGCAGACCTTGCACGGGAAAACTGCCACCCTCTCTAGAGAGTCGGGTATGCAATGTCCTGACGTGGGTGCGCCGTTTGATGCGGCTCTGCCACGTCACTGCTATCAGCCAGGAAATCGTGCGCTTCGACACGCAAGCCCTGCAGAACCCGCAGATCGAGGGCATCGAGTATCAGCACGGGACACTCTACGGCTACGAAGTGCGCGAATATGTTCTGCTCAAGTGGCAACATCGGTGCGCCTACTGTGACGCACAAGATGTCCCACTGGAACTGGACCACGTGCAACCGAGCGCCAAAGGCGGCAGTAGCCGCGTGAGCAACTTCACGCTGGCATGCGCCTCCTGTAATCAGCGCAAGAGCGATCACGATGTCCGCGACTTTCTCAAGGAGCAGCCAGAACGCTTAGCCCGTCTTCTAGCGTATCTCCAAGCGCCGCTCAAGGATGCAGCAGCCGTCAACACAATGCGCTGGGCTTTGTATGAACGACTCAGGGTACTAGGCGTACCCGTGGAGGGTGGAAGTGGAGGGTTGACGAAATACAATCGGCTGAGGCGTGGGTTGCCCAAGACACATTGGCTGGATGCGGCCTGCGTCGGTTGGAGCACTCCGCTAGCGCTTGATCTACGTGGCATTGTGCCACTCGAGATTACTGCCACTGGACATGGCTCACGGCAGATGTGTCGTATGGATAAGTACGGCTTTCCCCGGACCGGACCCAAGCAGTACAAGCGCGTACAGGGATTTCAGACGGGGGATATCGTGCAGGCAGTGGTAAGCAGTGGCAGCAAGCAGGGTACCTATATGGGCAAAGTGGCCGTGCGCAGCCGGGGTACCTTCAACATCACCACAATGCACGGCGTTGTCACTGACATTCACCATCGCTGGTGCCAACTTGTCGCCAGAGCTGACGGCTATACCTATCAACAAAGAAAGGAGGCGGCGTTTCCTCCCTCCGCCTAAAGGCTGCAGGGTACCCACGCCGCATAGTTTTATGGCAGAACTGTATGATGTGATTATTATTGGATCGGGACCGGCTGGCTATACGGCGGCGCTCTACGCTTCACGCGCCAATTTGTCAGTACTGATGTTTCAGGGCTACGAGGTCGGCGGGCAATTGATGACGACCAGCGAGGTGGAGAACTACCCCGGCTTTGCGAAAGGTATTCTGGGTCCGCCGTTGATGGAGCAGTTTGAGGAGCAGGCGCGCCGCTTCGGTACAGAGATGATCCCAGAAGATGTGACCACCGTTGATTTCACCAAACGCCCCTTTACAATCACCACTGATTCGGGCGAATACAAGGCGCGTTCGGTGATTATTGCCACCGGGGCCAGCGCGAAATGGCTGAATCTGCCGAGCGAGCAGACGTTGCGCGGTCGCGGTGTCAGCGCGTGCGCCACCTGCGACGGCTTTTTCTTCAAGGGCAAAGATATCGCGGTGATCGGTGGCGGCGATACCGCGCTGGAAGAGGCAACTTTCCTGACGCGCTATGCCAACCACGTGACGCTGATTCACCGGCGCGATAGCCTGCGCGCCAGCAAGATCATGCAAGATCGCGCCTTCAAGAACCCGAAGATCAGCTTTCTGTGGGATACGACCGTGACCGAGGTGCTGGGCGAGCAGGTCGTCACCGGCCTGAAAGTGCAGAATGTGAAGACTGGCGAGGAGTCGGAACTGCCAGTGCAGGGCCTGTTCCTGGCTATCGGCCACCAGCCGAACACCGACCTGTTCAAGGACATCATCAATATGGACAAGCAGGGCTATATCGTCCCGGTGGAACACACGATGACCAACATCCCCGGCGTCTTTGCGGCGGGCGATGTGACCGATCATCGCTATCGCCAGGCCGTCACCGCAGCCGGAGACGGCTGCCGCGCCGCCATCGACCTCGAACGCTGGTTTGAAAGCCAGGGCGAAGACGTCGGTGTGGAAAACTGGAATTAATGTGCAGGTATAAAAAATTGGCCGCTCGCGAGCGGCCAATTTTTTATACCTGCACTACTTGTCAAGCAGAGGCTATACGAATATAATGAGCGCAAGCCTTTCTGAAATGCAGGCAGGCAGTGACAACATCCCGGTCTTTCTCTTTAAAGAGGGGGTTGCACATGGAATTCTCGGATCAGCCCGGGGCCATTATTGCTGGCCCGGCGAAAGTCGCACAGCCTCGGCCCGTTACCCTCTTCGATCAGGTCAACCTGAATGTCTTCTGGCTTGCCAACAACTTCCACTGGCAGGCGTTGTTAGCCATCGTGATTCCCAGTATGGTGGTGAAATTCCTCGGCAACGCGGACAAGGATATCAATCTCGCCCTTGTGGTGATCTGGGGAACGCTGGTAGCCGTCATCGTCAATCCGCTGGTGGGAGCTATCTCCGATTATGCCACATTTCGCATGGGACGCCGCCGTCCCTTCATGATTATCGGCACTATCCTCAATGTGATCGTGCTGGTGCTCTTCGCCTTCTCACCCTCCTGGTTCTCCTCAACGGCCCTGCTACTGACCTTTATTGTGCTCTTCCTGCTCTTGCAATTCACAAATAACCTGGCAAACTCTCCCTGGAGCGCCATCATCGCCGACAACGTGCCACAGCGCCAGCGCGGCCTTACAGCAGGCTTCAACGGCCTCTTCACACTGCTCGGCACGGCAGTTGGCTCGGTCGTCGCGGGCATCATCGTCAATAAAAATGACCCGCTGCCCGTCTATCGCAACGAGATCGTGCAGATTTTCCTGCTCATCGCCGTGATCCAGATTATTTTCGTTGCCTATACCATCATCACCGTCAAAGAGACGCCGCTGCCACCGGGTGAGGGAACAACAACCATCCAGATCTTTCCGGTCTTGAAAAAGTTCCTGTTCAAACCCTCGCAATACCCCGACCTCTCCTGGGTGCTGCTGGCGCGCCTGCTGCTGATGATGGGCATATGGGGCGTCTTCTACTTCCTGCAATACTACTTTGACGATGTGCTCGGCGGGCCGGGTGTGAAAACTATCGTTTTCAACACTCCCTTCTCCGGTGAGCAGTTCTCCGGCGTCCTTTTCCTGCCCATCCTGCTGCTCTTCGCGCTCCCCACCTCCCTTGTCGCGGGCTGGATCTCCGACCACAGGGGACGCAAGGGGCTGGTTTACACCTCCGGCACGGTGATGACGGTAGTCTGTCTCCTCTTCATCTTTTTTCAAAGCCAGTATGGAGCACTGATCAGTGCAGCCTTTTTCGGCATCGGCTACGGTGCCTACACAAGTGTCGACTGGGCCTTGACAACTGATGTGCTGCCACCAACCGGTGAGGCAGGCAAGTTCATGGGCATCTGGTCGGCCATGGGCATCCTGCCACAGGTCATCGGCATCACCATCGGCGGCATCCTGCTGCAACTCCTGCACACGCTTCCCAACCACCTCGGCTACACCGCCCTCTTTGCCGTAACCATCATCTACTTCGGGCTGGGAACACTGGTGATTAAGCAGGTACGTGGAGTCAAGTAAAACATCTCAGAAGCAATTCTGATCCTCAGGGATTCAGATGCTGGCGAATGGCGTGATAGCGGGTAAGGAAGGCATTGGGGTCTAAGCGCTTATAGTTCCCCTTGCCCATCTGAGCCGCAACTTCCTGAGCGGCACTGTCCAGTTCTGGAAGTGTAATGACATGTTGTTGGAAGAGAACACTGGCGTCGGGCGCTGTTTTGCCTCTTCTTGAAGCAGCAAGTGATGGCTCTGATTCTGCCAATCTCCGCTAAACGTCAAAGGCAGGCCACTGCGGGCTTGTTCTCGCTTTTCAAGGGCAAGTACCCCCCAGCGGCCACAGAACGCGGCGGGGGAAGGCAGCTTTCGCGTACGCCAGAGAGAAGTGAATGGCTCCTCTGGAAAGGCCGGTGGATGTCCTAGAGCAAGCGTCAAGCGATACCACCAGAAGCGTTGCAGGTAGAGTGTTGCCAGCGTCAGAACAGCCAATGTCTCCGTCTCCTGGGGATAACCCTGCTGAAGCGTATTTTGCACTGCCCCCGCTAATTCTGGATGCAGGATTAATAATGAGATAGTAGCATCACGAACACGACTATTCTGGCAACGCACCAGCTGTAGCAAGAGTGATGGTGCGCTTGTAAGGTCGGCGGGGCATTCTGAAGGAGGTAATGCAGAGAGTCCACCGGTCAAATATGATATTCCCCAGGTGCGCAGAATCGCAATGAGCGTTGCCTCCTCATCAAGCACAGTTGAGGAGGGAAGCGGAACGCCCAGGAGATGGCGTGCATCATATACAGGTTGTGTATCTCTCTGGAAGCCCATGACCTCTGCCCCTTGCTGCATAGTCCTACACTTAGGCAATCCTCACCGCCACTATGTCATCCCATAATAGCATATTCATGTCAACTCAATCATACTCCTCCGGGCGTATTTCCACATACTTGCGGAACCAGTCGAGCATGGAGTCCCAGCGGTCGTAGTACTGGCCTGGTTTGCTGGTGCCACCGTGCCAGGAGGCGGGGCCGCGCACGAACTCGACGGGAACCTTACCCATCATCTTGAGGCGCATGTAGAACTGTTCCGTCTGCTCGATGGGGCAGCGCAGGTCGCCTTCGGGATGAATGAAGCGCGTGGGCGTGGTCACATTAGCTGCCGAAGTGAGAGGCGAGCGCTCGCGGTAGTAGGCAGCGCGTTCCGGGTCCCAGGGATAGCCCAGCGATTGCTCGACCAGCCAGAAGCCGAGGTCGGAGGTCCCGACGAAGCTTTCAAGGTTGGAGACACCGGCCATCGGCACAGCAGCTTTGAAGCGGTTGGTATGACCGATGATGAACATGGACATGTAGCCACCGTAGCTGTAGCCCGTGACCAGCAGACGCTCCGGGTCCGCGATGCCGCGTGCGATACACTCGTCAACGCCGAGCATAATGTCCTGAAAATCCCAGCCGCCCCAGTCACCGGCCACCTCACGCATAAAAGCCTCTCCGCTGCCGGTGCTGCCATGCGGGTTGCAATAGAAGACAGCATACCCCAGGCTGGCGAGATACTGGAAAAAGTGATTCATCCCCACGCCATAGGCCCAGTTCGGCCCACCATGAATACTGACGATCAGGGGATAGCGCATGCCCTCGCGCGCACCAACAGGACGGACGATCCAGCCATCCACCTCTTCGCCGTTGGCCCCCTTGTAGAGAATACGTTCCGGCTGGCTCAAAGCCAATTCAGCAAGCTGACGATCGTGCAGGTGAGTCAGGCGCTCCATCTCGCCTGTGCTGGCCCCGGCAGCGTTCAGGGGCAGGAGATACAGTTCCCAGGGATGCAGGTACTCTTCATCCGCCAGCAGCAGGCCGCGCTCGCCAGGCAGTAGGGCAAGATAGTAGATCAGGTGATCGCCACTGGTCAGGGTCGTCACATGCTGCTGAGCGACATCCAGGCGAGAAACGTTGACGCCTCCGTGTTCGGTAACAACGAAGTAGATATGCTCACCATTCGCACTCCACTGCGGGAGATAAGGACCTGGTATGCCAAGCGTACCTGAAGCAGCAGGTGCAGCCTCGTTATCCACCTCTGCCGTGAGCAGTTGAGCTGCCCCGCCTTCACGAGACAGCAGATAGAGGCCGGTATTGCGCAGACCCTCCGTGCGCATATCCGGCGAGGCGACGAGCAGTGCGGAGCGGCCATCGGGCGACCAGCTATAGCTTGCGATCTGCAGCGTATGGTCGCTCACCTGCCTCGCCTCGCCTGTTTCGCGCGCAATGGCCCACAGGTCTTGCACAAAACTGCGGTCGCGGTCATCAGCGCGATTGCTCAGGACGCAGATTTCGCTGCCGTCGGACGTCCAGCAGGGCTGCGAGCAATCAAAGTCGCCGGAGGTCAGCCGACGAATCGCAGCAGGGTCGATGGCAGCTTCCTGACCGGAAACGGGAGCGGGCATGACGAAAAGCTGGCTGCGTTGATCGAAAAGACCGCGACCATCCATTCGATACATGATCGAGGTAATGGTGCGCAGGTGCAGCCGCTCTTCCTCCTCGCGTTTTTTCCTGTCCTCATCCGAGAGTGGCTTGCTGCCCGTCAGCACCTCATCTTCGTCGCCGGGTGCGACCATAGCGGTGAAGGCAATCCATTTTCCATCAGGCGACCACGCCGCCTCGCCGACTCCACACAGCATACCGGTGAGCTTGCGCGCCTCACCTCCTCGTGTATCAATGAGCCAGAGCTGATTTTTCTCGCCTTCACGGTCGGAAAGAAATAAGAGCCGCTGGTTGTCATACGCCCACACGGGGCTGGTATCATTCTTCACACCGTTCGTAAGTTGGCGCGGCTCACCCACAGCATGGCCCTGCTCATCGAGTTCCAGCAGCCAGATAGCACTCCGATTCTCATTCTTTACTTGATCGATAGTATTGATGACAAAAGCCACTTGACGCCCGTCAGGCGAAAGCGCAACATTGCCCATCATTTTGAACGACTGCAGATCGTCGCGAGAAAGCTTGCGCATCACAAGTATATCCTTTCTATGGATCTATATCCCTGGCCGAGCGCAAGGCATCGGCCCTACTATACACGACGTGACTTGTAGAGCGGCTTCGTATATAGTAGGGCCGATGCCTTGCGCTCAGCCTGAGGCAGTATGACACCCCTCTCTGCCCTGGCTTCCCTTCCAACAGAAACGTTCCTACTTACTGCATCTCGCCAGCGTAGATATTCATAATGGTTCCGAGGAAGCGCAGGGCGTCCTCTTTCTTGCGTTGGAACGAGTTGCGACCAATGATTGAGCCAAAGCCGCCGCCGTCACGGATAGCGCGCACTTCGGTAAAGACCTGCTCATCAGAAGCAGTTGCACCACCGGAGAAGATAACGATGCGGCGACCATTGAAGGCGCTCTGTACCACGTTATGGACGCGCTCGGCCTGAGTCGAGATTGGAATCTCATACTTCTGATAGACTTTCTGCGCCTCGGGCTGCTCTACATAGTCGGTGGGTAGTTTCGTCTTGATGATGTCCGCCCCTAACTGGGCCGCGATTTGAGCTGCATAGGCCACCACGTCGATAGCCGTTTCACCCTGCTTGCTCAGGCTGCTGCCGCGCGGGTATGACCAGACGACGACCGGCAAGCCTACCGCTTTCGCATCCTGTGCTAGCCGCTGCAACTGCTCGTACATCTCATTGCGCATCGCAGAGCCGGGATAAATGGTAAAGCCCACGGCAGAGCAACCCAGGCGTAAAGCATCTTCCACGCCAGCAGTGATGGCGGGAATGGGGTCTTTCTCATCGTTCAGCAGATCATGGTTGTTGCACTTCAGAATCAGCGGAATTTCACCGGCAAACTCGGAAACTCCGGCCTCGATGAAGCCCAGGGGAGCGGCGTAGGCATTACATCCCGCCTCGATTGCCAGCTGGAAATGGTAGCGTGGGTCGTAACCTGCGGGATTAGGCGCAAAGCTACGTGCCGGGCCATGTTCAAAGCCCTGGTCAACCGGCAAAATCACCATTTTCCCGGTGCCTGCGAGACGACCATGATTGAGCATGCGAGCAAGATTGCTGCGCACGCCAGGATTTTCGCTGTCATACCAGCTTAGTATTTCTCGAACGCGATCTTGCATGATGTTCGTTCCTTTTTCCTTGTCCAGGTAAGCAACACAGCTATTCAACAGTAATCTGGTACCTTTATTGTATCACTCCAACGTTTGCAATGAAAATAGGAGCATGCCACGAGCAAGGAAATTTACCGGGGTCCGACCTCGCGCAGACCACCCTTTTTCGTTCGTTGAACGCTCTCGCTTCCAGTATATAAACCCGTAAACTCCTGGCATAAAAACACTGCTATAAAATCGCGTTTATCTACATGGGGAATTGATAAAACTCGTCAATCGTTACTTAAGACAGATTGATACGTTTCTATACAAAGATGGGAGAGATTGGCGTTCTTTTATAGCGAGGGGATTGTATGTATATCAAGCAATCGGCTCAAACAATACTCCTCTTTCGATGCGTTTCTGTCATGTAACCCTGTGCAAAAGGAGAATTTAGAGCAATGAGTGATAGCAGTTTCGATCTCATTTTGCAAGAACTACTGCACCAGCAAGAAATTATGAGAAATTTAGAGGCAGAAAACCGTGAACTTCACCAGCAACTCGCCAACCTGCGTGAAGGCCGTGGTATTTTCGTCGAGATCGATGGTTCCCGTTACCCACTCATCAGTGAGGTCGGAAATACAGGCAACATCCCAACTCCCACCGAATCATTCCCAACAGCGCCGATGCTACCTGTGCGAGTAGAACAGGAGGAAGCGCCTGCGTTTGTCACACAGGAAATGGCAGGCGCTGTCGACCAGCAAAGCTTTGTTGAGGAAGCAGAACCGGTAGCGTTTGAACAGCAACCCACTATGAGTTTCCAGGCAGAACCGGTAGCTTTCGACCAGCAGCCCACTATGAATTTCCTGCTGGAAGACGATGAACCGATCACCGCCTTTCCTTTCCTGCAAGACACTTTTGAAGAGGAAGCTTCCGCGATAGCCACGAACAAAATGGCGATCTGGGGCGAATCTCCAACCACTCCCTTTCCCCCTGACCCTTCCTCTCAACCTGACTTGAAGACAGAGCCAACACAGAAGCCAGTCTCACCTGAAAAATACCAGCAACAGCCAGCTTTGGTCGACGAGGACGAAAAGGCAGTACTACGCCGCGAACTCATTGGCAGCTTTTTGTTGGAATAGCTTTAGTGCAAGAAAAAGGACAGAGAACAGACTTCATCCTTCGCGATCGCGAAGGATGAAGTCTGTTCTCTGTCCTTTTTCTTACGAAACCTGGAAATCGATTGTCGCCTGACTGACAGGCGGGCTTGCACTCGCATTCCCCAGTAGAATGAGAGTAAAGCTGGTGTTGCCCTCTGGCACCAGGAAGAACAATGTCCCCTTATTGCCGGTTGAACCGGAAGCAAAACTCGTGGGGAAGTTCGTGTCTGACGTCGGCGCGCTGGTACTACTTCCTGTCTTAAGGCGAAAATAATCACCCCAGTAAGCGCTAAAATACTGTGATGAGCTATTGTCTACGCTCATATTGATGGTGACGTAGCGCATACCCTTTGGAGCTTGCTTGCCAACTGCATTAAAGCTTACATTGGCGCTGGTGATTGTCCAGGTCAACCCCTCGTACTGCGTTTTCGCGTTTGGATTGGCCGTCTTCGGCTGGTACTGGCCGAGGTCGGTGTGACCAGTAAGCGGAACCTGCATTTGCGCTTCGGTTGCAGTGCCAATCTGTAAGATCATCTGGTCGACTGGAAGATTGGCAGCCGCAGGAAAATCCCACCAGTTGTTCTGCGTTGTCTGAGCCTGAGGACTGGTTCCCATTTTTGTATTATCCGGTGCGACAGCCGACTTATCCGGCAAAATCAGACGGAGAGTATCGTAGTAAGCAAAGTTAGACCCATTAGCTACAGTGTTATTCTCTTTGACGTTGATACGCACAACGCCATTAGAGGAGGCATCGTCATCAGAAAAGCTATTCGCCTGCTGAACACTTGCGATAGTGATGGTATCGCTGGCGTAGGTGATGGTTTGATTAATCTGCGTCGTCGTCACTTGACCCGTAGGAGTTCCACCGTTCCCGCCGTAGCCGTTCGAGCTAGTGCTGCTCGTGTTTGTACCGGTTGTGCTATTCGCCTGAGAGGCGATCCAGCGATAGCCCACATAGCCAGCCCCGGCGCACAGGCCAACAATTAAGAGGATCACCAGGAGAACGCCGCAGCCAATCTGCCCAAGCACACCTTTTGACGAGTCCTTCTGTGGCCTCGCATACGATGGCGCTGAACCGGGAACGGCTGGTGGCGCAGGTGTGTAACTGGCAGCCGATTGCTGACCGCCTTGAGCAGATGGTGGATAGTGCGTGTAATAGGACGATGGCTGAGTCGGCATGATTGGTACAGCCGGTGTGAGCCCCTCCGGCGGTGGTGGAGGCGGCACTAACGACTCTCGATAGGGTCCGCCTGCTATGAAAGTCGATTGCCCATGCTCATGCTGTGGCAAACTGGTCGGCATGGATGCGTTGCCGTCACTGGCACGCCCGGTTGGATGAGCCATATCCGCATCCATAGTTGCTCCGCAGTTGGAGCAGAAACGCTGCTCTGGCGCAACAGGTGAACCGCATTGTGGACAAAAACGCGAAGGTGATTGGGCCATATGCCCTCCTTTCGGGGCCGCTATCTCTTCTGGCCCCTTATGAGCAAATTCTCAAAAATCCGCAAGCTCTCCGCTTCTATTCTATCTGTCATTATAACGGGCAGCCGTATGAGTATCTATGATACTCCTCATTTTTCCTGTGTGACATAGTTCACGATCAGTAGTTCTGCTTAATACCGAGACAATATAACGCACAATCATCAATTTTACCGGTTTCAGGGAAGTTGGAAATCAGTTGAAGCGGGATCAAAACCACTGTTGTTTCCCTGCGACTGTAATATCAACGTGAATGCGCTGCTGTTCTGGGGAGCAAGAAATGTGACGGTACCTGTCTTGCCGCTTTCGCCAATAGCAAAGGAGACAGGCAGCGTGGTAGCTTGCGGCGAGAGCAACGTGTTACCACTCTGCAAGCGGATATAAGTATATGGTGAACCCGTTATTGCCTCCTGTGAGAGCGTATTATCGACGCTGAGCGCGAGGATGATGTAGCGTTTGCTTTTGCTGGCCTGCTGCCCAACAATGTACAACTGCGAAGTGGCCTGTGTCAGCGTCCAGTTCAGGCTCATGTAGAGCATCTGCCCATTGAGCCTGACACTGCGGGGCGCATATTTGCTTAAATTAGCCTGGCCGGTCAGGGGAATATCCATTTGCGCCTCGCTCGCTGCACCAAGGCGCAAAATGACCTTGCGCACACTGGTCGTCGTTGGTACGACAAAATCAATAACGCTGCCCTGTGTTCCACCCGCCGCTATGCTCCCTTTCGCCTTCACATAGACAGGTGCCATTGTCGAGCCGCCCGGCAGGATGAGACGTGCTATGTCGACATACGACCAGCTTACGGGGATATTCGTACTATTTTGCTCTTTGAGGTTCAAGCGCAGCATACCATTGTCGCCGCTATTTGGATCATCCACAAAACGCTGCGACTGCTGCGTATTGAGCACTGTGATCCCGACACCGGCGTAAGTGACTGTCTCATTGACGCTTGTCATCGTCACTGTCGGTTGTGAAGTGAGCTCTGTTGTGCCAGGCAGATGGAGACCAAGTAAAGCAGCAAGAAAATATGCCGCGATACCCAGAATAGCGACCAGCAGCAAACCAATGACACAGCCAACTCTTCCTCTGGATTGTTTCTGGACAGGTCTCGTGAAGTTAGAAGACGCTACTGGCTGATTGCTACTGCTTGCTAAAGGAGAAGGATACTGTGGCAAGGTACCCTGATCTTGCACTGACATATCGCTTTGTGGATATGGTGGATATGCCGGTGGAGCAGCCGGAAAGTCCTGGCTTACTGTCCTGGAAGAAATATCCAACCCACAATTGGCACAGATGCGCTGCCCTGGCCTCACAGGCGCTCCACAGCGCGGACAAAAACGATGTGCAGACTGTGCCATAGCTGCTCTTCTCTCCTCTTGCAAAAATCTTGATGATATGAATTTGCCTTCTTTCATTGTACTCTCATGCGAGCAGAAGGGAAAGAGGGTGCAGAGAGCACTCTTTATCCTTGCGAGGGAATCAACATCCCGTAGGGGCGATGCCTTGTGCTCGCCCGCATTTCCAATCTGCTGTCGAGATTGGAAACGCGAGCGAGCACAAGGCATCGCCCCTACGGAAACGCGACACGCTTAAGATCTCTACTCATCAGAGCAGGCGAGCGAGTATATTATAGAAATCGGCTAAATTCGGCGTGCCGAGGCCGCTGGAGAAGTCCCAGCCCTGCGTAGCCGGGTAATAAAGGTTGTTGCCGCGTGTCACATCGTAGTAGGGAGAAGAGCCGGAGGCATTGTCCGCAACGTTGTAGAAAAGTTGGGGGGAATAGGCAAACTGATGCACCTGATTCATCAAGCCCTGGTTCATCAGTGCCATTCCAGCCGCCCAGATGGGAGAAGCCGCGCTCGTCCCACCGACGGCTCCCCACTGTCCCTGGAAGTACACAGCCAGATCATAGGCCGCCGCGGAGATATCGGGAATCTGCCGCTTGTTCCGTGAGTATTGATTGTTTACGCCAGAGGCGTTCTGCCAGCTCGGGCGCGCATACACGGTACTATTGCCACCGCCGCTGCCCCACTGGTTTTTACAAGTGAACGGATTTGAGCCATCAGACCAGACAATCTCATTCGTGCGGTTCCAGTTGCTGCTGGTGGATAAAATGGTGCCACCGACAGATGTTACCCAGGGGTCGCTGGCGGGAAAGCTGACCGAGAGGCTGTGAAAGTTGCGATCTGCAAAAGCGGCACAATCACCGCTGGCAACAAAAACCGTCATATGCTCGACCTTCGTCAGTATCTGGAAGCTCTGGTCCATAGCAGCCTCATCCTGTGGTGTGATGTCTCCCTCATCAATCCCCAGGCTGATACTGACCACGCCGCCTGCATTGGCATTATTAGTGTTGTCGTTGATAATTTGTTGCAGTTCATCATTAACCTGCGTCCAGGTATCGCCAGGGGCGTTGCCATCGGTTTCGTAGTCGACGATATGCACGGAGCGCGCAAGCCCGGCGACCATATCCAGGTCCAGCGTGGACTCGCCGAGGGCCTGCGTTGGAGAACCATCGACATCTGTGACATCGACCTTGCCCTGAAAGTTGATACAATCGAGATAGTTTTGCACATCTTGCTGGTAGAAGCCATCGATTTCCACCAGGTTGACCGTCATGTTTTCGCCATGCAGGCCTTTATTCCAGAGTTGATCGAAGCCATAGGCATGGGCAATTTGCTTCGGCAGCAGCGTGCCACTCTGTGCAGAGCAATCTTGCCCTGGCTGTTTCGCTGTCAAATGCTCGTTGAGATTGATACCACTCAGGGAGAAATCATAAATCGGCGGCTGGCTATAGTTATCCAGCCCGGTGATGGCAACGATGGTATTGGCCAGGAACTGCGGCACTTTAGGCGCTGTAGCAGGCGCGTAAAACGTGCGGCCATTGTACTTGTGATTGACAAAGTGCGTCTGAAAGATCTTCCCAAACGTTTTAGCGCTCGCATCAACGGTGAGATGCGTGCGCATTTTACTCAGGTTGAGCGTGATCCCTTGCAAATTGAAAAAACCCTTGATCTTCTGGTACGTCGCATCGGAAATGCCAAGCTGGCTGGCAAACTGCTCCAGGTGTGAAGATTGCCCTGGCTGCAATTTCTGATTGTTCAGTTTATTGAGCAGACTCTGGCTAATCTTAAACGTAATGCCGACATGCAACTTCGTCGTATCAGGAAGATTGCCGGTCACCGGTGAGTTCAGCGCTTGCGATGGGATACCCAGATTGAGCGGTACAAGCTGGATGGGATTAGAGGTGCTACAACTTGCTAAGGGCGCAAATAAGAGCAGCACTCCAATCAACCCGGCTACCATACGCACATATGGCAAGCGCACGTTTTTATAGTGAAACATGATAGATTAAACCTCCACAATAAAATCATAATTAGTACTTTCGCGAGCAATGTAAGAGGTACGCAACAGGCACGCACCCCTCTATTAAACACGCACTATCGCTGAGAATCAATTCACTCGCTCTACTCTGTTTTCCCTTTCTGAGGGGACAAAAAGATGATATAATAGAGGGGAATTGGAAAAGATATTCTACAAGGACAGAACGCCATGCCAGAATTCAAGGTCGAGGCACCATTTCAACCAACGGGCGATCAGCCCGAAGCCATTACAAAATTAGTAGAAGGCATCCAGAAAGGCTATAAGAAGCAAACATTACTGGGTGTCACGGGCAGCGGCAAAACATTTAGCGTTGCTAAAATTGTCGAGCAGGTACAGAAACCGACGCTGGTGCTTGCTCCAAATAAGACGCTGGCCGCGCAATTGTATAGCGAGTACAAAGAGTTTTTCCCCAATAACGCGGTTGAATACTTCGTCTCCTACTATGATTACTACCAGCCGGAGGCGTATATTCCACGCACTGATACGTATGTTGAAAAAGAGAGCATGCTGAACGAGGAGATCGAGAAGCTGCGGCTCTCGACAACGCGCAGCCTGTTCGAGCGGCGCGACGTGCTCATCGTCGCTTCCGTCTCCTGCATCTACGGTCTGGGCAGCCCGGAAGAGTACGGCGAGGTCGTGCTGACCCTCAAAGTAGGCGAGGAGAGACGACGCGACAAGATTCTGCGCCACCTGACGGAGATTCAATACGAGCGCAACGACTCCAACTTCATTCGCGGGCGCTTCCGCGTGCGCGGCGACGTGCTGGAAATCTTCCCCGCCTACGAAGATGTCGCCGTGCGCATCGAGTTCTTCGGCGACGAGATCGAGCGCATGACGGAGATCGATCCCCTGACGGGCGAGGTACTGGGCAAACGGCTGCGGCTGGATATCTACCCGGCCAAGCACTGGGTAACAACCCAGGCCCGGCTCAACAAAGCCATCGAACTGATCGAGGCTGAACTGGAGGAGCGGCTGGCCGAACTGGAGGCCGAGGGCAAGCTGCTGGAGGCGGCGCGCCTGAAGCAGCGCACCAACTTCGATATCGAGATGCTGCGTGAGACGGGCTTCTGCTCCGGCGTCGAGAACTACTCGCGCCACCTTGCTGGTCGCGGCGCGGGGGAGCAACCCTGGACGCTGCTGGACTACATGCCCGACGATTACCTGCTGGTGGTCGATGAGTCGCATGTCGCTTTGCCACAGGTGCGCGGCATGTTTGCCGGTGACCGCTCGCGCAAGCAAGTGCTGGTCGACTACGGCTTCCGCCTGCCCTCCGCCATGGATAACCGCCCGCTGACCTTCACCGAGTTCGAGGGCATGGTCAATCAGGCCCTCTACGTCTCTGCCACCCCCGGCCCGTACGAGTATGAGCACAGCGAGGCCATCGTGGAACAGGTCATTCGCCCAACGGGTCTGCTCGATCCAGTGATCAGCGTGCGCCCGACAAAGGGGCAGATCGATGACCTGCTGGCCGAGATTCGCAACCGCGTTGAGAAGGGGCAGCGCGTGCTCGTCACGACGCTGACCAAAAAGATGGCCGAAGACCTGGCCGACTACATGCAAGAACTCGGCATCAAAGTCCATTATCTGCACTCGGAGATCGATACTATTGAGCGCGTCGATATCCTGCGTGACCTGCGCCTGGGCGTTTACGACGTGGTGGTAGGCATCAACCTGCTGCGTGAGGGTCTTGACCTGCCGGAAGTCTCGCTCGTTGCCATTCTCGATGCCGATAAAGAGGGCTTCCTGCGTTCAGAAGGCTCATTGATCCAGATCATCGGTCGCTCAGCGCGTCACATCGAGGGCAGCGTCATCATGTACGCCGATACGGTGACGAAATCGATGCGGCGCGCCATCGATGAGACGAACCGTCGTCGCAAGATACAGACAGCCTTCAACGAAAACAACAACATCACGCCACGCGGTATCAAGAAGGAAGTCAAGACACTCTCCGAGCGCATCAAAGAAATGAGCGGAGCCACAGCCGAGGCAACCGAAGGCAAATCGGTAGCAACGGCCATCGCGGGCATCCCCAAAGATGACGCCCTGCGCCTCATCAAAGACCTGGAGTCGCAGATGCGTGCCGCCGCCAAACAACTTGAATTCGAGAAAGCCGCCCAACTGCGCGACCAGATCATCGAAATTCGTAGAGCGATGATTGAGTGAGTCTCTCTCCTTCTCTCATGAGGGATCAAAGCCATTGCATGTGGTTGTATAATAACCACGTGCAATGGCTTTTTGAATATGAATATGAAAAGGCGAGAGAAGAACATGCCGTTTGGTCCCCATTGGCTTCCACTGCTTATCATAGGCCTTGACACGCTTTTTTTGCTCTTCTCCCTCTTCTGGCTCTGGATGCTTATTGACTGTCTTCTCAACAAAACACTGCACAACAGTCAGAAGATACTCTGGGTATTGCTTATTCTCTTCACACATATCTTCGGAGCTGTATTTTACTTTCTATACAAGCGCACATCCGCTTCCACTCTAACTTCTATGGAGCTACAAGCAGAGCAACAGCCCCAGGAACTCTACATACCATACCAGCAGAGCTATCAAGAAAACTCTCCGTACCATCAAAGGTCTAAACGGCAGAAACCACATGAAGAGCCGCAGGCATACTATCCCGAACAGTAGAGATTAATATGAGCGCGAACATCCGTCCGGCCCAACTTTCCGACGTGCCAGCTATGGTCAATCTTTCCGAGCAGAAGCGCATGGAGTACCAGGAATATCAGCCGAGGTTCTGGCGCAAAGCTGTCGATGCGCGGGAGAAGCAGCTACCGTTTTTTGAGCATCTGATTGAACGCGACGATGTGATTACGCTTGTTTGCGAGAGTGACGGTGAGATTGAGGGCTTCATCATTGCCGATTTCGTCAAAGCGCCCCCAGTGTATGACCCAGGTGGCCCAACGTGTCGCGTCGATGATTTCTGTATTGCCGATGAAAACAAGTGGAACCACATCGGGCGTGCCTTGCTCGACGAGGTACAGCGGCTCGCTAGAGAGCAGGGTGCGGCGCAAACGGTAGTTGTTTGCGGGCATAGAGATCAACCCAAAGGGGCGATGCTGGCAGCATTGGGCTTCTCTATTGCCTCTGAGTGGTACGTCCGGGATGTGTGAAATTGCGGTAATTACCATTGATTTCTCACACAATACCAGGTATACTTTCCTTGCGAAGAAGTAATTCATTACTATAAGAAAAATGAGAGGTGATTTTCGTGACAATGAACTTCCTGTATGGCGCAACGAACTGCATGTTGGTAGATGGCCCATCTCCTGGCGAGTAAGAGCAAGCAACAAAAGAATCCAGAACTGTAATCACTGGAGTGATTTTTTCGGTTCAAGATAATCCTCTCTTACATCGTCTCCTGTTAGAGCACCATCATCTCTAACCTGGTATCAGCTTCTCCAACACTACCCCTGGTAGCAGCAGTCTCCTTGTCCTCCCCAACCTTATTCCCTCGTGTCCAATGATGCCCTGTCACAGGGCCACTTACGACGTTTTGACGTTTGTAACGTTCATGCTGTCTACCATGCTGCTATGCAGCATGTGAGGAGAGGATTATCCATGTTTGTAAACAAATGGGGATTGAGCGCCCGCAGCGTCTTTCTGCTCTACTCGGTCGCCAACTCCCTTTTTCTTGGCACGATTTTCACGGTCGATCTCGTCTACCAGGTGCAGGTTGCGCACCTTTCGCCACTGCAACTGGTGCTGGTGGGAACCTTCCTGGAAATCGTCTGTTTTCTCTGCCAGGTCCCGACCGGCGTGCTTGCCGACGTGTTCGGACGGCGCCCGGCCATCATTCTCGGCACCTTCCTGATTGGCGCAGGCTTTGTGCTGGAGGGTTCGCTGCCACACTTCACCTTTATCCTGCTGGCGCAGGTGCTCTGGGGCGTTGGCGCGACCTTCACCGATGGGGCGCTCGAAGCCTGGATCAGCAGCGAGGTAAATGAAGACCAGCTTGGCTCCGTCTTTACGCGCAGCACACAGTTGAGGCTTGTTGGCGGTCTGGTCGGCGCGTGGGTCAGCGTCGGACTTGCCAGCATCCGGCTCAACCTGCCCATCGTGCTCGGCGGTGGCCTCGTCATCGGGCTGGGCGTGTTTTTGCTGCTCTGTATGCCGGAGCATAACTTCCGACCAGCCACAAAGGATGAGCGGCCAACATGGGAAATGATGCTCAAACCACTGCGAGACGGTATTCACCTGGTGCGCCTGCGCTCAGTGCTGCTGACGCTGCTCGTCATCGAGCTGTTCATGGGCCTCTCAAGTGAGGGCTTTGACCGCCTTTCGACGGCTCACCTGCTGGCCGACTTCACCTTCCCCGCGCTCGGAGCGCTGCACCCGGTCGTCTGGTTCGCCATCTTCGAGCTTGTGGGAACGGTTTTCGGTCTGCTTGCTACCGAAATCGTGAGGAGGCGCGTCGATACCGGCAACGAGCGTGTAGTCATCGGAGCGCTGTTTCTTATCAACGCCTTGAACGTTCTATGCGTGCTGGTTTTCGCGCTGGCCGGAAACTTCTTCCTGGCGGTGGCAGGCTTCCTGGCCTACGGCGTCTTCCGCACAGCCTATGGCCCCATCTGGAACACCTGGCTCTCACGCACGGTCGACGAGAAGGTACGTGCGACGGTCTTCTCCATGATGGGCGAGATGAATGCGCTTGGACAGATTGCCGGTGGCCCACCCGTCGGCTACATCGGCACCGCCTTCTCCCTGCGCGCCGCCCTCACTACCGTCAGCATCATCCTTTCGCCTGTCCTGCTGCTCTTCGCCTACGCCGCTCGCAAAGTCAAAGCGGAACAGGCGAGCAATGTTAGCATTACGGGAAACGAGGAAGTGGTTTCAGGCACGCTGGTATGAGAACGTAGACGGTTCTTAACACAGGTTGGAGGCTAGCTCCGCCCCTACTAACCTACGAATGCTGGTTGCCTTTCGTAGGTTAGTAGGGGCGGAGCTGGCCTCCAACCTGACCTATTATCTCCATTATAGTCCAATTCCGCTCTGATATCCTGGTCCCTTGCCTGCAAGCAAAAAAACGCTTCACAGGAGTGATAAAATAAAAAGCGTTGGTTTCACACTAACCCTATCTCACCCAATGGAAAGGACCCAGTTTTCTCATGACCCACGATCATCATTCTCACCATATGGCTCATGACGGCAACGAACACGAGCCGACACAAAGCGAATATTTGAGTGGCGAGCAAATACTGCCCTGGCGCGTGCAGCCGCAGATGACGGTGGCGGAACTGATTGACCAGCAGTTCCAGGCATATAACGCGGCGCGACTGAACGAGGCGGCGCGGCTCTACGCGTTGGAGATGCTCAACCCGGAAAAGGATGTGACCATTGGCTTGACGATGGCCGGGGCACTGACCCCGCCGGCCTGGGCGGCTGTATACTCACCTTGATGGAGTACGGCTTCGTCGATTTCATCGTCAGCACGGGCGCGAACCTCTATCACGACATTCACCACGCGCTGGCAATGTCGCTGCATCGCGGCGATTTCCGCCTGGACGATACAAAACTGCAAGAAGAGGGCGTCATCCGTATCTATGATATTCTCTTTGAAGACAAGGTGTTGCTGGATACCGATGCTTTTGTGCGCGAATGTCTGAAGACGCTGCCTGAGCGGCCTATCTCAACTTCCGAACTGCACCACCACCTGGGAACGCAGTTGCTCAAGGTCGGAGTCAGACCCGAATATTCGGTGCTGGCACAGGCCGCACAATGGAATGTACCGATCTACACCTCCTCACCCGGCGATTCATCAATTGGCATGAACCTCGCCCGTTACGCACTGGAGGGGCATAAGCTCACACTCGACCCGCTGGCCGACGTGAACGAGACAACGGCTATTGTGCATGCCGCGACCCGCAACGGCGTCATTATTCTCGGCGGCGGCAGCCCGAAGAACTTCTACCTGCAAACGCAGCCGCAGCTCTGGGAAGTGCTCGGCATCCACAAGGGGGGCCATGACTACTTTATCCAGATCACAACTGACGCCCCCCACTGGGGCGGCCTTTCCGGCGCGACTCCTTCGGAAGCAGTCTCATGGGGAAAAATCAAACCGGATCAATTGAATAGTACCGTTGTAGTTTATAGTGATTCTACTATTGCTCTACCACTAGTGACTGCATATGCAGTAACAAAGGCCCAACCGCGACCAAGAAAAGAATTGTACGCAAGACGTGCGAAACTGCTTGAGGAGCTAGGGCAAGCCTTCGAGTCTGGCAAAGAAGTTCGCCCATAGAACCTTTTTCCATCTAATGGAAACCTCCTATCTGACATTAGGTAGACGATGGAGCTTTGCTTTAGGTAGAAGCAGGTTGGCTATTAGGTACAAGCATCGAAATTACCCTTTGCATTAGCTTGACAACCTAATGTATAATATCTAACGGTGTGCAAAAAACATTCCTTTACCGGCACCGTCAAATTTGCCCTCAGTGAGGAATGCTACACGGCACCACGATGTTAGTATGTATGCTGCCAGAAAAGCAACGGCCATACACAGACACAGAAACAATGAGGAGGAAATTTCGATGCTTGTCCATTTGATGCTGGAACTCTACGGCTGCGACCGTGAGCTTTTGAGCAATGAGGCGTTGGTACGCCGTGTACTGGATGAATATCCTGCCCGCGTGGATATGGAGAAGGTCAGCCCGGTACACCTCTACGATATTGAAACGTCAAACCCATTAGACGCGGGGCTATCCGGTTTTGTGGTAATCGCACAGAGCCACATCAGCGTGCATGCCTGGCCCGAATACGGCGAAGTCGACATTGACATCTGCTCCTGCAAAGAATTCAGCCAGGAAGCTGCAATCAACTTTGCGAAAGAGATGTTCCAGACCGACGATGTAGAGGTGCATTTTGTAGTGCGTGGAAATCGCTCCCTGCGCCCGGAGACACCTGATCCTGAGCGGTTGGCAGCCGTGCTCGAAGAGCGCCGCCGCAAAACCGCCGTGGGAGTAGGATAAAAAAGGACTTAGAAACTATGACAGAATCGCATGTGGCCCAGTTTGGTGCGCCTGATGCTCCATATTGCGATCCGGCAACGGCTCGCATCACGATTATTCCGGCTCCGCTCGAATATAGTGTGTGCTATATGAAAGGTACACAATACGGGCCACAGGCGATTCTGGATGCGTCCAGCCAGATGGAACTCTACGATGAGGAACTGGATTGTTCCCCCATCGAAGTCGGCGTCTATACGCGCCCTGCGCTGGATTACACTGGCATGGATCACGCTGCTGCCCTCAACGCTACTGGTGAGGCCGTGCGCGATGTCTTGCAACGTGGTCAGCTTCCCTTTATTCTCGGCGGCGAGCATTCTCTTTCCGCTCCCCCTATCGGCGTTGTGCGTGAATTCTACCCCGATCTGACCGTCGTTCATATCGACGCACATGGCGACCTGCGCGACGAATACGAAGGCACTCCTCTTTCGCACGCCTCTATCGAGCGCCGCGTGGTTGATATGGGCATTCCGGTGACGGAAATTGGCATTCGTAGCTTCAGCCCGGAAGAGGCCGAATTTATGAAGACGAAGCCCGATGTCTCCATCGTCTGGGCCTATCAGATGGCAAAGGGCAGCGCCAGAATCCCCTGGGAACGCCTCTCAGAGCATACTTATCTCACGATAGACCTGGATGCCATCGACCCCGGTGAGATGCCAGCCGTTGGCACACCCGAACCAGGTGGCCTGCACTGGTACGAACTGCTAGATCTTGTCCGCGAAATTTGCCGCCGCACCACCATCGTTGGCATGGATGTGGTCGAACTCTGCCCCATGCCCGGCCAGACCCGCGCCGATTTTCTGGCCGCAAAACTTATCTACAAAATGATCGGCTACCGCTTCTGTGATCAACAATAGGTAGCCAGCAATACCTGCGATACTTTTTTGCTTCTCCTGGCAAAAAAGACCTTTCCACTCTCATAGATTCTGAGATGTACAATGAGATTAAAACCAGGTCGGCAGATGAAACGTTTTCCCTTTACAGAGATGTTTTATTGTGAAAAACAATACAGGCGCGCTATCATGATCTTACGTAAAATAACCCGTATCTCCGTAGGCGCTCGATTTATCGTGCGCACGATAAATCGAGCGCCTACGGGGTTTCGGTATTGGTGGAGGCATCATGCAATACCTGCATTTATCATTCTTGCCTTGCTGGCCCTCTTACTTACCGCCTGTAATAACACTGACAGCAACGGTACATCAAAATCGGCTGTGAGCAAGACACTGCCGGATAGCAATGGCTCCATCACCTATAATGCCGGGTCGCAGGATGTTTTGATACGCACGTTTCGCGGTGGCGGCAATGCTGGGACGCTGGAAATCAGCCCGGAGGTGAGCATTTATGGCGATGGAACCTATATTCTTGGCCCTGACTACCAGATGAGCGCAGGAAGCCTCTCCACGGCTACCCTGCAACAACTGCTGCACACGCTGGTCGACACCAACCACCTGCTCAATCTGAGCCAGCAGCAGTTTTCGGATACGCCCGATCAGAATTTCACGTTGCTGCAACTCTCGCTCAATGGGAAACAGTTTGAATATGTGTATGGGACATTTGGCACGCTTTCCGAGAGCGCGCAGGCGATGAGTGATTATCACCACCTGGACGCGGCGCTCACTGCCATCACCGATGCGATTACTGGGCCGACGCATCCCTATAGCAGCCAGAACATGGCACTGCTTGTCAACCAGGATTTCAGTTCTGATCTACCTCAAGACACTCCGACCTGGACTTTTCCCGATTTTACGCTCGATCAGCTCGCGACCTACGAATGCGGCGCTATCCCGCAAGACATCACCAGTCCAAATGCTGATACCGGCTGCTTGACCTATAGTATACCACAGCATGCACTGTTACTGTCGGCGAGCCAGCAGCGAGCGATACTGGCGTTACTCAAAGGGCAACGAAGCGGAGTCTTCCTTGAACAGGGAAACTACTACGCAGTACACCTGCGCTACCTGCTGCCCGATGAACAATCCAGCCAGGCGCTTGCCATGTTCGGCAGCGCTGAGCTGAGCTACAATCCGGTGCCGCTTTCCAGTGGACCTGTCCCGCAAATCACACCGACCCCTTCGTGAAATTGTGAGAAACAAGCATGTTGTATAATGAGTATATGTGGTATACTATCAGAGACGCGCCCCCATGCAGTTGCCCGGTCAATAGATGCGCGTCATACGAACGCAGTGGGTGCGGAAGGACCGACGGGAGGTATACAACAGAGGCATCCTGGTGATCTCACCTGTCCACGACGTGAAACTTTAACCTCAAAGGGACAGCTTTTTTGAAAGGAACTATGACCAGAGATTTTAACAAACAGCGGCGAGAGCGAAACGATACGCGCCCTTATGCTCGCAAGCAGCCACCTCACAGGCCTGGTGAAGAGCGTTTTACGCGCCCGGAGCATCCTCGCCTCAACCGCGAGACAGTCGACCGTGCATGGGAGAACGGCGCTCAAGTCAACCACGCCGACTATCATCCACGCAATACGAACAGTCAGCCACACTCCGGCAGGCAATATGACCAGAAGCAGCGTTTCTCCGGCCAGAATGGTCGCAATAACTCCGGCTATCGCCGAGATTACGCTCCCAACGAGCGTGCGCGGGAAGATACCGACGGGCGCAACAATCGCTATCACTACTCCCCCGGAAATTCAGGGCCACGCTCCAGGTCTTACAACGATGATCAGCGTTCCAACAGCTATCGAGAACGCAATCAGTATGAACGCTCTGATTCTCGGCGCACTGGTCGTGGCAATGACTACGACAATGACCGTTCATACAACAGACGTGAACAGGGTTATGCAGATCGTCCAGCGCGTCATCCTGAACGGGAAGCAGGCTCTTCCAACTTTAATGGACGAGGCCAGCGCCCCTACACCGGGGGCGCACGGTATGAAACCCACACTCCTCAGAGAAACAACTACCGACAGAACGAGCGGGAACAGTTCGCGGGTGACTACGAACGCTTTAACTCGTTCGAGGGTCCTGCTGAGCGTCGTCAGGGAGGTGCGCGACGTTTTGAGCGCAGGCAGCCAGAAGAGAAGCATGTGACCCGCCTTCCCGACGGGCGTGTGCTAAAAGGACCTCGCCCGGCACAGCGCAAAAATGCTCAATTCTGGTCGGAAATAGCCGAAGATACCGATGCCATTGTTCCTCAAGCCTCTGAGCAGGTTAAACAAAGGGGACAGAAATCGGCAGGCACAGGCAGCCTGCACAAGCGCGAGAAAAAAGCTGGCTCTGTGCCAAAAAGCGAGAACAATGCGCCACGTCCATCGCAACGCGGCTTCAAATGGCCCAAACCAGAGGCATGAGCTATCTCCTGTTGGTCTTGAATACATAGTTTGAAGCTGTATGAGCAAACATGCATATCAGAACGGTACAAGGGCCAATTGCAGCGGACAAGACAGGCATCACGCTTGGACATGAGCATTTGCTCATTGACCTGCGCGGTCTATGGGAGAATCCACCAGCCGAACGTGCATATCTGATTGATCAGGAACCAACGCTGGAAAATCGGGGCGCGCTGACACGCAATCCATATGACTCAAAACCGAACCTGCGCATAGACGACCCGGAATTAATTCTTCAGGAATTACAGCATTACCGGGCGGCAGGCGGTCAATCACTGATCGATTTGACCACCGTTGGTATCCGACCGGACCCGGAAATGTTAGGTGCCATCGCGGAGCATAGTGGAGTTCAGATCATCGCGGGCTGCGGCTACTACCGTCAGCCGCTTCTGCCAGAAGAGCTGCACGAGCGCAATAGCGAAGCCATCGCAGACGATCTGCTGTGCTGGCTGAATGAAGGCATGTATGGCACGACTGTCCGGGCAGGTTTGATGGGAGAACTTGGCACCAGTTCTCCCATCTATCCATTTGAGGAGCGCCAGCTACGGGCAGCTGCTCATGTGCAGCAACAAACGGGGGCCAGCATCAACGTTCACCCACTCATCTGGGGCCATGAACACCTGCACATCCTGGATATCCTGGAGGAGGAAGGTGCAGACCTCACACGGGTGGCTATCAGTCATTGTGATGAACTGAGCGAACCCGAGTGGCACGCTCGTATCGCAGAACGAGGTGCTGTACTCTCCTTCGACACCTTCGGCTCGGAGACCTATTTTGATCGCTCCTTTGCCCAGGAGCCTCGTGATACCGAGCGTATCGAATGTGTGTTGCGGCTGTTGGAGAAGGGCTATGGCGCGCAGATCACATTCGGGCATGATATCTGTACGCGCATACAGTTCCATCGCTACGGCGGCTGGGGCTGGGATCACGTGCTGGTGAACATTGTGCCGCGCCTGCGCCATGTCGGCGTATCGGAACAAGAATTGCATAAAATACTGGTGGAAACACCAAAACGTTTACTGACTTTACCGGGTGATTAACAATGCTTTATCCGAGTTATCTCAATCTCTATGAAACAGGTGAGCTGGCGGAACGGGCAGCGGCGGCATGGGAAATCCTGCGCAGTTGCACCATCTGCCCCCAGAACTGCCGCTGCAACCGTATCGCGGGCAAGACCGGCGTCTGCCATTCGGGTACCGAAGCCATCGTGGCTTCGTGGAACGTACACCGGCGGGAAGAGCCGCCTATCAGCGGCACTCGCGGGGCAGGTACCATTTTCTTCGGCTACTGCCAGGCACGCTGCACCTATTGCCAGAATTTCCCACTCAGCCAGGGTGGACTGGGACACCGTGTCGGGCCAGAACGGCTGGCGGATATGATGCTCTACCTGCAAAGAAAACGCTGCCACAACCTGGACCTCGTCACACCTACCCATTTTGTGCCGCAGATTCTCGCCGCCCTCGTCATCGCCTCTGGCAAGGGTTTACGCCTGCCCATCGTCTACAACTGTGCCGGCTATGAGAACCTGGAAACCCTGAAGTTACTGGACGGTGTGGTGGACATGTACCTTCCCGACGCCAAATATGCCGATAATAAGAATGCCCTGCGCACCTCCAAAATGCCGCGCTACGTCGACTACAATCAGGCGGCGCTTAAGGAGATGTATCGACAGGTTGGCCCACTGCAAATGGACGAGGAGGGTATTGGACGGCGTGGTTTGCTGATTCGCCACCTCGTCATGCCTGAAGATATCTCCGGCACCCGTGAAGTATTGCACTGGATCGCCGAAGAACTCGGCCCCGATACTCCTGTCAGCCTGATGGATCAATACTTCCCCGCCTGGAAAGCGGTCAACGATCCGGTGCTTAACCGGCGACTGACCTGGAGCGAGTATAGAACGGCGCTTGATGCGCTGGACGAATACAATTTTACAGCGGGCTACGTGCAGGAAGACCTGTTAGAACTGGATACAACGTCTCATGTATGAGCAGGGGGAAGATTGCCTTTCTCATGCATTAGCTTACACATGATATAATCTGAAAGAAGCTACAAAACGTAATATGCATGAGAGGCGGTGTACAGTACGTGTAAGGTACAGGCCGCCTCTCTTTATACGCTAACATATGCTGTCATATAGAGGAGGCTGCTCTGAAACGCACGGGGAGCAGTTGCCTGATGCCTGAAGGGGAGAAGTTTTTTATGAATGATACGGCCACATTGAGCGGACTCTTTGCCGGTATCCAGTCTGATCTCGAACTGGTAGATGCTACCTTTGAGGAGCGAGCCACCTCCGGCCTCGATATCCTCAATTCTGCCTCGATGCATGCGCTCGGTTCGCCCGGCAAACGTCTCAGAACAGCACTTACCTTACTTTCAGGCAAGTTGCATACGTACCGTTTTGATAAGCTGCTTCCCTTAAGCGTCGCCTTTGAGATGGTTCACCTGGCAACACTGATTCATGACGATATTGTGGATAATGCAAAGACCCGGCGCGGCAACCCCACCGTAAACGCCATCTGGGGCGATAACATTGCCATCCTGCTCGGCGATTATTACTTCGCGAAAACAGCAGGCCTGATTGCCGATATCAATGACAACCGCATCGATCACCTCTTCTCCGATACAGTGGCGACCGTCTGCGAAGGGACCATCATGGAGATGATGACGGCGGGGCGCGTCGATCTTACGATTGAAAGTTATTATGATAAAATCAGTCACAAGACGGCAGCATTACTGGCCGCTTGCTGCAAGGGAGGGGCCATCCTCAGTGGAGCAACAGAGGAAGAGGTCACACATCTCTACGATTACGGGCTGAACCTCGGTATTGCCTTCCAGATCATCGACGATGTGCTCGACTACACCGAAGATCAAGCCACTATCGGCAAACCGGCGGGGAACGATTTGCGCCAGGGCATGGTAACGCTGCCACTCATCTATGCCTTACAGGAACAGTCACAGAACGGCCATTACCAGCAAGTCGAGAACCTGCTCAATAGGACAGCGACACACAACGATGAGGAGATACAGGAAGTGGTTGCCTGGGTTACAAAGGGTCCCGGCATCGAGCGCTCATTTTCCTCGGCCTATGCCTTTGCGGATAAAGCGCGCCTGGCCCTCCATCATTTCCCTCCATCGTCAGATCGCCAGATACTGGACGAACTGATTGACTTCGTAGTGACGCGCAAGCATTAGGTTCAATTCCAAACGGAGGGGCGGAAAGAGTGCGGTTTCGAATCCTCCCCAGGCAGACGTCTGAAATGAGGGGGAAGAATACCACCAGACCCGAAAAGGTCAAGTGTAAAGGAATTTGCCAACCTCCACAGACCTTCACGCGAGAACAACAGGAAAGCCGCCAATCGATGTTTGCTGACCGGCGGCTTTCTTGCACCCTCTGTCTATTCTTTATCGTTCACTATGCAAAGCCACGGGCGATCACGACCAGGACAATCAAAAAAACCAGTATCAGGCCAATCCAGAGAACTGAGTTCAACATGTCGTTCCCCTGCGAGATGGGAGGAAGTTCCTCAGGACGCTGAATGAGTTTGTGGCTTTCCCCCACCTCGGCTTCGGCAGGGATAATTGACTGAAAGGTCTGGGCCAGCGTATCCTGCACGCTTTGCGTGGCAAAACCAGTGGGCATCTCTCCCTCGTTGGGAACAGGAGTGTTAAGTGCCGGTTCAATCCGCTGTCCCGGATTGGAGACGAGCGTGCTACTCACCGAACGCATCGCGAGTAAATCCTGGCGCAGTTCGGAAGGGCGCTGGTAACGCTGGCTGGAGACCGGGCGTAACCCTTTCGACAGAATAGCATCGAACTGCGCTGACACATTGGGATTGATGCGCTGTGCCTGGGGAATGCTGCCGCTCACACCCGCCGGAGCGCTCCCCGTCACTGCGTGATAGGCACTTGCCAGCAAAGAATACAGGTCAGTGCGAGTATCGATCAGGCCGCGCACAAATTCCGGCGCAACATAGGGAGAAAGGCGCGTACGATCAATTCCAGAGACAAACTGGGTCGCGCCACCGGCCAGCACAATAGAGAAGCTGGTAAGCATATACTGCGCACCATAACGGCTGATGAGAATATGCTCAGGGCGAATAAGGCCATGTACCAGGGGAGGAGATTGCTGCGCCAGCAGTTCCAACACTTCCGTCATCTGGAGACAACATTCAATGACATCCTGCTCCGGCAGCGCACGTCCTGTACGGCGCATGTGAGCGAGCAGGGATTCACCATCAACAGCTTCAAAAACAAAGAAGTTTCGTCCCTGATCGCTGAAGGCATCCCAGAGTGTGGGAACATGGGGATGACGTCCGACAGAGGTTAAAGCCATCGTTGCAGCACGTAGGGTCGTTTGTGTGACGAGAGAGTTTTCCGGCAGCACTACCTCACAAATCGTCACCTCCGAGGCCCCTCTCTGAGCATCCTGCGCCATCCAGACTGCCTCGTACACCCCGGACAACCAGTCCTGACGTTCTGTCTGCTCCTGTAGGCGATAGCGCCCCCCACGTAGGAGCGTCCCAGGCACAAGCGAGCGGAGATCTCCACGCACGCTGCCAGCAGCGGATGTGGAGGTAGAGGTGGACATAGGCCGACGGGCAAATGTCTCAGGTGCTTGCTGCCCCTGTCTCGCCTGTCGAGCTTGCTCTTGAACCAGGGGATCCGTCACCAGACGGCTGGCACGTAGTGGAGGTTGCATAGGCTGCCTGTCGGGTGTCGCGGTTTCAACAGAGTCAAACGGACTCGCTGTACCCCGCCCGGAACGCATTGAAGGCGGCGTTAACGGGCGTGGAGGAACATTCCTGGGCGAGACCGGTCCGCTACTTCCCGGAGACAGGCCATTCTGAGATGTGAACGAGAAAGGTGAGCCATTCGTGGTCGCTGTGTTGGCTGTATTCGCCGTCCTTTTCACCTCTGGATTCTCAAATGGCGCTCTTGTTGGTGAGGAGATAGGAGGACGCCCAGGCATTGAGGGAGCCGGAGTGGGAAACGAAAAATTAGAGGAACGGGGCGTACCAGGGACCGGGTCCCTGGTGATGGAGTCGGTGGCACATTCGTCATCGGCGCGGAACCACGTGTGGAAAGAGGGCCGGATGATGAATTTCTCCCTTGCCCGAGCGAAGTTTGTGAGCCAAACTGTGATGTACCCCTACTCTGATAGGGACCTGATGGACCTGATGCGTTTTGAGACGGGTTTAGCGAACCTGAAGGACCCGACCCATTTTGAGGCGAACTTAATGGGCCTGACGGACTTTGATAGGGACTTGACGGACTTTTTGGAAGCGGGGTGGCAACCCACTCTGATTTGCCAGGCATGCGTATTATCAAGCCGCAACGCGTGCAAGGACTTCTACTCGCATCCCACTCATTGCCACAACGTGGACAGATCATGAATAATCCCCTCTCTGCTCAAATGAACCTGAGCACACTCTCTCTGCGAGTATAGATGGGAGTATCTCTATCTGTCAATAGTAGTTACCCATTTTTGCTATTTGCCCGCTTTGAAGTTTCTTCTCTACAGTGCATTTAACGCTTCATGTTGCGGCCAATAGGTGCCAGAGCGTTGAGGAATTCTTCGAGCGCCTTTGCCAGCTCGAACAGTTGGGTAGCCTCGACGACAGAAACCTCGTGGCCCGCGTGCGCAACCTGGTAAAGCAACTGCACAGCACTATGCCTGGTAGGCATAGCCGCGTTCTCGCTCGCCGCCGAGCCAAACAGGGAAGCGCGCATGGCATCCACGCTCGCGTTCACCTCGTCCAGTTGAGCAATATCGATAAAGCTTGCCGGTTTCGGTTGTCCTCCCTGCCCTCTGCCCTGCTTTCCACCCCGGCTTATCTCCCACTCGCGCCGCGCCTGCTTGCCAGCCGAGCACAAACAAAATTGCGGGTTGGTCGAATCTGAGTTTTGCAGTCCCGTATCATCACAAATCACGCAAATCGGCATCGCTCTCCTCCTCGGTAGCAAATGAACATCCTATCATATCGTATTCACTATATCATAAAGCATGCCATGAAAAAGGCTCTTTCATATCAGGAAAGACACTGCCTGCCGCTCAAATAATCCTTGAGCATGGACTCACAATCAAAAGCCATGCGTCCAAATACATCTTGCGGAGCGTACCAGCCCGGCTCACCCTCGCCTGAACCATGCATCTTACCACCCACTATTGAACCCCTGTAAGCGATAGAGACGGCGCGCAGTCTTGGGTCGCGCTCAGGCGAGGAATAGACGCCCACAATGCCCTCGATAGTAACGCTATAGCCCGTCTCCTCGCATGTCTCGCGCAACACGCACTGCTCCACTGTTTCGCGATAGCGCACGATGCCGCCGGGAATGGTATAGCCGAGGCCATCAGTACGGTCGATCAAAAGAAATTTACCATCTCGCTCGATAATAACACACGCGCTGAGAATCGGCGAAATCTGCCCTAATGTCAGCAGTGCGATGAGGCGAAAGACGATACCCGCCAGCCAGCCTTTAATCCTCTCCTTCATTGACAGCCCTCTCTCCTTGCCCTGACTCGTCGGCTGGCCCTCCAGTTTCTTCGAGATAGTGATGTTCTGATACCGCCTCAGTCACATTGCTCTCCTTGCTCTGCCTTACTTTCACACTTGTCGCCACCTGTTCCACCATAGCATTCAAGGCCAGCGCGGCAGGGGATTGAGGAGAACTGACAATCACTGGCTGTCCCTTATCACCACTGGTTCCCGCAACGGGGTCAAGCGGTATCGAACCGAGGAGCGGCTGCGCATCAAGCAGGGTGCGTGTTTCACGGCTGGCCGGAAAAATATCGACGCGCTCACCACAATGCGGACAAATAAAGCCATCCATATTTTGCACTACGCCCAGCACAGGCACCTGCACGCCTTGAAACATAGCCAGTGCCTTCGCCGTATCGATACGAGCAATATCCTGTGGAGTCGTCACCAGAATTGCGCCATCAATCTGCATTTCCCGGCAGAGCGTCGCCTGGGGTTCGCCATTACCGGGAGGAAGATCGACAATAAGATAATCCAGCATCCCCCAGTTCACTGTATAGAGGAGCTGGCGAATAAGCATGCCAAGCACATCGGGCATAGGTGCGACAGCCTGTTCCTCCCCGATAAAGAAACCCACCGACATGACCCTGACGCCATAACGCATCAATGGTTGCAGCATCCGCTCAGGAGATGGTTTGCCACGCTGCGCCAGTGGCAGATTCGCTTCTGCCCCGCTCATCCCTCGCTTGCGCACTCCCAGCATCATGGGAACGCTTGGGCCATAGGCATCTCCATCAAGCAATCCAACTCGCGCCCCCCGTTTCGCCAGCCCGACTGCCAGATTCACGCTCACCGTCGATTTTCCCACCCCACCCTTGCCACTGCCTACCACAAGTAAAGCCCCTACCCCCTCTATACGCTGCCTGTACATTCGTTCTTGCAATGACACTATCTCCTACTCCGTGCAATTGACTCAATATGAGCACAACCATTAACTTTTTCCCAAAGTATAGGGGCAATGAGAATATTTGGCAAGGTTTCGAGACACTGATTACAGGTTGCTATTAAGACCAGCCTCTCACATGTCATCCTGAGCACAGCGAAGGATCTGAGGAAACCACCTGGTCTGGTTGGCTCACTTCAGATCCTTCGCTGTGCTCAGGATGACATGTCCAGTACAGTTTTCATGGCCTGCTCTATTGCTCAAGCCACATAACAATCTCGTCGACGACCTCAGAAAGCGGGCGCACAGTATCCATGATGAGATGGAGATCGCTGATGGGATAGCTTGCGGTAGTGCGCATTTGTGGAAGAAGTGCCTGCAATGCCTGCCAGTCTGTTTGATGATGGGCTGGTAGATGAAGCTCTTTGCGCGCATCAATGCGACTCTGCCACGCTTGCAGGTCAGAGCAGCGACACTCAATAACGGCAAGCGTAGCCCACGTCTCGTTGGCGATCGAGCGCGCCTTCTCGTAGGTCATCGGGAAGTTCAAAGGACTGTCACAGATGACGTTCAGACCCTGCAAAAGCTGGCGGCGAGCGACGTTGAGCATCGTTTCATAGGCCAGCCGACCCGACTCTGGCACCTGCGAGTCCAGGATATCCTTGATGTCATCCTTGTCGATCAGCGGCCAGCCCAGCCGTCGGCTGAGCGCACGCCCAACCGTGCTTTTGCCGCAGCCAGGCAGGCCTTTTAAGACGATAAACCACATTACGAGATGATATTCAGTTCCTTGCCCACCTTCTCAAAGGCGTCCAGTGCCCTGCCGAGTTCGTCACGGGTATGGATGGCGGTGACGATAGTGCGCACGCGGCACTTATCGGCGGGAACGGTCGGAAAGACGATGCCCTGCGCGAAGACCCCCTCCTCGAAAAGGCGTTTGCTCAGTCGCATGGCCAGCGCGCCTTCGCCAACAATGACGGGAGTAATCGGCGTCTCACTTCTGCCTGTGTTGAAGCCAAGCTGCTCAAGGCCATGTTTGAAGAAACGAGTGTTCTCCCAGAGTTGATCTACCAGGCTGCTATCCTCTTCCAGCAGTTCGATGGCCGCGATACAGGTCGCGACGACAGAGGGTGGATGCGAGGTACTGAAAAGCACCGGGCGAGCACGCATCATCAAGTAATCCTTCGCGTCCTGGCTGCAAGCGACGTAGCCGCCCAGTGCGCCAATTCCTTTAGAAAGTGTTCCAATTTGCAGCGCCACGCGGCCATCCAATCCAAAGTGGTTGACGCTGCCGCGCCCATTCTTACCGAGTACGCCACTGGAATGCGCATCATCTACCATGACGAACGCGCCATACTCTTCAGCCAGTTCGACGATCTCCGGCAGTGGGGCTATATCGCCATCCATGCTGAAGACGCCATCGGTTACCACCATGACCTTATTCGCATCCTTCGACTCCTCCAACACCCTGCGCAGGCCCACCATATCCTTGTGCGGGAAAATCTTGCGCGAGGCTTTACTCAGGCGAGTCCCATCGATGATGCTGGCATGATTCAGTTCGTCGCTGATGATGATATCACCCTCCAGCATCAAAGCGTTAATGACGCCCAGATTCGTAGCGTAACCTGACTGGATGGTCAGAGAAGCTTCGGTATGTTTGAAACGTGCCAGCTTCTCTTCGAGTTCGTTGTGCAGCCTCATCGTACCGGCAATGGTACGCACCGAGCCGGAACCAACGCCGTACTGCTCAATTGCTTTGATGGCAGCCTCGCGCAGGCGCGGGTGGGTATTCAAACCAAGATAGTTATTGGAAGAAAGCGAGATCACTTCGCGCCCATCGATGATGACGCTGGCCTTCTGCTCCGACTGCAACTCGCGAGGACGGCTAAAAACGCCCTTTCCGCGCAGCGCATCGAGTTCGCCGGTCAAGAACTGTTGCAATTTGTCCATCGTTTTCCTCTGTTTCTCGCACTGCGGGCGCAATGAAGTACGCCCCTACACGCTACTATTCAAAAAGTGAGAATAATCTTGCCACAATCGCCAGATTTCATGATTTCCATTGCCTCGTGAAGCTGGTCAAAGGGTAGAGTGTGGGTAATAACCTGCTTCAGATCAAGTTGACCGGCCTCAAGGATGCGGTGGGTGCGAAACCAGGTATCGAAGATGAGCCGCCCGGAGATGCCCTGCACGGTCGCGCCTTTGAAGATGATATCGTTGGCCAGATCAAGCTCGACCATACGAGAGGGGAGGCCCAGCAGTGAGACGCGTCCACCGTTGCGCAGCGCCTTGAAGCCCTGGCGAATGGCCTGTGGATTGCCCGACATCTCCAGCACGACATCCACACCCAAACCATCGGTGATCTCCAACATGCGCTGCACCGCGTCGACTTCGCGTGGATTGAGGGTGTAGTCAGCCCCCATGCGCGTGGCGATTTCAAGCCGCCTGTCATTCGGCTCAATGGCAAAGATAGTGCTGGCTCCGGATATGCGTGATAACCCGACGGCCCAGAGGCCAATCGGTCCGCAGCCGAAGACCGCTACCGTCTTGTTAGCGATTTCGCCTGCGTAGGTGGCATGCACGGCATTGCCAAACGGCTCCTGAATGGAGGCGACGCTGTGCTCAATTTCTTTGCCCGTTTTCCAGGCCACGCTCGCCGGAATCGCGATATACTCGGCAAAGGCACCGTCGCGGTCAACGCCAATAATTTGCACGTTCTGGCAGATATGCCCCTGCCCCGTCAGGCATTGGTAGCAGTGGCCGCAGGTAATATGGGTCTCCGCCGCGACAAAATCGCCGGGGGCAAGATTGGTAACTTCTCTTCCAACCTCCACAATCTCCCCGGCAAATTCATGCCCGAAGATGCGAGGAACCTGCATCCGACTCTGTGCCCATGCATCCCATTCATAGATATGCACATCTGTACCGCAGATGGAGGCCGCCTTCACCTGCACCAGTACATCACGCGGGCCAATTTGAGGAATATCAACAAGAGCAAACGTCGCTCCAGGCGCCGCCTCGGCTTTGAGGGCCGCCGTCATTTTACCTTTCATGGTCTATTTTAGACACCTCCCAAAACGAATTTCCAGACCACTTCTATTATCCGCCTTCTCATCGCCGATTGCAAGCACTTTTGCTCATGCGAACCCGAAAACGACAAATCCTGCTCTTTTGAGGTACAATACAATCACTATCTTAGCATGACAAGCGACGATGTTGATAAAAGTGAGAAGAAAGTATGGCAGTGACCAACAAACGCATACAACCGCTATTGGAGCCGGGACAGATTATTCCATCCTTTTCCCTGCCGGACGCGGATGGCATGATGTATAGCCCGTGGGATTATAAACAGCGACAGCATCTCGTGCTGCTCTTCACACGCAGTAACTCATCGAGCGAGACACGAGGTCTGTTGCGTGCGTTCGTGCAGCAGTATCCCGCCTTCCGGGAAGAAAACTGCTCTATCCTGGCAATCACCCCTGATCCCGTCGTCAGCAATCTGCGTGTACAGGAAGAGTTGCACTTGCCATTTCCATTGCTCGGCAACCCGAAAGGCGAGGTGATTGCACGCTACACGCAGTGGGACGATAACTTGCGGACGCTCTATCCCGGTATTGTGCTAGCAGACAGGTACAACGCCCTCTATCAACAATGGACGGCGGAACAGGAGACCGATCTCCCACCCATCGAGGAATTGCTCGCAGTGCTGCGCTATCTCAATAATCTTTGCATACCGTAACCGTGAAGAGCGAGACAAGGAATTCATGAAAGAAGAAAATACTCCACCCTGGACACTTGATACGCTGCTGGTTCATGGAGGAAAAGCAGGTCAGCCAGTACTCGATGCTGGCATTCCATCGGTCCGGCCTATTTACACCAGCACCACTTACCTGCACGCCAGTACGAACGCGCTTGAAGCGGCCTTTAGTGGCACAACGGCCACGGGAGAACCGAGCTATGTCTATGCGCGACAGGGCAATCCAAACGCAAACGACTTTGAGCAGGTAATGGCACAGGCGGAAGGTGGCGTTGGAGCGGTGGCCTTTGGCTCCGGCATGGCCGCTATCTACGCTGCACTGCTGGCGGGAGGATTGGCCTCGGGTGCGAAAATTGTGGTCGCCCGCGACCTCTATGGTTCGTCCATCGGGTTGCTGCGCAAGATTTTTGTACCTATGGGTGTCGAACTTGTGCTCCATAACTTGCACGCCGAGCATGCCGCCGACCTCATTCGTCAGGAGCAGCCTGATATCGTCTACGTGGAGAGCATCTCGAATCCGCTGGTGAAAGTGATTGATGTGGATGTCATCAGCGCCGCTGCCCGGGAAGTGGGGGCAGTGAGCATTATCGACAGCACCTTCTCAACGCCTTGCCTGCTGCGACCAATTGAGCACGGCTTTGACCTGGTAGTTCACAGCGCCACGAAATATCTGGGCGGCCATGGGGATAGCACGATAGGAGTGGCCATCAGCGCGAAGCGTGACCTGCTCGACCAGTTACGCGCGACCTGCACTATGCTGGGGGCAATGGCTGGCCCCTTCGAGCTATACCTGGTGGTACGCGGACTACACACACTGTCACTGCGTATGCAGCGCCACTGCGTCAATGCCTTGCAGGTAGCGCATTTTCTGCACCAGCATCCCGCTGTCGAGCGCGTGCATTATCCCGGCCTGCCCGACCATCCCCAGCATGAACTGGCAACGCGCTTGCTGGCCTGTTCACAATACGGTGGCCTGCTTTCCTTTGAACTCAAAGAGCAGACACGCGAGGCGGCATTCCACTTCATTGATGCGCTACAACTCTGCCTCCCGGCCACTACGCTTGGCGATACCTGGACTCAGGTGAGCTACCCACCCATCTCATCACACCGCGACCTGACAGCCAGCGAGCGTCAGAACATCGGCATCACCGACGGCTGTATCCGCCTCTCCGTTGGCATCGAGGATGTTGGAGATATCATACGCGACCTGGATCAAGCGCTGAAACGATAAGTCCATCTTTACAACCAGGTACACCTGCATTTTCAGGCCACAGTACAGGCCGACCGCCAGGGTCGGCCTGTACTGTGGCCTGCCTTGATTGCGCCCATCCGAGCCCTACTATTCACGCGGAGATTGTAAAGGGTTCGCCTCGTCCGTCTTGCTGGGAACATCCTCAACCTGATCGGGGCTACTAGCTGCCTGGGTTGCGGGCTGATTGACGTTCTCTGGGGCGCGAGATGTCATGGGAGTCGTCACATTTGCATTCGTATCTCTACGCGAACCGGTAGCATCTGCATCGCGATCGCCCATAGCAGACTGCTCTTGACCCGGATTGCGCCCACCCAGATTGCTTTGAGCAGTGCGGTCTATGACGTTATGATCGGTTGGGTTCGTCTCAGCGACTGGCGTGCCAGCAGTTTCACCGGCCTGCGTGCCTGCATTCCCACCCGGTATCCGACCACCGCCAACAGAACCCAGATCAAGCGAGGTCATCCCACTATCAATCATATCGCCTGTGACCGGCTGGCGCACCATATCTTGTGCTTGCCCCGATACCGGATTTGGATCTGGCGTCTGCATGTGTGAGATACTGGCTGGCGCGGAAGCTACATTCTTGCCGAACACATAGTTCGGAGAGTTCGGGTTAAGGCTACCCGGTGGAGCGTTATCTACCAGCCGGGCAAACTCGTTCATCGATTCTTGCAGAGCCTCATCGAAACGATTGCTCGCTCCAAAATCATTGATAATCTCTCCAATGAAGCCGCCTGTGGGATCATACATCATCTGGACATTAACCCATGTCCTACCCGGGTCAGCCTCGCTAAATTCGACTTTCCCGCTATTCTTCAGGCCGTTGGTCGAACGCCAGCCAATCCGACGATTTTCAATCCAGTCCTCGTTGACGGCATCCCACACGTCATGCCTGAACACATCAGCAACCCAGTGAGTGCGCTGATGCTCCGTATCAAGATATGTGACCTCTTTGACGAATTTCATGAATCTGGGAAACTGATCAAAGTGCGTGAAGAGTTGATAGACTTCATGCACGGGTGCGTTCACCGTTACCGTTGCTCCATGCACACGCGTATCTGCCATTGTATTTCTCCTTACCAGGCCTACCCTGTAGTTAGCCGGTATGGCGAACCCATTTGCCGGGGATGATATCTTCGGTATTACCCCCTTCCGGCTCGGCCATAACGCGCAACAGAGAGGCATTGGGGTCGACAACGAGACCGTTGATGACGGAACGCACACCGGGGAAGTTCCGTACCATCTCTTCTGCGGCAACCTTTTGCCCATTGTTATGGACCGCACCACTCAACCGCACAACGCCCAGACGGGGATAGACGCCTATGGGCAGGTCACGAGTGTGCGAATCATCGCCCAGAGCGCGTGCCAGATCTGCTTGCAGGACATCATCGGCAACGAGACGATTTCTGATTTCCATCAAGCCTTGCACGCCCAGCACCTGATCTGTTACCATATCGCCGCGCAGCTTGCTGGAAATGTTGCCGTCAATGTAGAGAACGCCATCGAGGACGCGCAGCACAATCGCCTTCAGATCAACATGCAGGGCAGTAACGGCAAACAATATGTGCTCGACCTCGCGCTCGAGCACATTATCGGGCCGGTACGGTGGAAGCACTTCCAGCGTTGTCTGTGGAATCGTGACCTGGATCTGCCCGTTTGCCAGAGAAGTGATATATTCCGAGCGAACGAGTATATCTTGCCCGGAACGCAGATTATGGGCCACAATGTAAGCCAGTTCGCCGCTGCCAGGATGCACCGCAACAAGTTGGACTGTTCCCCTGTTCGCACTTCCACTCAGTTCCACACTACTCTTGCTATCCAGTTGCGCACCCTCGACCTGCCCTCCGCTGGCAGCAGCCACATTAGCCAGCGAGACGCGCAGTCTCACCTCGCCGTCATCGGCATCTTCAATGCTCTCAAAGGGCAGACGAACGTTTTTCCCAAAAATACGTCCCTGCTTCACACCGATAGCGGTCAGTCGCCTCGAGGTGGGGTCAATAACCACAGAGACTAAGTCCCCATCCTCGCCATCGGTATAGACAATCTTACTTCCAAAATGAAACTTGAACATTTCGGAAATCAAGGTTGTTTTTGCCATTTCTCAACCTCGTACTCTAATTTCCAGACACAGCCAGACCATACAGGAAGCTATATCCTTTAGAGAGTGTAGCACGGAAATCACAAAGAAGGCAAGGAGCTTACACGAGCCTGTGCTCAATCGCGTAGCGAGTCGCGGCACTGCGCGAGGAAACCCCGATTTTGCTGTAAATTGTGGTGGCATGCTTGTTCGCAGTGCGCAGGCTAATTACCAGTTGTTCGGCAATTTGAGCATCTGTCCAGCCCTGCGCCATCAGACGCAACACTTCAACCTCACGGGCCGTCAGATTATCAGGATAGGCCGGGGCAGAAGAGGATTTTCCGCCGGACAGAGAATGCACGGGCAAGGTCTGCATTTTTGCCAACAAATCCTGCTCCCCGACCAGTAGGGCCTGTTCCGGCGTCATTGTCTGTCCCTGCTTCCACAGAGCGTCGTATATCTTCACTCCCAGTTGCAGGCGAGCGGCAATCTCAACCTGTTCGAAGTCTAATCGACCACGAAGAGAGGCGACTATGCCTACCTCCTGGCACTGGCGGGCGGCAACACTCGCAAGCAGGACAGCTCGTGCCAGTTGCCCCTGAGCTAGCGCAACCGCTGACAGTCCTTCCAGGGCACTAATCCACGTGTCCTGTTCGCCCAGCCTTTTGCCCAGGGCGAAGCACTCCTCATATAAAGTACGTGCCGCCGCGTAGTTTTCCTCGGCCTGATAGACCTTCCCCAGAAACAATTGAGCTTCAACCATACCACTTTGCTGGCCTCTCTCCCGGTGATTCTCCAGGCTCTCCTCAATAAGCCTACGCGCTGCCACTACATCGCCGCGCCGCAGAGCAACATATCCTTTCAGGCCCAGGGCATAGGCCACGCCATCCATATAGCCCAGCTGCGTAGAAATATTCAGGCTCTCTTCTAAGTTTGTATCGGCCAGCGCATAATCTTCCAGTTCGATCGTCACTCGTCCCAGGTATTGAAGGGCGTAGGCCATTCCCCAGCGATCACTGGCATTCCTGAAACAGGTCAACCCACGCTCTAAAAAGAGCCGGGCTTCAGCATAGTTCCCTTGATTGAGGGCAATATAGGCGATAATAAGGTAGACATCAGCCATACCACTATCATCTTTTAATGGAGAGAGCAACGCCAGAGCCTCGTCAGCGTAGGCGCGTGTCCGCACGTAATCATGCCTGATCCAGCAGCATATCAGTGCAAGCCAGTAGAGTGTCATCGCAGTACCCCGGTCATCGTCAAGCTGGCGATAGAGCGCCAGGCTCTCCAGGCAGTACTGTTCAGCCAGATCATTTTTGCGCAGGTTATACGCTAAACCGCCAGCATTCTTTAATGCCTTAGCCAGCACTCCAGCTGCGACCCCCTCCCTGCTTGCCAGCGCCTTCTCTACCCAGGAGAATCCCTCCTTGTAAAAAGCGCGCACCGTCCAGAACCAGTACAACGCCCCGCTCAGCCGCAAACTCAGTTCTGCCTCCTGGCACTCGCTTAGCCAGCCAAGCACCGCCCTCAGATTTTCGTAGTCTCGCTCCAGGCGCACCAGCCAGTCCGCCTGCTCGCCTCCAAATTGTGCGTGTTCGGCTTCCTCCGCCAGCGCCAGATAGTAGAGTGCATGCGCCCGATACGTTTGCTCAGCCTCTCCACTTTCTTGCAAACATTCCAGCGCATATTCGCGCACTGTCATGAGCATCTGCATACGCGGCTCCTCTTCATCTCGCTCAATCTGGAGCAGCAGGCTCTTATCGAGCAGCGAAGCAACTTCATCCAGAGCAGATATCTTCTCCCTATCGCAGTCGTAATAGCAAACAGCCTCCACGGCCTGTAGTGACCAGCCACCGACAAAAACGCCAAGCCGTCGGAAGAGCCGTTGTTCTTCAACATCTAAGAGGTCGTAGCTCCATTTAAGCGTACTGCGTAACGTCTGTTGGTGTGGGACCAATGAATGCTTCTTGCTGGAAAGAACATCAAAGCGGTGCGAGAGACGCGCCTGCAAGGCCTGTGGAGGCAAGAGCTTGACGCGGGCAGCGGCCAGTTCAACGGCCAATGGCAATCCATCTAGCAGTACACAAATCTCAGCAATCGCAGGGGCATTTGCTGAAGTGAGATGGAATCCCGGCAGAAGCGATCTTGCACGCTGCATAAAGAGCTTTATAGAGGCCACCTGCTCCAACGCTGCTCGCTCAACCGGTCGCGTAAGGTCCGGCAAGGTCAACGGGGCGATCGGAAATTCTTGCTCACCCTGCACGTGCAACACGATGCGGCTGGTAGTCAGGATAGTCAAACGTGGACAGGACATCAAAAGGTCTTCTAACAAAGGAGCAGCCGCCACCAACTGTTCAAAATTGTCAAGCAGCAACAGAAAATGCCGTTTACGCAGAAAATTCTTCACCTGCTCTAAGATGGGCAGTGTCCTCGAATCCTGTATTCCAAGCTCCTGAGCGATGGTCAACATGAGCAGCTCAGGGTCGCTAATAGCAGCAAGCGGGACAAAGCAGACTCCATCGACGAAGTGCTGGCGCATCTCCACTGCCACTTGCAAGCTCAGGCGCGTCTTACCAATTCCTCCCGTCCCCAGCAGGGTAACCAGCCGGGTCGCTGGCGCTTGCAACAGCGCGCAGATAGCCGCCACATCCTGCTCTCGACCTATGAGGGAGGTAAGGATAGTCGGCACCTTCCACACTGACTCAAATAAACTCCCCGACGGTGTTGAATGCGGATATTCAGTTATAGAGAGCGACCCTGGTTCAGACATCTTCTCTTTTCTAGCCGGTTCCCTCAATGCAGACCGATAACGAGATTCAGGTCGTCACAGCCAGATAGAAGCTCTTTCTGGCGCAAGTCCTTTGCACCCGAAAAGCATAGCCACGAGCAAGATATATTGCTGAGATTCAATAAACAGTTTTGCACGATTTTATCTACACCAGAAGCATTTCCATCATTTTATCAGAAACCACCGCGTACCGCAAGCGCAAGTGAGAAACAGAATCAAAACAAGAGCTTCGATATTCTCCTGCATCAAAGCTCTTGCTTTTCGAAAGGATTCCTAAAATGCACACCGAGAGAAACACCCTATGAGAATAGTTCCCCTTGCTGCACTCTCACAAGCAGGCGTGTCCACGCGAGCCTTTGCGGGACTGAGACCGGGAGAGTGAAGACGTAGGACCGATCATGATCGCCGCCCGCGCCCATCTCTAGCTCGACGCGCCTCCTCTCCATGACACTCAGACTACCTTGCACAGCAACAGGCTCAGGAGTGTGGCTCTCGACAAGCAGTGGCAGCGTCGAGGTGATAGTCCGCCTGCCCTGTTGTTCTTGCTCCCCGGCGGTTGAGCCTTGTTGCTTCGTGTCAGGCGAAGAGAGGCCGCGCTCGTACAGGAATTGGGCCGCGCTGACAGAACGAATCATCTGCCCGCTATTTTCCTGCGCCAGCATCTCATTCATTTCCTCGCGTGAAGACGCTGTGAACACGCGCAGCCGATCCTGTGTAATGGCGCTATGCAGCCGCAAGAAGCCAAACAGGGCAGCCAGAGAGGATAATGGTGTTGATTTCCATTTCCAGATAGAATCATTGTTTGTCCGAATTGCTACTCGATAATACATGATGTTTTTCTCCTTATCTCTCCATGTACATACTTTTCTCTTAATTTCTCACCTCACCTGAACATCTCATTATGTATATTGATCGCTCAGGCTTGGCCTTAATATCGATATGTATACGACGTGTCTTCCTCTTTTTTGGGTACCGCTTTTTGCGCTTTTACCCTCACTCACTACGCGAACGTCTTCATACACATAGTCTACCCACAAATGTGCCACAGCAAATCCGTGAGAGTACGCATTATGACTACGTAATTGCTTGGGCACCTTTCATCTTGGCATAGATACGGATACGTATAACCTACGTAGTAGACGCAAGCGCTCAGAGCAAGCCGTGTCTGGCTCACCATCCTTGCATGGGAATCAGGATACCGTAAGCTCAGTTTCCTTCAGGCTTGACAGGAAAACATGCAGACGTTATCATCGAAACACTTCCCGGGTGGAAGAGAGTGTATCTAAGCGGAAGAATCTTCAGAAGAATCATCAAGAGAGAACACAACATGAGCAAACACGAGTGCTATATTGAGCAATTTCCTCATCGTCTGCCACATCAAGACGAAGCGGTGCTGCGCCCCTGCGGGCATTATGCCTGCCCACCGCATACCATCACCTATTTCGGCACAGGCGAGGATGATGAGGATGAAGAGATGGTGGGCGATTACTGCATGATTTGCTACGCCCGCAAATTCCCCCGCAACTGCCCTGATCCCTTGATTCGTCAGGCGATTCTGGCGGAAAGCGAGCATTGAATATCTCTTGTTCCTGCACCCAACCTTTGTCATCCTGAGCGCAGCGAAGGATCTAAGACCACCACATGGTCATGAATGTGAGCTTCAGATCCTTCGCTGCGCTCAGGATGACACGTTCAGAGTAATTTTTTATGTTCGTCGATTAGACCAGTACGGTCGATTTCATGGTGGGGCCGAAGATGGTTTCCAGCACTTCGGGAGCATAGCGCTCGACAATGCTTTCGGTGATGGCATTGGCGCGGCAGATTTCGCCGAACATGCTGGCGCTACGCCGTGGAATGCGTCGCTGCGTCTGTGGCTCAAGCTCAATCAGGCCGAAACGCACGCCCCAGCCCTCGTTCCACTCGAAATTATCCACCAGCGTCCAGTGCAGATAGCCATGCACGGGAATGCCTTCCTTGATGGCGCGGTGAATCATCGCCAGGTGCTCCAGAATAGCACCTGGTCGACGATTATCGAGCGTATCGCTGAAGCCATTCTCAGTAATAAAAATCGGCTTATTACCCCGTGTACGCTGGTAAACGGATTTGATGGCACGGTAGAGGCCAGGAGGATAGATTTCACCGAAATTCCCCTCTTTGCCGGGGTCATTGCGCATCGCTCGACGACGGGTGAAGCGATGCCCGAAGAGTTCGGCGACCCGCGTGGGGTTAAAGGTCACCATCTCGCGAGTGTAGTAGTTGATGCCATGAAAGTCACGTGTTCCGGCTGCGCGGGCAATGGGTGCGAGGAAGGTATTGAGCGGAAATGGAAAGTGACCTGTTTCGGCTGCTTGCAGTGGTGCCCAGTTGAAAAAGTTCTCCTGCATGCTGGCAACGGCGCGATCTAACGGCAAGAAGGAAATTGCCGGGTCGAAGAGGCGATAGTGCAGGCAGTAGCCGATGCGCGCTTGCGGCTGAATTCTGCGAATGGTATAGAAGGCCGCAACGTGGGCCTCCATCAGGTTGCGCAGGACCCGTAGAGCACGCATCGTATTCTGTTCGCCCGGCGGATTCGAGCCGAGCAGGTAGCCCTGCGTGGCATAGACATTCGGCTCGTTAATGGTAATCCAGAAATCACACAGGTCTTGCAGGGCCTCCACGACATGCACGACGTAGCGAACGAAGTAACGCAGGTTGGCTCCTCTGGCAAAGCCGCCGCGATCGGCGAACCAGAGCGGCTCCGTGAAGTGATGGAGGGTAATGATGGGCTTCATATGACGCTTGCGTAAGTCCTGCAGCATAGCTCTGTAGCGATCTATGGCTGCACTATCCCAGCGGCCTTCAGCAGGCTCAACCCGGCTCCACTCGATGCTGAGCCGCAGGGCATTATTCTCCATCTGCTCCGCCAGCTCAAAGTCATCCTCGGCCCTCAGCCACCAGTTAGCAGCGTCGCCTGAACGCTCCCTCGTGAGGATATGCCCCTGCTGCTCCCAGCGAGACCATTGACTATTCGTGTTTCCCCCCTCATTTTGATATGATGAAGATGCGGTTCCCCATAAAAAGCCATTTGGAAAGTGCAAGCTTCGCTGCTTCGCCATAGATAACTCCTTGCCCGCTCATTTGCTATGGTTTTTCATATTGTAACACAAGTTATGGTCGAGATAAAGGAAAATGAGAAAATGGCATTATACAGAAAGAAGCTGCTGCCCACATGGACAGCAGCTTCTTTTCTTGAGCACATTTTTCCAGCTTACTCGCGGATGCCACGCGGGGGCAGGGGCCGGACGAGGGGACTCATAACGGGCAGGGCTTTCTTGCCGCGTGGTAGGCGCTGGCGCACGAGGTAGTTGGGGGCCTTCGCAAGGTCGCCCTTTTCCAGTGTGACGTCGGGGCCGAAGCGGTTGAAGAAAGAAAGCTCGAAGTTGGGTGTCTCACCCAGCGCACCGTGCGGGCAGACCTCGACGCAGTCGCCACAGAAGATACAGCGATCAAGCGCGAAGGAGTAGCGCGTCAGGTAACGTTCGGCCATCATCAGAGAGCCGGTGGGGCAGACCTCGACGCAGGAACCACAGGAGACGCAGTCCGTATCGTGCAGGCTGACATCAAACGGCGTGGAGACGATGGTATCGAAACCCTTGCCGAACAGCCCGTAGCAGTCGGGGCCGATCACATCGTGGCATGTGCGCACACACTGCGTGCAGTTGATGCACTTATTGGGGTCGCGCAGGATGAAGCTGTGCGACAGGTCGACCTCGTAGTCGTGGTAGTCGCTCGGCTCGCCATCGTGGAAGCGGTTATCCGCCAGACCGAACTCGATACTGTACATTTGCAGGTTGCACTGCCCGGCAGCAGGGCAGGCGCATTGCAGGCAGCGAGCGGCTTCCCGCTCGGCCTGTTCCTGCACATAGCCCAGTTCGATCAAGCGGAAGCTGCGTTTGCGCTCCTCGTAGGGCAGCATGGGCATCTTGACCTTCGGCTCATAGGGCTTGTAGGGGACGATATCGAAGAGATCGGGCTTGCGCTCCTCCAGTTCCAGGCGGCGGGCCACCTCGTCCATATTTTCCCCGTTCAGGAAGGCATGCATGGAACGCGCTGCCAGCTTGCCCTGTGCTACACACTCGATGATCGTCTTCGCGCCCATCTGCGCGTCACCACCAGCAAAAACACCCCGGCGATCCGTCATGAAGTTGTGTGGATTGGTCTGGATGGTTCCCCGTTTGGTCCACTTCACACCAGACTGTTGATCCAGGACTGACGTGTCTGGATTCTGACCAAAGGCAGGAATGATCGTATCGCACTTGATGGTAAACTCTGAGCCTGGAATGGGAATGGGACGACGTCGCCCGCTGGCATCTGGTTCGCCCAGCTTGTTGCGGACAAACTCGATGCCTGCTACCTTGCCGTCCTCAACGATGACACGAGTCTGCTGGACATAGAACATCAACTCCGTTCCCTCTGCGTCAGCATCCTCAATTTCTTCCGCCGTTGCCGTCATCTCTTTACGAGAACGACGATATCCCGTATGTACCTTTGCACCCAGACGCAGGGAAGTGCGTGTGCAGTCAAACGTGGTAAACCCACCACCCAACACCACCACCTCTTGCCCTTCGCCAACAGGAACAAATTTGCCTTCTACCTTGTCTGCCAGGAATGCGATGGCGTTGATCACGCCCTCGGCATCCTCCCCAGGTACACCTAATGGATTACTGGTCCAGGCCCCAATTGCCAGATAGACAACATCATAGCCGTCGGCAAAGAGGTCGTCAATGGTGAAGTCGCGGCCCAGTTTGACGTTGGTCTGCAAGTCCACACCCAGTTGCCAGACAGCGTTGATATCGTGATCCATCATGTCCTTGGGTAAGCGATACTCAGGGATACCGTAGCGCAGCATGCCACCGGGTTGTGGCTGCATGTCAAAGACTTTGCAGTAATGGCCCTTGAGCGCCAGGTAGTAGGCGCAGGTGAGACCGGCAGGGCCGCCGCCGACAATAGCGATGCGCTTGCCCGTTGGCGGGTCCTGGATGTAAGGAATGGGCGGGTCAAGCAGGCAGGTTTCCGCCGCGTAACCATGCATGCGACAGATGGCGATTTCCTCTTCGACCAGCCCACGACGGCAGGCCTTCTGACAGGGAGCCGGGCAGGTGAGACCCAGGATATAGGGGAAAGGTAGCACCTCTTTGACCAGCCGTGCTGCCTCTCTCATCGAACCTTTAGCAATCAACTCCAGGTAGCCCGGAATGTCGATGTGCGTGGGGCAATCGATCTGGCAGGGTGGCTGGCAATAGGCGTTGTGGTCGGAGAGAAGCATCTCCAGATTGGTGCGGCGAATATGGAACAATTCGTCCGAATCCGTCGTCACCACCATGCCAGGTTCCGCCGCGACACCACAGGATGGCAATGGCCTATCCGCCCCCTCGACATGCACCAGGCACATACGGCAGGTCGTGGCCGGTTCCAGTTTTTCATCATTACACAAATTCGGGATCGTTGTAATCCCGTTGTCTATCGCGGCGCTCAGGATCGTCTGACTTTGATAGGCCTGACAGATTTTGCCATCGATGGTAAGGGTGAAGCTGGGCTGCCCAACTTCGTTGCGCACCATCAATTCGGCCTGATCCCGCGTTTCCAGCGAGAGATTGTCTCGGATTGTTACAGCCATATGTTCCTCTTCCGATTTCGATTATGGCAATACGTGCTTGGTTACATAACGATGAGAGCGTACAGGTATACAGGTTCCGGTCGGACACTGCTGCTCCTGGATATGCATGATAAAATGATCAGACCAGTAGCGCTTCGCCGTTTTGAGCGGATTAGGGGCGTTAACCCCGAAGCCACAGATGGAGCCATTGGGAATGTACTGCGAAAATTCTTCGAGTACATCCAGGTCTCCCATGACTCCCAGATCGCTCATAATGCCTTGCAGCAGTCCGGTCACCCGTTTGACACCAACACGGCAGGGGATGCACTTACCGCACGTCTCCTTAGAAAGATACTCGCTGCGCTCCATCGCCCAATGCACCATACACGTATCAGCAGCCAGCAACTCTACGATGCCAGAGCCAACAATAGCTCCTGCCTCTTCGAGCGGGTCATAATCATAGGGCGTATCAAAGGCAGCCAGCGGTAACGCTCCACCTTCAGCGCCACCTACAACAATACCACGCAGATCGCTTTCTGAAGGTGTATAGCCTGCGGCAGTGAGTATCTGGCGCAAGGTAGTGCCAAAGGGAACTTCGATCACCTGCGGCTGGCTATCGGGTGTGTCGTCATAGACCGTCAGTATCTTGGTGCCGGGTGTGGTTGTTGTGCCAACACGCCTGAATGCCTCCGGGCCGTCGCGCACGATCATCGGCACGTTTGCCAGCGTCTCGATGCAATCAACGGCGGTAGGATGTTCCCACAGACCATACTTGGCGGGAAATGGCGGTCGTTGCAGCGGCATGGGGCGAGTGGCCTTGAGAGCCTGAATCTGCACGGTCTCTTCACCACCTATGAAGCCGAGGTTGGTACCCACGACATTAATGGTGCAGCTAAATTCCGTCCCCAGCACATCCTGCCCTGCGAGGTTGGCCTCCAGCGCTTCATTCAGCGCACGCTGGATGGTTCCGACTCCTTCAACGAAAGAGGTGCGAGTAAAGATATAAGCTTCACTGGCTCCCACTGCATAGGCCGCGAGCAGGATGCCCTCGATGACCTCGTGCGGGTTGCGCTCCAGAAGCGAACGCGACATGAGCGAACGTGGGTCCGCGTCATAGGCGTTGCAGATAACATATTTCTGATCGGAGACCGCGTGACGCACGATGCGCCATTTTTCGCCGGTGAGCCGACCCCCTCCACCGCGACCACGCAGTCTGGAATCGAATACCTGTGTGGTCACTTCCTCAGGCGTCATTTGACGAATGGCCTTCTCAAGGGCGCTATAGCCACCCGCACTGCGATATGCAGCTAGCGAGGCGAGGTTTGCGCCGCTTTCCGGCAATACACGATACGAAATGTTTGCATCAGGCATTGGGCTGCCTCTCATGATTAATATTGCCCCACTTGCCGCGAGTGGCCGGCGAGAGACCGCGAATGGGCTGGTCATCGCGCAAAATGCCCTGGGGAGCGGGAGCGGGCTTGAATTTCGGGCTCATGGTCGCGATACCGTAGATATCGCTGAGATCGACGCCGCGCACCTGAACAATACGCTTGGCCGCTGCCAGGGGCAGGTAGCCGTAGGCATCCATCACAGCATCTAGCAAAGCGGGAAGTTCGCTGCCTTCAGCAGACCAGGTTTCCAGCAGGGCATCGACCTGGCTCATATCTATTTGCGGCTCCAGGGAATCCTTTACCGGCGTCTCCATACAGGGAGCGACCGGCCTGTGGGGATAATCGACGGCGTATTCAGAGATGCGCTGCGTATAGAAGCCAGCCTTCGAAGCCCCTGAGGCGGGTGGAATCCTGTACGAGGTATACTTTTCCGCGCCATCACGCACGAACGATTTGAACCAGGGACGCTCCTTCCATTTGTGCATCGGTTCGTAAGTGATAGTGATGGCACGCGGCGGACAAGCCTTCTCACAGAGCAGGCAAGCCTCGCATTTCAGATTAAACTCGGTGCCGAGTCCTTCTTCGGCGATCAACTGGATCAGCCCACGGCTGCGCGGAGGCAGTTTCGGCTTCTCATACGGGTAGAGACGAGTCACCTTTGGCCGGAACATATGGCTGAAGGTCAGGCTCATCCCTTCTAGAATACCACGCATATGCTACACCTCAATTTCCTTCTCGCCGCGTACTTTCAGGCCCTGCTTGAGAATCTTCTCGCGCAGCTTCAGAATGCCCTCAATCAATGCCTCTGGTCGTGGCGGACACCCTGGAACATAGATATCCACTGGCACGATAGTATCAACCCCCTGAACGGTATAGTAACTATCATAGAATTCGCCACCGGAATTGGCGCATTGACCCATGCTCAGCACCCACTTGGGATCGGGCATCTGCTCCCATAGCAGGCGCAGGCGCGGCCCCATCTTCACAGAGACCGTCCCGGCCACGATCATTAGATCGGCCTGGCGCGGGCTGGAACGGAAGACCTCGGAGCCGAAGCGGGACAGGTCGTAGTGGGCCTGCGCCGCAGCCATCATCTCGATAGCGCAGCAGGCCAGCCCATAACCAAGCGGCCAGACTGATTTCGAGCGCGCCCAGTTCTGCGCCCACTGCAACATATCGGCTACGCTGGTCAGCTGCACCGGCAGTTCCTGATCGCCCGGTATATACTCGTGCGGTCCCGTTGCCATAACAATTGGCACCGCCTTGCGCCGCGTACCAGGAACATTGGTAGAAACAGTTGAAATTTTCTTCTCGTCGCTGCTCATAATGGTAAAAACTCCTCTGCAAAGGTCTAGCAGCACCATTGCTCGGTTTCAGGATAAGATTGCATAGTTACTGATATAACATGAAAAAGGAGGACGACATCTCGCACTCTCACAGCATCGCTCGCCTCCCGTCTTGCCCTTATTATAGCACGAAGCCAGCAAGATGACCACTAGAGTTGACAAGGCTTCTCAAGAGAGGCGAAACGCTTACAACGCTCATACCCTCATGGAAAGGCGGCAAATACTGTAGGGACAAGGGGCGGCGGGGCGGGTGAATGGAACCTTGTGCTTGTCTGTTACATAACCTGCCATTGCTTCATCTCTTCGTCATTTTGTTAAAACTTGACGCACTACCACTGCTGTGGTATCCTCCCTTATAGAAAAGATTTGTTGCACACGATACGTAGTCAGCAGGGGCACAGCTTGCTTGCGCCCTGTAATAGTACAGATTCCGTTCTACAATTGCAGAAAAGGAGGTGCCCCAGGTGGGTACCCTCATCACCACCGGTAGCTCAGAGCGTGTGGCTTAGCCGCTGAGGACTCCGGATATCCAGTAGCATAGTAACCCATTTAGAGAGTGGCATGGTCTCTGTTCCATGTCCCACCATTTGCGTTCCTTGATCTCGCAGCATCGATTCTCTATCTATAAGAAATTCTGTTGCGTGATCGCTTACCTCTATGCGCTGCTGTTGACCACGGGCATGCTCAGCCTGGTGGTCTTTTTGTTGTCCTCTTCTCGGAGTGGCAGCTACCACATCTGCTAACCACACTGCTTTCCCCATCTTTCAACTTCCCCATTGTCATATTGAATGGAGATTGCTATGCATTCAGATAGAGAGTCAGATCGGCAGGAAAATGCCGATGGGGCCGATACATCAGCGCTGCGTAGAAAACATTCTGCGCCTACGGGAACCGTTTCAGCATCGACCGGAGAGGCCGGGGAGCCGCCGTCAAGGCCACCATCAAGCATCAGTGCAGTTTCGACAGGAAAAGCCGGGGAGCCGCCGAAAAAGCTGCCGTTTTTGCTACATCGAAATTTTGGATTGCTGTGGTCGGGGCAGGCGATTTCAGAGTTTGGCTCGCGTATTACGCGAGAGGGGTTGCCACTGGCGGCAAATTTGACGCTGCACGCGAACGCAAGTCAAATGGGGCTGCTGGCCGCGCTCGGCTCCGCACCTGTGCTGCTGGTTGGGCTGTTCGCGGGTGTGTGGGTAGATCGCGTGCGGAGGCGTCCGGTGATGATTGTGAGCGATCTGGCGCGGGCAGGACTGCTGGTAACTATTCCTCTAACTGCTGTGCTAGGCCTGCTTCACATCGAGCAGTTGTATATTGTGACGGCGCTGGTGGGCATGCTCACCGTCTTCTACGAGGTGGCTAATCAATCGTTTCTGCCCACACTGGTGCTGCGCGAGCAGATGATTGAGGCCAACAGCAAATTGAGCGCCAGTGGGTCGCTGGCGGAGATTGGTGGGCCGACGCTGGCCGGGGTGCTGGTGCAGGTGTTGACCGCGCCCATTGCCATCCTCTTTGACACGGTCTCCTTCCTGGTTTCTGCGCTCTGTACGAGTCTCATTCGTGTCAGAGAACCGGCTCCTGTGCCGCGAACGGAGCGACCGGGTGCGTGGAAGGAGATACGCGAAGGGCTGCGCCTGGTTCTTGGCAACCCACTTTTACGGTCAGTTGCCGTCAGTTCGGCCATACGCAACTTCTCCGGTGGCGCGTTCGCAGCCCTCTATGGGCTGTACGTCATTCGCGTACTGCGCGTGACTCCGGCGCTCTATGGGCTGCTCGTCACGGCTGGTGGAGTTGGTGCGCTGCTGGGCGCTTTCGCAGCCGGACACTTTGTGCGGCGCTTTGGTATCGGTAGAGTGCTGATCGGTGCTTTGCTGTTCTCGCCGATCTCGCTGCTGACTCCACTGGCGACCGGGCCGCACATCGTCGTCTACGCCATGCTCTTTACCTCGCAACTGGTGGGCGATTTCGGGCTGGAAATCTACTTCATCAGTGAAGTGAGCCTGCTTCAAATGCTCGTGCCAGATCATTCCCTGGGCAAGGCCAGTGCGAGTATGCGCTTTCTGATAGAGGGCATGATCCCTGTCGGGGCCGTCCTGGCGGGCATTCTAGGTACAACATGGGGAATGCAGCCCACCTTGCTTGCAGGCTGCACAGGCTTTTGCCTCGCAGCACTGTGGCTCATCTTCTCGCCACTCAGAACGATGTCCAAAAGTCAGTCCAGTTAATAAAAAAGGGAGTGAATAGACCATTGAAAACCGCATCAGACATGTCATGACATGAAAAACTGAACCGGATATGTCATGCTTCGCTATTGCTCAGCATGGCATAGGTGAGGGAAGCGAGAAGGAGAAGGTTGAGCCTTCTCCTTCGACGCTCTCGACCCATATGTTTCCACCGTGCAGCTTCACAATCTCCGCACTGATAAAGAGTCCCAGTCCAAGTCCTAACGCATCCCTGTTGTCCACAATACGGAAGAAACGTTCGAAGATCTTCTCCAGCATATCAGCAGGAATGCCGATGCCGTAGTCTTGCACGCTGACAACCACGCTATTCTGATCTGCCATCACCCTGACATCGATGGTCTTCGTCCGTGGCGAATATTTGATGCCATTGGTAATCAAGTTCGTTACCACCAGTCCCAGGCGATCTCTATCTCCCACAATGGCTCTTCCCACCTTACCACTACAGTTAATCTGATGACTATTTCCCTGCTGAAGATCACCAATGAGACCTTTGAGCCATTCATCAAAATCGAAGGCTTCTCTCACCAACCCTAATCTTCCTGCCTGGATTTTCGTCACATCGAGTAGATCGGAGACCAGTCTGCTCAGGCGGTTGATTTGCCCATCTATGCGCGCCAGATAGTAGGCTGCCTCGTTGTTACCCTCTTTTTCAAACTGACGCTGGAGAAACTGAGTCATCGCTTTAATACTGGTAATCGGCGTTTTCAGTTCATGGCTTGCAATGCTGATGAAATCGTCTTTACGCTGCTCCTTTTCGCGCAGTTCTCTCTCAATGCGCTTACGTTCCGTGATATCATGAGCAATCACCACCACCCCGAGAATGCCACCCTGCGCATCCTTAATAGGAGATGCGGTCAGCGAGACATCGATCAAGGTGCCATCTTTCCGTATGCGCACCGTCTCATAGCGCTCGACCTGTTCTCCCCGGCAAATACGTTGTATGATGTCCACCATTTCTTGCTTGCGATCAGCAGGCATAATGATGCTGATCGAATCTCCCAGCATTTCTTCAGAGGTAAACCCGTAAAGCCGTTCCGCCCCCTTATTCCAGCAAACCACCTGACCACTCAGGGTCTTTGCCATGATAGCATCATTTGATGCCTCTATCAGAGCCTCCAGATAATAGCGCATGATGTTAGCAATGGTGCGTTCATTCAATTCTTGCAAGACCGGGGAAACTAACGCTACAGCTTGCCCGTGTTCCATCACATCATTGACCTTGTTCCTATTCACCTCTGGCTCCTTTACTACAACGGCATCAAAGCGCTCAATCTCAACACGACCTGCACCGTCTTTTGCCCCGAATCCATTCATGTATTGTTCAGCTTCAATATTCACTACCAGCAAACTGTTGAATGATAACCCTTTCGTTAGCTTCACCCGAAATTCAGCTATTTGCCCTTTATTGATAAGTATAGAGATGCCACCAAAACAAGCAGCCGCTATTTTTTCAGAATAAAAGCAGGAGGGAGTTGCAAAGCAGGGTGGAGGCAAGCTCCGTCCTGCTTTGCAACTCCCTCCTGCTTTGCCCTAAAGAGGATACATATGCTAGTAAGAGTCAGTCAAAGAGGGGACAGGACTGGCGGAAGCGCTGCACCAGTTGCTCGACGTTGTACATATTCTGATGCATAGCAAGTGGTACAATCAGGTTCAGAGTCAATATTTTCTTATTGAGGGCGCGCAGCACCCGCTCATATTCGTTGGTAGCCTTTTCAACCGATCTATTGAAAGCCCGTTTCTCGCTGGGAAAGGGGGCAACCCGTCGCTGACGCAGCCGCTGCCTCTGCTGGCGCAGCTTGTTCAGTTTTGCCTCCATCCGCTCATATTCAGTACGAATCTCTTTGAGCAGCTCTATCTCTTCGGGGGCCAGACCATTGTTTTTGAGCAGGTGGTAGCCCATTGCCTTATCCCCTTCGTAGGGATTGCCCTCCAACCGCAATGGCTTGCCAGTGCCGGGCAGGTTATCAAATTCGCCGCGCTCCTGCGCCTGGCGAATCTGTTCTTCAATATAGTCGTAATAAAACTTGCCGTGAAACCGACCGGTACTCGGCTTCGGCAATTCCAGTTCAGTCTGCTCCTTTTGTTTGCGATAATCCTTGAAATCCATGCTCTGCTCTATTTCCAGGGAGCGGCCAAATCCGCTACCGTCCTACTCTCTCCTCTCGTTTTCCTCCATCTCTCCTATTATAGCTGACGCTATAGCATGCCGCGCAACCTCATACACCGTTTCCAGTGGTATATGGCGCTCTCGCGCTATGCGCACGCAGTCCTCATACTCAGGAGTCGCACTGAGTACCAGCCTCCCCAGGAGTTTGACTTTCACCAGCAGGGGGCCGAGCGGCGTCTCGATGCGCTCCTGCACTCGCTGCGCCTTGAGTCGCTGCATCTGCTGCATGCGCACACCTAGCGTACTGGTCTCGCGCAAGATCACCTGTGCCAGCGCCTCGCCTTTCTCAAGCGAGCAAATGACGCTCACCTGAACTGCAGGTCGATTTTTTTTCATCTGCATGGGAATGTAGGCCACATCCAGCGCGCCCGCCGCCAGCAACCGCTCCATGAGACCACCCAGCAGCTCGCCCGGCATATTATCGACGTTGGTCTCAATCACCGTCACCCAATCGACATCGGCATACTCTTCATCTGCCCCGCCAACCTGCTGTATCATGGATACGGGGCCGAGACAGGCGCGCAGGCAGTTCGGCCAGGGCAGTGATTTCTTGCCAAAGCCATAGCCCACCTGCTCAATCACCATTGCCGGCGTCTCGAAACGGGCCAACGTCGCTAGAATGGCTGCACCTGTCGGTGTGACCAACTCTCCTTCAACCGGGCATGCTCGCCACGGCGCGTGTACCTTGCGCAAAATCTCCAACGTAGCAGGGGCAGGTACCGGCAGCAGGCCATGTGCCGTCTTCACATGACCGCTTGTAAGAGGAAGCGCTGAGGCAAATATCTCCTCTATACCCAGTGTCTCGACAGCCAGGGCCGCTCCTGTAATATCAATGATGGCATCGACCGCGCCAACTTCATGAAAGTGGACCTCTTCGATGCTCGCCCCATGAACAGCAGCCTCCGCCTCGGCCAGGCAGCGAAAGATGGCTATAGCCCTCTCACATACACTGGCAGGCAGTGATGCCGCCTGCAGTAAATGCACAATATCGGACAAATGGCGCGTTGGCTGATCTTGCTCCGTCAGCAGAACATCAAAGCGCGAGCCGCGAATACCTTTATCTTCAAACGGGTGTAGAACCAGTTCGTAGCCGGTGAGAGGCAATGACGCCAGGGTTTCTCGCAGAGTCGCCAGCGAGAAACCGGCCTTCAGGTCTAACAATGCACCCAGAAACATATCGCCACTGATGCCAGATTGACAATCAAGGTAGAGTTTTTTCTGTCCCTTCTCCAAATTTCGCCCCTTTTTCCGTTTTCTTCTATGGCAAAAAGAATATCTCAATACCCCCACGAATGGGTACTGCCGCCATAGCCCTTCTCCCCATTCGGGGTTATGCTCCGGCAGTATCCTCCCCAACCAACGTTTCTAAACTCCATTATACTCTCTATTTCGGGTTCGGAATACCAGCTTGGCTGTCCTGCTGTTTCTCCCTCTGGCAACGTATTACAAGCAAAATAGTTCATCAACACCAGGAAATATAATCATTCATAGATGTTTTTCTATCCAAAAGATGGTATACTATTTGCAGGGGGAGTACGACAGTTTGTTCCATAGCAACTACAAAGAGGAGCGCCTTGAGCAATCAAACGGCGCAGGTGGAGCGTTGGAAACAGCTACTGTTCCTATTCCTTCTCGGGCTGATGGCATTAAATATCTTAGCCCTGCTTCTCCTGCCTTTTATAGTGTCATACTACCCAGAATATATTCTCATTGTTGCAGCCCTGATCCTGCTGGAATTTGCCATCCTTTTCCTGTATCGACGGGCAGAGAAAGTACAACGCCACACGTTGCAAGAAGAGAATCGGCGGCTCAGAGAAAGCAATCGGTTCATAGAACAACTGCTGTTCACACTCGATCACGAATTGCGCACCCCACTCAGTGGAGCGAAAGGATATATCGAACTCTTGCAGTTGTTCGGGAACCAGCTTTCGGAAGAGACGAAAGCAGACTATCTTACGCAGATCAGTAAAGCCTGTGATGAGGCGGATCTGCTCGTAAACTCTATTGCCAGTAGTCTTTTGTTGCAAGGGAATCAGGCAATTGTGACGCAAAGCGTCCCTCTCAGTGAGATCTGGCAGGCAGTGATTACCTTGCTTGCTCCGCGCATTCAGGAAGAACAGCGGGAAATCGTCACCAGCAGCGCGGAGAACATCGCTGTTCTCGTTGATCCCCTGCGCCTGCGTCAGGTGCTCAGAAACCTGCTGACGAACGCCATGAACTACTCACCGGTCAGGACCCCTATCGAAATTCGCATCACGTTGCAGCGTCCGGCCTCTGCCCCCATTACAATGGCTCCGCAAGCTCCTCAGGCATATATCGGCATCTCCGATCAAGGTATAGGCATCCCGCCAGATCAGCAGGCGCGTCTCTTCGAGCCGTTTGTGCGGCTGGAAGCGGCCAGAGAGATGGCCGCGCGAGGCACAGGGCTAGGCCTCTTTCTCAGCAAGCAACTGCTCACGAGCATGCGTGGCTCTATCTGGATTGAAAGCACAGGCATTGCCGGTCAAGGTACCACCATGTGGATCAGCGTCCCTCTGGCAAACGAGGCAGCGTGAAATGTTACTTACCGCTCTTATGAAACGCAAGTGCGTTGCGATACACATCGATGTAGCGCAACGCACTTGCGTGCCAGGAGTGATCGGCGACCATACAGCGTCTTTGCAGTGTGCGCCAGTTCTCCTTGAAACGATAGAGTTCCAGGGCGCGCACGATGGCAGCGAAAAACTCCCAGGGGTCGTAGTTGGTGAAGGCAAAACCGTTGCCCTCGTTGGTGCGCGGGTCGTATTCCTGCACCGTATCGGCCAGGCCACCCACGGAGCGGACAATCGGGACGCTGCCGTAACGCATGGCGAGAAGCTGGCCCAGACCGCAAGGTTCAAAGCGCGACGGCATGAGGAACATGTCGCTGCCCGCGTAGATATGCTGCGCCAGTTCGGTATTGAAGGTCAGGAAGATAGCCACCTGCTCCGGGTAGCGCGCCGCCAGGTTCTGGAACATCTCATGATAGTGCTGGTCGCCGATGCCCAGCACCACAAACTGCACGCCCTGTGCCAGCACCGGCTCGATAATCTGAGCCAGCAGATCAAAGCCCTTCTGGTCCGCCAGGCGCGAAATCATTGCCAGTAAGGGAATATCGGGACGTACCGGCAAATGTGCCTCCTCTTGCAACGCCTGCTTATTTTTGTCGCGCTTCTCTAACGAATTGATATCAAAATTGGTATGGATATAGCGGTCGGTAGCCGGGTTCATCTCCTGATAATCCAACCCGTTGAGAATACCGAAGAGGCGCTCGCGGCGCGAGCGTAGCAGATGATCGAGCTTCTCTCCGAAGGTCGGCGTCAAGATCTCCTGGGCATACCGCTCACTGACGGTTGTAATGGCGTCGGCAAAGAGAATACCCCGGCCCATAATGTCCACAACATTCGCCAGTTCCGTTATCTGCGGATACAGAAAGCCCTGCGCCGCTACGCCCGCAACCTCAAGGATGCGATTGCCGAAGATGCCCTGATAGGCCAGGTTGTGGATGGTGTAGACCGTGGCGGCATCGGCAAAAAAGGGGTCATCATGGTAGAGTGTGTGCATCCAGTTGGGAACAATGCCGGTATGCCAGTCGTGACAATGGATGATATCCGGTGACCAGTCCAGTGCCCGCGCCGTCTCCAACGCGCCGCGACAGAAGATGATAAAACGCTCTCCATCATCGGTATAGCCATAGATATTCTCGCGGTCGAAGTAGCGCGGTGAGTCGATCATATAGACCGGAATCTCATCACCAATCGTCCCTTGCAGCACGCTCACGGGAACCTCGAAGCTATTCATATCGACTTTGAGCGATTCCAGCACCGGCTGCAAACCGAAGCGTTCAGGATCAACCTGCCGGTAGCGCGGCATCACTAAGCGCACATCGTGGCCCAGAGCTTTGAAGGCTTTTGGCAGGGCACCCACCACGTCTGCCAGGCCACCAACTTTGGCAAATGGTACAACTTCAGCCGCGAGGATCAATATCCTGAGGGGCCGTTCGTAGTCCATAACTTTCTCTCCCACTTCTACATTTCCTCCATTATACCTCAGAAACTGGATAGGAGAAAGCGCCTGGTGATTGTTAGCTTGCCATCCTGGACGGAAACCCGGATTGGTGTACAATACTGGCAGGTGGTAATGAGGAAGAGGAGCATCGTATGGCAGAGCAAGAAAAACCGTGGCGAGGACTGCTGTTTGCGAACGTGGCCGTCCTCTTTTTTGGCCTGGCGGGTGTGCTGGGCAAACTGAGCGTGCTGCCCGCCCCGCTCATCGTCTTCGGGCGTGTTTTCTTCGCCAGCATAGTGCTGCTGCCACTCTGCCTGTTGCAACGCATTCCCCTGCGCCCGAAGCGGTTGCAGGACGGTTTCTTGCTGTTCGGGCTGGGCATCTTGCTCGCCCTGCACTGGACAACCTTCTTTCAATCCATCAACGTCTCCAGCGTCGCCATCGGGCTGCTGTCCTATTCCAGCTTTCCCCTTTTTACCGCCGCTCTGGAGCCTCTGCTGCTACACCAGCGTCCCAGTCGCGTCCAGATCGTGGCAGCATTGCTTATTCTCGTGGGCATCTACCTGCTGGTACCATCCTTTACGCTGCAAAACCAGACAACGCTCGGAGTTCTCTGGGGTGTGCTCTCAGGAGCCACCTTCGCCCTGCTTTCCGTCCTCAATCGGGGTCTGGGTCGCAAGTATCCCAGCCTGACGATCAGCCTCTACCAGGATGGAACCGCTGCCATCGTCCTCCTGCCAGCCCTTTTCCTCTCTGCTACCGGTACGCTCTGGACACTGCACGAACTGCTCATCCTGCTTATCCTCGGCGTCATCTGCACCGCTCTGGCCCACACCCTCTTTATCGCCAGCATGCGCCATATCACTGCTCAGTCCGCCAGCATTCTGGCCAGCCTGGAACCCGTCTGGGGCATCCTCTTCGGCCTTTTACTCCTGCACAGCATCCCCACACCACGCACCTTGCTCGGCGGTGCCATCATCCTGAGCGCAACGCTGTTACCAGGTATTGTTGCAGTTATAGCAGACAGTCGCTAGTGGTAAACAACCTGGAACCTGTGCTACTTTCGCCCTCGTAGGCTTACCTCACATTGAACTCATCAAGAAGGGTTTTACCTGCCAATGGGTTGTCAAAGCTAAACGTGCTCCGGTAAAACGCTCATCGTCCGTCACTTCTGCCAGTGCAAAAGAGGGCATGGGAAGAGATGAGGGATCACCGTTCGGGCCAAAATCCACTTCTGCAATCACTAAGCCTTCGAGGGGTCCTTGAAACTGATCAATAACCATGGAAATCGTACCTCCAGGAATTTCCGCTCAACTTCAAGGTGAGCATATTTGCCGAATTTTCTGTCAACGATGACCATGAGAAGAGTCCCTTCTTTTACCAGCTAATGCAGATGCAGGCCGCCATTAATGTCCAGCGTAACGCCGGTCAGGTAAGCGCTTTCATCCGAGGCAAGAAAAAGGATGGCATTAGCGATATCTTCAACCGTGGCAAGGCGTCCAACCAGAGTACCTCTGGCAAGCTCGGCCTTGCGCTCCGGTGTGAGCAGGTCCCCGGCGATGTCGGTATCAACCATTGAGGGCGCGACACAGTTGACGCGAATGCCGCGAGGGGTCAGTTCGCGAGCTAGCGCTTTGGTCAGCCCCATGATGCCTGCTTTAGCCGCGCTGTAAGCCGATGTGCCAAAGACACCACCTCCTCGTTCTCCTGAAACCGAAGAGAGGGAAACGATGACTCCACCACCTCGTGCCAACAGAGCAGGAACGGCAGCCTGCGAAGTCAGAAACGTGCCTTTGAGGTTGACATCAAGCACCAGGTCGTACTCGTCTTCCGAAATATCAAGAAACCGGGTAGGACGGGTTAAACCGGCGTTATTCACAAGGATATCCAGACCCCCAAAGGTCTCTACCGTCTTGCGCACGACCTGTGCCATCTGCTGCTTGTCGCGCACATCTGCCACCTCGCCAATAGCCTCACTGATCTCATTAAGTTCAGCCGCCACCCGCTCCACATTCTCCGCCACGATATCGGTAATCGTGACCTTCGCGCCTTCCCGTGCCAGAGCTAGCGCCGTTGCACGCCCTATTCCTCGCTGCGAACTCGCCCCGGTGACCAGGGCAACCTTCCCCTCAAATCTGTTCATCAAAGTGCTCCCTCTCAAATAAAGCGGCACTCAAAGCAGTTTCTACATGAATAGAACTACCAGACGTTAGCGCTATGATTATACCATGTCCTGAAAAAGACTCTCAGGCATGGCACTGAAAACACGCTCGTAATATCATGCGGCTTTCCTCGCTTGCTGGGCTGGCTTATCTTTGCCTCGCGCCAGGGCGGTAAAAATGCCGAGGGCGGCGAAAGTGGCGCAGACGAGCAGGGCCATGTGGAAGCTATTCACAAACGTCTGTTGCAGGCCGATGATACTGCTTAATGGCAGATCGTGCGCCTGTGGCGATGTAAGTAGCGTCCCTGCTGCCGAGCCTCCTAAAGCAGCAAAAATGGTACCGGTAAGAGCGACACTCAGGCTTTGCCCGATGACCCGCCCGGTTGCCAGCAGCCCGGATGCTTCCCCCTGCGCCTTCTGTGGAGCAGCCCCCATGATGGTGCGCGTGTTTGGCGATTGGAAAAGTCCCTGACCAATGCCTGTTACAGCTAACGGCAAGATGATATCCCAGATAGAACTCTGTGCATTGAGCTGGCTCAGCAGGAATAAGCCGAAACAGGCTATTGCCAGCCCGATGGGAGAGAGCCAGCGCGACCCGAAACGGTCTGCGAGCGTGCCGCTCAAAGGCGCAATAACGGCAAGCATGAGCGGCAGAGGCGTCATCATCAGGCCAGTCTGAATGATGGAGAAGCCACGCAGTTGCTCAAAGTAGAATGGTAGAAGAAAGCCAGGAGCAAACAGGGCCATCATACAGAGCATGAAGCTGATATTGGCAAAAGCAAAGACCCGATTTGTGACTAAATGCAGATTGACGATGGGATGCTCGACACGCTCTTCTACATACACCCCGATGCTGAGCATCAGCACGCTCACACCAAAAGCGATGAGCGTACCAGCAGAAAGCCATCCCCATTCCTGACCAAAAGAGAGGCCGAGAGTGAGGGCAGCCAGTCCGATAGCAAGCACTGTCGCGCCTACCAGATCGAAGCGTTCCTGGCGATCGTGTTGCGGTTTCTGTTCATGATAATAAAGCAGAGCGGCAGAGAGGACGAGCAAGCAGATAGGGACATTGACGTAAAAAATCCAGCGCCACGTCAGATACTGCGTAATGATGCCGCCGATTGTCGGCCCGGCTGCTACGCCCAGTGAGACCACCACCATATTCAAACCCAGCGCTAATCCTCGTTCGCGACCAGGAAACGTAGTGGTAATCATCGCCACATTGACCGAGAAGATCAATGCGCCACCAATACCCTGCAAAACGCGAGCCAGGATGAGGAACAGCAGAGACGGGGCCTGACCGGAAAGCGCAGAGCCAAGAATAAAAACGACCAGACCCGTTAAAAAGATCGGCTTGCGACCAATTATATCCGCAAGGCGTCCAAAGGTAAGAAGAACGGCGGCAATCACCACAAGATAGCCAATAACGATCCACTCGATGGCCCCGCTTATGCCCACGCCAAAAGTGCGTGCAATGCTCGGCAGGCCAATATTGACAATCGAGCTGTCCAGCGTGGTCATAAACGTTGCTGCTGCCGCCAGGGCAAGCACCATCCACTTGTTCGTCTCGCCCACCAGTTCGCCTGTCGTGCGCAGAGCCGGATGGGCCGCGTGCTGAACTGCGCGCACGGGAGCAGTAAGGGCATGTACTACTCCATTTTCGGCGGTTGTTTCAACTTTCCTATACGTATGTTGTCTCAATTCTTTTTGCATGGTATCCTCTTTAATAATTTCAGGAGAGATTTTTCGTTGATAAATTGCTAAATATGGCTTTTTTAACCGGCTCACGGTCTTTTCTGTCCCTTGATTAAAGTATACTGTCCTCACTCTTGCATGTCCAATACATAATTACTAAGAGATTAATAGTTACAGCCTATGAAATGAAGGGAGCGATAGAAGCATGGAATTGCGCCATTTACGCTATTTTGTGACCGTCGCGGAAGAGCTGCATTTTGGCAGGGCAGCGGAACGCCTTTCGATTGTGCAGCCATCACTGAGCCAGCAGATTCAACAACTTGAGAAGGAGTTAGGCTTTCCCCTCCTGTATCGAACGAAGCGCTCTGTGGAACTGACCGATGCAGGAAAGGTGTTTCTGGTCGAGGCGAAACGCGTTCTGACCCAGGTACAGGAGGCGAAACGCGCAGCGCAGCGAGCATCTCGTGGAGAGGTGGGGCGACTGGTAGTGGGCTATATCAGCTCAAGTACATATGACCTGCTCCCACTGATGCTGCGCGTTTATCGCGAGCGTTTTCCCGCTGTCGAGGTCGGTTTAAGAGAACTGACGACGCAAGAACAGGTACGAGCACTGGAAGAAGAATATATTCATGTCGGGCTTCTGCGCCTGCCCATCAACGCTCCATTGGTCAAGGTCGAGGTCGTGCGCCGCGAACCAATTGTCTGCGTGCTACCAGAGGAACATCCGCTTGCCAGCCATGAGCGAATAGCAGTGTCTCTACTGGCCGACGAGCCATTTGTGCTGCAATCGAGCCATCGAGGAGGGGGCTACTACATTCAGTTGATGAAGCTGTGTCTGTCTTCAGGCTTCACCCCCAACGTGGTGCAGGAGGTTACGGAGATGCACACCATTGTGAGCCTGGTCGCCGCCGGTATGGGCGTCTCTCTGGTTCCCCTCTCGGCCCGCAACATTCGCAGCCAGGGCGTCGTATATCGAGAGTTGGAAGGCCCACCTGCTCTGACAGAGATGGCTGTTGCCTGGCTCCGTTATTCACGCTCCACGCTTGTGCAAAACTTTCTGGCTGTAGCCAGAGAAACCGCCACGAGTTTGACGTAAGGAAAAAAGCGAAGTGCCAGCTGCGTCCTTTTGCAAGAAGCTCCGTCTTTATGGAAAAACAGAACATACTACTGACCAGTAATGTCATAGCATGCTTCTGCACTAACAGAGTACAATGAAAGAAAGATAGCGAAGGAAAATGGAGCAATGCTCATGGTGATAACAACAGAACAAATCTGGGAAGCATTTCATCCCCAACTCAAGCACTTCATTCTCAAGCGCATTCCTGACGAACACAATGCGGAAGATATTCTCCAGGAGGTCTTCCTTAAAATTCATGCCCGCATTGATACCTTGCGCGACCAGGAGAAGTTGCAAAGTTGGCTGTACCAGATTGCCCGTAATACCATTGCAGATTTTTATCGGACGCATAAGGCAACTGTCGAGCTTTCAGAGGCACTTCTTCTACCAGAAGAACCAGTGGTTGAGGATGATGTCGTGAGGGAGTTGCTTCCTTCGGTCAGAGCGATGGTTGAGAGTTTGCCAGAGGACTATAGACAGGCTCTTGTTTTAACAGAATACGAAGGACTGACGCAAAGAGAACTGGCAGAACGGCTTGGCCTCTCCTTTTCCGGGGCAAAATCACGGGTACAACGAGCGCGAGAAAAACTCAAGGCGATGCTCCTTGATTGCTGCCATTTTGATTTTGATCGCCTGGGGAAAGTCATTGACTACCAACCCAACTGTGCTTGCTGTAGAAACCAGGAGTGCAGTGCTGGTTGTCTATAGCATACCAGGATCAACAATCCACCCCTCGACACTATCACAGGAGGACGGGATACCATAGCCATTTGCGTGCTGTGTATAGGCCCAGGCAGCCTGGATGGAGCAGAGGAGGGCATCGAGGAGGTCGGCCATGGGGTCGGAGATGAGGATCTCGGCCATCAAGTCGGGCAGGTCGAGTGTGAGGCCGTAACTGTTGAAAAGGGCGAGCGAGCGCAGGGCCTGCACGAGTTCGCGACGCGCTGACAGCTTCTCCTCCGTTTGTTTGCTGCGCTCGTCGCTTTTGTAGCTGCGCGAGCCGAGCCAGCGGCGAGCGACGAGGGCGGGGTAGCCTTCGAGAGTAATTCTGCTGTCATTGTTGGGGCGGCAGGGCAGGATGCTGGCATCGGATTGCAGGAGGCGGGTGGCTCCCTGGAAGAACATTTTGCCGACAGGGACGCGGTGCAGCATCATGGGGCTGCGGGATTTCGCCAGGGCATCCGTGACTCTCAGCAGGTGTTTCTGGCCCGGTGGCTGGCTAGCGCAGTAGCGGGTGATGGTTTCCTCGAAGCCGATCTTTCCCAGTGTGGCGACAAGCTGAATGTAGTCCTCCCAGCGTTGAGGCCAGCCGAGACTCGCCAGCAGCGTGCGCGGCAGGCCGAAGGGGAAGTCGAAGGCGGCGCACCAGGGATCGTCACGGTGGAGGAAGGACTCGAACTCCTCGAAGGTGGACAGTGAGAGACATTCCAGCAGGGTTAGCCGGTCATCGTGCAGGATGCAGAGGGCGCAGGTGATGGATTTGCGGGGGGTGGGCGCGCTGGTAAAGTCAATGCCGAAGATGTGCATGGTAGAGTTAAAGCTGCCCCATCACGTTTTTGCTGATGGTGCGCAGGGTGGCAAAAACGCCCTTGCCCTCGGAGGCGATGGCCTCGAAGGTGGGAACATGGCGGCGATTGAGGTAGCGATCCAGCACTCCTATGGGCAGCGCGGAGGGCATGTCGCGCTTGTTCCACTGCATAACGTAGGGGAAGGCGTTCAGGTCTTTGCCCAGTCGGCGCATATTAATCTCCAGTTCGGCCATACTCTGCACATTTTCCTCAAATTTCTCCGCCTGTGAGTCTGCAACGAAGACAATACCGTCCGCACCATTGAGCACGGCCAGGCGCGTGCGCTCGTAGAGAATCTGGCCGGGAACGGTATAGAGATGGAAGCGAGTGCGAAAGCCGTGGACGGTGCCGAGGTCAAGCGGCAAGAAGTCAAAAAAGAGCGTGCGCTCCGTCTCCGTGGCAATGGAGAGCATCTCCCCCCGGGCCTGGGGATTAATGCTCTTGAACACGTACTGGAGATTTGTCGTCTTCCCACAGTAGCCAATGCCGTAATAAACGATCTTACAGTGAATCTCGTGTGCAGCAATATTGATAAGCGCCATGCATCAGAACCTTTAGCCTCCGTGCCGTTCGCCCCCTTGCTTTAGCTCCGGGGATGTTCGGTACCCAATCCATAGAAGCCCCGTCTTCAGACGGGAGGAGTAATCACTCACGGAAGAGTAGATCAATAGTATCCTCAACCGAGGAGCGGAACTGGACATTGATGACGGAGGACTTGGCGCGGGTCGTATCAGCTCTTACGCGCTCCAGAATGCGGCCCAGTTCGTCCGCAGCCTTTTTGGAAAGAACTTTGACAAGGCCGATATGCGTTAATTTGTCGAAAACGATCACCAGCAGCCACTGCTCCTCCACCATTGTTGTATAGATATTTTCATGAACGCCCTGCTGAAAAATGGTGCGGAAATCCTTCTCGCCAAGCAATTCGGCCACGTGGCGCGATGAAGAGAATGCACCAGCCAGCAGCGCTCCAAGCGTGGTCGCGTTGCGTCGAGTTCCATTCCCCTGTGTGGCGATCACCTGCCCGCTTTTGTCAATCAGCATGACAGAAGTGGCGTTGGTATCACTCATCAACTTATTCAAGGAAGTGGTGATAATAGTAAGTTCACGATCTGATATTACCAGATTAGTCAGTTGTTCCATGTACTCGACCTCTCCGTGTACACGCTTGCAAATTGTCGTTATTTACCATTCGTCTGCTACGCAATATCAAGAGCTTCAAGAATTTCGTTGCGGCTCGCCTTCACCACATGACGAATGCGAGCGATATTTGACGCACTATCAGAAAGGGTAACCACAAGGGCAAAGTCTCCCAGCGGATCAACGCTCACCAGGCCATTTTCAAATTCCATCAGCACCCCCACCACATTGCCCCGCGCGATCTCCTGACCCAGAGCATCAGCCGTACTCAGGCCGGTCGACATGATAGCGCCAATGGCCTCCATATCCTCCTTGCCATCACGGGTGAGTCCCTCAATTAATAAACCGTCGCGTCCCACCAGAATAGCCTGTTTAACACCCGGAATAGCTAAAAATCGGCTCAATGTTTGCTTCAGATCGACCATACGCTTTCCTCGTTTCCCTCAATACCTGTCAAACGTGTGAGAGTTAGACTTGATAGAAAGGCAGAACAATATCTTTGCTATTCTAATCTATCCTGAGAAACAGCGCAAATGGTATGGGAAATCCTGGCTAATTCTGTCAGGCAAAATATTCCCAATTCTTGAGTTTGCAAAAAGTTAAAGAATATGGGATACTATTCTAGTAAATAAAGTCTAATAATCGGCCAGGTTAGGAAAATATTCTCACCTTATACAGAGTAATCTGCTTAAAGTCACGATTAGCAAATTACAATCTGATTGCCGTTCTCTCATTTGAATCGGAATCGTAGGCAGCAATTGTTTAGACACCAACTAAGGGGAGAAACAATATGTTTAGTGCTTATGTACTTGGCGGCAGTATTGCAGCCCTTCTCCTTCTCGTGATTGTTGGAGCGATTGTTGTTTCTAGAATTAGGTATGCCCAACAAAGAAAAGCTCTTGAACGATTGCTGGAAAGATATCATCAGTCCGACGTGGCATTAGTTCGATACGTCATGCTCAACCGGCGCTGCTCCGAGGAAGTTGCATATCAACTTCTGGCAACATTTGTCAATAAACATGTTCCGTTGGATGACCAGATTAACGTCGATCGGATGTTAGCACAGGATAGGCAAAGAGTCCAATACTTTGCTCATCGACTATTAGCTCGTGATCCTTATGAAATAGACAAGATTTAGTTTCTGGAAGAAAGAGGTATTCATCCCAGAAACAGGAATCAGCTTGCTTTTCCTCCCTCAAAATGGAGAGGATGAAGTAAGCGTAACGATAAAAAGAGCGAGAGTAGCTACAAACAATTCGTTACTGAGTCACTACGAAAATACAAAAAGCCCTGCGATCTGGTGTGAAAAATACTTGACAGGAATAGCCCTTGCCTGCTATGCTAGCGCCATCAGTGAACTTCGGAGGGCATGCAGGAAATGATTCCATCACCACCTTCACCACCTTATCGGAACAACAGGCATGAGCCTACACCTGTACCGTCCACTTCGTTATCCTGGCAATCAGGACCTGCACCTATCCCTCTTCCTGCGCCAGTATCGATGCCCGCTGCCGCACCTCCATCCGGGCAAACCTCCGCTTATGGAATCTCACAGCAACAGACCGCGCCACAGATAGCTGCGGCACCATTCACTGCTGATACCAACTTTGAAGCACTTGATGCCTCTGAAAAGATAGCATTACCTTCTGACAGTCGGAAGCGTTTGAACCGCGTGGTTGCGGTTGGCCTGCTACTGGCGCTCCTCGTCGCGCTCTTTTTCACCTGGAACACAGCTACGCCCGCGGCTTCGCCAACCAGCAGCAGTTCCATGCAGCAAAATTTTACGAGCAATACAAATTCAACAACCTCAGCTAATAACGGTTTGACCAGTAACGCTAGCGACAGCAGCAATACAATTACGGTCTATATTGTGGGAGCGGTAAACCATCCCGGCGTGTATAACCTACCAGCCAACGCACGCGTCTATCAACTCATCCAGGCAGCAGGTGGTCCACAGCCGGACGCCAATCTCGTCGCGCTCAATCTGGCATCGAAACTGACCGATGGTGAGGAAATCTACGTAATACACATTGGCGAGGTTCCCCCGACGTATTACGGCGGTGTGCCACAGCCGGGTACAGGTGATAACACGGGTAGTAATACAAGTCCCACAGGCAACGGCCAGCTTATCAATATCAACACGGCCAGCGCCGACCAGATGCGGCAGGCGCTGCATATCAGCAGCACCACCGCCCAGAATATCATTAACTATCGCACACAAAATGGACCCTTTACCTCGGTCGACCAGCTCCAGCAAGTGGTAAGCCAATCAATTTACAACAAAATCAAAGACGAAGTTACTGTGTAATGAACATACTGGATAATAAAAATCCCTATTTTGCCCTTGACCTGCGAGGGCTTACACTGCTGGTAGTTGCGGGTGCCTGGCTGGCTGGCATCCTGCTCTCGGCGCTGGTGTTGCTGCCAACACTTGCTTTGCTACTCGGCATCGCTACCGCATTGCTCTTCCTGATTCCGCTCTGGCGCGAGGCACAGGCCCGGCTTGTCATGCTCACAATACTCTGCCTGCTCCTGGGCGGCTTGCGCTATGCCATCGCCTTACCCGATTCCCACGCCATTTCCACCTTCATCGGCAATAAGCAGGTCGAGGTGCTTGGCAGCGTCTCAGACGAGCCAGAGCTAGAAGGACACAGCCGCGTGTTACAGGTAGTCGTCAGTTCAGTAAGCACAGATGGCGGTACGACATGGCAGGATGCCAACGGGAAACTTGAGGTGCGCATCCTGGGAACGACGCTCGATACACCTTATGGCCCGAATTACGGCGATAGCGTGCAGCTTCAGGGCAAGATACAGCCGCCAACGCCGAGCACTCCCGTGGGAATTTTTGCCAGCATGGCCTTCCCACGTCTCGCAGTGACCGCTTCCGGCGGTATTCCCCTGATCGCGGCTCTCTTCAACCTGCGCATCCGCCTCGCTACTGCGATCGAGCAATCACTACCACAACCCGAAGCGGCGACCCTGGTCGCCATACTGCTTGGTCTGCGCACCCCGGCTTTACGTGTCCTCACAACCGCATTCAACGATACTGGTACCGCGCACCTGATAGCTCCCTCTGGCTTCAAAGTGACCATCCTGGCCGGGCTGGTTACCGCAGCGACAAGATGGCTATATGAATTTCCAGGCAAGCAGCAGGAACAGAGAGAGCAGCAAGAAGTCCCTCTGCCTGCACAGAGACGCGAGAGGCAACGGATGCGCTGGCTAGCTACAGGCATCGTCATAGCAAGCATTGCCTTTTATACCATCCTGAGCGGTGCCGGACCGGCAGCCATTCGAGCAGGCATTATGGGAACGCTGCTGGTAGTGGCTCCCCGTATCGGGCGTACCTACAACGTCTACACAGCACTCGCCGCTGCTGCTCTCTTGATGAGTGCTATCGACCCCTTTGTGCTCTGGGATGTCGGTTTTCAATTATCGTTTCTAGGAACACTCGGCATTGTGCTGTTCACGCCGTTTTTCCTGCATCCACTGGCGCCCATCAGACGCCTGCCTGCCGGGCATACTTTCGCGGAGATTATCGCTGTTTCGCTGGCCGCACAGATTTCTACCCTCCCGATCATCGCATTGACATTCAACGTGATCTCTTTCATCGCACCGCTCACCAATCTGCTCACCGTCGGGCTACTGGCACCGCTCCTCTTGCTTGGATTGCTGATCTGCGGTGCAGGTCTGCTCTTTGCGCCTCTGGGCTTACTCTTCGGCTGGACAGTATATCCCATGCTCTGGTATGTCAACAACGTTGTCACCTGGAGCGCGGCACTATCATGGACATACTTGCCAGTATCGAAACTGAATAGCGGGCTGGCATGGGGCTACTATGGGTTACTGGCTCTGGTTGTTAGTTTTATACTGAGGCGGCAGCCAGTCAAAGGACAGCAAGTACAGGCTACGAGGTTTTCAGGAGAGACACCGCAGGCAGAGCAGGTACCGCTTTTCCCAACTTTCTCGCTCTCGAAGCGCACATGGCGTTTGATTCAGGTTGGAGCTTTGCTGGTGGTGGTGCTGGCTACCGGGGCAACGGCGATGGCGGCGCAGCCAGATGGACGTCTGGCAATCACATTTCTGGCTGTCGGACCAACGGGACAGGTGCCTCAGGGACAGGCGATTCTGATACAGACGCCCGATGGCAAGTCGATTCTGTTGGATGGTGGGCCGGATGCTACCTCGCTGGCTCAGGAACTGGATAGTCGCCTGCCCCCCTGGCAACGTTCGCTAGACGTGGTGGTGCTGACCTCACCGCGCACCGACCACCTGTCAGGGTTGCAGGATGTGGTGACACGCTTCCAGATAGGCGAGGTATTGGACGCGGGCATGCTTCATCCCAACGCTGGCTACGCGCTCTGGCGGCGCACGATTAGCGAGCGCAATTTGCGCTACATTCAGGCGCGACAGGGAACGACGGTTCCGGTAGGTACACAGGTGGCACTGCAAATTTTCTGGCCACCCACCCTTCATAAAAGTAGTAACGAGGAACTGGACAACGGCCTGGTGATCCGGCTGGTCATGCCCGGACTGAGCGTCCTCTTTCTGGGAGCGGCAGCCATGAGCAAATTCGCCCTTTCCGGCCTGCTGGCAACGATCAACACGAGCTACCTGCAAGCAGATATCGTGCAGGTCATGGGCGAAGCGGGCAAGGCTTTTCCCGCTCAACTGACAACGTTGTTGCAGGAAACCCATTCCTCGCGGCTCATAATTACACCTGCCGCACTGACTCCGAAACAGCGCAAAGCTGGCACAAATCCGTTGATTACATCCTTCCCTTCAGGTGTGGCACCGGACGACGTGATACAGACGGCACAGCTTGGGACGGTGACGATAAGTGATGAAAATAACGGGTGGAGTGTCAATTCAGACACAACATAATTGCATCATCATTCGTAAAGTGATATTATACGAAACGAATTTCTGGCCGAACCAGATAACTGAGAGGGAAGGAAGTGACTCATTATGCTCTGCGAACGCTGCGGACGCGACATTTCAGATAGCGCCGTCATCTGTCCGTCCTGTGGAGCGACCACTTCACGATCGGCGATGCCGCCTCCAACAGGCTATGGCAACTATTCTGCCGACTCTACACCGTCACAATCTGAGCCGGGAGCGGGCTACAATCGTGGTGACCAGGGATATAACCGGGGATACCAGCAAGGATATGGGCCAGGCAATTATATGCCTCCTCCCCAGGCAGGACCCCAGCAGCCAAATTATGGCTACGCACCTCAGTACCCCAACCAGCCTCCCGCCTATGGGGCAGTGAATGTAACTGTCTACAACAATGTCAATTCGACAAATAAAAATACGGCGGCGCTGGTGGTCGAGATCATCGCATCTCTGTTTGGTATCTACGGCATCGGCTGGCTGATGGCAGGAGAAACGAACATTGGCATCTTATTGCTCATCGGTAGTTTTGTGCTCTACTGGCCCATCTTCATTATGGGAACCATCTTCACCCTCGGGCTGGGTCTGTTGTGCCTCGGCCCCTTAGGTATTGCCGCCATCATTGTCAATGCTATCATGTTGAACAACGCTTTAAATCGCAAAGCGACACAGGTCACGGTTGTCGTTCCGCCACAACAGGCGCAACAAATGCCTCCACAGTACCCACGATACTAAAGTAGGCGCGCGCTTTATCGTGCATACCACCGCTTTATCGGCCAAAGCGGCCACCAGGTCGATAAAGCGCGCGCCTACGAGTTTTCTTTACCGCATTACTTCGAGAAAGCGAGGCGGCGATACTTTTCGCGCGACTCCAACCATGCTTCGTCGGAAAGACCCAGCTTCTCGCGCAGGACCTCGGGTGGTACTCCGGCTTTGAGCTGGCGCACGGCAAACGTATCACGCAGAAGTTGCAGGGTGACGCGCTTTTTAATCCCGGCAATCTGCACCGTTCTGGCGAGAATGTAGTTCAGATTGCGGTCGGTGCAGACGAAGAGTTCGTCGGTGGGCCGGTACTTTTCCTGGTATTTTTTGAGTATGGTCACAAACTCCGGGGGTAACGTCAATTTGCGCTCGCGATGCTGTTTGGCAGTTGAGGCAGCAAAATGGACGGTGAGAGCCGGTTCCTGTGGGTTGGAAAGATCGATCTGTGAGAGTTTGAGGCCCTTCACCTCTTCTTTCTTAAGACCCGAATTCAGAATCAGGTAGACGAGGCAGTGACTGCGAGCATCCTGTGAGGCAGCATCGAGCAGGCGCTGCACCTCGTCATCGAAGAGTAGCTCTGGCAGAGGTGGCAGCGGTCGCTCCAGCACCAGGCTGGCGGAAGGGTCTTCACGCATGACGCCTTCGCGGGCCAGCCAGGAGAAGAAATTTTTCAGGAACGTGACGCGGCGGGCCATCGTTTTTGGGGCGGGAGCCTGCCCCTTCGTGCCGAATTTCAGCTTCATCAACCAGTCGGTCAGATGTTCTTTGCTGATGCGGCCCACCGGTGTATCAAGACCAATGTACTCACTGAACATTTTCAGGTCTGAGAGGAAGCACGTCACCGTATAGGCGGATTTTCCACGCAACTTGAGTTCCTGCTGGTAGGGAATAAAGCACGCGGCCAGGCTGGATTGATCGGTCAGGGGCTGCGTGCGCACGATGGGAGGAAAAGGCGTTGCCTGCGGATCCGGAGGTTCCGCGATCACCGTTTGCTCGCCATTAAAGAGGCCGGATTGCACGACCGTCGTATCGTCAGCCAGAACTGGCTCTGACTTCGTCGATTTCTCAGTATTCATCCCGTAAAGCTCCTTGACTGTAATTACTGCCGGGATATGCCCTGCTTTTTCATTATAGCACGCCAGCAGAATATAGCAAGAATGTTCCAAAAGCAACTCCACGTTTTTGCATAGTACTTTTCTCCTCATTCTCTCCCTGAAGGCTCCTTGCCCCCGTTTTGTTACATGAAAAGAGCTTTTTCGTTAGCTAGATATAGCAGGGATTACAGATACCTGTCATCACCACAAGGGACTATTTACATGAAACGTTTACAGGCATATCTCCCATTAACCAGTGTTTTCACCCTGGCTCTTTTTGTGCGCGTTCTCTATAACGTGGTCGTGGCGAAGGATTATTATCCATTGCATGACTCTGCTGTCTATCAAACGATTGCGTTCAACATTTTGCATGAACATTGTTATTGTCTGCTGCCCAATCTGCCAACAGTTGATCGCGCCCCGCTCTGGCCTGCTATGATCGCAGCCATTTATGCCGCGCTCGGTGCGCACGATCATTATGTACGACTCTTCCTGTGTTTAGTCGGTGCTGCCACCTGCACGCTGGTCTACATCTTTGCCAGCGACCTGTTTGGCAGGCGCATCGCTCTCTTCGCGGGTCTGCTGGCCGCTATTTATCCGTTCCTGTATATCTATGATGGCTGGCTCTATGCAGAATCCGTCTATATCTTCCTCTTGCTGGCTTTTTGTTATGCTCTCTACCGCTTACAGCGCAGCCCGACCTGGAGATGGATGCTGGTCAGCGGCATCTTGCTCGGCCTTGCCTCGCTTGAACGCCCCAACGGCCTGTTCATCCTGGCATTGTTTCTCGCCTGGGCGATCGTCATCGGCTGGGCGAAAGTGCTCTCCTGGCCCATAGTCGCTAAAAGCGCGATCATCGTCGGTGTGGTTTCAACCCTGCTTTTATGCCATGGACAATGCGCAACTACGAGGTGACGCATGCTCTGGTACCGGTAGCTGTCGGCAACGGGAAAGTCATGCTGGGGGCATACAACGATATGATTCTGGAGCGACCGGACTATTACGGTACCTGGATCATTCCATCCGAGTCCACGCCGACCATCGCAGCACAATTTCCAGCGAACTGCTCCGGCCCCTGTGAAGTGAAGCGCGACGCAACGTACCAGCACGATGCCATCCAGTGGATCGAGAAACACCCCGGCGACATCCCCTTACTCCTGGGACTGCACTTCACCAACCTCTGGTCGATCACAACACAGGAGGCAGACCTGCCGATCAACCGCTTCCCCGACCGCCTGTCTTCACAGCTGGTAGTAGATATGATGGAGGTAATCACGCCCATCGTCTTCGCACTGGCTGCGCTTGGCCTGTTCCTGACACGCAAACGCTGGCGCGAACTCCTCTTCATCTACTTTATGATCGTGCTGACGGTCATCCAATGCCTGCTTCTCTACGGCATCCCACGCTTTCGCGCCCCCATCGAACCAATGCTCATCTTGCTGGCCGCCGGTTCGCTCTGGGGCATCGGACAGCTTCTCGAGAAACGCCGCAAAGGGAAGGATGAAAGTGAGCACGTAGAGAGAGAGCAAGTAGCAATCCCAGTTCCTCCTGTGAATGCTGCTACATGATAATAGTTCCGCCCCGCAGGCCGACCGCAAGGGTCGGCCCTACTATATACGATCTCTCAGCGTGCCGCCTGTGCGGAGCGCGTATAGTAGGGCCGACCCTTGCGGTCGGCCTGCGAAGCGGGGCTACCCGCGAAAAGGAGACGAGGAGTTATCAGAAACGCATCATTGACACTTCCCATAATAAATGTGATACTCCATGACAAGAACAAGCAAAAGGAGTCGCCAGACATGCCCCACCTCAAACTTGATGAATCACTGGTAGATGAGGCACGCGCACTGGCGCGGCATATTGTCGAGCCGGTGCTTACGTATATTGGTGGACACACTACTGTGGCTGTCGAGCGCACCACGCTGCGGTTAATTGGTATTGATGGAGTCGATGGGGAGGAGGTGCCACTGCCCAATCGGGTAGTGGAGCAAGCCCTTTCTCTGTTGCCGGGAGGCATTCTGCGCCCCTTTGTCGCGGCCATGCTGGCGCACGGGCTTGATGTACAGGAGACGGCGGAGGCAATTGGAGGGCGGACACTGGCTTTGCAAGAGGCACCGTATGACGCGCTAGAAGCGATTGACGCGGAGGCGCTGCGCCTGGTGCGCGAAGGAGTGGGCCGCATTCGCGCATGCCGGGCGGAGCGCGAGGCGATGATCGAGGAACTCGGCAATCCCCCGACTCCCTGGCTCTACCTGATTGTGGCAACGGGCAATATTTATGAGGATATCGTGCAGGCGCAGGCAGCGGCACGACAGGGTGCTGATGTCATCGCGGTCATTCGCTCGACGGCGCAAAGCCTGCTTGATTATGTGCCGTATGGCCCGACTACGGAGGGTTTTGGCGGCACCTACGCCACACAGGCCAATTTTCAGCTCATGCGGAAGGCGCTCGACGAGACCAGTCGCGAAGTTGGACGTTACATTCGCCTGACCAATTATTGCTCAGGCCTCTGCATGCCTGAGATCGCCGTGATGGGCGCGCTGGAACGGCTGGACATGATGCTCAACGACGCCCTCTATGGCATCATTTTCCGCGACATTAATATGAAACGCACGTTGATCGACCAGCTTTTCTCGCGCCGCATCAACGCAGCCGCAGGCATCATCATCAACACGGGCGAGGATAACTACCTGACAACTGCCAACGCGCTGGAGTCCGAGCATACCGTCGTAGCTTCGCAGTTCATCAATGAACAGTTCGCGCTCGCTGCCGGTCTGCCACCGGAACAGATGGGACTCGGCCACGCTTTCGAGATTGACCCCGCAACGCCCGATCACCTGCTGCACGAGATTGCCTCGGCGCAGTTGATTCGTGACCTCTTTCCAGGCTATCCGGTCAAGTATATGCCGCCGACAAAGCATATGACGGGTGATATCTTTCGCGGGCATATGCTCGATGCCTTTTTCAATCTTGTGGGCGTCCTGACAGGACAGGGCATCCAGTTGCTCGGCATGCCCACGGAGGCTATTCACACTCCCCTTTTGCAGGACCGCTTCCTCGCTATTCGCAACGCGCTCTACGTTTTTAACGCTGCCCGGAATTTAGGCGAGCAGTTCGAGTGGCGCGAAAATAGCTTTGTGGCGCAGCGAGCAGACGAGATTCTCCGTGCCACTGTTGATCTCCTGCGCCAGATGGAAGAACGTGGTCTTTTCAATGGCCTGGCTGCCGGTCTCTTTGCCGATATTAAACGTTCCCCTGAAGGTGGGCGCGGGCTGGAAGGCGTAATCGAACGCAATGAACACTACTTCAACCCGTTCTATGAAGCATTGCTGAGATAGAAAGCACAAAACCTCCCGAGGCTAACGCCTTGAGAGGTTTTATGCTTTATGAAAACGACCCGAATAAGTTACTCGTATTGCAGGTCGTCAGGCTCAAACTCGTCTTCTTCCTCCAGATACTCTTCATCGTCATCGTTGTACTCGTCCAGATAGCGAAATTCATCGTAGCTGGATGTGTACTCTTTGCGGATCTGGATGGTCGGATTGACGGATGGAAAAGGCTTCAGCCCTCCCGGCGCAGCCGGACCCTCCATCTGCGGTTCGTAAGCCGCTCCCTCGCGCACCAGCACCTCATCTTCCCATGCCATCGACTCAAAGCCAAGACGGCGCAGGTCCATCACCATGCCCGGCCATGTGTCTTCGGGATCGACAGCCCACCACTCACGCCCCATCACACGTACAGGTCGAACACGCAAAGGCCGGTTGAGGTCGCCCAGATTAGCCAGTAACGACTCGCGTTTCTTTTCGGCTTTTTTCACGGCAGTAAACCGTCCCTTTCTCTATCAAAACAACGTTCTCTCGCCTCGCTTTCCCCTTTTCAAGCTACTCAGCGAGAAAAAATACTCTTACAGCAATTCATTCTTTCTGTGTAACCCGAAAGAGGGAAGCGGAATGCTTATACATACGATACCACATAACCAAATCTATTTGCCAGTGGAAATGGATGCGATTTCTGCGTTCTGCAACAGCCTACAAATTTTTTTACCCTTTACTATTTTATACGCAAGACGCCCCTCTTAGATCACACATTTCTGACAGTATACCGATGCTCCGGGGATAAAAGTAGGTGAACAGATCAAGCAAACAGGGCGACCGCAGAGGTCGCCCTGTTTTTAACCATGCATGTACTGCCATTACAGAGAGGTCACACTTTGTAGCGATTGCGTACCAGGAAGTAGAACTGGACGGCAGCCAGAATGGCCATTACCACCAACATCACGACAGCATCAGGACTGCCAAAGACGGTTGGTTGACCCTTTGCCGGAACGGCTGGCACCATCAGGCCGGAAACAAATGGCACGTTTGGCTCGGTTTCATGGAAACCGGGTATGGAGAAGAAAGCGAAAGCTGCCAGATAGACAAACAGGCAGGTGCCAACTACCAGCCACATACCCAGGCAGCCCAGGTTCCTTTCACCGACAATGGCAAATTCGCGCCGGGCTACACTCGTCCAGATAACGGCAAGGATTAATGCGCCACCGGTGAGCAGCATAGCGATCAAAATTTCATCAGGTGCAGTATGTGTCAGAAGGGTTGCCAGGGCAAGCACTGCTACGATCGTAACACCGCCAATCACCACCAGATTACGCCGTCTGCGCCAGATGACAGAGGCTCCTATCAAGACAACAAAGAAGTTGCTTGTGACAACAGCATCAATGATATAGCCCGCCTGCTGTGAAAAGCCGCAGCTCTGTGGTACAGCCGAGAGACGCGCACAGATGGTCAGATAGGTTCCCAGACCAATAAATGACCAGGAGTGAATCCAGGCAATCAGGGGATAGATGAGCAGCCAGGCCAGCAGGAAGATCGCTCCAAACTGCGCAACAAAGACACCAACTAAATAGAGTCCCGACATCGTGCTTTTGCGTACCGGGCGCATCAAGTAGTGCAGGCGCAGTGCAAAAGCACCCAGCGTGCAGAAAATAGCAATCGCCAGGATGGTGTTCAGGATCGAATCAACAATCAACTGCGTTCCGCTGAGGTTGCCCGAGTTGATGCCATTTGCCAGTCCCTGATCACTCACCAGGACGAAGAAGATGATGAAAGCGATCAGCAAGACGGCACCAACGATAATCAGCCAGCGAATGAGCGGCGTCGTTCCCAGGTCACGGCGGTCAGGATTCCGCTGTTCGCGTATAGCAAGGCTGCCGTAGAACATCCATGCCGCTCCAACACCCAGAATAGTTGCACCGATCAGAACAAAGTCAATCGAGTCATCGGGGAACCAGAGAAATCTTCCACCCAGAACAGAAGCGCCGGTAAAGTTTCCGGCCGGAAAATACTGATTGTTCGTAAATACTGCCCAGAGTAAGAGCGCAAGACCAGCGACAAACACGATGAAGCCGAGTCCAGCAAAAATGATCGGGGGAACGATTGGTTTGGGGTCAAACAGAAGTACGATAACCTGAACAACCAGAAAGAAACCGATACAAACCGCCCCCAGCCCTAACATTCCTTGCTCAAAACCCACCAGAGACGAACTTGTCATCTCAAGGTTGATATAGGAAGGGATCTGCCCGATAAGCAAGGCTGCAATGAAGAAAAAGCCTACTGCGAAAATCAGGGCACGTGCCCAGGAAATTCTCTCCGGCACCTCCCGTACTTGCGCTTGTTGCATGAATCGCAATCCCTTTCAACACGTCGCCCATGTCAATTACAACATGGCTGCATGACCAGTACAATAATCGTTTATTCCTGCCGGAGCATAGAAACTCCAGCACGATAACAAACATGTAGTCTCGTGACTGAACAAACACGAGACTACTCTAAACTACTTCACAATCGTCAATTCCGCCAGCATAGCAGGATGAAACTGACAGTAATAGATCACAATATGGTTCTTATAGGCGTTGTAATCAGCCATCGACACAGTGATGCTGTAGGTACCACCGTTGTTAATCGGCGTACCTATACCTGAATCAAAGAGACTTTTATCCGGTGCCTCATTACTGACATCCTGGCCTTTCAGCGCTGTAACCGTATGCGGCGCTGCCGTCTGGTTAACCCAGGTAATCTTCGTGCCAACTTTAACTTTGACATTCAGGTACTGATAACAGGAAGGAGTACAAGACTCACCAGCAGGTGGATTGATGATATTCATCGTAATTGCACTCTTGCTGGTCATGTCAGTAGGCGACCCAAACTGCCCAGAACTTTCCTGAGCTACCGCTGTCGCATACCCGGAAGGATTGCCACTTTGAATAAGCGTTGGCACCTGTCCAAAACCATTAGCAGACCCGGGATAATTTTTTGTCAGGTATGAGGGGTCAGACGAACGGATGAGATCAAACAAATACTGAATCTGCGTCGTTGTCAGCGGCCCGCCGTAATCCTGGCTCCATGCAGGCATCAACGGTGATGTTGGATCACCAGTATTGTAGATACCGGCGCTGATGATGCGGAGAAGGTCATTATCGCTGAATCCATTCACCGTCGAGCTGTTATTGAGCTTGGGGCCAGAATAGCCCTGGCCCTTGGTGCCGTGACACTGGAAACAATACTGGGCATAGAGCGCTGCACCGCGCGTTACATTAGCATTGAACTGCTGCTGATTCGCCATTGCCTCACCGTTGCTCTCCATGATCCAGAAAACCGGAATCATGAGAGAGACGAGTGAGAGCATGATGAGCGCTCCATAGCCTGTCTTCTCTACTGCATTAGTGCGGGAGCGAAACAGGAAGAGAAAAGCGCCCACCACGATCAGCAAAACCACAATGCCTATAATAGCCTGTACGGGGTCTATCATAAACACACAACCTTTTTCACACTATACTAAACACCGCATTGTACGAACATTTTGACAGTATGCATTGCGCTATGAGGCACTGCACTGTATCGTCGGTTTGGCAATGATACGAGTAGTCGGGTCGGGATGCGGCACAGTATTGTTCAGCGTACCGGTATCCACTACTACATTAGCGCCGTCAAAGGACAGCTTCCAGCGATCCAGGCTGCGTGGTGCCGGGCCATCCAGGTACTCACCATCCACATTGTAATGCGAGCCGTGACAGGGACATTTGAAGCTATCGCAGTCATTACGGAACGGGACGGTGCAGCCCAGGTGAACACACCTCTGGTAGAGGGCAACCCAGTACGTGCCATCAGAATCTTTGACCCACCACTCATAGTTAAGCTGATCCGAAAGGTTCGTACCGCTCAATGTGAAGGGCGTATCCGCAGACAGATGAACCAGGTAGGTTTTGGCGTTCTGCACATAAAAGACGGCCTTTGAATTCAGCGTCGCCTCACTGGGTTTACCTGCTGTAAAAGAAGCCTTCGTTCCTACCGGCAGGGCCGAACCGAACTGGCCTTTCAGATTGGGATAGAGCATATAAAGTGCGCCTGCCACACTGGCGGTAGTCGAGAGACCCCAGACAGCCAGCATCGAGCGGCGCAAAAAACGGCGACGCGAAAGCCGCTGTTTCGCAATCTCCGCTGCCTCGGCCCCACCACCATGTAAGACCTCATATTGTTGAGGCGTCAGTGGAGGCGTATTGATATCGGTTGACATCTTTTCGGTCCTTTCCAGGCGAAACTACAGGTCAAAGTACAGGTGCTGCCACGGCCAGACCCAGAGCCAGCCAGGACCACGGAAGAAGCTGCCTGCCAGCGTAACTACCGCCCAGAAGATAACAAACATCGTGAACGTCATAATCGCAATCTTGCGATCGGCATAGGCACGGCTTGGATTGCGATCAATGTAGGGCAGAAGTGCCAGGGCAGTCAATACCAGGCCAGGGACCAGTACACCAGCGGTTGTCGGCTCAAAGTAGTGCAAAAGCTCCTGCAGGCCCAGGAAGTACCAGGGAGCCTTCGCCGGGTTTGGTGTGACGTTCGGATTGGCCGGGTCCTGCAAAGGTGCATTGATCACCAGGCCCAGCAACGTTACCATGACCGTCACGACGGTAGCGGCGAAGAACTCACGCACAAGCAGGTGCGGCCAGACAAAGACCGAGTCCTCCAGCGGCTTCTCAACACGGGTGATCGCCTCTTGCCTGACCACTGCCAGTGTGCGATAGCGGCGCTGCGTTGCCGTTGCCGGTGTAGGCCGCGTTTGCGCAGGGGCCTGCACATTTGGATCTCTCTGTTCAATTGACATCTTCAGGTATCCTCTCTATTCGAGCGAGCTATGAACACCATACCGTCTACTCTCCTGCAAACGAACAGATTACCTGTATTACTGACGAGCAGCGCCAGCAGCGATACGCTCAGCCTGCACTTCCGTCTGCCGACGTGCTGGCGGCGGCGGGCCAGCGGCCCCACCATCCTTACGAATACGCCAGAAGTGAACAGCCATCAACAGGGCCGCTGCCAACGGCAGTAAGATGACATGACCTACGTAGAATCGTATCAACGTCGCCTGACCGACAGCCGGGCCACCTACCAGAATTTGATAGACGGTGTTGCCCAGGATGGGAGTATAGGGGGCCAGGTTGGTACCTACCGTGATAGCCCAGATGGCGATCTGGTCCCAGGGCAACAGGTAGCCGGTAAAGCTCAGGAACAGCGTCACAAAGAACAACCCTACGCCAACCACCCAGTTGAACTCTCTCGGTGGCTTGTACGCACCATGATAAAAGACGCGAATCATATGCAGCGTGACCGAAACAACCATCAAGTGGGCAGCCCAGCGATGCATATTACGCACCAGATTGCCAAACGAGACGGCGCTGCTCAACTGCTGAATGTTCTGGTACGCCAGATTTGTGCTCGGGATGTAATAGAACATCAGGAAGACACCGGTGATCGTCAGCAGCAGGAACAGGAAGAAGGAAATACCACCCATACACCAGGTATAGGTGATCTTCATCGCCTGCCGACTGACCTTGACAGGGTGCAGGTGCAGAAACACGTTGCTCATCATGACCAGTGACTGGTTGAGCGGCGTGTCGGGATAGCCGTGGCGGAAAATTGAGCGCCACGCCTGGCTCTCGACCATTTTCTGCGTCATAGTGTCCAGCCAGCTTTTATTCTGCGTAGAATTCAACTAGGCCTCCTCAAAGTATCAAGACTCGAGATGTAAAATAGCCGGTAACAACATCCTCGCTTACCACCATCATCGATAGTGTTTGTGAGGCAAATTATAGCATAGAAACGCGCTTGCTGGTAGCCCTCAAAACCAAAAGTAATCTTCCTCCAGCTTCGAGTTGCCTGGATAGTGTCCCTCCCTCTCTTTCTTGATTGTAATTCATTGCAACAAGAAAAGTGAAGAGGAAAACATACAAATACGAGATACACAGCCTTTACCAGTTTTCATTTGTTAGCATACGGCAATCTTTCTGCCTATACATCAGGTGAGTACCTGATTTTCCTTTCTCGAACACCTGATTTCCAGAGCACTCTGCCCCGTTAACCGCTTATTGACATGCATGGGGCGTAGCCATACAATACAGGTGAACATAAAGTAGCGTTATCTCGCAAAAGAGCAGCCTTTCCTGCATTCACACAAAGAGCAATAATCATGGCACAACTGAGCACACAGCGTATCATAGAGGAAGAAACCGAAGCGGAAAAAGGCCAGCATCATGGCCTTTTGAAAGCTATCCTCGGTCTTCCCGTCTTCTATAAAGTTTTATTCGCCAATAGCCTTATCATCTTTTTTGGCGCTACCGGCGGCACCTGGCTGGCAACTCACCTGAATAGCAGTCCAGTGGCCACTCCTGTATCACTGATTACCTTCATCACCATTGGCTGGCTGGTTAGCGTCGCGCTCAACTTCGTCGTCCTGCAAATTGCCTTCCGGCCTCTGTCCGAACTGCAAAAGGTCATGACACGCGTGCAGACAGGCGAGTATGCCCTGCGGGCAAGGCTCACCGGGGCTGATCCAGAGGCTGATCAGATGGCGCAGACATTTAATATGATGCTAGAAGCCATTGACGATGCAACACGCCTGCGCGCCAGTCAGATCATCAACGCCCAGGAACAGGAGCGCAAACGCATCGCCCGCGAACTCCATGACGAGACAAGCCAGGTTCTCACCTCGCTTTTGATCAGCCTCGCTGTTTTAGAAGAGTCCATTACCGCGCCCGAAGCCCGCGAGCGCATTGCAGATACACGCGCCCTGGCACATCAAACCTTGCGTGCCATTCGCAGCCTGAGCATTGACCTGCGCCCGAGCGCCCTCGATGACCTCGGCCTGCTTCCTGCCCTGCGCTGGTATGTCAAAGAATACCAGAAAAAGTGTTCCATTGAAGTGGATTTCGTCTCATCAGGCTTTAAAGAACGACTCCCCGCAGAAATGGAAACAGCCCTCTACCGCATCGTTCAGGAGGCGCTGACCAATACCGCGCGCCACTCGCAGGCGAAACGGGTCAGTATCATGCTCAAGGAAGATGAGAAAGAGGTCGAAGGCATTATCAGCGATGACGGCACTGGCTTCGACATTGAAGCAGTACGCAAATCGCCGGACAACGATCGCGGGCTGGGGCTGGCAGGCATGACAGAGCGCGCTGTACTCCTCGATGGCTCGCTCGATATTCAATCTCATCCCGGTCAGGGCACCACTATCACTGTATATATTCCCCTGTATTCAACTGGTCAGCTACGGGCGTCAGATCATATGGAGACGATAGAAACGCCTCATCAATAAGAATAGGACTATAAGAAACAATGACTATTCAGATATTGCTCGCGGATGACCACACCATCCTGCGGGCAGGTTTAAAAATGATGCTGAATGCGCAGCCGGATATGGAAGTGATCGGAGAAGCTCATGATGGTCGCCAGGCCATTTTCGAGGCTCAACGCCTGCAGCCCGATATCGTTTTGATGGATATTACGATGCCCGATATGAACGGCATTGAGGCAACCAGACAGATAAAGAAGCTCCAGCCGGAGATCAAGGTGTTGATGCTCACCATGCATGAAAACGACGAATATGTTTTCCAGGCTCTGCGTGCCGGAGCCTCCGGCTATATGCTCAAGGAAGCTGCCGATACAGAACTGATCTCCGCCCTGCACATCATACAAAGCGGGCAGGTTTATCTGTCGCCCGCAGCCCAGTCGGTGATGGTCGGCGATTACTTACAGCGCGTGCGCACAGGTGAGGAAAAAGATAGCTATAGCAGTCTGACGGAACGAGAGCGCGAAATCTTGAAGCTGGTGGCCGAGGGCTATACCAATAACCAGATCGCGGAACGGTTGATCATCAGCCCCAAGACGGTGGATACGCATCGTACTCATATCATGGATAAACTGAACCTGCACAGCCGCGCCGAGCTGGTAAAATACGCAATACGGCGCGGACTGTTAGAAGATTGAAAGCCACCATTATGTCATTCTTCGCTGCGCTCAGAATCTACGTCTCGCCATTGTCAGAAAGGGGCTACCTCAAATTCTTCGCTGCGCTCAGAATGACATAATGGTGGCTAGCTTAATGGCCGGACTTTACTCTTCATCGTCCAGACCAAAGCCGCTGCCATTCTCGCTCTCCTCTGCAAAATATTCGTCGCTATAGAAACCAACATCCTTGCCAACGTAGACGCTTACCAGAAAATCCTCACGCGGCACATCGGCTGAAAGCACCAGATCCTCATCGATCTGTTCAATCAGCTTTGCGACATCAGCCTCTTCAAGCTCACGCTCAAGAATCAATGTTCCATGCACGGCTGTAGTGGTAAAGTGAAGGTCGACAGTTCCCAGTCGATTGCTATTTTGCGGGCTAAAACCTTCCATAATATAGTAGCCCTCGGAGGAGGAGGTGCGAAAATGGCGCTCAAAACGAATGTCTTCCATCGAAAAACTGTCCACGCGCAGCTGGCTTTCTCACCTGCTGCGCTCTCCTTTCTTTGCCTGTAATGAATGTATTAAGAACAACATAATGTATTCCTGTCAGATAGCCATTGCAGGGCAGAAACTTTGACAATATCCTTCTGAGTTTCCTTGCTCTTCTATCCGGCAAATTATATCATATCCCGCTCGTGCAATCCTAGAGGAAAGAGGCAAGTATCATGGCAGAAACTGGAACGACGAGCGCATAGAAGAGAAAATGAGTTGATCTTCATCTGTATACGTAACCTGAGGAGCCATCTGGATGATTGTGTAGGTATGACTGCCATGAACGGCAGCCAGTAAAACAGCAGTGTAATTGGCTCCGGATTCTTGCAAACTTCCCTGCACCTGTTGCCAGGACATTCCGGCAAACGAAAGTGCGTTTCCCGGCTTGACGCCCGTCATGTCAAGCCGTGACTCCTGTTGTGATAAAGTCTGGTTCAGGTCGCCAGTGGCCGCGCTGACAACAATCTCGACCTGTCCAGTATGGCTGCTGTCAGAGAAAATCACCGTTCCTTTGCCCGCATCCGCATTCGCCGTCCATCCACTCGGGTAGAGCACCGAGAGGCCAAGCTGCGTGTTAGAGAAGCCCTGCCGGGGCTGTGTCACCGCCGGAACCGTAAAAGGATGGAGGACGATAATCCAGGCGGTCAGGCCACCAACGATCAACAGAGCCAGTGCCACCAGCAACACAAGCAATGAAGAGTGACTGCTCCGCTTTGCACGACGCGCTTTTCCTGTTCTCGTTGCAATAGGAGATGGCCTTATGGGTTCCGGTCTACCCACTTGAGCAGGCGCGAGCGCGGGCAGTGGAGAAACTGGCGGCACAGGAGAAACAGGTATCCGTGTTGGCGAAGCACCAGGCTTACTTATCGTGACTGCGGGCGCTATCAGTGGGGTAGTATTCAATCGCTCCACATCACTGATTCCACTTTCTTGCGGCCTTTCTGCTAGAGGAGGATTGACAGTATGCCCTACAGGATTTGCGGGGGGACTAGCTTCCAGTGGTCGTGTCGGCAATTCGTCCAGGCTTGTATCGTTGTCTGTCATCCCTGTTTCAGAGCGCGTACTGCCCAGGCTTTCCAACTCTCTCTCAGGCTGCACACGTTCAACGAGACCTTCCTGCGGCCATACTTTGACACGCAATTCGCGTGCAGCAGGGCCAGCCGTTGAAGAAATGGGTCGGCGCACTGGTCCGGCAGCGGGAATATAAGCCTGCGTAGGCTTATCAGCGACATCCTGCGCCTGTGCTGGCACTTCCTGTAGAGGCAGACCACCTTCAATCTCTCTCTCCCTGACCGGCGATTGTTGCTGCTCCTGCCCACTCAATACGGAAACATCGGCCACATCTCTCCTTCGCTGCCCCCCTGTTGTCTCCATCGACCTTTTCATCCTCAAAGGATCGGCCTGTGTTCTACTGCGATCGCTCCGCTCCAGTTCGCCCATCCACGAGGGTGGATGATCTGGCGAGGATGGGCGTACTGAGCGCACCGGCGTTGCTGGAGGTTGTTGCGCCACCTGTTCGCGTAATGGCGCTCTACTTCCACCACGATTTTGCTGGATATTTGCTGGTACAGAGGATGCTGCTCCCTCGACAGAAGATGCTGACATAGAACGAGAGGCGGGGGAAGAGAGCAGACTTCCACAGTTATTACAATAGCGAGCATTCTCATACGGCAGCCTTGCTCCGCATTGCGTACAGATGATCTCCACAACACCTCTCCTCAATCAGATCTGTGTCATCAGGTCAGAACTCTATCACTGACTCTCTGGTCTCTACAGTACCTTAAACAAGCGTATCAGTCAAGCAACTCACGCTATTATAGGACGGATAACTTATCACAATGCCACGTTTTTGATGCTCATACGATATGCTTAGTGAATGAGATATTATTTCGAAAGGAAATGTATGCAACCAAAGGCAGGAGACATGACTATCCACCAGTACATTGCTCTAACCGATAGTGGCGCCATCACACTGAGAGAAGAGGCACTGTTCCTCAAAGCAACAACGGACGGCCAGGGAGTCAAGAACATTACCAACGGACCCGACCCTCTGCAAGGGCAATGGCCCTCTCGGAATATCAATGTTAACCCACACGGGCCAGCGGACCGCCAGCTCTCCTTCCAGTTGCAGGGGACGCACGTCACTGTCAACGGCCCTTCCCAGGCGCTGTCTCACCTCCTGTACCTCTACACCGTCAACTGTCAGGACTTCCACGATCAAGGCAGCACTGCTACAGGGAACTTTCTCTGGGAACATCCATCCACGAACACAGTAGGCTTACCGGGGTGTCCAGGCAAGAATTTACACTGGAATTTCGCCTTTGCTGCCGTTAGCTACGCCATAGTCATGGGGCAGTATCCAGCATAGAGGTTTGAGAAAGAGGCCAGGGCGGAGGCCAGCTCCGCCCCTACCAACCTACGGACGTTTACTACGTTTCGTAGTTAGTAGGGGCGGAGCTGGCCTCCGCCCTGGCTTCCCCCTACACCCTATCATCTATCGAGTGCTACCAGCCTTCTTTCTATGCACAAATATCTTCCGCCCTGGCTTCCCCCTACGCCCTATCATCTATCCCCCTCCTCCTTTGACCCATTACCAGTGTCCTACACTAGCTTTGTCTCATGCCTCTTTCGCCGGAGCAACCTCGGAAGTGGTTGCTACTGGCCTGTGCGAGGGGCGCAGGGCGGCAACAATCATGGCAGCCGCGCTCAAGGCGAAGGAGACGAGGAATGCCAGGTGCAGGCCGTGTAGGAAGGCGTTCAGCGCTGCCGGATACTTGCTCATGCCCCCTCCATAGATGAAGACTTGCATCATCACCGCAGCGGGAACGGCGCTCAGAGCGAGCGGAAAGACGATGGCAATGCTCAGCATCTGGCCTGTGTTGTTGAGCATACTGAGAATACCGGCCGCCGCACCACGCATGCCCGGTACAACCGAAGACATGATGGCATTGGTATTCGGCGAGGCGAACAGGCCAGAGCCACCACCCATCAGCACCATGTAGAGCGATAACAGCCAGTAAGGCGTAGCCGGACCCACGGTAGAGAGACCGTAAAGACCAACGGCAGAAATGCCCAGCCCCAGAGGAGCGAGCAGGCGCGAACCAACAAAGTCAGAGAGGCGTCCGCTGATGGGGCCGACAATCATAAAGGCCGCGCCAAATGGTGCAAGCATCAGGCCCGCCGTCAGCGGATCTTTGCCGTAGGGGCCTTGCAAGAAGAAGATGAGCAGGAAGAGCACCGCTCCACGAGCAATACCATTGAGCAGGCCGCTCAGGTTTGCCAGCGTGAACAATCTGCTACGGAAGAGGCGCAACTGCAGCAGAGGCTCCTTGATGCGTGGCTCTATCACGAGAAAAATCAGTAGAGCGGCGATACCAATAATCAGGAAAGAGGTAATTGCCGACTGCGGCAGCATGGGAAAAGCTATCATGCTCAGCCCAAGCAGCAGGCCAGTCAGGCCAATGGTCAGGGTGAAGGCACCGAACCAGTCAATGTGCTGGTGCGCGGCCAGGCGCACGGGTTCGCGCAAGCGCCAGAAGGCCCAGACAGCTCCAAAAAGGCCAATGGGTACATTAAACAGGAAAACCCAGCGCCACGAGACCTCGGTCAGCAGGCCACCGATAATTGGGCCGATCAGAAAACCCGCCGCTCCCGCAATCTGGTTGACGCCCAGACCCAGGCCAACCTGTCCTTTGCGAAAGGCATCCGTCACAATCGCCGTAGCATTCGTGATGAGCAGCGCGCCGCCCACACCCTGAATCACGCGCCCGATGATCATATCACTGCCGTGAAATTGTGGCTGCGACAGCCCTGCAATCAATGAACCGACGACGAACATAACGTAACCACTATTGTAGAGCCGCTTGCGCCCCCACATATCAGCGAGGCGTCCAATTACCGGTGTTAGTACCGTTGTCACCAGCAGATAGCCCAGCAGAACCCACATGATCGTCAGAAAGCCGGCGTGGAGTTCGCTCATGATGTTAGGCAGCGCAATCAGTAGCGCAGAACCCTGAATAGAGGCTAGCAGCGCGCCAACAGTGGTCACAGAAAGCGCTACCCACTGGTAACCATTATCACGAGAAGCTTCGGCTTCCGCCTTTCCCGCCTCAGGTTGTAACAGGGCAGACGAATCAGAGGATGGAGATCGATATTTCATTTGATCCTTCCACAGTATACATTTTTTATAGGTCGAGCAAAAAAACCCGATAGACACACTACACTAAAGAGAAAATTACTAAACCTCGATCAGGTGGCGTAGCGCAGGCAGGGCGGTAAGGATACAGGCGCGCTCCTCATCACTGAGGTGATCCAGTCGGCTTTCCAGTGAGGCCAGCCGTGCTTGCTGAAAGACAGAAACTGCCCGGCTGCCCGCTTCTGTTGGCTTGACCCACACGGTACGCCAGTCCGCCTCGTCGTGAGCGCGTTCCACGTACCCCTGAGCCAGCAAGCGTTTGACCATCGCGGTCGCTGTAGGTGGAGTTACGGCCAGGTGTTCCGCCAGTTCCTGCATTGTACAGCGACCGTGCTCCACCAGGATACCAAGCAGCGAGAGCTGGCCTGGCGTCGCGCGCAATTCCGCCACATCGCGCCACCCTTGCGCGCTTTCCGCGCCCGCCCCATTACCTTCAAGCGACACGTCCGCACCGATGCGCCGCAGTAATCCAGGAACAATATTCAGGAGCGCCTCGGCCAACCGCACCTTATCCGGCAATGGTTCCTGTACCATCTGGTCCTCCCAATTCCTTCGACAATCTAATTATATGATACACGAAATACTATCGTCACGTAAAGGGCTATAATAACAAGATATTTTATGCATGCATTAGCTTTGACAACTTAAAAGAAAAGCAAGGTCATCGAATGATAACCTTGCTTTACTCTCCTTTTACACCTGGTCGCGCATTCCGATCTATGCGTGATAGACGACTTTGTTTCTGAAATCATCCAGGCGTCCCTGCTGGATGACCGCGGCCAGCTCGATATGACGCTGCACAGCTGCCTGCTGGCTCTCGCTGCTGTACTCACAGATAACCAGGCGGTAGAGCGTGAGATAGCCACTCTGCTGGGGATAAACGGCGCTGATATACCCGTTTCCGGCGCGAGTATCATCAAAGGTTGCCACCACGTACTGTCTGCCATCGGGGGCGGTTACTCCGTGCCGTGCCAGATCGAGCCTCTGCAAGCGGATGGGAGCAGCTTCAGGGACTTCAACCGCTTGTCTCTGTGTTACCTGGACAGGTGAATAGGTCTCACCATCTTTTTGAGTCGAGCCATTTACCATAGCTTATTGACCCCTCTTTCACAAGAAATCTGAGCATAGGAACAAACCGGCCCTTATCCAGGAACCGGCTATAATTGCAAGTTACAGTGTACGAGAGTTCAGCAATCTGGTCAAGTCCGATACACTAGAAAACGCTACACCTACCCAATACGGCTAGCCATTAGGAAAGCACTAACCATGTCATACTTCACTATGCTCAGAATCTACCTCTCGCCATTCTGATCAGTAGCAACCTTAGATTCTTCCCTGCGCTCAGAATGCCATACGCGAGATATTGTCCACTACTTCCCGGCTGAGGTTAGATATCCTGCTCGTCGAGCCTTCGATGGGTACGAGAGCGCCTCCATCGTAAACGCACAAAGCGTGTTACCCGGGCGGGCAGGCGTCGTAAAAAGTATGGATGCTTGAGCACGTACAGGAAAAGGCGGGGCTGAAGCCGTTTCCACAGCGATGGCAATTCATTTGCCTCGCCACTACGCAGCGGATGATCCGCACTCCGAGGATCGGCCCAGAGTTCGCGCACATAGATATCCCCTAACCGTTCCAGAATCAGCGCATCGCCGGGCGACGCTTGCGCCAGCATCTGCATAGATTCGTAGGGAGTCTGCGAGCGCCGAAGTTCTATGCCAGCCCACCTCGCCATCAAGAGAATGCGCCCGTAAATCTGTCTTACCAGCGCCATGTGACGGAAGAGGCGCTGCCACCAGAGGCCGAACAGGATACAGGCGAAGAGCAGTAACACTACAAAGCCACCGAAGAATACGCCCACCTGCTGTCGCAGCTCACCCTGCCGCTGTACATTAGCACTGACTGCACTCTCTGAACCGGTCTGCTGAGGAAGCTTGCTAAAGCCCCTGCCGTTTGCAGATGACTTCGATCCCGGGTTTCCTACTGGAACGGACGGCAGCGAACCGGAAGTAAACTCGCCTGGCAGCGGGCGCGTGAAAGTGGAGAAATTCGCCGACGGCTCAAAATTGATCCAGCCATAGCCGGCAAAGTAGATTTGCGGCCAGGCGTGAGCATCGGTACCACGAATAATATCTTGATGGGAAGCCGTATCATACGTGCCATTGGTATATCCCACAACCACACGTGCAGGCATACCTAGCTCGCGCGCCATGACAACCATAGCCGTGGCGAAGTAATTGCAGTATCCTCTATTACCGCTGCGGAAGAGGAACCAGGAGACAGGCTCCTGTCCCGGCGGCACCTGAACGTTCAAATCATACGTGAAATGGGTGCGAAAGTAATCTTCCAGCGCCGCGGCCTTATCATACATTGTTGGCGCATGAGCAGTGATGCTCTTCGCCAGCAAATGAATATTGGGATCAAGCCCCGACGGCAATTGTGTGTAGGTACTGACAATGCCCGGATCATAGTAGGTCAAGGGATATTGCCCATCATAATTCGGGGGGAGTGGTGGCGTATTGGCCGGTAGTGGCAAAGAGCGCAAGCTATTCACGTCGGCAGTCGAGACATACGAATAGAGGGTATATTTCTGCCCCGATGCCAGTGCGCCACTTTTCAAGAGCCATGCCACCGTCGTATCACTACTTCTTGTGCTTACTACAGTTGCAGGTATACTTACCGATGCAATCTGTGGGGAGCCAAAGATATACGGAAATTGCTCGCCCGGAGAATTCACCACCGTAACATCTTCCTTGATCGGGTGCGAGACCTCCGTCTCGCCGTAAACTGTCTCATTCATATTCAATGTGGTGCTCGCCGTCGGGCCAATCGACCAGCCATGCCCGTCATAGGTTGTATAGCTCAGCGACTCCAGATATTGCGAGGGGTCGTCACTCTGCACCTTGAAGACAATATCATGATTTAGGTTTGGATTGCCAGACAGCACCAGGGTATCACGGAAGTTGCCATGGTTAGAGGGGTTATAACTCGCGTTGACCGAGATGATGCGGTCCCAGGTATTTTCAAGCTGCACCCAGGGATTGGAACTGGTATTCCAGATTTGCGAGGCAGCGTCATTCGTATAGCCCCAGGGCAGCAGCCAGGCAAAGATCAGAATGCCGATAGAAATGAGCGTCCCCGCCTGCATCACGTCCCAGCTCAGATCATCAGCGTAACGCAATCCCTGCCTTCGCCAGCGCATCACCGATTCACGCAGGTTGAAACGCAGCAGGAGCAGCAGAGCGGCCAGCAGAAAGACAATCAGGAAAAGGGTATAGCCAGGAGCGATGTTGCTCAGATTGATGAGAAGTACCACCGCATTGGCGACAACAGCCAGCCAGGGGCTGCGTAAACGATAGACGAGCCAGACACTGGTATAGGCGAGAATGAAGCTCAGAGCCGTAATAAACAGAAGGAAAATGGAGTCGTTTTCGATGGAGCCACCGGCAAGAGCCGTGGCAAGCCAGCTATGTATGCCCTGCGCCAGCGCAGTCGTACTACCGTTATAAAACGCACCCGCCGTTTGCCAGTAGGCAATCAAAAGACCTAACGCAACAGCAATCAGGTGAACCACGAGGGACGACAGCCGGTGCTGCTTGGAAGCAATGAGACCTGCAATGAGACCCAGAGCCGTAGTCAGCGTGAGAATATTGAGATGATCTACCCAGTTGGCGGCCTGCACACTCCAGATAGTGCTATATACGACCGTCGCGAGCAAGAAGAGGGAAAACCAACCCTCTTCCAGGCCAACTTGCAAGTGCAATGTTGGTCTGTGCGGTTTCTTATCCTCGGGACGTGGATCAGAGATAAGCCTTGACAGCTTATCAATTGCAGCATCTTGCATCACCCTCACCTCCGCTGAGCAGCATAACGAGCATCAGGACCACTCTCCAGAGCTTGAGTCAGTAACTCCCCATTCCTAATACGCAATACAGGTACACCCGCTCCCTCTAACAGCACCAGCGTATCCTCATCTGCCGGTTTATTGTCAAAAGATGCCGCATCCAGACCGATTACCGCAACCTTCACACCGCGCCGTTGTAAGTGGCGCAGTCCCTCATGCCAGTCGCGTGAGGTTGAAGGCGTAATGACGATAGCGACGCTATTACGCCCAAAATGCATGGCATCCAGGGCCAGAGCCTCTTTGAGATCAGGACCGGGACCGGCATGAACGACAGCCAGCAACTCAAGCACGCGCTCAATCTGCCTATCTCCTCGATCAAGCGAAAGGAATTCACGTTGCTCCGCGTTCACAACCATACCCAGCGACAGGTCCTGACGCAACAGGTAGGTAGCAATGGTAGCGGCAATCGTCACGCCATATTCTTCGGTCGAATGCTCACCCTCGCCCACCTGAACCACTTCATTGAGATCCAGAAAAATCCAGGCATCCACAGCCGGGTCCAGATCAAATTCCTTCACCATTAACTTATTATAGTGAGCGGTGGAACGCCAGTGAATACGGCTGAGCGCATCGCCGGTCACATAGTCGCGGATAGTGGTGGCATTGGTGGTCGTATGCAAGGCGCGCTGTGCGCTCCGCCCACCACCGGGCATACCACCGGAAAAGAGCGTAAAGTTGGTGATGGGCAGCACCTGGGGAAGCACAAGCAGTTCACGTGGCGGCGTCAGGAAAATGCGCCGACGGAACAACCCGAAGGGGTCGCCACTGGTGGCTGTGACCGGCCCAAGCTGGAAACGACCGCGCATGCGGCACATCGTGCGTGCTCGCCAGATAGCGCGCTTGCGCCCGCCCATACTGGCAACATAGCCCGCGCGATGGCCAGGCAGGGTCGAGCCATCGGCAATTTGCACCCACAGCTTGGGCATGATGCTCACGTTATCCAGGTTCAAGCGCTCGTCAAAGTATTCTCCCACCTGCACCCGCTCACCCGCCGCTGTGCGCCGAAAGATGAGCTTGCGCAAACTGTAACGCGCCCACAACCATGAGAGAACGAACAGCGTAAGCAGGACATAGGTCAGATAATACAGCACCTTCCAGCCGCTGCTAATAGAAAAGAAAAACAATAAGGCAATGAGTAACGTAGCTTGCCAGGGCCGCATAGCCTAGCGCCCCTTTCCGCCTACCCACGCACCGGGTACAGGAACGCTCTGCAAAATCTCCTCCAGAATGGCCAGTGAAGTGACACCACGTACACGAGCAGCGGGCGCGACAATGATACGGTGCGCCAGCGTCGGCCTCGCCAGCAATTTCACATCATCGGGAATGACGTAGCCGCGACCACGTATAGCAGCCAGCGCCTGTGAGGCGCGGAAGAGGGCCAGCGAACCACGCGGGCTAGCCCCGAGATAGATATTACCGTGGTTGCGCGTCGCATTAGCGATAGCAACAATGTACTCACGAATCGACGGATCGACATGGATGGCGCGCACCTGCTGCTGAATACGGATCAGTTCATCCGCCGTCATGATCTGTGCCAGATCTTCGAGTGGGTGATGATGCTGCTGGCTATTCAGGATATTCACCTCATCGGAGGACTGTGGATAGCCGAGGCTGATGTTCATCATGAAGCGGTCTAGCTGCGCCTCCGGCAGAGGGAAGGTGCCTTCGTATTCGATGGGGTTCTGCGTCGCCATCACCATAAATGGCTCAGGCAAACGGTAGGTTGTGCCATCGACCGTCATCTGACTCTCTTCCATCGCCTCCAATAGCGCCGATTGCGTCTTCGGCGTGGCGCGGTTGATTTCATCGGCCAGTACAATCTGCGCCATCACTGGCCCGGGTCGAAACTCAAAATTGTCCGTCTTCTGATTGTAGATAGAGACACCCGTAACATCGCTGGGCAACAGGTCGGGAGTAAACTGGATACGCTTGAAGGAACAGCCAATCGAACGCGCAATCGCCTTAGTCAGAACGGTTTTCCCAACGCCCGGCACATCCTCAATCAAGACATGGCCCCGACAGATCACGGCGATCAGGCTAAAGGCGACAGGTTCCGCCTTGCCAACAATCACTTTCTCAACATTCCCAATAACTCGTTGTACTGCACCGGCTAAATCCTGTGCTGACTGCATACTCTTTTCTCCGCTAGCTGCAAAGTAATGCTGCTCGATGCTTCATGATATCTGTTTGTGCTCATAGTGTACCACGTGGAGCACAAAAAAACACATGTGGGACAACAAAATGAAAGACCTCGCTCAATATATCTATTACTACGTCAATAAATCCGCATTTGTTGCACATGTTTTCTAGTGTAGCAGGCTTTGCTGAAATGACGCTGAAAGAGGAGGAACAGGTACTGGTGAGAGAGGGAAGAGTATGCTATTATGAGGGGCATGAATGGAGACCATGACAGAGACGAACAGGTGCAAAGAGACGATGGGGAGGAACTCCACGCGCAGGTGCACGGACAGGTACAGGGCGTCGGTTTCCGCTACTTCGTGATCCAGCGAGCCGTTCAACTTGGGCTGCGTGGCTATGTGCATAACGCAAGTGACGGCAGCGTAGAAGTGGTAGCACAGGGACCACGGCCAGCGCTCGAGCGTCTCCTTTCGCTGCTGTGGCAGGGACCGTCCGCGGCATACGTGCAAAATGTGGAGACCGCCTGGAGAAAACCAGCCGAGTATTTCAGTGGATTCCATATTCGCTGGTGAAAGATATATTCAGTAGAAAATAATATTCTTATGAGAGAAGAGGATCATACGATGATTGATCGCGAAACAGTACGAAATGTGGCAAAACTGGCTCGTCTGGGCATGACCGAGGAAGAACTTGATATCTTTGGGCAGCAGCTTTCTGTGATTCTGGAAAATATCGCCATCCTGCGAGAGGCCGACGTTAGCGGCGTTTCGCCCACTGCCCACGCTTCGCGCCTGAACAGCGTCATGCGTGCAGATATTCCAGAACCATCCTATCCACCGGAAGAGCTACTGGCAAACGCGCCTGAGCGGGAAGATAACGCGCTCAAGGTCAACGCGGTGCTGGAGGGAGAATAATTTATCATGACAGAATTATATGAATTGAGCATTGCCGAGGCGGGGGAACTGCTACGCGAGCGTAAAATCTCATCCGTTGAACTGACAAAGGCTCACCTGGAGCGTATCCGGGCCGTGGAAGAGAAGGTGAAGGCATTTACGCTGGTCACCGATGACGTGGCGCTGCAACAGGCCGCTGGGGCCGATCAGCGCTTCGAGCGTGGCGAAGGTGTGACCGCACTGACCGGCATTCCCCTTGCCATCAAAGACCTGATTGCCACGAAAGGCATCACAACGACATGCAGCTCGCGCATGCTGGCAAATTTCAAGCCACCCTATAACGCTACAGTGATGGATTGCCTGGAACGCTCCGGGGCGGTGATGGTCGGGAAAACCAACATGGACGAGTTCGCGATGGGTTCTTCCACCGAGCACTCGGCCTTCTTCCCCACGCACAATCCGTGGGATCTGAAGCGCGCTCCCGGCGGCAGCAGTGGCGGTTCGGCTGCTGCCGTAGCGGCAGGCATGGCTATGGGCGCGCTCGGCAGCGATACCGGCGGCTCTATTCGCCAACCCGCCTCGCTTACCAACACGGTCGGACTGAAGCCGACATATGGCCGCGTCTCCCGCTTCGGCCTCGTCGCCTTCGCCTCCTCGCTCGATCAAATCGGCCCCTTCGCCCGCAACGCTCGCGACGCCGCCCTCATCCTGCAAGCCATTGCTGGACACGATGCCCACGATTCAACCAGCTCGCCGGAACCGGTTCCCGGCTATCTGCAATACCTGACCGGTGATATCAAGGGTATGCGTATCGGCATCCCACAGGAATACTGGGTCGAGGGCACGCAGCCGGGCATCGTCTCCTCGGTGCGTGCAGACATCGAGCAGTTGCGCGAACTGGGCGCGGAGATTGTCGATGTCTCGCTTCCCCATACGAAATATGGTGTCGCGGCCTACTACATCATCGCTCCGGCAGAGGCCAGCGCTAACCTCGCCCGCTACGACGGCGTCAAGTATGGCTATTCGTATCGTGAGACAGACAACATGTGGGAGGCGATGGAAAAGACGCGCCAGTACGGTTTCGGGCCGGAGGTGAAACGCCGCATCATGCTCGGCACCTACGCGCTCTCCTCCGGCTATTACGACGCCTACTACAAGCAAGCACAGAAGGTGCGCGCGCTCATCTCGCAAGATTTCGAGCGCGCCTTCGAGCAGGTCGATGTGCTGGTCAGCCCGACCTCGCCCGTGGTCGCCTTCAAGCTGGGTGAAATCTCTGACCCTTACGAGATGTATCTCATGGATGTGTTCACCAACCCGGCCAACCTCGCAGGTATCAGCGGCGTCTCCATCCCCGGCGGCTTCAGTCAGGGTCTGCCCGTTGGCCTGCAAATTCTGGGCAACTACTTCGGCGAGGGCACCATCCTGCGCGTCGCCGACGCCTTCGAGCGCGTCACCAACTACAACAAACGCTGGCCGGACCTCTAAGCCCCCGCCTGGCTGCCCGCCGCTCCACAGGCCACCCGCAAGGGGGTGGCCCTACTATACGCGGGGATGGCCGTGCCGCAGCAGGCGAGCGTATGGCAAACGTATATAGTAGGGCCACCCCTTGCGGGTGGCCTGTGGAGCAAAGGAATCAATGGGACGTCGTATTTTTGCTGTTGTCTTGATCGTGCTGGCAATCAGTATCGCTGCCGTGTCAGTCGTGCTCGCAGTCAGTAGCAATCAATCAGCACAACGTACAGACACACCATCTCCTACGCCCGTCCTGCTATCGCCGACGCCAACGCCCATTCCCACTCCTGTCCTCACGCCACAGGGCAAACCAGCCGCCATCACCGCTACAGCCGCCATCTTGCTTGACGACAACACCGGCAACATCCTTTTTAGCCAGGACGCGAATCAGCCATTGCCAATGGCAAGCACCACCAAAATCATGACCGCCGTCATCGCCATTCAGACGGGCAATCTCGATCAGGAAATTCCTATCGGGCAGGACGCCGTAAACGAGGTAACGCAGAACGGCGGCAGCGGCGCGGGCCTGGTCGCAAACGATAAACTAACGCTGCGCGACCTGCTCTATGGCCTGATGCTACCCTCCGGCGACGACGCGGCAGTGGCAATCGCCGATGACATCGCAGGCTCAGTTCCCAACTTCGTGCGGATCATGAACCTCGAAGCACAAAGGCTGCACCTCTACCAGACACACTACGCCAACGACGACGGTCTCGAAGTCACCGACAACCAGGGCAACATCCTTTACGGCGTCCACTATACAACAGCCTATGACCTTATGCGCCTGGCCCGCTACGCCATGTCCATCCCTCTTTTCGCGCAAATCGTCAAAACAGAGCATTATACCGTTCCTGCCAGCGCCACCAACCACCTCTACCAATGGACCAACATCAACAACCTGCTCTACGACTACCAGGGCACTACAGGTATCAAAACCGGATGGACGCCTCAGGCCGGGGGCTGCCTCGTCTTCGCCGCACAACGCAACGGCCACACCCTCATCGGCGTCATCCTGCACTCCACCAACGAAACCACTCGCTTCAGCGACGCCACCGCCCTGCTCAACTGGGGATTCGCCTTGCCCCTCCTGCCACCCGCACCGTGATAAACATTGTTACCTCGGCTTGATTTGTAGGGAATCCAAAATCATGAAGCGGGTATCCTTTCAGGAAAGAACACCCGCCTCTGTTACATGCAATCGAAGATCGAGCCACTAGCAATAGAACTCAATCAAGGTTTGAGGGAGAGCGGGGTTACCGCTTCTGGTGGAATATCCCACTGCCCAGACATCACCGGAGACCGCTGTTACGCCCATCAGCGCGTTGTTCATTGAGCCAACATTGGGGCTGGACACCACACTCCTGCCCCCACAGGTTTGTGAGGCCGCCTTCTGTGAGGAAGCGAGCCGGGCATGAGCTTGAGCAAACGACGCTCCTGTCCCTGACATGCCCATAAGCAGGGCAGTCAGGGTGGCAAACAGGAAAAGATACCTCTTGTACTGCTTTCGCATTGCCATCTCCTCTCCTTTATAGAAAAGAAGGACGCTTTACAGCGGAGAAAAAATTCCCCTCGTGGATAGAAAGGGCCTGGGACGAGCCCTCAATCGGCTCCGTGACGTCGTAGATGGCTCCCCTGGAGGAGGGCAAAAATCAAAAGATGGTGGTCAAAAAAAGTATCATGAATTTTATTTGTGCAGCTAATGTCATTGTACTTTCAAATGGAATAGTTGTCAAGTTATTGCAACACAAAAAATGCATCACTCGTATCTTTTATATTCAAATTGAACTATACGATGCACAGACAGGAGACACAATATGTTGACCATTTTCTATTCCCCTCATATGACCAGCATTGACAATGAGGCCGGACGCGCTTCAGGCCACGCTGATGTACCACTCTCTGCCAACGGTCGGCAGCTAGCGCAGGAACTTGGACAACATTACGCAGCAGAAATACTCGATGCCGTCTTCTGTTCCGACCTCCAGCGTGCCGTTGCGGCGATGCTTCCCTTGAGGAAATTGCAGCTACGCCCTGGCAATGGCGCGAGATTCCTATCTGGCACTACAAACTACATGAACTGGCCCTTGAGGCACGCTCCATTGTATAATGGAATCTAACAGGACAAGCCCAACAATAGAAAAGAGATGCGTCTGCATCAGTATCAATAAAGGGAGGAATAATGGTAGATCAAAATGACTACAACCGTCAACTGATTGAGGATTTTCGTGCGAACCGCCACAAGGTCGGCGGGCCATTTGAGGGCAGACCTTTGCTCCTGCTCACAACTACGGGTGCCAGAAGCGGAGCGAGTCGTACTACTCCTATGATGTATATCCCCGATGGCGACCGTATGCTCGTAGTGGCCTCCAACGCTGGAGCGCCAGCCCATCCTGACTGGTACTACAATCTGGTGGCTCACCCTCAGGCCACTGTTGAGGTTGGAACTGAAACCTTCGACGCGGTTGCCGTTGTTGCGGAAGGGGAGGAGCGACAAAGGCTGTGGGCCAGGATCATAGAGTTATACCCCTTTTTCGCGGAGCATCAGGCAAAAGTCAGTCGTCAGATTCCGGTGATCGCGCTTTCCCGAAAAGAAAGCTGACAACCATTAGTATCAAACTATGCCTCTTCCTTTGGAAGCGCTACATCATCGATCAGCCAGTAGGGGCATCCTTCAGGGTTGCCCGCTGCCGACAGCGAAGCGTGACGGCAGTCTGGCCCAACCGTGAATTGACTTCATCAGGCCAGTTGCTGCGCTCCTGGCCTCGGGCAACCCTGAAGGATGCCCCTACGAGCTTTTCGGCAACCCTGAAGGATGCCTTTACTGGCTTTTCGGCAACCCTGAAGGATGCCCCTACGAGCTTTTCGGCAACCCTGAAAGATGCCTTTACCAACTACCAGTAGTCAGAATCCATTGAGGGGAGGCTGGGATAATAATCGGGATTCTGCGAGAAATCGAAGGCTTCATAGAAATCACCGATCTGTGGCAGGGCGTCGCGTGGAGGTGCAGCCGGGCCGGTTGGCGCACCGTTGGCGGCGTCGTTGTTGGTACCGGGCGTAGAGACGTCGAACTGGTGGTTGACGCTTGCCAGGGCGGGCAGGCCAAAGCGGCGCTCGATGAACTTCAGAACGGAACTGTGCTCGTACAACTGGCTTGAGATGTAGCCACGCCGCGCCCAGGGGGAGACGACCAGCATCGGTACGCGAAATCCCATGCCATAGGCATCCACTTTTGGCGGGGCAACGTGATCGAAGAAGCCACCACCCTCGTCATAGGTGAAAAACAGAGCAGAACTGGTCCACAGACTCGATTGCATCAGCGCATTGATGACATCTGACATTTTATCCTGCCCCATCTGAATATCGGCTGGCGGATGCTCGCTGACCAGCGCTTCGGTAATGAGGAAAGAGACCTGCGGCAATGTTCCCGCCTTCAGGTCGGAGTAATAATCATCCTCCTTGAATTGCAGGCGCGAGTCGTTCTGCCAGCGTTTGAAATAGACCAGCACGTTGAAATCCTCCAGCGAGGTACCGGTGCCGATGCCGAGATTGTAACATTTCCAGCTGATATTGTGCGCGTCCAGCACATCAACTATTGCAGGCCAGTCCAGGCTGCCACGATCGATGCTGTTGGTGGTGTTGCCCCCGGCGGTAGCCGCCCATAGAGCCAGCCGGTTCGGTGTGGATGGGCCGAGCATATAGCAGAAATAATTACCACAGAGCGTGAAGCTATCGGCCAGCCCGTAATAATAGGACAGGTCGGAGCCATCGTAGTAGCCCATCGCCGTAGAACCATCGGTGGTATAGAAACCATCCATTGCTCCATTATCCCACTCACTATGAATATCCTGCCAGGAGTGCGATGGGTTATTCGAGATGGGGAACGAAAAGTGATACGGCTGCACGCTGCCGCCCTTGCCATCGGGCTGCGAATAGTTGGCCGGAACGCCAAACTTCCCGGCACGGGGATAGTAGCCAAAATACTGATCGAAGGTGTGATTTTCCTGGCAGGCAATCAAGACATGATTGATCGGGGTAGCGTCTGCTGCCGACCGGATGGCCAGAGCTTTGTTGATGGCCAACGCGCCCGCGTCCAGAGCAAGTCCCGCCCCCGCCAGGATACCGATACTACGCAACGCCTGTCTCCGCGTCTGACGGCGACTAAACCACTGTACAAGATTCATATAAAGCCTTTCTCCAAAAAAGAGCAATCAAGGGAAACTTTGTTGAAATGAACGATGAGTCCGGACTTATTCTCAGAATTCTCACAAACATTTCTGGTACTAGCAACCTTTGCACAAACATGATAGAATAAGCCTCACTGAGGGATACTTTCCGAAAATTCTCTGAAATCGAGTAAATGCTATGCGCTACGCTGTTTTTTCTGATATCCATGCCAATCTGGAAGCTCTAGAAGCCGTCCTGACGAAAATTGACGAGCTTTCGCAGCAAGAGCCAATCGACGAAATCTGGTTTCTGGGCGATCTCGTAGGCTATGGTCCCAACCCAAATGAATGCATTGAGAAATTACGCGAGCGAACCAATGTCATCATCGCGGGCAACCACGATTGGGCAGCTGTGGGAAAGATCGACCTGGAAGATTTCAGCCCGGCAGCCCGCATCTCGGCGGAGTGGACGGCCCGACAGTTAACTGAGGAGCACCGCGATTTCCTTACTAATCTGCCAGAACGCCTCGAATTCGGTGAGTGTACGCTGGTTCACGGCAGTCCTTACGGCCCGCTCTGGGAATACCTCACCTCCGAGCTACACGCGGAACGCAGCTTCCAGTACTTCAAGACTCGCTACTGCTTCGTTGGCCACACTCACGTCCCCATCATCTTCCAGCAACTCGATGACATCGCCAACACACCCACTACTCCCCTCCTTAGTAGCACGGCACAGAACGGCAATATCCCTTCTGTAGTCGGAGACGAGCAGGACGACCAGCACGAACCGGGTGATACGAGCGCATACGACGAGGAAGACGAGGCAACGGAAAAGGTTATGGTACTGCCATCCGCCATCAATGCGCAGGTGGCCGAAGAAGCCGCCAGCACTTATGCCGATCCCGTGACAGGCCAGCCTCTCAACGAGCTAGAGGCCGATATCCTGCTGGAAACGCGACAGGCTCCCGGCGCAGTTCATTCCGCCCATACAGCAGGAACAGAAGACGAAGCCGTCCCTGAAGATGCTGAAATGGCCGGGCCAGTTGAGCGTGAGGATGAGAAAGAAACGCAGTCTCTGGACCTTTCCGGCGAGGAAGACAACGATACAAGTGAAGATGAGGAGCTAACCGATGATGAAACTGAAGCCGGGGAGACTGCTCCCGGTACCATTATTATCGAATCGGAAGAAGACTTGCTGAACCTCTTTTATCTCAGTCGAAGCCTTGTACAGGTCACCAACGAAATGAGCGTGCCACCAGAAGGGGCATGGCAGGCGAAAGAAGGCTACCGTGCCATCATCAACCCGGGCAGCGTTGGTCAACCCCGCGACAGCAACAACCGCGCCGCCTTCATGATCTACGATACGGAACGCGGCTTCGAGTTCTATCGTATACCTTATGCGATCTATAAGACACAGGAGAAGATCATCAAGGCGGGATTGCCTTCCTACCTTGCGGCACGCCTCGCCTTTGGTCACTAGCTCCTTCTGACTTTATGAAACTCATCATTGGACTCGGAAACGTTGAAGAGATGAAATTAGTGATTGGCCTGGGGAATCCAGGGCCGCAATATGAATATACACGCCACAATGTTGGCTTTCGCGTCGTTGATAAACTGGCGAAAAAATTGGGCTGGCACTGGAACGAGCAGCGCAGCCGAGCCATGCTCACCAGCGGCATGATTGGCGGCGAAAAAGTCGTGCTGGCGAAGCCGCTGACCTATATGAACCTCAGCGGGCAATCCGTTGGTGAACTGGTGCGCTGGTACAAAATCCAGCCAGAAGACATCCTGGTCGTCTACGACGAACTTGATCTGCCCATCGGCACCATTCGCCTGCGCCCGCAGGGTAGCGCCGGAGGCCATAACGGGGTAGAAAGCATCATCGCCCACCTGCATACCAACGAGTTTCCCCGTCTGCGTGTTGGCATTGGTCGCCCCACCAACAACCACATGGATGGCGCTGCCTACGTCCTGGGCATCCCTCCCGGCGATGAACGCATCCTGCTGGATACGGCAGAGGACCGCGCCGTCGAGGCCGTCGAACTCGTCATAACGCAAAGTATCGGCACCGCCATGAATCAGGTGAATGCCGACCCGGAAGCGCTACGTAAAGCTGAAGAGAAGCGTCGCCGCCAGCAGGAACGCCGGGAACTGGCACGCCAGCGCCGCGAAGCAGCCAGAAACCAGGAAGCTACCGCCGAGGTAGCGCAAGAGGTCGAAGCGGCAAAGCTGGCAACTCAGACGTATTTTTTTGACCAGGAAAGCAGAATAGAATAAATCAAAAGTGCCTGCTTGCCAGCAAGCAGGCACTTTTGATTTATTCTATGTCTTCTTGTTTGCTCTGGCGTGCTAGCTCCCCTCGTCGAACGGCGGCGCTAAGGGTTCATGATCCGCATTTGTCTGTTGTCGGTAGCAAACGTACGAATATATGCAGAGAAAGAGGCTCACGGCAATGACCGGTACCACAATCCCCCACACCCGCAGCAGCGGGATAAAACTGCACACGATACCGATCAAGCCCACAGCCACAAAGAGCCACCCCCCCAGTCGATGCGTCCGTTCCCATACCACCGCATTGGTGATGGTCCATGGCGTCCGTATGCCGATCCAGAAGTTCCGCTGCACTTTGCCCAGGTAGTTACCTAAGAAAATGAAGAGCACCGAGGTAGCTAACGTCGACACGAGGCTTATATTAAAGCCTATGCCCATAGAAGCCGCGGTCGTCGTTAGCTGGACGACGAGCATAAACAGCAGAATACCGGCCAGAATCAGCTTCGCCAGCTTCAGATTAGCCGCAGTCATATCACGCCCTCCCAGGCTCGGACTAGCTGCCATCAACCCTCGTATGAGTACATAAATGCCGATGCTCATCAGTGGATAGAGGAAAGTTGCCACCCACTTCGGGCCGAAGCCGTCTGGTTGCCCATTAGCTCCCCAGTGAATCGGCACTATGTCAGGCAAGACAATATAACCATATACTGCGACAATGAACTGGATGACTATGACCATCCAGATCAACAAATCGACCGAAGGTTGAAACGCCGGTTTCGGCGCTATTTTATCACCATCACTCTCTGTTGCATCCATCTCTTTACTCCGCTCTTGATTAAACTCCAGCAGCACTATCCTCATCTGATACCACATCTATCGCATTGCTCTCCCCGGCACTTTCGCCCGCGCCTTCTTCACTCCCGGTAGAAAGTTCGTCTATCCCGCCGAGCCAGCTTAGAATTTCCGTCAGCAGGTCCTGAAAGACGGTCGTGTTGAGCGAGTAGACCTGGTATTGGCCGCGCCGCTCAACACGCACCAGGTCAGCCATTTTCAAGACCATCAAGTGGTGTGACAGCGCGGTACGACTGGCACCCGTATATTCAGCCAGATCGCCTGCTGCGCGCTCTCCGCCGCGCAGGTACTTCAGGATACGCCGCCGGGTCGGATCAGCAATTGCCTTGTACGCCTCTTGCATATTGATGCTCAATGCACTTCCCTTAATAGATCGAACGTGATGAAACGGTGATTGTAAAAGCCTACCCCATCAACTTGCTGCCTCCCTCCTGTTCTCACTTTCGATTACTGGCACCTGCGCACCCCTCAAACGGCCAGTGACTATCAGCCAGATGGCGAAGACAATCATGGGAGCCAGGCCGATCAGACCAATGGGAGGGCGCAGGAGTGGATTGCCAGGCGAGAGAAAGAGCAGACCGAAGCCAGCCTGTGCATTTATCGCTGCGTGTGACAACGTGGATGGCCAGACGCTGCCGGAGCGGAAACGCAGCCAGGCAAAGATGATGCCAAGCGCCGTGGTGAACACCACCATCATCAACACGCCCCAGAACGGATAGCCGGGATAGTTATAGCCGTCCAGCACGATCAAAGGCGCGTGCCACAGTCCCCAGATGATGCCAGTAATGATAGCAGCACCCACACCACCCAGCGGAGCGAGCTTCGGCAGCAAGTAGCCGCGCCAGCCAAACTCTTCCCCGAAGGTAAAAATCATATTGAAGGGAATCGCCAGCGTGAAGGCCAGCACACTGGAACTGAGAATGCTGATCAGCGCCAGTTGTTCAGCCGTGTAACCGGGAGGCAATTTCGCCCCTTGCTGGTGCAGCGCAGTCACAATAGCCTGCGCCTGCGCCTGAATATTCTGGCCGAAAGCCCAGTGCTGGTAGCCAATCAGCAGTGAGAGCAGAATGCCCACCGCGATAAGCAGGGGTGGTGCTAGATAGGCAGCCAGGTACATCCAGCCGCCTCTGCGCTGGCCTCTGCCCACCAGCCGCAAACCAGCATCGGCAAATCCCTCTTTGCGCAGCAGCCGTACCAGCAGCGCCGCCAGCGCTGGCCCGAACATCCCGGCAGCAGCATAGATCGTGAAGGACACGCCAAGCGCTCGCAGCCCCAGCCAGACCAGCCAGCTTATACCAAACGTCAGCACCACAAACAGCACAATATTCGTCCAGTGTACTCGCGACGCTACATAGGACGTATCAACCGTATCGGGAGGAATAGTATTCGTCTCCATACACATTTCCTTATCTGACCCTTGACATATGCAACGAGAGATCTCAGGTAAAATGACTCAGGAAAGTACCTGGTTGCATAGAAGGTTTTCGGGTCTTGCTGGCCCCGACGCACTGATCCATTCCGGGTTATTTCGCAGCGGGAGTTTCCGGTATACGTTCAGCAGATGGCGGGTTGATCAATGGGTAAAAGTTGATTGTCCAGCCCATGCCGAAGGCAGTCGGAACCAGCACATTCGATGTACGTTTGTTCCAGAACGTTTCGCGCAGGCGCTCAACGGTCGGCCAGCGAAAATCGTAGGGGATGTTGAAGAGTGTTCCTTGCCAGTTCCGCTGATCTTTCGGCATTTGCAGTTGTTCTCGAACAGCTAACCCCATCAATGTCGTGATCCCGAGAATCACCATTGCGTCACCCAATGTGAACTGTTTCTTCTTACGCCTGGTCATGTACTCTTTCTCCTTTGCTCCGTCAAACAGCCATCTTTCAGGCTCTCATTTGTTTTAACCGAAACGCCTCGACATCACATTCAACGTTTCAATGTTTCAGTATTTCAACATCTATTGAAATGTTAACTGCAAGACAGGGATTTGTCAAGAGTTTTCTGGCTCAAATGTGGAGACTTCTATGGTACTTTCCCTGAAGAGATGCTCATTCCCTGAAAGTGTGATACGCTCTCTCCATCCAGTCTTTGCCCTTTTTCTGTCCATGTGAGCATGGCATGCCGCTTCAGCGACAGAGACGACCCTGTCACTGAAGCGACCGCATCATTTCAACCTGTAAGAGGGGAACTCAATACGTTCCTGTTCTTAATCCAACTCGACTACTGGCAGTCCATGTACGCCGAGAGTGGTGGAGATTTCGCTGCCGTGATGGATGTCATGTTCGAGCACATGCCAGATGATCCACTGGAGCGAAACCGCGGGTCTCACTACTTTATCCTGACGTGCTGCATCCACCCACATCTGAGCGTATGGCTGGAGCGCAGGCTCCACCAGTTTCGCGTGCCGCATCCGTTCCGCATCATCCAGAGGCGGGAAGACCTGCTCAAGATCAGCAGGAGTCAGGCGGGCAAGCGTCTGCTGGATCAGCTGCCAGGTCTTCTCAAGTCCGGCGACCAGTTCTGCCGCCGGGTGTAATGGATCCACGTCCGCCTCACAGACTCCGAGAGCCCATAATTCAAGGGAAGTTAGATCGTCGCTCCCCTCGCCCATCCGTGCGTGGAACCACCAGGCGCGATCCGCGACAATATGCGTCGCGTACATGCCAATCGACCAGTGTTGCGGCGTAAGGCGCAAGGCAAGCTGCTCTCCTGTAAGGGGCGCGATGGCCGCGACAAGATGCTGCTGGTATCTCCCCCAACCCGCGTAGAAGGGGAGGAGTGAAAGCTGATGTTCTGTCATGATAGGTACTCCTTGCTTTTTTCTTCGAGAAAAAACAGCACAATCGTATCAACTTGTGCGAGGAAACGATGGGGCTGAAAGAGGGAGTGGAGAGAGAGCAGGTCATCGCTTGCACAATGATCGCCTATGCGGCTGCCACGACAGGGTAAAGGATGGCATCCATCTGCCAATAGTGTAGTGGATGGGGAACTTCAGCGATGCGTTCGCCGGAGTTCCATGCCTGACACCTCTTTGCCGCATGCTTCTCCATAGCTCTGAGCACCATCGCATGCTTGCTTTATCACTATCCGCCGTCTCGCATAGACCGCGCCAGAAGGGCGTTAAGTGCGGCATTCCAGGTATAGAACGGCTGAGCGCTCATGCCCGATAAGAGACACGCGATAGATAGAAGCAAGAATGGTTACGTCTGTTTCACTGTCTGAACAGGAATCAGGATGGAGTTAGCAGCACACTGGCATAGATGTCAAAACCTCCTAAAAAAGCGAGTGAATACTTTACTAGCATACAGGGAGAGAGATGATCCTGTCAAGGATGGGTTGGCGCTCTGGCGAACTCGACCTGGGACGCCTGGATCGGTAAAGGAGAGATGTATTGACACATTACATGGACGGACCAGCAAAATACTTGCCACGTTTTACAGGTAATCTTTACTCTGCGACCCACAGGGAAAAAGCCCGTGTGCAAACCAGTCGACGCAGGTCTTGCGGAAGTTGTCTCGTTCTACTTCGCCCTCAAGCAGGGGAACGCTTTCGAATATCAGGCGAGCCATACTAACAAGGATGTGGATGAGCAAGGTAGGGTCATAGCGATTCAGTGTACCTTCTTCCATCTGTCTTTCTAATAACGGTATTGCTTGATTGAATAATGGTCCGCGGTCCGATTTGATATTGAACAGAGGCTGGCCTCTCAAACCGGCGTCAAGCCTCCATAACTTGAGCATGTCATGATATTCAATGGCAAAGTCCATAAATTTTTTAACGCCGGCTTCCAGTTCGCTCCTGTTACTCAGGTTTCCAAGAACTGGCAGGATTTGCTCACCAAGCGTTCTATATTGTTTTTGCGCTATTGCCTGCACCATCTCCTCTTTTGAGTTAAAGTAGAGATAGAGGGTACTTGTGACGATACCCGCTCGTTCCGCAATGTCGGAGAGGCGCGTTTCACTGTACCCTTTTTCAATGAATACTTCTGAAGCCGCTTGCAGAATGGTATCACGACGCTGTGGGTCTGCTAGACGGGTCATGGAGAACTCCTATATGAATGAATATTTTTTTGTATTTTGATGCGAATATTTCTGACCACAAATACAGTATAGCAGAATGTAGATATTATGCATAGGTATTATTACTTAATTTTTCCCCATTGTGATAGCGTGTCATCGCAAATAAAGATATTACCGGGTGAGATAGTTGCACTCTCCTCGCCAATGGTGTATGATTACCCCAATACGACACGATTGCCGGGATAAACGGCAACACAATGCACCCCTACCTGTGCCGTTTGTAGGGGCGCTTCTTCGTGTGCTTTTTTGGGAGGATGGATGGATGACTTTACAGGGTTTACTGACACTATTAATACAGCGGCCAGAATTCCGCCGTTTGTTAGAACAATTGCGCAAAGCCGAGGGGCTGCCCGCGCTGACGGGCATCACAGAAGCGGCTCGCCCATATCTGATTGCCGCGCTTGCAGGGGGCATCAAGCAGCCCATGCTCGTCGTCACCGTGGACGAGGCACAGGCTAATCTGATTGTCGAGGAGTTGAAAGCCTTCGTTCCCGACCCGAACGACGTGTGTTACCTGCCTGACCGCGACGCGCTGCCCTACGAGCGGCTGATCAGCGATCATCTCACCATGCAGCAGCGCATGCAAGCCTTGATCACTCTGGCCCGGCAAGAGCGCAACGTGGTTGTCGTCGCATCTGCACGTGCATTGACACAGCCCGTCATTCCTCCACAGGAACTGGCAGCTACGCTTTACGAACTGAAGCCGGGACAGGAAGTCGACCTGACTTTGATGCTGGACCACCTCTATAATCTTGGCTACGAGCCGGTTGCGGAGGTCGAGGAACCGGGACAATTCAGTCATCGCGGCGGCATCATCGACCTCTTCCCACCAACGCTGCCACGCCCGGTGCGCATCGAGTTCTTCGGCGACGAGATCGAGTCCCTGCGCACCTTTGACCAGGAGACGCAACGCTCGCTCAACCCGATTAGCTCCTGTGTGATTGGCCCGGCACGCGAGGCGTTACCGGTACGCGGGCCGCAGGCTGCGCAAGAACTGGCAGAGTTGGACAGCAATATCCTGCACCGTGATGCCGGGGAACGCTGGAACCGCGACCTTGAAGAACTGCGCCAGCGCCACTCGTTCGACGATATCGCCTTCTACCTGCCTTACCTGCATGACCGCGCCTCTGTGCTGGACTACCTGCCGCGCAACGGCCTGCTTCTCCTCGATAACCCGGACATCATCCAGAATCGTATTGTCGAACTGGATGAGCAGGCAGAGGAGATGAAGGAACGTTTCGAGAGCGACCGCGAGAATCCGACGCATCTGCGTGAGGCTCACATCAACTGGAACCAGCTTGAACCACAACTACATCAGCGCCGCCAGCTTCGTTTCGCCGATATCCTTTCTGCAGCCGAAGGTGAATACGATGCGCACCTGAGCCAGGGAACCGATCATCTCGTCCCCACCTTCAGCAGCGCCAACTCGTATGGCGGTCGCCTGCGCGCCTTTGTCCTTGATGTGCGCAAAGTTCTCGATAACCGCGAGCGCGTGGTTATCGTCACGGCGCAGGCCCGGCGCATGGCGGAAGTGCTGGCAGACGAGGCCATCCTGCACGACAATACCATCCATGTCAGCCCCGGCACCAACATCAACATACTGCCGGAGCCGGGGACGGTCACGCTGATTCAGGGCCAGTTGGCCGAGGGCTGGCAGTCTCGCGGCCTGGGGCTGCACGTCTATACCGATGCCGAAATCTTCGGCTGGTCGCGCAAGCGCAATGCGCAGCGACGCAAGCCCGTCACCCCTGCCTCCTTCCTGTCGGAGGTCAATCCGGGCGATTACGTCGTCCATCAGGAGCATGGTATCGGTCGCTTCGAGGGACTCGTCAGGCTCAATATGACCGGCGTCGAGCGCGAATACCTGCTCATCCAGTACTCCGGTACCGACAAACTGTACATTCCAACCGACCAGCTTGATCGCGTCACGCGTTACATCGGCATGGGCGATGCCGTTCCGGCCCTCAGCAAGCTTGGCACAACGGAGTGGACGCGCGCCAAGTCGAAGGTCAAGGAAAATGTGCAGGATATCGCTCGCGAACTGCTGCGCCTCTACAGCGTGCGCGAGGCCGCGCCCGGGCATGCCTTCCCACCCGATTCGGAGCAGCCCTGGTTGCAAGAACTGGAAGACGCCTTCGCCTACGAAGAGACGCCCGACCAGGCCCGCGCCATCGAGGAGGTCAAAGCCGATATGGAGCGCCCACGCCCGATGGACCGCCTCGTCTGTGGTGACGTGGGCTACGGCAAAACAGAAGTTGCCCTGCGCGCCGCCTTCAAGGCCGTGCTGGATCAGCGACAGGTCGCCGTGCTGGTGCCGACCACTGTACTGGCACTGCAACACTACAACACCTTCAAGGAGCGGCTCAAAGCCTATCCCGTGCGTATCGAACTGCTCAGCCGTTTCCGCTCGGAAAAGGAGCAGAAACAGGTGCTGGAAGACCTGGCTATAGGAAAAGTGGATATCGTGATCGGCACCCACCGCCTGCTTCAGAAAGATGTCGTCTTCCTCGACCTCGGCCTCTTGATCGTCGACGAGGAGCAGCGCTTCGGCGTCTCCCACAAGGAGCGGCTCAAACAGTTGCGCAGTGAAATTGATGTGCTGACCATGACGGCCACACCCATCCCGCGCACGCTGCACATGTCGCTGGTCAATTTGCGCGACATGAGCGTCATCGAGACGCCGCCGCAGGAACGTCTGCCCATTCGTACCACCATTCGTGAGTACGACGAGGGCCTGATTCGCGAAGCGATCCTGCGCGAGATTGATCGCGGCGGCCAGGTGTTCTTTGTGCATAATCGCGTACAGGGCATTCAGGTGATTGCGCAGAAGCTTCAGAAGCTGATACCGGAGGCTCGCATCGCCGTCGGACACGGCCAGATGGCGGAAGATCAACTGGAACGGGTGATGATGAATTTCTCCAGCGGCGAATACGATGTGCTCATCTCCACCACTATTATCGAGAATGGACTGGATATTCCTAACGCGAATACGATCATCGTGAACAATGCCGCTCACTTCGGTCTGGCCCAGTTGTACCAGTTACGCGGGCGCGTCGGTCGTGGCACGAATCAGGCCTATGCCTACTTCCTCTACAACAAAGATGCGAAGCTGACGCCTATTCAAGAGAAACGCCTGCGAGCAATCTTCGAGGCTACGGAGCTGGGTGCTGGCTTTCGCATTGCGATGAAAGACCTGGAAATTCGCGGTGCAGGCAACCTGCTGGGTGCGGAACAATCCGGTTTTATGAACTCGGTCGGCTTCGACCTCTACTGCAAGCTGCTGGCCGAGGCCGTGCAGGAGATCCAGGGCAAACAAGCCGAAGCAGCTACTACCACCAGCACCAGTGTTGACCTGCCGCTGGACGCCTACCTGCCCGACGAGTACGTCGGGGATCGCACGCTGAAGGTCAACTTCTACCAGCGCCTGGCAAACCTGTCTCATATAGAGCAGGTAGAGGCGATGGAGGCAGAGTTGAGCGACCGCTTCGGTCCGCCGCCGCTGCCCGTCAAGAATCTGCTATCGATGATTCGCCTGAAGGTTGAGGCCGCCAGCCTGGGCTTCGAGGGCATTGCGCTCAAAGACAACGAATTTGTGCTGACGGTCAGGCGCACCATTGTCCCGAACCGCATCGCGCTCTACCGGCGCTTCCGCAACGAGGCACGGGTGCAGCAGGGAGTGATTCGCATTCCACGCCGCCTCTTCGGGCCAGACTGGCTCAAGCAACTTGGTGAGCTACTACCAGGTATCACCTCGGCAGCATAACTGATGACGAGAACAAACGCTAAATCGTAATGAGGCCACGCTCGCGCAACTCAGATAGGAGGCGGTCAATCTCCTGTATGCTTTTGCGCGTGCAGCGGGCAAGATCGGAAACACTTCTGCGACCATCGACCAGCAAATAAACGGAGCGCTGCGGGCGAGTCAGCGGCAGTCCCATCACATCGCGCTCAGCGCCTACCTTGTGTGGAATGAGCCATTCAAGACCGGGAGTACTTACCTGTACCTGAGTCGCGTTCTGCGCTGGTAGCGGTTCGCTTTTCTGCTCCACTGCCTGCGAGAAACCACTACCGTTCACTGCAGGAAAGTGAGGTGTAGTGAGTGTGCCTACGGGAGACGAAGCTGCACTCCTATTCGTTCTCTCAGTAGAGGAACTTTGCGCTGCCGAACGCGCTACATCGGGCAGAAAGGCAAATTGTATTTGACGCCAGCCCAGCATCCGCAGGAGAGCTTCCTGGCCGCCCAGCTGCCCTGTCTGCGCATAGACCGGTTGACCCGCCTGAACATAGACCTCGCCCTCCTCATATCGACCCTCACGCGGACATTCGATGCTTAACAGTCCCGTTTGACGCCTCAACCGCACTGCTTCCAACACCTCGTTAAGAGTCCCGGCCAGATTATCCCTACCCTTTGTCATGAAACAAATCCTTCCTTCTTCGAGTTGACCTCCCCACTGGCTTTCCGCAGACGATAAAAAGCATACAGCTTTCTCCGGGCATTGTACGAGATGCACAGGCGCTGCCCTACTTATATATAAACTTATAACATAGACAGGGATGGATATGGAAGAAGTTAACAGCCCCTTGCAGCATTCTTAACGATTTTTTTATAATCCTTTATACCATAAAAAATACTCCAGTATTTCGTCATTTGAAATGCTGGAGTTACACTTTTTCCCTGCTTTTACATCTATTCGAATTCGCTGTTGCTAGTGACGTCTTGAACGTGTGTGCATCAGGTAGAACATCATGGCCTGCTTATAATCAAGCAGGTTAGCATAACCATTCTTCATGACCCGGTTTGCCAGATTGAGTAGATTGGAAACAACCTGCAGGTGCGTTTCATCAATCCTGTTCTGCTGGCGCAGCAGATCTAACAGTTGCCCGGCGCTTTGTCCTGAAATATCCAGTTCGCACTGTACCACCTCAACCCGCAGCCAGAGCAGTAGTTGATGGCTCAATTGCTCAAAAATTGCCACATCTTCTCCAATTTGAGCCGGGACAGTAGCCTCTTTTTGTGTCGTAGCCACTGTTGTGGCTGGAGGTACAACTGGCTGTGGCACACCCCGTGCCGAAGCCAGTTCCGGAGTCTCCGCCTGAGGCAGAGCAGGCGCAGCTACTTTCACCTGTTCCTGCTGAACCGTTGGAAACTCCGGTCTTTCTGAGGGAGATGTTTGAAGCACGGCAAGCTCAGAGGCTTCGACCGGCACGTGAGGAGTTTTCAATGGTTTGGGCATCTGTACAGGTGGGTACAAAGGCTCGATTGCTTTTGCCGCCGGAACGGATACAGCGTTTCTATTACCAGCGCCATTACGCGCTCCCTCTTGCACAGTCGCCTGTATCACTGACCCATGATTTTGCTGACTGCCATTCGCCACCTTTGGCCTTGCCGGGCGTTTCGGAGTCGGAGAAGCGGGCGGCTGCGACCGGGACACCTCAGTCTGCCCGGGAGTTGGCAGTTGCGGTACTCCCTTGATTTCACCCCGCCACTCCTGTATTTGCTGCTGAAGCAGGAAGGTCGATTGAGCAATGCGCTCCCAACCCGGCTCAGGCTGACCGGTAACATTGGTTGTAGCCCAGGAAGGAACCGGGCGAGGACTGCCGAACGGGGGCTTATTCTTATTCTGTCTCGTTAAATGGGCGCGCAGGTCCTCAGTTACGGTTGCCGCGCAGGTACTTATCAGCATCCGTACATCCGCCAGGCGCTTGCGTCCCTGTTCGCCAAAAAAGCTGCGGTTACGCTGCACAAACTGAATGAACAGGCGCTCAATGTAATACTGAAAATCAGGTGACAGGAGATCAACGCGATTCCAGGCGGTGAAGTCAAATGAACTGAGATAGAGCCAGACCTCCTGGCGCCTGGAACGGTCTACCGGACGTATGCGCAGTGTCCCGGTACGATAATCATAAAAACGCGGGTAGCAAAAACTGGCAATGAGCGTCTCCGCCAACTCGGCCTTCAGCCGCGCAAGCTCCGCCGGTGGTAGTTGACCAAGATAAATGCCCATTCTAGCCTCCTTCGTTCTACAAACGCCCCTCTACTATCCCTTCCAATACCAGGTCTACGGGGTGATCCTGATTGTCGCCAGTTGCAATGCTTTCGTTCCTGTACCCGTCAGCGTGGATGATCCACTTCCAATCTGGAAGGGAACACGAACAGATGCATCTAACATATTGTTTAACGGTTGAGTTAGTGGAACGAGCGCAATAGCGACACGTGATAGCCCAACCGGTACATGTCCTAACTGAAATGTCCTACTTTGTATTTCATAGATGTGGCCCGGCTGCCAGGCATTGGTTGGACACCATGTATTTGCCGGGAAATCAAAACTTTCAAAGTGCTCTTTGCCACTCGCGTCTTCCACTACCACCGTCAATCGCAGCGGTTGTGGCGTTGGGGCTATCACCTTCCAGTATGTCGTCACCTGCATGTAGCCGGATGTATCACTGAACGGATTGGCGGCTGCCACGTTATAGCCCACCAGATTCAGAACGCCAGAGCCAGCTTGAAACGTCACATTCGCCGTCTGCTCAATGTGTTGCGGAGAAACCTGCACAAACGTACAAAACTGCGCTGGTAGATTCGGCAGTACGTCATTCATAGCGCTGACCGTCTTCGCCGGCGAATAGGGAGAGATACCAGGCGATGGCAGGCCGCGCTTCAACAAGATATAGCCATCCTGCGCCGCCACAATGCCGTATTTGCCATCCAGCAAAACCCTTTTCACTTCAGGGATATAGTCAATGGAACCCCAGAAGGGATAGATATCGCCTGTCACATCCAGAAAGATATACTCGGCTCGATCATCCTGATAGGGGAACAGGTATATATTGGAACGATGACTGATATGCGGCACCAGTTCCGATTGTGCCGAAACCGAGGCATCCGGCGGAATCATAGCGATAAAGCGCTGCGCCAGTTGGATATGGGGCGTGATTTGCGGCCAGGTAAAGCCCTGCGCAAAAGGTATATCGCTACGAGTGGCATCGGCGCGCCCGGCAAAGCCAAGCGCATAGATCAGCAGCAAGCTTAACAACGCTGTATGGACCAGTCCATTCCAGTTGAAGGCGCGCCCAGGCATGCCCTGCCGCCCTTTCTCCTCCCCCTGCCCCTGTTCAATGACCTGCCTGCTCTCTCGCTGCCCGACCTGACTACGAGAACGCAGGCGATTCATCGCCCATTGTACAAGCCAGAGAATCAGCACGATGGCCTCAACGGTGGAGAAGATCAATACCGGCACGATCTCGGCGCTGTACTGGAAAAGGCCACTGTACTGCCCGGGATCGGAACTGAACAGGTTCAGCGCCAGCGTGGGCAGCGCCAGCACCATCACCCAGGGCGCGAGCAGGGGCAGGTAACCTGCCGGCGTCAGCAAAGTGCGAATATAAAATAAGTGGCTACTCTCCAGCACATGCTGCTTGAGCATGCTCGTCGGGTGCGCCAGCACGTGGAGCACAGCTTTCAGAGGGCTGTTGCCCAGATAGGAATAACGCGAGGTCAGCAGTGAATGCCCGGTCGGACTGAAGAGATGCATGAATAGCACAGCTGCTCCTGTCCAGGCCAGCCCCAGCACGATCAAACCCAGGCCGCTGCGCCACCTGCGCTGAAACACGATGGACCACAGACCAAACAGGGCGACGATAAGAGGAATCTCTTCTTTGCAGGCCATCGCCAGCACGGCGAAGACAAAGAGCCAGATCGTGCGGCGCGTATACATGAAATAGAGCACGAAAAGCAGGAGCGCGGCGGTGAAGGTGACGGCGTGGAAATCATACACAGTTGCCACCTGCTGCGCCGGATAGAGCAGGTAGAGTACGGCAATCGCCACACCGGCGAACTCGTTGCGCAGGCGCAGGCGGGCCAGCCAGAACGCGGGAAACGCTCCCGTCGCCACAACCAGCGTTTGCAGCACCAACAGTGTGCGTGGATCGGGCCAGAACAGGTAGAGCAGCGAAACGGGAAACAGGATTGGTTCAAAGTGGATGGCAAAGCGTGAAATGCCGTTGTAGCTATAGCAGTTCGTATCATGCAGCGTATTGCAAATGGTCTGGTGCAGGAGCTGGCCGTGAATTGTGCTCCAGATGGCCTGATCCATAATGCCCAGGTCTTCCGCGTTCGTCTGGAAGGCCGCGTGCCGGGTAGTAAGATAGATAATGAAATAGACAGAGAAAAGCGCGGCAAAGAAGGCTACCATCCCCAGCGCCAGCCAGAACGTGCGCGTGCGTGGCATAGGCTCGGGCGGCGGATAGAGGTAGAGACGATTGCTCCACACAGAGAGCCACTTACGCCACTTCGCTTGCGCCATTACTGTCCCCCTTCTCCGCTAATTGAGACAGCAGCGTCACTTCTTGTCCCCGTCTCACTCGCCGTCACCGGTGTGCCAATCTCAGCTTGCTCGGCCTCTTGCAGTGCGCGCACCTGCTTGCCGCCATCTCCGCTCAGGTAAGCCACGCTGACACAGATCAGCTCGGCCAGCGTCGAGACAAAACGCGAGAGGATAGCGATGATCGCACTCAGACCGACGGGTAAGGGGAAGGCCAGGGCGAACAGGGCCACAATGGCACCCTCGCGAAATACCAGGCCACTCGGAGTGATAAAGGACAGAAAGCCGATATCCCAGGCAATGGCGTAGATACCAATGCACACAGGCAGCGCTGCCAGTGGAGCCGAGGGCCAGAGGGCAAGCAGCAGCACGAAAAAGGCGCACCCCGCAACCAGCCAGCTTCCACACCATGCCAGCGTCACCAGCAAGATATCGCTATAACGCAGGGTCAGCTCGATTGGCTGGCGCTTCAGCAGACGCAGGGCCGTATTGATCAGGCCGTTGAGCACGGGGGGATAGAGGATCACGAGTAGAGCGACAATCGTGGCAATGCCGACAATCATCACCAGGGAACCATGCAGCAGCGAGCCGACGACGCTGATATCGTGCCAGAACAGCAGACTGGCGGCAAAGATAAGCACGCCCGCCGCCAGTTTGGAGATCAATTCAACCGTCATACTGGCAAAGGCCACGGGCCGTGGAACGCCATATTTGCTTACCCAGAGAATGCGTGTCAGCACGTGCCAGACATTGCCAGGGATATAGCGCACAAATTCCGAGGCCAGATAGATACGCAGGGTCACGCGCAGTCTGAGCCGGTGACCCAGACGAATCAACACAGCGCGCCAGATCAGTCCGAATGACAGTTCCTGGAGCACAAAGCCGCAGAAGGACAGCGCCAGCAGCCAGGGGTTCCAGTGGAAGGTATGTGCCGTCAAGTCCTGCCAGACGCCGGTGATATATTTCAGGAACACCACCACCACTACAATGGGCAGGCCGATCTGGATCACTCGTTTCCCGATTTTAAGCAGTTTAGCCCTCTGCATCAGTCAAGTTCCTGTCGAATACTGTACTCTTCTCCCGGCTGGAAGGCATAATGGCGAATCATCTCGCTCTGCAGGCCCGTCAGGACAAGCTGCACGCCGAAGATCATGAGCAAGATACCCACAAAGAGCAGGGGCTGGTTGTGAATGGGTTCTCGCGGAAATCCGGGCAGGCCGAAGAAGCTGCGCGCCACCACGAAGATATCCACCAGCACACCGAGCAGAAATGTCCAGAAACCAATTGGCCCGAAAAGTCGCAGGGGCGTGCGCAGGAAGGTGGTGAGAAAGAGCACATTGAGCAGATCGATCAGGCCGCGCGCAAAACGCTTCGCACCAAACTTGGAGACGCCATACTTGCGTGGATGATGGCGTACCTTGATTTCCGTCACACTGAAGCCGCGCCAGTGAGCCATGACGGGCACAAAGCGGTGAAACTCGCCGTAGAGCTTCAAGTTGCTATCCTCAATCACCTCGCGCCGGTAGGCCTTGAAGCCGTTGTTGATGTCGTGCAGATGGACACCCGTCAGCGTGCTGACCAGACCGTTGAAAATACGCGACGGAAACGTCTTTGAAATGGGATCGAGGCGCGGATATTTCCAACCGGAAACCAGGTCATAGCCCTCGTCCAGCTTCGCAAGGAAATGCGGAATCTCTTCCGGGTCATCCTGCAAGTCGCCATCCATCGTAAAGACCACTTCGCCCCGGCTGTGGCTGAAACCAGCCACGAGCGCGGGCGTCTTGCCAAAATTGCGGCGAAAGCAAATCACGCGCACCACGCCCGGGTGCTCATCGTGCAATTTCTTGACCTCCGCAAAGGTCCTGTCCGTGCTGCCATCATCCACAAAGATAATTTCATAACTCTGACCCAGCTCTTCAAGCTGCTTCGCCAGTTTCTCATAGAGCGGTGCGATGTTCTGCTCCTCGTTCATAACCGGGATGACGAACGATATGGCAACTTTTTGCTCTGATAATTCAGGTAGAAGTGAGTCGGATTCAATTACAGTTGACGGTACTTGTATCTGTTGCATTCCTGGTTCTCCACTTTCGGCAACGGGAAAGATAAACAGCCCGCGCCTTGATGCTCTCTTATCGCCGCCCATTATAGCATACTATTCCCAAAAACCTGTAACAGAGGCATGCTAATGGTACCTTTGCTATGCCTCCTTGTAATAGAACGCACAAGGCCCCCAAAGGGACACGAAATCTATTCACAATAGGCTTTTTTGTAAATTTCGGTAAGGAGGGGTGAACCGTCCTGATGGGACAGGGGGTCGGGTTAAGGGGATGAGGGGGCCTTGTGCCTGTCCCCCAATGCCTACCAACTCTTCGTTCCAGCAGAACGAGTCGTCTGTCAGCGGGGACGAGGGGGACAAGCACAAGGCCCCATTCATCTCCTCATCTCCGACAGTCTCCCAGACTGTCCGCCCCTTGTTCCTACAGGATCACACCACCAATTTTGGTTGACAAAATTCATTATGAGCCCAAGCGGGCGAAGAGGTCGGGCCAGTCGCTAGTGATGGAATCAACTCCGGCACCAGCTAAACGCTGTATCGCAGCGAGCGTATTGACTGTCCAGACGCCCAGCTTGAAACCATGCCTGTGCGTCATGAATGCAGAAAAACGTCGGTAAAGAGGGTGAGATCCAGGTTGATCCACTCGCAGCCCAGGGTAGTACCCGCTCAAACAGCGTTTCAAGGGCATGTTCGGCGCGAAAGTCCCACACGCCATCAGAAACGAGCGCGCCCGTTCGTATGTCGCGGTTCAAGCTCTTTCACACGAGGCAGAAGAGGCCAATCATAAGAAATGATGAGGACGTGCTCAACCATGCCTACAGCTTGCACCTCCTGCACGACTGCATCGGCGATACCCGGGTAGCTCCCAAACACTCCACTCCTTTTGCTCCGCTTGATTTCGATATAAACATCTCGCCGTCCCTTCACAAGCTCAAGCACTTCGCGCACCGTCGGTATTTGTTGCGGCTCCGGCCAGCCACCGGGAAAGTGGGCGGCAGCATTCAGGCCGCGCAGCAAGGCAAAATCGAGATCAAGAAGATTGCCCGTGCCATTGGTAGCACCTCCCACCTCAGTATCATGAAAGACCACCAGTTGCCCATCACGGCTCATATGCACATCCAGCTCAATCGCATCGACAGGCAGCGTCAACGCATTGCGAAACGCTGCTACGTATTTTCCGGTGCCAGCCCCGACCCTCCTCGATGAGCGACCCGCTCAACATGATGCTTCCTATCCATAATTACCATCTTCCTTCGTGAAAAATAGATTGCTCTTTCTCAAAATGCCCTCCCGCATGTCATCCTGCGTGCAGATACTGTTGGCGAACGTTCGGATTTGACAGCTCGCCGCACAGCGGCTCGTTTCTTCTGAGAGTGGGCTGGCTGGTGGGCGGCCAGGCCGCCCACCAGCCAGCCCACTCTCAACCTGTTGCGAAGCGCCGCGGGCGCTGAGCTGTCAACACATTGAGTTCGTCAACGGTATCGAGTGCAGCGAAGGATCTATAGCTGCTATACTGACCACCCCCATTGCCTCAGATCCTTCGCTGCGCTCAGGATGACACCATAGAGCTTGTTGTCATAGCATCCTATGCTCCTCTGATGATATCATGTGAGGCAATCTGCAATAAAAATGAAAGCGAGGAGTATTCCTGATGGCTTTAAAACTCGGTTTAACAGGCGAATCGAAGACGGTGGTGACACATGAAAATACGGCGGCAGCCGTTGGTGCGGGCGGCGTTGAGGTTTTCAGCACTCCCATGATGATCGCGCTGATGGAGAACGCATCGTGGGGGGCCGTGGCTGCTGAACTGGACAAAGGCTATGTTACGGTTGGCACGCTGGTCAATGTGCGCCACCTGGGGGCCACTCCCATCGGCCAGCGCGTGCGCGCCACCGCCGAACTGGTCGAGATCGATGGACGCCGCCTGCTCTTCAACGTCTCAGCCTATGATGAACAGAAAAAGATCGGCGAGGGCCAGCACGAACGTTACATTGTGAACCTGGAACGATTTTTGCAGCGTATCGGGCAGCCAGAGTAACTGGAATAACCATACCTTGCTATTTGTTAGAGTATCTGTTACAATACATGTGCAGGTGGAGCTTATCCCTCCGCCTGCCGCGTAACGCAACAAGGGGATGTCGGGTTTCGACAGACAGGCAAATTGTAGAATTGCAGGTCGAGGTGTCGGTAAGCATTCTCGTAAAACAACCGACAAAACAATAACTGCCAAACCGGCAACTTCTTACGCTCTCGCTGCCTAAGAATCAGTGAAGCGTCGTCCGCCTGACCTTCTTCCGTGGGGTCAGAACCGGGCGTCGAAAACGCGGGATGCTGTGACGACGACCGCCTTCTAATCGTCACCTAAGACCAGAGGGCCAGCGCCAGAGAATCCGGTCGATGGGAGTCTACGGCGAAAAGAAAAACATCGGCTAAGCCTGTAGTACATTCTATGATGGGTTTGTTTGGACGGGGAGTTCAACTCTCCCCCATCTCCACCATTAAAACCGCCTGAGCAGCAGTGCTCAGGCGGTTCTCATTTGCCCCAAAGCTGTCAGTTAGGGCTACTGGCGATTATCTAACTTACGCTATAATAGTCTCATCAATTAATTTCTTAGATCGATTACAGTAAATTTGCTTAAAAATACCGTTGCATTTTACCTCTTTTGGCATTATACTTGAAGAGTTAAGAGGTTAAGCATCCTCTAGCACTGACGGCGGGGAACCGTCAATCTTTGTTACCTGACTTCGTATTTCCAGTCCTACAGTTCCCTGTCTTTGCACAGGGAGGAATAATTTACACGCAGTCCATTACACCCGGAAATGGGTACTATCCCTGCTTTCTTCGTTACTCTTTAGGCTCTTGCAGAAGCAATATAATATCCCCTGGCGAATGGTCTTCCATTTGTCTAGTTGAGTTTTGCCTGCAACTTCTAACCGTATTGCAGTGGCGGGTTAGAGATCGTCATTTCTGGAAGGAGGGATGCTCGTTCGAAAGAAAAAATTCTGATACCTTTAGTCGAGTAATCACAAGGCAGCGAACAGAAAGGATGAGAATGTCCATGCGCACACTACTATTTGGTCGCAAACTCTTTAGTATTCTGTTCCCTGTAGCAAGTGCGCTGGTTCTTGTAACCAGCCTATTGATGGTTGGAGGATGGTCCAGGCTGGCAAGTGCCGCCTCTACAACCACCCATACGACAACCGATACCTACCAGAGCGGTATCAACTGTGCATCTGGAGACTTCCGTTGTGTGGAAGTCGCTAATTCCGATGACGTCTTTGGTTATTACGTTGGACATGATGAGCCGTCAGCCCTCTTCTATTCCAACGTCCCTGGCTCGGGCAACAACATGAAATATACCTTCACATTGCCAACAGAGCCACCGGCGACAAATCCGATGCAGCGAGGAAAATCCTACAGCTTCGAACTGCTGCCAGCCTTCTGGTTTGGCATGGTGATGTGTGACACGCAATCCTATCCCGAACTGCTGAGCACCTGTACGCCCGACAGCGATAGCAACATCGTTGATCCTGCCGTCAGCCCCAAACATGCAGGAGAAGCCTACATGGAGTTGCAGCTCTATCCTCCCGGCTATGTGCAACAATTCACGGGCTTCAGTTGCAATGCCACCCAGTGGTGTGCCGCCCTCACCATCGATAGCCTGTCTCTCAACCCTGTTACCGGCCAGGCCAATAACGCTACCTGTTTAGCGAAAACAGGCGAAGAGTATGTCAATTTTGCCTACCTGACCAAGAACGGCATTCCCCAGGCCGTACCCAACCCGGTCCAATTCAATCCGTCTCAGCAGACGCCTAATCCCCAGAAGGTGCTGTTCATGAATCAGGGTGATACGGTATCGCTCGTGATGCATGATACGGCTAACGGGCTGCAAACCTCAATGCAAGACCTGTCGACGGGTCAGAGTGGGTTTATGACGGCAAGCGCGGCCAATGGCTTCGGCCAGGTGAAGTTTGATCCTAACGGCACCAGTTGCCAGAACATCCCTTATAACTTCCACCCGATGTACAGTACCTCCTCTGAGATGACCCGTGACACGTGGGCAGCAGGTTCCTACAACATCGCCTATGATACGGAAATCGGTCACTTCGACTTCTGCAACGGTGCCACGGTTCAGTATGTTCCCCTCACCGGTGTATCGTGTCCCAGCGGGAACACTGAGGGCATTGCTGGCGATCAGGAACCAACCGATTCTGATGATGTCGCTTGTTTCCCTGCCTCTGCGTCGACCCTGGTTCAGGTACAGGGATGCCTGGGAGAAAACGACCCTGGCTATGACGGAACTTCGTATCAGGACTACTGGCCTGATGGCAACACTGCCCTGCATCCAACCTCGGTCAAGTTCAGCAGTCCAAAGACTGGAACGGGCTACAATACACAGTATAATCGTGTAGCCTTTGAAACTGACCTGCCAGCCACCGAGTTTGCAACGTGCGACACCTCCACTGGAACGGGCTGCACGCTGATTCCGACAACCGACGATGGCTCGCCAGCTACCTTCTATCCCTTCTACAGCATCACCAATGTGAACGGTATCTGTGTCTGGCGCTTTGGCAACCACATCCCGGGAAGCACGAATGACTTTAAGCAGAATCAGCAATATGGAACGTTGCTGTCGCTGAGCTACACTGCTGAAGGAGGTGGATTTGTCACCGCCTATGAGGACTTCCGTCAGGTCCTCTCCTCTAACCCCTGTCCAGCAGCATAAGTTCTTCCCTGGCATCAGAGCCGGAGGGCTGCCTCGCCTATGCGGCAGCCCTCTTCCTTTTGTCTGACTGCTTGCAGATCAACGCCAATTAAAGTCAGGGGGAGAACCTCAGTTCCCCCGATACTACCAGTTGTTAGAATGCTAGCGACTATTACCAGAGCAATAAAAATCGAGTAGAAAGCACAGCCAGTAGAAACGTTGTTCTTATTCGTATGTGTAAATGTGCATTGCTAGAGTGAGCGGAGCGTAGAAACCCCTAAGCAAATACCCCTATTGACGTGCAACCTTAAATATTCCTATACTCTATTAGGGGTGTTGTCTTCTACCTTCATCAATAAACCAGTTCATAGTCGTACTCAATAGGAATGCCTGGCAATTGGGATGTTATGAAAGTGAGGACTCGCTATACGTCTCACATGAAATCGGTCCCGCATGCTCCTGCTAAGAAAGGGGGTGGTTTTTCTTCGGCTTTTTTCAGTATCGCAGAGGCACTCTATGTAGAGCAGCTTCTGTAGTGTCACTTTTGTAGTACATCACCGGTAGAGTGATAGTCAGTATTTGGAAAGTGAGGACACTTCATGCGCTCGAGGATGAGCATTACACTTTCGCTCGTTACCATTGGTACTCTGCTAGGTATGATGATGGCGACTACATTTTTCCTGAGCAATGCGCCGACGGCCCATGCCGCAAGCACGAGTCGGGCCAATGCCATTGCCGGAACGTCGTCCTCGTCATCGACTCCCCATGCTATACCAGTTCGCCTCCCACATTCCAGGGGAAGCACAAATACCGTTGCCAGTGCAGCACCTGCTGCAGGGACAAATAACAGTGCTCTGTTGCACGATTTCAACGGCGTCAGCTCCGTTGATAGCGTCAAGGTCAACCAGGGAACTGATATCGAGCCGCCCGATCAGGGTCTCTGTGTTGGCAATGGTTACGTGGTGGAGCCTGTAAATGAGGCGATAACGGTCTACAGTCCGAATGGAACTATAATCAAGGGTCCCCAGGGCCTGCCCAATTTCTTTGGGGAGCCACCGATATTCAACCCCACGTACGGTACCGATGTGCAAGGTGACGTCCGCTGCTACTTCGATCCGTCGACCAATACCTGGTTCGCCAGTCAGCTCTTCCTTACGACGACAGCAACACCCAATGTGTCGCATTTCGATATAGCTGTCAATCCCAGCGGGAATCCGACTACGCCCTGGAAAGTCTATCGCTTCGATACGACTGACCTGAATGTTGCCGGTTGCCCCTGCTTCGGCGACCAGCCACTCCTCGGCATCGACCAGTACAACATCTACATCAGCACCAACGAATTCGGAATCACGAGCTCGGCTTTCAATGGCTCCCAGATTTATGCCATCTCGAAGTCACAGTTGATCGCGGAGGCCTCGACGGTGAACTTCGTGCATTTCCGCAATCTGAACATCGCCGGCAACGTTGCCTTCTCGATTGAGCCTGCGATTAGCCAGGACTCCAATGTCCCGGCGGAGTACTTCCTGGATTCGCTGGACTTCTTTGGCACCTTTGCCAGTCACATTGGTGTCTGGGCAATGACCAACCAGCAGTGTGTCACCAGCGGCGGCTGCACACCGACCCTGTCGAGTTCGGTCATCTCCTCCGAGACCTATGGGTTCCCGCCCAACGCTGAGACACCCGTTGGCTTCAGCCAATACTATCAGGAGAACACCAGCGGGCTGATTCAAACCGACGATGATCGCATGCTGCAGGTGCAGGAGATCAACGGGGAGCTGTGGTCCTCGCTTAATACGGCGGTCAACATTCCCGGCCAGACCACAACCCTCTCCGGGGCTGCCTGGTTCGAGGTCACGCCTTCACTGAACGGCAATAAGATCGGCAAATCGACTATAGCGAATCAGGGCTATGTTGTCACCAAAGGCAACTTCCTGCTCTATCCTGCTGTTGTGGCTGATCGCAACGGCAATGCAGCCATGGGCATGACCCTCACCGGTCCCAACACCTACCCGAGCGCCGTCTATACCACGCTGATGTCCGGGGGGAAATCCTTCGGAGCAATCCTGGTGGCAGCGTATGGTGCCACTGCTGATATCGGCTTTACAGCAGTCGGTGGTCCCGGTCGCTGGGGTGACTACTCCGCCGCCATTCCGGATCCCAACGGCAGTGGCATCTGGATGGCAACCGAATACATCCCCGGCCCCGGCGACGGCATCGCCAACTGGGGTACTCGTGTGTTCGAGGTAGCGCCCTAACAACAGAAGGCGAGGTGGTCAAGGCCACCTTGCTCTCTATGATCAAAAGCCGGGTAGGGATGCAAGGATTGCATTCCTACCCGGCTTTCCTGTTTGCGTAAAGAACAAATATACCAGGGGGGAGAATTTCCCAGTGCGGAGGCCAGCTCCGCCCCTACTAACCTATGAAACGGCGCTGGAAAACCCTCGTGGTTAGTAGGGGCGGAGCTGGCCTCCGCACTGGCTCTTCGACATCTCTTCGCCTCTTCGACATCCAGCTCAGCGACATTCCTCTTATTGCTTCATCAGGTGATGCGAAATGCCTGGCTTGCTCTATTTATCTCTTCACCGCATTATGCGGATTACCCGGCTGCTCCATTGTATTCAGGAAGGTGTTGATCTCGCTCATAATAACATCAACTTGAGCAGGTGAAAGACCACCATATTCGTGGTCGCCAACATAGGAGATATATTGAGGGGAAAAGCCATCTTTGAGAAATGCCTGGTCGAGCTCCAGTGATTGTTCCGGCAGCACGGTTTGATCCTGAGTTCCCTGAATAATAAGCGCCCGCCCTGTTTGCGCCGTGATATTTTCGTACGGAGATGCATCTGCATAAATGGGGGCTGGAGGCACTTGATCGTCCAGAAGGTAGTACATGAACTGCTGGACGCTCGGATTTTGCCCATATAACTGCGCTAGATCAGTTGGTCCAAACTGATCAACGACACAGAGCACTGAGGGTGAGACATCAGCATAGAGCGAAGCCACATCAGCAGGATGAATGGTCTGCAACTCGTCGAGCAACAACGCCAGTTGCGCCCCGGCAGAATCCCCCAGCGCACATATCCGCCCTGTATCAAGCCCATAATTGAAAGCATTGGCACGCAGATAGCGAACCGCGAGCTGAACATCGCCAATCTGATCAGGCCATTGAAACTCGGGAGCTAAACGATAGTTGATCGTCGCAGCCACATATCCCTCTGCTGCATAGTCTGAACACATCTCTGAGTAACGAGATTTATCTCCTCCTACCCAGCTCCCTCCGTGAATCATGATAATGCCCGGGCTTGTGGAAGATCCTCCCTCAGGCAGGCACACTTCCATGTCTTCCTCGGGCATAGGTCCATAGTAAACATTCGAAAGGACCCGTACCCGAGAAGGTGCAGCGGCATGAACGTGTGATGTCTGGTGAAAACCGGGAAACACCAGAGCCGCACATACAAGGATACCAATGCAGCAAACGATGAAAATAGACTTCAACCGATCACGATGAAGCATGTATCTCTCCTTCTTATCGACTACCTGAATACAAGACAACCTGTAATGCCACTTTCTCAACATCAACCAACCAACGCTTTATGCTATCACAATAGAGACAGAGCCATAACAGGAAAAGCTCGTATTCTTTAATCAGTCAAATTGCCTAAGTGAATATACGGAGGGGTTTTTCAGTAGCGGAGAGCTATCTTCTCCCTGGCGGCTCAACCGCGTTCAGGAAGGTATTGATCTGATTCAACATGGAGGTAAATTGACTCTGTGAAAGACCACGATATTCATGGTCTCCATTATAGGAGATATAGTGAGCAGCAATGCCAGCATGGAGGAATGCCTGGTAGAGTTCCTGGGATTGATCAGGCAGTACCGTTTGATCCTGGGTTCCCTGAATAATAAGCGCCCGTCCAGTTTGATCAGTAATGTGATCTAGTGGAGAGGCATCTGTATAAATGGGAGCTGGCGGAACTTGATTATCCAGCAGGGCGTAGATGAACTGCTGGACGGGCGGATTTGCGCTATACAACTGCGCCAGATTGGTTGGCCCAAACTGATCGACGACACATTGAACCGCCGGTGAGACATTGGGATAGAGCGAGGCCACATCGGCAGGGTGAATGCTCTGTAATTCGTCAAGCAGCAACGCCAGTTGCGAACCGGCTGAATCTCCCAGGGAACAAATGCGTGCCGGATTAAGACCCAGGCGAGAAGCATTGGCACGCAGATAGCGAACCGCCAGTTGAGCATCTCCAATCTGGTCAGGCCACTGATAGCGTGGAGTTAAGCGATAGTTGATCGTCGTGGCCACGTATCCCTCTGCCGCAAAATACCTGCATATGGCATCGTATTTAGATTTATCCCCTCCATTCCAGCTGCCTCCATGAATCATGACAATGCCTGGCCGCGAGGACGGTGCCCCAACGGGCAAGCATTGATCCAGAACTTCATCCGATTGAGGTCCATAGGAAACATCCATTGAGACCTGTACATGGTAAGATGCAGGTGAAGGGGTGCCTGGAACACCCGTGGGACCTCCGCCTGCCTGGGGAATAAGATGAAGACCAAGAATTACCAGAGCGATCAATAGGATAATGACACAACAAGCGATGAAAATAGTCCTCATACGCACACGACGTACCATTAACTTCTCTCCTTACAACGACTTTATACAAGTATCATGTATTGCCACTTTTCATCCTCATCCACCCACTACTATATATTTGTACGTGGTCATAGCAGAAAAGTTTGTATCCTTCAGTACATTCATGATGACTCTCCATCGTTACGGGGGAATCAAGGTGTCCGTAGGGGCGATGCCTTGTGCTCGCCCGCGTTTCTGCGGGCGAGCACAAGGCATCGCCCCTACGGACATCCCCAAAGAGACGAAGACCCTTCATGATTTTCTCATTGTGTAACTTTGGGGAAGGTGTTATTATTTTATTTAGAAAGGGAACAGAAAGAAGTCTGGAGCATTTTCATCCCGAAGCATCATCTTTTTAGCAGGAGAAAAAAACTGTATGGCGGTGTCACCCGATCAAACTCTCATCACTACTTTGAAGAAACAGCATCTGGTACAGTTCTATGAGTCGGAGGGTTCCCTCCTGAACGCGATGAGTGCATTCATCGGCGGAGGTCTCAAAGCGGGTGAAACCTGCATCGTGCTCGCTACGAGGGAACATCACGAGGGACTTCTGGAACGACTGAAGGAAATCGGGCTAGATAGGTCTGCCGTCCCGGCGCAAGAGCAGTATATCTGGCTGGATGCGACTGAAGTAATGTCGAAGTTGATGGTTGCTGGTATGCCGGAACCAGGACGCTTCGCCGAGATTGTGGGAAGTGTAATTGCCCAGGCCGTACAGAGGCAGCCCCATGTGCGCGTCTTCGGAGAAATAGTCGCCTTGCTCTGGACAGAGGGAAACCAGGCGGCAGCCATTCGTCTGGAAGAACTCTGGAACGACCTTCACAACCAGTTCCCTGTTTTTTCACTCTTCTGCGCCTACCCGCTGCACAGCTTCGATGAGCAAACCACCGCGAGAGAGTTCCTGGAAATTTGCCAGCAGCATTCCCACATCATACCGTCTGATAACTATGGCCTCCACGCCAGCCTGGACGAACAGCTGCAGTCCATTTCGCAATTGCAGCAGCAGGCCAGTTTGTTTGAAGCCGAGCTAGCGCAGCGCAAAGAGGTGGAGAGACTCCTGCGCATCTCTGAGGAAGATCACTTCCGTCTGGCCGCCATTGTTGAGTCCTCGGATGATGCAATTGTGAGCAAAACACTTGATGGCATCATTACCAGCTGGAATGGTGCCGCCGAGCGCCTCTTTGGCTATAGTGCAGAGGAGGCTACTGGCAAACACATCACCTTGATTATTCCTCCCGAACTACGCTATGAAGAAGAGGAAATCATCGCAAAACTGCGGCAAGGTATACGTATCCAGCATTACGAAACGGTGCGCATGAGAAAAGATGGCAAACGCATCGAGGTTTCCCTGAGTATCTCACCGGTCAGAGACCGCAGTGGGAAGATTATTGGCGCGTCCAAAATTGCGCGTGACATCAGCGAGCGCCGGGAACTGGAACGACGCAAAGATGAGTTCATCAGCATGGCAAGCCACGAACTAAAGACTCCTGTGACGGCCCTCAAGGGTTTTACACAACTCTTGCAGCGCCGCTTCAAGAGCCGCAGTGATGAAGAAACCCTCCGTTTCCTGGCTCGCATGGAGAGCCAGATCGATAAGATGACCACTCTCATCTGCGACATGCTTGATCTTTCCAGGATGCAGACCGGGCAGCTGGAATACCGTATGGATCTGTTTGATCTGGCCCCACTGGTACAGGAGATCGTAGAAAATGTGCAGGGAACCACTCAGACCCACCGCATTATCCTGGAAAAAACCACAGCAACCCAGGTCTATGGCGATAGAGACCGCATCGGCCAGGTGCTTATCAACCTGCTGACCAACGCCATCAAGTATTCAAGAGATGCCGACAGGATCATCGTGCGCATGGCAACCCATGAAGGAAACGCCCTGGTGAGCGTGCAAGACTTCGGCATTGGCATCTCCGAAGCCTACCAGGAGAAAATCTTCGACCAGTTCTACCAGGTCACCGAACCAGCCGAAAAAACCTACCCCGGCCTCGGCATCGGCCTCTACATTTCCCGCACCATCATGGAACGCCACCAGGGCCAGCTCCGCGTCCAGAGCCGCAAAGGCGCAGGCTCTACCTTCACCTTCCAGCTCCCCTTAGCCCTGCACTGGCGAACCTGATGCAATTTTCCGCCGTTGCCTCCCACAACAGCATCAATCGTCGTTACGAGAACAAGGAATTGATGGAACCTTCTCCATGGGCATTTCTTCTTGATTACCGCCAACATCATGCGGGTATCATTCTCCTTGCGCTTCCAGGGGTACCAGGAAACGCTGTAGTTGATCCTCTTTTAGCAGCCCTCACTTCGCTCAGTGGACAAGACCTCACAAACACAGTCCATCTCATCGACCCTGATGGGATCAGAAGAATGGTTTGATTTTCTTCTGGATAAGCATACTTCGCCAGGGATGACTTGACAGAGATCGTTTTCTCAGGTATTATTTGTTCAACGAGCGTTGAATGAACATCCGTGATGGAAATGAGTGGTGGGGAGTATGCCTGAAGAAAAAGACCGAGTGACCAGTCGCGATATCAAGGCCCGGGAGCGGCGACAGCAAATCCTCGCGGTCGCCAAGAAGTTATTTGCCCGGGATGGCTATCATGCCACCTCTATGCGAACGCTGAATAAAGCGCTGGGTGTAGCTGAGGCATTGACCTATCACTACTTTCCAGGAGGGAAACTGGAAATTTTGCAGACCATTCTACGTGAAGGTCGGGCAGCAAGAATTGCCGAGATCGAAGCTCTGGCACCCCTGTTTCGTGATGACCTTTCATTGCGGGAGGCCCTCTTGCTTGCGGCTCGTGTCGGTACCAATATCTTTACTGCGGATAAAGAGTGGTTTCAGATTGTGATGCGGGAGAGAAATTGGCTACGACAGGAGGAGTGGATAACTGCCCTGGCTGTAGGTGATGCTCCAATGCAATTTTTGTATGATTTTTTCGCTCGTCGTATGGCACAGGGCGAGATACGTGAAATGGATCTGCGTTTTGCCTTCATGCAGTTTTTTGCGGGTATTATCGTCCCATTTCTCCTGGCAGAGGATGATGGTACCGATGATACGCACTACATCGAACGAGTGGTGGATTTCACCGCCCGTTTATGGTCGAGCTGAGGCCGAAAATTTTTTGTCTTCAAAATTCAACGAGCGTTCGCTGAAATGAAAGGAAAGTTGATCATGGAGCAGAGATCGAGGATTGACGTGTTGATTGTCGGTGCTGGACCGGTTGGTTTGACCCTGGCTAATAGTCTTGCCCGCTGCGGCGTTACCGTGCGTATTATCGAGCAAGGCGCTGCTCTGCAGCGCGAAGTGCGTGCGAAAGGGCTGAAGCCGCGTACGGAGGAAATCTTCGAGGACCTGGGGGTGCTGGATCAGATTCATGTACGCGGTCAGCGTAACATGCTGGGGCGCTTCTATAAGCGAGAGCAACTCGTGCGTGAGGTCGATCCCGCGTCCGAGGCAGCCTATCAATCAACCCCTGATGCGCCCTATCGAGGTACGTTCTGGATCGGGCAAAACCATATACAGGCCGTGTTACAAGAGAGTTTGACTCAGAAGAATATACAGGTGGAGTTCGATAGTCATCTGTTAACGGTGACACAGCAGGACGACTGCGTGCTGGCGCAGGTTATCCACGCAGGTGAGATGGAGACGATCCAGGCCCGTTATCTGGTTGGTTGCGATGGGGGACACAGTAGTGTACGTCACCTCGGCGGGTTCTCGTTCCTGGGTGAGACGTTAGAAGGGGAGTGGTATCTCAACGCCGGTGTCGAGGTAGAGGGATTGGACTCTCACTATGGGCACTATTGGATGGATGCACCGGAAGGATTGGTAGGTCTCTCGCACATGCGCTACGACCATCTATGGGTGTTTCAGGCTCGTTTGTCTTCGGATGCATACAATCTTTCATTGGAAACGTGCCAGCGCATTTTCGACGAACGCGCAGGACTACCGGGTGTACGGATAAGCGATCTGCACTGGGCCTCTCTCTGGCGACCGAACATCCGCATGGTTGAGCAGTATCGCCAGGGCCGTATCGTTCTTGCGGGAGATGCGGCCCATGTCCACTCGGGTGCTGGCGGGCAAGGTATGAATACCGGCATTGGCGATGCCTACAACCTTGGCTGGAAACTGGCTGCTGTGCTGCAAGGCGCTCCTGAGGACTTACTGGATAGCTACCATGCTGAACGCTTTCCCGTCGCCCGGGGCGTTCTGGCTTCTACGACGATGTATCACGAGAAAGTCACTCGTCCCAATTCTGGGAATGCACAAGATTATATCAATGTCTCGTTGGGTAGAGTTGCTGATCTCTCGCAACTTGACATTACTTATCGAGGTGGTCCCCTGGCTTGCGATCTTGATGACGCGACCGACATTCGCGCGGGAGATCGCGCTCCCGATTCGCCCTTCATCTTTTCCTCGGATGGGCAGCGGGGCCGACTCTTCGAGCTGTTTCGTGGGACGCATTTCACATTGCTGACGTTTGCTGATCAGCCCGTACCACAACTACCGGATCGCTACAAAGATATCGTGCATGCGTATACCATCACGCGTGGAGGCAACATCCTGGTTCCCTCTGATCACGCGTTGCTTGACATCGATGGCTACGCCTCCCATTTCTATGGCATTCGGCGAGATGCGGTGATTCTGGTGCGTCCTGATGGGTACATCGGTCTGACCAGCGGCGGCTTTGATGTGCAGCCGATCAACGATTACCTGCACAGGGTAACCGGTCGATAAGAGTGGCATGGAGTGAGTCTTTTCTGAAAAAGGAGTCCCTCGCGGGCGGGGCAAGGTTGAGCGGTTCTTCCTTGCCAGGACTCATGCTCCTCTGTTTAGAAATGCCCTCAAACACACGCTGCATTAGAGATCGAGAGCTTCTAAATGGTGTGTCCCCAGCGTGAAAGAGACTTCGCCGCCGTGGTGGAGGTCATGTTTGATGGTGCTCCAGATGATCCATTGACGCGTGAAACTATACGATTGCTCGTTCTGCACCTCCGTGAACTCGTCGTCCAGGTTGGCAGGGGTCCAGCGAGCGAGAGCCGTAGAAATCATCTGCCAGGTGGCCTCCAGCCCACGTACCAACTCGGCGGCACTTCTGGGGGGTGCGCCCGGTACGTCCCATTGTTCCAATGGAGCCAGTTCAGCATCCCCCTCGCCCATGAGCAGATGGAAATTGCTGACACGACCGCTAATGATATGGGCCACATTTTCCCCGATAGAGCGCAGATGTGGAGCGACTCGCAAGGCGAGGTGTTCGGACGAGAGCGGGGCGATCGCCTTGATCAAGAGCGCCTGATAGGCATCCCACCCTTTGTAGAAAGCCAGAAGGTTTGTTTGCTGTTCGGCCATTGAAGGCATCCTTTCTCTATACACATAACGACACATGCTCTCCTGAGAGTCTCTCACGAAAAGCGGTCATATCCGTTCCGCATTTTGCTCTGGTATGAGCCTACCTTATGAATAGTCCATCTTTCCCATCAACTTGCACCTTCCTCATCCATACGCTATACTAGACCACGTCGCAAGCCCGATAAGAAGGTGCGACCGTCGCAGTGCCACCCGCCACCCCAGGCCGACCGCAAGGGTCGGCCCTACTATACACGGGCGGTAGCGCGTCTGCAGACGCGCTACCGGACAATATTCACGTTGGCAATACGATCCTCCTGGGGCGGACGCGGGGTCGTATATAGTAGGGCCGATCCCTTGCGGTCGGCCTGGGGTGGGGCAGGGCGGCACACGACGGTTAGGACGGGGTGGTCGCCAGATACACAACCTTATCTGCCCAACACATCACAAACACTGCTAGATTGGAAATACAGAGCATGACCGAGTTGATCTGGGATGGCAAGTACAAGGATGGCAAGAAAGTCGCCCCTGTACGCATCGAACTGCCCTTTCAGACCGTTGAGACCGTCAACGAGACCGCCCAGCAACGCCAGCTCACGCTCGACCGCCTCTTTGCCGGGGAAGAGACCGACTGGCGCAACCGCCTCATCTGGGGCGACAAAAAATACGTCCTCCCCTCGCTGCTCCCCGAATTCGCTGGCAAGATCAACCTGATCTATATCGATCCCCCGTTCGCCACCGGCGCTGATTTCTCCTTCACAGCCACCATCCCCGAAAGCGACGAAAGCTTCACCAAAGAGCCGAGTATGATCGAGCAGAAGGCGTATCGGGATACGTGGGGACAGGGATTGGATGGCTATTTGCAGTGGTTTTATGAGACTGTCGATAGTATTGCGTGAACTTTTAACGGAAGACGGTAGTATATATGTACATCTTGATTGGCATGTCGTGGTCATTATGCGAAATCAATATTGGATGAGATATTTGGCTTACAATAATTTTAGAAATCGAGATCATTTGGCAAAGGTTATAACTTCCATGCAGATGCTAAGAGATATGGAATTGTTTCTGACGAGATATTATTCTATTCAGTTTCCTCGAATATAATCACATGGAATCCACAAATTATTCCAATAAAGAGAGTCTTATGTAGAGAGCCATTTCAGGAATCAAGATCCTAATGGGCGTCGCTATAAAATGGCAGATATATTGGCTAAGGGGCAAGGCCCAGCGCGACGCTTCGGTGATAGAGTACTCGAACCTCCTGCAGGTACACACTGGCGATTTGGGCAAGATAAAATAGATGAACTGATGGCAAAGGGTATGCATCGCTATTCACGAAAGAGGAAAGCCCGCTGTAAAAAAGTATCTGGATGAAAAAGAAGGGTCCGTTGTACATAATATTTGGACTGATATTCCACCTGTAAATCCTATGGCTCTAGAACGTATCGATTATCCCACCCAAAAACCCGAAGCCCTACTCACTCGTATCATCGAAGCCTCTTCCAATCAGGGTGATCTTGTGCTGGATTGTTTTTGTGGGAGTGGGACGACGGCTGCGGTGGCGGAGAAGTTGGGGAGAAGGTGGATTACGTGCGATCTGGGGCGCTTTGCTATTCATACGACGAGGAAGCGGCTGCTGTCTATCGATAATGTGAGGCCGTTTGTGGTGCAGAATCTGGGTAAGTATGAGCGGCAGGCATGGCAGGCGGCGGAGTTTGCCGACCCGACGCAGCGAGCGAGCGTGCAGGCGCGCTATCGCAGCTTTATTCTGCAACTGTATCATGCCACGCCCATCGAGGGCTATACGTGGCTGCATGGCATGAAGGCGGGGCGGCTGGTGCATGTCGGCTCGGTGGACGCGCCGATTGCGCTGGGCGAGGTGAAGGGTATCGTCAATGAGTTCTGGCGCGTGCGCGGCAAGGATGTGGGCGAGCACTGCAACGGCATCGATATCCTGGGCTGGGACTTCGCCTTCGACCTGAATGAGACGGCGAAACAGATGGCTGCCGAGGCCAATATCCGCCTGGCCTTCAAAAAGATTCCCCGCGAGGTGCTGGAGAAGAAGGCGGTCGAGCAGGGCGACATCAATTTCTACGAACTGGCAGCGCTGGACGCGGATGTGCGCACGATCAAGAAGAGGACGGTCGAGGTGGAACTGAAGAATTTCTTCGTGCCGCCCGACGATGTACCCGAGGATGTGCGCACCGCCATCACGCACTGGAGCCAGTGGATCGATTACTGGGCCGTTGACTGGGATTATCGCGACGATACCTTCCACAACCAGTGGCAGACCTATCGCACCAAAAAGCAGCCGAAAATCCTGCTCAAAGCCCTTCACGACTACGAATGCCCAGGAGACCATATCATTGTTATCAAGGTCATCGATATTTTAGGCAATGATACAACAAAGGCCGTGTCGGTAGAGATATTGTAAATCGACACCATGAAACCGGAACTGTTGATAAATTCGGGGCTGTTGATGAAATCGGGGCTGTTACGGAATCCCGTAGGCGCGCGATTGATCGTGCGCACCGCCGATTTATCGGCCACCGCGCCCTATTGACCGATTGATTCGTTGTTGTGGTTACCATTGGCCGATAAATCGGCGGTGCGCAGAATAAATTCAGCGCCTACGGGGTACGGGGTCAATTCATCGTTGAGGGGATGGATGCCAATTCATCGTTGAGGGGACGTGGCCTATTCGCCGTTCAAGGTACCCGGACCGATGAATAGGATTTTCTGAATGTTCGCTAGAAAGCAGGGGAAGCAGATATGCCACGTGGTCGGAAAACAATGGTACGGGAGGCGCAGCCGGAATTATTTGACCTGACGTTGTATCTCAAGACGGCTCCCTGCGTGCCTGCTTTGCGGCAGGTGGTGAGGGAGTGGAGGAATAATGGCTACGCGGGTGTGACGGAGACGACGAAAACGCTGCTTCATTACTGGTTTCTGGCCGATCATAAACTGCTGAACGGCCAGCTTTTCAGCTATCACGAGGCGCAGCGTGAGGCTATCGAGACGCTGATCTATGTCTACGAGGTGGCAAAGGTGCGCACGCGCAAGGATCTGCTGGAGAAGTACGCGCCCGCCAACAGCCAGGTTCGCCTGCCTGCCTACGATGAGTTCGCTCGCTACTGCACCAAGATGGCGACCGGCAGCGGCAAGACGAAGGTGATGTCGCTGGCTATCGTCTGGCAATATTTCAATGCCGTGCGCGAGGATGAAGCGGATTACGCGAAAACCTTCCTGATTATCGCCCCCAACGTGATCGTCTTCGAGCGGCTGAAGGCCGACTTCGAGGGCGGTCGTATCTTCAGGCTCGACCCGCTCATTCCACGCGAACTCAGAATCTCCTGGGAATTCGATTGCATCTTGCGCGGCGAGGCGGAACGCGCCCAGGCCGAGGGCATGCTCTTCCTCACCAACATTCACCAGTTGTATGACAAGAGCGAACGCCGCAGCAATGGCGACGACGAACCCGATATCATGACCGAGATACTTGGCCCAAAACCGCGCACCGATCTCGATGACGACAGCAACGGCTTCAATTCCATGCTGGCGCAGCGCGATGGGCGGCTGCTGGTGCTCAATGACGAAGCGCACCACACGCACGATGAAGAGAGCGAGTGGAATCGGGTCATTCGCCGCCTGCACAGCGATCTGCCACTGGCGGCGCAGCTCGATTTCTCCGCCACGCCGCGCTTCACCAGAGGTGGCCTCTTCCCCTGGGTCATTTCCGACTATCCCATCAAGCAGGCCATTCTGGACGGCATCGTCAAAAGGCCGGTCAAGGGCGTGGCCGACTTTGACGAGGCGAAAAGCGATGTTGCCAGCGTGCGCTACCGTGTCTTTCTGACGGCAGGCGTCGAACGCTGGCGCGAGTACCGCGAACAGCTTGCGCAACTGGGCAAAAAGCCTATCCTCTTCATCATGATGAACACCACTCAAGAGGCCGAGGATGTCGGCGACTGGCTGCGCAAAACCTACCCGAGCGACTTTGGTGGCGAGCACAGGGCGCTGGTCATTCACACCGATAAAAGCGGCGAAATCTCGAAGAAAGACCTGGACGCCGCTCGCAAGCTGGCCCGTGAGGTGGATAAGCCCGATTGCCCCACCAACGCCATCGTCAGCGTGTTGATGCTGCGCGAAGGCTGGGATGTGCAGAACGTCACCGTTGTCGTTGGCCTGCGTCCCTACACCTCTGCTGCCAATATCCTGCCCGAACAGGCCATCGGGCGCGGCCTGCGCCTGATGTTCAGAAACAATGCAGCAGCCAGAGAGCGGGTCGATATCATCGGCAACAAAGCCTTCCTGAACTTCGTCGATGACCTGGAAAAGCTGGAAGAGCTACAATTAGAGACCTTTGACATTGGCAAGGACCGACTGAAGATTCTTGCTATCGCCCCACAACTGCCCGAAAAAGCTAACTACGACCTCGCCCTGCCGCGCTTATCACCCATGCTGGTACGCAAGAAATCGCTGGGCGAGGAAATCGCAGCGCTTGACGTGATGGCTCTCACATTCAGTCCCGATCCACTGCCGCGCAAGCCGAGCAACGAGGATATCAAGAAATTTCGCTACGACGCCTTCGACATCATCACGCTGGAGAAGCTCTTTGAACGCGAATACGCCATCAAAAACGCGCAGCGCCCCGACGAAATCGTCAGTTTCTACGCCAAACTGATCGCCAGCAGCCTGAAATTGCCGGGCCAGTTCAGCGTGCTCGCGCCAAAGGTATGGGAATTCTTTGAGCAGCGCGCCTTCGGCAGTGCAGTCGATATGCAGAGCGCGGCCATCATCCAGGCCATAAATCACCGCATCTCCGGTTATGTCGTGCTGGAAGTCTTCGGCAGGGCGCTGAAGGACAAGATCGTTGAGCAGGTCGAGCCGGTCATCGAAGGAGAGGCGCGTCATCTGTCAGCGCTGGAGCCATTCGCCTTCTCGCGCTCCGTGCTGGAAGCGCGCAAATGCATCCTCAACCTGGTTCCCTGCGACAACGACTTCGAGTACGAATTTGCCCGTTTCCTCGACAGCGCGCCGGACGTCGTCGCTTTCTCCAAGCTGCCGCAGCAATTCGGCTTCTCCATCGAATACACCGACAACAACGCCAATCTCCGTTACTACTACCCCGACTTCGTAGTGCAAACCGACACGAACGAAATGTGGCTCGTCGAAACCAAAGGCCAGGAATCGCTCGAAGTTGCCTTCAAAGACCGGGCCGCCCGCCTCTGGTGCGAAAATGCCACAACACTCACAGGCACCACCTGGCACTACGTGAAGGTGCCTCAAAAAGAATATAATAAGCTGCAACCGGTAGAGTTTTATGACCTGCTGGCATTTGCAATTAGTGCAAATCCACCGCTGCCTTAAGAGAAAAGGGAAAGAGCGGGGACACCCCGCACCCCGGCAGGGGAGACCCCCTGCACCCCCATTCCCTATTGACCTATCTCGTATATTGACGGCAAGGACGTGAACGGTGCATGAATTATATGATACAGCCAGAGAAGATCATTTCCGCGCACATTTAGAAGAACGCTATGGCGTGCGCGTGGTGAATATGCAGCGCCTCGATAGAGGAGTAGTCAACGTCAACCTGCAGGATGGTCGGCGCTGGATTGTCCGTATCTTTCCGGCATGGCGTTCGCTTGAGCAGGTAGAAGGTGATGCCGCCATCCTGCAATTTCTTGAGCAACATGGCTTTCCCGCCGAACGATGCGCAGACACTGAGCCGGTATCTGCTCTGTATGGTCGAGGCATCCTTGTCACTGAGTACATCAAGGGCAAAAGCGTTGAACCCGATCTACCTACGTTGCGCAAGCTCGGTGAGATGCTCGCCCGCCTGAACATGCTGCCCGTTGAGGATGGTGCCTTCGCACGGGAGGCAGGAGCGCTCCATCATTACTCGCGCACTGGTGGCGCACCTGAGAACGAAATCGCTGCAGCCGCCTCCTGGCTGGCAGACATAGAGGATCGAGTACCTGAACAGGGCCGCAAGCTCTACGAATCCTTGCGCCAGCAGGTCGCGGACGCCGACAACTGCCACGACCTGCCAGCAGCGCTGATCCATCCCGATCCTGTACTGAAGAATCTTCTCGTAACGGAGAGTAATGAACTTGTATTTATCGACTGGACGGGGGCAGGACGAGGGCCACGTCTTGCCTCACTGGCGGTGCTCATATGGTCCTGCGCACTGAAGAGGGGAGGATGGTCGCCTCGGCGCGTCGACGCCGTAGTTGCTGGCTATCGTTCGCATATCCGGCTTGAGGAGCGCGAACTGGAACGACTATCCGCGGTGATGCGCATTCGCCCCCTGGTCTTTGCGTGTAGAAGATACCGCTATGCTCTGACCTCTGCACAGCCACCGGATGGCAGCGAATGGTGGTGGCCAGATGATGAACTCGTCCAGGCAATCGTTGCAAGAGCCTGCGCCGCCTTCCAGCACTGAACTCATATGGCAAAGCAGTTCACAATTTCCAGAGCACAACAGTACCATCCTGGCTGGCTGAGGCCACCTGCTGACCATCGGGAGACCAGGCCACATACCAGACCACACTCGAATGCTGTTTATTTATCCCCAGTCGATGCCCGGTTGTGGCATCCCATACCTGCACCGTGCCGTCGGCACCCCCCGAGGCAATCTGTTTGCCGTCCGGCGACCAGGCTACGCCGAAGACACCATCGCCCCAGGACACTAGCGACGTTCCATGTCCCTTGTACGTCAGATAGGCCCGTCCGGTGCCTGCATCCCAGACAACAATCGTATCAGGGAGCTTATTCGCGTCATTATTGCCGGCTGCTGAAGCAAGACGCATGCCATCGGGCGACCACGCCACTGCCCAGATGGGCGTCTTGTGATCGCCCAGCGTCTGCAGTCTGTGACCATTGGTCGCGTTCCAGATTTGCACCGTGCCATCCTGGCTGGCTGAAGCGATATACTTGCCATTGGGCGACCAGGCAACCTGGCGCACACCCAGCGAATGGCCGGTGTAGGTAAGCAACACCTTGCAATTGGTAGCATTCCAGATCATCACCCTGCTATCATTGCTGCCCGCAGCCACACGCGTGCCATCGGGCGACCAGGCTACTCCATAAATTGCATCCTTCATACCGGTGCAATCGCCAGATTGCTTTCCGGTATGCGCATCCCAGATCTGCACCGTTGTGTCATTACCGGCTGAAGCAATGCGTGTGCCGTCGGGTGACCAGGCCACCGCCCAGACGTAACTGCTATGGCCGGTATAGGTCAACAGGGTCTGTCCCGTTACCGGATTCCAGACCTGCACTGTATTATCGTCACTTGCGCTGGCAATCAGCTTGCCATCGGACGACCAGGCTACACCGACCACGCCCGCCGTGTGTCCGCTATAGGTACCGCTAAAGGGTGTCGCGGGCAGCGTGCTGGTTGAAGGTACCTGTGTCACTGGAAATACTGAGTGAGGCGTAGGCGTGGGACTGACCGCTTGATTTGTCGATGAGCAGGCTGTCAGAAGCAGTGCCACTATTGACAGCAAGGCGAGACAGAAGAAACGCCCTGTGGGATGAATGTTGAGTAAGTTGCGCATTAAAGAATTCTCCCCGCTGTAAACTATCGTATCCAGATGAACAGAAAGCACAGAAAATTATTCTTTGATTGCCTCCATCACCTTCACGGTACCCGGCTGAATAAGCAACGAGAGGCGGTTTGCACTCACGGCGTCAGCCAGCCGCACGCGAACCACAGAACAGCCAGCGTGTTCCACTACATCCTCCGGTTCAGTAATCCAGCGTGGGTGCTGTTCCATAAAAAGCGTGGCGGCTGGATTGGCCAGACTGGCCGACATGATACTGGAAAGTATATAGCTCCCGCAGCGCGGGCAATCTATTGTCAGGCAGTAGCGCCGCATATAGGGTGGGCCGAAATCAAGCGGCTCGATGGTGTGTCTCACACTTGCAGTTCCACAAATGGGACAAATTGCCTGGTCGTTCTCAATCACCTTGCGGCAGGCACGCGCAACTGCCAGGAGGCCGCGCTTCATGGCGGGACGGAAGGAACGCAAATTGCCCATAGAACCCATGCCGTTAAAATCGACGACATTGAAAGAGCAGCCAGGGCAGCGCATCAGCAAATTGATACTGCCATCCTCTTCCTCCTGAAAGCGACCGGAAAGACGATGACGACCACAGAGAAAGCACCAGAGGCGGGACTGGCGCCACCCCTCGGCCATTTGCCCGTCAAGGGCAAGACCAAAGGCCTGCGCCTCGTCACGCAGAGTACTGCTGAGCACCAGGCGTAGTTGCCGGCGCGCACGATGCAAGCGCACTTCCAGGGCGTTGACACTGAGACCCAGGCGTGAGGCCACTTCCGCCGGTGGAAGGTCGGCAAGATAGCAGAGTTCCAGCGCCAGGCGGGTCGCAGGGGACAAATGGGACATAGCGCGATCAAGCAAGAGGGCCAGATCCTGGCGAGCCAGTTCTTCAGCGGGATCAAGAGCCAGCGGATCCGCAAGATCCCTCTCGCTACCCTCTCGAACATTTCCCATTTCATCAATCAGACCAAAGTGCGAGAGGCTCTCCTGGGGTAGCACGTGACGATTAAGCTTGCGTAGCCAACGCAGGCAAACGTTATGACAAATACCATTCAGCCAGGCATTGAAACGTGCTGGCTCACGCAAGTAATCCAGACGGTTCCAGGCCTCGACGAGCGTCTCCTGTACGACATCCTCGACCAGATCTGCCGCAATCCCCTGCTTGCGCGCGAAATATATCAAACGCGGGCGTGCGGCAGCGAGGAGATGTACTAACTCTACCTCCAGGATGGGGTCGCCATTATTGTTGATGGATAATCCCTGAAATTCTGATTGATGCTCGGACATATCGCTCCTGCTTACTTCTTTTTTTCCCATTAACACTACGTCGCTAAAACAGCGAAAATGCTTACACCATTTTTCGGCTCTAAGTCACTTTATCGCCCCTCCATGCAAACACGGACCCATGAGGGCTATATTCTATTCCTCGCTCCACTGGTATGCTATACTGCAGAAAAAATGAGTATGGTAATAGGAGAGACAATGTATGAGCAGAATGATACCACCACACCAGCTAAACCCGGATATTAGCGCCGAAAACACTCAACCAATGCATCGCGTCATGCAGGTGATGTTAAAGGTACCGGAAGTTACGATCTTTTTCTGGATTGTGAAATTGCTGACCACTGCGATGGGCGAGTCGACCTCGGATTACCTGGTGTACCATATCAATTCGTATGTCGCCGTTGCTTTAGGAGGCCTGGGACTGGTTGTGGCACTGGGGCTACAGCTCTTCGTGCGGCGCTATATTCCGTGGGTTTACTGGTTGACCGTTCTCATGGTCGCAATATTCGGCACGATGGCTGCCGACGTGGTGCATATTGTGCTGGGCGTGCCCTATCTCATCTCAACTATCTTCTTCGCGGTCGTGCTGGCCATCGTCTTCGTCGTCTGGTTTGCCAGCGAGAAAACCCTGTCTATCCACAGCATCACGACGCGGAGACGCGAACTGTTTTACTGGGCGACGGTCATGGCGACATTTGCGCTTGGTACGGCAGCGGGGGATATGACGGCGTCTACACTCGGTCTTGGTTATTTTGCCTCGGCTGTGCTGTTTGCCATATTGATCGCTCTAGCAGCTCTGTGCTACTTCGTGCCTGGTCTGAACAGGATTGCAATCTTCTGGTTCGCCTATATCCTGACGCGCCCACTCGGGGCTTCCATTGCCGACTGGCTGGGGAAGCCAACACTGGGAGGTCTTGGGCTGGGTGATGGGATCGTTAGCCTGATTCTCAGTATTTTGATCATCGCCTTCGTCGGCTACCTGACTATCTCACGAATAGACGTTCAGGGCGAAGGACGTTAACTTGCTCTGCTGGTAGGACATGTCAGAAGAACTTTTACATGCCATATCAGCAATCGATGCAACTCAATCAATTACGATGATTTCTCCGGTAGCCGCGCAAGAACTTGTAGGAGCAAGTCTTTAAGGCTTGAGACCTCTTGCCGAACATCGGTAATTTGCTGATCGACTCCCGCACGCAACTCTCCCATTTCTTGCCGCACGCCGGTTAGCTGCTGATCGACTCCCGGAAGACTTTCCCCCTACAAGAACAATTTTTGACCTATTGAAAGCTGGTTCTATTATAGCATACATTAGAGGCAAGGAAAGAGATTGCTCTGCTAACTATGCCTTACAATGCTATCAGTATCATCTGACTGCGAGCACCCGGGCTGGCCGAGCTGGAATTGAGGCCAGCCCCAATTCTACTGTTACAGATGCTGAGGCGATACCGGCTGGCCCTAAACCAGCTTGTGCCTGCAATTGCTAGTCCGGCTGTGGTGTATGCGGCACCGTTGGTTGTACCCAACCCGGTTGTGGTTGCGCAGGAGGTAGCGATTGCCCCCAGTCCGGCTGGGGTTGAGCCGAATGCTGGCCCCATTGCCCTTGCTGGAAAGGCTGCGACTGTTGTGGGCCTGCTTGCCCCCGGGGCGTCTGCTGTGCTGTCCCCTGCGGTTGTGACTGTCCCCATCCTTGTTGTGACTGCTGTCCCCACTGCTGCGCCTGATTCCAGGCATCGGCACTTGACATTTGAGCCTGTGCAGGATTACCGGAGACATGAGCGGCACGCGCCTTGCGGTCGTTGCGAATGTGCCGCCAGACATAGAGCACCACCAGCACAACGACCAGGAAGACAATCACGGCATCCAGATCATGGAAGATGGGACCAAGCGTACTCAGGTGATTGCCCAGTTGATATCCAACATAGGCCAGCAGCAGGCACCAGGGCAGCGAACCCAGGAAGGTGTAGAGCACAAACTTCGCAAACGGCATCTTTGCGATACCGGCCGGCAGCGAGATGTAGGTACGCACTACGGGCAGCAGACGCGAGAAAAACGTGGTCGCGCTTCCCCACTTCTGAAAGAAATGATCGGCCCTGTCGGCATCGTGCTGTGAAATCAGCACATAACGGCCATACTTCAACAGCAGCGGACGCCCACCCGAGTAACCGATGCCATAGGCAACCATCGAGCCGATCAGACAGCCAAGAGAACCGACCAGCGCGACGAGCAGCAGGCTCACTCCAAAACTCATACCATGCAAAATCTTGCCATTAGCAATCATTACACCTGCCAGCGGCATGACGATCTCACTCGGTAAAGGAATACAACAACTTTCTATTGCCATAGCCAGCAGAATACCCACCAGCCCCGTAGTTACATATAAATTTGTAATCAGTAGTGTCAGTGTATCCGTTAAATGCGTTAACAATGCGCTATCCTCCTGCTTTCTTCAAAAATCTCACGCTCAATCCTAACACATTTCAAATACGGAGGCTAGTACCTGGTACAACATTTTACAGATCGCGACAAAAATCAAGGCAATAAAAGAACCTGGACGGAGGCCAGCTCCGTCCAGGTTCTTTTATTGCCCCGGTTTACTCTTCGTACTCCCTGTACTGTTGTTCGTAGCGGGAGGAACGGCGTACAGTTGGCGGATCTATCATCTGGCTCAACTCTTCTCGCAGCGCATCATCCTCGTACATATAGGGAGCGCGCCTGACCATCGGATTGCGCAGACTGCCTGTGACAATATCGGGGTTGCGGCGCTGCCCTTCAAGGTTGGGATTGCGTCGTATCTGCCCTGTCTGCGGCGTTGCTGGCTGCTGGCGGAGTTGCCCTGTTCTCCCTACCTGTCCTGTTTGCTGGCGAAGCTGCCCTGTGTGCGGGTCTATCGGTCCCGTCTGCTGACGAGGGAAACGATTTTGCAAGTTTTCTGTCTCTGGGTCACCATGTTTGCGGGACGCCGGTCGCTGCGCAAAACGGCTGGCAGTCGTCTCCCCGGCAGGAGGAAGAGAACGATGCACACCGGAATCCGCCAGTGGCGAAGACAGCCCGGAAGGACTATCAACGATACGACGAGAACTATTCTGACGAGCAGTCTGGGACGGAAGAGCACGTGTTGGCAGTTGTTCTTCGTAATCCACCTGCTGAAAAGAGGACGTGGGACGAGGGGCAGGGAGCTTCCTGGTATATGGACTGCGCGTCATGCCTGCTCGACCATTCTGCTGCGAGGCCTCCTCACGAGCAGCCCTACGAGCCTCCATCTGTTGCTGGCCGCGGGAAGAACGCTGCTGATAGCCGGGGAAACCTGGAAAATACTCAGCATCGGATGACAAAGTGCGAGGAAGCGCGGGCATTTTTCCACTGACAGGCTGTCCCGAGCCTCGACGTTTCCGGACAGGCGACTGCTCAGGAAGACGCGGTTGTGACGGCACAGGCAGATAGCGTTCTGGTTGCGGGCGCTGCCTACTCTTCCCACGCTGCACATGGTACTGGCGGTCATTTTCTTCCTCGTACCATGCCTCTCCTTGCGGCAACACATAGCTTTCGGCTTCGTACACCTCAACCTGCTCTACCTGGTCAGCATATCTCTGCCTGTACTCATCCTTGTACCCGTACCCATGCACCTGTGCCAGAGATACTGCTTCCTCATCTCCTACTCGCAGGCGTTCCTCGCTTCGCTGCGAAAGATGGAAAAATAAAGTGACAGAGATCGGAATGCTGATAAGCAGGGCAGCAAGGCCACCAATGAGACCACCTAAGACCCAGGAATTTAATGTATTACCAAACCAGAGGACCACCCCGGCCCCAACCACGAGCACCAACGCCACCAGGGCCATTCTCATAGCTCGTGCATCCTTTCTGAGCTTCCCATGCAGGATTGGACTCCGCATCATGGGCATAATATATTAAGCTTGTTGCTTAGAGTATAACAGGTATGGGCAAAAAGCACAAGGGGAGATTTCCTTCAGGTAGGCCAGAAGAAGTGCAGCAGGAGTAATAACGGGAAGATACAACAAGGTACCTCTCCACGTTCATTTTTATATATTGCCGGGTAAGCTGATCCTGCTGCTTGCTACCCGGCACACGATTTTCAACCGAAGAGGATGGCAAGGACTAAGCGACACGGCTGGAAGAGATGATGGCGCAATTGCGGAAAATTGCCACAACCTTGCCCTGAATCTGCCATTCACGATCCCACTCGCTTTTTGGAATGTAAATGGGATCGAGTTCGGAGTTTGCGGGCTGCAAACGAATGCGATTGTGATCCTTTTCCTGGTAGAAGCGCTTGAGCGTTGCGCTGCCGGTCGTTCCTTCCTGCAAATGAACCGCAACGACGATATCGCCACTCTCACAACTGGGCTGCGGCTTCACCACGACGTAGTCGCCATCACAGATGTGATCCTCAATCATCGAACTTCCCTTGACGATCAGGGCGTAGTGGTCCTCTTGCTCCAGGTCGCGGCCCATTTCAACGTGCTGATCCGGGTCAGAGAAAATGTCCAGGGGTTGACCGGCGGCAATCCTTCCCATAATCGGTACGCCTTGCACCGATTTCGTCAGTTTAATGCCGCGGCTCTTTTTTTGCTGCCGGGTGATGAGTCCCTTCTTCTCAAGCATAGTGAGATGATAGTCAACGTGACCGGTGCTGGCGATGTTCATTTCACGGCCAATCTCGCGGTTCGTCGGTGGCATCCCTTCCGTCTTGATATAATTGACGATAAACTCATACATCCTGCGCTGAATATCGCTGGCCTGTTCCGTAGCCATAGAACATCAACCGCCTTTCTGAATATCCTGTCCAGTGCCGCGGGTCATTTCCGCACGGCCCGGAAATAGAAAATTTATTCAAAACTATCATACCATATCAATCTCTCCAACACAAGTCTTTTGTCGAACGTTTTTTCCGAATTTATTTCCTAAACCATTTTTCCAAATTTCCCATTTTTTTATGGCAGGACTTGGAATAGTCGTTATGTTTTGTTATACTCCTGGTAAGGAGCAAGAGATAGGCCCATTCAAAATGGTCAGGTAATTTGCGCTCACCCGTAAAAAGAGTATACAATAGAGGCGTCAGGAATTCGACGGACCCTGATTTCAGAAAGAGGGAACAAAGCATGGTTGAGATGACAGTTGAAAGCGTGCAAATCAATCTTGCCACGCAGCAGCGCGTAGTCATCTTAAAAGCGACGAAGCAGGAACGCTACCTGTTCATCTGGATAGCGCATGCAGAGGCATATGCCATTGCCGTCGAACTCCAGGGTACGACCTCACCGCGACCGCTGACACATGATCTGCTTAAGAATGTCATCACCGATCTGGGTGCAAAAATCGTGAGTGTGGTCATCTCCGACCTGATCGAAGACATTTTCTATGCTCGCATCGTTCTGGATGTTGCAGGTCGGCACGTCGAGGTAAATTCGCGTCCCAGCGATGCCATTGCCCTGGCAGTGCGCGCAAAGACACCGATCTATGTCGATGACGGTGTGCTGGAGCGAGCCGGAGTAGCCCTGGAAACCAACGATGAGCAATCTATTCCAAAAGCTGAGTCGAGAAAAGATATAGAGCCGGATAACCTCGATGCCTATCGAGATTTCATCAATAGTCTTGATGTGCTTGACGAGTTTGGGAAAGACTAGAGTAGACGAAGATTGCCGGCAGCGTTTCAGCAAAGATGAAATCAGGAACGAGAGCAAGAGCAGAGTTTGCCCTCGTTCCTATTCACTTGGGGAGAGGGTATTTATTGCTCGGGATAGCGAGCAAGCAGGTCATCAAACGTCTCCCGCCGCTCCATTACCTGCACGTTCCGTTCATCCACCAGCAACACAGTAGGCCGCGGCACCAGGTTATAGTTGCTCGCCATCGGCAGGCAATACGCGCCCACCGTGGGCAGCGCTAGCAATTCTCCTTCCCGCATACGCGGCAGCATGGCCTTTTCAATCAGCAGATCGCCCGATTCACAGTACCGGCCAGAGACACATACCTCTTCCTCCGGCGCTGCCGTCACGCGCTCCGCCGCAATCGCTGTATAAACCGCTCCATAGAGCGCGGGCCGGATGTTGTCGGCCATGCCACCATCGACAAAAATATAGGTCACACCACCCGCCGTTGGCTTACGCGCCCCTACACGGTAGACAGCCACTCCTGCTCTCGCGATAATCGAGCGCCCCGGCTCTACAATCAACTCAGGAGTGGGCAGAGAAGCATCGATAGCCGCTATTCCCTGCGCCATCGCCTGCTGTAATGCCCGCGCCAGCTCCTCAATTGCGGGTGCTGGCCCATTATCAGGCGTAGCAATCGCCCACCCTCCGCCCGGGCTGATCTCCACAGGGAACCAGCCGATCTCCTTATGTAGCTCATCAGCAAGCGCCAGTAAGCGCTGCAACGTCTCTTGATAGGGTCTTATCTCGCGCAGCATCGTCCCTGCATGCGCGTGCAAGCCCAGCAGGCGCAGTCGCCCCTCTCTCAGAATGCGCAGCGCTGCCGCCTTCGCCTCCCCATTCAACAGGGGAAAGCCGAACTTCGAGGCGGCATGTCCCGTTTGCAGGTAGCGGTGGGTATCAGCCTGCACATCAGGAGCCACACGCAGCAGCACTCCCGGCAGCCTCTGCTCCTGTTCGCCCTCCTGCACGATGCGCGTGAGCCGTTCCAGCTCGCTCCAGTTATCCAGCACCACACGGCCCACCCCCAATCGCAGCGCCAGCCGCAATTCATCCTCAGATTTATTATTACCATGAAACGAGACGCGCTCCATCGGCACGTTTGCCCGCCTCGCCACCAGCAATTCGCCACCCGAAACCACATCCAGTCCCAACCCCTGCTCCGCTATAATCGAGGCTACCAGGGGTGACAGGTACGCCTTTGAAGCATACAATACCCGTACAGCAGAGGCATGATACTCCTCCCGAAAGGCTCGTATATAGCTCTGGCAGGCGTTGACAATGGTCTTGCGGTCAAATACATATAACGGCGTACCATACTTCCGTGCCAGTTCAACGAGCGAATGATTGGCTATATGAAGCACACCTTCACGCGAAATAGTCGCGCTGTCTGGCAGAAGATGGGAAAGCAGCGAGGGAATTTGAGGTTGTTTTTGCATGGTGATATGATCCTTTAAGGTCGGGAAGGGGATGCTGTAGGGACAGGGGGTGGATGAGAGGCGGGGAGGGGGCCTTGTGCCTGTACCCGTCGCTCTGGCGAACGCTCGTTCTGATGGAGCAAACAGGAAATGCACCGGGACAGGCCCCCTCCTCTCCACGCTACCCCCTGTCCCTACAGCACAAGGTCACCACCTCCTTGCTGATTATGTTCGTTACAATTCGTCAAGAGAATCATCGTAATTAGCTTGCAGTCGATTATACATATCTCAGATGAGAAAGGTCAATACATTGATGACAGGCCCCATTGCCTGACTATGATACAATAGAGTGAACCCCGTATTGCCATTGAGGAGGAGTTGTTGTTTTCATGACACAGACGGAGCATTCATTACAGGAGCAGCAGGTGGAGAAGGTGGAGAAGAGGCCGCGCCTGCGTTTCGCGCCGAGTCCTACGGGATTTCAGCACATTGGCGGCTACCGTACCGCCCTTTTTAGCTGGCTTTTTGCGCGCCACACCGGTGGCGATTTTATCCTGCGCATCGAAGATACCGATACTGCTCGCACCGTCGAAGGCGCGGTTGAATACTTGCTAGACGGCCTGAAGTGGCTGAACATGGATTATGATGAGGGACCCATCGTCGGTGGCCCCTATGGCCCCTATTATCAGACGGAGCGCAGGGCGCTCTACCAGTACTACACCAACCAGTTGATCGAGGAGGGCCATGCCTACTACTGTTATTGCTCGCCGGAGCGGCTTGAGCAAATGCGCAAAGCACAGGAGGCGCAGAAATTGCCCCCGCGCTACGACCGTCATTGCCGCTACCTGACAGTGGAGCAGCGAGCGGAGTACGAGGCAGCGGGCATCAAGCCAACGGTGCGTTTCGCCATGCCGCTTGAGGGCGTGACCGTCGTGCATGACGAACTGCACGGCGATATCACCTTCAACAATACCGATATCGACGATTTCATCATTCTCAAGTCGGATGGCCTGCCCACCTATCACCTGGCACACATCGTTGACGATCACCTGATGGGCGTCACCCATGTCCTGCGCGGCGATGAGTGGATTTCCAGCGCTCCGCGTCACGTCCACATTTACAACGCGCTGGCCTGGGACATACCCAGACTCTACCACGTACCGAGCGTGCTGGGTAAAGACAAGAAAAAACTCAGCAAGCGGCACAATGCGCCTTCGTGGATCGAGTTGCAGAGGCAGGGCTACTTACCCGAGGCCGTCTTCAACTTCCTGGCCCTGCTTGGCTGGTCATATGATGACAAGACGGAGATCATGACCCGCGACGAGTTAATCGAGAGATTTACCCTCGACCGCGTTGGCATCTCCGGCGGCATCTACGACGCCGATAAGCTGACCTGGATGAACGGCTACTACATCCGCCAGTTGCCGCTTGAGGAGTTCACCCGCCGCGCCATTCCCTATATGGAGCGTCCAGAGACCGAGGGGGGACTGCCTGACACTATCCAGCGTCCGCTTGACGTGGACTACACCGCACGAGTGCTCAGTCTTGAGCAGGAGCGGCTCAAGACGCTGGGCGAGGCCGCGCATGCCGTCTCTTTCTTCTATACCGACACGCTGGACTACGAGACGCCGCTACTCATCCAGAAAGGCATGGACGCAGGGCGCACAGTGGTAGCCCTGTCACGAGCACGCGACCTGCTCAACACTCTAGAGTCGTGGGAGCACAGCGTAATGGAGCCACCCATGCGCGAGCTTGCCACAGAACTCGGTCTGAAAACCGGCCAGCTTTTCGGCTCAATTCGCACAGCCGTGAGCGGGCGAACCGCTACGCCTCCTCTCTTCCAGATGATGGAGGTGCTGGGCCGCGAACGCTCCATGCAGCGCATCGATGAGGCTATCGCTCGTCTATCGTAGGTTGTACAGGGAATACCGTAGGGGCATCCTTGATGGTTGCCCGCTGCCGACAGCGAAGCGTGACGGCAAACTGACCCTGGCCAGGAAGGAATGCCTGTGCAGGCAAGTTGCTGCGCTCCTGGCTCCGGGCACCCATAAAGGATGCCCCTACGGGCTTTTCGACGGCTATGAAGGATGCCCTACGGCTTGTCCCACCTGTGCAAACACAGAATGAGAAAAATATGGTAAACAAAGACTACATTCTGCGCCTGGCGGAACGGCTGGGTAGATTTCTCGCCAGGATTATCTTCCTGCAAGAAGCTAACCAGCAGGAAGAAGCGCTCATCCTCATTGATGAGGCTTTTCGCCAGGCCACTGGTCTCACCACTGGCCTCATCAATTCTCTTTCTGAAGAGACATTGCTCAACATGCTCTCTCCGAACAATGTGCTGAACGTTGACCTCTGCTTTTACGTGGCGGCGCTACTCAAGGCCGAGGGAGATGTCTATGCCAGCCTGGATAAGCAGAATGAAAGCTATTACCGCCATCTCAAGGCGCTGCATCTCTTCCTGGAGCTTTTCATACGCGGCAAGAACATCGATGAACTCGATCTCTACCCCAACATCGATGATCTGGTGCAGCGACTGGCAGAATACGAACTGCCGATGCCAACCAACCAGAAGCTTTTCAGCTACAATGAAAAGGCCGGACGCTATGCCAGAGCTGAGGATGTGCTCTTTGAGATGCTCGAAACAGACGAGGTACCACCCGGCCTGCTAGTAGAGGCTATCGATTTCTACCATCGTCTGATGGCGAAAAGCGACGATGAACTTCTGCTCGGAAACCTGTCACGGGAAGAATTGCAGGAGAGTCTGGCACAGATAGAAGGGATGCAGGGCTAGACAGAGATGAAGTCTACGCAGTATGCCCGTTCTACCATTGCCGATACCTGGCGCTGGCTCTGGTCCGATGTATTGATGCGCATTCTCCCACTCAGCATCATCCCTTTTCTCTACATCTTTATTTTCCACCTGCCGCCCTCGTTTCTCGGCCTGACGCTCAATAACCTGCGCCAGCAACTGCTGGTGGGCTTCGTTGCCGGTATTCTCATGACCGCGTTTGCCGCCGCCTATCGTATGACCATCGTCGGTCCCTGGTTTCGCAGACCCACCGCTGCTGATCACACCCTGCAAGCTTTTTTCTACCTGATTATCAATGCGCCTGCTGAAGAGTTATTCTTTCGCGGCTTCTTGCTGGCCGTTGTAGCGCAGTGGACGGGCTGGATCGGCTGGGGCTGGCTGGTCAGTACCGTCCTGTATACGCTCTACCATCGTCTCGGCAAGTGGAACTGGCGCAGCGTTGGCGGCGTTGGCCTCGCCGGTATCGTCTTCAGCCTCGTCTACCTGGCCCAGCCACGGCCCTACTCGCTGCTCGGCGTCGTCATCGTCCACGGCCTCACCACCTGGGGCTTCCTCAGCCTCGGCGATGAAGTCATGTATAACTTCTGGAAACGCAAACAGCATTAGACCTCAACCTCGATGCCCACGCCCAGTTGACGCGCATTGCGATACACCTGTACAGCCACGGCGAGGTCCTGCACGGCAAGGCCAACCGACTTGAAGAGCGTCACTTCATCCTCGCTCTGCCGTCCGAGCGCAGCCCCGCTCACGAGTTCGCCCAGTTCGCACCACGTGTCAGGACCGGAAATGCGTCCTGCCGCCAGCGGCTGCAATAGATCGCCAGCCTCCACCAGCGCCGCCTCGCGCTGATCTACCACAATACGGGCGCGAGCAACGGTTTCAGGGTCAACCTCACACATCTCCGGGGTGAACGCGCCAACGGCATTGATGTGCGTTCCTGGCTCAATGTCGCGCCATGTAAAAAGGGGAGCAGTGGCCGTGGTAGCGCAAGCCACAAGCGAGGCACCCTCAAGCGCTTCTGCGGCAGAAGCAGCGCGGCGAATCGACGGGCCATGCGCGCCAAGCATTGATTGTGCAGTCTTCACCAGTTGCTCGTAGTGTTCAGTGCTGCGGTTGACCACGCGCACTTCACGCAGAGGGCGCACCGCATCGATGGCCAGAAGCTGCGTTGGAGCCTGCGCGCCCGCTCCGAAGAGCGCCAGCACATCCGCGTCCCGTCGCGCCAGCAGGTCAGTAGCAAGACCGGAGACGGCCCCGGTGCGCATGGCAGTCAACCAGCCGCCCTCGAAAATAGCCTGCGTCCTGCCCGTTGTGGCATCCAGCAGGAGCACGGAGGCATAAAGACCTGGCAGGCCGCGAAGCGAATTGTGCGGCATAACCGTAATGATCTTGAGGCTAAAAGCCTCGTTTTCCGTCGTTTGTAGTAATGAGGGCATCAATAGCGCTGTCCCTTGCTCTGGAAGCCCGATAGCCAGCCGCTGCGGCATCTGCGCCTGCCCCTCGTGCAGCGCGCCGAAAGCTCCCCTCATGGCCTGAATCGCTTCCGGCATGGTGAGACAACGTTGCACATCGCTACGTGAGAGAATGAGAGCCATTGATCACCTCCTGAAAAATGGTTTTGTGCCTGTACCGGCTTATCCAGCATCGGCAGTCCTATCCTGTTACCGATCAATAGCCGAATCGTCTAGCCAATACAGATAGATTATGCTAAAAGACAGCGCCTGGCAAGACTTTATTCTATGTTCGCTTGCAATGGCGCTCAGGGAAACAGTTTATCTCTGCATCTAACGTTTGATCTCTTGCATGACTATGATAAGCTGCAAGGGTATATCCTTTTTCGAGAAATTGGAGGTAGCGTTTGAAAGTCGTAGTAACCGGGGGAGCGGGCTTCATTGGCTCCCACTTATGCACCCGACTGCTGGAAAAAGGCCACGAGGTCTTATGCGTGGATAACTTGCTGACTGGCTCGCAGCAAAATATTGCCCCACTGCGATCTCATCCATCTTTTACCTTTTTCGAGCACGACGTGACCCGGCCCTTCGAGTTTGAGGCCGAGGCCATTTTCCACCTGGCCAGTCCGGCCAGCCCCATCGGTTACATGGAACATCCCATTGAAACCATCCTGGTCAACAGTCAGGGAACATATCAGATGTTGGAGCAGGCGCGGCGACAAAAAGCGCGCTTCCTGGTCTCATCCACCTCCGAAATCTACGGCGACCCTCTGGTTCACCCCCAGCAGGAGAGCTACTGGGGCAACGTCAACCCCATTGGCCCCCGCGCCTGTTACGATGAGAGCAAGCGGCTGGGCGAGACGCTGACGATGGAGTATGTACGTCAATACGGCCTCAATGCTCGCATCGTGCGCATCTTCAACACCTATGGCCCTAACAGCCAGTTCAACGATGGCCGCATGATTCCCAATTTCATCACCCAGGCCCTCAAGAACGAGCCACTGACCATCTACGGCGATGGCACGAAGACGCGCAGCATCTGCTATGTCAGCGACCTCGTCGAAGGCCTCTTACTCGCCATGTTCACCACCGGCACGACGGGCGAGGTTTTCAATCTGGGCAACCCCGAAGAGCATACCGTCCTGGAATTTGCCCGCGTCATCATACGTCTCTGTAACGCCTCTTCGGATATTCTCTTTGAGGACAGTCGCATTGATGATCCCGAACGTCGCCGTCCCGATATTTCTAAGGCGCGGCAGGTGCTTGGCTGGGAACTAAATGTTCCTCTGGAGGAAGGCCTGCGCCGCACCATTGCCTGGTTCAGTAATCAGAGTACAAAGTTATCGACCGTCTCATAGCAGTAGCAGGGTTCAGCACCCCCACGTAGAAACAGAAGAAACATGAATATTCCCGGTGTTGGCGAATGGGAGAGCATTCGCCACGATTCATGGTTTGACAGAATGGCCAGCGCGTTTCGCTCGCGTATTTCACTTTCAAATCTGATTGGTTTGATGGGAGCGCTGTTTGCCCTTTTCATGCTCCTGGCACTGCCGGAGCCCTGGAATTTTCGCCTGCCGCTCTACCTGCTGGCCCTGATACTTTGCATTCTGCGCCCGCGTGTCGCCCTCTACCTCATGCCATTTGCGGTACCCTGGGGGTCGCTGGACTCCATTGCCATCGGCACGGCAAACCTGAACAGCGCAGATATCCTCGTCGCTTTTCTGGTTGCCGGTTGGCTGCTCAGTTTCGCGCTGCTGCCATCCCCCGCACAACCTCTACCGGGACCATGCGACCGCGACCATTTGCAGGTGCCACGCTACTTTATTCTTGCCACCGTTGTGTTGCTCGCTGTAATGATGATCTCCATGCTTATCGCCATCAATCTTGCTTCGAGCCTCAAAGAGATCGTCAAATGGGTGGAATTCCTGCTCATCATCCTGATTGGAACGCAATATATTCGCACGAGGAAACAGCTCTGGACGCTTGTCGTCCTGATCTGCCTGGCTGCTATCACACAGGCGATGTACGGATACGCTCAGTATTTTCTCGATCTAGGGCCTGCCGCCTTTGTGCGCGATGCCAGTCTGCGCGTCTACGGCACCTTTGGTCAGCCCAATCCTTTTGCCGGTTACATCAATATGACGCTCAGCATTGCCCTTGCTCTGGTGCTGCTCGCTCGTGGCTGGCTTCTCCGCACCTTTGCCGGTGTGACTGCTTTCCTGTTGCTGGCTGTGGAACTGCTCACGCAGTCGCGAGGCGGCGAAATTGCCCTGGCGGCAGCTATCATCTTCATCGTGTTCGCCGGTATGCCGCGCCTGCACTCCATCTTCGGCCTGCTGGCAATCGGCTTCCTCGGCGTGGTGAGTCTTTTCCTCGCCAGCCTGCTCTCCACTTCCCTGCTGCTTCCCGTTGCCCGCATACTCGGTACCAATCAGTTTTCCTTTACCAGTCCCAGCCCCCAGGATTACTCGACCGCCGAACGCCTCGCCCACTGGATCGCGGGTATCCACATGTTTCTCGACCATCCTATCCTGGGCGTCGGCATCGGCAATTATCCTGACGCCTATCCTCAGTACTACATCACGATCTTCGTGAACTCACTGGGACACGCGCACAACTACTACATCAACATTGCTGCGGAAACAGGCGTCATCGGCCTGCTTGCCTTCTTATCCTTCCTGACGGCCATCTTTGTGGCAGGCGGCTCCGCTTTCAGAGCAATTAACCGGAAGTACAGGCAGGTGAAAGCGCGACAGGGAATGGAGCAAACAACGGTCATTGCACCCGTGGGAACACGCCGCAAGCTGTACCTGCTCCTACATCCGCTGCAGATGTTGCAGTATTATCGCGCTCAAGACAGTAGAGCAGCACTCTTTGAGCTTACCAACGACCGGGCGCTGGCAATCGGGCTGCTGGCTGCCCTGCTCACCGTCTGCGTGCATAACCTGGTCGACGATCTCTACGTCCACAGCATGACCAATCTCATCGCGTTACTCCTGGTCATCCTGATCAGACTAGAGAAAGTAACGCCGAATGTGGCTCCAGATCTGGCTCCTATGGAGGCTAATGTTGACTACGCGGGACAACAGGCCGGTTAATGCCTCTTATACGGAGGCGGAAACGACAAAAGATGGACAGGAAGACCCCCTGCTCAAGCTGGATAGCATAGAGCACGAGCCAGCAGAGGGCGCAGCAGTGGCAGAAATTACCCGCGATCAACTTTCGCTGGGCAAACAACTCCTCAACTGGCGCACGCTCGTGCCATTGCTGCTCGTGCTGGCGCTGCTGATCTTCTCTGCGCAAAAGCTCAACATCAATCCAATAAAGACCTGGGCAGCTATCCTTGCTGCCAACGTGCTGCTTTTTCTGGCAGCCTTTCTCATCTACTACCTCTCATTTCCCTTGCGCGCCCTGCGCTGGCGCTTGCTGCTGGAAAACGCCGGCTTTACACCCTCCAATGGCATCCGCTTGCCCGGACTATGGAAACTGACAGAGATTGTCTATATCTCTTTCTTCGCCAACGCGGTCGTACCGGCGAAGCTGGGCGACCTCTACCGCGCCTATCTGTTGCGCCAGGACATAGGCATATCAACGGCCCGCGGCTACGGCACGGTGCTGGCAGAACGTCTGCTGGACCTGATTATCCTGCTGCTGCTCTTTATCTCAGCAATTTTCATCAGCCTGCATGCCAATCTGCCCGCGCAGCTTCATGCTGGTCTGTTCGTGGCATTGGGCCTGGTGGCTGCGGGCATTATCGGTCTCTTTCTGCTGCGCCTGCTCCGCTACCGCATCGCACGAATTATACCGCTACGCTTTCGCAGCCACTATACGCATTTCCAGGAAGGCACGCTAAATTCGTTTCAACGCCTGCCTCTGCTGACCGTGCTCACGCTTGGCGTGTGGGTCTGTGAAGGGCTACGATTTTTCTTTGTCGCCCTGGCCATCAATCTGATTGGCGGCAATGTGTTACACATCCTGACGGCAGCCTGCTTCATCGCCCTCGGTGAGGCGTTGCTGACCATCGTTCCCTTCACCGGCGGCGGGGTCGGGCTGGTGGAGGCTGGCATGTTCGCCATGATCGCCCTCTTCACGCCCGCCAGCCAGAGCCTGGCGGCTGCCGCCATCCTGCTGGATCGCACCATTACCCTCCTCAGCATCCTGGCAATTGGCTTCATCGTCTTTCTTCTTGCTTTTAGTCGACAGGCGACAAAGCGCGCACAACAGGGACGTAACGAACAAAAATCTTGACACGCTACAAGAGCTAGACTATAATTTTTGCGCAGGTCAACAAGGTAGAACAAACACCTATCTTGAAACAGGCCGCGAGGGGAGGGAATCCGGGTGTCGGAAATCAAGATCGCAGAGAACGATTCGTTCGAGACCGCCCTGAAGCGATTCAATCGCAAAATCCAGCAGGACGGTATTCTCGCTGAAGCTCGGCGTCGCGAACATTATGAGAAGCCGAGCGTCAAACGCAAGAAGAAAGAGGCGGCGAAGCGCCGCAAAATGGTAAAAGTAAGATAAGAGTGAAGCTCTAGCCTCCGTAAAGAGGTGCTGGATTAGCCAGAACAGGAAAACAGCACCTCGACAGGCGGGGGTATTCTTTTTTAGATGGGTTTAACGGCATATGACAGAGAAACAAGACAACCATCCCGAACTCGAATTATATATCGATACCGGCAATGACAAGACGAATGCCCGCGTACAGGAATTGCTGGACGCTCTTCCTGTGGATCAGACCATTGAGCGCACGCTGCAAGAGGCGGGAATTTCCGAGCCTGTTATGCTGACACTGCTGATTACCAGCGATGAGACGATCAAAGATATGAATAAGCAGTATCGCCAGATAAACAAGCCCACCGATGTCCTCTCGTTTCCCCTCTTAGAGAGGCCACTGGTCAATGCACCCATTGAGCAACTCTGGCAGCAGCAGGAAGATGCGGAAGCAACACAAAGCTCGACACCTTTTGTCACACCGTCAGAACTGATGACAAACCTGGGCGATGTCGTCATCTCCTGGCCGACTGTACAGCGGCAGGCTGCCGAAGCCGGGCATTCCACCGACTACGAACTACTCTACCTGCTCTCGCACGGCGTCCTGCACCTGATAGGCTACGACGACATGAGCGAGGCGGGCTACCAGGCGATGGTCGGCATCCAGCAGTCCGTCTTGCACGCCCTGGGGCAGAAAGCGTAACCAGTCATGAGTTTCCCGCCGGTGGTACCGGGGCCAGAGCAGCCGAGAGTGGCGAAAGGCAAAAGCGAGTGGACTAAATTCATCGCAAGCTTTGGCTACGCCTTTAACGGCCTCTGGTATACCTTGCACACGCAGCGCAATATGCGAGTCCACCTCACTATTGCACTGCTCGCCCTCCTGGTCGGGCTGCTCCTACGCATCTCTGCCGTCGAGTTTGCCATCATCTTCCTCGCTATTATCTCCGTCTTCACCGCCGAAATGTTCAACACTGTACTCGAACTCTGCGTCGATCTCGCCTCGCCAGAATACAGTCCCCTCGCCAAAGCGGCCAAAGATGTAGCCGCCGGGGCCGTCCTCTTCAGCGCTATCATCTCCGTCATCATCGGCCTCCTCATCTTCCTGCCACCGATCATCGCCCTTTTCCACAAATAAGTATCTTTTCAAGGAGGCTCCTATCTTCGCCTTTAACCTCTGACTCAAAGAACATGCTAGCCCTGCAATCTTGCTGTGATTGTGCTGGATGCTAGGTAATTATACGTAGTCTAAATTCGGCAAGAATTACTTAACAGCTTCACTAAAATGTACAGATAATTCATAACTTATTCTCCCCCTTGTCAGTTTCTTGAGAAGAAGTTACTATCTGTCACTGACAAATGCAAACAATTTCCACAATTTGCGAATTTTTGGCCAAATCCAGGAGGGGATAATGAAACCGAACTTTTTTAAGATTAACACATCAGATGGGAAAAGACCGTCCTCCATTTACAACAAACACAATCTCTTTATTTTTAGCTGTTGCGCCAGTATTATTCTATTCACAACAGTAATCTTTTTGCATCCAACACATTCCTTCGCCCAAAAACCAACAAAGGTGCTTAGAGATCCAGAAATTGAGCAACAGATTGATATACAGGATACCGCTCTCTCAACAACCTCAACAACCTATACAGATGCAAGCGGCTCAGGATATTTCACATGGAATAGTTCACGCTACTCAAGTCTTGCCCATGTCTATTTTGAGGCAGGTATTGCCAAAAATAGTGACATCATGTCAACCCAGCGTATCCGCTCCGGTGATATTCTACCAGATTTAGTCAGTGGAACAACATTTAAAGTGCGCATTGCCTATGGCTGCTCATATAACAGCACAAACAATACCTTTACGGAAACTGGCTATGCCGAACTGTGGTCATCTGATAATACCACTGAAGTAACATCCTCTGCTGTGAGCAATCCGATCAATACTGGCAGTGGGACCTGTCCTGCAACCCCAACGACTATTGCCGTCCGTTTCGCCCGGCTCATCATTTTGCAATCAGACCCCAATCTGATTACGAATACAGAAACCTCCATTAATCTCGGCCATACGGAAACCCTTACTTTCGCTGACACGAACGATCATCCATTACAATATCCAAAAATCTGGATGTTCACCGATCATAAGCTGCATCCGGCTGCTGGCTGGGACTCTATACAAGGCATTCTTTTCTCTGCAACCCTTGCATCACCTACAGGGAAGCCTGTCTCCGCCTGTCTGTATGATATAACCAGCAACAGCCAGATAACATGCGTCAGTACAGCAAACACAACCCCCACCTATGTGACAGGTAGTGATGTGACACCATTACTGACTGATGGTCATCAATACGAAACGTATTTGAACGTTGGCACTGCTTCTACGCAGGTAATCCTTTACAATTCCTTTGTCACGGTTGAGCAAAGCAATCCAACAGGGCTTTCATACCTTGAGCTATATAATGATTACAATCCCTACCCTGTCAGCACAACAGCAAAGACCTATTCGCAGCATTACTTTATGAATGATTGGGAACCGGCAAATTTTAATCTCAACACTTCAACTCCGGTACCTTCAAGTAACGAAGTTCTGGCTTTTCATGTGGAAACAACAGAGCAAACGACTGCATCAGCCGCGGCAACATCCTTGTTCGCTGGATGCGTTCCGGGAGGGGATTGTAGTAACTCGTCAGTATATGCATCAAATATGAATATTTCGAATGCGACCTTTACTCGTGTCAGAACTCCAGATAACGCTTTTGGAATGTGGCCAAATGTGGAACTTGATAGCGCGTTTGAAAGCAATGGAACAGGAAGCATCACTTCAACTGTCACCTGGCTCATTATTAATGTCAACCTCATTCCCACCTACACTGTCCAGGAGACTACAAACCTTACCTATGGACCCAATGCCCTGGAGACCTATACTCAATGCCTGCCGGTGAATGCTCCTCCCAACAGACCTGGGCTTGTCATTGTTCATGGTGGCAGTTGGGTTGGTGGAGATAAAGATAAGGGAAATTTTGATACGATGTGTAATGAGTATGCAGCACAGGGCTATGTTGTCTACAACATAGATTATCGTTTAGCTTCACTAAAAACAGGCGGTAGCCAATGGCCTGATCAAATCGGTGACGTACAACTTGCTGTGCGGTACATGCGAGCCAATGCTTCTTCAATTGGACTTGACCCAACCCGCATTTGCTCTTATGGCTCGTCATCAGGCTCGCAATTAGCGCTGCTCCTTGATGAGCTTCAGACGATTCATACTGCTGATGTAGCAACGATTGACGCCAATTACTCACCAACTACACAATGTAACGTTGATACCTTTGGTCCGACTGATCTAGCACGGCTATATAACGAAAATACAAGCATGCAACCCAATCTCTATTCACTGTTAGATGATCAAACTCCAACCAGCGATCCTGCGATTTATCAGGATGCGTCCCCCGTTGAAAACATCGCTCCCCAGACAGGAACAGTATTTATTTGCCAGGGAACAGAAGACACAAAAGTACCTCCAGGCCAGGCACAGGAGTTACAGCAGGATTTACAAACTGCGGGTATTCCGTACAATTACCAGCAGTACATCGGAGGTCATGGCTTCGGGGGTCTCTTGTTGGGACAAGCATATATGATTGAAGAACAAATTAATGCCTTTGTAGTGGCTCAGGAACATCCATAACTTTACCAGTACAGCCAACGGAAGCGAAAGGAAGGTTTTTTTTCCGCAGTCTAGACTGGCAAAAGAATCTACTGAAAAGCTTCAGAAACGCATGGAGCATTCATAGTTAATACCTACCCGTAAACATCTACTCATTTCTACTAATTGACATTTATATGGAAATAAGCTACCTTTTTGCTGACAAATGCCATAGATTTACACGTTACTGGCAAATCAATTCCAGGGCATCAGGGAGGAAACACAAAAATGAAACCGGACTTTTTAACGTTTAACACACCAGATGGGAAAACGTCGTTTCCCATTTTCAATAAATACAATGCACTCATTTTCTGCTGTTGCGCCAGTCTTATCCTGTTCACGACAATCATCTTTTTGCAACCAATGAATTCTCTTGCTACAAAATCTTCAACGGTTAATAAAGATCCGGAAATTGAGCAACAAATTGATATACAAGATAGTGCTATGTCAACAACCTCAACAACCTATACAGATGCAAGCGGCTCGGGATATTTCGTATGGAATAGTTCACGCTACTCAAGCCTTACGCATGTCTACTTTGAGGCAGGCATTGCAAAAAATACTATTCTTTCGTCAACCGCACGTGTCCGCTCCGCTGATATTCTGGCAAATTTAGTCAGTGGAACGACCTATAAGGTACGCATTGAATATGGATGCGTCTATAACAGTACAAGCAATACCTTCACAGAAACTGGCTACGCCGAGTTGTGGTCATCTGATAATACAACAGAGGTAACAGCTTCTGCTGTCAGCAATCCGATCAATACTGGCAGCGGTACCTGTCCTACCACCCCAACCACGGTTGGTGTCCGTTTCTCCCGCCTGATCATTTTGCAATCAAACCCCAGTCTGATTACTGATACCGACACCTCCATTAATCTCGGCCATACGGAAACCCTTACTTTCGCTGACACGAATGATCATTCGTTGCAGTATCCAAAAATCTGGATGTTCACCGACCATAAGCTGCATATCTCAGGCGGATGGGACTCCATACTCGACACACTTTTCTCCGCAACCCTTGCCTCACCGACGGGCAATACTGTTTCTGCCTGTCTATATGATATAACCAGTAGCAGCCAGATCACGTGCGTCAGTACAACCAGTACAACCCCAACCTATGTGACAAGTGGTGATGTGACGCCATTGCTGACTGATGGTCATCAGTACGAAACGTACCTGCAAACAAGCGCTGCTTCTACGTCAGTAGCCCTCTATAACTCCTTTGTGACCGTTGAGCAGAGTAATGCATCCGGTCTCGCAGCAATGGAGTTATATAATGACTACAATTCTTACTACGTTACCACCGGAGGAACGAGCTATACCCAGCATTACTTTATGAATGACTGGGAGCCGGCAAATTTTAATCTCGACACAACACAAATGATACCATCAACGAACGAGGCGCTCTCTTTCCACATGGAAACAACAGAGAAAACTACAGCATCAACTGGATCAACCATCCTGTACGTGGGCTGTGTCCCGGGAGGAAAATGCACGAAACAAACAGTATTCCAGGCAAATATGAATACCTCAAGTACCAGCTTCACCCGCGTCAGAACTGCTGACAGTGCCTTTGGAATGCCGCCAAACTTTGAACTTGATAGTGCGTTCGATATCACAGGAACGGGAACGGTCACTTCAGATGTTACCTGGCTCATTATCAATGTCAATCTCATCGCCACCTACGCAGTTCAGGAAACCACGAACATTGCCTATGGGCCTAATGCGTATGAGACCCTTGATGAATGCCTGCCTGTGAATGCTCCTCCCAACCGTCCTGGCCTTATCATTATTCATGGTGGCGGCTGGACCGGCGAGGACAAATCTCTCTCGCAGTATCAGGTATTATGTAATGACTATGCGGCCCAGGGCTATGATGTCTACGATATAAACTACCGTTTAACTTCAAAACAGGCAGGCGGTAGTCAATGGCCAGATCAAGTCGGTGATATACAGCTTGCAGTGCGGTTTATGCGAGCAAACGCTTCTTCAATTGGACTTGATTCAACCCGCATCTGTTCCTATGGCACGTCATCCGGCTCGCAACTAGCGGTACTTCTTGATGAGCTTCAAACCATTCAAACGGCTGATGTATCAACGATTGACGCGAGCTACTCACCAACTGCCCAGTGCGCTGTTGATTCATTTGGGCCGATGGATCTTACGCTGGAATACAGTGAGAATGCGAACGTTGCAACGTACGATCTCTATCCATTGTTAGATAATCAAACGCCAACCAGTGATCCTCAGATTTACCAGGCTGCGTCCCCCGTTAATAACATAGCCCCTCAAACAGGGCCAGTGTTCGTACTCCAGGGGACAACAGACACAACTGTGCCTCCCGCCCAGGCACAAGAGTTCGTGCAGGATTTACAAACTGCCGGTATTCAAACTGATTACCTGCAATACATCGGAGGTCATGGTTACCTGAATCTCTCGCAGGGCCAGGCAAATATGATTCGAGAACAAATTGATGCCTTCGTGGTAAATCAGGAGCATCCGTAGGTTTCTGAGGAAGGCACAGACGAGGCTCCGCAGCAGCGCTTAAGCGCTGCTGCGGAGCCTCGTCTGTGCCTTCCTCATATATTTCTGCTGCTACTTCACGCGCTCAACGTATTGTCCGGTGCGCGTATCGACGCGAATGCGATCGCCGGGGTTGACGAAGAGGGGGACGTTAATGACGGAACCTGTTTCAAGCGTAGCAGGCTTGGTCACGTTGTTGGCCGTGTCGCCGCGCACGCCAGGCTCGGCGCTGACCACCTCAACCTCCACGAAGTTCGGCAGTTCGGCGGCAATGATGGTCTCTCCATCGACCAGCAGCTCCACGATATCCTGCTCTTTCAGGAACTGCACAGCATCGCCCAGCATCTCCTTTGGAATAGGCTGCTGATCGAACGTCTCGGTATTCATGAAGACGTATTCGTCGCCGTCGACATAGAGGAACTGCCAGGGCTGGTGCTCGACACGCACCTCCTCAATCTCCTCACCCGCACGGAAACGCTGCTCAATCACGCGCCCGGTGCGCACATTTTTCAGGCGCGTGCGCACGAAGGCACGCCAGTTTCCAGGACTGACATGGTGAAACTCTGTGATTGTAAACAATTCTCCATTATAGCGGATTACCATGCCATTACGAAAATCCGCTGTCGATGTCGTAGCCAATGGACTGATCTCCTTTTACACTTGTATAGATAAAATGTCTCTGTAACTTTACATGCGCTCGGCAACAAAGATGCTGGCGGGCTGACCCAGAACCACCAGCACCACTTTTTTGCTGATGCGCCAGCCGGTATCGCGCAAGACCGCTTCCCAGAGCCGGTCTTCGCTGGTAAGCGTCACCAGTATACCATCCTCTGCAAGCACTCGTCGAAACTCTTGCGCAAGTCCGGCGTAGAGCTTTGTATTCTCCTCGTGCGTACCAATCTGCTTGCCGAAGGGTAAATTCGTCAGGATACGGTTCACACTTTCGCTCTCAAGCGGCAATTCACGAGCATCCCAGACGCGCCAGTGCGCTCCCACTCCGGCAGCCTGCGCGTTGCGGCGGGCCATCGTCACAGCCTCTTTGCGGATATCGCCGCCCAGCTCCTCTTTCACCGGCGCGAGCAGCGCACGCTCGATGAGAAGAGTTCCCGCTCCGCACAGTGGGTCGAGCACGCTATCTTGCGCCGTTGGTCGTGAAAGCAGGCTCATGGTCGCCGCCACTGTGGGACGCAGCGAGGCGGGTAGGTGTTCCTGCTTATACGTGCGGTGGCGCATCGTCGCATCGCTCAGGCGCAGACCGAGCAGCGCCTCGCTACCGTTGAGCCAGAGCCAGAACTCGATATCCGCCTCATCCTTCACCAGATGCATCCCTCGCGGCAGGGCTTGCTTCAGAGCATCGATCACCGCGTTGCCCGCGTCGACCCGGCGAAACTCGTGCGCTCCCTGCTTCTGACTGACGACACGCCAGGTAGAAGGACGCTTGCCATGATGAGTACGCCGCCACATGACAAGCGCCTGTTCGAGATCAGCATGTAGCGTTGCGCTGTGCAGGACACGGAGCGCATCCCGCCCATGCCCCAGGCCGGTAATATGCGCCGCCGTAATAAAAACATCCTCAACCGTGCGCAATTCCAGCAGTCTGGCCGCTGGCTCGGCAGTACGAAACTGCGCCACGCCTCGTGAGAACTTGACCAGTTCAGCGCCAGGCACATGCTCGCGAATCTCACTGAATGCCACCGTCTCCAGACCCGGCATCGTCATCACGTAATACTGTGTAGCCGTACTCATCACCAACCAACCATCTTATGCCATTACCCGGATGTCATCCTGAGCGCAGCGAAGGATCTCGAGGCAGCCACCTTGTCGGCATGCTCACTCTAGATCCTTCGCTGCGCTCAGGATGACATGGATAATATCTTATGCCAGCAGGCGAATAAGGGTTTCCATATCTTCAGGGAATTTCGCCAATCGTTTCTTTTTGAGATTTTCTCTCAGCACCCAGGTAATATCGGTATCCCTCCAGCTTGCACACTCGCGCATCAGGGCAAAGCCTCTTTCGGGAGCAGCAGCCGTCACTACGCTTAACGTATATCCCAACGCCTGTCTCAGCGTGCGAAACGGCTCGCTCCTGCGCTCCTCAGCAGGCACGCAGCGCATCCGCTCCAGTACGGTATGCTGGATTGACAGCGCGGCCTCAACCAGTTCATCCGACTTTAAAAGTGGCGGCTCGGCAATAGCCGCGACAGCAGCGCGTTGACGCAGGTAATTTCCTCTCGTCGCCATATTCTTCAGGTGGCGAATAGTTTCCTGGGATGAGGTGATTAGCAGACGCTGGAAGCCCATTACTGAACCTTCGCGAACACGCCATGAGGCATGCTCTGCATAATCAGCCAGCACTTCAAACGCTTCGCTGCGCCATGTTGGCTGCGTCCCTGCACAGGCACCATAAGCAACCACGCCACAGAGCAAAACGAACTCTTCCGGCGTATTCGTCTGCGCAGCCGTGTGCGCCTCATTGGTAAGATATTTCAATAGTCCCCGTGTGTGTTCAGGCTGCTCCGCCGCTACCGCCGCGAGCAGGTCGCTAAAATCATTGACCAGTTCCAGATTTGCTCGCGTACCCGGCAGGCGGCTCTGATCGCGCAGATAAAACTCTAGAGGACGCTGATTGCCCATAATCGCCCTCTCCACCAGGGACCCCAGGGTAGCATACATCTCGACACTTCCTTGTATGACATGCCATTGACGACACTACAATTCGCTGCTGCCCGAACGGCTCTCACCTAACCTGAAGGATAGCCCATCCGATACTATGCAATTGTACCACAAGTGCCAACAATGCGGGCAGTCATACAGAGATCTTATACTTACCCTGGAAATGTGAACGATTAACCTTGACGTTAACGTTAATCTTTGGTATACTATAGACAAAGCTTGTAAGGATAGCAATGTATGGTGTCGGCTTTTGCTTACAAAGGAGGCGTATGATGATGGTCGGCGCGGACTCAGTTCATCCAGAGGCTGCCAATCTGTTTACGATTGAGCAGGTGGCGACTCGCACGGGGTTGACCAAGCGCACGCTGCGCTATTACGAGGAGGTCGGCCTGCTCCCTCCTACCGGTCGGACGGAAGGGAATTACCGGCAATATAGCGAGGCAGATATCCAGCGCATTGAACACATCAAAAGACTGCGCGACCTGCTTGGCTTCTCGCTCAACGATATACGTGATATGCTGGAGGCAGAGGACGAGCGCGGGCAGATCAAGGAAGCGTATCTGCACGCAACTGAGGTTGAGGCAAAACTGGTGCAATTGGAGCGCTCGGATGAATTAATTCATAACCAGCTTCGCCTCATTGAGCAGAAAATCAACGGCCTGGAGCAGCTGCGCCAACCTTTGCTGGAAAGGCTCGAACGTCACGAGCAAAGACGCCAACAATTTTTAACCCTTAAAACATCTTCTGATACAGAAAAATAAGCTTTGTTTTTATCCTGAAATGAGATCGGATTTTTAGCCCTATGCAAACATTACCTGAAAGTCAACATGTCGTACAACCGTCAGCAGGAGTACACGAGGAGCAGCCATCGAAGGGACTGCTGCGCGCTTTTGTGGCCTTGCACCACCGCAATTTTCGCCTTTTCTGGTTCGGTCAGCTTATTTCACTGATCGGCACCTGGATGCAGACAACTGCACAGGCATGGCTGGTGCTGGAGCTGACCCATAGCGCGTGGTGGCTTGGCATCGTTGGTGCGCTCCAATTTCTCCCGGTCATGTTCTTCGCGCTCTTTGGCGGCGTCCTGGCAGACCGCTTACCCAAACGCACCGTCTTACTCTTCACCCAGACATCGGCCATGACCCTGGCCTTTATTCTCTGGATACTCGTAGCCACAGGCGAGGTGCGTATCTGGCACGTGCTGATCCTGGCCTCGCTGCTCGGCATCACCAACGCTCTCGACATGCCCACGCGGCAGGCGTTCGTCGTTGAAATGGTAGGCCGCTCCGACCTGCCTAACGCCATCGCCCTGAACTCCTCGCTGTTCAATATGGCCCGTATCATCGGTCCCGGCATCGGCGGTATCCTCATCGCATGGCTTGGCGTTGCCCCGCTCTTCCTGCTCAATGCCATCAGCTTTATCGCGGTCATCATCGGCCTCGCCATGATCGACCTGAAGCAACTGCACACTCATGTGGCCAATCTGAAAGCGGTGAAGGGCGGAGCCATTGCAAAGCCGCGCACATTAGAGAGCCTGCGCGAGGGGCTGGTCTATTCCTGGCGCACCCCCTCAATCTTGCTCATCATCGCCGTCCTGGGCGTCATCTCCCTCTTCGGCATCAACTTCAACGTCGTGCTGCCACTCTTTGCCACCGAGGTGCTGAATGTTGGCGCGGTGGGCTTTGGCTTCATCTCATCGGCCTTTGGCGTTGGTTCGCTAATCGCGGCGCTCTGGCTGGCCTGGGGCAACAATAAGCCGAGTATCTCCCAGTTGCTTGTGGGTGCTACGGCCTTCTGTATCTTCGAGGCCCTGTTCGCCATCTCGCAGTGGTATCTCCTGTCGCTGGCGCTGATTGCGGCGGTTGGCTTCGCACAGATTGTGCTCTCCGCGCTCTCCAATACCACCCTGCAAACTGTCGCACCTGACCATTTACGAGGCCGTGTGATGAGCGCCTACATGCTGGTCTTTGCCGGTACGACTCCTCTCGGCAACCTCTTTACCGGCGGCCTGGCCCACTTCTTCGGCGCGCCCATCGCCCTGCTGGTTGATGCCCTGCTGAGTCTGGTAGCCGCTATCTGTGGTTGGATTTATCGCAAACCCGCGGAGAAAAGCCTTGCAGAAGCCGACCTTCTCGACGAATAGCTGGCGTATCTACCCGCTCAGCGTTGCGAACCAGCAGCGTCACATCGAAATGAGTGAAGTGCTGCTGGCCTCAATCACGCCAGGAGACCCCGCGACGCTCTACTGGTCGCAGGCGGAACGCACGGGGCTGGTACTGGGCTTTTCACAGAAGTACAGCGTGCTCAACGCTGAAGCGCTGGAGACATACAAGTTGCCCATCTATCACCGGAAGGCGGGAGGAACTGCCGTCCTGGTAGGTTCCTCGCTGCTCAGTCTAGATGTTATCTTGCCAGCAGGCCATCCCCTGATCCTGGCCGATATCGTGGAATCCTACCGATGGTTTGGCGAAGCCTGGGAGGCCGCTTTGCAGGATTTGAGCATAGAAACGCGCAGCGTCTCAGTTGCCGAAGCGCACAAACAGCGGGCCTTGCTCAAACAGCCGGAAACTGAGCGGCATGAGGCGCTCCTGCGCCGTGCCTGCTACGGCTCGCTCTCTCCGTATGAAGTCGTGGCAGGACAGGGACAGCGCAAAGTGGTCGGGCTGGACATGGTGCGCCGCCGTTCAGGCAGCCTGCTACAGGCAGGTGTCCTGCTCCACTGGGAAACCGAGACGCTGGCGCAATTGCTGGGACATACCACTGAAGAACAGGCTATCCTGCGTGAAGGGCTGCGTGAACGCGCGGTTGGCCTGGACATTCTCGCGAGCCGCGCCATCTCAGCGCAAGAGGTGATAGCGGCCTTTGAAAGAGTCCTACAAACTTGACACCCACCAATCTTTCGTCCTATTCTATACAGAACGAACTTTCTATATCGCACACTTGCGAAGTCCTTTTATCGAAGAGAGGTTTTACTATATGGCTTATAAAGAAGCTCCCGGCGCTGTGCAAATGGTTACTGAACCCGATTTTGAAGCAATGGTCGTGGGAGCACATCCCGATGATGCTGATTTTGCCACAGCCGCAACCAGCGCGCTCTGGGCAAAGCAGGGGAAAAAAATAGTCTGGGTCATTATGACCGATGGCGCGGAAGGCAGCGAAGTTCCCAGCCTGGTCGATACCGACCTCATGCTGCAACGCGAACAGGAGCAGCGAGCCGCCTGCGAAGTGCTTGGCGTGCAGGCAGTCGAATTCCTGCGCTTCCATGATGGGCATCTGACGAATAGCGAGGAAGCGCGCAAAGCCGTAACGCGGCTCATCCGCAAATATCGTCCGCGCATCGTCTTCACTCACGACCCTGAACGGCACATCTTTGCCCCCGATCCCGACGAGAAGCCTGAAGAGACCGCGTACCTCAACCACCCCGACCATCGCGCAACGGGCAATATCGTGCTGGATGCCATCTTCCCCGCCGCCGGTAATCCTCGCTCCTATCGCGAACTGCTGACCGAGGGCTTCCTACCCTATCGCCCCCACGAACTCTACCTCTGGGGCAGCGGCAACGTGAACACGTATATCGATGTCAGTGAGACCATCGATCTGAAAGCTAAGGGACTGAAATGTCACATCTCCCAGTTTGGGCCAGACACAGATATGACCGAGCGCCTGCGCAATTGGAGCGAGGGAACGGCAAAAGAGGCCAGGGAGAAGAAAGGTCTCGCTATGCAACACGCCGAGGGCTTCCGTAGGATCAAACTCTACATTCCGAAGAAGCAAGAGGCCACAGACGAAAAGACCGAAGAAGCCGAAGCATAAGCATGCTTAACCAGGAAAACAAACAGAGGGGCCAGGATGAACTCCATCCTGGCCCCTCTGTTTGTTTTATTTGCCCTTCGGAACGAGGATTGCCGCAAAGCCACCCCACCAGGCAAGAAATTGTGCGTGCGTCAGTGAGTGGCGATTGAACATTGATAAATCGGCGATGTAGACTGAGTTGCTGTCACCGCCGGTGACAACTACGAGGTGGCCGTCTGGGTACCGATCAGGAGGCCAACTGACGATGACGGGTCGCCCTTTATTCGCCATAGCGATGATCTGATTGAGCGAGAATTGATGGCCCCAGATTGCCGTAAAGCCGAAATGGGAGGCTGTATTTGCGACTCCAGCATCTTCTAGCAGACCAAGTTGAGGTGTAATCGCCCCTATCCCGGCTTCAACCTTCAAGATATCTGTTATGCGGTAATGATGCCCGTAAGCGTTTATCACTTCGGTCATTGCGGCAGTAGAGCAGGCAGAATAAGCCCAGGTATTATACTCCTGGGTAGAACTGTATTGCGAGGGATCGAGCTGACTGATGCGCACCAGTTTCTGCGAAGCGCCCGAAGCTTCTTGCAGGGGATTGGAGGTTGGCTGAGCAGTAGCAGCAGGCTGTGATAAAGACAACGAGTTCGCAACCAGGGAAAAACTGGGAAGGAGCGTTTTTAAAATCATCGTGCCAAACAACAAAAGCGTGATGAGCACCAATCCAAGCCCCAGCAGCGACGTTGGATTGTCCAGACGGGGGCGTAAGATACTGCCAATGATTGCGGATGGCGAGAAATCTGTGCCTTCACTCAATGCACTTTCATATCTGCTGCGACGGCTCCGAGAGGATATCATGTAGGGAGGCGCACTTCGATCAGCAGAATAGGTCGTGTACTGGTCACGCTGCTGGAGCGGGGCACGGAGTGAAAGCACGTAGCCAAGTACAATGACAGCAAGGGAAATAGCCAGCAGTGCAAGCAGGAGAGTGCCGCCCATCTGTACAGACTCCTAGCGCAAAGGGAGCAACGCCGGTTTCACGCGTTCCGACCCTGGCCTCCCGGGAACTCAAATATCACATAAATAACCGCAAAACTGCATCAATCTGGTACATATTGTATCATTACCTTCTCTCTCAATCAAGCTTTTTGACTCCCTTTTTTTATACATTTGAACAAAATTTCAAAAACCGCATGACCTGTAGAGTTGGAGAGAGTGACGGCAAGAGAGGTTGGCGCGCTATTCTCTCTTGCCGTCACTCTCTCCAACTCTACTGATATTACGCTTCCGAAGGCGTATACATAGCATAGCGGGAGCGCAGGACTTTTTTGTCGAACTTGCCAACGCTGGTTTTGGGGATAGCATCGATGAAGAGGACGTCATCGGGGAGCCACCATTTGGCGATGCGGGTGCGCAGGTAGTCGATAATTTCCTCTTTCGTGATCTGCCCCTCGTAGTCGGGCCTGGCGACGACGCAGGCAACCGGACGCTCCGACCATTTCGGATGTGGTACGCCGATGACGCAGGCTTCCAGCACTTTGGGATAACCCATAATCAGGCTTTCCAGCTCAACAGAGGAAATCCATTCGCCGCCGGATTTCACCAGGTCTTTCGTGCGGTCGACCAGCTGGAGAATGCCGTCTTCGTCGACAACGGCCACGTCGCCAGTGCGCAGCCAGCCTTCGGCAAATTTGGCGCTCGATTCGTTATCGGCATAGTAGGCGCGGGCAATCCAGGGGCCGCGCACCTGCAACTCACCGAAGCTCTTGTTGTCCCACGGTACTTCTTTCCCCGTCTCCACATCCACCACGCGAAACTCGACGCCCGGTATCACCGTTCCCTGTCGCGCCCGGATACGGAATTGCTCCTCCTGCGGCAGGTCCTCCTGGTAGCTGCGCAGTTTGGAGACAGAGGCAAGTGGAGAGGTTTCAGTCATGCCCCAGGCCTGCACAATGTTGATATTGTGCTTTTGCAGGCCAGCGATCAAGGCTTGCGGTACGGCAGAACCCCCACAGTAGATGGCGCGCAGCGACGAGAAATCGAACTCGTTTTTGTCGAGCATGTTTAACAGGCCAATCCAGATTGTCGGCACACCGGCACCAAGGGTCACGTGTTCATCCGCCATCAGTTGTGCAACCTTCAACGGGTCCATGAAGCGGCCCGGGAGGACGAGATTTGCACCCATCATCACGGCGGCATGCGGGAAGCCCCAGGCATTGGCATGGAACATCGGCACCACCGGGAAGGTCACATCATGCTCGCTCAGGCCAGGGCCATCGGCAAGGCCGACACCCATCGAGTGCAGGTAGATTGAACGGTGGCTGTAGACGACACCCTTTGGATTGCCCGTTGTGCCGGACGTGTAGCACATTGCGGCGGCGGAGTTCTCATCGAGCTGCGGCCATGTAATGCTGTCCGGCTGGTTACCAATGAAGGTCTCGTAATCCACCGAGGGCTGGAGCCTGCCCGTTGCATTGGGAGCCTCACCCATGATGACATAGAGCTTCACGCCCTTGAGCTGGTCTGCCAGCTTTTCCAGCAGTGGCACCAGGTCGCCATCGACAAAGATGATCTTGTCTTCGGCATTGTTGATAATGTAGGTGAGCTGGTCGGCAAAGAGGCGAATGTTGAGGGTATGCAGCACGGCACCAATGCAGGGAATGGCGAAATACAACTCCAGGTGACGATACGTGTTCCAGGCAAACGTGGCGATGCGATCCCCCGGCTCAACGCCTGAGTTTTTCAGCGCATTCGCCAGTTGTATCGTACGCTTCCCCCACTCACCATAAGTATAGCGGTGTGGTGTCCCAATGTCGGTCTGAGTTACGACCTCCTTTTTCCGAAACAGGCGCACGGCGCGATCAAACGCATGCTGCAACGTCAGGGAATAATCCATCATTAAACCTTGCATATTGTCCTCCTCACTGAAGTGATGCACTCAACTGGTGAGCATACCTGTGCCAGATGGCTTTTCTTAATTGTATCTGTTCTACAGACCGAACTCAAGGAAATTACTGACAAATTCCACATTCCTACTACATAGCATTAACAGCTAAACCTTAAGAAAGTTAAGCCCTACCTTAAAGAACGCTGAGAGTTTTTCCATTCACTTACGTTTCTATTGCTGATTGCTGACAAATCTGTTACTCTTGTTTTAACAGAAAAATTATGCGGTGAGGTCATGGCACGTGACACCGTACACCGTCAAATCGCGCTGAGCTATCAGGAAATTGCTAGAGAGGAGTTACAATGGTTATTCGTCAAGTAACAGGACGAGCACGAGGCCTGGCTGCAATGAGTCCAGAGAAACGCAGGGAAATCGCCAGTAAAGGGGGGCGCACCTCTCAAGCTCGTGGCACTGCCCATCAGTGGACGCCGGAAGAAGCTTCGGTAGCAGGAAAGAAAGGCAGCGCCCGCTACGCACTGAGACGCCAGCAGGAAACAGAGTAAGCAGGTAAGATTATTTTACTTTCGCCAGGAAGTTGCGAGCCATGTAATGCCACGATGATCCTGGCATCCTTCCTCTAAAATTAGTGATCAACGCTCTCAATCGTCGCGGCAGCCGTTTCGCTCCCACGTGCTGCTGCCCAGCGCAGGGCTTCCGCCGCGAGATACAGCGAGCCGGTCGCACAGATCAGGTCATTGCTCCTCGCCACTTCCAGCGCACGGTTCAGAGCAGCGCCTGTATCTCTTTCTTTATAGCTCTGAACATGAGATGCATAGCGACCGAAAAGCTCCTGCAATTGCTCAACTGAGGCGGCGCGTGGATTCATCATACGTGTCAGCACAACGACATCCACATCTGCCAGCGCCTGTACAATTCCCACCAGATCTTTATCCGCGTTGACGCTCAAGACGACGATCAATCGCCGGAAAGAAAACGACTCGCGCAGGGCGTGCATCAATTTCTGCATTAAATCGGCATTGTGCGCGCCATCCACCACGATCGACGGATGCTGCCCGACGACTTCCATGCGCGCAGGCCAGCGCACTGCCGCCATACCAGCTCGCAACGCCGTTTCCTCCCAGGCAATGCCACGTTCGCGCAGCATCTCAAGTGTTGCCAGAGCAGCAGTGGCATTCTCAAGCTGGTGCTCGCCGCTTAGCGGTATTTCCAACCCGCCATACTCGCGCTCAGGCGTCCAGACAGTGAAACGCTGGCCCTCCCTGCTGCGCTTTTCCAATTGATAGCGATATAGCAGCGGCGGGAGCTGCCCGGCCACTACTGCCTCCTGCGCAAGATCAACTTCCGCCGGACCGACCCGTACCAACCGCGCCTGCTGTCTCTGTGCAGCAGTTGCGATAGCAAGCAATGCCTCCGGTGCCTGCGCCGAGGTCACGACCACTCCACGCGGCTTGATAATGCCTGCCTTCTCCGTCGCGATTGCGGTCAGCGTATTGCCCAGTATCTGCATATGATCATAGCTGATGGAGGTAATGACAGAGACAAGCGGCTGCGTCACATTCGTAGCATCAAGCCTGCCGCCGAGGCCAACTTCCAGTACAGCATGGTCGACATGTTGCCTGCTAAAATACAACAGCGCCAGGGCAGTTGCCACTTCGAAGGTAATAAATGGGCTGAACTCATGCCTCTGCTCGATGCGCTCAACGGCGGCACGCACCTCTTGCATCAACAGCGCCACTTCCTGTTCGCTGATAAGCCGACCATCGACGCGCATGCGTTCGCGAAAGGTGTGCAGGTCCGGCTGCGTATAGAGTCCAGTACGCAATCCCGCCTCCCGCAGCACGCGCTCAATCAGAGCCGCCGTTGAACCTTTCCCTTTCGTCCCGGCGATCAACGTGCTGCTATACTCCTGCTGTGGATTGCCAAGCTCCGCAAGCAGACGCGCTTCACGGGGCAGATTCTCCTCTGGATTGCGCGAAAACGGGCCGCCGCGCTCAAAATCACTCAGACTATAGAGATAGGCAAGAGCTTCCTGGTAATTCACAATGCATTCTCCTCTATCTATTCCACCGGATCTATTGCAGGTCGGGCATACCACGTGAGATGGCATCGCTCATCTTCGCGACGCGCACCATCTCATGCACATCATGCACGCGCACAATATCCACTCCCTGCGCGATCCCCAGCGCCACCGTCGCCGCCGTCCCCTCAACCCGTTCAGATGGAGGTAAGCCGCCAAGCACGCGCCCGATGGTCGATTTGCGCGAGGTGCCAAGCAGAATTGGTCGTGCCAGCGCCCGCAGTTCTCCCAGGCGGCGCAGCAAGGTCAGATTCTCCTGTGGCGTCGTGCCAAACCCGATGCCCGGATCGATAATGATCCGCTCCCAGGCTACACCTGCCGCCAGTGCCAGATCGATGCTGCCAGCAAGAAAACGAATAACATCGCTGACAATCTCGTGCTTCTGATATTCCCGCATATTGGCCATCACAACCACCGGCACCCCCCGTTCGCTCGCCAGCGCCGCCATCTGCGGGTCGCGTCGCAGCCCCCAGATATCGTTGATCATGCAGGCCCCGGCATCCAGCGCCAGCCGCGCCACCTCAGCCTTCCAGGTATCGATAGAGAGCATCACTTCTCCCGTCAGGGCAGCGTGAAGAGCACGAATCACCGGCAACACACGCTCCAACTCCTGCTCAACAGAGACCGGTTCAAATCGAGGTCTTGTCAATTCGCCGCCAACGTCGATGAGCGTTGCCCCCTCGGCCACAAACTTCTGTGCCTGTTGCACGGCAAGCTGCACCACCTCGTCTTGTGACAGTGTCTCCTCTACAATGCCATCACCCGCAAACGAATCGGGCGTGACATTGATAATCCCCATCACATAGGTTTTTTCGCCCCAATCCAGACGGTGCTCTCCCCAGATTGTTGGCGGTAATTTGCTTTCCATACACGACACTCTGTTCTGTACTGACCCCCTACTCTATACCCCCCATCATACCCTCCTCATTGCTTACATGCAACAACGATGTTATATTACTGATAGGGATACGAAATTCGTCGCTCAAACGTCTTAAATGAATGTACGTAGAAATTATGGGGGCACAGGCCGCTATGCGTGATACAAACGAGGAAAAAACATACACTTATACACTCAGCGCTGCCCGCCGCTGTCGCGAATGTGATGAGGAAGCGCTGGGTCGCTGCCCGGACTGTCATAATGGTTTCTGCCAGCAGCATTTTCCCAAACAACAACACTCGCCCTGCGCGGAAAAGCAGATGAAGCTGGCTCACACGCAGGCCTGTTATGTATGCGGCACGCAGGTCTACCCGGACCAGTGGTCTCTCTCGCGCACCTCGCACTTCATTGACCAGTTTCGCTGCCAGGGCTGCGGTCGCTATATCTGCGATGAACTGCACACGCAGACCAAAACAGAAGATGTTGCAGTCGTGCGCGAAGGGGTACGCGGCCACCGCTACCAGTACATGAACCGCTACTGCGACCTGTGCGCCCCCTTTGCCCGTATCGGCGGCATTCGAGGACTGACGCGCTGGATTGTAGCAGCAGGCACAGTAGTGGCTACAGCTTTCTTCTACCTCCATCATTAAAATTCAGAAGAGAAAAAATGACTTTATCACCAACCGTACAAACCGCCATGACACGACACCAGGCGGAAATTGAGGCGGCGCTGCATCGTGCAGTGCAGTACGCGACTGCCCACGCCGAACAATCAACCCGGTCAAACGACCTCCAATCCTTTTACGGGCAAATAGCCTACCACTTTGGCTGGGTCGATGCCAGCTTCTTACCGGCACAAAGCAAATCCGGTAAGCTCTTGCGTCCAACCTTGCTCCTGTTAGCTTACGAAGCCGCCGGTGCCTGGAATACGATGAGGGCTGATGTAGATACAAACGAAAAAGAGTACTTGCGGCGCGCGCTGCCCGCTGCGGCAGCTATTGAAATGACCCATAATTTTACCTTGATTCACGACGATATCGAGGATGGTGATACGCAGCGCCATCATCGTCCAACCCTGTGGAACGTCTGGGGTATTCCTCACGCCATCAATACCGGCGATGGCCTGTTCGCGCTCAGCCGCCTGACGTTGTGGGATGTCCTGAACGAAGGCGTTGAAAGCGCTATCGCCGCCCAACTTGGCGCGGTACTCGACAGGGCCTGCCTGGTGCTGGCCGAAGGACAGTATCTCGATATCAGCTTTGAGCAGCGACAGGACATCTCCGTTGCGATGTACGAAGATATGATTGGTCGCAAGACAGGCATCTTGATGAGTTGCGCCACAGAAATGGGTGCGCTGCTGGGAACACGCGACCGGGAAACGATTGAGCGCCTGCACCGCTTCGGCTACGCCATGGGCATCGCCTTCCAGGTGCGTGACGATCTCCTCGGTGTCTGGGCCAGCATCGAAGAACTGGGCAAAACCTCCACCGGTGACATCTACCGGCGCAAGAAAAGCCTGCCCATCCTGCACGCTCTGGAACACGCTGACGAGCGCGACCGGCAAATCCTCCGCCAGGTCTATACTCAGGAGACTCCCGTCAGCGATGAGCAGGTGGAAGCAGTGCTGGCTATCTTCGAGCGCACAGGGACGAAAGCCTACTGCCGCGCATTCCTGGCCGAACAGTGCCGTTTCGCTTACGAGGCTTTACGCAGCGTGCCACGCACTGGCAGTCCCATAGCCGAACGCGCCATCGAAGACATGGAAATGCTGGTGCGCTTCGTCGAAGAGGCCAGCAAACAGTGACCTGCCATGAAAAAGGCCCTCTCGCATGTCATTCTTCGCTGCGCTCAGAATCTGAAGCTCACCATACTGACGGGTGTGCCAGAGATCTTCGCTACGCTCAGAATGACATGTCCAGGCCAGTTTTTACGGCCTATTGTAACTTCCAGAAGGGTACGTTATTACCCGCGGCAGTAGCGATCATCCTGCTGTCTGGTGACCACGCCAGGGAGCGGAATGTTGCGCTGTTAGCAGTGGCATATGGCTCTGCGCGAGATACCAGATCAACAGTCTCCCATCATCTCCACCTGTTGCTAGCGACGTCCCTGTTGGCTCGAAGGTCAGCGCCCGCTGCGGTATCTGACCGTCAAACGGGTACCTGATTGTGGCATAATTAAGAACGAGGCATAGCGAACGTAAATGGAGGAGAAATCATGACGGAAAAATTTGACAGAGTTGCTCAATCCCACACGATTGACCTACCTGCCGGTCGTTTTCACTATGTAACGTGGGGAGCCGAACACACTGAGTTGCCCGCTGCGGTGCTGCTGCATGGCATTACAAGTTCCGCTCAGAGCTGGGTGCGCGTTGGCCCGGCGCTGGCAGACCGCTACCGCGTCTACGCCTTCGATATGCGCGGGCATGGCGACAGCGTCAAACCGGCGCAGGGAGCATATAGCCTGCGTCACACCGCCGATGATGCCGCCGCATTTATACAGGCTCTTGGCCTGCAACATCCTTTACTCATCGGTCACTCATGGGGTGGAGCTACGGCTATCGTCCTGGCAATTGGTGCGTGGTCTCAGCAGCCTGCTCCAAACCTGTCTTACGTCATCCTTGAAGACCCTGCCTTTAAGTTTGGACAGGGCAAGGGCAGCGCTGAAGAACAGGCTAGCAGGTTTACAAAAGATATTGGTCGCCCCGCTGAAGAACTTCGCCCCGAAATTCAGGCCAGCAGTCCTGGCTGGACAGAGGCCGATATCGAGGGTAAGATCGACGCGCTGCAGAAAGTGAGTCGTGAGGCCGTGATCAGCGTGCTTGCCGACGCTTCTCAGCATGGCAACCTCCTACCACTGCTCAGCGATATTGCTGTCCCCACGCTTCTGCTTCGCGCAGACCCGGCGCTGGGATCGACAATGGACGAAGCAGCCTGGGAACAAGCCATACACTACCTGCCAGAGCATAGCTGGGCCGTTCAGCTCAATGGTGCCACCCATAATATTCACCGCAGCCTGTTCGATGAATTCATGCGCGTAGTCAACGACTTTCTGGCTCAAGAGTAAATCTGGAAGCGAGTGCCATCATGTTGCGCCGGATAATTCAGGTCTGTTGCTCACTGCTGCTGGCAACCAGCTTTTTGCTGCCTGCTCCCACCACGGGGATGACTTTCGCCAGCACGTTTTCAATAACGAGGCAGCAGGCAACGACGGATTTCCCGACGGTCAATCCTGATTACATCTACAACCAGCTGTTCTATATGGTGACGCATTACCTGCACCGCGAGGCGGGCTACGACACCAATTTGCCGCCCAATGTAAATGGGCACGACGAGTTTGCCACGTACTGGGCGCAGGAGATGGCCCACGACTTGCAAGGTTTTGGGCCGCAGGTTGTGCATGATCCCTTTCCCGTCCAGGGCTGGGTAGGACGGCCGGCAGTAGTACCTGCCTTCAATGTCGAAGTGAGCGTGCCGGGAGCGCTTCACCCAGAGCAGGTGGTCGTCATCGGCTGCCATTACGACGGAGAAGCAGTCTCCACACAATCGGCTAACGACGACGGCAGCGGCTGTGCCATCGAACTGGGTGTCGCGCAGGCCCTGGGCAATTACTGGCGCAGCCATCACCTCTATCCCGCTCGCACCCTGCGCTTCGTCATCTTCGATGCCGAGGAACAGGGCATCTTTGGCTCCTTCCATTACGTCAACAACACTGTCAACGGCGATCTGAGTAATATCGTTGCCATGTTTAACGAGGAGCAGAACGGCATTGCCTATCCCCTGCGCTACCTCGGCAAGTTGTCCAATCCCCTGCTGCCCTTCTACATCGATATGTCGCCCTTGAAAAACAATAGCTTCTACCCACATCAGAACCAGCTTTCCGCGCAACTGCGAGCAAACATCGTCCAGTTTCGCTCGCTGATGCAGCAGGCGATCCCGGCAGTGTTCCAGCAATTTCAGGCCATGGGCTATCAAACCCTGAATTATCGTGACGACAACGGGCAGACCGTCTCCCAGCCGGTGTTCAGTAGCGACCAGATGAGCAACATTCAGCCGGAAGACGATACACTGGGCGGCAGCGACCAGATCCCTTTCACGCTCGCGGGCATACCCTGCGCTACCTTCGTCGGTAACTCTACCTACTATAACAGGAATCCTCCTCCCTGGTCGTATCCGTTCGATCAGTCGCAGGATACCATCCAGCTGATGAACACTTTCGCCAGTGGCAGTTCCCAGAAGGCACCTGCCCTCGTCCTGTCGCTGGCCCTGCCCGGCATGCTCACCACCTGGATGCTGCACCAGCCGGAAATTCTGGGAGAGGCATCCTCCGTTGCAAAGCCTGTGCAGAACGTTCCTGTCGCCACTATCAGTGACATCGGGCAAACACAGGTGGGAAAAAGCCTCTCCTTCAACGCCCAGGTCACCGGCAACAGCAGCGCGTACAGCTACGCCTGGAACTTCGGCGATGGCAGTACCGCCAGTGGCCCCACCGTCAACCATACCTACACGGCAACAGGGGCCTACACCCTCGCCCTCACCGTCACTTCGGCAAGCGGTTCACGTCGCATCACGAAAATGCTCAATGTCGTCAAGCAACCGACTGCATACAAGAATCCCTACGCCGCCTATGCTTCAGATGGCAAGCCTCCCTCCAATCCGCAGGTCATTCTACCAACACCCGACAATAGCGCCAGCGTAGGCTCTACCACACCCGCCACTCCTCCAGTTGTAAGCAAAGTAGCTGCACCGCCGGTTGCATGGTTCATTGTGCTGAGCCTCTTGATTGTTCTGTTAGCAAGTGGTGTAGCTGTTGTAGTAGCGAGAAGAAAGCCTCGAATTTGACACCATCAGGCATAATAGAATAGATAGACGACACCCACATAATGAAGGGCGTAAAATCATGGCAAGACCCATCTATGTGATCGGGCACAAAAACTCCGATCTCGATTCCGTTGCCTCGGCATATGCTTACTCCTGTTTGCTGCATTTACAGGGGCAGCCAGAAGCGGTCGCGGCCCGCAACGGCATCCTCAAACCAGAAGTGAGCTTTGTGCTGAAACGCTTCGGGGTCGAACCGCCGCTCGTCATTGATGATGTCTATCTCCAGGTACAGGATGTGATGCGTCGTGGCGTGATCTGTGCCTATCTCGACCAGCCCATTCTGGAGGCTGGTAAAATCCTTCAGGAACACAACCGGCGTTCCATGCCCGTCCTGGACGCGGAAGACAAAGTGCATGGCATTATCGCGACCGAGGATTTTGCCAAGCTCTTTTTTAAGGACCTCAATCCAGAAGTGGTGAACCGCGTTTCCTTAGTACGCGACAATCTCATGAAGGTGCTGCAAGGACGCGTGCTGGTGGAAGGGCGGCGCAAACTGGGAGATCGCATCGTCGTGGGGGCCATGGAGCCAGAAACGATGGCCGACTATATCGAACCAGGCTGCCTGGTCGTGCTGGGAGACCGCGAAGATGCGCAACTGAAGGCAATCGAAGCTGGAGCTGCCGCTCTTGTTATCACCGGTGATCTCCTCGTCTCACAGAAGGTGAAAACAGCCGCACAAAAACAGGGTGTGCTTCTCATCAGCACTGCCTACCACACCTTCACCGCCGTGCGCCTGATTAACCTGAGCATCAACACTCAGGACATCATGAACCGCGAGTTTGATTACTGCCATCCCGAAACACTGATAAGCGAAGTGCAGCAGACGCTGGCACGCCGCCGCTCTATGCCAGTCGTCGATGGTGATGGCAGACTCGTTGGCTATCTCTCGCGTACCGACCTGATCAATGCTCGTCCGAAGCAGGTGGTGCTGGTCGATCACAACGAACGCTCGCAGGCAGTAGACGGCATTGATGAGGCAGAGCTGCTCGGCATCATCGACCATCACCGCATCGCCGACGTGCTGACCAGCAAACCCATCCTGTTTCGCGCCGAGCCGGTCGGCTGCACCGGTACCATCATCGCCAGTATGTACCACGAGTCAGGAATGGATATTCCCCGCGACGTGGCCGGCCTCCTGCTCGGCGGTCTGCTCTATGATACCCTGATCCTGCGCTCGCCCACTAGCACCGAACGCGACGAACAGGTTGCCAGCGAACTGGCAAGGATTACGGGCGAAGATATCGAGCAGTACGGCCATGAAATCTTCAATGCTGCTGCCAGCGATCTAGCCCGTCGCTCTACCGAGGCCCTGCTAACGGCTGATTTCAAAGAGTTCGCTGTCCGCGACACAAAATTTGCCGTTGGCACCGTGGAGACGGCCAGCCCGGAAACCATCGAGAAACGTATTCCCGAATTGCTGGCAACCATGCAAACCCTGTCGCAGCAACGTGGCTACGAAGTCTTCCTCTTCATGATCGTCGACATCATTGAGATGCGCTGCCACCTCCTCATCTGGGGTGGAGAGCAGGCTGTGGCCGAAGTACTGGGCACCCGGCTCGACCTCGATGGACACACAACGGTGGTGGAAGGGCTGGTCTCGCGCAAGAAACAACTCGTCCCATTGCTGCCGCGCATCCAGTCCGCGCTTTCTGGAAAAACTGGCGCGTTGTAACTCTTGTTCCATAGATACGGATAGAACAAATACCAATTCTTCGTTCCGGCAGTAATTTCTGCTACGAAAATACTTGTCAGGGAACAAACACTATGTTAAACTAAGTTGCGATTTAAGCACCTATCTTTTCTTGTGCCTGAAGGAGGGCGTTTTCTAAAGTGAGTAACTATATCTGGGTTCCTGTTATTGTAGGACTGCTTGCAGTAGGCTTCGCAGGCCTGCTTGCGCGCTACGTCCTGAGCAAAGACACTGGCACTCCTGCCATGCAGAAGGTCGCTGACGCCATCTTTAAGGGCGCGATGGCCTTCCTCAACCGTCAGTATCGTACTATCGCTACTCTCGCGATCTTCGCTGCCATTCTCGTTGCTGTTGTTCTTGCCTTGCTTGGTCAGGGGTCTTCAGCCGATAAATGGAATCTGGCATGGCATACAGCCGTTGCCTTCCTGATCGGCGCTGCCTGCTCTGGCCTCTCCGGCTATATCGGTATGTACGTGGCAGTGAAATCCAACAGCCGCACAGCAAGCGCGGCAACACGCAGTCTCGGCGAGGCTCTGATGGTCTCCCTGCGCGGTGGAGCGGTCTCCGGCTTCCTCGTCGTAGCGCTTTCACTGCTGGGCGTCTCTCTCGTTTTCTGGTCTTATGGTGGCCTGACAAATCCAACATTGGCCCCTTCCCTGATCGTCGGCTTCGGCTTCGGCGCGAGCTTCGTGGCCCTCTTCGCCCAACTTGGCGGTGGTATCTACACAAAAGCTGCCGACGTGGGTGCCGACCTTGTTGGTAAAGTAGAAGCCAACATCCCTGAAGATGACCCGCGCAACCCCGCTGTGATTGCCGACCTCGTGGGCGACAACGTCGGTGACTGCGCTGGCCGTGGTGCCGACCTCTTCGAGTCCACCGCCGCCGAGAACATCGGCGCGATGATCCTGGGCGTGGCCCTCTACGCTGCTACGCTCAACATCGGCTGGATTCTCTTCCCACTCGTAGTGCGCGCCTTCGGCCTGATCGCTTCGGCCCTCGGCCTGCTCTGGGTTCGCCCCTCGGTCGTCATCGAACCGGACAAGGCAGCAGGTAAAGACCCCGGTGAGATTGCAATGGCGCAACTCAACATCGGCTACTTCATCACCTGTGGTCTCTCCATCATCGGCGTCTTCCTGGGCAGCTACCTGCTGCTGAACAGTGGCAATGTCTCCGGCAGCGCTGGCATTCCTGCCTGGATCTGGTTCGGCCTGGCCGGTACTACCGGTATCCTGCTCAGCATTGCCTTCGTCTACATCACCCAGTACTACACAGCTGGTACGTGGCGTCCGGTGCGTGAAATCGCCGCATCAACGCTGACCGGTCCCGCCACAACGATCATTACCGGTATCGCTGTCGGTTTCGAGTGCGTCGCCCTGCCTGTCCTGGCAATCTGCGTCGCGTTAGGACTCTCTTTCTTCCTGGGCAGCCAGGTGCATATTCCCCTCTCCGTCACAACCAACCCTGGCGTCATTAACGTCGGCGGCATCTTTGGTACGGCAGTTGCTACGATGGGTATGCTGATGAGCTGCGCCTACATCCTGGCAATGGACACCTTCGGCCCCATCACTGACAACGCTGGTGGCATCACCGAAATGGGAGGTCAGGCCGAGTCTGTGCGCGATATCACCGACGCCCTCGATGGTGTGGGCAACACGACCAAAGCTCTGACCAAAGGGTATGGTATTGGTTCTGCCGCGCTGGCAGCCTTCCTGCTCTTCAGCGCCTACCTGGACGTTCTTTACAAGTACAGGTTCGAAGCCACCTGTAACACTGCCTGCGCGAACAGTGCTGCTCAGGCTGCTGCCGCCGCGACCAGAGCGGGGGTCGTCTACCGTGTTGATCTGGCCGACATCACGGTCTTCATTGCTGCACTTCTCGGCATCACGCTGATCTTCTTCTTCAGCGCGCTGGCTATTCGCGCCGTGGGTGCTGCCGCCAAGCGCATGATCGAAGAGGTGCGCCGCCAGTTCCGCGAGAACCCGAAGATCATGGCGGAAAACCCTGCCGATCGCGTCGACCCCGACTATGCCCGCTGTGTTGATATCAGCACTCGCGGTGCGCTGCGTGCGATGGTGCTGCCCGGCCTCGTTGCCGTGCTTACTCCCATTGCCGTCGGCGTCATCCTCGGCCCATCTGCCGAGGCTGGTATGCTTATGGTCGGTACAATGGGTGGTATCGTGCTCGCCCTTTTCCTGAACAACGGTGGCGGCGCATGGGACAACGCGAAGAAATATATCGAAGCTGGCTACCTGCGCGTCAATGCTGAAGGTGAGATGGTTGACCGCCTCGACCCCAACAGCACAGTGCTCGGCAAGAAGAGCGAGCCACACAAGGCTAGCGTGGTAGGCGATACCGTCGGTGATCCGTTCAAAGACACCGCTGGCCCCTCACTGCACGTGTTGATCAAGCTGCTCAGCACGATCACGCTGGTGCTTGCCCCGCTCTACATCTTCCTGCATCCATAGTTTGCCTTAAGGATAAGGCAGGAAAAACACTCGGCTCAAGCAATACTTTGAGTCGAGTGTTTTTTTCCTGGATACCTCTTGTACTTTTCCAGCCCGGTGGCACGTTATGTTTATGAGGAGGATTACACTCCTCTTTTACCGTTGCAGGCGTTTGTTTCCCACTTTGCCGGGAAACAGTAAGGAGTCAATTACTAGCATGCATCCACGGATAGTATCCTCCAGTAAGCGAGTTATTTCTCTGACCGTCGTTCTCATGTTCATCCTCTGTCTCACTCTGGCCAGTTGCGATATCAACATCTCAACCAACGGCTTATCCACCGGCTCGTCCAACAATCCAGGGGGTCAGTGCCAGGGAAATTGTGCGACCGGCTCTGGCGTGAACGGGGTCAGCGTCTTTGTCGAACCAAACGCGGGGGAATCACCTCTTGTCGATGCTATTAATGGAGCCAAAAAATCTGTCTGGGTCGAAATGTATATATTGAGTGACAAAAAGGTAATTAGTGCGTTGGAAGAGACAGCCAATCGCGGTATCGAAGTGCGCGTAATGCTGGAACCTCATCCCGTCGGTACATCGGCACCGACGAGTACAATGGATAAATTGCGCGCCGCCGGTGCTCAAGTCGAGGATAGCGATCCAGCTTTCGCGCTGACTCACGAAAAGGGTATGATTATCGACGGCGCGACAGCCTATATCATGACCTCGAACTTCAGCCGTGCTGCCCTCGGCGGCTACGGTAGTTCTAGCAAGTACAGTAGCTCGGACAACCGTGAATACGATATCATCGACACGAACCCTGGAGATGTGCAGGCAGTCAGCGCCATCTTCAATGCCGACTGGAACCGCAGCACTGCGCAATTCAACGACCCGAACCTGGTCGTCAGTCCCGTCAACTCGCGCAACGATTTTCTGGCATTCATCAACAGCGCGCATCATACGCTGATTGTGGAGGCCGAGGAGATGCAGGACAGCACTATTGAACAGGCGCTGGTCAACGCCGCCCACGGTGGCGTGCAGGTAGAAGTTATCCTGCCCTCTTCCGGTACTGGCAACGACCAGGGCATCCAGACGATCAAGCAGGGAGGGGTGCAGGTGAAGGAGGATGCGCAGCTCTATATGCACGCCAAGATGATGGTGGCCGACGGCCACGAGGCCTTCGTCGGCTCCGAGAACATTTCTGCCGAATCACTCGATCATAACCGCGAACTGGGCATTCTTATCTCAGATTCCAGCGTGATCAGCACGCTACAGCAGACATTCCAGCAAGACTGGGGAGTTTCCCAGAGCGTCTAAACTCTCGTATAATTGGTTACAGGAAAACAGTTATGGAGGTAACTCATTGATTATAGAAATCGCGCTCCTCACCGCCGCCCCCGGTAAGGAGGAGGCACTGGGGCAGGGTATTCTCAAGGGCCTGGATGTCATTCGCCAGCATCCTGGCTGTGTCTCCGCGCGGGTCCAACGCGGCATCGAGCATCCGAACCAGTTTATGATCACCAACGTCTGGACCTCGCTCGACGCGCACATGAAAGATTTCCGCAACGGCCCGCTCTTCTCGCAATGGCGCAGCCATATCAACGGCCTCTTTGAAGGTACCCCCAACGTCCTGCACTACGAACCTTTTTAGCGAGGTACGAAAGGCAAGAAAGGAAAGCAGCATAAGCTGCAAACCGGTCGGGAAACCAACGCTTCCGTCAATCTCTACAAGCAACAGACTGTGTTATAATCAGGGAAGAATAATCGAGGTCTGGTTCAACGTGAACCATCACAATTTCTCAATGCAGTAGGAGAAGATGATGGCAGCAAATCCACAATACTATGATCTGCACGGTATCCACATGACGGAAGAGGCATTCGAGCAGTTGATTAGCGTTGAAAGCCCGTATCGCTATGAACTGATTGATGGTATCGTTTATGACATGACTGGCTCAAGCCCTGAGCATAGCGTTATAGCTGCTAATATTGAGAGCCTGCTTCGAGAGCAACTCGGCAGAAGTGGGCCTTGCCGTACCCATCGAGAACAATATGTTGCGATTCCCGGGCTACCCGCTGCCGTGCCGGATGTTGTTCTTACCTGTGACCTGAGCAGATTGGGACAAAGACAAACGGCTAAAACCCTTCAAGATTCAATCGCCGCTTATTATTGTTGAAGTGCTTTCGCCGAGTACCGAGAGATATGATCGGACAGAAAAATTTGCTCGCTATATGCACTGCCCTACTCTTGAAGTCTATATCCTCGTCAGCCAGGATGAGCAGCATGTCGAGGTTTACCGTCGTTCAACAGGCTGGCAACAGGAACGCTTCTCGGCCAGTCAGACCGTCAAGCTAGACCAACTTGATCTGGAATTGCCTCTTGATACGATCTATGAAGGCGTTCTCTAGCAGGAGGATGGGTATGGCGTACAGTCTTTTTATCTCCTACTCGCACGCAGATCAGGCATTGTGCGAGGAACTGGAAAGACATCTGAGCAACCTGAAAAATTTGGAGGTGCTCAGTACCTGGTTCGATAGAAACATTATCCCAGGGTCGGAATGGGAGGCGCAGATCATGCACCATCTGCGTACAGATCAAATTATCCTCCTGCTCATCAGCGCAGATTTCATGGCATCGCGTTTCTGCTATAGCATAGAAATGCAAGAGGCGCTTGCAAGACACGATAAGGGCGAGGCTCGCGTCATCCCTATTCTCCTGCGCCCAACGGATATAGAGGGAGCGCCTTTCGAGAAGTTGCAAATGCTCCCTACCAGCAGGAAGCCTATCACACGCTGGCCTTCACGCGATGATGCATTTCTGGATATCGTCAAAGGTATCCGACGTCAGATAGAAGATCTGGAAAAGCGACAAAAAAGGGACCTTAAGAGGAATAGATAAAAAGAATAGATTTAGGAGCAAGATAAAATCACTTTCCAGGAGTTTTTTACAATGGATGAAGCACGCGATAAAGATAAACAAGCTCAACAGCTTGAGATGCCTGTGGAAGAAGACGCAATCCAACCCGGGCAGGGACGACTAGATGGGGACGGTAGCAGCGAGGAGGAACAACTCGCCGCCCGTGTCGAGGAACTGCGCCATAAGATCGAGGAAGCCAACTACGAATATCATGTCCTTGATAATCCGACGCTGACCGACGCGGAATACGATCAGTTGATGATGGAGTTGCAGCGCATCGAACGCGAGAACCCGGAACTGGTCACGCCCGAATCGCCGACACAGCGAGTGGGAGCGACACCAACGCACGAGGTCACGCAGCACAGGCACCCGGTACCTATGTTGAGCCTGGCGAATGCACGCAGCGAAGAAGAGTTGCTGGCCTGGTACCGGCGCGCTCAGAACATCCTGCCCAACTCGCGCTTCGAGTTCGTGTGCGAACTGAAAATCGACGGGCTGGCAATGGCCCTGACGTATGACAACGGCAGGCTGATCATAGGAGCTTCGCGCGGCGATGGGCTAATTGGTGAGAACTGGACGCCAAACGTGCGTACCATTCGCGACATTCCCCACGAACTGCGTGGGGAACACATCCCCGAACGGGTCGAGGTGCGCGGCGAAATCTATATGCCGATTAAGGGCTTTGAAAAGCTCAACGAAGAGATGAAGGACGAGCGATTATTCGCCAATCCACGCAACGCTGCGGCTGGCTCCCTGCGCCAGAAAGACTGGCACATCACTGCATCGCGCCCACTCAACTTCTTCGCCTATCAGATCGGCTACATGCAGGGCATGGAGTTTCACACGCAGTGGAAGGCGCTGCAACTGCTCAAGGAATGGGGATTCGTCGTCAACCCCAATATTCTACTGGCAAAAAATCTCGACGAGGTCATGCAATATATCAAGAAGTGGGAGACGGAACGCTTCAACCTGCCCTATGAGATCGATGGTGTGGTCATCAAGATCAACAGCATTGCCCAGCAGGAGGAAATGGGATCGGTCGGGCGCGACCCGCGCTGGGCCATCGCCTTCAAGTACCCGCCCATTCAGGTCGCAACCCGCCTGCTGGGCATCGGCATCAATATCGGACGTACAGGGACCGTCAATCCCTGGGCGGACCTGGAACCGGTCAACATTCGCGGCGTGATGGTCTCGAAGGCCACTCTACATAACGAGGGCGATATCCAGCGCAAAGATCTGCGTATCGGCGACTGGGTGCTGGTTGAGCGAGCAGGCGAGGTGATTCCACAGGTGGTCAAACCCATCGTCGAGCGCCGCACGGGCAACGAGGTGGTCTACCATCTGCCTGAACGCTGCCCGCTCTGCAACACACCCATCGTGCGCAGCGAAGATATCGCCATGGCCTATTGCCCCAATGAGGAGTGTCCCGGTCGCAGCACCGAAGGCATCATCCACTTCGCCTCGAAGGCAGCCATGGATATCGAATCCATCGGCGAAAAAATGGCGATCCAACTGATGAATGCCGGTCTGGTCAGGGACGTATCCGATTTCTACGCGCTGACGAAGGAGCAACTTCTGGCTCTGGAAGGCGTACAGGAGAAAAGCGCCGATAACATGCTCGCCGCTATCGAGGCCAGCAAGCAACAGCCCCTCTGGCGCTTACTCTTCGGCCTGAATATCCGTTACGTAGGAGAGAAAACTGCCCAGATTCTCGCCAGCGCCTTCGGCAGTATAGATCGCCTGCTGAATGCAACGGAAGAAGAGATCGTAGCTGTGCCGGGCATCGGCCCCAAAATCGGCCACAGCCTGTACACCTGGCTGCAAAGCGAGCGAAGTCGCGCCCTCATCGAGCGCCTGCGCAAAGCGGGCGTGAACATGGAAGACAGGCAAAAGGCCATCACCGGCCCCCTCACCGGCCAGAGCTTCCTGCTCACCGGTCGTCTGCAAAGCATGACGCGCCCGCTGGCCGAAGAGGCAATCCAGAAACTGGGCGGCACCATCGCCTCAGGCGTCAGCAAATCGCTCAACCATCTCATCGTGGGCGAGGATGCAGGCTCCAAGCTGGCAAAAGCGCAAAAAGCCGGAGTCCCCATTCACGACGAGCAATGGCTTCTCGACCTGCTGAAACAGTATCAAGTTCAGACAAAGTCTTGAGCTTCTCTTCATGAGCAACCAGAGCACACATGGCGTGCTCTGGTTGCTCATGAAGAGAAGCTCTCCGGCCTCGCTCTATATTAAATTCTACGCCTGCGACGGGGCGTGCGTGCGATAGCGCGCAGGATAATAATGAAAATGACCGCGCCAATGAATGCCGTGACGATGCTACCCAGCAAGCCACCGCCTGCGCTAATGCCAAGCACACCGAACAGCCAACCGCCGATAAAGGCACCTACAATACCGGCAATAATATCACCAACTATCCCATAACCTGTGCCGCGCACGACCAGGCTGGCGAGAAAACCGGCAATCAAGCCAACGACAATCCACCATAGCAGACCTTCAAGCGTGATGTCCGCAAGCACAACAGCAGCTAATGCCATCATAAGAAACACTCCTTTCGTTTCTAACCAATTTCTGTGATTCTTCTTTCAGGCAAACAAGGTACGTTGAACTACGATAATAACTGTCCTACCCTTTCTCTGAGAAAGAGCCTTGATTATGCGCATTTGTTTGCCTGCTTATACATTAGCCGCCTGCTCTATTGATGGCAAGTGAACAATAAAAAGATTAAGTGATCTTTAACTATCCACTCAGCATCCTAATTTTCTATAACCATGAAACTTAGAACCAGTGCAAACCGTAGGCGGTCAGCAAGCCGAGGAACAGGACGATGACAATCAGAATGAAGATATACCAGACGAGTGAGGTACTGAAGCCTCTTCTGACACGATCTCTGGCTTCTCGTTCTCTAAGATGCAATTCTTCCTCAGCAGGATGTGGTGGCAATCTTGGCACCATCTCTTTTTCCCTTTCGTTCTCTAAAAACCGGGGTTCTCTTTAACCCTGATTTCCTTTATTCAGCTTTACCCCGCTCACATCCACTTCCATAACTCCTACTCAGATAGACGTAAAACCGCTCAATTTCTAGCAACTTTCCTAATAGCACTGCAAATACGGCTTCCGTTCTATCTTCCCATAAAGATGGGGCAAACGCGAAGACTGCCTTCGCATTTGCCCCATCTTCCTTGTTGTTCTTCGCGCTTTTGCCTTATCTTTACAATCAGGCGTACTGCATTTCAAGGTAACGACCGCGCAAGGTGTGAACCTGCTCTTTGACATCCTTGCCGCGAATGGCATCGTGCAACAGTTGCGCCAGTTCGCCCATAGCGCGCTCGTCCATGCCGAAGCGGGTCATTTCGGGGACGCCAATGCGCAGACCGGAGGGATTGCGCGGGTCAGTATCGCCGGGCAGCATATTGTAGTTGACGATGATATCGTTGGCTTCCAGGCGCTTGGCAACCTCGACGCCGCCACCCCATTCGGCCACGTTCACCGCGATCATATGGCTCTGAGTATAGCCGAATTCACGCGCCTCCACGGGCGTGCCAAGCTCATCAAGGGTGCGACCCAGCGCCTGAGCGTTGCGCACAATCTGCGCCGCATACACGCGCCCGTACTTCTTCATCTCACGGGTTGCGACGACGAGCGCGGGCAGCGTGTTCAGGTGGTGGTTGCTGGAAGAACCGGGGAAAACGCCACGATCGGCAGCAGGCCAGTATTTTTTCTCATCCTCGGCATCCAGATTCGCCAGGATGACGCCGCGCTGCGGGCCGGGAAAGGTCTTGTGCGTGCTGCCCGTCAGCCATGTCGCGCCCTCCTGTAAGGGGGACTGGAACTGGCCGCCAGCAATGAGGCCGAGCACGTGGGCACCATCGTAGAGCAGAGGAATATTTTTCGTCTTCAGGAACGCCGCCACCTCCGCCACCGGTTCTGGGAAGAGAAAGAGGCTCTTGCCCATCACCACCAGTTGCGGTGAAACCTGATCGATCAACTCGATAGTTTTCTGTGCATCGACATGGTAGTGATCCCGGGTGAGCGGCAAATAGTGCAGGTTGATGGCGTTGGCCGCGCCCATCCGCAAAGACTGGCCGCGCATCTGCACCCGCCGCCCCAGCACGCCTACCGCGCCATGACTGATATGACCACCCGCGTCGGTCGAGTTGGCAACGACGGTATCGCCACCACGCAGCCAGCCCAGGACAATGGCCGTATTGGCCGCGTTGCCACTGATCGGACGCACATCAGTCTGCCTCGCCTGAAATAGGTCCAGAATTTCCTGCTCGGCCATGCTCTCGATCTCATCGATGTAGCGCGTTCCCTGGTAGTAGCGGTTGACCTGCTCGCCCACATTCGGATGTCCCTCGGCATAACGCCCCATAAAATCGGAGTTCTGCACGCGCCGCACCGCCTCACTCGGCGTATTCTCGCTGGCGATCAAATTAATCGTCTGCGCCTGCCGCCACTCGTTCTCTTGCTCAATGATGCTCTCAATGTCACTAATATCTACCGGCATATATTTGTCCCCTTCTGAACTTGTTTTTCGCCTCCCGAAATATATATTCAGTATACCAGCAGAGGCAGCCAAGAACAATAGCCTCCGGGTTCCACCAACTATCGGGCGCTGGATCTCGATGGCACACCACTATGCATGAGAAGTCAACTCGTTCATGGGAGAGGCGCTCCAGGCGCGTGCTTTGGCGCTCAACCCCCAATTATTGATGGAACTCCCTGTAGAGAGAAGTTGACAAGACTGTTGAGATCGTGTAGAGTACTAAGAGAAAGGTATGGAGGAAATAGCAATGAACAACAATGAGAACACGAGCACCGACCAGACACGCCACCTCTATCCTCGAATTGTGAGTAAGCCAGGCATTCTCTATGGCAAGCCGGTGGTAGAAGGCACTCGTCTGAGTGTTGAGGCTATTCTTCAAAATCTTGCCAGTGGCTATACTCGTGATGACTTGCTCGATGCCTACCCGTTCCTTACGTCTGAAGACATTGCTGCCGCGATCGAGTACGCGGCAAGGCTTGCTGCCAATCCCCCTGACTTCTCAGATGATAAAGAGCGCGCCGTCTCATGAAGGTTCTAGCTGATGTGAACATTGATCGGCGTCTCATTGAGCGTCTGCGTGCAGAGGGGCATGACGTGCTGTGGGTAGCTGAGAGAAACCGGGAGCTTGATGATATTTCTCTGCTCCGGCTGGCATGGCAGGAAGGAGCCATCATCCTGACCAATGATAAAGACTTTCAGAGGCACATCCTCAGAGAGAATCACCAAAGCCATGGTCTCATCTGGCTCCGTCTTGGACTTGTAAGGATGCCCCGTGCTCAGCAGATTGAGCGAACGCTTCAAGCTCTCCGTACCTATCAAGGTCAACTCTCTGGTCGAGTCACCACGATCTATCCTGAGCATGTTGAGCAAGAAAGCATACCCATGCATCATCGTAGAGCGCCAGGACAGCTAGAACATGGCTAGCCAGTCTTATCGCACAACGAGCAGAACTCGATTTTGCATCAAGTGAACTCATGGTGGTGGAACGAAACTGCCTTTATGCTCTTCTTATTGGAAAAAGGCAAACGAGGGAGAAGCGGTTTTGAAAATGAGCCTGTCTACGTTGGGGAAACCATCTGGTAAACTACCCAGAGACTGCAACTCCCTTCACCAGATACGCCAGCGTTTGCATATCGCCCACCATAAACGTCTCCTTCACCCTCGAATGACGAGCCTGCCTCTGCCGGTTCACCCAGACCGTCGTGTAGCCTAACTTCTTTGCCGGAACAATATCGTACTTGAAGCCAAAGCCCGCATGCCATATCTCCTTTACCTTTAAGCCCAATCGTTCCCGTGCCAGCAGAAACCCCCGCGTGTCTGGCTTGTACGCACTCGCCTGTTCTGCTGTAATGATATCATCGAACTTCACGCCGATAGTGCGCTCTGTCTGCGCTATGATGGAGTCATCGGTATTGGTAATAAGCACAACTTTGACGAACTTCTGGAGTTCGAGAATGGCTTCTCTGGTATCTGGAAATGGTTTCCAGTAACCCATAGCCTCAGCAAATTCATCGCATTCCTCATCATCGGTGGGGATTTCATATTTATTGAAAACCATCCTCAGTGTGTCGCGCAGCACCTCACGGTAAGGCCGATATTGCTGTTGGATGTAGTGGAACTGAATATCTTCCCACTCTTCTTGCAGTGTTGGTGCGCCGGGGTACCCAATCTCTTTAGAATCCAGGCTTTCCGCAAAAAAGCGCTGGATTGCGCTTTCCCAGTCAATCAGGGTGCCATAACAATCAAAGGTAATGGCCTTTGGCAATGAAATCATAAAAAACCTCCTCGTGATTACAAGTGGATAGCTAACGCTGTTCGAGCAGCGCACGGAGACGTTTTGGCGCGGTCATGCGGTAGCTCTCTTCTATCAGATCAGCGATCTCATCCCAGTCGAGTTCAATATCGAGCCAGGCACCTACCCACCCATGATGACCGACATAGGGAGGGACGAAGAAGCGATCAGGATTGGATTCCACCAGTACTTCCTGCGCTCCCGCCGGAGCTTTGCACCACAATGATGGGCGACCATTCATGCCATGCTGCATGGCGAATATCTTCTCGCGCACTTTGAATGACGGATTGCCCACACCTCCCTGTTCACTCGCCTCTGGGAAGGCCAGGCAGATTGTTCGCAGTTGGTTTAATGTCACTTCGTTCATCCCATCTTCTCCCGTTTTTAGCTCTTATTCTATCATCTCTCAAGGTGAAGATTTTGCGCGGGCAGGAGGACACACGACTCTCTGGGATGGACGCGCAAGATATCTAGCACAGGCAAAACCAGACGGGAAAGCTGTCCCAAATCCGACAGCTCAACCCTCTTTATTAGTGAGGATTACAGATTGTGGTCATCACGATACCATTCCGAACACAAGTTCAGTCATAGAAAAGAGGACAGTCATGACACAACCGTCTACACGCATTCTCGTTCTTGGCGCGGGGGTTGCGGGCCTGCTCTTTACCCTGCGCCTAACTGGCAAAGTGGACCGCTCCTCGGTCCAGATCACCCTGGTCGACGCAGCGGATACCTTCATTGTACGTCCCAGGCTCCATGAGTTTGCCACCCGGCAGAGCGACTTTCGGCACACGTTTCGAGAGATACTGCGCAAAACGCCGGTCCAGTTTCTACAGGCGCGAGTCATCAGCCTTGACCCAGGTCAGCACCGCGTCACGGTCCAGCTCGAGCAAGGGCAACAGCAGGAACTGACATACGACTACCTGGTCTATGCGCTGGGGAGTCTAACCGATCGCCACAGCGTGCCTGGGGTGGCAGACTACGCCTACAGCCTCCAGGCCTCGGGCCCTTTCTCAGCAGCAGCCCTGCGCGAAAAGCTCCCTGAAATAGCGGAAAAATCCGGCCAGGTGGTGATCTGTGGCGGAGGAGCCACCGGCATCGAAACCGCCGCTCAGGTGGCCAGCGTCTATCCTCAGATCAAGGTCAGCCTGGTGACGCGAGGGCCACTCGCGCTCTCCTGGGACACGACCGTGGCCGAGGCGATCCGCCGGAGACTGCTGAGTCTGGGCATCGAGATCATCGAGCGGAGTCAGGTGAGAGCCGTACGCAGCTACAGTGTGGTCCTCGACCAGGGGCGCGAACTCGCATGCTCCCTGTGCATCTGGACGGCGGGCTTTGTAGTCCAGCCACTGCCTCGGCAAGCTGGCCTTCCGGTCAATGAGCGCGACCAGATGCTCGTCGATCCCTTTCTGCGTTCGGTCTCGAACCCGGAGATTTACGCTATTGGCGACGCGGCTTCACCCGTCGAGAATCCGGGAGTCGCGCACGTGCGCATGAGCGCCTTCACAGCAGGGATCATGGGCGCTCATGGTGCTGATTGCGTGAGCGCCATGCTCAGGGGTAAGACGCCCACACCCCTCAGCTTCGCCTACCTGGCTCAGGCCATTGCTCTGGGGCGACACCACGCGATCTTCTTCCCGCTTTCTGCTGACGATCGGCCCAGGCCACCCTACATCACCGGCTGGGTAGGCTCACTCGTTCGCGGGGCGGCGGTGAACTTTGTCGTGAGAGCCACGCTGGTGCAACAGCACTTTCCAGGCGTGTTTGCGTGGCTGGGGAAAGGACGCTATGAGCAGGCACAGCGTCTGTCGCGAGTCGAGGAAGAAAAACACATCGAGACCGGTGCCTCACCTCTCCTGAAGGAGGAGCAAAGAGCTGCTCAGGATGAGATTGGCAGAGTCTTGCGCTCTGTGGGTTCAAAACGCTAGAATAGTTTCCATGCGTGTTGGGTCCTCTCTTTCCCTGCTAGAGACGGGTATCTAAGAGACGGCACAGAGGGATAGCATCTGTTTGTATGTGTTGACGAAAGGCAGGAAGCATTCGTGGAATCCTTTGAAACCTACCGGCCCTACCTCTTCTCCATCGCCTACCGCATGCTTGGCAGCGCGATGGATGCCGAGGATATGGTGCAGGAGACCTACCTGCGCTCTCAGGCCACACCGCCGGAAACCATTCGCTCACTCAAGGCGTTTCTGACCACCATTCTCACGCGCTTATGCATGGATCAGCTCCAGCTCGCGCGCAGGAAACGAGAGGTATACGTGGGTCCCTGGTTACCCGAACCGATCCTCACCACTACGACTGCAGCCGCTGAAGATCCAGCCGAGCGCATCGAGAGGGAAGAGTCGATCTCACTGGCATTCCTGGCTCTGCTGGAGGAGCTTCAACCTTTCGAGCGAGCCGTCTTCCTGCTGCACGAAGTCTTCGATTACGACTTCGCCGAGGTCGTCACGATGCTTGACAAGAGCGAAGCAGCCTGTCGTCGCTCGTTCAGCCGGGCGAAGCTCCATCTGCACGCGCACCGGCCACGCTTTGGCGCCTCTGCTGAAACCCATCGGCAATTGCTCAGCGGGTACTTCCAGGCGATTGAGACGGGTGAGATGACCTCCTTGATGAACCTGCTCTCCGAAGATGTGACGCTATGGGCCGATGGGGGTGGGAAGGTCAAAGGAGCGGCCACGCGCCCTCTGACCGGGCGTGAGGCGGTGGCACGCTTTAGCGTGGGCGCTCGCCAACGCTTTGTGCCACCAGCGGACTCTCAGGCGGAGATGGCCGAGGTCAACGGCGAGCCAGCACTGATCATCCGTGTCGGTGCTCAAGCACTTTTGGTGCTGAGCATTGAAGTCGAACAAGAGCGCATTCAGGCAATCCGCATCATAGCTAATCCAGAAAAGCTCGCACGAGTCTGAAGAGCAACAAAGGAACTTGATGCCCCTTTTCCCGCCGGGATTCGCTCACTACTTTGTGACTGGGTCGCCTGATGTAGCAGCAGATCATCCCTATTATAAGCTCTTGCTTTGTTTCCTTTCAATAACTCGACGGAAAAATGCAATAAGATCATCGGCATGATAATCAAAGGTAAAGAGCTTGCGGCTCGCCCATACATTGTTTCTCAACTGCTGCATTCGCGGCTGATCCTCGAGTTGGTCGCGCAGTGCTTGCATGGTCGTAAAAAAGAGGCCAATGTCGAGGTCCCGGACAAGGGTCTGGGTGGCAACGCTCGCTCCCGTATTATCATACTGCAACACAGGCAGTCCTGCCGCAACCAGGGTTGCCAGGCGTGCGGGATAATTCAAATCATCCCAGGTAGCGCGCCGTACATCCCCCGCGTTTTCGCTCTTCATGAAATGGAGCCAGCCGGCATCATAGCGTGAGAATTCAGCGTCCCACCCTTCCTGGTTCACCTGTGTATGCAGGTGCAGGTGATCCGGTACCAGGCCGGTCACTTTCTCAATCCATTTCGACCATTGTCCCTGTGTGAAGTCACCGTAGAAGTGAAGATGAATATTGTGCGCCGCCAGTTCTTGCATCAATTCCGGGGAAAGCCCAACGGGGCGACCGGGGACAACGGTATGAAAGGCTCCATCGGTTGTTCGTGTAAGCGGTACATGCTGCCTGTCTGCATCGACGAACCAGTCGGCCTTCGGCAAATCGCCATCCAGCACGTGTGACAATCCATCCTTCTCCAGAGCCGGTACCACTGTCATAAACCAAGCACGCATCTCAGGGCTACTGTAAATCTGACCGTCAGAGTAGCGGTAGAGATCAATAAGTTCGTTCCATGTCCCTTTTTCAAGGCAGATAAATGGCCCCTCTTTGAAATGCCAGACAAAAGGAATACCGGTGTTCTCCATCAAGACGTGATGCGCAAATGGCACTGCCTGCCAGTTCAGCAGCGCATAGATCACATCAGGCTGAATCTCATGTATGGCCTGCCGCCAGTTTGCAAATGATATGTCCTGCACATGTCCGAAAGGCAGGGGGCCAACCGTATTGTACCAGTAGGGTTCTGGCATCCATAGACCATAGAGTCGATGGCCGCGCTCTTCAAGGGCAAGGATGCGCTCAGGATTATAGGCCAGTTCTCCTACCAGCAGGATACGTAGTCCATCCCCCGCAGAAGGGGTATCAGGCCGGTCACGAAACCTTTGATATTGCTTAACTTCATCAATGTAGTTTCCCACGCACGTTTGAAAACGTAACGGCTGTGCTACCTGATAATAGGAACGATACGTATTGATACCACCCACAGGCTCCTGGAGCATTTTATGACGCTGGCGAGGATGATTGACCCACTCGCACGTCACCCTTTGAGTTCCCACAAAATCACCTCTGGAACGCAGCTTTCCCCAGAACATACGCTCCAGATCATCCGTCGTCAGTTCATCTCGTTCGACCCAACGCTCAGCAGTACGATGGTGCATGACCTGCACAAGTTGAAGAGCAATACCAGGTGCCTGTTCAAGTGTTGAGCGGTTGTAGTGGTAGCGCATCCCGGAATAGGAGAGAATTGCCTGCGGGAATTTATGCAGGCAGGTAAAAAGAGAGTGCAAATGATCGGCATAGTAGACATCATCTGAAGGAAGATAGGCAATGAGTGGGGCCTGCGCATGGGACATGGCATAGTTCAAGGCGAAACCGAGGCCCCGGTTGTATTCCAATCGATAGTAGTGGATGCGTGTATCTGACAGGTAAGGTGCAGTCACCAGCAACGTTCCATCGGGAGAGCCATCATCAACAATGATAAGCTCCCAATCTGTGAGGGTCTGCGCCCTCACACTCTCGATAGCGCGGGGAAGAAAATGGTCCTGTTTATACGTCGGCATGAGTACAGAGACAGATGGAAACACCATTGTTCGTTTCCTCCTGATGAAACTGCTACAAACTACTGTTGAACAAAATGCCCATTACTGCTATACTACACCATACCAACTACACATGATAGGTGTATTGCACAGTTTGCACTGGTCCGAACCACCCACTCACGCGGGAGTACAGGCAATCTTCGAGTCAGAAAGGGCTTGCCATCCCATCTGGGATTGAAACGACGAAGACGTAGAGATTGCCTCTCGCATAGAAACTCAGGAGGATATTTGGGTCTATGAAAGTTTACAGGGCGGAACAAATTCGTAACGTGGCATTGATTTCCCATGTTGGAGCAGGCAAAACATCACTGGTGGACGCGGCGCTCTTCGATAGTGGTGCGGTCACCCGCCAGGGCAAGGTAGATGACGGTAGCTCGGTCTCCGACTTCGACCCCGATGAATTGAAACGGCGCATGTCGCTCAACGCCAAGGTGCTGCCGGTCGAATGGAAGAACACGAAGATTAACTTCATCGACACCCCCGGATACGCCGATTTCATGGGCGAAGTCAAGGCAGGCCTGCGTGTGGCCGATGCCGCACTGGTGGTGGTCACGGCGGAAAAGGGCGTCGAGGTTGGGACGGAATTGACCTGGCAATACGCCGACGAACGCAACCTGCCGCGTATGGTCGTCGTCAACAAGCTTGATCGTGAAAATACCTCGTTTGACCAGGCCCTCAATTCGCTGCGCAAGCAGTTTGGCCTCAAGGTCGTTCCACTGCAAATTCCCATTGGCGAGCAGGCTGCGTTTCGCGGCGTCGTCGATCTCGTCACTCAGAAAGCATACACTTTTGAGGGCAACAAGGCACAGGAAATTCCCATTCCCGCTGACCTGCAAGACAGCATAAGCACCTATCGCGAGCAACTGATCGAGTCCGCGGTCGAAAGCGACGACACGATTATGGAGAAATTCCTGGAAGGCGAAGAACTCAGCGACGATGAAATTCTCTCGGTCGTCAAGCTCGGCACGCGCAGTGGCCAGCTCGTTCCCGTCCTCTGTGCTGCGGGCAGCAAGAACATCGGCGTGCATATCCTGCTCGACGCTATCGTCGATTATCTGCCCGGTGCGGCAGAGACCGTGCCGGAAGATGTGAAGCCTTTCGGCGATAATCTTTCACTTTTCGTCTTCAAGACGGCAGCGCAGCAGGTGGGTACCATCTCGACCTTCCGCGTCTATAGCGGCACCCTCAAACCGGATACGCACGTCTTCAACGTACAGACACGGGCCGACGAGCGCCTGGGTCAGTTGATTACCCCTCGCGGCAAGACACAGGAACCGGCAACAGAGATTCCGGCTGGCGATATTGGAGCCGTTGCTAAACTCTCCAACACCCACACTGGCGATACCCTCACCGGCAACAAAGAGGGAACCACGTCGCTGGAGCCGATTAACTTCCCACAGCCAGCCTATACAGTGGCCGTCTTCCCCAAGAGCCAGGCCGATCTGGACAAGATGAGCAATGCTCTGGCACGGGTGGCTGAGGAAGACCGCACCCTGCGGGTGAGCCGCGACCCCGAGACGAGCGATGTGCTGCTCTCCGGCATGGGCGAGTCGCACCTGCAAATCGTGGTCGAGGGCATCAAGCGCAAGTATGGCGTTGACCTTGAGATTCGCGAGCCGCGCGTCTCCTATCGAGAAACGATTCGCAAGAAGGCCAGGGCGCAGGGTCGTCACAAGCGACAGAGCGGCGGTCACGGCCAGTTCGGTGATGTCTGGCTGGAGCTTGAGCCGCTGCCACGCGACAGCGAAGAGAGCTTCGTCTTCGAGGATAAAATCGTTGGCGGCGTCGTACCTAACCAGTTCATCCCCGGTGTCGAAAAAGGCGTGCGCGAGGCGTTGAAGCGCGGCTTCATCTCCGGCAACCCGATGCTCTACGTCAAGGTCGCCCTCGTGGATGGCAAATATCACCCGGTCGACTCCTCGGCGCAGTCCTTTGAAATCGCGGCCTCGCTCGGCATGCAGGAGGCAGTGCCGCTCGCCAATCCCACTCTCCTGGAACCGGTGATGACCGTCACCATCACCGTGCCGGAAGCGAACATGGGTGACGTGATGAGCGACATCAACACCAAGCGCGGGCGCGTGCTGGGCATGAACCCCATTGGCAACGGCTTGCAGCAGATCACCGCGAACATCCCCCAGGCCGAAATGCTGCGCTACGCCACCGACTTGCGCTCGATCACTCAGGGCCGAGGTTCCTTCACAATGGAGTTCTACCAGTACGAAGAAGTTCCTGCCAACATCCAGCAGGAGATTATCACAAAACACAAGAAAGAGACTGAAAAGTAACGTTTTACAGCGAATTTCCGATGATCGGCGCTAAGCGCCGATCATCGGAAATTCGCTGTAAAACGTTACTTTTGTATCACTATGGTTCAAGATTACCGGGAACAGGTCAAACGCCTCGTGCTGGACGAGGCGTCGTTTGTGCGGCTTACCGCAAAAGGCAAGATACGCGAGGGTGTTCTACCCTGGCGACAGGTGATTGTGCGTCCTATTCTGCTCAAAGGCGAACACTACCTGCAATTCTCCTACTTCACCGAACGACAGGACACTACCAGAAACTACCAGGGAGCTGAGGTCGGGACAAAGCTGGATGAACTGCTGGCCCTACCCTTCAACAGCATCCGCGTGCAGGCAACAGGCGAGGAAGTGGTGGTGCAGATCAAGAAAAACGGCTTCCCTCTTGTGCATCGCACCGCTACTGCTGTCCAGGCTGAGCCAGTGCTGGCCCATGACCTCAGCAAGAATCTGCCGCTGCCAGCAGACAGGCCAGATGCATTTTTACAGACCATCGGTGTGATGGACGAGCAGGGGAAGATTTTGCCCAGCATGCAGGACAAATTTTCCCAGGTCAACGAATTTCTGAAGCTGCTGGTTCACACGGGCGAACTGGAACGCTTCGAGAAGTCTTCAGCGCCGGTGAATATCCTTGACTGCGGTTGCGGCTCAGCCTATCTCTCGCTGGCAACCTACCACTACCTGCGCAACATTCGCGGCATTCCAGCCCATCTTGAAGGCGTGGATGTCAACGGCACGCTGATAGAGAAAGATACGCTGCACAGCGAGCAGCTTGGCTTCAGCGACGCCTGTTTCCGCCAGTCCGCCATCATCGATTACCGGCCCATTGCCCGACCCGATATCCTACTGGCCCTGCATGCCTGCGATACTGCCACTGACGAGGCGATTACGCAGGGCATTCGCCAGCAAGCCCGCGTCATCCTCTGCGCCCCCTGCTGTCACCACCACCTGAACCGGCAGCTTCAGACCGCTGCACCCTTCGGCCCGGTCATGCAGCACGGCATCCTGAAGCAGCGCATGGCTGACATGCTGACCGACACCTTCCGTGCGCTCGCCCTGCGCATCATGGGCTACAAAACCGACGTGATCGAGTTCATCTCAGCCGAACACACTGATAAAAACCTGATGATACGTGCCATCAAACGCGAACAGGTCAGCAAAGAGCAGGACAGGTACCTCCAGGAATATCTCGACCTGAAACGCTTCTGGTCCGTCATCCCCTACATCGAAACGCTCCTCGGCGAACCCTTCACCAACCTGCTCGCCCAGACACACAGCGTTGAGTAATCCCTGAACAATCATATATGCAGCGCTTGCTTGAATTTTAGAGTGAAATATGGTATACATATTGCGGTACCCAGAATGAAATGCACAAACCCCGCATAGTAGAAAGGATGTGTATGATGAATGGAAAGCCAGGACGCTGGATACTCTCGGCCATTGCCCTCTTCACCGCCGTATTTCCCTTCGTCGCGGACATGAACAAGACCCATATGTACAATCAGCGTTGGGAAGCTCATGCTAAGTATCATGCTGCACAGACTATCGTGCTGGGAACCCTGCTTGGTCTGTCATCGCTCTTCTTTCTCTGGCGCAGGAAGGGCGATCAACAACTCCAGTTGCAGGTGGGCACGCTACTCGCCTCTCTCTTCTGGATCGGGCAAGTTGGCAGCATCTTCTTTCCCGGAACCGCCTTCTATGACCCCGAAAACACCTCTATCCCCGGCAACCTTCGCCCCTTCCTGAACCAGGGAACGCTCGATGCCATTATTTTGCCGCTCACAGCGACGGGGTACTTCCTGGAACAACAAAGAATAAAGAGAGAATCTAAACTCTTCTAAAGCAGCAGAAAAAGCGGAACGGGACCCGCCTAACCGGTCAAGGAAGGCAGGCCCTGCTCCGCTTTTTCTGCGCTGCGCCTGATTAGCGATGAGTCAGGATAGATCCTGTAGTTATGAATGCTTCCAGGTAACCGAGAAGGCCGTACCGTTCGAGAGGGCTGAGGGCTGAGCCTTGACCATTCCACTCGAAGTCACCATCACGATTTCCACAGGGCTAAAGCTGCCGAGGGTCGCGCCATTGACCATGCAATTACTGAAATGCACGGTGCCAAAATCTGCCAGCGGCAGCACCGTTCCACTTGACGGGGCTTCGGCGATCACTTCCGCGGAGGAGAGCGACGCCCCGGTCAACGTTTGTGTCGTCGAGAATGTCCATTTCTGCGTGCTGTCGGAGATGACTAACTTAAAGGAGGTACTGGTGACTTCACTGGCACTTGCCGAGAAAGCATCTCCAGCCTTAACGGGTTTATTGATTGTTTCGATAGGCTCCCTGGGATAGACTTCATACCACGCGTAGTAGACGGGACTTCCGCTTACACAATCGCCGCCGCTCCCCGTTTGCTCGACGGTGCTGCTATTAAATCCGTCCAGACCTACCCAGAACACTGAGTAGGTGGCGCTGCTGCCGCACGTCACGGTGGGCTGAGTCCATCTGGCAGACACCTTTGTGAACTGCCCGGCAGAACCGGATGCCGCATATCCCGACCAGTTGGTACTCTGATCTGTTGTGTGCTTGATAAACACTGGCAGCGAAGAATGCTTTGCCGGGACAGAGACATGTTTTGTACTGGCTTTACTGGCCGCACTGGCACTGAGCGGTGCCATCAGGCCAATCAATAGTAAAGCAACCGTCAGCAGGGGAAGAAGCGCCAAGGTTATTACTCTGTGCTTCACAAAAGACTCCTTCTTTCAAATACTCCAGGTCAACATCTTCAATACAACAACTTAGATCTCCTGACTTTCTGGCGCTCTCAAGTCAGCGTTGAACCGACTCCGGTTGAGGGAAACGTTGTCAAAGTCCGGCTCCTTTGACCTCTGATGGACAAACATAAGAGGAACGTGTGGAAGCAGTATCTGCCATATTGCCGAGGAGGTAGAAGCTTCCTATGAAAAGTATACCCATTCAAACTTCACGCAGACTTTCATCTGCTTGCGCTCAATGCCATCGACGGTGGTCTGTCACTATGCATTATTCCTGATATCGTCTGCAGAGTGTCTTATGTAAGAAATAGCACATCTTACATAAGACATTTAACACAAGTATTTCTTCAGGTCTCTGTTACTCGGTAACAACTGGCCCTTTCCCTACGCCTCACAATGCTTTTCCCTGCTCTGGCTGCCTGTGCTCAATCACGTTTCTTCCCCTTCGGAAATTGTGGACGTTGCTGCGGACGAGGCCTGGAACCCGTCTTTCCCTTGCCCGGCTTTGCTCCCTGCTTATTGTCGCGACTGAGCAAAGCATTCGCCTCCGTCTCGTAGCCGTGCGAGACCAGCCACTCACGAGCCTGAGTGTGCAGATCGCTGAGGGTGGAACTTCCCGCTATCATCATCCACATTGCGAATTCTGGATTGGCAGGTTGGCCCGGTTGCCATTGGTTTTCGGCTATAAGAAATTCCTGCACCTGCTTCACGTCCAGCGTGCGCAGGACGGCATCTAAACGCTGCCGGAAGTTTGCGTATTCAGTCATCAATCTTCACTCCTCTATTTCCCGACTTTCACCGCCTTGAATTAAGAACTTTTGTATTTCATCACCCATTCTTAGCTATTCAGGCGGTTTATTTGCTTGAACCCTTGACTCTTATGGGGCAAATGCGTACAATGCCAGAAACAACAAATGGGTAGAACGTAGCACAAACAGCTATATAATGGGATTTTACATCTGTTAAGAGGTAGGTTTTGCAAAACAATCGCGTTTATTCAGCGGCCTCACTCACAGACGTTATTCATGCGCTGAAGCAGTATCGCCTCAGCGGCATACTTACCATTAGACGGGCCTCCGATCCCTACAGGGAAGAGGCTCAGATCAATGTTGAACTTGGACAACCAGCGCAAATACGGCTTGGAACGCACGAAGAGTATGTTACCAGCGCAGCCCTCTTCCGACTCCATAGCTGGGGCATGATTTATTTCACTTTCCAGACCATCGAACCAACTTTGCGACTTCCATCACCACAACATACACCACCTGCACCAGCTGCGTTGCAAGCTCCCTTCTCACCCGCCGTTACACGTACGCTGCCTGCCATCTCACCACAGATGGTACGCGACCGAGCAGAAAGCTATAACACACACTCCTCAGACAACAATCGGGCGGCAAGACTGCCAGACACTCCATTTCCCGGCTCGCAAGCAGACCAGAACGCACCGCCTGATTACAGCAGCACGCTGCTTTTTAATGAACCCCTCCCCAGGCTGGCGCTCGAAATGGCGATTGCCTCACTCACCCCTGCCGGGAAAAACTACCCCATCGCCCAGATACCGCGCTACGACCGCATGATTTACCTGCTGATTAACGGACGACGCTCCATCGCCGACCTGACTCAGCTTACAAAACGGACCGTCGAGGAGGTCTGCAACTCGCTCTTCCGGCTCAAACAGCAGGAGTTGATCGTCATCCGGCTTTAGTTGAGCATACTGCGGTTCTTTGGCACCTGTTTTGAGAGTATCTGCCGCATGAATGGTACTTCGCGGCGCAGAATAGCAATCTCCTCTTTCAAACGTTGCATCGTCGAGTTCAGCTCTAAAAAGCGCTGCTGCTGCTCCATCTCCAGGTCCAGGAAGTAGGCAATGAAGTACGAGAGATCTTCCGGGTCGGCGGGGAGATCCGTCTTCACATCTTTCTCGTTGGCAGCTTTGAGCAGAAGCTCGATATAGTCTGCGAAGAGGGAGCGAGCCTGCTTGTCCGAGAAAAGCAGGTCCTCTAGAGGCTCACTGACATCCTCGTAAAGTTCGACAAGGCCAGTAAGATACGGCTTTTTACGGTGCTGGCTGAGGATGCGGAACCGGCGTGTCCCCATAGCAATAATATTGAGACGCCCATCTTCCAGGCGGTCCAGGTCGCGAATCTCGGCCATCGTGCCAACGGCATAGGGTTCTTCGCGCAGGAATATGCTCTCCGGCTGCGCCAGCACGACGCCGAACTCAAGCTCCTGTCGCTGGCAATCAGCAATCATTTGCCGGTAGCGCGGCTCGAAGATATGCAGCGGTAACACCATGCCAGGAAATAGCACGACATTTAAGGGAAACAAGGGAATTTCAATCGCTTTTATCGACATGACGCTCCTCCTCTGGCAAAAAGCCACCTCCGCCAGGAGTGCAGATAGTGAGAATATCTCCAATTTGTACATCTACTGTGACCTTGCCGGGCAATTCCTTCACCACGCCCGCATGTTCCAGGGTATTGATGCCCGGCGTGCCCGGCTCTCCGCCATACAGGCCATACGGCGAACGCTTGCGACGATCGGTCAGCAGCGTCACGGTGGCAGGGGCGAGAAACTCAATTTCACGTCGCAGTCCTTCGCCGCCGCGATAGCGACCGCCACCGCCCGAATTTCGACGCAGCGCGTAGCGACGTATCCGCAGGGGCAATTCCATCTCCAACGCCTCGACGGGCGTGTTGCGTGTATTGCTCATATGCACATGCACGCCTGACAGTCCGTGCGCTCCCGGTCGCGCACCCATGCCACCACCCATCGTTTCATAGTACGCAAAGATCATATCCCGCTCTGTATCATAGCCACCCAGCGTAAGGTTGTTCATCGTACCCTGCGAGGCCGCCGGTATCTTCTGCGGCGCAAGCTGTGCTAAAGCACCAAACAGGGTATCGACCACGCGCTGCGAGGTCTCCACGTTCCCGGCAGCCACGGCAGCGGGCGGCTTCGGATTGAGCAGCGTCCCCCGTGGCACGAAGATGCGCACCGGTTCCAGGCAGCCCTGGTTGGTCGGCACACGCTCGCCCACCAGGCAGCGAATGGCATAGAGCACGGCGGACACGGTAACTGCCTCCACCGCGTTGACACAGCCAGCGCTCTGGGGCGCGCTGCCACTGAAATCGATGGCAATGTCGCCATCTTTTACCTGCATACGCACGTGAATAGGCAACGATTCGATGCCCCAGCCATCGTCATCCAGGTAATCGGTAAATTCGACTTCGTTTTCAGGCAGAAGCGCGAGGGTGGAACGAGTCAGTTGGGCCGAGTAGTCCAGCAGGGCATCGACATGTGCCTGCACACTGCGCGAGCCGTAGCGAGCGATAATCTCGTGCAGGCGGCGCTCACCAACGCGAGCGGCAGCGATCTGCGCGTCCATGTCGCCCTTGCGCTCCCAGGGCGTACGCACATTGCGATAGAATAATTGCAGCAATTCCTCGTTCAGCACGCCGCCCTTCGCCAGCTTGAGCGGGGGAATAATCACCCCTTCCTGGTACAGCTCGCGCGACATAGGCATCGACCCCGGCGACATGCCGCCGATATCGGCATGGTGGGCGCGGCTGGCGGTGAAGCCGAAAAGCTCGCCGGAACGGCCATCGGGATCGTCGGCGATAAAAACGGGCGCGACCAGCGTGATATCCGGCAGGTGCGTCCCACCCAGGTAGGGGTCGTTGAGTATGACGATATCGCCCGGCTCGAAGTCGGGGAACTGCTCGATTGCCGCCCGCACGGAAGCAGGCATGGCCCCCAGGTGAACAGGAATATGCTCGGCCTGGGCAATCAACCGCCCCTGCGCATCGAAGCAGGCGCAGGAGTAGTCCTTGCGCTCCTTGATATTGGGCGAATAGGCTGTCCTGCCCAGCGTCACGCCCATCTCCTCGGCAGCCGAAGCGAAGAGATGTTTGAAGATTTCGAGCGAGACAGGCGATGGAGAGGCGCTCGTTATGCCGGTCACCCCGGTTGCGGGTGGGGATGCTTCCTTAAGGTCGCATTCAGCGCCTCCCAGGCTCTGCGCCTGCGCCCCTACGTTTGGGCTGGAGAAACGGGCGTCAATGTTACCATAAGCATCGATCTGGGCCTCCCAGTTCGGCGGCAGCAGGATGGTGCTGTCCCCCTGCACGAGCAGGGCCGGACCAGCCATATGGTTACCATGCCGTAAGCGTTCGCGGTCATAGATACGGGCAGTGTACTCGCCGGAAGCGAAGATCATGGGGCGCTCGCCGAGCAAGGCATGTTCCGGTGACGGTCCGTCGTAGGGCATAGCAGGCAAATCTGGTTGAGGCAGTTGCAGCACAGCCTTGACGCGCACTGCCACGATTTGCACCGGCTGCTCAGGATGGCTATGCCCGAAGCGTTGTTCGTGCAGCCTGTGGAAGCGAGCCAGCGTCTCTGGCAGGCTTCCAGCATCCGGTGTGGTCAGTTCATAGGCCTGGCCCGTGTAGCGCAGGTCGTAGAGGCGTTGGAAGGCCATCCCCTTGCGGGTGGCCTGGGGCGTCCCTAACTCGCGTTCCATATCGGTACGGGCCTGCACCTGCAACGGGGCAAACAATCTCTCCAAAGCCTCGCCATTGAGTTCTTGCGCTGGCAGCATGACGGTCTGCACGTAGTCTTTGACGATGGGCGCGAGCAGCATACCCAGTGCCGAGAGCACGCCGGGATAACGTGGAATGAAGATGCGCGGAATGTGCAGGCTCTCCGCCAGCTCGCAGGCGTGGAGCGGGCCAGCGCCGCCAAAGGGCAGCAGGGTAAAGAGGCGGGGATCATAGCCCTGCTCAAGCGAGACCTGGCGCAGCGCACGCTCCATGCTGGCATTGACCACGCGCATGACACCCAGCGCCGCCTCCTGCACGCTGACGCCCATGCGCTGCGCCAGCTGCTCCATACGTTCCCGCGCCCGTTCCGGGTACAGCGTAAAGCGGCCAGCGAGGAAATACGCGGGATCGATACGCCCCAGCACGAGGTTGGCATCGGTCACGGTCAGTTCGTCGCCCACACCGTAGCAGGCAGGACCAGGTACGGCTCCAGCGGATTCCGGGCCAACAGTGAGCGCGTTTCCTTCGTCGAGTCGCACAATAGAGCCACCGCCCGCGCCAACCGTATGAATGGCAACGGTAGGCACGCTGACGGGACAGCCGCCAACGCTGGCCTCGCTGGTTTCGGGAATGGCACCGGGGCAGAGCGCGACATCGGTAGAGGTGCCGCCCATGTCCAGCGTGATTATCTGCTCGTGTCCCGCCAGCTTCGCGATATGAAACGCGCCGATCACGCCGCCCGCCGGGCCGCTCAAAACGGTGCGCACCGGCTCCTGCGCCGCAACAGAGGCGGAGATGCTGCCGCCGGAAGACTGCATGATACGCAGCGGGCCATTGAGGCGCTCCTGCACATTCTGCAGGTAGCGAGCCATGAGCGGCTGCACGTAGGCGTTGACGGCAACGGTGCTGGTGCGTTCGTATTCGCGGAACTGCGGCAAAATTTCGCTGGAAAGCGAGAGATAGACATTGGGGAAACGGTCGCGCAGCAGAGCCGCCAACGCCTGCTCGTGCGCCGGATTGCGAAAGGCATAAAGCAGGGAGACGGCGATGCTTTCCGGCTCGCAGGCGACCAGTTGTTGCAACAGGCGCTCCAACGCCTCGCCTGTGGGCGCTTGCAACACATTGCCGTGATAGTCGAGTCGCTCGGCCAGCTCAAAGCGGCGCTCGCGAGGAATGAGCGCGGGCGGGCGCTGCTGCATCAGGTCGTAGAGCGCGGGCCGGTTCTGCCGCCCTATCTCCAGTACATCGGCAAAACCCTCCGTCGTCACCAACGCCGCCCGTGCGCCCTTGCGCTCCAACAGCGCGTTGGTGGCAACCGTCGTCCCATGAATCACCACGCTCCCCGACTCTACCGACAGCGCCTGCAAGCCCGCCAGCAACCCCTGTGACGGGTCCCGCGGCGTACTCGGCACCTTGTAGATACGCAGTTGCGCCATCTCACTATCCTCAGACGGCACATACTGCACGATATCGGTAAAGGTTCCCCCGATATCGACGCCAATCATTCCCACTCTCAGTGCGCGCCCTCGCTCTTGCTCCATTTTTATCCTGCCTGGCTGCTAACAGACGATTCCCTCTCATGTATAGCTTAACGGAAAATAATGGTCGCTGCAATAACCACACCCTCGCCTGGTTCCACCAAATATTGAAAGCCGAACATGTAGGAGCGCATTGATGAATGTGAACAACTTAAACCGGGAAGGTATCTCCCACGTCCTGTAGAAGCGGCTCTCTCATTGCCGATCTTGTTTGTTCAAATTCATCATTACGCCCGAAAAGCCCGGACCCTCTCACTCCCTTTTCAGGCGCAATTCATTGTGACTCTGCATGTCTTTCCATAATCTCCAGCTTTTTGATCTCCTTGTACATAATAAAGTTACAGCTTATAATTACTTCGGACAATCTCTCATTAGAAACTAGATAAATACATCTAACTCTAGCTCGGTCATCATACATTTCAGTGGCTATGCCAGGATATGGTGCCTCTAGCTATCGGGAGCATAGATAGAAAGAGAAGAGATTGTATGGGGTTACACCTTCTTCTAGCCGATCATCGTGACCTCGCACGCCAGGATCTACATACACTCTTCGCATCGAACCCAGCTGTTGATACAGTTGATGAGGTAGATACACGCGAGGCATTACACCAGTATCTCGCAACACATCAGCAGATAGACCTCGTCATAATCCATCAAAGGCTGATAAAAGACTTCACCCTTTTGCCGAACGGTCATATCGTTGTCCTGGCTGACACATTAGATCAGGCCAAACTTTTCACCGCTTTCGATAAAGGAGCAAAAGGCTATCTTTTAGAAAATCCCCCGTGCGAATTGCTTTTAGCTACTTTGAAACTTGTTCAGCAAGAGGGAGCAAGCACCTTCCTGCTCGACCCGTCGATAATACCAACACTGCTTGGCCCTGCAAGGAATAGCATGTTCTCATCCACGAATATAGACATGCTTACCTCGCGCGAACGAGAAGTCTTTTTGTGTTTGCGCAAAGGGCTTACAGACGCCAAAATCGCAACCGAGCTTTGTATTTCTCAGACCACTGTCAGAACACATATTGCTAAAATCGTGCATAAATTGCACATGACGAGAGAGCAGATAAAACACATGCCTCTCCCTGATGACGGGGCTTAAGTGCGGATCCTCTCCACAAAATCTCCACAAAATATCATCAGTTGTTGATGGTATTACACGGGATGCGTAGGTTATACTTTTGTTTGGGCTAATCAAAGTATTAGAATACTTGCACAACGTCCAGGATCAGGAGCACAAGCTATGGGATGGCCCATTGACGTCTTCGCAATCCGATTCTTTCTGCGCCTGCTTCTCGGGCTGATCTTGCTCAGTGTTGGAGTAAGCAAATTGCTGCGTCACCGGCAATTTCAGCAGGGAATACAGGATTATAAGGTTGTGCCACCTGTTTTAGAAGCAAGATTGGCGCTCTCAGCAGTACTATCTTACGCTCTTCCCCTCGCCGAACTCGTTGCAGGACTTGGATTGCTTAGCGGTTTGTTACTGATGCCTGCTGCCCTGCTGACTCTGGCTCTCTTTCTGCTTTTTAGTGGTGCCATCTTGATAAACCTGCTGCGGGGCAGGCGTGATCTTTCCTGTCACTGCGGCGGGGCGCTTGGAGATCATCGCATCTCCTGGTGGCTTGTAGCACGCAACGGGCTGCTGATAGCCAGCATTGTGTTTCTCTTGTTTACGCCTCCAGATCTCTTTACCCTTGATAGGCTCCTTCGTAGTCCGTCTGTATTGAGCGCGTCTATGTGGGTGAGCATAGTTCTTCCAGTCACCCTGCTTGTCATTGGAGTCTGTGCCGTGCTGCTTCTCTTCAATGCAGCGCGTGGTGTACTGCGTCCTAAATAGAGATCTAGTCGGAATGTGAAAGGAGGGATGTGCTATACCTACGATTTGGATCGTGAGTAATGTTGCTCTATGGGTGATTGTGCTGTTTGAAACAGGATTGCTTTTGCTCTTACTAAAAATGCTGGGGGAGCTAAAGCAGCGTGGTCTGCTCTCATCTGTTAGTCAGGCAGAATGGTTAAGTGATAGGGGACTTCCTGTAGGTGAACAGGCCCCCTCGTTTGTTGCAACAGATGACAATGGTAAAATAGTGAAACTCGACGACTTTCAGGGGCAACGGCGTATCCTAGCCTTTATCTTACCGGGTGTATCTACCACGCCTTACTGAGGCAGGCCGCTTAGGCAAGCTCATCGTGCGCCAGGCAGAACTCTTTGCCAGGATGGAGCAGAACGAAGCTACCTATGGTCAAACCTGTTCCAGATTGCCACGGGACATCATCAATTTTCAGCACGATCCGTTAGCCTGTGCCATTGCCCTGGACTGGAGCGAGGGCGTTGAGATAGAAACCGTACCCCTCAGACTGGAAATGAGAGATGGCTGGCTGTACGAGATACCTGATAGCAATGGCAAGCACACGCGCCTTGTCACAAAAATTGATGGCAACGCCTTTAATGAGTTCTGGTGTGATGTTCTCTGCCACTAAGGAGGTGCATGCCTATGTGCTCCACCATGAGAAGATCACGATGGCAGGTACTTGCTGTCTGCCTTTTCCTCTTGTCGGGCTTCGCCTTCACAGCCTGTTCGTCGGCCACTTCTCCAACACCGGCACCTCGGCATGTGGCTGCAGTACCGACAGCGCCACAACCGGGAGGGCCGGACTGCCATCCGCCCTCGCCGCAGGATATCTCCAATCTGGGGCTGGAAGTTCAGGGAACCACGCCCGGAATGGATCTCTGGATTCTGTTTTTAGGAGGAAAGAGCCTGCCCCATACCGGACTAAATGTGAAAATTCTCTGGAAACTGGGAATGAGTTTCGATGAACCCGTTCAGTTTGTCGCGCTGGGTCCCAACGGGCAACGCCTGCATCCTTCCTTCCTCCAAAGGCAGTTTGCTTCATCATGGCACCGTCCTGGCGCTGAATGGGGGACTAATTTTGCCTTTCCAAGCTCGGGCTGCTGGGATATGCACGTGACAGGCGGCAATTCGGTGGGCGATGTCTATGTTGTTATCCCTTCAAACTGACTTTTCTTCGTCCTTCACATATCGACTGACCAGTTCGTGGCGCGATATCCAGACTTCCTGGGGGTAGGTGCCGTAGGTGGTGCCTTGTTAGGAATCCTGAAGTTTTACCGGGCGTGATAATGGGGATGTTCGTGTGAGTGGTCGGGCCAGTGCTGGTGGACGTGGCTGTGCTTCTGACCGGGTGGCGGTAATTCCCCTGGCTCGTGGCTGTGCGTCCCTCCGACATGATGAGCATGGTCGTGGCCGCGCCAGAGGTGCTGAGGATTGTAGTTGAGAACGAGCAAGCTTTCCCCGTGATGCCAGCGAGCGCGGAAGATATCATAATTTTTCTTGCTCTTCGTGGCGCGCTCCTCCTCGTTCAGGCTGAACCATTCACGATGCGGGTGCTTCTCGATATTCGCAGCCACCTGTGGCGTAACCAGCACGCGATAGCCAGCCGCTTTGAAGAAGAAACTATAATGAACGTCCGCCAGGCGGTAGAAACGGAATTTTTCCTCGATCCAGCCGACTTCGGGCAGCAGTTTGCGGCGGAAGGCCATCAGGTAGCCCTCGATAGCGTCGACATCGCGACTTCCACCGGGCCAGTTGAAGGCCGGTTCGTAGAACTCGCGCAGGTCTTCGGTAACAAGACCGTATGGCCCGACGAGGCCAGTATTGCGGTCGGCCAGTATGCTGGCAAGCGGCCCCCAGATATCGTCTCTAACCTCGATGGAGGTATCCAGCAGCACGATATAGTGGCCACGACTGGCGCGCATGGTGGTATTGCGCCCGGCGGCAAAGCCCATATTGTGATCGGCAAAAATGACCTGCAAGCCAAGAGGCTGCCCTTGCTCACCAATCAGGTTGCCACTGCGTGCCAGTTGCTGGAGATAGGGTAGCGTATCGTCGGTCGAACCGTTATCGAGAATGACCAGTTCGATATCGCGCAGGTCGCTGTGATGACAGATGCTCTGGATGCAGCGTTCCAGATCCTCGCGGTTGTTGTGGGCAAGCAGATTGACGGAAAACTCGTAGTAATCAGGCGTGCGCGTATAATCGGGCGCGTCCTGAGAGCTGGAAATGATACGAAATTCTTCTTCCGGCCTGCGCGGCAGCACCAGCGAACCCTGTGCCGTATCGCGCACCTCGTAGCCAGCGGAACGCAGTTGCTCGCGTAACCGGTCGGCCAGGACATAATCGTGCTGGCTGCGCAGCTGCTCCCGCTGGCGCACCTGCTCCGCAATGGAGGCTGGCACAGCTTCAAGATAGGCCTGTGGGTCGCTGCGCCGTCGCGGGCGATCGCTGAGCAGGTAGCCCTTGAGGTCGAAGCCGAGAATGCGATCAAAATCGAGCAGCAGACGCAGCTTCGTCGTGGCATCATCATCGTGCGAGCGTAGCAAAGCCCAGACGACCGCCATGGCTCGCGGCATGTTCAGATCGTTCTCGACTTCCGCCAGGAAGGCATTCCGCCAGCGATTCTCCCCCATCGGTTCGTCGGAGAGAGCCTGCACCTGATCCGCTTCCAGGAAAAGCCGGTAGGCACGGTCGCGCAGGCGGTCGAGGGCGGTTTGCGCTGCCTGCAAAGCGCGGAAAGTGAAGTTCAGGCGCGTGCGATAGAGGGCAGTGGTATAAAAGTAGCGCAGGGCCATTGGATCGAAGCCACGGGCCTCAATTTCGGAGCAGGTATAAGCATTGCCGGTGGATTTCGCCATCTTCTGTCCATCGGCCAGCAGGTGCTGGGCATGCACCCAGTAATTGACGAACGGCTCGCCCGTAAAAGCCTCACTCTGGGCAATCTCGCCCTCGTGATGCGGGAAAATGTTATCGACGCCTCCGCTGTGCAGATCGAAATGTTGACCCAGGTACTTCATCGACATGGCGCTGCACTCAATATGCCAGCCGGGGAAACCGAGACCCCAGGGACTCTCCCAGGCCATCTCGCGTCCAGGTTCGGCCAACTTCCACAGTAGAAAATCCTCCGGGTTGTGCCGCTCGGTTGCATGAGAATCACGCACACCCGCCAGCATATTCTCAAGCTGGTTGCCGGAAAGTTTGCCATATTCCGGGAGGCGGCGAGTGTCGAAGTAGACATTACCATTCACTTCATACGCGAACCCTTTTTCGATGAGACCGGAGACGATGGCAAGCATCTCAGGAATGTGCTGCGTGGCGCGTGGGAAGATGTGTGCAGGCAGGATATTCAGTTTGGCTTCGTCCTCGTGAAAGGCTTCGGTATAAAACTGGGCGATCTGTGCCGATGTCCTGCCCTCTTTACGCGCCTGCGCAATCATCTTATCCTCACCGCGGTCCAGCATCTCCTGCCGCATATGTCCGACATCAGTAATATTTTTGATGTGCAGCACCTCGTAGCCACGATACTCGAAGGCCCGGCGCAGCCAGTCCGCCATCGTAAACGTGCGCAAATTGCCAATATGAATAAAGCGATAGACCGTAGGCCCGCATGAATACATCTTCATCTTCTTGGCTTCAAGGGGCACGATCTCTTCGACCTCATGAGTCAGCGTATTATAGATTCTCATAGAGACCTCTAAACTTTTCCCGGTTTGCCATTCACCACATGTCATCCTTCGCCGCGCTCAGGATGACAGGCAAGAGGGCCTTTTTCAGAGCATGCCGTAAGGGCAGCGATTAACTGAACAAGTATTCTATAAGACATATGGTACGAGCGAGAATGCAGCTTGTCAAGAAGAAACAGAGCAAAAGACTTGCCAGACCCGCCTACAGCATGATACTCTAGCAGAAACTTGACGTTTGAGGAAAAGAAGGTGGGTATCATGCGTTTCCAGGCTGACTGGCTTTTATGGCTAGTATTCGCGCTTTCACTGGCGCTGTTTGCATTCAACGCCTTTACAGGCCACAAGCCAACGCAGCAACTGGTGATGATTCAACTGCTGGGCATCGGCTGCGGTCTGATTGCCATGATGCGCAGGCGTAGAAAAAGTTAATTCTTTTTGTACTGCTCTAGCAGGATAATGTACTCCTCGCTCAGCTTTTGCTCTTCGACGAGAATATCAATCTCCTCCTTAAGTTTCTCACGCGTCATGTGGCTCTGGCGCTGATCGAGGGCAAGCGCCTGCACAAAGTAATCGAGTGCATTGTGATACTGCTCCTGAAGACGGGCAAGTCTGCCCAACCGGCGCAAGGTGGCAGCCTGTTCGCTGGGAGTCTGCAAGTCATTCGCAATATCAAGCGCCTGCTCATACTGATGCCGGGCCTCGTTGAAATGACGCAAAGCCAGAAAGACATCTCCCAGGCCGCGCAACGCCCGCCCTTCAATGGGACGCGCCCCCTCATCTCGCGCGATTGCCAGCGCATCATTGTACTGCTTCAACGCAACTGGATGCTCGCCTTCGGCTGTGGAGATAACCCCAAGCGAGACCAGAACACGCGCCTGGGCAATACGATCACCCAGTTCGTGAAAAAGAGCGAGTGCATTCTCGTAGTAGCTGCGAGCATCGCCATACTTCTGCTGCTGGCGCGCAATATCACCCATAATGCGCAATGCCCATCCTTCACCGCGCCGCATATGTTGCTCGTGAAAGATAGTAATAGCCTCCAGGCAATTGCGCTCCGCCAGCTCGTACTTGCCTTGATTGCCGTAGATGAATGCTATATCGGCCAGCACCCATGCCCGGCGGGAACGCAAGCCCAGCGTATTGAAGAGGAGTAAAGCCTCATCATCATCAGACAGTGCTTTATCAAAGTATCCCAGAACTTCAAAGACCGTCGCCCGATTGCGCAGCGCCCAGGCGTAGCCCTCTTGATCTACAGGCTGCTTGTTGAAGTTGGCGAGCGCCTGTTCAAAGTATTCCAGAGCCTGAGGGTAATCGCCGTAACCACGGGCGACTTCGCCCAGAGTGACCTGCATCCAGGCCTCACCATTGCTATCACCGGCCTCACGAAAGAGCGTTCTGGCCTCGTCGGCATACTCGCCCGCCTGCCGGTAATGCCCCTGTTCTCGTTTCAATAGGGCCAGTTCGTAGAGCGCCCAACCCGCCTCGTCACGCTCCTGCTGCTCGCGGTGCAACGTTAGACTGCGAGTCAGAAACAGCTCTGCTTCGGTATAGTGCCCTAACTGGCGCTGAACCGCGCCCAGGCAGCATAAAATCTGTCCTTCGCCCGTCTTATCACCTAGTTGCAAGGCATATCCTTCGGCCCGGCGCAGCATCGCCAGCAGTTCTACTTCGCGGCCTCGCCCTGCTAAGGCCCAGGAAGCGCGCATCGCCAGGTGAACTGCTGCTTGCAAGTCATGAGCTTCGCCCGCGCCCTCCAGGTGCTCAAAGGCCGCGAACCATTCAGCAGGACTGGGCTGCGCCAGGCTACTATAGTAGGAGGCCATCAGTCGATGCACACGGCGGCGCTCCTCTTCTAAAAGATACGCAAACGCGAAGTGGCGCACCTGCGGGTGGATGGTGTATACCCGACCATCGAACTGGATAAACGAGGAGCGCACCAGTTCATCACGAGCATCTCGCCAGTTTTTCAGCAGTTCTTCCGGTGCCACTGGTCCTGTCGATCGTACCAGTTCCTGTTCTCCTGCGCTTACGCGCTCATCATCCAGCAGGTGCTCCCGTTCCAGCCGCACCGTGGCCCGCTGTGCGGCTGGCGTCTTGGGATCAATTAACATGACAATTTGAGCGCTGCTGAACGGCAGCTTGAATGCCGAAAGATAGGAGAGCGACAGGCGCGCTGACGGAGTCAGGCGCAGATAGGCCACTTCCAGTGCAGCCCAGATACCAGCCAATGGCGTCTCACGCAGTTCAGCACACACCTCCTCAAGAGAACGCGTCGCAGCCTCAGGCGTGAAGACCCTGCCGCCAATGGTGTGCGTCATACCAAAGATCAGTTCTGCTCCGAGCGGGTAGCCATCTAACTGCGTGCAGATATCCTGCAAGATTGCCTGCTGTTTGTGGTCTTCCAGGTGAATACGATCATGCAAACCATTCGTTTTAGCAAGCTCTTCAAAGAGTTTGAGCAGGTCCGCATTATCCATCTTACCCACACTATATTCGTACCAGTGACAGGCAACCCCTTCCAGCACTGTTGCTGTCGTTGCCGGATTGGTCTGGGAAGTGAGCAAAACAATGATATGGCGGGGCAGCGCGCACAGGAAACGATGCCAGACCGCCACTTCACCTGAGTCCTTTACTTCCTCGAAGCCATCCAGCAGAAGCAGGCAAGGAAGGCCCCGGTCAGCCAGAGGCTGGAAGGCGTTGATGACAATACGCGCACGAGCGGCCAGATTAGCTGTCTGAATCGCCTTCGACGCAATATGGAGAGAATGAGCAATTTCGATCAGCGCCTCTCCAAAAGATTTACCGCTCTGGAGCGAGACGCCGATCACGCCTCCCGGGAATTTGTTATAACTGCGCCGCGCCGCCTCCAGTGCCAGCGCGCTCTTGCCAATGCCCGCCGGACCAGTGAGAGCGATGTGATGCACTCCCGGATGGAGTCTGTGGTTCCCGCCAGTACCATTTGCATGCTCATTCTGTTGGACAGTAGTTTCTTGCTGGCTGGCAGTTTCCTGCTGGACAGCAACCTCCAGCAGGTTCTCCAGGTCACGCAATTCGCATTCCCGCCCCACAAAGGTCGTCGAGCCACCAAGATGGGCCAGGGGATGGTCGTGTTCATCGGGCGTATCCTGATCGGCCAGCAAGGCAACCGGCACAACCTGCTCCTGGCTGCTATGGCGGTAGAGCACAGGAATAAACCAGCTCTGGTGCCTCGGCAGCATTGCCTGACGAGCGCGAGCCAGCGCCTCTTCCAGCGTGCGTCCCTGTGCCAGCGCCTCGTAGAAGTGGAACATGAAGGTCGGACTAAGATCATCTTGCAGGGAGTAGGGCATGGCGACAACGGCAGGCAGTTGATCCATCACAAGAGCAGTAGCCAGCGTAGCATCAAAGGTCACTTTGCGGCGATGATTCGCCCCGCTCTCTGCGCCAGTTTCGCGACCTAACATGGCTGTCTCACAGGCAGAAAAGACCGCCAGGCGCACATCAGTTGTGAGAAACAGATCGCGCAGCGTTTCGGTGTCGATATAGCGGTTATTACCTTCTTCATCACAGAAACACAGGTGCGTTTGCGGCTTGACACGGTTCAGAGAAGCCTTACACTGTTCACATCTACGTGCATTGGGTTCGTTCAGCTTCCAGCAACCTTCAGCAGAACAGAGTCGCCCATAAGCACCATGCCCATCAAAATGGACAACATAGCATGGAATCGCTATCTTGCTATCGTCCAGCAGACCAGTTCCTCCACGGGAATTGAGGTACCCCACCAGTTGATCAAATGTGACTTGATTGAACCAATCCAGGTAAATATGGCCATCCTCATGCAGGTCGAACAGCGCTCGCTCCATTGCCTTAAAGCTCCGCTCCGTCTCCAGGGCAGGAAATCCTTTCGGCGAGGCGCTCATATAGAGGATACGAAACGGCATATGCACCGGTAGCTCGTTGGAGGCAGGATCATCCGGCGAGAAAATAGCACGAGTGAGCGTGAAAATACCCGAACCTATCAGGAAATGCTCACCGTTATGCAGCAATTCCCAGGGGTAACGTACAAATTCTTCACACTCCGGGGTGAAGGAGAGGGTGAGCGCCACGGTGCCACGCCGGTGCAGCGTACGCTGGATGACGCTGCGCAACATTGCCTGTACCGACATCTCCGAAGACCCCCGACGACTGACCCCAATTGCCTCAGCACTGTTGGTACCACAGAGCGCCTTGAAAAGTTTTTGCCCGATCTCACGTAGTTCGCGGCTGTTCCCTGTCAGCGTATTCAGTTTCTTCTCTAAAGCTACGAATTTTTTTCCTTCATATGGAGGGATAAAATTGCCGCTTACGGTTCGCCCGGACCAACTTTCCCTCGCCTGTACCTCGTATAAGCCATCCTCACGACTGCGAAACAAGAGGTTGAGTGTTTCTCCCATGTACTTTTATCCCTGTTTACATCGGTACATTTACCCCTACCATAGACAGAGAATAGTAGACCCTGCTACATTGCAAGCTTTCTCTGAAAAGAGGCACAGAGGGGTACACCCTTGACAGCCAAAAACATTCACTTCGCTGTAGTATATCATATTGCCTGTGTTACAGGGAAATGTATTTTCAGGATTTTTTCTTTTTGAGCCTGGCTACTCACCCCAGAGCAGTTCAACCTTGCCAAAGCGTACCGCGTCACCAACCTGGACACCGGCCTCTTCCAGCGCCTTTGTCACCCCCATTTTCTCCAGCGTGGTCTGCAAACGGCTCATACTCTCCTCGTTTTCCAGGTCAGTCATGTTGACGATACGCTCAACACGCTTGCCGCGCACAACGTATATTCCTCTTTCCTTCGTGACGGTGAAGGCATCCACCGGCTCTGGACGCAGAACCGGACCACCTACCCCGCTCAAAGCTTCGGCAGCGGCGCGTTCCTCCTCCTGCTGCTTGACCTCTTGCAAACGCGAGGCAGTATACTGCATCAACACGTCAATGCCCTGCCTCGTGGCTGCTGAGATAGCAAAGACGGGATAGTCTGCCGCTTCAGCTTGCGCTTTGAACGCTGGCCAGCGTTCCCGCGCTTCTTGCAGGTCCATCTTGGTCATCACGGCAATCTGAGGACGTTCAGCCAGTTGCCCATCATATTCGCGCAGTTCCCGGTTAATTGCAAGAAATTCATCCCAGGGGTCGCGCTCTAGCGTTGAGCCTTCGACCAGGTAAATCAGCAAGCGCGTGCGCTGGATGTGGCGCAGAAATTCGTGGCCGAGGCCCACACCCTGTGCCGCACCTTCGATGAGACCGGGAATGTCGGCCATGACAAAACTATAATCGTCGCCACTACCGGGAACGCCGATAGCAACGACGCCCAGGTTTGGTTCGAGGGTCGTGAAGGGATAGTCGGCAATCTTAGGCCGAGCAGCCGAAACAACGGAGAGCAGGGTAGATTTACCCGCGTTGGGATAGCCCACCAGGCCAACATCGGCGATCAGGCGCAGTTCAAGCGTCAGCCAGCGTTCCTCGCCCGGTTCTCCCTTTTGCGCTTCCGTTGGCGCTTGATGGGTTGAGGTAGCAAAATGGACGTTACCCAATCCACCCCGTCCACCGCGTGCTACCATGACACGCTGCCCATTTTCCACGAGGTCTGCAATCAATTCATTGGTCTCGACATCGCGCACTATGGTGCCGACCGGCACTTCCAGGACAATATCCTCACCTTTTGCGCCGTGCATCTTCTGGCGCAAGCCGTTGCCCCCGGCACCTGCCTTAAACTGCTGCCGGTAGCGGTAATCTATCAATGTATTCATATTACTGGTGGCCTGCATATAGATGCTGCCTCCTCTGCCGCCATCGCCACCATCAGGGCCTCCATTGGGAATATAGCGCTCCCGCCGGAAATGCCGGGACCCGTTGCCCCCGGCTCCCGCCTGCACAAAAATTTTCGAGTGATCATAAAACATGGTTCGTTCCTAACATAGCTGAAATGATGGGGGTTATGATACCTTACTGGTAACATTATTCTCTAAGCGTCATTATAGTAGCAGAGAATCGTGAAAAATTCAAACACAAACACGGGAGGCCAGTTTGCAAACTGGCCTCCCGTGTTCCTCCCACACCCTCTCTACCTGGCAAACACTCTATAAAGAAATGTAGAAATGCCCTGACCCTGCGAACCACTCCCACTCAGGAAATATTTGCTGTATATCCCTTCCCAGGATATTCTCTACTTTTCTCCCGCTCTCCCGCTCGTCTCTTCGACGGGTTATATACAGGGTTTCACACGTACCAGGTATGTATTCGGTTTCACAGGCTCCCTACGACCCTCCTGGCGACGTGCCGGTCACACTCCACGTACCCGCACCACCCGCATTTGAGTTACATTGACCTGCCGTATTGAGGCTACAATACTGACCGCTCATGCTACCAGACTGGACATACCCCCAGAAGTAGAGGGGAGCATTGCCATTGTAGCTCTGCACGGTAAACGTGATATATTTGTTGGTTGCGACAGAGCCAGTAAAGGAATTACTGCCCACCAGTGGTTGATTGACGGTGAAGTAGCCGCTGATATACCCTCCGTTTTGCTGGACAGAAAGTGACATCGTGGACGAGATATTCGCCGTCGTGTTGTCAATATTGCCACTAAACTGACCTGTGACATTGGGATAAACGGCAGGAACCGACGTCGACGTTGGTGGAGGAGACGTTGGAACTGGCGTCGGCGGAGGCGACGTGGGAACTGGCGTCGGCGCTGTCGTAGGAACTACTACCGGAGCCGTGGTTGGCTTTGCTGTCGGCGTTGGCTTTGCGGCAGGAGTCGCAGTAGAGCCTCTCTTATGCGTTGGCGTTGGCACAACATGCGTTGCCGTGGGAGAGAGCGCACGATGAGCAATTGATGGCGTGCTAGCAGGGTGGCCTACCAGGAACGCCCAGAGACCCGCACCGGTTGCCAGACCCACAAAGAGCGCCAGCAAGACTAGCAATAGTGGGAGCAGACCACGAGAACGTCTGCTGGTACGCTGCGTTGGCATAGCGCCAGCTACTCCCACGGCAGCAAGACGATTTCCTGACTTTCGCGGCTGCGTCGTCCTCTCTTCTATCTGCTTCTCCGGTTCCACCGCCAGCGCAGCTACTCCCACATTCGCCGCTTCTGGAAATGTTGTTTCAGTTCCTGTTCCATTGTGGCGACCTTTTGCAATAACCATTGTGGGAAATTGCCGCATTGGACGAGCATTCAGCGCCTGCCAGAATTGCTCAACCGTTGAGAAACGACTTTCATTATTGATATCCATAGCACGCTGGATTGCATCGGAGACATGCTGAGGAGTTGTTGGCACCAGCGACTTCACAGGTTCCAATGGGTCTTTGCCGCTTGAACCCAGGGCCGTCATACGGGTAAAAGCATCAACGGGAACCTCTCCCGTGAGAAGCGCGTAGAGTGTCGCGCCAAGTCCGTAGATATCGGTGCGCGTATTGGTCCCTTTGCTGTACTGTTCCGGCGCTCCATAGCCGGGCGAGGCACGGCGCACAGCCGTCGTCGTCGCGTCGGGATTGTAGGGTTTGGCAATGCCAAAATCGACCAGGACAGGCTCATCACCTACACGCGGCACGATAATATTAGCAGGCTTGATGTCACGATGCAGGATAGGGGGCTTCTGATTGTGCAGGTAGCTCACAGCGTCCATGATTGGGGCCATGATATGCAGCACTTCTGGAAGGGAGAAGCGCTTCTGCGGCTGCTCTTGCCGCATATGCTCAAGGTTCGGCCCGGCCACATAATCCATCAGCAGGTAGACACGCTTCTCCGGCGCGTTTTCAAATACCCGATAGACACGAGTCAGAGAAGGATGATCCAGCTGCTTAAGCAAATCGCCTTCAAAGAGAAAGCGCTGGCGATCTCGCTTACTTGGATCAATGATTTCCTTCATGGCAAACAGGTTGCTTCTTACACGCATATCTCTTACGAGATAGACAGCACCGAAACCACCCTTGCCCAGAAGGTCTTCCACAATATACCGATTTTGAATGATTGTCCCTGTTGTCAGAGTTGTTTGTACTTCTTGCACCCTGCACCTCGACTACTTTCAAGTCCTGATAAGACAGTATTTATTGATGTGTTAGCGCAGAAATTCCTCTTTATCTGAGGAGTGAGTTTGTGTTATTTCATTCATTAATGCTAACAAAATGATTTACCGTATTTATTCCCAGAAAAGAGTCAGTATAATAGAAAAAGTGCTTTTCAACAAGCTTCTGTATGTGCTGTCCTTCTCTCATCAATAAACGGGCTTTTGCGCGTGTTTCTAGCAATAGAACTCAGCATTTGCAAAAATATCTGCTATACTTACACACGAGCTAGACAGGCAAAGGGAAGACATTTCTGTGTGCGGCAACCTCTTGATCCGCCACCACAAATGGAGAAAATGATGGTATACTGGCGCTTGCAGGTGCCACGCTCCAGCTACCGTAGCCACCGTCTACATAATCACACTGATTATTCTTCCAGCTACAATAGCTGCCATTCATGCTGCCATTCGCGGCTATCGTCCCATAAAAGTAGAGTGGGAGATAATTGGCATAGGCCTGTACCAGAAAACCAATACTGCGGTTCGTTCCGACAGTACCACTAAAGGGGCCATTTCCTGAAAAGCCGGGACCATAGACGAGATAGCCACTGATGGCGCTGCCGTTTTGTTGAATAGAGGTAAGAGCCAGAGTTGTTGAGGCATTGCCAGGTACGTTGTGGATGGTGCCGCTATATGCAGCGGTCAGTACTGGATAGCCAGCGGGAACCGGCGCTGAAGTTGGCGTTGGCGTTGGCTGTGGCACCGGAGTTGGTGTGGGTGTGGGTGCCGGAGGTGATGTCGGAGTCGGCTGCGGTGTGGGTGTGGCAGTTGGTTTCGGGGTAGGTTTTGCAGTCGGAGTTGGGGCAGCAGTGGGAACATGATGTACTACCGGTGAGGGTGAAATGGGCTGAGTTGCGTTATGGCTGCGACCGAACGACAGGAAAAGTGCTGTTGCTGCTGCCAGCAGGACGAGGAAGACAAGCAACAAGGGCAAAAGCGCGCGCTTCCTGCTGCGAGTTTCTCTCGGCAGTTTGCGAATATGAATAGTGGGTTCTGCTGCAATAGCGTCTTTCGGACTACCGGTGATCGGCAATTGCATATTCTCCGCTGGAAGGACCAGGAGAGGCACCTGGCCTTCTACGCCAGTGAAAGCTTCCTGTTGCTGCGCCTTGAGCGCCTGCCAGAAGTCTCCCACGCTCGCATAACGTTCATTGCTGTTGAGAGACAGGGCCTTCTGGATGATGGCAGCAGCTTCGGGAGAAATAGCAGGATTTAGCTCGTTTACCGGCACAAGTGGATCAGTTCCCACGCTGCCCAGTTCCGTCATCCGATAGAGGGCATCAACCGGGACGATGCCCGTCAGCAGGGTATAGACGGTGGCAGCAAGGCCATAGACATCGGTGCGCATGGTAGTTCCCCGGCTGTACTGTTCAGGTGCTGCGTACCCGGGCGAGGCATGGCGAATAGCGGTCGTCGTCGAATCACTTTCCTGCTCCTTGGCGATGCCAAAATCGACCAGCACCAATTCGTTGAGAGAAGGAGAGATAATAATATTGGCAGGCTTGATATCGCGGTGAACAATGGGCGGGTGCTGGCTATGCAAGTAGGTGATAGCGCCAACGACCGGAGACAGCATTGCCAGCACCTGGGAAAGTGAGAAACGATGCTCCGGCTGGAGCTTGCGCAGCGCTTCCAGGTTCGGCCCCTCGATGTAATCCATCAGGATGTAGGCACGAGTATGTTGTTCGTTCTCGAATGTACGGTAGACACGAGGCAATGCCGGGTAGTCGAGCCGCTTAAGCACCTCGCCTTCAAAGATGAAGCGTTCCCGGTCTGACTGTCCCGGTGCGATAGCTTCTTTGAGAGCATAGAGATTTCCGCGAACGCGCAGGTCTCGCACAAGGTAGACTGCACCAAATCCGCCTGTGCCTAGCAGGCCCTCTATCACATAGCGGTTTTGCACAACAGTCCCATTCGGGAGAATTACCTGTACCTCTTGCACTCTTCTTTCCTTAAAATAGTGGATGCTTTCTTTTGACGATCATAGAAAGGGCTTGCCTTGTGCTGCAAACTCAAGCCGGAAAGACGCTTTCAGCCCTCGGAGAGAAGAGAACAAAAGCGGATGCACTCAGGCCTCGCTTTCCCGTTCGCCCTCCAAAAACTCCATCAGGGCAACCTCCTGGGGATGGTGATCGGCTACTTCTTTCTGTGGCCCTCTCGCTTCCTGTTCCTTCAATGCACTCAAGAGAGTCCTATTGAGGTAGGCCTCGAGCACCCCCGGGTGAACATAGCACTTGCGGCAGATAGCGGGAGTATTGCCGAGGTGCTCTGCTGCCTCTTTGATAGCCTGGGTGATATTTTTCTTCGCCTGAGTCAGTGTCTCCGCCTCGCCAAGCCCTTTGAGCGCCTCGATAGCGATAACCGTTCCCCACCAGGTGCGGAAATCTTTCGCGGTGAAATCTTCCTTTGTGATCTCCCGCAAGTATTCATTCACGTCGGAGGACTCAACATTACGAACCTCATCATGCTCATCCAGGTACTCGAACAGTTCGTGGCCCGGCAGATCTTGCAAGCGTTTGACAATACGAGCGAGCTTTTTATCCTGCACCACATAGGTATGTTCTTTCCCACTTTTACCCCGAAAATGCAGGCGAATGCTTGAGCCAGAAACCTTCACATGTTGATTTCGTAATGTCGTCAATCCATAGGATTGATTTTCACGCGCATATTCCTCGTTGCCCACGCGAATGGCTGTGATATCCAGCAGTTCAATAACGGTTGCCAGCACTTTTTCTCGCGGCAGGCCCGGCAGTTGCAAATCTGCGGCTACCTTCTTGCGAATAGCAGGCAAAGCCCTGCCGAAGAGCAACATTTTATCATACTTGGTTTCATCGCGAACCTTGCGCCACTCTGGATGATAGCGATACTGCTTGCGCCCCTTCGCGTCACGCCCGGTTACCTGAATATGCCCACGAGGATTCGGGCAAATCCATACATCTGTCCACGCCGGGGGAATAGCCAGCGAACGAATGCGCTTCAACGTCTTCTCATCTTTGATTGGCTTACCATCGACGCCGAGATAGCTGAAATTCTTGCCCGCCCGTTTACGCCTGATGCCCGGCTTTTTATCGCTCACGTAGCGCAATCCAGCCATCTTCGCCGCCTCTACCGGATCATGCACAAGAGAAACTATTGGCTCGCATTCACTGGCTTCCGCCTGTTCGGATGGTACAGGTTGTACAGACATTTCCCACTCCTACCTGGTCTTCCTGGTGTATTGTATCTTTTCAAACAGAAAAGCTTAACTTATCTCTTTCACGTATCACAATGCCCATATGAAGACACACACATACTGCAATCAATTGATGAATCGACAGAAGAGATAGCTTGCCCTTCTCGCATTCTGTTTCGCATATTCATTCCAGAGCAGAATTCTTTGCCTTAGACGAGAAATGCAAGTGTGATGGGCGCTCCTATCAGAAATATCGTGAACAGCGGATCATACCAGTTTGTTCCTAACCAGTTAAAATAGATATGCGCGCTGTAGCTAAAATTCAACACCGTCAGCAGAGCCAATACTCCCCCGATGAAGAAAGGGGTCAAATAGGTCAACACAAGCGCCTCAAAGGGATTCTTAATGCCTCGTATGCCTTTCCCTAGAAAGTAACCTACGATTGCCATTAAGAGCACAGGCAGGATAAGGAAAAGCAAATAACTAATAAAGTTCGTTACGCTAGCATTTGTCGTTGGCAATCCAGGAAATGTAACTGCGCCGATAAAGGAATAGAGGTAAAGTAACACCAGAACAAGCAGAGCACTAATCAGAAAACGCGGCATTATACGCTCCTTTCGGGATTTGCGCCCTCCCAGATGAAATAGAGCGCTCTCATTAAAATAACATCTCTCACGTCCAGGGACGAACTGCACGAGGTACAGGAGGCACAACAAAAGCTCCTCATATTATACGATACGAGTATGGCAGGGATTTGTATACAGGGGTTTCTATCAGACTATGCCTTGCACTTCTGTTAGCGCCAGCAAAGAATAACCAGGAAAAGAATGTCCGATGGGCAAGAGAGTATGAAGTATAAAATGGGCCCAGCTGGATTCGAACCAGCGACCAACCAGGTGAGCAGATAATTGGCATACTTCCAATTACCTCTCCCGAACCGTGCTTGCACCTTTCAATGCACACGGCTCTCCGAGGATGGGGCATTAACAGGTCTTGTATCCTGTCATGCTTCTTCCCCTGCACCCCTTCCCCGTGTAGCGGGCATTACCCCGTTCAATTGAGTACTATGGGTGCTCCGTCACCATGAGGCTCTTGCCTTTTAGGTGATCCCCAGGTTCCCTTACACATCACGTCTGTACGTAGGTTCCCCGTTCGTCCTGCATACTCTTTTAAAGCATCGCTGTGGAGGAGGTCTTTAATAAGCCTCATAACCGCGCTTACTAACTCCACATTGCGCAGGCCAGGATTCAAGCAATTCAGCCTTAACCATATACAGCGTAGCTGCCCAATCTTCCGATCAGACTTTTACAGGTCATGCTTTTGTCCCCTTCAGGTTTCCCATCCAGGTAAGACCCTGCTTTAGACACTTTGACCTCAGTGCCGCCTGCCTCCGCAGGCATGATGTGCAAGAGCGCATGGGCGCACGTCTATTATGAGCCGGCTGCTCTAACCGCTGAGCTATGGGCCCTCGTTGGATGGGCCTATTGTAGCACATCTTGTGGCGCATGGGAAGAGGGAAATTTTCGATTTTTTCGGAATAGATCTCGTAAAATCTTCTTGCACCAGATGATAGTTCGCGCGCTATAGGTAATTTTCCACAGATTCGGCAAGGTTTATACCCCATTCATCGAATGTGTGCTATAATAACAGCAGCTTAAAGTAAACTTCAGTTTCACCCTGTTTCCTTATGAGGGAATGAGATAGAAACAAAAGGACGAGAAAACTTGACCCAGGTTTATGGGCCGCGCCATCGTATAGTATGGATCTGGCGCGGTCAAAACTTTTCCGAAGGGGACATTCAATGGCGAATGATGTAACTATTCGTATCGGTGGCGAGTCAGGCGAAGGTACCATCTCTGGTGGTGACATCCTCGCACTCTCCTCCGCCAGGTGGGGGTATCATGTCTATACCTTCCGCACTTTTCCCGCCGAAATCCTCGGCGGACCCTGTATGTTCCAGGTTCGCATCAGCGATCAGCCCGTCAAATCGATGGGGGACTACGCCGAAGTGCTGGTCTGCTTGAACAAAGAAGCCTTTGATCGCAATATCAATGACCTGCGCCAGGGAGGAGTACTGATCTACGATCCTTCCGACTTCACTCCTCCTGCTTCCGGCGATTATATCACGTATGCTGTTCCTTTTAATGAGATTGCCCGCAAAGAAGTGCAGCTTTTCCAGACAAAGAACATGGTCATGCTGGGTGCCATTTCGGGCCTGTTCGGCCTTCCTCTGGAAGCTATCGCCCAGGTGGTCGAGTCCCGTCTCTCGAAGTCGCGCAAATCTAATCCCATTTTGATGGAAAAGAATATGCTGGCGCTGGAGATGGCGAACACGTTCGTGAAAGAGCATCTCACCAAACGTGATCCTTACCGTCTGGGGTCGGTCGAGAAGGCCGATCGTGTCGTGCTGAACGGTAACCAGGCCGTGGTAGCTGGAGCACTGGCCGCGCAGTGCCGATTCTTCGCAGGCTATCCCATCACCCCTGCCAGCGACATCATGGAGATGCTGGCCAAAGAACTGCCCCAGGTGGGCGGCACCTTCTTACAGGCCGAAGATGAAATTGCGGCCATCACCTCGCTACTGGGAGCTTCCTTTGGTGGGCAGCGGGCCATGACCGCGACCTCTGGCCCCGGCTTCTCGCTGATGACAGAAGCGCTTGGCTACGCCTCGATGGCCGAAATTCCTGCCGTCATCGTGGATGCCCAGCGTGCTGGCCCAAGTACCGGCATGCCAACAAAAATGGAGCAGTCCGACCTGAGTTTCGCGCTCAACGCCAGCCACGGCGATACCCCGCGTATGATCGTTGCCCCCGCCGATGTGGCCGACTGCTACCAGTTGATGATTTTGGCTTTCAATATGGCCGAACGCTATCAGATGCCGGTGATCTTCCTCACCGACCAATCCCTGACCGCCCGTGTTGAGAGTGTCGATACCAGCGTCTTCACACCTTTGCCGATTCAGGACCGCTTGCAGCACAGCAACGGCCATAATGGAACCAATGGAGCCAGTAGCAACGGACATGCCGCCGAGGTTTACGCCACGGCTGAAAGCTTCGCGCGTTATGCCTATACCGCCAGCGGCATCTCACCCATCACCACCCCTGGCCCCGGCGCGACCCCCTACGTGGCAACCGGTCTGGAGCATGATGTGCATGGTCACCCTGACTACGAGCCGGAGGACCATACCGCAATGATGGAAAAGCGTTTTCGCAAGCTGGATACCGCCGCTGAGGAACTGCCGAGGCCCCAGCGCTACGGCGACGAGGACGCTGAAATTGGCGTCATCGGCTGGGGTTCCACTGAGGGAACCATTCAGGAAGCCGTTGACCGCGCCCGCGCTAAAGGCTACAAAGTGGCTTCACTGCATCCCAAAATTCTTTCGCCTCTGCCAGATCGCACCATTCGCGAGTTCATCCGTTCGGTCAAGAAAGTGATCGTACCGGAGTCCAACTACACCGGTCAGCTGGCGAATTTGCTGGGCGCAAAATATGGGTTACAGGCGATTCGGGTCAATAAATATGGTGGAATTCCCTTCACTGCTGGTGAAATCCTGCGGGCTATCGAGGAGGTTAGCTAATTATGGCACAGGCAACATTTACACCGACACTCAAAGACTATAAAAGCGAAGTCAAGCCGACATGGTGTCCCGGCTGCGGAGACTTCGGCGTGCTCAACGCGACGTTTCGAGGGCTGGCAAATCTGAAGCTGCCCCTCGATCAGACGGTAGTCGTCTCAGGCATTGGCTGCTCCAGCCGCTTCCCGCATTTCGTGAAGACCTTTGGCATCCACAGCCTTCATGGACGGGCGCTGCCGATGGCTCAGGGCATGAAAATGGCACGTCCCGACCTCACCATTGTCGCAGTAGGCGGCGACGGCGACTTTTTCAGCATCGGCGCCGGCCACCTCATTCACGCCGCGCTCAGGAATATCGATATTACCGCCGTGGTTATGGACAACGAGATCTACGGCCTCACAAAAGGCCAGACCTCGCCGACCTCGCCGCACGGCCACGTCACCAAGTCGACGCCCTACGGTCTGATGGCCTCGCAGTTCAATCCCATCGCGACGGCGCTTTCGCTTAATGTGAGCTTTGTGGCCCGTGGCTATTCCGCCAAACCGAAAGAACTGGCCTCACTCATCGAGCAAGGCATCAACCATCACGGCTTCTCGCTCATCCACGTGCTCAGCCCCTGCCCAACGTTCTACAACACGTTCGACGCCTGGGACGCCTCCGTCACGCCGATGTCTGCCGATCATGACTCGCATGACCGGGCGAAGGCAATGGTACTGGCAATGGATACCGAGAAGCAGTACATGGGCGTCTTCTACCAGGACGAGCGTCCCACGATGGACCAGGCCGCACACGAGCTTGCTATGCAGGCCAAAGCGTTCAATATCGAACAGTATATGCAACGCTACTCTTAAGAGCAGGCATTCTCTCGAAAACAAAAAGTGAGGCGACAGTGAAGCGCCTCACTTTTTGTTTTCCCTTCGGAAAGCTGACGAATGGCTGGATAAATCAGGTTAGAGCGAACGTACCTGCCCCTGAGCTGACTTGCTGGAATTGAGAGAAACCAACACTGCCTGGGTGAACTCTTCACCGCAGGGACGGCAGAAAAGGCCACTCTCGTTATGATAGTGACCACCAATCGCTGTCAGTTGCTGCTCAGCGGGCTTGCCGCACCATTCACAGAGACTACCGCGAGGAGCAAAATCAACAGAGACAGGTCGGCGGAATTCGTTCTGGGCCATTTGGTATTCTCCTACTTCATGCTGGTTGACTGTAATAGATCTGCCGGTGCCGATCTGGCACGACCTATCTACATCCTCCTACGTATCGACGAAATCAGACCGGTGGTCAGCTGCATTGGAGAATCCACCAGAAATTGCTTGCAGTGCCTCTGCTTTGAGGCCAACGAGGAAAGTTACTCCCTTTCAAAATTTCATTTCAAGGAAGCAGGTTTATCTACGGGACATCTACCACATATACTATAGCATACTTTTAAGCAAAGCGCTAGTCGTCGGAGTGACGCGAAGCAGGCTGAGATGGTGGCGGCAATACCTCCGCCCCACCCTCTTGCAGAGCGGGAAAACGTGAGGAGAGACGATCACCGATGAACCAGCCGATTGCACCCAGCCCGATGGTCAGGCCAAACCAGATCAACACATCGGTCCCAAAGGCGATATTAAAGGCAACAGCCAGCACCCCGGCAAGTATGATACCGATCGTCAGGCCCAGCGTAATCCCTATCAAACATCCCGGGTGCGCCAGGTTACGCCCCCGTAACTGCCTCATCATAGCAAGACCAACCTCTATCCAGAAAATCTATGCACTGGCATCTTACCGCGCACCAAGACGGACGTCAAGCCCTCTCGCATGTCATCCTTTGCTGCGTCCAGGATGACATGCGAGAGGGCCTTTTCCAGATGAACCAGGATCGAGCAGGTTTAGCGCCATAATTTAACAAAAGTTTCAACTGATGAGTTAGTAATTTAGTACTTATGATATTGACCCTATCTGACATTTCTCCTGCAATATCCTATAATATATTTTGTGCAATGTTACAATGGTATATCAGTTCTTTTAACAGGCAGATTGTCACATCGAGAAACCACATAATGAGCAGTTTCCCGAAAAGGGAAACTTCTCTCATTTATGGTGTATCTGAAAATTCAGAGAAGAAAGTTGTGAGAAGTGTACGCCAGTACTTTTATTGTCATGAGAGGGTATCCCGGAACGGGAAAAAGTACCATCGCGCGCGCCCTGGCTGCGGCGTTGCGTGCTCCGCTCATCGATCGAGATGTGATACGCCAGAAAGCTGTAGACATTTTCGGTGATGCACCGGGAGTTGGGCGTTTCTCATATGAATTGATGTTTGCGCTGGCCCGCGAACAACTTCGATTAGGCCTGAGCGTCGTAGTAGATACTCCCCTGACATACCGTACAACGTATGAGCAAGCCATGACATTAGCAGAGGCCTTTCACATCCCTATGCTGGTTGTCCACTGCCAGTGCCCGCCGGAGGTACAAAAGCGCCGCCTGGAAGGCCGGAAGGGCAAGGTCTCGGAGTTTCAGATAACATCCTGGGAGGAATGGCTGCGCTGGAAACCACGCTTCGAGAAATTCGAAGATGAGGGCTGCATCATTGATACTTCAAACCCTCTCGATGATTCGCTGGCAAAGGTGATGCACTGCATCCAGGAATTGCATCAGTCGGCTGTGACCTCTGCCAGCGAACAAGAGCTATCAGATCAGCAGCGCATATGATTCCGTGATGACCCTTAAACACGCCTCCAGATCCTTCGCTGCGCTCAGGATGGCATGGCTGGCTATGCATTGACATCAATAACGATGCGACCGCGAGTCTGGCCCTTAAGGATATCCTGACTGAGTTGAGGAACCTCTGTGAGCGGTACAATCTGGATAGCGCGATCCAGCGCCTCACGTGGAAGATCACGTGCCAGGCGTTCCCACACGGACGGGCGCTGTTCAGCAGGGAAATTGACAGACTCGATACCGAGCAGGTTAACACCGCGCAAAATAAAGGGCATGACCGTTGTAGTGAGTTCGCTGCCACCGGCAAGCCCGCAGGCCGCGACACTTGTTCCATAAGCCATAGCCGGGAGCAGAGAGGCCAGCGTCTCACCACCGATGGTATCTACCGCGCCTCCCCAGCGTTCAGATTTTAGAGGGCGGCGAGAGGTATTGACAACTCTGTCGATGACTTCCTGCGCACCCAGCGCGCGCAAATATTCCTCTGCATTGCTGCTGCCGGTCGAAGCAGTGACCTGATAGCCGAGTCGAGCCAGAATGGCAACAGCAATACTACCAACGCCCCCTGTTGCCCCTGTGACAACAACGGGGCGCTGAGCAGCTCGCCCGCCCAATCCATGAGCTTCGAGCGCCATCACGCAGAGCATCGCCGTAAAGCCTGCCGTGCCGATGCCCATTGCCTGTTCCAGACGAAGGCCTTCCGGTAGAGCGACCAGCCAGTCGGACTTGACGCGAGCCAGCTGAGCAAACCCTCCCCAGTGCCGCTCGCCCACACCCCAGCCAGTGAGAACCACCTTATCGCCCGGCTGAAAACGGGGCGATTGAGACTCCTCAACGACTCCCGCGAAGTCACACCCCGGAATTGCCGGATAGCTGCGTATGATCCTCCCCTGTCCGGTAACAGCCAGACCATCCTTGTAGTTCAAGTCGGAATAGGCGACGCGCACCAGCACATCTCCTTCCGGCAAAGCGTTTGTCTTCAGTTCCTCAATGGAAGGCTGTACCTTGCCACCAACCTGATTGAGCACCAGCGCTCGAAACGTGTCGTTCTGGGACATATTTCCTCCTCAGGACACCAGCACGCACCGGGATTGTCCATTTTTCTCCCCTTTCCCGTCACTATAGCCCCCTGATCGCCAGCATGTCAAGGGAAACCCGGCACATAGAAATCCTTCTGTTTGCCCTTTTCTATACTAACAATGACAGTACTGCCACTCCAACGAAGGAGCACAGTGCTGTACAAAGCGTAATGTGTTCAACAGAGCAGAAACGTATTTATATGGGAAAGGATTGAGAGATCATGGTCAATACACTGGCAACCGCCGTCGCTGAAAAGATCAAGCTTACCAACGAAAGCGCAGAGAACTTTGTGACCTCACGCAAAGGCATCAAGTTCTGGCTGCTGGCCGCCGTCCCCACCGTGCTGGCCCTCGCAGGTGGCTCCTATCTCCTCATTAACCGCCGCTGGCATCGCTAGATGCGGGGTTATTGCAATCATTAAGGGGAAAGTACATAGAGTCGGGATTGTCATGCTTCGTGCAATGAAGCATGACAATCCCGACTCTATGTACTTTCCACCATCTTTCATTGCCGCATCTGGAGCTCAATTTCAGTCAGGCGGCGACGAAGAAATGCACGTTCGGCATTGTTCTGACAGAGTTCCAATGCACGAATATAGGCACTGTGTGCTTCATCCAGTCGCTGGAGACGACGGAACAGGTCGGCGCGAGCGGCGTGAAAGAGATAGTATTCGTTTAAATCTCCTGTTTCCTCAAGCTGGTTCAGCAGGCTCAGGCCACGCTCGATACTCTCTGCCATCGCAATCGCCACTGCCCGGTTCAGTTCCACAACCGGAGAGGGCATCAGTCGACATAACAGGGCATAGAGCACGGCGATCTGCATCCAGTCAGTTTCTTCAGGGCTTTTTGCCTGAGCGTGCAGTGCGCTAATGGCTGCTTGAATCTGATACGGGCCAGGAGATTTCATCGCCAGCGCCCGGTCCAGTATAGCAAGGCCCTCCACAATCTGCTGCTGATTCCACAACGCCCTATCCTGCTCTTCCAACGGCACCAGCTCACCATCCGCAGTCACACGGGCCTTACGTCGCGCATCATGCAGCAGCATCAATGCCAGTAACCCGAGAGCCTCCGCGTCTTCGGTCAGCGCCGACTCCTTTGCCATCAACGTCGCCAGGACGCGAGTGAGCCGGATGGCCTCTGTGCAGAGATCGTGGCGGATCAATGCATCACCCATTGGAGCCGTATAACCCGCGTTAAATATCAGGTACAGGACGGATAAAACTGCGTCTAAACGCTCCGGGATGGTATCGGCAGGCGGAACGCGGTAGGGAATGCCAGCATCACGAATTTTTCGTTTGGCGCGTACCAGACGCTGTGCCATCGTCGTCTGTGTGACGAGAAAGGTTCTGGCAATTTCAGGAGTTGTCAGACCACCAAGCACCTGCAACGTCAACGCGACCTGCGCCTCTTTAGCCAGAGCAGGATGACAGCACGTGAATATCAATTTTAAGCGATCATCGGGAATTTCATCAGCATCCACATCGACTTCCTCCTGTTCTCGCTCAAGCTGGCTGCTCAGAACAACCTTCTTGCGGTCCAGCGTACTCTCCCGGCGTAGACGATCGATTGCCCTGTGCCGGGCTGTTGTAGTGATCCAGGCACCAGCATTACGCGGTACGCCATCCTGCGGCCAGCGTTCCAGGGCGAGCACGAAGGCATCCTGCAATGCATCCTCCACCAGCTCAAAATCGCGCATGCTGGCATACAACGCGGCAACAACGCGCCCCGCTTCCTGCTGAAAAACATGTGCGATTTGATCGTGCATCGCATCCATTACGATAGATTACATTTCAAAAACCATAACCGGGCGAATTTCGATAGACCCGAACGCGGCTTCGGGAATTCTCGTTGCCAGTGCAATGGCCTCATCGAGGTCCTTACAATCCAGGATGTAGAACCCTCCAAGCTGCTCTTTCGTTTCGGCAAATGGGCCATCGGTGATCAGCGTCTTGCCATCGCGAACGCGTACCGTCGTCGCGCTGCTGGTCGACTGCAATGGCTCGCCCCCATGATAGATGCCGCGCTGCTGCACTTCAGTGTTGAAAGCATAGTGGCCCTGAAATACTCCCGCCTGTTCCTCCTGCGTCATCCCCTCATAAACAGTCTGGTTTCCATAAATCAATAACGCATAATGCATCACTGTATCCCTCCTTCGATACGTTCTTTGAGAGCCATTTATTGCTCTGTAGTAACAACGAATGGCAGGTCGCCAGATCGACAGCTCATCGGCCAAATTGCTCAGAAATCCAGATATATTATCTTTCGCCAACATTAACTCTCAGGAAGATCACAACGCATCACCAGCATATCACGCATGAGGATGCTGTTTTCAAAGATGGGTGGCCGGATATAGCCGAAATAGTCCTTGCGAATATGGTCCAGGCGAAAACCGCATTTCTGATAGAAGGCGATGTTCTCAAGCGAAGAGTTGGCCGTTCCCACCAGCACAGAACGCACTTTCTGGCGACGGGCCTCTGCAATCAGCAAAGCCATGATTGCCTTACCATAGCCACGACCGCGTCTCTCTGGGACAACGGTAATGTAGATGACCTCGCTCTCGTCCTTATTCCAGCGCATAGTCACCGCGCCGATGACGCTCTCGCCCTCTCGTGCCACATACGTCGTAAGCGCCTCATTGCTCACTGTTGCCCGTATGCGCTCCTCACCCTCGTCGGCATCTCTAAGAAGCGAAACCGCCATCTCTCGCTCTGCTTGCATTAGCTGCTGTAAAGATATGTTACCCACCATCCTGTTTTTCCTCTTGCTTGCGATTCAGATGTAATTCAGGAATCCTTTATCCCCATTTCAGTTTCCTCGACTATCATGTGTTCATGATACAATACAATCAGCAGTTACTCTTGCTTTCAAGCAACTACTAGCGATCTTTGTCGAAATAGCCGAATACGGTGATATGAAAGCGCACATTTTGATCGTCGATGATGATAGTCGAGTGACCAGCGCCCTGCGCCGCACGCTCGCGTATGAAGGCTACCAGGTCTCTATAGCGGCTGGCGGCGAAGAGGCGCTGGCCCTGGCACGCACAAAAACGCCGGACGTGGTGATCCTCGACTTGATGCTGCCCGGCATCGACGGCCTCGAAGTCTGCCGCCGCCTGCGCGCCGCCGGTGACGAGATCGGCATTCTCATGCTGACCGCACGCGACGCCATCGCCGACCGTGTGACCGGGCTTGAAACCGGGGCCGACGACTACCTCGTCAAGCCGTTCGCCTCGGAGGAACTGCTGGCGCGGGTCAAGGCGCTGCTGCGCAGGCGCAACCCTTCAGACGTGCCGCGTGAGATACTGCGTTTCGCGGACCTCGAACTTGACACTGCGACACGACAGGCGCGGCGAGGCAATCGTCTCATCGAACTGAGCACAACCGAGTACGAACTCCTGGCGCTGTTCCTGCGCAACCCGCGAATCGTACTGACACGCTCCCTCATTCTGGATCGCATCTGGGGCAGCGATTTCGAAGGTGGTCCTAACGTCCTTGAAGTCTACATCGGACACCTGCGCAGCAAGCTTGAGCAAGGCGGCGAGCATCGCCTGCTCCAGACGATACGCGGCGCGGGCTACGTGCTGCGCAGCGAATAGGAGGCGCGTCCATCATGTATCTTCCCCTGCAACTGCGCCTGACCCTTTTCTATACGCTTATCCTGGCTCTTGCTCTGCTCTTCTTCGGCTACATCGTCTACAACCAGGCCTCACAGCGCGCCTACGCCGATCTCGACACAACTCTAAGCAGCCGTGCCGACAGCGTGAAACTTGGCAAAGACATTCTGATAATGAACGGCACTTCATCCCCGATTTCCCTACCGGGAGTTGACGGACTGGCTCCCGAGGGAATCGCCATCGAAGTGCTGGATAGTCGCCTGCACCTGCTCGCCTCCAACACGCTCGGTGCCTCGGAACCTTATTATACGTCCGTAGCCGGTCTTGCTCCCAGTCCTGTTCCCTGGGATGCGCATGCCGCCCACTCGATGTTACAACGCCCAGCCCCAACTGATGGTTCGTCGCTTGCAATGTTCAGCACCATCACCTACCAGGGCCAGCAAGTGCGCGTCTACACGCTGCTCAGCAACGACTTCGGTCAAGAACATCTCATCCAGACGGCGCGTTCGGAGCAAGACATCCAACAATCGCTGAGTAATCTACGCACGCTGCTCTTGCAGGGCGCAGCGCTTGTATTGCTCTTTGCCTTCTGCGGCGGCTGGCTGCTCACCTGGGGAGCGCTGGCTGCCGTCAGGCGCATCACACGAACAGCGCAGGCCATCAGCGCCTCACAAGATTTCAGCAGGCGCGTTCCCAGCGGGGCTGGCGTAGGGCATGACGAACTGAGCACGCTAGCCGCAACCTTCAATCAGATGCTGGCAAATCTGCAAGAAGCCTATCAGCGCCAGCAGCGTTTCGTTGCCGATGCCTCACACGAGCTGCGCGCTCCCATCACCTCCATTCGCTGCAACCTCGACCTGCTCGCCCGAGCCACCGACCTGCCGCCGGAAGAGGTACAGGCCGCGCTTCACGATACGCAGGCCGAAGCCGACCGCATGGGTCGCCTCGTCAACGACCTCCTCATCCTGGCCCGCGCAGATGCCAGCCCCTCTCAACAAGGGCAAGCTGGAAAAGAGATGCCAGAAGACAATGACTATAAGAAATTTGAGAAGGTGCAAACGGTTGACCTTGATAGCCTGCTGCTGGAAGTCTTTCGCCAGTACCGCCCTGAAAGGCAACAAACCGACGGCTACGAGGATGGGAACAAACGGGAACAAGGCCCACGCCTGGTGCTCCAGCACATCACGCCCGCCCAGGTCTCCGGCAATGCCGACCAACTGAAGCAGGCCCTCGTTGCCCTGCTGGATAACGCACTCAAATATACGCCCTACGAGGGTACCGTCTCGCTTTCGCTGACCGTCGAACATACAGACGCCATCATCAAAGTGAGCGACACAGGTATTGGCATCCTGCCCGCAGACCTGCCCCACATCTTCGAGCGTTTCTACCGTGCCGACCGCGCCCGCACTCGCGATCGCGGCGGCAGTGGTCTGGGCCTGTCTATAGCTCAGAGCATCGTGCAGGAGCACCAGGGCAGCATTGAAGTCGAGAGCACGCCGGGGAGGGGGAGTACGTTTATGGTAAGGTTGCCTGTGAGGGAGGGATAAATCAAGGGATGATTACCTATATCTTGTGCGGTGTATCTCCGTCCCCGCCCCAGGCCGACCGCAAGGGTCGGCCCTACTATATACGACCACCCTACACCCTAGTTTGCTTGCAAGCGAACGGACGGGTATAGTAGGGCCGACCCTTGCGGTCGGCCTGTCGGGCTGGGTGGGGATAAACCGGCAATGGGTTATAATCCGGCCAAAAACGCTTTGATCACGTCGATAAAGTGCTCAAATAGCTCGCCCTGCAACTCGTAATGCATAAAGTGACCAGCATTTTCAAAGGAGACAAGCTGCCCCTTTTTCCAGGTGGCAGCAATCTTCTCCGCCAGTTCGGGCGCTATGCCTGCGCCTCGTGTGGGATTGCCCGTCAGCAGTAGCACAGGGCAGGCAATGCTCTCAACTGTCTCTTGCCACGGTGAGCCACTCGGAACAGGAGGCAGATAGTCAAGCACAGCGAGATTGAACTGCGCCTGAGCCTCCAGGTGAGCCAGCAATACCTCCTCAGGCCAGTTCAACGCGCCAGGTGGCAAGAATTGTTGAGAGGAGGCAATACGCTCTTCAGGCGTTTGCGTTCTCAGCGCCTTGTGCCAGGCAATCCACGAATTGCGCCACGCCGTATATCCCGGCCAGGGTTCACCACCGTCATTCTGAGCCATCATGGGTGGTCGTCTCACCGTGTCAACCCAGGGCGGGTCTTCCAGTACAACGGCCCGCACCAGTTCTGGATAATGCGCCGCCACCTGCGCTGCCGTCAAAGCGCCATTCGAGTGCCCAATCAAAACCGGTCGCTCAAGACCCAACACACGAATCAGTTCCGCCACATCCCGATTGAGGATTTCCTGTGAATAGCCATGCTCCGGCCCATCCGAACGCCCATGCCCCCTCGCATCGACTATAATCACATCATAATCCCCCTCCAAAGCACGCGCCACATGTGACCACACCAACCCATTCTCGCTGAATCCATGCAAAAGCACGAGCGCAGGCTTATCTCCCCCCGTCTGGTAATAATGCTGGCGTATCCCATTCGCGACAACCGTGTCTTCAAGCCAATGCTGTTGTTCGTTATGCATACTTCGTCAAGCCCTCCGAATAGTGATTTTTCCATTATCTAGCCCAGCCCCATCCATCAACCTATCCTGAGAAAGGATACAACATGACGTAACGTCATGGGCAAGAGGGAGGAGGCAAAATCTCGAAATGGCTGCCGCTTCCTTGTGGAAACAAACTATGCTATAATCTGGTCAAGGAGGAAAGGACAATGGCACAACAGCTAGAACCAATTGCATTCGATGAATTTCTCTCAAATGCCGCTTCAATCTTTGAACAAATTGAACAAGACGGCAAAAACGTGCTCGTGGAACACGATGGAGCACTTTTCTCTGTGAAGATGAAACGGCCAAAAACAAAAAAGAGCAAACGAGCTATCACTCCTCAAGACAGCCTCCTTCGCATTATTGGCATCGGAGCTTCTCAGGAAGAGACAGACATATCAGCTAACAAACACCGTTACCTCGCTGACGTAGCTGGTGATCTTCATAATAAATGAGACATCCCTCTTTCATCCAGCCGATCTCCCTCCATCAATCGCAATCGTTTGCCCCGTAATATAGCTTGCACCCTCCGAAGCTAGAAACAGCACAACAGGAGCGATTTCGCCCGGCTTCCCAATTCGTCCCATGGGCGTTGTGGCGTTGTAGATGGCTTCGGCACGGGCGATGATGGCTTCGGTCATGCGAGTGGGGAACATGCCGGGGGCGATGGCGTTGACGCGGATGCCGCGCCCACCCCATTCGACGGCCAGGGAGCGGGTGAGGTTGATGATGGCGGCTTTGCTGGAATTGTAGCCGATGGTGTTGAGCTGGCCGCCGCTCATACCGGCTATCGAGGCGACGTTGACGATTGCGCCCTGCTGGCGTTCCAGCATGTGTCGCCCGACAGCCTGCGACATCAAGAAGGTGCCGGTGATGTTGGCTTCGATGACCTGGTGCCAGCGGTCAAGCGGCATGGTTTCGGCTGGCGCGCCCCATGTCAGGCCCGCGTTGTTGACCAGGACGTCGATCTTGCCGCAGGCTGCCAGCGTCTGCTGCACTACGCGCTCGACTGAGGCGGCGTCTGCCACGTCGCAGAGCATGGTATGCACCGTCACCCCTTGATCCTTCAAGGTTTTCTCTGCCTCGTTCAGCCACTGCTCGCGCCGGGCGGTGATTACAACGGTCGCACCAGCGGATCCAAAACCTTGCGCAATCTCCAGGCCCAGCCCTCGCGAGCCGCCAGTGACCAGTGCCACTTCTCCCTTGAAGTCAAAGGTGACGGTGCCCATAGAATCCTCCTCTTGAAAGATGGCTTTAGAGTTGTGACAGCAAGGTGTTGAGACGGTTGACGAAGCCGATGGGGTCTTCCAGTTGTTCGCCAATGCTCAGGGCTGATTGGTCGAAGAGCACGTAGGCCCAGTCGCTAAAACGCTGTTCATCTGACTCGTTGCTCATCTTCGTGATGATGGGATGATCAGGATTGATCTCCATGATTGGTTTGTCGGTCGGGATGCTCTGCCCTGCCGCTTGCAGCATGCGTTTGAGATTGGGATCCAGGCCATATTCATCGACCACCAGACAGGCAGGCGAGGTTGTCAGGCGCGTTGTCGTGCGCACATCCTTGACCTTCTCAGCCAGCACCTTCTTCATACGCTCAAGCACATCCTTCGTCTCATCCGCACTTTTCTGAGAGGTCTCTTCCTGCTCGCCGCCGAGCTTACTCAGGTCAATCTCTCCCCGCGAAACGGATTGCAAGGGAATCTTATTGAACTCAGGCAGTTCGGTGGTCCACAGGTAATCGATCGGCTCAGAGAGCAGCAGGACCTCAACACCCTTCTTTTTGAAAATTTCCAGCAAGGGACTATCTTTGGCAGCGGCATAGCTGTCGGATACCAGGTAATAAATTTTATCCTGCCCCTCCTTCATCCTGGTCACGTAGTCTTCTAAGGAGACATCCTGCGTGGCACTGGTAGAGGCTGTCGAGGCAAAACGGAGCAGCTTCGCAAGCGTCTCCCTGTTGGTATGATCCTCCAGCAACCCCTCTTTGAGCACCTGCCCGAACTCTTTCCAGAAAGTGGCGTACTTCTCCTTATCCTTTGCTGCCATATCGGTGAGCAGACCCAGAATCTTTTTGACGGCACTGGTGCGCATCGCATCGATCAGGCGATTGTGCTGGAGCAGTTCGCGCGAGACGTTGAGGGGCAGATCGCTCGAATCGACGATGCCGCGCACGAAGCGCAGGTAACGGGGCATCAACTTCTCGGCATCATCCATGATAAAGACGCGGCGCACGTAGAGCTTAACGCCGTGGTGGCGCTCTCGCGTCCAGAGATCGAAAGGCGCGTGAGCAGGGAGGTAGAGGAGCAAAATGTACTCCTGCGTGCCTTCCATGCGGCTATGCACGTAGGCCAGCGGGTCCTCGTAGTCAAGGGTCAGATGCTTATAAAAATCGTTATACTCCTGCTCGCTGATCTCACTTTTCGGGCGCGTCCAGAGGGCAGAGGCGCTGTTGACAACCTCCTCGCCCGTATCCTTCCCCTCAACCTTCATCACAACCGGCACGGTGATATGATCGGAGTATTTGCGGATCACCGAGCGCAGCCGGTAGCTGTCGAGAAACTCGTCCTCTCCTTCGCGCAGGTGTAGCACGATTTCAGTACCGCGCCCGGCTTTCTCGACCGTTTCCAGCGTATACTCTCCTTCGCCGCTGGACTCCCAGCGCACACCCTCCGTCGGCTCAAGCCCTGCCCGGCGCGTCGTCAATGTGACCTTATCGGCAACCACAAAGGCCGAATAGAAACCCACACCAAATTGCCCGATCAAACCGGCATCTTTTTGCTGATCGCCTGTGAGCGCCTGGAAGAACTCACGAGTACCCGATCTGGCAATCGTGCCAATGTTGGTAATCACCTCATCCCGGCTCATACCAATCCCGTTATCAGAGACCGTAATGGTGCGGGCCTCTTTATCATAATCCACACGAATTTTGAGATCGGGATCGTTCTCGTAGAGATCAGAGTTGGAAAGCGCGTCAAAACGCAGCCGATCAATGGCATCTGAGGCGTTCGAAATCAGCTCACGGAGAAAGATCTCCTTATTGCTATAGAGCGAGTGAGCCAGCAGATTCAGTAGCTGCTTGACCTCAGCTTGAAAACCCAGCGTTTCCTTATGCATATCTACCGTCAACGTAATACCCTCCCTGTTGCATCTCTTTGTCATACTCTCACGTGACATGTTATGATGAAATAGACCTTATTGCTTCTGTGTACTACATACAGCAATGAAAATTATATCAAGGAGAGCACCATATAGCAACTACTTCGACAACACCAAAATTTGAGATGAACTCAGAGGATCGGCGCAGACTGGAGGGTTTGCCGTGGCAGGTGCCACTGGAAAAATGGCCGGAACATGGCGTGCTGCCACTCTTAATTCGACGGGGAGAGTCGCGGCACCCGGTGATCTTCGTGGAACGTGGTGGCGTGCGCTACGCGATCAAAGAGACGACGCCGCGCATGGCCGAGCGTGAGATCAGGAACCTGCATGAGATCGAGCGACGCGGCATTCCCGCACTGAGTCCGGTGGGTACCGTGATGGTACCTGCTCCACCACTTGTAATTGATGAGAATGGGCCGAGTGGTCACGCGCAATATATCAGTGGAGATCGCGGCTACACGGTGACCCGGCTCGCGCCACGCGTGATTCCCCAGGCACTGCTCTACAGCATTCCCTTTACGAAACGCAACAAGCGGCGCATCTGGTCGGCCATTGCTGTCTTGCTGGTCGAACTGCACGAACACGGGGTCTACTGGGGCGACCCTTCGCTTGCCAATATTCTCATCCGACTCGATGGACGGCGCATTCTGGCAATTCTGGCTGACGCCGAGACGGTGGAGCTTTTCCCCGGCCCCGTGAGTGAGGGATTGCGCGAACAGGACTTAGAACTCTTCGATGAATCGCTGCTCTGGCAGGCGGAAGACCTGCGGGTCGCGCGTGGACTGCCCGAAGACGAGGAGATCATCGACAACAGCGATTTCCGCTATATCCAGCAGCGTTATCAGGCGTTGCTGCGGCAGCACCATCGCCTGACAAACCACTCGGACCTCCTCTCCCTGTATGAAGGGCTGAATTCTTTGAATCGCCTGGGCATTGTCCTGCTCGACAGGGGTGGCAAAGCACTTCATCAACTCGTGACAGTGCGCCCAGGCTGGTATGTGGACCGTATTCACGAACTGCTAGGTATTCACGTTCCACGCGCCTACGCTCGCCGATTTTATGGCATGATCGTGGGACATCAGGCGATTATGAGCGAGCATGAAGGCCACCCGGTAAGCATCGAGGAGGCGGCGAAGGATTGGTATACAGACTATCACCTGCCAACCGTTCTCCTGCTGCGGCAACACCTGACGAAGGGTGAAGATCCACTGCCCGCCTACTTCGCCATCATGCGCCACAAGTGGAACATGAGCAAGAAAGCAGGCTACGAAGTTCCCACGGACGAGGCTGTCCTCGACTGGGCTATGCACCAGGCAGAGACCGGCAAGCTCGGCACGGTCGACCCGGCGGAACTGACGCGATGGTGGCGAGAACGCCAGCCAGTCGCACAGGTACTGGAACCTCCAATGATCGAAAGCGAGGAGCTAACACCGCTGCTCAAAACAGACGAGCGACCTCTTGTCAGACTGCCTGCTCCTGAACTGGATCAGAAGCTCACAGGTATGCTGGAACAACAGCACACAGCAAAAGCGCAGGCAGAGGGCAGAACAGAGGAGGAAGAGGAGGAAAGCGAGGAAGAATAAATATGACACACTGAAGCCAGTAAAAAAACTCTTGCCGTTGTGGCAAGAGCTTTTTTACTGGCTGTTATAACTAGAGTTCTTCGTCGGGTGTCTCGTCTTCGACCTCGTCTTCGCCCTCTTCCTCAAGGTCCTTGTTATAGGATATCATGTTTCCACGAATTTGCTCATCAAGTGCAGCGGCTACATCGGTATTCTGGCGCAGGAATTCTTTCGCGTTTTCGCGACCCTGTCCCAGACGAATGTCGCCAACGTTGAACCAGGCACCGCTCTTCTTGACAAGGCCCATTTCCAGGCCGAGATCGATCAATCCGCCCTCGCGAGAAATACCCTCGCTGTACATGATGTCGAACTCCGCCACCTTAAATGGAGGAGCGACCTTGTTCTTGACGACGCGCACGCGCGTGCGACTGCCCGTCACGTCCTGCCCTTGCTTGATGGAGTCGATGCGGCGAATGTCGAGGCGTACGGAAGCATAGAACTTCAACGCCTTACCGCCAGCCGTTGTTTCGGGATTGCCGAACATGACGCCGACCTTTTCACGCAACTGGTTGGTGAAAATGACCGCCGTATTGGAGTTGCTAATGGCCCCCGTGAGTTTGCGCATGGCCTGGCTCATCAGACGGGCCTGCAAGCCGACGTGAGAGTCGCCCATCTCGCCTTCGATTTCGGCTCGTGGGGCCAGCGCCGCCACGGAGTCGATAACCACTACATCGACGGCATTGCTGCGCACCAGGGCATCCACGATTTCCAGGGCTTGCTCGCCTGTATCGGGCTGCGAGATAAGCAGGTTGTTCGTGTCAACGCCGCAACGAGCTGCGTACGTGGGGTCAAGCGCGTGCTCGGCATCGACGAAGGCGGCATAGCCACCCGAACGCTGCGCATTGGCGATGATATGCTGGCACAGCGTCGTCTTACCCGAAGACTCAGGGCCGTAGATTTCCGTAATACGGCCACGCGGAATGCCGCCCACTCCCAGGGCGAGGTCCAGCGCGATTGATCCCGTTGGAATAATTTCCACGTGAATTTTTGCCGCCTCTCCCAGTTTCATGATTGAGCCCTTCCCAAATCGGCGTTCGATCTGCGCAAGGGCCTGCTCTATTGATTTTTCGCGCTCGCTGGTGGCAGTAGAGACAACAGTAGTGCTTCGATCTGCCATAGATTTGTCCTTCTTTGCTGGCATTGCTCAATTACAGGGCTTCATACCGTTGGAGACAGAGAGACTGTTCCATACCGCTTCACCACCCTGTTCCCTCCTTTTTTGCTTTGATGCACTGAATCTCCCCTTCAAGGGGTGGGAATACCGGTGACCGCCTGAATGGCAAAAGATAACAAACACGACATGGCTCCTATTATGCCAGAGCCAGGACTAAATTGCCATATGCCTCAGAATTCCCGTGTGATTGACACTAAGATATTCTTTGGCAGGGCTGTAAAAGCGGAAATGGCTTCTCCGTCTCCATATCCGAATGTAGAACGAGTGTACCATAAGTTCATGGATATGTCAAGCCACCTCAAAAGTGGTCCAGCCCGCGCACCCGTAGGGGCACTGCCGACCAGGTTTACATATCGCGACGACCTTCAAGGGCGCGACCGAGAGTGCCTTCGTCAGCGTATTCCAGATCACCACCCATGGGCAGGCCGCGAGCCAGGCTGGTGACGCGAATGCCGTTAGCAGGCATTTCTCGCCTGATGTAATCAGCGGTATATTCGCCCTCAAAATTCGGATTGGTGGCGAGAATGACTTCACGCACAGTGCCGTCTTTGACGCGCTTGAGCAGTTCATCGATGCGCAGGTCTTTGGGGCCGATGCCTTCGACGGGCGAGAGCGCACCGTGCAGCACATGGTAGAGGCCCTTGTAGACGCCGGTTTTTTCGATTGCCAGCACGTCCAACGGCTCTTCCACCACACAGATGGTCTCCTGGTCGCGACTGGGATTGCTACAGATAGGACAGGGATCGGTTTCGGTAATGTTGAAACAGCGCGAACAATAGATGATGCTCTCTTTGACGCGCATAATGGCATCGGCCAGACGGCGCGCCTGGTCGGTGGGGCTGCGCAAGACGAAAAAGGTGAGACGCTGCGCCGTCTTCACGCCGATGCCCGGCAGCTTCGAAAATTCCTCAATCAGCGCCGCGACCGGCGGTGCAATGTTGCTCATAGCTTTAGAACATTCCCGGGATGCGCAGACCCCCGGTGACACTGGCCATCATCTTCTGCTGCGCCTCGCTTACCTTGTTGAAAGCATCTCTGGACGCCGCCAGAACCATCACCTCAAGATCGGCAATATCTTCTGCATTAAACGCTTCGGGGTCAATTTTGACGGCAGTGGTTTCATATTTGCCATTCATAGTGATGGTAACCGCGCCACCACCGGCAGTGCCGGTGAACTCAGTCTCTTCCAGTTCCTGCTGCATCTTCATGAGCTTCTGTTGTGCCTTCTGAAGTTCTCGCATGTTCATAAAGTGATTGCTCCTTACTATCTGCCTATTTCGGGTTTACCTGTATATTTTTCACGGTAAATGTACGCACAACCTCCTGCACTACAGGGTTGCTTTTCGCCTTTTGTTCAAGCATCTCTTGCGCCACGGCAGCAGATACTGTATTACTATTCTCTCTCACAACGTTCGATCTGGCAAGTGGCATTACACGCTCTTCAACGGTTGACGCCGCCTGAGCAGAGGGAGCAGGAGGTGCCTTCTTTCGTCCATTTGTACCATCTAAAGGCGCCGATTCCTGCTTCGCAGGCGCTGCCGCCGCTTCAATTGACGCCGATCGTGGTTGTTCAGCAGGCTTTGCTGAGGCAGGCTGACTACTACTATTCTTGTCAGAACCTTTTGGCCGCGCGACAGGGGTAGAGACCGGGAGCTGTTCTCCTGGCCGCAGTGGCCGCACCCGACAAGGCCGCCCAAACTCAAGTGATAGGGCCCAATTAACGTCTTTCGCCCGATCGCTTTGATGGAGCATATTGAAAAAAAAGTCGTTAGCAGCCTCGATCAGAATAACCATCTCTCCTTCCACTGCTTCGATGCCCACAATGGTATAGTGGCCAAGCGCCGCTCCCGTTTGCCTGTTTTTCTGTTTGACACGCGCTTTGATCGTCTCCCAACGCTCCTTCACATCCTGCACCATCAGACCAGGTTGGCCAACCTCCTGTTCCTCTTCTTGCTCAACCGGGACTTCCTGCTCATTTACCGCTTCCAGGGGCTGACTACCATGAACAACCACGCTTCCTGACGGTTGTGCAGTTACAGACTGATGAGCAGCCGGAGTAGCAGGCTTCTCAGAAAGACCGGCAGAGTAATCGTATCTTTCATATTCATCCAGCGATGGAGCACGCTCTTCCGGCGCTTTTGTACGCTGCGACGTTGGGCGAGAAGCTGGTTGCGCTGTCTGTGCAGGTTGTACGGGTGGCTGTGGTCTTGCCGTTTGTGCAGCGGGTGCAGGTTGGGTGGAACTGGCAACCGGGCGGCCATGTACTGGTGGGGCCGTGTCGACTGAGAGAGATGCAGGTTGACCGGATTGAGCGCGGCTATGCAGCTCAACGCATTCGAGAAAGGCCAGTTCAAGGGCAAGCTGCGGCGTCCCCTGATTCTTCTGAATCAGCTCGTTCTGTGCGAAGACGCGGGCGCAATCGGTCAGTTCATCCAGGACGAAGGGTTGCGCCATTGCCATGATCTCGCGAATCTCGTCCTCTGTACGGTCCAGAATGGTCGCCACGTCGGCACCTGCCTTTGCAAGCATGAGCGCCCGCCAGTATTCAACAACCTGGGCATTGATCTGGCGCAGGTCGGCACCAGCTTCAGAGAGGTCGTGGATGAGGCGCAGACCGCTCGATGTGTCGAGTTGGGCAATATAGAAGATGAATTGCTGGATAGCGCGCGGATCGGCCACGCCGAGCATGGCCTGCACCTGAAAGAGCGCAATGTCGTTGCCGGCGTAAGCAATGGCCTGGTCAAGCAGGCTGAGCGCGTCACGCATGCCACCGGTTGCAGCCCGTGCAATCAGTTCGGCTGCTCCTGCTTCCAGCTTGACCTGTTCTTGCTGCGCAATATAGTTCAAGTGCTTCACGATCTGTCGCGTGGTGATGCGCTTAAAATCGAAACGTTGGCAGCGCGAAAGCACAGTGGGCAGCATCTTATGTACTTCTGTCGTTGCCAGGACGAAGATAGCGTAGCCTGGCGGCTCCTCCAGCGTTTTGAGCAAAGCATTGAAAGCCTCGGTCGTGAGCATGTGCGCCTCGTCAAGCACGTAGACCTTGTACTTACCGGTGGAAGGTGGCATCATGACCTTTTCACGCAGGTCGCGAATGCTGTCAATGCCGCGATTAGAGGCAGCGTCAATCTCAATGACATTGAAAGAGTTTCCGGCAGTGATTTCGCGACATTGCTGGCACTCGTTGCAGGGTTCGCCATTCTGTGGGTTCAGACAGTTGATGGTCTTGGCGAGCAGGCGGGCCGTGCTGGTCTTGCCAGTACCTCTTGGCCCGGTAAAGAGATAGGCATGAGCCAGTTTACCACTGTTGAGAGCATTTTTGAGCGTATCAATGATTGGTTCCTGACCAACCAGTTCACCAAATGTTTGCGAACGCCATTTGCGGTAAAGCGATTGTGAGGCCATTAAGTGTAACTCCGCTGAGTATCCTTGAAGCATCCACCAGCCAGTAACAGACCAAACCAGGCCAGATCAAACCCAATTCGATGAGATCAGCACAGAGAAGATCGGACCGGATAAGAGAATAGAGAAACCGGTTTTCACCCGGTCCTGCCGATCAGCGCAATCAGGCAACCCTACGGCACCCAGAGAGGTCCGCTTACCGTTGCTTCCTCACGAATCTGGCGGGGTTCGCAGACATCTGCCGCGTAGGACCCGATTACGCCGATCGGCAGGACCGGACGAAAACCGGCCTGTTCCATTTGATCTCTCTTCGGAACGAGCCTATTGTACTCCTGTTTGTCGTTTTTGTCAATAGTTTTTTCCCCGGCTCGGCTCCTGATCTCAATACCTCAGTATGTGCAGGCCTTGTACCTATCCCTGAGGATTAGTGTATAATACATTTCGATGGGAAAGTGAAGGCGAAGAGATTCCAGGAGATGCTATGGAACCGTTCTTGCTTGCAGAAAAAGTGGCGGCGGCAGCCAGTATTGGGCTGCTGATTGGCCTTGAACGCGAGTGGGCGCACAAGGACGTCGGGGTCAGAAGTTTTGCGATTGCAGCCCTGCTCGGAACGCTCTCCTGGCTGGTTTCGCCGACCTTTGCCGTGATCGAAGTCGGTGTGGTAGCTGTGATCATCGTCCTGGTCAATGCCTACTCGTTGTGGAACCACCACCCTCTGGAAATTACAACTTCGCTGGCGCTGGCAGCAACCAATATCTTAGGGGTACTGATTGGCGATGGATCTTTTTTCTCGCCTTCGCATGCGCAATTGTGATAACGGCGCTGCTTTCCTGGAAGACCGAGCTGATTACATTCACCAGTAAGCTCACGGTGGCCGAGATTCGCGGCACTCTGCTCATGGCCTTCATCTCCGCCGTCATCTATCCGCTGCTGCCACAGGGCTACATCGATCCCTGGAAGCTGATCAACCCGCGCTCCATCTGGTTCACGGTCATCGTGGTCTCGGCCTTAAGCTTTCTCAATTACGTGTTGCTGCGCCAGTATGGTGCGAAAGGGATACGCTACAGCGCCATACTGGGAGGATTGGTCAACAGTGCTGCCGTGTCTATTTTGCTGGGACAGCGTCTCAAAGACGATTCAGATCTTGCTCCAGGCATTCCCGCGAACTTTCTGCTGGCTGATCTTTCCATGATCTTCCGTAACGGGGCGCTCGTGGCGATCTTTTCGTGGGCAGCGGGACCAGCAGCCACTATTGCCACCTTTCTCGTCTTAGGCCCGATGATGCTCATGACTGCCATTCTTGCCATTGTCAACGTACTGCGTGCTGCCAGGAAAAACCCACCGCCTTCCCATCCCATCCCGTTGCGCTCTCCACTTGATCTGCGTTCCGTCCTGCGCTTTGCCGTGCTGTTCTTCTCACTAACCGTTTTGAGCGGGCTTGGAGAACTCTTCTTCGGTGCAGTCGGCTTTCTGTTGGTGGTGATCGTAGGAGCTTTAGCCAGCGCGGCTTCTTCCGCGGTCCTGGTAGGGACGCATGTCCTCAGGCATGCAATTTCCCCCGGCACCGCCGCCCTCGCTATCTTCTTCGCCTCAGTAGTTGGCCTCGTGGAAAATGTGGTGATCGTGTATACGGTCTCGAGCAACCGGTCGACAGCTATACGCCTCTCGCTGCTCACAATTCCAATCATCCTGATCGGCGGCATAGCCCTGGCACTGGCTCTGCTTTTTGGATGGTAAGTGCTTCACAAACCATCACAGATATTTCCCGACCAGCAGGTCGTAGCGTTCTTTGACATCAGCAGGGATGCAGTTGCGGTCAGTAAGTACAGCATTTGCCAGCGCACCGGGGCACTCGCAGGTGTTGGCGCTGCGCCCGGCAGGAATCTTCTGCGCCACGTTGCGCAGGATGCGCTGCGCATTGGCAACGTTCGCGCCCAGGTTGCTGATGACCATTTCGACGGTGACTGACTCTTCCGATTCGTGCCAGACGTCATAATCGGTGACACAGGCGATGGTTGCGTAACAGAGTTCAGCCTCACGCGCCAGCTTGGCCTCCGGCAGTGCTGTCATGCCGATGATATCCATGCCCCAGCTGCGGTAGGCTTTCGACTCGGCCTTCGTGGAGAAAAATGGGCCTTCGATGCAGACATACGCGCCACCCTGATGCACCTTCACATCGCCCAGTTCACTGGCCGATTCGTACAAAAGGCTGCTCAAAGTGGGACAGAATGGCTCGGCAAAAGTGACGTGGACGACGATGCCGCCCTCGAAGAAGCTGTTGACACGGCTCTTCGTGCGATCAAAAAGCTGGTCGGGAATCACGAGGTCGCGGGGAGCAATATGCTCGCGCAGGCTGCCTACGGCGCTGACAGAAATAACCCACTCGACCCCCAGGCTCTTGAGCGCCCAGATATTGGCGCGCACAGGAATCTCAGTGGGCGATATCCGATGGCCGCGCCCGTGCCTGGGCAAGAAAGCCATCGGTACGCCCTCCACATTGCCAATCGCAATTCCATCGCTCGGCTTGCCAAAAGGCGTCTCTACCGCGACCTCCTCAACATCCGTCATGCCCTCCATCTGGTACAGCCCGCTGCCGCCAATCACCCCAATTTTCGCCTGTGGCATGGATACGCTCTCCTTAAGGTTGTAGGGTATAAAAAAACTCCTCTCGCATGTCATTCTGAGCGCAGCGAAGAATCTAAGTGAGCCAGTCTGATCAATCCAGTTGCTTCAGATTCTTCGCTGCGCTCAGAATGACATGGGTGGATGCTTTCCTCATAGCAATTTATTTTGTGATGCGGATATACCCCAGCTTACCCGCTCTCAGCACCGCGCCTTCCTGTACCGGCACGATAAAGTCGACGTCGGTAATGCGCTCTTCGGAACTGGCCTCACCATTGGGATAGAAGCGAACGCCACCCTGCTCGATGCGTCGACGCGCCTCGTTACGGCTGGATGCGAGCTTCGATTGTACCAGCAGGTCGACGATATTGGTTGGCTCATGAAGCGTGTACTCACGTATCTCTGTCGGTAGCTGGCGCTGCGAGAACTGGCGCTGGAAGGCTTCCTCCGCCTCCTGGGCTGCCTGCGCATTGTGGAACTCGCTCACGATCTCGCGAGCCATGCGCCGCTTAACTACAACTGGATTCAGCGTCCCTTCGGCCATCTTACGCTGGAACTCTTCAAGCTCGGCCTGTGGCACGTCGGTCAGCGTCTCAAAGTACGACATCATGGCATCGTCGGGCAGCGACATCAACTTGCCATACATATCGTTGGCGGGTGCGGTCATGGGAATGTAGTTGCTAAGCGATTTGCCCATCTTCTTGACGCCATCCAGGCCAACGATCAGTTGTGTCGTCAAAATCTGCTGCGGCTTCTGTCCGAAAACCGGCTGGATTTCGCGCCCGACCAGCAGGTTAAAGGTCTGGTCGGTGCCGCCGATCTCGACATCGGCATGCAGCGCTACCGAGTCGTAGCCCTGCAAAAGCGGGTACATAAACTCCGACAGGTAGATTTCAACGCCACCCTTGTAGCGGTTGGAGAAATCGTCGCGCTCCAACATCTGCGCCACCGTCTTATGGCTCAGCAACCGGATAGCATCAGTCAGCGTAAACTCGTCATACCACTCGCTCTGCCAGCGCACCTCGGTCAGTTCCGGGCTGACAATCCTGAAGAACTGGTTCAAGGTAGGTAGCGGCATTGGCCTTCACCTGTTCCGCCGTCAGCGCCACACGCGCCTCCGAACGCCCGCTTGGATCACCCAGGCGTGCCGTCCAGTCACCAATCACCACCACCGCCTTATGTCCCATCTGCTGAAACTGCCGCAGCTTGCGGAACACAACTGCGTGGCCAATCGTCAAATCATAATGGCTCGGGTCCACACCCAGCTTAATACGCAGTGGCCCGCCATTGTTGCCCTCTGCGAGCAAGCGACGCAGCTCCGCCTCCTTCTCAACCTGCACCACCCCCCGCGTCAGCACGTAATCTATCTGCTCGCGTGTGTGTCTCTGTAGCACCGTCACAACAACCCCCTATTGTTTTATCTGAGAATTCGTTATGACTTCTATTCTGGCTTAGGAACCAGCGTAGTTGAGCATGACTAACATTTGATCAAGTTTCTTTCCTTGTGTTGCCACTTCACTATGAAGACCAGCAATCTGTTTGTCCTGTTCTTTGAAACCCTGGTGCGTCTCAACTTGCATCCCTGTAAGTTTGCCATCCAGTTCGATTACTTGATCTTGCATCCCTGTAAGTTTGCCATCCAGTTCGATTACTTGATCTTGCATTCCTGTAAGTTTGCCATCCAGTCCGATTACTTGATCTTGCATTCCTGTAAGTTTGCCATCCAGTCCGATTACTTGATCTTGCATATCCTTGAAACCCTGGCGCGTCTCAACTTGCATCCCTATAAGTTTGCCATCCAGTCCGATTACTTGATTTTGCATATCCTTGAAACCCAGACGCATCTCAACTTGCATCCCTGCAAGTTTGCCATCCAGTTCGATTACTTGCGTTTGGAGATCGCCGAGACGTTCATTTGTCAATTGGTCGTGATTGATAAGGGCATCAAAAATATTGTTGTTCGTATCGCGTAACTTTGTAAACTCTTCCTTTGTAGCCAGTGCCCGTAGCGCGATTGTCTGCAATTCATCGGATTTTCTGAGGGCAGCATTTTCTTGCTCAAGGGCCGTTAAGCGCTCTTCAATTGTTGCCATGCTGATATCCTTTCCGATCAAACATGCCCAATTTCTGAGCGTATTATAACATAATCCAACAGTAAAAAAAATCTATCAGGACTGTTGGTTATCCAGGCAGTTTCGTGTAATCAATCACCACCCTCCAAAAGGTTCGCTTTGGTGAGACACAACATCCGAACGGCAGTACGCCACGCTGACAGTCCTTCACCTATCCAGGGCCACCGGATAGATTGGCATTGGCACCAGATGAACCTATTTGCAATTGCATCCATCTTATCCCTTTACTCGTGTAAGAAGCAACCAGAACAATTTCTGGGTCAAGCCTGATGTGCCTGGGCCACATCGGCTTCTTTGAAAAAAGAAAGGATGAAACAATGTCACTCGCAACACTGGTGTTAGCCGCTGCATTAGCCCCTGGTGGCATAATTGCCTGGATCATCATTGGTCTGATCGCCGGATGGTTAGCAGGCGTCATTATGCCTGGCAAAGGATTTGGTTTACTTGGTGATCTTATCATTGGACTCGTTGGTGCATTTCTTGGCGGACTGATCATGGATATCGTGGCACCAAATTCAACCTTTGGCTTCTGGGGAAGTCTCATCGTAGCGTTAGTTGGTGCCTGTATTCTGGTTGCCATTCTGCATGCCCTTACACGAGGACGCTCTACCCGCACGCGTAATTCCCTTCGGTAAAACCTATCAATGTGATCGCGCTGTTGTACATCCTGGAATGTCATGGCTCATGTTCAATTTGGTGAAGGGTGAGTTTATCGACGTGATCTATCTCAAGCTTCGATCCTGTTAACCAGGGCGAATGCCAATTCACCCAATTTGGACATGAGCAGGTCTTAATGGTGCAGTCCATCACCCTGGACAAACCCGAAACAACTCATTCTCATATGTTCCGATGGTGGTCGGGCTGTTGCCATTTTAATAATAGCAGCTTTCAGTTTTTTCCATCTGCTTCAACTCTGGGAGCTTGTCGTTTTAGCCCTATTCTTTGGACTCGCACAGGAGGAGTGCTCACGTTGGATGAATTTATGAAAACTAACCAGGACTGGTGGAATGAAGCTGCTCAGGTCCATGCTCAGGGCGAGGGATACCAGGTGAAAGCCTTCAAGGAGGGATTGAATAAGCTCCATTCTCTTGAACGGACAGAGGTGGGTGATGTGGCTGGCAAGAAACTCTTACACTTGCAATGCCACTTTGGGCTGGATACGCTCTCCTGGGCACGCTTAGGCGCACAGGTTACCGGCATGGACTATGCGGAAAAGGCGATTGCCATTGCACGCTCACTGAGCCAGGAATTACAGTTGGATGCGACCTTTGTATGCTGCGATCTGTACGACCTGCCAAATGCCCTGGATGCCGCAGGACAATTCGACATTGTCTATACGTCTTATGGAGCCATTATCTGGCTGCCCGACTTGCTGCCCTGGGGCAAGATCATCGCCCATTATCTCAAGCCCGGCGGCTTCTTCTACATCGCGGAAGGCCATCCGTTCATGTGGATCTTTGACGAGAAATCACCCAATTTGAAAATCGGTTATCCCTACCTTTCTTCCGCCCCCATTAAGGACGAGTCATCAGGAACGTATGCTGAGAAGGAAGCGAGACTTGAACATATAACCACCTATGGCTGGAATCATACGCTCAGCGAGATATTCACCTCGCTGCTCTCGGCAGGCTTGACCATCGATTTCTTTCACGAACACCCGTTTTGTGCCTGGGACTGTCTGCCAGACATGGAACAGGGCGAGGACCGCTTTATGCGCTTCAAAGACCCTGCGAAAAGGGAGATGATTCCTCTGATGTTCTCGCTGAAAGCGACGAAGAAAGGATAAAGGTCTCATTCCTTTCTCCATCTCACCCTTCATGAGAACATTTCTTATGCAGAGAGTACGGGAAATGGGCAGGTTTAGATCAACATTTCACTCGTCTTCAGCCAGTTTCTCAGAGACTGCTTCGTCCACCACATCATACGCTTTCGTCAGAATTGCAGTCAGATTTTGCGTGCCAACGGTGAAGGGGGCCGGTCCCAGGCGTTTGAGAATGGCTTTGTTGACAGATGGCGATGATGAATTGCCTGTGATGGTGGTCAGTTCCTCGCCAGCTTGCCAGAAGGTCGCCAGGTAGTCCTCAAGGGCGAGGGGTTCTTCGGCGGCAATGCTCTCTTCTGATGCCGTGGAAGCAGCTTCTCCAACGGGCAGAATAGCGGCGCGTTTTTCGCGCAAAGATTGGATGATCTGCTCTTTAGTGCGACCGCGCAGCTTGAAAATGAGGAATGGGTCTTCGTCGAAGCGTTCGGCCAGCAGGTAGTAGACGGCGGCGGTATGCTTGCAGGGGTTGGCCCAGTCAGGACACGAGCAGGTGGTATTGAGTTCTGCTCCAGATGTGGGGAAGAGCGAGAGATGGACGGCGCTGAAGGCCTCCTCGATATGCTGCGGCATCTCACCCGCCAGCAGTTTCGCGGCAAAAAGGGCCTGCGCGGCCATTGCCTCCGTGACCTTCTCCCAATCAGCTACAGAAAGCGGTTGCAGACGAATGGTGACGTTGTAGGGTTTGGGCATCGACCCCTGCACTTTTGCCTTGACCACGCCCGGCTCAACGTCAATCGAGAGCACCTGACCCTGGCGAGCATAGTTACGCCCGCGAGTCAGGCGCGTTCCCATGCCGAAAGATTCCAGTACGGCTACCCAGCGTTTCGACCACCATGTCTCGCCAATTGCGCCACGCTCGCTTTTCGTCTTGATGCCACCCTCAACTCTTCTTGGACGACTCTCGCGATAGTAATCCCAGTAGCTATCCTCGTCGTCGTGCCATCTATCCCATTTACTCATGCACTCTCCTCCTCTACGCGACTACTCTACAACGGCCTCGCGACTCAACGCGAACAGGTCTCTCAACTCTGCCGTCGATAGCTCGGTCAGCCAGTTTTCGCCGCTGCCGATGATGCTCTCAGCCAGCTCTTTCTTCTGCTCAATCATGGCATCGATGCGCTCTTCCAGCGTTCCTACGCTGATAAACTTGTGAACCTGCACGTTTTTTTGCTGGCCAATACGGAACGCCCTGTCCGTTGCCTGGTTCTCCACTGCCGGATTCCACCAACGATCAAAATGGAAGACATGACTGGCTGCCGTCAGGTTGAGGCCAACGCCGCCCGCTTTCAGCGAGAGAATGAAGATGGGTGCGCCCCGTTTCTCTTCCTGGAAACGCTGCACCATCAGGTCGCGCTGCTTCTTGTTTGTGCCGCCATGCAGGAACAGCACCTCGCAGCCCAGCGTCTCCTGCAAATGCTGACGCAGTAACGCTCCCATCTCCGCAAACTGCGTGAAGATCAGCGCCTTATCGCCCTCCGCCAGCACCTCTTCCAGCATCTCTTCCAGCCGCGCCAGCTTACCAGACCGTCCCGCCAGACGGCTGCCATCGCCGATAAAGTGCGCGGGATGGTTGCAGACCTGCTTGAGCTTCATCAGTGCCGACAGCACCAGCCCCCTGCGCTCGATGCCCTCTGCCTCCTCAATTTTCGCTATCATCTCCTGCACCACCGCCTCGTAGAGCGAGGCCTGTTCCTGCGTCAGGTTGCAGAAAACCTTCATCTCCATCTTATCTGGCAGGTCTTGAATAATGGTCTTGTCCGTCTTCAAGCGGCGCAAAACAAACGGCTGGATGAGCCGTTTCAGGGTCTCCGCCTTCTCCGCATCATGATAGCGCTCAATCGGCAGAGCGAACTGCTTGCGAAAATCCTGCCCGGAGCCAAGATAGCCCGGATTCAGGAACTCCATTATCGACCATAGCTCTGACAAGCGGTTCTCGACCGGCGTTCCCGTCAGTGCAATGCGATGGCGGGCATGCAGGCTCTTAATCGCCTGCGTCTGCTTCGCCGCCTCGTTCTTGATGTTCTGCGCCTCATCGACCACCACATACTCCCAGTCAAGCTCGCGCAGATCCTCTTTATCACGCAGCGCCAGCGCGTAGGTCGTAATCACCACATCATGCCGCAGCGCCTCCGCAATAAACGCCTCACCCGCCAGCCGATCATGCCCATGATGCACCATCACGCTTAAAGAAGGCGCAAACCTCCGCAACTCTCTCTGCCAGTTGCCTACAATAGACATTGGGCAGATCAAGAGTGTTGGGCTAGATGCCCGAACTTCATCTTTTCTATCATATAGTAGAAGAGATATCATCATTATGGTTTTACCTAAACCCATATCGTCCGCCAGGCAGGCACCGAGGCCGAATTGTTTGAGGAAGGCGAGCCAGGAGAGGCCCTTTTGCTGGTAGGGGCGAAGCTGACCATGAAATGAGCAGGGCGGCTCGATGAGCGAGAGGGCAGCAGGGTTTGAGAGCCGGATGAGCATCTCCTCTACCCGGCCCTCGCCTTCGATGGCAAGCACTGGCAGGCCCACTTCGGAGATTTCCTGGCCCAGGCCGAGCCGCAGGGCTTCGGTCAGGCTCATCTGGCCGTTGGCGCGTTTCTTGCGGAAGAAGGCAATGGCTTTCTCGATCTCCTCCGGACGCAGTTCAACCCACTGGCCGCGCACCTCTACCAGCGGCCTCTTCAGTCCGACCAGTTTCTCGAATTCTTTCGCCGTGAGCGTGGTATCGCCAATGGCGACCGTCCAATCGTAGTCAATGACGTTTTCGAGGCTCATCAGACCCGAACTCACCTGCGCATTTCCCTTTGGCTTGAGCTTCATTTTGACGCCCAGGCGCGCCGCCGGTTTTTGCCACCACGTCGGGACAAGCACGCCAAAGCCGCTCTGCTCCAGTAACGGCGCGGATTCGCGCAGGAAGGAGTAAGCTTCATCCGTCGAGATCAGCAGTTCGCCCGGGGTCGCCGTTTTCAGGCTCTGCTCAAGTGCAGGAAAGAGGCGCGAAGCTTTGCCGAGATCTGCCAGCAGGCGCTCCTGTGGATTCTCGAATTTGCGCTTGAGAAAGGTCAGTGTGCTGGATCGCTCCTTCCAGATGACCTCCGCCGGAACCAGCAGGCTGCGGTCGTCGTTGGCCTGAAGGTGGAAGCTCAATTGCCACTGCTCGCTGCCTTCGATTTCCGGCGGATTGAGCCGGAAGCAGGTACGGAACGGCGCGTTCAACTCTACTGGCCGCAGTTGATCGAGCCATGTCCGCATCGAATCGGCAAAACTCTTCAGGGCCTGTGTTGGTGCGGTGAATGTCGCATCTTCAGATGAAAGCGCCCGCAGCCATCGTTCCGGTAGCGACGTGACGCGACGGCCTGGATGCGTTGGCACAATGCTCGTAGTCGACAGGCTTTCGCGCACGAAGGCATCGATGCCTTTATTAAGGAATTGCAGAACCATCTCGCGCAGGTCAGAGGTGCGCATCTCACCGGGTTTGGTAAAGGACCAGCATAGCGGTGGCATGGCTTTCACCAGCATACTCAAGCGCCCGGCATCGCTACCGTTCAGTGCCGGTTCCCATGATGCGCGTAAGGCAAGCGCCCCGTTCTGGCGCTGCTCATGCAGGGCCGGTACATAGCTCTGGCGAGAGAGCAGGGCAAAGGCAAAATGCGCTACCTCACGCCAGAACAAGAGCGAGCTGCCGCAGGTAACTCCATGTGGAGCTTCATCACGCAGTGCAAGCAAGAAATCCAGCGCTGCACCCGCGTCAAGGGCCAGCGTCTCGACCTGCCAGGGACGCAGTTCTATATCCTTCTGCTCCTCAAGTTCTCGTTCAAGAATCAGTTCAGGTGAAGGGAAAGGAGTGCGCAGCGAGGACGGCAGGCGCAAGGTCAGCGCTTTCGCTGTTGCGCTGGCGGCGAGCAGGCTACCAGAAATTCTGCCAAACTCTTCCTGCAGCGCCTCCGAAGAGAGTGTAAAGGGATGGCGTCGCGCTTTCTTCTGTTCAGTCGATCGCGGTGCGGAACGGCGCGGTCTCGTCATTGCCAGACTCGACGATTCGGCCCAGATATGAAGTTGATTGGTAGAACAAGAATCCCAGATAGCATGGACGACGATCAAGTATATTCCTCTTTTCGCGATTGGTTTAATTCATCATAGCAATAAACTGGCGCAGGGAATGTATCTCTTTCTGTACCTCCTCAACATTTTCGTCTTCTGAGGCCAGTTCCAGGTACATTTTCAGGTCTCGCAGCGCGCGCCCGTACATTTTGAGGTGCATGTAGAGCCGACCCCGGTCTCTGCGCTCGATAGCTGAGTTGGGCGCGAGCAGTACCAGACGGTCACAGACCGAGAGAGCACGTTTATCATCTCCTCGTGAGATATAAATATATTTCAAATTATCAAGCATACGCTCCAGTATCTGCCTGTGGCTGATCGGCTGCAGCCAGCGCTGGTTGAAATGCATCTTGTCCTTGAAAATACGCTGCATGCGTTCCCGGCATTCCTCCTCAGTCAGAATACGTCCCTGCTCATAAACGTCGATATAGATTCTTCCCTGCGGCAGGCGATAAGCGGCGAGAAAATGAAAGGGCATGCCAATACCATCTATCTGCACGCCCAGGCGGCGACCAACCTCCATGTAGACCAGCGAGAGCGTGATGGGAATGCCGATACGCCGCTCCAGGACATCGTTGAGAAAGCTGTTACGCGGATTGTAGTAATCTGCCTTGCTGCTGCCACGAAAGCGTTCCTGCACAAAAAGCACCTGATTGATCGCCTCAATAATGGAGAGTGGGTCGCGCTCCTGCAACGTCCGGGTCAGATCAGCAGCCTCTATATCCACAACGCCGAGGGATACCCGCACCTGCATGGCAAGCACATCGAGCTGCGCCAGGTAATGCGCAATATCCAGATCAGGATATTCTTCGCTCGCGATCAACAGGGCCGCTCGTCCCAGGTCGATGGCAGCATCTTCCCCCACACAGAGCGTCTCAAACGCTTTCCGCGTGCGTTGTTGCGGTGTTGGTAGGTTGTCCTGATCTTCTGCCATATGAACGCGCCATACCATTTATACTATATAACCGATTACAGCCAGAGGAAAATTTCACCCTGCCCATTGTACCTCATTGTGCGCTCCAAGTCGAGTAGCGACGACACAGGGAGAAATCTTTTACAGTCTTATGAAAAATACCCTCTTTTTGCTCTGTGTAACGGGCCATTTGTAGGGAATATGTACCAGAAGATACAATACCAGGAAGAAGGGCTTGAGGAAATTGCATTCGTAATACTCTTAAGAAGAAGTCCTTCTTTATGAGGGGAGACGAACGTTATGAACCTGGAATTGCAAGGCAAAGTGGCGATTGTTCTGGCGGCAAGTAAGGGGCCGGGTCGTGCCAGTGCAGAGGCTTTAGCGGCTGATGGAGCGTGGGTTGCCATTGGCTCGCCCAATGGCGAGCAGTTGGAACAGACCGCCCGCGAGATTCGTGATAAGACAGGCAGCAAAGTGCTGCCTGTACCTGCCCAACGTGACAAAACCGGGCAATCTAGAGGCCATTCTTGAGGCGACTTTGCTCTGGCCTCGGAGCAGGCCAGCTACATCACCGGAACCGCCATCCAGGTCGATGGTGGCTTGACTCGCGCCTTGTTTTAGACCAATCTAGTAATTTCACGGAGGAAAAACAACAATGTGTTATGACAGTGAAGCTCGTCCGCCCGTTCCCCCAACGCCAGCCGGGAACGCTCGTGGAGAAGACCTCGTTCTGACCGCAGCCGATGGCAATCAGTTTAACGCCTACGCCGCCTATCCTGAGCACTCAAAGGATACGCAGGTGCTGATCTTCCCCGATGTGCGCGGCCTGCACCAGTTCTACAAAGATCTGGCCCTGCGCTTCGCGGAGCAGGGCATCAGCGCGCTGGCAATCGACTATTTTGGCCGCACTGCCGGTCTCACAGCCCGCGACGACTCGTTCGAGTTCTGGCCGCATGTCCAGCAGATGCATGCCACGACCTTTCAGCAAGATGTGCAGGCCGGGCTGCAGCGCCTGCGCGAGGGACAGGGAGCCAACAACGCGACCTTCACGCTTGGTTTCTGCATGGGCGGCTCGCTCTCGCTCCTTACTGGCACCCGGCCCAATCTGGGCCTCGCGGGCGTCATCGGCTTCTATGCTGGGCTGACCCGCGCCTTTGGGGGTAATAAGACGGTGATGGAGGTGGCGCAGGACATTAAGTATCCTGTCCTCGGCCTCTTCGGTGGGGCGGATCAGGGCATTCCGGTCAGCGCCGTTGAGGAGTTCAAGCAAAAGCTGACCGAGGCGCATATTCCCAACCAGATCGTCATCTATCCAAACGCGCCGCACAGCTTCTTCGACCGCCGCTCCACTGAATACGCTGAAGCCTCATCAGAAGCGTGGCGGCAGGTACTCGATTTCATTGCCACTTCTACCCATAAGGTCGAGGCAGGCGCATAGCCCAGTCGAATTTAGAGACCATAAAAACATCCTCCGGCATGTCATTCTGAGCGTGGCTCAGAATGACATGCCGGAGGATGTTTTCTTTTCTCACACCTCCTATTTTAAACCTGATTACAACTTAGTCAGCCTCCCGCTCATTGTCAAGTTTTACCTGCCTCTATATTGAATCCCTTGCTTGACAAGAGATAGACCTTACCGTATTATTACGTCGTAATTTATATGCGGTTATATGCGTAATTGTGATACTGCCATCCCATATCTATTTGATGCTCGCCCCGAGCAATTGAGAGTGGAGTGCTTATGGCCGCTATCAACCTGTATTTATTCGGACTTCCCCGCATCGTCTACCAGGGGCACGCCATCGAGGTTGTGCGCCGCAAAGCCCTCGCCCTGGTTGCCTACCTTGCCTTAACGAATCTTCCACAGAGCCGCGACACACTGGCAACCCTGCTGTGGCCTGAGCTGGATCAAGAGCATGCGCGGGCAGCACTGCGCAGTACGCTTCCTGCATTGACCTCACCCTTTTCTGAAAGCTGGCTCATTGCTGATCGCCAGACCATTGGACTCAAACGCGAAGCGGTCTGGGTGGATACTGGAGAATTCCTGGCTTTACTGGCGCAAAGCCGCTCGCACCATCACCCGGCAGACGCGCTCTGCCCTCAATGCCTCAGCCTGCTTGAAAACGCCATCGCCCTGTACCGCGATGATTTCCTGACGGGATTCACCCTCTCGGATAGCGCCGAGTATGACGACTGGCAGATGTTTCAACGGGGATGGCTGCGGCGTGAATACGCCGGAGCATTGCGCAAGGTAGCTGCATATTATGGTGGAGAGGGCCACTACCAGGAGGCCCTGACCTATGCACGCCGCTGGCTCTCCCTCGATCCTTTGCACGAGCCTGCGCACCGCATGGTGATGCAGTTGTATGCCGCCAACGGACAGCGTTCCGAGGCATTGCGCCAGTACAGCGATTGCGTAGCCATCCTCGACAGCGAACTTGCCACGCCGCCAGAGGAGGAAACCACGGCTCTCTACAGGGCCATCAAAAACAATACCGCCACCGCTTTACCCAGAGTTGCCGCCATCTCTTCGGCTTATGGGGTCTTGCCTCCGCTGCCCTCTCTGGTAGTCGGGCGCGAGCGGGTGTTGCAGGACCTCAAGGAGCGGGCAGGTATTGGCGGCGAACTGCGCCCCGCGACGGTCTTGCAGGGCTGGCCCGGCGTGGGCAAAAGCACCATCGTGGCAGTGCTGGCGCACGATCCCGACATCGCTCAGGCCTTCCCGAACGGCGTCCTCTGGACCTCGCTGGGCGAAGCGCCAAATCTGCTGGCAGAACTGATGGCGTGGGCCGAAGCCCTCCATCTCACCAGCCCCGGTCAGGTTCCCCAGATGGAGACCCTCACCGCCCAACTCACTGCCGTCTTACGCGACAAACGCACGCTGCTGATTGTTGACGACCTCTGGCAGGTGGAACACGCCGCGCCGTTCAAGGTCGGTGGGCATGGCTGTACACTGGTCATGACCAGCCGCCTGAATGACGTGGCCCTGGCGCTGGCACCCACCTCGAATGACCTCTATCGCCTGCCCGTTCTGACCGACGAACCGGCCCTCGAACTGCTCGGCATCCTCTCCCCTGAGACGGTAGCTGAACACCCCGAGGAGGCACGCGCCCTGGTGCGCGATCTGGAAGGGCTGCCGCTCGCCATCCAGGTCGCCGGGCGGCTGCTCCAGCAAGAAGCCCGCCTCGGCTGGGGTGTTGGAGAGCTGCTCGCCGAACTGCGCACAGGCACGCGGCTGCTAACCGCGCAGGCTCCTGGCGATATGCTTAGCGGCGGGGGCGACACAACGCCCACCGTTGCCGTCCTGCTCAAACGCAGCACCGATGCGCTTGATCCTGAGATACGCGAGCGCTTCGCCTACCTGGGGCTGTTTGCTCCCAAACCGGCTACCTTCGATTTGCAGGCTATGGCCGCTGCCTGGGACTTGAACGATCCCCGTCCCACCGTGCGCGTCCTGGTCAATCGCGGCCTGCTGGAACCGGTCAGCGGAGGGCGTTTTCAACTTCATGCCCTGCTCGCGCTGCACGCACGTTCTCTATTAGAGGAGTGAGAGACGATGGAACATGGACAGCGCCTGCTCGCCGCGCAGTATCGCCTCGCGCAGCATTACCTGGACAAATTGTATGTGGCGGAGCGGGTCTACCAGCAAGGGAATGAAAGCGTTCCCCATGCTCTAGCCATGTTTGACCGGGAAAGAGAGCAGGTAGAGCGCTGGCAAGCATGGGCAGCACAGCACGCCCCACTGGATCAACAGGCAGCAACCATGTGCAGCGCCTATGCTGGAGCCTGTCCGGATATCTTCAAGCTCCGCCTCCACCCTCTTGAGTACCTCTCCTGGCTTGAAGCTGCCCTGGAGGCTGCTCGTCGGCTTGGAGATCGACATGCCGAGGCGGCACATTTACTTGAGATGTGTGAAACCTGTGAACTCAACCTTGAGTATCAACGCGCATTTGATCTTGCTCAACAGGCCCTGTCCATCGCACGCCAGATAGATGCCCGGTCGCTGGTGGCGCAAGGTTTAAACGTGTGTGGCAATGCATCTCGCCATCAGGGGAATTTCGAGGAAGCACAGGCATATTATGAGCAGGGCCTTGCCCTGTATCAGGCGATCGATGACCGTAAAGGGATGGCCGGAACATTAAATACACTCGGTATGCTGGCCCTCCTTCGTGCGGATAATGCTGCAGCGCAGGACTACCTCGAGCAAAGTCTTGCCTATAATCGAGAAATCAGGGATCAGGCAATGCTTGCCCCATGTCTCAACAATTTAGGCTTTCTGGCAATGAGGCTTGGAAATTACACCGCCGCCACTGATTACTTGCAGCAGGCTCTCGCATTATCGCGGATCAAAGGAGATAAGCTAGGTATCTCCGTCATACTCGGTAATCTTGGACAGATCGCCTATGCTCAGGGAGATTATCCCCTCGCTCTGAACTACTATGAGCAAGGGTTTATCTTAAATCGCGCCTCTGGAGACCGGCAGCGGGAAATCGGCTCCCTGCATGGGTTAGGTCTGGTAATGATGGCTCTGGGGAACTTGCCGGGGGCGCAAAACTACTTCGAGCAATGTCTTGCCTTTCGCGGAACCATTGAAGCAAATACGCTCCTGCCGCTCGCTCTGTGTAAGCTTGCCTTCATCTATCTGTCATTTCATGAAGAAGACCGCGCCTACGCCTCGCTACGCGAAGCGCTGGAAATCGCTAGTGGTCTTCCTCTCGCACATATTAAATTGATGGTACTCGTTGAGACAGCGCGGGTGTGGGTACTCAAAGGAAAAGCATTTCTGGCAACTGCATGGTTGAGTCTGATTGAAAACGATACTCATCCCGCCGCCAGGATGACAGATGTACAAAGAGTCGTGCAAGCGACGCATGCAGAATGTGCAACGGCCTTGTCGCCGGAGCAGTTTGCTGCCGCCTGGGAAGAGGGAAAAAACCTGGACGTGGATACAGTGATGGCGGGAATTCTAAACGAACTGTAGAGGTCGGGCGTTCCTGTCCAGGTGGGAACAGGAGCGCCCGACCTCTGCTCAGGCAAACGGAAGGTCTGGACCTCAGTGATGAGGAGAACTATAGAGGTGGATGTGCTTCTCGTATTCCGGGCTGTCAAGCCCATCACGGCTAGCAAAGCCCCAATGGCGCATGGCAGTAAGGGCGAGAACAAGCAGCAGGACGAGGAGGATGAGCATGATGGGTTTCCTTTCTTTTCGTTGCTCAGAGTTGGCCTGCCGCCAGGAAGTGGATGGCAGACCAACTCGGTTTGCTTGAACACCTGGTTGGTTACTTCACGGTGAGCGTGGCGCTTTTGCTCACCTGACTGCCTCCCTGATCGGTCACGGTCAAGGTCAGGGTGTAGGTACCCGCGTTGGTATAGCTATGATCAGCGGCCAGGACAAAGCCTTTGCCCAGCGGGTTTTTGACGACTTTGACGGTTGAGGTGGTGCCATCACCCCAGTTCACAGTCGCAGTGTAGTCGGAGACCTGTCCTGCTGGATCAGCATCGGTGAAGGTCGCGGCCACTCCTGCTGAACGATGGGGGAGCGAACTTGCCGCAAAGATGGTCAGGGTCAAGGCGGCATCGGCGACCTTCGCGGTTCCATTGGCGGTCGTACTGAGATTGCCACTATCTTTGACCATGACCGCCAGCGCATAGGAGCCTTCTTCGGCATAGGTATGGCTGCCTGAAACGCTGTAACTGCCATCTGAATTGAGGGTCACGCTACCTGCTGAGCTACTGCCATCCCCCCAGCTGATGGTGGCCGTGAGTGGATTGCTTGTCCCATAAGCCGTTCCCGTTGCCACCACGCCGCTAAAGCTACTGCCTTCGGTCGCTGTTACGCTGCTGACCGTGGCGGAGAGTACAGGTAGAACGGTGACGCTGAAGCTCTGGCTCACCGGGCTGTTGGTATCATCATTGTCGCTGACCGTACACGTGACGGTGGTTGTGCCTATCGCAAAGGTTGAGCCGGAGGTCGGTGTGCAGATGACCGGAGGCAGAGGACTGTCCTCATCCACGACCGTCGGCAGTGTGTAGGTGACGACGGCTCCCTGCGCACTGGTGGCATTGGTGGTAATGTTGGCGGGCATATTGGTCAGGCCCAGGTCATTATCCACCGGGTCGACAAATTCGTAGGCACCGATGTCGCAGGTGGTCTCCGCGTTGTCGGGCCGACTCACGCCGCGCTGATCGGTCGACGGACAGGACGCGGCGGGAATCTGATCGATGGCCGGGCTGCCCTGCTGTAAGGCCATGGTCTGCGTCGGGCCACCATTGTTGGCGAGAGGGGAGAGTTCAGGATTAGCGTGCAGGCTGGTAGAGGCGGTGAAGCAACTACTACTGCTGTCCAGGTTATAGCCGTTGTCGGTGATGGGGGTACCGTATATGTAGCAGTCACCGCCCGTGTTCTCGGCGACGATGCTGCCGCTGCTGGTCACTGTGCTTTTGTTGAAGATTCCACCCCCATAGTTGGCGGAGTTGCTGGAGAGCGTACTATTGATGATGGTCATCGTCCCATTGTTGTCGATGCCTCCGCCCGCAGAGTTGGCGGAGTTGCCGGAGAGTGTGCTGTTGGTAATGGTCACCGTCCCATTGTTGTCAATGCCACCGCCCGTATAGCTGGAGGAGTTGCTGGAGAGTGTGCTGTTGGTGATGGTCATCGTCCCGTTGTTGTCGATGCCACCGCCCTCAGTGCGGACGGAGTTACTGGAAAGCGTGCTGTTGGTGATAGTCACTGTCCCGTTGTTGTCGATGCCACCGCCCACCCCCAGGGGAGCGGTGCCGTTAGAAACGGTAAGAGCGTTGAGGGTGAGAGTGACACCACTGTTCACTAACAAGACCTCTACGCTGTTGTTGCCATCGAGGATGACGTTCTGACCGCTGCCATCCAGCGTCTGGTTGGTAGCGATAGTTAGAGTCCTGGTGAGTTTGATATCACCGCTGCAGCCGAAGGTGATGGTATCGCCACTGGCGGCGTTGGCTACGGCGCTTTGCAACTGGCTGTCGTCGGTGCAATCGGTGATAGTGACGGTGTTGAGCGACTGGGCGTGGACGGGTTTGCTCACCAGCAGAGCGCCCGCCAACAGGCCCAGGCCCAGCAGCAGGCTGAGTGCGATGAGTCGCACCCAGGATGAGACGAGTGAAGGGATACCTGAACGTTGAATCACGAGAGAAAATCCTTTCTGCGGCCTCACTGCGCCGCTCTTCAAGACAACCCGCGATGTCTATGCCGCCACCCGTGCCAGCAGAATTGCCTCTGAGCGTGTTGTTGCTGATGCTCAGCGTCCCAGCGTTGAGAATGGCAGCATTCAATACTGTTGGAGAAAGCTTACTGAAATCGCGCAACAGAAACGCAACAGAAATGCAACAATGTCCATCACAATCATCGTCTCAAAGATCACAGAGAAATCACAATCATGCGGCGTAAGGTAGTCAATCGTAACCAATTTTTTTTACGAACTCGTCAACTCTGTGATAGACTCATTGTAATATTTTTCTCTGCACAGAAATTGAGTGCTTATCGAACTATCAGCAAGGAGCAGGAGTAACGGCTATGTTGTATGGAGGTATTGAGGCAGGGGGTACCAAGATGGTTTGCGCGGTGGGCAGCGGGCCAGAGGACATGCGAGCCGAGGTGCGCTTTCCCACCACGACCCCGGACGAGACGCTGGGACAAATCATCACGTTCTTTCAGGAGCAGCAGCGCGAAACGCCGCTGGCTGCCCTGGGTATCGGAGCGTTCGGCCCACTATCACCCGATCCCGCTGCGCCGGATTATGGCTTTATCACCTCGACCCCCAAGCCGGGTTGGGCAATGGTCGATGTGGCTGGAACCATCGGGCGGGCGCTCAGCCTGCCGGTCGGCTTCGATACCGACGTCAACGTTGCCGCTCTGGGTGAGGCGCGTTGGGGCGCTGCACAGGGCCTGACATCCTTCCTCTATCTGACCGTGGGAACCGGAATAGGTGGTGGTGGCCTTTATAATGGACGGCTCATGCACGGTCTGCTGCACCCCGAAATGGGCCATATCCTCCTGCCGCATAATCGAGTAGCCGATCCCTTCCCAGGCGTCTGCCCCTATCATGGTGACTGCCTGGAAGGACTGGCGAGCGGACCGGCCATGAAGGCACGCTGGGGTGCAGCAGCCGATACCCTCCCTCTCGATCATCCGGCCTGGGCGCTAGAAGCTCACTACATCGCGCTGGCCTGCGTCAACTTTATCTGCACGCTCTCTCCCCAACGCATCATCATTGGCGGCGGCGTCATGAGTCAGGGCCACCTGTTCCCACTCATCCAGCAAGAGGTGAAAAGCCTGCTCAACGGCTACGTCCAGGCTCCGGCCATCCTCCAGCACCTCGATATCTATATCGTGCCACCTGCACTGGGAAACCAGGCTGGGGTTCTGGGCGCAATCGCCCTTGCCGAGCAAGCCCTCAACAGCCCATAGTGCTACTATGATTTTTAACCACCAGGGTCGACAATAGGGAAGCGCCGTCCTATAGAGACAAGGGGTGGCAGAAGGGAAGACAGCCAGCTGTCTTCCCTGACACCCCTGCCTAAGCGTGGCACCACCCCATTCCCAATGTCGTTTGTTCACATGCAGAATTAGCGGATGAAGAGTTCGACGATATAGCCATCCGGGTCACAGACGTACATTTGCATCACGCCATCACCGCGCGGGCGCGGCCCACCCACGAGCGGCACATTCATGCTGTGCAGATGCTGCTGCGCCTCCTCCAGATCGTCGATCTCAAAGGCGATATGGCTGCCATGTCCAGTTGACATCTCGCCTGCATTGTAGCCAGGATTGACCTCAGCAACACGAGCCGGATCGTCGGCTCCGATTAAGTGAATTTCGGCACGGCCTTTGCGAAACCACGCACCAGGGAAATCGAAATTGCTGGGCCGAGGAACCTCTTCCATACCAAGCACCTGCCCGTAAAAATAGCGTGAACGCTCAACATCGCTTACGAACAATGCCGCGTGATCCAGGCTGCGAATTTCCATTAGCACAACCTCCATTGAACTGATACTGGCCTAGAGTTAAATATGCTCATAATACGTAAAATGAACGAAGACGCTCTACAAGAAGCAGTGAAAAGTCAGGAAAATTGCTCAGTAAGGGTCCGAGCGGCGCTGCTGGTGTAGTATCCCACTGCCCACATATTCGCGGAACCTGGAACCGCTGTCACATTGTACAGGAAGTTCACGCTCGAACTGCCGTCAGGACTGACCACTCCACTCCATCGTGTGCCATTCCACAGCTCGATCAAGGTCTGAAAGTAACCGGCAGTATTGAGGTAGTATCCCACTCCCCATACTTTACGGGAACCCGGAACCGTTGCCACACCGGAAAGAAAGCCATCGCCCTTGGGACTCGGTACAAAACTCCACTGCGAGCCATTCCAATGCTCTATCAACGTCAGCATGACAGTGCCACCTTTATTGAGGTATTCTCCCACCGCCCACACATCATTGGCTGAGGAGGCTGCCACACTGACCAGGTAGTTGGCTACCGACCCAACATTGGGGCTAGAAACTATACTCCAACTCGTACCATTCCACTGCTCGATCAAGGTCTGAGTCCCCACGCCGCTATTGAGGTAGTTTCCTACAGCCCACAGATTACTGGAACCTGGAACCTGTGTCACACTCTGCAGGATGTCAATCGAACCGAGATTGGGGCTGGTCACTACGTTCCAACTCGTCCCATTCCACTGCTCTACCAGGCTACTGCCTCCGGCATCCCCCACAGCCCAGATATCGCTTGCCGAGAACGCTGTTACACTATACAGGACGCTGTAAGTCAGGCCGGGGCTGGATACCACGCTCCAGGAAGAGCCATCCCAGTGCTCGATTAATGTCTCAGTGATATCACTACTGGTATTGAAATATTCTCCCACCGCCCAGACATCGTTCGTCGAAACCGCCGCCACACTGTAAAGCTGATTGAGACCTGAACTCGCGTTAGGGCTAGCCACAACGCTCCAGCTCGTGCCGTTCCACTGCTCGATCAACGTCTGAAAGGCATTGATACTGTTATTGTAGTACCATCCCACAGCCCACACATCACTGGCAGAGACCGCCGCCACCGCATAAAGGGTGCAAGAACTCAAGGCGATGTTGGCGCTGGGGACGATTTTCCAGGTGCCACGAGTCAGCGCGGTCTCCTTGTGATGGGAAACTAGCGGTGCCTGGGCCTTAGCAAATACTACACCTGTTCCAGACAAACCAGTGAGCAGGGCAACAAGGGCGAAAAACGAGAAAAGATACGCCTTGTATTGTTTTCGCATTGCCATCTCCTTTCAGAAGCAAGACAATTTATGGCGGAGAAATAATCTCCCTCTCTGGACAGAAAGATTCTGGTTCGAGACCTCGATCAGTTCAGCGTAGTCGCGGATGACTCCCCCGGAGTTGAGATACATGAAGAGACAGTGGTCAAAAAGTGTCATGGGTTAGTGCTTATCGATGTGCTCTGATAGTAGTCTACATTCACCTGAGATTGCTGTCAAGGGATGAATGTCAACAATCGGCCCTTGAGTTAGCTCTCTGCTTTGTTGCATACTGTAGCAGATGTCTTACAACCAGAGCGGGTTGTGACACGAAATGCAGCAATGACGAAACAGGAGAAAACATTCTATGCCACTCGATCCTCAGATTCAAGACTATCTCGATCAAATGGCGGCACTCAATATGCCGGAGTTGCATACACTGACACCAGAGCAGGTACGCGAAGGGATAGCCATGCAGCTTGCCATGGAGAATATCGAGCCGGAGCCGGTTGCCCGCGTTGAGAACCGCAGGATTCCCGGCCCGGTGGGCGAGATACCCGTCAGAATCTACACCCCACAGGGCAGCGGACCTTTCCCGGCACTAGTCTTCTTTCATGGTGGTGGCTGGGTAATCTGCAACCTGGACACGCACGATGGCCTCTGCCGCAGCCTGGCGAATGGAGCGGACTGCGTGGTAGTTTCGGTCGATTACCGGCTCGCCCCCGAGCATAAGTTTCCCGCCGCCCCGCAAGATTGCTACGCGGCAACACAGTGGGTGGTTGAGAACGCAGCACAGTTGAACGTGGATGACTCCCATATTGCCATCGGTGGTGATAGCGCGGGCGGCAATCTCACCGCCGTCGTTGCGCAGATGGCGCGAGATCAGGGAGGGCCGCACCTCGTCTTCCAGTTGATGATTTATCCAGCCACCGATTTCAGGATGAACACACCTTCCATCGAAGAGAATGGCACCGGCTACTTCCTGACCAAAGACGATATGATCTGGTTTACGAACCACTATTTGAACAGTGAGGAAGAGAAAACGAATCCATTAGCTTCGCCTATGCTGGCTTCAGATCTGAGCGGACTTCCCCCGGCGCTCATCATTACTGGCGAGTACGACCCGCTACGCGACGAGGGCGAGTTGTACGGCCAGAAATTGCAGGAGGCGGGCGTACCCGTCACCATCAGTCGCTACGAGGGAGTCATTCATGGCTTCGTCGGCAGCATCCCTTCCAGTAAGGGCAAGCAGGCCGAGGCGGAAGCCAGCGCCGCCCTGCGCATAGCTTTTGGTGAAGTGTAGACCACCACGCCACTCCCTGGGCCACCCGCAAGCGGTGGCCCTACTATACATGATGCGCTCGCTCGCATTACGAGCGAGCGGGGACGCGGGGGCAGGGAAATGGTGGGGACGTATATAGTAGGGCCGACCCTTGCGGTCGGCCTGTGGGTGGGGTCGGCCAACGGAGCAACTGGTCAGAAAAGGAGAATCGATACATGCGCATCGGGGTCGGGCTGCCGAATGGCGTGCCGGGAACGAGCGGACAGCTGCTTATCGCGTGGGCGAAGCGGGCCGACAAGGGGCCATTTTCGAGCCTCGGCGTCGTCGACCGGCTCGTCTACGATAGCTACGAACCGCTTGCCGTGCTGGCTGCCGCCGCCGCCGTTACCAGCCGCGTCCGGCTCGCCACGATGATTGTGATCAGCCTGCTGCGCAACACGGGCACGCTGGCGAAGGCCGCAGCATCGCTAGATGCGCTTTCCGGGGGACGAGTGGTGCTGGGCCTTGCTGTAGGTGCTCGCCGGGAAGATTATGATGCTGCCGGTGTTGACTTCCATGAACGCGGGCATCGGCTCTCAGAGCAACTGATCGCCCTGCGCACCTTATGGGAAGAGGGAACGATCAGTCCACAGGGAGCACAACCGAATGGTCCGCCACTGCTTGTGGGTGGCTTGAGCGACTCGAGCTTTGCGCGTATGGCTCGCTACGCCGATGGCTACGTGCATGGAGGAGGGCCACCACGAGCCTTTGCCCGTGCCGCCGACAAAGCCTGTGCTGCCTGGCGCGACCTCGGACGACCCGGCAAGCCCCTGTTATGGGCGCAGGGCTATTTTGCCTTTGGCGATGAGGCCATCGAGGCGGGTAGACACTACATGAAGGATTACTATGCCTTCACCGGCCCCTTTGCCGAACGCATCGCAGGAGAAATGCTCACTACACCACAGGCGGTTGCCCAGTTTGCTCGTGGCTATGAAGAGGCCGGATGCGATGAACTGGTGCTTTTCCCCACCGTATCAGATCTTTCACAGTTGGAGCAACTGGCGGATATTCTTGCTGGTCTGGGCAGGAGGTCGTCGTGAAAATCGTCATTCTCGGAGGTGGGCCTGCGGGCCTTTACGCGGGCCTGCTGATCAAAAAGACCAATCCAGCCCATGAGATTACCATCCTGGAACGCAATCCTGCCGATGTCACCTATGGCTGGGGCGTCGTCTTCTCAGATCGCACGCTGGCCTCGTTCCAGCGCGTCGACGCCAGAAGCTACGAACAGATTACCAACCATTTCGTGATCTGGGACGCCATTGACATCTGGTACCGCGACGAGCGCATCCATTGTGGTGGGCATGTAATTGCCAGCATCTCGCGCAAGCGCCTGCTCAACATCCTGCAAGAGCGCTGCCGCGAACTGGGCGTCACCATACGCTTCGGCTGCGACATTTCCGACTTCTCTAAATTGAGTAAATCAGGGGAATACGCGGACTACGACACCTATGATCTGCTGATCGCCGCCGACGGCATCAACAGCATCGTGCGCCGGACATATGCGGGTTATTTCAAGCCGGATATCTCGCAGGGCAAGGCGCGCTACATCTGGCTGGGCACGAACAAAGTGCTCGACTGCTTCACCTTTCTGTTCCGCGAGAACGAGCACGGCTTCTTCCAGGTGCATGCCTACCCTTTCGGCGGCAATACCAGCACCTTCATTGTTGAATGCGATGAAGAGACCTGGCTGAATGCCGGGCTGGACAAAGCCGACGAGGCGCAGAGCCTGGCCTATTGCGAGCAGCTATTCGCCCGTGACCTGCAAGGGGCCTCGCTCTTCTCCAACAACTCGAAGTGGATCAGCTTCCCCACGCTCAAAACCAGAAACTGGCAGCACGGGAACATCGTGCTGCTTGGCGATGCTGTGCATACGGCACACTTCTCCATCGGCTCAGGTACGAAGCTGGCGATGGAGGATGCTATTGCCCTGGCTGCCGCGCTTGAACAGCATGAGCAGCTGGAGGACGCACTCAACGCATACGAATTGGAACGCAAGCCCGTCGTCGAGACCCTGCAGCGAGCAGCTATGCAGAGCCAGAGCTATTTCGAGACGCTCAAGAGGCATGCCAACCTTGAGCCGGTGCCGTTCACCTTCCACCTGCTCACACGCAGCGGGCGCATCACCTACGACGACCTCAAGCTGCGCGACGTCCGCTTCGGCGATATGGTCGATCGCTGGTACGCGCAGCAGACCGCGCCCTACGCCACCAAATGGGGCAAACACGATATGCCCTTTCAGACCACGTTTGCGCCGCCTCCCATGTTCACGCCGTTTCTGCTGCGCTCCCTGCAATTGCCCAATCGCATCGTTCAGACGACAACGATTGAAGGTATGCCACCGGCAGTTCACGCGCCCGGCATCTCGCTACAGGAATTCAAAGCACGGCGAATGGGCTTTGGACGCTTTGCCTGGCCCTTCTGTGCGGGCGCGGGCCTCGTGCTCTTTGCATCCGTCGCCGTTTCCACCGATGGACGCATTACCCCCAACGATACCACGCTCAGTACAGAGCAGCAGGCGGAGACATGGACGTTGGCCTTGCAATCGCTGACCCCTATCTCAACCGCGAAAAGCGGCATCGAACTCAATCACGCGGGCAGGCGTGGTGCCACCCGGCCACGTTCACAAGGAGTAGACCGGCCTTTGAGCGAGGGAGCCTGGCCGCTGCTCTCGGCCTCAGCCCTGCCCTATATGCCCTCCAGTCAGGTGCCGAAAGCGATGGAGCGAGCGGATATGGAGCGTGTGCGCGACGATTTTGTGCGCGCCGCCCAATATGCTGAGCAGGCAGGCTTCGATATGCTGCAACTCAATTGCGCGCACGGCTACCTGCTGGCAAGCTTCCTCTCGCCACTCACCAACCAGCGTAGTGACGAGTATGGCGGCTCGCTGGAGAACCGCCTGCGCTTCCCGTTAGAGGTGCTTGACGCAGTGCGCGCTGCGTGGCCGCAGGCAAAGCCCCTCTCCGTCGCCCTCATAGCTAGCGATTGTGTCAAAGGCGGCTACGACATCGAGGATGCTATAGCCGTTGCAAAGGTCTTGAAAGAACATGGGTGTGATCTCATCACCATACAGGCAGGCCAGTCGACACCCGCAGGCGAACCATCCTATGGCAGAGGCTTCCTGACCAATTACAGTGATCGCATCCGCAACGAGGCAGGCATTCCCACAATGGTCGGCGGCTATCTCACCACCAGCGACGAGGTGAACACCATTCTCGCCGCCGGTCGTGGCGACCTGTGTATTATGATACCAGCAAAATGAGATGAAAGGAACAGATACATGCATGATGCAATAGATAAAATGGTCAATGCGATGACGCTTCAGGAGAAAGTTTCTTTACTTGCCGGAGCGAATACGTGGGAGACGGTGCCGGTTGAGCGGCTGGGCATCCCGTCTCTCAAGGTGACGGACGGTCCTAATGGGGTGCGAGGCAGTGGCAGGGATATGAGCAATGTCACATCGGCAGCTTTTCCAGTGGAGATTGCACTGGCCGCCACCTGGAATCCCGAGCTGGTCGAGCGTATTGGGCAGGCTCTGGCACAGGAGACGAAATTCAAGGGAGCGCAGGTCTTGCTGGCTCCCACCGTCAATATCCAGCGCACTCCGCTGGGTGGGCGCAATTTCGAGTGTTTCTCCGAAGACCCCTACCTCACCAGCCGCCTCGGCGTCGCCTATATCAAAGGCGTGCAGAGCCAGGGCGTCAGCGCCACGGTCAAGCACTATATTTGCAACGATAGCGAGTTCGAGCGTAACACCATCAGTTCCGACGTGGATGAGCGCACGCTGCGCGAGATGTATCTCCCTCCCTTCAAAGCTGCCGTACAGGAGGCAGGAACCTGGGCTGTCATGGCCTCCTACAATAAGGTCAACGGCACCTACGCCAGCGAAAACTCCTATACACTAACGGAGATACTGAGACGAGAATGGAACTTCGACGGCATCATCATGTCTGACTGGTTCGGCACCAGAAGCACCGTTCCCTCGATCAATGCTGGCCTTGATCTGGAGATGCCCGGACCGGCGGCCTGGCGAGGCGAGAAGCTGCTTCAGGCCGTCGAGCGCGGCGCGGTCACAGTCGGCACCATCGATGAGAGCGTGCGTCGCCTGCTGCACCTGTTCGAGAGAACGGGCATCCTGGCAGAGAACTACAGGCGAGAACCGGAACAGGCCGTCAATCTTCCCGAACACCGCGCCCTCATACGAGAGGCGGCAGCAGAAGGCATTGTCCTGCTCAAAAACGAGGGCGATGTCCTCCCCTTGCAGCGCGAAAAGCTGAAATCACTAGCGATTATTGGCCCGAATGCGAAGACGGCGCGCATCATGGGTGGAGGCAGCGCCAGCGTCAACGCCCATTACGCCGTCACTCCCTATGAAGGCATCATGACGAAGGTGGGTAACGGCGTAGAAGTTGGCTACGAACTTGGCTGCACCAACTATAAGCTGCTGCCCCCACTCGATACAAACCTGTTCAGCCCTGACGGGCAGGGAACAGAGCGCGGACTGAGCGTCTCGTACTTCAACAACGCCGACTTTTCCGGGCAACCCGCCTATACAACCGTGACGACGCGCAGTATGTTGAACTGGTTTGGTCAGATTCCCCAGGGAGTCAATGCGCAGCAATTCTCGGTGCGCGAAAGCGGCCACTTCACGCCTCAGGAGACGGGAACCTATACCTTCGGGCTGGTCAGTTCCGGTCAGAGCCGACTGTACATCGATGGCAAAGAGGTCATCGACAACTGGACGCGGCAGGCCCCCGGCGAGGCTTTCTATGGGCGTGGCAGCGCGGAGGTCACGGCAAAGGTTGATCTGATAACCGGGCAGAGCTACGCGATCATCGTTGAATATCGCAAGGAACAGACATCAGGAGGAGCATTGTACGTCGGCTGCCTGCCGCCCATGCCTGCCGATGCAATAGAGCGTGCGGCGAAGCTGGCAGCGCAGGCAGATGTCGCCCTCGTCTTCGTCGGTTTGAGCAGCGAGTGGGAAAGCGAGGGTGCTGACCGCAGCGATATGAATCTGGTAGGGAAGCAGGATGAGCTAATAGAGCAGGTGGCGGCGGCTAACAAAAATACTGTCGTAGTGCTCAATACCGGTTCGCCCATCACCATGTCCTGGCTAGACAACGTGGCGGCGGTAGTGGAGGCATGGTATCCCGGCCAGGAGAACGGCAATGCCATCGCCGACATCCTCTTCGGCGACGCAACCCCCTCCGGCAAACTCTCCCAGACCTTCCCCGTGCGCTTAGAGGACACACCCGCCTACATCAACTATCCCGGCGCGTACGGCCACGTCCTCTATGGCGAGCGAGTCTTCGTCGGCTATCGCTACTACGATACGAAAAAAATCAAACCACTCTTCCCCTTCGGCTTCGGACTCTCATACACCACCTTCAGCTACAGTCCTCTTCGATTGAGCGCGCAGGAGATCGGCCCCGATGATACATTGCAGGTAGAACTCGATATCACCAACACGGGCCTGCGTGCAGGCAAAGAAACGGTGCAACTGTACCTGCATGATGTCGAGGCAAGTGTGCTGCGTCCCGTAAAGGAACTCAAAGCCTTCGCGAAAGTGCAGCTTGCACCCGGCGAAGGCAAAACGGTGTCACTCAAGCTCGACCGTGAAGCTCTGGCCTTCTACGACGATGTTGCTCACGAGTGGGTAGCCGAAGCCGGAAAGTTCGATATTCTGGTCGGCTCCTCCTCGCAGGAGCAAGACATCCACTCCACGGCCATCTTCACACTTACGAGCACCAGCCGCTTCGGTGGCTGGTCCAAAAAGGAAAAGGCGAAGCTCGATCTGAGCAGCACACTCTCACAGCTTGCAGCTAATGAGGGGGCGCGTGCCATCCTCAACAGCTACCTGCCCGGCATGCTTCAGGCACCAGAGGCAGAGCTGGCAATGGGCCTGACCCTTGAGCAGATTGCCAGCTTCGTCCCCGACATCCTGACATCTGAAGTCATCCAGCGCATAGGGAAAGACCTCGAGCAGTTAGGGGAATGATAGTAGCCTCGCTCCACCGCAGGCCGACCATACGGGTTGGCCTGCGGTGGAGCGAGGCTACTCTATCGTTCTTACTTCGGCGCGCTTCCGCTTATCAATTTTCCATTGTAATAGAGTCCGATGTGCTGGTTGGGGCTGTAGGTGCTTACACCAGACACAAAGGAGTAATCGTTACTCTGGTCATAATTCGCGTAGTCGCTCTTATACACCCGTATCTTGATCTCCGTGCTGGCACCCGCTGGCAGGTCTCCACTGCTAAAGCCGATCTCAAGGTACGTATCCGCCCTGGGATACGCCGGATTCAGCTTGAAAAACCTGTAGCGCAGGTTGTTACAGCCGATTGTCACATAGTCACAGGCGAATTCTTGCGGCTGCGGGCCATCTACTGTATACCAGTAGCGAATCGTCACAGCCGTCAGGTCGATTGCACTGCTTCCCGTGTTGGTAAGCTTCAAGGACGGCTGAATCTGGTTGGAGGTCACGTTCGAGTTGTCATTCTGGTAATCGAGGGACAGCGCCACCTGACCAGCAACAGTCGCCGTTGACGTTGGAGTCGGGGGCACCGTCCCTTTCTGCTTCGTTGTCGATGTCGTCCCCTGACCATTCGATGTCGTTTCCACGCCGTTCAACGGAAACAGTATAGGTTTCAACTCATTCTGTTTCGCTGCGTTCACCGTGCGCCAGTCATCCTGTAGTATGCCCCCCGTATCACCTGAGTCTGGATTCCAGCACCAGAACGTCCAGTTGAAGCCACTTGCGCCCGTTCCCAGATAGCTGATCAGGCTATTGAACCACTCTTTATCCGCTTGCGTTTGCAAGCGCGTGCCAAATTCACCGACCCAGACGGGCGCGATGCCTTCCTTCTGCACATACCCCCAGTAGGTATTCCATACACCATCCAGATTTGCCGGATAATTTGCTGCCGCGAACCAGGGCTGCGCATTCACTGAACTCGGGTAATCGTGGACTGAGTACACAAGCCGGTGCGCAACATTCAACTTCACCGGGTAATCCTTGACCCCTGCGAGATTGCCACCCCACCAGTAGCAACTGGCATTGCTTCCCTGTGTCACCCCACCATTCCCATAGCAATCAACGCCCTCGACAAAGATGAGCCAGTTGGGATTGACTGCCAGAATGGCGTTGCCCGCCCGCCCGGCTGCCAGCCGCCAGTCTAACGCTGGATTGCCGCATCCCCAGCAAGCTGGCGCGTGTGGTTCATTATGCAGGTCTGCTCCAATGACCAGAGGATTATTTTTATAATGATTTGCCAGCATCTGCCAGTCAGCAATCCAGCGCGTCTCAGGATAGGCGTTTGTATACCACAAAGCCGATTGTCCGCTCGCGTCGGGCCGGTGCTGATCCAGAATGATATGCAGCCCGATACTGGTAGCATAATCGACGATCTTGTCCATAAGCTGCAAACCCTGAAGCCCTTGCAGGTCCGGGTTCTTGCCATAGTCGATCCCACTCGGCCTGCTTGCTGGATCAAAAAGCTGGTTGGAATAGGGCAGGCGAAGAGTATTGTAGCCGAGACCCTTGATCTGGTTCAGCATATCCCTGTAGTTGCGGGTCTGTAATCCATGCACCACAAACGATTGGGTCTCAAAACCAAACCAGTTTATGCCCGCTATGCGCACTGGTCGATTGTTCGCATCCAGAATCTGCGACCCTTTCGTGTGCCACGGTTCCGCGCCTGATCCCTGTCCCGCTTGCTGCGAATGAATCGCTCTCGTGATAATGAAGACAGTCGTGCCAGACAAAACGCCAAGCAGCACAACGAGTACCATTATGCCCCCCACAATCAGGGATAGTCTCCTACGGGGTCGATTTCTCTTCAGCTTCAATTGTTCGGTTGGCCCGTCATAGAATGCCACAACGACCTCTTTTCCTGAAAAACCTTTTTGCATACATTTTCTTATGTGTGAATAACTTGATATATCTGTATCAGCGTACCATCATTTTTAGAGCCGTACGAGACCCGCAAAACACCGTGGTGAAGCGCCTGATTCAATAAGGTATACTGCTCGCCCGAGGTAATATCATTGAGCATCGCCGCATCAACAATAAGGTAGTTGATGTGCTGCCAGTCTCCCTTCAGTTGTCCATAGGCCAGCTGGGAGTCAGAGGTAACATTGGTGTAGATGTAGGCATGCGAAAAGGGCTGCCCGGTACCTACACCCATACCTCCCGGTTCGCGGAGATCGCTGTAGAGGTAGCTGGGAGTAATAACTACCGCGTTGCGAGGGGCATTGTCGCTCATCCACAGCAGAGCCTGCTGTTGTGGCACGGCTGCATTCGGTGCCAGTAACGGTAGCGCCTGTTGGATGCTTGCCGGTACCAGCGCCCCAAGCAGAACAAAGCAGAGTAATGCACGGGCGAGATCGAAACCCACTTTCCCGGTCAACCAGCGCAGCGGCGTATTGAGCGCCAGAGCAATATTGAGCGCCAGTAAAGGCAAGAGAGGAACGATAGAGGATGGATAGACAGTATGACTGCCCAGCAGGATAATGCAGTAGGTAGCAGCCAGCAGCACGGCCAGCAATTGGAAGCGGTTGACTGTTCCTCCCAGCGTATTGATGCCCAGGGCGACAAGCCCTATCAGCAGAAAGATGCCCCCGCTTAGCATCCACGTATTCCAGGTCGCGGCAAACTGTCCGGCTACCACTGGAGCCTGCCACTTTTGTAACAGCGCGCCAATAAGACTCATGTGGAGTTTCGTGTCGCCCGGCAGCAGGCCCGGTGGGAATAACTCCCCTTTCAACAGCGCGAGCAGGACGTAGGCGGAAAAGACCACCAGCACAATATAGAGAAAGGTGAGCAGCGAGAACTTGCGCTGGAATGGCGTCGCGTAGAGCCAGACCGCATAGAGCATAGCCGGAAGGAACAACAGAAAGTTATCCATGCTCAGGCTTGCAATGCCCAATGCCACCGCCGCCAGCACAAAGGTCGACGACCTGCTCTTTCCAGTGGTGATCAGGCAGAGGGAGAGCAGCAACCAGAAGGTGCCGATATTGTCGATCAGCACTTCGCGCCGGTAGATCAGACTCAGCGGTGTAAGGGCGTAGAGCATCATTGCCAGCAACGCTGCACTTCTGCTTCCACTCAACCGGCTCGTGATCAGGTAGAGCAGGAGAGAACTGGCAGTAGCCAGCACCAGCATCAAGACCCGCCCACTGTTGATAGCGTTGCCAAAGCTGGCAATACCACCCGTCAATTGCAGCCACGCGGCGATCTGTATCCAGCCAATGGGAGGCTGATTATAGGTATAGACAGAGGGCGTTATCTGTCCGTGCAGCAGTGCCCAGGCGTAGGCCATGTAGTTCCCCTCGTCAGCAGTATAGGCCGGATAGTTGAATATATTGATTGCCTGGACAATAAGGGTAATACAGAGGGCGAGCGCGACGCCAAGCGCTTCCAACCCGAGCGGAACGGTAATCTCCTGTCCCTGCGCCGCGTTAGCCGTTTCGAGCTGGGGCAGCAGGCGCGTCTGCGCCGCAACCAGCCGCTGTTTCTCGGCAGAAGTCCAGCGCAGACGCTCCAGGATGGTCGTATTCCCGCTCGCCCTGCGCAGCGATCCCGTTTTCACCTGCGGCGTAAAGGCATGGACGAAAAAGTTGCCCGTTCGGAACAACGTCACATTGCCGGGGTCTCTCTCGATTTTATCTTCTATTTTTTGACTCATCTCGTTCAGCTCTTTCTCGCTACACGTAATTCGTCACTGGATATTTGTCCCTGTAGGGGCGATGCGCTGACAGCGCAGACAGCCTGGGAGGCTGTCCATCCGACCTTAAGGGAGGATACGGCTGTAGATGCGACCTTGAGAGAGCATATCTCGCTCGCTGTTGACCGGTCTAAGCCGCTTCTGACGGGCGAGCACAAGGCATCACCCCTACGGTTTACAGCTTTCCCTGCAAGGATGCATACATTAATGAGCAGCGCGATGTTGCCCGATATGAGCGGTTTTTTCCCAGTTCGCCGCTCCGCGCAACTGCCGCCAGACCGCACGCACCGCTCCGATGCCTAACAACAACTGGTAGGGGGCGAAGGCGAGCAAAAGGGTCAACGCCTCACTCCACTTCCACTGTCGATGGTGAACCTTCACGAACTCATGCAGACCTGCCAGGCTGATAAACAGCGAGAAGATCAGGCAGTAGAGCGGCATGAAGGTGAGTATCGCTATCCACAACGGGAATCTGGCAAAGAAGAACAGCAGGATTGAGATGGGTATCAAGATGGCGAAGAGGGCCTGCAATTCGGGCAGAATCAGGACATACAGGGCCAGCATCCGCTGCGAAAATTTCTGCAATTGCATCCAGCGACCGGAAAAGAGTATCTGGATGAAGCCCTGATTCCAGCGCGTGCGCTGCTTGATAAACTGCTCAATCGTATGCGGCGTCTCTTCCTTCGTCACGAACTCGTCATCATAGAGAATGCGCACCCTGGCTTTTGCAATACAGAGCCGGATGCCCAGATCGGCGTCCTCGGTGAGCGTGGTGTGATCCCAGCCACCCAGATGCTGCATCAGGTCGCGGCGGATGAAGACAGTATTTCCTCCCAGTGGCGTCATGCCACAACTTGCGAAGAAGTGCAGGGCCGACTTGAACCAGAAGAAGTACTCCAGGACGTTCAGGAAGCAAAACCATCTGGTGTTGTGATTCATCAACTGCACACCGCTCTGTACGACATCCACCGGCTCATTCAGAAAGGTGGTATTAATCACTTGCAGGATATCAGGATGGGGTTCGTCCTCGGCGTCAAAGATGGTGACGATATCTCCCTTTGCCATGCGCAGGCCCAGATTCAGCTGGTGGGGCTTGCCGCCATGCGTATCGCTGGTAACCAGTAGTTGCACGTTGGGCGCTCGCATCTCAGCGAGCTTTTCCTGAGCGACCTTGATCGTCCCGGTGTCATGCTCGCGCAGTAGGGCGATGATCTGCACCAGTTTCTTTGGATAGTTCAGGTCATAGACCTTTTGCAGCGTATACGCGTACACGTCTTCTTCATGATAGGCCGGCAGCAGGATCGTGAAGGAGAGGCGCGGCTCCCGGTAAATGGTTGGCGCGCTATTGAGCCATGCTTGCTGCGGCTCCTCCCAGATGTAGAGCAGAAGACGAATATTAAAGAGCGCCTGAATAGTCATCAGAACAATGATTGCCAGGTAGAGGTATTCAAGTAAAGAGACGATCATATTTTTCTCCTAACATACTAATGTGCTATTTGTATTGCTACAAACGAGATGGTTTATATCAGGTACTGCCTGTTGCGTATGTTCTTGATTGCTAAAACTATATGCTTCGTCACTGCCGTTGCGATGGAGCGTTAACACGCTCATGCCATACGCCGGGATGGTGAGGTCGGCCTGCCGCCAGAGACTGATTGGCAGCATGCTACTGTCAGCCACATGCACAAGCTGGCTTTCACCGGTCTTGTTGATAAAAAGTATGCTGACGGTCGTATGCCCCTGATTCTGCGTTGCATACAGGCTCACCGGGCCTTGCGCACCTTGCACAAAATTGTGCTGGAGTCCGGCGAACAGCTGCATCACACGCAGCATCGCTGTCTGCTGAAGACCTTTCTGCGTGAAGAGCGGATAGGGAATATTCACTCCCTCTGCCGAGAAGAAGGCGACATACTGGACCTGATTATTCATCAGCATGCCAAGCGTATCAGCCCACCAGATAGCAGCCAGCGCCTGCGATGGTACAAATCTTCCCGAGTTGGTATTTATCTCAGTTATCGCTACCGGTAGGTCCTGCCCGAACTGCTGCCGGATGAACTGGCGCAATTGTAGCAGAAGCGTATTCAAGTGGGATGTGCTGCTCAGGAGAGCGCTGGCGCTTTCCCGCGTATTGCCAAACGGGTAGTAATGGAAGGAAACGCCATCAAGCAAATGAAACGGCAGTGAGTGCGTGCGCTCGTATGCGCTGATCTCGCGCAAAAATTCCTCCATCCAGGGCTTGCCGGTAGCATCCTTTGGACCTGCCGACCCGAGATAACTGCTGATCTCCGGCCCGAAGATTTTGATGGAAGGGTCTTTCTCATGCATTGCCAGCGAATAGGCGATAAAAGCATCTGTATATTGCTCTACAGTATATATTTGCTGCGTATCCGGGTTGATGAGCAGGTCTGGCTCGTTGCCGATAGTCCAGTAGGTGACCGGATGAAATGGAGCCTTTGCATCCATGCGCTGGATGCTTTTACTGTTGTTCAGGTAGTCTACGAGGAGCGCAGCGCGGTTCGCCCTGGTTTGCAGCGGAACCGGCGTCACATCTAGCGGGTCCGAAAGCTGAACCTGCACGATGCCCTGCGCCCCCACCTGATTCAGCAGGCCGCTGAAGTCGTTCAACTGCTCCGTTGAGAGCGTATGCTGTTCCCCCCAGTTTCCACCCGGAAAGCGCAGCAGCTTGATGCCAGCAGAGCGCAATCCCAGCACCACCGACTGGTCATAGCTCATAAACCCCTTGCCGGTCTGATCCTTAGAAACAGTTCCGGTTTGAGGGAAAACGTTGCTGCCCAGCAGGTAGGGGCTAACGGGAACGCTCTGATTGAGATCTATCTGCGTCTGCTGGCCACCAACCAGCACAACGAGGGTCGTGGCAGAGCGATACAGGTTCGCAGCGGCGAGAACCGTTCCGATCAGTAATGCGCCCACAAGCAGGAGCAAAAGGAGCTTCCAGCGTGTCTTTCTCCGCCTGGTCTGCCATTTTGGCGGCGCGACCTGCGCGTTCGTCCACCCCTGCTGTGGAGCAAGCGGCGTTCCCACGTTCGCATTATGCACACTGAGCCATCTCGCATCATAAGACATAGCAGCTACCCCTTTTTTTACTTCATCAGCACGGGCTGCCATACCTGAACGGTACTGTCCGCGCTTGCCGAGGCGATCCTTTTTCCGTCGGGCGACCAGGCCAGCGCATTCACCGCTCCCCTGTGGCCGCGATAAGTAAAGACGATCTTTCTTCCGGCAACCTTCCACACATAGACGACACCATCAGTGTCGCCAGAAGCGATGAAGTTTCCATCGGGAGACCAGGCAACCGCACGCACCGGGTTGACGTGCTGTGTGTTGCGGTGAGCGTTGAAAAATGGCAGGATGGGCGTCCCATCAACTCCGTTTGAGATCTGCACCGTCTGATCAGCGCCAGCCGAGGCGATGAAGTTTCCATCTGGCGACCAGGCCAGCGCATACACCTCGTTCGTCCCGTGACCGCCATAGCTGAAAATCTGGTCGCCTGCGTTAAAGTGATCGCCATGCTGGACCGTCGCCCAGTCGCGCAGTGTTCCATCCCAGGAACCGGAGGCGACACTGCTATTATCCGGCTGCCAGCCGACGCACAACACTCCGGCAGTGTGGCCCTGGAAGTCGAAATCCAGCGTCCCATTGAAAGGATTCCAGACCTGCACCGTCCTGTCATCGCTGCCGGAGGCGATTAACTGACTATCGCTTGACCAGGAGATGCCATTCACGCGATCTGCATGTTCTTTGTAAGTGAGAATTCTAGCCCTGCTGCCCGCGTTCCATACCTGCGCTGTCCCATCCTGACCGCCTGAAGCTATCAGTTTGCCATCTGGCGACCAGGCAACAGCAGCAACTTCTTCCGTGTGGCCTGTGTAGATGAGTTTGCGCTTCCCGCTAACCGCGTCAAAGAGCTGGACATACGTATCATCGCTGGCCGACGCGATCAGCTTGCCATCTGGCGACCATGTAACCGCGTTGACGCTCGCTATATGCCCTGTAAAAATCAGGACACTGCTGTTATTGATAGTGGTGCGCGTCGCCACCGGTGGGCTATCTGGCGTAACTGCAGGGGGTGCAGCTTTCGCCAGTCTCTCAGAAAGAACATACCACCCTCCTGCTCCTCCCGCTACCGCCAGCCCTATGAGGCCAAATGCGAAGGCCCGCCGTGTTATGGTATTCTTATTTCCTCGTCGTGGTGCCAGTGGGCTATCCTGAATTCCTGGCGCTGGCGTGACCGGAAGCGACGGCGCGACAGGTGGAGGCGCGGGTGTGGGATTGGCTGGAGCACCGACAGCAACCAGTGACGGAGACACCGGCGGAAACACAAGTGCGGGAGATGGCGCTGGTGCAGCCAGCACTGGCAATGGCCTCACCGGTTGAGGAAGCACACGAGGCGGAGGCGTATTATAACTTGCCGCACTATGAGATTGTGCGTACTGCACCTGTTCCAGTGCATTCACAAACGCCTGAATATTGTTGAAACGCCGCGCCGGATCCTTCGCCAGGGCCGTCATGACGATTTTATCGATTCTGGGCGAGATGCCCGGCACCTTCTCCTGCAACGAAGGTGGAGAAGTGTTTAAATGTTCTTGAGCAATCTCAAAGTAGGATTTTGTAAACGGCACTTCACCGGCAAGCAGCTCGTAGACAATAACGGCCAGAGAGTACTGGTCGCTGGCCGGTAGCATTTTCCCCTGCAATCTTTCCGGTGCAGTATACGCAATTGATACCTTTTGCTGATAGTTGAACTGCTCTTGATTGCGTGCAATTGCCTCGATAGTAAAATCTGAGAGCAGGACCTGATTTTCCCTGTTCAGCAGAATGGTCTCTGGTCGTATATCGCCATGCAGGATATTCCTGCTGTGTGCATACTGGAGTGCGGCGGCAATCTGCTTGAGATACGGCAAGATTCTTGCCAGTGACTGTATGCTTCCCTGAGGAAATGCCTGCCTCAGCGTCAGATATGCGACATAGTCAGTAACCAGGAATGGATAATGGTTCTCTATTCCCGCCTCTCGCAGTTGCAGGATATCTGGATGCATCATCGCCATAAGCGCCTGGGTCTGTGCCTGAAAATCTTTTTGTAACTCACCGAGAAGCGGAGGCCGCAGCACTTTAATCACTACCGGTGTTCGATCATGGATCGCTTTCCCCAGATAGCTGACAGCAAAGCGCTCCTGTTTAAGCTCCTGAACGATCCTGTACTGCCCGATGAGCTGCCCGCTTTGAAAAGCCCAATCAATATCCTTGACTCTATAATCCATAACTTTTACTCCCGTCGCTTCCTGGTGCCGAGCATCTATGAGAAGGTATTCAGATGCATGTATGTAGCGCAAAATGCCATCAATTCTTTATATGAAAGTAGTCGAATGTCAGGATAGAAGCTCAGCTGAGTCTTTTTTTATTCACTGCATATACGCAGTTTACAGCCTTTTTTTGTAGAGGACAGTTTTATAGGTCACTAAAACGGTGTGATTTTGGTCATACTGACAGCTACATGTAGAAAGCGCACCTAACATATTGTGCTGAACGCAGCAAAGCATCAGGGGCAACTATGCGACCAACAAAGTTGCCCCTGATGCTTTGCTGCGTTCAGTTTGATATCTATCTCTTTTTGCCTTTTTTCTTCTGTGAGGAAATGAGAGGGCGTGCGGCAGTAGCAGCGCTGCCACTGCCTGTCACTCTGCCATCGGAAAGTTCTATTCGCACATCGGCCTCGCGGGTGATGCTGAGATCATGGGTTGCCACAATGACAGTTTTGCCCTGCTCTGAGAGCTTTTTGAGCAGTTCGACGATCTTCTTACTGCTGTTATAGTCCAGATTGCCGGTTAGTTCGTCCGCCAGAATCACTCTCGGGATCATTAGCCAGCGCACGGGCAATTGCCACGCGCTGCTGTTGCCCACCCGATAATTTATCTGGTCTGTCACCATGCCGATTTTCGTTGATACCCACTTCCAGGAGCAGCGCACGCGCTCGCTCGCTCATCTGTGCTGACGTTTGCCCGCCCGCCAGTTGCATGAGCAACATCACATTCTCCAGTACCGTCACAGTGGGCAGCAAATGGAACGACTGAAAAACAAAGTCTACCTTCTTGCGCCTGAATTGATGTTCCTGCTGCTCAGAGAGATTGCATACATCGACTCCATCAACCAGCAGTTTTCCCTCCGTTGCCCGGTCCATCCCTCCCAGCAGATAGAGCAAGGTGGACTTCCCTGAACCGCTGGGACCCACAATGGTCACAAACTGGCGCTCGGTTATAGCTAGAAGCCTCCGTCACCACAATCATAGGCGCTGCCCAGCGTACTGTGCAGACAACTTGCCACTGTATTGACCTGCTCATAGCTCTGCGCATAGACAGTGATCGAATCCACTCCGCTTATCCCGTACAAGCTCTGCATGGTCGCTATCGGCACCACTATCGAGTTATCGGAAAACTGCTGGCCGGTGCTATAGAGACCGATGATGGTAAAGGTTTTCCCCTTCAAGCTAAAAGTAGAGCCTATTGTCAGGCCATTGGTATCGGCCAGCGTCTGGCTCATCATCGCGACAGCAGTACCGGCATCACTCGCCTGAAACGCACGTCCGGCCTCAAGCGTTGGGGTGCTTCCTCCCGCCAGCGTAAAATTCGTCGCGTCCGTTGAAATACCATTGACTGTAGGTGAAATAGAGAACGATCGACCGTTGGGTGTCTGAATACTGCTGGTCTTGAGGATGTTATCTGTGTCTGTACGCCTCAAGTTCTCCTCGATGCTGGCAACGCCTGACAAACTTTTGACCTTCGCCACAGCGCTGTTGGGAATCGGGGTAGTATTATTCTGGAAAGAGCCTCTACCACCATTCCCAGACTGTGCCGGTGCGCCATTTTGCGTACTCTGCTGTCCGGCGCTCTGACTGTCGTTGACCGCGTATGTGATGGTAATAGCCGTCCCGACCTCTTTATGCACATTCGCGAGTTGTTGTTAGAGCTTCTGTCAGAAATTTTTATGTAAGTTGTAAAAGGATTGTAAAAATTTTGTATGTTTGCCGCTCTGCCATTTTTGGTGGTAGGATATAGGTCAAACACATGGGTTCTGTTCTATTGCGGTCTGGAAGGGGAGAGCTATGGCAAATGGAGATTCTCTGTCGCTCGCAGGGAAGCGGGCAGTTGTTACCGGAGCAGGACGCGGCATCGGGCGCAGTATCGCCCTCGCACTGGCAGAGGCCGGAGCCAACGTGGTCGTCTCCGCACGCAGCGCCAGTGAAATCGAGGCGCTGGCCGCCGAGATCGAGGGCATGGGGCGCAGGAGCAGGGCGCTTCCCTGCGATGTGACCGATGTGGAGCAGGTGCGGGTGATGGCCGAGAGGGCTACGGAAGCGCTGGGCGGCATCGATATTTTAGTCAATAACGCGGGTAACGCGGGTAGCCACAAATTCGTCAACCACCCCGACGAACTCTGGCACCGCATGCTGGCCGTCAACCTGACCAGTATCTATTACGTAACTAAGGCCCTCGTGCCAGGGATGATCGAGCAGCGCCGGGGCCGCATCATCAACATCGCCTCGATTGCCTCTCGCGTCGGCGGCAGCTACATCGCCGCCTATACCGCCGCCAAACACGGCGCGCTCGGCCTGACCCGCGCCCTCGCTGTCGAATTGCTTTCCTATAACATAACCGTCAATGCCATATGCCCAGGCTACGTGAATACACCCATGACCGATAGTAGCGTCGCCAATATCGCCGCCCTCACCGGCATGGGAGAGGCGAAAGCACGCGAGCGGTTGGAAAAGACCAGTCCACAGCATCGCCTGATGGAGCCTGAAGAGATCGCGGCCATCGCCGTCTTCCTGGCGCAAGATATCAACCGGGGCATTACCGGACAGGCCATCAACATTGATGGGGGCGGCGTCATGTCCTAGCTTCTCTGTAGCGAACAGAGCGAAACAAAGCGGAGAATACAATGGAGTATGATTTTCTTTACGAGGTACATGACGGCGTTGCCACCCTCACCTTCAATCGACCAGAGGTCATGAACGCGCTCACCTTCGAGGTCTACGCCCAACTGCGCGACCTCTTCGAGTCCCTGCGCTACGATGACACCGTGCGCGCCATTGTGCTGACGGGAGCCGGAGACAATTTCTGCTCCGGCGGCGATGTGCATGAGATCATCGGCGAACTGCTCAAGCGCGACATGAAGGGACACCTGGAATTTACGCGCATGACCGGGGCGGTAGTCAAAAACATGCGTGCGCTGGACAAACCCATCATCGCCGCCCTCAACGGCATGACCGCTGGTGCAGGTGCCGTCATCGCGCTGGCCTCCGACCTGCGTATCGCCTCTGAACGGGCGCGTATCGCCTTCCTCTTCACAAAAGTTGGCCTGACCGGGGCCGATATGGGCGCGGCCTACCTGCTGCCAAAGGTTGTTGGCAGCGGGCGCGCCTTCGAGCTACTCCTCCTCGGCGATACCATCGATGCCGCCACTGCTGAACGCTATGGACTGGTCAACCGCGTCGTCCCCCGCGACGACCTGCTACCCACAGCGCAAAAGTTGGCGCTGCGCCTGGCGGCTGGCCCCACGCTTGCGATCTCCATGACCAAATACATGATCAATTCCGAGCAAAACATGGATTTCGCAGCCGCCATCGAGGCCGAGGCGCAGGCACAGGCACTCATGCTGATGGGCGAGGATCACCGCCGCTTCTATGAGGCATTTAAGGCTAAAGAGAAGCCGAAGTTCACAGGAAGGTAAGAGAGTCAATGGCTATAAGAAAAATCATTAATCCACCACTGCTGCCCCGGCCACGAGGTTACAATCACGGCATCCTGACTACCGGTGGCAGCCTGCTCTTCCTGGCCGGGCAGACGGGCAGCGACGCCGAGGGTACAATTGTCGCCGGTGATCTGGTTTCGCAGTACGAGCAGGTCTTACGCAATCTGCAGGCGGTCGTCGATGCGGCGGGCGGCAAGATGCAGGATATCGTGAAAATTACCATCTTCATTCGTGACCACCACGACTACGAGGCCCACCTGAAGCAACTTGGCGTGGTGCATCGCGCCTACTTCGGCGACTACTGGCCTGCTACCGCCCTCTTCGAGATTTCCGGCTTCTTCCAGGAGGAGGCGCTGATCGAGGTCGAGGGAATTGCAGTGATTGGTGAATAAAGAACGACGATAGATACTCGGAATGGATACCTATGGACTTTACATTGACGGCTGAACAGCAAGATATCCAGCAGCAGGCGCGCCGCTTCGCCGAGCAAGAGGTTGCCCCGACTCTCTCGTGAGGCCGACGAGAAGGGCGAGTTTCCCATGCACCTGATCGGGCGCATGGGCGAACTTGGCTTCCTGGCCGCGCCGGTAGACCGCGCCTACGGCGGCTCCGGCATGGACTACGTGAGCTATGCCCTGCTCTGTGAGGAACTGGGGCGGGTCGATTCGTCCGTGCGCGGCTTCCTGACCGTCCACGCCAGCCTGGTCGCGCTCTGCATTCAGGATTGGGGAACGGAAGAACAGAAACACCACTACCTGCCGCGTCTGGCGACGGGTGAGTACATCGGCTGCTACGCGCTGACCGAACCCAACGCCGGTTCCGACGCCGCCAGCATGGAGACCACAGCCAGAGAGGAGGGTGATAGCTACGTTCTGAATGGCGAGAAAATCTGGATTACCAACGGCCCCAGCGCACATGTTGCCATCGTCTTTGCCACACGGGACAAGGCGGCGCGGCACCGGGGCATCTGCGCCTTTCTCGTAGATACGAACAAGCCCGGCTTCCAGCGCGAGCCGATGCCCGGCAAAGAGTTGGGACACCGCGCCTCGGAGCACGCCCATATCGTCTTTGAGGATTGCCGGATACCGAAGAGCGCGTTGCTTGGCGCAGCTGGCGAAGGCTTCAAAGTCGCCATGTCCGCCCTTGATCGCGGTCGTCTCGGCGTCGCCGCCGGGGCCGTTGGCATAGGGCAAGCCTGCCTGGATGCCTGCATCGCCTTCACGACGGAGCGGCGGCAGTTCGGCCAGCGCATCGCCGATTTTGAGATGATTCAGGCTGCCCTGGCCGACATGGCTGCCGACGTCGAGGCCGCCCGGCTGCTCACCTATCAGGCTGCGTGGATGAAAGATCAGGGCCTGCCAGCCACCAAAGCCACCTCCATCGCCAAATTGTTCGCGACCGAGGCGGCGATGAAAGCTGCATCGCAGGCGGTACTGATCCACGGCAACCGGGGCTACTCCAACGAGTACCCCGTCGAACGCTACTACCGCGACATCAAGGGCCTGCAAATCTACGAAGGTACCAGCCACATCCAGCGCGTCATCATCGCCCGCGAACTGGTTGGACGCGGCAAATAAGCACCGGGAAGTCAGGGGAAATTGAGAGAATGAAACTACACGTTATCCAGGTACCTTACGATCTTGGGCGCGAAGAGGTGGGTATGGGGAAGGCACCAGCACGTTTCCTGCAAGCTGGTGCCGACCAACTGCTCAGCGAACAGGGCTACGAAGTCAGCGTCGAGCGCGTGCAGTGCGCACAGCCCTACCGCGACGAGCACAGCGCAATTGCCGACGTGCAGCGGCAGCTTGCAGGCGCAGTCCGACAGGCTATAGCGCAGGGCAAAGTTCCGGTTGTGCTGGGTGGAACCTGCAACGTCAGCCTCGGCACGCTGGGCGGCTTCGAGCACGTGCAAACCGGCATTATCTGGTTTGATGCACATGGCGATTTCAACACGCCCGAAACGACGCTCAGTGGCTATTTCGCAGGAATGCCGCTTGCCATTGTGACGGGCCACTGCTATCAAGACCTCTGGGCGCAAGTTGGCGATAACACACCTGTGAAGGATGCGCACACACTGCTGGCAGGAGTGCGCGACCTTGACCCACCTGAACGCCAGCTCCTTGAGCATACTGAGGTAGCTGTGGTAACAACGCAGGACATGAAGAATGACGGGCTGGCAACACAGTTCGTAGAGCAACTGAATTGGCTGGCAACGCGTACCAATGAGATATATCTTCACGTTGACCTCGATGTGCTAGACCCAGAGGAGGCTCCGGGAGTGGATTTTCGAGCGTCGGATGGCCTTTCCGAGGCAGAACTGGCGCAGGCATTGCACAGCGTTGGGGAACGTTTCCAGATCAAAGCTATTGCTCTGACAGCGTATAATCCTGATCGAGATAGAGAAGACAAAACGCTTCACGTCGGCTTGCGTGTCCTGACGATGCTTGCAGGTACGCTCGATGGAGAAACACCAGTTTGAGAATACAACGATGTATTTGAAAGGCAGGGAAGACATATGGCCTATTCTGAGTACTGGAACCCGAAAAACGAGACCATGCCTCGTGAGGACTTGCAGAGGCTGCAACTACACAAGTTGCAACAACTCTGCGAGTGGGCGTACAACACCACGCCCTTTCATCACCGCCGCTTTGATGAGGCGGGAGTCAAGCCGGAACAGATCAAGACACTGGACGACATTCGCCGCATTCCCTTCATGACGCGAGAGGCATGGATGGATTCGCAGGTGGAGAAACCCATGTTCGGTGAGATGCTCGCCACTGACAGAAACCACGCCATTCGCTACCACCTTACCTCCGGCACATCGGGGCGCACGCCCATTCGCGTGCTCGATAGCACGAAGGACTGGGACTGGATTGCGGAGATGTGGGCCTATGGGCTGTGGGGCTTCGGCATCCGGCCAGAGGACAGCGCCTATTTCGCCTTCGGCTATGGCAGCTTCATCGGCTTCTGGGGCGCGCACTATGGCTGTGAAAAGATGGGAACGCTGGTCATTCCTGGCGGGGCGCAGACGTCCGAGGGACGCATCAAGCAGATTCTCGAGATGGGCGTCACCACCGTCTTCTCCACGCCGACCTACGCGCTGACGCTCTGGCAGAAGGCGCGCGAGATGGGCATCGACCTGGCGAAGGAGAGCAATGTCAGGATCGTGATCAGTTCCGGCGAACCTGCCGGCTCGATTCCCGCCGTCAAACGCTTGATCGAGGAGGCGTGGGGCGCGAAGTGCGGCGATACCGCCGGCATGACCGAACTGGGAACGATCATGATCTTCGAGTGCTCGCACCAGTCAGGCGGCACGCACATCATCGAAGACCACTTCATCGAAGAAGTACTCAACCCGGAGACGGGCGAGCCTGTAGGCTATGGCGAACTGGGCGAGCGCGTCGTCACCTCGTTCGGACGCGGCTTCATCCCCGTCATTCGCTATCGCACGAAAGATATGGTGATGAAGGTTCCCGCCAGCACCTGCTCCTGCGGACGCACCTGGGACCTCTATGATGGCGGTATTCGCGGCAGGTGGGACGATATGAAGCTCATTCGCGGCACCAACGTCTACCCCCGTGCGGTCGAGTCCATCGTGCGCGAGTACGCGGCCATCGACGAATTCCAGATTTATATCTGGCGCAAGGACGATCTCACCGACGAGATCTCTATCAAGCTGGAGATCAAGCCCGGATTCGAGGAGCAATGGCCTGAACTGGGGCAGAAGCTCGCCAAAGACCTGGCAGGCTCACACGAGGGGCTGCGCTTCAACATTGAGCGCGTGGAGTATGGAGAGCTGCCGCACTTTGAACTGAAGGCCAAACGCCTGGTGGATGCGCGTCCGGTCGCGCAGTACCAGCATTAAGCAAAGGAGCAACATAATGACCACGACACCAAACGAGACCGATCTGCTTGGCAGGCCACTGAGCGAGGCGGAAGGCGCATTGCTGGACGCTTACCAGGCGCTCAAGAAGTTGGCAGCGCGCTCCGATCTACCACCCTGCGCCAGCCGCAACGTGGTTCAGGCCCTCTCCGCCCTCTGGCAGGCCACCAACGACCTGGACCTGCAGTTCGAGCAGTTATACGATTTCGGCGTATAAATTAACCAACCGTCGATACGATCACGTAGTATTTTTTATCATGTTTGAGAGGAGCATCCTATGCCCGACAATACGCATACCAAGTTCGTACTGGACGAAAACGAAATGCCAGAATCCTGGTACAACATCGCCGCTGACCTGCCACATCCACCCGCGCCGGTGCTGCATCCAGGTACGCATCAGCCCGTCGGCCCCGATGACCTCGCCCCGCTTTTCCCGATGGAGCTGATCTTGCAGGAAGTGAGTACCGAACGCTACATTGACATCCCGGAGCCGGTGCGCCAGGTCTATTTGCAATGGCGGCCCAGTCCGCTCTTCCGGGCGCGGCGGCTGGAAAAGGTGTTGGACACGCCCGCCCGTATCTACTACAAGTACGAGGGCGTCAGCCCCGTTGGCAGCCACAAGCCCAATACTGCTGTGCCGCAGGTGTTCTACAACAAGCAGGCGGGCACCAGGAAGCTCTCGACCGAGACGGGAGCAGGCCAGTGGGGATCGGCGCTGGCAATGGCCGGAGCCTTCTTCGATATGGAGATCGAAGTCTTCATGGTCAAGGTCAGCTACCAGCAAAAGCCGTACAGAAGAAATCTCATGCAGGCCTACGGTGCGACGGTGCATGCCAGCCCGACCAACCTCACGGACTCAGGGCGCAGCATTCTGGAGCAGGACCCGGACAATCCCGGCAGCCTGGGCATTGCCATCAGTGAGGCGGTGGAGGTCGCGGCAAAAAGCGGCGGCACTATCAAGTACTCGTTGGGCAGCGTGCTGAACCACGTACTGATGCATCAGACCATCGTGGGGCAGGAGGCGATGCTCCAGATGGAGCGGGCTGGTGATTACCCGGATGTCGTTATCGGCTGCGTTGGTGGCGGCAGCAATTTCGCCGGTCTGGCCTTCCCCTTCATCGGCGAAAACCTGCGTCACGGCAAGAAGACGCGCTTCCTGGCAGCCGAGCCAATGGCCTGCCCCAGCATGACCAAAGGCGTCTATGCCTACGACTTCGGCGACACGGTCGGCATGACCCCGCTGGTCAAGATGCACACGCTCGGCCACGATTTCATCCCGCCGGGCATTCACGCCGGTGGCCTGCGCTACCACGGCATGGCCCCGCTGATCTCGCAGTTGCACGAAGAGGGCATCATCGACGCCGAAGCCTATCACCAGGTTGCCGTCTTCGAGGCCGCCGTGCAGTTCGCCCGCAGCGAGGGCATCATTCCGGCCCCCGAGTCGGGCCACGCTGTGCTTGCCGCCATCAACGAGGCGCTGCAGGCCAAAGAGGCCGGTGAAGAGCGGGTGATTCTCTTCAACCTCTCCGGCCACGGTCACTTCGACATGGGTGCCTACGACGCCTACTTCTCCGGCAAGCTCCAGGACTACGAGTACCCTGAAGAAGCGGTGGCAGCCGCCCAGCAGAGGATGCCGCAGGTTGTATAATAGGCTATCATAGCAAAAAGAGTTGGAGATGGGGAGCGAGAGTGGGGAGAATATCCCATATTCTCACTCCCTGTGTCTTTTTAGCCATCAATGAAAGTAAAGCATCTTCCAGGGTAGATTCCCTGGCTTAATTTCCATATCCAGTGGTCATAAAAAGGACGTGGAACATGCAATCACCTATCACTCACAATCTGTTCGAACTCGGTGTCCTGCTGGTGAGCCTTCTCATCTGGAGAGTGATAGAAGCGATCGTAGATATCAGGACATACAGACGTCTGCGCGCTGGTGCTCAGCGCCAGGATAAAGGGTCGCACATAGTCGTCCTTTGCCTGATCGTATTCGGTCTCCTCCTCGGCGTGCTGCTGGCTTATAAGGTTCCTGCCACCGCTATCCACAACGCGAGCGAGTTCCTCTTCTGGCTGGGTATTCTCCTGATGTACGCTGGGATCGCACTCCGTCTCTACGCCATCACCGTGCTCGGTGCCTTCTTCACGGTGACGGTAGCTGTTGCAGCCCAACAGACTGTGATCGAAGCAGGCCCCTACCGGCTCATTCGACATCCCGCCTATACCGGCTTCCTCATCACGTTGCTCGGATTTGGACTCAGCTTGACGAACAACTGGTTGAGTCTGCTCGTCATCATGGGATGTGCGCTCATTGGTTTCAGCTACCGTATCCATGTAGAAGAGCGCGTCCTCCAGGAGCATCTGGGCCAGCGCTATCAGGAGTATATGCGGCGCACGAAACGGCTCATTCCTTTTGTGCTGTAATGGAAAACAAGGAGATTCTCGATATGACTCATCTGTATATGATCCGTCACGGCGCGTATATGGGCCTTCCGCTCTGGCTGCAATCTGCTGGCAAATCAGGCTGCCTGCCCCGATGATGCCTTTGACGATTTCGGCAAACGTCTTGCTCGTTCGGTGATCCCCGATCAATCCAGCAAATTGCTTCACATAGCTCGTCAGCGGATCTTCCCATGTCGGGTTCCATTCCATCTCTCGCACCCTCCTCTGGTTCTCACCACTCGTTTCCTGCTCTTTCTTTCTCTTATGTTTCTCCTTCTCCCAGGTTATGAGTGGATGTCAGTCTCAAACCCTTGACAACAACTCATTTGTATCGTACTATTACCATATAAACTAGTCTAAATAAGAATAGTTTGATGAGGAATAAGGTTTTATGGCAAAGCGTAAGGTATCTAATCTGCTAGCATTAGCTGTCTTGTCTCTGCTGACGGAACGTCCCATGCATCCCTATGAGATGTTAGGGGTGATGCGCCGACGAGAACTGGCAACCGTCATTAAAATGAACCAGAGTTCCCTGTATTCGGTCATCGAAGCTCTCCAGCGGGAAGGGTGGATTGTGCCGACGGAAACACAGCGCGAGGGACGCTACCCCGAACGTACCGTGTACGCGACCACGGAAGCAGGCCGGACGGAGCTTACTGACTGGCTCCGGTCACTGCTCCGCCAGCCAGAGGGAGAATACACCGCATTTGCGACGGCGCTGGCATTCCTGGGCAACCTCCCTCCAACAGAGGCTGCAATGCTGCTTGGAGAGTACGCAGGCACTCTCTCAGAGCAGACCAGCCGCACCCAGGCGATTCTCGAGGAGGCACATCGTCTCGGCGTGGACCGTCTCTATCTCGTTGAGGATTATTATACCCTGACCATTCAGACTGCCAAACTCACGTTCGTGCGACAACTCATTCAGGAGATCAATGATGGAACACTAACCGAGTTGAGCGGTGAGCAGCGTATCTGGAAGATGGCGCATCCAGAGCTCGCACTCCTGACGAGTGCCATGGACAAAGAACAGGAGAACCCGGACGATCTCCCGCAGTAGCAATATTCGCATAGCAAGAGAGAACAAGAGAGGAATACTTCATGCAGAAACAGCAGAAAAAAGCCATCATCATCGGAGCTGGCATTGCTGGGTCCGCTCTGGCCCTGTTTCTCAAACGCGCAGGCATCGAGGCAGAGATCTATGAAGCCAGAGAGAAACCCGAGGGGTACGCGCTAACCCTGGCGAGCAACGGCGTAGCGGTGCTGCACGAACTCGGACTCGATCAGGCGGTCTTTGCAGAAGGGTCGGTAGTGAGCCACTCCGTCACGATGACTGGCAAGGGCAGGGATCTCGGAGAAATCACAATGGCAGGAAGTGGACTCAAGAGCGTCTTCATTAAGCGTGTTCCCTTCGGCCTGATCCTCACCGATGAGGTTGAACGCCAGGGGATTCCGATCAATCGTGGCAAGCGGCTCTCGAACATTGAAACACCCCCCCAGGGAGGCGTGGTAGCGACCTTTGCAGACGGTACCAGCGCCAGCGGAGACCTGCTCATTGGAGCCGACGGGGTCCTGGCGAGCACATTTCCACGGGCCTTGCACACAACCGAGATCATATAAAAACGCTTCACCTTCCTGCCATCATCACATCGATCAGTATCAATTCAGACTATCAGTATAATGGTATATAGGAGAAGTATGGAGACGACAAAGATGTTCGATATGTCCCTTGCCATTCTATAGAACAGGTAGCTGATGGAAACACAACAGAATAAAATATCAGAACATATCGCTAACGCTGAAGTGCTTGATGAACTGCTGGACCGGGTTCTTGAAGAGCAGCAGAGCGAGCAGCACGTGAGGCTACCTCGTTTATCCAGCGGCATTGCCGAACTGGATACTATCCTGCATGGTGGTTACATTCCCTTGCGCACATACCTGGTGCGTGGCTCTCCTGGTTGCGGGAAAACCACGCTTGGCCTGCATTTTTTGTCAGCGGGTGCCATGAGAAATGAGGTTACATTATACATCACAGTGGGAGAGTCAGAAAACCAGATACGTCAGAACGCCGATGCTATCGGCGTTGATATCGACAATGTAGCCTTCCTTGACCTGAGCGCGCATTCAGAATTTTTCACTGAATTTCAGCATGAGCGCGTGCATGATCCAGTAGCAGAGCAACAAAAAACCATCACGCACAAGATTATTCAGCAAATTGAGGTCTTGAAGCCGCAGCGCGTATTCATGGACACGATGACGCAGCTCCGTTTGCTCTTGCCCGATACGTTCCAGTTCCGCAGGCAAATGCTCTCTTTTCTCCAGTTTCTTATTGAACAGCATACAACCATTTTGCTCACCTCTGAAAGCAGTGACTCAGCTTCCGACGAGGATTTTCAAGCGATCTGTGATGGCGTCATCAACTTGCACTGTTTAGACGACGAACGAACGCTGAGCATTGCAAAGTTTCGCGGCTCCGGCTTTCAGGGCGGTCGACATACACTCCGGCTGGGAGAAAATGGCATGGAAATTTTCCCTCGTCTTCTGCCTGAAAAATACGGACAAGAGTTTATCCTGGAGAGCATCTCTTCCGGCATTCCCGAACTGGATGAAATGCTGCATGGTGGGCTGGAACGGGGAACCATCACCATTTTTACCGGCCCCAGCGGAGTTGGCAAAACAACAATGGGCCTCCAGTTTATGAAGGAGGCAGCAGGCAGAGGAGAGCGCTCCCTGGTGTATACCTTTGAAGAGAACGAACAAACGCTTATCCAGCGCTGCGAGTCGGTTAATATTCCCGTGCGGACCATGCTAGAACGGGGAACGCTTTTGATCAAGCAAGTTGAACCATTGTACTACACACCTGACGAGTTTGCCTTTCAGGTGCGCAGTGAAATTGAGAAAGAGAAGACCTCCATCGTCATGATCGATAGTGTATCTGGTTACAGTCTTTCTGTACGGGGGAAAAGTCTGGTGAGCCATATTCACGCGTTGAGCAAGTATTTGCAAAATATGGGGATAGCCGTGCTTTTAATCAACGAGGTGGAAGCAATCACCGGTGAATTTCGCGCTACCGAGGTGGGTATCAGCTATATGGCAGACAATATTCTCTTCCTGCGCTATTTTGAAATAGATGGGGAAATGCACCGGGCCATCGGTGTGCTGAAGAAGCGATTGACGGGCTATGAACGGAGCTTGCGCGAGATTGAAATTAGCCGCTACGGTCTCAAGATAGGGAAGCCGCTCAAAGGACTGCGCAACATTTTAAGCGGAGTTCCCCAGTTGATTGAGCGCTAACCCGGTCGGGTTTGTTGACCCTGATAATGCCATCTATGTATCCTTGCCAGGACATCTGAGTCAACAAACTCCTGTACCGAGCATCAGCCTTTTTCGTTTCTTCCCTCAACCAGTTAACAAGGCTGATGAAGCAGTTTTTTCGCAAGCGCCGTCGTATCGATCTGATACGTCCCATCCATTACCTGATCGCGCAAAGCCTCGACACGATTGACCCGTACCAGTGAAAGAGAGGATGCTATCTCTTTCACAAGTCCCTGTATCGCTGGCGACAGACACTGTCTCTCTTGAAATACGTCGCCGACTTCAGCATTGCAGTCACCCTCTTCAGAAAGATCAAGTTTCGTTCCTGTCCACTGTGATTGGTTGGCAATAGACATAAGCTTCATTATTGTGAATTGCACGTACAACCCACATCTCCTTTCTTAGCTCCCCTTGACATAAGAACTCGTGATTGTAAGTCCCCACGTCGACGTTGTTAGAGGGTAATAGCTGAACAATAATCTGGGTCGGTTTACCTTACTTTCTGCTTCAATGACCCATTATTACCGTATCATTAACCTCTTGCATACAGTTTATCTATTGCTCAGATTAAACAGTAGGGCCTGAAGTCTCTAGTTTGGATTATAAAAGACCTTTTTTTCAGAGCATGCCTACTGTCTAAGCGTAGTTACCTGTGGTACCTGCCTGCCACAGTTGGGACAGTAGCTGGCTCCGGGCTGCATGGCTGCGTTACAGTAGGGGCAACGCTTTACGATATATTCGCGGGTCATCAGGCTTCTCTGGTATCGCAGCTGCTTGCGGAAAAGCCAGAGCGAGACGGCCAGCACGAGTACCGCCAGAATGATGATGATGGCGAGCACCACTCCGGGCGAAACGGCAGCGGCAAGCACGAAAGGCGCGCTCAACTCTCTCATAGTCGTTTCCTCATGCTGTCAGGCAACGGGTTCGTTTGGCCGGGAAATGGTCGTGCGCAGCAGCAGCTTCAAGAGCAGGTAGATCAAGCCATAGACAACCATAGCAATCAGCGTTGTCACCTCGAAAACCTCAGCATGCGCGGAGCCAAACGTGGGATTCGTCACAATGCCGTTAAAGATGAAAAGAAAGATGCCGGTCAAACTGTAGAGAAAGCCGGTAAAAGCATTAGCTGTGTTAGCGCCGATCAATTTCAGCAGGAAACGCAAAGCCAGCGCAACCTCCAGCACCAGCAGCACCCAGCCCAGGTAATCGATCAATTTCGCGATAGCATAAGCAGTGGTATAGGCTCTTTCTTCACCGACAGCCGCCTTGCGTGCATTTTGCTGCTCCTGGTTGACCGCCTGCTGCTGCGCACGATAGGCAGCTTCACGTTGCTGCGCGCGGTACGCGGCTTCCTGTTCGGGAGTCAGACCAACCTGTGGTGGCGACGTATACTGGAAGGATTGTTGATATTGCGGGTATTGCGCTCGCTGTGGATACGATGCCTCTCCTGCATTTGCTGGTGATGCAGGTACCACCGGGTCCTGCCGCATCGGCATTTGCATGGTAGGCGCTTCCTCCTCCACAGTAGGTTGGTTGTCAAACGAGTCATCATTGGAATAGATATCTGGTTGCATACTACCCTCCTATCGAGAACGAAGAGGTCAATTTCTTCAGAAAATGGGTTGGATAAGACATCTCTGCTACACTTGCTCTTCCAGCGAGGTATCGATGACACCCTGTCCGGGCAGTTCCCCCTCGTTTTCCACCTCAAACAACTGGCGTATATCGGCTGGCAGTTGAGAACGCACATTCTCTATTTCGCCTATCGACACAACCTCAGCAAGCAAGCCGCATACGACACGCGCGTGGAATTCGGCATCGACCGCTGGCACATCCTCGCGCTGGCTCACGATCTCAAAGAACTCATCAAGTTGTAAATCCTCACCCGCCCCGGCAAAAGGCTGTTGCAGGTAGATTGCCAGTTCCGGTGGCAACTGCGCCGCCAGATCCTTCGGCTCTCCTCCAACCAGGCGCTCGGCCAGTGTCTCCAACGTTGCCTGTATAGCGCGTTCTGCCTGCTCGCGCGAATCGATACTGGCCCGTTTTTGCACCTGTGCCACAAATTCGTCGTACTTCACTTCGACCTCCAGTTTATTTTGTTCAGCTCAACGTCATTACCCGGAACAAGCAAAGCTCAGCTCGTCTTTGCATAAATTACTCGGAGCAGTTGCCAGATCTGTTCAGCTGACTTCCAGTAACTGCTGTAACTCATCATGTGAATCACGGGTATGAAGCAGGGAAAGTTTCCGCCTGCAAAGGAGCTATCCCATTACCAGCTTTTTATGTTACAATAGCGCCATGTTGAGAACAATTACTGCTACGCGCTACGTGGCGCCACTGCGCGAGGGCGGCTCTCTGCCTGCCATCGTTGAGGCCGATGACGAGGGACTGTATGTGCTCAAATTTCGCGGGGCCGGACAGGGAACAAAGGCGCTCATCGCTGAACTGGTAGCGGGCGAGATTGCGCGTGTACTGGGGTTGCCTGTGCCTGAAATCGTCTTTGCCGAACTTGACGCTACGCTTGGTCGCAGCGAACCAGATTTTGAAATCCAGGCCCTGATTAAAAGCAGCGCAGGCTTAAACCTCGCTATGGATTATCTGCCTGGGGCGTTGCCGTTTCATACGCTGGATGGGCAAGAACTCAATCCCTTGCTGGCATCCTCCATCGTCTGGTTCGATGCCTTCGTGACCAATGTTGATCGCACGGCGCGCAATCCCAACATGTTGTTCTGGCATAAACGCCTGATGCTCATCGACCATGGCGCTTCCCTCTACTTCCACCATACCTGGGCTGATTACCTGGAACGCAGTCGCAGTCCGTTCAAGCCCATTAAGGATCATGTGCTGCTGCCCTACGCCAGCGCGCTGAAGGAGGCCGATTCCCTGTTCAAAGACCGGCTAACTCCGGCCATGATTCGTGAGATTGTCGCGCAGATTCCCGACGAATGGCTTGAGGATGATGAGGAGTTGCTCCCAGATGTTGAGGCACATCGGGTCGCCTATGTCGATTACCTGCGAAGCCGTCTAGAGGCTTCGCAAATCTTCGTGGAGGAGGCTTTGCATGCCCGCGCCCAGCTCGTATGATTACGCGATCATTCGCATTGTTCCATACGTCGAACGCGGCGAGTGCATCAACGTCGGCGTGCTTCTCTTCTGTCGCACGCGCCGCTTTCTCGGCATGCTCTTCTCCCTTGATGCCAACCGCCTGCTGACCCTTGCCCCCGACATCGATGTCGTGGAGGTGCAGCACCAGCTTGCCATTATGCAGCACATCACAAAGGGCGGAAAAGAGGCAGGCCCCATCGGCGAACTCTCACCCTCAGAACGCTTCCACTGGCTCGTCTCACCCCGCAGCACCATCATCCAGACCTCTCCGGTACACTCCGGCATGTCTGCCGACCCACAGGCCACGCTCGATCATCTCTTAAAAACGATGGTTCTACCACCGCAACCTGTGAAGGGAGAGGTACAGTCCACGAATTCGAAGTAATAAAGGTGCAACAGTAAAATGAACAGCAGAAAAGCAATCAGAAACGAATACAAAGAGCGCAAACAGCTTGGCGGCGTCTACAGGATAACGAATACACTGAGCGGGCAGTACCTTCTCGGCTATGCGGCGAACCTGAACAGCGTACAAAACCGCTTCCAATTTTCCATTACCACCGGCTCCGCTCCCCATCCCAAACTGCAAAAAGACTGGCAGGAGTTGGGCCCTCAAACCTTCACCCTTGAAATCCTCGAAGAACTCGAACAACAACCCGGTCAGAGCCAGGCCGAATTTCTGGATGACCTGAAAACCCTTGAGCAACTATGGCGCGCTAATGTTGATGCGTCAAAAGAATACTGATGATAAATATTCAAACGGGGCCGATCATGACATGCTTCGTGCGGCGAAGCATGTCATGATCGGCCCCGTTTGAATATCCCTCTGTACCTACTGCCCCGGTTTCCGCAAACCTGCTTGCTCGGCGTACTCAACGAAGAACTGGATGGCTTGTGGGTTCGCCATAGCATCCACGCTGACGGACTTCTCGACAGGGAGGCCGAGGAAGATTTTCTTGACCGGCACCTCCATCTTCTTACCGCTCAGCGTGCGCGGCACCTCTTTGATCGCCACGATCTCATCGGGGACGTGGTGCGGTGAGACACGCTGCCGCACGCTCTGCTTGATTTTCGCCTTCAGTGCATCGTCCAGTTCGACGCCTTCGCGCAGGACGACGAAGAGCGGCATGTAGTACTTGCCGCCGGGCTGTTCAACGCCAACGATCAGGCTGTCGAGCACTTCGGGGATATCTTCGACCACGCGGTAAATTTCGCCGCTGCCCATACGTATCCCCTGCCGGTTGATGGTTGAGTCGGAGCGGCCATAGATGATGGCGCTGCCACGAGGAGTGATCTTGATCCAGTCGCCATGCCGCCAGACGCCGGGATACATATCGAAGTAGCTATCGTGGTAGCGTTTGCCCTCCGCATCATTCCAGAAGTACAGGGGCATTGAGGGCATCGGCTCTGTGATGACCAGCTCCCCGACTTCATCTATGAGCGGATTGCCCTGCTCATCAAAGGACTGCACTTTGGCTCCGAGGTTGAGGCATTGCAACTCACCGGCGTAGACGGGATAGAGGGGGGAGCCGCCGACGAAACCGGAACAGACGTCCGTACCACCGCTGATCGAGGCCAGCCAGATATCTTGCTTGACGTTATCATAGACCCACTTGAAGCCTTCCGGCGGCAGTGGCGAACCGGTTGAACCAAGTCCTTTGAGTGCGTGCAGATCGAACTCTTTATTCGGCTCTATGCCAGCTTTCATACAACTGCCGATGAAGGCCGCGCTGGTACCGAAGAAGGTCATCTGCGTATCCTGAGCAAATTTCCAGAGCGTGTCGATAACTGGATAGGCAGGGCTGCCATCGTAGAGCAGAATGGTGGTGCCGACCAGCAGACCACCCATGAGCAGATTCCACATCATCCAGCCGGTACTGGTAAACCAGAAGAAACGATCTCCCGGATGCATATCGAGGCCGAGGGTCAGGGATTTGAGGTGTTCCATCAGGATACCACCCTGGCTCTGCACAATAGCCTTCGGCAGACCCGTCGTGCCAGAAGAGTAGAGTACCCAGAGGGGGTGACTGAAAGGAACCTGCTCAAAGGTTAATTCGGCCTGCTTCCCTGCCACATCCTGCCACAGAACAGCATCCTTCAGCCCCTCTGTGCTGGCTTCAGCCGAGAGATAGGGAACCAGAACGGTTTTTTCCAGCGTGGGCAAGTATGATTGTATCTCAGAGACGATGGTGCGCCGATCAATGGGTTTGCCATTGTACTGGTAGCCATCGATGGCGAAGAGCACCTTCGGCTCAATCTGTTTGAAGCGGTCGATGACGCTGCTGGTGCCGAAATCGGGCGAGCAGCTTGACCAGGTCGCGCCAATGCTGGCAGTGGCAAGGAAAGCCATCAGCGTCTCTGGAATATTGGGCATGTAGGAGACCACGCGATCACCACGCTGCACCCCCATCTCACGCAGCGCCTGTGCCACCGAAGCTACTTTCTGACGTAACTCGTCCCACGAAACCTCACGCAGCAGATTCCGCTCGGAGCGGAAGATAGCAGCGGGCCGATTCGGGGTGGCATTTCTAAAGACGTGCTCAGCATAATTTAATTCGGCCCCGGGAAACCATTGCGCTCCCGGCATCGTGCGTTCGGTCAGCACAGTAGTATAGGGTTTGGAAGCCTGAATATGAAAGAAATCCCACATAGATGCCCAGAACTCTTCGAGATTATCGACAGACCACTGCCAGAGGTCGTTGGGAGAATTGAATTTCAGACCCTTCTCCTGCTCCAGCCACTGCATATAGCGCGTGGCATTAGCCTGCTGCTTCAATTCCTGAGACGGCTCCCACAGCAACGTCCCTTCCTCAATCGTAGCTGCCATATTTCATCTCCTTTGCTTGCTCAGATGACACAAATAGGTACTTGTTATTATATTCCGTTCTGACTCCTCGCGACAAAATAACTTATTATTAAGGTTCCACCAAATGTAGTGACGCAAAGATGCATTTTAACAACCAAGAGCGATAAACGATCTGGCCGTCTCCTGTAGGGACAGGGGGGCGGATGAGGGGAAGACAGCCTGGGAGGCTGTCCCATGCGGGAGAGGGCACGGGGCGCCCTCAGTCCGATCTTGAGGGAGGACACAGGGAGCATCGGGGCATTGTGCCTGTCCAACTGGCCCCCACAGACCTTTGGCGAAGGCGAAGCGTCCAGACACCTCGGACAGGCACAATGCCCCCTCATACGCGCCACCCCACTCCCTTGTAGCTCCCCCTCCTTGCCATCTTGTTCGTTAAAAATCATCATTGTGCCACTACCATACCATTCTTCTCTGCGCTCTGAATGACATGGTAGTGCGCGTACACTTCCAGCAGCTGTTGATTGTTGAATATCTTTTCCTGTTTGAACCATAAATCAGCACTGGCATTTCAGTAGAAAATAGTAGAGAACGTTCACGCTCTGCACCATATCTTTTCTTTCTCTTTGCTTTCTCTGTCTCTCAAAGATAATCTCTCCCGTGACATGTTCTTTTGTGAACGTACGAAAAGATATTCAGCAGGAACGAAAAGATATGGCACAGAAGCTTGTTTCTTTCCTGAATCTTGGGTATACTCAGCTTAAAGCAATTACCATCGTTCCTACTTGCAATGCTTTTCATGGCCCTGGTAGAAGGAAACCAATGAGCCAGCAAAGAAAGATCATCATTATCTTCCCTGACGAGCACCCACAATCGGTTGCATCTTTGCGTCAGATCGCCAGTGACGAATGGAGACGCAAAGCCGAAGTGCTTGCCAGAGGTGGTCTACTCTGCCCCTACCGTTTAGGAACATTCCCACCTGGATCCAGGTTCTGCGCATGGTGTACACAAAAAATAATACTGATGCAGAACTACGTTTTATGGAAACCAGAATCCCGCAAAGAGAGGAAAATATGCTCACAGACGACGAATTTCGTATCTGGTGCCAGCGCAACCAGATTTCGCCAGAAACGGAAACGACCATTGCCCGCATTCGTTCCTCTCAACCTGCTCGAAAAGTACAAGGCGGAGCCTCGAATGTGAGCGGACGGTTTCCCAGCGTTAAGATGGGGGTTTCCATTCAGTTTGAAAGCCAGCATGTCGAATTGTGGGCCATTTACACGATGGAGGTGGATGACGATGTGTTGGAGTATTATGACCAGCCGACACGTATTCAGCTTCACTACCACGCCCGCTCTGGACGCAAGAGTTCCCCCTGGCACACTCCCGACTTTCTTGTCATTCGCCGGGACAGCGTGGCATTTGAGGAATGGAAACCAGCAGATGCCCTGGACAAGCTCGCCGAACGAATGCCTGAACGGTATCAGCCCACAGGCACAGGAGGATGGAGATCTCCTCCCGGAGAGTTAGCAGCACGGGAACTGGGTCTTTCCTATCATGTGCGTACCTCCAAAGAATATCATCCACTCTTCATTCAAAATCTCAAGATTCTTAGGGATTTTTGGATACACCCATTTCCGCTCACATCACAGGTGCAAGCTCAGGTTCTCGATGCACTCAAAGTCTATCCTGGAATGAGTGTTGCAGCGATACTTTCAGCGACCCCGGATCTCAAGGTCGATGTGCTTTGGGCTCTGCTTACCTCGCAGCAGATTTTTACCGATCTGAGTGCAGCCTCTCTGATGCACTGGGAACAGGTCTTTTTGTATCAAAGTGCACAGGAGGTTCAGGCTGCCAGGCAGGCAACTCCACGAGCGGATCGCTCGCTCTTGCTTGCCTCGCCGCTCATTTTTGACGGACGACTCTGGGAAGCGGAAATGCAGGAAACGACAGTGGTCCTTCGACCGGAGGTAGGAACTGCGTTGACGCTCACCACCGACCAGTTTCAACGCCTGGTCGAGATGGGCCAGATGAAACAAGGGGAACAAGCGACTCCCTCACCTCTCCAGAACGTAGCTCGACAACGCTTAATCCAGGCAGGACCAAAAGCCCTGGAGGCAGCGAATCGACGCTGGCAAGAGATCCTGGCCTACCTACGCGGCGATGCTATTACTGTCACGCAGCGCTCTATTCAAAATTGGATGGCAGCTTATCGCCAGGCTGAGGCGAATATGGGATGTGGGTACATTGGGCTTCTCGATCAGGTAGCACGTCGGGGCAACCGAACGAGCCGTGTCCCAGATGCATCTCGTGCATTGTTACAGGAATATCTCTCTACCCACTATGCGGCTCCGCAGGCGAAGCGGGCCGCAGCCGTCTATCGGCTCTACCGGAAAGAGGCGATCCGACAAGGCATTCCTCCGATTGGAGAGCGTACCTTTTACTACGAGCGCGCACGTTTTACCGATCAGGAGGTCACAACTGCCCGCCGAGGCAAACGCGCCGCCTATCCCCTCCAGCCTTTTCTTGGCTATCTTGATCAGACCACGCCGCGCCACGGGGAACGGCCTTTTGCACGTGCTCATCTGGATCACACCCAACTGGATATTCTGCTGGTCTCCAGTGTGACAGGCCGACCTCTCAACAAGCCCTGGGCGACCTTTCTCATCGATGCATACAGCCGTCGAGTGCTCGCCTGCTATGTGACCTATGACCCGCCGTCCTATCGTTCCGCTATGATGGCATTTCGTTTGTGTGTTCAGCGCTATGGGCGACTTCCACAGGAACTGGTGGTCGATCGCGGCTCCGATTTTGGCAGCGTCTACTTTGAAGCGTTATTATCACAGTGTTTTGTGACCAAATTAGAACGTCCGCCGAATCAACCGCACTTCGGCTCGGTGCTCGAACGGCTTTTTGGGACGACGACGACTGAATTGCTCAATCAGTTACGCGGAAACACACAGGCAACCAAAATTCCTCACCTGATGACACAGGAGGTTGATCCCAAACGCCTGGCGGTCTGGACGCTGGATCGCTTTACCCTCCGTCTCACGGAATACGTCACGGAGGTCTATGATCAAATGGATCACCCGGCTCTTGGCATGAGTCCCCGCGAAACATTCGAGCAAGGTATGCTGCGAGCTGGCAGCCGTGCGCACCTCTTCATTCCTTACTCAGAAGCCTTTTTGATCAAAACCAGGCCATCAACGCGCACAGGGGTCGTGAAGATTTATCCAGCGCGTGGGATTACGGTCAATGGACTTCAGTACTGGCATGAGTGCATGCGCTCTCCGCGAATTGCCGGTCAGATTGTTCCCGTTCGGTATGAGCCCTACGATATGGGCTTCTCCTATGTCTACATCGATGATCAATGGGTTGAATGTGTTGCTGATGCTTTTCTTCAAGTACATGGACGCTCAGAACGCGAATGGAATGTGATTCTCGATGAGTGGCGTGAACATCAACGACAGCACCAGATGAAACGGGTGACACTGGATGGTCCTCGCCTGGCAGAGTTTTTACTGAAACTGGAAAAGGATGAAGTATGGTTGCTCCAACGTCAACATGATTTGGAAGAACAACCGCTACGCGAGGCGCTTTTGCTCGCAGGGCCTCGTCCTATTCAGCAAGATCAAGCCAGGAGTGAGGCCCCGATCGAAGTAGATTTGTCGAACCTACCACGTTATGAGGTGTACCACTGATGCCCACACCAGACATGCTTCCAACAAGCCGCATTGAGAGCTTTAGAACCTTGAAGGTGAAACATCCGCGTCTCGAAGAAGTGGAGCGGTTCCTGCTCCAAGCTATTTCTGGACACAGAAGCTACACATTGCTCGATCTCTATGGAGCAGGGGGAGTGGGCAAATCGACCGTTGTGGAGCAGGTCGTGTGTCAGTTACGCAATGCCGAAACAAATCCCGCTGTGGTCCCGGCGATAATCGTGCAGGCATCCCCAGAAGATGTGGGATCGGCGGCGCGCCTGGATTACTACCAGCAAGTGCTTGACCAGTTTCAGCAGCATCCAGCCATCCGAGAGCGGACGAAAAATCTGCCACTCTATCTCAATCGAGGAAAAAAGAGCAATGATCCTGCTGAATGGCTGGAGGTGCGCAACGTGGTCGAGTATGCTCTGAGATTGCTTCAGGTAAAAGTGGTCTTTGTGGATGAGGGTCAGCACTTGCTGGCCCCAGATCCTCTGCGCAAGCCAACGGCGCAGTTGGATTGGCTCAAGGCGCTCGCAAATCGTACCAATGTGCTGCATGTCCTGGTGGGCAATTTTGATTTGTATGAATACTGCCATCTTAACGGCCAAACAACACGGAGAATGCGCGATCAGCAGTTTCCTCGCTATCATCTGGATAATCAAAAAGAGTGTGAAGAATTTGTCGGTGCTCTTCAAAGTTTGCTCGAAAACGTCCCCCTGACGGTCGATGTACCTGCCCTGCTTTCTCACTGGCGCTGGTTTGGGGAATGGAGTACGGGATGTGTAGGAGTGTTGGGCGATTGGATCGTCGAAACCGTGGATGCGCTTTGGAGCGAGAACAAGACCGTTCTGACCGTGGATGCGCTCACCAGCTATGCTTTACAGCCCGACCAACGGGCTCGCTTAGAGATGGAGGCTCGAACGGGAGAGCACCGAGTGGCGCGTGCCAAAGTGCAAAGTGAGCAAGATCTCCAGCGATTACTGGATGAACATGCTAAGGAAAAGAAGTCAGCTCGGGCAGTTGATCCTACCACAAACGGAAGAGGACAGGAGCGCAAGAGTAAGCCAGTCGAGCGGGCGACCGTCCGCGATCTGGTGGGCGATCAGGCTCCGAAAGGGGATACGCTGAGATGCACCTTTTCTGATGTGCTAGATATTGAGCCAGGACGCTTTCAGGAGAGCGGAGTGGCACGCGGAGAGTGTCCTGAATGTGCTGCATTACGTCAACTTCAACTTCGTAACGGAATTCTCCGCTATCCATCCCACGAGAAGCGAAAAACGCAGACGCTTCAAACAGAGCGACGGTGGGTGCAAGGGAAAGACAAATGGGAGATCATTTCGGGCACGAAACAATAGGAGGATGATATGAGATGTTCTTGAGGTAAGGCTAGGATGACTGTAAAAACCGTACCTATTCAGAACCCCGCGGGGAACTTTCCCTTCAACTCCATCGTCTCTCTCTCAGAACACACAAGAAGCTCATGAATGAGGTGCTTTTTATGAGACATCGGAACTTCCTTCTCGTTGGCAGTTTTGCTGCTCTTGGCTTGGTGATCGCCTTAGTAGGATGGGTGCATCTTGTGCCCCATGATACGTCTTGGACCCTGACATCCTTGCAAGTCAACGGTCAGACGTACAAATTGGTCCCCAACGTTCCTGTCACATTGACCTTTCATGAAACATCCCAGACTATCACTGGCAGCAGTGGATGCAACGCCTACCAGGCCACGTACCAGCAGCACAACTCACAGATCCACTTTCAGGATTGGGGGCAGACTCTTGAGGGGTGTCTCGGTCCGGAGGGAACACAAGCAGCCCTCTATATGCAAGCCCTCCAACAGACAGACACGCTGGTCGTCTCGGCACAGACCCTGACCCTCACCGGTGACGGTGGCAAAAACATTCTACGGTTTTCCTCTTCGCAACCATAGGTTGTTTCAGATTTTTTCGAGGAGACCTGAACAGTTACGATTTTCGCAGTGACCCTAGTCCTACCTCTTCTTAGCAAATGGATCTTGCCGGATATGATGAACCAGACGGACAAAGGTCGCACCGTAGATATCAGCGGAAGGACGCTCATTGGAACAGGGTTGAGTAAAATCCAGATGCCATATTGCATCATGAGAGTCCACGAAAAGTTATGCCGCACGTTTTCTTCAGGAAGGGAAATGCAGGATATCATTTTTCATTTTCCAATGACTGGAAAATTTATGATGCAGAGTCTTTTCTTCTTTATGACCTCTCTTCTAGCTTCTCAGGCCAATTCATTTCAATCCAATGAAAAGATATGGTTCTGAAAAACGAAGAGTTATGGTTCAGTCAACAGCAGCATACCCGCTTCCCGGCCTATAATAAGAGGAAGGATTCGTTTCCAGTAAGCAAGAAAGGCATGTCATGGAAGGTTTTTACCGGCAAGAAAATACGCTTTTGTGGTCAAAAGAACACGAGACATTGCAGATCGAGCCGTGGGGACGTGATAGCCTGCGTGTGCGTTCGACTGTGAACGCGAGCATTGGCAAGAGCATGGTGAATGTCCTGCTTCCTCCTGCTCAAACGGATGCGCACATCAGCATAGCCGAGCAAGGGGCGAGTATCACCAATGGCGCGATCACGGCTCGCGTCTCTCCAGACGGACTTCTCCGTTTTATTAAGACCGATACAAACTCTGAATTGTTAGCAGAGGCACAGCCGACGCGGGCCAGCCGCATTCCGGCGCGATCTTTCAAGGCGCTGCACAGCGATCTGTATCACCTGGAAGCGCGCTTCCAGGCGTATGATGACGAACGCTTCTATGGACTGGGACAGCACCAGCACGGGCGACTCAATCAGAAGGGCAGCATCATTGATCTCATCCAGCGCAATACGGAGGTCTCGATTCCCTTTCTTTTTTCCAGTCGTGGCTATGGCCTGCTCTGGCATAATCCCGCTATTGGACGCATCGAACTGGGCAATACAGAGACGCGCTGGATCGCTGAAGCCACACCCCGGCTTGATTACTGGATCACAACCGGTACCACGCCTGCCGAGATTATGGAACATTACGCTGACGCGACCGGACACGCGCCAGAATTTCCCGCCTGGGCTTCCGGCTTCTGGCAGTCGAAGCTGCGCTACCGTACGCAGGACGAGCTGCTTTCGGTAGCGCGTGAATACAAACGGCGCGGCCTGCCACTCTCGGTGATTGTCATCGATTTTTTTCACTGGACAATGCAGGGCGACTGGCGTTTTGACCCGCAGGCATGGCCTGACCCGGCGGCAATGGTGCGCGAACTGAAGGAGATGGGCGTCGAGGTGATGGTTTCGATCTGGCCCACTGTCAATCCACTCAGCGAAAACTACAGGCCGATGAAGGAACGCGGCCTGCTGATCCGCACCGAGCGCGGCCTGCCCGCATTAATGGTCTTCCAGGATAATCGCCCGGAAGGCCCCGTCTCCCTCAGTTATTACGACGCGACGAATCCCGAAGCGCGCGAGTTCATCTGGCAGCAGGTACGCGAACATTACTACGAGTATGGCATTAGAAGCTGGTGGCTGGATGCCTGCGAGCCGGAGATGTTTCCGCTGGACCCGGACAACCTGCGCTTCAACCTGGGTAATGGGCTGGCCGTCGCCAATGCCTATCCAATGCTCCACGAAAAGGGCTTCTACGAGCAGCAGCACGAGCTGGAGAGCAACCCGACACTGAGCCTGTGCCGTTCTGCCTGGGCTGGCAGCCAGCGCTACGGAGCTTCCGTCTGGTCGGGCGATATCGATAGCACCTTCGAGGCGCTGCAGGCACAGGTGCGGGCCGGACTGAATATGAGCCTGAGCGGCATCCCCTGGTGGACAACCGACATCGGCGGCTTCTATGGCGGAGAGATCACCTCTCCGGCGTTCCGCGAACTGGTCGTGCGCTGGTTCCAGTACAGCGCCTTCTGCCCGCTTTTCCGCCTGCATGGCTACCGCAACCCAGATCGTAATTCTGCCGCTATGATCGGTACAGGCAACGCGAATGAAGCCTGGTCGTTCGGAGAAGAGGCTTACGACATTATCAAAGAACTGCTCTTCCTGCGCGAGCGCCTGCGCCCCTACATCAATGAACAGATGCGTATCGCCCATGAGAAGGGCATTCCCCCCATGCGCCCGCTGTTTTTCGATTTTCCCGCCGATGAGGAGAGCTATGCAATCGACGACGAGTTTCTGTTCGGTCCCGATCTGCTGGTGGCTCCGGTGCTGCACGAAGGAGCGCGTAGCCGCAGTGTGTATTTGCCAGGTGGTACAATCTGGAGAGATGGCTGGACAGGGCAAACATTCGAGGGTGGTCACTATGTGACGGTAGAGGCACCACTGGCGCGTATTCCCCTCTACTTGCGTGCCAATGCCCACCTGCCCATACGAGCAGAGTAAGAGAAATTGCATGGACTAGAAGGAGACGATGATGACACAGTCAGCACAGGAAACGAGTAGCGATCAGTACGCACCGAAGAAAGCGGACAAATTCAGTTTTGGCCTCTGGACCGTCGGCAATCGCGGTCGCGACCCTTTCGGCGATTTCGTGCGCCCGGCCCTCGATCCAGTGTATACGGTAAAGAAGCTCTCAGAACTGGGGGCATGGGGCGTCAGTCTACATGACAACGACCTGGTTCCCATTGACGCCACGCCAGCAGAGCGCGACCGCATTGTGCGCAACTTCAAGCAGGCCCTGCACGATTACGATATGGTAGTGCCAATGGCAACCACCAACCTCTTCTTCCATCCCATTTTCAAGGATGGTGCCTTCACCTCCGTTGATCCCGCAGTACGCGCTTTTGCTTTGCAGAAAACGATGAAGGCGATTGATCTGGGTGCTGAACTGGGAGCCAGCGTCTACGTCTTCTGGGGCGGGCGCGAAGGCGTCGATGCAGAAGCCAGCAAGGACCCGGTGATGGCCTTGCAGCGCATGCGCGACGCCATGAACTTCCTGTGCCAGTATGCCATAGACAGCGGCTACAACCTACGCTTTGCCCTGGAGCCCAAGCCCAATGAACCACGCGCCGATACCTACCTGCCAACCATCGGCCACATGCTCGCCTTTATCAACACGCTTGACCATCCTGAGATGGTAGGCGTCAACCCGGAGGTGGCCCACGAATACATGGCTGGCCTCAATTTCGTGCATGGCGTGGCACAGGCGCTGGATGCAGGCAAACTCTTCCACATCGACCTCAACGACCAGCGCGGACCGCGCTTCGACCAGGATATCCGCTTTGGAGCCGAGAATATCAAGAGCATGTTCTTCCTGGTCAAGCTGCTGGAAGATTATCACTACAACGGCGCGCACCACTTCGACGCCCACGCCTACCGCACTGAAGATGAGCAGGGTGTCTGGGATTTCGCCCTCGGCTGCATGCGCACCTACAACATACTCAAAGCCAAAGTCCAGCGCTTCCAGCAGGATACAGAGATCCAACAACTGCTCAAAGAGATTAACAGCGGCGACCCGACATATGAGAAGCTGCTGAACAGCGGCTACAGCACAAATTCAGTGAAAGAACTGAAAGAGGCCACATTCGACATAGAGAAGCTGGCACAGCGCGGCTTCGGCTATGAGCGCCTGGACCAGCTCACGGTCGAGATCATTATGGGGGTACGTTGATAGATATCACCACCATCTCAAACGAGCAGGTAAAGCTCTTTTAAACGCTTTACCTGCTCGTTTCTGCGCTTTCTAGCGGTAATTACTCCATAGATAAGGTATAATACTTCTGGACTCTTCCAAATACGTGTTTCTATGCGCTTCCATATCTCTTTGAAGAGAACAAATGAGGAGAACATATATGCCAGCGCCTCTACAATTACGCTCGCTCACGCTTTCCCGGCGTCTCGTTGTACCGCTGCCGATCCGCTATAGCATCGATGAGCAGCAAGCAGGAAAGCGCACAACGCGACTTACCTTTCTGACGGATATCTTCGCACATATGCAGGCCAACGAGCATATTGGACTCGTCATCGTGGAATTCTCCGCCGATCAATACGAGTATTTCTGGCTGTGGCACCAACTCCTTCGGGTTCACCCCCTGTTTCACAATCTGCTGCACACGAATGTCGGGCTATTCATTCCTGCGATGCACTCGGAACTCTCGCCAGAGGAGATAGATCAGACAACGATGCACAACATTCTTGCAGGCTATAGCGAGATGGCACGATTGGCCGCCACCGATGGGTTCGACATGCTTGCACTGGATTTTACGCGAGATAGCTTACCTTTCAAGTTCATCTTGTCCACGAGCAATGCCCGCAGCGATCTCTATGGAGGGAATTTGCACGGGCGCGTGCGTTTTCCACTTGAGGCGCTTGACACGGTACGGCAGAACTGGCCGGATGAGAAGCCACTCGCTATCAGGCTCTCTACAGTTGGGCAGGGCCAGGAAGATGAGCTGGTTGAGCTAGCTCATCTTTTGCGAGAGCATGGGTGTGACCTCATCAGCCTCGTGATGGAAACAGAGACGGAAAAGGATGTCCAGATCGCTCACCAGCGCCAACTCCAGCTTGAGCGAGCGCATACGCAAGGAAGCGGGCATAGCGACGATGACGATTGGGTTTATGGATGAAGACGAAATAAACACGCTTATTTTATCGGGAAGAACTGATTTGTATATGTTCACATATGAAGGAAAATAGCATGCAGCATACTGACCAGGCAAAGCATGCAGCCGAAGCACTGGCTGCCGAAATTGAGGCGCGCCTGAATGCGCTGCCCGATTCAAAAGTGGAGACAGTGAGGACGCTGCGACGAGAGTTTTCAAAGCGCCTGAGCCGCGAGGAACCGGCAGTAGTCATTGCGGTAGCGCTGCGACTGCTTGCAGGTGATGATATCGAGCACCGTCTTGTCGCCTACGAACTGGTGGAATCTCACAAAGCAGCCCTGCACAGCCTGGGCGAGCGCGAACTTGAGAGCCTGGGCAACGGCATTGATAGCTGGGAGGATGTGGATACATTCGCCTGCTCCCTCTCAGGACAGGTCTGGCGAGCAGGCCAGGTACCGGATACGCTGATCGAGCGTTGGGCGCAATCACCAGACCGCTGGTGGCGGCGCGCAGCACTCGTCAGCACGGTCCCACTAAATAACAGAGCGCGAGGCGGCAAGGGAGACACCACCCGCACGCTGCATATTTGCCGCTTGCTGGCCACCGATCGCGACGATATGGTTTACAAAGCCCTCTCCTGGGCACTACGCCAACTGGTCACACACGATGCCCAGGCAGTAAGGAACTTTTTACAGGAGCAGCAGGGGATTCTTGCACCGCGAGTCGTGCGCGAGGTACAGAACAAGTTGACAACGGGGCTGAAGAATCCCCGCAAGAAGTCGCTTGCTACAGATCTCACGACCTGACAAAGCTCAAAATCATGAAAAAGGGAAAATGATACCCTTTCCGTAGCAGAGCGTCACTCTGAAGCTTGTAGCTAGCTTCGGGCGTGGGAATATCTACGAGACGCTGGAGCTGGAAGCCCGCAGCTAAAGCGGCATTGAGATATTCTTCCAGTGTGCGATGATAGAAGTGAACCTTGACCCCTTCCTGGGCCATACCTCGATAGGGATGAGCCTTGCCGGTCTCGAAGTAGTCGTTGAGGTGGCCGCGCACGACAAAGGAGTAAGGGTTGTTCATGGAGAGCACAAAGCGTCCACCCGCTCTGGCGACAGTTCCGAGGGTATGAAGGAAACCCCGGTAGTCAGCCACATCGTTAAGCACAAATCGGCTGACAATAAGATCGAAATGTTCCCGATTTTCAGGCAATGGCTGGCTAAGGTCCGCTTGCAGATAGGTGATCTTACCTTCAGGGTCTTTTGAGCGGGCAATCTCAATCAAGCGCGGAGAGATGTCGATGCCTGTGACACTGGCTCCCATACTGGCGACGATTCGGGAAAGATAGCCCTCGCCACAACCGGCATCTAAGACGCTCAAACCGGAGACATCGCCGAGCAGAGCGAGGAAACGAGGCATAATCGGATCGCTCTCGATACCAGTCTGTTCGCGCCTCGCCATATACTCGGTATACTGGGAAGCAAAATCATCGTAGGTGTCAACTTTTGGTTCCATTTGTTCGTCAGCTCGCTCTCTTCTCTTGATACTTTAAAAATGGCCGCTTAAGGAGCATTGTACCACAGGTAGAATTTAGAGGTTTATTTCCTTGACAGCAGAGCTATCCTGCGTGATACTTGGTATCAATATATCAGTAACTGATATATTTGATGATAGCATGGCAGATAAAAGCGGCTCGGACATGTCATCCTGAGCGCAGCGAAGGATCTAAAGCTGCTAGATTGATCACCTCGTGGCCTTAGATCCTTCGCTGCGCTCAGGATGACATGTCGAGGTCAGTTTTCAATCGTCTCCACATCTTCAGCAGCCACGACAGCTCCGGTGTCCCCAGCAGTTTGGGCAATTTCGAGGATGCTGGCCTGCTCGGCAGATTCGACGACAAGCGGCAGCGAGATGTAGAAGGTGGAACTCTGGTTTTCGACGGACTCGAACCAGATGCGACCCCCCTGGCGCTCGACGAGTTCGCGGCAGAGGTAGAGGCCGAGGCCAGTGCCGCCGATTTCGCGCACCCGCGCATTTTCGGCACGCATAAAACGGCTGAAGATGTGTGCCTGCTGTGAGACAGGAATGCCAATGCCGGAATCGCGCACAGAGATTACTGCTGTGTTGTTGTTGAGGTCGGCACGCACCAGAATATCTACCTCACCACCCTCTGGACTGTACTTAATGGCATTATTGATGATGTTGGTAAGCACCTGCTCGCAGCGGTGAACATCGACACTGGCAACCACGTACTCAGGACTAGAGCGAACGGCAATGGAATGGCGCTCGCTGGTGATTTGCAGGCGGGCAACGACGCGACGAGTAAGCGCCACCAGATCAGCAGGTTCCAGGTGCAAGCTCAAACGCCCGGCCTGCAAGCGCGTGACATCCAGCAGGTCTTCGGTCAGTTCAACCAGGCGAACCGTTGCCTGATCGATATCCTGTATGGCCTCCATCTGCCAGTCGGCCAGTTGCGGACCATTGCCACGGGCCGTCTGGATCAGCAGCATCTGCACAAAGCCCTTCAACACAGCTAACGGAGTGCGCAGTTCGTGGGCAGCGATACCGATAAATTCGTCTTTGAGCCGTTCGGCCTCTTTGAGCGCGGTCACATCCTGATGAACGACGATAGCTACCGGTTCCGGCTCAGTGTCTAGCGTTGAAGTCAGGCCGGGCACACGCGCATCCAGGCCGACGGCATTAACTAGCACGGGCAGGGCGGTGCCATCGGGATGGCGAATGATCTCCTGGTAGTGATACACCGATGCTCCGGAGAGGGCGCGCATAGTGGCAAATTCATCGAGAGCCTGTGGACGCCCATCTTCGTGGAAAACGCGAATAGTGTGCTCTTGCAGAAACTCGGCCATCGGTTGATCCAATTTCCAGACAGCGCCCCACAACATGTCTGCGGCCCGATTTGACATGACCAGGCGAGCATCGCGGCCACGCACAAGATAGACGCCACCTGGAAGCTCATCCATGATAGCCTGCAGTAGCGCCCTGCGAGCCTCCGTTTCAGCGTGAGCGCGTCGCTCCGTCAGCAGGCGGCGCGCCTCGGTCACATCATGCCAGACAACGACCGCGCCGATGTGCGGCTCTTGCATCTCGCCTGCCCGCACTACATCGCTCTCACGCTTGCTCAATGGTCCCGATACCCCTCCTGGCTGGCGCAAAGGGGAGATGCTCACAAAGTATTCGCGCTGCTCATCCTGCACCGCCGTCACCTCCACAGTCGTTCCCTGTTCCTGGTCTCCAGAAGAAGCGTTGAGCAATCCGGCAGCAGTGGAACTCTCTTCAGCGTTCTCTCCCAGCAGGGCACGCAGGCGACGGGCCGTGTGGTTCTCGCGCAGCACCTTGCCCTGTTCATCCACCAGAGTCACACCGTCCGCGATGCTTTCAAAAATGGTGTCCAGTTCTTGTGCCTGGGTGCGGGCAGCATGATAGAGGCGCGCATTTTCCAGGGCAACCGCTGCCTGCGTCGCCAGACCGACGAGCAACGCTTCATCCTGAGCGGTGAAACAGTTCGGCTCCGCATGCCCGAGCAGCAGACCACCACGCACCTGCCCATTACGATCTAACAAAGGCGCGCCCAGGAAACTGCGCACAACCGGATGACCGTGAGGAATACCTGTGTAACGCAGATGTTCCCTCGAAACCTGGCCGTGCGCGTACTCAAAGGCGGTGCGCCTGGCTTCTTCTCTGGCTTGAGGAGAGAAGGCTTTCGCGTGCCCGGCGCGGTTTCCATGCCATGGATATGCCTGTTCCAGGGCATCGGAGACGCGCACCGCAACACCGTAGCGGAAGATGGGAGCCAGCAGACCTTCACCGCCGAGCGCCATACGCCGCAGCCGCTCCTCCTCTTCACTGGAAACACCTACAACGGCTGCCAGCCGGAACAGGTTCCCTTCCGAGGGGACAAGCGGCTGCCCGAAGGCATCGAGCGGGCGCAAGGTAAAGGCGGCGAAGCCCGCACCCGTGAGGTCGCGGGCAGTTTCGGCAATCAGGTGCAGCAGACGTTCCTCGTTCAACTCGCTTGCCAGAGCGGTACCAATCTTATTGAGGGACTCCAGCCGCCGCGCCTCTTGCTCGGCCCGCTGTCGACGGTAGCGGGCCAGTTGGACGATTGCCAGCATAAAAGCGGTGACAGCTGCCAGCGTAATCAGTTGCGCTGTACCCTGCGCCGTCAAAGACTTGAATGCAGTGCGCGGCGCAATAAAGAAAAAGTAGACACAGAGTAATTCCAGCAGCGCGGCTACCGTGCCCTGCCGTATGCCCCAGTGATAGGCGAGCATGGCAACCAGGGGCAGATAGACCAGTCCTGGATTGGGCAAGATAACGCCTATAGCATCGATGAGTACAATAAGCAATGTGACACAGATGGTGCCAGCCAGCAGAATTGCTATACCGGCAACCTGATTGTGCGGCAACCTGGAAACCCGCAAGCGCCACACCTTAACAGACGCATCCTCCACCGGAGTCTCCCAGATATTGCGTGTGAAACGTTGCTTATTTTTCATCGAGGAAGTACGTGATACCTTCTTTGATTAAACTCAAAACAATTGTGATGTGTTTGTGATATTGTATTCTGTTCCGTGACGACAATGTGAGCATTTCACCCCTATAATAAAACACAAATAGAGAATTAACAAGCACTCACAAGGTGGGTGAGGAGGAAATTTTGTGAAACCGAGGAGACATCATGGAACTACAGGAAGAATACAGGCAAGAGCACGAGGAGTACGGGGAGCAAGAGAGGGCAGAGGAAGTGATGAATGCGGAAGTCCTGGCAACTGTCGGCCACGAACTGCGCAGTCCGCTAACCTCCATTAAAGGCTACACCGCTACGCTCCTGCGACAGGAACGTCGCCTCTCACGCGAGGAGCGGCGCGAATTCCTGCTCGCCATTCGCGATGCCAGCGAGCGCCTCCAGGCCATTATTGATCGCTTTTTAGAAGTGTCCGAACTGGAGACAGGCAACATCAGCTTGAGACGCACTCTTGTTGATGCGGCCCGTATTGCCCGGGAGGCACTTCTGAACGCGGAACAGCGCACCAGCGCACCCATGCCAGACAAATTTTCCTTCCACCTGCGCCTCAAGGATGAACGCGGTCAATCCGTTCATGAAGTGTCACTGGTGCGGGCAGACCCACGCCTGTTGCGCGCGGTGCTGGATAATCTGCTCGATAATGCCATCATCTATTCGCCCGATGGAGGCAGAATCGATATTGTGATACGCCCCGTCCAGTCTGTCCAGTCTATCATGCAGAGGGACGAGGCAGAGCAGGCAAAGGCAGGAGCATTTGAGTTGGCAGTGAAAAATGAGAGGGAGATGGCTTCAGAAACACCCCTCATGCTCGACATCTGTGTCTGCGACAATGGGCTGGGTATTCCCCCTGACCATCTAGAGCGTATCTTTGATCGCTTCCACCGTGTAGATACCACGTTGACACGCACAACGAGTGGTCTGGGACTCGGTCTGACAGTCAGCAGACGCATTATCGAAATGCATGGCGGCGCTATCCGGGCCGAAAGCTGCCCGGCTGGCGGAAGCGCCTTCCACGTGCTGCTTCCTCTGCCTGATGGAAGTGAAGAGGATGAAGACGATGGCTCGTAAAGCCAGAAACAGCTCAAGCGAGTAGTGAAAACGGTTTATCTCTCTATAAGAGAAAAGATCAGTACAAAGGATAAAGAACAATGCCAGCAAAGAAACCTACCATTGTAACAGCCGATGATGATCCGCAACTACTGCGACTCATCAGCCGCAATCTGCAATTTGAGGGCTACGAGGTGATTGCGGTCAGCGACGGGCAGCAGGCGTTAGAGCAAATTGAAAGCCACGCACCAGATGTTGTGCTGCTCGACGTGATGATGCCGAAGATGGATGGCTTCACCGTTTGCCAGCGCGTGCGCGAATTTTCGACGGTGCCGATCATCATTGTTACGGCACGTGGACAGGATCAAGACAAGATACGCGGCCTGGACCTGGGAGCCGATGACTACCTGACGAAGCCATTCAGCGTCGACGAACTGCTGGCCCGCGTACGCGCCGTCCTGCGCCGCTCGCAATTTGCCGCCAACGATCAAGCACAGAACATGCGCAAGACTGTCACCATCGGCGACCTGTCGATCGACTACATGCAGCACCTGGCAACGATGAAGGGCGAGGAAATTCCTCTCACCCCCATCGAATATCGCATCCTGGCCTACCTGGCACAGAACGCCGGGCGCGTCGTCACCCAGGATATGCTGCTCGAACACGTCTGGGGATCAGAGTATACCGGTGAAAGCCACATGCTTCAGGTCAATGTAAATCGGCTGCGCCGCAAACTGGAGCCGGAGCCAGGCAGTCCACGCTACCTGCTCACCAAAGTAGGCGTCGGTTATCTCCTGGCCGCACCCACGCCGAGTGCCAGCACGTAGCTGGACCTCTTTATGGAACCAGATCAGCCATGGTCCAGGTGTCGATATATTTCATGAGGTGCGCCTGGTAACGAACAAGCACATCGCGCACCTTCATGATCTGTTCATAGCCGACCGGTCGGACCGAGAGAATGTGGTGTCCGCGACGTGCCTCGTGCAAGTAGGTATCGTCAAAACCATAATCAAAGAACAGGTGCGTGAGCGATTGGAAGAGGCCTCCCTGTTGCATATATTGTTGTTCTATCGCCCCGGTAAAATCCCGGCCTGACATTACATGGATATCAGCTGCAGCGTAACCAGCATCTTGTAAAGCCTGAACGGCACTCGCCACGTCTTGCACATTGTCAAACACGCAATGGATGTATTTTCGTGGATAAGGTGCCGCTGGAAAGGCCCGCTGCGAGGAAATGGTCAATTGTTCGTAGCTTTCCTGTGTTTCCTGTGTTTTTACATCGTTCATGAGTTGTAACCTCCTGTTTTCTTCTTGTTTTCACGTTGTATCGTTTCATTCATTGATGGAGAGGATTCTTTACTCTCCTGACATGGATAAGAGTATCACCCCTTCATTGAAGCTTTATTGGAAATATATGTGATCTTTCTCATCTCAATCTTCTCACCAACTCACCTATTGAGATGAATTCGTGATTTACAGACCTCCAGTCTTGATCTTCTCGTGATTTGCCAGCTTCGGTGAAAAAAGTCAAGGATATTAACACTCGCTTGCTCTGGCAAGCGAGTGTTAATATCCTTGACTTTTTTCACCGTATTGATGAATTAGGCTTTGAGGTCCGACGTCGGAATGATCCCTGGTACGCTGGCATCGCGAATCAGGGTGTTGAAGGCGGAAACTGTCGTGTTGATGACCTCCTGCAAGCGCTGCAATTGCGCATCGACACGGGCGGAGAGATCATCGAAGAGTTCATACTCCTGCTTTGTGGGTGCAGCCTGCGCACTGCCAACGGTAGCCGAGAGGGCAGCCAGTTTGGCGTTGAGTTTGGCCGGATGGTTGAGCGTATCCTGCCGTGTCTTTGCCTTCGTCTGGATCAGCTCCTCCTCGATGGCGCTGAGTTGGTCTTTCAACGGTCCGGCAGCCTGGGCAATCGCCTCGTAGTCCTGCTGTCCCTGCGTGCGCTGCTCCCACTCTTCGATCTGCCGCCGGATGCTGCGAATCGTGTTGATCGCATTGTGCGTCTCCGAGAGCTTCTCCCAGATGTTGCGGCGCAGTTCAAACTGGGCCTCCATGTCCTGCTGCGTCGCTGTGGCGCGTGGGTCTTTGAAGATCTGGAAGCTTTCGCTCAGAGTCTGCTCGCCAATTTCCAACTGCACCTGGTAGGTGCCGGGCGCAACTATCGGACCGGCAGTGGCAGCATCATTACCAACGTAGCCTTCGACCTTCTGCGCATCGGGATAGCGCATGTTCCAGACAAAGCGGTGCGCACCTGCCCCTTTCTCGACCCTCGGCTCCTTCGGTTTCGCTCCCTTTTTCTCGACCTTCTTGCCATTCTGCCCGCCGTTTTCCTCCTCATCCGCTGCGCTGGAGAACGAGCGAATTTCATTCCCCTGCATATCCAGGAAACTGAGTTTTACCTCGCCTTCCGGCTCCTCTGCGAGGCTGTAGTAGACGATCACGCCGTTGGGAGGATTCTGCCCGGCATCTACATTGTGGATGACTTTCTCGCCGGTGGACTTCTGCTCGCTCCTGGCAACGATGACCATGCCGCCGGTGGAGACATAGAACTTGCCAGCTTCGGGTGCCTGCGTGAAACCCCAGTTGGTCTTGAACTGGATGGTCGGGCGCGGCTTGAAGAGAAAGGCTGCCTCAGTCTGTACCTGCTCGTTGAGCTGGCGCAGCGGAGTGATATCATCGAGTATCCAGAAGGAGCGGCCATGTGTAGCTGCGATGAGATCGTCGTCTTTGACTGCCAGGTCATGTATCGGTACGACAGGCAGGTTGGAGCGCAGCAACTGCCAGTTTTCGCCATCGTCAAAAGAGACGTAAATACCGATCTCGGTTCCAGCGTAGAGCAGACCGCGCCGCGCCGGGTCCTCGCGAACCACCCGTGTGAACTCGTTTTCAGCGAAGCCGTTGGTAATCTTTGTCCAGGTCGCGCCATAGTCGCTGGTTTTGAAGAGGTAGGGCCGGTAGTCGTCCAGCTTGTAGCGAGTGGCGGCAACGTAGGCAGTCGCGGGATCGTGTGGAGAGGGTTCGATGATGCTGATGAGCGCCCAATCAGGCAGGTCAGGGGGAGTGACATTCTGCCAGGATTGGCCACCGTCGCGAGAGACATGCACCAGGCCATCATCGGAACCAGCCCAGAAGAGACCGGATGTGAGCGGCGATTCGGCAAAGGCGAAGATGGTGCCGTAATATTCCGCGCCCGTGTTATCCTTGCTGATGGGGCCGCCAGACGGCTCCATCTTGCTCACATCGTTGCGCGTGAGGTCGGGACTGATGAGCTGCCAGCTATTGCCATCATCGGGCGAGCGAAAGACATGGTTGCCGGTGATGTAGAGCACGTTCGGGTCATGCGGCGAGAGCAGAATGGGACACGTCCACTGGAAGCGATACTTCTGGTCCTTCGCACCCCAGCCGGAGGCCAGTTCGGGCCAGACATCGATGCGCTGCTCTTGCCGACTGCGATGGTCATAGCGGGTAAGATAGCCCTGGTAATTGCCCGCGAAAACGATGTTGGGGTTATCGGGCCGCACAGCAATGTAGCCGCTTTCGCCGCCACCCACCTCGTACAGATCAGAGAGCGTGATGCCCGCGAGTGCGGAACGGCTGGGAACGCTGATGGTCGTATTATCCTGCTGCGCGCCGTAGACGCGATAGGGAACCTGGTTATCGGTGGTGACGTGGTAGAACTCGGCGGTCGGCTGGTTGTAGATGGATGACCAGCTCTGGCCGCCATTGAAGGAAACACAGGCACCACCGTCGTTGCCCTCAATCATGCGCTGTGGGTTGCGCGGGTCAATCCACAGATCGTGGTGGTCGCCATGCGGGAACGAGACCTCGACGAAGCTCTGGCCGCCATCAATCGATTTCCAGCAGCGCACATTGAGTATCCAGAGCGTGTTCTCATCCTGAGGGTCGGCATAGATATGCATGTAGTACCAGGCACGCGCTCGCAGACCTCCCTCTTCGCTGAGGCGCTGCCATGTCAAGCCACCATCATCTGAACGGAAAAGCGCGCCATCCTCGGCCTCAATGATCGCCCACACACGCCCCGCTTTGGCAGGAGAAACAGCAAGCCCGATCTTGCCGAGCATCCCTTCGGGCAGGCCGCTGCTGCGCGTGATTTCGCTCCAGGTGTCGCCGCCATCGACGGATTTGAAGATGCCACTGCCCTCGCCGCCGCTGACCAGTTCATGAGGACGGCGAATAGCCTCCCAGAAGGCGGCGTAGAGGATGCGCGGGTTGTTGGGGTCCATCGCCAGGTCGCTTGCCCCGGCGTTCTCGCTGCGGAACAGTACCTGCTTCCAGGTCTTGCCACCATCCTGCGAGCGGTAGACGCCGCGCTCCTTGTTCGGCCCATGCGCGTGTCCCAGCGCGGCGACATAGACAAGATCGGGATTGTGGGGATGGACGCGCACCTTCGCGATATGGCGCGTATCTGTCAGACCGAGGTGCGTCCACGTCATGCCCTTATCGGTCGACTTATAGACGCCATCACCATGCGAGACGTTGCCGCGAATGGTGGTCTCACCCATACCGACGTAGATCACATTCGGGTCTGAGGGCGCGACAGCGATTGCACCTACGGAGGCACGCTGGAAGAAGCCATCCGAGATATTTTCCCAGATCAGCCCACCATCCGTTGTTTTCCAGACGCCACCTCCCGTCGAACCAAAATAAAAGACCTGCGCATCGTCGGGGTCGGCGGCTACTGCAACGACGCGCCCACCGCGAAATGGGCCAATCAACCGCCACTCCAGCGCATCCAGCATGGGCGGTTCACTGCTACCCTGCTGAGAAGATGGATTGACGACACCGTTACTCTGAGGATGTGCTGATGATCCCTGCTCATGTTCCATAAAAACATTCTCTTTTCCAGGCGTTCGTTCTATGTGTGAGCGAAGCAGATAGGTATGTGGACAGAAATTGAGACCTGCTGCTACAGGCGCGAGAAGGCCCAGGCCAGTGCAGGTTCCATACATTGTATCACACAGGATAGCAGTTAGATGATGGCAAAGAAGATGCTGGACGTGGCTTCTCCTCCTGTGCTAGACTGGCATGTATCAAAGCGAGCATTGAAGATACTAGTTATATGGCAACACGCTGATAAAGAGGGTCATCATGAGTGCTGAAACAAATACACTTGTTCTTGGGGACACGATCATCTCTATCCTCAACATAGGGGACCTGACCATCACGCTTTCAGAGATCACGAATGTGCCTGAGAGCGAGTGGCAACAACGCTACGCGGATATCTTCGGCAAACCACTGGTCTTTCCCAGCCAGTGCATCCATATCGCGCTCCCCGGCGCATCAGTGCTGGTCGATGCCAACAACTACGCGCTCTCCGCGCCTCCCGGTTATCCCTACGCCATGCCAGATGGTTACCAGCCGCCGCCCGACCTGCTCACCCAGTTGCGCGAACGCGGCATACGGCCAGAAGATATCACGCACGTGGTAATCACCCATGCCCACTTTGATCACTATGCAGGCGTTACCAGAGAACAGGATGGAGCCTTTGTGCCGAGCTTCCCCAACGCCCGCTACTATCTCGGCAAACCAGACTGGGAAAATCCAGAGACACAGCAGGCCCTGGGCGACCCCTACTCAGAGGATAGCCACACCTTTGGCGTCCTGCACAAAGCGGACCAGTTGGAACTCGTCGAGGGCGAACGCGAACTCAGCCCAGAAGTGAAGATCATCCCTGCACCCGGCGAATCACCCGGCCACCAGATCGTCCGCCTCTCATCCGAGGGCCAGACCCTCTACTGCCTGGGCGACCTCTACCACCACCCCATCGAGGTCGAACACCCCTCCTGGATGTCCCAATGGGATGACCCCACCACCAACATCGCCAGCCGCCTCGCCCTCACCGATGCCGCCCTGGCAGAGAACGCGCTGCTCATTGCCACGCACATTCCTTGCATTGGTCGTTTAGAACGCAGCGAGTCCGGTGCTAGATGGGTAAATGTCTCGATGTGAAGAGGAGACCGTCGAAGCGCGATAGTCTTCTCTTCAACAGGACGAGTAGAGAACTCAAAAGAAGAGTGAAATTACCCGATCTTTTTCACGAGAAGAAAGATCAGGTAAGTACTCACAAGTGAGAGAAGAAATGAGCCGATCGTTCCACCAATGAGACCAAATAGTGGGTAAAGAAATTTTACGGCAGTAGCATAGACGCTCACATTGGTCGTTCCACTGAGCATTAAAATTTTCATAACGCCCGTTGAGAACGCACTGCCCTGTGAAAGATACGTAATGATCATGGTTGAAATGAAAACGGCAGGGAATGAAGCAAATACGCCGCCTACTAATGGACCTCCAAGCCTGGCAAAAATGACGGTCAGTGCAATGATTGTTCCGCTTAACAGCGCTCGAAAGACGACATTTGAAACGGAGAAGCGGTAGTTCTGCCCCGGGACGGATTTGACGCGAAGGACGTATTCCAACAGCAGGTAGCAGATAAGCAGAAGGAATGCAAATCCAGACAGGGAAAGACTAAAATTGTGAAACTTGAAGAAGACAAGCCCCAGGGCTAAGACAAACCACATGCAAAGAGAAACGAGAATTGAGAAAGGGAAATTATAGCGGACAAGAAACACATACATGACAACAAGTAATGCACTGATTCCTTGAGCAATTGGCACAATGACCGCCGATTGGGCAGCGATCAAAGGAGTTTGTGTCCAGCCAATAAAGAATAAGCCAATTACTATCGAGGAAGGCATACCAGCGATGACACCGCCGACTTTCGACCCAAATTTTTCAGCAAGTATGGTCGAGCCAGTGATCCAGAGGCTCCCAATGATGAAGCTGATGAGGAGCTTCAAGAGAAAAATACCGTCTATCATACGTAATCTCGACCTTTAGAGAAAAATACACTGGCGGGCAAAAAATAAACGCTGCCACCGGTTGGTTCTCAACCGGTGGCAGAACAATCAGTGGCACACACTCACCATCTGTCAAAATGCAGGATCAAATCCAGCGGTTTGCGCGGCGCTGGTTTGAAGTCGGTGCCCAGCGTGTACGCGACGGGGATAAGGGCAGTTTGTGTCACCTTTTCATAGGGGATACCGAGCACTTCCGCCGCCTCTTGCTCATAAAAGAGATGGATGGTTGTCCACGCAGTTCCCAGGCCGCGTTCGCGGGCGGCAAGCATGAAGCTCCAGACTGCTGGCAAGATTGAGCCCCAGAAACCTGCTTGCGCAACGCTCGGCATACCATCCACGCGGCCCATCATGCAGGGGACAAGTAGGACAGGGGCATCTTGCATGTGATCCGCCAGGTAGTCCGAGGAGTCTCTTACCTTCTTGAGCGTCGCCACCTGTTCGGGAGTAAGCGAGTTCGCATCATAGAGCGGATGAGAAGTTGCTGTCTGCTGGCGATACAATTGATATCCCTTGTGGTAAACAGCTCCCAGCTTCTTCCGCTGCTCCGCGTCTGTGACAACAACGAATTGCCAGCCCTGGCTATTGGCACCGGTGGGAGCCTGCACCGCCAGTTCCAGGCATTCACGAATCACTTCCGGTTCCACCGGGCGCGAAAAATCCAGGCGTTTGCGCACCGAGCGCGTCGTCGATAGCAATTGGTCGGGGGTGAGATTGAGTTCGGGCATCTTTCTTTCTCCTTATTTACTGGGCATATACATTGTGTTCATGGTATCACTCTGCTGGCAATGGGCGCAATCTTATTGTCAGCATTCACAATCCTGCACAGGTGATAGAATATAGCAGTTTCTTTTCCTCGAAGCTGACAAAATACAAGAGGCGCAGTTCTTATTTTCTTTAAAGGAAATGGGTACCGTAGGGTGCAACCTTCAGGGTCGCCCGCTACTGGCAGCGAAGCGCGACAGCAGTCTGCTACGGCTTCTGTCTGCTTCAGAGAAAAGAGTGAAGCTGGCAAAATAGAATTTGATGGAGTACGCTCATGCCTACTACTGCTTCCCGTGTCGCTCCTTTTGGCACGACGGTTTTTACCGAGATCAATCTGCTGGCGCAGCAATATCATGCCCTGAATCTGGGGCAGGGTAAGCCCGATTTTGATACGCCGCCGGATATTGTGCAGCATCTGGTGCAGGCGGCACAGGCCGGACAGTACAACCAGTACGCGCCTGGATCGGGAACGACCTCACTGCGACATGCCGTGGCCGATCATGCCGGGCGTTTCTATGACATGGAGATCGACCCGGCAAGGGGGGTGCTGGTTACGTCGGGGGCAACTGAGGGTATATTTGCCTCGATACTGGGGCTGGTTGATGCAGGTGATGAGGTGATTGTGATCGAGCCGTTCTACGACTCGTATGTTCCCAACATCCTGATGGCGAACGCGGTGCCGGTCTATGTGCCGCTGCACCCTCCTACCTGGACGTTTGACTTTGATGAACTGCGCGCCGCTTTCAGCAAAAAAACGCGGGCGCTGATCCTGAACACGCCGCAAAATCCAACCGGGCGCGTCTTTTCCCGCGAGGAACTGATCCACATCGCCGAACTCTGCTGCGAACATGATGTGACGGTCATCTCCGACGAGGTGTACGAGCACCTGCTCTTCGATCAGGCGCGCCATATCCCCATCGCCACATTGCCCGGCATGTTCGAGCGCACCGTGACGGTGAGCAGCGCGGGCAAGCTGTTCAGCGCGACCGGGTGGAAAATTGGCTGGGTCTCCGGCCCTCCTGACCTGATTGAGGGCGTCGGACGCGCCCACCAGTTCATCACCTTCGCCGTCCACCATCCCTCGCAGGAGGCCATCGCCTACGCCCTCAACCTGCCCGATGACTACTACGAGTTGTTCAAGGAGATGTACGCGACAAAGCGGCAGTTGATGATGGCGGCCCTTGACAGCGGCGGGCTGAAATATTCCGCGCCGGAAGGCACCTACTTTATGATGGCTGATTACTCGCACCTGTTCGCGGGTACGCCGGTTGAGTTCACGCGCTACCTGACTCGTGAGACCGGTGTGGCCTGCATCCCGCCGGAGTCGTTCTACAGCCAGCAACACGCCCACATCGGCAACGGCTACGCGCGCTTCGCCTTCTGCAAAAGCGACGACATGCTGAGCCAGGTACAACAACGGCTAGCAAAGCTACAACAGATAGTACAGTAAGACCTATGCATTGACGGATACCTGCTCCACATCTACCTCGCCCAGTAGTTCCGCCAGTGGGCAGGTTACCGCCCCCTCCAGCTTCAACTCAACGAAGTCCTGCTCGTAAGCGTGAAATGCAGGGGCCATGAGCGTGTAACGGGCGCGAATGAAGAGAAGACTGCCACGCTCTGCTGCCCCTCCCCCCGCAGGGGATAGAAGGCTGACCTCATCTACCAGGATTTCCTCGAAAAATTCGAGCAGAATATGACTTATCAGATGCTCGATCTCCACTTCCTCCCGGTCGACATTCTCAAGGGTCAATTCCATGCTCTTTTCGGCACATCGAATGCGTATCTGCACTATCCGCATAATGAGTCCTTTCACCGGTTCCATTGCTGTACGCTGCACGCTTCGCCACCACCAGAACTCCCTTCACATCAGTATCATAACCGGGAAAGCTGGACAGAAAAATGCCAGAAAAGAGACATACAGGGGACAATTTGAGATAATTTGATACGCGCTGGCATACGATGAACGAAGAAGCGCAAGTTATACCTGCTCAATGGCACCCAGGGCACACAAAGTAGCCTTTTGTGCATCCGTGAGGCCCCCGACGCCGGTAATATCCATGTGCTCGTATGGGCGTTCACCGGAGAATGTGCGTATTTGTATTCCTGTTAGCGCATTCCAGAGGAGAATTTGTCCATCATAGCCACCGCTGGCCAGCACATTTTCATGGGGATGGAAGGCCACCGAGCGGACGCGACCGTTGTGGCCCTCCAGAATATGCAGGCAAGTCCCCGACTGCATATCCCACAGGCGTACTGTCTGATCGTCGCTACCACTGGCGAGCAGTTTCCCATCGACATTGAAGGCTACCGACAACACCCAGCCGTTATGCCCCGGCAAGCTGGCGTGGCATTCACCTGTCTCGACATCCCAGAGACGAATGCTATGGTCTTCACTGCCACTGGCTATGGTCTTTCCATCCGGGCTGAAGGTGACAGAACGCACACGCCCCCGATGGCCCGATAAAACTTTGAGACACTCCCCACTCTGAACATGCCAGATTCGAATTTCCTGATCGTCACTACCACTGGCAAGCAGGCTACCATCCGGGTTGAAGGCGAGGGAGCGAATCCAGTCGCTATGACCGGTAAAACTGCGGATGCATTGCCCGGTTTTTACATTCCAGAGGCAGATAATGCTGTCTTCATCACCACTGGCGAGCAGGCTACCATCGGCGCTGAAGGCAACTTCTCGTATCCAGTTCGTATGGCCTTGCAATATTTGCAGGCAGCGCCCACTTGCGCTATCCCAGAGGCGTACCGTCTGATCTTCTCCACAACTGGCGAGCAAGCGATTGGCGCGAGAGGCAGCAACAAAGCGGATTCCATGCGTGGGTTCGTGAATGATCTTGATACAATCTCCACTCGCGATATTCCAGAGGCGAATGTACTGATCCTCACCACTGCTAACCAGTGTTTGCCCATCATCGGTGAAAGAGACCGACCAGATACGGTTGGTGTATCCTTGCAACGTTCTAAGGCAGCGCCCGTTCATCACATCCCACAGGCGCAGGCACTGGTCATCGCCGCCAGTGGCGAGCATGCTATCGTCGGCATTGAAGGCAACAGCGCGGATGCCGTGAGTATGGGCCAGCAAAATGTGCAGGCAGCGGCCCGTCTCCACATCCCACAGGCGCGCCGTCTGATCTTCGCTGCCACTGGCAAGCAAGCGCCCATTATGGCTAAAGGCCACAGACCAGACCCGATTGCTATGCCCCCGCAGCGTTAGCAGGCAGTCGCCGCTCTGCACGTTCCACAGGCGTACCAGGTGATCGTCGCTGCCACTGGCAAGGAGATGGCCACCGGGATGGAAGCGCACGGAGCGAACCCATCCAGTGCAGCCCTCCAGTATCCTGACACACTGCCATGATGTCACATTCCACAGGCGGATCGTCTGATCGGTACTGCCACTCGCCAGCAGTTGACCATCGGGACTGAAGGCCAGCGACCAGATGCGTTCCGTGTGACCGGTGAGATGAGCCAGGCAGTTCCCGTATGCCACGTCCCAGAGGCGAACGGTTTGATCGTCGCTGCCACTGGCAAGCAAACGTCCGTCCGGGCTAAAGGTGATAGCGCGTACGCGGTTGGTGTGTTCCTGGAAGAGGGAGAGACAATTGCCGTTGTGTGTATTCCAGAGACGAACGGTCTGATCGTCGCTGCTGCTGGCAAGAAGACGGCCATCCGGGCTAAAGGCAAGCGACCAGACGGCATCGTGATGGCCTGAGCAGGTCAGCAGCAGGGTATTGCTCTGTGCGTGATAGAGGCGTATCTCGCCGGTGGCGCTTCCGGCTGCCAGCAGTTCGCCATCTGGGCTATACGTAAGCGAAACGATGTTGCCAAAGGTATCACTAAAGGTGCTGTCGAGAAAACGGGCGTAGGAAAAATTGACAGTCGGAAGGACTGCCTGCTGCAAACAGGCCTGGCGAATGAGTAGCTGCGAAAAATCCAGGCCGCGCAGGTCGTAGCCGAGGAAAATGAGCAAGTTGAGCACATTGCCAGCAAGATAGTTGTGGCCTTCAGGAAAAGATTGATACCTCCCTGAAAGTCTCTCCAGCAAGAGCTGTTTCAGACCCTCTCTCTCCACTTCCTTGAGCAGGTATCCGGCAATTGGAGCGAGGATGAAACGCTGCTGACTTTCGCGCACATAATCCTGTGCCTGTGCCTGCATAAAAGCGTAGTTTGCCCAGGTTGGGAAAGCATCTGTCCTGATTTCGGCGCAGGCACGCTTCATGAGTTGATTGGTCACATACTCCATAATGACCGGCTGGAGCGTAAAGCGGTTGTTCCCCCTGCGTTCGATGAGCGAGCGGCGCAGCAGCGACTGCAGGGTTTCAAACAGATCGCCCTTTGAAAGGGGATGGACCTGATCTTTGTGAAGCTCTTCCAGCGAGACTGGCTCGCGCTCAATCGCCAGCCAGAAGAGCGCTTCTCGCTCCTGCACCGGGAGTCGCTGCACCTGCTGATCAAGCAGATCGTTGACATCTCCCACGCTTGAATGTTCGACCGCGAGGAAACTGGCAATATCACCGCCACAGATATCTTGAATTGACGCGGCTGCCAGTTTCAGCGCGAGGGGATTGCCGGAATAGAGTTGCACCAGCCGGTCCCAGTGCTCATCTTTGCCAGAAAGAGCTTTTCCTTTCAAAATATCTCGCCCGGCAGTCACTTCCACTCCTGTAAGATGCAGAGAGCGAACTACTCCATCCTCTCCTTCCAGCCCAGCCACTTCTTTTGGCGTCTCGCGGCTCGTAAGGAGCAGGCAACTGCGATGTCGACCTTCGCCGATGCGCTGGAAAAAGCTTCCGTAGTCCTCGTACCCCTTCCGATAGACGCCGGTTTTCTTTCCTGGTTGAAAAAGTGACTCGACGTTATCAAACACCAGCAGACAGCGCTGTTCCTGCAAATACAGCATGAGCAGGCGTATCTGCCCATCTACATCCGTGGGCAAATTGCCTTCACGCTGTTCAGAAAGGAAGTGTATGGTTTGTTGCAGAATCTGACTCAACGAAGGAGCATGTTGCAGCGAGCACCAGAATAGAGAGACAAAGTTTCTTTTTGTCTGCTGTGCCAGCGCCGTTGCAAAGGCGGTTTTGCCAACACCGCCAATCCCTAAGATCGCGACACAATGACAGTTCACATCGAGCAGCCATTGCCGCACAGTAGCAAGTTCTCCAGCACGTCCATACAAGTGCTCCAGATAAGGAGCCTCGCTCAGATCTTCGCGGTAGGCCTTTATCTGGATTGGATGTTCTGTTGAACTCTCTGCTCGTCCGTCGGCATCGGGCTGAGGAGAGGCAGAAATCGGTATAGAGTCGGAAGCGGGCGCTGAAAAATCCTCTTGCTGGACATCCTCTTGCAGCAGGCCAAGCTCCTCCGCATTCTTATCAAAGAACTCACAGAGGATGCGCTGGTACTCCGGCTTGGGAAGCATCCCTGTTTCCCAGCAATTCACCGTCTTGGGAGAACAACCCAGTTTTTCAGCTAAATATGCCTGAGACCACCCGCGCCGCAGCCGTTCGCGTTTTAATTGCTTATGAAATGGTTCAACCATGGGAAGCGCCTTTCCACAAGATTCAATAGAAGCAGCTTTCCTTCGCCAGTCTATAGTATGTCTCATCGATTTGGATAATGCAATGCCTGTGATGATAGCTGTAAATGAGATCATAGCTACTTCGCTGACTTCGGGAGGACATGTGAGAATAGCCCTCCCTGCGTAACAAAAATGAAAATATATTCATTAGTAGAAAAAATTCATAGACTAATGACACCAATTTACACCTACATTCGTGTTCTTGATAAGTCTCTGAGTTCGAATGCTCAGACGGCACCTAATAAGGCTAATAGAGGTCATTCAAGAAGGAGAGGATTATCTATGCAGAGACAGGCTGCACCCACAACAATGAACACTGCTGTTACTACTGGCTCAACCAGAGTTACAGTCTGGAGGGCACGTTCCATCGCGTTCTTACGGATTGCTTTTGGAATTGTCTGGGCTATAGACGCCTGGTTAAAGTGGCAGCCGGGATTTATCAAATCATTTACCGACTCGATCAAAAGCGCTCAACAGGGTCAACCTGACGGAGTGAAGAACTGGATTTCCTTCTGGACGCATGTCGTCAGCAGCAATCCACAATTCTTTGCCTACCTGACCGCCGTTATCGAGACAGGATTGGCCCTCTTCTTAATTCTCGGCCTGCTCACCAACCTGACATGTGTTGTTGGCTTTATCTGGTCATTAGGCATCTGGGCAATTCCAGAAGGCTTTGGGGGACCATACACACCCGGCCAGAGCACCGATATTGGCACGGCCATCCTCTACGCCCTGATGTTCGCCGTCCTCTTCGCCATTGCAGCCGGTCGCTACTTTGGCATAGATCAATGGTTAACGCCTCGACTGGGACGCCTCGGATTTCTTGCCTCAGGCAAACCCAGATCAGAGAACGCATAGGATAGAGCACTTCTATTACCATTGACTGAGATACTTGCACCTGGCTGACCTCCTTATCCCTCCCTGGTCGAGGTAATGAGACAGATAGATGGATAGCAAGACTGATGGGTCCACTCTCTGAGGGGTCATCAGTCTTGCTATCCATTCTAGAATTCTCTGAACCGAAAGAAAACCAACAAGATGAACCCTGGCAATCTGAAGCGGGAGATGTCACAAATCATCTCTCTAATAGTCTTCCTAATTATTTCGCCATAGAATATAATTAGCCAGGGTTGAGGTTAATAGTTCTTCAAGGAGACGTAGATGAATTTTTAAGGAGGATACTTTATGAGCTTCCTGACGGCACTACGCGGTACACCTTCCAAACCTGCTGCGACCGGGTCAAGCCGGGATGAACAGAGACGACGTAGATTTGTGACTGTTCTGCGCGGCCTCTTCGCCGTGCTTGCTGGCGGCTATGCAGCAATTTCGATCTATATAGCGACGAGGCTGGTACACCGTCCGCCGCTGCCTGTGAAAACGACGCCTGCCTCGCTTGGCTTGCAGTACAGAGATATTACTTTTCCCAGTCGGGAAGATGGCGTGCAACTGCGCGGTTGGTTCATTCCGGGCGTGCTGCCTGATGGGCAACTGACAGCAGAGCGTACCGTTGTCATGGTACATGGTACCTGGCAAAACCGCAGCGATCCAGCCGCCGGACTCCTTGATCTCAGTGGCGCTCTCGCTCGTCAGGGATTTGCCATTCTCGCTTTCGATATGCGCGGCATGGGCGAATCACCATCTGCCCCTCTCTCTTTTGGTCTTTATGAGCAGCGTGATGTGCTGGGCGCGGTGGATTTCTTGCGCTCAGGTCCACTTCCCTACCTTGAACTTGGACGCTCACGAACCATCTCAGGGCTGGGCGTCTCGATGGGAGCCGCGACCTTGCTAATGGCCAGCGCACAAGAACCCGCTTTTCATGCTATCGTCGCCGACAGCGCCTATGCGAATATTTTCCCGATTCTCGTGCGCCAGTTTCCCAGGCAAGCCCACGTTCCCTTACTGCTCCTCCCTGGGGGTCTTGTAGCTGTTCGTGCCATCTACGGCATAGACTACACGCGTGTTCGTCCGGTAAATTCGGTTGCCAGCATTGCCCCACGTCCACTTCTCCTGATTCATGGGGCCAGCGATGACTTCATTCCCCCGGCGAACATGGATATGCTGGCAACAGCCGCTCGCAAGCCGACCAATGCTGACGTGCAGACCTGGCTGGTACCGGGCGCTCAACATGCCCAATCCTATCATGTGGAGGGAAAGACCTACGTCGACCGGGTCGTCGCTTTCTTTACAAACGCGCTCGATCCGCCTGCCAGTGGGTCGTAAGGGGATCAGATGCTCCCTTACTCCATGAGAGAAAATATCTTTCTCCATAGAAGGAAGAGGCCTCCTCCAGCAACCAGGGCAACGAGAAGCGCAATCAAGAGGATATTCCTTATGTTTGCGCTCTGCTGCCTTGCAATCGGGCCTGTGCCCCCCGACCTGTAATCCACGCTGGCTTCATAGACTGTCTTGCGTGCTCGATTGAGATTGCCCAGAGGGCGAAAGTCGTCCGTCGTATTCCAGGGGTTGAAGGCGAGGCTGTCGACCAATGTCTCCGTTTCCCTTGCGCTGGCAGTAGACAGGTCTTGCTGTGGAATGACGAGTTGGGCAATAGTCTCGAATGGACTGTCCGACTCTTTCCACTCGACTGTCCCATCCTCTATCGGTGTTTTTCCTTCATCTACAAACCGCTGCACTCTGAAGTCAAACGTAATGGCACCCTTCTGAAGCCGCTCGATGAAATCCTGCTTGAGGTAGTTCTCCCCGGCAGCTGTTGAGCTGCTTGCCGCTTGCTGCGCTGGCTGTAGCGTGAACTTCACCGCGTATGGCCCAAACTTGTAGGGGGCGCGACTCCAGAACTGGTCGGTGGTCAGGCTGTCAATCTTGCGTGCATCCTTGCTGAGCACGCGAATCATGCGCAGCGTCTCTCCCAGCCCTAAGCCACGCAGCAGCTTGAGCAATTGCACGACCTGCCAGCGGCTGGCCATTGCCTCGGCAGCAACCATGAACTGGCGAGCATCACGCGCGTGTGAGGTGGAAGCATCGGTCATGAGGAAATCATAGATGTCCCCTTGATCTGTGACTACGCGTATCGCAACTCCGCGCAGATCTTTTGTTGCATCCGGTTGAACGGCTCCAGAGGCATTTGAAAAGCGCACTATCGATTGATAGGTTGCACCCGGCTGGAAGAGTCCTATGCGTAGCTCTTCGGGTATATCTGGCAAAACCCGGAACTCTGCGTTGATAACGCCGACATGCCTGGCAATGCCCACATCAAGCTTCGCGTGAAATGCCCGCCGGATCACAGGAGCATGCTCATTCGCCTGAATCTGCTTCTGCACGAGCTTGATTCGATTGGTGAATGTCGCAAACAATCTGGCTTCCGCCACTTCACTGCCTCCAGCGAAGACTTCCTTCCAGCCTGTGCCGTACTGCTTAGATGTCACGTATTCTGTCATATATCCCTCCCTGATCGCTGCAAGCGATCCAGCAACGGGGTAGACTATTACTCAGGAGCCAATCTTTGTCCAGGGTGCGAAGGCGTTGGTGCGGCCTCGCAGCGCCGGGCGCAGTCCCGGGAAATGCCGTAGCAAAACGGTGATCATGCTGTTATCGGCGATCCACTTCAGCCCTGTTTGTGTGTAGATTTCGGGCGTGAAATCGTCCGTGAAGAAGCGATCACTCTTCAAACGACGCGGCGCGGTCAGGATGAAGACATGGAAAGCGGTGTTGCTGAAGCCGAACCCCTGCGGCTTAGGTTCCGCGAAGAGACCAACCATCAGGTCGACACGCTCTATATCGTTGTTATAGATGCGCCGAAGTTCCTCGGCCCACTCAGGATGTTCGGGCGGCACCATCTCCTCGAAGCTGCCCATGGGCTTGAGATGTATTAATCGCCGGAACTGGTTATAGCGGGGAACGCCCAGTTCGCGCATGCGCAGGATATCGGTGGCGGCAAGGTCAATAACGATGCCATCTGGTCGCCTGAATGTTTGCAGGAAACGCGGATAGTTGTGCAGCGTGAGCGCGCCAGGATTGGCGATGCCGAAGGAGTAAAAGAGATCACCCAGAGCGATCTGCTCCAACAACCCATTGGCGTTCACGTCGGTCACCTCGTTAAACTGCCGCTCTTCGAGGAGATGGCCGTCTGCCGCCGCACGGAAACTGTATTCATCCGGGATGAGCGGGTGCATCCGGTACACCGCAACAAACTCTTCAGTATGCGAGTACGGCGCGGTGAATTGATTGGTCGCGGAGCCAGGAGTTCCACTGATGATTTCGTTGTCGGATAACCGTCCGAAAAGATTCGACAACTTCTCGCCTTGCAGACCCCACCATTCGGAACGCATCGCAACCTGTGTCGTTGGATGCGCGATTATCGCCGGCGTCCATTCGACGGTGTGGATCTTTGCCATCAAGGCAACATTGATCAGTCGCGCACGGTCGAATAGCTCGTCGTCAGACCAGTGCGGGAATTCGGCCTTGAGCCGGTCGCAGATAGCATTGTGTTCCCGCGCAAACAGCGTAGACATCATAGCCAGGCCAATCCACCAGCCCGGTACCTGTGATAGCTCGGCCAGTAAGGGAGGGGGAGGAAGTCCCTCAGGAGTGAGCATGAGCTTACCGTCTTGTCCCGTACGCGCCTGCTTCTGCGTCAGAGGGGCACTCCCATAGATCTGTGACCCGTCCCACCAGTGGGTCTCAGTGTTAATGTGCGTCGGAGGTCCGTCAGACCCCGGAGGGCGTGTGGGGTCGGGAGGGGTGCGCATGATCTGCATAGGATTCTGCCACCAGTTATCATCGGGGGCCAGGGGTATGAGCCAGGGATTATCTTTCGGGCTGGTCCCGTGGCTTAACCAGTCCCGTATCATAAACTGGAGCCATGCTGCCGCCAGGATGTTTAACGAGGTCGCCGGTACGAATTCACGACGACCGAGGAGTTCGCGGCTCACTGTACGTGGGCTGGGTTCCAGGATAGCCGGTTGCGGGTCAGGATAGGTGTATTCCAGGGGGAAAAGGCGACCGAAGCGGGTACCTGCACTGGCCATCGAGGGATACTGCAAATCATTGAAGGTGCCGTCTACCGTGCGGGCGGTGAGGTAGGATGTTCCCTCTGGCTTCGGCTGCGGCTGAGGAATAGTCGGTAAGGTATTCGTATCGTACAGGTTCCTCGCCCGCATGAAACTGCGCACTCCACCAAGTACGAGCACTGCGATCGGGAGTGGTAGGCGCTCCCAGCCAACTGAACGATCAAGCCACGAACTGAAAGCAGCGGCCAGGTTTACTGAGCGGTCAGGGTTCTTAAAGTCAGCGGGGGCCTCAGTGACTGTCTGAGAGCGATTGCGACTGATGACAACCGTGATGGCGATCCCGAGAATGGCAAACAGAGCAAATAGGCGCTTACCTGTAGTCCTGAACATACTTCACCTCCGTGTGAACTAGTCTTCCGGCTCGCGGTTTAAAAGCGGGTCATCGAGAATATAGCGTGAGCATTACCACGCATAAGCTTACTCGATATAGTTGAGAAAATCAAGCTTTAAATGCAGAAGATTCCTTTTCTGTGCATGGAGTAGCTACGATGTGCTCGCTACAGATGTTTGAGCACCCTGATCCCTGACTATTCCTTGCAGAATCTCACTGAGATTCTTGACGAACTCCACCTCATTATCCCAGTAGTTATGAGCCTGTAATCCACCACCGGTACTATTGCGCATATTATCAATATGGATGTCTGTGATCTCTACGTTAGATTTGGCACCGCTATTGGGATCAATCAAGCTGAACAGCTTGGGGTCGTAGGGGGATTTCGACTTTATCGCCCCAGTGCCAGCTTATAGGCGGTTCAAGCGGGTCGCCGACAGGATCACGCTCATCCCAGAAATTGTACCAGGGCTTGATTGGACTGAGCAGCTCGATCTGTTGTCCCCAGCGGAAGAGATCAACATACTTACGCAACGGGCTGCCAGCCGTGATGAATGCCTTGACCTTGGCTGTAGCGAAAGGATGCAAGCCGCGCAGGATATCGAGTGCAATCACTGTCCCGTTGCTATGCGTGTTCAACACAATTGTGCCTACGTCGTCACGCAAGGCGAGGCGCAAGAGCGCTTCCGCTACAAAATAGCGCACGCGCTCGCGTTCCTCGTTGTGACAGACATAGCATGCCACATCATCCTCAAGACTGCGTAACATTGCAATTATTCCTGTAGATGATGGATCTGCTGCTTGCGGCTGGGGCGTGAGCATTCTGGGACCTCTGGTGCCAACATCGCTGCGCGGACGAAGGCTACTCGATTGCTGATCTTTAGCAGCAGAAGAGTCCTTTATTATGGCAAGAATATCAGTAAAGGCCATATGCATCAGCCCGGCTGCATGGGCATAGTTGGAAGACGAGAAAAGACTCATTGCCGAACTAATCAAAGTAGCCTCTAACTCGCGTCCCTGCGGCTCCAGGTCGGAGTAGACAAGTGCAACATGAGAGATCAGCGCATCATCAGCAATCAAGGGGGCGTTCTTTGTTTGAATACGCCGCCTATCTTTGGACCAGCTCCCCAGACGTTTCAGCCCCTCTTCAGAACTGGGCATCCCGGCAGCAGTAAGCCAGCGGCTCTGCACATAAATTGGTCCATTCTCCCCCTGCTGCGTACGTTCCCGGTTGGGATCATCGCTGAGTAATGAACCGAGCTGCTTTTTGAGGTGCTCATGTAACGGATCAGCATAGCCAGGGACATTTTGCTGAGGTGGTTGCATAAAACCAACACCATGCAGTGTTACCAGACAGGTAATCGGGGCAGCCATAGTTCCTCTCCTCCGCTTCTTTTCTAAACTGGCGATAATGCTAGCGATTTGATCCAGGGGCCAAAAGCTACGAGTGTCGATAAGTGACCGATCCCTTATAAGGTAGACGTTGCATAAACCACTTTTTGGGATATGTATTTTATCGACAGTGCTTCCTGATTACTGAAGAAGGCAAGATCATAACGCCGGAACTGAGTATCTTGCAGTCATAGAGAGCAAGCAAATGCTCATTCAGCTGCAGCTATTGCCTTAACCTCCCTGATGAGTTCGATCAACGTTGCAAGATTGGCGAGACGTTCGTCCAGGGTTGCTCCGTCTGGATCAACACGCAGGCTGGTAACTCCGGCAGTCTGGTAGGTGCGTAAGCGCTGGCGTACCATCTCGCGGGTACCGAGGAGGTTGGTTTTGAGCACCAGTTCGTCGGGGACGCGATCAGCTGCGGCCTGCCGGTCGCCTTTGAGCCAGAGGTCTTGCACCTCCTGCGCGATGACCGCATAGCCCATGCGGCGGTAGGAGTCGTTGTAGAAGTTGTGCTGGCGCGAACCCATCGCACCGAGAGTGAAGGCAAGGCCCGGCTTGCGAGGGGCGACAAGGCGTTCAACATCGTCGGAGAAGGCTACAACACCGGCGGCTACTTGCAGATCGAGGTCGGCCAGGGAGCGACCGGCGCGGACTGCTCCGGTAGCGATGTGCTCGAAGAAGAGAGAAGCGTGTTCGGGGATAAAGGAGGTGCCCAGCCAGCCATCGGCAAGCGCTCCGGTTAGTTCAAGGCTTTTTGGACCAAGCGTTGCCAGGTAGATGGGGATGTGTACCTGTGGTCTCACCATTGGGACAAGCGCTTTGCCCTCGCCGCCGGGCAAGGGAAGGTTATAGATCTCGCCGTGATAGGTGAGTCGTTCGCCACGTGTCACCATGCGCACGATGTCGATAGTTTCTCGCGTGCGCTGCAAGGGACGGGCAAAACGCACACCGTGCCAGCCTTCCATGACCTGTGGCCCGCTAACGCCGAGGCCGAGCATGAAACGGTCACCTGAGAGGGCGGCCAGCGAGAGAGCGGTCATGGCTGTCATAGCGGGAGTGCGCGCATCGATCTGCATGATGCCCGTTCCCAGGCGCAGACGCTTCGTCTTCGCGGCCAGATAGGCCAGTGGCGTCGCCCCATCGTATCCCCACATCTCGACCGACCATGCCATATCGACACCCAATCGCTCGGCCTCAATAGCATAGCTAAGCGCGGACTCCCAGTTATCACCGGCAGGGGCAAAATTGATGGCCAGTTTCATGGCAACTTACTTCCCCTCTTGCGATGTCAGAGCGGCGGCAATCGCTTGCAACTGCCGGGCATGATCAAGCTCGTGGATGCGGGCGAAGAGGAGCCACTCACGCCAGTTCAGCTGGCCGAAATCACTACCCGGCCAGGTGATGTCGAGATGCGCCTGCGGGTCGGCCTTAAGGACTGAGGCGAACAGCCGCTCGCGACTATCTGAAATAGCGGCGAGCATCTCCTCTGTTGTGAAGTCCGGTGAAGTTGTGGAGAGATTTTGCAGGTCCGGTGGTCGTTCTCCTCGTTCGAGCACAGAGCGAACAGCCTGCTCTTCAAACGTGGCTATATGATATACATGGTTCAGCACACCGTCAGCAGACCACTCCCCCGCTTGCGGTAGCGTGGAGAAAGCGGCTTCAGGTATCGCCGTCGCAGCTTCCAGAAACTGCCGGTGAGCCTCGCGCAAGGTCTCGACAAGCTGCTCAGGTGTGCGCTTCACGGACTGGCTCGCCAGATAGCTCCGTATGCGCGCGACCTCCTCGGATGTCCCCTGCCTGTCCTCTGTCGCCATATGCTCCTCCTTTGCTTGCTACTATATGCAAGCTACAGCAGAAATTAGGCTATATGAAATATGAACACTGGCCGGTCTGATCACTTGATCGGCCTGATGAGCCTGACAGGAGTATATATCAACAGGGGAAGACTAATCAAGCCTGGTTCTCCATCAATTTAAGTGAACCTGCTTCCTTATAGCCTTTCTAATTTCATCTAATAACGTTTGGATACTAAAAGGTTTTAAGAGGACAGGAATGGCTTGAGCAGTGAAAAAGTCTCGCCGCTGTTTGACCTCCTTGAGATCGGCAGTACTGATAATGATGGGAATGGATTGGATATCCTTTGTTTGCGTCAGCCGTTCCAGGAGCTGCCACCCGATATTGTAACCACCCCCGGCAAGGATGTCCAGGAGGATAAGATCAGGCCTCAACTCCTTGATTTCGCGCATATCTTCAATTACCGAATACGTGCGCATAATCGCTTCATATCCTTCATTTTCGATGCTCGTACTCAATACTCTCAAAAGCTCCGCTGAGGCGTTTATGATTAAAATGCGCTTCATCGCTGTCTCCCCTGAAAATAGCTTTTTCGTTCTCTTCTACCTTAGTATACCCAGGAAGGTTACGACACTATGTAAATGTACCTATCCATGAGAACGAAGAAGTGAGGGAAAAAGTGACTCACGCTACTCCTTGAAAAGGGAAACCGCTATCAATCAAAATGTTCTTACCATCGCCAGTCTGAACAAGATAGCAGCCAGAAGACAGAGACAACGACTGGCCTGACGGTAATGGCAAAGATGTAATAGAAAGCTGCATAAGATACAGCCCCTGTGGAGTTGTAATCCTCCTCTATGCCATTATAAACATTCTCGCACGTATCATTCCGGGCGCAGCGTCAGAAACTTGTAGCCTCTTTCCCATCCATTATCTCTCGTGCTATACTATGGCTGGGTATTCATGACTACTGCGAGCAGGGAATATTTTTTCCAGAAACCACGAGGCAAAAGATGGTATTAGAAGAGCTACAAAATGGGCGTTATCGCCGTGTGCGTTTAGTTGGTAGTGGGGGCATGGGTGAAGTGTATTTGATGGAGGATACCCGTGTGAGCCGACAGGTAGCCATCAAAGTCCTGCGCTCTGAGACTACCCCTTATCCCGATAGCGATTCTTCAAAAGATGCTGCGCGTCTCTTCCAGCGCGAGGCAAGGGCTATTGCCACCCTTGAGCACCCCAATATCTTGCCTCTTTACGATTTTGGGGAGGAAACTCTTGAGGAGACAACGATTGCGTACATGGTTATGCCATTTACCTCGGATGGGTCGTTGGCCACCTGGTTGCGGCAAAGAGGTGGTAATTTGCTCTCGCCAAAAGATGTGGTTTATCTGATCGGGCAAGCAGCAGAAGGACTCCAATATGCTCACGATCATCAGGTCATTCATCTGGATGTCAAACCTTCTAACTTTCTCCTGCGCAGCAATGCAAAGAACCCGCATCGTCCTACCTTGCTGCTCGCCGACTTTGGCGTTGCCCGCAGTAGCTCAACAACGTCTGGTTCCAGTCGCACTATTCGCGGTACTCCCGCTTCAATGGCACCCGAACATTGGAGCAGCCAGCCTGTTCCAGCTACAGATCAGTATGCCCTGGCAGTAATGACCTACGAAATGCTCACCGGGCGTACACCTTTTACAGGAAGCATGGAACAATTAATGTACCAGCACTTTACAGCCCAACCAGCAGCGCCGAGTACTTATAATCTCCAGTTGCCTCCCACTGTCGACGCGGTCATCCTGCGTGCTCTGGCAAAGAAACCAGAGGATCGCTTTCCCTCGATCGTCGCTTTCTCGAATGCGCTTGAGCAGGCTGTCAACAACGTGCAATCTGACGGCACATCCCCATCACAAGAAGCGGTCAGCGCCGCACCAACCATCTATCAAAAAGACGCCTCATTACCGCCAGAGATTATCAGCGGCGCGCCAACCTTCCTCAATCAGAGCGCTACGCCTTCATTGCTAGAAGCTATTAGCGTGGAACCAACGCGATCTGGATCAGATCATGGTCTGGCGAAAGCATCTGGATCAGAATATGACCTCCCTACAGTAGCCGCTCCCAATTCTTCCGGGCAGAGAGTAGAAAGGGAGTCTCAGCCGACCCCCATACAAAAAAAGAGCACAGCCTCGTCTGCCAGGACTTTCAGCATCATCGGTATCGTTGTATTGCTCTTGTTTGCAGGTACCGGTTTCTATGGCTTCCACGTACTGAGCAATCAACAGAAAACGACGCTTCAACAAACCGCGACTGCACCGACAAGCAAACCGACACTTGTCCCTACAGCGACACCTACAGTCCCTCCCGGCCTGTATATAGCGGATACCTATAATGGATCGCTGCTCAATGAAACAACGAATCAGACGATCTATGTCACGGTATCTATTTCCCAGAACAAGGGAAGTGGTTCCTTCAATGGAACTATGACTTACAAAGCATCGCAACAGGCATATCCACTTCAGGGAGTTGTTGATTTGCAAGGGAACTTCTCTTTTACCGTGCAGCAAGCTAGCGGACAGACGCCACTCTATATTTTTGGCACAGTGCAACATCAATCCGATGGCACATACCTGAAAGGGCAGTACTGCAACAGCAAAACGAACTCCTGTCCGACCACCGCCAATGCCAGTTATTTTTACGTTGGTCCAGGCTTTTAGCATGCAAAGCGAGCAACAATGGGCAATTCCTCCCGCTAATCTTACCCTCTCTGAAAACCAGGTTCATGTCTGGCGCGTCTTTTTACATGCTCCAGGGGAAGTCAGAGATAGTATGGTTCGTGTGCTGAGTGAGGAGGAGAGTATACGGGCAAGCCGATTTTTCTTTGAAAGAGACCGGCAGCGTTGGATTATTGCCCGTGGAGTATTGAGAATGCTCCTCGCTCGCTACCTGCACCTGCAACCGGAGCAACTGCTATTTGTCACGAACGAACATGGGAAACCGACCTTAGCGCCCTCCCATGAGAGCAAGCTGGCATTCAACCTTTCCCATTCCGGTGATATCGCCCTCTATGCGCTGACATGCTGGCGGGAAGTGGGCGTGGATGTCGAATATATGAAAGACGGTATTGAGTTCGATAAACTGGCAAGGGTCAGTTTTTCACCCAACGAGCGCGCCGTTCTCCGTTCGCTGCCCGGGGAAGCAAAACGCGAGGCGTTTTATCGCTGCTGGACGCGCAAGGAGGCCTACATTAAGGCGCGAGGCAGAGGCCTCTCCCTCCCGCTCCATCTCTTCGATGTCTCTTTGCTCCCCGGCGAACCTGCGGCTTTGCTCGCCAGTCGCGAAGACCTTCGTGAAGTGAAACGCTGGACATTCCAGAACCTTTTCCCCGGCCCGGACTACGCGGGTGCTGTTGCAATCGAAGGCAGTGGCTGGCAGCTTAGCTGCTGGCAATGGCTTTGATCCACTCTCACACCGCTCTACGTGATATGTTATACCATACGACGTTTTGTAAGAGCTTGAAAGGGATTTTGACACGATGCGAACAGAATCATGTAAAAGCGAAGTTGAAAAGGGGTGAGCCGAGCGTGGGAGCATGGTTGAGCCTGCCGAGCAGGGCCTCGGCGCGTATCATGGCGCGGCTGGGCTTTGACTGGCTGCTTATCGATGGAGAGCACACGGCCCAGCAGCCCGGCCTGATTGCCGATATGGTGGGCATCATCGCCGATGCGGGAACGAGCGCGCCGCTAGTGCGGCTGCCATACAATAGCGTAGAGTGGTTCAAGTGGGCGCTGGATGCCGGAGCGTGGGGCGTCCTCATACCGATGGTGAATACACCCCAGGAGGCGCAGCAGGCGGTTTCTCTCACAAAATATCCACCGGAGGGAACACGCAGCATCGGCGGCGTCTTCGGGCCGTATAGCTTCGGCGCGCTGGACTGGAAAAGCTACGGGGAGATTGCCAACACTGAAATTCTGCTGGCCATCCAGATTGAGAGCGCGCAGGGGCTGGCAAACGTGGATGAGATTCTCAGTGTGCCAGGGCTGGATGTGGCCTTCATAGGGCCAAACGACCTGCACGCTCAGCTCGGCCTCCCTCCAAGCGCTGAAGGCGCTGAACCAGCATTCGTGCAGGCGCTGGAAACCATCAAAGCATCCGCACGAGCACACCACCTGGCCAGTGGCATCTTTTGCAGCAATGGCGCAGCAGCCGCGATGCGCATTAGTGAAGGCTTCCAGATGGTCAACGCCACCACCGATATTTCCTCCCTGATAGGCGGTGCTGTGCAACAATTGAAGGCAGCCCTCGGCCAGTAGCAGAGGACAAGAGAACAATGGATATGCAGAGTTATCTTGAGCGCATACACTATCATGCTTCCCTTGAGCCAACGTTACAGACATTGCGAGCCTTGCACGAGGCTCATCTGTTGGCCGTGCCGTTTGAAAACCTTGATATCCACCTGGGAAGAGAGATCGTTCTCAATGAAGCAGGCCTGTGGACAAAGATAGTCAAACACAACCGGGGCGGTTTCTGCTATGAATTGAATGGCCTGTTCTCGCTGTTGCTGCGCGCACTTGGCTTTCAGGTAGACCTGCTCTCGGCCAGTGTCGCCAGGTCGACCGGAGGCTTTGGCATCGTTATATCTCCAGAGTCTTCATGACTCAATTGCCTCGAACAAGCTACCTGACCTTTTTATCCTACATCTCTTGCGCCCGCTTGCCGCGTTGATATACACTATGGGCTAGCAGAACAATTCTTCTAATCACCACTATACTTAACGATTTTCGGAGTAAGGGAAGGGAGTAGCGCATGGCACCAAAGCCTGTAACCCAGAATACCCTGTTTTACGGTGATAATCTCATTATTTTACGCGATTATCTCCTAAGCGAGAGCATTGACCTTATTTATCTTGACCCGCCTTTTAATTCAAGTCGTAACTACAACGTGTTATTTAAGGATGAACATGGCAGCGAAAGCCAGGCGCAAATTGCAGCGTTTGAAGACACCTGGCACTGGAATTTAGATGCGGAACGCACCTACACAGCATTATTAACAGAAGCACCCGATCATGTAGCCAGAATGATAGAGTCTCTTCATGATTTTATCGGTACTAACCAGATGATGGCGTACCTCGTGATGATGACAGTTCGATTGGTAGAACTTCACCGCGTCTTGAAATCAGCAGGCAGCTTGTATTTGCACTGTGATCCTACAGCAAGCCACTATTTGAAGGTCATTGCTTGATAGTATTTTCGGCGCTGCGAAGTTTCCGCAATGAGATAGTTTGGCAGCGAACCAGCAGCACACAATGATGCTCCACGTAAGACGCTAGTGGCGCGAATATTGATGTTCTATTGTACAACGACAAAAGGCTCGACATGGACATACGAAGAGTATTCAGACTGTATGCCCCTCAGCGATGCTGAATACCTGGCTCGTTTTCATCAAAGTGACCCCGATGGCCGACTCTGGACAGATGCTGATCTTACCGCAAAAGGGCTTTCAGGTGGAGGCTATGAGTACGAGTATAAAGGGTACGTTCAAATTGTGGCGCTGTCCTGAAGAAACTATGCGGAAGCTTGATGCCGAAGGACGGTTGCATTTTACTAAAGCGGGAGGTATACGTTCTCAAACGGTATCTTGACGAAAATAAAGGCATTCCACTACAAGCTCTTTGGACCGATATACCACCAATAAACTCACAGGCAGCCGAACGACTGGGTTATCCAACACAAAAACCCCTGGCCCTTTTAGAGCGCATTATCCAGGCCAGTAGCAACCCTGGCGATGTCATTCTGGATCCGTTTTGCGGATGCGGGACCGCGATTGCTGCCGCTCAAAAGTTAGGCCGCAAGTGGATTGGTATTGACATCACACATCTCAGTATTGCCCTGATGAAATACCGGCTGGATGCGATGTTTCCTGATATAACATACGATGTTGTTAGAGAACCCAAAGATGTCGGCGGCGCTGCTGATCTTGCGAAAAATGATCGCTATCAATTCCAGTGGTGGGCCTTATCGCTCGTAAAAGCGAGACCTTTGGGTGGGCAGGAAGGCAGTAAAGAAGGGAAAAAGGGCAGCGATAAGGGTATTGATGGCGTCATTGCCTTTATTGACGATACTTCAGGGAAAGCAAAGCGTGTACTGGTGCAGGTGAAGTCCGGCCATGTCAAATCCGGTGATATTCGTGACCTTAGAGGAACAGTTGAACGCGAGAATGCAGCAATCGGTGTGTTCATTACACTTGAGGAGCCGAGCAAAGATATGGTAACAGAGGCGATAAAGGCAGGGTTTTATCATTCAACTGGCTGGGGCAAGGATTTTCTCCGTATTCAGATAGTGACCATTGATGAACTCCTCCACGGTAAACAGATAGAGATGCCGCCACAATTTGGCACGTTCAAAAAGCCACTGCGAGTACGGGAAACAGCAGCAGAACAACCAGAACTCGGGTTGTATACCGGTTAATTTAATGGGAATGTTCTGGCCTGCGAGGGTACGTTCGGCGATGCCAAAATCAACTTCATGCATTCAGGCAACGCGACAGACTCCTACGGCATGAGTACTATTTTCTGCACATTTGTTGCCGTGCCCATTCTTCTATGCTATGCTTGAAAAGGTTAGAGGTCTCTCAGAGAATAGCGTTTTGTCCCGTAAAATGGGGAACAGAGAATAAGAGTTCATTCGCAAGACCTTTTTTATTTGAATAAAGAAGAGATACATTTCTATCTCTTTATTTTGTAGATAACACTTTTTAGATGAGGTATACATGCAACCTGATTATCGGTATCCGCTTCCGACTGATCAGAGGTCCAATTCACCTATTTCACATGGCAAACTTTTGAGGCGACCGCAGCCATTCCATCTACTGCCACTTCAACAGACGGAAGAAACCACGCAAGGGGAAGCTTTACACAGGCAACAACCTTACGAAGTCGATATCACACAATTTCCTACGCGCAAACAGCCACGAGTCACACTCTCGCTCGCAGAGTTACTCCCTTTCGAGCAACTGGATGAGGAATTAACTGCTGACCTGGATTTGAGCAGCATGGGTACGATGAAACTCATGCAACTCAGCGGTGTATTGCGGGCAGTTCGCGTACCTGAGCAGCAGAGCGCAACCAGTTCTGCAAGGAGTTTTCTTAATGGGAGCACCCCGGGAACACGGGTAACAGGGCAACAGGCTCGTATACTGCCAACATTACCAACACAGCCTTTGCCCGGAAATGTTTTGACTCCCTCGTGGATAGCGCTCCCCAGTACACCACCCTCTACACCCGTCCTGCAAGCCAACTCATCGCCGAAAAAAACGCTCTTGCAATCGCCCATCGTGAAGATGCTTCTGGGTGGAGTAGTCGGTATAGCGTTATTGTTCCTCGTCGCACATTTTGTCAATTTTCCCGCGACTATTGCGGTGCTACGGCAGCACCTGGCAACGCCACGCGGCATTCTCTACGCGCTGCTGGCAAGTACCGCTTTTATCACAGCCTTCAGCATTCGCGCCAGTCGCTGGAGACTCTTTTTGCGGCCAATTACCAGCATTAGCCCGATCAAGGCGATCCAGATTTACTGGATAGGTATATTCATTAATGTCCTTTTACCTATTCAGGGCGGCGAGGTGGCAAAAAGCCTGCTGCTCAAACGGATTACAGGCACCCCTGTCAGCCAGTCCCTGCCAACGGTGGCGATGGACAAGTCGCTCGACCTGATGCCGGCCCTGTTCATCCTGGCAATCGTGCCGTTTATTCCCGGCATTCACATGAGTCTGGTGCTCTGGTTCATCCTGGCGCTTGTCAGCAGTATCCTCATCGGTGTGATCATCGTGGTCGGTTTAGCCGCCTGGAACCGGGCCTTTGCGGTGGTCTTCATTCGGATCATGCTGCGCCCTGTCCCGAAAAAAATCGGGCAGAAGATCGAAAGCTTTGCGACAGGCTTTGTGGATGCGCTACTGGCAAGCGCAAGCAGGCCGAAAACATTTCTGCCCGCTCTGCTGCTGACATGCCTTGCGCTCTGCTGCGATGGGCTATTCGCCATGTTCGCCTTCTGGACAGTCGGCGTCTACATGAACTTTGGGCAGGCCATCTTCGGCTACACCACCTTCAATATGTTTACTATCTTACCAACACCACCGGGGCAGGTGGGAAGCAATGAGGCCATTGGCACCCTCGTCTTCGGTGGACTGCTTGGTTTCAATAAAACTGGCGTCCTGGCCATGTTCGTCTTCTCACACCCACTGACGGCCCTCATTATGCTGACACTGTCCATGACCAGCCTGGCTGCACTCGGACTCAACCTCTCCAGCGCCCTCAAAGCCCCTTCGGCAGAAGAGGGCAGAAAAGCCTTCCTCGAATCGCAAAAACTCCCGGCAATCATGACCTCAGGATATTGATCCAGTAGGGCTGTAGTACTGGTGAACTCACGATGATTGTCTCCTTTTCTCCCTTGCCAGCGTACAATCCATAGCTCTGGAAGTCAGAGGTTTTGAACAGTTGACAGGGAGGAAAATCATGGATAAACCAATTTCGACAAAGGTACATGGAGTGCTGGATTATTATACCGCTCCCACACTAATGGCGCTGCCGCGCCTGCTAGGGTGGGGTCAGAAGATGACAAATTTGCTAACCGTAGCAGGATTGGGAATGATGGGGTATAGCTTCGTCACGCGCTATGAACTCGGTCTTTTCAAGCTGCTGCCTATGCCGGGTCATCTAGCAATGGACGTCATCGCTGGTGCAGGACTAGCTGCTTCACCCTTCATCTTGCTCAAGGGAGAGGAGCGAACTCCGCTCAAGACCGCCGTACTGGTGGGCTTCGGCCTGTACGAAATCATTGTAGCGCCTTTAACCCGGGCAGAGCCATCTGCTCCCGAAACAGGTCAAGGGATCATAAACCGGGTGCAGGAACTGGTAACGAGCAAAGCATAAATACTGAAAGCACAAGCCTTTCCGAGTAATCACGTTTACCGGCCTATCCCTCAATAGAGGAATAGGCCAACTCTTGCTCTCATCCTCCTGGCATTATGCCTGTAACAGCAATTTAGCTGTAAAGATGAAACTTTCCCCCTGTTTAGCTCGTATTCTCCATACGTTGTCAACAATTTTCAGGAAAAAGTTTATAAATATTTTCCAAAAGCAACGGGATCAGAAAATAAAGTTCTTCAGCTGCCAGGGAACTCTAAGCAGGTGTTGTAGAAGAAAGGATAAGTGTTCATGGAGCGTGAGTCTGCTCAATTCACTGCTATATTTGACCAACTTGGACATGAGGTGCTAACCCGGCTGGAAATGGTTCCCTTAGACGCGCTTTCCTTCCCACTTCCCTTCTTCGGGGAGTCTCTGGCTTTACTGGCTCTACATTTTATTGAGGCAGGTGAATTCTGGGTGCGAGACGTTGTTGGAGGACAACACTGGCGAGAAGAGGACCCGGTACCTCTCTCTTCACAGGAATGCTGGCCTGAACTAACCACGCGCTTTATACGCTGGTTGCAAACCATGCATGTAATTATGGATGAGCTGCCAGATGGAGCTATGGAGTTGTCGATCGTCTTACCAACCAATGTGCGGGAGGAAATGGGGAGCGAAATGACAAATCTTCGCCATTGCCTGCTTCACCTCGTCGTTCTCCAGGCCACCACGCTTGGTCGCATTCAAACCATCTGTCAAATGATGGCAGATGGAGAGCGAATCTTTGACATGGTTATCCAGGAACAAGAACTGCTCTCATAATCGATCAACAATCCTTCTGTGGAAAGAGAAGAGAAGGACCGCTTTGTAAACAGAGATTAAAGCCTGTGGCTACGGGCATCTAAGAAATCTCAAGTCTTATCCCCAGCTAATATGTGCCCTGAGAATCTTCTTCAGTCCCAGCCATTGAATCGCATACCCAAGTATCCAGAATATGAGCGACCCGACAACAAGGAGGATCCATGTAGCTATTCCTTGCAATACAGGACTTTTTCCCGCTATCAGTACCGCAACAACCGTTACGACTACGGGCCAAAGTACTCCCGCAATGTGTTGCTGCAAGAGTGTAAAAACAGATCTGGAAGGAGAAGGCAATAAATTCGTCCTGCTGTGGCATTCAAGTAAGCGTGAAATCAGGTCTACCTGTTCACTGGTAGCTAAAAACATTGTACTGACGAATATGGCTCCATTCCCGTGTTTTGCAACAAGCATTGTTGGGTGATTCCATCTTCTCCCTACAGTCCTAATGAGAGGTACCCAATGTAGCCGCCTCCGGTGGAGCGGAATGATCCAGCGAAACCATCCCCTGTATAAAATGTTCCAACCCATACTCCCTTGTAGTGTATGGAGTGTGACATATGGTGCGCATTTAGGAAACATCTCCTCATGTTTGCGTACGACAGAAGTGGAGTTAATGTCATCCAGACCCGTAAACAGTTGGCTGCTACACGCGGCGCGCGTCATCTTGCATACATAACCAACCTGTTTAATCTGGGCAGAAACATCCAACTCATCTTCCATTTCACAGACAGAGACTTCTGACCGACCAAGCAGCGCATCATATGCTTTCTGGTTTGCAACACTTAAAGTCGCCTGGCCTTCAACGATAAGAATCCCTCCCTGCTTCACCCAAACCATGATTTCGAGATGACCTTCTTGTTCCAACCATTGCAGGGGAATTTGAGAGCCGAAATTGGGATCGCCATTAATTGCATCCCAGTTGATAATGAGTACATCACATCTTTGGAGAATATGTTGTCGAGCAGGCTTTTGATTGGGATTGCTCACAGGTTTTGCAAGCTGGTCCGCAAAAGGATGTATAGTGAATTCGATCTCTATCGGGTTAATTCCCTGACCTAGCTTCTTCTCAACACGTTTAAGAACTTCAGGCCACAGGTTGCCACGACTACAACGTAACCAATCCCCTATAACTGTCACACGTAATTTCTCCGTCGCTTCGTGCTGCCTTCGCTCTTTCTCCTCCTCAACGACGTTGATCTTTTCGTCATAGCTAGCCATCATAGCCTTTTTGTCTGCTTCTTGCATTTGCAAACCTCCTTCTACGCTGATTTTTCTATTTTCAGCCAGTTGGATTGGTTGCCTATTTCTCCAACAGAATTGGAGTACGCGCCAGTACTGCAATTGAATAAAACGCAATATCTAACGGATATTTAAGATCATACATCTAATTGTAGAATAAGGTATCCAGCAATGTCAAGACAAAATAAAGGCTAACCTCCACTCTATGAGTGGAGGCAGGATCCTGTAGCTTAACTAGAAGTGGTATTGACGATAGCAGTGCCCCATGCATGTGCTTCAGGCCACTTTGGTGAGAAAAACAGGGAAAAGAGACCTTCTACTGGGTGATAGAATCGCTCTCGCAAGATTTTTTCTTCATCAATCTTGTATACTTTTTCCAGCAACGAAACGTTTAATACATGGAAACATATTGTGGATAGAAATCCACCAATCAACGGCAATGAGGAGGAATGAGACGGGAAGCAATGCTTTCTCTCATTTGTTCTATAGCGGGTCACTCAGAGAGATACACTCCGTGGAGGCAACTATTTCTGCTACATCAGTCAGAAGAAATTGACTGACGACGTCTATAGCTAAATCCTCGCCTTAACTTCATAACCAACCTGAAAGGATTCTTGTCTTGGTGCTACCTATCGAGCCTACATTTTCCCTTCAAAGCAAGGGAGCAGTACCCGAATATGATCTGGTCTGTCTTTCTCATTTGCGCTGGGACTTTGTCTATCAACGTCCTCAGCATCTCTTAAGCCGCTGCGGGCAAGAACGCCGCGTCTTCTTTGTCGAGGAACCTCTCTTCGATGCAGAAGCTGCTCAGTCACCCTACCTGCACATCAGCCAGCGAGCGCAAAATATTCGGGTAGTTGTTCCTCACTTTCCCACTCATACCACTGAAGAAGAGACGAATGCGCTGCTGATTCGCATGATTGACGAGTTATTTGCCATACAATGTATCGACAACTACGTGCTCTGGTACTACACGCCGATGGCGCTTTCATTCACCGGTCACCTGGAACCCCTGGCCATCGTCTATGACTGTATGGATGAGCTTTCTGCCTTCAAGGATGCTCCACCCATTCTGAAACAACGTGAGGCGGATTTGTTTGCCTGTGCCGACCTGGTCTTCACAGGTGGCTACAGTCTTTACCAGGCAAAACGTCAGCAGCACCGTCACGTCTACGCTTTTCCCAGTAGTGTCGATACAGCGCACTTTCGACAGGCAAGGCATCAGAGAGAAGACCCGGCAGATCAGCAAGACATTCCGTACCCGCGCCTGGGGTTCTATGGTGTGATTGACGAGCGTATGAACCTCGATCTGCTCAGAGCAATTGCTGAGGCAGAGCCAGCGTGGCACCTCGTCATCATTGGTCCAGTTACCAAGATCGACCCGGCGACGCTGCCCCGGGGCAACAATATTCACTATCTTGGGCAAAAATCGTATAGCGAACTCCCTGCGTACCTCGCTGGTTGGGATGTGGCACTTCTGCCGTTCGCACACAATGATTCAACACGATTTATCAGCCCGACCAAAACACTTGAGTACCTCGCAGGCGGAAAACCGGTGGTGTCTACATCTATTCATGACGTTGTATACCCTTACGGGCAGCAAGGGCTGGTGATGATCGCAGATACACACACGGACTTCATCACAGCGATAAAGAGAGCGCTGGATGAACACGATGTAACACATCTACAACAGGTAGATACCTTCCTCTCACAGACTTCCTGGGATGCTACGTGGAAAAATATGAAGAGATTGATCAATGAAATTGTGGTAGTCCGTCAAGACTGGCCTGCTTACTCGATGATCTCTTCGTCATCTTTCGAGCCGTCGTCTGATTACTTTGTGAGCGGAGGAATTGACTAATGTTTGACTATCTGATTATTGGAGCGGGTTTTGCCGGTAGCGTTCTCGCGGAGCGGCTTGCCAGCCAGTTGAAGCAGAGCGTCCTGGTGATTGATAAACGCAATCATATAGGGGGCAATGCCTACGACCATTATAACGAGGATGGTTTGCTTATCCATCGCTATGGGCCGCACATCTTTCACACCAACTCCTTGCAGGTCTTCGAGTACCTGTCGCAATTTACGCAGTGGCGTCCTTATCAGCATCGCGTGCTGGCCTGTGTCGATGGCCAGCTCGTGCCAATGCCGATTAACCTGGATACCATCAATAAACTCTATGGCGCGAATTTTACCTCCTTCCAGCTTGCAGATTTCTTTGCCTCCGTGGCTGAGCCGAAAGAGCAACTGCGCACCTCGGAAGATGTCGTCGTGAGCAAAGTGGGGCGGGAGCTGTATGAGAAGTTCTTCCGCAATTACACGCGCAAGCAATGGGGACTTGACCCCTCCGAACTCGATGCCTCGGTCACGGCGCGTGTTCCCACCAGGACCAACCGCGATGATCGCTACTTCACCGATAAATATCAGGCCATGCCGCTCCACGGCTATACGCGCATGTTCGAGAAGATGCTTACTCACCAGAACATCAAAATTATGCTGAACACCGACTATCGTGAAATTTTCCAGATGATTCCGCACCGGCACCTGATCTACACAGGGCCAATCGATGAGTTCTTTGATTACTGTTACGGCAGGCTTCCTTATCGCTCGCTGCAATTCGAGTTCAAGACGCTCAACATTCCGGTGGCCCAGTCCCAGGCAGTCATCAATTACCCGAATGACTATGCCTATACACGCGTGACCGAATTCAAGTATCTGACCGGCCAGGAACATGCGAAAACATCGCTGGTTTACGAATATCCGCAGGCGACGGGCGATCCCTACTATCCGGTGCCGCGTGCAGAAAACAGTGAACTTTATAAGAAGTATAAGGCTCTTGCTGATGCAACGACAAACATCTATTTCGTTGGACGGCTCGCCACCTACAAGTATTACAACATGGACCAGGTCGTGGCCCAGGCACTGACCGTATTCAACAAAATCGCCGCCGAGCATGCTAGAGAAGAGGAACATCCAGATGAGTCAATCGACTCTTTCACGCCCGCCTCTTGAATTATGGGGAGGCATCGAGTGTACCATCAACCGTATAGGCGATAGATACTTTGATCAACTGCAGCGCAACGGCCATCTCTACCGCCTGAGTGACCTGGAGCTTTTCGCCGAACTGGGCATCCGTACTATCCGCTATCCGGTACAGTGGGAGCGGATCGCCCCTGATGGGCTGGAAAACGCCGACTGGTCATGGACCGATGTACGGCTGACACGCCTGCGCGAGCTGGGTATTCGTCCTGTCGTTGGACTCGTTCATCACGGGAGCGGCCCTCACCACACCAGCCTGATCGATCCCTCCTTTGCCGGTGAACTGGCGCGCTTCGCGCAGGCAGTGGCCGAACGCTACCCGTGGATTGAGAGCTATACTCCCGTCAATGAGCCATTGACGACCGCTCGTTTTAGCGGACTCTACGGCCACTGGTATCCACACGGCCATGACAACCCGACATTTCTCCGCGCCCTGCTCATCCAGTGCCGGGCTGTGGTGCTGGCGATGCAAGCCGTGCGCAGCGTCAATCCGGCTGCTCAACTGGTGCAAACAGAGGACATCGCGAAAACGTTCAGCACGCCGACGCTCGCCTACCAGGCAGCTTTGGAGAATGAACGACGGTGGCTCACCTTTGACCTGCTCTGCGGACGCATCACCTCCACGCACCCTCTGTGGGACTTCCTGCTCCGCTATGGTAGCGCGAGAGAGGAACTGGCATGGTTTGAAGAACATCCCTGCCCACCTGATCTGCTGGGCGTCAATTATTACCTGACCAGCGAGCGTTTCCTTGATGAGGATATGGAACGCTACCCGGCAGAGTTTCATGGTGGCAACAGGCAACATGCGTATGCTGATGTGGAGGCGGTACGGATTGATGGCCTGCCGGTAGGTCACTATGCGCGGCTGGCAGAGGTCTGGCAGCGCTATCATCTGCCCCTTGCATTGACGGAAGTGCATCTTAACGGCACCCGTGAAGAGCAGCTCCGCTACATCCTGGAAGCATGGAACGCCGCTGAGCGGCTGAGGGAAGAAGGGGTGGATATGTGCGCCGTGACAAGCTGGTCATTGCTGGGAGCCTATGACTGGAATAGCCTGCTCACGCGCCAGGTGAACTTCTACGAATCAGGCGCTTTTGATGTACGATCGCCCCGTCCGCGCGCGACTGCGGTTGCGCGGACGTTGCGCACATTGAGCCAGGGAGGCAAGCCCGATCATCCCGTGCTAACCCTCCCAGGCTGGTGGCATCGGCCCCAACGGTTGTACCATCCTGAGCAGCAAACTCAGCAACATCAAAAGCCAGCGTTCACAGGGAAAGACAGTGATCGTAGGATAGCGATTTGTCCGCTGCTCATCACAGGCGCGACCGGGACGCTGGGCAGAGCCTTTGCGCATCTCTGTGAGCTGCGAGGACTCCCTTACAAGATGGTGACTCACGCGGAGATGGACATTGCTGATCCTGAAGCAGTCTTTACCACCCTCAAAGCACTCACCCCCTGGGCAGTGGTGAACGCCGCTGGTTATGTGCGAGTCGATGAGGCAGAGGGCGATGTTGAGGCTTGCCAGCGGGCAAACGCGCAGGGACCGGCAGTGTTGGCTCATGCCTGTAACCAGGCAGGCATACAATTGCTTACCTTTTCGTCAGATCTCGTCTTTGACGGAACACAGAACTTACCCTATGTAGAGAGCAATGCAGTAGCGCCTTTAAACGTCTATGGACGCACGAAAGCAGAAGGGGAGGTGCGCGTGCTGCACGCATGTCCTTCGGCCTTGATTGTCCGTTCCAGTGCATTTTTTGGCCCGTGGGATAGCGCCAACTTTATCACCATCACGCTCAACACGCTGGCTGCAAAGCGTCAGGTAATTGCTGTCAACGATCAGATTGTTTCTCCAACATATGTGCCTGACCTTGTGCATACCAGTCTTGACCTGTTGATTGACGGCGAGCAGGGCATATGGCACCTGGCGAACAGAGGGGCTATCACCTGGCTAGACCTGGCGAGACAGGCGGCAGAACTTGCCGGGCTGGATGCCGCTCCTGTAGAAGGATGCTCTTCCCATGCAGCCGGCCTCATTGCTCCTCGACCGCCCTACAGCGTGCTGGGCAGCGAGCGAGGAATGCTTCTTCCATCTCTCGATGACGCGCTTGCTCGCTACTTTCACGATGGTGTACGTATCTCTCAACCTACTAACTCTTTAAGCCAGTAGAGCGACTCATCCAGGTCAAACAGTTGGCTGAACAATTCTATAGATTTTTTCCAAACCTGTCTCTCTATTTCTTACTCCATCGTGTTCAGAAGAGAAGGCTTCGACTAGAAGCATGCTTTTTTTACAGATTGCTCATACGTTTTCATATGAGCAACACAGAAATACTGATAGAAAGAGGAAGCAATGGCAAAACCAATTCGTGAATCCGTTATCGTTATTACCGGTGCATCGAGTGGTATGGGTCGGGCAACCGCGCTCGAACTCGCCCGGCGAGGGGCCAGTATTGTCGTAGCGGCTCGTAGATCGGCGGTACTTGAGGAAGTGGCAGCCGAATGCAGAAGCCTGGGAATCCAGGCGCTCGCTGTTCCCACTGATGTAACCAGCGAAGAGGCGGTACAAAATCTCGCCCGCCAGGCGCTTGCGCAATTTGGTCGTTTCGATGTCTGGATCAACAACGCGGGTGTCTATGCCGCCGGTCGCTTTGAAGACATCCCTTCAGACGTGTTCAATCGGGTAATTGAAACCAATTTCCTGGGCGAAGTCTATGGGGCAAGGGCGGCAATGGAGCAATTCCTCAAGCAGGGGTATGGCATCCTGATCAACAATGCCTCGCTGGATAGCCAGATTGGTGCTCCCTACTATTCCGCCTACGTAGCCTCCAAGTTTGCCGTGCGCGGCTTTTCTGAAAGCCTGCGCGAAGAAGTCGAGGCGCTCGAAAAAACGGACATCAAGGTCTGCACCGTCATGCCGGCCACGATTGATACCCCTCTCTTCCAGCATGCCGCCAATTATACTGGTCGTCCTATCAAGGCAATGCCACCAGTTTACGATGTAGAGACGGCTGCCAAAACCTTCGTCGACCTGGTTGAACACCCACAACGAGAAGTGTTTATCGGCTCTGCCGCCCGCATGCTCACCGCTATGCACACGGCGGCACCGGGAGCCGCGGAACAGGTATTTGCCAGACAGGTCGATAAAACGCACTTTTCTCAAGATGAGTCAGCCCCCTCAACGTCGGGTAACGTTTTTGAGCCTATGCAGGAAGGGACAAGCACCAGCGGCGGCTGGAAAGACAAAGACAAGGACGAAAATTAGGCTACTGGATTTCGCCATCAGCGGCTATCCACCTGCCTATTTTCCGCTTCCCCGACGGAGAAACTCTATAAGCACTGTTACCGTTGCCACTGTGAGTACCTCCAGGGGCAACCGTGTTCTGGAAGCCCTGGAAGACCTCACTTTCTCTTGACTGACTTCGTGATTCATGTCACTGGCAACCCCGATCTTCTGCTTCTCCACAGCTTGATCGGTGATCTGCTCCCCCAGCTCCGCCTGCTGGATTAATTGCTCTGCTTCCCCCCGCGGAAGAATCTCCTTTGGCTCCTCTCCTTTGTGTGAGGCAGATGCCTGCTGCTGCATGGCCTCTTCACTGGTGGGCAGGTGACTTGTTAAGCCATGAATCATGGCAGCTACATTATCGGGGGTGACGAGAATCTTCTCCGCAAAAAAGGCGTTCACCTCGGCACCCAGCAGCAAGATCACCGCAAAGTAGTAAAAGAAAAAGAGCAGGATCACCGCAAAGCCAGCTGTCCCCGTATCCGACGCGAGAAAATGGGTGACGTAGAGCGGGAAGAGGATCAGGTAGAGCTGAAGAGCCACTGCCGTCACAAGGGCTCCTCTCCAACTGTGTCGAAAGCTGATCCGTTGATTAGGGACGACAATGTAAATGATGACAAAGAACACCCAGGAGATGACCAGCCCGGTGAGGATGCCCGCTACAGAAAACAGGAGTCCGATGCCGGGAATAGTGTGCAGGGGAGTGGCTTTGAGCAGGGAGAGTACAAGCGTAGGAATTGTCGCCGCGAAAACCATCACCGGGATGAGAATCAGAAAGAGCAGCAGCATGGAGATGGCCATAATATATTGCTGAATCAAGTTGCGCGGATGCGCGTGATAAATGACATCCAGATAGCCTTCCATCGAGACGAAGAGGCCTGAGCCACCAATGATAGCAGTTAGAACAGCGACCACACCTAGAAAACCAACGCTTCTATGAATAGCAGTCAGAGCCGGTTGAAGGACATTCTGCTGATTGAGCGGAGCGGGAAAGACATTCTGAAGAGTGGTGAGCAGCGTAATTTTTGCACCGGGGTCCAGCCCACCAATTATCACGCCAAACAGGGAAAGGAGCGCGATAAAAATGGGGAAAATCGCGACCAGCAGGTTAAAAGCCAATCCTGATGCAAAACCCATGACCCAGTCATTGCCAAATTTCAGGAAGAATTGCTGGAGTAGCTTTCCCTCTTGCTCAATGATCGTATGTCGTGCTCTGGATTCTGCAGGATGGAAATTCTCCTGTTGCTTCGACTCTCTGATTGTGTTAGCCATAAATCACCTCCTTTTTTGTCCAACACTGTAATCACGCAGAACAGCAGAAAAAGGACTGCGAGCACGATATACGCTACAACATTTCCTGTTTTGCCGACAACGTGCGAAACTGTTGCGGCTGTGGAGCGTTCCGGTTCTGCATAGGGGTGAACTTTTAGGACGGTGTTTGCAAAAACGGCGAGCACTATGAAGAATAGTAGCACAAGACCATACACGAAAAGCGTTTCCATAGACTTGCCTTCCTTTCTCTTACCGGCAGACTTCCCTGAAACGTACTGCATAGCGTGTTTGAACAGGGACAGCATACTTTCAATGCGTCTACTCTGGACTGCGCTCAAAAAATGACACGCTGTTTTTCAGCTTCACCAGGTAAAAAAGCAACCAGAGAGAAGGCAGGACAATCGCCATGCCAATAATCAACCCGATGAGCAGCAATAACAGCGTACTCGAAGCGCCTGCGCCAGCATCTACCGTCACAGTGGGCGGAATGAGATACGGAATTTGTGATACACCCCACGTACCAAGCAGAAACGCAGTTTCTGCCACGACCAGCAAACGGGCAAGCCGATAGTACCTGAGCGCTAACGCCGCAGCTGTCGCTAAACCGATGAGCATGGTTGCGATCACAAGAGGAATGGCATGAGAGACCATACCATTCCATATGATAGGAGCCTCAAAGACCGAAAGCAGGAGTCCCAGAGCGCCCAGTACTGCCGTCAGCGCCCCGCTGATCAGTCCGCGCCAGCGAAAGGCATCGGCAAGAGCGATGTCTTTCCTGTTGACGGCCTCCACCGTCAGGTAGATCGCAGCCAGAGTAGCACACAGCGTAATCGCCATGAAGCCTATGACCAGCGAGAAGGGCGTGAACCAGAAAGCTCCAGGGTTTCTTTGAATCCTCCCGGCCCGCACGTGTATTTGCCCGCTGGCAACAGCCGCCGCCGCCAGTCCGAGGAAGAAAGGCGTGATGATGCTGGAGAAACTGAATACTCGCGTCCAGATCCTCATTGCCGGTCTGGTGGCGCGCAGGCCGTGCGTGCGAAAGACGAAGGCCGCACCGCGCAGCACGATGCCAATCAATGCCAGCGTCAGCGGAATATAGAGGACGGTGACCAGGATGGAAAACGGGGTCGGAAATGATGAGAAGAGGCCGACCACCAGAAAAATGATCCAGACGTGGTTCGCCTCCCAGACGGGACCGAGGGCCTCGTCGATCAGATCATGTTGATGCCGGGCATCGGGACCAAAGGCAAACATATCCCAGACGCCAGCGCCAAAATCGGCTCCGCCAAGCACCGCATATGCGATAAGTGAGAACCAGAGGATGCTCAATAGAATGTACGGCAGACTTATCACGCCAGTTTCCTCCTCTTCGACCAGCTACACACCGACCTTGAGCCTCTGGTCCAGCTCGCTGTTCTCTGGCCGGGGACCGCTTGCCACCTTCTCCCACGTCATCTCCGGCAGGGGTTGGCGACCCTGCCGCAGGAGCAAGACGATCATCGTCACAGCCAGCACCACATAGATACAGGAGAAAATCAGGAAGCTGATATTGAGAAACGGGGCCGTCGTAACCGCGTCACTGGTACGCAGGTAACCATAGATGACCCACGGCTGGCGTCCCTCCTCAGTGACGATCCAACCCAGTTCGACGGCTACGAAACTGAGAATACCGGCCAGGACAACGCCTCGTAACAGCCAGGGATTCTCTGGAATCACCCGCTTGCGCAGAAAGTAGAGCAGCCAGAACAGCCCGGCAATGAAGAGGGCAAAGAAGCCGCTGCCAACCATGCCATCAAATGCCAGGTGGATCACGGGAATGAGATTGGGCCAGTCCTGCTGCGGGTACGAATCCAGTCCCCGAATAACGCCGTTGCGGCTGTAGGTCGCCAGCAAGCTTAAACCATCGGGGATATCAATGGAAAAGTAGTACTTCTGCGTGGTTGGGTCGGGAATACCGCCAATATGCAGCGGAACATGGCTTGCTGTCTTGAAGACACCTTCCATCGCTGCCAGCTTGAGCGGTTGCGCTGTTGCCAGCAAGCGCGCGTTGGCATCGCCGCTGATGATCTGGAGCGGAATAGCGATCAACCCCATTGCCAGCCCCAGCAGCAGTCCTTTGCGATGATAGTCGTCGCGTTTGCCGCGCAGTATGCCGACGGCATAGACCGCAGCCACGCCAAAGCCGCAGCCCACGTAGCAGGCCAGCGCCATATGTACGGTCTCGAAGGGCGTACTGGGATTGAAGATGGCCTGGATGGAATTGATGCCCGTCAGTTTGCCGTTGGTAAATTCAAAGCCTACCGGCGTGTTCATCCAGGAGTTGGTAGTGACAATAAACCAGGTCGAGGCCAGGCCGCCGATCCAGATGGGAAAGGTACACAACCAGTGGATACGAGGCGGCAGCACATTCCACGTGTAGAGATAGATGCCGAAGAAAATGGCCTCCAGGAAGAAGGCAAAGCCCTCAAAGGCAAAGAGCGGACCGATGACCTCACCAATAAACTTGATATAGGTTGGCCAGAGCAGCCCCAGTTCAAATTCAACAATTGTGCCGGAAATAGCTCCGATGGCAAAGATAATCACCGCGGCTTTCGCCCAGCGACGAGCCAGGGTCATCCACACAGGGTCCTTGCGGGCGATTGCCAGTCCCTCAGCGAGACAGAGCAGCAGCGGCAGGCCAACACCCAGTACCGAAAAAATGATGTGGAATACCAGTGAGGTTCCCATCTGAGCACGTGCAGCGAGCAGTGTAGACATGCAAAAGTCCTTCTAGCGGATCTGGTGCCATCAATGGTGTCCCTACCGGTTCGACTGCTTATTCTATTCAAGCAGGTTAGCTAATACACAATGACGTTCATAGTACGAACCATACAGGTTAAAAAGAGACAGATCGCTGAAAGCGGCTGTTAAGGAAACAGCGTATGTGTTGTTCCAACTGCTTTCAATATGGTCCTGTGTGACTTTTTTCTAGAGATGTTGTCTAACTGTGTATCTTGTGCTTCTGAACGAGCGCATATAGGGCTTTCCTCTCTCCTCACTTGAGGTAGAAGTCACGGTTGCACTGGACAAGACGTAGCGCAGTCACTATAATGTTGCTCGTGAATATAGCTCGACTGTCAATATGCAAGGATGAGATACTGCTTAACGTTACGTTCTTTCTTGAAGATTGATGGTCAGGTTACAAGAGAGTGAGGAATGGATGTATTGACGGACGAAGAACTGGTACAGCGTTGCAAAGTGGAATTGCCGCACATGACCCGCAGCTATGAAGAATTGGTCTCGCGGCACGCACAGAGAGTGTATAGTCTCGTCTATCGCGTGGTCGGCGACTGGCAAGAGGCAGAGGATATTTCGCAAGAAGTGTTTTTGAAAGTGTATCATGGCCTGCCGAAATTCGACCAGCAGGCGTTGTTTTCAACGTGGTTGTATCGCATTGCGACCAACAGCGCGTTGGATGCGCTGGAAAAAGAGAAACGGCACCGCCATCACACCGTGCATGTTGATACGCGACCGGGCGCTCAGCACGTGACGCATGAAAACGATGGCCTTGCCAGAATGGCCTCACCAGAGGCGAATCCCGAAGAACTGGCGCTACGCAGTGAACTGCGAGCGTGTATCAATCGCGTCTTACAGCAACTGGATCGCGAGCATGCACGTGTACTGCTGCTGCGTGACTTCGAGAATCTGAGCTATGATGAAATCTCGAAGATGGTACAGGCCGGATTGAGCGCCGTCAAGATGCGCATTCATCGCGCGCGGCTCGCATTTAGAGACCTGTTTAACCAGTTCTGCGGCAACACCTACCTGACTGTCTCGATGTCACCGGTTACGCAGGATAAAGGGAAGACGACGACAAAGGAGTGATTCTATGAACTGTGAAGAACTGGCACAGCTCTTGCCCGACCTTGTTGATGGCACTCTTTCGCCAGCACAGCAGGCGGAGGCAGAAGCAGCGCTCCCCGGTTGCCCTGATTGCCAGCGCGAACTGGAGATGGCCCGTCAGATCCGGACGCTGCTGGTTACACTGCAAGCTGAGTACGCCGATATTCGCATCCCGGCGGGGTTCGAAGCACGCCTGCTCGCGCACGTTCGCACCCGGCATACCGGCATGGAACTCCTTGATCTCTCGTCCAAAGCTTTCGCGGAATGGTTGGTGGAGCTGCTCAACCTTATCGGCTCTCTGCTAGATGCGCGTTCCAATCCACGCACCAGTGTGCCGGGTAATACTGCATAAAAGAAAGTGTAAATGACCTGACTCAGGTACTACTGCATACAGATCATCCTGCATATAAGGAAAAGGATATTACCCGGGTCAGAAGTTTTATTGTAGGAGCAATTTATGAGTTTCCAGCCTCTTATTCAATCTTTGCAGAGTATTCTTAACAGCCTGCTCCTGTTTATTCCCCATTTTGTCAATGGACTCATTATTTTGATCGTCGGGTATGTGATCTGCTGGCTGGTGCGCTGGATATTGCGCTTCACATTCCGTCACCTGGGGCTTGAGCAGTTGATTGACCGGGCAGGCATTGCACAAACACTCCACAATTTCGGTATCCGTGCGCCTCTGACCGAAATTATCGTCCAGATCGTCTTTTATTTCCTGCTGCTCAGCTTCGCTATTCAGGCGGTCAGCTTGATGGGACTGGCCGCCGTTGCCGTCCTCCTGCAAAATATTTTGCTCTTTGTGCCACGAGCTATCAGTGCGGCCATTCTGCTGATCCTGGGATCGATAGTGGCGCGTTTTCTCGGAGAGACGATTACGACAGTTGCCACGAGTGTGAACATCACCTACGGACGCGCACTCGGCAAGATCATTGAGTACGCCATTGTCGCTTTCGTCACAGTCTTAGCCATCTCCACACTCGGCATCGATACAGCCATCCTGACGACCAGCTTCACCATTATTGTCGCAGCGGCGGGTATTGCCATTGCACTCACCTTCGCCTTCGGCGCGCGTGAAGCCGCCCGCAATGTCATCGCTGGCTACTACGTGCGTCAGAACTTCCAGCCGGGCCAGCGCATCACCCTGGGTGCATACAGCGGCGTTGTACGCTCCACCGTCGGCGCGTTTACCACGCTCGACATCAGCACCACGGATGGTACCCGGCGCAGCATCACGCTGCCCAACGCCCTCCTTCTGCGCCAGGTCGCAACCAGCGAGGAAGCTGCGCCTCCCGCACAAACCAGCGAGCCACCTGCCCCGCAGAATCCCTCGTAGTTCCGACTCTCACTCGAACACGAGCAAAGAAAGACTTACACGTGGCAGGCCACTTTCACAAGCAACTCCTCTATATCAAAGGGTTTGGCTAAGAAATCATCGGCTCCTACTGCCAACGCACGTTGTCTGGCAGCAGAAGAAGCTGAACAGACAAGCAGGGGAATGTGCCTGGTGTGCTCCTGTCCTTTGAGCTGCCGCACCATGTCACTGCCATCCCTCCCTGAAAGTCGCAGATCGAGGACGATGATGTGGGGCAAATCGCCCTCCAGGAAGGGAATCACACCATTGGTTGCATCTGTTGTTTCCACTCTATATCCCGCATCCTCCAGGATCAATTGCATCAATTCCAGAATAGCCGGGTCGTCATCAATCACCAGAATCTTTTTTTGCATCTATTTCTCTCGGTTCCTTTTCCCACCCCCTATCGGCGGGAGAAAGTACTCAAAGCGGCATCTCCTGATCGTATTTCTGGATTAGACGGGAACGCGAGCAAAAAGTCACAAGTGTAACCTCATCATTTGCAGGTGACTTTTCCCAGGAGTTGCCGTCTAATCAGGTATCTGCTCTTCCCGAAAGAAAACTCCCTGGCTATGAATGAAAGAATAGCCTGTGAAGCAGAAAAGATAGAATTTGCATAAAGATGTTAGTGGACATGAAGGAGATGATATTGATGAGAATGATTGAGCAGCAAGCTCATGCTGTGTCAGCGCGGCAAGGTGAGGTGCTTCTTTTGTTGACACGTTCTACGCCTTATTCGATCGGAGAGCTTGCCTCGACACTTGGCATCAGTTCTGTCGCTGCTACAAAACTGATCAACCGCCTTGAACGCAAACGGCTGGTCACGCGCACACCTCAGACACTTGATAGACGCATTCATACTATACAACTCACCGCCACCGGGGCAGAGATAGCCCGCCTTCTTCGCACCCTCTAACGCCAGCATCCGACTCTCGTGATGGATTTGAAAATGATATTTTGAGAGACCATGAGAGTCTGCACGATGAGCACTCAAGGTCTGCAGTCCGCGAAACACTGGCCTGGCTGGATACACATGTCAAAGGGAAACGGGAGCGGCTGCGCGAGACACCAGTTCAACTCTTTGCGAGCGGTATCGTCCTTTCAGGCATCAGAAGTCTAAAACCTTATTCCTTTTTTTCGATTTTCTTGCAATATGACAAAAAAATACACTATGCTCATCTATGATGAACTCGGAAGTTGGTGTACATATGGCAAGAAAGGAGCGCTCCCTCTATGAAAAACCGACACTTGAAACAGCAATTCGGACACTACCGCCTGCTCTCGCTGCTGGGGCAGGGCGGCTTCTCGGAAGTCTACCTCGGTGAGCATATCTATCTCAAAACACAGGCAGCCATCAAAATTCTCACCATCCCCCTGGATCGGGACGAACGCTCGAATTTCCTTTCAGAGGCTCGCATCATTGCTCACCTGGATCACCCGCATATTGTGCGCGTGCTCGACTTTGGTCTGCAAGACCGCATCCCATTCCTCGTTCTCTCCTATGCCTTGCACGGCTCCATGCGCCAGCTCTATCCCAGAGGTCAGGCGCTTCCTCTTTCAGTCATCATCAACACCGTGAAGCAGGTCGCCGCTGCGCTGCACTATGCACATGCACAACAGATCGTCCACGGCGATGTCAAACCAGAAAACATCCTGGTTGGGCGCGACCAGGATGTTCTGCTCAGCGATTTCGGCGTAGCCTTCGTCGCCTCCCACCCACTACGCCACAGCGATATCAGCGGCACCGTTGCCTACATGTCTCCCGAGCAACTGGGCGGCGTACCAGAGTTCGCCAGCGACCAGTACGCACTGGGCATCGTCATCTACGAATGGCTATGCGGCAGCCGCCCCTTCACCGGCACGTTCACAGAGATCGCCATGCAGCATCTGCACAGCGCGCCGCCTCCCCTGCGCGACAGGCAGCCGGAGCTATCCCCCGCCATCGAGCAGGTCATTATGCGGGCACTGGCTAAAGACCCGCAGCAGCGTTACGCCAGCATCCTTGACTTTGCCCGGGCTTTTGAAGCAGCCTGTCGGCCTGTGCTCGACAGGATGGCAGACAATACCGGGCAGAACGCCGGTGATATAATCGCGCTACAAGAGAATGCGACCCTCAGCGCACAGGAGCAGCCGTTGCGGGACCTGTCCCCTCGCTCCGTCCATTTCCATCTTCCCTACCATCGCAACCCCTACTTTACCGGTCGCGAAACTATCCTGAAGCGCATCTATTCCACCTTGCACGAATCAAGAGATCAGCCAGGCCACGCACCGGTGGTCGTGGCGCTCTCTGGCATGGGCGGCATCGGCAAAACACAGATCGCCGTAGAATACGCCTACCGCTTTCATTATGCATATAGCGCCGTCTTATGGGCCAGGGCGGAATCCCTTGAAACGCTGTTTGCCGATTTCGTCGCTATTGCACAGCAATTACAACTGGCAAGTGTTCCTCCACCCGCTATCCGCGATAGGGTGCAGGTAGACGAAGCACAAAAGACAGCACAGGAGGCAGTGCTGGCGACCCAGGCTGTCCAGGCCGTCACCAGCTGGCTGTCGACACACCACGACTGGCTGCTCATCCTGGACAATATTGAAGACATGTCGCTGACCTACCGTTTCGTCCCGCTCACCAGCCGGGGACACATCCTGCTCTCGACGCGCTCGCAATCCACCGGCACGCTTGCCCCCATTCTCGAGATTGAGCTGATGCCGCTTGATGAGGCTGCGCTCTTCCTGCTTTTTCGCGGTAAAATGTACGCACCCGGCACGCAACGAGAAGAGATTCCCGGCCCCGACTGGCTTGAAGCGCAGGATATCTGCCGCATGGTGGATGGACTGCCGCTCGCCATCGATCAGGCAGGCGCGTATATCGAGGAGACCGGCTGCACGCTCTACCACTACATCGAACGCTTCCGGCAGCAGCGTGCCAGCTTATTGGCGCGGCGCGGCGAAAGCGACGCGCTCCATCCCGCAGCGGTGACGGCAACCGTGCTGCTTGCCATCGACAAAGTCGAACGTACCCGGCCCGCCGCTGTTGACCTGCTGCGGCTCTGCGCTTTCCTGGATGCTGGACACATCAGCGAAGAGCTGCTTGAAGCAGACGGCCTCGACGACAGGATTGCCGCGCTGCGTCGCTACTCACTCGTCTCACGCAGCCCTGACAACCAGTTCCTCGCGCTGCACCGCCTCGTACAGGCCGTCATTCATGACTCTATGAATGACGAGGCAAGACGCGCCTGGGCTGAACACGCTATTCATGCTGTCAGCCGGGCATTCCCACCTGTCGAGAATGTCTCCCTTTGGCCGCGCTGCGAACGCTACCTGCCGCACGTCTATACGTGCCTTCAGCACAGTGAGCGCTGGCAGATCGCCTCGCCTACTTTCGCCCTCCTGCTCGAGAGGTCGGGCCTCTACCTGTTCATGCAGGGAAATTATACACAGGCGGTGCGCCTGCTGCAAAAGGCGCTGCATATGCGCGAGGAATTCCAGACAAAGGAGAAAGCAGAACAGGCTGAACAAACAGGGCAGCAGGACATCTGCGAGACTATTGCCTGCCTGGCTGGCTGCTATTTCCACCTCGCTGATTACGACCAGGCAGAGTCATTGTTCACGAATGTCCTGGCTATGCTCAAGGCTCTGCACGGCTCAACCCACCAGGACATAGCGAATATCCTCAACAATCTGGCTCTGGTCTATCATAAGCGCGGCAACTATACCCGCGCGGAAGACTGCCTGCAGCAGGCCCTGGCGATCTGGGAACAGCTCCCTGTCACCGCGCATCCCGACCTGGCCCGCACGCTCAACGACATGGCGTTGGTACATCACCAGCAGCGGCACTGGCACGAGGCAGAAAGCTACTACCTGCGCGGGTTGGACATCTGGGAGCAGGTGTTGGGTCCGTCGCATCCCGACCTGGCTGTGCATCTCAACAATCTGGCAATGCTCTACGCGCAGCAGCGCAACTATGCTCAGGCCGAGCCGCTCTTCCAGCGTGCGCTTGCCATTCGCGAGCGCACGCTTGGCCCCAATCACCCCACCACCGCCTACAGCCTGGTCTACCTGGCGCGCTCCTATGAATACCAGTGGCGCTATAATGAAGCCGAGTTATGTTACACCCAGGCACTTACCATTCGCAAACGCGCCCTGGGGCCAGACCATCCAGACATCGCGCACAGCCTCTGTAACCTGGCAAAGCTCTATGCTGCTCAGGGTAAACACGTCCAGGCCGAGCCACTCTTCCGGCAAGCGCTCACTATTCGCGAACAAGCCCTCGGCTCCAACCACCCCGATGTAGCATCCCTGCTTCTGAGCTATGCCACCCTGCTGATGAGCATGAAGCGCAGCGACGAAGCCCTCCAGCTCGCTCGTCGCGCCAGAGCCATACGCATCACACATTCACACTGACATCCACGCAGATCGATCCGATCAGGCAGATGATGGCAGTGTGCAGAGGATGCGCCGGGATGCTCGATCTTACTGGTGGCACGGGCGAGAAGGACAGCACCAGCGCCAGCAGAAGCAGCGCAATGAGCAGCACGCGCAGCTTCCTCACTGTTTTGCAGATAGTGAGTATCATACGTATAGACCTCCTGATGGCAGGTTGAACGTGAGGAGACTGAGTCGCGGTTGGCAGGGGGAATTGATGCTCAACCGGCCAACTGCGTGCAAAGTCGCCCCACATTGGAGACTTTCCCACTATCTACCATCGGCACATCTCTCTATAGATGAAGGTCTATCTGAGGGATCATTCCGATTTGCCCGGCACAAAAAAGCATCTAGCCATTGATGGCACAAACTCCCTGAAAGAGGCCCGTTTCAAAGATCTGGTCGATGGCCGGTTGGATGTTTGCGCAATTGGGGAGCAGCACATCCTGTTCTGCTTTAAGAGTGGGATCATAGACCTGTCCATAGGTGCCGAAGTCCTGGCTTCCTTGACCAGGACCGAGCGTGAGGCGATGAAGAGCATTACCGGAAAGCGAGCGGCCAAAGGCTGCCAGAGCGAGCATCTCCTGCTCGCTCAGATCGGTATAGAATTGGCCGGACAGGTCTTTAAGGAATTGCGGCAGGTTGCTGAGGATGCTATTGACGTTCAGCCTCTGCTTGAGGGCCCCCAGCACCTGTTGCTGTCGCTGGGTGCGCCCGATATCTCCCACCAGGTCGGCATGACGGGACCGCACAAATTCCAGTGCCTGCTCGCCTGTGAGGTGCTGGGGGCCGGGGGCGAGCGAGAGACGCTGATAGGCAAAGGGGTCGTTGGGGTTGGCTGTCTTGCCCGTATCGGCGGGGTAGGCATCGTCGAGAATGGGATGGGTGACGTCGATATCCACCCCTCCGAGGGTGTCGATGATGCGAGCGAATCCGCTCAGACCGACCCAGGCATAGCGGTCAATGGAGATGCCATAATCGGACTCGATGGTGTCGCGAGCAAAGCGCACGCCGTCATCGAAGTTGTTGTGCTGCACCGTTCCCAGGTAGAAGGCCTGATCAATCTTATGCATGCCATGGGCGTCGGGTACATAGACCCAGGAATCACGAGGAATGGAGACCAGAGAGACCGAGTTGTTGCTGGTATCGACGCGAGCAACCATCATCACCTGGGTGAGCAGTTGGGGAAAGTTATACTTGCCATCATTATCGCTGCCCAGCAGCAGGATATTAAATGTTCGTCCGGCGATACTTTCATCCGAAAGCCCCGGGTTATTTGATGCACCGCTTACCGGGTGAGTGAAGGACTGGAGAGGCTCCTGGATGGTATTGTAGAAATAGGAGGCCATGAGACAGCCACCGAAGACCAGCAGAAAGAACACGAACAATGTCAGACCCAGGCAAGTGATGCGTCCTTTCCTGTACTGTGATCCCGCTCCTCTTTTTTTCGGCTGCTGAATATATTCTGTTGCAGATTCGCCCTTCATCTGTTTCTCTCTTAAAAAAGGAAGGTACTCAACGAGAACCCCGGCCTTCTACTGTTTAGGGTCATCACTGCTACATTACCAATAGAATAATTATCCTTTTCTAAATGAAGGCAAAGAACACCAGTTTCATCTCTCGCCCGTTAAGCATAACACCGTAGAAGAGTAATTACCAGAAGCCCTTTTCATAGACAGGGCGATGTAAAAGTCGAAGCAAGCAGGCGGGGAAATAGACTAAAAGTCAGTTGACTCACGCGTACCGTGCAGGAAAAAAGAGGGACTCGCGTCGAAGTCTTCTATGGCTTCACCAGCCTCACTCCTGCCAGAGCGCAGGCCTCCCAGCTGCTGGCTTAGGGCGAGGCCATTGGGCCATTAAAAATCACCTGCATTGGAATAGACAGGTAGCTGAACCCTGGTAAACTTATTTGAAAGACAGGGAGATGCGCATGACTCTGTCGATAGAGAGGATTGATTAAACATCAGTGTCGAGGCCGTGTTCTTCGAGGAAGTGGCGCATCTTTTGCAGGCCCAGGCGCATACGCCCCTTAACCGTTCCCAGAGGCAGATTCCAGCGTTGCGCGATCTCAAAATGAGTATAGCCCTCGAAATAACTCTCTTCAATCACTCGCCTTTGCTCTAAAGGCAGTACGGCCAATGCCTGCTGAATCAGCAGGCGGCGCTCACGCTTCCAGGCATCTTCCCACACGTCAGGCTGCTCGCTGGCTGCTACTTGCTCTCGTTCTCGCCCTCGCTCCTGTTCCTGCTCATCTCCTTGCAGCGATTTCCATTGCTGCTGGCGATGCGCTGCTGAGCGCACCCTGTCTATCGCACGGTTGTGGACAATGGCCTGCAGCCAGCTATGCACGCTGCCGTGCTGTTGCTGGTAGGAGGCTGCTCTGCGCCAGACCGACAGGAACACCTCTTGCACGATATCTTCAGAGGCAGAGTTATCTTCCAGAATACGGTATGCCAGAGAATAGGCGTAGCGGTGATAGCGTGTATAGAGAAGCTCTATTGCCCATTCTTCACCCAGGCTGATGGCCTGCATAACTTCCTCGTCGCTTATCTCCTCACAAGGTTGTGTTCGTGCAGTCGTTTTCGCAGGCTGTTGTACAGAAATAACCGGATACGTATGCTTGCGCGGCGCAATTGTGGATATCGGAGTTGGGTCTTCCAGTGCCAGGGTAGTCATATGCTTTCTCCTTCCTGCTGCTCTCTCATTGCTTGATACTCGTTTTGCCTTGTTACAACGTTCTGCCTTCCTTACTGTGCCTCTCTTGTGATCTCATTAGCAGCAAGTGTACCAGTGTAACATTCCCCCGGCTTTGCCCCTCGATTACCGGCGGATTACCACAACCTGAATTATTTTCAGTAATATTGTTGAATCTATTGACACGGTGCAGTTGATAGGTTACTATCCATTCAAAGCTTTTAGAAGCTAAAGGCAAAAGGATTCTTTTTCAGGCTTTCTGAAAGATGTGGTTGAACTGGATGGGGTTCATCAAAGTCTGTATTGAAAGATCGAGATGCTCGCCTGGATGACACGGCAGGAGGTCGAGTATGATAGGTACAGCCACATTACTCGAAGTTTCTACCCTCGGTCGCTTCGAGATACGACGCGGGCAGGAGGCTCTCACTGGTGGTAACTGGAGCCGCCGCAAGGTACGTGACCTCTTTAAGCTCCTCCTGTCGGTCGAGCAGCACCGCCTGCACCGCGAACAGGTGCAGGACATTCTCTGGCCTTCCTCGACACTGGACCAGGCCAACAATTCCTTCGGCAAGACCCTCTATTTTTTGCGCCGCGTCTTTGAACCGGACCTCGTCGCGGGCAAGGGCGCAGCTTCGAGCTACGTCCTGCTTGACCGCGACACCGTGATGCTGCTCACCGAGAACATGAGGATTGACGCCGACCTCTTCGAGACGGCTGCCAAACATCTGCAAGGCAAGCTGCGCGCACCCTCTGCCCGGCAGGATGAGATGCTGCTCGATGAATGCGAGCGGGTCCTGGCCCTCTACGGCGGTGACTTTTTGCCGGAAGACCTCTATGAAGACTGGGCGGCGCGTAGACGCGACCGCTTGCGCCGCATCTACTGCTCCCTGCTGGAAAGCGCCGCCGAACTGGCGCTGGAGCGTGCGAAAGGACAACGCGCCTGTGAATATCTTCTCACCCTGCTGGAACACAACCCTGCCGACGAACAGACGCACCGCCAATTGATGTTGACCTATGCCCGCATGGGTCGTCGCCGCGAAGCCGTAACCCAGTACCAGCGCCTGTATGCCGTGCTGCGTGAGGAACTACGCACCACTCCCTTGTCGGAAACCACTGCATTGTTCCGTTCCATTCAGGGTGGACAGATTGCTGTCGATTTGATGGAAATATCTTCTCCCGCTGGCTCCATTGGCCTGCTTGCTGCCGGTGATGCACCCAACGCGCTGCCGCATGTCCCTGCTGGGATCGATGCTCCTATCATTTCCAGACAGGCAGGCGCAGAAGAGCAGGTACAGGGCCGTTCTGTTGCGCAGCCTGTTGAGACGAAGCAGGCGCATACTCGAACAGATCAGGCAGCACAAAACGAGCCTCGTCAGGAAAGCGAAGCTGAACCGGTAAGCCAGCTTGAGCCGGAGCGCATTCTCAAGGCAGCACTGGTGGGCCGCGAAGAGGAAGTAGTCCGCTTGCAGCGCATTTATCAGCAGGTGCATAGCTCACAGCGCCATGTCTGCTTCATCAGTGGCGAGCCGGGCATCGGGAAGTCGCGACTGGCCCAGGAGTTTGCTGCCTGGTGCGAGGAGAGGCAGCAGGCCACTGTCCTGTGGGGTTACTGTTATGAGATGAGCGGCTCGCTGCCCTACCAGCCGATAGCAGACGCCATCAGCGCCCATATACGTGCGTGCAGCCCGGAGCAATTGCGCCTGTTGCTTGGCAACTCACTTTTGCGCGCCGTTGATCTCGCCAAGATTGTCCCCGAAGTGCGTTTCAAGCTGCCTGACCTGCCGCAGCCGGAGCCGCTGGGGCCGGAAGCCGAACGCCGCAATCTCTACAGTGCCGTTGCCCACTACCTCAACGCACTGGCGGCGCATAGCCCGCCGGTGCTCATCCTCGATGACCTGCAATGGGCCGACGCCGCTACCATGCAATTACTCAACTTTCTGACCATGCAAAGTACCTCTGTTAGCCAATCCGATGCTCTCTCAACAGGGTATCGCCAGCTGGCACCGCTCTATCTGCTGCTCTATCGTGCCGACGAGGTACATGAAACCCATCCTCTACGCGGCCTCGTCTCCTCGCTTTCACGGGGAGGCAGTAGCGAGGAATTGCGCCTGCAGCGGCTCACCGAAGCCCAGGTGCATCAATTGCTGGTCAATATGGCCGGACATACTGTGCGTCCCGCCTTCGCTGCCGAAATATATCGCCAGAGTGAGGGCAACCCCTTTTTTATTGGCGAGGCTATTCGCACACTTATCCAGGAAGGCAAAATCAAGCGCGATGGGGAACGCTGGCAGGCTACCGTGAGTATCGAAGAGCTGGGTATTCCTGCCAGCGTGCGCCTGTTGATCGAGCGTCGCCTGGTTCACCTCTCGCCGGAATGTCGCGCCAGTATAGCTCTTGCTGCCGTGCTGGGACGTCAGTTCAGTTCCGATTTGCTCTCCTCTGCCAGTAAATTCCCGGAAGATATCGTCGCTGCCCACATCGACGAAGCCATTCAGGCCCAGATTTTTATGCCTCTCGCCGGAAGTCTCACAAGAACTGTGGACGGCGACCAGGGGGAACATGAGGACACACTCAATCGCCAGGAAGATATCGACCTGGCCTTCACTCACGATAAGATCCGTGAGGTGCTCTACCAGTCGCTCAACCCACTGCGCCGTCGGGCGCTGCACCGGCAGGCTGCGCTAGCAATTGAGGAGCGCTACGCCACTACCCTGCAGCCCTATTTCAGCACGCTCGCCTACCATTACCAGATGGCCGAGGATGTGCCACAGGCGATCAGTTACCTGCTTAAGGCCACAGAGGTTGCTACAAGTGTCTATGCCTTTCTCAACGCCTCCACCTATCTGAAAACCGTGCTTGATCTCTTGACAGGTGATGAGGAGCGTGCGCGCCGGGCCGCATTGCTGCATCGCATGTCGGGCATCCTGCTCTACACTGCTCGCCTGGACGAGGCTATCAGTGTCGGCCTGGCAGCGGCTCTCCTCTGGCGTGACATCGGTGACACCGTCAGGGAGGCCGAGGTCTACCTGGATATCTCTTTCCTGGGCCACTGGCAAGGGCGTGAGCAGGAATCGCTGAAATACATCAAAAGCGCCCTCGCCAGTCTGGAGCAGACGCCGGACGAAGTTCGCCTCCTTGCCAAAGCCTACGCACAGTGGGGATTGGCTGCAACCGTGATGGGCGATCCGGTGCAGGCTCAGGAAAAATTGCGTCAGTCCGACATCCTGCATAAGCAGATTGGGGGAAATGACCCCTTCATCACCGTCGTCTCGCTCTGGTCGCTGAGCTGGTGCGCTTATCTTACGGAGACTCCGGAGCGTATGCTCGCTTACGCCTTGCAAGGCGTGGAGGTTTGCCACACCTTGCACAAACCGGACTGGGAGCCAATGATGGACTATTCGGCGGCCTGGGCCTGTATGCTGCTAGGTCGGCTGGCGGAAGGCGAGCAACTGGCACAAGCGGCACTGAAGAAAGCGCAGCAGCATAGCGTTGTCGGCGCGCAGGGCTGGGCCAATCTTGTCCTGGCCTTCCTCGCCATCCAACAGGGAAACTGGGAAGCTGGACGGGTGTATGGAGAGCGCGCCCGGGCCATCGCCGAGATGCTGCACGATGCCGACCTGCACGCCCGCGTCCTCTGGAGTCGCAGCATCTATGCCGGTTGGGAAAACGACTGGCAACTTGCCCTCACGGACATCCTGCAAGCTCTGGAAATGGCAAAGAGAGAGGGCGAAACCTCGATGGTCTATCCCCACCTGCTGACACAGGCCGCCAAAGCATACCTCTATATCGACAAACTGGACGAGGCACAGCATTACCTTAATCAGGCCAGCGAACTCGCGCTCATCCGACAGTACCGGCAGCTTCCAGCTATCATTGAGCGCCTGCAAGGTCGCCTCTGGCAGGCCAAAGGCTGGTTTGACGAAGCCGAGGCCTGCTTCAAGCGCTCCCTCAACGCCCTGCAAACGCTGGACGACCCCGTCGAATATGCCCGCACCCAGGAAGCCTATGGCCTCCTCTACCTTACGCGCGGGCGTGAAGCAGACGCCACCAGGGCGAGGAAGCTCCTTGAAAGCGCTCGCCAGACTTTCCGCAAACTGGGCGTCAACGGGTAATTTTCAGCCACCCAGGCCCCTGTCCTCTAAGATAGGCGAACAAGTGACGGAAGAATTCCTTGACCGCTTCGTCCTTCGACAGCGTATTGAGGCCGAATCGAAACAGGCAGGGCAGCAGTTGAGAAGCGTGCTGCGGGGACCCAGCTTACCAGTAAGATCAGCCACGTTGATCCCGGCGTTATCAGTCCTGACGATGCCCGCAGTCGCTACAGGCTCAATAGCGCTGCGGCGCAAGTCATTACCGGCCCCTCTTTTGTTCTGGCCGTCAACCTGGGATCTGCCTTCCCCGCGCATGAGTACGCGGGAAGCATTGTGAGCGCCCAGGTGCAGGTCGACACCCAGCGGGTGCTCTCGCTTTTCCCCGGGCCGGGCCAATTCATTGGAGGCTAGCATATGACCACGATTGATAAGAAGGTCGGCAGTGACCGGCGCATGACCGCCCTGATGACTGCGATGGGTACTAAGGAACCACCAACCTCACAGGAGGTCATGGGCCTGATGGAGCACCGCGAGCAGATGATGCGCATGGACAGCGTGAGCACGCAGGTATTTTGCAGCCAGTGCGCCGTGGAGGATGGACTTGCGCAGGCTGAGCCTCAGCCACGTCGTTTGCGCATCTCGTGGCAAATGGTGCAGATGCTGGTACAGGCACTGGCGGGGCGCTTTCTGGGGCTGCAACAGAAGGTACAGGCCAGAGTTGAGGGGTTACGGGGACGGCGCGTACCAGTGCTGCTGCAACTGAGCGCGCTCGAATGCGGCGCGGCTTGCCTTGCCATGATCCTCTCCTATTACGGGCGCAAGACGAGTGTCTCGGAGGTACGCGACCGCGTTGGCCTGGGACGTGATGGGCTAAGCGCGCTGGATATTGTCAAAGCGGCTCGCGACTACGGCATGCGCGTGCGTGCCTTCTCGTTGCAGGAGAATGATTTTCGCCCTGTCACACTGCCGGCCATTGTTCACTGGGAGTTCAATCACTACCTGATCGTGGAGCGCTGGACGCCGAAATACGTTGACCTGGTTGACCCAGCCAGTGGGCGCAGGCGGGTCACCGCCAGCGAGTTCGATAAGAGTTTCACCGGTGTCGTGCTCATGCTTGAGCCAGGAGTGCAGTTTGACCGTTCTGAGGTCGCACGACGCATCAACCTGCGGGCGTATGCGTTGAACTATGTGAAGCTGGCTCCCATCTCGCTCGTGCAGATCATCCCCCTTTAACTTCTGAGCAGCAACCTCTCCCTGCATCTTTCCTATCCGAAGTATAATAGAGGTTAGAGAGATCACGGAAGGCTTGTTCTTTGGATCTGGAAGAGGAGGAACTCGCCATGGTAACCATCAACCGCAACAGCCAGTTTGGCTATGATGTGGTCATCACATTGGAAGGTCGAAGTGTCGAGGCTTTTTGTAACGAGTCTTATCCTCTTTTGGCGGCTTTTGTCGGCGGACTCAGTTGGCAGACACCTGCCAACCTGGCTCATGCACTTTCCATTACCTGGAATGCACATACGCAGATCAATACCACCACCATTGCTTTAGGTAGAATAGGCCAGAGCAACCTGGATGCCTCGCTCAGACAAGACAGCATTGTCTTTCATGTCTCCCCTGATGCCCCAGACTACTCGTGGTCCTGGGAAGAGATCCAAACCTACATCCGTAAGCTGCGATCCCCGGAATTCCAACGCAAGATGTACGAGCTTGCCGAGCATGTAGCCCACTTGCTCTCCTGACCCGCTGTCACGCATCAGTTCGCCTGGATGGTCTTTCAACAAACTCATCCTGGTGATTCGCTTCGTGCAATGTTTCTGGTTCAACTTCACAGAGTACCCATCGTTTCATCACCCCGGGGTGCTCTGGATGAGCCGCATCGAATTGCAGCACGAAGCAATGCGTCAGTCTCACGCCCAATGCCTTCAACTGTTGGTTCAAACTGCGCCAGTTCTCTGCTTCACGATCTTCCGCACTGTCGGAAATGACATGGCTCAGGTGATCAGATAACTCTGGTACGCGACTCTTCTGAGCCGGGGTGTCTCCTTGTTCTTCCACGGGAAGATCTTGCTTCTCAGCATCCACGGTCTATCTCCCGACACTACTGATAGGTTTCTTAAACGAATAGGCCTCCAGGAGAAGGTTTCCTCTTGCAAGAAATACGGGAAAAGCACGGCGTTGGATCAGAAGAGAACGGGTAAAGCAGGCAATAGAATTACCTAATTCATCAACCTTGAAAGGAGCCAGGCATCATCCCTTCGACAAAGAGCAGGTGCCAAAAAAAGGAGACGAAAGCAGCTGACAACGATGGTTGGGACTTCCAATAAGCGGAGAAATAAGGGAGAAAATCTGACCCGTGGGTACGATTTCCCACGAAGGTATGCGCGCAAATTCGCCGCTCGCTTCCTCTTTCATGACTCCACTAAACCGGGGCAAGGTCAAGCCGTCGTTACCCCGCTTGCACGGGGAGCCGCAGATAAGAAGGGTGCGCGCCACCCGTGTGGATGACGTGTGAGCCACTGTTCGCACCGACGTATTCCTGGATTCCCGGCATCATCGCGCCAAGCAGGTTGCTGGAGCTGATGATGAAGCGAAGCTGTTCGCCCGGGTGGAAGGCAAGTCCGATCGGGAGCAGTTCAATTTCGATCTCGACGATCTCGCTCGGTGAGAGCTTCTCGATACGGTCGAACGTGTGGGCGGGCACGTCATCGGTCGACAGCGTCTCGTCGAGGTGCCGGGCAGAGACACGCAGGCGTCCGTCGGATCCCTTGTACCTCAGGATCGTCCCACCGTGATCGGTGATGTCGTGGATCATCGCGCTGTGGTTGGGCACGGTGAACGCTTGCAGTGGCGTGCCGCCCTTGTCGAGCTTCTGCACGAGCACGAACAGGTCCATGTCGTCAGCGCCCTGTGCTTCGACCCAGAGATGGGCCTTCGGGTAACCGACGAGCACGGTCTCCTGGTCGAACCGCGTGATGAACGACACCGCACTGGGGTTGGAACCGACAGCGTAGGTCGCTGCCACCTCATCCGTCGGGGCTTCAGTGGTCAGGACTCTCGAACGTCCGTTGAGGTAGTACTTCGTCGGCGTGACATCATTCGGGGGGAATTGGTCCGCAGCGATGTTGATCCTGTCGCCGCCCTCGAGGTCAAGCACGGAGTAGCGAACGCGCGGTGTCTGTTCCCACCCGTTGTCCTCGCCCTTCAAGTAGCGGTCGAAGAATCGACGCAGGTCGTCCCTGTTCGTCTCGTCGTAGTAATCGGGCCACTCCTGGCTGTTGTGGATACGCAGCCACTTCTCCTTCGAGGCAATCCGCCTCCAGCCGCGGAACGTTCCTGCGGTATGCAGCGTGTTTGAATAGCTCGCGACGACATAGGCAGGCACGTCAATCCGGCCGAAATCCGCAATCTTGTGCTCCCACAGGTCGTTGACGAGCGGGTACTGCTCGACCTCCGCGAGTATGTCCTCCTTCTGGCCTTTGCCGAAGAAGCTGCCGGTCTGCAACTGGCGGGCGAAGCCGGTGTCCGGCATTCCGCCTCGCATGACGAGATCGCGGTAGGTATCGCTCACACCCTCCCACGGGTTGATGGCGGCGAGGTGCGGCGGCTGCTCGGCTGCGGTGAACCACTGCGTGGCCGCCAGGTAGGAAGTCCCGCTCATCGCGACCTTGCCACTGCACCATTCCTGTTCGGCCAGCCACTCGATGAGATCGTAGCAGTCACGACCGTCCTGTCGATCCCATAGCACACTGTCGCCGTCGGAGTCGACGATGCCGCGGATGTCAGGGTTGCAGATCGCGTACCCCTGCGCGCACCAGAATGCTGGGTCAGGCCCCTCGAACTTCTCCAGACCCGAGACGACGCTGTTGTCCAGGCCGACCAGGCCAAAGATGCCCATCACGCTCGGGGAGGTGCCCTGGCCTTTGCCATATGGGCTGTAGGCCACGATGACGGGCACCTTCTCTTCTCCTACCGGACGGAACACATCCACGTAGACCGTCACCCCGTCTCGCAACGTGACCGCGATGTCCTTCTCGAACACCACGTCGACGGGCAAAGGCTGGAACAGGGGCGCGATTTGAAAGCCCGCCTTCAGGGTGCGGATCCCGGGGTCGAAGCCGGTCAACACCCCAGACCTGGCCGCCGGTAGCGGACTGGATGACACATATATCTTCTTGTCGTCGCTCATTGAAAGCCTCTCCTCATTTCCGGTCCGAAGATCGGTTCTCGCATGGTTGCGAGCATACGTCCGCGTTTTACCTGACTCAACTCACGTTGAGTTAGGTGTCAAGTAGCTGATGGGGTCTGCGAACACCTCATTGCGTTGGCTCGGCACAGCTATCGCCGACTTTCCCTGGCCTGCGAGGGCAGCACGACGTATTTTGCGTGCGGCGACGTTGCCTGCCCGCGCCAGGCCTCGGGGAGATCCTCGAGCAATACCGTCCTGGTATTCACACGAAGCGTGCCCCCCTTTAGTGCAGCCCACAGCCAGGACAGCGCCGACTGCTTCTCCTTGAGCGGAGTGTGTAGTCCGGCGAATCCGAATAGGGCCAACTGCTTGCCGCGAAGGATGCCAGCAGGAATCGACGCCGTCGCGCCTGCCGAGTGTCCAATGTTGACCACACGAGCCTGTGATGCGCACACCGGCAGCGCGGCCTCCAGCGGCATTCCATACAGGTAGTCCAAAATGACGTTCACTTCGGCGACCTTGTCACGCAATCGGTTCGTGAGTTCAACCGCCTCTTCGCCAGCGCGCAGCTCGACAACAGCATCTGCGCCGAGTGATTTCAGATGCTCCAGCACAGCGCGGTCGCGACCGACCCCGACCACACGGGCCGCACCCTTTGCCTTTGCGATCTGGACTGCAATCTGGCCGACTGCACCGGTCGCGCCGAGGATCAGCACGTTATCGCCTGGCCGTATTCTGGCGGTCTCGACCAATGGCATGTATGCCGCAACTCCAGAGTTCCCGATGGCGGCAGCCTGTATCGGATCGAGTCTATCGGGCAACAAAAGGATATTCTCGTCGTCCACAAGTACCTGAGTTGAAAAAGCTCCCGGCCTGGTCGGCGACGCATGACACTCCGCATAAACGAGGGTTCCCTGCGCGAATCGGTCTGAGTCGATCACGACTCCCACGCATTCGCTGCCGGGGACGTATGGAGATTCGTGGCGTACAGAATGAAATGTCCCCGAAGCGATGAGCAGGTCGAGGGGGTTTAATGGAGCGGCAATCACTTGTAGCGATGTGGTGCCGGGCGAGCGCGAGGGCAATTCAAGCCAACCCACCTGCGGTTCTGCGCCGGGAGCGTTCACAATCCCCGCGAGCACTTTTACAGCGTCCGCCTTCTGTAGGCCGTGGTTAGCAAAGCGAGCATCCATCGACGACACGTCATCTCCCTTACTAAACATCGATATGGTTGTGATGTTTTGTCAATTATATGCACCTCGTGCAGAGGATGTCAAGACGTCCGCGCCATTGCCAATAAACCCACATAAATGTTATAATCTTTTCATGATTAGAGAGGAGACCCAGATGACGACCCGCAACTCCACCACACAGCCGACACACGAAGACGTGCAGACCATCCAGAAGTTGCTCGTTGGCGTGATTGGCCTGATCGATACGTTTTCAGCCGAGCAGCGCGGCGCAGCCCTGTTCGGATTCGATGACCCTCGTCGTCTCGACTGGGACATCATTCCGAAGCCCGACCGCGTTGGAGTCTCAATGCATAACCTCGATCGTCACCAGAAGGTCGTGGTACACGAACTCGTGCGACTCGCGGTCTCACACGAGGTCTACACCAAGGTGCTCGCCATTATGCAGCTCGAGCACGTACTACGGGCGCGGGAGGCAGATTTCCTGGGGGTCGCCGCGCCACTATGGCGCACCTCCGATTCCTACTTCCTCAGCATCTTCGGTCGGCCGGGGTTCGAAGACACCTGGTCAATGCGCTTCCTCGGTCATCACGTCTGTCTCAACATCACCATCGTGAACCAGCGCTGGATTTCGACCACGCCAGGCGCTCTTGGCCAGCAGCCTATGATCGGATCCGGTGTGCTGAATCCGATGTCCGATGACGAAGGACTCGGCTTCGAGCTGCTCGACTCACTGAATGACGACCAGCGCAGCCTCGCTGTCATCCATGACGTGGCACCCGCCGACTTCGTGTCACGACAGGTGCCGTTGATCGGCGCGATTGAGTATCCCGACCACTACGACCTGGGAATGCCGCAGTACCAGATCACGAACGAGGATCGGAAGGCGCTTGCTCTGGTGCGTGATCAGCCGTCCGGCATTCCGGCAGACCGTCTCATGGAGACCCAGCAGGCTCTGCTTACCCGTCTGATCGACACATACCTTGCCCGCCTTCCTGCACGTGCGGCCGGAGAGTACCGCACGCAGCTCGATGCTGACGGTCCGACCACAACCTACTTCGCATGGGCAGGTGGGCTGGTGCGAGGCCAACCTCACTACTTCCGTGTCCAGACACGCTCACTCCTCATTGAGATGGTGAACGCTGTCGACAGCGGAAACCATCTTCACTCTGTTATTCGGGACTTCGAGCACGACTTCGCCCACGACTCTCTCCGTGACCATGCGGCGCACCTGGCCAGGCACGGCTCTCACCTCTCGACTCGCACCACGTCGAGCGAGGGCACCGGGCTTCAAGCAAATGACTGGTCCTGGTGATCCCCGCACCCGGTGCGGCCCTATCCAATTTAGACTGTTTCCTGGGAGGCTGAATACATGAATTCCTTAGCGTCTCTGACGCGCGCGAATGTCCTTGCGAGCGAGATCGAACAGCAGATTCTCGACCGAGAGTTCAAGCCCGGCGAACTGATTGGCACTATTGACTCGCTGAGGGCGCGCTCTGGATTCGCCCGGTCGACTGTCGCCGAAGCCATTCGCCTCCTGGTCGATCGCGGGCTCGCCGAAATTCGCCCTGGGCGTGGGGGCGGCCTGTTTGCAACAGCTGCGGGACCGATGGTCAAAATCCGGCATACCCTCCTCACCGTCACCGATGCTCCCTCCGCCGTTGCCGAAGCCATGGCCGTGCGGGAAGCGCTCGAGGTCCTGATCGATGTCGACGCTGCGAAACACCGAACTGCCACCGACGTCGCCGATATTAAGAAACTGCTTGCCAAACTCAAGTCAGCGGCAGCCAGGGGTACGACCACTTTCCTGCTGGCGAACTGGGACCTGCACGAACGCATTGCGCTCATCTCCCCGAACCAGACGGCGTCGGCGCTCTACCTGTCGATGACAGGGTTCGTGCGCGAGCACGCTGTAGTCGCTACTCACGATGCCTCCTCCGAATCGGCCACTGAGTGGCTGCAAATCCGCATTGAGACGCACGAGGAGCTTGTCAATGCCATCATCGACGGGGACACCCGGCGCGTAAAGATCGCGGTCGACAAGCACGCTGGATTACTCGACGTGGAGTAACCCGGTGTGCTTCTTTCCATGGCCCGTTCGATCGGATTTTCTTTCCGCAGTCTGGATTGACCCCATTTACTTGACCTTCCAGGAAACTGCGGAATGCGGAATAAGGATCGGGAGGACAGGAAGCTGCACGTAGCTGACATGCCCCGGACCTGTGTACACGGTGTTGATCGCGCCGTCGTGATAGCTCGGGTCATAGGCATGATGCATGCCGTGAGCGACTCCGTCATATGGCTGGATGTCGACCCGGATTCGCTGTCCCTTTCGAATGAGCCCCGTGTTGGGTATGAGTTCGATTTCCACCTGCACGAGTTCGCCGCGCGCCAGTGGCGCATAGTCGGCCTTGCGATGCGTATGCTTTGGGCTGTACTCCGTCGATCGCTCGAGATCCAGTGTGCGATGGGATACCTTCAGCCATCCCTTCATCAGCGGGGTCGGCCGGTCGCCGAAGCCCATCGTTGTGAAGCCTGTGTAGTCGACCTCTCGACCGTCTTCGTTGACCGCGCGAACCGACACGTAGATATCCATGTCCGTAGCACTCGAAGACACCCACATCCCAGCCTTGCCGTACCCGGCAAGTACTATATCCTCGCCGAGCGGCTCGCTGATGAACGAGATGCCATTGACCTGCGGATTTGACTCAGGCGACTCCGGGTCGAGACGTATGGCTGCGCCGACGCCGGGCGGAAGAAGCCGCACTTCCGCAGAATAGCTCCGCTGTCGCTCGACCGAGGGCTCCGACATCGACAGGCGCAGGAAGTCGGAGCGGGCGTCGGTTCCGGCCCATTCCGCCGAAGTCGCGTCGAGATACCACCTGGTGTAGTTCGTGCGCGCAACCGGCCATTCGTTCTCCTGAAGCACGAACGACGCACCGTTACCAGTGCGGATCTCTAGCCGCACCGGCGGAACATCCATTATTCCGTTATCGATCCCTTTCAACCAGTGATCGAAGAACGCTTTGTGGCTCGCGATTGTTTCGGTCGCGTAGGCTTTTTGGAACCAGTCCTCCCAGAAGTCGAGCTTCTTGTTCGGGGTCGGCGTGCCCAGGTACGCCCCGCTGCCGCCGAGCTGGTGAAAGTGAGCGACGTGCGTGGTAGCCG
>CAVTRB010000007.1:0-1188597 GCA_963736995.1 uncultured Chloroflexia bacterium
AAACGGCTCCAGCCACAGAGCTGTTTGAACAAGGAGAGGTTGGAGCACGGCCCGTAACAACTCACCGGCACTCGACAGGTTGGGGATTCGTACAAAGGCTTTCCTCTGGCGGGCTTGTTACCTCCAGATTCGGTGGTAGGCACTACTCGACCAACTCCTGCCAGCAGGCGTTGCTGCGTTCGTCGGCTTGCCAGAGCCAATCCGATGCGTTATCCTGATCTCGTTGAGGCATACGTCCCTCCTTTTTTCGAATAAGTACGTGATTGCTTCCTATTCTAGCAGGTTGGACTTCGCCTCGCTTCTTTTTTCGGTTGTTCAGGTACACTTTCCTTAAGTTGACGCCTAAGGGGGTACCCTGCCAGCAACGAGGACGGTGAGTTGTATCAAAGCAACTTGCTGTTTACGCCGCGACAGGAAGAGCGGGTACTTGCTCTGCTACTGATCCAAGAGGAGAGTTTCAACGATTGCAAGGAATGGATGGTTCAAGGCGTGCTTGATCTGCTGATGACATAGTAGCAGGCAATGTTGTATTCACTGAAGAAACAAATAGAGGGAGCTGCTTCCCTTTATCCATGCACTTAGAGAACGGAGAGCCGATATCTGGATGCGAACTTGCTTGAAGATACACAATGGAACTTACAAAGAGTGTGCTATCGAACAACAATATCTTAAAGTTCGACAACTCCTCATAGCAGCGCACATCAAAATCCCTGTACTGATTAGTTTTTCGCAGGAGAGGTACCTCCATAATGGCTGAGTCGAGGCTCAACACGCTGCTTATACGTCTCAGGTTTATCTTGTTCAAGCCAGTGGAGAGGGGCTAATAATACAGGTGGGAGGCCTAGCACAAGAGCATTGCCTATCATAGCATCTGTACCTTCACAATCCTCTAAATAGGCATGCGTCATTCCCTTCCAAAATGCATCCATCTATCAGCCCCTATTGAGATCGCCTGTTCAAGTTCTGTCAATAATTCATGATAATAGCCAAATTGCCAGAATATAACTCCTTTAGAAACATACGCTATGTAGTGGTGGGGGTTAATAGCTACAATTCTCGCAATTGCTCTACCATTCCATCATCAATTCTTCTTTGGCACACTCCTGACCATATGCTCATCCATGCTGGATCAACAAAAGCGGGATTTAATTTCCAACTACGATCATAGTCAAATTTGGCAAGTTCAGCGTTTCCTTGCCATAAGTGAACGATACCTCGCCTGGCGTAGGCTCTAGCATAGTTTGGTTCAAGCTCAAGAGCACAATTAAGATATTCAAGTGCTTTTGGAAATTCTCTTTGTAGGCAGTAAGTTTCACCTCGACCTGAGTAGGCCCAGGCATAATTAGGATTAAGCTCAAGAGCGCGATTGTAATCCTGTATTGCTTGTTCATACTCCCCAAGCATTCTATAAGCGCTACCACGACTGGCATAAGCCCTGGCGTAATCAGGGCTTAGTTCAAGAGAGTGAGTATAGTCCTCAATTGCCCTTTCCAAATCGTTAAGTCTTCTATTAGCAAACCCTCGTTTGCGATATATGTGGGAAAGTACCTCTGGAGAAAACGACGATTTATTGGAAAATACTTTCAATAAAGTATTTGCAGCCACCAACAATTCCTCTTTTTGCTGATCAGACTCAACATAATACAAAAGTTGTCTGGCCATCTGCTGAACTCTGGAGCTAATCTGATTATCTGACTGTGCCTGGGATAATTTACGCATAACTCTAACGATCTCTTCTGTATGTTCCGTATGCTCATAAGCACGCAAAATCCACTCAGCAGCACTAACGAGCTTTTCATCATCAGGCAACAAGAACAACTGATAAGCAAGTGCCATTATTAATTCAACCCACTCAACCGAATAGAATACAGCCCTTCCCTGCACTGCTGTTCGGTAGGCTATCTCGTTTCTTCTACCTGAGTTTTATCTAGCAATCCTTTGTAGTAATCTGCTAAAGCTTTACGAGTAGCAAAATACTCTTTCCGCGATCTTTGAAAAAGGTGACGACTAAAAAGTGCCTGCGCTAACTCATGATAATTATGCCGACCATCCTGTGGACTGGTACGCACGAAGGGCAACTCAATCAGCCATTGATAGAAAGTTGCTCGCTCATTCTCCGGTACATACGAAAATGCTTCAAGATCATCCTGGTTAAAAGGCCTGGATAATAATGATGCATCTAGAGCAAGCCGCCGCTTTACTTGTTCCTGCTCAGGTATCCAGCGTAAAAAGTTCGCAACAACGTCCTTTGTAGGATCAACTATACCCTGTGAGCTAGAAGTTAATAAGCCTAAATAGAGGGGCAAACCCTGAGAAAGCTGCCAGAGGGTAGCTATACGTTCAGGTTGGGTAATGCCTCGCGTAGTCAGATAAGTGCCTGTTTCTTCTTCTGTAAAGCTATCAAGGTAAATTGAATAGACTGTGCCCTCATCATGATAGGAGAGCCAGCGCTTAGGATCATCAGGTGTTGAACGTTCGATAGGATCACGCCCTGCCACCACCAAGACCACCTGTTCACTAATTTGAAGTTGGAGAAAATAATCCAATAACCAGGGAGCCGCTTCTATGCTCACTTGTTCAAATGTATCAAAAAAAAGGAGGATCCTATGATTGCGTTTTTCCTGGTTAAAACTCAATGTGATTGTATCTGCCAATCTGTTAAGCTCTTCAATGAATGCTTTGGTCAGATCGCCAATAGGATTCTGCAACCACTGGGCGTCTCTAATAAGTTGGTGAGCCTGGTGTTCTTTTACAAAAAGCTCAGCAGCGGCCTTGGCACCTTCCTTCAACAATCCTCCAACAATTGGGACGTCCTCTACTACTGATCCAGCTAAATCTGGTGCTTTGCGTAGAAAAGCATCACGTCCAGTTTCTCGTTCGCTTTGAAAGCGGCGTAATGCCTCTTTATAACGATCGAGGGCCTTGGCGAATTCACCCGTTATATGCAGTTGGTTGGCAAACTTTTCCATAATATTAGCTGGTGTAACTTGCCGTTCATCAACCAGGGCGACCTTACAATAATCTTTAAAATCAGAAGAATGAGCTATGTTAATGAATTGTGCTAATAAAGTGGATTTGCCAACTCCCCCCTGCCCTGAAACCGAAAGAATATTATGTAGAGGGGCTTCGGGTTTGAGAATATTTTCTACAAAGAAGTGCAGTTCATTAGTACGACCAATAAAGATCTTGCGAGTATCAGCGAGGCCTTGAAGGGATTTAGTACCAGGTTTCTTGACGAAAGGCATCTCACTCTCCACTGATAGGGTGGTTAAAATTACCTGTATTCGTACTCCAATATACGAAATATATTACAATGTACCTCTGCTTGACAGCTTAACATTAGTAAGTATAACATGAACACTCCATAAGCAACAATAAATTTGCAGAAAAACAGAAAAGTCCATCTGCTTTTCTCTCACATATGAGTAGATGGACATTCTGTGGCGCGCCCGGCGGGACTCGAACCCACGGCAACCAGATTAGAAGTCAGGTGCTCTATCCACTGAGCTACGGGCGCGTATTTGCACACTTGAGGCAGGAATAACCCCTTGATGCCCGCTGTTATCATACTGAGAGAGTTGCGTTCTGTCAAGTATTTTCCGCCGGTCGTCTGGCTTTACCAGCCCCGAATTTCTCTATTAATCTTGACAAGAGTGGGCGGAAAGCCTATAATACAATTAAATCCGAGTAGAGAAGTAAGGATTAGGACGGTTCAGGAAGCATGGGCTTTCTGGAAGCAATATTCCATTCAGAAATCAAGCCAGTAGATGGAGTGAGTTTTATGAGTCAGGCATTCGATCTGGAACAGCAGGACTATAGTCCTGGATTTCATGTTGCTGAAAATTATGTATTCAAGTCCGAGCGGGGCCTGAATCGCAAGGTTGTCGAGCAGATCTCCGAAATGAAGGGCGAGCCGGATTGGATGCGCAAGTTCCGCCTCAAGAGCCTCGACCTCTTCGAGAAACGCCCGATGCCCACCTGGGGGGCCGATCTTTCCGGCATCGACTTCGACAATATCTTTTACTATGTCAAGCCGATGCAGGAGCAAGGCCGCACCTGGGAAGAGGTGCCAAGCGAGATCAAAGAGACGTTTGATCGCCTGGGCATTCCGCAGGCCGAGCGTAAATACCTGGCAGGCGTAACGGCGCAGTACGAGAGCGAGGCCGTCTATCACAAGGTGCGCGAAGACCTGGAAAAGCTGGGTGTGATCTTCACCGATATGGATACGGCCCTGCGCCTCTACCCCGACATCGTGAAGGAGCACTTCGGCTCGGTTATTCCCCCCTCCGATAACAAGTTCGCCTCGCTGAACAGCGCGGTCTGGAGTGGTGGCAGCTTCGTCTACGTGCCGGAAGGCGTGCGTGTCGAGATTCCACTGCAAGCCTACTTCCGCATCAATACACAGAATATGGGCCAGTTCGAGCGCACGCTGATTATTGCCGCTCCTGGTTCCTACGTGCATTATGTCGAGGGCTGCACAGCGCCAACCTACACCAGTGATAGCCTGCACAGCGCCGTTGTCGAGATTAAGGTGATGCGGGGCGCTCGCGTGCGCTACACCACCATTCAGAACTGGTCGAAGAACGTCTACAACCTGGTGACCAAGCGCGCCGCCGCCTACGGCGACGCGACGATGGAGTGGGTTGATGGCAATCTCGGTTCAAAGGTCACCATGAAGTATCCCGCCGTGCTCCTGATGGAGCCGGGCGCTCGTGGTGACGTGCTTTCCGTTGCCTTCGCCGGCGATGGGCAGCACCAGGATGCCGGTGCCAAGATCACGCACCTCGCACCGCACACGACCTCGCAGATTCTGTCGAAGTCGGTCTCCAAGGGTACGGGTCGCGCCTCCTATCGCGGACTGGTGCGCGTCAATTCGGGCGCTCACCACACCAAGTCCAGCGTGCGCTGCGACGCGCTGCTGCTCGACGAGGATGCCCGCACGGACACCTACCCGACCATCCGTGTCGAAGAGAACCAGACCGAGATCGGCCACGAGGCCACCGTCTCCAAAGTCGGCGAAGATCAACTCTTCTACCTGATGAGTCGCGGCCTTGACGAGTCCGAAGCCTACTCGCTGATCGTCAACGGCTTCATCGAGCCGATCACCAAAGAGCTGCCGATGGAGTACGCCGTAGAGTTGAACCGCCTCATCCAACTGGAGATGTCGGGCAGCGTCGGTTAAACCAACAGATCAACAGCAAACAAAAAACAGGAGCCACGATTTCGCGGCTCCTGTTTTTTTTGTTGTTTTTAACGAAACAGGTCTGGTTTACAGACAAGATGAAGATCATAGAGACTTTCGTATTCAGGATGCCCAAATTCTATAAAAAGATGTCTTACAACTTTTAGCATTTCTACTGTACTAACGTAGACATTCAGCATCTCATCCAAAGGGAAACGATCAGGACAAAGCGATTCTGCATGTTTTAGCCGTTTATATTCTTCTTTGTCCTCAATAAACAAATTACCATTAATGACATTCCAGTTGATACGAGCAAGAAATGCAACGTCGGCATAAAAATCAGAGCGATGAGGGTTTGTTCCAAGAGGTCCATTTAAGGTATAAATCCGCTGACAAGGGCTACCTGAAGTAGTCCCCGGAACTATATAAACTTCCTCCCCAAGGGATTTGGAAAGCTGTTGATTACTTGCATTTCCGTCAGTAAACACTATACCTCCACTTCCTATGTAATCGCGGCTTACTTCAAATATGATGATATCATCTTGAATACCATTGCTACGTTGGTTACGAAACATGGGAGTGCGGGGAGTAAAATAGAATGGGACATAGCCATGTAAAGGACGATATCGTTTTTCATCGAAGTCCCAGACATAAATACGCTTTCTCAAGCTTTGTACTTCCTGGTTTGCAATAGAATGTGATTTGACTCCTCGCTGATCCAATTCTCTTTGCGAAAGTAACGCACCTGCTTCCAGAATATTTCGTAAATTCCGAAAGTGAGATAGGGCGTTACTTATTAGCAGACTCACGAGTTGGTCCTTTGAAGGGTTGGGCTTCTAATGACAAAGATAAATTATCAAAGAGGTAGTATCTTCGACTCAACTGCACAGGTTATCGTTAACACGGTCAACTGTGAAGGATATATGGGTAAAGGTCTTGCACTCTCTTTCAAGCAAAGATACCCAGCAATGTTTGCCGTCTATCAGCAAGAATGCAAGACAGGCAAACTACGTATAGGTAGACCAACTCTATATAAAGCATCTACTCCGTGGATTCTCAATTTTCCTACTAAGATGTTCTGGCGAGCAAATTCAAAGATAGAGTATCTGGAAAAAGGCCTGGAATATCTGATAGCTAATTACAAAAAAGCTGATATAAGGACCATTGCTTTCCCCAAGTTAGGATGTCAGAACGGAAAACTATCATGGGATGAAGTAGGTCCCTTAATGGCTAGATATCTCAGCCAGTTGGACATAGATGTCTATATCTACATTGCTGACAGTGATGCAGAATATCAGTATGATGAAGATATTGAAAAGAATATCTGGAAACGCTTCAGCGAACTGGCCCTCTCTCAAGACAGTTTGCGTCAGGAAGTCCAATTGAATCAAAGAGATGCTAAAAAGATACTGAAAGTGCGAGAGTCGATGGAATTCACTTCACTGAGTGACATCGATAAGATAGGCGGTCTGGCTAAAACCTCATCGCAGAAGATAAAAGCGTATATTCATACTAGTAGGTAGTTTGTCAAGAGTTGTGTAAAATCTCGGCGTCTGGTTGCTTGGTTAATGAGGCGGGCATGCGTCAGTTTGTTGAAACGCAAACTGCGAATGACCGCGTAAAACAACAATAAACAACTGCCCTCAGTCCGAAAGGCTGCCGCCATTTTATGCGAGCGGCGTTTGACCTGGCCGAAAAGGCGCTCAATGACATTGTTGGTGCGAATGGTCTTCCAGTGCTCCTTCGGGAACGAATAAAAGGTCAGGCAGGCCTCCAAATCGCGCTGAAGACACTCGATGGCACTGGGATAGACCTTCTCATACTTGGCGATAAAAGCCGCTACCGCCTGATCAGCCGCTTCTCGATCTTTCTGATAGAACAAGGCTTTCAATTCCCCTTTGAGCTGTTCCTGCTGCTTACTGGGAACATAGGAGAGCACATTGTCCATTTTATGCACCACACAGCGTTGCCGCGCCGAGTCCGGGAACTTGTTGGCAATGGCATTGAGCATGGCCTGGTTGCCATCGCTGATCCACAGATCAATCGGTTTGACTCCTCGCGCTTTCAGATCGTCGAGCAGGTCTTTCCAGGCTGGTTCGTTTTCGCGATCCCCTACGCGGAAGGCCAGCACCTCACGCTCACCCGTTTCGGCAATGCCGACGACCGCCAGGATCGGCATCTTGCAGCCTTCGCCATTGTAGATGACTGTGAAGTAGGTGCCATCGGCAAAGGCATAGACGTAGCGCTCGGCCAATTTGCGCTGTTTCCACTGCTCAAATTCACTTTCCAGACTGTGAAAGACCCGCGAGACCGTCGAGGGACTCGGCTTGCTCCCCGTCAGCGTTTCCACGACTTCTCCCACCCGCTGCATACTCACCCCGTTGATAAACATCTGCCCGATGCTTTGATCCAGATCGCTGCGGCGGCGATGGTAGCGCTCAAAGAGTTGGGTCTGAAAGCCCGCTCGCGTGCGCGGCACCGGCAGGTCCTCGATGTGTCCGATGCTCGTATCCAGGCTTCGGCTGTAATGCCCATTGCGATAATCGCGTCGCTGCTCGTTGCGCTCATAGCGCACCGCCCCAATGAAGGCGTCGACCTCTGCCTCTACCACGGCGATCAGAGCCGTTCTCACCGCTTGCTGCAATTTCTCTCGCAGCATGGCTTCAAAGCTCACTTGACTTTCGATTCTTGTCTTGCGTATCGTTGTTCTGTCGAGTCATGGTATCCTCCTTTTGATTTTTGGTTTCTACTGATCTTTACGAACCGGTCAGTTATAGGATACCAGACTCCGGTTTTTACACACATTTCAGGATACTACCCAGGAGTATGCCAGACCACAACTTCCAGGCATGGACAGTAAGCAATTTACTTATCAGCCACTCAAAAAGAAAAGAAATTCCGCTTCAAGTAAGAAAAGGTCGAAAGATCAGGTAACAAAAACCAGAACACCTGAAGAAGACCTATTTTCTGTAAGCGCTGCCGGAACCGATTAGAGCCTGTTATCCCATCCCAGTAGCATTGGCTACTGGGATTTTCTATACCTCCAAAGAGGTCAAGGCTCTAACACCCATCCCTTGACAGACCAGCTTAATAGAGGTTAATATATCTACATCTGATATATCCGTAACAGATATATGAAAGATAGGCTCTAAGAACGTCCACGATGAGATTCCCGAAAGGAAGGCTGGCATGACTATTCGAGCGGTGGTTTTTGATATCGGTGGGGTGCTAGAAATCACACCGAGTACAGGGTGGGTTGAAAAGTGGGAAACCCGGCTCAATTTGAAATCAGGCGAGTTGGATGAACGACTCATGGATGTGTGGAAAGCTGGCACACTCGGTACCATTTCGGTGGAAGAAGTGGAAAAGAGCATCGGTAAGATCATGGGGTTAGATCAGGAGCAAGTCGAGGCGTTGATGGTCGATCTCTGGGAAGAGTATCTGGGTAGTCTCAACGTTGAGCTTGCTACATACTTCGCCAGCCTGCGCTCGCGCTATCAAACCGCCCTCCTCAGCAACAGTTTTGTAGGAGCACGAGATAAAGAGCAGGAGCGCTACCAGTTTGCTGAGATGTGCGATCTCATCATTTATTCACATGAGGAGGGAATAGCCAAGCCTGAGAAACGCATCTTTGAACTCATTTGTGAGCGTCTCGATGTGCAACCGGAAGGAATGGTCTTCCTGGATGATGTCGAGGCCAACGTTGCTGCTGCTCGTGAGTTAGGCATCCATGCCATCCTCTTCAGAGAAACCGGAGAGGCCATCGCTGCTATCGAGGCTTATCTGAAAGGCTCATAATCTCCTGTCACACACCCTGTTCTCTATCAATCATAGAGAGATAAGCTTGCCATTAAAAACGAACTCGCACAGTCATTCTGAGCGCAGCGAAGAATTTGAGGCAGATCACATCGACACCTGGCTCACTGAGATTCTTCGCTGCGCTCAGAATGACATGGTTGGGTACTTTCCTCATGGCATGTTATGAAAGGACACAATCTTGAAATCATCGACTTCCCGGTTGGTTCTTGCGGCTGATGCTGCTATCGATCTACAGATGCATACTACCTTTAGCGATGGGACATGGACGCCAGAACAGCTGATCGATTATCTGGTACAGGAAGGTTTTGGCCTTGCGGCTATCACCGATCATGATCGAGTGGATACTGCTGTGGAGTTGCAACAGATTGCAGCAGAGAAGGGACTTCCGCTACTGACTGCTGTGGAAATGAGTACCTCGTGGAGAGGCGAACTGACTGATGTGCTCTGCTATGGATTTGATCCAGAAATAAACGAGTTGCAAGAGCTGACACAGGATATTGCATATCGCCAGCGTGAGAACACCAGGGAGGTCTGTGAGAACCTACAAAAGATCGGCATTTCCTTTCCGGATCCACACGAACTGGTTGCCGTCCTGGAAAAACCGAGTGCGCAACAACCACACGAACTGGTTGCCGTCCTGGAAAAACTTGGCTACGGAACCGGAGAGCCTTCCGCAGGAACATTGATCACAAATGCAGGTTTCTTCTGGGTCACCAACGACATTGCTGCTGTGGTTGATGCAACTCACCGGAGTGGGGCAGTCTGTCTGATCGCTCATCCTGGACGAGGAGAGGGATACACCAGCTATGATGCACATTTGCTCGATGAGCTTCGTCAGGAAGTTCCCATTGATGGCTTCGAGGTCTATTATCCTGCCCACACCCAGGAACAGATTGCCATGTATCGAGAATACGCCAGAAAACAGCGTTTATTGACCAGTTCCGGCTCAGACTCACATGGATCTGAGAAGAAACCCATCAAATACCGGGCAGAGTTGAGCCGTAACCTGCTGGAATGCCTGGGTATTCAGGTCAAATAGAAGACTTCTATGAAAAGAAGGGGAACTGCGACGCAACCCGTACTGTTCTCAGCCGTAGATGTAGTGTAGAATAAGATACTATGCAAAACATCACTGACATCCAGGACTAAGGCAGGATAAGTAGGATACGTGGCGCGTTGTTTGAATCCACTTGATGGACATGAAAATCCGCATTCGGCGGTGAGCTGCCAGCGCTGTGGCTTCCTGGTGGAGGGAGCGCACATTGGACATTATGAAGTGCTTTCGTTCATTGGCATTGGCAGCTACGGCAATGTGTACAGGATACGAGAGCCTGCGCCGCTGGCGCGCATTCTCGCGCTGAAGGTGCTGCGCATCGACCAGTTCAATGAAAAGGCACTGGGCAGCTTTTTCGATGAGGCGCGGCGCATCGCCAACCTGCAACACCCGAATATCTTACCCGTCTTTAATTTTGGACAATTGGAAGATGGTCGCCCCTATCTGGTGATGGAATATGCTCCGCGCACGATCAATGACCTGTTTCGTCGTCCTGATGGCACAAGGCGGCTGGCGCTAGCAGAGGAACTGGTGCCGTATATCGAGCAGACAGCTTCGGCGCTGCATTACTTACATGAACATGGCCTGATTCACCAGGATGTAAAACCGAGCAACCTGCTCATTGGACGCAGCGGACAGATTTTGCTCTCGGACTTTGGCACTGCCTTTTACCTGGGTCAGCAGACGCATGCCTCGCTGGACGAGGCGACGGGAACGGCAGTCTATATGCCACCAGAACAGTGGCGCGGCACCCCAAGACGCGAATCCGACCAGTACGCTCTGGCAATCTGCTGCTATGAGTTACTGGGCGGGCGCGCCCCGTTTCTCTATCGCCGCATCGAGGAGATGTGGAACGCGCACATAAACGAGCCGCCGCCTTCGCCGCAGCTCTGGAACCCGCGTATCCCTGTGGAGGTCGCGGCGGTCTTGCAGCGTGCTCTGGCAAAAGATTATCACCAGCGCTATCGCAGCATACTCGAATTTGCCGAGAGCTATGGCGGTGCCGTGCGGGAGGCGCAGGTGCGCTACGTCTGTCTGCGCTGCGGCATGCAGAATCGCACGGGAGCGCAGCGCTGTAGCGGCTGTGGTGCGGAAAATGACGACCGGCACTGCCCCTTTTGCAAAGCTCCAGCACGTTTCGGACAACGCTGCTGCTCGATTTGTGGGCGATTGATCTTCCCACCCAACATGGTCTCGCACAGTCCGTTGGCGGAGGTCAGTGTGCGGCAAGGACGCTATATCATCAAACATGTCTTGCAAAAAGGCAGAGAACCAGCTTCAGAGCAGAAACACATGCTCAAGCGCATCAATACCGCAAAGGTGACGGTCGCCATTGCCGAAGACACACAGAACAATAACCGGCAGGTAATTTTGAAACGGTGGGAATGTACGGAAGCTCCCCTGAGCCGTCGCGCCAGAGATTTTGCCCATTACGAGCGAGCCACAGCATCGTTGGCACAGATGAATCATCCCTTGATTCCCCGCGTCCTGGATCGTTTTGCCGAGGGGAAATACTATTATATCGTGTTGGAATACATCAAAGGAGAGAGTCTGGAGGAACGCTTACAGAAGCTGTTGCGTCCACTGCCGGAGCGTGATGTAGCTGGCTATATGAACAACCTGCTGAACATTCTCATTGCCCTGGAGCAGCAACGACCACTCCTGCGCCACTTCGATATCTCGCCTACCAACATCATCATCGGGGGTGAGCGTGGACACGAACGTGCCTATCTGACCGGTTTTCAGGTTCCTCTGCCATCCAATGTCACCCGTAAGCTGCCCACGTCGCCCTATCTTCCGGCCAGAGATGCGCCTTATGACCGGCGCACCTGTATCTATATGCTTGCCGCCAGTATGCAGCAGGCGCTGACCAACTACGCGCCGGAACCCTATCCTGCCTCTGCGCCCCCCTTGCCCGTGCGATTGCTCAATCTGGCAGTCTCGCCCGCGCTGGAAGCCATTCTCAATCGAGCATTGCAAGAAGAGCGCGCAATGAGATACCAGAGCTTCGAGGAGATGCAGCAGGATATCAGGAGATTATTATAGTGGCAGGAATTCTGGATAGTTCCCATTTGCGCCGTAGGTCGTTACCCAGCTTCATCCAACGTTTTTCGATGACAACGTAGAAGAGCAGGGCAAAAGGAATGACGACGAGGAAGGCCCAGAACCAGAAGAGGCTGTAGCTGACATAGTAATTCAGGCCGTGGAAATGCGGCAGGATATCATTCATCAAAACGATGAAGAGTTGCAGATGCCAGATATAGAGGCCGTAGGAGATGAGGCCGATCCAGCGTAACGGCGTCCAGGAAAAAGGACGCTGCAAGGAGAGGAAGCCGAAAAGGATAGCGGCCACACAGAGCGCAAAGCCGAGGCTATAAGTGAAGTCACAAAATTCAAGGTAGTATGGAATCAGCGCGTTGATGAAGGGCCAGCCCGGGTAGTTGTAGTCATGCACAAAGTGCCACATGGCCGCGAAGTAGAGCAGCACCAGGCCCGCACCCAGGAGAAAAGGGCTGGCGCGTCGGCCAATCAACCTCAAACGATTCTCCTGCGTCCCTTGAGTGGCATAGACGTAACAGAGGCTGACGAGCATGCCGAGGGCAAAAACTTCCAGGTATTTACCGCTCACCCCGAAGCAGAAGAAGAGGAGAGCGTTGAGCACGGAGCGCGGCACCAGAAACGTCTGGGAGGGATGAGCCGTCAGGTACAGACCGCAGAAGCGAACGAAGAGGCCCAGTACAACCATCGCAAGCAGGCAGCAAACAATGGCAGGCAACCGGCGCACACGCGGAACCTTTCGCACAAGGGCGTAAATGCCGAGAGCAATGAATGGCAGCAGCATGTAAAACCACCATTCGATGCCTAGCGTCCAGTAGGGGCCGTTGAGCTGCTGGAAGGTGGAGCGCGAAGAGTCCATGAAGAAGGTGAGAAAGAGCAGCAGTTGATGCAGGTGGTCATGTTGCAGGTATTGCGGCTGAAAGAGCAAAATGATGAGGAAGAGCGAGAGATAATAGCCGGGCAAGATACGCAGCACGCGGCGCACGTAGAAAAGCCGCACCGAGGGCCAGTTCCTTTCAAACAGCAGGGCTTTCGCAAATGGCATAAAGAGGAGAAAGCCCGAAAGGACAAAAAAGAGGAAAACGCCTGACGAACCAAAGGTTTCCAGCGCGGCGGCGAAAGGATAGGTAAATCTATCCAGGAGACGATCACCCGTCATATGATTGATATGATAGACAATGACCAGTATGATAGCACAAGCGCGCACACCATCAAGAACCGCTATCGCCCCTTTCGGCTTGTTCTCTTCCAGTTCATTTGTGAGCCAGCGCACTCCCCGCTGTTGTTGATCTCGTATCCCCTGTATCCATTTCCATACTGTCAAAGGCGATTGTAGTTGTTTTTCTCTTGCTCCGCTCATTCTATGTACTCCGCTGGCTGTAAGACGTTCACCTCTATCTTTTACCGACACGCATTTTTGAAGATACAGCCCAGGTAAATAGAGAGAAATATCCAATAACTTTTTACATACTCATAAAGGGACGATCTGGTAGACACAGGGTAACAGTCTTCGGTAATATTGCTGAATGATGATGAGACAGGTTTGCGAATTCTGAGGATGAGATGACGTACTTCTAGAGGCTTACAGATTCTTGTCCGCTTCGTGGTGTTTACACAGGTTGGATGTGTATAGCCGGGATGGCGAAAGTATGCTACACTTGCGTCATCAAAGCCAGGAAGAGGAGAAATGAGGCAGCCAGATGGCACATTTTACGCGAGACGATGAGGAAGAACTAATCGCCCGCAGCCAGCATGGGGACGGCAATGCCTTTAACCAGCTTGTGTTGCTTTACCAGCAAATAACCTACAGCTTCGTCTTGCGCATGCTCGGCAACCCGGATGTGGCAGCCGACGTGACGCAGGATACATTTATCGCTGCCTTTCGCGGCATTTCATCCTTTCATCAAGGTTCCTCGTTTCGTGCCTGGCTGTTGCGCATCGCTTCCAATGCCGTCTACGATTACTGGCGGCGCGTGCAAAGAAGACCGGCAGAGTCGTTGGATCAGTTGACGGAAGAGGAGGAGCCGCACGGTGGGAGCCTGCTGAGCACCCTGGCGTCAACGGGTCTGGAAGAGAATCCTGAAGAGCGGCTGCTGAACCAGGAATTGCAGGAATTGATCCAGCATGGCTTGCAGGAATTGCCACTGGATCAGCGTGTCGCCATCATCTTATGCGATGTTGAGGGCCTGTCCTATGAGGAGATCGCCGAAAGCACCCAATCGGCCCTGGGAACGGTGCGCTCGCGCATCGCCCGTGGGCGAGCGCGCCTGCGAACATATTTAGCTCAGCACAGGGAACTTTTGCCGCGGCAATATCGTTTATCCAATGGGACATAAATTGATGGCATAACGGAGTAGCAGTGTGGGACAAAACCAGAACGAGCATCTGACAACAGAACAACTTTCGGCATTGCTGGATAAACACCTGTCTGCGCAGGAAGAGGCGCAGAGCGAGGCGCACCTGCGCGACTGCCAGCAGTGCCAGGGCATACTCAACGACCTGCGACAAACGGTCGCGCTACTCCGTGCCCTGCCCCAACCGCCACTGCCACGCTCGTTTGCCCTCTCTCCCGACATGCTCCGTTCCGCCGAGCCTTCACAGGAACAGGAACCGACCGTACCGGTGACGATTCAGATTGAAGAACGGCGGCGACAGAGACAACAAAGACAGCAGGCACGGCGCTCCGTTCTGCCGCGCACACTGCAAGTTATGGGTACGTTGGTCGCCCTACTTGGCTTTCTCTTCCTGGTGTCGGCCTTTCCTTTCTACACAGGGGGAGCCAGCAGTGGCAACGCTGGAAGCTCTTCAAATGGTACTGTCAAGCCGACACCAACCACCCCTTCACCTGTAGTGAAACCGAATAGCATACCGGGAACGAAACAGGGGCTGGGAGGCACACCCACAAATACTCCGTCTGCCACTCATAGCGACTCTCGCGTATCTGTTCAGGCCACAGCACAATGGTTTGACCTCTTCAACGCTGGTACGCCTGGAGGAAGAGCCATCGATGGAGTGCTCCTGCTCGTGTTCGCCCTGCTGATACTGCTGATAGCCAGAGGGCGGAGAGTAAGGCAGACCTGAAAGTGGGAAAGACAAAAGGAAAGGGCCAGAGCATATCTTCTGGCCCTTTCCTTTTGTCTTCCTCTTCCCTGTTCAGGGAAGATGCACGTCAATCGAGGCAAGTCCTTTGCGCAGCGTCTGCGGCGTGAGCTGGGTGACAAAGGCGGCGCGCACGATGCCCTGACTATCGATGAAGTAGGTGGTGGGGATGGCGGTGATGCCGTAGGACTGGTTGATTGCACCTCCCGGGTCGAAGAGCAGCGGGTAGGTCAGCTTATAGGCCGCGCCAAAGCGAGCGATATCAGTTTTCGGGTCAGCCTGATCGATGCCCAGCAGGATAAAGTGGCCCTGACCATGCTGCGAATAGACCTGTTCCAGGTAGGGAACCTCCGAGAGGCAGGGCGTGCAGTTCTCGGACCAGAAGTTGATCACGACCGGATGGCCGCGTAGTGCATGCAGATTGATGGTGTCACCGGTCTTGCTGCCGCCATAGACAGGCAAAGTAAAATTGGGGGCGGGCGCGCCGACGGCAATAGCGGCTACCGGCGCGGGCGAGGCCGAGGGAAGCAGGACGAGCCAGCCAAAGATGGCCGCGCACACGGCAATGATGGCAAGGCCGATAAAGGTAATCACGCGACTCCTGCCTGCCGCTGAGCGGTTAGGGTGCTTATTGTGCTCCGCCAGTTCCTCCTGAAACTCCTTTCGCTGCTCGCGCGCCAGCGCCTGCTCCTGTCTCTCCACGTCCTTCTTCTCATTCAGTTCTTTTGCCATCTAAAGCAATCCTTTGTAGGAAAAGTGTCTCTTGAACTATTGCATACTATACGGCAAGCTGTGTATCTGTGCAACCAAAGCCGATCTAACCCATTTATTGCATACGTGCAAGGACAGGCTTATAATAGCCTTAGATTCTGGTATATTTTCCGGTAGTGAGAGAGGTTTTTACAGCTTACGACTTCCTTGTAACGGCATTTTAGAAAAGATGGGCAGGCGATTTTATGAACAATTCGTTGTTGTTGATCTTTCCGTTGATAAATGTGGTCGTGACGGCGCTGTTTGCGGGTACAATACTGCGGCAGTATGCGCAGCGCCATCGCATCTACCAGCTTTTCTGGTCGATTGCGCTGAGCATGGGCTTTCTGGGAACGCTGGCCTACGTACTGATGGTCGCGGCAGGGCCGACAAGTAGCGCTGGCGTCATCTTTTTCCGCCTGTACTACATTCTCGGCGCGGGCCTCACTCCCTCCTGGCTTGGTATAGGCAGTGTTGCTCTGGTGTCGAGCAAGAGTGTCAGGAATATTTGCCTGGTGGTGCTGTGCGTTCTGAGCGTGCTGGCGATCATCTTTATCGGCATGGCAGGCGTCGAAATGCAGCAGTTAAGCCACATCGCGGGAACACCGGGGACGAGCATCTTGCAGCCTGCATTCGGGGCGTGGACGCTCACTATTATTATCGCCAACACCCTGGGTGTGCTGGCGGTCGTCGGTGTTGCCGCCTACTCCGCATGGAAGCTTTTACAGCGCCAGTCAACTGTGGCAGGCTTCCACGCTGGCAACCTCTTCTGGGCCAACATCCTGATCGTGGTTGGTGATCTGCTCAACGGGCTGGCCGGGGCCACGGCCCGCGTCTTCGGCAACGGCTTCTGGCTGATTATGGCTCTGGGCTGGATTGTCTTCTTCAGCGGCGTGCTGCTCACCAGCGCAGCACGCAGTCGCCGACCGGCTTCCGACACGAAGCAGGCTATGGAAACAAGCAGAGCGTAGAATTTGAAGGGACAACAGGGGTTGCCGGGCGCTGCTAATCGTGAGATAATGGTGCGCGAAATACAACAACAGGAAAAACAGCAGGAGGCAGCACGATTGGACGAGGAATACACACCATATATTAGCGGGTTTAGCGCACCCATACCCCTGTTCGCTACCGAGGATACAGCACCAACTATCGATGTACAAACTGACAATAGTGAACATCTAGCCGTAGAGGAAGACGAGCATTACTCTTTAATGATGGAGCAGATACCGGCGCTGGAGAAGCAGGGAGACTACGAAGAGATGCTGCGTATGGCAAAGCAGGCCAGCGCTAGAAATCCGGGTTCAGCGCTCGCACTGGCCTATCAGGCACGAGCCTTGCAAAAGTTGCAGCGTATCTCAGAGGCCACCATCGCCAACGATCAGGCGCTCCTGCTGGATACAAACCTGCCACTGGCCTGGCTGAACCGTAGTGGCTTGCAGCTTTTGCAGGAGCGGTTCCAGGAGGCGTTGCGCAGCGCCGAACGGGCGGTGGCACTCGCGCCCGCAGATGCACGGGCCTGGGCCAATAAAGGGATGGCGCTGTTTAACCTCGATTACGTGCTGGAAAGCCTTGCCGCCTTCGATACCAGCCTGGCACACGACCCTGATTTCCTCTTCGCCCTGCAAATGAAAGGCGAGACGCTGCGCAGGCTGAGACGCATGAATGAGCTTATTCCTGTGGCGCGACACGCTGTGGAGATCGCTCCGCATGATGCGCATGTGCTCACGCTTGCCATCCAGGCGTTCAGTGCCGTTGAGGATTATGCTGCCCTGCCTCCGCTTACTGAGAAGCTGGTGCAATTGACGCCCGACAATCTCTTCGCCTGGGACAGTCACCTGCGAGCGTTGCGCAGCCTGGGACGTTTTGAAGAGGCACGGGAGGCGATTGAGCGCGTGCTGGAATTTGAACCGGATAATGTCTATTACCTGACGATTAAAGCCGATACTCTCTACCGGCTGGGAGCTTACCGGCAGGCAGCGACCTCGGCAGAACGGGCTCTCCAGATGAGCGGCGATTATGCACCCGCACGGCGCATTCACGAGAAAGCGGTGCGTTTGATGTACCAGCGCAAAGGGGGAAAGTCGCGGCCCTCAACCTCAACGGACGACTTCTAGCTAATTGAGTGCCTCGACCAGTTCGCGCAGGAAAAGTTCGGCATCGGTGACAAGCCCTGCCGCCTGGAAGCTGCCCCGGTCAGCCAGTTTGGTGACAACGGCAGGGTTGATGTCCACGACGACGGTGCGCACGGTGGAGGGCAGCAAGTTGCCGGTGGCGATGGAATGGAGCATAGAAGAGACCATAATTGCCATCTCAACGCCGCGCACTGCCTCGCGCATATGCCGCTGCGCCTCCTGCATATCGCTGATGACGCCAGGCATCGGGCCATCGTCGCGTATGGAACCAGCCAGCACCATCTTCACACCATGTTTCATCGCCTCATAGGTAATGCCCTCGCGCAGCAAGCCGCTCTCCAGCGCCTTTTCAAGCGAGCCGACAGCACGAATGGCATTGATGGCGCGCAGGTGATTGCGATGCCCACCCTCGACCTGCTCTCCACTGTGCAGGTTAATACCGAGCGAGGTGCCGAAAAGGGCTGATTCGATATCGTGGGTGACAATGGCATTGCCGCCAAAAATAACCTGGACGTAGCCGCGCCGGATCAATTCAGCGATATAGCGGCCAGCGCCCGTGTGAATAACGGCGGGACCAAGCACGAAGAGGATTTTGCCGCCACGTGCTTTCGTCTCCACCATTTGTTCCGCGATTTCACGGATATCGCGAATCTTTGACTTTTCAGAGGAGACGTCGCTTTGCATAAAGGCGAAGGCTTCGCGCTCGCGCCCGCGCTCAAAGGGCTGGACGCGAATCCCTCCATGTCCAACGACGACCTGTTCGCCGACACGTACCTCGTGCATCGGCTTGCAGCAGGCGTATTGTTGCTCGGGGTCGACAACAATAGCCACATCCATCTCGATATCTTCAACGTTGACCCACTGGTTGTGCAGGCGCACCTGAGTGGGCAGGTTAGTGGTGGAGTAAAAGTTTGCTGGCAGCACGCCATTCTGCTCTACCGGCTGTGTCTGCACATCCTGGCCGTTGACCAGCACCGCGCCCAACTGCTGCAATTCGGATACGATGCGGTCGAGTGTCTCCTCATCTGGCGCTTCGACTTTGATGCGCGCATAGCTCGGCTCGGTCTTGTGCTTGCCAACACGTATCTCTTCCACAGTAAAACTGCCGCCGCGATCCATGATGGTATCCCAGGCACGTGGCAGCGTCCACGAGTCGATAATATGTCCACTCAGTTCAATCGTTTCACTTAACATAGCTATCTCCATAACTCCTTTGTTACTTCACAACTCTGGTACCAACGGGGCAAACGGGCTGGAAGGCGCAGGGGCGACACTTCGCGACGCGCTGCTTCACCAGTGACGGTGGCTGCTTCACGTTGCTGCGCTCCATCTCGCCCAGCAGGCGGATGACCTTCTTACGCAGTGCGGGCGTGTATTCGACCACAAACTCGCGGTCGGCGTAGCGCAGGATGCCATGTGTTGGCGGCTGCTCAAAATAATCTTCGAGGATAAGGCAGTAGGCGGCAACCTGCACCATATGGTTGCTATAGGGTGCGGCAGCGTTCTGCACAGTGAGCTTGAGTTCAACTGGAATGGGTCGACCGTCGGGAGCCTGGACGACGTAATCCGGTTTGCCAATCAGCGGAAAGGCGCTGGAAGACAGCGGCTCGCCCTGCCCGTCGGCATCCTCATAGACGAGTTCGCCATCAGGCAGCCCCAGGGCGCGGCGACGCTCCACAATCAGGCGCGAGCGCCGCGAACGGCGCTCATTCAAAAGCAAGAGCAAGAGGGCGAGCGCCGCCAGCGACAGAGCTATTCCAATGGGAAGCAGAATATTACCCGCCATACCAGGCTCATTCCTTCCAGACATGTCATGCTGAGCGAGAGCGAAGCATCTAAGCAAACCATCAGATCAAGCTGTCGCACTAGATCCTTCGTTTCACTCAGGATGACATGCTAGCTCACTCAGAATGAGATAGTAGCTCACTCAGGATAACATGATAGCGTTTCAGCGTATCACCACGGCAGCGACGATCAGCAGCAGCGCCAGCACAAGCAGGACCACGGCGATAAGCGTCAGCGTGCGCAGGCTGCGCGAAGGAGAAGCCATGGGAACGTTTGCTCGCTCCTCCTCGATCTCTTCAAGTTCGTCCGCGTGGTCGCGGTGCTGCTGCTGGCCCTCCTCGAACGCGCCCCTGCGCAGCAGAAGCTGCTCGATCATCTGATATTCCGGCAGCGATGGAGCTTGCGAACCCGCATCGTGCTCAAGCTCCACCAGGCGGGCAAAGAGTTCTTCCGTTCCTGCCTGCGCTCGTGGATCGAAGCGTTCAAACCACCAGGCGAGAGGGCAGTATTCATATTCCGCGACCTCGCTGGCAGAGAAGTAGTTACCCTGTGGTCCTGTCCTGTGTTGCTGCTGTTGCATCATCTCTTATCAATTACCAGATCAAGCTAGACGGCTGTCTGTACGCCTGCAAGGCCGAGGGTATCGGCCACGCTGGACATAGCTTCAATCACGAAAGCGATATGCTCGTCAAGGTCTACCCCCAGTTCGGCAGCGCCCTTGATGAGGTCGTCGCGGTTGACACCGGCGGCGAAGCCTTTAGATTTCATTTTCTTGCGTACAGAGGAGACTTCGAGACCGATCACGCTTTTATTCGGGCGCACCAGTGCGGTCGCAGTCACCATACCCGTGATTTCGTCGCAGGCATAGAGTGCTCTGGAAAGCAGGTCGGTGCGCGGGTAGCCGGTGTTGAGATCATTGTGCGCCAGGATAGCATAGATAATGCGCTCATCGTAGCCACCCTCGCGCAGCCACTGCGCCGAGACCTGTGTGTGCTCGCGCAGGTCGGGATACTCCTCGTAATCGCAGTCGTGCAGCAGGCCGGTCATGGCCCATAGCTCCTCATCTTCGCCATACTTGCGGGCATAGGAACGCAAAGCCGCTTCGACCGCAAGCATATGTTTTTGCAGATTCTCGTTTTTCACATGGCTGGTCATCAACTTATAAGCATCTTCACGTGTTGGCATACAATTCTACTCTCTTCCACTCCAGGATAATTTCTCAAGTGCAGCAGTTGAATAGATCACCTACCGGCATATTATAGCATACTATGAAAAAGCACCTCTCCCAGATGCCTTGAAAAAAGGCCCACTCATATGCCATCCTTCGCTGCGCTCAGGATCTAAAGCCACTGCACCGTCGTAATGACGAGCTTCAGATCCTTCGCTGCGCTCAGGATGACACGTTGCGCTCAGAGTGACATATGCGAAACAGCGCTCAAGCCAGATTTCCAGTTCAGACGAGAAAATTGCTCAAGAAGGTAGTGATTTTGGGAACATTGTGTGTTATACTCTGAGAGACGTTGTAGAGTGCATTGTTACGAGGAGAAAGGTATCTGTTCCCTGTTGCAAATCGCGCGATACACGAGCAAGTTTTTGAGATGAACCAGACTAGAACAAAGTCAGGAAGAAGGAACCATGACATTTAGTGACCAGACGCTGTATTGCCGCGACTGCAACTCCCCTTTCACCTTCAGTGCAGGAGAGCAGGAATTCTTCGCACAGCGTGGATTGAACAATCCCCCCAGCCGTTGCCCCTCGTGCCGTGCCGCACGCAAAGCTCAGATGAGTGGCGGTGGCTATAGCAACAGCCGCAGCAGTGGCCCGCGAGAGCCACGCCAGATGTATAGCGCAACCTGCTCCAGTTGCGGTGGTGAGGCGCTCGTACCTTTCCAGCCAAGAGGAGACCGTCCCGTTTATTGCAGCGATTGCTACCAGACGCAAGGCGCATCTGGAGCGAGCCGCGGCTCGAGCAATCGTAGTAGATCGCGCTGGTAGGCCCTATGAGCGAGGTCAAAGTCAATCCGGGTGACTCATTTGAGGTGGCGCTCAAGAGGTTCACCCGCAAAGTGCAGCAGGACGGCATCCTCTCGGAAGCGCGCCGTCGCGAACGCTACGAAAGCCCACAGGCCCGCCGCAAACGCAAGGCAGCCGCACAACGTCGCAAACAGCGTCGCACCCGCTCGTCTTAATGTCCTTGAGCGGATGGAAGGAATGAAGAAGACCCCGTTTTTGCCTGTGTGCAAAAACGGGGTCTTCTTCATTCCTTCCATCTATACTCTCTGCTCAATACCCAGCCCCGGCCTATCCGGCAAGATGAGTTTTCCTTTCTCGACAGTAACGCCTGTATACGGGTCGTTATTGACCAGCAAGTTACCGTCAAGATCGGCATAATCAACCAGGGGCGTCAGGTGAGCGGCGGCGGTGATGGCGATGGAGCTTTCGATCATGCAGCCAATCATGATTTGCAGGTTGTGCGCCCGCGCCGTGCGAATCATCTTCAGAGCATTTCTTATGCCACCACATTTCATTAGTTTAATGTTAATGCCATCGACGCAGCCAGCGACGCGAGGGATATCTTCGACGGTGACACAGCTTTCGTCAGCGATGATGGGCAGCGGCACGTTTTCACGAATGAGCCGTAAGCCCTCCAGATCATGGGCTGGAACCGGCTGCTCGACGAACTCGATGTTAAACGCCGCGAGTTCGTTGATCATTTTGATGGCCTCTTTGGGCGTCCAGCCAGTATTGGCGTCGACGCGCAGCGTGGCATCCGAAACCTCGCGAATGGCCTTGATGATATCGAGATCGTGCTTTGTGCCGACCTTGATTTTGAGAATGGGGTAATCGCGAGCGGCCAGCGCCTTCTTCGCCATGTTGGCGGGCGTATCGAGACCGATGGTGAAGGAGGTATGGACCGTGCGAGCGGGATTGAGGCTCAGCAGCTTGTAGAGGGGGACGTTGAGCAGCTTGCCCATGAGATCATAGAGCGCCATATCCACGGCTGCCTTGGCCGAGGGATTTAGCCCGATCACGTGATCGAGTTCGTCGAGTATGTCTTCCAGGAGGAAAGGGTCATCGCCTAGATGCGGAGCAAACATGGCGATACAGGCCATGACCGATTTCAGGGCTTTCCCCATAATATTCGGTGGGCGAAGCCTCACCATAGCCCGTGTACTCGCCATGCTGCACCTGCACAACGACGTTGGGCGAAATATCCTGCACACCCCGCGAGATGCGAAACGGCACCGTCAGCTTCAGGTCAAGCGGCTTTGCTTCTATACGCATGGAATTGTTCTTTCTGTCTGTTTGTAGGGAAACAGCGCTCTTGTTTTCAACGACCTGCCAAGAAGTGTTCGGTCAGAGCATCCACCAGTTTGCCTGGGCCAAAGCGCCAGACATCGGTGGCGGGCAATCCCGTCTCCTCTTCGGCCTGTTTGATGGCCTCTAGCGCCTCTTGCTCGTTCAGGTGGTTGGTGACGAGGGCAAGGCCGACCACTTTGCAGGGCCATTCGGGCCGCACCCAGCTCACCGTATCCTCGTTGATCTCGATCATCCTCTTCAGAGAAGGCAGCGGGCAATAGGTGTAGCCCTCGATGGCGGTAGCGCCAGCTTTATGGCAGAAGATCATGGCATCGGGCATCGAGCCGTGGATGAGGCCGAGCGTGACAGGCGAGTAGCCGGGGTGGTTGAGCGCGCCCTGCCCTTCAACAAAGACCCAATCGTGTTCGTTCGTCAGGTCGAGTACCAACTCCTCGGTCAGCCCGGCGATGAAATCGCTGATGAGCCGGTCGGCGGGAATGCCATTGCCGGAGATCATGATGCCGGTCTGGCCCGTCGCCATGAAGGCGCTGTTGATGCCGCGCTTCTGTGCCTCGCGATCCAGTTCCAGCGCCGCTGTCATCTTGCCCACGGCGCAGTCGGAGCCGACCAGCATGATGGTATGGCTGCCGGATCGATGCGGTATGAACTGCGCGACAAGCTTTTTTTCCGGCGGGCGGCGCACATCCCAGATAGTCACGCCGCGCTTCTCGGCTGCCACACGCAGTTCCTCGTCATCCGAGATAAAGAAGTGCAGCCCGCTCACGATATCGAGACCAGCATCGATGGCTTTGAGCAGTTGCCAGCGCCACGCTTCCGGCAGCGCGCCACCCATAGGAGCGATGCCGATCAAAAGCATATCAGGCTTGTATTCTAATGCCTCATTGATGTCGCGCACAACAGGAATATCCTCACCAAACGGCGCATCCAGAGCCTGCGCTACATTCTTCCCTGCCTTCGTGCTATCGATCACAGCCACCACTGGATCTTTGCCATAGCGAATCACCCCGGTGGCCGTCTTGCCATAATGCCATTCAAACAATTCTTCCGCCAGTATCGCTATTCTTCGCATGCACGCATACTCCTTCTCTTAATATCCAGCCTCACATATAAGAAGATACCCATAGCTCATGATATCACATAGTCTGGCGCTGCTCTGGCATCGACACAAACAGCTTGCCATACAAGAGGAGCGGGAAGACATCCGGCTCAATTCTCGCCTCCTTGCACGTCTGGAAGAGAAGATCGACGGCAATGGTCGCTGTGCGCGACTCTTGCTGAACCTGCAACTGCTGCGAGACGGTTACGCACCGGCCTTCCTGCTAAGCAAGTGGAAGCGGCGCTATCTCCAGGCGCTTCAGTCTGCCGACGCCGGAAAATATACACCTCTTGTCAATCTCATCGGTCAGGCTATCGAGGCAGGTCTGGATTTCTACCTGGATGCCTCATTAGCGTCCCAGATGAGCACTATCTGCTATTGACTGAACTTGCGATTCAACACGGTTATGACGCCAACTACCTCGGATTGCTGGCAAGGTCAGGGAAGCTAGAGGCACGCAAATGGGACCGACGCTGGTACGCAACGCCCACTGCGCTTGCTCGCTATGAGGCAAAGGTGCAAGAGCAATCACGTGGACGCCCTCCACATAGGCAAGGGGAAAGAAGTTATGAGCGCAATTCCAGCATTTTTCCCACCCCTATAGACTCCTGTGCCTTTCCATGCTATCATTGATGCCGAAGTCATAGATAGATTGTCCTACTATGCAAATGAATGAACGAACTAACGGAAGGGAGCTGGAAACTATGCACTTCAATCTGATTGAGTGGCTGTTTACCGACCCGGGAACAGCCGGGACAAATGGCGGACTGGGTGGGCCAGAGGTATTTCATTTTTATATCCCCTGGCTCGTCTTTTGCAGCCTCGGCGTCCTGATCGCATTCTATTATAGCGTTGAAGGGCGCAAACGCTTCGTCAAGAGCAAGCCGCTCATCAAATATATGCTTGACCGCTACCTGGGCTGGCTGGCGGTAATCTGTATTCTGGGCTATCCACTGGTCTTTGCTCGCGCTTACCTGTATGATTACTTCTTCGCGTGGCGCGCCTGGCGCTACCTCTGGCTGCTCTCGCTGGTCGTGTGGGCCGTGCTCTGGATTCTCTATCTTGTGCGCAAGTATCCAAAGGAACGGGCAAGCTACCTGGCGTACCAGAGGCAACAGAAGTATATCCCGAAATCGAACAAACGCAAAACAGCTACCTCCCGCTAATCGCTCTTTGCATCCACTCCATGTACTGTAAAGAGACGAGGAAGGAGAGAATCGGTGTTTGACGCGGCCTGCATTCTGCTTGCGGGTGGGCGCAGCAGGCGTATGGGGAGGGACAAGGGCCTGCTGTCTCTGTCCATAGCAGAGAATGGCAAAGACAGGGAGGGCAGGGAGCAAACGAGTTTCGCCGGACAGCTTATCACGACACTCTCCCCGTTGTGCCGCGAAACGCTGTTAGTGGTGCGCGATGCTCCTCAGGCAGCAGAGTATGCAGCCATCGTGGGTAGAGATGACAGACAACAGCGTGTGAGACTCGTGATGGACAATGTGCCGGATATTGGACCGCTGATGGGACTCTATAGCGGCTTGAGTGCTATGCAGCCGACACGGGCGCTGGTGGTTGCCATAGATATGCCGTATGTGCAGCCAGCCCTGGCGTCATTTCTGCTCTCCCAGCCCGCAAACACTGTCGATTGCACCGGTGAGAGCTTGCTGGTACCCGTAGTAGATGGAACGCCACAGGTGCTGCTGGCTGTTTACCCACGTTCGATACTCGCGATCATCGAGGCGCGCCTGCAAGAGGGACGGCATGACCCGCGCAGCCTGCTCTCCGTTGCCCCGGTACGTTATATTGAGGAGGCGCAACTGCGGCAAGTTGACCCGGATTTGCGCTCGTTCACCAATATAAATACGCCTGCTGATTTAGTACAGGGATAGGAAATACAGGGAAATGGCTCCGTGCGGCGCACGGAGCCATTTCCCTGTATTTCCTATCCCTGCTGCATCTTGCGCCAGCGGCGCTGAGCCATCGCTTTCAGGTCGTCCTCGAAGCCGCGCAGGGTGAGCCAGTTACGGGATTCGCCGGTCACGACGATATCGGCGGCACGCAGTTGAGCGATACTGGCCGCTCCACTGAGTTGCATGGCAACTTTGAGCTGCGCAATGACGGTTTCCAGTAGTTCGCAGACGCTTTCGTAGCTTTCGCTGGCCGCTTTGAGAAAGGGAAAGCCCATACCAACCAGTGTGGCACCGAGGGCGAGTGCCCTCGCTATATCCAGACCATTGCGCACGCCCCCGGTGGCGATGATGGGCAGGTTGGCAACACCGGCCTCGACGACACTGATGGGCGTGGCAAGGCCCCAGTCGCGATAGAGCAGACCGATCTGCATGGTGCGTTCATCGCCCCGCGCCCGTGAGCGTGCCGCCTCCATTGCCGACATGCTGCTGCCGCCCGCACCACCAACATCGATGGCGGCGACGCCACAGGAGCGCAGCAGCAGGGCCTGCTCGCGACAGATGCCTGCCCCGGTCTCTTTAGCGATCACCGGAATGGAGAGCTGCACGGTGAGGTTGCGCAAAGCGGCGGCCTCACCGGCGGCGCGGCGGTCACCTTCCGGCTGCGCGGCCTCTTGCAGGCTGTTCATGTGAACGGCGAGGGCATTGGCTTTGATCATGTCGATGGCCTGCTGCACCTGCTCCAGCGTGAAGGCTGGATGGCGCGCCTGTTCGATCAACTGGGGCGCGCCGATGTTGGCGAAGAGAAAAGCGGTCGGGGCATATTCGCGTGTCACGGCATAGCTTGAGACAACGTCGGGATTGACAATGGCGGCGCGCTGGCTGCCCACGCCCAGTACAAGACCATAACGTTCTGCGGCACGCGCCAGATTGCGGTTGATCGAGGTCACATCGGGATGACCGCCGGTCAGCGAGGACATGACGATAGGGTAGCGCAGTCGATGGCCGAGGAACGTGACCGAGGTATCAATTGCATCCAGGTCAACTTCCGGCAGGGCCTGGTGAACAAATTGAATATCGCTCCAACTGGCACGCTGTGCCACCGAAACGTCCTGTCCCAGGGCCACGCTCACATGCTCAATCTTGCGCTGCTTAACTTCGTCCGCCATATCCATTCCTTTCCGCTATTCACCCTCTTCTCATATAGTGTTTTCTTATCGAGCCAATCAGGAAATAGACGAGTGGGAGACCGAAGATGAGTACAGACAGGTATGTGACCGCCGGGTGACCGGTCACATCCATTAAGGGATAGACGAAAAGAGCGGTGCCGGAGAGCAGCAAAACGGTGATGGTGAGAATATCCAGCTGACGCATGACAACGATCCACAACACCCAGAGCACATACCAGGGCCAGAACGAGCCTGAGACAAGAAAAAGGTAAGCGAGCACCGCGCCACACCAGCTTGCGAGCAGCACTTCAAAGCCGGAACGAGCCTTCATGCCCGCGCTGGCCCCAGCCGAAACTACCGAAGCAAGCGGAGCAAGACGTACCTGTCCAAAGAGATAGAGGTAGATGAGAGCGAAAATAACCGTCGCGGAGCCGCGCAGAGTCAGATCGGCGGCGGTTACAGGCTGCATAATGGCCGGGAAGTGCGCCCAACGCGCAACGTCGCTAAAGAAACCGCGCATGGGACCGACGAGCACACCGAGGGGAGAATGCACAAAGTGCGCCATATCGATGGCCGAAGTGATGGCAAAGAAGGTCGGCGCTCCACGCCAGAAGGGCAAATAGATGAGCGTCATACAGGCCAGCACAATACCCATGCGCCAGCAGAAAGCCCAGGTGGCCCGTGTCACATTGTTTTGCGCACGTAACGTGAACCAGACGAAGAGCGGTGCGATCAGCAAGGCAACCAGGTTGGTGCTGGTGGCAAGGCCGAAGATAGCCAGCACGGTCATCTCATACCAGCGCTGATCAATGTGATTCTGCCCCCAGATATAGACAAAGACGGCCAGCAGGAAGAGCGTGAGCAGGACTCCCTCGTAGTGACCCATGCCTGCCAGTTCAAGCAGAGCAAGCGGATTCCAGGCGTAGAGCAGCGTCCCCACCAGGCGACGAGCCGGTGCAACCCTACCGAGAATGAGCCAGAGCAGGAGACAGTTGCACAGGTGCGAGAGCAGCATGACCCCCTTAAACAGGAGAAGCGTGGCAGCCGGGCCTGCATTCAGGCTGGCACTGGCACCGACCAGCAGGGAGGTGATACAGAGCCAGAGCGGGCCGTAAATGTTCGGCGCACCGCGCCCGGAGATGACCCAACGCAGGTACGGGTCGCCGGGAAACTGGAACGGCGCGGTGTTGAGCGGGTCCAGGTGATAGATAGAGAGAATGCGCCCGGAAAAGATGTAGCTGAACACATCGTCCGAAAAGAGCTTCGGCAGGAAGAGCAGCGTTATCCCGAAGACGAGCGCACCCCCCAGCAGCAACAACAGCCAGACAGGATCAGCACCACGGTCAGAAGCATCATTGTTTCGCTTTGTTCGCCCGACAACAATGACGGCCAGGGCATAGGTTCCAACGAGGGCCAGCAGCGTGGCCGCAAAGAGCAAAAGGACAGGCGTATCGGAACCAGAGGCAGGAGCAAACCAGGCTTCTGAAAACAGCCAGCGCGAGGGAGAGAGCGTCCAGGCCCAGACATCGGGCAAGGGAGTGCTGTACAGATGCAGGCCAGGCAAAGGAACGAGCGCAAATAGTAAGAGAAAGAGCAATTCGAGCATGATACCGGCAAAGAGTGTCACCCAGATAGGCCAACAAGCGGCCAATAGCGGATTTGCATAGTCAAGCTTGGTAACCGGTGTGTCGTGAGTACCCTTATCGTGCATTTTTATAGACCGATCCTGTTGAAGGCGGTATCGATGTAGCGCGTATAGTAATCGGTGTTGGTCAGTTCGGCCAGGTCGTCGGCGCTGAGATATTCCATCACTTCCGGGTCTTTGCTCAATGCTTCCAGCAGGGCGGGACCGGCGATGGAACCTTTACCTGTCATGCTCCAGACCTTTTTCGCGTTGCGTTGCACCATCTTATAGGCTTCCTGCCGCCCAACGCCTTTATCGATGAGCGCGAGCAGGATACGCTGTGAGAAGACAAGCCCACCGGTCATATTCAGGTTGGCGAGCATGCGCTCAACATCGACCTCAAGGCCCTGCATGACATCGTTGAAAAGATGCAGCATGTAATGCAGCAACGTGCAGCCATCCGGGAGAATGATGCGCTCAGCGGAGGAGTGGCTGATGTCACGCTCGTGCCAGAGAGCTACGTTCTCCATCGAGGTGACGGCGAAGCCACGGAGCACGCGAGCAAGACCACAGATGCGCTCGCAGAGTTCGGGGTTGCGCTTGTGCGGCATGGCAGACGAACCCTGCTGGCCGTTGCCAAACGGCTCGAAGGCCTCGCCGACTTCGGTGCGCTGCAAATGGCGAATCTCCTGCGCCATCTTTTCGAGCGAACTGGCGATCAAGGCCAGAGTCGTCATAAAGTGCGCGTGCCGGTCGCGCTGGACGATCTGGCTGGAGACGGGCGCGACGCCGATGCTCAGTTGCTCGCAGACAAACTCCTCGACCTGTGGCGGCACCGTCGCGTGCGTGCCGACCGCGCCGGATATCTTGCCGACAGTCACCTGCTCAAGCGCGGCAGCCAGTCGCTGCTGGCCCCGGCGCAATTCATCGACCCAGAGCGCCAGTTTGAGGCCAAAGGTCATTGGTTCGGCGTGGATGCCATGCGTGCGCCCGGCCATTAAGGTATACTTCTGCTGTACGGCGAGCGCAGCGACCGTGTTGATCAGTTCGTTCAACGACGTACACAGCAGGACGCCAGCCTCTTTCAACTGCACTGCCAGCCCGGTGTCGAGCACGTCGGAAGAGGTCAGGCCGAGGTGAATGAAGCGGCCTTCGGGGCCAAGCTGCTCCTGCACAGAGCGCAGGAAGGAGATGACATCGTGGTGCGTCTCCTTTTCGATCTCCTGCATGCGCCGTGAATCATAGCGAGCGCGGCGAATCTTCTGCATCGCCTCCTCCGGGATGACGCCCTCCCGCGTCCAGCCTTCGCAGACAAGCAGTTCCACCTGCAGCCAGATATCCGTTTTATGAGCAGCCGACCAGATGGAAGACATCTCCGGCAAAGCGTAGCGTTCGATCATGATAGCACATTCTTCCTCAAGATAAGAACGAACAGCAATTTTCCGTTGCTAGTGTACCACAATCCCGTCTTTTGCCATAGAGGAGAGAAAATACAGGCAGGGCTTTTTCAGACCCCGACACTTTCGGGCATAAATATGTACGAACTGGTGTTATCTATGATAGAATGGGTAGCAATAGTAGGCGGTTACCTGGCATCTTGACGTGGCACACCTATCCATGTACAATGTTTACGGCTCATTGCCTGCGATAGATCTTGTCTTTTGGGAGAAATGTGATAATGAAAAAGGGAATTCATCCAAACTATGTTGAGTCCACAGTGGTTTGCGCCTGTGGCAACAGCTTTAAGACGGTTAGCGTCAAACCAGTGATGAAGGTCGATGTGTGCTCGAAGTGCCATCCATTCTTCACCGGTCAGCAGCGTATCCTTGACGCCGCCGGGCGTGTTGAGCGTTTCCGCAAACGCTTCAACCTGCAAGAAGAAGAGTAAGACAGTAGCGTGACCAACAGGGGATAAAGGAGTGTGACCATTTCCTTTGTCCCTTTTTGTTATGCGAAAAAAACGTGCAGTGGGCAGGGAAGGGAGTCGAGGAAGTTGAGCGAGACGGAGACGCTACAACGAACGATATTGTTCCTGATTGCCGATACAGGCGCAGGGCATCGCAGCGCCGCCAACGCCATTCGCAACGCCATTCTCTTGCTTACGGAGCAAGAGCGGGTCGAGTGGCAAAAGCGCAAGGCAGAGGCAAATGGAAAGGAAGCGCAACCCTTTGCACTTCCCCGGTATCGTATTGAAATTGTCGATGTTTTCGATGAGTATAGCCGCTTCCCCTTGCGCGAGGCGGTGAAACTCTATGGCCCGGCCATTCGCTATAACCCGCGTCTCTACGGGCGCGTCTTTCATATTACCGACAAGGTACGCCGTGTGGAGGCCGCGAAAACAGTGGCATCACCATTGATTCATAACGGGCTGATGCGGCTCATTACCACGGTAAAACCGGATGTGATCGTCTCTATTCATCCGATGCTCAATCACGTTACTATCAATGCGCTGGAAGACCTGGGGCTGCATATTCCTTTTCTCACTGTTGTTACCGATCTCGTCAGCGTACACAGCATCTGGTTCGCGCCGGGAGCCGATGCGTATATCGTGCCGACGGAGGCAGCACAACAACTCTATCTGGAGCGGGGGCTAGAGCCGGAGCGAGTACATTTACTGGGCATGCCCATTGACCCGAAATTTACAAAGCCGCTGGCAAGCAAGGAAGAATTGCGGCGCAAGCTGGAACTGGAGCCAGGGCTGCCGGTCGTCCTGCTGGTAGGCGGCGGCGAAGGCTCAGGTGGCCTGTTTGCCTCGGTGCGCTCCATTGCACAGGCGCGGCTGCCTGTGCAACTGTTGGTAGTCACAGGACGCAATCGCCGTCTCTACGCGCGATTGCAAAGAATACGCTCCAGTCTGCGCGTTCCGGCGAAAATCTTCGGCTTTGTCAACACTATGCCAGAATTGATGCGAGCTGCCGATGTGATTGTGACAAAGGCAGGACCGGGTACGATCAGCGAGGCGCTGGCATGTGGCCTGCCCATTATCTTAAGCGGCTATGTGCCGGGACAGGAAGAGGGAAATGTCGATTTCGTCGTCCAACATGACGTGGGCGTACTGGCGGAAGATTCGCGAGCACTCGTTAACGAACTGCGTAAACTGGTGAAGCCAGGGTCAGCGGTGCTACGCCGCCGACTCGAAAATGCGCAACGTATTCGCAGACCAGAAGCCTCATTTGATATCGCACGCTGCATTCTGAGCTTTCTGCCTCCACCCGGGCAGCTGAGCATCTGGGAGAACACACGCTGGCAGCCGCGCCGGCGCTTGATGCCCAATCCCTTGCGCATGACGAGGCGAGCCGGTTCCAGGCGCATCCCTGTAAGGGGACGTTTGCCACAAATGACCCGCGTCCTACCCGGGCGTATATCCCCGGCAGACGGCACGCTCCATTTTCGCACTCTGAGACCTTTTAAACAATTCACTAACCCGGAATGACACTCTATACAAGAAAAATAGAAAAGGATAGGAGCGATTATGTCATCTGATCCAACGGTAACGCCATCTACCTCCAATACCGATAATACTTCTCCTGAAACCGCTATACCGACTGTTGAAGTGGTCGAAGCAGCTGGCGAGCTTGTGACCGTTCGTGAGAACGGCGTGGAGGCAGCAGGTACGCCGAAGCGGCAGGTACGATTTTCCGGTGCGCGCTGGTTCTTCGGCGGTATCGTGCGCCTGCTCTACCGTTCATGGACACGCGTTGCGGTACGCCTGTTTCCCGAAAACTCGGAAGCCGAACGTGTTGCCAGGACGCTGCATATTCCTCTACCCGATCAACTCAATATGAGCTGGGTTACCGATCACCTGGCAGTTGGGGGACGTATTCACCCGAAAGATATTCCGTCGCTGGAACTGCTGGGCGTCACTGCCGTTGTAGATACACGTGCCGAATATCGCGACGAGGCGGAGCTTATGGAGCAGGCACATATCCAGCTCCTCCTGCTGCCCGCGCCCGATACCTACCCGCTGACGGTGGAGCAGCTCTTTACCGGCTCGCAGTGGGTGCAGGAACACATGCAACAAGGGGGGCGCGTCCTGATTCACTGCGAACATGGAGTGGGACGCAGCGTGCTCTTGACTGCTGCCGTGCTCGTCTACGGGGGGATGTCGGCGCAAGAGGCGCTGCAACTGGTACAGAAGAAACGCTGGCAGGCCTCACCCAATTACCGTCAGGTGGCCCGTCTGAAAGAGTTCGAGGCGGCTGTCACGGCACGGCGCGACAACGCATAGCGTTCAATTGCCAGCGCGACGCCATCTTCGGCATTCGTGGCGGTGACAGCGCGGGCAGCAGCTTTTACAGCGGCGGGAGCGTGGCCCATCGCGACACCCAGCCCTGCGGCTCGCAGCATCTCGATGTCGTTATTGTTGTCTCCAATCGCCATCACCTGTTGGACAGGGATACGCAATTGCCGGGCAAGCGCGAGTACGCCACTGGCCTTTGAGCAGCCTGCTTCCATAATAGTAAGTTCCGCACAGCCATAATTCCCGCGCTTGATCATATTCCAGGAACAATCCAGCGTGGCGAGCGCGGGCACCAGGGGCAATAGTTCCTCTTCGGCGGCAAAGCCAACAACGCGCAGGGGAGCTGCTTGCTCGCTGTAGAGCGCATCATAGGGTCTGCGACGCACCTGTTCCGGGTAGGCAGTAAAGTACGGGGCCAACCAGCATCCATCCCGTTCCGCTGGACCTGTCCATATCTCTTCCACCAGCTCCTGTAAAGGATGAACCACCGGCTGGATATGATGACTCACCAGAAGTTCCACCGCCTGCCGGGCAAGAGCCGGGCGCATCGTCTGCGCGTGCAGCAGCGTTCCCTGCGGATGCACCACCACAATGCTCCCATCATAGAGGATCAGTGGATTTATCAATCCCAGCTCGGTCGCAATGCCAGTAGTATTCGTGTAGCGGCGCGCCGTTGCCAGACTCACGACAATCCCTGCCGCCTGAGCCGCCTGCACCGCCGCCTTTGTGCGCGGCGTAATCACCCCTTCAGGATTGAGCAAAGTGCCATCAATGTCAATAACAATCAGTTTGATATCTGGTAATTGTTCTTCAAAAAACTGTTCCATACAAAACTCTTCCACATCCACTATTTGCAAGTTCTGAGAATCGGCTTCCCGCATGTCATTCTTCGCCACGCTCAGAATCTCTCGCCATGTCATTCTTCGCCACGCTCAGAATCTTATGGCTCTCTGTTCTGACCAGGTGGCTACCTTCAGAATTCTTCGCTCCGCTCAGAATGACATGTGTAGCATGCAATGATAATGCGACGGGCAGGGAAAATAACTATGCCCGTCGCACATGTTCTCACTTTCATTATACCCCTCTCAGGCAATAGACCTGAGAGGATAGGTGGATGGAGGCATCATTTTAGCTGGTTTGCTCATCCTGATCGTGCTCCTGGTGCTGGCAGCGCTTATCTACAGCTTCGCAAAGCTGATTAGCGGTACTAACACTTCTGAAGACGTGACCCCGGATGGTAGCAAACAAGAGTCGTTCCTTAAAGCGTCTGTCCTCCACATGGTAAGCAGACTGGGCCGGTAAAACTCCGTTCATGTTTGCAAATCACGAACCGCGGGAAAACGAAGTGAAGAGCTTCGTTTTCCCGTGGATTGCGCCAACACTGAATATTATAGTAGCAAAACCGTCGTTTTCATTACGCGAAGAACTCCTCCTCATGAGCTTAGACATGACGTCAGTTTCGATGAGGTCTGCACCCTTCGTTGTCGGCTTCAATACTACGCCTATAGAATCGACAGGTTGGTAAGGCCATGGCTGCCTGTACATCTATATCTCCCGATGACCCGCTACCTGATCCTGTTGCAAGGACCGCAGCCTCTCCTTGCAAGTCTCCATTCGTAGAGTCAAAGAGTTGCCGAGATGTGGTGGCCCATTTAACGTGGCGCAAAGGTAGAAATTCCTCGCCGGAGCGGATACCTAGCACCGTCGTGAATTCCATAGCCCATGTAAATTGTTCTAATGTTGCATTTCCTGCCTCAGCGTCGTTAACCATAATCGGGAACGGGACACCGGGACTATCTCTAAAGTGGATTGTGACTGGCTGCTCCGTAGGCCCACTACTAAAACCCTCTCCTACGAGGCTGAATTGGTTGGCAGCAAATTCGACATCTCTGCAGGGTAAATAGGGATTGGTACAGCGGCTATAGTTGAGGGTAAAACTCTCACCTGTATCATTTGCACGATAGACTCCAACGATACTATCTTGCTTTAAGAACTGTATGAAGCCTATTTCGCTCCCTGGTGTTCCAGTTAATTGAACAGTGGCTTCAGCCTGGATAGCAAGATGGGCCCGTTGCGAAACCGTATTGTTAGGACGTGAGAACTCATGCAGAAAAATTTGGCCGAAAGTCACGTTGAAATCCTGTATCCTGGCTTGCGCACCATTTGTCAGATGTGCGACCTCCTTTGTTGGGACATACAAAAACACCTCAATGCGTCTGTTACGCGCTTTGTTTTCCTGTCCTGTTTCGTCAGGCGCATTTTCATCGGCAATTGGCTCACTACTGCCAACTCCGACCTCTTCAATGCGGTCACCAGGAATTCCCTGTTGCTGCAAGAACGTACGCATATCCTCTGCCCTTGCAAGAGCAAGACGATTATTGATTGCGAAACTTCCACTTCCGCTGGCACTACCGATCACCTTGATACGTAGTTCTGGACGTTTTTCAAGCTCTACTTTCCAGCGTGTCGCCACCGACCGCATTTTCTCACGATGTTCGTCGCGCATAGTAACTTCACCAACACGATAATTCCACAGCATAAATTCATCCGAGGCAGGTTCATCTTTTACCGCGACTTGAAAAACCTTGCCTGGATGTGTGTTCGCCCATTCGCGTTCTGTTTCTGCTGGTGCCGATGGGGACCTTTGAAGCTGAGGCGGGTGCTTTTCTCCGATGAAAAGCGTTTGCAGAGATGTACTCTGGCTGCCGCACTGTTGCACCACATGCGTCAACTCATGAGCCAGCAACTTTCTCCCTTCACTCGTTTCCGGTGCATAGTGACCTTGCTCAAATACCAATTCTCTACCCACCGTATATGCCTGTGCATTCACCGCTCTCGCTGACTCAGCCGCCTGATTGTCGGTATGCACGCGCACCTTACTGAAGTCATGCCCAAAGCGCGGTTCCATAAACGCTCGTGTCGTCGTATCGAGAGGTTGCCCTCCACCACTATTGAGTACATCCTGAACGATTGGAGAAGCGCTGTATGCAGCAGTTACTTCATGGTCTCCTGTTTGATTGTTCTGTTTGTGCCTGAGAGAGGGTCCTATCTCATCCTCATCAACAGGTGGCGAAGAGGCCATGACAGGCATACGCATTACCTGCTCGGCTACCTGATCAGCCTCCTGCTCATAAACATCTCCTGGCTGGTTCACTTTGAGTTTCTTCTGGAGCACTGGTTGTGGTGAGGAGTAAAGTGGTATTCGGCTAAAATCATGGCCAGAGCGGGCTACCCTGGCCCTAGTGGAGTCAAAGGAGTGGGCGCTTTCTTGAGTGGGAGAGTTGCTATGTGCGCCAGCCGAAGTTGAAGGATCCTCAAATTCTCTGTGAGAACCGGATAATGTGAACCGCTTATCACGGCACTCAGCACACAACCCATCGATGCCAGGCGAGCCACCACAAGCACATGTACGCTGCAGGAAGCCACTACTATGCGATGATTCGGTCGGCGTCTTTTGTTGCGCCTGGACTCTGGCATGCACTTGATGACTCATAATTGCTGCCTTTCGACATGATTTAATGCCGCACACCAGGTAGTATACCCTACAAGGCTCTATTTTCGCTCTATTTCCAACAATGTTACAAAACTGACCGTTTTTCGAGACTTACTGTTAGGCTTTTCTGATAAAGCCTATCCACAGCCTTTACATCTCCCACAAAGAGCGGCTGTGCCATAACTGGGTGGAGTCCCAGGTGTGACCCATAGTGGGGGGGAGGACGGAGATGTGGGCCTGGGAGAGGTTGGCGCGGGCGGCGCTGAGGCGCTGGCGCAGGGTGGTGAAGGCGAGTTTGGGGGTGTTGTTGGTGCGGCTGAGGTGCGAGAGCCAGAGCCAGCGCACGCTGTCGGAACGCCAGGTGGAGAGGATGGCGTCTGCCGCCTGGTCGTTAGAGAGGTGGCCGGTGGAGCTGAGGATGCGCTGCTTGAGGGACTGCGGGTAAGGGCCGCGCAGCAGGCGCTCGCGGTCGTGGTTGGACTCGATGATGAGCAGATCAGCCTGGTCAACGGCGGTGAGGATGGCGTCTGTCACTTCGCCGCTGTCGATGACGACGCAGACGCGGCAGCCGGAGGAGCTGAGCAGGTAGCCGCAGGGGGCAACGGCGTCGTGCGAGACGGGAAAGGAGATGATCTCGATGTCGCCGATGACGCGGCGTGCTCCGGCATCCATAGACAAAGTTGGAAAGTTTGCGCTTTGCCCGGACGCGGAAAGCGCAAATGGCTCAGGCTCGATACGAGTGCCGCCATCGTAGGCGTAATACGAGGGGACAACTGGCTGCTCGCTGGCGCTTTCAGCAACTAATGATACAGGGTTGCTGTATTCGTTGTAGATGATGCCGGAGGAGAATTGTTGTTTGAGAACAGCAAGGGTGCGGGGGTCGGAGATGACGGGGGCGGCGCTGTGTTTTACCAGCCAGGGCAGACCGAGGACGTGATCGCTGTGTTCATGGCTGATACAAATGCCTTGCAGTTGCTCCGCTGTGACGCCTGCTTGCTGTAAGCGCTGGCAAAGTGTGCGGCCCGGAAATCCAGCGTCGATCAAGAGTTTTGTACGCCTCTGTGGCCCGGCTTCCACCAGCAAGGCGTTGCCACTACTTCCGCTCCCTAATGATGTGACTCGCATGTTCTCGGAATCCTGATATTTTCTATATCCCCAGTAACTTCTGTGCGTTGCCGCCAAGTATCTTTTCTATGGCATCGGCATTCAGGCCCGATTGGGTGATGTGGTCGATGATGCGGCGCTGGCGCAGGAGGCCAAAGTCGCTGGCGAAGAGGATGCGCTCCGCGCCGACCAGGTTGACCACGGCAGGGAGAATGTCTTGCCGGTAGAGATAGACGGTCGCAGCAGTATCATACCACACATTGGTCGTAATGCGTTGAATTTCTGGCATCAGTGTGTAAAAAGGTAATCCACCACCCCAGTGCGCGGCAATGAAACGGATGTCGGGGAAGGCGGTGAGAAAAGTGACAATGTCGGATAACGAGACGTCACCCTTGCCGGGGTAGCTATGGCCCACCGGTTCGCTGCAATGCGAGAGCACAAGCAGTTGCTGCTGGCGCGCGACCTCCATGATGGGCGCGAGCAAGGCAATGTCGCTCAGCCGGTATCCCTGACCGTGCGGCATAAGTTCGCCCAGGCCAATCATGCCTGCCCGGGCGCAACGTTCCAATTCGCGCACTGCCCACGCTCCTGCCAGGGGCTGCAAGACAGCCATGCCGTAGAGACGCTGAGGATAGCGGCGCATAGCGTCAATGACGTAGCTATTTGTCTCCTCGATCAGGCCGGGGTCGCGCCAGCCAAAGGAGAAGGTTACAGAGGCATCAACCCCTGAGGCATCCATCTCCGCAATCAGGTCTTCCGCCGTCGCAAGACCAGCACGTGGATTGCCGTACAGATCGTTAAACCAGGGGTCGCGGGCGCAGTAGCGATCCCGGTGGAGCTGCACATCCGGCGGGAAGATATGAGTGTGAAAATCGATACGCATGGTAGAAATCCCTGTGCCAAAACGCAAATAGGACGCGAGATATTCACGTCCTACCAACTTTAACAACATAACCTCAATTTTGCTGAGACGATTAGCCGGGCAAAAGAGCCAGCGAAAATGCTCATGCCTGAGAAAATGCGGGTTTTAAGAATGAAAACAAGCCGTACGATCATTAGTACCACTTGGCTGAACCGGTTACCCGGCGTGCGCGCGTGGTCTATCCACCAGGTCGTCTTCCTGGGATCTTGATCTCACAGTGGAGATGGGAAGAGTCGTCTTGGGGGCGGCTTCGCGCTTAGATGCTTTCAGCGCTTCTCCTTTCTCGACGTAGCTATCCAGCTCTGCTCCGGGCGGAACAACTGGCGCACCAGCGGTCGAGCCATCTCGGTCCTCTCGTACTGGAGATGACAGCCCTCACTCTTCCTACGCCCACGACGGATAGAGACCGAACTGTCTCGCGACGTTCTGAACCCAGCTCGCGTGCCGCTTTGATGGGCGAACAGCCCAACCCTTGGGACCGACTCCAGCCCCAGGATGCGACGAGCCGACATCGAGGTGCCAAACCCTATCGTCGATGTGAACTCTTGGATAGGATCAGCCTGTTATCCCCGGGGTAGCTTTTATCCGTTGAGCCACACTCCTTCCACTCGGGAATGTGGGATCACTAAGTCCGACTTTCGTCCCTGCTCGGCGCGTCGGCCTCGCAGTCAAGCTCTCTTGTGCCTTTGCACTCTATCAGGGTGGTGTCCATTCACCCGGAGAGAACCTTTGAGCGCCTCCGTTACTCTTTGGGAGGCGACCGCCCCAGTCAAACTACCCACCTGGCCCTGTCTGTGCTCCCGCTCAGGGAGTCACGTGAGACACAACACCATCGCAGAGTGGTATTTCATTGTTGCCTCCCCCTCGCCCACAAGCGAAGGTTCGCCGGCTCCCACCTATGCTACGCAACGGCAGCCTCGTATCCAGACCAGGCTGTAGTAAAGCTCCACGGGGTCTTTTTGTCCTGTCGTGGGGAACCCGTATCTTCACGGGTACTTCAATTTCGCCGAGCCCCCTGTCGAGACAGTGCTCAAGTCGTTACTCCCTTCGTGCGGGTCGGAACTTACCCGACAAGGAATTTCGCTACCTTAGGACCGTTATAGTTACGGCCGCCGTTCACCGGGGCTTCAGTTCGTGGCTACGCTCACCACTCCCTTTAACCTTCCGGCACTGGGCAGGAGTCAGCCCCTATATGTCCACTTTCGTGTTGGCAGAGACCTGTGTTTTTGGGAAACAGTCGCTTGAGCCGATTTGCTGTGACCTCCTCGCGCTCCCGTAGGCTCGCTACTAAGGTACCCCTTCTTCCAAAGGTACGGGGTCAATTTGCCGAGTTCCTTGACAGAGGCTCACTCGTTCACCTGGGGAGAGTGCTCCCAGCCTACCAGTGTCGGTGTGCGGTACGGGCGCAGACAGCTCTGGCTAGCGGCTTTTCTGGGCGGCCTGGGGGCCGGTGACTTCCGCCTGCTTGCGCAGACTCGTCCCAGTCGTCATGCTCACAAGCACGGGATTTGCCTCGTGCTCGCACTTCGTGCTGGGAGCCTCTCCTGTCCAGTTGAGAGGTTCACCTTCCTTACCGCGTCCCCGCTTCCCTCGTAACGATCTGCTGCGGTGCAGGATTATCCAACCTGCTTGCCATCGCCTACGACTATGACGTCCTCGGCTTAGGACCCGACTACCCCTGGGATGATTGACAGAGCCCAGGAACCCTCAGGCTTGCGGTGTGCATGGTTCTTGCATGCAATGCGCTACTCATTCCGGCATTCTCACTTCTCTTCGCTCCACCAGTCCTCACGGTCTGGCTTCTCCGCTCCAGAACGCTCCCCTACCATGTTCTCGAAAAGAGAACATTCACAGCTTCGGTATGATGCTTGAGCCTCGATACGTTGTCGGTGCCCGTTCACTCGACCAGTGAGCTATTACGCACTCTTTCAATGATGGCTGCTTCTAAGCCAACATCCTGGCTGTTTGGGCGAACGAACCGCCTTGTCCACTAAGCATCAATTTGGAGACCTTAGCTGGTGATCTGGGCTGTTTCCCTTTCGACGACGAAGCTTAGCCCCCGCCGTCTCACTCAGTCTCGCGGTCGTGGCATTCGCAGTTTGAGTGGAGTTGGTAACCTGCATCAGGCCCCGAGTCCATCCAGTGCTCTACCTCCACGATCGTACTCCAACTGGCTGCACCTCAATGCATTTCGGGGAGAACCAGCTATCTCCAGGTTCGGTTGGCATTTCACTCCTATCCACAACTCCTCCCCCAGTTTTGCAACACTGGTGGGTGCGGGCCTCGATGGACTGTCACATCCACTTCACCCTGGTCATGGATAGCTCACCTGGTTTCGGGTCGTCTCACTGCCACCGCTGCCCTCTTCAGACTCGGTTTCCCTCTGGCTCCCCAGCTTTACCGCTGGTTAACCAGGCGACAGCGAGACACTCGCCGGATCATTCTACAAAAGGCACGCCATTAATCCTTGCCTGCTCTGGCAGGAGTGATCTCTGACTGCTGGTGAGTACGTGGTTTCAGGGTCTATTTCATCCCCCTCGCGGGGTGCTTTTCACCTTTCCCTCACGGTACTTGTACGCTATCGGTCGCTGAAAGTGTTTAGCCTTGGAGGGTGGTCCCCCCAGCTTCCCACAAGGTTCCACGTGCCTCGTGGTACTCAGGATTCCGAGCAAGCCACGCGCGATGTGTGCTACCGGACTCTCACCGTCTCTGGTGCCGCTTTCCAACGGCTTCGCATACCGCTCGTTCCTCGTGTCTCGGTCCTACAACCCCGCCTGACCCGAAGGTCAGCCGGTTTGGGCTGCTCCCGCTTCGCTCGCCACTACTCCGGGAATCTCTTTTGATTTCTTTTCGTCGGGCTACTGAGATGTTTCAGTTCACCCACTGCCCTCCACCTTGCCTATAGATTCAGCAAGGGGTATCCAGACATCACTCTGGATGGGTTGCCCCATTCGGATTCTCAGGGCTCATCGCTTGTATGCAGCTCCCCCTGAACGTTTCGCCGGTCTCCGCGTCCTTCTTCGGCTTTCAGCGCCAAGGCATCCTCCACGTACTCTGTGTAGCTTGTTATTGCATTCACATTCTCACATTTTCCTCGCTATTGCATCTTCAGAAAGAAGAGACAATAGTAGAACATGTGCATCCTCTGCTTCTCTTTTGCTCGGCTTTATTCTCAGCAAAATTGAAGTTATGTTGTATGAAGTTGTCAAAGTACATCGCTTTGTTTGCGTTCACCACATTGTCATTTTGCGGTGCCTGCGTAGTATCACATATTTCTTGCGATCTGTCAATACTTTTTCAGGATGTTTTTGCAAGATGGTGCAAAATAGCCTGAACGTGCTATGGAGGATTGACGAAGGCGCTTTAATAGACTATGCTTGATGGAGGGAACGGGATAGGAAAGTTTAAGGTGTGAAATTTGCCTTGCATTTTACACAATCTTATGATAAACTTTCGAGTGAAGTGCAAGTTTGCATGCCCAAATTTCTATGAGTGTGAAAGCACGTAATCAGTTTGACAGTGTAGTCTAAACGGTAGGGCGAAGAAAGCCCTTTCTCCAGAGTATTTACAGGAGGAATCAATGGCGGCCAGATTCAGTTATGCGACTATCCTACATGCAGTCGGTCAGGTACTTGACCAGACCGGTGTGAAAAGCATCGCTATTCACGAGGAAGAGGATGGTCTCTTTGTTGAAGGGTTCAATAGCGAGGGTCAACTTCAGGTTCAGATGCGTTACGATATTGCCAGTCTTTATGATCTAGTGAGCAGGGTAGAGCATCAAGAGCAAGAGCGCCCTATGGTGGAAGATGAGGGTACACTAAGACGTTTCCTGGCAGATCACCGTCTGGAACTTGTTGGTCTGTCTCGCTAGTTGACAGTGCCGTGCTCGAGCAGCATTACGCGGAACCGGGGAAACTCCCCCCGGTTTTTATCATCTATCTCCCTACGCGAACGCATAGCACGGCACAACTCAAAAGAAAGAGCAGGGCTTCAGGTTAAAAAGGCAGACCTCTGAATGGTAAGGTTCATACTGCGCTGCACAATACAGCGCAAGCTCTTATGAACTACAAAGCCAGCGTTTTCCGTAGTTACGCATACTCTCAATGACCGCGACGAGGTCTCGGCCTTTCTCGGTCAGAGAATACTCGACGCGCGGAGGGACTTCTGCAAAGGTTTGCCGGGTAATAATTCCCTCTTCTTCCAGCGAACGCAGGCGTTCTGACAACGTTTTCGGGCTGATACCATGCAGAGAACGCTCAAGCTGATTAAAACGTTTGACACCGGAAGCCAGATCGCGGATAATAAGAAGGGTCCACTTGCCGCTGATAATATCAGCAGTGCGAGCGACCGGGCAAACTGTACCAACAAGGTGATTTGTCTTTGTTAGTTCCATACGTCGTTACTCTTTTGCAAGACCTTTCTAACTAGAAAATATATCATAGTAGCTTCGTAAAGTAAAGCGCAGACCTCTCGACTTTACCAATGAATTATGGTATGCTCATAGCAATAGGATGAACTATTTTCCAGTCATCCTGGCACCTGAACAATCCATATCGTAAATCTTGGCCTGCGCGGTTTCTCCTATGAATATGAGAGGAGAAGATAGTGCCCGAAGATATAGCTTTATTCATCGACTTTGAGAACATCCGTTACAGTATGTTGAATATTCAACGACGGGAACCTGACCCCCAGGAGCTTATTGCTGTTGCCCGTCGCTATGGAACTGTTATGGTCGCTCGCGCTTATGCGGACTGGTCGCGCCAGCCGGAACCGTTCAAAGGCAGCCTGACGGCAGCAATGATCGACCGGGTTGATTGTCCAGCCAAACAGCGAGACCGTATTCGTATGGGAACAGTTCACTACACGGGGAATCCTTCCCCGGCAGCGCCTGGTTCAACAGGATATGTAACTGAGCAGGGATATCCCTCTGGCTCGTATCAGCGTCCCTGGGCCAATGGGATCACAGGAAATTCTGGTGCGCTACCGGCGATTTCCCCACAGCAAGCAAACCAGGACTGGACATATCAAGATTCACCGCTTCAGAACGAACTTGATGAAAGCCTGCTCCCATCGGATGAAGGGCAAGAGTCGGCAGTTTCCAATCAGGAGCAGTACGGCGTTGATTATCAGCCCGAACCCCCCCGACAAAACCTGCAATATCAGAGTTCCTACAGTCAGTCTCCTACTGGCCCGCTTGGTCAAAGCAACACTGGTCCTCTAGGATATCCAGGAACGTCATCTGGTCAGCATACTGGAAACACCGGCCATTTACCAGCCGTAAATGCGAGTGGAACCAGTACTATTGTGCAAAGCACTGTCGTGCAAAGTACAGTGGATTTGAATATGTTGATGGATATCATTGAGACCGTCTTTGATCGTCCTACCATTTCTACCTTTGTCTTGATGACAGGTGATAAGGATTTCACACGCATCAGCGCCCGTTTGAAGCTACGTTTGAACAAAACCGTTATTGTTGTTGGTATACCAGGAACCGTCAGCCGAGATTTAATTAGCAGTGCCAGCCAGTTTGTGCCTCTTGTAGTGGGAGGACAGAGTATCAGTGGAAATACCGGCGCGCTTCCCGCGATAAACGCGGGCTATAGCCAGCCATCCACCGGGAACACGGGGGCAATGCCTGCCATTTCTTATGGTACGCCCGCACCGCAGTACCAGAACTACAACACGCCCCCGATGGAGGTACTTGACCCACAGTTTTTGCAATTCCTCGACTACATTGATCGCAACTGGTCGTGGCGCACCATTATCGGCGTCTCCAATTTCATTGGCGATCCAGTGAACCCCAAGAATCGCTTTCGGGGTCGGCTCACTCGTGACTCAGCTCGCGAGCTGTTGAATACCTGTATCCAGCAAAATATTTTGCTTGTACAAACGGATGCAAGTGGTGCCGAAGACCTGAGGCTCAATCGCGCTCACCCGGGCGTTGATGAAGTGCTAAAACAATTTGTGCGTTAAATAATGCGACTATAGTAATATTCTGCAAGACGACGTGCTGAGAGGCGGCGCTCTACATTGGTGCGCACCAATGTAGAGCGCCGCCTCTCAGCACGTCGTCTTGCAGCTTCAAGGAGACTTTCTATGGATGAATCCCGCATTGAGTTTTTTCGTCGTATGATCGCAGCACCCAGCCCATCCGGCTTTGAGCAGCCGGTGCAACAGGTCATCCGTGAAGAGATCCGGCAGTATGCAGATGAAGTGCGCACCGACGTACATGGAAATGTAATCGCTTCCCTCAATCCGCAGGGCAATCTGCGTGTGATGCTCGAAGCGCACTGTGACGAACTGGGCTTTCTCGTGCGCTACATCAATGAGCAAGGTTTTATCTACTTTGCGCCCATCGGTGGCTTCGACCCCTCGACCCTGCCTGGTGAGCGCGTGCAGATTCACACGGCGAATGGACCGGTGCTCGGTGTGATTGGCCGCAAACCGGCTCACCTGCTGCGAGGCGAGGAGCGCGAAAAAGCGCCTAAACTGTCCGACCTGTGGATCGATATCGGGGTCGCCGACAGGGAAGAGGCGCAAAAACTTGTTGCCATTGGTGAGGTGGCGACACGGGCGGCGCAACTGGAGATGCTGCGCGACGACCTGGTTGTTTCACGCGCCCTGGATGATAAGTCCGGCATCTTCGCCATCAGCGAGGCCATGCGCCGTATCTACGAGCAGCGTGACAAACTCAATGCCGCCGTCTTCTTCGTTTCGGCTGTACAGGAAGAGGTAGGTTTACGCGGCGCTCGCACGGCGGCATATGAGGTGAACCCGCGTATTGCCATCGCGGTCGATGTCACCTTTACCTCGGACCATCCCGGCGTCTCCGCAAAGGACATTGGCGAGGTGAAGTTGAATGGTGGCCCGGTGATCTCGCTTGGTGGCAATATCAACCCTCGCGTCTACAAACTGCTGCGCAAGGCGGCAGACGACGCGGGCTTCGACTGCCAGATTGACCCGGAACCGAGCGGAACAGGTACCGATACCGATGTGATTCAAGTGGTGCGCGGCGGTGTCGCCACCGGACTGGTCAGCATCCCCTGTCGCTACCTGCACACCGGTTCTGAAATTGCTTCACTTCAGGATATTGACCAGGTAGCCGAGGTAATTGCCCGTTTCGTGCTTGCCCTCAACGAGAATACGAACATCATTCCATAATTATGCACTACTGATACAATCCTGTATGCTTGCCCTGAACGGAAATACGAACGTCATTCCGTAGGCGCGCAATTGATTGTGAACCGGACAGTCTGGGAGACTGTCCGCCGTCGATCATGAATGTGAACAACCAAAACCGGGAAGGGAATCCTGTAGGGACAAGGGGCGGATGAGAGGAGGGGCGGGGGCCTTGTGCTTGTCCGCGTCCTGGAGCGATTGATCGACCAACGCTCTATGCCATCAACACGAACGATACTCTCATCGCTTTGTGCCTATTCGCTCTGCCAGCCCATCCTTTCGCTTCCTGGAGCCAAACGTCTGTTGAGCCAGCAGGACAAGCACAAGGCCCCCTCATCCCTACCTCGCCTCCCCTTGTCCCTACAGGACCAGGCCAGCCCTCGTTACCGATCTTGTTCATTCACATTCATAATCGCGGCCCTACAATTGGTCGTTACGATGTCAGAGCCTGTTCCACTTCGGCAACAGTTTTCAAGTGGCTGACGCGCTCGGCAAGGGCGCTTAGTTCTGGGCCGACCCTCTGTGTAAGGGCAGCGCGCACAGCAGGGAGCGCGGTGGGAGTCATACTGAGTTCGTCCACGCCAAGTCCAACGAGGAGCGGGGCAAGCTGAACATTGTTGGCGATTTCGCCGCACACTGCCACCGGTTTTCCTGCGCTGCGCCCGGCTTCGGCTATCTGGCGAATGAGCCGCAGGAGGGCGGGCTGCATAGGCTGGTAGAGATTGGAGACGCTGGGATTGATGCGATCACTTGCCAGCGTATATTGCAACAGGTCGTTGGCGCCAATGCTGAAGAAATCGACCAGTTCCGCCAGTTCAGAGGCCAGCAGGGCCGCAGAAGGGACCTCGACCATAATGCCCAGCGGGACGTGTTGCGGCAGCGGGACACTCTGGGAGCGCAGCCGCTCGTAGACACGATCAAAAATGGCGCGCACTGTGCGCACCTCTTCAACGGTGCTAATCATGGGAAACATGATGTGCAGTTCAATGCCCGTTGTCGAGGCGGCGCGCAGGAGCGCGCTTAATTGTTGCTCAAGTAGTTGCGGATAGGCCAGGTGGATACGCACGCCGCGCAAGCCCAGGGCCGGATTGACTTCATTGAGGGGGCCAATCACAGCTTCCAGGGAAGGCATGGGTTTATCAGCACCCGCGTCGAGGGTGCGCACTACTATTGGCCCCACGCTGGCCGGTGCTCTACCACTTATGAAAGCACGAAAAACGCGGGCGAAGCGCTGGAACTGTTGCTCTTCATCGGGCAGCGTGGGAGCGGAGGCGAAGAGAAACTCGGAGCGCAGGAGGCCGATGCCTTCGGCTCCCCACTGGCGCGCTGCCTCAGCTTCCGCCTCGCTGCCGACATTTGCCAGCAACACAATGCGCCGCCCATTGATCACCAACGGAGCCTGAGCCTGCTGTGCCTCCGCTTGTAGCGCTGCTCGCTGCGCCTTCTGTCCGGCAATGCGCCCGGCAAGTTGGTCCTGGATTTCCTGCTGTGGATGAACGTACAACAGGCCTGCATTGGCATCCAGCCCCAGTTCATCACCTGTGCGGATAACCTGCAAAGCTGTTTCATTGAGTCCGGCCAGCGATGGTATGCCCAGAGCGCGGGCCAGAATGGCAGCATGGGCAGTTGGGCCACCCGAGATGGTGCAGATGCCCAGCACCATCTCGGGACGTAGTTGCGCCGTATCCGAGGGAGTGAGGTCATGGGCCAGCAGAATAACCGGGACAGTGAGCGAGCCAGTATCAAGGCCGGACATTGATTGACCAGACTCAGCGACCTGGCTGCGTAGATGACGCAACGCACGGCTTATCGCGTCGCGCACATCGATGGCGCGGGCGGCCAGCAGTGGGTTATCCAGTCCTTCGAGCAGAAGCGCCTGCTCTTCACCGGTGAGGGCAAGGGCGCTGGCAGCATCAATCTGCTGCTCGGCAATCGTATGCAGTGTCCTGTCTATCACCGTCTTATTGTTGAGCATAAGCGCCTGAGCCTCAAAAATAGCGGCCTGTTCTGGCCCGATTGTGCGCTGTAAGTTGTGTGTGAGGGCATGCAGTTCATGCTCGGCAGCAGTCAGGGCTTCGCGCAGACGCCGCTGCTCCGCCGCTACCTCCCCGGGTGGGATGCTTCGCTGCTCGACGCTTTTCAGAGAAAGGCGGCTCTCACTTGCTACAAGGGCAGGGCCGAGTGCGACACCAGGCGATGTCGGAATACCTTTCCATACCTTCCCGCTCAAAGCCGGTTGGGGCATCTCATGCATATGAGACGGAGGAGTCGGAACTACCGGGGCCGATAAATCGGCGGTGCGCTCAATGAATCGAGCGCCTACAGGGTCTGACGGCGCAGGAGAGGCAACGGGCAGGGGTTCGGTTTCATTGAAATTGGCGCGCACCAGTTCGCCTATGGCTGCCAGCGCCGCCTCGGCCTCTGGGCCACGCGCTTGCAAAGTAATGGTATCTCCCTGGCGTGCGTTGAGTGAGAGGACGCCGAAAATATCGGTGGCCGGGGTCTTTCTGCCATGAGCAGATACCTCGATTTCCGCATCGTACTGTCCTGCCGCCTGCACAAACAGGCTGGCAGGGCGTGCATGAAGGCCGGTAGAGTTGGTGATGGGAAGAGTGATCTCAAGCCCTGCTTCTGCTGCTTCAGTGGCAGGTGATGGTGATGACGCAGGTGGGGGTATCTCTGGCACTATCGCTTCGAGCTGGCTGATTGGCTTGAGGCGTTGGAGTTGCTCTCTCGCAGCTGTGCGTTCCGCGGCCTGCCGGACTTCTGCCAGCGAGTGGCCGAGCGAGGCTTCTATGGCTGCCGCCACAGCTCCTTCCACCAGGGGAGCAACCGTAAGCTGCACGCGGCTGCGCGACTGCTCGTCGAGAAACTCCAGCGCCATTTCAGTGGAGAGAATGGCGCTGCCGAGATCGAGCAGAACCAGCACGCCCTCGGGATTGTCAACCGACTGCATGGCGGCAAGAATGGTATCGGCAGAAGTGCCAATGATGTTCTCACCCGGCCCGCCCGCACCACCTGCTGGCGCAATCGGTACCTTTCCCTGGACCATCTGGTCGGCCAGTTCGGCTACGCCAGCCGCAAGCTGCGCGCTATGAGAGACAATGACCAATGCTACAGACATAGGAACTCCGCTCCATCACATATTTGAGCAGACTTCGGCCAGGCTGCGGAGTATGAGCCAGCTAGAGGTCGCGCCGGGGTCTTGATGACCAACGCTGCGCTCACCGAGGTAGCTGGCACGCCCTTTTGTGGCAAGCATAGGAATCGTGGCCTTCATGCCCTCTTCAGCTGCTGCTGTGGCCCGTGCAGTGACCTCAGCAAGGCTCGCATGCTCGGCAAAGGCCTGCTGTGCGGCGGCAACGGCGGGCGTTAGAGCATCAACCATAGTTTTTTCACCCGGCTGCGCTTTGCCACGCGCCACGATGCCACCTAGAAAAGCATCGAGCATGGCGACGACATCGGCAGGCGCAAGCTCCGTTTTCGCGGCAACAGCACCCCCGGCACGCAAGAAAGCAGTTCCGTAGAGAGGGCCACTGGCTCCGCCAACCGTTGAAACAAGTGTGGAACCGACGGTACGTAGCTGTGTGGCACTATCCATTGCGGCCATCGTGGGAAACTTATTGCGAACCGCAGTAAAGCCACGATCCATGTTGATGCCATGATCTGCATCACCAATCGCGGAATCGAGTTCGGTCAAATATTCGCGATTCTCATGTAACACATCCGCAACGCGCCCTAACCAGCGCAGAGTATCTTCATTGGTCATCATATGCACGCATCCCCTCGTTATTGCTTCGTGATATGCCATGAAAAAAGCCCTCTCGCATGTCATTCTGAGCGCAGCGAAGAATCTAAAGCAGCCACCTACCTGGTCAACAAAGTCCCTTCAGATTCCTCGCTGCGCTCAGAATGACATGTGCGAGCTTGTTTTCAATGGTTTGGAGATAGCATTATCTCTATCAGGAATTGTACTATATTCCCCAGCGTAGTGCAGGCGTATGGACAGGTGCATCCCAGTACTTCGTCAATTCGTCATCCAGGCGGACGAGGGTGATGGAACAACCGGCCATTTCCAGTGAGGTGATGTAGTTGCCAACCAGCTTACGGGCAATAGTGATGTTTTTGCCTTTCAAGATAGTGAACAGGGCGTTATAGACGATGTAGAGTTCGATGAGCGGTGTGCCGCCCATGCCGTTGACCATCGCCAGCACCTGATCGCCAACTTTGAGGCCCAGGTCTTCCACGATAGGCTCGGTCAGCATCTCCACGATATCGTTAGCGGGAGCCAGCTTGACACGGCGTCGCCCCGGCTCGCCGTGGATACCGATGCCGATCTCCATCTCGTCCTCACCCAGTTCAAACGTGGGCTTGCCAGCGGCAGGCACAGTGCAGGAGGTCAGGGCCATGCCCATGCTGCGTCCCTGATCGTTCACCTTTTTCGCGAGCGTGGCAACCTGGTCTAACGGCGCTCTGGTCTCGGCCAGCCCGCCGACGATCTTTTCCAGCAGCACCGTCACGCCGACGCCGCGTCGTCCGGTTGTCCACGTGCTATCCTTTACAGCCACGTCATCGTTGGTGACAACGGTGGCTACCTGGATGCCTTCGGCCTCGGCCAGTTCAGCCGCCATTTCAAAGTTGAGCACGTCGCCCGTGTAGTTCTTGACGATGTGGAGGACGCCCGCGCCGCCGTTGACCGCTTTGGTCGCGGCAAGCATCTGGTCAGGAACCGGTGAGGTAAAGACTGCGCCGGGACAGGCCGCATCAAGCATACCCACACCGACATAGCCGCCATGCATCGGCTCGTGGCCGCTGCCACCACCGGAAATAACTCCGACCTTTCCCTGTATCGGCGCGTCCTTGCGAACCACAATCTGCTGCTCCATATCGACGCGAATCAGGTCAGAATGAGCTTCCTGCATACCTGCCAGCGCCTCTGTGACAACATCCTCCGGCTTGTTGATAAGCTTCTTCATAGAACCTCCTGAAATATGGGTTTCACTGTTTTTGTTGCTGCATGGGGACATGTAGCCCTTCGGCAGCTCGTTGCCGTTCGACTTCGCTACGATACGCGTCTACCATTGCCAGCTGCTGTTCTGGCGTCCAACCCTGCTCTTTCGCCATCAGCGAAGCAACTTCGTCGAGGACGCCGAGGCCGCGCTGCCGGTCCTCCAGGATGATCGAGGTGCGGCGAGCAAGCACATCAAATGGGGTCATCGCCATCTCCTCACAGCAGGCATGAATGACTTCGGCGCGGATATAGGGCAGGTCTTCGATGAGCAGGTTGCCCAGCGAGGTATCTTTCTCCACCAGGTCCAGCACTTCGCTGGCAAGGGAGCCATAACTACTTTCCAGATGAGTAAGCGTAGCGGGCAGAATACCGAGGCCACCCGCACGTACTTCCAGCTCATTCTTCACGTTCGGCCAACCGGCGCTGCCCACCAAAGGGAGATTTTCGGTTGGATGTAAAGGTTTCTTGACACCGTTGCGCTTGCTGATGACATCCAGCGTATCCTGTGCCATGCGCCGGTAGGTGGTCAGCTTGCCTCCAACAATGGTAATCAGGCCGGAGGAATCTTCCAGCACGGCATGGGTACGAGAAAGTCTGGCCGTCGAGCGATTCTTCGCAGCACGCGGGCGGATCAAAGGACGATAGCCCGCGTAGGTACTGATGATATTCTCTTCGGTCAGATGGACAGAAAGATAGCGATTCAGGTATTTGAGCAGATATTCAATCTCTTCGTGCTTCGTGACGGGATGGTCGAGGTCGCCGCTGCCGGTATCGGTGGTACCGAACACGGCCCGCAATTCCCAGGGCACGATGAAGAGAATACGCTTATCTTCGGTTTCGGGCAGCACAATGGCCGAACTGCCCAGTTCCAGGTCTTTGCAGGACAGGACAAGATGGACGCCCTTGCTCGGCTGCACTTCGATCTGCAATTCGTGGCCGGTCATCCCCTCAAGCTGGTCCGCGTAGACGCCGGTCGCATTGACCACGTAGCGGGCGCGCACAGTTAACTGCTGATCGCTCAGATGGTCAAGCACATACGCACCGGTGACTTTCTCGTTCTCCATAAGAAAACCGGTCACCTCAGTATAGTTCGTGATGGCAGCGCCGAACCCGGCGGCAGTCCGAATAACAGCCATGGTGAGGCGCGCATCATTGGTTTGAGCGTCATAGTACACGTAGCCCTGTTCCAGGCCCTCGGTCTTGAGCGCAGGAGCCAGCCTCATCACGTCCTTGCGGCTCAAATGGCGATGCCTGCCCACGTTGCGTCGCCCCGCCAGCCCATCGTACATGTAGAGGCCAATATTGAGGATGAAGCTGAGTCCAATCCCGTTCGGCGTCGTAAAAGGCATGCCGACGGGGTGGAGGTCTCCCTCGTACATGGGCAGGACAAACGGGACCGGATGCACCAGAAATGGAGCGGTATGCACGAGAATACCACGCTCAACCAGGGCCTCATGCACGAGCGCAAAGTCGAAATTCGGCAGGTAGCGAATGCCCCCGTGAACCAGCTTTGTCGACTTGCTGCTGGTGCCACTGGCGAAGTCATTCTTCTCAACGAGCGCTACCTTATACCCGCGAGCAACAGCATCCAGTGCCACGCCTGCGCCCGTGATGCCCCCACCAATGACCAGGATATCAAATTGCTCGCTATCCAGCAAAGAAAGATTGTGCATGCGCACGGTTGGTGATAGTGGTTGCATGGTAGATGCTGCGACCGTGTGAGACGTAGGTCAGTAGGGATGGAGCTGGCTTCTGATCTGGCTTCCCACCCACTTCCTCACACGGTCGTATGTTTCATCCTTTCACGTCTTCGCGATGCGAACGCGAAACTAGTCGGTAGCCTGGTTCTCGAACAGCTTCACCTTTGACTTCCGATTCACCAGACGCTCCAAGACCCTTGGCGACAAGGACCTGATGGACGGTATAAGTCGTAGACGAGGCCACCTACAACTCCACCAAGCAGAGGTGCGACAATCGGAATCCAGAAGTAGTAGTTGTTGGCGGACATGCTGTACCCACCACTGACAATAGCCATCCACAGGCGGGGACCGAAGTCACGAGCGGGGTTGATGGCATATCCAGTATTGAGGCCAAAGGAGAAGCCAATCGCCACCACCAGAAAGCCAATAATCAGGGGGTTGATGATTGGCCTGAACAGGCTGGTTTCGAATATCGACAATGGCGAAGATGAGGCCGACCAGCAGGGCCGTGCCTAAAAACTCATCGCCGAACGCGCCAAACGTACCTACAAAGGGCTTCGGGCTGGTGTAGAAGACACCACCTGCGGCGGCAGCGATATTCTGCCCATGAGCGAAGCTGTAAAGTGCCCCATTGTAGACGAAGTAGAGGATGGCGGCTGCGACAAAGGCCCCGGCCACCTGAGCTACCCAGTACTGAACTACTTTACTCCAGGGGAACTTTCCCGCTGCTGCCAGGCCAATGGTCACAGCCGGGTTGAGGTGCGCGCCACTGGCTGCGCCCGCTACATAGACGCCCAGCATAACCGCAAGACCCCACCCGAGAGTGATGAGCGTCCAGTCACAGGAACAAACCCACCGGGTACAGAAGCGCCACCTTTCGCTACGACATTGTTGCTAAAGAGCAGGAAAGAGGCGACACAGCCATCTCCGAAGAGAAGTAGCACCATCGTACCGAAAAATTCGGCAACCATCTCACCCGCGACGCCAGAAAGCGCACTGGGCCGGGGAACTGCTGGATTCACAGATGCCATAGATGTTCACTCCATTTCTGCGCGGAACAGCGAAAAGTAGTCTGTCCCGCCGCAATTACTGAATAGTATAAGGACAAAACTTCCCAAAGAAAACGCACTACGAAGACGACATTCCAATACACCCGCGGGGCCGGAATGTATCCTGGCCAGCGCTAATTCACCAGCACCATCGTAGGGCCGGGATTTATCCTGGCCATCGCCAATTTATCGGCCAGAGGGGCCACGGGGCCGATAAATCGGCGATGCGCACGATCAATCGCGCGCCTACGGGGCTGGATCACACAGGGAGCAGACCATAGATATCTGTTTACTCAGGCTGTTCCCAACCCTCTGCACGCTTGACGGCTCGCTTCCATTCAGCATAGAGCTTATCGCGATCGGCAGCGGACATGGATGGATCAAAGGTGCGATCAATAGCCCACTGCGCCGCGACCTCCTGCTCGTTCTGCCAGAAGCCCACAGCCAGACCGGCCAGGTAGGCAGCGCCCAGTGCAGTCGTTTCAGCGACCTTCGGGCGCTGCACCGGTACGCCCAGGACATCGGACTGAAACTGCATGAGCAGATTATTTACAACCGCACCGCCATCGACGCGCAACGTCTTCAGCTCGACGCCGCTATCGGCAGTCATGGCTTCCAGCACGTCGCGGGTCTGATACGCCATCAATTCAAGCGTGGCGCGGGCGATGTTGCCGGCATTGGAGCCGCGAGTCAGGCCGACAATCGTACCGCGAGCGTAGGAATCCCAGTAGGGAGCGCCAAGGCCAACGAAGGCCGGGACAAAGTAGACACCACCATTGTCCGGCACCAATTCCGCCAGCTTCTCCACGTCACTGCTGTTCTTGATGATGCCCAGTTCGTCACGCAGCCACTGCACGGCAGCGCCGGTGATGAAGATGCTGCCCTCCAGCGCGTACGTAACCTCTGCCTTGTTCGGGTCGCCGAGGCCCCAGGCGATGGTGGTGAGCAAACCGTTCTGTGAGGGAACGGCTTTGCTGCCGGTGTTCATCAGCATGAAGTTGCCGGTCCCATAGGTGTTCTTCGCCATGCCGACCTCGAAACAGGCCTGCCCAAACGTGGCCGCCTGCTGGTCACCCGCATCACCCGCCATCTGGATGGGACCGCCGAAGAATTCGGGATCGGTCTCGCCATAGACACCGCTTGAAGGCATCACCTTTGGCAGCATGGAGCGCGGAACGCCCAGTTCTTTGAGAATGACATCATCCCATTCAAGGTTGTAAATGTTGAAGAGGAGTGTGCGCGAGGCGTTGGAGTAGTCGGTGACATGCACGCGACCCTTTGAGAGACGCCACATCAGGAAGGTATCGACGTTGCCGAAGAGAAGATCACCATTGTCGGCCTTCTCACGGGCACCCGGAACGTTGTCGAGAATCCACTTCACCTTGGTGCCAGAGAAATAGGCGTCGGTCACCAGGCCGGTGCGGTCGCGAATCTCCTTGTCGAAGCCCTTTGCCTTCAGTGCGTCACAAATGGGAACGGTCAGGCGGCTCTGCCAGACGATAGCGTTGAAGACCGGTTTGCCGGTATTCTTGTCCCAGACGATGGCGGTCTCACGCTGGTTGGTAATGCCCAGAGCGGCAATATCTGAGGCAGAGGCCCCAGCTTTCTTCATCGCCTCCTGGGCAACGGTGAGCTGGCTAGACCAGATTGCCTCCGGATCGTGCTCGACCAATCCGGGAGATGGATAAATCTGGGGGAATTCTTGCTGTGCCACGCTCACGATCGCCCCATCATGATTGAAGACGATGGCTCGCGAACTCGTCGTGCCCTGGTCCAGGGCCAGCACATACTTTGCCATAGGTAGCCCTCTTTCTGCTGTTACTTACTCTTTGTTACCAAAGACAACATTGTACTCAACAAACACAGACAGTGCTGTCTGCGTGGGTACACACAGGTAAGTGAAAAGGTCAGGTCCACAGTTCCGGGCGTGAAACTGCCACGCCCAGCGCGCCGCACTTCAGTACCGCCTGCACTTGCCCTGTTGTATAGATCAGGCCAGAAGCGATAAAAGGAAGTGGTAAAGGCGCTGACAGGTATGGAATAACGTGAGGAACGACAAGGGCTGGTGAGACATCCAGCACGTCGATGTACTGCTGATCCACCGAGTCGAGGGCCATTTCCAGGCCAGTGGAATCGACGGCAAAAATACGTTGGATAGTCTCCAGTCCAAACTCCTTTCCCTGTGCCAGAATACGAGTGTGATTAGAGATAATGCCTGTTACCCGCAGTTGCTCGACAAGATAGCGCATACCAGCAGCATCGGGATGGATACCATCGATATGATCGACGTTGACATAGACAGCCAGACCCCGCTGCTGTGCCCGCTCAAGCAAGGAAGAGACTTCAAACAGGCTACAATGACGCAAGAGAATTGCACCTATTCCTGTAGTATCGAGAGCATGCAAGAACTGCACGCGATTCTCCACCACCGGAATGAGCTTGCATTTCGCTGGAAGCGAGAGTAGCGATTGGCAGGATTGTACGAGCATACTGCGCTCCTTGCTATCCAGATAATAAACAACAAAGTCCTAAGCCTCTTATAAAAGGTGGCTCAGGACTTTTCATTTCACTGTCCCTACACACGTATGTAATTGTCTCAACATTACGGCCCCCTGACGTGGGTCGGATGTTACATTATATCACCTCAGGGATTGAGTTTTGCGACAGCTCCTTCCGCACCATTCCTTGCAATGGATGATGAGTAAAGACACGTAGCATCTTTGTATGCTGCTACATGCACATGAACGAGAGACTTAGATGAGTTTTGAAATACGAACTATACAACTCTGCAAGGTTCGCATATAATGATATTACTCAGCATGAGGCCATTTGTCAAGGTCTGTAACCATGAAAAGGTCATCCTTTTTGTAGAAGCTTCTTTGTAACAGGGAAAGTCGATGACGAAACAGGAGTTCCTGCGTTTAGCCCGGCTCCATCCGGTAGCGGCGGCAATCAAAACCGGTGAAGATATGCAGGTAGCGCTAGAGGCTGATGCCATGCTACTGTTCATGTTGAAAGGCGATGCCTTCCAGCTAGCTCCTTTTGTGAGCGAGGCACACAGGCATGGTAAGGGTGTGGTTGTACATGTTGATCTGATGAGTGGAGTTGGCAAAGACCGGGCCGGTATCCAGTATCTACGTCAAATCGGCGTTGATGCGATTATTACCAGCCGCTCGCAACTGGTAATTGCCGGGAAGGCTGAAGGGTTAGTCACCATCCAGCGCCTGCTCCTGGTGGATGCTTCAGCAATGGAGACCGGCGCACGCACGATAGCCCGCGCAGCTCCCGACATCGTAGAAATCCTGCCGGGAATTATTTTTCCCGAAGTTGCTGCAACCTTGAAACAATTGCTGCCCGGCCCGTTTATCGCCGGCGGCTTCATTCGTACTGCCACTGATGTTGCGCGCATTCAGGCTGCTGGTGCCATCTTGAGCAGCAGCAGTACCTATGCCCTCTGGGGCGGCACGCTAGAAAAATAAGAGTCGTCGCGAGGAGATTGTTATGCAGAACGTTCCTAATTTGCTTAGCGCCAGCAGGATGGCCGGGACTGCCCTGGTGTTTATACTTGTTCTCATTAACCAGCCCATAGCTTTTCTGATTGCCACCCTGGTTTTTTTCCTGGCCTCCATCACCGACTTTTTCGATGGCTACCTGGCGCGCCGTAACAAGGTGGTTTCCCAGTTAGGCATCTTCCTGGACCTCACCGCCGACAAGGTGTTTGTTTCCACCATTCTTGTCGCACTGGTACAACTCGGCCTCGTCCCGGCCTGGATCGTCTTCATCATCATCACCCGTGAATTTCTGGTGATGGGCCTGCGCTCGATGGCAGCGGCAAAAGGCAAGGTCATTCCGGCAGGCATGTGGGGGAAGCAAAAAACATTTATTACCCTGGTGGCGATGGGGGGTATATTGCTTGCCAAGGGGCTGGGAGCAACCGCGCTCTCGCTCTTCCCACTCATGCTGCGCTTCAACAGCCAGACCGTGACCATTCCCAACATGCTGCTGCTGATAGCCGATGTCCTGCTGATTGTCGCCACCATCTGGACCATATTCTCAGGCGTAGAATACATGATCGGGGCAGCGCCTCTCTTCCAGAAAGACCAGCCCAACCCGTCCCAGGCATGAATCAATGCAAACTCTCTCCGTAGGCGCTCGATTTATCATGCGCATCGCCAATGTATTGGCCCATGATGCCGGACGAGCCGATAAATCGGCACCTACCAGACTGGAGCCAACATCATGCATGAGACGTTGAGTTACTGGTGGAAGGCGTACCCTCTTCGAGCTTGACTTTCTGACCGATCTTGCGCTCCTTCCCACTCAACAGGCGAACGATATTATCATAGTGGAAGAGAATGACAAGGGCTGGCCCAATGATCAGGTAGACCAGCTCCGGCAGGTGGACGTAGGCGAGCTGACCGGCGAAGAAAAAGACGATGCCGCAAATGATCGAGGTCAGGCCGCCAACAATGGAACCTAGTGAGACGTAGCGCGAGATGGCAATGGTGCTGAGCGTGGTAATCAATGCGATCAAGAAGGTCAGCGGTGAGAGAACCAGAATCGCCCCGGCACCTGTCGCAACGCCACGTCCCCCCTTAAAGCCGATGAACACCGGATAACAGTGGCCTATGAGGGCGGCAAGGGCAGCGATAGTCAAGCCCCAACCGGCGAGATTAAATATCGGAAGCTTCGCCAGCAGAGTTGGCCCTACCCCTTTGGAGATGTCAAATAAGAAGACAATGACAGCGGGAACCCTGCCAAGCGTGCGTAAGACGTTGGTAGCTCCTATTTTATGACTACCATAATTTCGGATATCGAAATCTTTTCCACGCAGGAGCTTTCCCATCCAGTAACCGGCGGGAACGGACCCCCAGAGATAGCCAATGAGGGCAATGATGATACCTTCAGGAATACCAGGCATAGCAGCCTCCTTCACAAAAATATGGTGGCGCACTCTGCTATTTTCATCTTAATTATAGTGACATTCAGATCAAAAATCTAGCATATCCGGGAAAGTGCTCCGGCTGACCAGCCACACAGTAGCGTATGGGAAAGCTGGCATAACGAGGCAGGGGGGCAGTCTACAAAAAAATTTGGTAAAAATCTCTTGACGAGAGACAGTCGAGGCCGTATAATCACGTTCATGCGTTGTGAAGGTGTGCCGCTCGCTGCTATCCCACAGAAGCGTCGTACTGCTCCTCACTATTGTAGAGCAGGAAGGGACGTTTTCACCGTACGAAATACTGCTTTGATCGGAAAAAAAGAACAAGAGAAAAAGTGTGGCGTAAGTAGCGGTGGGGAAAGGAAACAGGGAATAAAGGCGGTGGGACGGTAGTTATTACAAAAGAGCGCCCCACTAGAAGGGTAAGTACCTCGAAGCCAGGGAGGAGAAAAAAATGAGTATTGGTGGACAGAGTGATGCAAAGCCCGAGCGCCGGGTTTATCGCTTAACACCTGAAGGCTTTGCGAAAATGCAGCAACGCCTGGATTACTTGCGCAATGTGAGGCGCAAGGAGGTTGCTGATTACATTCACGAGGCAAAAGAAGCCGGTGATATCAGCGAAAGCAGCGCCTATGAAGATGCGAAGAACGAGCAGGCAAAGGTCGAGGGAGAGATTATAGAGCTTGATCAACTGCTCTCCGCTGCTGAGATCATGACTGCCGATATGCATGGGAACAAAGAAGGTCCTATGGTTGTGCGCATTGGTATGCAGGTGAAAGTCGAGACTGAAAGTGGCGCGGAGCGCACCTTTAAAATTGTCGAGACCTTTGAGGCCAATCCAAAAGAGGGCCTTATCTCAGACCAGTCGCCAGTTGGCAAGGCCTTGATGGGCCACAAAGAAGGCGATGAAGTGACCGTTTCAACACCTGGCGGTGTAACCAACTACATCATTCTTGCTATCAGTCCTATGCTGTAAACGAAGAGTATCATAAGAGGAGAGGCCACGAGCGGATATACCTGGTCGTGGCCTCTCCTCTTTTTGCTTCTAGATTTCAGTTGCTGCCTTTGGCGACTCAAAAAATGCATATCATTGAAAACCGGCTCGGACATGTCATTCTTCGCTGCGCTCGACTTGGACTCCTCGCCGCTGCGCGGCTCGTTTCTGTTAAGAGCGGGCTGGCTTGATGGGCGGCTTGGCCGCCCATCAAGCCAGCCCGCTCTTAAACGACTGCGAAGCGCCGCAGGCGCTGAGCCGTCACTACGGGGAGTTCGCCAACAGTATCTGCGCTCAAAATGACATGTGTGCAGGCCTTCTTTATGGACATAAAGAAACTAATGGGCATTCATTTGTGAAGATGATAAAATATGAATACAGGAATTTTTTTATCGTAGCAAACAGCATTGAAAATAATCAGGGTTAATTCATGACAGAAGTAGCGACAACACAGCAGACAAATACACCGAAACCGGCTCTCGATGTTGATATCTATGCCGGGTCGGCAACGCCCGTGCTGGCACAGGCGGTGACGGAGTTACTGGGGCTTTCACTGGGGCATCACGACATTCACCACTTTGAAGATGGTGAGACGCACGTGCAGATACTGGACAATGCACGCGGGCGCGACATCTATATCATTCAATCTACCTGCTGGCCCGTCAACGAGAACCTGATGGAACTGTTGATTATGATTGATGCCTTTCGCCGGGCCTCAGCCGACCGCATCACCGCCATCATCCCCTACTACGGCTATGCACGACAGGAAAAGAAATCAACCGGGCGTGAGCCGATCACTGCCAAGCTGGTAGCTAACCTGCTTACTGTTGCCGGAGCCACGCGCGTGGTCGCCATTGACCTGCACTCACCGGCAATTCAGGGCTTCTTCGATATTGGCATGATTTCCCTGACCGCCATTCCCCTGCTGGCCGATTACGTGCGCAAGAATGTTCCCCTGCAAGACGCGGTGATCGTCACACCCGATACGGGCCGTCTCAAAGTAGCTGACATGTATGCGAACCTGCTCAACCTGCCACTGGTGGTGATCTATAAACGACGCAGCGGTGAGCATGGAGAAGAGGTCGAGGCACGCGCTATCATCGGTGAAGTGAAGGGGAAACGGCCCATCATCGTCGACGATATCATCTCCACCGGCGGCACCATCATCGCCAGCGCCGAAGCCCTGCTCGAAGCCGGGGCACAGCCGGATATGACGGTGGTAGCGACGCATGGCGTCCTCGCCCCTACCGCTCAGGAAAAGCTGGGCAGGCCAGAAATCACGCGCATCGTCACCACCGATACAATCCCATTCCACAGCGCCGGGCTGCTCGATAAAACCTCCGTCATCTCCGTCGCGGGCTTGCTGGCAGAAAGCATTTCACGCCTGCATCAGGGACAATCCATCAGCGCCCTCTTCAAGCGCGGCCACGAAACGTATCCCGTATGAACAGTTCAATCTTTGTACACAGATGTGGTAATTCCCCTCTCTGGGGTCTCTACTCATTCGGGTGAAGGTCACATGGAAAACCGTTCTGGGAAGTAGTTAGAGGAGAGAGAAAGTGAGGTGGGTAACGCATGCCTACGCCAATTCTCGCCACGAAACTGTATATCCCTCGGCTTCGGCCTAACGTTGTCATCCGTCCGCGCCTGATCGGGCGGCTGAACGCGGGTCTGCACGGCAAACTGACCCTCATTGCAGCCCCCGCTGGCTTTGGGAAAACCACGCTGGTCAGTGAATGGGTCGAGGGTATCAAGCGACCGACAGCCTGGCTGTCACTGGACGAAGAGGATAATGACCCGACCCGCTTTTTGACATACCTCATCGCCGCTTTGCAGACGATTGTCCCTACCATTGGAGAAGGGGTGTCGGGTGTGCTCCAATCCCCTCAGCCACCGCCAACCGAAGCGATCCTGACAGCCCTGCTCAATGAGATCACCACGCTTCCAGACCATTTCGTTCTCGTCCTTGACGATTATCACGTGATTGATGCACAGGCGGTTGACCAGGCCCTCACCTTTCTGCTCGATCATCTGCCGCCGCACATGCACCTGGTCATTGCCACCCGTGAGGATCCATCGCTCCCCCTGGCCCGGTTACGCGCCGGGGGCCACTTGACCGAACTGCGCGCCGTTGATTTGCGTTTTACCACCTCCGAAGCCACCGAATTTCTCAACCAGGTCATGGGTCTCAGTCTCTCGGCAGCAGACATTGCAGCATTGAAAGATCACACCGAAGGCTGGATTGTCGGCCTGCAATTAGCCGCGCTTTCCATGCAGGGTCACCAGGATGTTCCCGGGTTCATCCAGGCATTCGCTGGCGACCACCGCTACATCGTGGACTATCTGGTCGAAGAGGTCTTGCAGCGTCAGCCCGAACCTATCCGCAATTTCTTACTCCAGACCTCCATTCTCGACCGGTTAAGTGGCCCGCTCTGCGATGCCGTCACCGGCCAGGAGGAAGGCAACGCGCGGTTGGAGGCCCTGGAGCGAGGCAATTTCTTTGTCGTTGCGCTCGATGACAGGCGTCACTGGTATCGCTACCACCACCTCTTTGCCGAAGTGCTCTCTGCACACTTAATGGCAGAGCAGCCTGATCAGGTAACTACGCTGCATCGGCGCGCCAGCGCGTGGTACGAGCAGCAGGGTTCGGTGGTCGATGCGGTCCGCCATGCCCTGGCTGCTGAGGATTTCGAACGTGTGGCGGATCTGATCGAACGGGCAGTGCCAGCCATGCGCCAGAGTAGACAGGAGGCTACGGTACTTGGCTGGCTCCAGGCGCTTCCCGACCAGGTGGTGCGCACCAGGCCCGTACTCAGTGTTCACTATGCCGGGGCGTTACTGCTTAGCGGCAAGTTCGAGGGCGTTGAGGCCCGACTGCTGGATGCCGAACGGTGGCTGGACACGAAGGTAGACACGAACGCAAGCGCTGCGCTCGCCCCATCGGCTGAGATGGTCGTCGTGGACGAAGTGGAATTTCGAGGTCTACTGAGTACGATCGCCATGTACCGTGCTGCAAGTGCCCTGGCTGTGGGCGATGTAGCCAACACCATGAAATATGCCCGCCGGGTGCTTGACCTTGTCCCTGAGGATGACCATCTCCGGCGCGGATCGGCAGAGGGGTTGCTGGGACTCGCCTATTGGACGAGTGGGGATCTCGAGGTAGCGTACCGGTTATACGCCGATTGCATGACGAGGGTGCAGAGGGTCGGGCACATCTCTGACGCCATCGGTTGCTCTATCGCCCTGGCTGATATACGGATGGCGCAAGGTCGTCTGCGCGAGGCAATGAGTATCTATGAGCGGGCATTACAGCTTGCAACAGGGCAGGGCGCGCATGTGCTGCGGGGAGCGGCAGACATGCACGTGGGCATGAGCGAGCTTCACCTTGAGCGTGACGATCTGGATGCCGCCACGCAGCACCTGCAGAGAAGCAAGGAGTTGGGCGAGCATATGGGTTTACCGCAGAACCGCTATCGCTGGCGCGTCGCGATGGCTCGGCTACGGGAGGCCGAAGGAGATCTGGACGGCGCTCTCGATCTGCTCCACGAGGCAGAGCGCCTGTATATGAGCGACTTCTTTCCAAACGTGCGTCCTATAGCAGCGCTGAAGACACGGGTGTGGGTTATGCAGGGGCGGGTGGACGAAGCCCTCGGCTGGGCACGGGAACGGGGTCTGACTGTTGAGGACGACCTGAGTTACCTGCACGAGTACGAGCACATTACCCTGGCCAGAGTGCTTCTGGCCCGGTCTACGAGCAACCGTACAAACCGCTCCATTCCTGAGGCAGTGGGACTGCTGAAGCGCCTCCTGCAAGCGGCGGAAGAAGGGAAGAGGACGGGTAGCATCATCGAAATCCTGGTGCTGCAGGCGCTCGCCTACCAGATGCAAGGCGACATTGCTGCTGCTCTGGTGCCGCTGGAACGCGCCCTGGCACTGGCTGAGCCGGAGGGCTACGTTCGCATCTTTGTGGATGAAGGCCCACCCATGGCGCTCCTGCTCGCAAAGCTCCACGAACACTCGCGAAAGCGACCTCGTGCCACCTCGACGAACGTTCCCCTGGCCTACATCGAACGGCTCCTCGCATTGCTGCGCGGAGAACGGGCCGCGCGTCCGGGGGACGTTGAAGCGCAGGAAGGTTCCTCCCCTGCCGCTACCTCCTCACCCTCTGTACCAACTCCTGCCCAGCCACTGCTCGACCCGCTGACCGAGCGCGAATTGGAGGTACTCCGCCTCATTGCTGCTGGCAACTCCAATCGTGAGATTGCCGCCCGACTCGTCCTGGCACTGAGCACCGTCAAATCGTATGTCAATACCATCTACAGTAAGCTCCAGGTGGAGAGCCGCACCCAGGCGGTGGCACGCGCCAGAGCACTCCACCTGCTCTCTGAGTAGCCACCTCCCATCCTTCCCTGCATCCACCCCCCTCGTCACCAGCACGGAAAAACTTCCACCCCCATTACCACCCTTTGATGGGTGCGAACCTCCCTGCTGTCCTGTTACACTTCCTACAACAACGATGAAGTGAGAAAGACATCGTTGGCAATGAGGAGAAAGAGCATCAGATATGCGTGCATGGAGAAGAAAACGAGCATGCCACAGGAGTTCTATCAGATTACAGTCAAGGGCCACCTGAACCCGAAATGGGCCGACTGGTTCGATGGATTGACCATCACTCCGTTGCCCAATGGGACCACCGTCATCTCCGGTCCGGTAGTCGATCAGGCTGCGTTGCATGGTTTGCTCAGGAAAGTGCGTGATTTAGGAATGCCATTACTCTCGGTAACCTGCGTCAGTCCCGGCCAGGCCAATGCGTAAGAGGTCAACCACTGAGGTGAGGCAAGCGGCTCAGGTAAGCTGCTTAGAAAGGAGATCTACCTTTGATCCATTTCTAGCCTATTTCAGGCTCAAGGAACAGGATCGGCGACTACCGTTCTAAGGAAAGTTCGATTGAATGTTGCTGTCCAGGAAAAGTGACCTGGCAGCGGAAGCAAAAGGAGTATTGTGATGACAATGACCAATGTAAAGACTACACAGGCAGGCCTGCTTCAAGCAGACCATGAAGCGTTGCAGATGAGTCCACATAGAAAGACCGCCCTTGTCGCGGGCGTTCTCTACCTGCTCACCTTTGTCTCGATCCCGACCCTCTTTATCTACGGTCCGGTAAAGAGTGCAAACTACGTCATTGGCGCGGGTCCAGACACTTCCGCCATCATCGGCGCTCTCCTTGAGATCATCGTGGCTCTCGCCGGCATCGGCACGGCAGTCGTGCTGTTCCCGGTGCTCAAGAAGCAGAACGAATCGGCCGCGCTAGGCCTTGTCGCCGCCCGCATTCTGGAATCCGGCACCATCTTCGTCGGCGTGGTGTTCCTTATGTCGATCGTGACCTTGCGACAGACCGGAGCTGGAGCAGGGGCATTGGTCACCAGCCATGCGCTTTCCACCCTGTATGACCGCATCTTCCTCCAGGGGCAAAGCTTCATGCCGGCCATATGCGACCTGTTGCTGGGCTTCTTGCTGTACCAGTCGCGCCTGGTACCTCGAGGCCTTGCCCTGATCGGCATCGTTGGAGGCCCTATACTCCTGGCAAGCTACCTCGCGGTGATGTTCGGTCTTACCGGGCAGCATGGCTCTCTGTCGACATTCGCCGCACTTCCGGTCGCACTGTTTGAGTTTTCGCTGGGCGTCTGGCTGGTCGTCAAAGGCTTTCAGCCCTCACCGATCTTCTCCAGCGAGACGCGAGATGCCAGCACGGCTACCGCCACCAATCCTTCCGCTTCTCGTCGGCCATAGCTCGCCTTCGCAGTCTGGGTTGCCAGCTTGACCAGCTGGCAAGCCGGGGCCGTTATAAGCGGCCCGGCTGTGGATGGTGACCTGGGTCAGTTACCGCGGCGGGAAGTCTCGGAAGGGTGGGGCCTCATTCGTCATGAGGCCCCGCCAAACCGTGGAGACGTACCACGCCTGGCCTCCGGGTTTACAACCCGGCCTCATGTGTTCCAGGTTCTCGTTCTGAGATCATGGGTACCAGGGACCGGAAGTAAGAAAATCGGTCAAATGGACACGGCGAAACCAGACCAGTGGGAACGTAGCCGGTGTAACCTGGCAGCAGGACAAAAGGAGCATTAGTATGACACAGACCAATCCAAAGACGCTACGAACCTACCAATTTCAAGGAGAGCGTGAAGCGTTTCAGATCGCGAGTGCAGACACCATGAACGCACCGAAGCGTACAAAGCGCATCGTTAGTGTAAGCCAGCGCAGGGCGGAAATCGTGATTGCGGCCCTTTTCCTGGTAAGCGCGGTCACCAGTTTCTTCGGACTTTCCGTCCTGAATCCGATTCTGAACGCCGCCGACTATCTGGCCAGGGTTTTTCCCAACAAGGGAGCCGTCGAATTGGGTTCCCTGCTGTGGTCGATCAACAACATTGGGATTGTCTTCATCGCGGTGTTTGCGTTTGGCGTGCTCAGAAAACGCGATGAAGTGCTGGCGGTCGGCTACCTGGTTTCCCGCATCATCGAGGGCACCATCATGATGCTCGGCATCGTTGCGACGTTACTGCTGATCCCGTTGAGTCAGGAGTTCCTCCAGGCTGGTGCGCCCCACGGCTCGTGGTTTCTGACGCTTGGCGACGTCCTCAAGCACGCGAAATCCCTGGGCCTGACCCAACTCTCTCTTCCGATGCTCGGGCTGGGCGGATGTCTCTTTACCTGGATGTTGTTCCGGTACCGACTCGTTCCACGGTTTATCTCGGTGGTGGGGTTGATCGGCTACGCCTTGATGTTTCTCAGTAGCATTGTCGGCTGGTTCGATCTTGTCGACCTTACACCGAGTGCCTCAGCGTGGGACGTCCTTGTCCTTCCCGTCGCCGCGTTCCAGATCATCCTGCTCCCCTGGTGGCTGTTGTTCCGGGGCTTCAAGACGTCGGAAGCTCCTGAGCATCCCTTCGCGATTGCAATACCGGGCGCTGAAGTCTAGGCGACTCGCCGCTCGGCGATGAGCGGCCAGTTCAGCAGATCAGCACATCGATCGCCCGCCGTCAGGGCCGCAGGCCGACAAGCGGCATTCAGCTTGTCGGCCTGCTCTATCTTCTCCCCTCGACTATGGAGTGAGCGTCAAATTTTTGCGGAAGGCACCTCGATGCCGTAGGGGCGAGCGGCTGACCGCCTGGGAGGCGGTCGATGCGACCTTGAGGGAGCATCCTCACCCGCTGCCGCCAGCGCAGCGCGGCGGCAGTCTTTGCCGAGACCCTGTTGATTGGTGCAGCAGGCCAGTTGCTGCGCGCCTGGCCTCGGGCGACCCTGAAGGTCGCCCCTACGGGCTTTTGCCCTTTGCAAAACGTTGACGCTCACCCTCGATTAGGGCACAGTTACCGAACATCACACAGTCTGTGCTATACTAGGGTGTCACCGTGAGCATGTCCGGTAACCGGATTGATGAGCAGCTGTTCGACAGCAGAGAGGAGTCAGCCATGACTCCCACTATTCAGAGCGAGGCCTTGATCTATCAGCAGGACGGGCAGGAGCAGGTACTGACCGTGGGCACCGCGGGCTGGTTTACCTGGTTGGAGACAGCCTCCACATTCTCCTTCATCAGTGCGACTGGCAGCTTTACCGCACGCCGTGAGCAGGCAGGTCACAAGCGTGGGGGCTGGTACTGGAAAGCCTACCGCAAACAGCATGGCAAGCTCTCCTCTCGCTACCTGGGCAAGTCCGAGACCCTCACGCTAGCGCACCTACAGACGGTGGCCCAGGCAATGGCTGACGTTCACGTCGAGACCGCACCTGACACAGATGTGGACGCTGCTCTCCCCGCGGCGCAAGCCGCCGCATCTGGTATGCGGAGCGATGCACTCACCCCACTGCTCGCAACGAAGCTCCATCGACCTCAGCCACGCGCGCACCTTGTGCGCCGCCCCCAGCTAGTTGCACGACTCACCCAGGGAGTAATGAGTCCGCTCACGCTCGTCTCGGCACCCGCGGGCTTTGGGAAAACGACCCTGCTCGCGCAGTGGCTTGCCGAAAGCAGGATGCCTGTCGCCTGGCTCTCACTTGAACCTGGGGACAATGAGCCGATGCGCTTCCTCTCGTATCTGATTGCCGCCCTCCAGACACTTGACCCACATCTTGGGGCTGTGGCATTGACCCTGCTGCAGATGCCACACCCTGCTACAGCAGAGTCTGTGCTCACGCTGCTCACCAACGACGTGGGAAGCCATGAGCGTGATGGAAGAGATTTCGCCCTTGTCCTTGACGATTACCACGTGATTGATGCACAGGCGGTTGACCAGGCCCTCGCCTTTCTGCTCGATCATCTGCCACCGCTGATGCACCTGGTCATCGCCACCCGAGAGGATCCACCGCTGCCATTGGCCCGGTTACGTGCCGGAGGCCACTTGACCGAAGTGCGCGCCGCTGATTTGAGTTTTACCCCCTCCGAAGCCACTGAATTTCTCAACCAGGGAATGGGCCTCAACCTCTCGGAGGAAGATATTACCGCATTGGAAGCCCGCACCGAAGGCTGGATCGTCGGCTTGCAATTAGCTGCAATTTCCTTGCAGGGACAGCAAGACGTCACCAGTTTCATCAGATCATTCACCGGCAGCCACCATTTCATGCTGGACTATCTGGTTGAAGAAGTCCTCGGACAGCAGTCCGAAAGCCTCCAGACGTTCTTGCTGCGCACGTCCATCCTCGACCGCCTGTGCGGCCCTCTTTGTGATGCCATTCTGCTCACCCCCTCTGGTTCCGGGCAAGCAACCCTGGAATATCTCGAACATGCCAACCTGTTCCTTGTCCCCCTGGACAATGAGCGGCGTTGGTACCGCTATCACCATCTCTTCGCTGAGTTGCTAAGACAGCGAATACAGCAGAGCGGCGCCTCGTCTCCAGGAGATGAGGTGGGGGATGTGACCGAATTGCACAGTCGTGCCAGCGTATGGTATGAAGACCATGACCTCTCAATTGAAGCGTTTCACCATGCGGCTGCCGCCAATGATGTTGCGCGCGCCGAGCGCCTGATTGAAGGCGAGGGAATGCCCCTGCACTTTCGTGGGGCCGGTGCTCCTGTACTCAACTGGCTAGAGTCGCAGTCCAGAACGGTATTGAATGCCAGGCCCTCGTTATGGGTGACGTATGCCTCGACGTTATTGTTTGGTGGGCAACATAGCGACGTCGAAGAGAAACTCCAGGCTGCTGATGTCGCCCTGCAAGGCACCGAACCAGATGAGAGAACCCGAGACCTGGTCGGACGTATCGCCTCCATGCGGGCAACATTGGCTGTTATCCAGCACGATGGAGCGACCATCATTACCCAGTCACGTCGCGCTCTGGAGTATCTGCACCCCGATAACCTGCCTGTCCGCACTGCCACTACCTGGACGCTGGGGTATGCCTATCAGCTTAAGGGAGACCGTGCTGCGGCGAGAGGGGTCTATAGCGAAGTTATAGCTATTGGGAAGTCGTTTGGGGAGACCATCTATACCCTGGCGGCTACCATCAATCTCGGTCAATTGCAGGAAGCAGACAACCAGCTTCCTCTGGCGGTCGAGAGCTACCGGCGCAGCCTGCAACTGGCCGGTGATCCACCGCAGCACATGGCTTGCGAAGCGCATCTAGGCCTGGCCCGTGTCTTCTACGAATGGAATGACCTGGTGGCCGCCGGGCAGCACGGACAACAAAGTGTCCAACTGGCTCGGCAGATACTCGTCGACACCGTTGCCGCTTGCGGGATATTGCTCGCCCGCCTGAAACTGGCACAGGGAAATATGGCCGACGCGACGGCTGCTTTGGATGAGGCCGAAGCGTTCGTGCATCGGCATAACTTCGTGTTTCGGATGGCTGATGTTGCTGCCGCACAAGTGCTTATCTTGCTTCACCAGGGCCATCTGGCGGCAGCCGCTCACCTGGCACATTTGCACGACCTCCCCCTCAGCCAGGCCCGAGTACATCTGGCTCAGGGAGATACGTCCGCAGCGCTGACGGTGCTGGATTCATGGCGTCGGCAGGTGGAGGCAAAGGATTGGGCGGATGAACGGCTCAAGGTGATGGTACTCCAGACGGTGGCTCTCCAGGCGCATGGCGACAAGGACCAGGCGGTGCAACTGCTCTTTGACGCGCTGGCGCTTGCCGCGCCGGGTCGCTTCATCCGGCTCTTTGTCGATGAAGGTCCCTCAATGGCGCACCTCTTGTCCGAAGCAGAGGCCATTGGGAAGATGCCGGACTATACCGGGAAATTGCTGGCTGTCTTTAAAGCTGAGGAGCAGAAGCGCACACACACCTCTTCTCTGCCCCCACCTGCCCAACCCCTGATCGAGCCACTCAGCCCTCGCGAGTTAGAAGTCCTCCACCTCATGGCTGCCGGACTCTCGAATCAGGAGATGTGCGAACGGCTGTTCCTCGCCTTGAGCACGGTGAAAGGGCACAATCGGACTATCTTTGGTAAGCTCCAGGTCCAACGGCGCACCGAAGCGGTCGCCCGTGCCCGCGAGTTGGGGCTGTTGTAGTCTTGCCTGCACGTGCCAGTATCTCAACTTCTCAGTACTCCAACAACCATACTCCAAACCCTCCTTTAGTATCTCCCTGTTCCTACCGGAGAGAAGCTATACTCCTTGATAGAAGATACACGACTTCTACATCAAGCAAGTGGCAGAGACGGAGATAACCGGCCACAACAGGGACAGGGTCATGTCAAACGAACTCAATTCTGAAAGCGAAAAGACTCAACCACCGGTCTATCAGATCAGGATCAAGGGCCATCTGGGCCACGAGTGGACAGACTGGTTTGGGGGCCTGACCCTCGCACTGGAAGACAACGGCGAGACGCTCCTGACCGGCCCGGTGATCGATCAGGCCGCGTTGCATGGGCTACTCCGAAAAGTGCGAGATCTGGGACTGCCATTGCTCTCGGTCAATCACTTGAAAGCCGACGAGGCGTCGAATCTTAATGAAACGCATCACTATCATTCAAAAAAAGGAGAAGACACAGATGAAAGCGATTGTTGTAGCAAAACCTGATAACCCTGGAGGAACACGTATGAAAGCGATTGTCTACACACACTATGGGCCACCCGATGTTCTGAAACTTGAAGAGGTCGAAAGACCTACTCCCAGGGACAATGAAGTATTGATAAGAGTTCATGCGGCATCCGTCAATGCAGCGGAATTGCATCTCCTGAGAGCTGACCCGTTCTTGATGCGCTTCATGGGCTTTGGGCTTCTCAAACCAAAGCACACTATACTCGGAGCTGCCGTGGCGGGGCGGGTGGAAGTGGTTGGCAGGAACGTCACGCAGCTTCAGCCAGGTGATGAGATATTCGGTGACTTGACCGGATGTGGTTGTGGCGCTTTTGCCGAGTATGTGTGTGCTCGTGAAGATGCATTGGCGTTGAAACCAGCTAATGTGACCTTTGAGGAAGCATCTGCTGTCCCTCTCGCCGCAATCACTGCCCTGCAAGGACTGCGTGCTAAAGGACAGATTCAGCCAGGACAACAGGTGTTGATTTATGGTGCGGGTGGTGGTGTGGGAACGTTTGCGGTACAGATTGCCAGATCGTTCGGGGCTGAAGTCACTGCCGTGTGCAGTACAAGCAATGTGGACTTGATACACTCGCTTGGCGCAGACCACGTCATTGATTACACGCAAGAAGATTTCACCAAAAATGGGCAGCGCTATGATCTCATTTTTGCTGTGAACGGATATCATTCGATTTCAGACTATAAGCGTGCATTGAATCCCGAGGGAGTGTATGTCTTCATTGGAGGTTCCATGGCTGCAATGGTCCAGGCCATGCTCCTGGGGCCAGTGATTTCAATGACGGGAAGACAGAAAATGGGTTCCATGGGGGTGGCGAAACCAAGCCAGAAGGATCTGGTTTTTATGAAAGAGCTTCTTGAAGCCGGAAAAGTCGTCCCTGTGATCGATAGACGTTACCCGTTACGTGAGACTGCTGAAGCTCTCCGGTATCTGGAAAAAGGACACGCCCGAGGAAAAGTGGTCATCACGATGGAACAGAACAACCCCACTTCACTGTAAATCCCTACGTTGGTATTCCACAATGTTCACCGTCTGTCTAGAATCAAAGGAGGATTCAATGAACCAGGTCATCTCATCTCGCAGTTCAAGCAGCCCCGAAGTGGTCGGTGCCGGGGAATCGTTGAAAAGGCGTGTGTCGACGGGGTCTCGCATGACGTATTCGAGGTTGATCGGAGTGCTGTTTCTGGCGGGGTTTCTTGTCTACGGAGTGGGCGGCGGACTGGTGACTTCCGTTACCGGCGGCTCGAACTTTCTCTCGACGATTTCCTCACATCAGACCATCCTGGTCCTCGGAGCCTTTCTGATGTTGTTGAACACAGCAGTGGATGTGGCGAAGGCGGTTCTGTTCTTCCCAATCCTGGAGAAGCACGGCAAGAGAACCGCGCTGGCCTACCTGGCCACGATGATTGTTGAGGTGGTCTTTCTGAGCCTCGGAGCGCTCGCTCTTCTGATGATCGTTCCCTTGAGCCAGCACGCTGGGGAGGGTTGGGCCAATAGCCTCGGGTCACTCCTGGTCCAGACGAACACCATGGCTTACCAGATTGGCGAGGCAGTGCTCGGATTCGGGGCCCTCTTCCTGTGTGCGCTGCTGTTCCGGACCCGGTTGATCCCCGGATGGCTGGCGGTTTCGGGCTTGATCGGCTACGCGTGTCTCATGGCGGGAAGCATCGCTGAGATACTCGGGATACATATCGGCCTCATCGCCGGACTCCCGCCTCTCACGATCCCCGGTTTCTTCTTTGAGCTGGTGCTGCCATTCTGGCTTATCATCAAGGGTTTCCGGCCCGAGGCCTATGGACAGGATGCGTGAGACCGATTGGAGGAGTATCCGTCGCAAACCCTGCCTGTCTGAGCGGTACATCTGTCGCTATTCCCCTGTGCTGAGTAAGCGGCAGGTGCGCCTGATGGCTGGAAAGAGAAGATTATCAAAGCACACCGAAAGAAGCATTGGAGAAAACTATGATACATACAATCATGGAAGGAAAGATTTGTCTGATCACCGGTGCCAATTCAGGGATCGGGAAGGCCACCGCCCTAGGGCTGGCACAGATGGGTGCCACCGTCGTGATGGTCTGCCGGGACCGTGCCAGAGGCGAGCAAGCCAGGAGCGAGATCATCACGACAAGCAAGAATACCGCGGTTGATCTCCTGCAAGCAGACCTGTCATCGCAACAGTCCATTCGACAACTCGTCGAGCACTTTCAGCAGCACTATACGCACCTGCATGTGCTGATCAATAATGCGGGAGCGGCCTTCCCGGGGCGGCGAGAAACAGTGGATGGATTAGAAATGACCTTCGCCGTGAACTATCTGGCACCTTTCCTGCTGACCAATTTGCTGCTCGATGTGCTCAAAGCCAGCGCACCAGCACGGATTGTCAATGTCAGTTCGAATTCCCATGAAGCAGGTTATATTCAGATGGATGATTTGCAAGAAGAGCAACACTACAGGTCTATGCATGTCTACGGGCAAGCGAAACTTGCTGTGGTGCTGTTCACCTATAAACTGGCACGCAGTCTGCAAGGAACAGGGGTGACAGCCAACTGCCTGCATCCCGGCTTCGTGGCAACGCATTTCGGGCAAAGCAATGTCGGACCCGCTGTTCGCCTGCTCGTAAAGGTGATCGGGAGCTTTGGCGCTAGCCCCGAAAAGGGAGCGAAAACATCGATGTACCTGGCCTCCTCACCCGAGGTGGAAGGCCTCACAGGCCAATACTTTGTGAAGAGCATTCCCAGGCGATCCGCTGCCATCTCCTATGATGAGTCGCTTCAGTGGCAATTGTGGGAGCAGAGCGCAAAGTTGGTGAACTTGTAAGTTCACCAACTCATCTTCAGGGCTGTAACATAGTATTTGACGAGCGCTATACTCAATAATACTGATCAGGAAGAATAACTGACCGCCCAGATCCTTAGCTACACTCAGGATGACAGTCTTTCCAGGACATGGTAGATGTTGATACCGTCGTATTGACACTTGCTGGCATAGTGATATGATATGGGCAACGCCGTGAGATAAGAGAGAAGCCATCGAAATCGCCAGAAATGCCTGGATTTGAGGTGATGAGATGGGCGAAGCGGCGAGGAGCATAGCGGAATGATCACATTTGAAGACGTAACGGAGTACTTTCTCAAGGCTGCGACCAACGTTGGGCTGACGACGCACCCCGAATACTGGACGAATACGCGCACACTGGAACGAGAATTTGCCTGCACCTGTCATACTGGTAGCTGTGAAGAGATTGATAATCGCAGTACCTGCACCATCTCCTTCACCTGGAGCACACTGGATACCGCCCTCTCGCTGGAAGGACCCACCGGCATCTGTGAATTCTTTCACGAGCCGGGCGAGGATTGCCCGCACCTGCACACCCGCGATATTCCACCCCTGCTTTTTGATCTCTCCTACAACCTGGTGCTCAGCGGGCCGCTGATCTCCGAAACAAATCTGCTTTCCCTGATACAGATGCTCAGGTTGCGCGCCAGCGAACAGAGCAGGCGGGCGACGGAGACGCGACCGGGCATCAGCATGGCCTTGCAGGATAATCGCTTGCAGCCAGAGACACTGACACTGCAACAGCGCGTGGAAATACCCATCTGGCATCCAGAGGGTATGCGCGGCCTGCACGACATGCATGACCTGTACGAACAGGATGATGCTCACAGACATTCAGCCCGCTTTCTCCACCGGCAGCGTGAGATTGACGAGGATGAAGATGAAAGTGAGGATAAAGAGCAGACCGAGGTGATAGCGGATAATCCACACCCCGAGGAGTGGGTGCCGCAGGTGATGGTCGAAGTTTGCCAGGATATCATGCATGGGCTACAGGCCCTGGAAGCGACACGCTCACATGGCTCGTTTTCGTGATTGTGATCAGTACCCGTAGGGTCGCGATTTATCGTGACCACCGCCGATGTATTGGCCAATAGGCGACGGGCCAATACATTGGCGATGCGCACAATAAACCGAGCGCCTTCGGGATATCTTGCCTCAATACATGCGACGCGGTTTGCGGCGACGTTCGGGTGGGAGCAGTACATCGAGGGCATCATCGACGGTGACGATCCCTTCCAGGATGCCCTGCTCGCTGAGGACGGGTAGGGACAGCAGGTTGTATTTTGCCATGAGTTCGGCGACGGAGCGGGCCGGAGTGTCTGTCTGCACGGAGATAATATCCGTCTCCATCAACTGTTCCAACGTCTGCGTCGCTACCGAGGTGAGCAAGTCCCAGAGCGAGACAATGCCAAGCAAGGGACATTCGTCGGCGTTTTCATCGGGTATGCAGTAGATGTAAATGGGGTGAATATCCTGTTCCTGCACATACTGTCGCACAGCATCCAGCGCCTCTGCGGCGCTCTTTGTGCGATCGAGTGCGACATAATCGGTTGTCATAAGGCCACCGGCGGTATCCTCCTCGTATTCGAGCAGTTCCTGCACCTCCTCAGACTCTTCCGGTTGCATGAGGCGCAGCAGTTCCTGGGCGCGCTCCTCCGGCAGCCGGGAGAGCAGATCGGCAGCCTCGTCCGGCCCCATAGCGTCCAGAATATCGGCGGCACGAGCGGCCTGAATATGTTCGAGAATATGGCGCTGGCGATCGATGTCGATCTCCTCCATCACGTCAGCAGCCGTCTCGTCGTCCAGACGCCCGATGAGCTGTGTTCCCTGGCCGGGAGTGAGTTCATGAACGATGGCAGCGATATCGGCAGGGTGCAGTCCGGCAAGGTGGCCGCTCTGTGGGCGCTGAGCGGGGGAAACGGCGGGCGCAATGAATTGCGCCCCAACAGGTTCCTGCTCCTCCTCTGGTACCTGTGAGCCGATGAGTTCGATGCGATCCCAGGGAATCAGGCCGAGAGGCGAGGGACGGGACTTGTTGCGAGTGCCAAGCAGCCACGATGGAGCAAGGCGGCGCACCAGACCCAGTGTGCTGTTGTCAATGCCCAGGATTTGCCAGTTGTTGCCGAGAACAATATCATTGACGCGCACAGCCTTCTTGCGCGCAATATCGATGACCTGTTTATCCAGCACCTCGTGAGCAAGGCTCACTTCCTGCTGGTCGGGAACATCCGGTTGGCGCATGAGTTGAGCAAGGGGAACGCGCAGGCGTAGAGCCCCTTCATGCCATTCCACATCATCAATAGGGACGCGCCAGGGTTCCTCTTCCTCACCCTCAACCACAAGGGCGGAGGGGAAGGTCGGCCCGGATACGCCTCCATCCGGGACAGGGACCAGAACATCAATGATTTTGCCTGCTCGCTCACCCTGCATATCTTCCACGGGCGCACCGAGCAACTGGCTCACGTACAACATAGTTACTTCTCAGCGAGCGAATCCTGCTGCGTTTGGTAGGGGTGCCGTGCTAGCAGGGACATATCCAGATTGCCATTAAGACCCTCATCCGCTTCGCTCGCGGTGCGCTCTTTGCGTAAACGGACGGCAGCGCCGATGAAGTCGCGGAAAAGTGGATGCGGGCGATTGGGGCGGCTCTTAAATTCGGGATGGAACTGGGAAGCGACGAACCAGGGGTGATTGGCCAGTTCGATGACTTCCACCAGGCTATTATCCGCCGAGCGACCGCTGACAACCACGCCATGCGACTCCATGCGCTTGCGGAATTCGTTGTTGAACTCGTAGCGATGGCGATGACGCTCAAAGACAATCGGCTCGCCATAAGCGGTATAGGCCTTCGTGCCGGGCGTGAGGCAGCAGACCCAGTTGCCCAGCCGCATGGTGCCACCCTTATCGGCCACACCACGCTGCGTGAGCATGAGATCGATGACGGGATTCTGTGTCTGGGGATCAAACTCCGTGCTGTTGGCATCGATGAGACCCAGGACATTGCGAGCGAACTCGATCACTGCCACCTGCAAGCCAAGGCAGAGGCCGAGGTAGGGGATATTGTTGCGGCGCGCAAAGTTGGCAGCCTTGATCTTGCCCTCAATACCACGATGACCGAAACCGCCGGGAACGATGATACCATCAACATCCTCCAACACCTCGGTATAGCCTTCTCCCATGCTCTCCAGCGCCTCAGAATTGATCCACTTGATACGCACGTCTACGTCATGGGACCAGCCGGCATGGCGCAAAGCTTCCGAAACCGAGAGATAGGCATCGTGCAATTCAACGTACTTGCCGACCAGACCGATGGTCAGTTCAGGACGCGGGCGTTTGATAGTCTGCACCAGTGCGCGCCACTCCTGCATCTGCGCTTCCGTGCCGTGCAGACCAAGTTCCTGCATCAAGAACTCGCCCAGCCCGGCCTCTTCCAGCACCAGCGGCACCTCGTAGATGGTATCGGCGGTGAGTAGTGGTACCACGGCTCGCGGCTCGATATTGCAGAAGAGGGCAATTTTCTCCCGTAGTTCGTCACTAACGGGATAGTCCGAGCGACAGAGGATGACATCGGGTTGAATACCGACGCGCAGCAGTTCTTTGACGCTGTGCTGGGTCGGTTTGGTCTTGAGTTCTTTGGTGGCAGCGAGATAGGGCAAGAGAGTGACGTGAAGATAGAGGACATTGGAACGGCCTACGTCTTTGCGCATCTGGCGAATGGCTTCCAGGAACGGCTCACCCTCAATGTCGCCAACGGTACCACCGACCTCGACGATGACCACGTCGGCATCGGAACGACGCGCCACGACATGTATGCGATCTTTGATCTCATTGGTGATATGGGGAATCACCTGAATGGTGCCACCCAGATATTCACCGCGCCGTTCCTTGCTGATCACGGCGGCGTAGACCTGGCCGGTCGTGACGTTGTTCGCCTGATAGGCGGGTTCATCGGTGAAACGCTCGTAGTGGCCCAGATCAAGATCGGTTTCCGCACCGTCGTCTGTGACAAAGACTTCACCATGCTGGTAGGGGGACATGGTACCTGGGTCAACATTGATATACGGATCAAGCTTCATCAGCGAGACAGAGACGCCGTGGTTCCTGAGCAACCGCCCAAGCGAGGCAACGGTAATGCCTTTGCCCACGGATGAGGCCACACCTCCGGTAACAAAAATGAATTTTGACATAGAATCCTCCTACCGCACTCGTTCCTCACGAGGTACGGATGTGCAAGTCCCTCCTTAGAAACCCAGGGCTTTGCCATAAACATCGTTTATCAGATGCGAACTTTGCTTTAAGCAAGCCAGAATGAGAGCCGGTATTACCTGCGTTGCTCCAGAACGACTACCTGCGTTTCCTGTGGCAAGCTGTTGCGCGTTACCACAAGTTTTACCTGCGGATTGATGGCCTCGACGCCCATCTCCCGGCAGAACTTGTCGAGTGGTTCAAGCTCGGAGCGTGAACCTTCTGTACTTCCGCTAGCCTCTGTGCGGTAGTGCATCGGGATAACGATGCGCGGCTCTACCTGACTAATCACCTCGGCGGCTTGCGTCGCGTTGATCGTATGATGGCCACCGATGGGAATCAACAGGATATCCGCGTCGGCAACCTCCTCCAATTGTTCTTCTCGTAGTGTGTGGCCCAGGTCTCCGAGGTGGCAAATCACCAGGTCATCCATATGGATAACGTAGATCGTATTTCGACCCTGCTCCTGACCGCGTTTGTTGTCATGAAACGAGGCCACGCCCGTAATCAGCACATCGCTGATCTCGTACTCGCCCGGTCCGCGCACCACACGCGGATTGCCACCCACGCCCTGCGCAAAGTTATGCCCGGCATGATTGTGACTGACGGTGACGATGGGGGCATGAACCTTGCCCAGCGAGTAGCCTTGCTGAGGAGTAAACGGGTCGGTAATCAGGGTAACGTTCTTGCCACGCAACTGGAAACAGGAGTGGCCAAGCCAGGATATTTCCATTATTACGTTTCGCTTCTCTTAAACAATAAGTGCGGGCGGGGACTGCTGTCCTCGCCCGAACCTTATTGTACCACAGAGCCAGTACTTCTACAAGTAGATAGCCAATCCTGGCATATAACATAAACGAACGCCTTGACCGGCTATCAGCAATCGCGTATAGTTGATACAACGCATGCTTTGATCTACACGTACAGGTTTCGTCCTATCTATTAGAGTAAACACCGGACAAGTACCTTTTATTGCATTGCTGACAGCGCGGAGAGGAACATAACCATGCCCTTTTTTGGTATAGATACGTTTAGCCTGCTCACAACCGCTTTCTGGATCTGGATGCTCATCGATTGCCTGTTCAATAGTCGTACGCGCAACGGCAACAAAATATTCTGGCTGCTCTTTATCTTTTTCACCCACATTTTCGGAGCGATCTGCTACTACCTCATGAAATGTTCTCTGCGCAATCCCCTCGACGCCTTCCCGTATTACCTGAGCAGAATCAAAGGAGCTTTCCAGACTTCGGGATCAACGACGCAATCATCGTACTATACGCCACGCTCTGGCCCACAACCACAGCAGTCACGACAACCACAGCCAACACATGTCTATCCCTATACCGATTACACACAAGGCTACCAGCCGCAAAGCCCCGCAGTCTACGCGCCTGTTGAGCAACGTCCTGCCTTCCAACCCTACCAGCCGCAACCAGCCGAACCCGAATACGAGCAAACAATGGCCTCCTATCCAGAGATGGAGCTGCCGCCTCAGCAATAGTGAGTACAGATTTTCGTAAGCGATCTAGATCGCCCTCCTGACGGCCCTCTTTGAGAACCTTCTGACTCTTTGCTCTTACTGTGTTCATATGCGCGGATTGACTCCCTCTATAGCTCATCCTTCAGAAGTTCGCTTCGGTTCGCCTTCTCAGGCACATCGTCGGCACAAAGCCGCGTGTATAGTAAGGCCATCGCCTTGCGGGTGGCCTGGGCAGCTAACCCGCTCGACACATTTGCCATCGAACGGGTTACAAAATTTCCATATTTCAATCGTGAGAGACCATCAGTCCTCGCTGCTGGCTGTAAGGGTGGCGAGCATGGTTTCGTTGATGAGGGGGCCGCTGACGGTGACGCTATCGCCATTGGGAGCCTTGGAGGCGAAGGTGAGCGTGCTGTAGGCAACCGTTACTTTGACTTCGCGGCCCCGTGCTCCTACGCGCACAGGAGCCTCTTCGACTGCCTTTTTGATGCGTTCTGCGACGAGCGAGGCACCATGCTGCTCGGCGCGGATAACGGCGGTCATGACGCCAGGCCCGTTAATGGAGAGCATATCTTCCTTGCGCATTTTCGTACGCAGGTAGGGGAGAAGTTTGCGGGCAACCTCGTTGGCCTCACGCTCCTCGCGTTCACGATGAATGTCATTGCCCTTCGCGCCCTTAAGAATAAGACGAAAGACGATGACGCTCTGAGCATTACAGATGCGACGCACCTTACGCTGGTTCGCTTCCAGGTCTTTAGTCGATTCCACCATTTGCCAGATGTGATGCTCGCGCTTGCGCGTGTAGTCCATGTAACCCTGCACACGCGCATAGCCCTCCAGCACAACAGTACCACATGTCCACAAGGCCTGTTTAGGAGTACGCATGGTGAAGTCGCGGCTGACGATCAATTGACGCATGATCGGATTTACCTTCATGGTTGAGGCTTCATAATTTTGCTGCGAACGCACTTTGAGATGGCCGGCATAAATGCGACGGCGCTGCTTGAGGAAGTCGCGGACGTTGATAGGGCCTTTGTTATAGACCACGCATTTTGGCTCGTAGATCAACTGGTAGCCAAGCTGGGAGATCAGCGCCTGGATGGAGATTTCATCGACGGCGCTATTGGTGGGAATGCCGGAAATCACGTTGCGAAAGGCGATCACCTCTCCCAGCTTGGGCTGGATACGCGACAGGCGATCGTGTAAGCGCCAGAGCAGGTGGACAGAGTGGCCCATGAAAGTGGAGATATCGTTTACCGGCACAGGACGCCCACCAACCATACCAATCTTTGGATCTTTGAAAGGGGTACAGAGGTAATCAAATGCATACTCTTCTGGAATAACATCGGCGCCGATCAATATAACAACCGGGCTGGTGGCCTCTTTAAGGAAAAGATTTATGGCTGAAGCCTTGCCCTCACGTTTCTCCTGCACACAGAGATGCACACGTGAATCTTGCACCGCCATTTCGGCAACAATGGACACTGTACGGTCGGTACAGCCGCTGGCAACAACGATCACTTCTTCAAGGCGAAGAGATGTTCCCTGCTGATCGAGTACTGCGCGCAGGGTGCGACCAATATTCGCTTCCTCGTTATATGCCATAATGCCTACACTGCATCCAATACGATCATCTCCTTTCGCTTCACCTGATTGCCCTGTCTCTACTTCGTTCTCTATCCTCGTTGCCATTGAAAGGCGTCTCCTTCCAGGATACGTAATTCTGGCTGCCGCGTGGAAAAATTTGTACTGGCGGCCATTCTTTATATTTGAATGAAAAAATATTTTTTGTATTCGTTTTTCTCTGTTCCTCACTGAAAACAACTTCAGAACAGCTCACCTTTAGCGTAACATCGGGACTTATAGAAACATAGGAACAAACGGTTGAGAATCGGTTAGAAATATGCAAATGTAGTTATGAAACCATAAGAAGAGTGTGAGCGAAGCATAAAAATACCTCTCTTGACTGGCTGAGTTATGGTCGCTATACTCCTCGGCATGACAGGGCAAGAAGAATTTCTTGTCATTTCTGGACTTCGATATAAAAAAATGAACAGTGGAGAGATGAAGATATGCGTGTGCAAGAACACGTTAAGATTTCTACGGTTGCGGCGGTCATTGCGCTGCCCTGGCTCAAAAAAGACGTCTGGATTCCTCTGGCTGCCAGTGTGTTGATCGATGTCGATCATTACCTCTGGTATGCCGTAACACGGCGCACACTCAGCCTGCGAGCAGCCGTGCGCTATTTCGGACAGGCCGATCCGCCACAATTACCGCAGGCACGCTTGCTGCACCACCCTATTGTCTTGAGTCTCTTGCTCGTGCTGGCACTGCGTACTCGCTCGCGCATCCTCTGGCTGATGCTGGCCGGGCTGCTTTTCCACGTCAGCCTGGATGCCATTCATGTAACGCAGATGAATCGTTTGAAGTGGTCATTGAGCGAACAGGCGCATTCTGTCTGCTCCGAATGCGGCCAGCACGTCGCAACGCTGCAACTGCATACCGTTCACTTTGCTCGCAACATTCTGGACCGTTACAATCCGCAGCACTTTGTCGTCCTGTGCCCCGCATGTCATGAGAAAGCACACGCCACAGGCAACAAGGTGTAACTATCAGTCGTATATGCTAAAAGATGAACAGAGATCCTTCGCTGCGCTCAGGATGACATGTTTGTAGCAAGCCTCACCATGTCATCCTGAGCGCAGCGAAGGATCTTGTCGCCCTGGAAAGATGGCGAAAAAATAGACGCGAGAAAAAAAGTGTGTTATAATCCGTGCGTATTCTGAGGGATACAGCAGAAAGCGAGGAAAAAATCTTGGCCCAGTGGCTTCCAGCAATTCAGATAATACAGATTATCTTGTGTGTCGCCGTCATTATCTTTATCCTGCTCCAGGTTCGCGGAGCGGGACTGGGAAGCGCGTTCGGCGGTAGCAGTGCAGGTTCAGTGTTTAAGACACGACGGGGTGTAGAGCGTTTGATTTTCAACCTTACCATCGTATTCGTCGTACTCTTTGCCATTGTCTCCCTGCTCAGTGCGCTCATTCACTAATACAATTCAGCTTAATCAGGCATCTACCAGAAAGAAGCAGAGCAAAAGGAAGCTGTGTATGCTTCCTGTGTTGTTATTTTGCTTTCTTTTGCTGTTTCTGGCTGCCTGTAGTACACAGACCGTCAGCTCCAGCTCAGCGCCGGTACAGCAAGCCCCGCACGCCCGCCTGACGTATGTTGCCATCGGCGCGTCCGATACATTTGGCATCGGGGCCGATGACCCCCAGACGGAAAACTGGCCTACTGATCTGGCCACGAAGCTTGGTTCAAGCGTACAATTGATCAATCTCGGCGTTCCGGGCATTACCGCACACCAGGCGATAAGCGCTGAACTGCCTGTTGCGCTCGACACTCATCCCAACCTGGTCACAATCTGGCTGGCAGTCAACGATATCATCGACAATGTGCCTGTGACCAGCTACTCACATGATCTAGACCAGCTACTAACACGCCTGCAGGCAGCAAACCCGGATGTGCAGATTATCGTCGGGAACGTGCCAGACCTCACGCTGCTGCCCTACTTCTCTTCCTACGATCAGGGCAGTCTTACGCAAATGGTCCAGGCATATAACGCGACCATTGCCGCTATTGTTGCACGTCATCACGCCATCCTGGTGAACATTTACCAGCAGTGGCAGCAATTGAGCCAGCATCCAGAGTACCTCAGCAATGATGGTCTCCATCCCAGTACGCTCGGTTATAGTAAACTGGCAGAGTTGTTTTATCAGGCATTGCAGTCGGCACAGCAGGCAAAGCAAGCCACTGCCCGGAAACCGAAAAACCCATGATTTAGTTATTTGGCCTCCCACTTAACACTCTTATGACGGTGCTGCTCGTTATCACGCTCATCATCATCGTTGGCGTAGGGCTGTTCGCGCTTACCAACCGCATCTTTTTTAAGATTGGAGTGCGCAACATTCCCCGGCGGCGCACGCAGATGATGTTGATCGTCTTCGCGCTTATGCTCTCGACTACGCTGCTTTCCAGCGTGCTGGCAACCGGGGATGTGATGACCAGTGCCGTGCAGACCGTCGCTATCTACAACTGGGAGAACATTGACGAACTTATACAGGGCGGGCAGGGAGATCTCGGATTCTTCGATGATCGCATCTACTACCAGCTCCTGAACCATGCACGGGATGATGCTGATATCACCGCCATTGGAGCCTCACTCACCGAGACGGACCTGCTGGTAGCCGACGAGACCTCGAGGCAGGTGCGCTCGAAAGTTACGGCGCTCGGTATTTTGAACGGCAGCGAACAGGGCTTCGGCGGCATGCAGAACGCGGCCAACAGCAAGCAGCATCTGAGCACCGCAAAGCTGGGATCCAATGAGGTCTACCTCAACCAGACGGCGGCACAGCTGCTCAACGCCAGCGCGGGCGACACGCTCTATCTCTACTCGCAGCGCTGGCCGGGGCAACGCTATGTCTTTCATGTGAAAGCCATCGTGTTGAACGGCGGCCTGGTCGGTGAATTGCCGTATGTTATCGGCCAGATTGGGCCATTTCGCCAGATTGAGCATCGCCGCGACGACATCACCCAGATATTCGTTGAAAATCGGGGCGGCGGTGGCGTGAGTGGCATCAACCTCTCAGATGAGGTCACGGGCGCGCTTCAACTCTGGCTGCCCGGCTATGTCCATGTGATCGAGGTCAAAGAGCAGGGGGTGCAGGATTCGCAGCTGGCCACGGACATCTTCTCGCGCATCTTCAGCCTCTTCAGCCTCTTTGCGCTCGCCATCGGCCTGCTGTTAATCTTCCTGATCTTCGTGCTGCTGGCCGCAGAACGGCGCACGGAGATGGGCATGGCACGCGCCATCGGCGTGCAGCGACGCCATCTGATCCTGATGTTCCTCTTTGAAGGCACCATCTACGACCTGATCGCTTCGTTTATTGGTCTGGCAGCCGGTGTAGGCGTGGGAGCATTGCTCGTCCTGCTGCTGGGACCAATTCTGGCGCGTTTCAACTTCCCGCTGAAACTGAGCTTCCAGCCGCATAGCCTGATTATTGCCTACTGCCTGGGAGTAATCTTCACCTTCTTCTCCGTCGCGCTCTCCTCCTGGCTGGTGAGCCGCATGACGGTTGTCGAGGCTATTCGCGACCTGCCGGAGCCACAGCGCAATGCGTGGTCGCTGGGCGAAATCTGCCTGCGCATCCTCGAACTCGCGGGCATTGTGCGCCGCCATTCAGGGGGCCGGGCGCGCCCACAAACGTTTTTGCAGCGCGTTCGTCGCGTGCGCCGCGTCGTGTTTGAGCAGCTTCCTGATGTGTTCGTGCGACTGATTGCCGCGCTGGTACGCCTGGGCTTTCTGCCGTTAATTGCCGGCTGACCTTCTTATGCAGAACGGACTGGAAAACACGGAAATTGTCCCCTTCTCACTTGGACTGACGTTGATCGTGCTGGGCGGCGGCCTGCTGGTCAAGGCAGTGATTGAGTATGTACTCTACCTGCTGCATCATCGTGAAGCGGTGCAACCTGCGGGTGGCCTCTTCGCCGCGCTGGCCGGGTTAGCACTGGCCGCTTACTGGGCGCTGCCCTTCGACGCGCTGGCGAACTTTGGCCTGCCGCGCTTTTATGGCGGTATTGAGATCTTCTTCATCGCGGGCATGATGATGGTCGTTGGTACGGTCTGGGCGCTGATCGCCAACGGACAATTGCTGGTCAGACCGGTACTGAGGCTGTTCTCTGGCCTGCCAGGCTTCTATGCTGTGGCAAGCCTGGCCTCTGCCTACCCGCTGCACAGGCGTTTCCGCACAGGATTGAGCGTCGTCATGTTCAGCCTCGTCGTCTTCGCTATGACGGTAATGGCTGTCATTACTGCCGCTATGCAGAACACCTATGTCAGTATCGAGAACCAGACCGGTGGCTATGACATTCAGGCGGTTGCCTACTTCAAGCCGCTGCCCGACCTGCAATCGGCGCTGGCGAGTCATGGCATCGACCCGAACGACTTCTCCGCGATTGGTGAGAGCACCTCAACCGCGGTCGGCATCATTCAACTGAGCGCGAATAACCCGGCGTGGCGTTTCTACCCGGCGCAGGTGGTGAACGGAGGCTTCCTGAATGGCTATGGCCTGAATCTTGTGGCACGGGCAAAGGGCTTTACCAGCGATAGCGCCGTCTGGAAGGCACTGCAATCACCCGATTCCCACTACGCACTGATCGATAGCAGCGCTTTGCCCTATCCGCCGGATAGCGTCATCAACTCAGAGGTCTACGACCCGAATTCGCCGCTGCCCGCCGACGCAGGCGCGCCAACCTATCCCCCTGGCTTCCCACCGAACTATACCTATTCGGCCAGTGGCATCTATCAAGGTGAGACCAGCTTCCCGGCTACTCCCATCTGGGTGGCAACTCCACATCCGGCGACAGCAAACATTGCGCTGCCCGGCCAGACGAATTACTCTTCGATCAAGCTCACTATTATCGGGGTGGTGGATAACAGCGATGGTGCCCATTTTGGCCTCTACATTCCCAGTTCCGAATACGGCTATATAGGCAGCGATCCCACTTCCCCGCAGAGCGCGACCTACTACTTCAAGGTTGCCCCCGGTCAGGATGCCCACAATCTCTCCCTGAAGCTTGGCTCCGCTTTCCTTGATAACGGACTGGAAACAACGGTGCTGGCAGACGCGATCTGGCAGGTACGCGGCCCGCGCATCTTCCTCAGCGACGTGCTGCTGGGCGTGGTGGGCCTGACGCTGCTGCTGGGTGTGGCGGCACTGGCCATTACAGGCACGCGCGCAGTTGTGGAACGCCGTCAGCAGATCGGCATGCTGCGCGCTCTGGGCTGTGGTAGACGCATGATTTAGGGGTCATTCCTGCTCGAATCGTTCCTTGTGGGAGCCGTAGGCAGTATACTGGGCGTCATCCTCGGGCTGATTCTCTCCTACAACATCTTTGCCGCCAATTTCTTCGAGCAATACGCGACGGGCCTGACCTTCGCCATTCCCTGGCAGGAACTGGGCCTCATCGTCGGCATTGCCCTGCTCGCCTCCTTCCTCGGCGCGCTCCTCCCAGCCTGGCAGGCGGGCCGTGTCGCCCCCGCCGAAGCGATACGGTACCAATAGAAAATACACGGTGCTAGTAGCTCACAAGAGTACAACCATTCTTGATGGTGATACGAACCTCTCTCATTCTATGGCTTCTTTCCGCTATACTACTAACAGGACATGCTTGCTCTTATTGAATTTAAAAATCTGTTTTTACGACTATAGGAAACATTGACGGGGATCTGAAGGAGACCTTAGATGCATTTCTCACGCATGGGGCGGAGAACGTATATATACATCGCTTTTACCCTGCTGTTTTTGCTCGTGCTTACAGCATGCAGTGGAAGTAGTAGTTCGACAACAAAGCAGGGTAGTGGGACGCCGACTTCGAAGACGGGCAACCCATCGCCTACGGTGACAGCTATTCCCGGTGTTGCTCCGGGCGCGCAGCCATGCCCGGACGTGGTGCAGTCGCCCTCCCACTGGACAGCTATTATCTTACCGCCAACAGAAGCGCAGGTAGAGAGCGTCAGCTGCGCCTACTTAATGGGAACGCCCACGCTGCAGGCGCTGGTGACAGTGCGCTCGCAGGGAACCGGCAGCCTGCTGGATGTGTATGTCTATAATCATATTACCGACCCTAACCCGACCCCCATCTTCAAGTTGCAGGGACTTTATAAGGGCAAGGCTAAAATCAGTGGCTACAATACTGTCATGACGGCTGAAGTCGATCTGAACTCCAGCATCAACAAGCATGTCACCGGCAATGCTGCCCTGACAGTCGACCTCTTCCGCGAATTTCAATGGTCGGAAGGTGCGAGTACGCTGGTGCCGGTCACGTTTCCCGGCCTCTTCCCAGACCTGACACGTTACCAGGCCGAGAACGACCAGGCACAGGTCAATCAGGGACACGATGTCTGGAAGCTGAACGCGGCTCAGACGGCGAAAACGCTAGCCGTGAGCCTGTTGAAATGGTCAACCAACGCGCAGGCAACAATCGTAAGCGGCGGCGAGACGCATGAAGCTGACGCAGTGGTGAATGTGAAAAACGCTGGCACGCCTGCCGGGACGATTACGGTCTCGCTCAGTCGGTTGGAGGGCAACACGAACGGCGGCATCTGGGAAGCGACCTCCGTCACCTCCAACGACCTGTCGATCATATCTCCACAGAGTCGAGACCTCATAAGCAGCCCGGTGACGATAGACGGAACAGGTAACGCCTTCGAAGGAGTCATCGGCAAGGTCAAGGTGTTAGATCACCTCTATAGCACTATCGGGCAGGCCAGCGCGAAAGGGGCGGACGGCAACGGCAGTACAACCTTCTCTACGCCCGTCTCCTTCACCTCCACTTTCCAGAACGGCCAGGAGGAGGGTATCCTGGCGCTCTTCACTACCAGCAATGCCAGTGGTGCCATTGCCGGAGCAGTGATGATGAAAGAACTACTGTGAAAGCCCCGGGCCACCAGCAAGGGGGCGGCCTGTTTGCAAGCTGCCCGTTTTACTTTTCTTTCACAGCCACAAGAATGTCACGTTTCTTGATAACGCGGTCGACGGCATGCGCCAGCTGCGTATAAGGGGCATCATTGCGGATGCGAAGACCGCTGCGGCGTGCGAGCAGATCGATCATCTCCCGGCGCTCGATGCGCGTAGCGTTCCAGGCAAGGGCCAGTGTGCCGCCCGGCAGCAGCACCCGCTCCCAGGCTGGTAACGCCTTTTCCAGCAGGGACGCGACTTCACTGAAATGCTGGATGCCGTAGGGAAGGTCGCCAACAATGGCGTGCATGCGCGAGCCGCCGGGAACTTCGCGCAGGTGCAGATCGGTCTGGATGGTATCGCCGTGCGCGAGGACCAGGGTATGCGTATCCCCTTTAGAACCGATCTCGAAGCGGTCGCGCCTTCCTGCCCTGCGCCCATGCTCATCCACTTCCTTAAACGGAATGTGTTCTCCTTGCAGATACTGCCGGACAAATACTGCCGTTGTATCAACATCCTGGCGGTCCAGTTCGATACCAAAAGCATCATAGCCATATGCCAGAGCCAGGAAGAGGGTCGTGCCACCCCCGGCCAGTGGGTCAAGGATGCGCAGCCGACCGGTTAGTTGATCGCTGTAAGCTCCGGCAAAAATAGCCAGGTTGAGCAACACCTGGGTGAAGAGTTCATTTGTCTTGCCCTTATAGCGCCGCGCCTCCGCCATCTCTAACGGCACAAACGGCGCGAACTGCGGTTCCCGAGGCTGGAGGAACGGCCCCTGCATCTCACAGATGGAGTCAAAATAGCTGGCAATTTCACTGGTTGCGCCCAGCCGTGAAAGGATAGCCATCTGAGTTGAGAATGGTGTGTCAGGCGCGGAAGAGGATGAAGATACCTCATCGTCCATATCCACCAGCAGATAGCCCCGACCCCCCAGCTTTACGGGCGTTACTTCCCGAATGGCGGGAGCAAGCGGACTGGCAAGCAATTCAGGAAGAGCCAGCGCCTCCGCCAGATTCGCATACTGCGTGCTGCGTTGCGGTGTGATCTTGAGCGCGAGTTTCATGAGAGGAGTATATCACATTTTTTGCAATGCGCCCGCAAATCTGCTATCATTGCCGTAGATGCTGAGTATTCTTAATAAGGGGTTGAGTTATGCTTGCTGAGAAACATAGACAGGCGGCAGAAGACATTGAGAAGCAGCTTTGCTCCTCCAACCGACACCTCATGCCGCTCGATTGATAATCGAAGGAACCTGGGGAGCGTCATTTCACTGGATTGCCTTTGGCTGTCAGATAAAACACCAGCGCCATCAGGAAAGCCATGCACGGTTAAGTACATTTCTACGAAGTCAAGGTGAGAAAGAGGTCGCTGAGTGGTGGCAGAACCTGGAACAAATCAGACAGGGTGGTTGGTATGGAAATAATACCGATTCTGAAGCTGTGCAATATGCACTTGATTTTTTAGTAAAAATCCATAATTGGGCCTTAGAGTAGAAAGGAATTTTTTACTATGAAATCGATGAATAGAACAGGCATTCTTCCTCCGTGGCTGGACAGCAAAACTCGCGCTCATGTCAAAGATATCATAGAGACGCTATCTGAGCGTCATCCCGACCTTGTAGCGGTCATCCTCTATGGCTCATTTGCCAGACACGAGGAACGCCCACTGAATGTGTCCGACCCCAGTGATGTTGATCTACTCGTCATTCTTGACAGCGATGATCGACATGTTGCTCTTCATCAAGGCGACGCACTTTTCCATACTTTAGGCTTAGCGCATATGCGTCACTTAGATGCGCCTCGTGAGGTACAGGTGATGTTTGCATCACGTACCTTGCAAGAATGGGACCCGACCTTCATCAATAATGTGGCACGCGATGGCATCGTCCTCTATAGTCGCGGGCCCCTTCCTGAGCCTTTTGCGGCTTGAATTTTCCTCAGATCCTTCGCTGCGCTCAGAATGACATCTCCAAACAGATTTGTAACGACACGTCTGGGCCAGATTGCATAGGAACTCATTGCGCCTCCGCTCTTACGCGAACTACAATATAACGAGAACACCCGAAAAAAATTGCAATGCGGAGGATAGATATATGCATGTCGTGAACATTGAGGAGATGCGCAAACTGGAAGCTCGTGCCGCCAGGGAGTACGGGCTTACTTCCCATATATTGATGGAAAACGCGGGCAAAAGCGCTGCCGAAATACTGGCACAACACTTTCCCCCTCAATTCGCTACGGAAGGGCTGGACATCTTGCTGCTGATCGGACCGGGGAATAACGGCGGGGATGGGCTGGTCGTGGCGCGCTACCTGGAAGAGTGGGGACATCGCGTCAGCCTCTATCGTTGGAAGGAGCGACAGCTTACCGTGCTGGGAGGAGTCATCGCGGCAGAAGACGTACAGGCGGAGTTAGAGGCGGTGCTTGGGCAGGCGGACTACGTAATCGATGCGCTGCTGGGAACCGGTACGTCGCGGCCTTTGAATGAAGATATGCGCGCATTGCTGGCCCTTGTGCAGCAAGAGCGCGAGAAACGTCCGGAATTGCAGGTAGTGGCTATCGATCTGCCTACGGGACTGAACGCGGACACGGGTGAGGTTGACCCTGGCACCATCAAGGCTGACATGACCATCACGCTGGCCTGCCCCAAAGTTGGTTTTTTCTTCTTTCCGGGCCGCGAATACATTGGCGAACTCTTTGTTGGCTCCATTGGCCTGCCAGCACAGTTGGAGCAAAACCTGCCTGTGGAGATACTGACCGGAGACCTGGTCGATGGCCTGTTGCCGAAACGCCCACTTGACAGCAACAAAGGGACGTTTGGTAAGGTGATGTTACTCTGTGGCTCGCCTCCCTACCCCGGCTCGGCCTACCTTGCAGGAAACTCCGCAGCGCGCATCGGAGCGGGACTGGTAACACTTGCCGTCACAGAGCGCATGCTGCCCATCTATGCCTCGGCCTTTCATGAAGCAACGTTTGTGATCTTGCCGGAGGAGCAGGAGGGAAGTTTTGCGCGGGCGAGCACCCTGATGGAGCACCTGGAGGGCTACCGCTCGCTGCTCCTCGGCCCTGGACTTGGCCAATCGCCCTATACACGTGAGGTGATTCTAGAATTGCTGGAAAACCTGCGCGCCATGCCGGACGAAAAGCGCCTGTGCCTGATCGTGGACGCCGATGGACTCAATAACCTCTCCGCTCTCGAAAACTGGTGGACGTTGCTGCCGAAGGAAACCGTGATTACGCCGCATCCCGGAGAAATGGGTCGCCTGTTGCACGGTCAGAAGGTATCGGGCGGCAGCATTGAGCGCTTGCCACTGGCGAAAAGCAAGGCGCAAGAGTGGCAGGTGACTCTGGTGCTCAAGGGTGCCTGTACGATTGTTGCCAGCCCGGATGGGCATGTGCGCCTCAACTGGCTTGCCAATCCTGCTCTGGCGACAGCCGGGACAGGTGATGTCCTTGCTGGTATGGTAGCAGGTCTGCTGGCGCAGGGCGTTTCGCCTTTTGACGCGGCCAGCTCGGCAGTGTACCTGCATACCTTAGCAGGCAACCTGGTGAGCGAGGAAACTGGCAACGCGGGCCTGCTTGCAGCCGACCTGCTGCCGAAGATTCCGCGAGCCATGTTCCTGAACAAACTGGCCGGGGAAGAAGAGGACAGTTAGCCACGAATGAAAAAGAAGACGACGCAGGCCATGATGTAAACGGCCATAAGCTGGACGCCTGCCAGCCACGTTGATTCACCATCCAGGCTGATGAAGGCGAAGAGAATGGCGGCAACGGCGAGAATGACCAGTTCCAGCGGCTGGAAGACCAGATTGAGCGGCGTGGAGTAAAAGAGGCTGATGAGCACCAGCAGTGGAGCAACGAAGGTTGCGACCTGAATGGAAGAACCGGCCGCGATTGCCATGCTCAAATCGACGCGGTCGCGCAGGGCAATGTAGAGCGCGCTGGAATGCTCCGCCGCGTTGCCAATTATGGGGATGATGACGATACCGATGAAGACCGGAGACCAGCCAAGCAGCCTGGTAACGGGTGTGATCGCGCCGACCAGCAGTTCGCTATTCCAGGCGGTGCCAACGGTGGCGACTGCCAGAACGGCAAGAGTGAGCCGGAGTCTTGGCGGCTTCCGGTGCGGCTCCTCCCGTTCGTGTGGGTCAACACCACCCGTCACAGCTTCTACCTCTTCAGGCTCATCAATCAGTGGCGCTGTCACCGGCACCGTTGTTTTACGCGAGGGATTGCGGCGCGTCGAGCGTACATGGAACACGTGCAGTGCCAGGTACATGACGTAGACCAGCAGCAGGATCACGGAGATCGCCACGCTAATAGACTGCATACGCCCGGCATCCTGGATTGCCAGTGTCGCGGTAGCAGGAATGAGCAGGCTGGCAACAGCGAGAATCATCATGGCCGTATATTGACCGGCGTCGCGTGCGCTGAAATATTGCTTGCCCCAGCGCCAGCCACCCAGGGCCAGTGAGGAGCCAAGCACGAGCAACGAGTTGCTGATAATTGAGCCTGTAATCGAGGCTTTGACAACGGAGATCAGCCCCTCTTGCAGAGCAAAGATACCGATGATCAATTCAGGCGCGTTACCGAACGTGGCGTTGAGCAAGCCTCCGGCTATTGGCCCAACATAATATTCCAGGTCCTCGGTTGAGCGCCCGATGAGCGCGGCCAGGGGAATCAGGCCAAGGGCGGAGGTAATAAAAATAGCGAGTTCCTGCTGCGAACCCCAGACCAGTGAGATGATCGGGGCAACAAGAGCCATTATGAGCAAATAGTACAGCCAGCGCGGCATGCTTCCACCTGTTTCAAGCTTAGTCGAGATAGCAAAAACTTTGTCCTATTACCCTGTACGATACACGTACAGGGTAATAGGACAAAGAGCCATTCCCTTCATCAGGTTATTCGGCCTCGGTTGCGACTGGACTGGTGTTCTCGTCGATCACATTGACGGTGATCTTCGGCTCCAGCTTTGGGGCAATCTTTACGGGAACGGTAAAGGTTCCGGTGGAACGGATAGGCTCTGGAAGTACAATCAAACGTCGATCAATGACAATGCCTTCGGCTTCGCGCAGCCCTGTCGCGATATCCTGGCTGGTGATGGAGCCGTAGAGACGACCCTCTCGTCCAACACGCGCTTTGAAGGTAAGGGTGACCGCGCCCAGGCGTTCCGCCTGCTGCTGGTTCTGTTGGACCTGTTTCTCTAGCTTGCGCTGCTCAGTGGCGATACGCTGCGCTCGATTCGCCATTAGAGCGGGAGTCGCACCAGCCGCCAATCCCTTTGGTAGAAGATAATTACGGGCATAGCCGTCGGCCACGTCTTTCAAATCACCGGCCTTGCCCAGACCTTCAACATCTTGTAGCAGAATTACTTTCATCAACGTCTCCTCGTAGGGAAGGGAAGGCAGAATTTTGCCTGTTATCGCCTTCCAACTTCTATCGATAATACGCGGCTTAGTATACACCCTGCACTCAATTGACGCAAGTTTTCAGCATTCTGTTCCAGGGCAATCGTAGACGCTTGATTGCCTATTACATGTACTGTATGCTTGCATAGTACGTGGATGTCACCTATAATGATGGCATTGTCATCAGCTTTATCCTGATGTAAAGGAAGCAGTTGGATATGAACATTGAGGGTACATATACGCTTCAGGTTACGCCGGAGGAGGTCTGGCGCTGCCTGATGGATCCGCAGATATTGAGACGTTCCATGCGGGGTGTGGAACGGCTCGAGCGCGAGAATCATCTTCGCTATGCCATCACCATGCACATTCGACAGGCCCCGCTCATAGGTCTCTACCAGGGACATGTGACGATCAGCGAGCAACAGTATCCCTACCAGTATCGTCTGACGATTGAGGGCGAAGGGAAGCAGAGTAAGATCAGTGGCGAGGGCATTGTCCGTCTAAGCCGGCATGAAGAGAACACCGTTGTGCATTATAGAGGCACGCTCAACGCCGGCAAGTTGGTCACGCTGCTGCCCCCACCACTTGTGCAGGGAGCGGCAAAGCTGCTCATCCAACAATTTTTTACCGAGCTTGCTGAATACCTGCGTACATTGGGCCATGTGGAAGTTTCAGTTTCCATAACCGAGATGCAGAACGGGGATATCATTGACCAGGAGAGCATTGAGATACCTGCTGCCAGCGAAGCAGAAAGCAGGAGAAAAGGATTCTTCCCACCTCTTTCCGCTCCTTTCCCTGGCAGGCTATCCACGCTCCCACTGACCATCGGGCGGCGTCTCAGTCTGGGAGAGCGCGTGCGGCGCTTCGGCTTCGTCCTCACGTTGCTGACACTGGTCTGGGTTGGCACGCGGCTCCCCCGCAGGTAATCTTTCTCGCTTATATAGCATCGGTAGCCAATCTGTAGAAGTTCCTGTGCTTTAGTCGGGTGAGTAGTCACTCTTGTTCACCGAGCAAAGAGCGCAGGCGAGCTTTCCAGTCATCGTCTTCTGTGCCGCTCTCGGCCTCGCCCTCTGCCGCGCCGATGACCCAACGCCGTGATCCATCACTGAGTTTGGTGGACACGGCTTTTTGTTTGCCTGGCTCTTTGTTGCTGCCCAGGTTGCGCAGGGCGGTCTGCGCTGCTTTACGCACGTCGTACACAGGGTCTTTCAGGAGCAGCGCGATATCTTCCTTTGCCGCTTTGTAGCCAAGTCGACCCAGTGCGCGAGCGGCCCCGGCCCGTTCTTCTACCGTACTGGCCCGTAGGAGCAGTAACAGGTCTGGAGCCAGTTCGATCAGGGAGAGGTCGGCAATCAGGCGCAGCAGTCGACTGCGCAGCATGGGGCTGACCAACGTTGCCAGTGCGGCCCGGCTATCGGCATAGATCTGCTCATCATTGAGCTTCCCACGCGCTTTGGCCTCGGCAATGGCTATCTCCGCCTGCACCGGGGATGTGCCATGCAGAAACGGCTCTATCCAGGCCGCTACCGACTCCTGCTCGCTCGTATGCTCGTGCAGTTTGAGCGAGGCCGGGTAATGCCGGTTCAGCCAGTAGTAGAGGGCAAGGGTCATCTCAGCGTCACGTGCAGCATAGGCGATCATAGCCGGGGGCAGCGGACGGCGCGACCAGTCCGTGCGCTGCAAGCTCTTATCCAGGCGCACTTTCAAGGCACGCTGTAACATGGCTGCAAGCGACAATTCCTGCTGACCAAAAATGGAGCGGCTGGTCGCCTCCAGGTCGTAATAATGGGCGACGTTCAGGCCGCGCTCGGCCATGACACGCAAATCGGCACCCGCGCCGTGCAGCAGAATAATCGTGTCGGTATTCTCAATCACAGCTTTGAGCGGAGACAGATCGTTCAAACGCAGCGCATCGACCACGAAGCACTTCCCATCGACTGCCAGTTGCAGCAGGGCAAGGCGAGGACCACTGGAAACTTGTTCTCCCGTGACAACGCGCGGACGGGCCTGTGTAAATTCGGCATCGACGGCAACGACAGGGGCATGTACCAGCGCATTGACAGCCTGTTGCAGTTGTTCCGGGCGATCAACCCACATGCGTTCGCCTCGCGGTGGCGGCTGACCGAGCGGCGCAGTTACGCCCAGATAGCCTGGTTGTACATTATCTCCATCCGCTACTTCTTTTGCTGATGATTCCGGTAATTCTTTGTCGCTCAATGGTACCTTCGTTTAATTTTGAAAGCAGAACTATATATCAGATTGCAACAATCATACCAGATTTTGGAGCAAACGTACAGAGCAAATAAGCTCTGATCTCGATCTCTCACATGTCATCCTGAGCGCAGTTACTAGGCCGTCGGGTCAGTCAGCATCCAGCCATCGGGTTCGAGGCGCTCGACAAGGCCCTCCTGTTCCAGTTTCAAAAGGTGGGCCTCCACTGTATGCTCAGCAATGGGATGCAGGCGTGGGTCAACATCGGTATAGATGTATTGCACGAGGTCGGGAATGGTTGAACCACGCGGCAGGGCTTCCAGAGCATCGAGCACCTGACGCTCGCGGTCGAACCGGTGGGCGATATACTCGGCCAGCCTGGCCTGCGGGTCTGTGATGACTGGCCCGTGCGCGGGTACAATCTCTTTGAGATCGAGTTCCTGCAAGTGTTTCAGCGAGTCCAGGTACTGTTGCATGTCTCCTTCGGGTGGAATGATGACAACAGTCCCAACGCCTGCGACGAGGTCGCCACCGAACAGAATGCGGTGCTTCTCCAGCCTGTAGCAGAGATGATCGAAGCGGTGGCCGGGGGTGTGAACGGCGATGAGGGTATCGTCGCCCACCGGGAACGTATCGCCGTCGCTGACTTCCGCATCCGCTTCAGGGACGCCCTGCAAACTGAAGGCATAGATAGGTACTTTGAGGCGCTCGCGCAAGGTGGCGGCTCCGCCGATATGATCGCTGTGACCATGCGTGATGAGGATGCAGCGAATGGGGCCGCGCTGGACGCCTTCATAGACAACGGTATCGAGATATTCAGCATCATCAACGGCGGGATCGATGATGACCGAGCCGTTGGGCGCGCCACCCACGACGATAGTATTGGTACCCGGCCCGGTCATGATGGACGGGTTGGGTGCGAGAATGATCTTATAGCAGCCCTCTTGCTCTTGCGCGACCTGCGTTTCCGGTAACTCTCGTTGCTCTTGTTGCTCTTGCATCCGTTTGATTCTCCCTTCCAGCTTCCTATCATCCTATTGCCTGGTCATGTTTTCGGGTACAACCCAGGTATTGTCCGCCTCGTCGGGCAGGTGAACTCGTGTAATGCCGTCTTCCTGTAAAAGAACAGGCTGGCGAACCGGAACGTGATGGCTTGCTGTGTATGCCAGAGCCTCCTCAACCGTACCAAAGGCAGCGAGGTCACGCAACTGGTAGATGGTGGCAAAGACGATGGGAAACTCACCCCGCTCGAAGCGGGTAAGTGCCTCGGTGGGGGTAATCCAGATACCCTCGCTGGTCTCCAACCGATCATACGCCGCCTGCTGACCCTCGGGGGCAGTCGCCAGAAAGAAGTGAGTGTCGAAGCGTTTGGGCATGCCTTCCGGCGTAATCCAGTGTTCAAAATAGCTCAATTGCCCGGTTGCGAGCGTGAGGTGTTCCTCCTCCGCCATCTGCACCAGCGAACCTTTGCGCTGCTGAAACGCCTCGCGATATTCCTTGAAACGCGGGCTATTCTCTTCGCTGAAAGTCATGACCTGGCCAGCGCGTTCGGCAAGCAGGATACCGGCTTCCTCGAAGAGTTCGCGAATGGCAGCCGCTCGCGTGCCGCTTCCCAGCGCCGTGCGTTCCTCCGGGTCTGCCTCAGAGGGGGAAACATTCTGGCAGACACCAGCAGTCTGTTCAGCCGCCCGGTCATCGGCGGTAACGGAGCCGCCGGGAAAGACATAGACATCGGGCATGAAATCGCTCTGGATGACGCGCCGCACCATAAATACCTCGAAGCCCCGGCCTTTCTCCTCTCCCTGTTCAGCACCCTGCACATCGAGCCTGGGACGTAGCAGCATCACTGCTGAAGCCAGTCGAGCCTGCACTGCCATAACTGTTTCTCCGTTCCACTTCAGGGCCAGGGTGGAGGCCAGCTCCACCCCTACTAACCCACGACAATGACGATATCGTGTCTCTATAGTACCACATTCGACGCTCCTTGCTCTTTACGGTCTGTTTGCAGTGTGCTAGAGTAAACAAGGAGGGATGTTTCCAACAATCCCGAAAGGAGCAGAGAGATGGCGATTCAGCCCTACCGGACAAAGGTAAGCATCGAAGAATACCTGGTAATTGATCGCGAGAGCATCGATGCGCGCTATGAATACCAGGAATGCCTCTCTATAGAGGAATATATGCTGGTGGATACGGAACGCCGGGCCGTCTATCTCTACCGGCGCAAGACAGAAAATCTATGGGTACTGCAACTATTCGGGCCGGATGACAGGGTAGAACTGGAAAGCGTAGGAGGCATCTTTTCCGTTGAGGATATCTATGAACATACTATGCTTCCAGAAGGCACAACTGATGAGCCATAGGAGAAAGTGCGCTCAGTCCGCAAATTGGGATACAATACCATCATTGAATCTGGATTTGTTCTCAATTGAGGAGTTGCGCTGATGCGATTTGTAAGTTTTTCTACGAACGACCTACCAAAGCCCCACCTGGGGTTGGTGCAGGGAGATGAGGTGCTGGATGTGGACCTGGCGGCGCGGGCGCTGCAAAGCATTTTGCCCGACCAGATGTTGGACCTGATCGATGATTATGACCGGGCAAAAGCTGGATTGGATGCCATCTGGCAGAAGGCAGCGGGCAGGAGCTTCGGCGAGGTCAGGACGTTTAGCGAGGTTGGGGCAGTACACCGGCTCACCGAAATACAGCTTGCCGCGCCCATTCCACGCCCACGCAAAAATATCATGTGCCTGGGCCTGAACTATAGGGAGCACGCGAAAGAGTCGGCAGAGGCGCGAGGGAGGCAGGCCTCGATTCCGCAGTATCCGGTTTTCTTCACCAAGGCCCCCACGACCGTTAATGGCCCCTACTCGCCTCTGGTGATTGACCCACAAGTCTCAACCAGCATCGACTGGGAGGTCGAACTGGCGGTGATTCTTGGCAAGGGCGGCAAGAATATTCGTGAAGAGGATGCCTATGCCCACGTCTTTGGCTACTGCGTCCTCAACGATGTGACGGCAAGAGATTTGCAGGATCGCCACCGGCAGTATTTCCGGGGCAAAAGCCTGGATGGCTACTGCCCGCTGGGTCCGTGGATCGTGACGGCAGATGAGATTGACAATCCGCAGAATCTCAACCTGCGCCTCCTCGTCAATGGTGTCCCCAGGCAGGATTCCAACACGAGTATGATGATCTTCACTATTCCCCGGATCATCGCCGAACTCTCTGCTGGCATGACGCTGGAAGCGGGAGATATCATCGCCACCGGGACGCCCAGTGGCGTTGGCTTTGCGCGCAACCCACCGGAATTTCTCAAGCCCGGCGATGTGGTAGAAGCGGAAGTTCAGGATATCGGTGTGCTACGCAACCCCGTTGTAAGCGCGGAGTAGAGAGTGATGCGGCATGTGCAGGTGGGCTTGTTTGCAAACAAGCCCACCTGCACATGCCGCATCACTCTCTACACTCCTACTTCTTCATCTGACCAGGCAGGCATGGTTCCCCAGAGGTTGAGCGCGGTCGAGCGCGTGTGCCAGAGGCGGGGAGGCGTCGTGACATCACGGTCGTAATACTGTTGTAGCTCGGCGGAAAGCTCGATATGAATACCCTCGCTATCGGCGAAACGGAGGAAAAGGTCGTGACCGGCTCCGTGACGACCAGGCCCCCAGAGAATCGGCACCTGGTGACGACTCAGATAATCGGCCCAGGTGAGCAACTCCGAACCATTGAAGATGCTGTAGCCAACATGTTCGACATCGCGCTTGCCTTGCATAAGAGTAAGCGTATGATGATCTGTGTTACAGCGCAGCCAGGCACATTCACGCAGCAGCCAGTCGGAGATATCAAAACCGAGCGATTCAGTATAAAACTCGACCATCGCTTCCAACTGCGGCGTTGAGAGCGCAACGTGTTGCAGGCTATGAGGGCGTATGCGAGCCCGGCGTTGAGCTATCACAGGAGCCTGAGCAAAAGATTCTTCAGGAGTAACGGAAATCTCGATGCGGTTGCCGTCGGGATCGTTAAACCAGAGAGTATCGCCAAGCTCAGAGTCACCGTCGCGAGTGTCCACGGCCACCTCAATGCCGGAGAGGCTGAGGCGAGCCGCCAGAGCAGCCAGTTCGGCATCGGTATCGACCTCAAAAGCGAGATGATGCAAGCGCGTGCGCGAAAAGGCGCTGCGCCCATTGCCCACATTGGGGCGCGTATCACTGAAGAGGTCGAGTGAATGATACTCCTCACCCAGGGACAAAAAGGCCCTGGCCTGTTCCAGTTCAACCCCCGGGTCGATAGTGCCATTTCCGGTCGAACGAAGATCAAATCCCAGCACGTGACGATAGAAATGCGAGAGGGATGCCACATCATTGGCCCACAGGCCTACATGAGCTAACCGATGAACCTTGACTTTCTGAATCTGCTGCTCGCTCATACTCTTCTCCTGTCAGACAAAACACAACTGTCTCTTTGTGCATCATAATATACAGGAGATTGTTACAGGTCAACACATTCACCCGAAGGTCACATGCTCTCCATGTCATCCTGAGGGTAGATACCGTTGGCGAACGCTCGGCATTGACTGCTCACCGCGAAGCGGCTCGTTTCTGCTGAGAGTGGGCAGGCTCGCCAGGCGGAGAAGCCACCCGGCGAGCCTGCCCACTCTCCAAACTGTTGCGAAGCGCCGCGGGCGCTGAGCAGTCAGCGCCCTGAGTGTGCCAACGGTATCAATAGCAGGATAACATATGATAGAAAGCTAGTGAACGATTTTCGCCGGGACCAGACTACGCTCCCGCTTAAGCAGGAGTCCAGCGGTATCCTGAGTTTCTCCATCGACAAAAGGCTCTGCGTTAGCTCGCGAGAGGTCAATGGTCTCCAGGACACGAACGAGTGGATGTTCCGGCATCGGAGTTCTGGGAGTAGCGTACGACTGAGAATACCTCTCCTTGCTGACAACCTTACTTCCTGTAGTACTCTTCGCAACTGTCTGCTTCCCGTACAGTGCGTGCGAGGACCGTGAGGGTTGTAGCTGTGCGCGCAAATGCGAGAAAATGGACCGGGCATTGATCTCGGCATGTGCATTGAGCAAACCGAGCAGTAGCAGCATCGCCCCAACCGGCAGCAGGTACCAGAGATGCCAGGAGAGCGCGGCGACAATCGCCGCGCTCATTCCCATAGTTACGAGAACGACCAGAGATAGAGGGAAGAGCATCCACTTTTTCCCATTGATAATCATATAGCGTTGGCGCTGTGCCTCCCTGCTGGTAGCTATGCAGCGCCTGGCACTGGCAGGCCAGATGGCGCTGCTAACCCCGTTTGCACGTGGCAAAACGACCTGTAATTGTTTTCGATCCTCACTCATCACCTTCACGCCTTTAAAATTGCCCTTTCGCGACACTGAAGTACCGGCATCTAGACGGCACTTAGAGATATGCGGTACACATCCATCCCACATCCGACCGCCACTTCACGTACCACCATGTACCTGCATTCCATATTTCTGAATACGTATACGTCCACACGCTCATCAGGTAACACAACAGGTAATTTTTGCGCCACTATTCCTAGTGCCCACTTCCACTTTCCATCAACCTGTAGCGCGTGAAGTCATCACGCTCTCGCACGCTCGCCTGCACCCACACCACATCGTCCCACATCACCACCACTTACCGGTACAGACGATATTCCCCATACTCCACACACCACCACTCCACTACATGCAAAGAGCCGATGACCTCACAGCTACCGTTGCGTTTCCAATCCCACATCCACTACATCCACCCCACACGCATCAGTCAGTGCCTTTCACCACCCATCACCACCCCACACCGTCTACCTCACCGTTGAAAGCTTCAACTTCACGAGGAAGCGGTTGCTTTCGCCAGCGCTGTATCGATACAACCCACACACCGGCACTTCACTATCGCGACAAAGGCATTGAACCTTGCTGACCGTTCGTGGTCACATCAATAGCTTACGTCACGCTGGTGAGTATCGGGTTATGAAGCAATGGAGGTTGAGTTAAGAAATGTTTCTTCTTATTGTTGAGTCCTTAACCTGAAAATTGATTTATTTATTTACTTCAATGTAAAGGAAAGAAAGCCAGGGCATGGGAGAACAGGCTGACCAGTCTGGTCAGCCTGTTCTCCCATGCCCTGGCTTTCTTTCCTTATCTACGGGGGTCTTCGCGTTCCACTTCGACCTGCACTTTGCCACGCAAGAGGGTTCCCGCGGTAGTGTGAGCAGGAGGATCCCACTCAAAGGCCACTTTCTGGCGTTTGATTGGCACATTGGCCAACAGCTTATCCCAGCGGTCCTCGCGAGCCATAGTGATCTCGACGTTTTGCTCGTCAATTTCAAGGCGACGCGAGATGACGGTCAGCAAATCGGCCTTGATCAGCTCAAGCAGCTCGGGACTCACCTTGATGCGATCATGGACGAGAGCCACCTTCAGGCGCTCTTTCGCCAACTCGCCAGGAGTCGGCTTTTTTTTGCGACTCGCAAAATCGAAGAAACCCATAACTTCGCCTCCTTCAGCGGGAAGCCCCTATCGTACACGCTTCTCAGCCACTACAGGACCAAAACCCATCAGGCGCCGGAGCCTTTCCATAAACGACGGAGCCTCCTCAACCTCTTCCAGGGGAATTTCTTCCCCGAGAATGCGCTGGGCAGCATTTACGTATGCCTTTCCGGCCCGCGAATGTTTATCATAAACGGCAGGTTCGCCCTTATTGGTTGCCACAATAATAAATTCATCTTCAGGCACAACGCCCAGCAGCTCGATGCCCAGCACTTCTAATACGTCCGCCACGTCCATCATATCCCCTCGCCTTGCCATTTCTGAGCGTAGACGATTGAGAATCAGGCGCGGCTCCGGCTTGCCAGCCGCTTCCACCAGCCCGATGATGCGGTCGGCGTCGCGCACCGAAGCCATTTCAGGATTGGCAACGATGATGATGTCGTCCGCGCCAACGATCGCATTGCGGAAGCCCTGCTCGATGCCAGCGGGCGAATCGATGAGTATGTAGTCAAACTCCTGCCGCAGTTGCTGACAAAGCTGCTCCATTTGCACGCTACTGATAGCGTTCTTATCGCGAGTCTGAGCAGCCGGAAGCAGGTACAGCTCCGACAGGCGTCTATCCTTAATCAAAGCCTGGCGCAAACGACATTGTCCTTCGACCACATCGACAAGATCGTAGACAATGCGATTCTCCAGACCGAGGACAGCATCAAGATTACGCAGACCAATATCTAAATCGACAACGACGACCTTTTTCCCCTGCATAGCAAGTGCCGTGCCAAGATTTGCAGTGGTGGTTGTCTTGCCAACTCCGCCCTTCCCCGACGTGATAGTGATAACTCGGCTCTCCATACACATCTCCATTGAGCAACTTCAGTCCAACGGCGGTCGAAAGAAATACGGCTGGTACGTCAAGCAGCCTGTAAGACTGCTCGCTCCTGTATTAACACGAATCAACCTTTCTTCAGGGCAATTTTCGCTTACGGTTTATGCCGCTACTTGCGCGGCGGCCGCCCATTCACCCATGCCTCGACAACAATCTGGCCCTGACGAATGGTCGCCACTTCGGGACGTGGCTGCACCTCGAAGCCGTCAGGAGGCCGCGAGAGCAGATGTGCGATACGTAGTTGCACCGGACATAATTGCAATGAGCAGACAACGGCACTCTCGTTATCGGGAAAGCCCGCATGAACCATGCCGCGTAACACACCCCAGACGATGACATCACCGCCTGAGACAATTTCCGCGCCGGGATTGACATCACCCAGCACGACAACGTTGCTGGCATGATGAACAGCCTGACCGGAGCGTACCGTCCGGCGCAAGAAGAGGGTATTGTCGCTCTCCCGTTGATCTCGTGAAACCTGTTCTCCCTCGTCCTGAGGAGGAGTAGCGGATGTCCTGGTAAATGAGGGCAAAGAGAGGTCGTCGTTCTTCAAGGGCTGCGCGCTCATTACCTGTTCCAGTGGCACTACCGACATCTGATAATGCGCGAGAAGGTTTTCGAGCTGGACGCGCTCGCTCACCCGTAGCATGCGGCGGCTGGTATCTACGGTTAACGAGGCACCACGAAAAAACGTGGGTGCTTCGGCTAACCGGTCAGCGAGAGCTGTGAGCAGTTCGCTGAATGGTGTTTCTGGTTCGAGAGTTAAAAGCAGGCCGTTGCGTGTCCCTTTGATCGCAATATATCCCTGCATTGACTGCCTTGCCTCCTTTGCCATTCCCCGCTCTTCGCCTGCCTCAGAAGCATCCTTATCAGAATCCGAGGTATCCTCCATGTGCAAGTTTTCCCATCTTTCTTTCTTCAGAAAGTCCGAAAGCAGGGTAGGGTAGATGAAAGATTACATCTACCTCGATACAGTGGCTCTCAAAGCGCACCATGACTAGTTATAGTATATGCCCCGACGAGCTAAAACGCAAGCCTTTAGGCAGGTTGGTAGGGAAAAACCTTCCAGATACCACACATTCTGGTGAAACATCCAGGCGGAGGACAGTGTACAGTTTGTTTTGCAGGTTCCCTGAATTGTACAATACTACTGGCAAAAGCTACTATTTCAGGAAGGGATGATTTGCGAAGATGACCGCTTCTATGCAGTTTCCTACGGTAGATGAGCATGTGCTGACATGCGGCAATACCACAATTGGCGTGATCAACGATATTTGCCTGGTTTCGCAGTTCCAGGTTGGCCCCTGGCAGGTGCTCTATCGACCGGTGGAGACAGGCAATGTCAGGCGCTGGGGAATGCCGTTGATGATTCCCAACTTTTCATGGTTGAAGAATGGTACCTTCGAGGAAAAGGGAACGACCTTGCCCATGCATGGATTTGGCCGCACGCTGTCCTGGCCGATCACGGTAGAAGATTCCTCACACCTCACCATGCAGTTGCATAGCAGCGCGGCGACGCTGCCTTCCTACCCCTACGAGTTCACGTTTATTGCCGAAGTTGTCGCTGGTGAAGGAACATTGACGTATACGCTGACAATGGAGAATCATAGCGACGAGGTGATGCCTGTTGCGCCGGGCTTTCATCCCTATTTCGCGGTGGCACAGCAGGATAAGACAAAGCTCGTCGTCAAGGGCCTGCCGGACTTCAATGCCAGTGACATCAACTGGAATACCAGCCCACCAGACAATGCCTATCCGTTCCCTCATCTCGTCACCGTCCAGTTTCCCAACGCTGGCACGCTCACCATTGCAGAGATACCGGTCGACGGGCAGTACTCTCTGGCAAACATGCAGGTATGGTCTGAACCAGCGAATAAGCCAGATCATAATTTTGTCTGCTTCGAGCCAACCGTTGGCAGTGCCGACGCGCTCAACCGGCCAGGAGATCGACTCAATATCCCTCCCTACGCCTCACGCCAGCTCATTTTGCGGTTGACGGCGAAACCGGCATAAACAGGGTATTATTCGTCCCGATATATTGGTGGGAGCATAGCCGAGATCGTCGCCATAACCTCGTTGGTGGCGTTCTCGATATCTTCGCGGGTGGTCTTGCGACCGGCGGGTTTGAAGATCATCGGTTCGCCGTAGGTGAGGGTGACACGGGGACGAAACCTTTTGAGGATGTTCTCGGTTCCAGTAATGGCAACGGGTATGACGGGAACATTGGAGCGCAGGGCAATCATGCCGAGACCAGAATGTCCTTTTGCCAGTTTGTGCGTCTTGCTGCGCGTACCCTCTGGGAAAATAAAGAAGACATTGCCTTCTTTCAAGAGTTCACTGGCGGCACGAATGGCCTGACGGTCGGCCTCGCCGCGTTTGACGGGGAAGCCACTCATAAAGCGCACAAGCCAGCGAACGCGGCTGTGAAAGAGTTCCTCTTTTGCCATCGTAACAACCTGGCGCTTCATGTAGGCGGGAACAAGGGGAACATCAAACCAGGAGAGATGATTGGAGGCAACGATATAAGGACCACCGGGAGGCATGTTTTCGCGTCCGCGCACCTCTACACGGGCAAGAAGGAAAAATACCAGTCGACCCAGTATGCGAATGATCGCCCAGGCTGGAGCCGGTGTCTTATACGGTTCGTAGAGATTTTTCTCCTTCTGCCCCTTTCCTGCCGGTTTCGTCTCCTGAATCTGTTCCATAACTAGACCTCCAGAAGACGGTAGATTTCCAGCAGCACCTGTTGGACGTTGAGAGCATCGGTTGCAATGATTACGGCATCTTCAGCCGGGCGCATGTTTTCGCGGTCAATGAAGTCGCGGCGTTCGATGTCACGCTGCACCTCCTCAAGCGAGGGGAGGGCGGGATTGACTGTACCCAGGCGTTCCACCAGTTCGGCATGACGGCGGCGTGCTCGTTCGGTGGCGCTGGCCGTGAGATAGATTTTTAGCTCGGCATCCGGCAGCACCACGGCTCCAATGTCGCGTCCGACCATGACCACGTTGCCAGACTGCGCCATTTCCCGCTGCCTTTGCCTGATTTCTGTGCGCACGCCATGATGAGACGAGGCAGTGGAGACGGCACGAGTCACCTCGGCATTGCGAATTTCCCAGGTGACATCGTGTCCATTAACGGTGACAGTATATTGTCGTCCATCGTCGATGAGCGGGCGGCTGATTTCGATGTTCGCTTCGCGAGCGAGTTGTTCAAGGGAAGCAGCATCATGAATACTGATGCCCTTCTGTAGCGCCAGCCAGGCCAAAGCCCGGTACATGGCACCGGTATCGATATAAACATAGCCCAGGTGATGCGCCAACTGTTCCCCTATCGTACTCTTGCCCGCACCAGCCGGGCCGTCGATAGTAATGCGCGCTGGCCTCTGCATGCGTCCTCCGTGCATTTCTCGTTGTCAATCCTCTGCGATTATATCACATCTCAGCACGGATTTGAGCAGGCAGATATGAAATAAGAATACTGCCCTCTTGACAAGTGGTAACATATATGCTACCATCTCTTCATGAGATGGGTTGTTGAATATTACGAGCAGGCAGATGCATCACAACCTGCCGAAGAGTTTGAAGATAGCTTAAAGCGTCACCACAAAAAGCTCGGTGCCAAACTGAGAGCCATTGCTGCTGCAATTGAGGTCTATGGCCCTCAACTTGGTGGAGGTCTTATCGAGCCATGCCATGATTATAAGGGTCTGTGGGAGATTCGTACAATCTTTAACGGATTTCTTGGTAGAGAACTTTTCGGATTTGATGGGGATCATAACCGAGTAATACTCTTGCACGGCTACGTGAAGCGCGTGGGTCAACCTGCCTCAATACCTGATCTCAATCTAGCATATAATTACTGGAGGGATTACCTGCACTCATATAAGATAAGCTGGGAGGTACCAGAACAGGAGGAACAATCATGAGCCGATTTCATCAGCGCCTGAACGAGGATTTAAAAGACGCAGAGTTCGCGGAGACTTTCTACGATATGAGCGTAGACATTGCCCTGATTCAGGTGCTTGAGCAGGCTCGCAAGGCTCTCAATGTCAGCGAGAAAGAACTGGCCGAGCGGATGGGAGTACAGCGTCCCACGGTGACACGTTTGTTCAATGCTTCTCACCCGAATCCTACTCTGGATACGATTACAGACATCCTGCGCGCGCTCGGGCTACAGGCAGAAATCAAAATCCGCCCTGTTTCCCCAGATAATGCAGCTATTCCGATTAAGGCTACATTTGTTCCTGACTGACTCTCTTTGTTGACCGAACACAGCCCCTCCTGATGAATATATGAGGAGGCTTTATTACGTCGCTTTCCCATTGCCAACAGGCGTAAGCCTGTTACTGACGACCAGAGCCGTGCCTTGAGGTCTGGTGCCGAGCGTCCAGAGGAGGAGGGCGGCGAGCATGATGAGGATGCCGAGGCCAGTGAGGGTGATCTGCACCATAAGGCCGATGAAAGCGAGCAGCAGGCCAAAGGCGGTGATAAACGGCCAGATGCTGGCTGCTGGATAGGGGGTCTGAGTGCGCCCGGCAAGGGCAGGGGCAGCCGGAGAAGGGACGGGGACGGCTGATACGGCAGCAAGAGCGACCGCTTCCTCTTCCTGCGCAGCGTCTTGCATGCCCTGTGCTTCAGCAAGGGCGAGAGCGGCCTTTTCCGCATGCTCGGCCAGGAGTTGCTCGATGCGGAGGTGCAGGGTACGGGCATCAAAGGGCTTCGCCAGGCAGGTGATCTGGCCCTGCTGCTCGCTGGCAATTTCAGCAGGAATGGGACATTCCCAGGCTAGAACAACAACCGGGAGGGTGGACAGGTAGTGATGTTCCTGCACAGCTTCCAGCAGTTCCCAGTCACTGCTTACGCCACTATCGACGTCGAGGACGAGCAAGTCAGGAGGCTGCGTCTCGATCTCATCGGCAGGCAGAGCGGCAGGGCTGCTGGCTTCGATGGTATGCATGCCACGATAGTGTAAACCAAGCGTGATCAGACGTCGCAATGAGTTGTCGGCGACGATGAGGAGAATTCTCTGTTGAGTCCCTGTTTCCTGAGCCTGAGACATGGATACTGCTCCCATCCAAATCAAATCACGTCCAGTCTATTTCGCATTATGGCAAGGATATTCTACCCATTGCCCATTACAGCGCCTTTGATAAAGAGCAGCTTCACCTTACAACTGCCTGAATAATGACACGCTATGTGACAATTGGATGCCAGACCTGTACCGTTTCGTCATCTCCTGCCGAGGCAACGCGATTGCCCATAGGCGACCAGGCTACGGTGATGACTTCGCTGTGGTGGCCGTGATAGGTCTGGAGAGTTTTGCCACTACTGGAGTTCCAGATTTGCACGGTTTTGTCCGTGCTGGCAGAGGCAATGTAGTCGCCATCAGGTGACCAGCTAACGGCGTTAACCCAGGAGGGATGGCCGAGATACAACAACAGGAGTTTACCCGTCGTCGCGTTCCAGATCTGCACTGATTTATCGACGCTGGCAGAAGCAATAGTATTGCCGTCCGGGGACCACGCTACCGCGGTAATGAGAGAGAAATGGCCCAGGTAGGTCAGGAGGGGCTGGCCGGTCGTCGCATTCCACACCTGCACAGTATCGTCATCGCTGCCGGAAGCTATTCTGGTGCCATCGGGCGACCAGGCCAGTGCGGTGACCCAGTAGGTGTGATGGTCGTAGGCGACCAGCGTCGTGCCGTTCGTTGAACTCCAGATCTGCACAGTACCATCGTCGCCAGCCGAGGCAATTTTTGTACCATCGGGCGACCATGCTACTGCTCTGACAGTAGCATGCTGGCCATAGTAGGTAAGCAGGAGTTTGCCGGTGGTAGCATTCCAGACCCGGACGGTTTTATCCAGACCAGCAGAGGCAATTTCCGTTCCATCAGGCGACCAGGCCACGGCCATAACGTAGGCAGATTCATGATAGATAAGGAGTCGTCGCCCGGAAACTGCATCCCAGACCTGCACCGTCTTATCGTAGCTGGCAGAGGCAATGCGTCGACCATCGGGCGACCATGCTACCGCGTTGATACTATTGTCATGACCGTGATAAGTCAAAATGCCATTAATGGAGGTGGCGGTTGGGGCGGAGGCATTTGAGGAAGATGATGATTGCGAAGAACAGGATAGCAAGGAGAGCATCACCACGAGACAGGTACACAACAAAACGAAGTGGCGGCTGGCAGAATCTGGTCGCTCGGATTGTAGGGGCATCGTCTACTCCCTTCACAGGAACACAGCAGTGTTCGCTTACCGGGAACGCATTAAGAGCTTGCTTATATCTTTGCTAGCTTGTATCCTACATCCGGCACCGTTAAGATGTAGCGTGGCTCGCGTGAGTTCTTCTCAATCTTACGACGGAGGCGACTGATATAGACCCAGATAAAACCGATATCTCTATTATACTCCGGTCCCCAGACTCTTTCCAGCAACAGTTCATGTGTGATAACCATGCCGGCATTACGAGCAAGGACGCTGAGCAAGCGGTATTCTGTGCGGCTGAGCTGGATCGGGTGGCCCTCGACAAAAACCTGATGCTGGGCATAATCGATCAGCAGGTCACCACTGGTGAAGGTATGCGTCTTTTGCTCTCCTTCGGCGGGCACTGGCTGCCGCCGCAACAGAGCGCGTACACGGGCCAGTAATTCCTTCATGCCAAAGGGTTTCATCACCAGATCGTCAGCTCCCAGATCAAGCAGGCGCGCGCGCTCGTCCTCATCACAGGCATCGGCAAGCATGAGCACGGGTATACTGGAATACTCGCGCAGGCGTTGCAGCAGATCGATACCGCTCATATCGGCCAGGCGCGTGGAGAGCAGGATCAGGTCAGGTTCTTCCAGGTCGAGCTGGCGCAGCAACTGAATGCCATGCGCTACAGTTTGCACGCGATATTGCTGCTCCTCCAGATTGGCGCGCAAGTAGCGAACAAGGCGCGTATCAGGCTCCCCTAGCAGAACTTGCAGGCGCTCACTGTGATGCAACGAGGCGGTACGAGAGCCTGTAGATGGCGCAGGAGCAAGCGGGACGAGCGATGAAGGCACAGACTGATCAGGTAAAGGTGAGGGCAGGCGCGTATGCAAGGGCAATGTACAATAAAATATCGAGCCGTGCCCCAATCCGGGCGAATCGGCCCAGATTTTGCCGCCATGCGCCTCAATCGTGGCTCTTGCTACTGCAAGTCCGAGTCCGCTGCCGCCGGGACTGTTTTCATCGATGGGAACGCGATAGAAGCGGTCAAAAATGCGGTCGAGATGTTCAGGCGCGATACCCATACCGCAATCACTGACACTTAGACAGAGTTCGCTCTCGTTGACATCAAGCTGAATGGTAATCGGGCTGCCATGCGAAGAATACTTGACCGCGTTGTTGAGCAGATGGTTGATGACCTGCTCAATACGCACGACATCACAGGGAACCGGCGGCATTGTCGCGGGCAGCGTGAGATTGAAGACGTGTGAGGAAGTGTGCTTACGCCAGCGTTCCACGGTCTGACTCACCAGTTCTACAAATTGCACCTGGGCCAGGCGCAGGTGTTGCGTTCCGGCATCGAGACGCCACACGTCGAGCAGGGTGTTGAGTATGTCATAGAGGCGATCGGTATGAGTATCGATCATCTGCAACATCTCATGCTGCACAGCCGGGTCCCAGCGCGTGGAATTGCCCAGCAGTGTCGTGGCGCAGCCCTTGATGATGGCAATCGGCGTTTTGAGTTCGTGCGCGGCCATCGCCAGTGTCTCGCTGCGCGCTTCAATGGCGCTGTGTTCCAGAGTAATGTCGTCGAGCAGGATGCCACGACCAAGCAGGGAACCACGCGGGTCGCGCACAGGAAAACACTGGACACGCAGCCAGCGCACAGCGGCATGGGCCAGCGCAAGGTCGGTTGAGCATTCCTGATCGGGATGCTGCCAGACGCGATCCAGTACCTCCTGTATGCCCTGCGGATCGGCAGCAATGGAGAGCAGTTGTTTGCGAATATCAAATACCGGCTCGTCCAGTAGTTCCTGCATGCTGACTCCAAGCAAGCGCACCGCACCAGCATTGGAATAGGCGACATGCTGATTCTGGTTCAGCAGGATAAAACCACTGTGCATATTGGCCGCGACACTGGCAAGCAAGGTATGCGCCTTCGCCGATGTCGACGATGAAATATCTATTTCCATTGATGAAACAGTCGTTGTTGCTGCCGGTGAAGGTGATAGCGGGTCGTTGTTCACTTCGCTCCACCAGTCCTCGCGGCCTGCCTCAGCCCCGTTTCCGGTGGCCACATCCATAAAAATAACCTTCTCTGTCCTGAGAATTATACTTGAGAAGCATGTCCGACTAATTTATATTCTAACAAGACAGTCAAGGTTATGCTTTTCTGCGCGTCGGAGCGCAATTATGCATGTGAACAAACAAGATCGGCAGGGAGGGGTTGTCACATGCATAATTGCGCCCGACGTGTTGAGAAATATTCCTGAGCGCTTAATGCACATATGCAATTAAAACAATGAGGATGAGGTGGATAATCATGGCAATGCCGAAGCCCCAGCCAATAACGAGAATCCAGGCATGGTCGCTCATGACGCCGCGATTGCGCGCGTGAGATTGCGGCCAGTGCTCGGAAGCGACAAGGCCCATAGCGATACGCAGGCGCAGGGGCGAACGAACGGGAGAGTGACGCATGTGAATAAGCAGTTCGCCATAGCAGCGTTTGCACAGCACCCAGGACTGGCGAGGTTCGGGTGCGCCAACCGGCTCCATCAGGTGAGTGGCATCGAACCATGTATGGCGGTCGCAAATGGAGCAACGCGGATTTTTGGGCCGCTTCGACCGGTAGGAATGGCCAGCTTCCACTGTCACCGTTGGTTGCCCGCCGTGCGTTGTCTCCTTCATCTCTCCTCGTCCTTTCCCTGTATGTGCTGTGCTCGCTGCCCCTTTGTGGCGCGTTTCACAATGTTTCTCCGTATCGTATGGCACCTGTTCTTGTTCGGAAATTCAAAAGAAAACGTCTTTTCCCTCTCTCAATTCTACCACATTCAGAGGAAAAATATCACGAACATGTCACAAAGAAAGACGTTTATTCACCGAGAAAAAGGGTAATCGGTATGGCAACAGGACACGGACATAGCATGTGTCCTGTTGCCATACCGATTATATAGTATGCTTAATTTCTAGCGGAACAGCAGGGGCAGCAGGTAAACGGTGCTGAAGACGACCACCCAGACGCCGTCAACAAAGTGCCAGTACATTTCGGCAGCCTCGACCGCAAAGTGCTTTTGGGCGGTGAAATCCCCACGCATCGACCGGATAAGGACGACCAGCAGGAAGATGAGACCCACTGTGACGTGCAGACCATGGAAGCCAGTCAGAGCGAAAAAGGATGAGCCGAAAACGGCGTGTGAGGTCGAGAGGCCAGTAGCGGGCGTGAAATTGTGTCCAAAGAGGCCGGAATACTCATAGAACTGCCCACCCAGGAAAATTGCCCCCAGGATGATAGCCCCGGCAAAACCCCACCTGAGGGCGCGCTGGTTGCCTCTAGCAATACCTATACCAGCGATATGCGCTGGTATACTGCTGGAAAGCAGGAGAACGGTATTGATCAATGGTAAAATTAGCCCCGAGTCTGTTGGCGGACGCCATCCCCCACCGTTACGTATTTCCAGGTAGAGGTATGCGGCAATCAGATTTGCGAAGATCAGCGCTTCAGAGGCAATGAAAAAGATCATGCCCCACCAGCTGAGATCTCGCGTCGCTATTTCGTGTTCCGCAACCTGAGTAACCGGGCCTTGCTCAGTAGCCATAAAATAATCTCCCTGATCTACTAGGATGTATATACCTGATATGTCTATTCACTATCTCAGGTACGAACGGCGTTCCAATAACCAGCCGGTGATCGAACCAAGAATGAGTACAACTCCGATAAAGAAGATAATTGGATGGATGAGGAGGCCAATGCACGTGATAAGAATCGTTATCGCCAGCGCAAAAGGCCAGGGGCTGCGCGGCTCTTTGGCCTCCATCTGCTCCTTTGTCAGCTTGCGGGGGCCTAACATCCTCACCTTGACAATCTTCTCCGCCTTCCCTGTCTTCTCGACGTTCTCAGCGCTACCGTCAGTCGCAACAGGCGAGTTGGTGAAACTGGCGCTGCCTCCGGCTACGACAGTAGCGCTATCCGACTGTCGATTTGTTTGCTCCTCAGTCACAATCTCCCTCTTTTCCAGAGGCTTCAGGCCGGATACATGAGATAAGCAGGAATACCGACCTGAAGTCTTTTTGTCTACGGCTAGTGCGTGGCCGTCTTCCAGTCGGCAATCTCCGGGTTCTTCTTGTCATAGAACGGGCGGCGACTGCGCACAACCGGGATGGTCTCAAAGTTGTAGGCCGGGGGCGGTGAAGGCGTGTCCCACTCCAGCGTGAAGGCGTCCCACGGATCGCTTCCCGCGCGCTCGCCACTACGCAGGCTGACGATAACATTCCAGATGAAGACCAGAACGCCAATGGCAATAATGAAGGCTCCAACGGTCTCCAGCAGGTTTATATCGTTCCAACCCAGGTTGGACGGATAGGTATAGATGCGCCGACGCATGCCGAGCAAACCTAGTATCTGCATCGGGAAGAAGGCCAGGTTCAAACCGACCAGAAACAGCCAGAACTGCGTCTGCCCCAGTCGCTCGCCAAGCAATCGACCCGTCATCTTGGGGAACCAGTAGTAGATGGCCCCGAAGATAGCCATGACGCTGCCACCGAAGAGCACATAATGGATGTGCGAAACCACGAAGTATGTGTCCGTCACCTGATAGTCGAAGGGGACGACCGCCAGGGCCACGCCGTTCAACCCGCCGATCAGAAACATGGCGATGAAGCCCAGCGCAAAGAGCATGGGTACGCGCAAGACCACCTTGCCCCGGAAGATCGTCGCGATCCAGTTGAACATCTTCACTGCGGTCGGAATGGCGATGAGCGTTGTGCTGGTAGCGAAGAAGGCTTGCGCGATGAGCGGCAGACCAACGGCGAACATATGATGCGCCCACACGGTGAAGCTCAGGAAGCCAATGGCGACGCCCGACCAGGCCACGAAGGTGTAGCCAAAAATGGGTTTGCGCGAGAAAGTTGGCAAGATATCCGAAATGATGCCGAAGGCTGGCAAGATCAGGATGTACACCTCCGGGTGGCCAAAAGACCAGAAGAGATGCTGCCAGAGTAGCGGGTCGCCACCAAACGTGTACTGGTAGAAATGCGTGCCAAGATGGCGGTCGAGCAGCAGCAGGCCGCTGGCGGCGGTCAGGCTCGGAATGGCAAAGAGCAACAGGAACGACGTGACCAGCGTCATCCAGACGAAGAGCGGCATGCGGTTAATGGTCATACCGGGAGCGCGCATCTTCAGGATGGTGACGACGAAATTGAGCGCGCCGGAGATAGATGAGATACCAAGCAGCAGGATACCCAGCACCCAGAAGTCCATATTGAGGCCCGGCGTACACTGGTAGGCCTTGAAGCAACCGGTGGTCAATTCTGTCAGTGGCGCGTAGGCAAACCAGCCATCATTCGGGGCCGCGTTGAACAGGAAGCTCGAGGTCATGAACAGGCCACCGAAGAGCACAATCCAGTACCCGAAAGCGTTCAGGCGTGGGAAAGCCATATCGCGCGCGCCGATCATCAACGGCACGATATAGTTACCGAGACCAACCGTCATAGGCATCACGAAGAGGAAGATCATGGTGAGGCCATGCATGGTAAAGATCTCGTTATATGTTTCCGGGTCGAGCACCTTGCCGTTCGGCACCGCGAGCTGGGTGCGAACAAGCAGCGCCTCCATGCCACCAACCAGGAAAAAGAAAAAGGCGGTAACGATGTACATAATGCCGATCTTCTTGTGATCGACGGTGGTAAGCCATTGGCCGACATACGTTTCGGCAAAGGTTTTCCGTTGCGGTACTACACCGACACCTTCTATAGTGCGGGTTGCCATTGGCAATTCCTCCAATATCCAGCCCAGTAAGCGGGCGAGGGATGCTCCCTCAAGGTCGCATCGACAGCCGTATCCTCCCTTAAGGTCGGATGGACAGCCTCCCAGGCTGTCTGCGCTGTCAGCCCATCGCCCCTACAGAGTCGATCTACGTCTACTTCAGACTCTCCAGATACGCGACTAATGCATTGATCTGACTTTGCGTTAACGGCGAGATAACCATATCACTGCCGGGTTTGATACCTTGCGGGTTAGCCAGCCACTGAGCAAGGCTAGTCGGGTTGTTGGGAAGCACTCCACCAGCGATCAGGTCGCGACTGCCGAAATGCGTCAGATTCGGGCCAATCAGAGCAGCAGCCTTGGGATCATTGTAGCCGCTCAGGTTGACGCCAACGATGCCATGACAGCCTGCGCACTGACCAGATTTGAAGATCTGCTCGCCCTGCGCGGCCAGGCTGCCAGCCGGAGGAGTTGTCGCCGCCGCCTGTTGCGAACTGACCCATGTCTGGAAGACATCCATCGGCTCGACAATGACATCAAAGTTCATATGGGCGTGCTGCGCACCACAGAACTCGGCGCACTCACCGGTATAGGTTCCGACCTTATCAGCCCTGAAAATCATATAGTTATCATGGCCGGGAATAACGTCGGTCTTTCCAGTAATCTCTGGAATCCAGAAGCTGTGGATGACATTATCCGAATACAGGTCAGCCCTCACTACGGTTCCAACCGGAATGTGCAGCGAGTCGGCGGTCACGAAGCCATAGTTGGGAGATTTGTTGTAGTCAAATTCCCACCACCACTGATGGCCGTATGCCTGAACTTCCAGCGTTGGCGCTCCCGGGGGGGCAGTAGGCGCGAGCGTGAACATGGTATAGATAGTGTAAACCAGCACCGCGAACAGGAACAGGGCCGGAGCGATTGTCCAGGCCGCTTCGACCGTATTATTGCCGTAAATCTGTGGTGGTGCAGGCATACCCGGGCGGGCGCGATAGCGAATGATCGAATAGATCAACCAGGCTTCTACGATGACGAAGACGATGGTCGCGACGGCAAGGATAAACCAGAACAAGTCCAGTTCCTTCTGCGCGACCGGCCCGACCGGCGTGAGGATCGAGGCTTTATTATCTCCACAGGCGGCTAACAGGATTGAGGATAGAAGCATAGCTGCGATGATTATTACCCAGCGTTTTGGCTTCATCCCACGAAATAGAGGCATCTTCATGTCTCTTCTCCTAAAAAATAATACTTTAATGATGATGAACACTGCTCTCTGTCATCAATCAATGCGAAAAGGCATATGATGCGACACTCTTTGCATTCTATGCCGTACTATAGTGAGCTTTCCTGACAGTGAGCTTGCAGCTCCTTATCTACGCCTTACAATGGCCTGAATAAGCCTGTTATGAGCAGTTACATGATACCGCCACCCCAGGCCGAGCGCAAGGCATTGGCCCAACTATACACGGGCAGTGTTTGCTGCGCAAACGTCGTTACATAATACCAACCTGGTTATCCACTTCTTCCATCAGGGCTTCCTGTTCGCGCTGGCGGGTTTCTTGTTGCAACATCCAGCGAATGAAGAGGATGCTGACAATGACGATAGTGAACAGGCTGCCGGGAACCCACATGATGAGACCACCCAACTGCTGATCCATGGCCGGGGATATACCCCAGACGCGGGGCGCAGTTAAATACGGCGCGTAGAGCGGCGGGGCAAAGGTCAGTCCTGCGCTCAGGGCTACCATCGGCATACCGCTCAAGAAGAGATAGAGTATTTGACCACCCAGCGGCAGGCGCGGCAGGCCCCGTTTGAGCGGGCTGAAGATGGGCCACCAGAAGAGCAGCCCGAAGACGATGAACGTCACGTGCTCCAGGATATGGATAGCCTCGTTCTCCAGCGTGGCATCGTAGAGCGGCGGCGCGTGCCAGAGCCAGAAGTCCGCGTTAAACAACACAAAAGCTACCGCGGGCAGCGTGAAAAGTCGGGCTATACGAAATATGGCGGGATTGCGCAGCAGCGGCTCAGCCATCCATTCAGGAATGCCCAGCAGCAGCAGCGGAGGGCCAACGGTAGTGAGAAAAAGGTGCTGCACCATGTGCGCGCTAAACAGGTAGCTATCACCCAGCTCATCAAGGGGTGAGATCAGAGCCAGTACCATCAGCACAACGCCGAGCAGGAAGGCAAAGACCTGTCCGTGTGTAGCAGGTGCCAGCCCGTTTTTTTTTCGTAATGGTCCGATAGCATAGAGATACGAGCCTGTAACAAGGGCAGCAATTATGAGTATCGATGGCTCCCAGTCCCACTGCGTGAGCCAGAAGCTGGGTCCGATGTCCGCCATTGACAGCGACCTTTCACATCTTTTGTATTTTGAGCACATATGCTGTGCCAGATATTCTCGCTAGATACTATAGCAGGTACAACAGCATGGAACAAGGGTGCTTAAGTGGAAATTTTGCCAATTCTGCACAACATGCCATAAGGAAAGTCCCCACCCCATGTCATTCTGAGCGCAGCGAAGAATTTAAGGCCAACACTTCCTCTGACTGGCTCGCTTAGATTCTTCGCTGCGCTCAGAATGACATGTCTGCGTTGGTTTTTCATGGTATAACATAACTTTAAAAGAGGGATATTCAGGTGATTGTAAGGGTTGAGCGAGGCGCTGCAAGGAAGCTATCAGGCAGGATGAGGAAAATAAGGCATGGATGATGTATTTCTCCTGGAAGGATTCTCAACACTATGGAGCTTGTAGAGCTTGAGCCGAAAGAACTGGCACCAGTTGTAACGAAGAAAGAACCACAACCTGTGCGCCAGATGCTTTCTAGCTATATCGACCTGATGAAGCCGCACGTGACCGTGCTGTTGCTGGGCGTCACCGCAGCCGCCATGACGATTGCAAAGGGCGCGCTGCCACCACTCAGCCTGGTTATTCCGACGCTGCTGGGCGGTGCCATGGCCGCAGGCAGCGCCAACTGCATCAACTGCTATATCGACCGGGATATCGACCAGATCATGGGACGCACGCAGCGTCGTTCCCTGCCTTCCGGCAAGGTGCAGCCGCGACAGGCGCTCATTTTCGGGTTCGCACTCGGCATTGGCTCCTTTCTCGTCCTGACCGCCTTTGTCAACTTGCTAAGCGCGCTGCTTGCATGTTCGGCGATTCTGTTCTATATTGGTATCTACACCATGTGGCTCAAGCGTTCCTCGGCCCAGAATATCGTGATTGGCGGTGCGGCTGGCGCTGTTCCGGTACTGGTGGGCTGGGCTGCGGTCACTAATAGCGTCGGGCTGCCCGCCATCTGGCTCTTTGCCATCATTTTCTACTGGACACCGCCGCACTTCTGGGCGCTGTCACTGCTCATCCAGAAAGACTACGAGAAGGCGAAGATTCCCATGATGCCGGTGGTGATGGGAGAGCAGGAGACACGCAAGCAGATTTTCCTGTACTCGCTGCTGCTGGTTGCGGTGACGCTCGTGCTCTTTGCCATGCACACGATGGGCTATTTTTATCTGGTAATGGCCGTCGTGCTTGGTGGAGTGCTGGTCTATATGGCGCTGCGCCTGCTGCGCGAGAAAACGAAACACTGGGCGCGCACGCTTTTCTGGTATTCAAACTGCTATCTCGCGCTGATCTTCGCCGTCATGGTGCTGGACCGCGTGATACATTGAACTGAACCGACAGGAGTTACACTATGCGGATGAGCTGGCGTCTGGCTTCACGGCTCTCGGTGCTCTTGCTGGCGCTGCTGGTCGTGGTTGTCGTTGCCATCATCGGCCAACGCGGCGATTCTCTTACGACCAACGCTTCCGGCACGACTCCATCCGGTCTGCAGGGAACCAACCTGGGTGGCACAACTGCTCCCAATTTTCGCCTGACCGACCAATTCGGCAAGCAAGTCTCGCTCTCACAGTTCAAGGGAGAGCCGGTGGTGCTGACCTTTCTCTACACCCACTGTCCCGACGTTTGCCCGCTCACGGCTGAAAAGCTGCACACAACGGAGGTAGCGCTGGGCAGCCAGGCACAGCATGTGGCAATTCTGGCCGTGAGCGTCGACCCGAAGGGGGATACGACCGCCTCGGTCATCAACTTCTCGAACACCCACCACATGCTCAATTCCTGGCACTACCTGCTGGGAACGGAGCAGCAATTAGCGCCGGTATGGTCGGCCTACAGCATGTATGCCTCGGTGGCAAGCGCCGGTACGGTCAATCACTCGACAGCGCTCTATGTGATCGACAAGCAGGGCAAAGAGCAGGTCTTCCTCAGCGACACCTTCGCCCCCTCCCAACTGGAAACCGACCTGAACATTTTGCTAAAAGAATAATGGCTCAATCGAGAAAATGGGAATAATCAGAGCCACGCAGCGTGCTGCGTGGCTCTGATTATTCCCATTTTCTCGATTGATTAATTTGCTCTTTGTCGCGGAAGGCTTTTTCGAGGTCGATGGAGAAGTAGTTGGCGAGGTCGAGCAGGTAGCTGAGCACGTCGGCAAATTCCTCTTCAAGGTTCGCCTGCTTCTGCTTTGCCTTTTCATCGTAGAGGCCCGCCCTCTTGCGAATGGCCTTCGCCAGCTCGCCCACCTCTTCCGTGAAGAGTAAGAACTTTTCCGAGTAGTTATCCTTCGTCCAGCCGCGCTCCTGGCAAACCTGTTCCACGTAACGCTGCAGGTCGGCCAGTGTTGGATGCTCTGGTAACTGCGTCATTAATAAGATACTCCTTGATCTCCGTCCTTGTGAGGGATACCGTAGGGGCGATGCCTTGTGCTCGCCCGTGTCTCTTCTTCGCCTGGGCCACTACGGGCGAGCACAAGACATCGCCCCTACGGTATGCTGATTCCCCTTGAGGATGGAGACTTACTCCTGCTAGTGTTGACTACAATCGGTCATGTCTACCGCAATTATAACACTGAATATTTATCGCAGCGTCTCCAATTCTCCTGGCTATAGCGTATAACGCTTGTAGCTTGCTGAATGCAGACAGCATATGGAAAAGGAGATTGAGATGACACAGCAGAATACGTTTACCGTCGGAAAGTATCTGGCGGCGCGACTGGAACAAATGGGTCTGAAGCATTATTTCGTGGTGCCGGGCGACTATAACCTGGTGCTGCTGGATCAGTTACTCTCCAATAAAAATATGCAGCAGATCAACTGTTGTAATGAACTGGACGCGGCCTACGCGACTGAAGGGTACGCACGAGCGAAGGGAGCCGGAGCGCTCGTTGTGACCTTTAACGTTGGCGCTTTCTCCGCGCTGAACGGGGTTGCCGGAGCCTATGCCGAGAATTTACCGGTAATCTTCATCTCTTCCTCGTACAATACGAATGACCCGGTTGAGGACCATCGCTTGCACCATACCCTCGGTACGCATGATCTTTCGTACCAGCGCGAGATGATCAGCAAAGTCACCTGTGACGCGGTCTATATCGGTCATGCAGCAGATGCGCCTCGCCTGATTGATCGGGCCATACGCGCCGCACTGCGCGAGCGCAAACCAGCCTATATCGAGATTCCCTGTAACCTCTCAAAGGAGCCGTGCAGCGAACCGGGGCCATTGGAGTCGCTCAAGCCCCGGGAGAAAAGCGATCCGAAGGCGCTGGCAGCAGCAGTCGAGGCGGCAGCAAACCTCCTCAATGGAGCGCAGAAGCCGGTGCTGCTGGCGGGAGGGCAGATACGCGCCTATGACGCCATAGATGCCTTTCGCGAACTGGCGGAGGCCATTGGCTGTGGCGTTGCCGTGATGCCCGACGCCAAAGGCTTCTTCCCGGAGGAACACCCACAGTTCATCGGCGTCTACTGGGGCAGTGTGAGCAGTCCGGGAACCGAACCCGTTCTGACCGGGGCCGATATGATCCTGGCAGCCGGGCCAACATATACAGACTACGCAACAGAGGGCTGGACGGCTCAGCCTCCACAGGATCATACCATCAACGCGGAGGCCAGGTACGTGCGCTTTCCACAGGCCGAGTATACCGTCGTTGACCTGGCAGAATTCCTCTCTACACTGGCGAAAAAGGTACAGAAGAACGATGCGACACTGGTACAGTACCAGAACGAGTCCAGAGAGGCCTCGCAGGCAACATCTGCATCGGCCTCCCCGGCTGAGGACAGAGCAGCGAACGCGCTGCTGAAGCGAGTTGAGATGGCGCGGCAGATTCAGGATTTCCTCGATGGACAGACGACGCTGCTCGTCGAAAGTGGCGATGCCTGGTTCGATGCTGAGTATATGCACCTGCCTGCTGGCGCTCGCTTCGAGATTGAGATGTTATGGGGATCGATTGGCTGGTCGGTTCCGGCGACGTTCGGCTACGCGCTGGGACTGGAACCGGGACGGCGCATCGTTTCCATGATCGGAGATGGTTCCTTCCGCTACACTGCGCAGGCAATGGCAACGGCAATTCAGCAGGGTGTGGACAATATGACCATCTTCATCATCAACAACCACGGCTATCTCGTCGAGACAGCGATTCACGATGGGTCGTACAACTACTACAAGAACTGGGATTTTGCCGGTCTGATGGACGTCTTCAACGCGGGAGATGGTCACGGTCTGGGCCTGAAGGCAACAACCGCAGGCGACCTGGCGGATGCCATTCAAAAAGCCAGGGAGCACAAAGGTGGCCCCGTGTTGATCGAGTGCCAGCTTGCCCACGATGACTACAATCCGCTGATGAGCCAGTGGGGCAAGAAGGTCTCGCAGGCCAATTCTCGCCCACCGGAACATCCTTAAGGGTAGACATAATCCTTCTTTCCCATTCTAACGGGAAAATCAGGCGGGGCCGAGATTCGTTTCTCCCGGTCCCTGCTCCTCACGGATTCTCAGTTCCGTGAGAATGCTATTGGTAGTATCGCGCAGGCGCTTGTTCGCATCCTCTAGATCGAGAGCGGACTGGATAAAGCTGGTATACAGTCGCCTGAACAGGATGAACATGATGACGAGGGTGGCAATCCACCAGATGGTTTCGACTACCATAATGACCGCAAAAGGGATGCCCTGGCCCAACGGCGAAAGGGTGAAGGTAGATTGAACGATAATCCAGCCGATGAGCGCGATCAGTTGAACAGTGACAAACCAGGTAATTCTTTGCGCGTGCTGTCGCATGCTAAGGGGTGTTACTGAAGCCATGAAAATACCCTCCTCTCGAACTACATGCCTCTTTTCGTGGTTTGTGCGGGTTCCGGTAAGATTACGTGAGACTGCTCTAACAGATGTTACAGATGGAAATGCGGGGCAAGAGATTATGACAGGACTACGTACAGTACACATATCAACGCTCCGCCAACATATACTGTACCGCAGAGCAGGTATCCGCGTCAAATCTGTAGTTTACGGATGTGGTATTTCTTGTAAAGAACGGTGATTGAGTTTCAAGGAGAAATGTCATGAATAACGTCGTTGAACGCATTCGCGCATTTAATCGGGGACGTGACCCTCATCTCATCGCGCTAAAATACCAGTTAATGCAGACCAACGCCTTTGCTTTCTTTCGTGGTACCTGTCACCTCTTCTATCAAGATTGGCCCGTTACTTCTCTGCTCAATGAGGCTCCTACGGTCTGGATTTGTGGTGATCTGCATTTGCAAAATCTGGGTTGCTACAAAGGCGATAATCGCCTGGTCTACTTCAATATCAACGACTTTGACGAGGCGGTACTTGCTCCCTGTACCTGGGATCTCGCTCGTTTTCTGACCTGTTTGCTGGTTGCTGGCCCCACACTGAAAATCAACGAGGCAAAGGTATTGAAGTTGTGCGACTCTTTCCTGGATACCTGTACGAAAACATTAGCCAGGGGGCGCGTCCGCCCCTTAGACGATGATAATGCTGACGGACCGGCCAGAGAGCTTATTTTTCAAGTCAAACGCCGCCCACGTGCCGAATTTCTGGATGCTCATACTCAAAAAAGTGGGAACACACGAAAACTGCTGATCAACGAGCAACAGACGCTACCTGTCACCGAGGTAGAACGGGCAGAGGTGACAACCTTGATGCAGAAATGGGGAGCGCAACAACTCAATCCGCCATTTTTTACGTTGCTGGATGTTGCGCACCGCATAGCAGGCATAGGCAGTCTTGGCGTAGAACGTTATGTCCTGCTGGTTGAGGGCAAAGGCTCTCCCGACCAGAACTACCTTCTGGACTTCAAGGCGGAAGCCAATTCCTCTTTGCAGCCCTATGTGCAGGTACATCAACCGAACTGGCATAATCAGGCAGAGAGGTGCGTGGATATTCAACAGTGGGTTCAAGGCATCCCACCGGCTTTGCTGTCGGCTGTGCAAATGGGTGAGCAAAGCTATATCCTGCGCGAACTGCAACCACTCGAAGACAAGGTGAATCTGGAACCGGTTACCGGCAAATTGCACGCATTGGAGCAACTGGTGGAAACCATAGCGAAAGTAATTGCCTGGGGTCAACTGCGCAGCGCCGGACACCATCTGGCAGCAGATGCCAACGCTTTAATGGACTTTGCCCAATCTTCCTCTCACTGGCAAAAAGAGTTACTGCGCTATGCCAGAAACTACGCCGTACAGGTCAATCAAGACTATCAAGCATTCTGTTCTGCTTACAAAGATGGTCAGCTCAAGGCTGATTGATTGTTACAATTGACTGCTCATCTTCAAATAGAGTTCGTCCTTCTTCCCTGCTCCTTCCCTTTTTGCGCTTTTCCAGAAATCCCTGCCATAATCTTGACATGGCTCATATATCGATGATATGATTCATATTATGAATGAGAAGAAAGTCTATCATAGTCCGCTGCGCGAGGAGCAGATGCGCAGGACGCGGGAGCAGATTCTGGAGGGGCTGGTGCGGGCGCTGGCGCGAGGGCTCGCCGACCTGTCCATTCCAGAAGTGGCTCGCGAGGCAGGGGTCTCTGTGCCTACTGTGTATCGCTACTTCAAGACGAAGCGGGAGTTGATCGAGGCGCTGGGTATGTATACCTTGCAGAAGATCGGGGCCGCGGGTCGCCAGCCACCGCAGAATGTGGAGGAGTTGATCGCAGGCATACGGGAACTCTCGCGCAAGTACGAGGAACTGGATGAGACCCTGCGGGCGGCTGCCATGAGCGAATTCGCCTACGAGGCACGACAGCGCAGTGCTTCCGGCGCGACTGAAGATGCTCGAGCATGCCCTGTCCCCGGTCACCGGGTCTTTGAGTGAGGAAGACCGGGTGCGACTGCGCAATGTCGTGCTGGTGCTCACCTCAACAGCCACCATCCGCGCCTTTAAGGACTATCTCGGCCTATCCGGCGACGAGATAGGAGACAACGTCGAGTGGGCCGTTCGCAGACTTTGTGAGTGGGCGGCGGAACAGGAGTCGAATACAGAAAACCCGTAATCTCCCAGGCTAACAACAAGCAAAGAAAGGCAGGATCGCATGGAGCTTATACGCAATCTGGCAGATGTGAAGCGAGATGATGTAGCGCTGGTCGGCGGAAAAGCGGCAAACCTGGGAGTACTGATACAGGCAGTGTTGCCCGTACCGCCAGGGTTTGTACTACTCACCTCTGCCTATCGCTGTTATGTTGAGGAAAACGGGCTGGCAGAGGGGATTGATCGATTGGCGGGACAGGTTGCAAAGGAGTCGCCAGAGCAGTTAGAGGAGGCTGCTCGCGCTATCAGAGAGTTGTTTGAACAGGGCATAATGCCAGATGAGCTAAAACAGGCGCTCATGGAGGCGTATCACAAACTGGGTGACAGTGAGGTGGCCGTGAGGTCATCTGCGACGGCGGAGGACCTGATTGGGGCGAGTTTCGCGGGTCAGCAGGAGACATATCTGAACGTGCGTGGTGAAGAGCGACTGCTGGCGGCGGTAAAATGCTGCTGGGCAAGTTTGTGGACGGCTCGTGCGATGGCATATCGCGAACAGAAGAGCATTGGAGCAAAGGGATTGAGCCTCGCCGTCATCGTGCAGCAGATGGTGCCAGCCGAGGTTGCCGGTATCCTGTTTACGGTGAATCCGGTGACGGGTGCAGAGGACGAGATGCTGATGAACGCGGCGTGGGGGCTGGGGGAAGCGATAGTTGGTGGGCGCGTCAATCCCGATAGAGTGCGCGTGGAGAAGTCGACGGGCAGGGAAAATGAGGTAATAATAGGTGATAAAAAGGTGATGACGGTTGCCACGCCAGAGGGAACGAACGAGGTAGCGGTCGAGCAGGAGCGGCAGCGACAGGAGGCGCTCCTGTCGGAGCAGGTAGCAGAACTCGCACGGCTGGGGCGCGAGATTGAGGAACTGGCTGGCGAGCCACAGGATATCGAGTGGGCCATTGCTGGAGGACAGGCGTTTATCTTGCAGGCCCGCCCGGTGACAGCGATAGCCTCCAGGGAGAGATTTTCGCACGCCAGGGAAATTGCGGCTGATGAAATTCCGGTACCACCAGGAGATGATGCCTGGGATAGTGGTGATACTCTGCCAGCACAACCTTTCGACCTGTGGACGCGCACGAATGTGGGCGAGAATTTGCCATTTCCGATTACGCCGCTAACTTCTACCGGCTTTCCCGCGCTCTTTCAATTGGATAAGCAGCAGCAAGAGGGAGTGCAGGGGCAGGCAGCAAGAAGATTTTATGGGCGTCTCTATATCAACGAGGGACTGATCCTGCACAATATGGTAGAGACGTTTGGCATCCCACCTTCATTCATCGGCATGATCTGGGGCAGCCATCGCAAGGGGAAAATGCAAGTGCCGGGGAAATGGCGTCCCTTGCGCCTGCTGTTCGGCCTGCCAAAATTATTGAGCCAGGGCTTCGGCGGCTCTCAGAAGGGGCCGAAGTTGACGCCGCATGAGTTTTTCGCGCAAATTGACAGTCAGGTCAACGAGTTTTTGCAAAAAGACCTGAGCCGGTTAGATGACAGGGCGCTGTGGGCAGAGGGATTGCCGGCGTGGAGCAAGCGCGGCGGCACGGTCTTCGCGACGAATGTGCGCATCAGCACCCCGGCGGGATTGACACTCAGCCTACTCGAACGGATGGTGGGCTGGTGGACGAAACGAAAAGACCTGGTACCAGACCTGGTGACGGCACTGCCTGGCATCTATAGCGCGGAGGTCGGGCCAATGCTCTGGCGGATGGCACAGACGCTGCAAGAGCTTGATCTGGCTCCGGTGGTCCTGGATAACAGCCCGGCGGAGGCGCTGACAATACTGCGAGCAATGCCAGAGGCGAAGCCGTTTCACGAGCAACTGGCGGCCTTCTTAGAGCGACATGGGCATCGCTGCCCGAACGAGGTGGAATTTTTGAAGCCACGCTGGATGGAGGCCCCTGAACAGGTGATCGAGCTGGTAGCAAACTATCTGCGAGCAGGTGAAAACATCAACCCCCTTGCAATGGAAACGCAACAGCGAAAGCGAAGAGAGGAAGCCGTTTTGCAGATCGAGGCGCAGCTGGACCCCCTGCGCCGGCGGATGTTCCGCTTCCTGCTCAAGAGGACGCAGCAGGCATTGCCTGTGCGTGATAACAGCCGCTACTATACGACAAAGTTTCTCTTGCCGACGCGCCTCGTGTTCGTCGAGCTTGGACGACGCTGGGCCGAAAGAGGCTGGCTGACAGCGCCCGCTGACATCTTTTTCCTGACCTTGAAGGAGGTAGAGGCCATTGTCGAAGCTGGCAGGCCAACAGCAATCAGCAAGGATATACGCGCGCTCACGGCAGCGCGTCGAATTGCGTATGATTACTGGTTCACGATTGTGCCAGCAGATGTGATTGGGTCTGATGGGAAGCCGGTGATCGAGGAAGAGGAGAACACGCAGGTGATGGAAGGCATTCCGGTCAGTGGAGGGAAGGTACGCGGGCGAGCGCGTATTGTGCTGGACCCACGCGAGGCCGCGACGCTGCAGGTGGGCGAAATCCTGGTCACACAGGCAACCGATCCGGGCTGGACACCCGTCTTCCCGCTTGTGAGTGGTCTTGTGCTCGAAATCGGAGGTCAGATTTCGCACGGAGCCATTGTAGCACGAGAGTATGGCCTGCCCGCTGTGGTGAACGTGATAGGCGCGACACGCTCTATCAAAGATGGGCAGGTGATTACAGTCGATGGGACAAATGGGCGCGTGCTACTGGAGGAAAACACAACCCTTGCAAGACATAGCGATACCTGTTATTCTTAATATATAAGGACTACTGTGGGCATAGCTATTCGTATCGTGTCCCAGAGCAGAAATTGTTAGCATTATCGCGGTGGAAAGCGAGAAGAAGAACTCATGGAAACTCCTCTACAAAGCGCAGAGATGACGGCAACCGAACTGCCGTCGCAGGCACTGGCAGAGCAACAGGATGAACATGGTTTTGGTGGCGAACACCACATTCATATGCCCAATCCGAGTTTGTGGCCGCTTCTCACGGCTATCCCCATTGCGCTGTGTATCGCAGCGTTCCTTACGTGGGCAACCGGTACAGTACCCTTCTTGAGCATATTTTTTGGCCTGCTCATTCTGGCGGGTATCATCGGCTGGGCGCTACAAGACCCATTTGCGGCATTGCATGCTCGCCGGGGCAAGGGGTCACAGTTCGCCACCACCTACGCGGAAGTGGAGACGAGCGGGGAGATCACCTATCCCGCCTACCAGACACTGCAAGAGGCACGCCGCATTGCTGACCAGATGGTGACGATCAGCAGCACAGAATGGAGCGCGCACCCTGTCAACGTGGAAGTCGAGAAAGAGGGTGTGATTCTGGCACTCTATGGCAAGGTCGAGCTGGAGGCGCAGCGCGAGGCGCTGGAGAAGGCGCTTTCGCAACTGCCGGGCGTACTGGATGTGAGAAGCTTCCTCGTCGCGGAAGACGCCCTGCTGAATGCGGTCGAGACGAAGATCGCAAACTTGCAGGAAGCGGGCAAACTCGACGGGGCGAAGGATTTGCGCGTACAGGTCGAAAACTATATCGTGAACCTGTACGGGTACACGCCGACGCCTGAGATGAAGTACATGCTGGAACGAGAGATTGTTGCCATTCCGGGTGTGCGCGTGGTGGTGAACCACATCGGCCTGGACGAGAATATTCCAGGCTACCTGGGCAAGACCAACAACAAAGTTGGTAAGTAACAAAGAGGACAAGAAAAAACCGGCGCTCGTTGAACGCCGGTTTTTTCTTGTCCTCTTTGTTACTTACCGTTTGCGCAGAAAGGCGGGGATGTCGATGACATCGCCGATGGGAGCATTGCGGTTACCCCGTGGCAGGCCAAGCACCTTCGGATCCGGGCGGCGAATGGGTCGCTGCTGGCGCTGATCGCCGGAAGAAGGGCGCTGTGCGGGCTGATCTTCCGGCTGCGGGGAAGGGACACTTCCACGCGAACCGGAGCCAGTCGGCTCCTCGTCCAGATCATACTCGTCGTATCCGTTGTTCATGTCATCCTCAACATCGTCCATGCCCTGAGCAACCGGCTGGGAGATGCGCATATCCCGCGCATCACTGTGGGCCGGAAGCGGTGAGGATGGCACGCCATGTGCGGAAGGCAGAGGCGAGCGCATCGGCTCCTGCATGGACTGAGCCAGGGGGCGCTGCCGCATCGAGACCAGTGATGGCTCAACCTGAGCCGGCGAAGGCGAGGTTGAAGGCATCGGCCCCGTCGGACGATTCGCAACGCCGTTCATTGGTGGAGGCGTTACTGGCAATGAGCTATAACCGCCAACATTAGCACCGTGGGGGGCCGAGCGGACAAAGCTGCCGCTACTGCCAACGGGCGCTGCCGGATAGTACGAGTTCCGCTCGTAGCGGTTCTGCTGTTGATGCTGCTGCGGCTGCACTTGACCATCGAAACCGGTGGCAATGACGGTGATCTTGACCTTCCCATCGAAAGTCGGGTCCTGTACCGCACCAAAGATGATGTTGGCCTCGGGATGGGCCGCCTTACTGATGATGTCCGCGGCCTCGTTGACCTCGAAGAGCGTCAGATCGGTGCCGCCGGTGATGTTGAAAAGCACGCCACGAGCACCGCTGATATCAATGTCGAGCAGCGGACTGGCAATCGCCAGTTGGGCCGCATCGGTGGCCCGATTCTCGCCATTACCCTCACCAATAGCCATGAGGGCAGAACCAGCCTGCGACATGATCGTCTTCACATCGGCAAAGTCAAGGTTGATGAGACCTGGCACGGTGATCAGGTCGCTGATGCCCTGGATGCCCTGGCGCAGCACGTCGTCAGCCAGTCGGAAGGCCTCAGAGAGCGGCATGCGCTTATCGGCCACCTGCAGGAGACGGTCGTTGGGTACGGTGATGAGCGTATCGACGTGCTGCTTCAGGTTGGCAATGCCCTCTTCGGCGGAGAGGCGGCGCTTGCTGCCCTCGAAGGTAAATGGCCGGGTGACGACACCCACGGTCAGCGCGCCGACCTCGCGGGCAATTTGCGCCACGACAGGGCTGGCACCGGTGCCGGTACCACCGCCCATACCCGCCGTGATAAAGACCATATCCGAGCCTTTAAGCACCTCGTAGATCTCCTCCGCGTTCTCCTCCGCCGCCTTCGCGCCAACGGAAGGATTCCCGCCAGCACCGAGGCCACGAGTCAGCTTGTCGCCGATACGGATCCAGTGCGGAGCATCCGTTTGCAGCAACGCCTGCGCATCGGTGTTGATCGCGATAAATTCAATCCCTACCATATTGGCGCGAATCATGCGGTTTACAGCGTTGCTACCACCTCCTCCAACACCGATCACGCGAATCTGCGCAAAGCCTTCAACTTGATGATTTCCCATTGGTACCATAGTGGCCTCCTTTAACTAAGGAATAAACGCACGTAGCCAGCGCCCAAAGCGGGACGCGAAAAGTCCATCACCCTGCTCTTCCGGCTCCTCGTCCTCAATGAGAAAGGAGGTGTGCCGCAGGCCCCACAGGAGCAGACCAACCGAGGTGGCATAGGCCGGGTGACAGATTGAGTCCGCCAGGCCATGCAGACCGAGCGGAGAACCGAGGCGCGCAGGCAGGTCAAGAGTTTGTCCCGCCAGTTCCAGAATACCCGGCAGCTCTGCTGACCCCCCCGTGAGGACTAGCCCTGCCGGTAGTAGTCCATCATAGCCGGATTTTTTGATCTCTTCATGCACCATTGCAAAGAGTTCTTCGACCCGGGCCTGAATAATTTCCGCCAGCAATTTACGCGGGACGAGGTCGTTGCAGTCCGGCATAAATTGAGTCAGGTCAATCATATCGTCTTCGGCGATGGTGGAAGGGTCGCAGTGTCCATAGGTCACTTTGAGTTCCTCGGCCACCCCGAAAGGCAACCGCAGGCCGATAGCGATATCACTGGTAATCAGGTTGCCGCCGATGGGCAGCACGACGGAATGCCAGATAGCTCCGTCGGCAAAAACGGCAACATCGGTAGTGCCGCCACCAACATCGACCAGCACGACGCCCAGATCGGTTTCGCCATCGCCGAGCACAGCCTCGCTTGAGGCCAGCGGCTCCAACACCAGATCCTCGATCTCCACCTGTGCCTTATGCACGCATTTAATTAAGTTATGGATGGAAGAAACCGAGCCGGTAACGATATGCGTCTCAACTTCCAGTCGGAAGCCGGACATGCCAATCGGGTTCTTGATACCCTCCTGTCCATCGACAACGTAGCCGCGAGGAATGACGTGGATCACCTCACGATTGGCCGGCATGGCAATGGCACGCGCAACCTCGATGGCCCGGCTGATGTCGTTCTGTACGATGTCGCGATGACTGGGCGAGATAGCGACAAAGCCCTTACTATTTTCCGATTCAATATGGCTTCCTGCGATGCCTACATAGGCTGTGGTAATTTTCTTCCCTGAAAGGCGTTCTGCACGATCAAGCGCCGCAGCAATGGATGTGACGGTCTCTTCAATATTTACCACCACCCCACGGCGCAACCCCTGTGAAGGGCAGGTACCAACGCCAACAATATTCAGCTTCCCGTCACGATCCAGCTCGCCGACGAGAACACAGATCTTTGTTGTTCCAACGTCGATGCCGACAATCACCCGCTCTTGCACGATACACGCTCCTATCGGGCGGTCAATTGAGACGCACTACTTTAACTCTGTAACGTATAGACTGGTCGGAGGCCGAAGCGCAGGTCAACCGTCACGAGATGAAGCTGTTGCTGCTGCGCCATTACGAGTATCTGCTGAAGTTCAAGCAAGCGGTTGTCCAATGGATTGCTGTCGCCACTACCGCCAAGATATGCTCGCCAGCCCGTTGGACTTACGATTACAAATGAACCTGCTTCTCCCGGTGCCACTGCTAGAGTATCGGTATAATTCAGGGTAAAGGCGGTGAGACCCGTCAACTTCGGCAAGCGGGCAAAGACCTGCATCGCAAACCGGATATCGATCGGGTTCAGATGACTCCCAGGTTGTAAATTCCCGTTTCCCTTCCCTGTTGCTCTATCCTTGCGCATGTCCACGACTGCCATCAACCGGTTCGCCCCCGGCGTCTCGCTCGCCGGACCGATGACCACACCCTGCGCATCCACGCTGTAAGTGCCATATTTTGTCTGCCAGAGCAGGACCGGCACGCGCTCGGTCACTGCTACCGTTAACTGGTTGGGCCACTGCCGTGTGACGCTTGCCGAGGAGACCGTCGGCAGCGCCTTAACGCGGGCCGTGAGAGAGGCAACATCGACCAGAAAGATATCCTGTCCCTGCATGCCCATGCGTTGAATGGTTGCAACCAGAGCCATGTTGTGTGTCCCGGTGACATTCACCTGCTCTACGCGAAAGGCTGCACCGGTCAGAACAAAACTGGAACCGAGAAGAGCAACTCCTACCAGGGCAAAAAAGCCCAGCACCTTCCAGAGCAAGCCCTTGCGCTGTCCACCCCGTCTAGGGATAGGCGAGCCATTATATGCCGGAAGCTTCCGGCGCGGCTGTGTTCTACCCCCCTGCCCGTGCTGTGACAGGCGGCGCGGCACCATACCGCTATAGGCCTGCTGGCGCTGGCGCGAGCGGAAACGCTCGTTGCGGCGCTGCTCGAAATCGTTCCAGGCCTCGGCTGGCTCAACCTCCCGGGCCAGCGTGACAATACGCTGCTGATACTGCCTGCTCTGTCCTTTTTGCATCCTCTGTGCCTCCTGTCCCTCTTGTGCCTGCTGATACAGCGATGCCCGGCGCGTCGGCGGACGTTTATAGGTGTGAGAGGCCTTCTGCTCCTGTAATGGTCGATAATTTACCATAATATCCCCCATATTCCGCGCAGCTCGACTTCCAGTTCCAGATCAACCCCGAACTGCTCCAGCACGCGGTCATGTGCTTCGATAATCAACGCTACGATGTCGGCAGCGCTTGCTCCCCCTGAGTTGATGATAAAGTTCGCATGGCGCGGCGAGATTTGTGCCTTACCATGCATTTTGCCCTTTAGACCAACAGCCTCGATCAGGCGACCCGCGAAGTCTCCAGGCGGGTTCTTGAAGATCGAACCTGCACTCTGCTGCGGCGGCTGCGTCTGCTTGCGATGCTGCTTGTATTGCTCCACCAGCGAGCGCAGCTTCTGCGGGTCTTCCTGATGCAGACGAATGCCCAGTTGCAACACAATCTCTTCCGGCTCGATCATGGCTCGCGGAGCGGGTACCGGGTAGCCAGCTTCATTGAACTGGACGCGCCGGTCGGCGCGATAGCGGCTGTTGCGATAGACCAGCGCCAGTTCGTCATGAGCAACGCGCCGGACAACCGGTGCCTCCTGCGGCAACTCTGCCTCATCCTGATTCTCCGAGCTTCTGACATCTACCTCATCGACCCATTCCAACACCTGCCCGATCTCTCCGCCGTGCGCGCCCGCGTTGCTGATGACGCCGCCTCCCAGCGTACCAGGGATGCCCGGGCCAAATTCCAGCCCACCCCAGCCCTTCGGCACCAGTTCGTTAATCAGCTTCGGCCAGCTTACACCAGCGTCCGCGACCAGCAGCGCCGTGCCATCACCATGATCCTCGATGGTGTAGTGGTCAAAGGCAATGCGTGCTACGATGCCCGGCACACCCATATCGGAATAGAGCATGTTGGTGCCGTTGCCAACAAACAATACCGGCCAGCGCACCGCCGAACAGAGCTTCACCAGGTCAATCAGTTCCTGCTGCGAGGCCAGCGAAATCCAGATGTCCGCTTTGCCACCAGCGCCAAAAGTGCCATGGCGGGAAAGTGGCTCATTCACCCGCACACGCTCTCCAAAACGCGGGCGCAGTTCATTGTAAGCAAGTTCTATATTAAATTTTTCAAAATCTAAAGCCATAGCCCGTTCCTCATAAGCCTTCAGGATAGTCTACTTTTCCTACCAGTATCAGCATCTTGCAATACCATTTCAGTCACAGTATAGATATCTCCCGCCCCCATAATCAGAACCAGGTCACCTGAACGCAGGATGCGGCGCAGCGTTCTGGCCGTCTCCTGCACGCCGCCACTGGCAATCACCTCGCGCTTCCCATCGATGTAAGCCGGTTGCTGCGCGATGGCTGCCACCAGATCTCGTGAGGAGATCAGGCCGGTGTCGCGCTCGCGCGCCGGGAAAATGTCAGCGATGAGCGCCACATCAGCCGCGTCAAAAGCACCACGAAATTGCTCAAAAAAGGTTTTCGTCCGGCTAAACATATGTGGCTGGTAAACCGCCACCAGCCGACGACCAGGATAACGCTGACGCGCTGCCTGTAAGGTAGCCTCGATAGCTGTTGGATGGTGTGCATAGTCATCGACGAGCATGATATCCTCTACCTGCCCTGTCTCCCCATTCCCTCTATCGATTGCCAGCGGGCCAGCGTGACGAATCTCGAAACGCCGCCGGATGCCGGAAAAGCCCTCCAGCGTCTTTTTGATCGTTGCAGCATCCACGCCTACCAGAGATGCCGCAGCAAGCGCTGCCAGCGCATTTTGCACGTTATGGACGCCGGGCAACTGCAAGTGGATGGCCTCAGCGGGCAGTGCCACGCCATTCGGCCCGCGAACGCGAAAGCTCGTTTCGCCTTCCAGTTTCACATCAAACGCCTGAAATGCCGCCTGCTCCCTCTCTATAGACGCTCCACCTGTCCCTTTTTTAGCGGACGAAATACCTTCCACAGCGTAGGTGACGATACGTCCCTGCCAATCATCCAGCCGCTCACGCAGTTCCAGGCAGCCAGCGCTATCCGCGTTCAAGACAACCGTTGGCGACAGCGACCAATCTCCACTTGTATCCATGCCGCGAATGAAGTACACAAACGCGGCGAGGAAGGCCTCGTAGTCTGCGAAGAACTCGGGATGCTCAAACTCAATCGAGGTCACAACCACCAGGCGGGGGTGGTAGTGCCAGAAATTATGGTTGAACTCGTCGGCTTCGTTCACCGCGTACTGGCTCTTACCAGGGCGGTAGTTCGCTCCGAAACGCGGGACTACCGCGCCGACCTCAACGGTCGGGTCGAGACCGGCATCGACCAGAAGAAGTGCAAGCATGGCGGTGGTCGTTCCCTTGCCATGTACCCCACTCACCGAGAGCAAACACTTGCCACGCATCAACTCGCCCAGCAGTTCTTGCCATGTGAGAACCTGTACCCCCCGCCGCCGCGCCGCCACCAGTTCCGGGTTATCAGGATCAAGGGCCGTCACCGCCGGACTAATCACGAGGGCATCGATATCAACGCCCTTTCCCACCACGTGCTCCGGGTTATGCCCGATGACCACCGCAATGCCTGCACGCTCCAACATAGAAATAGTTGCTGAAGCCTGCCGATCACAACCGGTCACGGTATTGCCCGCCAGTTGCGCCATCTGCGCGACTGCGGAAATACCCTGTCCGCCTATGCCCATAAAATGTAAGTGAGAACCCTGTTGTTTCAAAATGTTTGCGTCCTGCTTTTGCTTTTTTGTGCGCCTGCGTCCGCCAGTGCCTTTATCTGTGAAGCAATTGCTCGCGTTGCTTCGGGTTTCGCAAGTTTTCCGGCTGCCCGAGCCATTGACTCAAGTAGTGAATGAGACGATAGAACAGTTATTACACGATCTAACAGCATTTCGGGTGACAGGTCATCATCGGGGATAACCTGAGCCGCCTGCTGGCGTCCAAACATGTCCGCGTTCACCTCCTGCGGTGACCCACCAAGTGCCGGTGGCAGTGGAACCAGGATGCTCGGTTTGCTCAAGACAGCCAGTTCGCTTAAGGTTGCCGCTCCGGAGCGGCAGAGCACCAGATCTGCTGCCTGGAGAGCCGAGGGCATCTCCGCATCCATGTATGGAACCAGGTGATAATGCTTTCTCACCTGGCTATCCAGGTTCGTCATCATTTGCTCAGCCAGTTCACGTGTTTCGTCAAACAGCTTCTTGCCACTGATCTGTAAAACCTGACACTGGGTGAGCAGCCCCGGTAGGGCATGACAGACAACCTGATTCAGGTGCCTGGCACCCTGGCTGCCTCCGGTGACGAGGAGCAACGGAACCTCCGTCTGCAACCCCAGCGATTGGCGCGCCTCCTGTGTGGAGACCACTCTCGCATCTAAGATTGCTTCTCGTACTGGATTGCCCGGTTGCAGCGTTTTCTTCGCCGGAAAATACACCAGCGAATCGGCGAAGGCAACCGAAATGCGCGTCGCCAGTGGTGCGATCAGGCGATTCGACAGGTTGGGCGAGACGTCCTCCTGGTGCATCAGGAGAGGCACTCCATTCAGACGTGCCGCCAACCCTGCCGGAACCGCGACATAGCCACCACTGGTGAAGGCGACGTGCGGGCGAAACTTCCGCACGATGCCGACCGCCTGCACCATACCCACCGGCACCCTTGCCACCCCGGTTATCGTTTTCCATGAGATGTACCGCTGTAACTTGCCAGCCCTGATAATGGCGTAAGGGAAACCCATCTGTGGTGCCAGTTCGGTTTCCAGGCCATCGTCACTACCCAGGTACAAAATCTCGGCCTGATACTCCTTCTGCAACTGCGCCGCCACCGCTAGAGCCGGGTAAATGTGACCTCCGGTGCCGCCGCCTGATACAAGAACTCTCATACGCAATACAACTTCCAGCCTCTATATCCACAAGTATCTACGCCTTCTGCCTGCGCATGCTGACCGTTAGAGTGCGGCGCAACGCGGGCATTTCCGGTTCGCGCATGTAACGCGAGATGTTGAGCAGCACACCGATAGCCGCCATGGAGACGACCAGCGACGAACTGCCATAACTAATGAACGGCAGCGGAACCCCCGTGTAGGGAATGGTCCCGGTGGTGGCACCGATGTTAATCATGGCCTGCAAAACGAGCCAGGTCGTGATACCCGTTGCCAGCAGCGCGCCGTACATGTCCTGCGTGCGTCGGGCCAGCCGAAAGCCGCGAAAGGCGAGACACAGGAATAAAATGACGATAATGGCGGAACCGAGCAGGCCCAGTTCCTCGCCGATAATGGCCATAATCGAGTCGGTATAGGGCATCGGCAGGTAGCCTGTCTTTTGACGGCTCGCGCCGAGACCCACACCAAACCAGCCACCTGAACCCAGTCCCAGCAGCGACTGGTAGAGCTGCATGTTATAGCCCGTGACATTGCTAAAAGGGTTCAAGAACCCCAATAGCCGCAGGGCACGATAGCCGCTGAATGCCTCCTTCATAAAGATGAGGCCCCCGCAGATCATTGCCAGCAAAAATTGCACAATATTCGCGCCCGCCGTAAAGAACATCACCGTCGCCATACCGGCGATGATAATGGCCGTCCCCATATCGTTTTCCAGCAAGATCAGACCAAGAATCAGGCCGACCAGGATCACGAACGGGGCAAGCCCGTAGAGAAAGGTGCCAACCTGGTTGCCCTTGCGCGCGAGCCAGTCCGCGATATACAGGGCCAGCACCAGTTTGGTCAGCTCGCTCGGCTGGAACGAGAAAAACGAGCCGAAGGCCAGCCAGCGCGAGGCTCCATAGACCGTCACACCAAATTTGAGCACGATCACCAGCAGGGGCAGCACTATCGCCATACCAATCAGCGAGAAGCGCCGCCAGATGCGATAATCGATACGCATTGTCACCAGCATCGCCGCCAGACCGACCACCATACCCCAGAGCTGGCGCAGGAAAAAGTAGGACGGGTCACCGTAATAACGGGCGGCAGTGAACGAGCTAGCGCTATAGACCATCACCAGCCCGATGCAGAGCAGGGCCAGCGAGATGACCAGCAGCCAGGGATCGAACTTGCCCGCAACACGCGGCAGGCGCATCTCCAGTTCGGCCAGCTTCTTCTGCTCCTCCTCGCTGATGACCTGCGCGCTCGTATCTTCCTGCTCCGGCTCCCATAGCCGCCACCCGGCGGTAATGCCACTACGCTTGCCAGCCCGTTCTACTCCGGCAGGCGCAATGAATTGCGCTCCTACGGCAGCCATACCACGCCCACGCGGTAGACTTTTGCGCGGCGAGGCGGGAGTTGCAGAACGGGCCAGTGTCTCTTTCACGCCGGGCAACCGGCGACGAGAGGTACTTGCAGCTCGCGCCGGACGGCGCATCCCTGATCCTGTCCGTCTCGCGCCTGCTTGCGAAGGCTGCGCGTCTCGCTTCTCTTCGAGCGCCTCCAACGCGGGCGAACGCACAACTGGCGGCTTCAGGTCTTGCTGGCTTTTCTGCCGCTCCAACCGCGTCCGAACTCTCGCCCACCTTATTCAATTGTCTCCCGTTGACACGTGGCATCGCTACTTTCCCTGCTAAACGGTCTCCGTAGGCGCTCGATTTATCGGCCAGATGGTTACAGGGCCGATAAATCGGCGGTGGCCTCGATAAATCGCGGCCCTACAAGTTTCGTTAACGTCCATCATTGCTCGCAATTGAAATATCATGGGCCAAACCCTTGACATAGAACAAATTTTCGAGTATAGTTAATTACAGGCAAGACAGGATAGGCCTACTTCTCCTGGCCTCCAGGAGTGGATTGCTCCTGCATGAATTGCAGGACCTGCTCCAGATTGAGATCATTGTGCGCCTGCGAATGTACCTGCCGCAGGTCGATGATCTCGATACCCTGCACGTGCTGCAATGCGGTCCAGGGATCATTAGTCAGCGCCGGTAGTTCCGCGCCAACTTCCGACCCTGCCGCAGGCCGATTGTAAAGGTCGGTCTTGCTATACAACGGCTGCACACCTGTGCTATCTGCTGTTTCGTTGGCCTCGTTGGAGAAGCCAAGCAGTTCGCGCCAGGCGTCGCTCAGCATCGGCGCGAACTGCTCGGCCTGCTGAGCCAGACTTTCCTGCTCATGCTCATTATTTTCGGATTGCATGTCTTCCTTCGCTATTCTGTTTTTTCGCCCCACCCCTGGCTGACCATCCTATCATGTTCATTCCAGTCAAAAATGATAGTCGTTTTCGTAGGGGCGACCTTCAGGGTCGCCCGCTGCCGACAGCGAAGCGTGGCGGCAGTCTCGTTCGGGTGTAGGCCAGTTGCTGCGCTCCTGGCCCGGGCGACCCTGAAGGTCGCCCCTACGGTACCCTATTCCCTTCTGTTATGATTTCAGGTCATCGGGTGGGACCTGATAGTATTCCATAAGTTGCTGGGCGATGGCTTTCCAGAGAGGGGCCGCCGCCGTGCCTCCAAAGATGGACGCCTGTGGCCGATCTATTTTGACCAGGATGACGAACTGTGGGTTCTGCGCCGGGATGAAACCGGCGACCGAGGCTTCCGTCTCGGAATCAGATATCCCCTGCGTCGTCGCGGTACCGGTCTTAGCGGCAACGGTGTAGCCCGGCACTTTGGCCGTCTGCGCCAGCCCGAGGGTCGCCGCTTTCTCCAGCATCCCCGTGAGCAGGTGCGCCGCCTGCGCACTGATGACCCGCCGCACGACCTGCGGCTGCGTCGTCGTGCTATGTCCATCGTTGTCGACCGAGGACAACAGGTAGGGACGCATCATAACGCCGCCATTGGCAATGGTTTCGTAGACCTGTGCCATTTGCAGAGGCGTGGCCTCAATGCTCTGACCGAAGGCCTGGCGAGTCAGATCGCTAGGCGTCCAGACCTGTGGGCTGTTCGCTGGCGTACGATAGTAGCCGGGCGTCTCCGGGCCATCATTGATGCCGGTATACAGGCCAAAGCCGAAGCGCGCCAGGTACGGGTAGTAGCGCGACGCATGCAAGATATCGTGCGCCACGTAGGCAGCGCCGACATTGGCTGAGTGCTCAAGTACCTGCGTCATCGTCTCAGTACCATAGGCCAGATCATCCCAGTTATAGACCGTTGGCGCATCAGGAAACGATATGTACCCTGGATCGACCAGCGCGGTGTCAGGCGTGATCAGGTGTTGATCGAGCGCTGCGGCCATTGTCACCGCCTTCATCGTCGAGCCTGGCTCATACGAACAGTAGAGCGCGGGATTGAAGTAGACCTCTTCGCTGCCCAGGCAGCCCATCTGGTTCGCATACTGCCAGTACTGGTTGGGGTCGAAGGTCGGATACCCGGCCATCGCCACTACGGCTCCTGTACGGGCATTGAGCACTACCACCGTGCCGCTCTGCGCCTCTAGCTGCTTCACCGCCTGCGCCAGTCCCTGTTCGACAAAGTACTGGATATCGCTGTTAATGGTGAGCGTCAGATCAGCGCCTGGAACCGGATTCTGCTCCGAGCTGGAACCGACGACGAGCGGATTGCCGTTGAGATCTGTTTCAGCCGTGAGGCTGCCAGGTTTACCCGCGAGCAGCGTATTGTACTGGCCCTCGATGCCGTAGACACCGTGATTATCGGTATCGCTCTGCGTCACATAGCCGAGAATCTGCGCCGCCAGGGAATCCTGCGGGTAGACCCGCCAGGTCCGCGACACCAGAAAGATGTCCGGCAGGTGCATCGCCTGTAATTGTTGGCTTTGCGTCGGATCAATGCGTGTCGCTATACGCATCGTCTGCAAGCCACTGTTAAAGTCCTTGTATAACTGATCCTCTGAGACCTGCGGCAGAACTTGATGCAATGAGTGAACCAGTACTGCCAGATCGGACTGGTAATTATCGGGATGGTCAACCGAAAACTGGATCGGCTCGATATAGACATCATCGCGCACGACGTTGGTTGCCAGGATGCGCCCCTGAGCATCGTAAATGAGGCCACGCGGCGCGTTCAACACGATATTTTGTATATGTTCATCGTTGGCAAGCTGCGACAGGTTATGACCGCTGTGCGCCTGGACGACCTGCCAGTAGTAGAGCCGACTCAGCAGGATCAGCATGCCGAAACAGACCAGCAAGAAGATGAGCATTTGCCGATTGCGGGCGCGTCGTAATTCCTGGCTCACTTCTTGCCTCCTTTCCTGTTTTAAGGTTTGAATCGCTGCTTGAGATCATCGCTCGGAACTGGCCTGAGATGCGGGATAACGAACACCTGTATGGCCGTAGGATCGGCGGGAACCAGCCCCATTCGCTTTGCCTGAGCGGCAATATAGGCCGGGGATTGCTCCCGTGCAATGGTATTCACCAGGTCCTGATTCTGGCGCTGAAGCACCGCCTCCTGAACGTGCAGGTTGAGCAGCGTATCATTGGCACTGACAGCCTGGTTGAGTTGCGACAGGTAAAGCAGGGCCATCAAACCGATGAGCAGTACGCTACAGACGCTGAGCGCGACCGGCCCCATGTGGAAGAGAAACGGGTAGAGTTGCCGTCGTCGCTTCGCAGCCTGAATCGGCCCGGGCGGTAGGCTTTTCGGTGCGTTACCTCGATCTTTCAAGCCATCCATCTGCCGCATTCCTTTTAGACTCGAATAGGCCCTGAAGCAGGGCCTTCCGGTGTTCTGCACAGCATTTCGTGCAACGCGCTACGAACCAACGACTGTTTCAGCCGCTCGCAACCTGGCGCTGCGAGCGCGAGGGTTAGCCATAACCTCTTCCGCTGTTGGCATAACCGGTTTGCGAGTCAGCACACGCACGCGGGCCGTGTGGCCGCATACACATACCGGCGTGCCGGGTGGGCAAATGCAATCCCTGCCCTCGCGCCGCATAAACTCCTTCACCAGTCGGTCCTCCAGCGAATGAAACGCAATAACAACCAGCCTGCCTGCGCGCTTCTCTCCACTTCCACTACCACTCTCCTGTTCACCTGCGCTTACCGCGCTTGCAGTCAGAACATCCAGCGCCTGCGGCAGCGCCGCCTCCAGCTGCTCCAGTTCGCGGTTGACCGCGATACGCAGCGCCTGAAAGACTCGCGTCGCCGGATGTATTGCACCATATTTGTAAGGGACACCTGCCGCCGCCAGCGCCGCCAGCCGGGCAGTAGTGCGAATAGCACCTTTTTCTCGTTCGCGCACGATGCGCCGGGCGATCTGACGCGAGCGTTTCTCCTCGCCATAGCGCCAGAAAATATCTGCCAGTTCCTGCTCGCTCAGGGTATTGATCAGATCGGCGGCGGTCAGTTCCTGCGTCTGATCGAGCCGCATGTCCAGCGGCCCCTCTGCGCCGAAGGAGAAGCCGCGTTCGGCACTCTCCATTTGATCGGACGAGAAGCCCAGATCGAGCAAGACGCCCTGTACAGACAGAAAACCGGCCTCGTTTGCGATACGGGCCATTTCGGCGAAGTTCCCGTGTACCAGTACCAATCGCCCTTCCTCCACCATCCGTGGGAAACGCTCCCGCACCCTCTCTAACGCCTGAGTATCGGTATCAATCCCTAAGACCTTCCCACCGGGGGTAGACCGCTCCAGAATAGCAGCCGTATGCCCTCCTCCGCCCAGCGTGCCGTCAATATAGTGGCCGCCAGGTTCAGGCTGAAGATATTTCAGCACCTCCTCCAGCATCACCGGCACATGTTGTGTTTGCATCGTTTCGCAATTCTCTATCGAAATCCCCGTAGGCGCACCATGAATTGCGCGCCTACGAGCTTATGTTAGAAGGGGTTATTGCCCCCTTCGCTTTCAAGTCGTTCTTGATAGGCTCGCCAGTTTGCGCGGTCCCAGATTTCAAAGTGATCGCGCACACCCGCCACTGTCACCTCAGAGCCAAGGTTGGCGTAGGCGCGCAACTTCGCAGGGATAATCATGCGACCCTGCCCGTCCAGTTCCACCTCACTGGCGCTTGGGTAAATGCGCCGCTCGAAGTCGCGCAGCTCCTCGCTTGTCTTGTCAGAGGTGAGTTCCGCCGACTTCTCTTCCCAGCGATCCATGGTATAGACCGATAAGCAAGTGCCCATGCCCTTGCTTATTACCGCGCCGCGATCCATCTGCGCCCTGAAGCGGGCGGGGACGGCCATGCGGCCCTTTGTATCGATCGTATGCTCATACTCGCCGAGAAACATAACACCTGTTTTTCCTGATCTTATCTCCAATAATCAAAATGGAAGTTGTGCCGGTGTATCCCCAGGCAGGTCTGCGATATTCTCCCTCTCATCGCAGGTCTGCCTCACCCAACCTCCCCACTAACCTTCCAGATACCGGTCACACCTTCCATTTCTCCCCACTTTTCCCCACTTCCATTATAGCATGAACAAACTGAAAGCGAGAAGGGAGTTTTCCACCAATTTGTTGCTAAATCGGTGGAAAACTTGTGGATAAGCCGGAATTTTGCCAGAATTTGATATGATTTGACATCAAAGGGGGCACCAGAAAGTACCAGAAGGTGTCACCTCACTTGTGGAGTCTGTGACGAATTCTGCGAGCTTCATTGAGATGTGTAAAATTGTGCCGTGTAGCTGGCATAGCTAACAAGCCAGCTTTTCGCCAGCCGCCCCAGGCTTGAGCTAACGCATAGGCAGCTTCTGCCAACGCTCCTTCAGCCAGAAGTCGCTGGACGTTTATTGGATCAATGCGCTCTCGCAACTGGGCTGGTTGCAGAGCAATAACAACTTCTCTCGTTCTACGACCAACCGCCACGCGGTACTCACGCAGCACCGTTACATCCACCAGGGTACTGAAATCAGCCACCTCAGTCTCGTTCATCGAGGTACCTACGTCCCGTCTCTCCAGGCGCAGGCGGGAAAGCCATGCTGACTCATCCAGGACTTGTGGCTGACCGGCCACAAGCACATTCATTGTGACATCTTCGATACGCGCCATATGCCATAGCAGCCAGGCAATCGAATTGCCCTGTGAGGCAGGCCGAGCGCGTAACTCTTTCTCAGTGAGTCCGTCGAGGACTTCATCTTCAAAGGACCACTCCCCGCTTCTTGCCATGACCGCCGCATGCACCATTGCATGCTGGCTGAGAAATAAGCGTATCGCCTCCTGATGCTGCTCTTTTTGCGCAAGAGCCTGGCGCAAGCGTTGTTGTTGCTGCGCCCAATGCTGTCGATGGGAATCCATCTATTCCCTCCTTCCGCCTTGTGATTCATCGTTCGCTAACTTCCAGTCTTTTAGATGTTGCTCTGCAATCGCAAATCATTATACTCCCATCAGCAGACCTCGCTCAGCTTAAGGCTGCAAATTACGTTGCAGGGAACCCCTTTCTGCTCACAAACCTGACGTACACCCTCACCATTGGCCACTATGGCACGACAACTCTGGTCTACAGCATCATTGCCGATGTGGCCCTACCCGTGCTATTGCTGCTCCAGCTCCCCGCTTTTTTCGGCAAGTCAAGGGTCACGCAATAACTTTTTATTCATCGTGAGATGTTGACACTCCCCACACACAAACCATACAATACTGGCAGAAGAATTTTTTGCTTTTGCCTGACTTGATGAAGCAGGCTGGAACACATACAAAGGATACTCTCTTCATGCAAGAATCTTCATCGGGGCAATTGCCTGTTACAGGTACTCCGTTGAATGCCCCTTATACTCCTGATAAGCCTTCACGTTGGCAGGATGCGCCGCTGCCGGAGGCTCGCGAGGTCGCGGATAATATCTGGAAAATTACGGTGCCTATTCCTTTTCCCTTGAAAACGGTCAATATGCACGCGCTGGTTGGAGATGAGGGGTGGGTGCTGGTGGATGCCGGAATGGGCGTACCGGATGCGCGGACGGCGTTCGAGGCGGGCTTAGAGCGTGCTGGACTGAGCATTGAGCGGCTGCGCGGCATTGTGCTGACCCATCATCATCCCGATCATATTGGCCTTTCTGGCGAATTACACGAGAAGACGGGCGTACCGGTGTATATGCATCCCATCGATGAGGCGGTTATGCAGATGGTGTGGTCGGGAACGCTGCCGCAGCGCTACGGCCATGTCTCAAAGTTCCTGTTGCAGCATGGCATGCCCCAGACCGAGATATGGGTCTCGCAGGTCGAGCCGAATGTCATGCGCTCAATCATTCACGTGCCACCACACCAGGAGATCACGCTGGTTGAGGATGGGCAGTCCCTCGAACTGATGGGCGAGCGCTACCGGGTGATCTGGACTCCCGGGCATTCAGATGGTCATATCTGCCTCTTCCGCGAACGTGATGGCGTCTTCCTGGCTGCCGATCACGTGCTGCCACGCATTACCCCCAACGTGGGCCTCTATTCGCAACACGACCGGCCAAATCCACTGGGCGATTACCTCAATTCGCTGCACAAAATAGCATCTCTGCCCGCCAGTATCGTCCTGCCCGGACATGGCGAGCCGTTCCCCGATCTGGCCGGGCGCGTGCGGGAGCTTATCGAGCATCACAGAGAGCGCGAGGAGCAGATTCTGGGCCTGCTGGATGGACAGGCGAAACATGCTTATGACGTGTCACTGCAACTCTTCGGCCATCGCATGACGAACAACGAGTCGCGGCGCATGGCGGTGGCTGAAACGCTGTCGCACCTCGAACACATGCGTCTCAACGGCATAGTTACACAGCAGCGTACGCCGGAGGGGATGCTTCTGTACGCGGCAGCGTGAGTAAATAAGGCTATTTCACGCCGCTTCTCAGGCCAATTTTTCACCTGTCCGCTCGGCATAGATTGGCTTGAGAAGCGGCGTGAAGGCGTACAGTGGCTTGAGAAGCGGGATTGTACACTTGATTTTTCTATTAGTTGCATGCTATACTCCTAAACGGTAGCGAGGTTGTAATGCCGCTTCACAGGCCAATTGTAGGTGCCTGGAACGCGAGCGACGTCTGCTGAATGTTGTAAGGAGGAATTGAACCCATGGCAGCAAACCAAGAAGGATCAAGCGCGACCACGATTGGTCGCCAGGAACTATCCCGGCGCATTGCCCAACAGGCACACATTTCCCAGAAGCAAGCCTCCGAGGTGTTGGAGGCAACCCTTGACACCATTCGCGAAGCACTGAAGAATGGGGACGAAGTACGCCTGGTTGGCTTTGGCTCCTTCAAAGTGCGCAAGAGCGCAGCCCGCAAGGGAGTCAACCCACGCGACCGCCAGCCCATCGAAGTACCCGCGAAAGAGCGCGTGCGCTTCACCCCTGGCAAGGAACTGGCGGAAGCCGTAGTCAAACCATAAGAGAGGATACCTGCTCGCATGCAGGTGTCCGTTTTGTTGTTATAGAATACTCGCTGCCTTTTCCCGCCAAACGGACCACATGGTCGACAAGAGGAGGTGGCAGCAAGGTAGATCACATGTGATGCAAACGGTCTACCTTGCTGCCACCTCCTCTTGCTGGATACTACCCCCTATGCATCTCAGCTTCAATGGAGTACAATATACGAGAGCTACAGAGAGAAGAAGCATGTAGTCGAAAAGGACAATACGGAAGACCTCTACATACAACGGCGTATGACAGGACAGGCACACATTTCATTTCATGAGAAAACGAGGCACAAGAGAGGGAGCCTATGGCAATCAGCAATGCAACGACGTTGGGAGGATTGACCCGCTCGCAACTGCTTGAGATGCACTACCAGATGCTGCTGCTGCGCCGCTTTGAGGAGAAAAGCGCCGAAGAGTACACACGCGGCAAAATTGGCGGCTTTATGCATCTCTACATCGGGCAGGAGGCTGTCGGAGTAGGTAGCATACAGGCGCTGCGCCGACAGGATAAGATCGTGTGCAGCTATCGCGAGCATGGGCATGCGCTGGCAAAAGGGATGGACCCCGGCACGGTAATGGCCGAGCTATTTGGCAAGGTTACGGGGTGCAGCAAGGGCAAGGGCGGCTCCATGCATATGTGGAGCAACGAACTAGGCGTGCTGGGCGGCAACGGCATCGTCGCCGCACAATTACCTATTGCCGCCGGGGTCGCAATGGCGGCACAGTACATGGGCGAAGATTACATCGTGGCCTGTTTCTTCGGCGACGGCGCGGTGGATGAAGGCGCGTTCCACGAGGCGTTGAACCTGGCCTCGATCTGGAAGCTGCCGGTCGTCTATATCTGTGAAAACAACCAGTATTCGATGGGCATGTCCGTGCAGAAGGCCTGGGCGGTCGATAACTTGCTGACACGTGCCGCCGCCTACAACATGCCGGGTATGGTCGTTGACGGCATGGATGTTCTCTCCGTGTATGAGGCCGTCAAACCTGCCGTAGAACGCGCACGCGGTGGCGAGGGTCCATCGCTGCTGGAAATCAAGACCTATCGCTTCCGCGGCCATTCGATGACCGACCCATCCTACTACCGCACACGTGAGGAAGAGCACGAGTGGCGCACGACACGTGACCCCATCGGCATCTTCGAGAAAAAGCTAACTGATGTCGGGTTGGCGACGCAGGCAGAATTCGATAAGAACGACGAGAAGGCCACGCAGGTCTCGGAAGAGGCGGCGGAATTCGCCGAGAATAGTCCCAATCCTGACCTGGAAGAACTCTACACCGACGTTATGGTCGATGACTCTGGCGCGCTCTCCTACCGCTATGAGAGAAAATGAGGAAGTAAAACAGTATGCGAACGATGACATATCGTGACGCGCTGCGTGAGGCGATCCGCGAAGAGATGCTCCGCGACGAGCGCGTCTTCATCATGGGCGAAGACATCGCTGGCTACGGCGGCACCTATGCTGTCTCGAAGGGCCTGTTCGAAGAGTTCGGGGAGAAGCGCGTGCGCGATACCCCCCTGGCGGAAGAGGTCATTACAGGCGCGGCCATTGGCGCGGCACTGGGCGGTTTGCGCCCCATTCTCGAACTGATGACGATTAACTTCAGCCTGCTCGCCAGCGACCTGATTATCAACAGCGCGGCCAAGCTGCGCTATATGTTCGGCGGGCAGCCAGAGGTGCCGCTGGTCATTCGCATGCCGGGCGGCGGTGGCGCGCAACGTGGCGCGCAGCACTCGCAGATGCTCGAATCGCTCTACGCGCATATCCCCGGCCTCAAAGTCGTTGCGCCCGCTACGCCCTACGATGTCAAGGGCATGCTCAAAGCGGCGGTACGCGATCCCAACCCGGTTATCTTCATCGAGCACGAACTGCTCTACAACATCAAAGGTGAGGTGCCGGACGAAGGCATGGAATACACGGTGCCGCTCGACCGTGCAGACATCAAGCGCGAGGGCAGTGATGTCACCATTATCACCTTCTCGCGCATGCTACACGTCGTCTTGCAGGCGGTGGAAGACCTGGCACAAGCCGGGATCGAGGCCGAGGTCATCGACCTGAGAAGTATTCGCCCCATCGATATCGACCTGATTACCGATTCGGTCAAGAAGACCAACCGTGTCGTCATCGCTGAAGAGGGCTGGAAGTATTACGGCACGGGTCAGGGCCTGGCGGCGCTGATCTACGAGCACGCCTTCGATTACATGGACGCGCCGATCCAGCACGTCAACAGCGCCGATGTCCCCATGCCCTACTCGAAGGTGCTGGAACGCGCCGCCCTGCCCGATAAAAACGATGTCATCAACGCGGTAAAGGCGATTGTGCCGGCGGCACTGGCACATCGCTAAAAATGAGCGCCTACAAAAACATGACCAATCAAGACAGGTAACGAGGAGCAGCATCATTCTTCCTGTAGGGACAGGGGGTGGCGAGGTGGGGATGCGGGGGCCTTGTGCCTGTCCACTCAGTATGCCACGCCGTTCGCTTCGGCAGACCTGGAGGCATGCTATGGCGAGGCGGACAGGCACAAGGCCACCACCCCTCCCCTCATCTGCCCCCTGTCCCTACAGGAGACGAGCAGACTCCCTTTATGGAGTATAAAAAATGAAAACGGTAGAAATGCCCAAGATGGGCGATACGATGGAAGCGGGAAAGATTCTCCGCTGGCTCAAAAAAGAGGGGGAGACCGTCAAGAAGGGCGAGTCCCTGGCGGAGGTCGAGACCGACAAGGTCAATATCGAGATTGAGGCGTTCGCGGCTGGCGTGCTGCGCAGAATTATCGTGCAGGAGGGGGAATCGGCACCCATCGGCGCGGAAATTGCCCTCATTGGCTCAGTCGACGAACCACTGCCAGCATTGGCTGGCAGCGATGACGCGGCAGTTGCTACCAGAGAAGCCACAACATCCGCCAGCACGACGGCTCCCGCTAAGAGCACTGTAGCAACCCAGGCAGCGCCAGCACCTGCGTCTGCTCCCACAAACGGGCAGGGGCGCATCTTCATTTCACCCATTGCGCGCCGTCTGGCGGAAGAACATCAACTGGACTACGCGCAGATACGCGGCACTGGCCCCAACGGGCGCATCATCAAAATGGATGTCGAGTCGGCACTGGCAAACGAGGCTGTTCCAGTTGCGACTCTAGCAGCACCTGCTCTCGCACCTACAGTTCCACCTGCTTCCGCCCCTCTGCCCGCGTTCGAGCCAGCACCTGCTGCCATTGAAGGCGAAGAGGTCGTCGAAATTCCACTGACCTCGATGCGCCGCACCATTGCCACGCGGCTGAGCCAGAGCATGCAGACGGCTCCCCACTTCTATGTGACCAGCGTGATCGATACGGGCAAGCTGGCCCAACTACGCAGGCAGATCAACGAATATACCGCGAACGATACAGAGCCTATCAAGGTCAGCTTCAACGACCTGATCATCAAGGCGGTAGCGCGGGCGCTGGTACGCATGCCGCAGGTGAACGTCTCGTTTGCCGGGGATCGCATTATCCAGAAGAAGCAGGTGAATGTTGGCATGGCGGTGGCGCTGGAAACCGGCCTGATCGTGCCTGTCATCAAGCATGCCGCCCGGCGCAGCGTGCTCGACATTGCCCGCGAGGCACGCCGCCTGACCGAAGCGGCGCGTACAGGCAAGCTCAAGCCCGATGACCTGAGCGGCGGCACCTTCACCGTCAGCAATCTGGGTATGTTCGATGTGGAGAGCTTTACCGCTGTGATTAATCCACCGGAATCTGCTATCCTGGCTGTCGGCTCGATCACCCCGACGCCGGTAGTGGAGGACGGGCATGTCGTCGTGCGTGACCGCATGAAGGTCACACTCTCCAGCGACCACCGCGCCCTCGATGGAGCTATCGTGGCCCGCTTCCTGCAAGAGGTCAAACGCCAGTTGGAGGAGCCATTGGGACTGCTGCTGTAATATGATGAACTTTGGAGAAGTCTTTATGACCACGTACACCATCAACGGCGTCACCCTGGCCTTACAGCAGGGTGACATTACAAAAGTGGAGGCGGACGCCATCGTCAACGCGGCCAACGCTGGTCTGCGTGGAGGCGGGGGCGTCGATGGAGCCATTCACCGCGCTGGCGGACCGAGCATTATGCAGGAGTGCCGCAAAATTGGCGGCTGCCTCACGGGCAGCGCCGTGGCGACAGGAGCAGGGCATTTGAAGGCAAATTACGTCTTCCACGCCGTCGGTCCGATCTACGACGGCACACCTGAAGATGCGCACCTGCTTGCCAGCGCCTACCAGACCTGCCTGAACCTGGCCGAGCAGTACCAGATCGAGAGCATCGCCTTCCCCTCACTCAGCACGGGTGTCTACGGCTACCCACTGCACGAGGCGGCTCCCATCGCCCTCAAAACGGCCATCGACCACATCCAGCAGCCCACCAGCCTCAAGCAAATCACCTTCGTCCTCTTCGGCGAGGGTGCCTACAACGCCTTCAATAATGCAATGAAGAAGCTGATGGAAAGTAAATAATCAATTCTAGAGAGCAAAAGGGATGATGCGCAAAATTGCGGTGGCAATTTTGCGCATCATCCCCTTTGCTCTCTAGAGTGACCCACCGCCCGATTGATTACCGCCTTCGCCGAAGAGGCCACCGCCGAGACCGCCCACGCGGTTCGCCGCCTGAGCCTCTAGCTGGCGCTGCAGATTGTCGAGGATGCCGGAGACGGCATTTTTTGCCTCAGGGGTGAAATGCTCACCACCGGGTACCTGGCTACCATAGTGATCGATGGCCTGGAAAATCTGATTCTCAACAGTTTGCCGCACATCGCCCATGGCACCTCCGAGCAGCCCTCCACCTTGATTTCCTCCCATGCCGGGCTGTTGAGAACCCTGACCAGAAAGTGGAGTTTGAGCACCAAAACCCGGAGTAGCACCTGCTGATGCAGTCCACGAATTCTGATTCTCCTGGTTTCCCTGTTCGTAAAATGGTTCTGACATTAAAAATCTCCTCTCTACTACTGACTGGATTTTCTAAATACAGCACGTTTGAGGAAGGGTTCTGGCTTCTTGAAGGCTATTCTTCCTGCAAGCCTTTTTTGAGTTCTTGTATGAAGCCGATGAAGCCCTCAGTCCAGGTCATGCGGGGTTCCTGCGGCCGGGGATGGGTTTGTGGTTGTGGTTGAGGACGGCGCTCGCGCAGGGAGTCGTAGGCGGCGCGTTTGATGGGGTCGCTGAGGATGGCGTAGGCCTCGTTGAGGCGTTTGATGCGTTGTTCGTTGCTGGTGCTGTCGGAAACCTGCCTGTTGAGGTCGGGGTGGTATTTGCGGGCAAGGCGACGATAGGCACGGCGAATTTCAGCGACTGTGGCCGTGGGCGGCACTTCGAGAAGAGCATAGTAATCGTTCATGATTTTCTCTGGTATTGTACTCCATGCTGTTTTCTATTTGTTCTTACGGCAGAAGAAGAAAGTGAGATCAGTTCAGTTCAGTGGCCGGTACTGCCGAAACCACCACGTCCTTTTCCCACCTGGTCGACTTCTTGCCAGATAACGCGCTGAATGGGGACAAAAATGCCCTGGGCGACACGCTCTCCACGACGAACCAGTGATGCCTCTTCGCGGAAATTGTAGACCTGCACCATCAGTTCGTCACCCTCGCCACAGTAGTCCTGATCGATGATGCCAACGCCATGGGGAATGAGCAGTCCTTTGCGGCGCGGCGTACTGCTGCGCAGCGTGAGCAGGAGCATGTAGCCGGGCGGCGTCTGCACGATCACGTTGCCTGGAATGTAGCCGACGGTGCGTGGAGCAATCTCCGTATCCTCGCGGCACACCAGGTCAAAACCAACCGCGCCTGCCGTGGCATAAGCAGGCAACGGCAAACTAGTATCGATGCGTTTGATTGTAACTTGCAAGAGTTGCGCTGACGTATCCATACCTGATATTCTATGAGAGAAGCTAACTCTACGTCAAGGAGAAATTGTAAAGCGTGTCCCTGCGAGCGAAAATCACCCCCACATGAGTACCCTGCTGCCAACACTGCTCGATTGGCTGCAACAGATCGGCTATCCCGTGCTATGGGGAACAGTGTTCGTAGCGGCAGCCGGTCTACCACTGCCCACCGTCCTGCTATTGCTGGCGGCGGGCGCATTCGCCTCGCTGGGAAATTTCAACCTGGCGCTGCTACTGCTGCTTGCCTTAAGCGCCTCGGTCTGTGGAGATAACCTGGGCTACTGGATCGGGCGGCTGTGGGGAATCAGGGTGCTGAACTGGCTCGAACGCCCTCGTCCCCGGCACCGCTCCCTGATCTCTCCACTTATAGTGGAACGCTCGCGCAAGGAGTTTGCAAAGAATGGGGGATGGGCAGTCTTCTTAAGTCGCTTCCTCATTTCCGCCCTCGGCGGAGTCATCAACCTGCTGGCCGGAGCAGACCCCTATCCCTACCGGCGTTTCCTCGTCTTTGACATACTGGGAGAGATGCTGGGAGTGGGCATTCCTCTCTTTCTCGGCTACGCTTTTGGAGCAAGCTGGGAGGCAGTGGGAGATGTGCTGGGCGCGCTTTCGGGTCTCGTTCTGGCGTTGCTGCTGGTTATCGGACTGAGCATTTACCTCATCGGTGTGATACGTTACACGCGGGTCTCACAGGCAGCGGTGCAAGAGAAAGAGCGGGTGACGATTGCGCCTGTAGCCACTCCTCAGACAGATTCCGGCAGGAAAAGTTCAGATGATTTGCCACTTTGAGGGGGGTTCAAACGTACTAAGCATAAATGAATTTCTGGAAGTCGGGGAAAAAAGGGGCCGTTAGGACTAGAAGGAAAGGCTTCTTTGCGTTATAATTGAAGTGGTGAGGGAATTTTTCCCGACTGGGCTTTGTTTCTACAAGTAGAGACACCTTGCTGCTTAAGATACTACTTAATCATGGAGGGCGCAGAATGATTGAAATGGAGCGTGCCATGACGGGAACAACGCTTAGCCTGGACGAAACCCGACACGTTTCCGATCTTGCTGAGGAGAAGCCACTCGCCTTGATCGATGACCTCTTCACTCAAGATCTTGATGATACCCTTGAGGATGATGTGGAGGAACCTGGGAAAGAATTTCAGGAGTTGGAAGACGACTCTGGTGGTCTGGAGCCGACTCCCATTGAGTTGGAAGAAATGTCTGATATGCATGATGAACTAACTCAGTTACCAGGCTCACCCGATTTAGAAACTGCCTCTATTCTCACCCTTCCCGCTATGGCAGTCGAAGATGAGCACGGACGCCACACACGCCGTGCGAATGTCCGCCGCCGTCGCTCCGAAGATGACGAGAATACAGTCAGTCCCAGTGACGCTGGTGAGTCCGATGCAGTGATGACCTATCTGCGCGAAATTGGCCGGGTCCCCATGATTACGCATGAACGCGAAATCGAGCTGGCCCAGCGCATCGAGATGGGTGATCGTGAGGCGATGAAACAATTCATTCTCGCTAATCTCCGTCTTGTAGTTAGTATTGCCAAACGTTACGTCGGTCGTGGGCTAACGCTGCTCGACCTGATTCAGGAAGGCAACATCGGGCTGATTCGCGCCGTACAGCGTTATGACTGGCGGCGTGGGCATCGCTTCTCCACTCACGCCACGTGGTGGATTCGTCAGGCCATCAGCCGGGCCGTAGCCGACAAGGGGCGCACTATTCGCCTGCCCGTCTATGTCAACACCGCGCTGAACCGTATTCGCCGCGAGCGCCAGCGCCTGTTGCAGGAACTGGGACGCGAACCAACGGAAGAGGAACTGGCCGAAGCTACTGGTCTCGACCCCATCCGTATGCTGGAACTGCAGGCTGCGCCGGGTGCGCCAGTTTCTCTGGAACTGCCGGTTGGCGAGGACGAAGAGCAGGAACTGGGCGATGTGCTGGCCGATACCGATTCGGCCACCCCTGAAGACATCGCCACCACCCAGACGCTGAAAGATGAAGTGCAGCGTGTACTTGAGTCAGTATTGACTCCTCGCGAGCGGCTCGTGCTTCAACTGCGCTTTGGGCTGGGTAACGGGCAGGCCCATCCACTTGAACAGGTGGGGCGCGAACTGGGCATTACCCGCGAGCGTGTGCGCCAGATCGAAGCCGGCGCTCTCGCCAAGCTGCGCCAGCCACCCGTGCTGGAACGCTTGAAGGGCTAATTTATAACAACACAAAAAGCCATTCGTGGTAGACCGCGAATGGCTTTTTGTGTTGTTATTTTTTCCTGCGCTTACCCAGATCGCGTTCGACATAGAGCACATCTTTGATACGTTGCAGGCGCAGAAAGAGCCGCTCCAACTGATCGATGCTCTCAACCTCCAGCGTGGCACTGATGAAAGCCACCTCCTGCCTCGCGCCGACGTTTGAACTGACCGAGGTCATGTTGACGCCCGCATCCGAGACGACGGTCGCGATGTCACGAATCAGTCCGGCGCGGTCGCGAGCGGTAATAGTGACGGGAGCCCGATAGCGCTGCTGGCTCATTCCAGCCCAACTGACGTTGATGAGACGTTCGCGGTCACGTTCGCGATAGCGGCTAATGTTACGACAGTCGGCGCGGTGGATAACAGCCCCCTTGCCACGGCTGATGTAGCCAATAATCTCGTCGCCAGGCAGTGGGTTACAACAATTCGCCAGAGTGGTCAGAAGCCCGCTCACGCCTGCCACTTCCAGTTGTGCGGAAGAGTTCGGCCTGTTGGTAGAGGTGGCTGGCAGAGGCACAAGCTCTACTTCCTCCGGCTGCGCAGGTTTGCCCTCGCGCAGTTCGCGCAACTGCTGCAATCGTTCGTTCAACTTGACGGCTACCGCGTGCGGACGTATCTCGGCAGCGCCAACTGCCGCCAGCAGGTCATCGAACGAGGGTTGTTTGAACTCGTTTGCCAGCCAGTTTTGCAGGTCTTCGGTCAGCACTTCGACGCCGCGCAGCCCCTGCAACTTGATATCGCGGTCAAGTCGCTCGCGCCCGATCTGGATATTGATATCGCGCTCATAGATCTTCAGGTAACGACAAATCTTACTGCGAGCGGCAGCGGTACGGGCGAAGTTAAGCCAGTCGCGTGTCGGATGGGCCGTGCGGTTGGTGATAATATCGACGATCTCTCCGCTCTTCAGTTCGTAATCAAGCGGCACCATGCGCGTCACCAGCTTATCGCCGCTCTCGCTGATGATACGCGCTCCGGCGCACTTATCACCCAGCTTGGAATGGATACGATAGGCAAAATCGAGCGGCGTGGAACCGACAGGCAGGTCTTTGACCTCGCCTTTAGGAGTGAAAACGAAGATTTGCTCCTGAAAGATGTCACCCTTGACCGCCTCGACGAACTCGGTGTCGCTGGTGCCGGCGCGCAGGTCGCGCTGCCAGTCGGCCAGTTGGCGCAGCCAGGTGATCAGTTCCCTGGCCGAGGCTTTGGCCGAATCACCGGCGTCTTTGTAATGCCAGTGCATCGCCACGCCGTATTCCGCCATCTCATGCATAGCGAAGGTACGAATTTGAATCTCGACCAGCTGGTCGTCCAGGCAGAAAACGGTGGTGTGCAAGGCCTGATAGCCGTTGGGCTTGGGGTTGGCGATGAAATCCTTGATACGCCCCTCCTTGGGTTTCCAGAGGCTATGCACATGACCCAACGCAATGTAGCAATCGGGGGTCGATTCGACCAGGATACGGAAGGCAATCAAGTCATGAATCTGGGCAATATCGACGGTCGATTGCAGGTCCTCCACTTTCATACTTTCGACATCGCTCGCGTTACGCGCCAGCTTTTTATAGAAGCTGTAGAGATGCTTGACGCGGCCAGATACCTCGGCCCTCAGTCCCAGGCGGACCATCTCAGTGCGCAGAATAGCGCAGACGCGCTCGACGTAGGAGCGCCACTGCTTGCTCTCGCTCTCAACGAGGTTGCGCACCCAGCGATACTTCTCCGGTTCCAGAATTTCAAAGGCCAGGTCCTCCAGCTCGCTTTCCATACGCGACATGCCCAGACGACCGGCGAGAGGAGCGTAAATCTCGCGTGTTTCGCTTGCAAGCATAGAGGGGTCGTCGGTCGAATCGGCGGGCAGGCTCTGTCGCAGCCTGGCGCTGATCTCCACATGGCCCGCGCCATCGCCACCATGCGCATTGATCTGGTGCGCGAGAGCAACGCTGTCGCGACAGACACGCATAGCATGCAGGCGGTAAGCGAGCTTGAGCAGCACCACTCGCGGGTCTTCAGAGATGGCAAAGAACATTTTGCGCACCGTTTCGGCCTGCTGGTGGCGCATTGCCGCCCGTACCCGCCGCTTCTTGCTTTCGCCCTCGTTCTCCGGCTCCCCGTTCGCCTGTGCCGCACTCTGCTTACGCCGCTCAAGGATATTCAAGCGCAACATACTGCTGACGACACGCGCCTCGGCTGCTCCCAACCTTGTCTCCACCTGCTCGACCGTCAGCCGCCCGGCATCCACTGCCTCAAAAATCAGGCCGGCAGAGACGCCTACGGCATCAATACGCATCTGGGCCAGAATGGTTCCCACCGCCAGGGCATGCTCAAAGGGAGAGATGAGCTGTAAATAGGGCAACGACGCCTCCGCGTGCTCGCTCACGCCCTGGAACGTGTCCTGGGTCAGTTTGAGCGCCCTGGCTATCTGCTCAACTTCGCGCTCTCCCATATATTGCCGGACAATCGCTAGCAATTTCCGGGCGACCTCTTCCGCGTTATCGATAGGCGCGGGTATCGCCTGTTGTCCCCCATGTAAATCTATCATGAGCATAATCATTCTATGTATTTAATAGTACGTACACTTCTATCATAAACAAGTTATAGAGCGGAACCGGGCGCTCGTGCCTGATTCCGCTCTCAGTGCTGTCAGGATATCGTTACACCCTACACGCTTCGTTTCACATCGGTCACATTCGGAATGAGCCGCAACCGTTTAAAGATGAGTTCCAGTTGGTCTACAGTCTCTATTTCCAGTGTAGCAGTAATCACTGCTTTCTGCAAGGAAGCATGGGTGGTCGAAGAGACTGCTGTCATATTGATGCCAGCATCGGCGACAACAGCGGCCACATCGCGCAGCAGACCCGCTCGATCACTGGCGATAATCTGGATAGGGGCCAGGTAGGACCCGGCCTCGATCTGCAGCCAGTTAACATCGACCAGTGAACGGCCCTGCTCGCGATAGCGGCGGATCATGCGGCAGTCGCTGCGATGAACAAACATGCCTCGATTCGGGTGCAGGTAGCCAATGACGGCATCCCCAGGCAGCGGGCAGCAGCAGTGCGCCAGTTTCACTACACCATGCTTATGATAGAACACTCCTTCCGCCAGGACAGGCAGAGCCTTCAACTCAGAAGAGCCATTGTGACGTACCTTCTCCTCCTGCTTTTCTTGCAGAAGAGGCAGCACCTTCTCTACCACCGTCTCCACCGCCAGGTCTTCGCGTCCCAGCGCCACGTATACATCATCGACCGCCGGATATTTCCTCATCGCGGTGAAGAATGCGAAGTTCTCTTTCTCCACCGCCTGCAAGCCCATAGCTCCTGCTGCCTTGAGCGCGATATCCAGCCGCTCCTGACCCAGTTGCAGATTGATCTCACGCTCATACGTCTTCAGGTAGCGCCGAATCTTGTTGCGTGCCGCGGCGGTGCGAGCGAACGAGAGCCAGTCCCGCGTCGGATGCACTGCACGATTGGTGACGATATCTACGATCTCGCCGCCTTTCAGTTCGTAATCCAGCGGCACAAGCCGTGTCACCAGCCGTCCGGTATCTTCGAGATTGGTGATGATGCGTGCCCCGGCGCAATGATCGCCGATGTCGGTATGGATACGATAGGCCATATCCAGCGGCGTCGAGCCTCGCGGCAGATCTTTGACCTCACCCTTCGGGGTGAAAACGAAGATCTGCTCCTGAAAGATATCACCCTTGACCGCCTCGACAAACTCGTCGGCACTCTGCGGCAGTTCCCGCTGCCAGTCGCGCAATTGCTCGATCCATGCCACCATCTCTCGATAGGAGAGACGCGAGCCGCCGCGCTCCTTCAGATACCAGTAGCTGGCCACGCCATAATCGGCGGTACGCTGCATTTCGTGCGTGCGTATCTGAATCTCCGCCAGATGGTTGTCTAAGCAGAAGACGGTTGTGTGCAGCGACTGGTAACCATTCAGCTTGGGAGTAGCTATAAAGTCCTTGATGCGGCCATCTTTGGGACGCCAGAGGGCGTGAATATGACCAAGCGCCAGGTAGCAATCGTGCTCGGAATCGACCAGAATGCGGAAAGAGACAAGATCGTGAACCTGGCTCAACACGCCACCGTTTTGTTGAAGCTTGCGATTGATGCTCGCGAGATGCTTTTGCCAGGAGTGAACTTCAGCATGAATACCGGCGCGCTCCATCTCTTCGCTCAACATGCGACATACCTCATCGATATACGGCTGGCGGAGGCGCAGCTCCTCCTCCACTTCGCGCGCGAGACGGGCATATTTTTCCGGTTCCAGGTAGCTGAAGGCGAGGTCTTCCAGTTCAGCCTGCACCAGTGCCATACCCAGCCGACGCGCCAGCGGAGCATAGATTTCCATCGTCTCTCGCGCCGTGTTCTGCTGCTGCACGGGGTTCATCACACTGAGCGTGCGCATGTTGTGGAGGCGGTCCGCCAGTTTGAGCACGACGACACGCGGGTCCTCGGCCATCGCCAGCATCATTTTGCGCACCGTTTCGGTGCGCTGGCGGCGTTTCATTTCGGGTGTGCGCACAACTGCCGCCTCTTCCGGTTTCATGCTGCCATTGCCAGCATCTACCCCGGTCTGGGCAGCGGCAGGGGAACGCACCGGTCGCGCTCCGTTCGACCCGGCAAGTGCATCGAACTTGGTCACGCCATCTACAATGTTGGCAATGGCGAGACCAAATTGCGCGCTCAGGTCGTCCAGTGTGTAGTCTGTATCTTCGACCACGTCGTGCAGCAGTGCAGCGACAATGCCGTCAGCATCGATACGCATATCGGCCAGCAGCAAGGCAACTTCAAGCGGGTGCAGGATATAGGGTTCGCCCGAACGACGCAAAACACCCCTGTGCGCCCAGTTCGCCAGTTCAAAGGCACCTTGAATCTTCTCCATATCCTGAGGTGTCAGGTACTGGCCCGTCTCCTTGAGGAGATGCTCCAGCTCCTGCCGAACCTCCGGCGCTATGGAAAACATCGCGTTTTCCGGCTTCGCTTCAACGTGCCTGGCGACAAACTGGCTTGAAAGCTGTTGCCCATCGTTCACTGTCATCACGGCAACCTACACTTGTTCTCTCTCATTACAACTGAGTATTACTTATTAAGACGAAGATAACGGACAAATGGAAAAAGAATAGACAGGGGAGCATACCCCTCATCAATAAGAACAACCAGATGCAGGGGTTTGTTCCAATCAGTGGGACGATACTTCCTGTGTACCAACATTATTCAGCACATTGGGAAACACATTCGATACAAATGTCTGATATGTGTATTATAAAGAGGAACTTCTACGTGTCAAGCAATATGAGCAATTTTTCTGCATCCTGCCCATTTTTGCTCAAGACGAACTCGCCGATATCAATCTGAGTGCAGATCCCGTTAACGAACGTTCTGCTTGGACGGCTCGCCGTTCCACGGCTCGTTTCATCTGAGCATTGAGCGCAGCGAAGAATGACATCTCTAAACGACGCTGCGACTGAGCACGGCCTCCAGAATGCCAACGAAGGTTGGCAGGTTCTCACCACCGCTAACACGGATACGGTTGAGGAGATATGGAGTTTGCGCGTTCTGGAGGGCTGAATCGAGCGTGAAAGGGTCAAGAGCGGCCCCGACGTAGCCGTCGCTGAAGAGGTCGACCAGCACGACCCGCTGCTCCTCAACGGTATCGTCATGGAATGGCTCGCCGGAGGGATAGCAGAAAAACTGGATGGGGACATGAAGCTGCTGTTCGAGCGTTTTCTGGGAAACCTGCAACTCCGCTTGCGTACTCGTCCAGGCGGGAGGATTGCCGACATTGACATGGTGAATGGTGTGGGAGGCAATCTGCATGCCGTCGCGAGCCAGGGTGCGAACCTGATCCCACGTCATGTAATGACCACCGATCATGCCAGTGATAATATAGAAGATGCCGCGATACATGCCAGGCCGTCATTCTTTGCGACGCGCATCCAGAAAAAGCTGCCACTGCTTGAGGCTTCTGAGGGCAAAAATGTCATGCAATAAAAAGGGGTCTTGCGCGAAGATATCGGCCACTTCCCGCTCGCTCTCTGCCTCTACGATCACCATCGAACCCGTCCCATCGGCAAAGGGACCACCCAGTACCACCATGCCATCTTCAAAAAGCCGGTCCATGAAGGTGGCATGGTCATCCCAGTAAGGCTGTTCGCGCACGGTCTTGCCCTCCACCCAGGCTGAGCCATGCCCCCAGAGAATCACAAACGTATTTTTCATCCTGTCTCCTTTCTGGTAAAGAGAACTCACAGATCAATCCAGTAGCACGAGAGCAACTCACCCGTTTCTGGTGAGTTGCCCTGGTGGTCGAGTTTGCCACCATTCTTTTCAATGACGCGCACCGAGGCGGGATTGTCGCCATCGATGGTGAGCATGACGCGGGAAAGGCCATAACGACGCGCTTCTTGCATCAGGAGGCCAAGCTGGAGTGTGGCGTTGCCAAAGCCGCGCTGTGAGGGACGAATGCCACCCGGCCTCTCATCTGCCCCTTGTCCCTACAGGACGAGACCCCACATTCCCACTCTTGATGGGAAATATTCTTTAACAGCCCATCTCATTATAGCCTTAAAGGTGATAATATGCCACCGCCCGCACTCAAAATTTGACGCCAGCCAGACGAATATGCTAGCATGAAGTGTCATATGAAGTGACAATAGGATTAATCTTGCACGCAACAGGGATGTCGACATGGTCGGCATCACATTTTTTAAGGAGAATTTATGGCTGACAGGAATGATTGGAATCGCCAGACGATTGAGGCGTTCCGGGCGAACAAGGGGAAGGTTGGCGGAATGTGGGAAGGCAGGCCACTACTTTTACTGACCACTACCGGCGCAAAGAGCGGGCAGTCCCGCACAAGCCCGGTGATGTACATGCGCGACGGCGACCACCTGTACATCTTTGCCTCCAAAGGGGGCGCACCAACCAACCCCGACTGGTACCACAACCTGCTCGCTCACCCTGAAGTCACCGTCGAGGTGGGGGACGAGACCTTCCAGGCCACCGCTACCCCGGTCACAGGTGAGGAGCGCGACAAAATCTACGCCAGATGGGCAGAGATGTATCCACAGTTCGCTGAGTACCAGGAGAAGACAACCCGCAAGATTCCGGTGATTGAACTGGAACGGCGCAAAGGGTAGCCTGCTCTCTACCCTTTTTCGAGTCTCTCTTTGATGGCCGGAACAACTTCTTCGGCAAAGATGTGGGCTTGCTTTTGCTCGTCGCCCATAACGGGCCAGAAGGTAAAGGTATCCAGGCGCAGATCGTTGTAGTAGTGCAAGATTTCATTCACCCACTGCTGCGGCGTACCGATGATCAGTCCCTTGCGCCTGGCAGTCATAGTATGACTGCCAGGCGTCTGAATGATACCCATGAGGTTGTAGCCGCGCCGGATGGCATTGGGAATGCGTCCGGCCTGCCCGGCTCCCTCGTCCACGGCCCGCTGGATGGCTGGCACCTCTTCGGGTGGAATGTAGGTGCTGGAAATGAGCAGGCCATCGGCAAGCAGACCTGTGACACGCAGCATACGCGGCTTGTTGCCGCCGAGCCAGATGCGAATGTCGTGCGCGGGTGCCGGTCCCGGCTGTACATTATGTAACTGGTAGTAGTCGCCCTCGAAGCTGACGGTCGAATTGGGAGGCAGAGGCTGCCAGAGCATGCGCAGGATGTGCAATGCCTCCTCAAGCGCGCTTACCGCTTCGCCAGGAGTGCGCTTAGGTCCGCCGTAGCCCACCACGCCCTCTGTAAATGCGCCCGCGCCGAGGCCCAGTTCCACTCTGCTAGCAGTCAACAGATCAAGGGTTGCCGCTGCCTTTGCTAACATGGCAGGCGGGCGCAGCGGCAGGTTGAGGACATTGGGCAGCAGATGAACCTCCTGCGTGACCATGGCCAGCGCCGTTAGCAGCGTCCAGGTATCGAAAAAGTCAGGATTGTACGGATGATCCTGCACGCAAATGAGATCTAGATTGCTCTCATCGGCCAGATGGGCCAGATCGAAGGCCAGCTCCCGCTTGCGCGCCGAGGGGTCGATGTTCAGGCCAAACAGAGGCGCATTGCGCTCAATATCTTCCATATCGTGCTCCTATCCCGGTTCCAGGCAAGTTCTCTTCTCATTATTTCCATAGCATGTATTACGCTTCAAACGTACCTCGCATTAGTGTATGACAATGGATGAATTATTGCCAGTGGCATCGATCAGATGGGGAACATTTGCCGTTTCTCATCCTCTTGTGCGATACTACTCTGGGGAGAATTCAAGTCGAATTGCGGTGAGGGCAATATTTGACTACCAGGGAAGGAGAGATGTGTCCGATGGATGCACGGCAAACGACCGCCCGGAGTTCGCTTGTGAAGGATGCACACTGGGAACGGGCGTTAGAACAGGCATTGGAGCAGACGGCAGATATTTCAGCGGACGTGGCGGTGTTGTTTGCCAGTGGTGCCTATGCTCGCTATTTTCCAGAGATTCTCTGCCGCGCTCAGCAAGGGACCGGGGCCAGCGTATTGATCGGCTGTTCCGGTCAGGGCATTATTGGCACAGCACAGGAACTTGAGGGCGTGCCGGCCCTCGCCCTGCTCACGCTCTCTCTTCCCGGTGCCATCCTGCACTCGACGCGCCTGACTCAGGAGATGGTAGAGGACTGCGCTGACCCGACTGACTGGCCCGCGCGCCTGGAAATTCCGCCCGCTGATGTCAATGCCTGGCTGATCTTTGCCGACCCGTACCGGCTCGATTGTGAGGAGTTGATTGAGGGATTGGAAGCTGCCTACCCCGGTCGTCCCATGCTTGGCGGACTGGCCTCATTTGGTCCAGTAGAGCGGCGCACCTTCGTTTTTCTTAACGGCGAGATATATGACGCTGGCGGCGTCGGCCTGAGCATCGGTGGCCCGTACACTATCCAGCCGCTTGTCTCTCAGGGCTGTGAGCCGATCGGGGAGCCGTGGACGATTACCGGAATGCGAGATAATATCATCCAGACCATCTCGAATCGTCCGGCGTATAATCTGCTGCTCGAGACATTGGCGAGCTTGCCAGAAGAGATGCAGTTGCGAGCGCAGAATAACCTTATGGTCGGGCTGGCTGCCGATGAGTACCGCGAAAGCTTCGGGCGCGGCAGCTATCTCATTCGTCCTCTGCTCGGCATTGATCCTGCTAGTGGTGCGATTGCCATCGGTGCGTATCCACGTCTGGGGCAGACCATCCAGTTCCAGATGCGCGACGCCAACGCTGCCGATCTCGATCTGAAAGAACTGCTGGCAAGAACCTGTGCTGATCTGGGGGAGCAAGAGCCGGTCGCGGCAATCCTCTGCTCTTGCAACGGACGCGGCATCGGCATGTTCGGGGAGCCGCATCACGACGCCAGGGTCGTCGCCAATTCCCTGGGGATGTTGCCGTTAGCGGGTCTCTTCTGCAACGGCGAAATCGGCCCTATCGGCTCCCGCACCTTCCTCCACGGCTTCACTGCCAGCCTGGCGTTGTTAGTAAAGAAGGATAGCGAGGGATGTGTTCGATGACTACGACAACATCGTTGCCACGTTGGGATATGAGTGTGGTGTATCCGAGTATGGCATCGCCCGCATTTGAGCAAGGGTTTGCTGCTGTGGTGCGAGATATTGCCGATCTGGCCGCACTCTTTGATACATACGCTGTTCAGGAACAGCCACCACTGATGCTGGACAGCCAGCTCGTTGCCGCGTTTGAGATAGTGCTGGGACGCTATAACGCTGTTCTGGAGAGCACCAGGACGCTGAGTACCTACATCAACTGCTTCATCACCACCAACTCGAAGGATGACCTTGCACAGGCGAAGATGAGCGAATTGCAGCGTTCCCTCGTACAGCTTGCGCAGTTGGGAACGCGCTTCACTGCCTGGATTGGCTCGCTGGATGTGGAGGCGCTGATTGAGCAGTCGAGTGCGGCCCGCGACCATGCCTTCGCGCTGCGCCAGGCAAAGGAGCATGCTACCCACCTGATGCCCCCTGCTGAGGAGGCGCTGAGCGCGGAATTGAACGTGACCGGCGGGTCGGCGTGGACAAAGCTGCATGGCAATCTGACCTCGCAACTGGTCGTGCCGCTGGAGGTTGAGGGTCACACGCAGGAACTGCCGATGAGCGTTGTCCGCAACCTGGCTTATGATGCCAACCGCGCTCTGCGTCGACGCGCTTACGAGGCCGAACTTACTGGCTGGCAGCAGGTGGCGCTGCCGTTAGCCGCCGCGCTCAACAGTATCAAGGGTGAGGTCAACGTGCTTTCGCGCAGGCGCGGCTGGCAGTCACCGCTCGCTGCCTCGCTTTTTGTGAACAGCATGGATCAGCAGGCGCTCGACGCCATGCTCTCGGCGGCGCGGGCCTCGTTCCCAGATTTCCGTCGCTACCTGCGCGCCAAAGCTCACCTACTTGGCCTGCCACAACTGGCCTGGTACGATCTGTTCGCGCCCATCTCGGCTCAGGAACGGCAGTGGAGCTTCAACGAGGCCAGGGATTTCATCGTTGAGCAGTTCGGCACCTACTCACCGCGACTCTCGGCCTTCGCAGGGCGAGCCTTCCGCGAGCGCTGGATTGATGCGGAACCTCGTCCCGGCAAGCGCGACGGGGCGTATTGCACGCCGCTGCGCGGCGACGAATCCCGCGTCTTTGCCAACTTCAAACCAGTCTTCGGCGGTGTGAGCACGCTGGCGCACGAACTGGGGCATGGCTATCACAATCTCAACCTTGCTGAACGCACCATGCTGCAACGCAGTCTGCCCATGACCCTGGCGGAGACGGCCAGCATTTTCTGTGAGACAATTATCCGTCATGCCGCGCTACAACAGGTTGACCGGCAAGGGCAGATCGCCATTCTCGAAGCTTCGCTACAAGGCTCCTGCCAGGTTGTGGTCGACATCACCAGCCGTTTCCTCTTCGAGCAGCGCGTCTTCGCGGCCCGTGAGCAACGCGAACTTTCTGTCGACGAATTCAATACGCTCATGCTGGAGTCGCAGCGCGAAACCTATGGTGACGTGCTGGACGAGAACAGGCTGCACCCCTATATGTGGGCGGTGAAGCAGCACTACTACAGCACGGGGCGCTCGTTCTACAACTATCCCTACATGTTCGGCCTGCTTTTTGGCCTCGGCCTCTACGCTCGCTACCAGCAGGAGCCGGAGGCCTTCCGCCAGAGCTACGACGATCTGCTCTCCTCCACCGGCCTTGCCGACGCCGCCACCCTCGCCAGCCGCTTCGGCATCGACATCCGCTCCGAGCAGTTCTGGCACGCCAGCCTCGATATCATCCGCCAGGACATCGACCGGTTCGAGCAACTGATCGCCTGAAACGGCAATAGCATGCCATGACATATCGCTCCTGACATACTGCTGTCACCAGCATGCTGTATACTTCTCTCAAAGCGAAGCAACAATTTTTGCGAAATGGAAAACAAAGGAGGCATGAGTATGCAGCAGTCGAAGGTACAGGATACATTCACGATTACGCCGAAGGGACCGTTCTCACTGGCAGAAAGCAGGACGTTTCTGGAAGGATTCACGCCTGCCGCCTATAAGGGAGCAGGACAGTCTGATCACCTGCACTTGGCGTTTGTTGTCGATGGCACTGAGCAAGCAGCTGGTGTTTGCCTGCGCGAGGAAGATGGGGTCGTCGTCGGCGAGGTCTATGGCGAGCATGACGTCGATACGCAGGCGATACAGCGGCAGGTTGAGCGCATCCTGTCGCTGGACGTGGATGGAAGCCGTTTTCTGGAGGTGAGCGAGCGTGACCATGTGGTTGGCCGCCTGCAGGCGCGCTATCCCGGTCGACGCCCCGTCTGTTTCTACTCACCCTACGAAGCTGCCGCCTGGGCGCTTATTAGCCAGCGTATTCGTATTGTGCAGGCGGCGCGCATCAAGGCGCGCATGGCGGAGGAACAGGGCGAGGCGGTGAACATTCACGGCACAATGCAGCCAGCTTTTCCCGGTCCGGCTCGCCTGCGCCAGCTAGAGCATTTCCCCGGCCTCAACGAGCGCAAGATTATGTACCTGCAAGGCATTGCGGAGGCGACGATGGAGGGGAAACTGGAGGCAGGGCGCCTGCGCTCGCTTCCGGTGGAGCAGGCGCTGGAAGAGCTGCGGCAATTGTCTGGCATTGGGCAATTCTCCTCGGAGTTTATCCTTCTGCGTGGCGCGGGCGAGCCAGATTTACCGCCGCGCCACGAATCCCGTCTGGGCCGCGCCATTGCCCTGGCCTACGACCTCAAAAGCGAGCCAACAGCAGAAGAGATGCAGACCATCACTGACAATTGGCGTCCCTTCCGCACCTGGATCACCTTTCTCATGCGCAATATGCTTGAAGACGAGACTCACGAAATCGCCAATACCTCGCGTTGACACAATTGTAACCTACGTGATACCATTTATCTTGACGTAACACAATGTTGCCATGAAAAACTGGCCCAGACATGTCATTCTGAGCGGAGCGAAGAATCTGAAGCAACTATCTGGTCGACACAGTTCCCTTCAGATTCTTCGCTCCGCTCAGAATGACATGCGAGAAGCTTTTTTTCATAGTATGGTATGATGTCGTGTCGACTTGTACAGTTGATTGCGTATCCCCGATCACTCAGCGTCGTGTGATCTGGTTTTGTCCCGGTTAGCATGCGACCTGCCATGCTTGATTCTCTTTGCATTGCTCTCTACCGGGTCGCATTGCATCATGAAACGAACGGCTCCGTTTCGGGCCGGATGTGAGTGTAGTGTAATGAATCGTGAGTATCATCGTTGGTATAGCCCCTCTTTACAGCGCGATATGGAGTTGCTGGTGTTTGGTCACGCGGGTGCGCGGGTGATCGTGTTTCCCACCTCGATGGGGCGTTTTTTTCAGTGGGAAGATTTTGGCATGATCGGCGAACTGCGCGATCAAATCGATCAGGGCCATGTGCAGTTGTTCTGTGTGGATAGTGTGGACTCGGAAAGCTGGTATGCGCGAGGGCTTCACCCTTCGCTGCGAGCCATTCGCCATAATGAATACGATAGCTATCTTGTGCGTGAGGTGCTGCCGTTCAGTAGCGAGCGCAACGCCGATCCCTTCCTGATTACGGTTGGCGCGAGCTTCGGTGCCTACCATGCCGTCAATTTTGCCCTGCGCCATCCACAACTGGTGAATCGCACAATTGGCATGAGCGGTCTCTACGACATACGACGCTTCACCGGGGGCTTTTCGGACGATAACGTGTATTTTAACAATCCCATGGCCTTCATCGCCAATGAGCACGACCCGGAGCGTATAGCGGCGCTGAACCGCGTCGATACCATTCTTGCCATCGGGCGCGACGACCCATCGTGCAAGAACAACGAAGATTTTTCGGCTATACTCTGGAGCAAGAATATCTGGCACGCTCTGCGCATCTGGGATGGCTGGGCGCATGACTGGCCGTGGTGGAGACAGATGATTCGCCTCTATATCGGCGGTCATGATTAAACGTATTCGCGCCACTCGTAGGCACCGATTGATCGTGCGCACTGCCGATTGATCGGCCCTCGTAACCCATTGGCCGATCAATCGGCACCTACGGGAGCGAATAATGAATAACAGGGGAGCGATAAGATGGCATTAAAGGTTGGCTTGATGGTTGGGCGGGAATGGTCATTTCCCCCCGCCTTCATTGAAGAGGTTAATAGCCGCAACGAGGGCGTAATTGCCGAGTACGTCAAACTGGGCGGTACGCGCATGGACGAGCCGGTCCCCTACGCGGTGATTATCGACCGTATTTCGCATGAAATACCCTATTACCGTATCTATCTCAAATACGCCGTGTTGCAAGGGGCGACGGTTATTAACAATCCCTTCATGTGGACAGCCGACGATAAGTTTTTGGAGGCGGGTCTATGCGAGAAACTGGGTATAGCCAGTCCGAAGACAGTTGCGCTGCCCAACAAGGATTACATTCCCGGCATCGTGCATAACGAGAGCCTGCGCAACCTGATCTACCCGCTGGATTGGCAGGGCATCATCGATTACGTTGGCCTGCCGTGTGTGCTGAAGGATGCGCTAGGCGGTGGCTGGAAAGATGTCTTTATCTGTCACTCGCTCGACGAGGTGATCCAGCACTACAACCAGTTCGGCCTGCGCACCCCTATCTTGCAGGAGTTCATCAAGTGGGAACAGTATGTGCGCTGCATCGCCATCGGACAGGATACCGTTTTGCCCATCAAGTATGATCCTGGCGAGCGCAAGTATCATGTTGAGCACCAGCACCTGACTCCTGAACTGGGCAAGCGCATCGTCGAAGATTCGCTCAAACTGGTGCAGGCGCTTGGCTACGACATGAACTCGCTGGAGTGGGCTGTTCGCGACGGCGTCCCCTATGCCATCGACTTTATGAATCCCGCGCCAGACATGGATATCTACTCGCTGACACCGCACTACTTTGAATGGGTGGTCAAGCATATGGCTGATATGGCGATCAACCTCGCGAAGAACCCGCGCCCGCAGCTTCCCAAACTGCGCTGGGATGCCTTCATGACCGCCAGCCGCACCTGGCAGGGAAGCAGTGAGAACAACGCAAGCAGCGCAAATAACACAGATAGTGGAAGCAGTATGAGTCGTGAGAGTCGTGAGAGCAGCAACGGAGCAGCCGAAAATAGCAATGTAGCGGACAGGCAGATTGAGGCGAATAGGGCGGAGGCAAGTTAGCAAGGATGTGGACGAGAACGGCGGAGGTGTGGTGCATAGGACGGAGGCAAGCTCCGCCCCTACCAACCGCGCCGTCGTTAGTAGGGACGGAGCTTGCCTCCGTCCTGTGAGAACTATTTTCCCTTGTGGAAGCTATTTTCTGAATGGAGAGGTGTGCTGTGTCGCTGATAGAAGCTATTGAGACCTATCATGAACTGCTGACGGACGAACTGGCCGCGGCGTCGCAGGCGCAGTTGGATGAACAGCAGCAGCAGCGTGGCATCGTTTTTGGTTCGCGACCGCTCTGTACCACGCTGCGCCCGCGCTTTCTGACGCCGGAGCAGTATCGCTTCCTGCAAGGGCGCATGCGTATTCTGATGCGTACCTTCGAGAAGATCTACCATGTGGCGATGGAGAGTAAGGAGTTTCGCGCCCAGTTTGGTCTGGAAGATTGGGAAGAGTACCTTATTCAGTTTGACCCCGGCTTTCGCCATCCCAGTCCCACCTCGCGTGTGGATACCTTCTTCGTCACCGATCGCGGTGGCCTGCGGCTGACGGAGTACAATGCCGATACGCCCGCCAGCCCGGCCTATAATGATGTGCTCACCGAGGTCTTCTACGGGCTGCCGGTGATGGCCGAGTTCCTGCGCCGCTTCCAGGTGCGCCCGCTGCCCTCGCGACACAGCGTCATGAATGTCCTGCTTGATGCCTTTAATCAGTGGGCGGGCCATCGCGAGAAGCCGCGCATCGGCATCCTCGACTGGCGCGAGGTACCCAGCTATAGCGAATTCGTGCTCTTCGAGAACTACTTCAAGTCGCAGGGACTGGAGTGTGTGATCGCCGATCCACGAGAGATCGAGTACCGCAACGGGAAGCTGATGGCCGGGAATTTCCACATCACACTGATTTACAAGCGTGTGCTCGTCTCTGAACTGGTGGAGCGCGGTGGCATGGACCATCCCATCGTGCGGGCGGTACTGGATAAAAATGTCTGTATGGTCAATCCGTTCCGCTGCAAAATCCTGCATAAGAAGGCGAGCCTGGCCGTACTGCGTGACGAGCGTAACGCACACCTCTTTACACTGGATGAGCTAGAGGCTATTAATGCGCACATTCCCTGGACGGCCCGCGTTGAGGAGCGCATGGCGATGTATCGCGACCGGCCCGTCGACCTCATTCCGTTCATCCTGGAGCGTCGTGAGAATATGGTCATCAAGCCAAATGATGAGTATGGTGGTCACGGCGTAGTGCTTGGCTGGGAGACGAGCCCTGAAGAGTGGGCACGATCGGTGGAGGCAGCGCTCCATGCTCCCTATATCGTGCAGGAGCGCGTCACCATCCCCAGCGAGCCGTATCCCAATCTCGTCGACGGGCATGTCAGTCTGATCGACCGCATGCTGGACACCAACCCGCTCGTCTTCTACGGCGACTACGTGGATGGCTGTCTCTCGCGCCTCTCTGCTCAGGCCCTGTTGAATGTCACCGCCGGTACGGGTTCCACCGTACCAACCTTCCTTGTAGAAAATCGTTAGGCACAGAAGAGGTGAAGCACATGAAAGCACCATCACTTACGCTTGGTATCGAGGAAGAATATCAGATTGTCGACCCGAAGACGGGAGAACTGCGCTCCTACATCACGCAGATTCTGGAAGAGGGAAAGGTGCTCCTGCGCGAGCAGGTCAAGCCAGAACTGCACCAGGCGATGGTCGAAATCGGCTCCGAAGTCTGCCAGACGCCCGGTGAACTGCGGTCGGAACTGGTGCGCCTGCGCCGTACTATCATGGAACTGGCCGGTAAGAATGGCCTGCGCATCATTGCCGCCGGGACGCATCCCTTTTCATCCTGGTTAGAGCAGGAGATCACGCCGCAGGAACGTTACATGGGCGTCAAGCAGGATATGCAGGAACTGGCTCAACGCCTGCTCATCTTCGGCACGCACGTCCACGTCGGCATCGAGGATCGCGAGTTTCTCATCGACGCTATGAATGTTGCTCGCTACTTCATGCCGCACGTACTGGCGCTCTCGACCAGCTCTCCCTTCTGGATGGGCCGCCTCACCGGTCTGAAGTCCTATCGCAGCATCATCTTCCGTAACTTTCCGCGCAGTGGCGTCCCGCGTATCTTCGATTCCTGGCAGGACTACCAGTATCTCGTCAACACGCTGGTCAATACGCACAGCATTCCCAATGCCAGCAAAATCTGGTGGGACGTACGTCCGAACCATTCGTATCCGACGCTGGAGTTCCGCATCTGCGATGTTTGCACCCGTGTGGATGAGGCCATTGCCATGGCTGCCATCTTCCAGGCCATCGTCGCCAAGTTGTGGAAGCTGCGCCGCGATAACATAACCTTCCGCGTCTACCCCCACGACCTGATCGATGAGAATAAGTGGCGGGCCGTGCGCTATGGCATCGATGGCAACCTGATCGACTTCGGCAAGCAGGAGGAGAAACCTGCTCGCGAACTGATCCGTGAACTACTTGGCTGGTTCATCGATGACGTGGTTGACGAACTGGGCAGTCGCAAAGAGGTGGAATACGCCTATCGCATCCTGCAAGAAGGCTCAAGCGCCGACCGTCAGCTTGCCACCTACCAGCGCACCGGCAGCTTCAAAGCCGTCGTTGACCAGCTTATTCAGGAAACTGCGGAGGGTGTTTTGCCGGAAGCGGCAACGACTGAAGCACAAACACAATCGTAACATACATCAGATCTGGAGTATTCACATTGGCACGTTCTATCACAATCGAAGACCTGTATCAATTCAAATTTCTTAGTCGGCCCCGCGTCTCGCCAGATGGCCGACTGGTGGCTTTTGTCGTTACCGGCATTGATGCGCGCAAGCATGCCTATCGCCCGTCCATCTGGGTTGCGCCAGTTGATGGTGGCCCGGCGAAGCATTTTATAGGTGGCAGTGCCAACTCGCGCACTCCTGTCTGGTCGCCCGATGGCCGCTGGCTGGCTTTCATCTCCGACCGCGAGGGCGAAAGTCAGGGAAGTGGCAAGGAGGCAAAGGAGCGCGGCAAGGGCAAGATGCAGGTCTGGCTTCTTCCCACCCACGGTGGTGAGGCTCGCCAGCTTACCTTCATGCCACATGGAGCTTTTCACCCCGTCTGGTCGCCCGATAGCAAGCGCCTGATCTTCAGCGCAGCCGTCGGCCCGCTCGATGAAGAGGATGAGGATGGCAAGCCGTTGCCCAAAGCACGAGTCATCGACCGCCTTGCCTACCGCCTCGATGGCGTCGGCTACACCTACGAGCGGCGCACGCATCTCTTCCTCATTGATGTTCCCACGAGCGATAACTGGCAACCTGCGCAACCAGTTCAACTGACCGATGGCGACTGGGATGAGAAGGACGCGATGTGGTCGCCCGACGGCTCGCAGATCGCCTTCGCCTCAAACCGGGGCGAGGATCGCTGGCAGGTGCGCAGCCCCGATATCTACATCCTCTCGCTACAGAACAGTCAGCCCGGAGAGTTGCGTCAGATGAACGAGAGCAGCTATACCTGTAGCTCGCCGTCGTGGTCGCCGGATGGGCGCACGCTGTCCTTCCTGGCCGCGCTCAAACGCCGTGGAGCAGGGCATGTTGAACTTTTCACCGTCCCCGTCGATGGCTCGCAAGCGCCGCGCAATCTGACTGCCGCCTTCGAGGGCAGCCTCGCCGACTGGACGAACAGCGACGCTACCGACGAACACATTATGCCCGCCCCAACCTGGGCACCGGATGGGCAGACGCTCTATGTGCTGGCGAACCGGCGTGGTACCTCACGCATCTACGCCATTCCGGTCGAAGGCGCGGACAGCGAGCCGACAACGCTTACCCCCGGCAATTTCCACGCGATGGACTTTAGCATGGATACGCAGCGACGAATCTTCGCCGTACTGATCGAAGACCCAACCCATATCGGAGAGATCTTCATCGGCTCGACCGCGACACCTGGAGAACTGCGCCAGTTGACGCATTACAATGACGCCCTCTTCGACGAACTGGAACTCTCGACGCCCGAATACTTCTCATACACAGGTGAGGACGGCTGGCCAATAGATGGCTGGCAGCTCAAGCCGCCCGGCTTCGACCCGGCTCACAAATATCCTCTGATCGTCGAGATTCACGGCGGACCGCACTCGCAGTATGGCTACGGCTTCCTGCACGAGATGCAGTTGCTGGCGGCGGCTGGCTATGTTGTGCTCTTCACCAACCCTCGCGGCAGCAGCGGTTATGGGCGTGACTTCGCTCTAGCAGTACGCGGCGAATGGGCCGGAAAAGACTCGCAGGACATCCTGGCAGGCGTCGATGCCGTGCTGGCAAAGGGTTACATCGATGAGCGGCGGCTGGGCGTCATCGGCGGCAGTTACGGCGGCTTCATGACCAGTTGGCTGGTCGGCCACAGTGACCGTTTCCGCGTGGCCGTTGCCGACCGCAGCGTCATCAACCGCTACTCGTTCTTTGGTAGTAGCGACATTGGCTGGGAGTACACCGATGACGATCTGGAAATTCCGCCCTGGGAGGACCCGGAACGCTATACGCGCTCGTCGCCCATCACCTACGTCAACAACATCCACACCCCCCTGCTGATTATTCACAGTGAAAGCGACTTCCGCTGCGGCATCGAGCAGTCGGAGCAGCTATTCGCCGCCCTCAAGTGGCTGGGCCGCGAGGTTCTTTTCGTGCGCTTCGAGGGCCAGAGCCACGGCCTCTCACGCGGCGGCCACCCCCGTCTGCGCAAAGAGCGCCTGAAACACATTCTGTCGTGGTTTGAGGGGCATATGTAGGAACGCGAGGAACCAGGGCGGAGCTGGCCTCGCCCTATCCCCAGTCCACCCTGGCTCATCTCTATCACACCTGCACCCATACCTGTCCGTAATGTGATGGCACCATCTCTGCTGGCTGGATGATCTGCCCATCCTGCTGCACCGTCAGATCGAGATGGTCGGGGGCGCGGATGTCGTCGTTGACCATCTCGCGGTAGGTGCCAGCTTTTGGGAAGGGCAGGGCGAGCGACTGCGCGTTGTCGGAGAAGTTGAGAATAACAATGGCGTGCTGCTCCGGCTCATTGGTCGTGGCGGGCGCGGAACGCTGGTAGGCGACGATCTGCTTTGCCGGGTTGGATTGCTGGTCGAACCCGATGAAGACGCGACTGCGCAGGGCGCGGAAACGGCGGCGCAAGCGGGCCATGACGCGATAGAGGCGCACGAGCGGCTGCCCGTACTCATCATAAAAATATTCCCAGTGAACGCTGCGCCGGAAGGAGATGCGTGCATCACCAGCGAGCGGCAGCGTGTAGTTCTCCGCGAACTCCTCACCCTGCCAGAGCATCGGCACGCCCTGACACGTGTAGAGGGCGATGGCGAAAGGCTGCAATTTGTAGGAGTTGGCGCGAATGCCGAATTGCACATCCCCCTGTCCGCCAATGCCATACTCAACGCCGAAGCTGTCGATCAGGTGCTCGTGGTCGTGCGAGTCGATGTACTGGAAGGGCGCGACGGGAACCTGCACCCCGTTGAAGTCGCGAGTGGCGGGATAGCCCACGGCGTAAGGGTTGAGCAGGTGGACAAAATCCTCGTCGACATAGTTGTTGCGCGCCATGTCTTCGCATTTGTTCAGTAGCGCATCCTGCCACGTGCCATTGGAGTAGGTGTCGCGCAGGATAGCCGGAGGATTGTCCAGGTACTCTGCTACCTGGAGAATGCGACTGTAGCCCTGCTCATCTTGAAAACGCTTGATAGGCAGCGCATCCTGATAGGTACTATAGACCAGTTGGGCATAGGCTTGCCCCGTCGGCCCATCGTAGTAGCCACTGACGTTATCGTAGCGGAAGCCGTCGACGTGGCACTCTTCCATCCAGTGACGATTGACCGCACGGAAATAGTCCTGGGTGAAGGGCATGCCCTCGAAGGTGTTCTGCGGGCCAAACGGCCCAATGGGAAATGTTCCCATCGGCCCCGTCTCGCCGCTCGTTTGGTAGACGAGATCATAGGCAAAATCGGCGCTGGCATGCTGGTAGACGACATCCAGAATGACGGCTATGCCCCTGGCGTGGCAGGCGTTGACCAGCCGTTTGAGGGCGTCCATACCACCCCAGCGGTCTTCGGGCGCGAAGTAGTGCAGTGGGCCATAGCCCCAGTCAAAGATCTGTGGCACCGTCGTAATCGGCATCAGCTCCAGCGCGTTGACGCCGAGGCCGCTGAGATATTCGAGCCGATCGGCCACGCCATCGAATGAACTGTCAAATTCTTCCACCTGCAACTCGTAAACGATCAGATCGTCCAGTGACGGCACCTGGAAAGCGGCATCCGTCCACTGAAACGACGCGATAGGCTGCTCGCTGACGGTGAAGGCCGCGAGCTTGTCGATGCCAGTATCCAGCGCGAAGGGGTCGGTAATGAAGAGCGTGACGAGGTTGGCCGTCAGCGGCTGTGCTGCTGCCGCCGTATTCGCCGGGTCGAAGACAGAAAGTGTCATCGGGTTTATCAACGTCCCCTGCACCTTTTGCAGCAGCGTATAGCGATACAGGTACGTGCCGGGCTGGCCGAAGTGGTCCTGTCCATCCGCATCTTTATAGGCCGCGAGATTAATAGTTGCGCTCCACAGGCCGAGCGGGTGCTGCTCGTCAAGCATGAGGTAGAAATTCTTCGCGGGTATTTCGATATCGAACTGGTCGAGTTCGTGAATGATGCGCACCACCAGCACATAGCCCTTTGCCACCGTGATATTGGGCAGGTAGATACCGAAGCGCACGCTCAACCCGCCATTCATGTCAGAATGCGCCCCTACTTCGTCCAGATTGATCATTATGACCTCTTTCTATTCCTTCTTTCAAAGAATTACCGCCCCATTATATCCCTGCTCCGCTGTCGCTCGCAATTGCTACTTTCTTATGTAATTTGCTGAGTTTGTCATGCTATTTTCTTATGTAATTTCCCTGAATTTCTTACATAAGATTGCTTCTTCATGAGGCAATCTTTCTTTTTCATACTCGAACAGGATAAAAGTCCAGTTTAAGGCGCGGAGAAGCGAGAGAAGATATACTTCTATATAGTCTGGTCATGGGGAAGATTTCGTAAAAATTCAGTACGCCTGTACTCTCTTGCTATGGGGGAAATTTGTCACTCTTCCTCAGATAGAAGCAATCTCTTTACAGACAGTGAGTTTGAAAGGAAGGATTTAAATGCTACGTTCCAAATTCTTATTTGCTCTTGCCAGCGTGGTGATAATGGCTGCGCTGGTATTTGGCGTGTTCGCGATGACGAACGCGAACGCACATGCCGCTCCAGCCTCCGGTGGCAAGAGCACGCCGCGCTATGCCCAGTTCCATCATACCTTTTCCGCCTCTGCCAGGTCTGGAACAGGTCTGGCGAGCTGGTCGGCATCCTTCAAGGCTGAAGGAAACACGTATACCTTTTCAATGGTAGGCACAAATCCCGCCAGTGGCTCTAAAACCACCACCGTTCCGGTGACCATCGTTCCCCTGAAGCTCGTCTTCACAGGTGGGAAAACCTTTGATGGTACGCCGCAGGTAGCACAGACGACGGGTTCGCCGCTATTCCAGAATGCGCCGTTTATCAGTGGTACCACGCAGTACGGTGACGCCATAGCCCGCGCGGAGTTCTGGAACTATGTCTCCACCAAAAGCACCAATTATCACGTGCTGGTGGGAACACCCACGGTCGCTAACACGCTGACCATCAACGTACCGGCCACCGATGGGGAGGTGACAACTGACACGTCGACTGGCAAGCTCATCGGCCTCATCAACATCAACTGGTTTGATCCGAAACTTCAGACTGAGTTGACGGCGCTGCATTTTACCCCCAACATGCTGCCGATGTTCATCTCCCATAATGTGTACCTGACCGAAGGTACTCCTGTTCTGACGAATTGCTGCATTGGCGGCTACCACAATGCTGTGACGAACTCTGCCGGTCTGCAAACCTACCTCTGGTCGACTGAAGCCGATGCAGGCGTTCAGGGTGGCTTCGGCGAGGATGTCAGCGCACTGAGCCATGAGTTGCTCGAGTGGTTCAACGACCCGTTCACCAACAATGTTGTCCCGAACTGGATTTCCCCCATTGCGCCACAGTACGGCTGCAACAACCTGCTTGAGGTGGGCGATCCTCTGGTTGGCGTCGTCTTCACGGTGAGTGGCTTCAGTAGCGATCACCTGCAAGATGTGGCTTTCTACAACTGGTTTGCGCGCCAGTCACCCTCTAAAGCCATCAACGGTCTATACACCTACCTGGGTACGTTCACCAGCCTTTCTCAGACCTGCTAAGACCACAGATACTAAGCTTGAGCATATTGAAAAGCGCAGGGCCTGCGCTTTTCAATATGCTCAAGCTTAGTATCTGGCCTCTATCTCCATCTCGGCTTCAAACACCCACTGCTGTTTCTGGTTCCTGCGGCGTGGCAACCGCTTGCTCTGTTCAGTGCGGCGAGCTGCGCGGACGGGCAGGTAGGGTTCCATCGCGTGCAGCAGGTTGATGTAGACTTGCTGCTGCTGCTCGATGATGCCCTGGGAGCCAAGCGACCACCACTCGTGAGGGGTGAAATAGGAGGAGACTTCAGCTTCGGGACCACCGCGCCCGTACCACTGGATGAGATGCAGGTTGTCGGACTGTGCCATCCAGCGGGCGAGGTTGAGCAGTTCCGCGTTCTCGGTCAGCTTTGCTTCGTTGTAGACGTAGCTCATGAGCTGGTAAATGCTCTGCTGCGCGCTGTTGCCCAGAAAGAAATCCATGCCACCGCTACCGGCCCAGGTCGAAGGGAAGACGGGCAGAGGCAGGTAGTGCGTGCGCTCGCAATGCCCATAGGTATCGATCAATTCACCCGGCGTGCGCGTGGCAATGCCGCGCCGGTCGAGTTCGAGGGGCAGCATGCGCATGAACTGGAAGATGCCTGTGTCGCGCCGGTGATGCTCGCCGAAGGTCTCGAAATCCCAGCCCAGAAGGACGAAATCACCCCGTGTCTGCGCAATCCAGTCGGCATAGGTTTCTGCCAGCAGCGGGTATTGATCCCAGTTGCGGTTGGAAAAGCGGTAGCCCACGTCGTCACTGAGTTCCACGTGGCGCGCGAACAGGTAGGGAGGAGCCTCGCGCACAGGTGGAGCGCCCGCTCTGCGCCGGGGCAGCTTTGCCTGAACTGGCAACGGGTAGGTGCTTTCGTCGCCATAGCGATAGAGGTAGGTAGGCGCACGCCAGTCGAGTACCCGGCTGCGGCCATCCATCAGCACACCGCGAAATCCAGCACTGTCGAGCGCGTCGTAAATGCTGGCCGACATTGCCATTTCGGTAGTGTCGGTAACGGTGGGGCGCTTGCCAAAGATGCGCTCCATCTCGTCCGCCATCCAGCGCATGTCCTGCACAAAGGCGGGGAGATCAAGCAGGAAAAAGAAACTGTGGTACGGCTCTACCCCGATCAACTCGACATGCTCTGCCGCGACCAACTCACGGAAGCGGTCGAGCAGTTCGGGATCCCATTTTTCGGCCTGCTGAATGAACGAGAGCGAGAAGCCAATAGAGAGATGCAGCCCCCGCCGCACGAGTTCCTGGAACATGCTTACAGCAGGGGCATAGCTATAGCGTGCTACTTTTTTAAAGTAGCGTTCGTTCATACGTTCATCAAACAGGCTGCGCGTGATATCCTCGATAGTAGCGCCACGTGGGATGGGCTGTGCCGGCAGCTTCAGGCGACGTGGTTGATGTACCACGGTATAGATCGCCAGGTCTGCAACCATGCTGGTTTTCCTCTCATGCCAGCACGATATCTTGTTTTCGTGCCAGGAACTCCAACTTTGCTACGAGGTTCTCGATCACGCGATTCCACTGAAATTCTTTCGCTACGTCGTAGCCATTGCAGCGTATGCGCTCCTGCTCGGAGGGATGGCGGCGCAGGTAAAGCAGGTAGCCGACAATCTCATCCGGGTCTTCCGTCTCAGTGACGATGGCGTTCTCGAAGGGAACGGCGTAGTCCTCACCCGTAGAGCCGGTAACAGCCACGCCTTTGGCAGCCATGACTTCCAGACCGACAAGGCCGAATGGTTCGTGCCCGCTATTCGCCAGCGTAGCGTCGGCGGCGGCGTAGCTGGCGCGTACAAACTCTTCGGGCAGGAAGAAGCGCAGATTGTAGATATCCGCCGGGCCAGCATTTGCTACCGCCTCGATGCTCTGTTCCAGGCTGGGCCGGTGCGCTGTCACATCGCGAATGCTCAGGCCGATTTCGTAGGCGTGGCGCAGCACGTCCGCGCCATGCGGCTCGATGCCGCCGCGCACGAAGAGCGTGACCGGGTAACCACTCCATTTGAGCCGGGCCACGGCATCAATCGCCATTATCCAGCGCTTGTCAGGGTCGAAGCGGCCAATTTTGAACAGGAAGAAGCTTCGCGGGTCTTTCTGGTGACCAATCTCGCGCAGGCGCTGCACCGCCTCTTGATCGACCGGATTCAGGTGGCGTGAGGGAATACCGTTGGGAATGACCAGCGGGTTGACGCCATATTCCCACATCCTGTGCTTCATATACCGACTAACCGTGGTGATCGTCGTGACATAGTTGAGGCGAGGCCAGTTGATGCGGTGCAGCGACATCAAGCTGTTGAGGTTCCAGAGCATGAGCACCTTCTGGCGCAGGCCGAACCAGTGCAGCAGGTCGGAGGTACGAATCATTGCCTCAGCGGTCTGCCAGTCTTCGCCCTGAATGACGACTAACTTGCCCTGTGCCACTGCCGGGCGCACAATTTCCTCGTAAATATGGTATGGTATGCTTTCGTTGTAGTCGTAGAGCTTCTCCTCTTCGCCATCATACACGCCATTGAGGTGATACTTGCTAATCCACTGCGACCAGCGCTTGAGAATCAACTTGCCGTTGACGCGCTCCTCCACGCCCGGTTTGCCGGGGTCGCCAATGTACAGCAGGTGCGTGGTAAAACCCTCTGCTGCCAGCGCTTCGCTCAGTTCGGTCACGCGAGTACCCAGCCCACCCGCCGTAGAGTAGACATCTGGTCCCTCAAAACTGAGCAGTACAAATACGGTATTTTCTGGTGTTATAGCTCCATCTCCATCAATCATGGTTTCTCAATCCTCGTGCAGATACATAGGGGAGTGTACGTTTATAGACGGGTCCCTCCCTGGATGGTAAGAAAATAACTTCAAAAAAACAGGGGTAGCTTCGTGGCCACCCTGAAGAAATGCATCCTCACTATTTCCAATAACCCTACTGCTCTATAATACCACAGAAAGAGGTACTGCCTGTTTATAGTATAACTTCCTCACAAAGGATATCGCAAAGTGTTCCGTGTCATAGTCAAAAACGAAAACGGGGTGGTTGCCGACCACCCCGTTTTCGTTTTTGACTATGACACGCTCACAGCTACATCATCGATGAAGAAGTCGGAGGTCTGGTACTGACCGGCAATGTTGGTACCCTGAAAGTAGAGGCTGATCGCCTTGCCCTTGTAGGTTTGTAGAGTGGAGGTGACATCATAGGTTTCCTGCACCCAGTTGTTCGTCACGTTGGTATTGCAGCTGGATTGCATACTGTGGATGTTACTGCTGCCGCTCTGCAACCAGCTTTTGAAGGTGTCCTGGCAGGATTTCGTGGTCTTGTTGGTGTCTGAATACCACCAGTAGGTAATGGTGAGCTTTGTATAGCTGGACGGAACGGTGAAGGTCTGCCAGATGCGGTCGGTGCAGCCAGCATAGCCGCAGAAGTAGGCGCTGTAGAAGCCGCCATGCGAGTTGAACGACGTGACCATCTCGTAACCACCCGAAGAGGACTCTTGCCAGGGCGATGACGTGCCGGTTTCAAAACCGCTGTTCTGGATAAGCGCCGGTACCGGAGTAGGGATTGGACTGGGTGTTGGACTCGGACTCGGCGTCGGACTGGGACTGGGTGTTGGACTCGGAGTCGGACTCGGACTGGGACTGGGTGTTGGACTTGGGCGTCGGACTGGGACTGGGTGTTGGCGTAGGATTCGGAGCAGGCCCGGCCAGGTCTTGCGCTATATTGTAGATATCGGGCGAGCCGAGTCCGCTGGCAAGATCATAGCTCGCCGTCGCAGGATAGTACAGGTTGTTGCCCGTCGTCACGTCGTGGAAGGGCGGGTAGGTCTGCTGCGTGCTGGCGAGGCTGTAGAGTGTGGGACTGGCAAAGCCGATACGCGCCTTGCCCTGGCCTTGCAGGTACTGGTTGATGAGGGCCATGCTGCCTGCCCAGAGCGGTGCCGCACCGCTGGTGCCGCCGACGGTGAGCCAGCCGGTAGAGGGGCAGCCGGCCCCTGTCACAGTACAGTAGACGGCATAGCCGGTCGCGGGATCGGCATCGGCGGTGACATCCGGCACTTCGCGGTTGCCATTGCTGTACTGGTTCTGCACGCCGGGGCCGCTCTGCCAGGAGGGCTGCTTGAAGGTGTTGCTGATGCCGCCACCACTGCCCGCTCCCTTCGGGCTGCGCGTCGTCTCGCTCGGATTCGACCAGACCAATTCGCTGCCATACACGCCTGTGTTGAGTTGCAAGGACGTGCCACCGACGCCTGTCACATAGGGGTCGCTGGCCGGGGAGTCCACGGCGAGGTTGCTATCGCCACAGTCATACGCGCCAGAGTCGCCGGAGGCGGCAAAGAAGGTCATGCCCTGCGCAGTCCCCTGCTTGAACATGTTATCAAGCGTCTGCAACTCGCCCGGCCCCGAACTCGCTTCGCACAGTCCCCAGCTAATCGAGACGATCTGCGCCTTGTTATCGGTAATGATTTTGTTGTAGGTATCGTTAAGGCCCTGCGTCGTATTCGGCCCTTCGTAGACGATCTGACTGGCGTGGGGAGCCATCGCCGCAACCACCTCCATGTCCAGTTCCACCTCAATTGCGCCTCCTCCGGCAGCGCCGTTGAAGCCATCTACCTCCACCGTTGAGATGTTGGGCGTACCCAGGTTATAGTTCTGAAGATACTGCGTCACATCACTCTGCTGAAAGCCATCAAGCTCAAAGAGCGCCACCGTCTGCTGGTCGCCGAGAATGTTTGAGTTATGCAGGGAAGCGGCATCGTAGGCCCCCAGCAAGTCTTGCGGAGCAAAGCCGCTGGTGCTTGCACTGCTTTGAAGTGTGCGATGAAGGTTATCCTGCTGGTGGTCAACCTGCTGCTGGTTGCCTGCAAGCTGGTAGAGTGGGGTATATTGTACGCTGTCGTCGAGGCCACCGATTGAGGTGACTAAAGTGCTAATCGAGGCGGGCAGGCTGGGCGGCGTGACATTGGCATAGAAGGTATGACTGCCCACCTTGTAATTATTGATCTGCGTGCCGAAGGCCTGTTGCACCTGCGCCACCGTCCCCCTGGCATCGATCAACATATTATTAGATGCCACGCTGTTAACCGTCAGCCCCTGTCCTTGCAGGAACGTCACAACCTGCTGGACATCATCGGCTGTGGGAGCAAAGAGTTGATCGAACTGAGCGGATGTCAAATACTGGTGATACTGCGGCGACTGCGGGTTGTAGATAGAAGTCAGGAGGGCATCCAGCTGGTCGGCGTTGTGCAATTGCAGCCCTATCGAGAGGTTCAATTGCTGGTTCGGGTCCGTCATCTGCAAAAGCTGCGCCTGCTGGACAAGCGGGACGGTCTGGCTCTGCAAGAGCACGCGTGGATTGGAGTCGGCGTGCGCAAGACGCAAAGTCAGCATGCTGGCCCCCAGCAGCACAAAGGCGACGACTCCGAACAGGAGGTTTCGCGCGAAAGTCCGCTTCATATATTTCTCCAGGCACTACAAGGCGACAAAGGTTCACTTTTTAGTTGTTTAGACAAAGGTTCACTTTTTAGTTGTTTAAATGAACGGCAGCCTGGAGCAAGTTTGCGGCGACTGGTACTTCAGGGGGATGGGAAACTTTTTTAGCATGTCATTCTGAGCGCAGCGAAGAATCTGCGGGTAGAAAACCAGGGCGGAGGCCAGCTCCGCCCCTACTAACGACGACAGCTTTCTGAGCCGCTTCGTCGTTGGTAGGGGCGGAGCTGGCCTCCGCCCTGGTACCTCTCCCCATGACATGCCCGAGCCAGCTTTCTCTAAGGCTTTACTGTCGGGTCCGGTTTGACCGTCGGTGTCACCGTTGGCGACGGTGAGGGCGATGGACTCGGTGAGGGCGATGGACTCGGTGAGGGCGATGGACTCGGTGAGGGCGACGGCGACGGCGTTGGTGACGGACTTGGTTTAGCCGTCGGTGTTATTGTCGGCGTACCGGCTATCGAGTTCACGACTGTGAGCGTGACCACATCTGTTGGCTTAATCGTAGTTCCACCAGTTGGATTAACTGCGGTCACGTCATCTGGCCCCTGTGCCGGGTCATTGCCTGCGTTCACCACTTTGATATTTGTTATACCTGCGGCATTCAGAGTCGATTCTGCCTGAGAGAGCGTCATGCCGACTAGATGTGTTGGTACGGTAATTGGTGTTGCGGTTGGCGATGCCGCCAGCATTCACTGTAATCGTCGAGTCAGAGGGTCGAGGCGAAGTTCCAGCCTTCGGGTACTGCTGCATCACAATATCGGTCTGCAGAGCATTCGGGCTACCAGAGAAGCTGAAGTTTGAAACCTGCCTTCTGCGCTGTGCTTGCGCGTATTGATAGCTTGCACTTAATGAGATCAGGAACTTTGACAGAGCCTGTTGTTGTCGTCACCGTTGGCGTGGAGTTGGCATCATTTCCAATATGAATGTAGCCAAGCTGGAAGACCAGGTAGACGCTGAAGCCAAGCAGGAGCAAGGTAGCCAGTAGTATCAGGACGGTGATGATGCTGGCAAAGCGCGAATCGCTAGCACTGCGCGCTGCTCGATTGTTGTCATAATGGTCATGAAATGCACCGGAACGTGGAATCGTGCCACGCTGGAACGGGCGCGTCATCTCGGCCTCAGGCGGATTGCTATAGGGCGGCGCGTAGGCAGCTTGCGGATCCAGGAATGGAGTGGCATAACCCACATTGCCATTCGTAGCCACGGTTGGCTGCTGCTCGAGGATGGAGGCGTCAAGTATGGGATTGGGCGACGAGACGGAGACGTGAGCGGCCGGGCGCTGCGGCACCGGGTTGTGAATGGGATCGCGAGGCAGCGGTGTTGGTGTAAACCCCGGCATGGAGGTGGGCGGCGGAATAGTTGGCGGCAATGGTTCACCCAGTTCGGCGTCGCCAAGCAGTTCCAGTGCTCGTGCCAGCGCGCTGCCGTCTCGATAGCGCATCTCGGGCTGTTTTTCCAGACTGCGCAGGATAATAGCCTCCAGCTCCGGCGGAATATTGGGATTCAACTCGCTCGGCGGCTGCGGCAGGTCCTGAATGTGTTGCATCGCCACGGCCACGGCCGTATCGCCATCGAAGGGAGGGTGGCCCGTCAGCATCTCATACATGACGATGCCAAGAGCGTAGACATCAGCTGCCGGGCTGACTATCTCGCCCTGCGCCTGCTCCGGCGCGTAATATTGGACCGTGCCGAGCGTCATGCCGGTGGTAGTCAGGCGTTCCGCGTTGATATCTTTGTAGACGCTGGCGATGCCGAAGTCGGTCAGCTTGATCGAGCCATCACGACCCACCAGAATATTTTGTGGCTTGACATCACGGTGAACGATCCCCCGGCGATGAGCCGCACCCAGACCCAGAGCGACATCATGGGCGATGATAATGGCCCGATCGATAGCAAGGATACCACGCGAGCGCAGATAGCGGCGCAGGTCGGTTCCCTCCACCATTTCCATGACGATGAAGTAGTTCCCGTCCGTCTGTCCGTAGTCATAGACCTGTACAATATTGGGATGCTGTAAGGATGACGCCGCCTTCGCTTCTCGCTGGAACCGCGTTACAAACTTGGGGTCGGTGCTATAGGCTTCGCGCAGAACTTTTACCGCCACGACGCGATCCATACGCAGGTCGCGCCCGCGATAGATCGTCGCCATGCCGCCACGCCCAATCGGGTCTTGTAACTCGTATCGATCACCTAAAATGTCATTCATTTATTTATTACTTCGCATCTTTAGAGCATTGGTACGTTTTCCCGCGTCCCCTATTGTACCCTATTTCGCAAGCAAAGGGAATAGTCTGGTAGTATTTACTTGAGCAGCGCAGGACCAGGGAAACGCTCATCACCACTGCGGCGTGTCATTTTTACCATATCCATATGTTCCAGCAGTGGTAAGATATATTTTCTGGTCGTGCCTAAAACATCGCGCGCCTCCGCCACCGTGATTTTGCCATGCTCGCGCAGGTAGCGTGCAATGACTGCCAGCGCCTCGTCATAGGTCTCTTTCAGGAACAGCACGCCTTCGCTGCCCGCGCCCCCGGCACCAACTCGCACCAGTTGTCCCTGCTCAACCAGCGCGCTCAGCGCCTCGGCTCCCACCAGGGCCTCCGCCTCCGCTGCTCCTGGTGGCGTATACGGGCTGGCATGAAAACGTCGCAGCAAGGCGTCTACCTGCTGCTGCTGCGCCTCCGTGAAGCGCGGCGAGAAGCCTGGCAAGCGCAGCAGGCTGCCAACCGCCTCGAGCTGCCCTTCGGCTTTCAACAGCGCAAAAACATCCGTCGCCAGCTTCGGTGATAGATTGAGACGCGAACGCCATTCCTCCTTTGAGAGGCCACTGCGCAGGGGATGACGCCGGTGCTGCTCGCTCACCAGCCGTACCGCTTCATCCGCCAGCGCCTCCCATACTCCCTGCGCGACCCAGAGTGTCCCTACCTGTCGTACCCTTCCCTCTCTTAACAACGTCTCCAGGGCGTTCAATGTCACATCTTCAGCTAGATTACTCTGCTTCACCAGATCGGTCAATTCGTATCCGACCTGTCCATGTAGCGTCTTGCCGCCAGTAGAGCCTTTTGATGAGGTTATTGAGGATTTTGTTCCGGCCTGCTTATCCGTAGCCATATTGGGTCTGCGGTCCAGTACGGCCAGGATCAGTTCCTCCGGCGTGCCGTGTGAGAGCGTTTCAAGCGCGCTGAGAATGGTCGGCTGGTGGCGACGGTGGTAGCGCGGGTACACATCCACTACCTCGCCACCACCAATCGTTCTGCCAGGTGAGGGGATACGCAGGATAAAGCGGTCGCGGCGTGCCACAACGGCAGGACTGCTCAGGCGCACCTGCGCCCACGCGCTTTCTCCCGGCTGTAGCTCGTCGCGATCAAGCAGGCGCACGCGCGCTGGCACTTCCTGCGAGCCAGTATAGCAATCGACCTGTGTATTGTGAGCCAGGGGATGTTCGGCCTCGGCCAGCAACTGAATATGGGCATCGAATAACATGGTCGGGCGCAACTGGCCGACCAGGGCAACGACGTTGCCGCGCTCAAGGTCGCCGCGCGCCACGTTCGCCAGGTTGATGGCGACACGACTGCCGGGACGTGCCGTCTCAACCTGCTGCCTGTGTGTCTGTAAACTGCGAATGCGCGTGCGCAGACCCTGCGGCAGAATTTCCACCTCCTGCCCGACTTTCAACATGCCATCGAGCAGCGTACCGGTGACGACAGTGCCGAAACCCGTCATCGTGAAGACGCGATCAACCGGCAGGCGCGGGCGGGCGATGTTCTGGCGTTCTTCCGCCTCGTCCAGCAGCCGTTCCAGTTCGGCCACCAGTTCCGGCAAGCCCTGTCCGGTATAGGCGGAGACGGGCAGGATGGCCGCGTCCGCCAGCGTAGTGTGCGCGAGATGTTCTCGTACCTCCTCGCGCACGAGGTCGAGCCATTCCTCGTCCACCAGGTCGGCCTTCGTCAGTGCCACGATGCCACGTCGCACGTGCAACAGGTCAAGGATCGCCAGGTGCTCGCGTGTCTGCGGCATCACCCCCTCGTCAGCGGCCACCACTAGCAAGGCCGCGTCAATGCCGCCCACCCCGGCCAGCATATTCTTGATGAAGCCCTCGTGTCCCGGCACATCGACGATGCTCACCTCGCGCCCGCCCGGCAGCTTCAGCCAGGCAAAGCCCAGGTCTATCGTCATGCCGCGCTCTTTCTCCTCGGCCAGCCGGTCAGGATCAATGCCCGTCAGCGCCTTCACCAGCGTCGATTTCCCATGATCGATATGCCCGGCGGTCCCAATGCAGCTCACAATAATCCATCCAATCCAGAAGTAGCTTTCCCGCGAGATGCGCTGAGACACCATGCTTATCCAGCCCATCCTCGCTCCAATACCTGAGTCATGTTCCTTAAGTATACATCAAAAGAGAAAGGCACGGAAAAATGTGAGTTTAACAACCAGGGATGGTAACAACACATGTATTGGAAACTAGCCCGGACATGTGGTCCTGAGCGCAGATGACCGTTGGCGAACGCTCTCCTTTGACCTGCTCGCCGCGCAGCGAGCCCGTTGACTTGCTCAGAGCAGTTAACACGGTGAATTTGCCAGCGGTATCGAGACGCAGTGAAGGATCTGAAAGGTCGCCACCCCGATCGTTCTGACCGCTTCGATCCCTCACTGCGCTCAGGATGACAGCTGTCCGATTATGTTTCCAGTCAGTATGCCTTGATTTGTCTCTCCAGTAATGACTAGCTACAGCTACCAGCAGGCGCAACCAGCTGAGACTCGATGGTGTTCGGGCTTGTAACAAACACGCCTCCCGGCCCTGGATACGTATGATCGGCTGGCAAGCTCCCTTGCCAGGTGAACGTGAAGTTTGAGAGGTACTGACCGGGGAGAATGGTTAACTTTTCAGATGTCTGGGAACGCCCGTTATTGACGGTGTAGGAGAACACAATTGTCCCCCCGTTTGGGCCTGAAACGACATGAAACACTGCATTGTAGACGACCTGAATGTAGGAGCCGCATTTCCATAGCGAGGTCGTGCCTGGGGTGACAGACATATCAATGCTTGTCACATTGAATGTTGCCGCATTCTTCGCGACTGAGCTGTTTGAGGAAGCTGAGTGCGAGGAAGATGAGGCCAATGCGGTTGCCTCAGCGGCACGGCTACTTATTATATTCCCACATACTGCTATTGCTACAACGAGAAAACAGACTACGATGACCAATGCTTTTCTTGTCCTACTGTTGCTCCACATAGAAACACCTCTTTTTCAGAATAAGCAGATGTCAGAACGAACTTTATGTCCCGGCACACGAGAGACAAACCCGCCAACTAGAACTAGACTGGGTTTGCTGCCTTCTCGTTTGACCTGATTACACACCATTAGCTACGGCATTTAAAGGTCCTGCTACTGTTAATAATGCTTTCTAGAGGTGTTTTGTTCTGATCCTGCGCATCATCTTCCAGAAAACCGCCGTGTACATTGACTTCTAGTAAAAAACCTCAACCCATTCTTCCACCAACCTGGACGTATAAGAATGGGTTGAGTACAGTTCTTTTTCGGCTGATTTATGCGTTGTTGGCCTGGAACATCCAGTTGACGCCGAACTTGTCTGTCAGGGAACCAAAGGTTCCGAAGAACTCATCGGTTAAAGGTTGATTAACGCTCCCACCTTCAGAGAGCCGGTCAAAGAAGTCCTGGATTTCTGCTCTGTTGCGGCCAATGATAGCCAGTGAGATACCGTTACCCCTGACCAGATCCGGTCCTATCATGTCAGAGGCCATAAACACTATCTGGCCCGCCGTAAGCTGAGAGTGCATGACATTATTATGTGTTTGCGGCGGCATCTGGTCTTTCGTCGGAGACTCTCCGACAGTTTGCAGGATGAGTTCTCCACCCAGGCATGAGTGGTAGAATTCCATTGCCTCTTTGCAGTTGCCATTAAATCCCAGGTATGGTGTAAGTTGGGTCATGATATTTTTCTTTCCTTTCTTATCTTGCTGGTTGATACGTAAGAACAACGACGCCTGAATGGAACGGCTTTGTCTCGACGAGTTTCAGTATTTTCTGCTCGCTCCCCTCTCTGAAGATACGCTTTCCGCTCCCCACGACTATAGGAAAGGCCATGAGGCGGAACTCATCGATGAGGTCCAGTTGGGTCAGCGTGTACACCAGCTCGCAACTTCCGAAAACCAGAATGTCCTGGCCGGGCTGCTGCTTAAGTGCAGCAACCTCTTGCGCAAGTTCGCCCTTGAGCAGGCTGGCATTCCACTCCATCTGGGTAAGGGACGTGGAAACCACATACTTGGGCATGCTATTCATGCGCTCCCCATATTCCCCTGTCCCTTGCATCTTCGGCCAGGCGGCGGCAAAGCCCTGATAGGTCACTCGACCCAACAGCAGAGCGTCGCAAGCAAAGAGTTCAGCGAATTTATACTGCTCCTGTTCTTTGCTCCCGAATTGAAAGGTCCACGCCGGGTTTTCCATAACCCCGTCCAATGATACGAACTCGGATACAATCACTTTTCTCATGAATAGCCTGCTTTCATTTGTATGAGCCGGAACTGCTTTGTTGTATTTCTCTTGTCTCTGTAGTCCTATTCTCATCAACGGACAGAAAAGCGGAATTGTTTTGAATGCTACGATATTACAGTGAAGTAACAACAGCCTTAGATAGACTAGCGCGCTGAGATCAGCATCAAAGAATACGATACCTAACCTGCTCAGTATAGCATACTATTACACTATCCTCGGTTGGATAGTGACCTATGTACGGTTCAAGTAATTTCGCAGAGAGGTCATAGATACCGTAGGGAGCGACGGGCTGACAGCCTGGGAGGCTGTCGATGCGATCTTGAGGGAGCATACTTGCCCGAAGCCAGGAGCGCAGCAACTGGCCTGATTCGATCAGACTAACGGTGCGCTGTGCTGTCGGCAGCGGGCGACCCTGAAGGTCGCTCCCTACGAGCTTTTTACTCTTGTGCTCAAACGGGCAATCCAGGGGACGAGGGCGTCGGGTTCGAGATGGGCGATCTGGACGAGGTGGCGGCGGTTGCGGCGGACGAAATGGCCACGACCGGGCGGCAGGTCGCTCATGCGCACGCCCAGGATTGGTTGGTCCTGGGGGTCACTGCCGAGGATGATGCCCATGCGACAGGCGCGCACCTGTTGCAGCAGTACCTCACTCTTGAGCAGGTCAGCCGGAGCGCCGCTCACGATGATGTGGAAGTGCAGGTCTCGCGCCTGCAGCAGGAATTCCTTGAGGTCGTTGAGCGGGTTGCGCGTCAGGACGCTCAACTGGTCGTAGTCGTCGATGACCAGCAGCAGGGGTGACATGGTGCAGGTAACTTCGTCGTTGTCGTCCTGCTGTTGGTCGAGGGCTTCACGCAGGCGCGTCATGCGTTCGCGCAGTTCGGTTTTGAGGGCCTCGATGGCCTCAGTCAGGCGTGGCTCGGTGTCAGCGTAGTGCCACGTGTTGGGCAGGCGGCGTAGCGGACGCGAACTGCGGCGGAAGTCGATCATGACCACACGCGCATCCCTGTTGTAAGGAGTGGCAGCGAGGCCGACCAGCAGGGATTGGAGCACACTGCTACGCCCGCTACCCGGCCCACCGGCAATGAGCAGGTGAGGGGTATCCGCGTTCAATTCGACCGCTACGGGCTGCAATGAAAGGTCTTCGATGCCCAGGCGCAGGCACAGATCAGACTTGCATCGTGCCTCTGGATTGCTGAAGGCCGCCTCGATCAGGTAATCTTCGAGCCGCACGTATTCAGGCAGCAGGCGAATCTCGGGAGCGCGTCGTGCATGGTGGCCTGCCTCGCTGCGTGCCGCGATGAGGGAGACGAATTCGTCCAGGTGGCGGGCCTGCTCATCTTCGTCTTCTCCCGGCACAGGGAGCGCAATGTGTACCTCCTCAACATGTTTACTCCGCCTGTAGCCGCGTCCAGGGAGGCCCGGGTCCAGGTGAGCGGCGTCATTTTTGCCGATCAGGATGAGCGAATCGGTCGGTTCCAGCAGGCGCAGGCCAATGCGTAACTCGATCAGGCTCATCAACTGTGAAGGCATCGCGATAGGACGGTCGATGGAGAGCGCGAGATAGACGCCATAGGTACGGCCATAGCGGGCAATGCTCTGCAATAAATCCATCTCCTTCTCATGCGCCTGGCGAAACTCCACGAAGCGGTCAATAATCAGCACAATGGCCGGCATCTCCGGGAGTGATGGCACCGTCTGCACTGCCTCCGTCTCTCCCTGATACCCTGACAGGCCGGGGGCCTGTCCGCCCGGCCTATCCACCCGGCCTGCCTCCTGCTCTTGCTGTGGAATGAGCGGGAGAGTGATGGGAACCGGCGTATATTTTTCTAGCCGGACCGGTGTACCGGCTCTGCTGCCGCCATTCTGCACGCCTGAGCAAGCCGGGGGCTTGCGATAAGCGACCTTAAGGGAGCTTCCTCGCGGCTGTGGCGCAAAGGCCGCTGGCTGAAAGGAAGCCAGCGTGAGAGGATTATCGACCTGCTGCCTGCGGCGCTGGTAAGCCAGAAAATCGTCGATCTGGTGGGTCGTACAGAGTTGCTTGCGCTCCTCGATGATGCTATGCAGTTTATGTAGCAGGCGGCGGATATATTCTTCGTCGGATTCGCCGAAAATGCCGCCGACATGCGGAAGTTTCTCAAAGACGCGCAGGGACTGGCCGCCGAAATCGATCATGTACAGGTGCAACTGCGACGGTGAGTGCGTCATAATCAGAGACGTAACCATCGTGCGCAGGAAGGTGCTTTTGCCGGAGCCAGAAGCCCCGGCCACCAGCACGTGACCTCCCTGGCGCGGCATATCCAGCAAGAACGGTTCCTGTCTCTGCTCGGTAGGTCGATCCACCAGACCCAGAGGGAAAGTAAGCCAGCCAAAGAGCGGTGTATTCTTGCCGTTTGTCTGTGTCCCCTGTAGTTCGGGACGGCGAAAAACCTCTTGCAGGCTGATGCGGTGCGACAACGGCTCCGGCCAGGGGCGGAACAACACTGCTCCCAGTGTGTCCCTGTACGGCTCGATCAGGTCTATCAGGACCTGCTGGTCTGTAATCTCGCCTGCTCCCATGCCCTCCAGTTTCTTTGTAAGACGAGATGGGTCTGAGACCTGCGCGGGCAGCGAGATGCGGGCGCTCTGGAACAGTTCAAAGATTTCGGAGCCGATCTGGAAGTAGGCACGGCCTGGAATGGTACTGGGCAATAGCGCGGCTTCGGAGCGTCCCAGCATGTCACGACTATCCTGCAGTGAGGCCACGCGCAGGCAGATGCGAAATTTGAGGTTCGACCAGATATTGGGGTTAACTGAACCTGTTGGCTTCTGTGTAGCAAGGATGAGATGCACGCCGAGGCTGCGGCCCTTTTGCACCACGCTTACCAGCCCCTCCATGAATGTTGGGTGCTCTCTGGCAAGCTCGGCGAATTCGTCAATGATGATGAGCAGGTTCGGCAGCGGCTCGTAGGCGGCGGGGTTTTGCGCTCGCAGCGCCTGATATTCCGCGATTTTTCTGGCATTCGCCCGGCTCAGGATATGTTCGCGTCGCTTCAATTCGCTTTTGAGCGCGGTCAGGGCGCGCTCGGTCAAGCGCCCGCTCAAGTCTGTCACCATGCCGACTGTGTGCGGGAGTTTTTCAAATGCCTTGAAGGCTGCACCGCCTTTGAAGTCGACGAGCACGAAATTGACCAGGTGCGGGTGATGGGTGATCGCCAGCCCGATAATGAGCGATTGCAAAAGCTCGCTTTTCCCCGCCCCGGTAGTTCCGGCAATGATGCCATGCGGGCCGTGCGCATTTTCGTTCAGGTCAAGCCAGACAGGGCCATTCAGTCCTATGCCGATTGGGACGCGCAGGGAACCAAAGGGCGGCGCGCTCCACCAGCGCTCGACATTGAGCTGATCGGCGTAGGGTAGATTCACCAGGTCGAGGAAGCGCACGTTGGTGGGCAGGTCAACCTCGTCCTCACCCTCCTGTACCGCATGTAGCGGCGAGAGGTCGAGGGCAATCTTTTGTGCCAGTTCCAGTTCCACTTTATCAGCCCGCACGCCGTGCAACGTTTCACCAGCGAACCCGACGGTGGCATACTCGACCATGCCTTCGTCCGAAAGCCGGATGATACCGCGACACTCACCCGGAATCGCCTGCTGCTGCGCAACCAGGTAGATGACGGAGACGCCAAGCTGTTCGCCCAGCTTAAAGGCATGGGTTAGCGCCGGGTGCTTGCGCACCTCCACGTAGTCATGCACAATCACGACCAGGTGCGGCAGCGGCATGAACTGCGTCCCTTGAGCCTGAGCCGAAATGGATGGTCCGCTCGTAGCGCTGGCAGCTTTATTCTCGTCGGCTGAGGCACGCAGGCTCAGTTCTTCCAGCAACATATTGAGCAGCAGAATGGCCTCTTCCTCACCGGCGGCCACCAGCCGTTCCCGTGGCAGCTTGCCGGATTTCAAGGGCATCGTGTGCGGCAGGTCGGCCATCCATTCCCAGTCATCTCGCTGTTTGACAGGATAGATGCCCAGGATGCGCACATCTTCTGGCGAGTGATGCGCAGCAAGCTGGCAGAGCAGGCCGCGAGTCAGCGCAGCTACGTCCTGTCGCCTGCCCGTGATACCCAGCGATTTCACTTTTGACAGTGAGATGCCACAGGGAATATCCTTCACCGTCAGAAAGTCATCGCGCAGTTGCAGCACGTCCCTGCGCAGCGGGTCGGCCACGTCTATCTCTGGCAACTGAATCTCGGCAGAAAAGGGGCGGTTGCCACGCCCGATGCGTACAGCCAGGAAGTCGGGATCTTCGGGACGGCGCTCCCAGAGATGTGATTGCTCGCTGTCGCGCTCCAGGATACGCCTTTCCAGATCTGCCGGTTCGGGGTCGGTGATCAGCGCCACCTCGCGCTGTTTATCCACCTGCTGGCTCAATTCCTCGCGCAAACTTTTCAGTATCTGCTGGTACTCTTTATCCGCTCTAGCATTCCTGCGCCTGACAGCACGCACCCTGCTGCGAGCAGTAAGCACATTTGTCAGTGGATACATGATGGAGAGCACAGCCATCGGTAAGAGCAGGGCGAGTTCTTGCGTAGAGCCATGATTGATAACCATAGAGACACTAATGAGCACGCATATAGTGATGACGGGCATAAAAATCGAGAACAGGGCGGGCATCGTTGGCAGCTTCTCTCTGGTGGGAGGCGCTGGCACAACAACCTTCTCCCGTGGAGGCGCAAGCCAGATGCGCGGCGGACGGTTAAAGGACTGGCGCTGTGTGGTGGCAATGCTATTGCCAGTAACTTGCTGGCTTTCCCGCCTGTCACCAGCCTTCTGACCTGCCTGCTGCTGTTTTACTGCCATTGCTAACCATCCCTCCTGCCTGTTCTGTGGGATAAGGCGCAAGGGGAGAGGGCGGAGGCAAGCTCCGCCCTCTCCCCATCTCCGCCCTATCCCCTCCAACCTATTCCCATCCTAGAAATAGAATTTCGACAGGCAAGAGAGGGAAATAAGTGCTGAAAGTCCTGAAAGGTTAGAGGGACAGGGCAAAGCCCAGAGAGGTCAGCCGGAAGATCATGGCTTGCAGGCTAACCTGATAACGTTCGGCCAATTTTACCAGGAGTTCGTCGCTTTCATAATCTATAGCATAGCCCTGGACATCCTTGAGGAGTATTGTGGCAGGCATCAGTAGTTCGGCGGCAAAGAGGCTGGCATCGATCTCTGCCGCGTTGATAGCCTGCGACGATGCCTCTAGCCTGTCACCTCGTAATCGCGAGACGACACGGAAGTTGCGGTCGATGTGGAATTCGTGCCAGTGGTGCAATTCCAGGTGGCCCAGTTCGTGGGCTATAGTGAAGCGCTGGCGCGTTTTTGAATGCGCCATATTCACTCCAATGATGGCCTGTCCCTGTTCTTCAAAGAGCAGACCGGACAGTTCCCCGTCATATGAGACGTAGCGAAGGCACACACCGCGCCTTTGTGCGATTTGCTCAACCGGCACCGGCGGCTCCTTGATTTCAGCAAGTTGGAGTAACTGACCGGTATAGTACTGGATATAGCTGGTTCTTTGTGTCTCAATGATCATGCTCTGTCTCCTGCATACGCTGAAAAAGGCCCAATTGCATGTCATGCTGAGCGTAGATACTGTTGGCGAACGCCCGGCTTTGACGGCTCGCCGCAGAGCGGCTCGCTTCTCCTGAGAGTTGGTTGGCTCGGTGCGCGGCCAGGCCGCGCACCGAGCCAACCAACTCTCAACCTCTTGCGAAGCGCCGCAGGCGCTGAGCAGTCAAGAAGATAAGTTCGTCCACGGTATCTACGCTCAGCATGACATAGGTGGATGTTTTCCTCATGGCATATCGTTTTCTATCATTTCGTATCGGCTAGAAGGAAGCTTTTCCAGAGGTATATTGACACACATCATTTGGAAGAAATGTCTATACTACGAATGAACAGAGAAACAGAGCCATTCAATAGAGAGCCTGTGAAACTGTCTCACTGATGTGTATCTTTAAAATGAAATGGGCTTGCCAGATATGTATACCGAATATGTCTGCCAGGCAAGGAGGACAAAACAATGGGTGTGATTCATGTAAATACCGACCTGATGCGCCAGCTTGGCCAGGTCTTTGTGCAGTTGAACGATCAGATCTCCAACCAGATCGAGCCATCAATTCAGAACCATATCGGGCAACTGGAAAGCGACTGGCAGGGGATTAGCCGCCAGCGGTTCGAGCAGATGTTTCAGGACTGGCGTTCTGCCGCGAACCAGATCGTGCAGAATGGCGAACAAATTGGTCAGCATCTCCAGAACACGGCTACCAGCTTCGAGAACGTCGACAACCAGTCATAACCGGTCTAAGGAAGCAGGAAGCATGAGCGATATTCATGTCAATACTGACCTGATGCGCCATCTCGGCCAGTTGTTCGTGCAACTGAACGAACAGGTTACCGGCCAATTGCAGCCGCAAATCCAGCACGCCATTGCGCAGCTCGAAGGTGACTGGCAGGGCGTGAGCCGTTTTCGCTTCGAGGAACTCTTCCAGGAGTGGCGTACTTCGATCGACCGTGTTGCGTATAATGGCGAAGAACTCGGTCGCCATCTCCAGGATACAGCTCAACGTTTCGATAACGTCGACCAGAGCGCGTAAATGGTCAGGCAGAGAAAACGAACTCAGGGATACCTGTTTTTCCCTGAGTTCGTTTTCTCATGCTACGGGACGGGGATAAGCCCCTGTTCCAGCGCCTTGCTGAGGGCTTCGGTACGCCCGGAGACGTTGAGCTTCTGGTAGATGTTGGCAAGGTGGAAGTTGACGGTACGCTCGCTGACCACCAGGCGCGAGGCGATCTCTTTGTTGCGCAGCCCGCGAGCCAGCAGGCGCAGAACTTCCAGTTCTCGCGCCGTCAGCGTCTCGAAAGGCGCGCTGCCTCGCGTTTGTTTGCCGAAGCGCGAGAGCAGGCGACCGGCCAGCTGCGGCTGCACCATCACCTCACCGCGTGCCACCCCGCGCACCGCACTGGCCAGTTCATCGGGAGCGATGTCTTTGAGTACGTAGCCAGCGGCCCCGGCCCGCAACGTCTCATACAGGTAGGCTTCACGATCCTGTGTGGCGAGCAGGAGCACGTGCGTATCGAGGTTAAGCTGCCTGATCTGTCGCAGAGCTTCGAGGCTCTGCTCTCCGGGCAACTGCGCATCCATCAGCACGACCTGCGGCCCCAGTTCTAGCGTCTCACTCACCGCCTGCACACCATCTACCGCCTCTCCAACTACCTGCAAATCAGGGTAACTTTCCAGCAGGCGGCGCAGCCCCGCGCGCATGACAGCCTGGCTATCCACTATCAAAACTCGCACGGGAGGCGTTGCTGAGGCAGTGGTTATTTCGGCTATGGGGGCTGAGGCGATAAATGGGATACTGATATCATGAGGAGTATAGGGCATACGTACCTTGAGGCGCGTTCCCTGTCCCTCTTGCGAGTTTAGCTCCAGTGCGCCGCCGATATGTTCGATGCGCTGGCGCAGGTCGCTGAGAATGGGTGAGAGGGCGTTTGCGGACGTGGCATCTGCTGCGAGAAATGGTATTCCTGCATGTTCATGCCCGAAAGGTGGGATGGGCAGCTCCTCGCTCTCAGTATCTGCGCTGACTGGAGGTATGTCGTCCTCGATGCTCATCTGAGCTTCGTCATGCCCGTAAGTGAAGGTGAAGCGCAGTTTGCGGGGATGGCTCTGCTGCCCATCTTGAACATGGCTGGGATGCTGGGAACGCTGCTGTATCTCATAGAGGGCTTCCTGCGCAACACGGTAGAGCAGGCGCTCCGCGTAGCCGGGAAGGTTGTGCTCCTCGCCAGAGAAGACGATGCGGCTGGAGAGACCGGCACTTTCCGCCGTCTCTTCAACGGCACGAGTCAGCGCCTCGGACAGGTTGACGCCGACCAGTTCCGGTAAGGGCTGGCTCTCGTCCTCGTCACGGATGTGGTAGAGCACCTCACGCGCAATCTGCTCGATCTCTGCCAGCCCCTGCCGCAATTCCTGTGTCTCAGCAGCCGAGGGCGGCGTCTCCGCACGCAGCAGCGATTGCAGCACACCGACCTGTATCAGCAAGGCGCTCAGTTGCCGCAAAAGATGCTCATGCGCACTCGCGCTCTCACTGTCAACCCCAAACAAAACCTCTTCAGATTGCATCATTTCCCTGACTTCCCATCACCTGTCGGGCTATAGTAACCTCCGTAAGGCCGCGATTATGAACTTTACCAACCAGGATGGCGAGGTAATCCTGTAGGGACAAGGGGTGGTTGACGGGTTGGGAGGGGGCCTTGTGCTTGTCCAGCCTTACCCCTTCCTTGGAATGCTGAAGCGGACGGGTGGCATCCACAGGGGACAGGCAACTCCTCCCTTGAGGTCAAGCGTTCCCTTGAAGTCACGCAGGACAGCGCCCCGCGCTGTCTCAGCCCCCCAGGCTGTCTTCCCCTCATCCCATCAACCCCGCCCCCTGTCCCTACAGGACTTCCGCGCAAGATCAGGCCAATCTCACAGCCATCATCCTCATCCCCTCTGCGCCTCCCCCTGTCCCTAATGAACTTTGACGACCGAAAACGGGAATGTGCGCCCACGTCCTGTAGGGACAGGGGGTAGGGCCGGGTGGATGCGGGGGCCTTGTGCCTGTCCGCGTCCGGCTAGGTTGTAGCGATCTGTCCGGCCTGCCACCCGGACAGGCACAAGGCCCCCACCCATCCCTTCATCCACCCCCTGTCCCTACAGCAAGGACGAGGTTACCCCTCATTGCCGATCTTGTTTGTCAAAGTTCATAATTGGCGGTGTACACAATACATTTCGCGCCTACACATGGTATTATGGCCTCGATAGGTTAAAAAAATGACGATAAGCTCGTGTCATTACGAGCTTATCGTATCACATACACTCCTGAGTGGTGAAATCCAACTAATGCACAACTTCCATGACGAACTTGCCGTCTTTGACATCGAAATTGACGGTGTCGCCATCTTTGATTGAGCCATCGAGGATGGCATGGGCGATGCGATTCTCTACTTCGCGCTGCACGACACGCTTGAGCGGGCGCGCACCGAATTGCGGCTCGTACCCCATCTCGCCCAGCAGGTCTTTCGCGGCGTCGCTGAGGGTGAGCGTGATGTTGCGTTCGGCCAGACGCGGGCGCAGTCGATTGACCTGAATCTCCACGATCTGCTTGATCTGGTCGCGAGTGATCTGGTGGAAGATGATGATCTCGTCGATACGGTTGATGAACTCCGGGCGGAAGCCCTCTTCGCGCAGGCGCTGGCGTATCACGCGCTGCACGTCCTCCTCCGGCATGCCATCAAGTTCATGCAGCCAGCGAGCGCCAATGTTGCTGGTCATGATGATGACGGTGTTCTTGAAGTCGACCGTGCGACCCTGACCATCCGTCAGGCGGCCATCATCAAGCACTTGCAGCAGGACGTTGAAGACATCGGGCGCGGCCTTCTCGATTTCATCGAGCAGGACGACGCTGTAGGGATGGCGGCGCACCGCCTCCGTGAGCTGGCCTCCCTCTTCATAGCCAACATAGCCCGGAGGAGCGCCGATCAGGCGCGAGACGCTGTGCTTCTCCATATACTCGGACATATCGATGCGGATAATGGCCTGCTCGTTATCGAAGAGGAACTCGGCAAGGGCGCGTGCCGTTTCGGTTTTGCCCACGCCGGTCGGCCCCAGGAAGAGGAAGCTGGCTAACGGGCGATTGGGGTCTTGCAGCCCGGCCCGCGAACGGCGGATGGCATCCGAGACGACCTGTAAGGCCAGGTCCTGCCCGACCACGCGCTCGCGCAGGCGATCTTCCATTGCCAGCAGTCGCTGCACTTCGGCCTGCATCAGCCTGGTTACCGGAATGTGCGTCCACTTGGAGACGATCTCGGCGACATCCTCGGCATCCACCTCCTCTTTGAGCATACGGGCGCTCTTGATGTTGGTCAGTTTCGCCTCCGCGTCGGCAATGCGCCGTTCGAGGTCGGGAATAGTGCCGTAGCGCAGCCGCGCCTGCTCTTCCAGGTTGTATTCGCGCTCGGCTCGCTCCAGGTTGACCTGGGCATCTTCCAGCTCTTTCTTCAGGCGGCGAATAGCCTCCACCGGCTCGCGCTCGCTTTCCAGCGAAAGTCTCAGCGCGTTCAATTGCTCGGTGAGGTTGGCGATTTCCTGCTCCACTTTCGCACGCCGCTCGCGGCTAGCCTGATCATTCTCTTTTTTCAACGCCTCCTGCTCCACCTGTAGCTGGCGAATGCGACGATCCAGCGCATCGACCTCGCTGGGTGTGCTGTCCAGTTCGACGCGGCGATGGCTGGCAGCCTCGTCGATAAGGTCGATGGCCTTGTCCGGCAGAAAGCGATCGGTGATGTAGCGGTTGGAGAGCACTGCTGCCGCCACAATTGCGCTGTCCGTGATGCGCACGCCGTGATGCACCTCGTAACGAGGTTTCAGGCCGCGCAGGATGCTGATGGTATCTTCGACATCTGGCTGATCAACCATGACCGGCTGGAAGCGGCGTTCCAGGGCGGCATCCTTCTCGATGTGCTTGCGATACTCGTCCAGCGTGGTGGCACCAATGCAGTGCAGTTCGCCACGCGCCAGCATGGGTTTGAGCATGTTGGAGGCATCCATCGCACCCTCCGCCGCGCCCGCACCCACCAGCGTGTGCAGCTCATCGATAAACAGGATGATTCTTCCCTCTGAATTAGTAACCTCTTTCAATACAGCCTTCAGGCGTTCCTCGAACTCGCCGCGATACTTGGCTCCAGCTACCAGCGCGCCGAGGTCAAGCGTGACGACCTCTTTGTCGGCCAGCGTCTTCGGCACGTCTCCACGCACAATGCGCTGTGCCAGTCCTTCGACGATGGCGGTCTTCCCAACGCCTGGCTCGCCAATCAGCACGGGGTTGTTCTTGGTACGGCGGCTCAAGACCTGGATGACGCGGCGAATCTCTTCATCGCGTCCAATGACCGGGTCGAGCTTGCCGGCCCGCGCCAGTTCGGTCAGGTTGCGACCGTATTTCTCCAGCGCCTGGTACTGCTCCTCTGGATTCTGGGTGGTCACACGCTGTGAGCCACGAATAGAGGTCAGCGCCTGCATCACGTTCTGCCGGTTCAGCCCCGCTATATGCATGACGCGCCGAACCGCCTCGTCGCTGATTTCGAGCAGGGCGAGCAGCAAATGTTCTACACTGAGGTACTCATCGTGGAAGGTGTTCATCTCCTGCCACGCGGCGTCCAGCACGCGGCGCAGGGCCGGAGAGATGCCCGGCTCGCTGCCACCATAGACGTGTGGCAACCGCTCGATTTCTTGCAGGGCAGCATTCTGCGCCCCCTGCCAGTTGCCGTCGACCTTCTGAATGATCTGCTGCACCACGCCACCATCCTGCTGGAGCAAGGCAGCCAGCAGGTGTATTGGTTCTATCTGACTGTTGCTATTCTGGCGTGCCAGCTCACTCGCTTCACTGATCCCTTCACGTGCCCGCTCTGTAAACTTTTCGATCTTCATAACAAACCTCTCCCTGTATCTCTCTTTTTGACTGCACTATACCAAACTTGAGCGTGTAATTGCAAGAAAGTATGAGTATCTGTCTATCATCTCCAGGTGATAGATACGTACTGAATGGCAACGATGTTTTACACCATGCTAACCCGTAGGCGCTGAATGTATTCGGCGCATCACCAATTTTGAAACTTGACGACTAAAACTGGTAATGGGAACCCTGATGAATTGTGACGACCGAAAACGGGAATGGGCGCCCACGTCCTGTAGGGGCAGGGGGCGGATGAGGGGAAGACAGCCTGGGAGGCTGTCCCATGCGAGGCAGACAAGCCGGGGGCTTGTCATTGCGACCTGAAGGGAGCATCGGGGCCTTGTGCCTGTCCGCGTGTCTGGAGCAGGCTTCTGGGACACGCGGACAGGCACAAGGCCCCATCCACCCCACCTCGCCTCCCCCTGTCCCTACAGGATGCCCTCCCCTTATTCCCGATCTTGCTTGTTCATGTTCATTATCGGCGCTGCGCTCGATCAATCGCACACCAGCGAGTTTCCGTTACCGGTTTTGGTCATTCAAATTCATCACCGGACTGTACGCCAGATATTATTCCTACAATATAGACACGAAAAATTTGAGATGAGGGTGTCCGCTAGCGATCTTGCTCAATACGACGCGCTACGGAAATGGGCAGCACGAGGGAGAGCAGGCGCGTGCGCAGCGAGGAGTGCGCAGGCGGGATGAGATAGAGCAGGAAGGCCAGCATGCCAAGCAGCAGAGCCGCGACGCTAAAAAGGATGCTCAGCGCAGAACTCCCTGCTCCTCCGTCGTTCCCGGCAGGCGGGTTGCCATTATGTTGTTGTCTGGTTCCTCCAACTGATGAAACTGTGGCGGTCGCTGTAGGAGAAGTGGAAGGCACCGGGCTGGCGGTGGGCGTTGCAGTGCTGAGCGAAGCGGTAGGCGATGGCGTAGGAGGTGATGTAGGAGTAGGAGATGGTGAGGGCGTAGGCGATGGCGTCGGTGTAGGTGTGGCGCTGCACTTCCAGGATACGCTCACACTGTTCGCAAGAGCAGAGCTAAAGGTAATAGTAGCGCTGGCAGGACAGGTTGTGCTGGCTGGTATCGTGATGGTTACATTTTTCTGGCCCTGGGCTGATAGGGTTCCACCACGCGGACTGATGGTAATGTTCGGAACTCCCCGGCTTGTTGCAAACCAGGTAAGGAGCTTACCGGAACTGGTATTGCTCAGCATGACTGAGCAATGCGTACAGCCGGACAGGGAGGTGGGAGAGACGACCAGTGAACCTCCGAGCGCATTCAGATGTACTTGTGGTGCTGCCTCTGCTACAGGCGAGCGCAGGGCGAGCGATGGGATAAAGATTGCCAGGATACACATGGCTGTGAAGGCAATGAATAGCGGCAACCGGGAAAGCCTGGAAAAAGCATTACGTAGCGACATAGCATGATCCTCTCTGACGCACTACCACCGTACACGGCTGGTAGGTCTCATCGCCGCCAGCCTTCCTGCTGAGGTGGCGGCTGTCCCTGCTCCCATTGCCACGATTTAGAGGGTGGTCCCGACTGCGGAAATGTTGTTGACGCTGGAGGTGGTGGATATGGTGCGGGCAGCACAAGCTGTCCTGGTGCATAAGGTGAAGGCCCATATGTCCAGGCAGCAGGTGGAGGAGTTTGCATTGGCTGTGCCATTCCCGGGGGCGGCATAGTTTGTCCAGGCACAAAGGGTACAGTCATCTGATTCGTTTCCGTCGGGAAGAAGGAGGACTGCGACTGTCGTGGCACAAAATAGCCTGACTGCGATGGATAAGGAACGGTCAATGTCTGAGAATTGGGCAGAGCCGATTGCGGTGGTATAAATGGTTTCTGTTTCTGGTTACGCTGTGTATCTCCCAACCAGAGCACGAAGGCGCGCAGGCTGAAGATTGCAACGAGCAAGGCGAAGACCAGTTCGATGCCATTCTGGTGGAAGATGATGCCCAGCACGGCCAGAAGTATCCCAAGCAGCGCCAGAATCGCTCCCAACGACCGCAAGACCTGATTCTCTTCCTTTTTTGTTTCTGCATAAGGTGGCGGGTACGGCATCATAATCATCATCCCCCGGATAGCTACAATGAAACAAGAAAACGTATAGATCAACTTCTATGTACATAACGATGCATGATTGCATCAGTGGCAGAGGGGGCCAAAAAGTCATAGGAGGATAGGATAGAGGCAAGGCAGGATTAACTGAGTATCTGGTTATCACCAACAAAGCATTTTGCGCTTCTCAAGGGGTGTGCTGCTCACTCTTCACGCAAATTCCCAATACTATCTACTTCAATCTTTTTGACGGTCTCCTCGTACCAGCCGTTCTGAGGTGTCAGAGGGATACTTATCCCCGCATCCTTGAGACGATGTTGCTCCTCATCCAGTTGACGGGCGATGGCAAGCAGGCGCTCACGATCTTTCGCTTCCCAGGCACGAATATAGCTGGAAAGCAGATTGGTAAAGGGATCTACTCTGTCACTGATGAGACCCTGCTCTTTCCCACGCTGAAAGCGGGTGAGGATGCTCAGTGCCAGATCAATGAGGTCGCGAATGAAAAGGGGATAGAACATTCTTATTTCCCTTCTTGCTCTTTGACGATTTCCCGATACCTGCTTAGACGTTTTCCTTCGTGTTTTCTCAATCAAGGGATAAAAAGTTCCACGCGTACTACCTATCAGCAAACATACAAATCTCCTTGATGCCCCGCTCGATCTCCTCATCCGATGCAGCAAGCGAGACGCGAACGTAGTTCCGGGCGACGGAGCCGAAGCTGGTACCGGAGGCGACGGCGACGTTGCGTTCCCGCAGCAGATCAAGCGCGAATTGTCTGGCAGGGCGAGGCTCGCCGTTGGGGTGGCTGACATCGACCAGGATGTAGAAAGCGCCGTGCGGAGTGTAGAGGTAGCGTCCGTGTTCCTTGAGCAGTTCTACCGCAAGGTCGCGGCGATGGTGATAGGCGTCGCGCATCTCTTCGACACATGTCTGTGGCCCGGTCAGGGCAGCGGCAGCTGCGCGCTGGATAGCGGTGCTGATGTTCGTGTAGCTGGCATCCAGCACCTTTGTAATGGTCTTGATGAGATTTGTGCCAGTTGCCACGTAGCCGATGCGCCAGCCGGTCATGGAGTAGCTTTTGGAGAAGGTGTAGACGCAGATGACGCGCCCGGACTCGAACTCTTCCCGGTCGAGCATGGTGGCCGGGCTGATATGCGTGCCCTCGAAAAGAATCTGATCGTAGCATTCGTCCGAGAGCAGGTACAGGTCGTGACGGCGGGCAAAATCTAGCAGTTCGGCGACGAGCGAGGCCGGGAAAACGGCCCCGGTCGGATTGCCAGGCGTGTTGATAATCAGCAGGCGCGTGCGCGGTGTCACCAGGTGCTCCAGTTGGGTCACATCGGGCAGCCAATCGTTGTGCGGGTCGAGCGGATAGGGAACGGCAGTTGCTCCGCAACTGGCAAGCTGCATGCGGTAGTGAGGCCAGCCCGGGTCGGGGAAGAGGACTTCATCGCCTGCGCCAACGGTTGCCATCAATGCGGTGAGCAACGCACCCGTACCGCCCATGCCGATGGCAGTATTTTCCGACCCGATGGTATAGCCATCGACGCGCCTGATTTTCTCTGCCAGCAGATCACGTAACCACGGCCAACCAGCCGCCGGGCCATACGTCAACGGCTCGTTTTGCATGGACTCGATGGCGGCGAGGCGAATATGCTCCGGTGTGCGAAAGTTTGGCTCGCCGATTTGCAGCCGAACTGGCGGCGGTAAAGTCTCGCCTCGCGCTTCCGCCTCCAGTTGCAGCCGCTGCGCAAAGGCTCCCAGTTCAGTAACGTCGTTGACCGGTAGCCCGGAAATATGCTGTTTGCCTGATTTCATCGTGTGTTGTACCCATGTGGAAAATTTTTCTCTACTATACTACATGCTTCCCGATCTGCTCTACCAGCCCCGCCAACAGGGCGATGCGTTCAGGCAGGTAGTCGAGTTCGATGTATTCGTCCGGGTTGTGGGCGAGGCCACCGCCCGCCCCAAGGCCATCGAGGGTAGGAATGCCCATGGCGGCGCTGGTGTTGGCGTCTGAGGCACCACCACTGCCCACGTCCTGTATCGTCAGTCCCAGTTCTTTGCCTGCTGCCTGTGCCAGTTGCACGAGTTGGGCGTTGCGTTCGTTACGCTCAAAGGGCTGGCAGATAAAGCCGCCGCTGACGACAATGTTTGTGCCGCTCAGGGCGGTTTTAGAGGTGGCTTTCTGGATAGCGGCCTCAAGAGCAGCGATGCTTTCGGTGCTGGTGACGCGGGCATCCATCTCGAAGTAGGCGTAATCGGGGACGACGTTGGTACGCTCGCCGCCACGTATAATGCCGACATTGAGTGTTGCGCCGGGGATGGTGCCGTTGATGGCCTGCATCTTCTGCACCTGATAGGAGAGTTCCAGGATGGCGTTGCGGCCCTTCTGCGGCTCGACTCCCGCGTGGGCGGAGAGGCCATGCGCCTCGACGCGATACTGCCCGCAGCCTTTGCGCGAGGAGACGATGGTGCTTTCGGCTCGCCCCGGCTCCAGCACGAGTACGGCATCGGCATCTTTCGCCAGTTGCTGGATCAGTGACCTGCTGCTCGGCGAGCCTATCTCCTCATCGCTGTTGCAGATAAAGGTGACCTGCCGGTAGTTGGCCTGTTGTGACTCAATCAGCAGGTGCAGCCCGTAGAGCCCGATGAGGATGCCAGATTTCATGTCGAGCACGCCCGGCCCGGTAGCGATACGCATACCGTTGCGCTGCCCGGTGGCGAAAGGTCGCTTTTGCACTTCGCCCTCTGAGAAAACGGTATCCATGTGGCCGATGAGCAGCAGGTGCGGGCCATTTGGTGCGCTGCCTATGTGGGTAGCGATCAGATGGTTGCCGTACTGTTCCTGCCGGTCAATGGAGGTGAAGAAGCCGAAGTCCTGAAAGCGTTCCTGCAAATACGCGCCAACGCTGTTAACGCCAGCTCTGGTATAGGTGCCCGAATCGATGTTGACGATGGCTTTCAGATCGTCCAGATAATCCTGCATCAGCCGCTCGGCCTGCTCTACGTGAGGTTGGAACTGTTTGCTCAAATCGCTCCTCCTACCTTCAACTGCTCGATCTCCTCGTCACTGTACCCGGCTTCGCGCAGCAGTTCTCCGGTATGCGCGCCGAGCGGTGGCGGAGCATAGCGCTGCTCATCCTCGACGCCGGAGATACGAGGGAAGCTGCGCAGGGTGCGGAATCTCCGACCCTGCTCATCTGGACTGCTGGTGACGCTGGTGCCGCGGACGCGGGCATGTTCGTCATTCAACGCCTCGTCCAGTGTGTAGACGGGGCCGACGCAGGCATCGATATCGGCGAGTTCGGTCATCCACTCGTCTTGCGTGCGCGTTTTGAAGATAGTGCGCAGCATCTCCATTGCCTGCTCTCGCTCTTCGGGACCGGCGGGTACGTGGAAGGGCAGCAGCTCCAGGTGTCCTATATGCGTGCAGAAGGTATGCCAGAATTTATATTCGAGCGCGGCCAGCGTAATATGCTTGCCGTCTCTGGTCTCGTAGATGTTGTAACAGGGCAGTCCGCCATCGAGGGAAGAGTAGCCCGGCTGTGGCGCGTGGTCAGTATTCAAATAGGCAGCGGAGGTGAGCGGAAGCAGTGACATCACGCCTTCAGTCATCGAGACATCGATCATGCGCCCTTCGCCCGTCTGGTGGCGTCCAACCAGCGCGGCCAGGATGCCGGTCACGGCCATATAGCTGCCGCCTGCCAGGTCGCCAAGCTGCGTCGGTGGCATAGCCGGTTCTCCATTGCCGCCGCGATTGTAGTGCAGCAGGCCAGCGTAGCCCGCGTAGTTCAAATCGTGTCCGGCGCGCAGGCGGTAGGGGCCGTCCTGGCCGTAGCCGCTGATGGCACAATAGATCAGGCCAGGATTGACTTCCTTCAGTTGCTCATATCCCAGTCCCAGGCGTTCCAGCACTCCGGGACGAAAGCTTTCCAGCACTACATCGGCCTTGCGCACCAGGCGCAGGAAGACCTCGCGCCCGGCAGCGGTTTTGAGATTCACCGTCATGCTGCGTTTGTTGCGATTGATCGCCAGGAAATAGAGGCTCATGCCGCCGGGGCCATGCGGCGGCATAGAGCGGCCATAATCACCGCTTCCAGGTTCTTCGACTTTGATGACATCAGCGCCAAAATCAGCCAGCATCTGCGAAGCATATGCGCCGGGGAGCAGGCGTGAGAGGTCAAGAATTCGTATGCCACTAAGCGGCTGGTTCATGTGAGTTTCCTCCTCAAGGGACAGGCAATCGGGGCTTCGTAACCGATTGCTCCGACAAAATATCGTATGTCTAGGGTACAGGCAAATGCCGGTGTTGTCAATGCATTTGCAATTTTGCCCCGTTCCCTTGTATCATAAAGGTATCTCAAATGAAACGCCATGACATGCCATGAAAAACCAGCCTGGATATGTCATTCTGAGCGCAGTTACCGTTGGCGAACGCGCTCCATTGACTGCTCGCCGCACAGCGGCTCGTTTCTCCAGTGAGTGGTTTGGCCTGGTGCGCGGCTTGGCCGCGCACCAGGCCAAACCACTCTCCAACTCTTGCGAAGCACCCCAGGTGCTGAGCAGTCCATAGAAAGAGTTGATCACCGGAAAGCTATGAAAACAATTATAAACGAACAGCAGGCGAGTGCAGCTATCCGACCACGACTGCGCCTGCAAATTGGTCTTTCTTTCTTTGCATTTATCCTGATCGGGGCGAATGATGGGGCGGTGGGGGTGCTGCTGCCCAGCATGATGTTCCACTACCACGTTGATAAGGGAACGATTGGCCTGGTCTTCCTCAGCATGACGCTGGGCTTCCTCATCTCCGCCATCAACAGTGGTTTGCTGGTAGAAAAACTGGGTCCTCGCCGCTACTTGATGCTGGGTACCGCGCTCATCTTGCTCTCCATGTTTACCATCAGTCTGGCGCCGCCATTTCACATCTTTGTGGCCGCGCTGCTGCCGCTCGGCTTCGGCGTAGCGGTGATCGATGCCGGTCTGAACGCCTATATCGCCGGCCTGCCAGGCAACACCGCGCTGCTCAATTACCTGCACGCTTTCTATGGCACAGGGGCGCTGCTCGGCCCGCTCGTCGCTTCTGGCATGCTTGCCCTGCAACTGGGCTGGAACCACGTCTATGATATCTGGATAGGCATGTGCCTGATCTTGTTGATCGGTTTTAGTTTTGCCTTCAAGAATCGTCACGCGGCAGCACGAGAAGGTGCGCGCACGCAGAAAGCAGAGGGCAATCTCCTTTTCAATGCGCTGAGGCTGCATGTTGTCTGGATTGCTGCCCTCTTTCTCGTGTTCTATACTGGCACCGAGGTCAGCCTGGGCAGTTGGAGCTACAGCTTTCTGACCGAGGCACGTCACGGGCCAGCACTGCTCTCCGGCTGGGTCGTCAGCGGCTACTGGCTGGGCCTGACGCTGGGCCGTCTTTTCCTGGGGCATGTAGCGCAAAGGATAGGCAGCAAGCGGCTCATCGAGTTTTGCTTGCCAGGCGTTATCGCCGGTGTGCTGCTCGTCTGGCTGGTACCAGCGGAAGCAGTTTCGGCCTTTGGCCTGTGTTTTACCGGCTTTTGCCTGGGGCCAATCTTCCCCACGACCATCGCCCTGGCTTCTGAACTGGTGCCGGGTCGCTTGCTGAACAGTGCCATCGGCTTTCTCTCCAGTATGGGCAGTGTGGGCGTGGCCTTCTTTCCCTGGCTGGCTGGCAACCTGGCACAGTATCTTGGCCTCTGGACGCTGCTGCCCTACGTCATTATCCTCACCATCGCCATGGTCTTCCTCTGGTTGAGCCTGCGGGCGCGATCAGTGGCAACGGAATAACGAATTCCAGGTGATACAATAATGGCATATCACTATAGAAGGAGATACATTCATGACATTTGCGATTATTGTTCATGGTGGGGCGGGCGCGATTGCCGGTGAGCGGCTGGAGCTGATGCAGGAGGGCTGCAAAGAGGCAGCACAGGCTGGCTGGCAGGTCTTGCAAACTGGAGGAACAGCGCTGGATGCGGCTGAGACAGCTGTGCGCATACTTGAAGATAATCCGAATTTTAACGCGGGAACTGGCTCGACGCTGACCACTGCCGGTACAGTAGAAATGGATGCCGGTATCATGGAAGGTCATACATTGAACGTTGGCGCGGTTGCTGGCGTTGAGTGCATCAAGAACCCCATTTCACTGGCGCGCAAGGTGCTGGAAAGCCCGCACGTGCTGCTCGCTGGCCGGGGAGCACAGGAATTCGCCAGGGAGCAAGATATCTCTCTCTGCCGGGCTGAGGACCTGATTACCGAACGACAACGCAATAACTGGCAGGCGGCGCTGGCAGAACAGTCTGCGAAGGTTAATGAAAGCGGGCAGCAGAACGAGCGCGAGCAGCGCTATGTCCGTCGTGTCGTTGGTTCTGTCTCTGCTAACCGGCAGACACCGGGTACGCAGGCCCGAACGGAAACGGAGCAAGAGGAGAAACATGGCACCGTGGGCGCGACGGCCCTCGATATGTATGGCAATCTCGCGGCAGCTACCTCTACCGGTGGCATCCGCAACAAGTATCCGGGTCGTGTCGGCGATTCGCCCCTCGTCGGCTGTGGCTTCTATGCCGATGAACACGCTGCCGTCTCCTGCACAGGTCAGGGCGAGGACTTTATTCGCCTGATGATTGCCAAACGTGCCGCCGATTTCGTGGCGCGTGGCGATACGGCTCAGGCGGCTGCGGAGGCCGCGATTGCCGTGCTTAGCGCGAAGGCGGAAGGCACAGGGGGGTTGATTCTGGTTGACCGCCTCGGCAACGTTGGCTACGCCTGGAATAGCGAGCACCTTGCCCGTGCCTGTATGGTAGATGGCATGGACGAGCCGGTATCAGGCGTCTAAAGAAGCGGGAGGCAAAGATGCGAACGTTGCACGAGATGCAGCAAGAAGTGGGGCATCTCATTCAAGACGAGTGGCATAGCCATTACTGGACCCCACTTTCCAGTCTGGCGCGCCTGACGGAAGAAGTAGGCGAGCTGGCTCGCGAAATCAACCACTACTACGGTGAGAAGCCGAAGAAAGCCGGTGAGGAGCAGGGAGCGATTGCCAGCGAAATGGGCGATATCCTCTTCATCCTGTCCTCCCTGGCAAACTCGCTCGACATTGACCTTGACGATGCCTTCTCTGAGGTCATGGCAAAATACCGGCAGCGTGATGCCCAGCGTTGGCCATCATAAAGGTTAGCGCGTAGCCTACCGGGGAAAGAGCAGGTGGCCACCAAAGTAGCCGACGATGAAGAAGAGGGCGAAGATCACCAGGCAAAGCACGATGAGTGCGCTCAGCGAGAGACGATGCGAGACTGGCTGTTCTCCCATTTCTGGATACACAGCCTGCTGTGCCGTCGCCAGGTTAACCGGGATATCGGCAACAGTTGGTGCCGGTTCAAGAGCTGCCTGGTTAGGGGTATTCTCGTGATAAGCGGCGAGGCCAACCGGGGCGTTCTCCCTGGCAGCCAGGGGAGGAACGAGCTTCCCACTTGCTGGTGGTTGAATTTGCCGGGGATAGGATGGCTCTTGTGGGAAGCTTCCGTTGATCTCGATAGGTACAGCCGGTTCTAATGAATCTGCCAGCGAACGCAATTCGGAATAGAGGACATCGGCGGTACTGATATGCTGCGGGTGCTGGCGTACCACTGTACGAGCAACCAGTTCGCATAGCTCTGGCGGCGTACTGCGTGTGAAACGCAGGCGACCATCTGGTGGTGGCTCAGAATGGCTGGAGAGCAATTGATAAAGCAGCAGACCCAGAGCGCGCATATCATCTGCCTGCCGCTCATCGCTGTAATGGCCCCAGGGCAATTCGCGGTCGGCAACAACGTTCCCTTCATTCGCTGCCCCGCCCAACGAACTCCACAGAGTGAAATAGGAAATATCGGATGGTAGGGCAAAGTTATTGACATGCACTATCCCTTTGCGGTCGCGCATGACGGCGGCTGGCGTCAAATCTCCATGAGAGACGTGGCGCATCGGGTGCAGGTAGGCATAGAGCAATGCCTGGCATATCTGAGTGCCAAGATCCGCCACCTCGTAGGGTGTGAGCTGCAATTTGAGCAGCGCGTCGAAATCGTTCCCCTCTATATATTCCTCTACCAGATAGAGGGTCTGCGCGTCAGAGATCATGTCATAGAGGCCAACGATATTTGGGTGGGAGAATTGCGCGGTGAGCCGAACCGCCGCCTTATAGACGTGTATATAGGTCGCAGGTACAACTTTGATGGCGACGCCTCGCTGCAGGCGCTGATCAATTCCCTGATAGAGAGTACAAATTTGCCCCTGCTTTATCATGCGTTGCAACAGGTAGCGGTCACTAATGATTCGGCTCGTTTCCACAATTTGCCTCATATATTTCCCTGAAGATCCTGCAGGGCGAGCATGACTGCCCCCATGATATTGGCCTCTGAACCAAGTTGTCCCTGGACAATCTGCACTGATTGCCTGACTCCCGGCATACAAAGTTGATGAACCCGCTCTTCCAGCGGTTGCAGCAGCAGATCGCCTGCCTGTGCCACCTGGCCACCCAGGATAATAACTCCCGGGTTAATGAAATGAACGATATTTGCCAGGGCAATTCCCAGGTAGGTATACACATCGTCCACCACGCGCCGGGCAACGACATCTCCCTGTGCCGCGAGCGAAAACACCTGCCCTGCAGTGATACGTTCGGCCCTGCCACCGGTGACGCGACGTATTGCCTCCTCCGTCTCAGGATATTCGATGGAGAGGCCGATCATGGCGCGTACAATGGCTTGTGCGGATGCGATCGCTTCCAGGTGCCCGTAGCCGCCGCACGAGCATTTCGGCCCGTTCTCTTTGACCAGCATATGCCCGATCTCCCCGGCGGTGCCGCCTACACCATGATATATCTTGCCATCAAGGATGAAGCCACCACCGACCCCACGCCCCAATCCTATGTAGAGCAGCCCTCGTCCGGCTTTCCGCGTTCCACCGTCGATCTGTTTGCCCGCGCCATACTGCGCTTCCGCTAACGCAGCAGCATTTGCATTGTTATCTATTATACAAGGTATATCAAGCCGTTCAGCTAAATAATCCTGCAATGGGAAATTGTTCCATCCATGTGCATGGTGCAGCATTTGCACAACTCCACTATGCGTATTTACCAGTCCGCCGACGGCCACCCCCACACGCAAGATACGCCCACCGGTGCCATTGGGCATCTGCCCCTCACGCACGGGAGCCATGACTTCGTTGAGCATCTCGTCAATAAGCGTCAGGACGGTCTCTGTATCCGGTATATAATCAAGCGGACGGCGAATGCGCTGTAAGATGGTGCCATTCAAGTCAGCCAGCGCAACAGATTGGCGCGACCCGCTTCCACTGATCTCAATACCAACTACGTATCCCTGCGTAGCCAGTAACGTACCGGTCGTTCTCCGGGGCTGAGTTCCTGTTTCCCTCCACGTCGAAGCCCCGAAAATCCCAGTCGGGGTTTCAGAAGTATGCTGTGACACCATAACCATCTCCCTCTACCCGATGTGCAAACGCTCGCTCATCGATTGGCGTGGCCCCTTCAACTTCTTACAGGGACGTGGTACGAACCATTTGAACGCCTTGCTTCATCCTGACAGGATGAAATACAGCCCTCTTCCACAGAGCGAAATAAGTATAGCATATTGCCGTTGCTACGCAAAGTACGATAGGATGCTCGTCTTAGTTTCGTGTACAGGGCAAAAAGAGAAAAACTGCTTGCATTGACCTTTCCCTGTTGCTACAATAGCAAGAGATAACAGGTTTACTACTGGGAGATTGCTGTATGGAATCATCACTGGCACAGGGACAGGGTCAGAACCAGGATCAGAATCAGGGACGAGAGCAGGTACCTGATCAGGCGCGGGTGCAGGTATTTATTGGACCGGGCCTGAGCCTGTTTAAGCGCGTTGCGACCATGCTCGGCGTGCTGATCCTGGCAACGCTTGTCGTAGTGATTGCCATTCACCAGGGAGCATCTGCCCTCGGCAGCACTATCGTGGCAATCCTCTTTATTCTCGGCTTTGTGATGTATCTACGCATTATCGCACCCGTGCCGTTCACAATTGCGTTGGAGCATGATGCGCTGATCAAACGGAGCAGCAACGGGGAAGTTATTACCGTAGCCTGGGCTGACCTGACGCGCATCAAAGAGGAGTTCTTTCCCAACGGCAAGCGCATCAGCATCACCGTCTTTCGCAAACCGAGTATACCTGGCGAGAAAACGAAGGCCTGGGCCGTCTATCGCGACGACGTGACCGATCTTGATGTCCTGGCGGCAACCCTCAAACAGGCCATCCCGGCCACCTGCGATTGGCAGAGCGAAACAGTCCATGATTGATGGCTCTCACTCACTTTTTGTAAGTAGCATCGCTTGCGATAGAGCAAGAAACATGGTATACTGTACTGTACATAATGTTAGAGTCGATGAAACTGAGTGCGACTTTCTGAGAGTGAGAGACAGACAGATACCGGTCTCATTTTGACCGGGAATGGCAGGCAAATTATGGCAACGAGGCCAAAGGAAACAGAAGAGACAATGGCAGCGCAGGAATACAGGATGTGTCCGCGCTATGAGCATGCCATCCAGTTGCTGGGCAAGCGTTGGACGGGTTTGCTCCTGGATACGCTCATGATCGGCCCCAAACGTTTTTGTGAGTTGACCTCGGCGGTGGATGGTCTTTCCGACCGCGTTTTGAGCGATCGGCTGCGCGAACTTGAGGCCGAGAATATCATCGAGCGTGTGGTTTACCCACATATCCCTGTGCGCGTGGAGTACCAGCTGACCGAAAAGGGGCGTGCCCTGCGACCCGTGGTTGAGACAATCCACCAGTGGGCAGAGCAATGGCTCCCTCTACCGGTAGATGCTTCCACATCTGTTACAGATCACGATGACGTGTAGCACGTTTTGTGCTATACTATCTGCATGGAACATCTCTGGGCACCGTGGCGCATGAACTATATCGCGCCCAAAACACCTCAATCGGAAGCGCAAGAGTGCATTTTTTGCGCCAAGTCGGCGGAACACCGCGACGCGGAGAATTATATTCTCCATCGCGGCGAGCATTGTTTCATGATGCTCAACCTTTATCCCTACAACAACGGCCATCTGATGATTGCGCCTTACCAGCATGTTGGCTCCATCGAGCTGCTCGACGCGGAGACGCTGGCCGAAATGATGGCGCAGGCACAACTGGTCCTGCGCGCTCTAGGCAAAGCGATGAAGCCTGATGGCTTCAACATGGGGATTAACCAGGGCAAAGTGGCCGGTGCAGGTTTCGCTGATCATGTTCACCTGCATGTCGTGCCGCGCTGGAATGGCGATACCAATTTCATGCCTGTCCTCGCTGACGTGAAGGTCATGCCCGACTTCCTTGAAAATACCTACAGGCAACTTAAACAGGCCATCGAGGAGGTTCAGGGAGCAGCTTAACCCCCGCCCGTGAGGTCGTCATCGGGGGGGGGCTGGTGCCGCCAGTCGAGCTGGGTCTCTCCGCTCAAGTCTTCGACAATGTCAACATCGTCATCGTATTCATCGTTGTAGGTAAATTCGGCGCTGGCGCTGATCTGATCCTCGTAGTACTTGGCACGTGCGTACAAATTACTGGCCGCCCGTGCAGCATCGAACGGGAAATTCTGGCTCAATGCGGAGTCCTGTGCGATAGCGTCAAATCTCTTTGCGAGGCGTCTGATCGTTTCAGGATCGGTGATGACCCCTGTGCGTACCGCATCATATGTCTTGATAATTGCGTCAACCTTCTTATTTGTATCTGCAGGTGCCTGCGTTTGCGCTGCAGGTGCGACCGGAGGTGGTTGTGCCATTCTTGCACCTGCATCTACGGGAGGGGCGCTGCTTTGTCTTTGAGAAGATGTAGGAGCAGCTCTGGCTGTACCGGGGCGCGAGGACGGTGCGGAATTTGCTGTTGTACTGGCTGTACCACTGTTTCCTGCCATTCTTGCCGTGCCTGTTCGTGTCCCTCCTGCTTCCACGTGGTCGACATGAGGCAGCGGAGTCACATCATGAATGGTTGCCCAGTTAACCTGTACACCCCAGGGGGCAGCCTGCTCGCGCATCACCTGTAACAGGCGAGCGTTCATCTGGTTCCAACTGGGTGTCTTCTCCTTTGTATCGTTACCAGAGTTTGGGTCCGAACGGTTGACTGCTCCTGGCTGCCAGGGGTAGAAATCTTCCGGCTTGAATGCAGTAGCGATGTTTTGCAGGATAGCGCAGAACCGTTCTTTCAGGCGTTGCTCCCAATTGTCCACGTACTGCACTGCCAGGTGAGCCTCTTCGGGAATAACCTCGTAGGCAATAGTTCCAGCCAGTGAAAGATCCTCGTCGGGAGACATATGCACCAGTTGCTGCGGGCATGTCCATTGCGACTCACGTGTATCAAGGGACCTGGCTATACGCTCCCAGGGCGGCAGAAAATGCGGTCCCGGAGGAAGAGTGCGCCGGTAATTACCAAAGGAATAGACGATGCCGACATGCCCGGCCTGGACAAACGCGGAGCAAATCCAGGCAACAGCAATACAGATAACAAGCATGATACCCAGCGTGATGAGACTTGCAGCCGCGCCAGCAAGCGCGAAGAAGAGTACGGGCGGAAAAAGAACGAATCCAACCAGTATGCTGAAAAACCACAGCCCGCTGTTAGAACCGGCATAATAGAGCATCATACCTTGCAACACGGCCATCGCTAGAACGATCAAGCCGATAGCCACCAGTTCAGTCGTGGGCAAGCTATGGAATCCCTGACTGCGTAGGGTGAGAAAGAGAAAAGCGAGCAGAAACGTCACTACAGCGAACAGAAACGGAATGAGAATGAAAGAAGATTGCCGGGCCAGTCGGCTCAGGATTCCCCCATTCATATCCGCATCTGCATCACCGTCAACATCCGCATCTGCCTCTGCATCAAAGAATGCCGCCAGAACGGCGGGGTCTAATTCCTGCGCCCCCTGAACAGAAGGCGCATTGCCAGCCATGCGCATTGACTGACCAGATGGTGGGTCCTGGGGTTCTGGCATGTTTACTGCCTCCCTCTCAAACAGAAATAGAAATAAATGCCTCTATTACCAGGAATGCCAGCTCGAGCATTCTCTTGTACCCTCTGTATTCTTTACAGGCGAGTTATTTTCTTCTTTGCTATTCTGTTGCAAATTGCCCGCCCGGCTTGCGTTTCACGCCACAGGAGCCGCAGCCACCACTGCTGCAACCACCACCGTTCCCACTACCGCATGTGCAGGAACTTTTACCGCAAGCGCAGCCACCGCTTTCTCCCCCTTTTCCGCTCTTGATGCCGCAGGCATTGCATCCCTTTTTGTTCGCAGTATTTCTCCCGCCATCCGTTTCGTAATCCACGGGTATCTGGATGGTGACGCCGCTTTCCAGCATCACCTCAACCGAATTTTTAGGTACATTGATTGAAACAACCTTGCCGGGACCGCTCGGCGTAGTGAGCATTGCGCCAATTAGCGGCATGGACTGTTTTGCCTGAATATAATTTTCATTTTCGTACGAAAGGCAACAGAGCAAGCGCCCGCAGACGCCGGAGATTTTCGCCGGGTTAAGAGGAAGGCCCTGCTCTTTTGCCATTTTAATAGAGATGACGCCAAAATCAGCAATCCACGAACTACAGCACAACGCTTTGCCACAGGGTCCCAGGCCACCCTGGAGCTTTGCCTGGTCACGCGCTCCAATCTGCCGTAGCTCGATGCGTGTGCGAAACTGGGCCGCCAGGTCGCGCACAAGGGCACGGAAATCTACGCGCTCATCCGCCGTAAAATAAAAGGTCAGGCGGCTGCCATCAAAGGTATATTCGGCCTCCACCAGCTTCATGGGCAGGTGGTGTTCCGCTACGCGCTCGGCGCAGTGTACCAGCGCATCCTTCTCCTTGCCCTTATAGGAGAGCATCATGCGCAATTCATCTTCGCTTGCCAGGCGCAGCACCGGCTTGAGCGGGTCACCAAGATCGTTCTCGGCCACCTTTTTCGAGGCAATAACCACCCGTCCGGCCTCGGTCCCGCGCGCCGTCTCGACGATCACGTATTGTCCATTCGTATAGGATTGACCCTGTGGATCAAAGTAATAGATACGCCCCGCCGGGCGAAAACGGATACCAACAACGATAACGACGTTTTCTGTTTCCGTGGCCGCTGACATAGCGATACATTCTTTACTAGACAAGGGAAAAGGGGGACTGCGCTGCCTCCCTTTCCGGTTTACATCTCGTTGGTCAGGAGAATAGCTTCCGCCACTTCACGCATGGACTTACGGTTGTTCATGCTGGCCTTCTGTATCTTGCGAAACGCTTCCTGTTCGCTAAGGCCTTGCTTCTCCATCAGCAATCCCTTGGCGCGCTCGACGACCTTACGTGTCTCCAGTTGTTCGCTCAACGTGCGGGCCTTCTCCTCCATAGAACGGAACTCATTGTAGCGAGCCAGTGCCACTTCGATTGCCGGGGCAACTTCGCTTTCCCGTAATGGCTTGACAATGTAGTTGACGACACCGGCCTCCTTCGCGCGCTCAACCAGTGGCTGATCACCAAAGGCCGTCAGCAAGAGGACAGGAGCTATCTTTTCCTGCGTCAGCGTCTCGGCAGCCGTAATGCCGTCCATGTCGGGCATACGAATGTCCATAATCACCAGATCAGGCCGCAGTTCGCGGGCCAGATTGACGGCGCTCTGCCCGTCACCGGCTTCTCCCACAACCAGGTAGCCCTGTTTCGTCAATACGTCTTTGAGATCCATGCGCTGGATCGTTTCGTCGTCAGCAATAATGATACGACTTGGCATTGGCATTACCTCTTGTATGATGAGTCCTCTCTGCACCACTTTTCATCCTTTACCCCACCACTTCGCCCTGGGATGCTAGAATAATAAAGAGTATATCACACCCCAGAAAGAAATTACATAGTTTGCCTGAATTGCCTGTTAGAAAAGCCAACTCACGCTACATCAGGACTGTAGTAACACATGCAGAAAAATCAGGCTGGCAACAGATGTGTTTTCCAGCCTGATTTTTCTGCATGTGTTAGTTTACGAACGCTTGCGGGCGCGACGCTGCATGTAGCGCTGGTCGGCGCGATAGTCCGCGTAGATATCGTCGTCCGCGCCTTTGACGCCCTGCTTCATAGTTGGAGGCGGCGTTTTGGGAGTTGGCTCCTGATTTGTTGAGTTGCTCCGGTTGCCCGTCTGTCCGCGCCGCGAGGTTTCCGGCATCCCGGTCATCGCGCCCAGACTGCGCGGGATGAGATCGAATTTTGCCAGGGCGATCAGCAGGATGATCAGCGTCGATAGGAAGACAATGGTGGCAGTGCTGATAACTACTGTGCCGCCGAAAAGGCTGAAGGTGGTAAGCACGTGATTAAGGCCATTGGCTGTCATAAACTGGGTCTCGATAACGCCGATAAAGTTCGCGCCCAGCAGGTAGATCACCATGCCTATCAGGTAGCGCGTCTTAAAGCCACTACTGGGACGTGTGGTAGTTGTGCGGGCGGGAGTAGGCTTTGGCTTTGTCTCGTGCTGTTTCTCCTCCGTTGTCACGGTGGTCATGGTGTCGGCAGCTTTCGTGGTACCCGTGCCGACTTTGCGGGTAGCACGAGCCAGTCGAGCCTGGGCTACATCTGCCTCCGGCGTTTCCTCCGCTGGCTTTTTCCCGATGGTGGAGAAGAAACCGGGCAACCTTCTCGTCTTTTGTGGAGTCGCTACTACCTCCTCAACGATGGGTGTTTCCTCGGCTGTCTCTATCTGCTCGCTCTCTATATCGTCTGAACTCGTTTCGCTCTCGGTCTCACTGCTAGAGGTAACGAGCACGGGCCGATTACGATCTGCGCGGTTGTAGCGCCTGCGACGGCTCTGCTCTTGCGTCATGATTGGCCTCCCAGATGGTTGTCAAAGGATTGACTGGATTGATTGGATGATAACGATTCGTTATTATATGCGTTTTCCTGGTCAGGAGCAAGGTTCTGTGTACTGGCAGGAACATTCTGCTGTAAGTTGGAGCCGGATCTGGACTGAAGCGGCATTGGTGGATACGATGGAGTCGGCTGCATGGATGTTCCAGTTTGTTGTGGTTGTTGTGGTTGTTGTGGTAGGTAGACAGAGACAGCCGGGGAGACAGGGGGAATCGAGGGCGGCGATGCCGGTTGTACAGGAATGACAGGTGCGTTCGCTTCGTTCCACGCCTGTACTGCCGCCAGCCCTGCGCGAGCAATCTCATCGTCGCGTCCGGGTGCGTTGCCACCGCTGATGCCGATGCCGCCCACGGTTGCGCCATTGATGCGGATTGGCCAGCCACCGGCTGCCATGATAAATTTTCCCTGTGTCATGGTTGCCAGACTGGACGCAAAGCCGGGAATGCCTGCCCCCCACTGCGCTACGGCATCCGTCGACTGGTTGAACATGACTGCCGTGGTGGCCTTTGCAATGCTGATATTTCCCGTCGCCCACCCATAGGGAGACATCATGCGTTCAAAAAGCACCAGGTGGCCGCCTGCATCGACGATGGCGATGCTCACCGGGCTTCCCAACTCCCGTGCGCGCTGCTTACTCGACTCCAGTATTTTGCGCGCAACATCAATTGACAAACTCACACATTTGCTCCTTCTCACCAGGACGGCACTTCCTCATCGAAATCGCCTGGTATTTTTCAGGTGATGATAGCAATATACCATATACTGGCGATTTAGAATAGACCCGGCCCACAGCTTCACACCAGCTTGACGCGCTCTTCGCGCCAGGTGAGCTTGCTGTATTTATCTTCGACCAGTTGTTGGGCCAGCGCCCATTCCGACGCGCTCAGTTCATCGGGTACGAATTGCGCGTGCAGAGCCTGGCTGAAACCCGTGTGGAAGGCGGCGGCAACATCATCCCATGTGGCAGTGGGCGCGAAGGTATGCAGGGGAGTGGTGTGCTCGCGGTAGAGCGCCAGCGCCTCCTCGCGCTCGGCCTCTGCCGGGAAAGAGAGCAGATGGTAGAACTCGGCGGAGCGATCATCAAGTGGTAGCGACCCCTGTTGCAGCAGCGCCTCCTCGCGCCAGACCTGCGCGCTGCCCACCATCTTATAGCCCCCGCTGGTCAGATCTGCCTGTGTGGAGGAGGCGAAGCAGGCGGCTGCCGGATTTTTGCTCACGCGCCCCTCGCTCAATTCCGCCTGTACTCCCAGTTGTGCCAGCGCGGCGATGATGCCCTGCGCCAGGAAGGCGTAGGCGACCACTACGCCCGCAGGCACTTCGTATTGCTTACTGATGACGATACTGTATGTGAACTCGTCACGATGGTAGACGGCGCGCCCTCCCGTTGGACGTCGCACCAGTGCCACGCCCTGCTGCTGGCAGGTATCGACACGAATCTCCTGCTCCAGATGCTGAAAGCGTCCTGATGAGATGGATGGCTGCGACCAACGAAAGACGCGCAGGGTGGGCGGCACCTCGTCCCGCAGGTGATGAATCAGCACGGCCTCGTCGATAGCCATGTTCATGGCCGCGTCCTGGATGCCTGTATTGAGAAAACGATACGCTCTGCCCTCTATCTCCATATGTCAGTCCTTGCGTGCAATGGCACGGGCAGCCTTCCACTTCTCGCGCTGCAAAGTACGCACCTGCTCGGATGCCGGGATGTAGCGCGCCAGGAACTCGTCCCGAAACTGCGGATAGTTCCCCGCCAGAATGGCGTCGCGCAACGAACGAGCAAGTCGCAGCATGAAGCGGATGTTATGGATACTGCCCAGCCGGTAATACAACTGTTCCTCCGTGCGTGCCAGATGGTGGACGTAGGCGGCACTGTAGTTGCGGCACGTGTAGCAATCGCAGCCCTCCTCAATCGGCCCCTTCTCAGCGCGGAAACGGGCGATCTTGATATTGACGCGGCCACGTGTCGTAAACAGCCCACCGTGCCGGGCAACGCGAGTAGGGAGCACGCAATCAAACATATCCATGCCCAGTCCGACGCCAATCACCAGGTCTTCAGGCGAGCCAACGCCCAGCAGGTGACGCGGCTTCAGCCGGGGAAGTTCGGATATGGTGGAGCGCAACATCTCCCACATCACCTCCTTTGGTTCGCCCACGGAGAGGCCACCAATTGAGAGGCCGGGAAAAGGCAGGCTGCCGGTGAAACGCGCGCTCTGCTGCCGCAGCTCCGCGTCGAAGCCGCCCTGCACAATGCCGAACAACGTTTGCTCCGAGGTATATTGCTCCTTCGCCACCAGCGCACGCTCAGCCCAGCGCTGCGTCATCTCCATGGCCGTGCGCGCCTCCTTCTCCGTGCAGGGGTAGCCCACACAGATATCCAGTGGCAGGATGATGTCCGCGCCGAGTTCGGCTTCGATGCGCATCACACTTTCGGGCGTCAGCGTACGCGGCGAGCCGTCAAGATGCGACTTGAAGTCCACTCCCTCCTCACCCACTTTGCGCAGGTGTCCCAGGCTGAAAACCTGGAAGCCACCACTATCCGTCAAAATCGGCCCATCCCAGCGCATAAACGAGTGCAGCCCGCCGAAATCTGCGATCAACTCGGAGCCAGGCCGCAGCATTAAATGATAGGTATTCGACAGGATAATCTCCGCACCCGCCGCCCGCAGTTCCTCCGGCGAAACACTCTTCACCGTCGCCTGCGTTCCCACCGGCATGAAGATCGGCGTGTGAATAGTCCCATGAGGGGTGATAATAGTTCCCGCTCGCGCCCATGTCTCTGAGCATTCAGCGTCAAGAGCAAAAGAAAACAATGACAATGACATGAAATCCTGTTACCCGCGCATCCCCTGATGTCTGCATAAAAAGAGATAAAACATTCAAAAAGAGCAGCACAAAAAGGCATACTCTTATTCCCATTGTCTCACATACGTCAATGCTGCAGGGGAGCAATCAGCCAGGTTATCGCTTATTTACTGCAAAAAGACCATAATCTTTCATGACATAGTGTGAAAAGTACACATAAAAATTTTCTAAAAAACGGTTGATTTTAATATTTTGATGAGAAAACCTCTTGAAATTTAGGAAATCATAGTGTATGCTTTCTTGCGGTATCCGATCTCGGTCACGGTAGAATGCTCGTCCAGAACGCCCGTCCCGCGCTGCTAGAGGTGACAGACAGGCTGGTGACACCTGCTAGGATTTGGACCCTGAGGCATGGAATACCAACACATCACAAGGAGGTCCTAGTTGAGTTTCGTTGACAAGACTCTTAAGTGCCGTGAATGCGGAAATGACTTCGTATTCACCGCCGGAGAACAGGAGTTCTACCAGCAGAAGGGGCTGATGAATCAGCCGGGTCGCTGTCCTTCCTGTCGTGCAACCCGTCGTAATGCGTCCAGTTCGTCTGGCAGCCGATCTGATCGTGCGCCACGCGAAATGCACACTGTTATTTGTGCTGAATGCGGCGTTGAGACCCAGGTGCCATTCTTGCCCAAGAATGATCGCCCGGTCTATTGCAGCACCTGTTACGATAAAGTGCGTGTAGCTCGCAGCTAAGCGCTCCACGTCGGAACAGGATTGTTCCACCACATCGTTTCGCAACACGATAGCAGCAATCATTACTTCAACAGAAACCAGAGAGGCAAGGCCAGGGTCTGTTCCTGGTCTTGCCTCTTTTCATTTTTTCCATTATGCGAAGCCTCATTTGCCATACGGTTTTCCTTTCTGTATAGAGAGAACCTTTTGTTCGTAAGCGTCTGGCATGCTCCGCCTCCACTAAAACTATTCCTGCTCCTTCTCCTGGATCTCAGTTTGCGCCTGTGCTTCCTCCTGCATACGCTGGAAGGTGCGATCCCAGAAGAGGGCGAGGCGCAGGACATTGTGGATGTGTTCTGCCGTATGCTGGAAGGTTTTGGTGACGACCCAGCGCAGGGTGACGGGTCCCCACAGGGCATCACGGGTCTCCTGCCAGGCAGGATCGGGCAGGATCGTCAGCAGTTCGATCTGGGCGGCGCGCACCTCACGGAACTTTACTAGCATCTGCGGCAAATCTAGCGTATTTTCCTGCCAGAGGGTGTCTTCATCCAGGTCGTCAATAGAGGGGAACAGGTCACCGAGCCAGACACGCATAGAGGGCAGGGCGATATATTCTTCATACGCGAGCAGGTGGAAGACATGGCGGGCCACCGACCACTCTCCCAGCCAGGCATCTGGCGGTGCAAGCGTTCTGCGCTCGGCTGGAACCTGTTCCACCGCCCACATAAACTCTTCTGCGCTCGACTTGAGATGCTCGCTGAACCACGCGCTGATGTCTGTACCTGTCATATTGTTCATCATCTATGTCCAATCTCATATGCGGAACACGCCCATGCGGGAGCGGAGGGAGTTGGTGAGTTCGACGAGGTGGATGAGGGATTGCTGCATCTGGCGCATATGGGCGGTGATCTCCTGCGTCATGCGCGAGATATCTTCAACGGCGCTGACTACCAGTTGCGACCCCTGGGCCTGGCTCTCCGCTGCGCCATGAATGCCTTGCACGAGATTCGCCATCTGTTCCGTGACCACGCTGATGGCTTCCAGAGCGACGCCCGTCTGCGTGACCAGTTCGGTTTGCAGAATGACTTGCTGCGTGTTCTGCTCGATGCTCTGTGAAACGGCGGTCGTTTCGTGCTGGATCGTGCGGATGTGCGCCGCCACCTTGTGCGCTGCCTCCGCGCTGTGTACGGCAAGCGTGCAAATCTCCTGGGCAATGACGGCGAAGCCCTGCCCGCGCTCGCCCGCTCGAGCTGCTTCGATGGCGGCATTAAGAGCCAGCAGGTTCATACGCGTGGTCAAACCGGTAATTGCCAGCGCGGTCTCATTGATCTCCTGGCTGCTTTCGCCCAGCCGTTTCATAATGCGTGCGGAGAGCAGGGTAGACTGGCGCACCTGGCTCATGCCATCGACGGCGCGATCAACGCTGCCCTGGCCATCCAGCGTCACATCCATAGCTTCAAGGCCAACCTGCGAGAGTTCAGCTGCCTTCCGCGCCACCTGCTGCATAGTAACAGCGATCTCATCGAGAGCCTGCGAGATGTGGTTGACCTGCCGCTCTTGCTGGCTGGCGTCGCGCAGCAGTAGTTCCGAACTGTGCTGCACATCGTGCATATGCTCGTCCGCCGCCTGCGTCACCTTCTGCACATCGCCAACGATGCCGCTCAGTTCCTCCACCATCTGGTTGATGGCCTCACCGATGGGATGCAGCTTCTCGTGTGTAGAGCGCACGCGCACGCGCAAATCTCCGTGCTGAATCTGTTCCAGGTCGGCTCGCAGCAACGCGATGCCCTCTTCCAGCGCCAGCCGCTCAGCCTCACGCTCCTGAAAGATGCGCGCATTATCGATGGCAATAGCAGCCTGGCTCGCGAAGAGTTCTACCACTTCGATGCTCTCCAGCGTTGGCACCTTGCCATCTTCAGGATCATCCAGCGAGAGCACGCCCAGCAACTTGCGGTTGCGCGAACTGTAGAGCGGAATCATCAACATATCTTCCGGGTGCCAGCCGCCGGGAATGTAGTCCTCCACCGCCATACTCACCACTGAAGGAACATCGGCAAAGAGGGGCGCGTACTCGTGCGAAATAAAGTAGCTCTGGCTGATGCGAAACTCCGGGCGCATGAAGCGGGCAACCTTCTCTACCGCGTCGTGCGCCTCGCGTAGCACGCGCTGGCCCTCCTCCGCTATGCCAGCGAAGGCCACAGAAGACAGGTGCTCCCCGTCCTCATCAAGCATACTGATAACCGATGAGCGGAAACCGGTGCAGGAACTGATGGCTGAGACGACCTGTTGTAGCACCTCGTTCAACCCCAGTTCCGCCCGCAGCAGATTGCCCAGGCGAATCAACTCCCGCGTCTGCCGGGCACGCTTCAGGGCCTCAACATCGTTTATCATCGGAATAGTTGGTCGTGCCGGTACAGGAGTATTCTTCACCACGGGCAGCGGTGAAGTAGCAGGTGAGGGGGCCAGAGGCTCATCTCTCGTGAGCATCGTATTTCCTGTTCCATGTTCGTTCTCATTACCCCTCTCGAACTGCTCCCGCTGTTCTCCCTGTTCGGTAGATTGGGTAATAGGACGAAAACGCACCCGCAAAGGGAGAGACCATCCCTGCTGTCTCCGCTCTGTCATTCCTGATTTTCCTCTTCTCGCAACAAGTCAATAGCATTTCTGCCTTGAGCATAGCACATTTTGTACAGCTTGTACAACAGGTTAGGAGTGATGGGAGAAAGGATAAACTCCTACATCGCCTCTACACGGTACGGTGCATAGTAGCCACTCAGCACGCGAGGGATACGGCCCGTGAGCAGCGTACCTGCGGGAGTGTGTTCTTCGTGGGCAACACGGCCCCGGCGGTGGAAGAGTTCCACCAGTTCGGTTCTATTGTAGGGAATGTGGACCTGCACGATCTGCATGCTGTCGGCAAGCACCTGAGCAATTTTTTCGCGCAGATTCTCCAGTCCGAAGCCTTTGAGTGCGGAGACGGGAACGGCGTTGGGATAGAGCGTAGTGTCTAGCTCGCGCACGTCGTCGAGCAGGTCGATCTTGTTGAGTGCAGTGAGGCGCGGCTTGTCATTGGCGTGCAGATCTTCCAGAATTTCGCTGACCGTTTCGCTCTGCTCAATGGCGTTCTCGTGGCTTACATCGACGACTTCGAGCAGGATGTCGGCGTCGATGACCTCTTCGAGCGTGGCACGAAAGGCAGCGACGAGGTGCGTGGGCAGTTTCTGGATGAAGCCGACGGTGTCGGTAAGCAAGGCTTCCTGATTGCCGACCAGCAGGACGTGGCGTGTAGTCGGATCGAGCGTGGCAAAGAGCTTGTTTTCCGCCACGACGCTCGCCTCGGTCAGAGCATTGAAAAGTGTGGATTTCCCGGCGTTGGTGTAACCAACAACGGCCACAACAGGAATGGCCTGTTCCGCTCGCTGGCGACGGTGAATCTGACGCGCCGCGCGCACGGATTCGATCTCCTCACGCAGTTCGGAGATGCGCCCGCGAATACGCCGCCGGTCGATTTCCAGCTTTGTTTCACCGGGGCCGCGCACTCCAATGGCGCCACCGACGCCTGCTGCTCCTCGCGAACCGCCGCCGAGCCGCGAAAGCTCAGTGTTAGCGCCTGTCAGACGAGTCAGACGCGGCAGGCGATATTCAAGCTGAGCAAGTTCCACCTGCAGGCGACCTTCACGGGTACGGGCGTGCTGCGCAAAAATATCGAGGATGAGCGCGGTACGGTCAATGACGCGAGCGGTCAGAACTTTTTCCAGGTTGCGCTGCTGTGAGGGTGAGAGTTCATCATCGAAGATCACAAGATCAAAACCAGGCAATTTTTCCAGGTCGCTTAATTCCTGCACCTTCCCTTTACCCAGGTAGGTGGCGACATCAGGATGGCGCAGGCGCTGGATCATCCTGCCTACGACTTCCGCTCCCGCCGTTCGCGCCAGCGAAGCCAGTTCGTCCAGCGAATCCTCCACACTCCACATGTTCTCTTCGTTTTCGTGTTCAACGGCCACAAGGTAGGCGCGTTCCGGCTTGCTGCGAGCGCCTGTTTCGATCAAATGCTCTTGCTTCCCCGTAATTTACCTCCACTTATTGATTTGCTGTACTGACGTTCATAAGATATATACGTCCAAAGTTTCGCTATCTATTCACTCTATAAGCTTCGGGCAAAGAATGCAAGCTCTATGTCGGCCCTCGTATGAAATGTCACTCTAGTGTCTCACAATTGGCACCGATTTGATGATGAAGCTGTTGACCCGGGCGAAGAGGCTGTGCGTGACCGTGTAGTTGTAGGCATCCTGCCACAGGCTAAACTGGCTGACGCTGGTACCGCCGGGCAGATTGTGCGCGGTCAGCAAAAAGTTGTGGACGATAGCCAGCAGGATGACCCAGAGCAGCCATGCCTCGGCAAAGCCAATCACACCACCCAGCAGTTCATCGCCAAAGCCGACGAGGGGAATCCTCCTGATCACCCCATGCAGCGTAGAGCCAATGAGGTGCAGGATGATGACCGCCGCGAAGAAGAGAACGATGTAGGCAATGATCGGTGTTACCGTGAGGCCGTTGGCAGCCAGCAGTTTCACGAACTGCGGCCCCCACAGGATGACAACGATCACCCCGACAGGAATGCTCAACAGGTTGAACAGGCTAAACACCGCACCATTGCGGAAGCCATTGATGACCAGTAAAACAACGGTCACCAGAAACAGAATATCTATCCAGTTAAACGTCGTTGGCATAGAAGAATTTCCTCCAACAGTATCTTAAAATGTTCGTTGATGAGACTATTATATACCTGCTTAGACGTTGTGGAACAGGAACTTGTAACAGGATAACAGCACACCTTGCCAATACCCCATCCAGATTGATACAATGCCAGCATCTTTTAGAAGAGCAAGCGAAGGAAGCTGTCCCAATGGAACAAACGCAAACAGGCGAGCCAGATCAAAGCGATCATGGCCGCTATGGAAGATATAATCAATATGGTACGCTGCACCTACCACGTGGAACATTGCAACAGCCGCTGTTTATGCCGGATGCGACGCTGGGGGTTGTGCGGGCGACAGATGCTACCGACCTGATGGCCTGCGATATCCAGGCTGTCGTGATGAACACTTTCCATCTGATGCAGCGGCCCGGCACCTCGACCATTCAGGCGCTGGGCGGCTTGCACGAGATGGCCGCCTGGCCGCACCCGATCGTCACCGACTCCGGCGGCTTTCAGGCCTACTCTCTGATCCAGCAAAACCCGAAATTTGGCACGATGAACGAGGAGGGCATCACCTTCAAGCCGGAAGGTTCTGATCGCAAGTTTCACCTGACACCGGAAAAGACCATCCAGTTACAGGTGAGCTATGGCGCGGATATTGTTATCTGCCTGGATGTCTGCACGCACGTGGACGCACCATTTGAGGCGCAGGAGCTTTCTGTGCGCCGCACCATCGACTGGGCGAAACGCTGCAAAAAAGAGTTCCAGCGTCTGATGCAGCAGAAAAAGCTGCCGCCGGAGCGCCAGCCGCTGCTCTTCGCTGTCATCCAGGGGGGAGGATACCGCGAGCTGCGCAAACAGTGCGCCGAGTCGCTGCTGGAGATCGGCTTCGACGGTTATGGCTACGGTGGTTGGCCGCTGGACGCGCAGGGCAAGCTGCTCACCGGCATCATCGCCTACACACGAGAGCAGGTGCCGACGCAGTTTCCCATGCATGCACTCGGCATCGGCCACCCACAAAACGTGGTGGAATGCACCGCCATCGGCTACGGCCTCTTCGACAGCGCCATGCCCACTCGCGATGCCCGTCACGGTCGGCTCTACATGTTCAACACAGATGCCTCCGCACCCAACGGTGGCTTAGAGGGCAAGTGGCTCTCCTACGTCTACGTCACCGACGACAAATACATCAAGTCCGACCGGCCCATCTCGTCCGTCTGCAACTGCCTTGTCTGCGCCAACTATTCCCTGGGCTACCTGCACCACCTGTTCAAAATTGGCGACAGCCTCTTCTACCGCCTCGCCACCGTCCACAACCTGCGCTTTATGACCCAACTGACGGATCGCCTGCGTAAGGGCGCGATTGATCATGAACATGAAACCTGAACACACTGAACGCGAACAACACCTTGACGCTCTCGTCGAAACGGTGCTGGCAAGCCCGAAGTACCGGAATGTGAGCCACGATCTGGTGCGTACCATCGCGGGGCAGGAGCTTGTGAAGCGGCAGAATACGAAAGAGACGATCAAGGCCATCAAAAACAAGCTGCACCAGGTTGGCGGGGCCTACCAGAGCGGCAAAGAGACATACGCGAAATGGCTTGCCGAACTGAACAATGCGCTGCAATCCGGCAATCGCGAGGCACTACTGGCAACCTGCCGTCGCATCATGAGCCATCACGCTTCGACGAGAGAGCGGCTGCCCATCCTCGACCAGTTCTACAGCACGATTTTCGCCAGCCTGCCGCCCGTTTCCAGTATCGTAGACGTAGCCAGCGGCCTCAACCCACTCGCCCTTCCCTGGATGTCCCTTGCGCCCGGCACAACCTACACCGCCTACGACATCTACGCCGACATGATCGACTTCCTCAACGGCTTTTTCGACTTATTGAAACAGCAAGAGCCATTACCAGTTCAAGGCCAGGCGCAGGTACGCGACATGCTCACTTCCTGCCCCACGCAGCAGGCCGATGTCGCCTTCATCCTCAAAACTATTCCCTGTCTTGAACAGGTCGACAAAGCAGCAGGCTCCCATCTCCTGCGCGCCCTCAACGCCCGCCACCTTGTCGTCTCCTTCCCCATCCACAGCCTCGGCGGCCGCCACAAAGGCATGCTCACCAACTACGAAGCCCATTTCAGGGAACTGGTCGCCGGGGAGAACTGGGAGATTCAGAAAATTGAGTTTCCGGGTGAGCTGGTGTTTCTGGTAAAAAAGTAGGCAAGAAGCGCACTCCGCCTCTCATCTGATATAATGTTAGCCTGCAAGGCAGAATGGATGTGTATCCCGTCCGGTTGCTCGCCGCTAAATGGTCGCCCTACGGGATTGGTAATTCTGAAAATCGCCTTTACAAGCTGCATGAGCAACAAGTGCCGACGAGAGCCTGTACAAAAATTTATTTACAAGGATGAGTGCATAAAGCAGAAAAGAATCCGCCAATCATCGGTGATTAGAGTGAGACAATCGAAGAAGCGATCGCGATGGCACAAGACGCCATCCGTCTGCATATGGAAACGCTGCTCGCCGATGGCGAAACTGTGCCAACTGAACGCGAACACCCACAGGCAATCGTTATCAACGTGGCAGCTTGATCCTCCATCCCGGCTTCCTCATGGTGTCCTGGCCCCCTTTGCGGTAGCGGGTGGCCCACCATTCGAAGAGGAGAATGGCAATGCCGATAAGGTACATGACGCGAGTGATGCCGAAGTTGTCAGCCAGGACGCCAGCAAAGAGGATGACAGGGATGGAACCGGCGTTGTAGAGCATGGATTGGAAAGAGAAGACGCGCCCGCGCACCTCCTCCGAGGTGTGCTCCTGCAGTACGGTTTGCGCCGGAATGTTGAGCATGTCGAGCGCGGCCCCCATGATAAAGGTCATAGCGGCGATGTAGAAGAGTTCCCAGCGATTGAGCGCGTGAACGAGCGAGAAGACAATCTGACCACTTGGCAAAAGGAAGAAGCCAATACCGGTGGCAATGCTGCCGATCGTCATGGTGCGGCGCTTGCCGAGCTTGCGCGTGATCCGTGGCATGAGCAGCGCGGCCAGGATGAGGCCGACACCGGCGGGTGCAAAGACAACGGGCAAATCTTGCACGGGCAGGTGCAGCACATTTTGCACAAACGGCCCTGCCAGTTCGCCAATCACCAGCAAGATAACACTGACAAACGTTACCTGGAAGAGCGCCAGAAAAAGGTTGCGATCCTTGAACACGAAGACCGCGCTTTCCCTCACGTCATGTACGAGCGTCTCCCACATGTGACTGAGTTTCAGGGGCGGTCTCTCCGTTTCATTTTCGCCGCCTTGCAGCAACTCGCCGGGAATGCCCAGGATAAGGAACGTGCAGATGAGGTAGCAGACACCAACGACGAAGAATAGCATGTAGAGCGGCTGCACCTGGACGATATGGTGACCCAGAGTGAAGGAGAAGGCAGGAATCAGGATAGCGATCAACTGGCCCAGCAGCAGAAAGCCAACGACCTGCGCCAGCGTCAATGTAATGTTGAAGAGCGAAATAGCCGACACCAGTCGTTCCTCGCCAACCAGCAAAGGAATAGAGGCCGCTTCAGCGGGCGTGAAGAACTGGGCAATCAACGATGTGATAAACGACAGGATATAGAGTATCGTGGCCGTATGCGGATTCCAGAGCAGACCGGCAACAATTAAGAACATGGCGATCGCACGCAGCGCATTGCTCACCCAGAGCACCAGCCGCTTATTGAGCATATCGACATAGACGCCAGCCAGAATGCTAAAAGGAATAGCGGGCAGCGTGAAGGAGATGATAGCAATGCCAACCTGCGTGGTCGAGCCGGTTATCTCCGTAACAATCGCTATCACACCGTAGTTGGCCGCGTTGAAGCCGGTCTGCGAAATCAGTTGCGCCAGCCACAGCAGCAAGAACGGACGACTTTTCAGCAGCTCGCGGTACGAGCCTTTGCTGGAGAGAGTGGAGGTATTGGGCCTGACAGCGATAGGTTCCGTCTCCTTTTCGACAACAGGCAGAGCGTCTCCAGGGACTTCATTGAATCCCTCCAGCCGCCGTTGGCTTTCGTAGACTTTTTTCTTTTTATCCATCATCGCCTTTTCATCGCTTTGCCTGGATTACGGATAGTGTAGCATGCTAGTTGCATACAATACAAGCCATAGCCTGAACAGTAGGAATTTCCTACCCTTTCCTGGTGTTTTTGCCAGAAGAAGGGATACAATGAGATACACGTTTCGAGTATACTATAATGAAGACTATGGCTATTATACCAGAATCAGAACAAATACATACCAGTAAAAAGACTGATCTGCTCTCGCTTACACTGCCACAAATGCAAGAGTGGCTGGTAGAGCGCGGGGAGGCACCGTTTCGCGCAAAGCAGATCTATAACTGGCTCTATCGTGGGCTGGTAACCGATTTTGCGCAGATGACCAATGTGCCACTGGCCCTGCGCGAGCGACTGGTCGGAGAAGCTACCATCGGGCCGGTGGTCGTGCGCAGCGAACTGCACTCGAAGGATGATCGCACGCGCAAAATTTTGCTGGAACTGGCCGATGGCAAGCTGATCGAGTCAGTGCTGATGCTCTACCCGGCGTTAGGAGAGAGCAGCGCCCGCGCCACCGTCTGCGTCTCCTCGCAGGCCGGGTGCGCCTTTGGCTGCACCTTTTGCGCGACGGGCCAGATGGGCTTTGCCCGCCACCTGAGCGCGAGTGAAATCGTCGCCCAGGTGCTCTACTTTGCCCGGGAATTGCGGGCCGCACCATGGGCAGCCGCCGGGTTGCCGGGCAGCATCCCCATCGACCACATCACCAATATCGTTCTTATGGGCATGGGGGAGCCGCTGCACAATTACGAGAATGTCTTGCAGGCGCTGCGCATCCTCAACAGCGCGCAAGGCTTCAACCTTGGTGCGAGGCACATGACCGTCTCAACGGTGGGCCTTGTTCCCGCCATTCGCAAGTTGAGCCAGGAGCCGCTACAACTCAACCTTGCCATCTCCCTGCACGCACCTACCGACGAACTGCGCAGCAGAACCATGCCAGTCAATCGCAAATATCCATTGGCGGAACTGATGGCCGCCGTGCAGGACTACATCAAAGAGAGCAGGCGACAGGTGACGTTCGAGTATGTGCTGCTCGCGGGCATCAACGATACGCCCGAATATGCTCACAAGCTGGGCGAGTTGCTGGCACCCTTGAAACAGTTCGCTCACGTCAACTGCATACCCGTCAACGCCACCTCGGCCAGCTACAAAGCGCCGCAGCCGGAGGCCATACGCGCCTTCCGCGACATTCTCTTTGAGCACGGCGTCAGTAACAGCGTGCGCGCCGAACGCGGTGACGACATCGCCGCCGCCTGCGGCCAACTCCGCACCCGGTTCGAGCGCCAGCAAAAAAACAGAATTTAACAAAAAACGTGGGAAATGCGAAACGAGCGCCGGGCGCTCGTTTCGCATTTCCCACGTTTTTTGTTTTCACAGACGCTTAAGCGCGCACCTTTGGCAGCTTGCTCATAGTGCGCATGCAGCTTGTGCAGATGTTCACCGGGCGCTTCACACCATCAATCTCCATGCGGCGATGCTGCACATTGAGGACAAAGCGGCGGCGCGTGCGGCGCTGCGAGTGGCTCACGTTGTTGCCATGCATGGGCTTGCGTCCACAGATATCACAACGACCTGACATACATCATTCCTCTCTTCCCTGACAATCGGGCATAATATCTTGAAAAACCACCTGCGACATATTGCGAATCCGCCAATCATGTGGTATTTTCATCTCAGTTAAAGCAGCCATTTTTGAGAATGGCAACATAAGCGAAACTGGACACGCCATGCGAGTATACCACGATACTCCACATTTGACAAGAGCAAAAAAACCTTGTTGAAGAGTAGGTAAATTGGGGCGGAGTAAAAGGGCGGAGGCAAGCTCCGCCCCTACTAACTACGCACTGGCCTATTCTGCAAGCATTTACAAACCTTGAAGAGAAATGCCATGTTTATGTCAAAATCATCTGCTCTCCAGCCGGAACACGGAACGCAGCCGCTGGGCAAGATCGAGGTTTTGCCCAACGCTATCCATACCATTGCCACCCAGGCCGTCAGCGAGTGTTACGGCGTCGTTGGCCTTGCCGCACGCCGCCTGCGTAATGGCAGGGCAGTGCTTTTACCGCCAGAGCAGATCAACCAGGGCGTCCAGATACGAGTGGTCAATGACCAGATTATCGTCGAGGTCTACGTCGTGCTCGAATACGGGCTGCGCATGTCAGAAATTGCGCATAATATCATGAGCAGCGTAAAATTTGCCATCGAGAAGATGCTGGGCGTTCCCGTCGCCCAGGTCAACGTCAATATTCAGGGACTCATTCACGATCCATCGATACAGTTCAGTAAGAAATAATTTCGACAGAAGGTAGCAAATCAGAATGCAGGAACAGACATCCCGTCCCGTGCGGCTCAGGACCCGGCGCATCAGCGTTTTTGACGGGCAGGACCTGAAGAAAGCCGTGATGGCAGGGGCCGCGTGGTTAGAAGAGCATCGCGAAGCCATCAACGCCCTCAACGTCTTCCCCGTACCCGACGGCGATACCGGCTCCAACATGTCCAGGACGATGCAGGCCGCCATTCGTGACATCGCCACCAGCAGCGAGACCTCTGCCGGGGTAATCGCGGCAAAACTGGCGCATGGTGCGCTACTGGGAGCACGCGGTAACTCCGGCGTCATCCTCTCACAAACGCTACGCGGCCTGGCGCACGGACTGGATAAGAAGGCTACCTTCACCGCTCCCGACCTTGCCACTGCATTGCAAGAGTCCGAGCGCATGGCCTACCGCGCCGTCATCAAGCCGGTGGAGGGCACCATCCTGACGGTGATTCGTAAGAGCGCGGAGGCGGCAAAGTTCAGTGCCGAGCGTGGAGACGATCTCGTCGGCCTGATGCAGGAAGTCGTCACCGCTGCCCGGCAAGCGGTGGCCGAGACGCCAGAGCTGCTGCCCATCCTCAAACAGGCGGGTGTCGTCGATTCGGGTGGTCAGGGCTACTGCACCATCCTGGAAGGCATCTGGCGCTACATTCGCGGCGAGGCCAGCACAGTCGCTTCACCATCCAGCCTGATCGGCCTCACCCCGGCAGCACAGATTACAAAAGCGCAGGAACCGGCAGCCATGAAGGGGCGGGTGAAGATCGAGGAAGAGTATGGCTACGAGGTTGTCTTCCTGCTGAAAGGGGAGCAACTGGACGTAGAGACCATCCGGCAGACCATCATCGACATGGGCGGCGTCTCCACCGTCGTGGCTGGCGACGACACCATGCTCAAAGTGCATACGCACACGGAATGGCCGGGTAAAATCCTCGACTACGGCGTCAGCCTGGGCAGCTTACTGGACATCAATATCGAGAACCTGCAAGAGCAGAGCCTCACCTACGCCGCCGAAAGCGAGGCCGAACACGCCGCAGCCTTCTCAACCACCGTAGCGACCGTTAACGAGGTCCCGGCAGCACAAATCGCCACTGTGGCAGTCGTCGCGGGCACGGGCTTCGAGCAGGTCTTCAAGGGGCTGGGGGTCAGCGCCGTCATTGCCGGCGGTCAGACGATGAATCCGAGCATCGAAGAGTTGCTTGCAGCGGTCAACGCCGTTCCCACACGGCAGGTCATTCTCCTGCCCAACAACAGCAACGTCATTCTCAGCGCCCGCCAGGTCAATGCGCTCACGGAGAAAGAGGTCTATATCGTTCCCACTGAAACGATGCCGCAGGGCATCGCCGCGCTGGTGAGCTTCAACTACGAGGCCGATTTCGCTACCAATTGCGAGGCGATGACTGAGGCCGCGCAGAACATCCAGACCGCCGAGATCACAACGGCAGTGCGCAGCGTACAGATCGGCAGCGTGCGCGTGCGCGAAGGCGACTACATCGGTCTCGTCAACGGCAACCTCACCATCGCGGGCCAGCACATGCAGCAGGTGATCGCCGACACCCTGCAGCGCATGCAGATTGACCGCTACGAGATCGTCACGCTCTACTACGGCGAGGAGGTGACGGCGCAGCAGGCCCAGGAGACGGCGCAGCGCATCAAAGAACAGCACTCCCACCTCGAAATCGAAGTCGTCAACGGCGGCCAACCCCACTATGCCTATATTATTTCAGCGGAGTGAGAGAGGATACGGAGGTTTGTTATGGTAGTTCGTATTGTGACCGATAGTACGGCGGATATTCCGCCGGAGGTGGCGCAGAGGCTGGGCATTACGGTCGTGCCGCTCACCGTCTTTTTTGGCGACGAGGCCTATCTGGATGGCGTGGAACTGGATAACGCCAGCTTCTACAGGAAGCTGGAGGCCAGCAAGGATCTACCGCGCACCTCGCAGCCTGCGCCTACCGCCTTCGCGGAAGCCTACGAACGGCTCATCAAAGAGGGAGCAAACGGCATCCTGTCCGTCCATCTCTCCTCGAAGCTCAGTGGCACCTACCAGTCAGCGGTCACTTCACTTGAGATGCTGCCGGAAGAGGTGCGAAACGTTCCCATTGAGGTCGTCGACTCAGAGAGCATCAGCGTCGGCATGAGCATCCCGATCATGAAAGCTGCGAAGGAGGCACGTGAGGGCAAGAGCCTGGAAGAGATCAAGGCCAATCTGCTTGATCAACTGACACGTTCGCGTATCCTGGCCGTGCTGGACACGCTGGAATATGTGCGGCGCGGCGGACGAATTGGAGCGGCAGGAGCCTTACTCGGCAACATGCTCAGCTTCAAACCCATCATCTCGCTCAAAAATGGTGAGGTCATCCCGTTAGAACGGCCACGCACGCGCAGCAAGGCTTACGAGCGCGTAGCCCAACTTCTAAGTGAAATGGGGCCACTGGAAAGCGTCGTGATCGCCGAAGCCAGCAATGAAGTCGGCAAGCAGCTGGCCGAGGTGCTGAAAAAGACCTATCCAGGCGAGATTTCAACCTACAAGCTCGGCGGCGTGCTGGGAACGCATACCGGCCCCGGTACCGCCGCTATTTCCATCATCACCGCAAAACAGTAGGCACACAACCGACTGACCCTCGCCTGGTACTGGCCCATCGTCCCGTAGGGGCCGATTTATCGGCCCCGCGTCTCCTTGCCGATAAATCGGCGGTGCGCTGAATAAATTTCGCGCCTACGAATTTCCCTATGTGAACCATTGACTATTGTCAAGAGAGTCCGTACAATAGTAGTAAGGCAGATGGACGTTAGCTATCTCGTCTGTTCGTCCTAAACCATTCTCATACCTGGGGTGAGAAACTCTCCTTCAATGGGGAACGTATCCTTTAGTGAAGATTCAAACCTTGTAGTTCGTTTCGTATCGTAGAACGATCCAGGAGTTAGTTGGAAGCCGCCAGAAGACGGCGTAACTATGAAGGAGGAACGACTGTGGGAATGTTACGGGTGATGTCGCGGCGCGGTGATGACCGTGTCACCTGGGACGAGCAGAAAGTTCTAGCCGGGGACCCGGAGGCAACAGCCGCTATACGAGAGGCAGAACGCATCTTCGCCCAGGAGCGCGCGAAAGGCGCGACCGCCTTCAAGGTGGAGACCGGGAAACCAGCAGAGCGCATCGAGCAGTTTGACCGCACTGCCGAGCAAATCATCATGGTCCCGCGAGTCGTTGGCGGATGAGCCCGGCTGCTCAGGTGCTAACAGCCCTGGGTTGGATTGTCGTCGCTCTTGCTATCTCACCAATGATATGGTTGCTGCTCCAACCATACATGAAAAGTTGGTCGCGTGCTGAGCGACGAGCAGCGGGTTTATTGCGCGATACGCTCACTCCTGAGCAATGCCGTCAGCTGGTATGGAGAGGCTACCTTGAAATACCTAGCCCGACTGAGCCACTGCGCGTGTATCGTGTGCCACGAACAAAAGGCTATGTCCAGGTGATCGAAAATGGCCGGGCGGTTATGCGTCTTTGCCTCCAGCCCATTGAATGTTTGCCTGACGCAGATCTTGTTATTCTCCATAAGCTGATGATCGAAGCCAACGAGGAAACCTATCTGCAAAAAGCAAACAAATATCTCTGTCTCGATTGACAGAAGGAAGCTGGACACCAACAGGCGTATTTTAGCAGAGCCAGAAAAACTAGAAGATTAGCCTTTTCGGTTCCTATCTGCTCCACCCAGGTAGAGCGAGGAAAATGAATACAGGGGCGCAAGCTCCAGGCCGACCGCAAGGGATCGGCCCTACTATACTACGAAGCGGCTCGACAAGCGCCCGTATATAGTAGGGCCGATCCCTTGCGGTCGGCCTGTTGTTGGCGGTCAGCCTGTGGTGGGACACCGCTACTCTCCCTCGTCGTCTTCTTCTTCGATAAGGACAATCTCGTGATGGCCGTTCTGCTTGACACAGGCATGGGGACTGCCATCGAGCGGCGTGCCGCAGAAGGGACAGACGGGACGCCCGGAAGAGACGATAGTCGTGATATCCACGCTCAACTGCTGCGCCTGCTCCAGACTGAAGAAGAATGTGACGGAAGCTTCTTCATCAATCACCGCCTGCGGCTCCTGACCCGGCTCCATGAGCATTTCGAGCGGTGTGACGCTTAACAGGAAGCGGTCATGGAGTTCATCGTGGCCAATTTTGATCTGAGCGACAAGAAAGTCGTAATCGGGAGTGAGCGGGAAATTGGCAGGCATACTGGTGGGCTGCGAGCGTTTCCCGGCCTGTGCCTCTGTGCGCAGCAACTGCCCGCCGCTTAGCTGAGCTAGAAAGCGGTCGAGCGCCAGTGAAAGGCTGTTCAGTTGCTCCTTCTCCATCCACATAATGGCTGAGCCATGCGAACTACGCGCAAAGAGACGAAAGCGGCGCTGACCGGGCTGCCCTATGGCCTCAGCCCCCAGCACATCTACCGGCCCCAGGTCTCTACTCATCGTTTCACCTCATTCATAGTACATCCTCCATTCAGGGCATATATCATTAATACCCTCGTTCGGGGTTATATCGGTTCAGCAGAGGCTTGCCCGTGCGGTAAAGCCGCAGGTTATCGGCGAAAAGCGCTGTCAACCGTTGCTCGTAATGGAGGCTGACCCCTGAAATATGGGGGGTCAGAATGACATTTTGCATGGTATAGAGCGGGCTATCCGGCGGCAATGGCTCCTGCTCTGTCACATCAAGGCCCGCACCGGCAATCCAGTGCTCCTGTAACGCGCGGATGAGCGCCGCCTCATTGACAATACGTCCACGGGCGACATTCACCAGGTAAGCGTCTGGCTTCATCAGCCGCAGTTCCGACTCACCGATCAGGCCTTTCGTCTCCGATGTCAGTGGAACGGCGAGCACGATATAATCGCACAGGGGCAGCATCGCATGCAATTGCTCTGGCGCGAAGAGTTGATCGACATCGCCATCCTCCTCACCGGGGCGAGCCGAGTGTCGCATACCGAGAACATGCATCCCGAAGGCGCGGCCAAGTCGAGCAATACGCCGTCCGATATTTCCCAGGCCGATCACCCCCAGTGTCTGCCCTTCCAGTTCGCGTCCCCCCAGGTGATACCAGCTTGCGCTATGCGCCCAGACATGACTGGCTTGCAGGCGCACCATCTCAGGCCAATTCCAGTTGAACATCAACATACTGCCAAATACATATTCGCTGATCGTCGCGTGGATGCCTGAGGACGTCGTCACTATGACGCCGCTATCGTCATTGAGCAAACCTGTGGGAAGCAGCGCATCTACTCCTGCCCCTGGATATTGCAGCCAGCGTAGATAAGGAGCCAGGGCGCGCCAGTTATCCGGCATCCAGTAAGAACAGACAATTTCCGCTCTTTTCAAATTGTTTACGAAATTTTTCGTCGCTTGTCACACATATCACATTCGTCTGCGCGGCCTCGCGCAACTCTTCCTGCGACGCGGGAGAAAATTGAAAGGTACTGAGCACTATACGATCTTCTACCACAATGAACGCTCCTTATAAAGTATAGCCAGAAACGCCTTCGTTTTTGCTTTCTTCAGTCTATCCGAAATCGGATGGACGTGGCAAGAGGGAAACACCTTGCCTGTAGAAACCCGAAAACTTTGCCGATAGTATTCAGCAGATGGTACAGGTCGCAACAGTATACCTGGTAAACCTGCCTGTTATTACACGGCAAACAGGGCTAAGAGAGGTGACAATTGTACCATTTAAGAGGCTACACGTATGCCGATACGTCTATTCAGATAGATTAGTTTCTATACGGTCTCCATGCGAACTAACCATGTAGGCACCGATTATCGTGAACCGGACAGTCGGATGCTCCCTCAAGGTCGCATAGAGAGCGCCCCACGCTCTCTGCGCTGTCCGTCGACGATTGATCGGCCAGGGGCACGGGAGCCGATAAATTCAGCGCCTACGGATGCCTGGAGAGGATAAGCTAAGAAGCAAAAAGACAGGGCAAGGCAAAATAGAGGATTGGAAGAACAATGTTCAATAACAACGCAAATCAGAGTAAAGGAAATACAGGAACGCAATTACAGCCAGGAAGCCACAATGGCGTCTCGCCACTGGGGTGGAAAGAACTGGCCACAAAGAGCACGAAGCCAGCTCGCAAGATGCAGCGGCGCATTCTGGCTGTGGTATTGATGCTCCTGCTGATAGCACTCATTTTCTCCGCAGTGCGCGTCGGCTCCGTTGCTAGCGGGAGCGCTGATCAACTGTCGGTGCAGATCGGCCAGCAGCAACCGGCCCTCGTCGACCTGAGTGAGAGCTTTCCCATCAGTCCAGATCTATTTGGTGTCAATGTCTTCCCTCAGTCCCAGAGCAGTTCGCTCGATAAACATTATACCGGCTTCATGAGCTACGCTCCCCCCATTACGCAGGGCCTGGCGAATGCACACATCAACCTGTTGCGCTTCCCCGGCGGGAACTGGGGTGAGAGTCATATCCTCTCCTGCCAGCAGTTGAACGATTTCAGCGGCCTGCTCTCGGCGGTGGGGGCAGACGGCATGATACAGGCTCGCATCTCCAATCCAGGCGATAGCACCGGCATATACGGCGCACTGGAGAACGTGCCTCTAACAGAACGGGCCGCCCTTGCAGGCAGTATGGTTGACTATATGAATAATCCGCACAGTACGCACCGCACCGGTAGTTGCGCCAAAGGCCCATTTCATGCTGTTAAGCTGTGGTCGGTGGGCAATGAGCCTGATCGCTTGAACAACCCCGAGACCGGCAAACCCTATACCGTCGCGGAGTATGTACAGACGTTCATTCAGTATTCCATAGCCATGCACCGCAACGACCCGACTATCAAAGTCTTTGGTCCGGAGATCAGCCAGTACTCTGGTCCTAATGCTGGCCCCTTCGATGCAGAGGGACAGGCATGGATGGAAGCCTTCCTGAAGGGTGTGGGAGCGTATGAGCAGGCCCACCACGTTGTCTTGCTAGATGGAGTCTCCTTCCACAGTTACCAGTTCGGGAACAGAGACGAGGCACCGGGCATGTTGATGAGCAGCACCGATGAATGGAATTACATGTTGCCGCAGCTACGCCAGGAGATTCGTCAGTACCTGGGACGAGATGTACCTGTCGCCATTACCGAGATCAATAGCAATTCCGGGAATACCCTTCCCACGCGAGGACAGGCGGCGCTCTGGTGGGCCGATACACTGGCAACGCTGATAAATCAGCAGGTCGAGTACGTCTCTTTCTTCTCAGCGGAAGGCGTCGATACCCCGTACCCGCTCTTTAGCAGTACCAGCCCGTACGCGCAAACGCCAATGTTCCGTGTAATGCAGCTGTTCGCGCATCTGCAACCCAACCTGGTTCCAGTAGATGTGCAGCGCGAACCGATCAGCCTCTACGCGACAGAGAACAATTCGCACGATACTGTAAGCCTCTTATTCATCAATAAGGGTAGCACACCGCAGTTGGCGCACGTGAGTTCACCGAATCAGCTCTTCGGCGTGGGTCCCTGGCAAAGCATGGATGTCAGCATTGCCGCGTACAGTATGGTGCTGGTCACACTGCATCGCAACGGAAACGCCTCGGCCTACAGCTTCGACGTTCCGACCGTCAACGACACGACGACCCCGGCATTGACCTATACCGCCTGCGGCAACAAAACGGACCCGCTGGCGAACAATATACCCTGTTAAGAGAAAGGGAGAAACTGGTGTTTTTCACTGTTCTCGGCACCACACTTGAAACACTATACCTGTTCATCATCTTACTGATGGCCCTGCAGGCTATCTTTAATATCCGCCTGCGCCTCTTTATCTGGGAGAAGCCGGAGAACGCCTGGCTCAATCACGCGCCAACTGTCTATCGCGACCCGTGCCTCTCGTTCACCATTTTGCTCCCGGCACGGCATGAAGAGGCGGTCTACCGTGAAACTATCCAGAAAGTCTATGATCTGAACTATCCAAAAGAACTGATGCAGATACTGGCAGTCTGCCGCGAGGATGATCCCGGCACCATCGCGGAGGCGCAGGCCAAAATCGATGAACTCGGCGATCCCAATGTGCAGCTGGTGATCTTCAACGATGAGCCGATCAACAAGCCCCACGGCCTCAATCTCGGCTTGCAGGTAGCGCAAGGCGATGTCGTAACCATTTTCGATGCCGAGGACGAGCCGCACCCGGACATTCTCAATATCATCAATACGACGATGCTCAATGAGGATGTGGACGTGGTGCAGAGCGGCGTGCAGTTGATGAATCACAATTCCAGGTGGTTCTGCTTCCTCAACGTGCTGGAGTACTTCTTCTGGTTTAAATCATCCATGCACTTTTTCGCTCGTATTGGCATGACGCCGCTGGGCGGCAACACCGTTTTCGTGCGTCGCGAACTGATGGAGCAGCTGGGTGGGTGGGACGAGACCTGCCTGACTGAGGATGCTGACCTGGGTATCCGCTTGAGCCTCTCTCATGCACGCATGCGCATCATCTATGATGATGAGTTCGTGACGCGAGAGGAGACGCCGCATACGATCGAGCAGTTCGTTAAGCAGCGCACCCGCTGGAATCAGGGCTTCATCCAGATTCTGTTCAAAGGCGAATGGCTCAAGCTTGAGAAGTTATCCCAACGCCTGCTGGCCTTTTATGTTCTGATCCTGCCCGAAATGCAGGCGTTTTTCGCGCTGCTGATACCCATTTCATTGCTCATGTTCTTTTTCGTGAAGCTACCGCTCTGGCTCGCTATGATGACCTTCCTTCCACTCTACTGTTTCGTGCTCGATATCTTCGTCGATGTTGCGGGACTGCATGAGTTCTTGAAGGCGCATAACCGCAAGTGGAAATGGCTTGAAGCAGCGTATATCATGCTGACTTTTTTCTTTTATCAATTAATTCTGAGCTTCGGTGCGCTCCGTGCCGTCTATCGTGCTCTGCAAGGGGCAACGAACTGGGAGAAAACGGCGCATATCGGCCAGCACCGTTTCAATCCCAAACGGGGGGTTTAGAAAAGGCCCGTTTCCCGCCGTTTCTCCCTGAGGAAAGTAGACCATCAAACCCGAAAAGGTCAAGAGTAAAGGCACTAGAAATAAAGAGAGATGACTGTGCAGCAACAACCACCGCAAGAACAACAGGAGCAAGGGCAGGGGCGTTCGCTCTCTATACGGCGTAAAATCACGCCGACAGGCAACATTGCCGAGCAGGCACAGCGAGTGAACACAGCCAACACAGGAAATGGGCAGCGCCCTGTCGACTACCTGCCAACCGTTACCCTGCCTGCTTCCGACAATACCAGTCCATCAGGGGCAGGGCAAAGTAATATGCCCACAGCAGTCAGGCCACCGGCTCAAGCGGCTGTCATCTCACCTGCTCAAATGGTGGCTCTGCCTCCTGTCGCTCCACCATCGCCGCAGCCACCGAACGCATCCGGGAGTCGTGTGCCGCAGCCGCCAGAGATTGTCGGCAACAGCGTGATTTTGCATCGCAGCCCCAATTTCTTCGTGCGCACCTCCTACCGCCCCGGTCAGAGGCCAAAGCCCCTGCGCCGGCCTTCGGGACATACAGCAATGATACCGAAGGTGATGCCGCAGCAGGAGCAGCGTATCGCGGTCAACGCTACAAAGGCTATGCCGTCGGTCGCGCCCATCAATCCAGTAAAGAAGAGGGCGTTTCCTGTCCCGACCTGGCTGGAAGCTACGGTCATCACGCTTGGCCTGCTCATCGCGGCGGTAGCTCATGCCCTGAACATGTTCAACTTCCCACGCTACGAGCTGGATGAAGGCACCTACATCTCTAACGCCTGGGCCATCCTGCACGGCGAACTCTCGCCCTATGCTTATGGGTACGGTCACCCGCCGCTGGCCTGGATACAGATTGCTGCCTGGCTGGAAGCGACCGGCAGCCTCTTCTCCTTTGGCGACGCCATCAATAGCGGGCGCGTGCTGATGTTGCTCTACGCCCTCGGCAGCGCGCTGCTGGTCTATCTGATTGCCCGTCGCTTTGGTGGCAGTCGCAGTGTCGCCCTGCTGGCAATGGTGATCTTCTCGCTCTCGCCGATCAGCTTGACCTATCAGCGCCAGGTATTGCTGGATAATGTCGGCACCTTCTGGCTGCTGTTCGCGCTCTACTTCATCGTCATAAGCAATAGCCGCTTGCCCTACATCGTTCTGGCAGGTATCTGCTTCGGCATCGCCTTTCTCTCGAAAGAGATTTTCGTGCTCTTTCTGCCGACCATGATCTACGCCACCTGGATGCACACCACCGTATTCCAGCGCAAGTTCATCCTCGTTGCCTTCACCTACGTCATCATCGCCATCTGCTCCATGTTCGTGCTGATGGCTGTACTCAAGGGCGAGTTATTCCCCAGCGGCTGGCTCCCCGGCGACACACACCAGCATTTGAGCATGATCGGCACCTACCTCGGACAGGTGGGACGCGGCCAGAGTCAGGGCGGCACCATCCTGGGCAGCTTGAGCGCGTGGACGCAGGCCGACCTGATCTTTGTAGTGCTCAGTGTGGTCGCGACGGTCTTCAACCTTGCGCTTGGCTGGTGGAATCGCAAGCTGCTGCTGCTCTCACTCATGGCCCTCAGCTTCTGGGTGCTCTTACTGCGTGGGGGCGTCGTCTTCCCGTTCTACATCATCCCCATGATTCCCCTCGTCGCGCTCAACGCGGCCCTGGCGCTGGATACTATCGCGGGCTGGATCGTCAAACTGCTGCGCTTCGACCTTGTGCGCGCCGTGCTCATCCTCGGCGTGATCGCCTTCATCATCCCGTATTACATTATGAGTCCGGGTACCGGCATCATATTCACGCAGCATCCCACCTCGGCGCAGACACAGGCGCTAGCCTGGATACGCGAGAACGTACCGACGACCGATGTCATCGTCATCAACAGCTATCTCTACACCGACCTGCACTCGCCCGCAGGCGTTGGCGGCGGCGAAATTTATCCCCACGCCGATGTCTACCAGAACGTCGCCACCGACCCGACCATCTACCAGACTGTTCTGGAAAACAACTGGGACCGCATCGATTACATCGTCGCGGACTCCGAAATGCTCCAGGACATCAAAAGCAGCGGCAAACAGATGCAAATCATTACCGATGCGCTCAACCACTCGATGCTGCGCGCCGAGTTCCGTGCCGACGATCATAGCACGCAACTTGTCATCCAGGTCTTCCAGGTGCTTCACAAGTTTCCCCCTGCACAGGTACTCTCACCTGACGGGGGCAACGGAAACCAGGTAACAATGACGAATAATCTAAAGCTCGCGTGGATCAACCCAACACGGCAGGAACATTGAAAACTAAACATTAGCATTCGATGAATCATGCACACTGTCGAGAATGAACATTGACAATCAAGTTCGGGAATGAGGGGTAGGCTCGTCCTGTAGGGACAGGGGGTGGAGCGGCGGGGACGAGGGGGCCTTGTGCCTGTCCGTCTGGACCCAACAGATGTTTGGCTCTTGTCAAGCCAAGGGGTGGGCTGGCCGAGCGGACAGGCAGATGCTCCCTCAAGGTCGCATAGGACAGCCTCCCCGGCTGTCTTCCCGCCCATCACCTCAACCGCCCCCTGTCCCTACAGAATCCCCTTCCCGATCCTGGTTGTTAAAGTTCATGATCGCGGCCCTACGGGACGAACGCACAGTATCCCAACAGGGGGTACAGAATCATACACAACAACCGAATATATACATATAAGACAGCTATGGAAGGAACGTACAGATTATGGTAGCTATACAACCGGAAACCGAGACTATCGCGGTGACAAGGACGTTTGACGGCATTGAAAACGCCGCGCATCGCGTGATTGCGCAGGTAGGCGGCATGGAGTCTGTCTTACGAGGCGCGAAGATCGCTATTTTGAAGCCCAACTTCGTGGCCGGGCGCAACGCCGCCACCGGCTCAACCACCAGCTTCGAACTGCTCAAAGCAGTGGCAGAGGAGGTGCGCGCCTGCGGAGCCGAACCCGTGCTGTGCGAGACGCCCGGCACCGAGTTCGACCGCGAGGCCACATACACCATTCTGGGTGTTGAGCAATTCTGCGAAGAAAATGGCATTCGCATCCTGCGCGTCGACCCGGAGGGCGGCGAAGAGGACTGGATGGAGCTGCGCCCGGCAAGCGCGAAGAAACTGCGCCGCTTTCGCGTGCCGCGCATCCTGAAAGAAGCCCGGCTCATCAACCTGCCGGTGCTGAAAACGCATGTCGTCTCCATGATGACGTTGGGCATGAAGAACGTGATGGGCATTTTGCCGCGCCCGGATCGCCGGTCCATGCACACCTTCGGTATCGACCAGAGCATCGTGGATATGAACTTCGGCCTCAAACCCGACCTGACCATTATCGATGGCAGTGTGGGCCAGGATGGCGAAGGCCCGCTTTATGGCGACAAAGCCGACCTGCAAGTGCTGGTCGCCGGACGCGACAGCCTCGCCGTTGATCTGCTGTGCTGCCAGCTTGTGGGCGTCAAGCCACGCGACATCCCCCACCTGCGGCTGGCCCTTGAGCAGATGGGCAAACCCGCCTGGACGCTGGTGGGCGAAGACCCGGGCCTGATCAAGCAGTTCCGCCTGCCACAGCAAAAGGCGCTGTACCGCTTCATTTTCTGGTTAATGTACCCGCTGGACTATCCCTATACCTGGCTGGCCGAGCGCGGCAAGCATTTCTGCACCACCCTCTACGGCACCGGCCTCGTCGGCACGCGGCCACAGATTCAACAGGAGAAATGCACGCGCTGTGGCGTCTGCGTCGAAACCTGTCCGCTGCCCAATGTGATTGATCTCAAGACCCTGAAAGTCAACTATGCCACCTGCCAGCGCTGCCTGCTCTGCTACGAGGCCTGCCCGGAGAACGCGATCAGTGTCAAGGGCTACTCAGGAGCGCGCACATGACCATTCTTGTCACCGGAGCTACCGGCTTTTTAGGCAGCGCGCTGGTCACCGAACTGGTGAAGCAGGGCAAGCAGGTGCGTATCCTTGCCCGCGACGAACAGAAGGCACGCGAGCAGTTCGGCGAGGCCGTGACCGTCATTGCAGGCGAGATCACCGATACGCACCAGGTAGAGCGCGCTGTTGACGGAGCCACCATCATCTACCACCTGGTAGGTCGGCTCTACCATCCCAGCGTCCCCACGGAACTCTACCGGCAGACGCACACGGAGGGAACGCGCGTCCTGCTCGCAGCCTGCAAGGGACAAAGCCAGCTCAAACGCATCGTGCATTGCAGCACAACGGGCGTGCATGGGGCCACCGGCACAAAGCCAGCGGCAGAAAGCGCTTCCTTCGCCCCCACCAATCCCTACGAAGCCACCAAGCTGGAGGCGGAACTACTCGCGCTGCAAGCGTATAAAGAGGACGGCCTGCCCGTGAGCGTTGTGCGGCCCGGACTGGTCTACGGCCCCGGCGACCTGCACCTGCTCGGCTTCTTCGCCTCCATCAAAAAGGGGCTGTTCCGCGTCATCGACGGCGGCAAGGCGCTGCTGCATCCCATCTATATCGATGACATGACGACGGCCTTCCTGCTGTGCGCAGAAAAGCCGCAGGCGCCGGGTCGCAGCTACAACATCGCTGGAGAGCGGCCCGTGACTATCAGCGAGCTGGCAACAGCAATTGCTCATTCGCTGGGGAAAGAGTTGCCCGGCGGCAGTATCCCACTCTGGCTCGCCAATCTGGCCTCGGACCTCTTCGCCATCACGCCCGGTATGCAGGGAGAGCGCGCCCCACTTACGCGCAGCCGCGTGGCCTTTCTCACGCACAGCCGCGTCTACAACATCAGCCAGGCCAGAACCGAGCTAAGCTTCGCCCCCGCCGTCGATTTAGAGGAAGGGATGAAACGAACCGCCGAATGGTATCGTAAACATGGCTACCTTTAAATTTCGCGTATTAATATGTTCATTACCATAGTGAATCTTTTGCTGCGAGGTTTTGTATGCAACAGCCTATAGAGCGGAGGCCAGCTCCGCCCCTACCAACCTACGAATCGGCACGCCTGCATGCGATACGGCTCATTCACACGGAGGAACCATATACGCTGCATACCGTGGTAGAGGAGATGGAAGAAGATAGCGATGGCAGCATCGCATGGGACAGTGGGGACATTGCCATACAAACCACAGCATCAATGAAAATCATGGACACACCACGCCCGTTGCACAGCTACAGGTTCGCACGCATACCGCAAACACCAATCGACGAGCTACCTCCAGCCCTCGATATCAGCAAGCAAACCACCGCCCACCTGATGCGGCTCAGTGGCATGATGCCCATTTTCCGTGTTTCTGACCCCCCACCATCCCAAACAGACCCCCAGGCCGACCGACCACCACACAGGCCGACCACCACCCCCAGGCCGACCGCAAGGGTAGGCCCTACTATACACGAACCGGCCCGCTCGCTCCGGGAGCGGGCGACAGCGTGGGAGCTGGGGAACGGGGGACATATATAGTAGGGGCCGGGGCTGTGGCAGAGACGGGGAGGGGGAGCTTGCTCCGCCCTGCGGTGAGACCAATGTCAGATGTCTCACCGCAGGGCGGAGCAAGCTCCCCCTCCCATCCCACCACCACTCCCGCCCCTACTGAACAGGAACCGTTTCCCAGAAAACCTACACGTGTAAGAGGGATGGGTGCCGGGGGAAACAGTATTCCACTGCCGCCGGATGGTGAAGCGGGATGGTGGCCGCGTGGCATCCTGCAGACCGGCCCCTTGCCAGTGGTCAATCTGTATGGCGACAGGCCGTTCGGACAGATGCTGCCGTCTGCGATGGCAGAGGCCGCACCTGCGCATGGATGGAAAGCATTTCTCGGCAAACCAGCCGTCAAGGTGGTAATTGGCCTGCTGGTCGGCGTCGGCTTGCTTTTCCTGGTCTCGAAGTTCGTCAACGTCCCGGCTACGATCGCCATTTTGAGGCAGAATCTGACCACGCCGAGAGGTATCTTTTGTGCTCTGCTATCGGGTGTGGCCTTCCTGATGGCGTTCTCCATTCGCGGCGTGCGCTGGAAGCTCTTCCTGAACCCCATCGGCAAAGTCAGCACCTTCAAGGCCATCCAGCTCTTTCTGGTGGGCATCTTTCTCAACTTCCTGCTGCCCATACGCGGCGGCGAAGTGGCGAAAAGCCTGATGCTCAAACGAGTCGCCAACATTCCCATCAGCCAATCGCTGCCCACTGTGGCGATGGACAAGGCGCTGGACCTCATGCCCGCCCTCTTCATCATGGCCATCGTGCCGCTACTGGGCATCCAGATGGACATCAAGCTCTGGATTGTGCTCGGCATTGTTGGCGGGCTGCTCATCGGCCTGATCTTCTTCGTGCTCCTCGCCGCCTGGAAACGCGACACCGCCATCTCTCTGCTGCAAAAAATGACGGGCTTATTGCCGCGAGGCATAGGCAACAAGATCGCAGGCTTCGCTACTGGCTTCGTCGACTCGCTGCTCATGGGTGCCAGCCAACCGAGAATCTTCATTCCCGCCATACTGCTCACCTGTGTCGCCGTCATCTTCGATGGCCTCTTCGCCATGCTCGCCTTCTGGACGATTGGCTACCCCATCCCCTTCGGCACCGCCATCTTCGGCTACACCGTCTACAACATGTTCTACATCCTGCCCACACCGCCAGGCCAGGTTGGCAGCAACGAGGCGGTTGGCCTGCTCGTCTTTGCGGGCCTGCTTCACCTGCCTGCCGACAAAGTAACGGCCATGTTCGTCTTCTCCCATCCATGGGCTGCGCTACTCATGTGCATCACCGGCATGGCCTGCCTCAGCGCCCTCGGCCTCACCCTCTCCAGCGCTATGAAAGTGCAGACCGGGGGTACAGACACAATAAACGGTAACTGATGGGATATCCATAGCCCCGCCTCCCAGGCCACCCGCAAGGGGTGGCCCTACTATATACGCCACACTCCACCCCAGCTGCGCTCGCGAGGCGAGCGCACGTCGTGTAGAGTAGGGCCGACCCTTGCGGTCGGCCTGGGGCGGTTAGGTGCGGCGGGGTGATCGATCTGAGGCAATCAGGTGTCAGAGTTTCTCTACCTGTCGTGTCCTTCCCATGCCCATGGCTGTTTTATAGCCCACGCCGGTATAGAAGGCCAGTTGTGCCAGCAGGAGCAGTTGCTGGCGGATGGTCAGGGATGCTTCCGGCGTTGCTGGCTCATCGGGGCCGCGCAGCAGGTACTTGCAGGTACCCAGGAAACCGGGTTGAGGATGATTGGTAAATTTCAGTTGATGCGTCTTGAGGTGATAGTCAGCAATGATGATTCCTTCATCCTGGCAATACTCCTCGACCCGCTCCATCTGCACCAGCCCTGCCAGTTCGGATGGGGCGAGTTCTTGCCAGCGTCGAGCCAGATTGGGAAACACATACTCTGGCAGCGGCAAACGGGCGTGGTGGCCGCCATAGGCTTTCCCATTCTGGCTGCCCCGGCTGAACGTCGTCAGCGAATCAAACTCCAGGATCAGGGGTTCCGCTTTGCCCGGGAGCTGGCTTTTCGCCTGCTCCACCAGTTGAGCAAAGGAGGTAAAACCCGTCCAGCCCGAAGAGTCATCAGTCCCAGAAACAACCTCTTCCAGCAGAAACAGATGTTTGCCAATACGCATAAAGGGAGGTTGTTCCGCCCTGTTCTTCTGCTGGAAGTTCGTCAGCGCCTCGTGGAAGAGCGGAAAGAGTTCGCCCAGCAGCAGGGTCACACGAATAGTATAGGTCTTCTCCGGGCTGACAGGCAAGTGTACATTCTCGCGTTCAGCCTCACGCATCCGCGCTGTTGGCAGGGAAAATTGAAGGCTCGAACAGGTGAAAAGACGGCGCTTGTTGCCCTCGTGCAGCCAGTGTGCGACATCAGGAGCCGTAGACTCCAACCAGCGCAGCCACGCCGCGTGAATGAGTTCGCCGGAAAAGGGCATCAGCGTTCCCTCCTGAAGCGGGCGCACCTTCAACAAGAAAGCATACAACTTCGCCGGTGCCGTAGCAGAAAATAGCCTGTCCATATATCAACCCTCCTTATCTCTTCCGCCCACGATTATACAGCAAATCCCATGTATTGAAAAGTAATTCACCGGGGGAATTTCCACATCGTAAGAAACTGCACAGAAACTAACAGAGTAGTATTAGAGTAGTGCGGGAGAAATCCGCATGCATATGACCAATCACCGTCGGCGATTCGCCATATCCTCTTCAGTCGTGCCGACGGTGACAAGTTCGTAGAGCAGGGCTTCACCGACTTTGGGGCGGAGGATACGGCCCAGGCGCTGGATGTATTCGCGCTTCGTGCTGTTGCCGCTGACGATGATCGCCACGCGACAGTCCGGCACGTCCACGCCCTCGTTGAGCACGCGGCCCGTCACCAGCTTGCTGTATTGCCCGCTACGGAAGCGTTCCAGGATAGCGCGCCGCTCCTCCGTTGGCGTCTTGTAGGTAACATGAGGGATGCAGAAACGGCGGCTGATCTCATCGACGACGAAATTGTACTCGGAGAAGAGAATCACCTGGTCGTCCGCGTGCTGGCGCAAGATGCGCTCGATCTCGGCATACTTGGCGGGAGCGTTCATAGCAATATTGCGCGCCTCGCGCCACGCCAGCATGGCGGCGCGAGCTTCGGGGTCGCGGGCCGTCAGGTAAATCAACTTCTGCTGGAACTCTTCGGGGGAATTGATCGAGATGTGGCGACGGCGCAGGAACGAGGTGTAGATGCGCCGCTGCTCAGCGTACCGCGCCTCATCCTCACTGGAGAGCGCGATATCGATGCGCTGCTCGCGGTACTGCGCCAGGTAGCGCCCCTCCGTCAGTTCCGTCGGCGAGCGGCGGTAGACCACCGGGCCGATCAGTTCGTCCAGGTCAACGTGCGCCATGTCGCTGCGTTCGGGCGTCGCGCTCAGACCCAGGCGCAGGGGCGTGAAGGCGCTTTCCGCGATCAGGCGATAGGTAGGCGCGGGCAGGTGATGGCACTCGTCAAAGACCAGCAGCCCGAAGTGGCGCAGTTCTCGTGGATAGATGGCGGCGGAATCGTAGGTGATGATCGTAATCGGCTTCACATCCTTCTCGCCGCCCCCAAAGACGCCAATCTCCTCCTCCGGCAGTGAGAGCGCGGAACTCAGCGCCGTGCGCCACTGTTGCAGCAGATCAATTGTCGGCACCACCGACAGCGTCCACAGGCCCGTCTCGGCAATCGCCATCGCCGCCAGCAGCGTCTTACCCGCGCCCGTCGGCAGCACCACCACGCCCCGGCTGCCCTCCGCCAGCCACTGCGCTAGCGCCTCCTCCTGGTACGGCCTCGGCTGCATATTCAGCTTCGTCTCAAACGGCAGCGCGGGTCGCTCCTCAAAGGCCACCCGAAACGACGTCCCCTGCTGGCGCAGCGCCAGCTTCACCGCACTGAAATGCAGCGGCAGCGCCCGCAAGAACTGGTAGCGTTTATCCCGCCCCATCCGCTCGCGTACCTCCGCAGGCAAATGCTCCCCGAACAGCGCCCGCAGCAACTCCGGCATTGGCAGGTGCAGCAACGCATCATCAGGAACAATCACCAGGTCGCGCCCGCGCAGCTCAAGCGTGGTCATGAACAAATCCCTTCTCAAATCCTGTAGGCGACGCGCTAATGAATTGGAACACACAAAACCGGGAAGGGGATGCTGTAGGGACAAGGGGCGGCTGAGGGGATGGGCGGGGGTCTTGTGCTTGTCCCTTTCGCCGTACCATCCGCCCATGTCTGCCGAACGGATCAGCTTGCACAGTGGACAGGCACAAGGCCCCCTCATCCACTCACCCCTACCCCCTGTCCCTACAGGTCGAGGTTCCGCCTCCTTGCCGAATTGGTTGTTCCAATTCATTATCACGGCCCTACAGGTGATTTCACATCCTACAATTCATCCCCGTCTGCAAATAACTCATACATTCCCTCTTCCCTTAGCAAGCGGGAAAGCTGTCGCGAAAGGGCGAGCATATATTTCTGCCGGTAATATAACACATCGCCTTCTTGCAGCACCGGGGAAAGAATGCCATCGATATAGACGTACTTCTTTTCCGGCCAGTCCAGTGGTCGCCCGCCCCGTTCGATCAGGGCATCATTGCCTGGGAACAATGCTGGAGAGGCGGAACGGCGCACGTAGAGCGGGCATTTGTGCTCCAGCGCGTAGTTCGCGCCCTCCCACGTGCCTCCGCTCAGACCGGATTCGGCAACGATCATCACCTGTGAGAGGCCCGTCACTACCCTGTTACGCTCCATCGCACGACCCACCTGCCAGGAAGCATCCGGGTGAAACTGGCTCAGCAGCAGCACCTTACCGGCTTCGATGCCCGGCAGCAGTTGCTCCATCTGCTTCCCACTCAGCCTGTGGATGCCCTGTGGCAACACTACCGTTGTATAGCCCTCCATGCTCACCGCTCCCTCGTAGGCGGCAGCATCGACACCCCGCGCGTGGCCGCTAACGATATTGACGCCGCGCCCGGCCAGATAACGCGCCGCCTCAAGCGTAAAGGCAATGCTCGACTCCCTGGCGTGACGCGAGCCGATAATGGCAATAGTGGGCCGATCAAGGATGCTCAGGTCTCCGGCGTAGAACAGTACCGGCGGTATATCGTGCCGCTTGAAGGGCGATCTGAGTATCTTCGGATAGTGCTCATCCAGGATAGTGACCATATGGATATGCTGGCGCGCCAGTTGCTCCAGCAGCGCCTGCTCTGCTCGCAACATAGCCTTGAGCGGGCGACCACCGCTATCATCCTTCCATGCCTTCAGCTTCTCAATGGCCTTTGCATCGAGATGGCAGACCTCTTCCCACCCCTCTGGATCAGCAGCGAAAAATTCCGGTAATGCGCGCCCTGCCTGCTGGCACCATGTCTCGACAATCCCGTTCACCTTCGCGAAAGAAAGGCCGCTCTTGAAGGCCAGCAGGAGCCAGTAGAGCTGCTCTTCTCGATTCTGTACCATGCTGCTGCCCCTTCCTCATTGATCGTCTGAATGCAGCGTGCGCGTGAGGGTGAATGGATAGACGGCAGCTGCTCCCGCCTGCATCAGCGTCTTGCCCGCCTCGCGCAGTATATAGCCGGAGTCGTAGATATCGTCAACCAAAAGCAGGCCACGCCCGGCGATCAGTTCGGGTGAGCGCACGCTGAACGCACCTTTGACGTTCTCGGCCTTCTGCAAGCGATTGTGCAATAGCTTCTGCTCCTGTGTCAGCCGTACCTTTGCCAGCACAGGCAGGTAGTCTACGCCTAACATCGCGGCCACCTGCCTGGCGAACATCTCCACCAACAGCCCGCTCTTCGTTGGTGGAACACTGACGACGCCGTTGATCAAATGCAGCGGGTAGCGGGCGCGCATGACCTCAACGGTTCGGTAGACCAGCCCCAACGGAAATGGACCCGCGTCCTCATATTTGCTCGCCCGCACCAGCTTACCGATGCGGCTTTTACCATGATACGACAAAGCCCAGCCAGCCTCATGCACCGGGCGCTTCTCGATCACACAGCGTTCGATGCGCGGCATAAAATCTTCGTCCAGAAAATGGATCGCTGCCAGTTGCATTCTTTCCGAGGGCAGCACAAACGGAAAATGTGCCTGGCGGCAATGCCCACACACTCCACAATTCTCTCCCTCCTGATCGCCCAGGTATGTCGCGAGAAAGCGCATATAGCATCCTGCCGTCTGTGTGTATGCCTGCATCGCACTCAACTCACTCTCTTTCTGCTCGCGAATGGCCTCGTGGCTTGAAAAATCTGGCTCGCCACCGCGTCCCCGATCTTTATAAAGCTGCGTTCGTGGGTTGTAGGCGATAAAATGTTGCTCCTCCAGGTCAGAGAGAATAACGCGCAGATCGGTCTCAGAGTAGCCCGTTTCCCACAGCAGATCATCCATGCTCAAACCTCGCAGGCAGTCGCGCAACAGGGACAGCACCACCTCGTAATACTGGCTCTCCGGCGTGGCAGCACGAATAAAATGCTCCTGTACGGCAAGATCATCGGGGTCGTAGAGCAGGATGCACCACGAAGCCTTGCCATCCCGCCCGGCACGCCCAACTTCTTGATAATAGTGAATGGGCGAAGCTGGCATATGGTAGTGGATGACGAAACGAATATCGCGCTTATCGATGCCCATACCCAGCGCGTTGGTGGAGCAGACCACCCGGTACTGGTTCGCCATCAACTTCTGCTCCACCTCCTGCCGCACGCTGTCTTCGCGGCCCGCGTGATAATATTCCGCCATGATGCCCTGCCCTTGCAGGAACGAGGCCACCATCTCGGCATCGCCCCTCGTTGCGGTGTAGATGATGCCCGTTCCTGGCGCGCCCGGCAACACCTGCGCCAGATAGCTCAGCTTCTCCTGATCACCATTACGCCGTTCGACATGCAGGTACAAATTAAGTCGTCGCATGGTGCCGCGTAGAATCTCCGCGCCGTCACCAATCTGCTCTAGAATATCCTCTTCCACGCGCCGGTTGGCCGTGGCAGTCAGTGCCAGCACGGGAACGTTTGCAGGCAGCGTATCGAGCAGGCGCACAATGCGGCGATACTGTGGGCGAAAGTCATGTCCCCAGACCGAGATACAATGCGCCTCGTCAATGACGATCATGCTGATGCGCATCTTGCGCACAGCAGTCTGCCAATCCGCATTCTCCAACCTTTCGGGCGCAATGAAGAGAACTTTGATCTCGCCTCGCACCGCCAGTGCCAGCGTAGCACGATTCTCTTCAGACGAAAAATCCGAACTGACGATAACAGCAGGGAGAGCATATGCCTCGTTGCAGCGCTGGCACTGGTCGCGCATCAACGCCTTTAACGGAGAGAAGACGATGGTCAGGTATGGATAGTAGAAGCTCGCCACCTGGTAGCACAGCGACTTGCCCCAGCCCGTATGCTGAATTGCCAGCACCCGCCTGCCCTGTAAAAGCAGTTCTATAATCTCCTGCTGTCCCGCGTGAAAGCCCGTCGTAATGCCAAAGCGTTCAACAAGTAACTTCTCAGGTGAATACATCTCCTTGAGCATAGAGAGCAGGTTGTGACAGGCCATTTTGCTCATGCTGCGCAAAATGGCCTGTCACAACCTGCTCTCTATCCATTCAACCCGATCCGCCTCTCAAGTTCATTCGCTACGCTATAGGGGTCGCATGCTCGGACGGTGATATCAGCAACCAGCCTTTGCCATTCCTCTTCGCTGACCTGGGATTTGAGGGCGTTGACTGTTGCTTGCAGGATGAGGGCTTGCACTTCGCTGCGCACCTGGCGCTGTGCCCGTTCTGCCAGCGCACCGCTCTCATTAAGGTAGGTACGATGGCGCTGGATGGCATCGACCAGTTCGGTGATGCCCTCGTCTTTGATGGCCGAGGTCATGACGATGGGGATGCGCCAGGCAGCTTGATCGTGCGCCTTACGGCTGGAATCGAGGCTGAGCAGCATCGCCAGTTCAGCTTTCGTCTGATTGGCGTTGGGTTTGTCCGCTTTGCTGACGACGAAGATATCGGCAATCTCCATGATGCCGGCCTTGATGGCCTGAATCTCGTCGCCCATACCGGGGGCCACCACGACCAGCACCGTCTGCGCGGTACGCATGACCTCCACCTCGGCCTGTCCCGTGCCGAGCGTCTCGATGATGATGGGGTCGTAGCCAGCCGCGTCCATCGCCCGCACCACATCGCGGGTGGCGGCTGAAAGGCCACCCAGGTTGCCACGGCTCGCCATGCTGCGGATAAACACATTGGGATCGCCCGCCAGTTCCATCATGCGTATGCGATCACCCAGCAGAGCGCCACCGGTGAACGGGCTGGACGGGTCGACCGCCACGACACCGACCTTGTGGCTGCGCTTGCGGTATTCGCGCACGACATGGGTCACAAGCGTGCTTTTTCCCGCGCCCGGCGCACCCGTGACGCCGACGATATGAGCGCGCCCGGCATGCTGATGCAGTTCTGACAGGTAGCGGCGGCTCTGCGGAACCTCGTTTTCGATCAGCGTCACCATGCGCGCCAGGGCGCGGCGGTCGCCGTTGAGGAGACGTTCAACAATATCTTGCAAGGGACGTTACACCTCAACCTTCAGCCGATCAGCATAGATATTGGAGCGCACAAAATCGATAATCTCTTCCGTGGAGGTTCCCGGTCCGAAGCAGCCCTTGATGCCTATCGCATGGATAGCCGGAATATCTTCGTCGGGCAGAATGCCACCGGCAGCTACCAGCACATCATCCACCCCATTTTCTTTCAACAGTCCCATCACCTTCGGGAACAGCGCCATGTGCGCGCCGGAAAGAATGCTCATCAAGATTGCATCCACATCTTCCTGGATGGCCGCCTCGACGATCATCTCCGGCGTCTGGCGAATCCCTGTATAGATGACCTCCATACCGGCGTCACGCAGCGCACGCGCAATCACCTTCGCCCCGCGATCATGCCCATCCAGCCCCGGCTTGGCAACCAGTACACGAATCGGACGAGTTTCAACCATTACTCTATCTCCTTGACTCCATTGTCAACCAGTATTTCGGGGAGCGCAGCAGCGTAAAGAGTGACAATCGCCCGCTCCTGCTCTTCATAGAAGCCTTGCCACTGCTGTTTCAATTCTACAACAGCCCTCCCCTGGCTGCAACTCTCCTCTTGCTCCATCAAACTTAGCAGCTCCATCAATCGCCGCGCTCGCTCGATTATCTCCCGTTTCTCCGCTGCGCCAGTCAACGGCACGGGCAAGCGTGCCAGCACATGCTGCTCGATCTGCGGTTGCACCCACTTATAGGCCGTATGCAGCACATACACGTACTCGCGCAGCAAACGCGAGTTCAGCAAAGCCAGGAAGAAATAGAGATCATCAACAGTTACCCTGGCCTCGGCTCGTGCATTCAGCAGATACAGCGTCTGCAACACCACGTGTCCGTTCGCATCCAGCGCCGCCTGCAACTGCCCCGTACTCTTCACCACCAGCAGCTTCGGTGCCTGGTAGCGTTCCAGAGGCTTCTCAATCGCCTCACTCGCCAGCCAGCAACTCCCCACCGGCGTCCCATACGGCTTTACATCCACCCCACCGAGCAGGACGGGATAATATTTATTACTATCAGCTCCGGTGCTGCCCGCCCCCACAGGCCAACCACCCCCAGGCCGACCGCAAGGGTCGGCCCTACTATATACGGTTCCACTCGCTCGCTGCGCGAGCGAGTCACGGTGTGGGGGGCGAGATGGGGGCGTGTATAGTAGGGCCGACCCTTGCGGTCGGCCTGGGGGGTGGGGTCGGCCCGTGGTGGAGAGTGACCCTGACACAAGCTTCTCGCTCTTACGTCCCAGTTCCTCGCCGCGCCGGATCGCCAGAAAATCGCCGAGGGGGGCAAGACGGCGTTCGGAGCCGTTGGCATATTCGAGACAGGCACGTAAACGTTCGATGAGCACACCGCGCTCAGTGCTCAAAAGATAGCGCAGTTCCGCGCCAGGTTGACGCCGGAGCAGTAATTGGGGAACTGTTTTGCCTGTTTCTCCGTGCTGCTCTTGCCATCTATTCTCGCCCTGTCCATCCTGTGCGTCCAGTTCAGTTTGTTTGCATGTGCCACGCGACCAACTGGCCCGTTCCCATGAAATGAGATGCGTCGTGGGAGCCGGACGTTTCTGCGCGATGAGGACGACTGCGCCAACGGAGGCGGCAAAGACGCCGGAGAGGTGCCAGAGGTGGGTAATGGTGCAGGTTTCCAGCAAACGCCCTCGCTGCCTGCTGGCATTGGAGCGCGCCAGCACTGGATCGGGCAGCACCAGTCCCAGCCAGCCACCGGGTCGCACGACCGAGAGCGCGAGATCAAGGAACAGCAGGTAGCTATCCAGTTGCCCACCTCCATGCGTGGAACGATAGCTACTCAGATCGGTATTCTTCGCCGCCAGATACGGTGGATTGGCAAGGAACAGATCAACGCCCTCGTAGCTCTCCCACGGCAAAGCCAGCCCATCCGCCTGGTGAATATGCAACCGGGCCGGAAAATCACTATCATCCCATGCATTCCGTAGGGGCCGATTTATCGCGCCCACCGCCGATGATGAATTGTGACAACCGAAAACGGGAAGGTGATGCTGTAGGGACAAGGGGCGGCTGAGGGGATGGGTGGGGGCCTGGTGCTTGTCCCCTTTCAGGGGTGTTTGGAGGGCCTCTCCAGTGGCACGCGGACAGGCACAAGGCCCCCTCATCCAACCGGCCCTACCCCCTGTCCCTACAGGACGAGGCTCTCCCATTACCGATTTTGATTGTTCAAAATCATTATCGGCCAACCGTCTCCCATCCGAATTCTCATCATTACATGCAATGGAATTGCGCCCGTACATTCATCTCCGCCAGCAAACAGGAAACGGGATCAGGATCAAAACCCCACAGGTTACGCGCCACCATCTCATCAGGACAGGCAAGCGTGCACAGGCGGCGAAAGCAGCAAGGCGACGGGCAGCGCTCGCGAGGAAGTTGCCACTGCCACAGGCTGGATCAAGCACGCGCAGATGAGAGAGGTCGTTTTCGGGGCTATAGCCGCAGGCATCCAGTATCCGCTCTACCAGCAACGTCGGCGTCGAAAAATGCCCGCGCTGCTTGCGCTCTTGCAGGGGCAAACTCGCCTCGTACCAGCTTATATTCTCCATCACCATCATATCCATTTCTTCAGCCACAGCTTGCGAACGCTCTCATTATATGCCCTGCAGCGCGCCTGCGCAAAGAGAGAGCAAGCCTCAAGGGTGAACGTCAATTTTTGCGGAATGCCTCGGGATACCGTAGGGGCGACCTTCAGGGTCGCCCGCGGCCAGGAGCGCAGCAACTGGCCTTCGCTTCGTATCCTGATCGTTGTGTTCTAAGAGACTGCCGCCGCGCTACGCTGGCGGCAGCGGGCGACCCTGAAGGTCGCCCCTACGGATTTTACTCCCTCTGCAAAACATTGACGCTCACCTATGCCTCAGCGTCCGAAGAAACGCTGTGTAAAGGTGGCAATAAAGCTGATTTCAATGAAAAGGCCGATAACAGCTTCGAGAGCAGCGAAGGCCGTGACCGGGCTGGCAAGCGAGAACTGCTCGGGTAAAAAGCCACGCCCATGAAACGAGGTGACGCTGAAGATGAGAGCTTCCCTCGCCGAAAGATGACCGATTGTAGCGTAGCAAATGGAAAAAGCCACAATCACGAGCAGGTAGATAACGAGGCTGCGCCCCGGCTTGTAACCATAACCCGCCAGCACATCGAGAAAGATGGAGAAGATATAGGAGATGAAATAGCGTACTCTGTGCCAGGCCTCCTTCAAACGCTGGCGCAGGCCCTGCTTAGATGCATGATCCTCTCCCGGTTCCGCCCCCCAGAGCACCTGCCGCCAGAGCACCTTGCGCTGCAACACCTGCGCCCGGTAGGCATACGGAACAGCCTCCTCATTCATCCCCTGCCCGCGCATCGCATTGGCAAGCTGGCGATTAGCACGCACCGCGTCCCGGTAATCATCAAGTTGCCTTGCCCTGTCTTTAACAACATACTTGCCTGTCTTCTCATCCCAGCGTGTCTTCTTACGTGCCTTGTACTCATCACCCAGAATCGTCACCTGTCGCCAATCTATCAATGACAGGTTGAGATCACCCCAATGCGCATCCGCGATAGCCACACAACCCAATTCCGGCGAACTCAGCACCGACTCTTCAAGGCTCGACGCGCCATCAAAAAAGGCGTTGCGCAGGTCGGCCCGCTCAAGATGGGCCTTACGCAGATAAGCACCCTCCATGCTCGCGGCAATCAAAGTCGCTCGCTCTAAATGGGCCTCACGCAGGTAGGCATTTTTCAGATTTGCACTGAAGAGGACCGTATCACGTAACGACGCTTTGCGCAGCGTTGCGCCCTGCAGGTGCGCGCCTCGCAAAATGGCCCCTTCCAGGTGCGCCTCGGTCAGATCAGCGCTTTCCAGGTGCAAGGTTGCCGCCTCGCGCTGCTCCAGAGACGCCTTACTCCACTCCCCGCGCGTCAGGCCACCACGAATACGCGCCAGTGGAAGACCTTTCAGGTTCACGTGGCGCAAATCTGCCCCACGTAAATCCACGACCCATCCGCCTACGCTGCTTCTCATCATCCCAATCAACGGGGCCGCTTCCACCCTCGTGCGTCGCCAGCAGCCACTCCACATCAGCCCGAGTCAGCTTAACCCCCTTGAAAGGATAAATACCCTGACTGACATCCGGCATTATAGCCAGCCGTTCTCTCAAGAACTCCTGCCGTTCAGCATCAATCTCCGGCTCAATCCGCCAGTCCGGCATCGCATTCTGCTCAATCATCATTCATTTCCACTGTGTGCTTGTTTACACAGCTACAATCGCAATTGAATATAAAATTTTCTCCTGCTACTACTATACTTTCTCTCATTGATATGTTACAATAGACGAGGTTCAGTCATGAAGTAGAAAAAGGAGAGAGATAAGATCGCCAGGAACATAGTCCATCACACGAGAGTATGCAACAACGGCCTTATTAGCCGGTACATAGTAAGGAGCAATCCAGGCAACCCCTGCTTCTTTATAAAGGCGTACAAGAGCGGTTACGAGCCAGAACGGGAGGGGACCGTTGAGAATCAATCCCGCATCTGTACGCACGGGTGGAAACGGTAGTGGGTCAGGCTGAAAGTACTCCAGGTGCCTGTACGGAAATTGTACTGAAAGTACTGTCATCCCCTGATACTCACGCGATTCTACCGTTGCCTCTGCAAACTGATGTGTGCTTATACGTAGCGCGATGGGTTGAGTCCATCCAAATGAGAAGCGGGGATCACACTGGTAAAAAGGTTGGGAGTCTGTATGGGCCGCTAAAGCAGCATACAGCCAGTTGGGTCCAGCCCCATAGACAGACAGAGGAGTGTTCGATGAAAGGCTTTCCAACAGAGGTTTGAGCATTTCAAATCGCCAGCTGGTCGAGGTCGATGTAAACGACTGTAACGATGTATATAGATTGAGCACTGTTTTTGTCGGGGCCTGCTCTAGAATTATTTTTTCCCGGTCCTGAGAGTGGGATTTGAAAAGGGCAGCTATACGCTCGACGAGCTTTTCAAAAAGCTGTCCCTGCGCCGAAAAAGGATTATACCGTTCCAGTCCGCTAATAGTTCCTTCGATGAAAGGAGATTGGGCAGTAATTACAGATATTCCTTCCTGTTGAGAGTAAATCCTGGCAAGCGGAGATAATCCATACTCAGCTACCATATGCTCCCACAGGTGTGTATACTCTTCTTTATCGGCTCGCAGGAGTAAGATCGAATTGGTACATTGGCGCAAAAGGCAGGCTTGTGACTCTCTGGGATGCCCACCCATATCGACAAGAAAAGGGAGGCAGCGATGTTCCAGGTCAAGGCACATACGCTTCACAAAGGCTCTCTGGCCACTCGCCTCTGATCGGCATACGAATACGGCTAACGGTATCCGGGTCGCCCTCCTGGAACCAGTTGCCCTCGCCGTCAGGACAGGCACGAATAGCATGATGCCGGATACCACGCTCTCGCAAAGCCTGTGTCAAGCCATAAAACAAAACGGATTTCCCAGCGTGGGGTGGCCCACCAATCAGAACAGCAGGTAACAGATTTCTCATTGGTAGTCTCTCTTGTTTCTAACAGATAAACAACGATAGATAGGAGAACCTCTTGCCAGATCACCCAGATCACACAGATCAAGCAGACGATAGGCACATCTTACTGGCAACACTTGGTGGGCAGCCCCAGGTTGTGACGTTCACCCTTGACCTCCTGTTAGAAAAAGGCTTCCCCATCAGCGACGTGATGGTGATTTACCCGCAACCATCACAGCCACGCTTGCAGCATTCACTGACATGTCTTACCAGAGAATTCGTTGGCCCCTATAAGGGCGACCGCACGTATTTGCTTCCATTCACACGTGCTGCAACGCAACGGCAAACCGATTGACGACATCATAGACAACGACCATGCCGACGGCACACTCAACACTATACACCAACTCATCGGTAATCTCAAACGGCAGGGCTACCATATTCACCTCTCCGTCAGCGGAGGACGCCGCCTCATGTCGCTGCTCGCCATCTCCGTCGCCGCGCTCAACTTCGATCGCCACGACCACATCTGGCACATCTACACACCCGACTCCATTCAAGAGCAAGCCAGAGAGGGTCGCCTCATGCACATGCCCACAGCCGCTGGCATCCAACTCATCGAAAGCCCCTTCATCGCCCTGGGAGCCTACATCTACAACCCCTCCCAAACCTTCCAACAAGCCCAGAGCGAGCAGCTCACCCAGATGGAGGCTCAGGAACGCGCTCGCTGCGAAAGCGTCATCAAACAGCTAACACATCGAGAATATGAAACCCTTCAGTCATTTGCTCATGGTCGGAACCAGCAAGAAGTGGCAAAGGAATTGGGTATCTCAACAAAGACGGTTGATACATATAAAACGAAGCTGCTTGATCTATGCCGTGAAGCCTGGGCTATCGAACCGGGTGCGCGCATCGGCTACCATTTCCTATACAAAACCTTCGCGCCCCACATCGATAGCATTCAGTATATATCGACAACACCGCAGAAAGCATCGGAGAAATCTCTGAGGTAATTCCGTACCAGTTCAGGCATCTCTCTGATGTGTTTTATTGTAAATAGTGGTACACTTTGAAAGCAAAAAGAAGTTCGCGTAGCGAGAAAGGACTGATAGACAGATGCAGGAAGTAACATTCACCCTGCAAATCATCACGCCACTCTTCATGGCAGGAGCCGACCAGACCGCCGCTGAACTGCGCGCTCCATCCCTGCGCGGCCTCATGCGCTACTGGCTCCGCGCCTTAGTAGGCGGCATGGCCGGAACCGATAGAGGCTCACTGGATGAGGTGACGAAAGTCGAAACCGCTGTTTTCGGAGCCACAGATACCGGCTCGGCTGTAGCAGTGCGAGTATCACATATCTCCAGCGAACCAAAAGAATTCACGGAACAGATCAGCGTGCGCGTCGGTGGCAAATGGCAGGCCACTGGCAAAGGCTACCTGCTCTGGTCAATGGCAAAGAGCGGAAGAGCAGAAAGAGGAAATCTCAAACCCGCACGCTGGTACTTTCCTCCCGGCACACATTTCCAGACCACCCTCTCAACTCGCAGCCAGGATACTACGCACCTCAAACAGGCAGTTGCCGCTTTCTGGCTGCTGACACAACTGGGTGCGGTTGGTTCACGCTCGCGACGCTGCGCAGGCAGTTTAGCAGTCCGCTCCGTTGAAGGCGATACCGCCGGTCTACCCTTTAACAAAGCAGAGAACGCACAGGCTCTCAAACAACAAATCGAGCAAGGGATAAAGGATTCCCGGAAGCTCTTCTCTGTCAGTCCGCAAGCAAAGAGAGATGCACGTTTTGACATCCTTGCACCCGGTTCTTGTCGCATCTGGATACTGCAAGACGAACAGCCCTGGTCCAGTCCTGAAATAGCCATGCAGCGACTCGGTGAGAAATTACAGGACTATCGCAGCCGTATCGCCATCGGGCCGCGCAAAATCTTTGGTCTGCCGCTCCCACCCATCATTTTCAACAAACGCAGGTCCTCGCCCCTGCTCCTGCACATAGCAGAACTCCAGGGAAACAAATACGTCGGCATCGCAGTACTCTTCAAGACAGCCGGAAGTGACATACACATGGAAGACTACACCATCATCGAAAAATGGGCCAACGAATTCCGTGGCAAGCTGGAGGTGACATTATGAGCGATGAAAAACAATACATGCTCCTCTTCTCTCTCGGCCCTGTCCAATCCTTCATCGCCCAGGCGCGCAAAACCCGCGACCTCATGCTAGGAAGCTTCCTGCTCTCCATGATGATGGAAGCTGCAATGGCTGGCCTCGAAGATAAGCTTGTTTTCCCTGCTAATCCGAGAATACGAAATGGTATCTCGGATTTACCCAACAAATTTGTCGCTCTTTTCAATGATCGTGATATAGCACTTAAAGCTGCTACGGATAGTGTGGATCGGATCGAAAAACTCTGGAATATTATCCGCGAAGACGTATGGGAAGATATTATCAAGCCAGTCCTATCATCACAACAAGAGAAAGAGGAAACACGGGAAATATGGGATCAACAATCTGAGCCGGGACGTTTTTTTGAGATATTCTGGGTTGTTGCCGAGGGGTCTCCAAAACAGTACCCTGATTGGTTAAACGATGCCCAGAAAGCACTTGATGCACGAAAACGATTCCGCAACTTTGAACAGCAAGATGAGAAGGGCGAAAAAAGCACCATTTCGGGAGAGCGAGAAGCCTTGCGAGGAAAAGGCCATTCTCGTGAAGAGGTGAGAGCATTCTGGACAAGAGTTGTTAGCAGAAAAATGCAGTCAGAAAACGAAGAACCTCTCACAAAAGCGAGACCTCTTTCGTCCAAAGACATTAGCCCGGATGGCTCAGAACGTCTTGACGCTATTGATACCATCAAACGTTTTGCTCTTTCGTCTCCAATAGTGGAAGCAATGCTACCTAATCGAGCCTTTCCCTCAACGAGCATGATTGCAACAGCCTCGTTTATCGAAAGCCTTCTTACCCTACCATTAGATCATGCCGTGCTTGAAAGGTGGCGCAATGCAACGAGGGGCGAATTTGTGATGCTCGAGTATACAGTAGGTGCAATGCCTTATCTTCAGCAGTTAGCAAGTTCAAAACGAGCTGGAGAGTATATATGGTTGCTCAGGCGCGATGGCGATCTTTACTTTCCAGAGACATTCACTGCGAAGCGTCTAGAAGAAGATTATGGTTTTGCCAGAAATGTTGCTTCCGGTGAGGCGGCACAAGGACGTTCCGCATTGAACAGACTTTTAGAAGCCACTGATGCATTGGGCATTCCCCGTCCGACTCCCTACTATGCATTTATCCAGATGGATGGCGATAAAATGGGTACAATCCTGGGCGAGGTAAAGGATAAGGATGAGCACGGTGCGGTGAGTGAGGCACTCTCAAGATTTTCTGAATATGTTCCAAAACTCGTACAAGATCAGTATCCTGGCCGTCTTGCCTATTCAGGAGGCGATGATGTTGTTGCCCTCGCGCCACTTGCACGTAATCAGGCGCAGAAAAGTTCTGGCATCAAGACTGTCCTTGACCTGGCTGATCAGCTTCGGCAGGAATATAGCAAAATTGTCAGCACCCCTCTCAGGAAACAGGAAAACAAAGAACGGGTCACAGCTAGTGCAGGTATTGCCATTGCCCACCACCTGACTTCACTTTCTTATGTGCGCAGAGCAGCAAAGCAGGCAGAGAACAGTGCAAAGAGGCACTATGGCCGCAACGCTCTCGTGGTTACGGTACTCCGGCGTTCAGGTGAGCAGACGCGAGTTGGTTGCCGCTGGCACTACGATGGATTGAGCAATGAAGGGCAGCCCATTCCCCTCTTTACGAGGTTCTACGAACTTTTCCAGCAAGACCTGCTCTCGCCAAAGTGTGTGTACATACTGCTTGAGGAAGCTCCTGGTCTGGTTGAGCTTGGAGCAAAAGCTCAGGCAAGCGAAATCAGGCGCGTATTGTTGCGACAACGTAGCGACAAAGAGCAGCTATCGAATAGTGAGGTATACGAGCTATCACAACATCTTGCTAACCTTGCTGAGAAGATGGATCAAGATGAAGAACCTCATCTGGATGAAGACCAGGTAAAATCGACTGAGCTACACGCACCGGGAAGGCGATATGGCCTCGTCGAAGTATTGGGCTGGTTACTGGTGACCGTATTCATGGCACGAAAGGAGCTAGAATAATGCGCCTCTTCATCGAACCGACCGAGCCTTTGCTCTTCCGTACTGCTCGTCCATTTGATGCAGGTGAAAACAACCTGGCGGAATCGATCTTTCCGCCAACACCTGAAACGTTGCAAGGGGCGATCCGTGCAGCTATTGCAACACACTGGGATACAGCAAAGACTCTGCCGGAAAACTTTGGGGATACAGATCTCACTGACCTCATTGGAAACCGCGACAGCTATGGGCGTTTTCGCATTACAAGCATAGCTCTAGGTAGGCGACCTAAAGGAGATGAGGCACCGCCAGGCCATATTAATTATCTCTATCCCATGCCTTCCAACATTCTCCTTGAGGAAGGTAATATAGACCATCAGGCGAGATTGATACCCGAACCGCAGACATTCCACTATTCACACCAATTTGTCTGATGATAAATACCTTCTCTATGAGCATGGAAATCTGGAAGGAAAGCCAGATGCCAGAAAGTACTGGCTAACCAGGCAGGGTTTACAGACAGCGCTGCTTACAAAGGGAAACATCGCCAAAGATGACATGGTAAGCGAGGGTACCATCTATACCCGTGAGCCGCGTATGGGTATCGGCATGAACAACCGAACAAAGACAGCCGAGGAAGGGCTGCTCTACCAGGTGCATATGATACGGATGAATCATCTCATGAATCATCCCTTCACCTACGGCTTCGTTGTCGAAGTTCGCGTAGCGCAGCAACCCTTTGGTCCTACCATCACCTATCCAGAGCAACTTGTTGACGACGAGCAAACACAACGTATGCTCAAGCTCGACGATGAAGGCTGGCTTACTCTTGGCGGGGAACGTCGCGCCGCACGATTTGAAGTTATCAAATCATCAGAGGCGGAACAACAAGCAAGTTCAGGATTCCCAGAAAGAGGAAATATGCTCTACCTGTTGACTCCTGCGGCCTTCGATAGAGGCTGGCGACCTCGTTCGTGGACAAACTGGCCAGAGCCAGTCGCAGTAGCAATGGAGCGATTATCAGCCCATTGGTGGCTGGCTGCTGACGCTGGTAGTGCAGGTGGAGAGAATAAGCCGCAAAGGCGCTGTGTTCCAGCAGGCAGCGTGTACTTTTTCAACGAATCGGTCAATGGCTCCATCCCTTTTACTAACTACGGTCAGGCAATCGGTTACGGTATTACTTTTGCAGGAGAATGGTAAACATGATTACAGACACCACAACACTTTACCTTTACGTTGAAACACCCCTCCACGCTGGCGTCGGCTCCGGCCTGAGCAGCATCGATCTGCCCATCCAACGCGAGCGCACAACACAATATCCCATGATTCAGGGCAGTGGCATCAAGGGAAAACTGCGAGCAGCCCTGGAAGGCGACAGGGAGAAACTCTCAGAGGAGCAAAAAGCTCTCGTTGATACCCTGTTCGGCCCCCCTGCTACAGGAACAGAAAACAGCGACAACGATCACGCAGGCGCACTCATTGCTGGTGACGCTCGCATTCTGCTCTTCCCGGTACGCTCACTTAATGGCGTCTTCGCCTACACAACTTCCTACGACGTGCTGAACCGTTTCAAGCGCGATATGGAGCGAGGAAAGCCTGAACAGAGGCCAACGTGGAACATACCGGCGGCTGAAGCAGGGAAAGCTCTTGTCACCACCAACAGTGAAGTGCAGAGCAACAACACGCTTGTGCTGGAAGAATTCAGCTTTGAAGCAGAGCCAAACAAAGAGGTTGATGCTATTGCCGAGTGGATCGCTCAGTATGCGCTCCCAGCTCTAGGCGGAGATTACTGGGCCAACAAAGTGAAAAGCTCACTGGTGATCCTGCCCAACGATGATTTCCGCGACTTTGCACTGTATGCCACGGAAATTATTACACGAGTACGCATCACAAGAGAGACGAAAACCGTTGTAGGGGGCGCGCTCTGGACGGAAGAGCATCTTCCCACCGATACGCTACTGTATGTACCCATGCATGCCACAAGCGCGCGCAAAAAAGGGGCAACGCTCACAGCCAGCGATGTTCTCGAGAAGATCAAAGCACTCGATGGAAATTATCTCCAGCTGGGTGGTGATGAAACGGTTGGTCGTGGCCTCGTGCGTATTCGCTGGGGACAGTAGAGTGGACAACACGCTGCAATAAGGAGAGGATAATGGTAGAGCAAGCAAAGCAACAAACAGCAAGGCAACAGCGCCAGAATAGCGAACAAAAACGCGGTCAGACAGGCATGGAATGATATTCAGGAGGTCAAGGAGACAGACCGCAGCGAGAAAAAGGATCTGGAAAAGGAATACCGCTCCCTGGCACGTGGTCTGAATGCCATGATTCAGATCAATGGTCTGGGACAAACATTGGGTTTCCTCAAGGCGAAGGGCAAAGGAGACCCGAAAAAAGCTCATTTCCTGCTGCTCAAGCACCTCACAGACTGGATGCGCGAGCCCGATCACTTCAGAGCCTCCAATAACGAAGTTATGCAAAAGGGACCGGATGGACTGCTGCAATGGGTAGTCGATGAGGGAACGAGCAGCGCCGATTATCGCCGGGCAACGACCGAGTGTATGGCCTTCGGTACCTGGCTGCGCCGCTTTGCCGAAGCCGAGTTGAAAGCGCCGGAAGGGGAGGGAGATGCATCATGAACCGCCGTTATTATCTCCCTCCTGCCACCGCCCGATTGCTCAGCGATGATCGCATCAGGCGCTGCAAAAATCTGGGACTCATCCTGGATAAGTACATCCCTGAAGATGCCATTCAAAAGAGCGAAGGCAAGGGAAACTGGTTCAAAACGCTTGACACTGCCAGCCATATCGATGCCAGGCTGGCAGAAAGCGCCTACCTGCGCTGGCGAAATACTACACAGGCCGCGAATGCCCAGCGTTTCAGCGCCATTACCGACTGGCGCATCGTCGTCGGCCTGGGTGGAGAAACCGTGCTGGAAACCGATTTGACACTTCACCATCTTTACGGCATTCCTTACATTCCAGGAAGCGCCCTCAAAGGTCTGACCCGTGCCTACGCCACCAGCGAGGCAGAAGAGGGCCATGTGAGCAAGAAGATCGAGGAAGATGATAAGACAATCCAGCGTATTTTCGGCTCGCAAGAACGTGCAGGTTCCGTCATCTTCTTCGATGCCATGCCCGTAAACGGCTATTTTGCGTTCGATCTGGACATCATGAACGCGCACTATCCCGATTACTACGGACAGAACAAAGCCCCAACCAACGACCAGAATCCCAATCCCGTCACCTTCCTGACCGTCACCGATACCGTCTTCATGTTCGCCCTCGCCCCCGTCGTCAGGAAGACGAAACAAGATGTAGACCAGGCAAAGAAATGGCTCAAAAAGGCGCTTGCAAAATACGGCGTCGGCGGCAAAACCAGCGCAGGCTACGGCTACTTCACCGATATTCACGACGAGGAAGCTGATGGAGCACAAATAGAGGCTGCACAAACAGCTACTCGCACCGGTTTCACCGCCAGCACCACCAGTTGATCCCGAAGTGAGAACAGCAGAAGGCTACAGGCGGGAGATTGAAAAGATGAGGGATGCTGATGTTGCCAATCAGATACAGGGCTTTTATCAGAGATGGCAAAAGCTCACGTCTCCCGAAGCAAAACGATTGTTGCAAAAGCCATCGTCGAGAAAGTGCGCCAGGCAGGACGTGAGAAAGCTTCGGCAGAAAGACCCTGGTACAAAGAGCTAATCGCCTTCATAAACGAAACGGGGAAGTGAGTTTTCTGCTCATTTCCCATCAGGGAAGAAAAGGACAGGCAGATGACAACGATTTTGACGACGACGGGAATTTCATTGTACCTCAACACAAAGAGAGAATATAAGACAGATGCACCAACAGATGATCAGATGCGCCAATTCTTACGTGATAAGCCGGAAGCAGCTTCGGCTGAAGCTAATTCACTGTTACAAATGGCTGAGTCTGATGATAATATTGTCTTTCTTCCTACTGATACGCCAATGGCAGAGAAGTGTGCAGACTTATTACGAGACTTTTTTATTGGGGTTAAAGGTTTCAAACCATTCCAGATACGTGTAGAAAAGCTTCAATTTCGCGACGATGAAGAGCACATAGAAACTCAGGGACTTCGCAATCTTGTCAACACTTTAGTCCACGAAATTGAGCTTGCTGAGCAAGCTCAGGAAGAAGTCGTTATCAATGCGACGCCAGGTTTTAAGCTGGAAATTGTGTATAGTACCATGATAGGCATGCTAAACCGGGTTCCAATCAAATATATGCATGAAAAATTCCGACGAGTAGTCACGCTCAACCCTATTGCTCTTGATTGGGATACAAGTCTTTTCCTTGCTCATAAAGATTTCTTTGACTGGTTAGATGAGGCAAAGCCTCAAAAAGAAGTGGAAACTCGTCTTAAAGGTCAACCAGATCGAGAGAGAATAGTATCCTTCTTAACAGCTCCTGATGATAAGGACAATATTTTCTTATCACCTCTAGGCGAAGTATTACAGTTGAGATTCCATGATGAAGCCGAAGCAGCAGAGAAGGCAGAGTGGCCTCCAGAAGTACAGGTCAAAAATATCAAAGACAAAATTGCTAAGTCGATCTGTAAAGCACGGACACGACTATCCAAAGTGGACTGAGGATGTCTGTATAAAAATAGCGCGTATCCCTTACGTGCGAACTATCATCGCTGATCATTTCGCCTCTGTCACACGCTCCAGTATTGCTCATGTCCGTGATAACGGGAGTATAGAGATGTACTGGACAGAGCACGGCAAAGCAGCCAGATTGATAGTAATTACTACTGCTCAAGACCATCCGCAAACGCTTAAAGTCGCAAACTAAATAATCGAAAAGCTGAGGCTAGATTAATGCTCATACTCAACTTCACCCACCCACTCACTCACGAACAACGGGCTCAGATCGAAGCACTCGCCGACACACACATAGAGGAAGTGCGCATCATTCCCGTGCAAATTGACCAATCAGAACCGTTGGAGCCACAAATCACGGCAATCGTCAATACTGTTGGTCTATCATCCGAAGAGTGGCAGACAAAGATGCTTCTCATCAACCCACCTGGTTATGCTCCTGCTGCGTTTGTGTTGTTAGCAGAACTGCATGGACGTATCGGCCACTTTCCGGCGCTGATTCGCATGCGACCAAAGCCAGGGCCGGTACCAGCATATGAAGTTGCGGAACTGCTGAATTTGCAGGCGATTCGGGAACGGGCAAGGAAACGAAGGTAAAGTAGTCATTTTTCGTTTGCTGTTTACTTGTCTAGACCTGAAAAAGAAACATTCTATCTCACCAGACGTAGAAAATAGAGGCCTCGTTCTCCTCCTGTCTACAATATGTTCACCATCTGGATAGAAAGCACAACTCCAAAGATTGCCATCAACAGGTAATGCTGCTAGGCACCTTCCTGTGTGTTGTTTCCCATATTCTAAGCTTCAATCACCCGATAGAGGAGACTATAGTGACCTTGTGGACTTACTATACAGCCATTTACCGAATTTGTATGCCCATATAATGTCAAAAGTATATCTCCTGTAAAGGATTTCCATATTTTCAATTTTCCATCCCGCGAAGCTGAGACAATCCAATCTCCCCCTGGACTCACTGCACAGCCACTTACTGATAAGCCATGGCCAGACAACGTAAGACGTTCCTCCGCTGTTTTTGTATCCCAGGTCTTCAAAAGTCCATCTGCCGAAGCTGAGACAATCCAATCTCCCCCTGTACTCACTGCACAACCATTGACAGCACTGCTACTGCCTTCTAAATTAATATACAGCACCCCTGCTGACCTACCATCGCTTCAAACTCGCATCCTCAGATGCTGAGACAACCCAATCGCCATACGGACTCACTGCACAACCATTGATGCACTTTTATGACCATTTAAAGTTGACTGTACCTCTCTGGATTTTACATCCCATATCTTCAACGTCTCATCTTCTGAAGCAGAAACAACCCAATCCCCTAAGGACAAACTTGAAACATTAATTTTGTCCTCATGCCCATGCAAAGTCGAGAGTTCTGTTCCCGTTTGTCCATCCCATATCTTCAACGTCTTATCTTCTGAACCTGAGAACACATAATCTCCCTTTAAGCTCACTGCACATCCCCTGGCAGATTTGAGCCTGTTCTATGCAACTCTGGTTGCTTATTTATCTCCTGTAGATCTCATACTTTCAGAGTTAAATCAAGCGAAGCAGAAACGAGCCAATCTCCTTGTGGACTTACTGCACAGCCTGTAACGAAACCTTTGTGGCCGCAAATGTTGAAATGTTCATTCCCTGTGTGGACATCCCATATTTTTATGGTTTTGTCATACGAGCATGAAACTATACAATCTCCAAGAGGACTAACGGTACATCCTGCTACTTCCATGTATGCCCATTTAATGTGCGGATTAACTCTCCTGTCTGTGTATCCCATACCTTTAAACTTCCATCAAATGATGACGAGACAATATAATCTCCTTGAGGATTTACTGCACAATCGGTTACCCAGTTATCGTGTCCATTTGAAGTGTGGATCACCTTTCCTGTTTGTGTATCCCATACCTTTAAGCTCTCGTCAAATGATGACGAGACAATATAATCTCCTTGAGGACTTACTGCACAGCCTGTAACCACGTCTGTATGCCCCTCTAACGTCATCCTTACATTACCCGTTAGAATATCTCAAACTTTTAGAATTTAATCTTCCGATGCTGGAACGACGTAATCGCCCTGTCGACTTACTGCACAACCATTCACTCCATCAGATTGCACATCTAAGTCAGAAATATTGTCCCGTTCTTACATCCCATACTTTCAATGTTTTATCACGTGAGGCCGAGATATATGCGAGTCTCCAGCTGGACTCACGTAAGAACAACAAGAATCACCATCTGTATGACCGTGTAGAGTCAGCTGAAATATCCCGGTCTGAGCATTCCAGACCTCTCAAAATACCCGCTTCTAAAACTCCGTCTTCCCTGCCAGACAATATAGTTTCCTTTAGACTAACTGCAAAGATCTTATTTGACGTTCAAATGTCCTTGTAAGGTGCGTATGAAAGTAGGGTCTGTGGATCAGGAAAGGAACACCAGGCGGGGAGTGAAAGGTCGAGACAATTCCTGTTCAAATTGTCTGGCAAAATATTGATAAGCTTTCAAAACGGGCTAAGCTAGGCTATGAAGAACCATTTTAATCTTTTCAAAGGTTTTACCAGAATTGTTGAGTCTAAGTCAATCCATACGCGCTATGCTTTGCTCAATAATAACAGGATAGTTTCAGAAGCAACCTTGATTTGCCGCCAAGAGAAGATCGGCCTCAGCAGCCCGAACATTGCGAACATAGATTTTTGCAGCTACGTATCTCAAATCTTTAACCGTAGTAACCAGTTCCTCAACACGCCCCGCTCCAAGTAAATGAAAAGTGAGGTAATTCCACAAATATACCTCTTCTCGTGGTAATTCGGACCAATGATCAGTTTTATAGCTCATCGAGAAACTTGCCGTGAAAGTACGGCTAATTCCTCACCCATCTTTCGCTGTAAGTAATCACTTAAAATGTCATGGATGCGAATAGTATGATTTTTAGCATTTAGACCAAGGAGAAGTGATAAGCTGAACAAGTACTCACACAAATCCTTTGTTTTGATATTATCCAGCCCACCTGTCACATTCCATAGTCGTTGCACTACAACTAGCGGTATGTCCACGCCTTTAGGGGAAGATGGCTAACTCTTTATAACTTTACCCACTCCTCTGGCTTCAGCATTCTCGAAACTGACCTCGAGTGTTTTGTCGACTAACGCTTCTCTGTCAAAAAAGGGGAAGCCGTACTTGTCCAGCGCCTCGTTAACTTCATTTAACGCATCAAATTCAATGATAATTCTGTTTTCGTCACCTTATAAAATAATTTTCTATTTATTAATTTAAGCAATAGAGAACATTCATACAAATTCGCTGCTAATGCACGTAGTTTCTTGTCATTCTCCTTGTTTTCTTTATCATCTAAGCCAGCACTGAGTAGCTGTATCGCTTCATCAGGGTACATAGCCCCAACCTTAATGGAGTATACATCAGAAGGAAGAGACATATCATTTCGGGTACAAATAAGGCGGGCACAACGTTTACCACCTTGTAAAAATGGTTTAAGCTGTTCAAAGTGTAATACATTATCTAATTACAAGTAAGATATCTCGTTCTTTAGCAATTCTACTAAATAGGCAGTTGCAGCATTAAGCTCTGAACGATCTAGATATCCTTTTATCGAGAACATGGATCAATTCATTAACCTTCTTAACAAGATCACTGGAATTCTGATCGAGTTCGATCCACAAAACGCCATCATCAAAAGCATCTTGGATAGGTATTTGATGACAAAGATATCTTGCCAGTGTCGTTTTGCCATAACCACCCATACCTAGTAACGCCAATTTACATGGAACCGGGTTCTCATGTTTATCGTCAAGCAATTTGTCAGTCAATTCTTTAAATTTGCTTGGGGGATGTTGCACAAAGTCCTCTGGCAAATCTTCAACCATAAAAGGGACTCTACTTTCTGACAAGGACTATTCAAGTGACCGATAAAATTTGACCGCTCTAGATCAAGGTCAAAAAAATGGACATCACGCATCCACCGTGGCAAACTGGGAAAATCGAGGCCGTGCTGGCCCTTGACAGGGTAAATGCAAACGCCTTGACGTCGGGCAAGTTGCCATTCACTGACGTACAATTTCTGACTGAAGTGCTGCTGGATTCATAATAAGAACCAGGAAATCAACGCGCCGTAGAGCCTCGTCTATTTGGAGCCACCAATCCTTTCCGCCTTCCATGTTAGCGCGATCTTGCCAAACAGGAATGTTTTCTGACTTCCAGTTTCTCACGTAAGTCTCTTGGCGAGAGCTTCACCACCAGCACGTGCATAGGAAATGAAAACACGAGGTTTCCTGAAACCTAATGACATGATATTCCTCCATTTACACAAGACTTCTATCTACAGATTGGTATGACTCTATCATTATTATCTCATAAAGCTCAGTAGTAGAAAAGATTTATTGATATGTATTTGGGAAAAGAAATCAGAAAAATCTTGAGAGAGCCTACTATTGCATGATGTACTAAGGAGTTGTCAAAGAATAAAGGTATCGGTTTGAGCTTTCCTGGGCCGGATGGTATAGTTTCACTCGCCGTGGAAGGTATCCGGCAAAATGGAGAGGGTCGCCATCTCTTCATCGGACACCTTGCGTCCAGCGGGATAGGGATTGGTGTCGAGCTGGCACTGCACTGTTAGAACTGCCTCAGTCGTGGTTGCCGCGATCAATTGCACAATCACCGCATAGCTGGTGAGCGGCTGGCCACGCCAATTCTGACTGATCCAGGCAAAGAGACGATGCTCGATCTTGTTCCATTTGCTGGTTCCCGGAGGCAAGTGGCAGACGGTGATTCGCAGGGCCGGTTTCATCCGGCCAACTGTTGCAACTCCCATTTCCATAAGCGACAGCGTGAACCGTTACTGCCTCCTCCATCAGCACTGATCAGCAGTCGTTTCGGCCTCGGGATACTGCTGCTGACCAACCGTCTCCCACCAGCGCTCGAACTCGACCGGAGAGGCAGTATCATGTCCATGCCACATTGACCCAGCGCCGCATGCTGTCCGAGATCGTACACCCGGTAGGGCGTTCACAACCGGCGAGAATGGGGAAATCAGAGACCCTACCTCCTGCGGCTGCCCCTGCCTCATTCGCGTCCATGATTCTCAAACGCCCGCAAGTTCTTTCTTCTTGGCATCCACCGACACCACCGGCTCGCCCACGGCAAGAAAGACCTGCGCCTGGGCATTGACATGCTCGAACTGCGCATTGCGATCTGGGTATTCTTTAGTCGATCCCGGCGACTGCGGATCTCCACGCGTCAGCTGGCTCCACCAACCGTTCCAGGTCTGCCCGCAGGCTCGCATCCTTGCTCACCGTGACGTCTTGCGCCGCCCCTCCCTCCTGTGCGGCCAATGCGCCTCCTCTGCCTCTCCCATCTTTCTTCCCGTAGTTCCTTGATCCCATGGCTGATGGCCTTGAGCGAGAGTCTCGTGGCGCGGGAGACGGCTGAGAAATCCCTCCCCATTCCAGAGCTATCGCCTCGCTTCTTCGCCTCGTTCTCATTCAGCTTCCCAGATACCTGTTCAAATCTTCGCTTGATTGCTGTTTCTTCCTTCATGCCTCATAGTCTATCACATCTCCTTTTGCGACTATTATTTCTTGACAACTCCTAAGAGAACTCTTACTCCATCTCCTGCACCTTGAGTATCTCCAGTGCTTCGCGGGCGGCCAGGCGACCGGCTTCTTTGATGCTGGAGGCGGTTCCCAGACCTAATAGGAGGTCTTGTTCGTAGACGCCGACGGTGAAGGTGCGGTCGTTGTTGCGGCCACCCTGCTCGACGACGCGGTAGCGGGGGAGGCTGCCGGAGCGTTGGAGGACGAGCTTTTGCAGGCGGCCTTTGGGGTTGGTGTCCAGGGCGTGCTGGTCGATGATGGGGATGACGGGCAGGATGACGCGGGCGATGAAGTCACGGGAGACTTCTGGCCCCTGGTCGATATGGATCGCACCCACGACGGATTCGAGCACGTCGGCACAGAGGGAGTCGCGCGAACGGTCGTTGAAGGTTCTAAGGTTGGCGATGTCGACGCAGATGAAGGGGAAGAGGCCGAGCTTCTGACCGATCCTGGCGAAGACACGACGACTGACCACTTCGGATTTGAGCGCCGTCATCTCGCCCTCGGAAGCGCCGGGGAAGTTGCGGTAGATGTACTCCACGACCTGCGCGCTGATGATCGCGTCACCCAGGAATTCCAGGGTGTCGTAGGAGTCCTGTATGGCTGTCTCCGGGCAGCACGAATGGTGCGTTATGGCCCGCTTCAGCAGCGTGCCGTCACGAAACGTGACCTGTAGCAGCTTCTCTAATTCCTCAAGCCTGTCTTTGTCTTCCATACGTCTTTATTATATCTCATACAGGAAAAGAGCGTCATTTTCCACTGCCCACCCATGTAAATATACGGTTGACATCCAGTACAGGATGGCAGTATGCTATTGTAAACCAACTCGGACATGTCATCCTGAGCGCCGCGAAGGATCTGAGGTAGCCACCTTGTCAGAATGTCCAGTTGCAGATCCTTCGCGGCACTCAGGATGATATGAGAGTCAGTGCCACCTCTATCGGCTATAATACGGTGAGGAGATTGCAGATCCTTCGCGGCACTCAGGATGACATGCGAGAGGGTCTTTTTCATGATATGCTATGCACATCACAAAGGATTTCTTGACCGCAACGCGAGGAGAAAAGGGTTTGTTATGAGTAAGAGTCGGCCAATTGCACAGATTGTGTTGTTGCTGCTTTCCGTGGTGGGTATCGGCATTGCCGTCTATCTGACCGCCGTTCACTACGAGAACGTTCCCCTTGTCTGCTCCACACGTGGCTTCGTTGATTGTTCCTTTGTGCTGTCCAGCCCCTATTCCGTCATACCCGGCACGACTGTTCCCATTACCGTTCCCGGCCTGTTCTGGAGCCTTGTAAGTGCGGCACTGGCAATCACTGCACTGCGCCTCTCCTCGACGGGCGTGACGCATCGAGCCTCTACGTTTGCTGCGCTGCGTAACATCCACATTGCCCAGTTCGCCTGGTCGCTGGTTGGTATGCTGACCGTCCTCTACCTCGTCTACGTGGAGATTGTGCGCCTGCACACGATCTGCGCCTGGTGTACCGCCCTGCACGTCATCATCCTCATCATGTTGCTCATCACACTGGTACAGGTACAGCAGAGGTCAGATGTGCTAGAAGAAGGTGAAACGGAGACGGAACTGGAAGCGGATAGGGTGTAGCTGAGGGATCGTATATAGTAGGGCCAATCCCTTGCGGTTGGCCTGTCCTGGCTATTTTCATCACTTTCACCCCTTGCCAGTAAGGCCCGATCATGCTACACTTCGTGCATTGAGGATTGCAACTTTTGTAGTCACTGCCCGTAAATACTCATAATTGGAATGCCAGCGTTGGCATGGATGTTATCTATTTTGTGAGTATGTATCCTCAAAACAAACGAGATAAATAAGAACGAGCGGTGATCTAGATGGAAACGACATTGCATGCAAGTGGTCCGCTGGGCTTGTCTGGCAGTCTGGCCGCACCAGTTCCGGCACGGAAGACACGTCGCAAACGAAATATGGATACAAGTGGCACTGGAAATTTAATGGCTGCGGGCGCGCAAGGCATTAGCGCCGGGCGGTCTCACAGCAAGAGCCTGGTTGAAGAGCAGAATGCATCTCAGGTCTACACCCGAGGGACTCGAGGAGCTGTCGTGGGGGCAATGAGCGATACCGCGCTTGTCGAGCTGGCGCTCGCCAGCGACCAGGACGCTTTCTCGGTACTCGTCGAGCGCTATAAAGATGCCGTACAAAATCTTGCCTATCGCATGCTGGGAAATATCACCGAGGCGGAAGATGTGACACAGGAAGCCTTTGTACGCGCTTATACACAGCTTGCCAGTTATAAAGCTGAGCATAAGTTCAGTACCTGGCTGCTTTCGATTGCCTCCCACCTGGCAATCGATCAACTGCGCCGCCGCCGCTTCCTGGCATTGCCACTTGAGGATGTCCCGTTCCTGGAATGGATCGCCGACGTGGGCGTAGGGCCGGAACAGTCGGCCCTGGTAGGCGAACAGCAGGATGAGATACAGGCCTATCTGTCAAAACTGCCCGCCAAATATCGCGCCGTCATTGTTCTGCGCTACTGGCATGATTTCTCCTACGAGGAGATCGCCTCCACACTTCATCTTACACCCGCACTGGTCAAAGCACGCCTGCATCGCGCCCGCGAACTGCTTGCCCGCTATATACAACAGAATAAGCAGAATGAGGAGGAGCAGATTGATGCGCTGCCACGAGGCTAAACTTTTGCTGGCTGCTCAGCGTAATGGTGACCTTCCACAGTCGGATATCACGGCGCTGCAAGAGCATTTGCAACAATGTCCGCTATGTCACGCATGCGAACGGCGTCAATACCAGATCGATTGCCTGTTTCGCGATGCTGCTCCCTTTGTATCCGGCACGATCTCTACTGACCGCATCATGCGCGCCATACAGCAGCAGCAGCGCATTACGCAGCAACTTGAGGACCTGCGGGGCCAGCAGCAATTGCGGGTGGCCCACATGCGAGTTGCTGGCACTGCATTGATCGCTAGCGGTGTCTTCATGCTCAGTTGTCTTCCACTGCTGGCCTTCGTGCTGATAATGGTTCAACCCGGGCTGGCGGATAGGACGCTGGCCTTCCTGAGCGATACCATCGACATGCTGCTCGTGTTCGGTCAGTATATCCAGACCGGTTTGACGCTGGTCACGTACAACAACTGGCTCTTATCTGGCATCGCCTTCGCCGTTGTTGTGATGTTTGGACTGTGGCTCCGCCTCATGCGCTATCCACAGGAGGTTTAAAACCAGAGCCAGTGAGGTGAGGTATGCATCATGGTCACTGCCTTTCCAGAGGAGAGACGAAGCGGCCATGACAGGGAGTTCCAGGATGCTCAAACGTAGAATTCGTTGGTGGAACGCTTTTATTCTACCCGGCTTCGTGCTGGTGGTCGCCTTGCTTATTCATGGCACTGGTTGGTCGGGAATGATTTCTGGCCTCTTACCCACCGCTACACTGGCCACCGGTACAGGAGACAATTGTCTCAGCAGTAGCCCTGACTTTGGTGGGACTGTAATCATTGATACGCGTGAGGTCGTTTGTGATTCGCTGATGACATTCGGTGGAACAGTGGCGATCAACGGTGAGGTGCGTGGGGACGTTGATGCGTTCGGTAGTACGGTGGTGGTCGCGGGAACGGTAGCTGGTAATATCGTTCTTTATGGCGGCACACTTACTTTGCAGAACGGTTCTGTTGTACATGGCAAAATTCAACTTTATGGAAGCCGCTGGTTTCCCGGGGCAGGGTATCACGTTGACGGAGCGGTAATCACTCACCCGGATAGTATCTCCTGGCTGATTGCCGACATGAGCAACTTCAGCTTCCCGTTCTGGTCGATAGTAATCTGGAGCGTTCTGGGCCTGATGCTTACCTGGCTGCTCCCAGAACACGTACTCCTGGTGCGCGCTTCCGCCATACAGAATACCAGGCGAAGTTTCGTCGTCGGGCTATTGAGTGTCTTGCTGGCCCCACCTGTGTTGATGGTACTGGCGGCGCTCATCCTTCCCATTCCGCTGGCAGTTATCATTGCCTTGACGCTGGTAGCGGCCTGGGCCTTTGGTACAGTAGCTGTGGGCTGGCTGATTGGGGAGCACATTGTACGCGCAGTAGACCCAGGGCATAACACTCGACCCGTACAGGTGGTGGTGGGGCTGGCCGTGCTGGCACTGCTTGGTTCCATCCCCTATATTGGCTGGTTCATCAATCTGGCAGTGGGATTGATCGGGCTTGGTACAGTTTTCCTGAGCCGTTTCGGGACACGGCTCTACGGGCAGCCCAGGAGGCCGCTCGACTTATAAGGTATAATGAAGAGAGCAGAAGCGGGCGGCGCACTGCATATGTACCCGTTATAGAGATAGAACTTTCTGGTAGAGAAAAGTACAAATGGGCAAAAGGTACTACCTTCTGCCCATCTGCGTATTGATATGAGAACATATACTAAAGAAAGAAGTTGGAAAGATGGGGCAACCACATGCAATGCAATCTGTAGAAGAACAGATCATGGGGCAGCAACCCTACAGAACAAGTGGTCTTCGAGGTGAACATGAGCATTGATGTTGAATTAACCGATCTTGCCTATGGTGGTGATGCCGTAGGCCGCTACGAGGGCCGGGTCCTCTTCGTTCCTGGAGGCATTCCAGGCGAGCGAGTACGAGTGGATATCGTCGAAGAGCGGCGGGGACATGCACGCGCCAATTTGCTGGAAATCTTGCGTCCCGCCCCGGAACGGGTTGAGTCTCCCTACCCGGAATTGATAGACAGTGGTTGCCAGTGGCAGCATATCACCTATCCGGCCCAGCTCGCATGGAAGGCCCATATTGTGCGCCAGCTCCTGGTACGTATTGGTAAGCAGCCAGATGCTGTCGTCTATCCTACCATTGGCATGCCGGACGGTGTCTCACCCTGGCACTATCGCAATATTGCTCTCTTCTCCGTTGGTCCAAATAACGAGGTAGGCTTCAAACTGACAGAGAGCCACGATGTACAGGACCTGGAAACGTGCGCCTTGCTTCACCCCGCGCTCGATATGGTCTACCAGCGCGTGCGCGGCAAGCTTCACAACTACTTCGGCGACTCCCTGTGCGAAATGCTTCAGGGTTTCACCATTCGCGGAGCCATCGGCACCGTGAGCAATGGGAATGCACTGAACTCGACAGCGGCAAAAGCAGTTCCTGCCCTGATTAACCTGCACACCCGCCCGGGCTCATTCATCGAAGCGCCGCAACAACTTGCGCACGAACTCATGACCGTCGCACCAGGGATCGTCGGTGTCATCGTGGAGCGTGTTGGCGGGCGCTATGGCCGTGTGGTGGCCGGACAGGAGTTCCTGACCGACGTCATTCTGGTTCAACGCTTCCGTGTCTCTGCGGATTCCTTCTTCCAGGTCAATCACACCCAGACGATCGCGCTGGTAGAGCAGGCGCTGGCAATGCTGGAACCGCAACGCAACGATGCCGTGCTTGACGGCTACAGCGGCGTCGGTCTCTTCTCAGCCTTTCTGTCTCCTCGCACATCTCGCGTGATCGCTATCAAATCGCAGCCCAGCGCCGTTATGGACGCACGGGCCAATGCGACATTGAACAACCAGAATAACATTACGCCTCTGGAAGGAACGTTAGAGCGATTGCTCGGGCAGATGCATTATCGGCACGAGCGCATCGACCTGGCGCTGGTAGACCCACCGCGCACCGGCTGTCATCCGAAAGCGTTACAGGCGTTGCAGACCCTCGCGCCACGCACCATCTGCTACGTCTCTTGCGATCCCAGCACTCTCGCCCGCGATATCGCGACGCTCTGTGGCCCTCCTGGCCGCTACCGCCTGGTAGCGGCCCAACCCGTCGACATGTTCCCACAGACCTATCACATCGAAACCATTGCTCTGCTGGCGCGCACTGACACAAGATAGAAACGGCCAGGTCCTGCTCGATACAGCAATCAGATCATATCGAGAGGCGTAGGGCGTCGACTAATCATAACCTGGATGTCGCCTCCTGGAGCCATAAGCGTACCGGGAGGCGGGCTTTGCTAAATCACTATCCCAGGTGCGCTACTCTGCGGCACTTCGCTCTTCACCACCACATTCAGATTGAATTGACTCGCCAGCTCTATGGCATCTTCCAGTTCTATGCCCTCCAGATCTGGCACCCCTTTATTCTGCATCTTTTTCTCTAAGCTCGTCACCACCTTGCCAAACCAGTTATAGAGCAGGTCTTTCTCCTTATTCTCTGCCTCGGCCTTATCAACCTTCTCCTTATGACCTTTGATACCATAGATGGTATCCTGAATGACAAAGGGATGATCTACGCTGCGCAGGCTAATATCAGGATTGCTGCCTGGTGTCTCAACATAGACATCGCCGATATCAAGCGCTCGTTCAACCACATTTCCCACCTTGACTTTGATATCGCGAATATTTTTATATTCGGTCTCCGCACGCGCCTCAATGAAAAACAGCAGGCGGCGCTCAAGGTCGATGATACGCTTGTTTGTGAGGATGTAGACATCTTCGAGATAGCTGACGTAGGCCCCCGCAGCCCAGAGCACCATGACAAAGACAACCAGGCCCATGATAAACCACCAGTAAGAGGCGAAGGATCGGCCTCCAACATTAAAGGCAGGGAAAATGGCGGCCACCGATAGCGCAAGAAACATGCCTAGCACCGGGAGAAGCAGCTTTCTATAGAGCACATAGAGGGAACGCTGGATGTACATGACGGTGAATTCGCCCGAGAGGTAATGAACATTCGCGTAGGTGCGGGCCGGAAAACCAAACTTGCGGCGCGGCCCATTGTAATGATCAGGATCGGGGAAGGGCGGATACTTTTCATCGGCGTTGGGGAGCGTGGGAACAGGCTTGCCCGCCTTCAATTCCTTGAGCAAATTCGCCATATCCTCGTCCTGCGGCAGCGGCGTCTCCTCCTCCTTCGGCTTTTTGGCCTTAATATCCCCACTAATGCCTTGAATCACATCTTTTACACGGCGAGGCTCGGAAATATTCTTGATTACAAGGTCTCCACCAACCAGATAGAGGTGAAGATCTCCATAGTCCAACAGGTAGGCCAGCGGCGATTTTAAATCGAGACCGACCTGCACGACCCTGTCGAGCGGCGTCTCCTGCCGCACCGGTTGCAAAACGCCTCGCGAACTAATAATGCGCTTATTGGTGATAATATAGCTCTCAAACCACCATGCAAGCAGATCCTTCCAGACAAACCAGAGCGCTGTGCCAATAATCAGCAATGTATCTACTATGAAGAGCACTCGCCAGAGAGAAGCCAGAGCCGGTCTGTCCGTCGAAAACCAGCCCAGAACAAGCAAAATCGCGAGGCAAACAAGCAACGGCAAAGCCGTGGGAATCAGAAACAGCCTGGATTTGCGTACCACCAGCCTGACAACTTCTCCTGGCTCCTGCCCTGAAAAATGCCACTGCTTGTCAGCTCCACGTTGCGCCAGTACCTGTCGAAAGCCAAAGCGCCGGCGGCCCGAACGCCAGATATCATCTTTGGTTTGTGGTTGTTGCGGTTGTTGCGGTTGTTGCGGTCTTTGTCGTCGTCGATCTAGCATATTACGGCTCATTCTCTCACCTTCCTGCAAGTGTACTATCACCGCCTCCAGACGGCGATAGGAGCGACTGACGAGAACCTCTATTTCTTCGATGCGCTCTTCTTCGCGCTCGCAGAAATGAGGCCGATAATCACTACAGCTATGACGATGAGAAAGAGGAGTAACAGAGAACTGCCTACCACTCCCTGGTCCGGCGAAGAAGCCCTGATATCGATACTACTCAGCACTGCCGCCACCGGTGTGTTGGCAATCAATGTATAAAAAGCAACTCCTGCAATAATACCCGGAATAATACCCATGATACGATCAAAGGGCAAGGACGGTTTCGGAAATGCCCGGTTGCCGATCAGATATCCTAGAGCAACTATAGCGATAAAGGTGAGAATAGTTGTAAGGGTGATCGTATTCGTCGAAGGAGTCGGAGGAACCTGTGAGCTATTCCCAAATACGTAAGGAATGCGCACAAAAATCAGTTCGGTGATCCAGCTTCCGCCTCCAACAGCCAGGAAAAGGATGGCCGCCAGCAGGAATGCCAGCGAAACAATCTCACGTCTCCATCCACGGATAAACCCTATCAGGGCCGTAATAAAAATGATAAAAAAGAAATAGTCTTGCGCTGTGAGCTGCATAAACTCTCCCTCCACTTCAGACGCGGTAGTAAAAGCAGTACCACGCCGGAATGTCCAGATCAGAACAAACTCCCCGAAATCCCTCTTTTGTTCCTAATTCAATAATACCACAGCAGAGAGAGAAAACATAGGGGTGGTCGTGCTGAACCCATCAGTTTTGTGTCAACACGCACCATATTGATGATATTTATCCCACGAAGTCTTCCGCTCACCCTTTTTTCCTACGTTTCCTCTGCTTTTCTCTTGCTTAATCGTCAAGTACAGTAGAAATGCGTGAAGAGTCTTCTTCTTGCCACGTTTGATCATTTATGATAGCATCGTCTTTGTTATTCACTGAGGCATTAACACCAGGTAAAGGACTTTCCTGAAGAAAACCAGGCACACAGTTATGCGTACCGACAAACACCATGTGGTTACATCGCCACCTTACCATAAGGTATGGGAGCGTGAAATAGCTCCCACTGCTTCAGCTTCCTCTACGGGGCGGTCAGAAGGAAAACTTCTGCGCCATGTGCTGCCCTTGCTGATCTCGCCGCTCTGGCTGTGCCTGCTGGCCGCGCTCATCATCCGCATCTGGTTAACAGTACGAACGCATGGCACTCTCGATGGTGACGAAGCGCTGCTTGGTATTCAGGCCGAACATATTTTGCAGGGCGAGCGACCGCTCTATTTTTACGGCATCCCATACTTTGGCAGCCTGGAAGCCTACGTTGCCGCTCTGATCTTCGCGCTCTCTGGCCCCTCCGTAGCAGCGTTGCGCGCCGAGACCACCGCTTTTTCACTGCTCCTGGTCGCAGTAACCTGGTGGCTGGCCTCACTCCTGGCCCGGGCCGCCCATCTTCCGCTCTATGCCCGCCGAATCTTCGCTACAGTTGCCGCACTGGTCGCGGCCATTCCTCCCCTTTATGACGGTATTGTGGAAATGCGCACGGGCGGCGGCTGGATTGAAACCTTTATCCTGATGCTACTGCTGCTCATTGCGGCCTTTCGCCTGACGACACGCTGGCACGAAGGAGCCTCCAGCCGCGAAATAGCGCTACGTTGGGCGCTGATCGGCTTCCTCGTCGGCTTTGGCATGTGGATTTATCCCCTGATTTCCGAAGCTATCCTGGCGGCGGGACTCTGGATTCTCATCGATCGCATCGTCGATGTTATTCAACGCGTTCGTGCGTCGGAACCCTTCCCCTCTGCCACCTGGCGTTCTCTTCAGGGCCTCCTGCTGGCTGTAGCCGCCCTTCCAGCCTGCATACTCGGTTTCACACCCGGCATTATCTGGGGATCAGAGCACCAGTGGGCAAATATCACCTTCATTCGCTCGCTGGGCGGTGGCTGGTCCATACAACGGCTGCATACTGTCGAACATGTAGCCAGCATCTACAGGACGTGCGTCGCACCCCGTATTATCGGCGGCGCGACGCCGCTGGAAAGCCCTTTGCTCGCGATGATACATTCGCCGTTGCTGCTCCTGGGGAGCTTCTGCATCTTCGCCACCGCCGCCATTTTCGTCGTCTCCTTCATCTGGCCTCATCCGGTGCTCGTGCAGGCACGGCGCCTCACAACCCTGCCCGTGATCTTTGGTGCCTGCACAGCCGTGCTTTTTTGCACAAGTTCGGCTTCCGTCTCCATCCTTGTTTCGTGTACTGCCGACTTTGGTGGCCATTATGCCTCGACGCTGGCGCTGGCGCTTCCATTCTTTTTTGCCGCCGTCTTTACACTTGCCAGTATGTTCCTGTACGAGAAAGGCAAAAGGTCGCAGGCAGAAGGTGCAGGAGATCCAGCACCTGCCCGGTCTACATCGCAAATGCCGCGTCGATCTCTGTCTATCGCCGCGCTGGCCGCTCTGGGTGCGCTCCTGCTTGCATACCTCGGCGGTCAGGCAGTGACGTATGGATTAACCAGCGCGGATGAAGCCTTTCAATCGGCCTATTGTACTATCGCCCCGGCAAATTACGGGCCGATCATCACCTACATGGAGAGCGAGCATATCCATTATGCCTGGGCCACCAATTTACTGGGCTACCAGATCTCATTTGAAACCAACAACAAGATCATTCTTGCCGACCCCCTGCCGCTGATCCATCCCTCCATTGCTATCAATCGCATTCCCGCGTATACCAGTGCTGTGAAAAACTCGGACCGTCCTACGATGCTGGTCTTTGTCAGGCATGGCGACCCTCACCCCTACCTGCTCCAGGTACTGGATGCCGCGCACATCACCTACAACGTTGCATTTTTCCCTTCACAGCCGGGCGTTGATGTGATGGTAGTGACGCCTTTGAACCGCAGCGTCTCCCCCTTCGCATCAAAAAACCTTGATATCTTCTATTGCATGGTACATTAGGAGGTTCAGGAATATATTTGCCAGAGCATCCCCCAAAAGGTAAAATGTTCGCATTTTCGCCCTGTTTATGGTATACTATATGTCGGTAGGTTCGCTGTGTGTTCAGACCCTCCATCCTATACTCTTTCTTACTCCGAACGTTCTGATATCGCCTTCCGGCTATGTCTGACCCGGCTGTTTGCACTACTAATAAGGATTCATACGAATGGAACTTGGAAATATTCGGCAAGTCAGTATTGTTGAGCAAATGTCAACTGCCTATCTTGACTACTCGATGAGCGTCATCGTCTCTCGTGCGCTTCCCGACGTGCGAGACGGCTTAAAACCCGTCCATCGCCGCGTCCTCTACGCGATGGACCAGATGGGCCTGCAATCAACAAAACAATTTCGTAAAAGTGCGGGTATCGTTGGCGAAGTGCTGAAAAGTTATCACCCGCATGGTGACGCCGCCGTCTACGATACGCTTGTTCGTATGGCACAATGGTGGTCCATGCGCTACCCCCTCGTGCTGGGGCAGGGCAACTTCGGCTCGCAAGACGATGACCCGCCAGCCGCCATGCGCTATTGCGTCACGGGAGATACACTCGTCGTCACTGACAAAGGGTTGGTACCGATCAGTCAGATCTCGCAACCTGGCATCGAAGATGTTTCTGTGCGTATCCTGTCAAAAGATGGGCAAACTAATACGGCCAGTAAGTGGTGGGATTGTGGCGCATTCCCGACATGGAGTGTGCGAACGCGGCGAGGATACGAAGTCACAGGTACTGCAAACCATCCTCTGCTCGTGGCGGTCCCTCACGATTCTGATGGGCGCGTCACACTTACATGGAAGACAATCGCCCAATTAGCTGTCGGCGATTACGTCGCCCTGGATCGAAGCACTACCCTGTGGCCGGAGCAGCCCGTTGACCTGCAACCGTTCTATCCCACTGTTCCCCAGAAATCCCGTACGAAGCAGCACACACTTCCAGAGGCACTGGACGAGGATCTCGCTTTCATCCTGGGAGCACTGCTGGCTGAGGGAACCTTTCGCGATCAGGTAATCGAGTTTACCAATACCCGCGGCGACTTTGCAGAACACTTCATCCAGTCGTGGCAGCGCGTCTTCCCAACGTGCCGCTTGCATATCTTTGAGAGGAAGCCTGTCAGCTACGGCAAGAAGCCATTTCTTCAAATACAGGTAGTAAGTCAGCACGTCATCTCGTTCATCCGAGCTCTGGGATTGTCAGGGCGTTCGGCGCAACGACAAATTCCCGAAGCAATCTTGCTCTCACCTCGCACTGTGGTCGCCGCTTTTTTGCGTGGCCTGTTTGAAGGTGATGGAGCAGTTGAAAAATCTGGGCGTAGTTTGCTGCGAATTAATCTTACGGCAAGTAATCGTCTCATGCTTCGACAGGTTCAGATGCTTTTGTTACGTTTTGGAATTGTAGCATCATTAAATAATGATAGAACCCGGCAAACGCATCGTCTCCTGATCACTGGCCGCGACAACCTTGCCCTGTTCGCTAAGGAGATTGGTTTTACCTCAGCAGTGAAGAGCAAGGCACTTGCTACAATCCTTGAACTGCATACCGGCAAGGCTTTGTCACGCACAGATTATGTACCCTACCTGGCCGAGTATGTCAGAACACATGCTGCTCGCGGCCAGCGTGAGTGGCTGTCAAAGCACAACTTTGATCGTTCGGATCGCCTGACCGCAACGCTACCCCGCCTGGCTCAAGTGCTGCCGACAGAGGCTGTTGCCGAAATAGAGAATCTGGCTTGCCAGCATTATCTCTTTGAGCGGATCGAGAGTATCGAAGATGCGGGTGAGCAGCGGGTCTATTCCTTGCGCGTCGATAGCGCATGTCACTCGTTCGTGGCGAACGGTTTTGTAAATCATAACACCGAAACTAAAATGGCGGCCATCGCCGATGAACTGCTGCGTGACATCGATAAAAATACCGTCGATTTCGTCCCTAATTACGATAATCAGGCCGAAGAGCCGACGGTCATGCCCGCCCGCCTGCCTAACCTGCTGCTGAATGGCTCGACCGGCATCGCCGTTGGCATGGCAACCAATATTCCCCCACACAACCTTGTCGAAGTCTGTAATGGCATTCAGTACCTGATCGATAACCCGGAAGCCACGACTGAAGAACTTTCGCGCATTATTCGCGGCCCCGACTTCCCCACCGGCGGCATCATCCAGGGACGCGAAGGCATTCGCAATATGTACGCTAATGGGCGCGGACGCATCGTCGTGCGGGCGCGTACCCGCCTGGAAGAGGGCGAGCGCGGGCGTGTGGAAATCATCGTCACTGAACTACCCTACCAGGTCAATAAGGCCGAACTCGTGCGCAAGATCGCTGAACTCGTGCGCGACAAAAAGATCGATGGCGTCTCCGAAGTACGCGACGAGTCCGACCGCCAGGGCATGCGCATCCTGATCGACTTGAAACGCGACGCCAACCCGGAGCGCATTCTCAACCTGCTCTACAAGTACACGGCTATGCAGAGCGCCTTCAACGCCAATATGCTGGCTCTTGTCGACCAGCAGCCGCGCACGCTCACGCTCAAAGCCTTTTTGCAACACTACATCAACCACCGCGAAGTCGTCATAACGCGCCGCACGCGCTATGAACTCGCAAAAGCAGAGGCCCGCAAGCACATTCTCGAAGGCTTGAAGAAAGCCCTCGACCAGCTTGATGCCATCATCAGCGCCATCCGTGCCTCGCAGTCTTCTGAAATTGCCCAGACCAACCTGCAACAGCAATTCGGCTTCTCAGAGGAGCAAAGCAAAGCTATTCTCGATATGCGCCTGGCCCGCCTGGCTGCCCTGGAACGCCAGAAGATCGAGGACGAGTTGAAGGAAGTCCTCAAGAATATCGACTACTATCGCCTGTTGCTCTCCGACATCAATGAGATTCGCAAGATTATCAAGGCCGATCTCATTGAGTTGAAAGAGAAATACGGCGATGCGCGCCGCAGCGATATCGGCGAGTCCGAGGCCGGTGAATTTAAGGATGAGGACCTCATTCCCAACGAGGAAGTCGTGGTCACGCTGACGGAGAAAGGCTATATCAAGCGGCTCCCATCCAGCACCTACCGGTCGCAACGACGCGGCGGCAGAGGCATCACTGGCATGACCACCCGCGAAAATGATACCGTGCGTCACCTGCTCATCGCGCACACACACGACAGCCTGCTCTTCTTCACCGACCGGGGCCGCGTCTTCCAGCTCAAGGTCTATGAGTTGCCCGAAGTGAGCCGTACAGCTCGCGGCGAGCACATCATCAACCTCATCTCCATCGAGCAGCGCGAACGCATCACCGCGCTGGTGGCCGTACCGAAGGACATCAGCCGCGACTTCATGGTCGTCGGCACGCGCAAAGGCGAGGTCAAGAAGACGCCGATGGATGAATTCGAGGTTGTGCGCCGCCAGGGTCTGATCGCCATGAACCTGGAAGAGGATGACGAACTGATCGGCGCGAAACTGGCCCGTACCGGGGATGATATCCTGTTGATTAGCGCCAACGGCAAGGCGATTCGCTTCCCCGTCTCCGACCTGCGCTCGGCTTCACGTATGAGCGGCGGCGTGCGTGGTATGCGCCTGGAAGAGGGCGACGCGGTCGTCTCACTCAATCTCGCCCTGCCCGACAGCCAGTTGCTCGTCGTCACCGAACATGGCTACGGCAAACGCACCCTCGTCGAGGAGTACCCGGCTCATGGACGTGGCGGCAGCGGCGTCATTACGGCGCACATCAACGACAAGACCGGCAAAATTGCAGCGGCACGCCTCATCACCGACAAAGACAACGACTTGATGATCATTTCAGCAAGCGGTGTCGTCATTCGCACCAATGTGAACGCTATCCGTATCCTGAGCCGCTCCACGCAGGGTGTCAGTCTCATGCACCTTGGTGAAGGCGACAGCGTTGTAGCTGTCTCTACCACCAATGGCAAAAAGCTCACCCCTGAAAGCGAAACCGAGGCCGAAGTTTCCGACGAGGAAAACGGGGGAAATGAGGAAAATGGGGAGGGAGAAGTCGAAGAGAACGACTATCGAGAAGAAAATGAAGCATCTGACGCACCCGATGAAACATCTGGCGAGGAAGCGTAGGGCCGCGCTTGATCGCGGTTAGCGCCGGTCGTGGTTCTAGCGTCCAATTCCCCGGCCCTCCCGCACTTGACGCGCGGCCAACCGGTCCTTCTGAGCGCTTGTTTTGATGAGTGGAAAAGAGCGATGGAACTGACGGCTGAAGGCTTCGGCCTTCTCTTCAGAGAGTTTTGCGCGCTGTTCGTAAGCACAGGCATAAATATCGCGCTTCACCTCATCCATCGCCTCGATCTGTAACAGGCAGGCAAGCACGAAATCGGGCTTGCCATTTTCCGCGTATTCACGAGCGCATGCCAGCGCATCAGCACCCTGCTCCACTTGCTCTTGCACCATGCGAGCAAAAACGTCTTTCAACAAAGGGGTATATAATTCAGCAAATGTTGGCATTGAGTTCTTCCCTCTCGTCCTCTCTCCTCTTCATGCTCATGCGCTCTTTCTCTTTACAGCTATCATACAACACATCGGCATTTATTGCATTGCTCATGGCTTCGCCGCTCGCAAATGGAAGAAGAATGCCAAAGCATCGGCTTTCTGCTTCCTTCTTTCACCAGCGATTTTCACTGTGTTGCGTACAGGCGGATGGTAACAGTGGGCGTCACAATCCGGGCGAGGAAGCGATAATGGCTGTCGAGCCATTGTTGGGCTGCCGTTACCCTGGCAGCAGCGGCAGCATCTGGCAAGCGCCCGACGATGAAGAAGATACGCGGGTGCTTCGCTCCAAAGCCGGCTAAAGCTGCAGGGGTGATCGACGCGTCGGGGCCGGAAGCGGGATTAGCCGGGCCAAATTGTTGCCAGGAGAAGGCACCGGGCGTATCGGTAGTAAAGTGCGCGGCAGATGGATAGGCATCCAGGTAATATTGCACAGAAATCTGGCATCCCTGCCCAACTGCGTTATCGTAGCAGACCAGCCCATCACCGGGCTGGTAGTGCTGCTCCAACCAGAATGTCGTAGAATTCCATTCCTCCACCTGAGCATCTGCATAATAATGGGGGACAACTGAGCAGGCGACAAGCAATATAATGACGATCATCACCAGCTGTACCATTCGCCAGCGCAGGAAAAGAATGCCAGAAGCAACCAGCAGGCAAAGCGCTGGCACACCCACAATCAGATAGCGTGATGAGAAAAGGCGTGGCAGCCCCTGTGAAACGATAAAACTCACCACTACTGGCACCACCAGCCAGCAGAGCAGTATAAAAGCAATGGGAATAGCCTGCTCCAGGGAGGGTAAGCTTACACCAGACGGCACCCCGGCACCATTTATTCCATACACATCCGCCACAACTTTCCGATCGCTGTTTATAAGTCTGCGTAATCCAGATTTCGGCACTCCATAGGTCAACAGCAGCAGTCCGAGAGCAACCGTGCTATACACGACATTGAGCAGGAAGAGAAGCTTGCTGTCACCGCTCATCGTTAATAAGAGGTGATAGATGTCGCTCAGTTGCGGCACAGGCAACCAGTCGGTCTTTGCCCCATGCAGGCTTACCAGGAGCATGGGAAGAATCAGCACGAAGATACAGGTCAGGCTCAACATCAGTGCAGGTAGCCGCTGGCGCAGGGCAGTACGCCAGGCATTGGGCAGGAGCAGTAAGAGCGCCAGGGCACAGAGAAGCGCGAACAGAACGAGCAGGCTGAAGAGATGCGCGTAGACTGCCAGAGAAGCAGCAACGACAAAACAGGCCCACCAGCGTTTCTGGCGAGAAGGACTCTTGATGGTAAGCGCGGATAAAAGGGCATAGCAGGCGAGGCAGAGAAAAAAAAGTTGCATGCTATAGGAGCGCGTCTGCTGCGCATAGGCCAGTTGCAGACCATTGAGCAGGTAGAGGCTGGCAGCTAGCAGGCCACCTGACAATCCCAGCAAACGCTTGCCGAGTAAAAAGACCATCACAGTGCTGAGGGCCGCGAAAATGGCTGAGGGAAGACGCACAACCCACTCAACAGGATGCAACCCCAGCAAGGCCGTGAAGCCGAGCCAGAAGTGCAGGAACAGGTAGTAGAGTTCCATGTTCGGCTCTGGCCCCCAGATAATATGCCAGAGCAGCGGCAGCGGCTGGCGCGCCAGTTCGACAGAAAAAGCCTCGTCATACCAGATACCCGGACTGCCCAGACGGTAAAGATCGAAGCTCAGCGCAACGGAAAAAAAGACGAAACACCACCCCCACAACGGCATGCCTCTCCACTCTGAAGTTAGCCTCCGCCAGAATTTCAACTGCGCTATTCGGGCAACTACCCCCTGTTCAATCACCCCTGTACTGCTTTTAGCCGTCGCTCCTTCAACTCCCCCGATCGTTCTTTCTTCCGGCGGCCCTTTCTTCGCGCCGCCATTTCCAGGCAAAGGTAAACATCTCGCGAAACGCCCGGGCAATCACCGAGAGCTTCGCACCCGTAGCACGCCCCCCCTTGCGTGGCAAATGATGCACGCCTCGCTCTGCATAAATGTAGCCTGCACGAGTAAACTTGTAGAGGATCTCCGTATTGATCATCGCCCCTCGTGTCTCAAGTTGGTGTTCATGGAAAAACCGCGCAGGGTAGAGCTTGAAGGCACAATCTACGTCACGCACGCGCAGCCCGAAGACCAGATGCACTAACATCTTCCATCCCCAGGCGTTCAGTTTGCGCACCCACGTATCCTGTCGATGAATACGATATCCCAACACGGCATCGTGATCCTCAATGAGGGGAAAGAAGCTTTCCAGGTCGCGAATATCAAACTGCCCATCCGAATCCATGAAGAAAGCCAGGGTTTTATCCCCGGCAATCGCCTCGAAACCGCTTACCAGCGCCGCTCCATAGCCCTGATTAGTCGGGTGATTTAGCAGACGCACCCGCTGATCGTTCGTCGCGAACTGCTCCACAATCGCCTTTGTGCGATCCTTGCTCCCATCATTTACCACAATGACCTCGAAATCCAGCCCCCACTTCTCAAGGACACTGATAACAGCCTGGATCGTTTCGGCAATAGCCGCCTCTTCGTCATGGGCGGGCAAAACGACTGAAAGTCGATGTGCAGTATTGATCTTTCCCTTGTCCTGTTCCACTGGCTGCTCCGTTGCAGCTACCGGCAGTTTCCTACCCTTCCTATCTCTTGTAGCTTGAGATATCCCACTGAAGAATACACCAACATGGTTCATGACAGCAACGCCTTTGTTTCCTTTGCAACCTCAAATGAGATAGCAATCCCTCCCTTTCAGATGAAGACTCCTGGAGCTTGAGAGAGTATTTTCAATCCCAGATGGGAAATGCCGGCAGAAGGAGCTTATCTCTCATGAGACGTTGCTATCGACAGATAAAACGATCTTTCTGCCATTCTTGTAACGAAAGTAGGAGAAAAACCCTCTCCCGCTTCAGTCCCCGCCGGTATATTAAGAGGGATAGTGCAAGAACGCCTGATCTGTTATAATAGCGTGGCACACGAATATGAAAGAGAGGAAATGTATGCCCGTACTTTACCGAGCCTTACAGGGATTCAGTGATATTCTGCCGGAAGAACAACCCTACTGGCGCTTTTTTGAGAACGTGGCCTCGCACGTAGCCGAACTCTACGGGTATCAACGCATCGAGACGCCGACACTGGAAGAAACCGCCGTCTACCGCCGCACGTCTGGTGAAGGCACCGACATCGTTGAGAAGGAAATGTATACCTTCGAGGACCGCGCCGATAAAGAGGGCAACCGGACTAGCCTGACCATGCGGCCAGAGGGTACGGCAGGCGTTGTGCGCGCCTATCTGGAGCATGGCCTGTTCAAACTGCCGCAGCCCGTCAAGCTCTATTACATGAGCACGCCCATCTTTCGTCACGATAAACCGCAGGCGGGCCGCTACCGCGAGCACCACCAGTTTGGCTGCGAGGCCCTGGGCGACAACGATCCTGCCATTGATGCCGAGATGATTGCCCTGCTCTACCAGGTCTATACTGAACCTGGCCTGCGAGGCATTCACCTTCAGCTCAATAGCATCGGCGACCAGAACTGCCGACCGCAATACATCGAGCGGCTGCAGGAGTATTATCGCCCCCTGCTGAATGAATGCTGCGATGATTGCAAAGTGCGTTTCGAGAAGAATCCTCTGCGCCTGCTCGACTGCAAAGAGCCGCAGGATCAGGCGAAGATCGCCGCCGCACCCAAGATCGTCGATTACCTCTGCGAGCCATGTCGAGAGCACTTCACAGCCTTGCAGCACTACCTGACGCTCTACGCAGTACCTTTCACGCTGAATCCGCTGCTCGTGCGCGGCCTGGACTACTATACGCGCACCGTCTTTGAGTTCACTTCAGAAGACGATAAGCTGGCGCTCGGAGGTGGTGGTCGCTATGACGGTCTGGCCGAAATTCTGGGCGGCAATCCCACGCCCGGCATTGGCTTTGGCGCGGGCGTGGAACGCATTATTCGCGAAATGAAACGACAGAACATTACGCCGCCGCCGGAGGAGAAACCGCGCGCCTTCGTCGTCTACCTCGCACGCACGCCGGAACTCAAAGACGAGGTGGTGAAACTGGTGGCGCAATTGCGTCATGCCGGTCTCAAAACCGAAATGAGCTATGGCGACCGCAGTGCGAAGGCGCAGATGAAGCAGGCCAATGCCTCCGGTGCCACTTATGCTGTGCTCGTCGGCGAAAACGAACTCGCCAATGGCTTCGTCTCCGTGCGCACTCTGCAAGGGAACATCGGCGAAGAGCACAATCAGGTCGAGATCAAACCAGAGCGCCTGATCGACTACCTCACTCACAACAAGATGCTATAAAAAAGTTCTCTCGCACGTCATTTTGAGCGCAGAGAGAACTTATTTTATAGTTACTCTTTAACGAAAACAGTGGAGAGACCGCATGGATACCAATATACAATCAAAACACATTGCAGGGCAACAACGTGTGGATGAACAATTGCCAGCAGAAGGGACAGCAAGTGTCGGCGTTGTTGAATCGCCACTGCCGGCAACGGAGGACGAGAAAGGTGCCAGAGCAGAGAACTCCTGGATGCAGTGGTACACTGCACTCAAACAGGTCTTTCCTGTCTATCTCGCGACACACCTGGCATTCTTCGTTATCACCTGCCTCTCAACCCTGTTCATCCTCAAAGATTTCTCATGGCAGGCCCTTCCCACCTCTACACTATGGAATGCGTGGGATCGCTTTGATACAACCATCTTCACCACTATTGCCCGCTATGGCTATACCAACTTCAGTAGACTGGCCTTTTTCCCGCTCTATCCCCTGCTTGAACGCGCTCTGATGTATCTTACACACGAGAATGCCTTTCTGGCGGGTCTCGTTATCTCTAATCTTGCCGGTCTGGGCATATTTATTGTCCTGTATCGTCTAGTCAGCGAAGATTTCAACGCCCAACAGGCAGAACGGACAGTCCTGTATCTCGCCCTGTTTCCCACTGCCTTCTATTTCGCCTCGGGATACAACAAATCGCTGTTTATTTTCCTCGCCGTGCTCACATTCTATCAATTGCGACGCGGATACTGGTGGTGGGCCGGTTTCTCTGGCTTCCTTGCCTGCCTGACACGCTCGGCAGGCATTCTCCTGCTCATACCTTTTTACTATGAATATCTGCGCCAGCACCAGTTCCAGTTGAAAGCCCTCCGCCCAAATGTGCTGGCCGGTGTACTGATTCCATGCGCACTGCTACTTTTCTCCGCCTGGTGCTACATCCAGTATCACGACCCTCTGGGCTTTTCGCACGCGCAAGCCGCGTGGAACCGCTATCTGGCCTTCCCGGGCTATAGTATAATCATCTCCATCCAGGATATTCAAAAAAGTACGGGTCTGCTCAGCTTTCAGGCACTACGCAACATGACCGACCTGCTACCCGACCTGTTTATCCTGTTGTTCATCGTGCTCAGCTTTGTCGGTCCCTGGCGCTTGCCCCGCCAGTTATGGGTATACGGCATCTACGCCGCTGCGCTCTACATCTTTCTCCAACTGTTTCCCAACGGTGGCACCGGTCTCTTTCCGCTGGAATCGGTCGGGCGTTTCATGCTAGAAGTGTTTCCGGCCTTCATCGTGATGGCGGCGGCTGGAAAGCACAAAAGCTTTTCCTTGAGCTATCTCATGGTCTCAGGAGCCATCCTCTTTTTCCTGCTGACACAGTTTTTAACCGGCCACTGGGTGCTTTGATCTCTCCTGATCTTAAAAAGGCAGGCGCGATCAGTACAGTATCGCGCCTGTTCTGTCTCAATGGCGTTCTGCCAATGCCTCCTGTGGCTGCGCCTGCTCCTGTTCCTGCGCCAGCAGACGGCGCTTGCGCTCAATGCCCCAGCGATAGCCGCCGAGATCACCATTCTCACGCACAACACGATGACAGGGAATGATCAGGGCAGTTGGATTGGTGGCGCAGGCGCGGGCCACTGCACGCCTTGCCTGTGGCTGGCCGAGGGTCCGGGCAATCTCACTGTACGAGCGCGTGCTGCCAGAAGGAATGGCGCGCAGTTCCTGCCAGACACGCCATTGGAAAGCCGTCGCCTGTACATCAACAGGCAAGTCGATGTTCGGCTGCTGGCCGCGCAGGTAACGTAAGATGGCGTTCACCTCCTCGCTCAATTCGGCATCGTCGCGCTGGATAGCGGCAGCGCTGTATTCTCCTCTGAGCGCCGTCTCCAGAGGCGCGTCGTCATCGCCCAGGCAGACGGAACAGATGCCTCTCTCGGTCGCCGCCACCAGCAAACGGCCCAACGGCAAATCTACAATAGTATAGCGAATGTGCATTCCCGCACCTCCCTTGCGATATGTGACCGGCGTCATGCCCAGTTGACCCGGCACGCGCTCATACAGACGACTGCTGGAACTATATCCGGCGTCAAAAAGGGCTGTCGTCACCGTCTCACCCTCCTTGAGCCGCGCCTTGAACTGCTCCATCCTGCATGCTTCAGCGTACTGGCGCGGTGTAATGCCCATCACACGCTTAAAGACTCTCTGTAAATGATAGGGACTGAGATGAACCTGCTCGCCCAGATCGGCCAGCGTCAACTGGCGCTCAAGGTGCTCATCAATATACGCGCATAGCTGCCGCGCCAGCGCCACCTGCTCTTCCCTGCTCGAAGCTTCTCGCGGTCGGCAGCGTTTGCAGGAGCGAAATCCTGCCTCCTCCGCCGCCTCTGGTCGCACAAAGAACAACACCTGCTCTCGCCTCGGCCTGCGCGAGGGACATGATGGTCGACAATAGACCCCTGTCGAACGCACTCCATACACAAACATGCCGTCCAGCCCTTCATCTCTCGTCATCACTGCCTGCCAGTACTGATCTTCCTGCATACCATACTCTCCTCAATGCTCTCTCAATTCACCTGTTCACTCATCCTTCTCTCATATAGTACACTTTCAGGAAGCAAGAAGCTATCTGATTCTTGCTTCCACAGTCCTCAAAACCAGTCTTTTTCATTTTCAGCTTACCCGCACCCGGCTCTTCACACACTCTTTACATTTCCCTGTCCTTTTCTTGAGAAGCGTGATCTACGATAAAGATAGATACAGAAAACGTAATAAGCACAGGTATGGAGAGTGATAGGTAGGTAGACCTGGAAGGTATTCACGTCTGTCATCCAATTCGTGTTTAACTAGAGACGAGTTATCTGTAAATGAAGTCAAGGAGAACGCATATGGCATTAGGACCGCTTGAATACATGGTTATCAACTGTCCGGGCAATCAGTTCATGAGTGAGATTGTGCCCGAATTGAACGCCATCCAGGAAAAAGGCCTGATACAGGTGGTTGATCTGCTTTTCGTCAGAAAGAATGCGGACGACACTGTTACTGCCCTGGAAGTGAGCGATCTGGACGACGATGAACAAACCGCTTTCGGCCCCATGCAGCAAAGCCTGATGGGACTGATTACCCCGGAAGATATCGTGACGCTTGCCAGCACGCTTCCCGCCGATACTTCGGCAACCATCGTCTTGCTGGAGCATCTCTGGTTAAACAACCTGGAACAGGCTGTGGAAAGGGCCAATGGAGTTGTCCACCTCGGCGGGATGATTCCGCACCCCACGCTCCAGCAGGTGCAACAAGAGATGGTAGCTGCCCAGGTACAGGATCAGAGCCAGGGTCAGAATCAAGGCCAATGACAACAGCAGAACAGTTGATCTTAAGACGACACAACGAACATGGAAAAAACAAAGGAGGATTAAAATGCCTGAACATGGAGGCTTTGGCAGATTTGGTGGTGGTGGTTGGGGCGGCGGATATCGTGGCTGGGGCGGCGGCTGGGGTGGTGGTGGTTGGGGCGGCAGAAGAATGGGGGTTCCATTGATCGGAGGCGGTCTGGGACTCGGTGGGCTTGGTGGACTCGGTATGGGCGGTCTGGGTATGGGTGGCTTGGGCGGCGGCGGTTTACTAAGCGACCTGTTGTCAGGTGGAGTAGGGTACATGATAGGGAAAAACACTGGTCAGAACCAGCAGGCAGCACAATACCAGCAGTACCCACAACAGTATCAACCGCAATATCAACAATACCCGCCACAATATCAACAACCGTAAGCAGCCTGCGCCGCAATACCAGCAACCCGCACCGCAGTATCAGCCGCCTGTACAGACCTCGACAGGAAGCACGTCGGACAACAGGCTGGCTCAACTCAGACAACTGGGTCAGCTACGCGAACAGGGCGTCCTGACCGATGACGAATTCCAGGCTGAAAAGCAGAGAATCTTGAACGGCTCCTGATGATAGAAATGCTGGCCTGATTTCTCCTACTTTTCAAGCCAACGTAAAGAGAAAAAATGCCTGCCGGGCAGCGTATGGAGGTGCCGGGCAGGCATTTCTTTTGCCTCACTATTGTCTCTTTTTGCCGTTGTGAAGCGTGTAATGTACGTTATTCTCATAAGTGGAAATTTTCGGTTCTCAATTTGCCGCTCATTCCAGGAAGGAAGTACACATATGGGTTGGTTTAGACGAGGTATGATAGTTGGAGTAGGAGTTGGCCTACTCTTTGCTCCGATGAAAGGAGAAGAGTTACTCGACCTGCTTTCCGAGCAACTCAGATCTCAGCAGCACATTTCCTCACCCCAGACACAGACTCAGCAACCGGCGCGACAGCTAGTGGAGCGAGTACCTGCTGCCCGGTCAGCAGCAGCTCCCTATGCACCGGCTCAGGCTACTCAACAGGCACCGGCGCGAACTCAACCTGCTCCCCGGCCTCCACTTCAGGCTGTTCAGTCGCCGCCTGTGATGCCACCTCTGGCGACACCGCCACCATTACAGACGCCACCGCCGTTACAGACGCCACCATCTTTAGAAATACCACAACCCCGGGTCGTCCAGCCACCGCCGGTACAGATGCCGCCGCCCCTGGCAACGCCAGCAGGGCCTGTACCGGTAATACCACCTCCGCCACCTCCTGCCGTACCGGCAGCATCGGCACAGGCACCTCAGCAAGCGTCAGAACAAGCTGAACAAGACCTGGAGGAGGAGGCTGATCCGACACCAGTGCGGCCTCCTCAACAGAGGCCAGGACATACAAGGAGGACAAAGCGCGGTAAACGATCTGGAAGATAAATCAATGAGCAAAGGGAGAAACACATGGAAGAACGAGACGTGCCAGAGGTCGGTGCATCTTCCTTTACCGGTAAGCAGGCCGTGGGCGGGAAACGCGCACAGACCGAAACGAAGGAGGACAGGGGAACCGGGTCGCAATCGACACCGCGCCTCCAACGACCCATGCCTGACCTTCAGTTGGTCCGCCTCGACCACGCGCCTGCCCTGCTTGCGTTCGAGCGGGAGAATCGGGCCTACTTCGCGGCGGTGATACCGGATCGGGGGGACGAGTTCTTCGCCGAGTTCGACACGCGGCTTGCGCAACTGCTCGCGTCGCAGGCCGCCGGGACGGATTACTTCCACCTGCTGGTGGCCGAGAGCGGCGAGGTGGTGGGACGGGTGAACCTGACCAAAGTGGCAGACGGGTCGGCGGAGCTGGGATACCGGATCGCGCAGAAGGCCGCAGGGCAGGGACTGGCTACAGCAGCGGTGCGCAAGATGCGCGAGCTTGCTGCCACAGAGTACGAACTCAGCAGGCTGCGCGCGAGGGTCACGCTGGACAATCCAGCCTCGCGCAGGGTGCTTGAACACAACGAATTCGTCGCCGTCGGTGAGCTCACGCTCAACGGCAAGCCAGCCATGTCCTACATCTGCGAGCTCCGGTGACGCAACGCACTCGCCTCGCTGCGGATCGGCGTGCCAATGTGGAGGAAGCTGGTAGAGGAAGGGTCCCACATGCTGCGCGCACAGGCAAATCAGGAGGATAGAATCGTCCATTCCAATGCGGGTAGACCCAGCCAGATGTACCGATCCAGACTGTGGACATGCTCTCCTCCGGTGTAGATAAAGAGAAACGACACTACCAGCACGAATGCGTTGGTAGTGTCGTTTCTCTTGCTGGCACCCTTTTTAGAGAGGGCCGAGATCGTCCTCGTCCTCTTCTGTGATATTATAGGGTGGTTTCTCGACGGGAACGCGATAGCTGTAAGGCGGAACGTTATTGTTCGCCTTCTGTTCGCTTTCAGGAGAGGCCATCAGGTCGACGCTGATGGCGCGTACAAGTCGCTCAATGCGATCCCAGCGGGCGGGATAGCGGTCGGCATAGAATTTTTCCTGGCCCTCGCCATCGAAGATGTAGAAGGTATAATCCTGGTTAGAGTAGCGGTAATCGACCCTGGTATAAGGGATGCGCACCAGTTCCAGTACCTGCAACGTTGGGCGAGCCTGCGACTGCGGGCTATCGTTGCCGGGCTTGTGCTGCCGTGAATTCTCGCTCTGTGCCATCTCTACAGCAGTGTGCCAGACATCCAGAGGAACAGCGTTGGGGGGCGCTTCGGGATAGAGATCCTCGTTCACTTCGGCGCTGTAGACCATTTCACCCACTGCCCGCTCCAGCCTGGCGGGTGGAATGGCGCTCTCGCCCACAATTTTCGTCTGCGTGCGCAGCTCAAACTGGCGCACGATCTCACGATGGCGTACCACCTTCCCTGTACCTGCGCAGACAGAACACAAAGAGGTCTTCGCGCCATGACAGGTCTCGCAGATGCGCTTGCCGTTGCCGCACGTACAATCCACCTCACCATTGACGCAATCAGGGCAGGGAACTGTGCGGCCTTTTGTGGCCGGGTCGGTATCGATTGGATTGGGAATTGGCATGCCCTGCGAGCGAATGCCATCAAACACATCGGCCACGCGCTCGTTGACCGCGTGCGCCATATTGTCGGCCTGTTTCTTGAAGAACGGCTTCTTCTCCTGCTCGGCCCAGTCCGCCACATAGCCGCGCCCGCGACAGGTGGAGCAGCGTTTCTTCAGGCGTCCCTTGCAATCAGGACAGACAATCCAGCCGCGACCGGCGCAGGTCGAGCAGAGAGCGCGGCCCGTTCCGTTGCAGGTGCTACAGGCCAGAATCTCATCCAGCCCATCAACGCGCGTACGGCTCGTCGGCGCTTTCAGTCCCGTAACCGGTGGCAAGGTAAAATCCCAGGTGGGGAGCAAAGGTTGCGGCTTACCCAACGGCTTGCCGGTATACGGTTCGCTGAGCGTCTCCATGCTGCGCGACTCCCAGCGCGTTTGCAGCGTGACCTCCCACACCTCGTCGATACTCCAGGAAACGATATCCATATAATTGCCGAGTTCGCGCGCCACACGCCAGTTCGCGTTGCTCCACGTGTTCGCCAGCTGGCGAATTCGCTGCTCCTCCACGCTGGAAGCCTGTTTCGGTGCTGCTGGTGTCGTCGGCGTTGTCTGCCCCTGCTGCAAGTATTCGTTCGCCCGGTTCACCACCTGCTTGAACCGCTGCTGCGCCTCAGTTGCCCCTTGCGTAACCAGACGCTTGATATCCTCAATGCGCTTATCTATCTCATCCTGATTGGTCGGTCCAGAATTGCCACCAGTACCAGGGCTACCGTCACTACCATTAGCAGCGGTGCCACCAGTACCCTTGTACGCATTCTGATCATTATCCCATTCATCAGCCATAATGATGCCTCCTGACCGGGGCGCGCTCTGCTTCCCGCAATCGCACCCGATCAATATATTGTTTCGGTTTCAGTCACTGTATATACGTCCACTGGAAGATAGGGTTGTAGTACGACGATGGTCCGTTCCGTAGGGCCTCGATTGATCGAGGCCACTGCCGATTTATCGGCTCCGTAGCCCGACTGAGTATTGTACAGTGGGCTACGGGCCGATAAATCGGCGGTGCGCACAATGAATTGAGCGCCTACGAGAATTGTGGTCACCGAAATTTGTCAAAGTACCTTGTTTCATTACAGCAAAGCGACAATCTCTTCCTGCATGGGTGTACCGGTGACCTCGGCATCACGCTCGTGGATCAACATATCCACCTCCAGGCGCACACCAAACTCCGGCAGGTAGATGCCTGGCTCGATGGAATTGCAGGTATTGGGAAGTAGCAGGCGCTCGTCCTGTGTCTCGAAGTTATCGAGGTTCGCTCCGTTGCCATGCTCAGCAGTGCCGATGCTGTGGCCGGTACGATGTATAAAGTAGCTGCCATAGCCCGCGCTACTAATGACACCTCGCGCCACATCATCGACCTGCCGACCCTCCACGCGCTCTCCGGCAGCCAGTCCCTCGCGGATGAAGGAGATAGCTGCGTCGCGTGCCTGTCGCACCAGCGCAAAAATCTCCCGCTGGTGCGCCGGAATCTCCTCGCGAGTCCCGGCGAAGGCGACCCATGTATAATCGGCAAAGATAGCCTCACTGCCCGGCAGGTGCGCCCAGAAGTCGAAGAGCACAAAATCGCCGCGCCGGATAGGGCTGGGATCCTCCCTGGAAGGCGCGAAATGCGGATTACCACTGTGTTCATTCACTGCCACAATCGGCGACTCCTCCGCCTCAAGCCCTTCCTGCTCGATCAATGCGCGAAAACGCTGCTGCACGCCATACTCATCAAGCGGCCTACCTGCTCGCAAATCTTCGCCAAGCTGCGCAAAAAGCGTATCTTTGGCCATCATGAGCCGACGACCCGCCTCGCGATGGCTCTCTACCTGCTGTGCGGTCAGTTGCGCCACAAAATACTGTGAGATATTGGCTGAACTCACCACTTCCACGCCTGTGGAGCGCACCAGTTCAACCGTTCCAGCATCAACCCGCGAGATGTAGGGAATGGCATTCAATGGCGAATACTCCATCGCTACACGCATGCCTGGACGCAGCAAGTCGCGCAGCGTCTCCTGCATCTGCTGCCACATCTGATAGACATGGCGCTCCCCCGGCAGCGAGCGCAACACATGTGACTCTACGGCACTGATCAGCGCGTGCGGCCTTCCCTGCACCGGGACAAAATAGAACCAGCGCCGCGTATACATCTCTCGCGCGGGCAACCCCAACACCTGAAAAGCAATCGGGTTCGAGCGGCGAAAATCATAAAAGAGCCAGCCATCCAGCCCCTCACCTCGTAGGGCCTGCTGAATCCGTTCCAGTTCCATATCCATTCTCCTCACTACAGATTATTTATCAGTATTGTATCACGCCATACTGTGAATGTAGTCCTTGAGATGTTATCCTTCGCTGCGCTCAGGATGACATGGGAGAGGACATATTCGGAGCCTGGAACATATAAAATTTCTCTCAAATTTTCATCAATTTCCCATATCTGAGCCTTTTTTCCATAGCATCTTACAGTCTTTTTTTGTATACTTGTTTATTATGACAATGAAGACTCATGAAATGGGCAAGATATCGTCGTTCCTGGAATGCAATTATGAAGAAGACAACAAAAGATGAGATAAGCCAGATACCAACAGTAGAGATGCCTAATTTCCAGTATCCCAATGGCCTGCCACCTGGGCCACGCCGATTGAAAAAGAAGGGACGGGGGCCCAGGCCGTTGTGGGCGCGTGTCTTGCTGGTCATCTTGCTGCTGTTTCTCCTGGCGGGCGGGGGCGCACTGGCCTTTGGCTATTATTACTTTCAGACAAACATCCAGAACCCCCTTCAGCATTTCATTCACCCTGTCAGTCGTGGTGCAGGCGAACCGCAAGCCAACGCCAGTGATGGCAGCGTGACGGGTCGCTCCTGGAATATCCTGCTGCTGGGTAGCGACAACGACGGCAAATATAACTTCCCGGCAGTGCTGACGCAGGTGATGATGGTCGTCCACATCGACACCGTCAACAACAAGGTCTACATGGTCTCCATCCCACGCGACTCCTGGGTCTCCGTGCCAGAGGTCGGCGGCATGCACAAAATTGACCAGGCCTTTTTCCTGGGTGCCAGTAAGAAAGACAGCTTTGACGACGGTGTACGGCTGGCACGCCTGACCATCGAGCAAGATTACGGTATTACCATTGACCGTTACGCCTGGGTAGGTCTCAGCGGCTTCGCCTCCGTCATCAATACGCTCGGTGGCGTCGATGTCGATGTCATCCACCCCATTCTCGACGATAGCTATCCCAACGACACCGGTGGTGAGGCCAATTCCAACGATCCCTACGCATACAAGCGGCTCGACCTCGCTTCCGGTCCGCAGCATTTGAACGGCTTGCAGGCGCTGGAATACGTGCGTTCGCGCCATGCCGACCTCGTAGGCGATATCGGGCGCACTGTGCGCCAGCAGCAGGTGCTGCAATCGCTCAGAAAAAAGCTGAACGCAGCCAGCGTCATAAGCAATCTATCTCAGCTCATCAAGGACATGCAGGGCCAGGTCTATACTGACCTGAGCGAGCAGGAATTGATCGCCTTCGCTAATTACGCCCGCACCCTCAATTCCGGCAATATTCACAGTTTGACACTTGGCCCCGGTCCGGGCAGTAAGGATTACGGCGATACCGGCACCGCCTATGATCCAGCAATGGGCGAAGAAGATGTCATCTTCCCCCATTGCCAGAACATCCAGCCCGTCGTCAACAACATCTTCGGCCTCGGCAACGCCAACAGTTGCAACGTCACCGGCCCTTGAAACCTTTGTAGTGAGAGCATGGATGCGATACAATGATTTTAGTGAGAGCATGGATGCGATACAATGGATTGTATCGCATCCATGCTCTCACTACAGACAAAAAGGATTTTCATGATCGAACAACAGCGAGGTGAGGTCTCTTTTCTCCAGTTTTCCTCTTTCCAGAAATTTCCCGAAATCATCCACGGCATCTTCACTCGCAATGGCGGACGGAGCGTCTCACCATACAGTGGTCTGAACGTCTCGTTCAGCACGGGTGATAGCCAGGAAAACGTTGTTGGCAATCGCCTGTTGGCGCTACAAGCCCTGGATATCGCCAGCTATCCCTGTGCTACTGTCTGGCAAATTCACAGCGCGCAGGTCGCCACACTCGATACCCGACAGACGCCCTGGGATGACTGGCGCTACGACTGGCCGCATCGCTCATACATACTGAACGGGCAGGAACTCATCTGGACGATCAAGCCACGTCGCAAGGCTGACGCCATCATCACGCGCCAGCGCGGCATCGCCCTCGCCCTCTCCTTCGCCGACTGCGTTCCCTTGCTGTTTTACGATCCGGTGCAGCAGGTCATTGCCCTCGCCCACGCGGGCTGGCGCGGCACCGCTCGCGGCATCGCTCTGGCCACCGTTGAAACCATGCAGGAGCAGTTCGGCTGCCAGCCACGAGATATCTACGCGGGCATCAGCCCCTCCATCGGCCCCTGCTGCTACGAGGTGACCGAGCGTGTGCGCGATCTTTTCCTGGGACGCGAATCCTTCAGTGAGCTGCCCACAGCCGAACGCTATCAACCCCTCGTGCGCGAGGCGGCTACCTTCACCACCGAATATCTGCCTCAAGGCGACAGCCTGCGCCTCGACCTCTGGCAGACCAACCGCAAGCAGTTGCTGCTGGCCGGTCTGCAACCCGCTCACATCGAAGCAGCCAATCTCTGCACCGGCTGCCACACCGACCAGTTCTTTTCTCACCGTATGGAACAAGGCAAAACAGGACGCTTCCCCGTCATCCTCGCCTTTGCACCGGGTCACTCTTCCATGTCATTCTGAGCGCAGCGAAGAATCTTAATCTTGCTGTGTTGAGCGGGTGAAACTTAAAAATTCTTCGCTGCGCTCAGAATGACATACGACACGCTTGCACACCGGCCACGACAGGCATATAATACAATGTAGAAAACTTAAACCTGTCTTCAGGAGGCTTGTATCAATGTCAAATCTCGCACCAGCTCTCATTATAGATCCATCGAGCGGCATATTCCTCGGTGACCTGTTCGGATTCATCCTGGCACTTCCGCTCGCGCTCTTCCTGGCATTCTGGATGAGCGCGGTCAAACGGCGCTCTGCCGTCGTGGTGGGATCGTTCATCGGGGCCTTTCTCGGCTTCCTCATCATCCTGGGCTGGGTCGGCACGCTCATCTACAACACGCCGCTGCCCGGCGCGGATGGTGGTTCGACCTTCTTTGGCGCCCTGTTCTTCAACTCAATGCTCGGCCTCGCCGGTGGCATCATCACCGACCTGCTCGTCGCTCGCGCCAACCCCAACATCTATCGCCGTCCCGATATCGTGGTTCACGAAGAATAGCGCGCACCCATGTTTTATCTCCTGCACGGCGATGATGAATTCAGCAGCCGCGAGCAGCTCAAACTGCTGCGGCACCAGGGCAATTTTGACTATAATCAGGACACGTACTATGGCGGTGAGGTCTCGCTTGCAACCCTCACCGCCACCTGCGATACCCTCCCCTTCCTGGCAGATCAGCGCCTCGTCATTCTCGAAGGTCTGCCAAAAAGACGGCGCGGTGAAGAGTCTGCTGCGGCTGCCAATGGAGCAGGGGGAACGGCGAACGAGGGGGAAGCCGGAGAACCTGCAAAGGGGGGTAAGGCGAAAAAAGGTAAGAAAAGCGGCAAAGGGGAAACTCGTGCCAGCTTTGAAAAGGGTCTCGCCGAATATGTTGGCACCATGCCCGAATCAACTGTCCTGATTGTGCTGGTCGATGAAGTTCTGGATGTCGCGCATCCCCTGCTCAAAGCCGCCAGTCAGCATGGCAAGGTCATACAGTGTACGCTGCCCCGGGGCAAAGCGCTGGAAAGCTGGATCAGCAAACGGACAAAAGGGCTGGGAGTGAGCATCGCACCCGATGCCGCCGAACTGCTGGCGAGCTTCATCGGCAATCACCTGCGCCTGCTGGCAAACGAACTGGATAAGCTGGCAACCTACGTGGGTGAAGGCGGTACCATTCGAGTTGACACCGTGCGCAAGCTCTCAGCGCAGGTGCAGGAGGCGCGCATCTTCGACCTGACCGACGCCCTCGCGCAGCGCAACCGCACACAGGCGCTTGACATCCTGCACGACCTGCTGGCCGATGGCGAACCTCCCCTGCGTCTCATCAGCACGATCACCTCACAGGTGCGCTCACTGCTGCTCGTCAAAGAGTTAGCACAGAAAGGCATGCGCGGCCCGCAGATTGCCGCTGCCATCGGCATCGCACCATTCGTAGTCGACAAAGCTCTGCGCCAGATCAACAAATTCAGCCCCGCCCAGCTCGAAAGCGCTTATCGCAACCTGCTGGAAACCGACGCCGCCCTTAAACGCAGCCGCCTTACGCCGGAACTGGCCTTAGACCTGCTGGTCGTCTCCTTCGGCAGTGATCCCCAGCCCCAAAAAGTATGACAGTCGCTACTCCACTCGAACAACGCATGCTCGAACGCATCCAGCGTGAAGGCCCTCTGACCTTCGCCGAATACATGCGCATGGCCCTCTACGAACCCGACTACGGCTACTACGTGACGGATGCCCATAGAATAGGCTGGGAGGGCGATTACTACACCAGCACCGATGTCTCCGCCCTCTTCGCCCATTGCGTCGGTCGACAATTGCTCCAGATGTGGGAAGCCCTGGGCCATCCTTCACCTTTTCACGTCCTCGAACAAGGCTCAGGCCGGGGCGACCTGGCGCAGGGCGTGCGCACCTGGGCTGAACAGCAAGCTCCCGACCTGCACAACATCCTCGACTACTCTACTGAGGACATCAACACGGGTCATGATTCTATCATGGTCGCGCCAACCCCACCCTACCATCTCAGGCCACCCGCAAGGGGTGGCCCTACTATACACGATGCGCCCGCTTCGCGAGCGGGTCAGGAGAAGGTGGGAGCTGTGGGGTACCACGTTATTCTTTCAAACGAGCTGGTGGATGCTTTTCCGGTGCATCGGGTTATGGTTTATGAGGGAAGACTATATGAAATCTATGTGGATGCGCAGGAGGGACAGCTTTATGAGGTGCTGGATGAACCGGGTACGCCGGAGGTTGCTGCATACCTCGATCATTATAAGATTCCCTGGCGCAGCTTTGGCGAACGCTGGCAGGCAGAGATCAATCTCGACGCGCTGCGCTGGATACAGCACAGCGCCGGTCGGTTGTATAAGTCACCACGCGCTACGAAGGGCAAGGGCTTTCTGCTCGTCATCGATTATGGTGATAAGGCCCGTGCGCTCTACACCGATTATCGCCGTTCCGGCACCCTCGCCTGCTATTATCGCCACCAGATGAACGAGCTTCCCCTGGCGCTGCCGGGCCAGCAGGACATCACGGCGCACGTCAACTTCAGCGCGCTCATTGAGGAGGGGCGTCGCTGCGGCCTGCGCCTGCACTCTTTCACCACACAGAGCAAGTGGCTGGAAACAATGGGTATCTCCGAAGAACTGGACGCGCTACGCAAGACGCAATATGCCGAGGCCGAAACCGACCGCGCCTCCGACAGAGGGCAGATCGCCCTCTTCAAATGGTACAATCTACGCAACCGAGTCGCCGCCCTCACCAGTCCAACCGGCATGGGCAACTTCAAGGTGCTGGTCATGAAACGTTGATAGTCACACCCCGCATTACCCATCAGGTTCCACTGCAAGCATCTATCTTACAGTGAGGATATGTAAGGTACGAGCAGAGAAAAACAGAGAGGAAACGAAGCATGAGCCGTCAAAAACCCATTGAGCCAGGACCAGGGCAGGAATCGGTCTGGGATTATCCACGCCCGCCGCGACTGGAAGAGAGCAAAAAACATATCCAGGTCGTTTTCAACGGCGTGGTGATCGCCGATACGCAGCGAGCGCAGCGCATTCTGGAAACAAGCCATCCACCCGTCTACTACATTCCACCCGCAGATGTTCAGCTGCAATACTTCACATCCACCCCGCGCACCACCTTCTGTGAGTGGAAGGGTGCCGCCTCCTACTACACCGTCACCGTCGGCGACAAAACCGTCCCCAACGCTGCCTGGTACTACCGCCATCCCACCTCACCCTACGAGCCGCTTGCCAGCTACATCGCCTTCTACCCTGGCAAAATGGATGCCTGCTCCGTCGATAGCGAGCGGGTGCAGGCCCAGCCAGGCGATTTTTATGGCGGCTGGGTGACGAGCGATATTATTGGGCCGTTTAAGGGGGAAACTGGGACGAGTGGGTGGTAGCGCTATACGAAGAATGTTCAACCAGTATCAAGTTACCAATCTGCACCGTGAAAAAGATGGCCCTACAACAAGAAAGTGAGGTGAGATGTGCTACATCCCACCTCACGGCTACCAGTGATGCTTTATACGTGATTAGAAACAGCCGGTGCCATTGGGGCTGCCGAGGCCGCTCTGGTAGGCGTAGCGCACGCCGCCAACTTCAAACAGGCAGCCAGTAGTGTATTTCGTCCAGGGCAGGCTCGCAGGATAGGTGGTGCTTGATACATTGCCAGCCAGCGCATACACAGACGCGATGATCGGCGAGGACTCGCTGGTACCGCCAACCTCATACCAACCATAGTACCCATAGGTGTCGTAGACATAGACACCGGTGTTAGGGTCGGCATCGGCGGAGACATCGGCGACCGCACGATTGTTGCAGCCCGTCACACTCGATGACTCCCAGGAAGGTCTGCCGATGTAGGCGCTACACCCGCCACCTGCATCAACCCAGGCCGTCTCCGAACCATTTGAGTTCAAGGTTGTGCCGCCGATGCCTGCGACATAGGGACAGACCGCCGGGTACGACACACTGGGACCATTGTCGCCAGAACTGGCGGTGACGGCCACATTGTTGTGCTGATAATAGCTGCTGCAAGAACTGCTCTCGCTACTAAACTCGCTTTCTCCGTAACTGTTGCTGACTGCCACCGCGCCCAGGCTCACAGCGGTATTGTCCGCAGTACCCAGGTCACTATTGCTGGCTGAATAGCCCTCCACAACCAGGATATGGCAGTTCTGACAGATCGCGCTTACCATGTCCACGTCCAATGACTCTTCAAATCCCCAGCTGGCATTTGCGCTCGGCAAACTGCTGCCGCCGTATTCATTGACGATCTTGAGGCAGCCGCTGGACGTTGTGCAGGCAGGCAATCCCCACTCTGAGCGATACGTAGATAGATTACTTGCCAGATACGGATCGCTATAGGCGTCTACAATGGCAACCGTCGGTGTGCCGGGAGCAGTGGTCGGCAGATTGTAGGCGCTATGGAGGTTGGCAGGGGCATAAGGAGGACCGCCCCCGGTCTGGCCGGCATACGGAACAAGCGTCAACGGTGCATCAGTCCCCTTTTGCACTGCGATGAGCGCCAGGCAGTGCGCGTATCCCCTCGATGCTGTGGCACAAACTTGTTTGTAGATGACCCCCGTCGCTGCCGAAGTAGTAGAGGCGGCAAAGGCGGTACCTCCCCAGGTGAAGCACATCAAGGAGAAAAGGGCCAGGAAGGAACAAACAGTGGTCGCAACGTACTTCTTCAAGAAGTTCCCCTTTCACTGAACATGTGGAAAAAAGAAATATCCCCCGTCACTTCTTACAAGGACGCGCTACGAAATTGCACGTGCTCTCAACTATGATAAGCGCTACAATATACGAAGCCCATTAATCATTAGCGATCCAACGCAGGCCAAAAAGCTGATCATTTCTTTAATAGTGACACTGGTTCGAGAAAGGAGTCTTTAACACTCTTATTATAACTGATTACAGAGAATAAATGCAATACCTTCACAGAACTCTTGATGTGCATTCTCAGACTTATGCGTTAAATACTTCAGCTTCAATCGGCTTGAAGCTGCCATTATTGGATAGTTCGGCAGAGCAGGCCGTCAGGCCGACAATCAGATCCATCTCTGCCCGTAGAACAATGTAGTCACCGGGGCGCGAGAGCGGTGGATCGATCTTCAGTTCTCCATTGGGAAGCACCGAAACATTCATGAAGATGTTGAAGGTGGTGGGAATAGCGCTGGCCTCGATACCGAATGGAGCAAGGTTGGTGGCCAGATTCTCAAAGCAGCTGGGATGATAGCCCTCGTAGTGATAGAGCTTTTTAAACATTTCCGGGCTACAGGGTGTCAGCAGAAAGTCGTGCCGTCCAACTCTGTCTTCAAGAATCGTGAACATAGGATTACTCTTATTCGAGTACAGAATATGCCCGGTCGTCAGGTAGATGGTGTTGTTGTAGTCAAGGCTGCGGCCAGAGGAGAGCCACTCGCTCTTATCCGCCTGGGCAAAGGCCATGAGGTCGGATACCTGCTCCCCCTCTGGATCGATCACCCGCAATAGCTGCCCCTTGTTGAGCAGAAAACCTGCTCCCGTCTGTGGTTCCAGATGATAGCGTGCGATATTCTGCATATGGTATCCCTCCTTGAATTTGAACAAACAAGATCGAAAATGAGGGGGTGGCTTGTCCTGTAGGGACAGGGGGCGGTGCTGAGCTTTCAGGTGTAGGTTTTTGGGAAACATTCTAGTAGGGGCGGGAGTGGGGCTGGGAGGGGAGGGGGAGCTTGCTCCGCCCTGGAGGAGAGCTCAACCAGTGCCCGATGTCCCACTTCAGTCCAGGGCGGAGCAAGCTCCCCCTCCCCGCTCCCCCACAGCCCCCGCCCCTACTGGTTTCCACGCTTTCCCCAAAAACCTCCACCTGAAAGGCGGTGATGAGTGGAGAGGGTGCCTTGTGCCTGTCCCCGTGCCTCATCCCGGTTTTAAGGAGCCATCTCCGCACTCCCGAAGGCGGACAAGCACAAGGCCCCTTACCCATCCCTTCATCCGCCCCTTGTCCCTACAGGATCACCTTCCCAGCTTCGGTTGGTAAAATTCATTAATATGCCTCTATAATCGAGCGTGGAATGGGCAGCGCCATCCTTCTTCCACGGGTCTTCCAGAGTATTGCCTGGCCTCAGATCGCTCTCCAAAATCGCTGAGCAGGGAGTTGAAGCCTCCTTGCAGCGCGTATTCCCTGGCTCGGATAGCCTCCCGTATAGAGCTGTACTTTCCTCGCTCGCGCAATTGCTCGAACTGACTGTGCGCATTGAAGACCAGGGTAGGCCAGGCAAAACGGCGCGTCCAGCGCGAACTGACAGGCGAAAGCCCGACAATAAAAAAAGCGTGTCCCGCGAAGCTGAAGGAGAACTCGGAACTCTCGGGATCCGACGAGACAGCCGGGTCCCAGGGATGAAGAGGAGCATCCAGATCGTGCAGGGATTGCAGTTGCTGCCACAGAAGCCGCTCGAAGTCTGCTTCGTCAGCCGGGTAAGGTTCTATAAAGCTGGCGATAAAGGTGGCAAAGCAGGGATCTATCTGTGACTGTTCCTGCACAAATGCAAAGAGGTCTCGTGCCAGACCGGCAGTTGCCCCCGGCGTATTCATCCTGCCGTACACCCCTATACGATAAGCGCCTCTATGTATTGCTGCTTTTGCCCCCACGCAGGAAAAGCTGGCGCTGAGCACAAGCCCGCGAAACAAATCATGGATAAGCTGCATGATTGCCGACGGGCGTTGATCCGGGTCAAGCACTCGTACCAGTTTCTTGTTTTCAAATGCCGCATAACTGCTATTGGCGCGAGCCAGTTCGCTATTAAACGGATTAGCATTTTGCGGTACTTCGTGATAGGCTGTATCCAACATACTTTCGTCATCCCTTTGTGAACGCTATTGCTTCTTCTCTTTCCCGCTATCCCTGCTTCAGGAAGAAGGAAGAGGCATCTTTGAGTTAGACTGAGAACGCTCCCTGTAACGCTGCCGCAGTACTTTCTCCGAATTAGCGGCAACCCTCAGGACAGTTCCGTGGTAGGAAACTCCTCCTGAGAACAGGCGCATACCAAGCGCCAGCCAGATGCAAATGGCACGCTCCATGACCCAGGCTGGTGCCAGCATTGAAGCAGCGAAGGGGAAAACGCGCCTCCCGCCGCCGCGCCACCTCCCCATTTCCGCCAGACCGATGATAGCAGCAAGAGCAGCCACAAGAGCTATCCACTGCCTGCGCAGAGCGAGGAGCAGTGCTATTGGCAAGACAGCTAGCGACACTACCAGACGCACTGGCCGGGCAAATTCATCATATGCCTGACGAACACGTTGAGACCAGAAGTGATGCACATCAGGAGGTTTGCGCTGTACAAAAAGATCGAGTGCCAGCTGTTCTCTCCCGCCCGCGGCGCGGACTGTTCGCACCAGCTCCAGGTTCTCGAAAAGCACATCTCCATCATAGCCGCCCGTTGCCTTCAGTATGGACAACCTCACTCCCAGAGTACCGGGCCAGTCGCCACCAGTCATCCGATTGAGCAGGGTTCGACCGGTATCCCAGTAAGCGTGCCACGGCAGCGGATCAAAGTAGTTCTGCGGTCGCACTACATGCGCCTGCTCAAGCAAGGCAACGAGCTGCGTGAGAGTGTTAGCATCATAGCGTACATCTTCATCGGCAATCACCACACGTTCGCAGCTTGCTCTGCGCAGCCCCGTCAGCACACCTCGCACCTTACCATTGGTGACTCGTACATCGGCAGCAGGTGGAATATGTATCACAGAGGAGGGCCAGCGCGCATGATGAACGGCAAAGATATCATCCGGCGAGCCATCGACAACGATCACTTCTACCTGACCGGCAAGCCAGTGAAGGTAACCGGTAAGTTCGCCAAGGTCTCCATCAAGCTGATTACGGCGAATGGGTAAGATATACGTGGCCTCCATAGAAGTTTCTCTCTACTCCAAAGAAGGTGCCGGTACGTGGCCGACAGCCACGACCTGCCCTTCGCATGCATAAAAATCGGGCGCATCGAGAAGATAATCGGGCGCGGCAGGGTTGCCAAGACGCCGCCAGGTTGCCAGGTCCTCTTCCGGAACGCCTCGTTCCTCCGCCAGTTGCGCCAGGTAGCCGAACCAGTCGGCGAAGAGTTGCCGTTCGACTGCTCGCAGTGGTGCCCAGCGTTCGATCATGAGAGTTCGTTGCCATACCTGTTCAAGACCGGCACGCTCAAGCCACCGGCGTAGTTCTCTTCCCCGCATTGACCCCTGCGAGTGCGCGGTAGCATTACCTCCTCGTATGCTCTTCTCGCTGAGACGTGAAAAAAGCAAAGGATCGGCAGGATACACACGCATGAGCTGCATATCAACATCTTTGATCGCGACTAGCCCACCCGGTCGCACCACTCGCCGGAACTCCTTGAGAAGCAGGGGCAATTCCGCATCACTGAAATACTGGGTCACATTGGCACTCCAGAGGGCATCAAAGGAGGCATCCGCGTATGGAAGAGCCAGTAAGTTGCCTGCCCGGGGCGAGACAGAACAGGGAAGGTGCCATACAGCTAACTGCTCCTGCACAACCCTGATATTCTCCGTATTAATATCGATAGCGGCCACACTCCCCGTAGAGCCTACAAGTTCAGCTAAAAGGGGAAGATAGCTGCCTGCTCCACAGCCAGCATCCAACACCTGGCAGCCGCGCTGGAGACCAACAAGGCGCAGCATCTCCTCGTATTCATGAGCGCATGCTGCATAGTGGATATCGAGCCAGTCAGCCCCGGTGAGCGCAAGTTCGCTCGAAGTGGTATCCGGCTTCTTCATAGACTGAAATTGAGGACTCCGTTAACCATACACAACCTCCTCGTTGTTTTAGACAACATCGTCAGAATTAGTGGCTGCATGATACAAACATCTACTATGACACGAAATTATAGAGTTAAAAGTTACATGTGATTATGGTGAACATCAAAAAAGGGGATTTTGGAAAGAGCATTATTTGCAAAAGGGGCCAGGCGGGCCGATAAATCGGCGGTGCGCACGATGAATTGCGCGCCTACAGGTTACGATCAAGGTCACTTGATTACCTGAAAGTTCGTTATTGTAGATACTAACACAAAGGTCTATACTCTATCCTGGACAAGAAATTGTATATCTCTTCATCCCTTCGCCTGTTCTGTGAAAGGAGATTTCCATTGCTTATTGCTCCTGCTCCACTGGCTGCAACAGCCGAGGCATTGCGCACTGGTCAGCTTGATTTGATTGCTTATATCAATGAACTGTGTGATCGCATTGATACGGTTGATCCGGTCATCCATGCTTTTCTGCCTGAAGCGGGGCGGCGAGAGAGATTGCTGGCCCAGGCCGCAGCGTTACAGGCTTGTTTTCCTGAGGTGGCGAGCCGACCGGCACTGTATGGGGTGCCTGTTGGCGTCAAAGATGTCTTCCCTGCTGATGGATTTCCTACGCGGGCCGGTTCGCAGCTTCCGCCTGAGCTATTTGAGGGGCCAGAGGCCAGTTGTGTGAGTCTGTTGAGGAAGGCGGGAGCGCTGATCGCGGGTAAGACTATTACGACCGAGTTTGCGTTTTTTGAACCGGGGCCGACGCGCAATCCTCACAACACTGAGCATACGCCTGGTGGGTCAAGCAGTGGGTCGGCGGCGGCTGTGGCGGCGGGTCTCTGTCCGCTGGCGCTGGGAACGCAGACCAATGGCTCGATCATCCGTCCCGCCGCCTTTTGTGGCATCATTGGCTTCAAGCCGACATATGGACGCATTCCCAGCGATGGGCTGATCCTGTCCTCCATGTCGCTTGATACCGTTGGTTTTTTCACGCAAGATATCACGGGCATGGCGCTGGTCGCGCCTGTGCTCTGCCAGAACTGGCAAAACGAGGAGCTGCAAGGTTTGCCCGTGTTCGGCGTACCGGATGGTCCCTATCTTGAGCAGGCGACGGACGAGGCGCTGGCCGCATTCGAGAGACAACTTGCGCAGCTTGAAAAGGCTGGCTACATCGTGCGGCATGTTCCCGCCATGCACGATGTCGAGGCCATCATTGAGCGCCATAATCTGCTGGTTGCCGCGGAGATGGCGCGCGGTCATCAAGATTGGTTTGCACAGTACGAGCCACTCTATCGTCCTCTCACAGCGCAGGCCATTCGCAATGGGCAGGGTGTGAGCGAGGAGGAACTGGCAACTTACCGCGCCGGTCGCGCTTTGCTGCGCAGCGAGTTAGCAACGCGAATGAGTGAGGCGAGTATTGATCTCTGGGTCAGTCCCTCCGCGCCCGGACCGGCACCGGCAGGACTGACAACGACCGGCAACTCCAACATGAATGTTCCCTGGACGCACGCGGGCATGCCTGCCATTACGCTGCCCGTTGGCAAGGCCGCCAACAGTCTGCCACTCGGCCTGCAACTCGTCGCCGCGACTATGGCGGACGAAAAGCTCGTCGCCTGGGCGCAACAGGTAGCTCAGGCGCTGGATTATTCGGCTCTTTCACCATCTTCACAACCAGATTAGGTTCCCGAACGTGGTTTGTAATGAGACGATATGTAGGCGCCGATTGATCGAGCGCACCGCCGATTTATCGGCAACACCAGGCCACGGGCCGATAAATTGGCGGTGCGCAGAATAAATTCAGCGCCTACAAGATTTCATTCCCATTTTTGGTCGTTAAAATTCAGTATCGGCACCTACGAATACCTGAATACGAAACTTTGCTAAAAAGGAGATACAACCCATGAATGGCGCTGATATCATCAAACAGTTCATGATAGCGCTGGAGTCACAGGAGTTCACGCAGGCTTCCGATTACCTGGCCGACGACTTCACCTTCACCAGCAACTTGCCGCGCCCGCTCAATAAAAGGCAGTTCATCATGCTGATGAAAGAACTCAAGGAGGGTATGCCCAACCTGTCGCTCAATATGCGCGACATCCATGAAACCAGTAACCAACTCAAACAGGAGCAAAACGCCGAATGCACGGTCCAGCTCACTGGCACGCAGTCCAATATTATGGAACTGGTACCTCTGAGCCTGCCGCCGATCTCGGAGACGAATCGCCTCGTCAGGCTACCTGCAGAGCAATGGCATTTCACGTTCGAGAACGATAAGGTCGCAACGATCGTCGCTCCACCCGTTCCCGGCGGTGGCATTCCTGGCCTGCTGGCGCAACTTGGGGTCGACATTCCCATTATTCAGTAAGCAGGAGCAAAGGAGGTTTCATGATGAACCCTGTAGAGGTTGTGCAGGCCAGCATACGAGCCTGGGAAAACAACGATGCCGCGGCTCTGGCAGCTTGCCTCGCCGACGATTTCTTCTGCGTAGGTCAGATGCCACAACGACTCGACAAGAAAATGTTCATGGACTATATGAAAGCCATGCTGCGCGCCTTTCCGGACTGGAAGTTCAACTCCAGTATGGTGAACACACGGGACAACGAGTTTGTCGAAGTCAGTGTTCACATTACGGGTGCCAATACCGGTGAGATTGTTATTCCTGGCCTACCTCCCACTCTGCCCACCGGCAAAGTCATTGCACTACCAGAGCAGAAATGGGAGTACGATGTGCGTGGGGATCAGATCGCCTTCCTCACCACCAACGTTTTTGGCGGTAGTGGCGTCGGTTTCGCTGTGCTTCTGGAAGCGCTGGGCATGGAGCTGCCTACCTATCCCCGGTACCTCAATCACACAACGCAGTCATAATACCAGGTGCGCGCCTACCCACAATGCATATGTGAGCAGGAAGAGCAGGCCGGTGCGGCGGCTGACACGTCTGCTATAGAGACAGAGCAGCGCCGTCAGTGTCAGCACAACCATCAAGGGAGCGTCCAGCACTGGCAGGAGGCGATCATGCAATGCGACGGGCCAGATCAACAGAGGGAGGGCAATACCGAATGTGGCATTGACAGCGTTGCTGCTAAAAACTTCCTCGACGTTGGCCGCGTGCAAATCCGCGCGCGCTAGGCTGACAGCCACCACTGTGTTGGGAAGCGAGGTCGCTACTGCCAGTACCAGCAGCCCGGCCAGTACCGCCGGTATATGCAGATCGGTCGTCAGTCCCTGGCCCGCCTGCACCATGATGATCACTCCACCCAGAGCAAGCGCCAACGCCAGCACCACCTCACCAATGATGAGCAGCAAACGTCCAGGGTCGCGCCTCTCTCGCTCAAGTTCCTGCATCTCAATGCCGGAAGCAGCCGCGATGTCATCGCTATAGTCGAGATGCGGTCGCCTGACAATATGGAAAACGAATGCGCCGAAGGTGACAAGTGTCAGCAAGCAGGCTCCAATCAGCACGAAATGAGCGAAGTTTCCAGAGGAAGACGTCTCAGGCAGCAGAGAACCGGGCAGAAACCAGAGCGCGCCAGGTGCGAGCAGGAGAATTGCCAGAACATAGAACGCGGTAGTGTATACGTTGCGCGCTTCCTTCAAATTGAGGGTAATACCACGCCCTGCCGGTGTGGCAAAGGTGGAGATACCGAGGATAATAGCAATATTATAAATATTCGAGCCAATAATAATGCCCAGTCCGATGCTTCCACGACCGGCAGCAAGGGCATCTATTGAGGCCACATAGTTAGGGATGTTCGCACCCAACGCACCCAGCACACTCAAAATACCTGGCGAAAGCTGGAGAGCGGCGCAGACCGTTTCCAGCCTACGCGTGAACCAGGCAGAAGCTCCCAGAGCAATCGCGAGTGAAGCGAGAAAAGTCAGCGCCACCAGGGGTAGTGGCAGCCGCCCAATTGCTACCAGCAGCTCACTCACCGGCTTCACGGAAGTACTGTCTCCCACGCCAATCGACGCCCTTGCCTGTCAATACGCGCCACGCCGATTGTCCCAGGATGCCCGCGAAGACCGCGCCAGCCAGTGGATGCGTCAACGCATAGTACCAGGGAACGCCCAGATTCTTGTTCTCCCATACGCGGTAGGCCAGTAGAGGGGCAAGATCCAACACGGAGGCGGCAGCAAGCTCAACGGAAGTCACACCCCGCTGCTTGCGTTGCAATTTTTGTTCGTTGCCGCCACGCCGCCAGACCAGTAGGGCAAGCAGGGGCAGGAGAAATGGGAAGATCGTCATTACCGGTAGGCCGAGCAGTTGCAGCAGCGCAAAGCCGACACCACCACGACTGCCCAGGAAAACATTCTTACGCCAGCCGCGCCATGCCTCTCCCAGCCCCTCGTACATATGCACATGCACAAGGTCGCGTCCATCCAGCAGGCGCAGGCAAAATCCATTCTCCTTGACGACGCGGGCAAGGTCGCGGTCATCCAGCAACGTAGCGCGCAAATCTGGACGCGCATAGCCACCTATCAGCTCATAGACCTGACGGCGCAGCAAGATGAACTGCCCATTCGCCAGCGCCAGGGGAGAGCGCGGATTATTCACCTGCCGGACGGGATACTGCATGCTGATGCCCAGGTAAGCCATCGGCATCAAGACCTTATCCCAGAAGTCAGGCAGTTCCTGCGTCGTTCCCAGCGAGAGCATGTCGATGCCCTCGCTCGTCGCCGTCTCATAGGCGGTGTGCAGTGCGGTGGGCGCATGCCAGGTATCGGCGTCGGTAAAGAGCAGCCAGTCCCCCTGAGCCTCCTGCGCTCCAGCGTGCAGGGCGTGCGGTTTGCCCGCCCAGCCCGATGGTAGATCGCGCAGCCGCAGGACATAGAGCCGATCCCCGTGTGGATGCGTGCTGGCGATCTCATCGAGGATGAGCGGTGTTGCGTCGGTTGAGGCATCGTCTACCACGATCACCTCATAGTCGCCCTCGAAATCCTGCTCCAGCAGCGAGGTCACGTTGCGCCAGATATTGCGCTCCTCGTTGCGGGCCGGAACAATAATCGAGATCGTCTTCTTCCCCTTCGTCCTGGTTTGTTCGCTCCCGCTGCCATCACTCTTGGGGGAAAGCGGGCGCGGCTCACCAGGCGAGGTGCGAAACCACATCGTCACATAAAAACCGATCACGCTGCTCGCATACGCCCATAAAAGCAAGCGCGACCAGGGTACGTGTAAAATTTTCTTCATAGCCTTATTATAGCCAAACTGAGAGACAGAAGCCAGATATTGCGGGGATTTGGGAACTAAGGTACAATCTACGAAGAAGTAGTTCGTGGGGAAGTAGATAATCGAGGAAATTCATGCAACGTAACCGATCACTCAGGCTCTTGCTTCTGGCCCTGTTGAGTTTGAGTGTTCTTATAATAGCAAATCTGATCATAAATGTTGTCCAGCCACGCCCGTCAATTGCCTATGCCGATTCTTTCGTTACCGGCTCCGATCCCATCGATGGCTCAACGGTACAGGCGGTACCGAGAGTAGTGCGCATCTTTTTCAACGCGCCCATCAGCAGCCTGAGCACCGCCTTCGTCTTCGCGCCTGTCCCGGGACAGTACGGCCAGCTTCAGATGGTAGACGCGGGCCACAGTTCTATCCCGTCCGGCAACCCCCGCGAACTCGACACTTCCGTTGCCCGCGCCGATTCACTGCCTCAAGGCAGCTACGAGGTGCGCTGGACAGCCCTGGCAAACGACGACGGGCAGACGACAAGTGGCATCATCGGCTTTGACGTGGGTCATTCCAGCACCGGCCTATCGGGCCAGGTCATCCTGGGACCATCCACCAGTAACTACCTGCCCCAACTAGATTTCATAGGCGTGCTTTCCGTCGCCTGGAACTGGCTTGTGCTCATGGCCCTCACCTTCTGGATTGGCATGCTCGTCATAGAAAACCTGGTCTTAGATGGAACGGATCACGCGCAAAACCTGCTTGCCCGCGCCCGCAAGCGCGCGCTACCGCTGCAATGGCTCTGTCTGAGTGCGCTGCTGGCTGGAGAAGTCATCAATCTCATCTTACGTACCACCTCATTCTCGCAGTCCTCGATGGGTGCCGGGCTGAACCTCGCCTTGCTTGTGCAGATTCTCACCGCATCGCTCTACGGCCATCTCTGGCTCCTGCGCATCGGCCTGATTGCGCTGGCCCTCGCCCTGCTCTGGTGGACAACGCGCCAGCAGGGTTCAGCAAGCGCTGCCAACGCAAAATCGCCTTCCAGAAGCGTTCGCAGCTACCAGCAGAACAAGACACAGAACAGTAGCGGCTTCAGCCGCCTGCGCCAGCAGATCACGCAGGAGCAGAGGGAATATAGCCCTGCTACTACAAAGGATGTGGCAGTTGCGGTAGAGCATCCGGCGCAGGCAACGACGGTGGAAACTCTGCCTGCAATAGCCAGGCCGCTCATCATCGCCCTCTTCGTTATTGCCGCGCTGATCCTCTTCACCTACGCGCTTTCAAGCGATGCAGCTCAGCTTGCGCCGCTGCAGCTCAGCACTGTCGTGCTGGACTGGCTCTATCTTGCGGCCCGCAGTATCTGGCCTGGTGGCCTGACCTACCTGGGATATATCCTGCTTCCCCTGGTGCAGGCAGCCGAACCCGACCAGCACGCGGCCCTGCTCGCCACCATCCTACGCCGCTTCACACCTCTGCTGCTGCTCTCCATCGGCGTCATCCTGGTGAGCGGCCTCTATCTCAACGAGGTCAATCTGGCCAGCGCGCAGCAATTGCTCACCACCCCTTACGGGCGCACGCTGCTGGTCGAAATCACTCTTGGTGCTATCCTGCTGACTCTTACACTCTACACGCTCTTCTTGCAGCGTCCGAAGCTGGCCCGGCAGGCAGCATTGCTGCCCGTCGTCAACGCCGAACTACCTGCTCGCCGCGCTCGCCGCTCAGCGCTGGAACAGTTGGAGCACGGCCTGAAGCGCTTTCTGACGCTGCAATCATGGTTGGGCGCGGCCATCCTGCTCTGCGCAGCCCTGATGGCCTTCTTCGCCCCACCCATCGTCTTCCCCAACATCGACTACGCAGCCCGGCTCAAAGCAGCTTCACCGGCAGCACAAATCGGCGGCATTCTCCAGACACAGAAAGTGGGCGACCTCTCCCTCACGTTGCAAGTGCTGCCCGGTCGCACTGGCTACGCCAACACTGTCATCGTCACCATGCTTGACAGCAGCGGCAAACCCGTGACCGGCGCGCAGGTAGAGATCAGCGTCAACATGCAGGTGATGGACATGGGTACGTCACACGCCACCGCCACCAGCTCTGCTAACAACCCCACCTACCTCACCACCTTCGGCCCGAACGCTACCGCCTTCAGCATGGCCGGTCTCTGGGATATTACCCTCACCATCCAGCGCCCCGGCCAACCAGCGTTACAGGCTACTTTCCAGGTAGAACTCAGTACATGACGAAAAATATGGGAGATCAATTCGGCCACCGGGGCTGCGCACTGCCGATTGATCGGCCTTCGTCCCCCATACAGATAAACCTGACCCCATTCCATAGGCTCATTTTGCTCTGCAAAAACGTGTTAAAGAGAAGAGGGCCAGAAATTGAGACGTGCACCAAGTACAGAGAAAACGCGAGAAAGTCGCTGGAATATCTGGAACAGGGAAACTTGACAGGACACGTTTCTGAGATTATGATTACTGCGTTCAGATAGAGAGTGGGTTCTTTTAGGGCAGTTCGGGAAGGTATTTCGACCTATCCTATTCTGTGCCGGTAAACCCACCACAACATCCTCATAAGATGGAGGGAACCGTGCCCGAACATGATATCATTGTGATTGGCGCTTCAGCCGGTGGGGTAGAGGCTCTGAGCACACTTGTCAATATGCTGCCTTCTGATCTACCGGCTGCCGTCTTTATCGTGCTTCATATCCCGGCCCAGGGTCCCAGTCTGCTGCCGGAGATACTCGGTCGTCAGGGGACACTGCCAGTAAAACATCCTCAGAACACAGAGAAGATCAAGCAGGGGCATATTTATATTGCACCGCCCGATCTGCACTTACTGGTCGAGCAGGGACACATTCACCTCTCACGAGGACCAAAGGAAAACCGGCACCGACCAGCTATCGATGTGTTATTTCGCTCAGCAGCCCTGTCCTATGGGCCTCGCGTGATCGGCATTGTACTTACCGGCTCGCTCGACGATGGCACGGCGGGTATGCTGGCAATCAAAAGGCGTGGTGGTATGACGGTTGTACAGGACCCCAGAGAGGCTATGTATCCTAGCATGCCAGAGAGCGCGCTTGCCCATGTCCAGATCGATCATTGCATGCCATTAGCCGAGATTGGGCGTCAGCTGCCTGCGCTGGTTATTGAGCCGGCACAGCCGGAAGAAGCGTATCCGATTCCTCAAGAGATGAAAGACGAAGTGAAAATCGTGGAGATGGATATGGCTGAAATAAACAGCAGTACCCATACAGGGGTACCCTCTGCTTTTACCTGCCCTGAATGCGGCGGAACCCTCTGGGAAATCCACGACGACAAGCTTCTACGTTTTCGCTGTCGCGTCGGTCACTCCTACTCGCTCGAAAGCATGCTGGCGGGACAAAACGAGGCGCTGGAACAGGCGCTCTGGGTTGCCCTGGAAACACTGGAAGAAACGGCCAGCCTCTCGCGTCGCATGATGAAAGACGCACATACGCGCGGCCAGCACTGGCTGGCAAGGCGCTTTGAAGAGCGCGTGCAAAAGGCAGAGAATAATGCTTCTGTGCTACGAGATGTTTTACTCAAGAACGCGCCCATCACCAGTAATCAGGCCGCCGAGGAAGCTCTTTCGACAGCGCCACAGCAGACATTCGACGAGGGGATGCAGACTTCACGGAGCAAAAAGACATCTCGCTCCTAACCAGCGCCATCAATACTACTCTTTTCTAGAAAAGGTGCGCGTAGCATGAGCAAAGAAGTTGAGAAACCTCAAACCAGCGGGGAGGGTGAGGCTGAGCAATCGTCCACCCAGGGAGAGTTGGTCGTGGTCGGTTCCTCAGCAGGGGGCATCGAAGCTCTCTCGATTCTGGTGAGCACCATCCCCTCGGACTTTCCCGCTCCCATTGTCCTGGCTCAACATCTGGACGTGACAAGGCCAAGTAACCTGGATGCCATCCTCAGAAGACACGCAACACTCCCCGTCGAAGTCGTCACTTCGAGCAGCAAGCTGGAGGTTGGCAAAATCTATGTCGTGCCATCCAACCGCCACGTCTCTGTTAATGATAGCCATGTCGAGGTACAGGAAGACCATAACAGGCGCGTGCGCCCGCGCCCATCGGTCGATACGCTGTTTTCAACTGCCGCTGAAACCTATGGCGAACGCTTAATTGCGGTAATCCTCACTGGCACCGGCTCAGATGGCGCTGCAGGGGCTGTGGACGTGAAAAATGCAGGTGGAACGGTGATCGTCCAGAACCCGCAGACGGCTCGCTATCCCTCAATGCCCCTGGCGCTCCCTCCTACCATCGTCGACTTCGAGACCGACCTGGAACAAATTGGCCCCCTGCTCTACGATCTGCTCAACGGGGTTCACCTCCCACGCAGCGAAGAGCATACCGAGGATGTGCTGCACGCTATTCTCGAAAAGGTGAACCGGCAGGCCAGCATCGACTTCCATGCCTATAAGACCTCGACCATCCTGCGTCGCATTAGCCGACGTATGACTGTCACACGCAACCGCACAATGCGCGAGTATCTGGATTATCTCTATGCCCACCCTGAAGAGGTCGGCGAACTGGTCAAAGCCTTTTTAATTAACGTCACCCAGTTCTTTCGCGACCCGGAAGCCTTCACCTACCTCAAAAACGAAATCCTACCCAGGCTGATCACTCAGGCCCGCTATCGCGACCGCGTCCTGCGCTTCTGGACTGCAGGCTGCGCCACCGGTGAAGAACCTTATTCGCTCGCCATGCTGCTGACCGACCTGCTGGGGGCCGAACTGTCCGAATGGAGCATCAAAATATTTGCCACCGATGTGGACGAGGCGACGATTAACTTCGCCCGGCGCGGCCTCTATTCCGAAAATCTGCTCAAAAGCGTTCCGGCTGAGTATCGGGAACGCTTCTTCGAGCGCGTCGATCACGGCTACCACGTCTCCAAGACGCTGCGCCAGATGGTTATCTTCGGACAGCAAGATTTGAGTCGCAGTGCACCCTTTCCGCGCATCGACCTGGTGCTCTGCCGCAACGTGCTTATCTACTTTACACCTGAACTTCAAGAATACGTGCTCAATCAGTTCGCCTTCTCGCTCTCGCCCGGTGGCTATCTCTTCCTGGGCAAAGCCGAAACCGTACGTCCCACGCAGTCCTTCTATGAACTGGTCAATAAACACTGGAAAGTCTATCGCTGTACCGGCAGTGCTTTACCTATGACACGCCGCCAATCTTTCTCCGGGTTAAATACGCCTCGTCTGGAACGAGGCGCTGGCAGCATTGCAACCCGCAGTACAGGGAAACAACTGATGGAACAAGAACCCATCCAGCCTTCACTTGAGCTTGGACAATTGCGCCGCCTGAACGAATTGCTCCTGCGCTTCTTACCTATCGGCATCGTGGTCATCAATCGTTCTTACCACGTGCTGACAGTCAACGGCACGGCACGGCGACTGCTGAGCCTGCGCGAACCTGGCAACGAACATGACTTCCTGCACTCGGTACACGGCATTCCTTACGCCATCGTGCGCAACGCCATCGACGCCGTCTTTCGCGAACGCAGCAGTATCACCCTTCCCGAAGTTGAACTAAATATCACCGGTGGTGGCAATGGGCGCTTCCTGAGCCTCTCGATCGCCTTGATGCCGATGGAAAGCGGCAACCAGGACCTGGCGATTATCAGCGTGAGCGACGTCACGGAACAGGTGCAGATACGCCGCCAGCTCGAAACGGTTCAGACCGAGCAGGGGCAGTTGATGAACGAACTGAGCGCTTCCAACAAACGCCTCAACGATGTCAACAAAGAACTGATGGACGCCAACGAGGAACTGCAGGTTGCCAACGAGGAACTGATGCTCACGCACGAAGAATTACAGGCCTCCATCGAAGAATTTGAAACCACCAATGAGGAACTCCAGGCCACCAACGAGGAACTGGAGACCAATAACGAGGAACTTCAGGCCACCAACGAGGAACTCGAAACCACTAACGAGGAACTGCGCGCCCGTACCGGCGAACTGCAAGAACTCGCCAATATGCTGGAAAGCGAACGGGTGCGCCTCTCAGAGATGGCGGAACTTGCTCCCTTCTACATCCTGGTGCTGCGCGGCCCGGCTCTGCTGGTTGAAGCTTTCAACCCTGGCTATGGCAACCTGCTCGAAGGAAGGGTTATGCAGGGACGCCCACTGGACGAGGTATTCGACCACTTCTGGGAAGGCGGTCCCGAGGTGGTACGCCTGGCCCACGAAGCCTTTCTCCATGACGAGGTACGCACAACACCGCCACTGCCCACTTCTCTGCCCGGAACACGCAGTACCCCTTCCATCGAAGGCTATCTGGTCTACACCATCGTGCCCTCTCACGACGCCAGTGGGCGCGCCTCCGGCGTGATCATCTATGCCACTGACGAAACCGAGCAGCGCGCAAAAGCTGCCGAAGAACAGCGCCAGCGCCTCAAACTCGTCATCGATAACGCCTCTTCCGCCGCGCTTGCCCTCTATGACGCACAAACGAGCGAACTCCTTGTGGGCAGTCCTCGCTACCTCGGTATCGTCTCACAGGTCCATAACCTCCAGCCTGATACTCTTACCAATCGCACGTTTCAGGATATCGCCCTTGTTTCGTCCACTCAAGAGGCAGCCACGCTATGGAACGAGGTGCTGGAAACCCGCTCTCCCGGTCGTCTCTCGGAAGTGTGTGTCAAAGCGCCAGAGAACGGCGAAGAAAGCATCTGGAACTGGATGCTCACACCAATCATGGATACGGAGCTGCCCAACGCTGTTCGTTTCATGCTGGTCTCTGCCGTCGAGATCACTGAAGAGGTGCAGGCCCGCCAGGAAGTCGAACGGCTCAACCAGATGAAGGACGAATTCCTCTCCCTCGCCAGCCACGAACTGCGCACGCCCCTGACTGCCATTCAAGGCCAGGCGGAGCGGATCCTGCGCAGACTCGAACACGCACTCCCTGCTGAGAGCCAGACAGCGGGGAACGCCACAATGGAGAGTCAAACGAAGGCCCCATTGACGGTGGAACAGCAAGCACAGTCTCTGCAAAGTATTATTCAGCAGACAAGACGTATGAGCCGTCTCATCAATGAGATGCGCGACCTGACGCGCATACGCGGTGAGCTTTTCCAGCTTGAGAACCAGGAAAATGTCAACATCGTCGAGCTGGTGAAACACGTCATCGAACAACAGGAAGCGGTCAGTGGGCGGCGTATTAAGCTAGAAAGCAGCGAAGAGAGCATCACCAGCACCTGGGATGAGACTCGCATCGAGCAGGTCTTGCACAACCTGATCAGTAACGCCATCAAATACAGCCCCCCGGATACGCCAGTCACAATCGGTATCGAACGCCATGTGGGTGAGGCGATCATCATGGTGCGAGACGAAGGGTTCGGCATCAGTCAGGAGCAACAAACCCACATCTTCGACCGCTTCTACCGTGTCGAAAATACTGGCAAACAGCCCCACGTCGAAGGACTTGGCCTCGGCCTCTATATAGCCAGCGAAATTATCCGCCTGCAAGGAGGTCGCCTCTGGCTGGAAAGCAAAGACGGTCAGGGCAGCACGTTCTACTTCTCCCTTCCCCTTAATTCTTAAGAAGAGATGCGCCACGCGCATACCCGGGCCACTTGAGATGGCCCGGGTATGCGCGTGGCGCATCTCTTCCTCAACCCCTTCCTGTGCTCCCCGTTTGCGGTCTTCATGTATAGCCTGGAGATGGCGTTTGTGTTGCTCATGCAATTCCATTTGTCTACTTACCAGTGTTGGAACTAAAACTCCGAGGAGTTTTTGGCTCGTCTTTGCAACAAAATATTTTGCCCAATTGTGACACCATTTCAGTAAGAACTACGTATTACTATTGTGGGGTTGGAACATTTCCTGAGAATTTTCAATACTTTTTGGAATAAGTACATCGTAATGTCAGTCTGCTAGAAAGACGGGAGAGCATGAACCATCACCTGCAAACGCCCGATCAGCTTACATATGTCCCGGCGGTAGCTATCACGCATGTTACCTTACGCCATTCGTTGCAAAAAATCCCGGTAGTCATTGCAGGGCAACCTGAGCGTATTTGTGGAATGGCGCAACGAATAGGCTATACAGGGAACGGGGGTGATGACCTGGCAATCTACCGGCTCAAGGTCAGAGCTGGCTCTGACCTACCCACCATTACCCTGCCCGGCTTCTTTGTCATTGAGGACGGCATATTTAAAGATTACGAGCGGTGGTGTGATAACCGGAAAACAAAAGGAGCACGGTCTGAACAGAGCAAGAAGGATGTTCAGCGATGAAAACACAAGAGCAGAATCTCGGTCAAGAGAGGCTTGAAGTCACAGACGGGATGCTGGCACAAGAGGTTCTCGCAGGCAACCAGATGGCCTTTGAAACACTCGTAAAGCGCTACAGCACTAACCTGTTCAATTTTATCTATCACTTCATGGAAGACTACGACCGCGCCTGCGATGTTTTGCAGCAGGTGTTTCTACAGTTGTATATTAATTTACCCGTGCTACGCACCGATGAGCCATTGAAGCCCTGGCTTTTCCAGGTGTCGCGCAATCGCTGCGTCGACGAGTTGCGTCAGTTGAACCGCAAACGCGCTACCTACTTCTCGGAACTTGAGATGACCAACGACGAGGGTGAGTTTCCGGCGCTTTTCGCCATCCCTGATAATGGGCCGCTGCCGGAAGAACTGGTCGAGCAGAGCGACCTGCAGCGTCGGCTGCGCGCGGCTATCAGCATGCTGCCTCCTCGCTATCGAGCCGTTGTCTTCCTGCGCTACACTTCGCAGTTGAGCTTCTCAGAGATCGGGCGCACACTCAACATGCCGGAAGCCACAGCCAAAACCTACTTCCAGCGTGCCAAGCCGCTCCTGCGCACAGCCCTGGCCACACAACTCATCACGAAAACCAATCGGTGATAGACGCATCGTCATCGGCAACAGGGTTACATTGGCCAATTCATCGTGCGCACCGCCGTTTGATCGGCCCCGGCTATACGACTTCTTCTGTATACAACACGGGTTGGGAAAGTTGACCGACCGCCTCTTTCAGCAGGCTCATCAGCGTTCTGGTCGTCTGTTCTGTCAATTCGGGTGCCATCTCCATTCGCTCATCCAGGATATCGAAACAGCGGCGATAGCTGCGAGCGACGTATCCATTATCTCGTTCCCCACATCCCACAACGGCTCGTACCCTGCTTAGTGCAGTTTGTAGCCAGCGGTTGGCATGCTCAAACCATTCACCTGCATTCCCCTGCGCCCTGGCAGCGTAGCCCAGTTCCTCGGCCACCTCACCGACCGCTATACAGACTTCAACCACGCTGAACGGGTTATGCCGCTCAGCAGCTCCCTCAGGAAGCGCCTCCGCCAACTCCTCCGCCGATACCCCCTGCTGCGCCGTATTCACATTGAACATACTGGCGTGCCGCGCCAGAGCCAGGGGAAGCTCAGCTCGAGACAGGGATTTTACTACCTCACCACTCAGATAAGCAGCGACCATCAGCTCGCGAGTAGCAGTATCCTTGAAACCACTCAGGCGAGCCAGGGCCGCATGCCGCACAAAAACCTGAGCGAGATAAGCACAGGCAACATAGATCATGCTATCCACCTGCTCAGCCGCAATTGCTGTACCGCGCTCAGCCTCCTCCATGCTAATAAGCAGTACCTGACGACATTGCTCCTCTGCCTCATTGAGCACTCCTGTCGCGCTGCCAGCAAGCAAGGGCTTCTGGCTGTTGGCCTTCCTGCTCAACTGCTGGCGACGCTCACATAGATCGAGTAACACTCTCGCCTGCATCAGACGGGCCTGCGTCTCAGCTAAGCGATTCCCTCCAACCTGGTAAAGCGTCCGGCTTTGCAGCAAGAAACTACTGGCCCGCTGGTATTCGCGCTCCACTGCCTCAACCGGAATAGTATAGCTACCAGGCTCATGCCACGACCGCTCGCTCGCACCATAGACACAATAGCCCAGCCCATAGTAGAGGGAAGCAGCGGTCTTCATATCGTGCTCGGTGTTGAGATAGCGGCGAGCCTTCTCATAATGCTCGCACGCCTCAAGATAGGCTGCCAGTGCCTGGTAGTCATTTCCACAGTTGAACTCAATCTTAAAACCCGGCGTATTCGCCGCACCATTCAACTCCTCTCGTTGCTGCTCCCACAGTTGTAGCGCCCGTAGATGATATGTCAGGGCCGTCTGGTAATTCTTCGAGCGGTAATAGTTCAGTCCCAGTTCGTCGATAATAGCTACCTGCAAATCCACGGGTGCCAGTACCAGTGCCAGCTCAAATTCCCGCAGCGCCTCCTCCAGGTTTCCCTCTTTCTGAGCCTGGTGTCCTGAGAGAAAATGGTAACGTGCCTGCCTGGCAACTGGAAGGGCGGCCACCACGTGTGGCGAAAGCGCCCGCAATTGCTGCCGACCCATAACGCCGCTTAGCTCGCCATCTTCAAGTAAGATATCCAGTAAAGTAAGTTCCTCTGCTCGCACTCCGTACTGGTCACCATTCCCCGGTGCCATCGGATCAACCACCTCCAGTTGCTTCATGTCCTCTGTTTGCTCAATTAAGTTCGTAAAGTAATCGGTGGCCTTGCCCAGCTGCTCTGCAAAATACTCTAAGGCCTGACGAGAAGGCATAATCTTATTTCGCTCTACCGCACTAACATATGATTTTGAGAATCGCTCTCCCCCAAGCTCAGTCTGCGTCAAATTATACTGACGCCGTATCTGCCTGATAAGCTCACCATTTACCGACTGCATTATCTTGCCAACTCCTTCGATCTTGAACAGGGAGAGTGAGAATTCATGTCGCCTTCGTTAGAGCATCCACACACCCAGTTCCCTGAGAAAGCATACGCTTGACAAACTTCGCCCTCTTCCAACTCATCTCCAAAGAAAGGCATGTACCCTTCTGGAAAAGGTAATATATTTATTCTAATATAATCAAGTAGCAACGTCAAGCTGGAGCAAGCATCGACACGCAGGAAAACGAGGATGCATCCGCATAATTACCTGCTCATAGCTGGAAGATTTCCAATACGGAACCACTCCTCTTTAAAGATTTGCCAGTAGCACACGAGGTAAATTTACTAAATTTTTTTCATTTACGGGATAAGAAAGGGCTAATATACTGAAAAAGTGGGCTTACCTCTCTTGAATCTGAAGCCCTTGCAGTGATTCTTTATGCTCCTGTGCGCGCTGCACATAGCCATCCGCGCTTTCAAGAAGATGCACCCGCTCGGACTCTGTCAGTGCGCGCACCACTCTAGCCGGTATGCCCACGGCCAGGGAGCCGTCTGCGATGCTCTTGCCCTCGCTGACCAGTGCGCCCGCCCCTACAATCGTATCCGCGCCTACCTGTGCATGTGAGAGCACCACGGAGTTCATCCCCACGAGCACACGGTCACCCACCGTCGCTCCATGTACAATGGCTCCATGCCCCACCGTACAATCGTCCCCAATTGTGAGCGGCGCGTCCTCATCCACGTGCAGGGTGCAGTTATCCTGAATATTCGTGCGCTGCCCGATCACAATCGGGGCTACATCCCCACGCACCACCGCGTTATACCACACACTCGCCCCCTCGCGAATAGTCACATTTCCGATCACCGTCGCCCCCGGGGCAATGAATACGTCTTCGGCAATAGTGGGCCACACGCCCTTGTATGGCAGGATTGGCATAATCTCCTCCTACACCACGCGCTTGATCGCCCATACGATCTCATCGAGGCGCGGATAATAATGCTCGTCTCGCGGGTTGAAGCTGTTGATGACAACATGGTTGTAGTTCTGCCCTTCAGCATGGATATACTCGTGGTCATTGAGCGCAAGGGCAACGTGGGTGATAGCTTTACTGCCAAAGAAAATTAGATCACCCTCCTGCATCTCCTCTCTGGAAACCGCGTGCCTCAGGAAATCGTGCTGCTGGTCTGCGTCACGCGGCAGAATATAACCGGCCATACGATAACAGAGCTGCACGAGTCCACTGCAATCTATTCCCTGCCAGCTTGTGCCGCCCCAGAGATAGGGAACGCCGAGAAACTGTCGGGCATAACCGGTCACCACACTTATCGGCTGGCGAGGAAAGATGCCTTCACTCAATTCCGGTGGGCGCAGAGCAAGCGAGGATCGCCCAAGCCATGCCCTCTGCTCCCCTGGCAGCGCCACCAGCACGCGCTCATCGTGTGACGTATCCAGTACCGGCAACGCGCTTGAAAGATAGGCTGTACCGACAGTCTCTTCGCCACACGCATCTACATACAAAGGTGTGCTCGTTGCGCAGACAACGGCAACCAGGTGCAGAGGACTGCGGCAGCAATCGCTCACCTGGGTGAAGGAAGGCACAATGGAACTCTCCAACTGCTCGGAGCGCATCCAGCCTTCGTAGTCCGGGAGTACAACTTGCGTCCAGCCATTGCACGTCTCCCCCACAATGACTGGAACGTTCAGCAGAGCCTGTGTTACGAGTTCGGCGGCAGCAGAGGGTTCCCGGCGCACATCGGCTACACCTACGGCAACTACATAGGTGTCCTTAAGCATGAACTTCTTCCTTTATCTGATTATTTTCTAGCGCAGTGCGTTGCTCATTACGAACATCAGATTAGCAGGGCGCTCGGCCATGCGACGCATCAGGTAGGGATACCATTGCGAACCATAGGGAATATAGATGCGCACGTTGTAGCCCTCCTTCACCAGCTGCTCCTGAAGATCGCGGCGAATGCCATAGAGCATCTGGAACTCGAAGGCAGCCTTGCTAATGCCATTATCACGCGCAAACTTCTGGGTCGCGTTGATCATTGCCTCGTCATGCGTTGCAATCGCCGGATAGTTTCCATGTAAGAGCAGCGGCTTCATCAATTCAATATAATTGTGGTCAACCTCGCTCTTATTCTGGTAAGCCACCGTCTTTGACTCCTGATACGCGCCCTTGACCAGGCGCACACGCACTCCCTGCGCAATCAAGCGCTCGATATCCTTACCGCTGCGATACAACATGGACTGGATGACCGTTCCCACATGCTCAAACTGCCTGTGCAGGAGCAGCGTCATATCAACGGTCCGCTCCGTATAGGGCGAGCCTTCCATATCGATGCGTACAAAGATCGGAAATTGCTGCGCGCGCTCCAGGATGCGACACACATTCTCCTCGCACATCTTTTCTGAGATGTCCAGTCCCAGTGCGGTCAGCTTGATAGAGATATTGGCGTCGGCACCACTCTGGTTGATCGCGTCAAGAATAGCGATGTAATCCCGCGCCGCCGCCTGAGCCTCTCTGGCATCAGAGACATTCTCGCCCAGGTGATCGAGCGAGACATGCAGCCCTTGCTTGTTCAGCGCCTGTGCCACCGCAATCGCCTCGTCCAACTTTTCTCCTGCCACGAAGCGGCGCGAGACACCACGTGTCGCCTTATTATGAGTCACAAAATCACGCACACCAGGATTATGTGCCAGATACAGCAATGTACCTTTGAGCATCATTGCCCCCTTTGATAGACAAGATTGAAATTTTTATAGACTAAAAACGAACCATACTATGAGAATAGTCTCTATGCTAATCATAGCACAAAAAACGGCACACGGTCTTGACCGGCTGCCACGCTTATCATCACCATTTCAGTGTGCGCCGCAGCAGCCAGTCCCACGTTCTATCAGGCAACAGGCGACGCAGCAGCATCTGCCTGCTCGCACTACGAGGAATGACGTAACGCGCTCGCGGACGCGGACTTGCGAGAATCTTGCGCACAGTATCGGCGAATAGCGAAGGCGGAAAGCCCTCCCTACCTGTACTGACCTTCCTGGCAAACCTTTCCGTCACATCAAAGAGCCACTTATCGGCCAGCAAATCTTCCGCGCCCGTCTGCCTGCGTACTGTTGCGAAGACGCGCCAACCCTGCTGGGCCAGGTTCAGCGCCGTTACCCTGCCAAAACCACTGGAACAGCCGGTAATGACAATTGTTCTCTCTCCGATCGAACTCGCCATCCTTTTTCCCTCAATTACGCTCCATCACGGTCCCAACTCCTGCTCTTTCTCCGGCCCCTGATCCTGCTCGCGTTCCGGCCCGATGCGATCCCACAGCCCCAGGCGTATCAGCTCGTTACGCGCATCAAAACCAAATAGCTCCGGGTCCATGCTACGGCCATGACGAATGACGAGGCCGCGCAGCATCTCAATCTGCTCCGCCTTGCTCGCGCTATCCCGCTCAAAAGGAATATGCTGTGCCAGGTGCTCAATAGCCTGCCGGTTATACCACTGTTCCTGTGTCTCTGACATTTCAAAAAGTCCGCCTTCACCTGTCAGAAATTGTCATCCATTTACGACAACCCTACCCGCATCGTACCATGTCACCATTTCCGGTGCAAGCGGGGACGTAAACCTTACAAGAACACGAAGAGATACGTTTATATACAATGACAATAGCCAATTTGCCCTATAGCCGTGCGAGCAGCCTTGACGGACTCTCTCGCTGATGCTACCTTTGAAACCAGATCGGGTATTGGGGCAGCGGGAATGGAATTGAGACAGAAAAAGGCGGTTGAAACAGGATGCTTTGTCCATTTTGTAGTACAGCACGACTCGACAATGAAGCGCCTTGTCCGGCATGCGGCGCACCATCGCCATTGTTACAACAAGCCGTGGGCAATTATATGGATCAGACCACGCAGGTACCAACTGACCAACCGGTACAAGCGCAGGGACAGAACGCCCCGGTTTCCTGGCTCCCCGTCCCTTATCAATACGAGCAGCAGGCGCATACAGGACTGTTAAGAACCTGGCAGACAAACAAACACGTTCAACAGGGCCAGCCAACAGCGGTTATTCCCTTTGACCAGCAGCAGGAAGAGCGCGGACTGATCCCCGGCGCTCAGAATCAGGACGCGGCCTCTCGCTTCCCGGCGCTGCCCGAGCAGATCACGGAAGGGGTAGTTTACATTCCACCCATGTACACCAGGCCGCGCTCGATTATCCCTCGCTATCGCGCCATCAGCGGCCTGATCAGTGTGCTGATCGTCCTCGTTCTCTTTTGTAGCGGCGCGGGCTACTATGCCCAGGCCAGCGGCAAAGTCGAGCAATTGCGCCAGTGGTCCGGTATTGATCGCCCGGGGAACCTGCAACCAACACCCGCCCCACCCTTGCCAGACCCGAAAACGTCTCCTGACTATGGGCCTGCCGCAAATATCATTAACTCGGCTAGCACCGGCTCGAGAATAAATTCACAGACCTACATCGTCTTGCAGCCCGCGAACGTCTTCAACCAGGGGCAAACTATCTACGTCACGTACAGTGTCCAGCACCCGAAAACGCCCGGCGTAGTCACTATCAAGTGGTACATGAATGGGCTGCTCTACAGTACCTTGCAGACGCAGCCAATTAAAGACAGCAGCAATGGCTCGGCGGAGATGCAATTTGCGAAGCCTGCCGAGGGAATGGTCGGGCTGTACTGGAATAATCAACTGGCCATCAGGCTGTACTTCGTGGTCCGCTGACCACACCCATAGGCCGTCCCTTGCGGGCGGCCTGCCCCAACGTCTATTGTTTCATTTTGTGCCTGTGGACTTACCTTCTTCCCGGCACCGGATAATCTTCGGACTGCACGCCGACATTGCCTGGCATGCCACATTGCGTATCAACCACCACGTCCCCCAGCACCTCAACCTGGCAGGCCAGGCGCATATTGGGATTTTTCTTCAGATCACCGCGCAGCCAGAACTTTTCCATGAACGAGAGAGAATTGGTGTTGCTCGAAGGTGAGACTGCCACGCGATCAGTGCCGCACAGGCCATTGCCATGACAGTTGAGGTATTGCCAGATGCCGCAGTACACGCGAACATCGTTTTCCAGCGCCGGGTAGCGCACATGATCGCCGACAGGTACATCGACAACTACATTTTCACGCACAAAAGTAATCGTTGGCACGAATTTATCCTCCACAGTCTTGTTTGTAGCGCGCATTGAGGCACAGCGGCACATAAAGCGCCTACAATTTCTGGTAAGAGTATAGCACAGAAGCGAAAAGGCGACAACGCTAGCTTACCGTCAGCGCTACATCGACCGTTTGTGGCGTGACGGTCGTAGCAGAATCGCTGTCGCTGACTTGCAGCGAAGCCGTGTAATTACCGGGAGTAAGCTGGCTGCTATCGCAGGTCACGTCAATCACCACGCTCTCTCCCGCGGCCAGCGTCCCACTGCTGTTATCGACGGTGAGCCAGGACGCCGACTGCGAGGGAATAGTCACCGCCCAGTTGAGATTGGAGGAACCCGTGTTGGTAATCACCAGCAACTGCGAGCTATTTTGCAACGTGCTGTCATTGCTGAAATCCAGCCCATTTGTAGAAACGCTGATCTGCGGCTGGTTCAGCACCGTAATATTCACCGCGACCTTCTGAGCCGCTACCAGGTCTCCCGTATTGGTGTCGGTAATGGTAATGGTACCGGTCAGCGAACCCGCGCCCAGATTCGTCGTCGCCGGGCTGACGGTAATGGTTGCGCTCTGTCCGGGTGTGAGACTGCCACTGGCCGGTGTAATCGGCGCATATGTTGCCGCTATCTGATCCTCGCTTGCACTCCAGTTGAGCGTAGCGTTGCCCGTATTGCTAACAGTAAAGGATTGCGACGCGGGGTTTTTCCCCAGCATAGCACTGAAATTTAACGTGTGTACCTGCACATTGATAGTGGGAGTTGGAGGCGTACTCATAGCCAGCGCAACGGCTACCTGCCGGCTCTGCCCATTATCATTGAACGTGACGGTCCCCTGATAGGAATTGGACGGCAAGCTGGCTCCGTTCACAGCGATTGTGACGGTCGCCTTCCCTCCCGCGCCAAGCTGTCCACCGGTAGGGGAGACACTCAACCAGTTCGCACCATTCGTCGTGGCTGCGACCGCCGTCCAGTCCAATGACTGCCCACCGCTATTTTGCAGCGTGACGCTCTGACTGGCCGGACTGTGACCCGTAAAGGCGGAGAAATTCAGCGCAGGGGGCGAGACAACCAGGCTGCCGGGGGCAGCGACGGTGAGCGAGACGCTCACCTGTGGATTGCTTCCTCCTTTAAAGGAGATAACACCCTGGTACGAGCCGACCGCCAGCAACTGGGACTGCACGTTCACGGTGATTGTTGCACTCGTTCTGGGTGCAAGCTGCCCGTTGGAGGGCGAGATCGAGAGCCAGGGAATGCCATTGCCGGTGATGGCCGTCGCGCTCCAGTTCAGCGGCTGCCCACCACCATTTTGCAGGGTAATCGTCTGACTGGCCGGACTCTGCGTCGTGCTGCCAGAATATGAGAGCGAGACCGGCGCAATGGCCAGACTCGCGGGCGCGGCTTTTACCGCCATTGTCACCGCCAGTTTCAGCGGATGAGTATGGCTGCCCTGCTGTGTAAACGAGATATGGCCGGTATAGGCAAGGGGAGCCAGCATACCACGATTGATGGTCACAACGACTGCCGTGCTGCCATTAAATGTGCCACTGCCAGGTGAAATTGACAACCAGGGCTGATCGCTGCTGGCCTGCCAGTTCAGATGACCGCCGCCAGTGTTGTGCAATGTCACATTCTTGCTTGATATGACACCGGGGGCATCCGCGCCGAAATCAAGGCGTGGTGGGCTGAGTTGCAAGCCCGGCGGCTCCTGTGGAGGCGGAGAAGCCTCGATCGTAATCGTCACCGAATCGCTAAACTGCTGCACCTCATTAATCGCATGAATACTATGGTCGCCAGTCCCCCAGTTGCCCACTGGAATACGGACCGAAAAAGCGCCCAGGGCATCGGTGCGAGCCTGCAACTGCTTCTTGCCGCCATCCAGAATGGGTTCATTGCTATCATGCGTAAAAGACAAGAGATCGCTCGCGCCAAAGCCCTGCCCGGAGAGCTGCAACAGATCGCCCACGCGGAGCCTGTTGGGAACGGCGTACAACGTCGCGCTAGCGAAAGACGCCTGCGGCCTCTTATTGATGAACATATAGGCCAACAGACCGGTTGCAACCAGCATCAGCAAAAAAGAGAGCGTCAGGACAGTCAGAAGCGGTCGGCGCTGAAACGGCGAACGCGCTGGCCTATATGCTGGTGATGGTAGTGGTGGTGGTGATGGCGGCAATGGAGTGCGCAATCGGGCATCATAGAGAGCAATCGATCTCCCTCCACGCATCTGCGGCTCTCGTTCCGTCATATCCTCATCATCAAAGATATCAGGAATTGGTGTGTTCCTCAGGCGGGATGATGGTGACAACTGTGTCAATGGCGTAGGTGGCAGAGGAGAAATAGGAACGTCAGGTTCTGCAACAGGCCACTGCGGCTCTTGCCAGATTGCTGAAGTGGGAAATATGGACGGAGCTTCAATCTCGGGTAAAATAATTCCATCCGGCTCGCGTGACGATTGTTGTGGGCGGGAGCTTGCGTCAGGCCGCACAATTGAGATCATCGTTGACTGATATGGCTGGTCTTCCGGGTGGAGGCCCGAATAATGCCCTGCATGATGGGGAGAAGCCGGCGGAATAGACCTCCTGCTCGCGTCCCGCACAACACGCGTGCGATCAAAAGAATGTCCACAGCGGCTACAGACTTCAGCGTCGGCCCGTGCCAGTTTCTGACAGTACACACAGCGTTTCGTATCCATATCAGCGTTTCAAGAGGGAAGTACGGAACATAGCGTTTCCCCGTACCCTCCCCCATCCTCCTAAAATCGCTCTACAACGACAACGATACGCACTCGTATCTATTGCCGGTTACTTCCTTCGCTTGCAAAAAGGCAACCAGCTACCAGAACTCAAGCACACCGCAACATGGCCCATCCACAGGCATAATGAAATACATTGATACACTGGTAGACATTGTAGCACAAAGCGCAAGAGATTTCAGGAGAAAAATTACCCCCGCCACCGAATGGCGGCGGGGGTAAAATGACTGGTTACTGGCCCGGCATGGCATCAACCACAATACTCGATTGATTTACCGATAAGGTCACTGGCTGAGTGCCAGTATAGCTCACGCCGCTTAACGAGCCTGTGACGGAGATGGTGTAGGTACCGGCGGGAATACCGGAGAAACTGTAATTGCCCGAAGTATCTGCAGTCACACTGCCAACCTGCGTCCCGGAACTATTCAGCAGATTGACCGTAGCTCCAGGCAGAGCAACTGCGTTCGTACATGTACCGGCAGTACAGGCCATAACGGTTCCACTGATCGAGCCAGTAACATTCAAAGTCACCGTAATCGCCTGCGGACTTCCCTGAATAGCAGTTCCACCAGCTTGCGCCGCGATCGTGATAGTGCCGGTGTACGTGCCTGCCGTGAGCTTCGCCGGGTTGACATTGACGGTTAGCGAACTTCCCGTCCCGTTATCAGAACCGGAGTTTGGAGACAACCGCAGCCATGACCTACTGCTGCTATTAACCGCAGCCATCCAGTTGACCGGATAGACGCAACCCCCGGTTCCGCTGACCGTCAACGGTTGCGGTGTGGAAGGTGCCTGCCCTTGCTGTACTGTGAAGGAGAGGCTGGCTGGCGAAACCTGAAGCGAACAGGGCGACTGCACAACGAGCGTCACCGGAATAACCTGGGGACTTCCCTGCGCGGTCGCATTGGCGCTATCTGTAGCTGTGATAGAGATATTCGTACTATACTTGCCAGGAGCCAGGCCAGCCATATTCACTGTAGCCGACATACTCGCCGATTGACCACTGGCGCTAATCAGACCGCTGGCCGGAGTCACCGTCAGCCAGTTTGCTGCGGAAGCGACGCTGGCTGACCAGTTCAAAGGCCAACCACAGTTTCCCGCTGCCGTGATGGTCAGCGTCTGCGCAGCAGGATTTGCTCCGCCTGCGACCCCACTGAAGGACAGCGTACTTAATGAAGGCTGGGCCAGAGCACAAGGCGGCAGCACAAGCAAATTGACAGCAATTGTCTGCGGACTGCCTCCTGCTGTTTTGCCATTGGAATCGTTGCCATTAAGGGTGATCTGACCCATATAGGTGCCGGGCGTCAGAATGCTGGTATCAACATTGATCGTTACCTGACCCGTCTGGCCCGCGGCAATGGAACCGCCACTTGGTGCTGCACCAAGCCAGGACATAGCCAGTGGCGTTACGACCGTATGCCAGTAAAGCGTACTATGACCATTATTGGTAATTGTCACCACTTGCCCCGATGGATTCGCCGGACCCTGGATCGCACTGAAATTCAGATTGAGCGGAGTAGCTCCCATGATCGGAGCGGTCGATGGTGGAGGTGGCTGCACCTGCAGCGAGACTGCCACCGTTTGTGTGCTCGCGCTCGTCTGGAAAGAGACTGTTCCCTGATATGTCCCTGCACCCAAACCCGCGGTATTTACTCCGATTGAGGTGACGGTGCTTGCCGAGGCCTGCAATTGTCCGCTTGCGGTAGTAATCGTCAACCAGTTTGCCGACGACTGGGCCTGCCAGGAGAGCGAGTTGGTGCAACTGGAAGTCGCGCTCAAACTCAAAGCCTGGCTGCTAGGATTGCTCTGACCTAGCACGGTGGTAAACGAGACGCTGCCCGAACTTAAGATCAGGCCGCAGCGAGGCTGTACGGTCAGCGAGATACCAACCACCTGTGGGCTATCAATGGCCCCACCACCCCCATTAAAGACGAGGTTGCTGGTATAGACACCGGGCAGCAGAATCTGGCTATTGACGAAGACCTGCACGATAGCTGTCTGGCCAGGCAGGACCTGACCTGATTGAGAGCCAGTCTGCAGCCAGTTTTGATCGCCAAACAGGTGAAGGAGCAGTTGCTCTCCCGCAAACGTGACCGGCGTCGTTGCATTATTCTCCAGCGACCAGGACAGCGGCTGTGAACCGGGGTTATTGATAACTAGCTCCTGTGCGGGCGGCGGCCCCTCGCCATCAAGGGCAGCAAACGAAAGAACGGCAGGGGTGACAACCAGCACCGATCCTGCATTTGCAGGCAGCGCATTCACCGTCATCTGCACCTCGATTGACGGCACAGACGCACCTACATTCGCAGTAAAGGTAATCTTTCCCTTATAGTCTCCCGGCTTTAAGCCACTACGCTCGACCGCCACTTCGATGGTCTGGCTCGCACTAAATGTTCCCTGCGACGGCGCAAGCAGCAGCCAGGGCTGATCGCTACTGGCAGCCCATGTGATAGGCCCATCCCCCGCGTTATGTAATGTGAGAGTCTGAAGGCTGTTCGCCCCTTGATAGCCCGATCCAAAATCAAGGAGAGATGAGCCAATAACGAGCTGGGAGGGATGCGTTGGGCCAGAGCCAACAATCTGCAGCGTTCTGCTGGCCGTATAGCGAGTTGCCACGTCTTCAGCATATATGGTGTGGAAGCCCGGCCCCCAGCTTGCATCAACTATGAGAGCGGCAGTCGCATTCCCATCCTCGTTGACTTTGATCAACCCGCTACCGGTAGAACCACCAGGAAGCTTGAACTCTAACGGCTGCTGGATATCGTGCGTCAGGTAGACCATGGTGGATGGAGAAAAATTGCTGATGCGCATAGTCACCGTCTGCCCGATAGCAGCTTCACTGCTGGCAAGGATAAGTGACGGCGGACCACCGGGAACTGGATGCGTGCGATGCGTATGGAAAAATGCCAGCGAGGCCAGCACACCATCCACCAGCAGCGCCAGTACTGCCAGCGTCACAAGAACGATAAACACAGCTTGCATGCGATTGAGACGCACTTTTCTGCTGGCAGGCAATGGGCGAGTCATCCAGCCATCAGCGATGGCGCGGCGCATGTCTTCCTCTTCAATACGCGCAACTTCTACGCTATTGGGAAAATGCCGGGCCTGCAAAGGATCAGTTCGATTAGCCCAGATATCGCTCTCGCTCTCTTCCGAGTCGCCTTCTTGCAGCCAGGGCCACAACAGGTCGGGCAGAGGCTGACCAGTATTTGTTCCTTGATTGGTGTCCTTCTGTGCTGGTACCTTCAGTAAAGGCGTACTCTCCCGCTGAATCTCGGCGGAAATATCACGCAAAGGAGTGAGACGAGAGGCATGGGGATGACGTCGCTGACCGCCTTCGGCCTTCGCTATACGCTGCGCTGCATCATTGAGCCGGTTTAATGCCTGCTCTACCAGATTGTATGTCTCCTGCACTTGCACCTGCACCGGCGGCACTGGCGTCTCCACCTCTTGCGTTCGCACAACAGGTAACGGGCTGGTAATGCGCTCAAATATGCTGCCGCCTCCCCTATCTCCCTTGTCTTCCCCATCCTCCTGCCAGGAGGACATCGCCACTGATTGAGGCACTCCCACAGATGCTCTTTCCTCGACTTCCTGGCCCACTTCGACCAGCTTGACCGTCTGATATTGATTCTGCAACAGTACACGACACTCATCGCAAAATACAGTCGTTGCGTCACAGAATTTGCCACAATACTCGCATCGGCTTCGGCTCATAGGCTGATTTCCTACCTCTTACTCCCTCGATAATCTTTGCTATTGATAAAACGTGGAAATATGCCAACTTGTCACATCGAGTATCCTCTATTCCCATTGTATGGCTCCCTGGCAGTTTTTTTGTCAAGACCTTGACAGTTTATTCGCAATATGTTATATTTTTTATAGCGAATTGTAATAGGCAAAACTGTGATATAATTTGATATATGCAACGTCGGAACGTCTGCTTCGTAAAGGAAGTAGCGAAACACAGCAAACCCGAGCGCAAGCAAAGGACATTAGACAGGAGCAATTACCATGTGGTATCGACATAGACGCGGTAGATGGGGCTGGGGCTTCCCACTCCCATTATTCTTTTTCCTGTTTCTGATATGGGGCCATTCTTTCTTCCCATTTCTCATCACTATGGTTATACTGGGCTTCCTGTTCGTGCTGTTTCGAGCGATATTCACCTCGACCTCACAGCCTGGGATCACCGGGATTTCGCGCTCCCAGCAACAGTACCAGCAGCCCTATCAGCCATACCAACCGTATCAGCCATACCAGCCGTACCAGCCGCAAAGTGGGGCTGTTTACGAGGAGCCAGCTTTCGACCCTTACCAGCAGGGCTACCAGCCACAGCAGAGCCAGCAAGTACAGGAAAGCGAGTATCGCTACGGAGATGAGCGCCCCGCCTACCAGCAATACGAGCAGCCTGAAGTAGAGTATCCGCAGGAAGAACTGCCTCCCATGCAGCAGTAGAGTAGAAAACGGAGCAAGAAGATGTCAACGTCGCTTATCGCCTTCCTGATTTTCGTTGGCATCTTCCTGTTCATCCTCCTGGGCTGCCTCTTCCTGGCAAGCCGCGAGAAGACTCACCGCAATCCCTACAGCTCCTGGTCATCCATCATGGGGCCGCAATGGAACAGCCGGGCCATGGACGTAGGAGAGCAGTTGAACAAAGACATCGCCACCGGTCGCCGTCAATCCCACCGTGCAGCCCAACGCGCCTCCCACTCTCATCATAAAAAGCAGGATGAAGACTGATAGACAGGGGCAATCATAAGAGTGCTCCGATACCATGTTTCTGGATAATGGCGAGAAGCCTTAGAGCGGGACCACCTGGCTTTCTTTTACCACGTTCCCAATCTGATACCAGGTTTTTGGACACGTTGAGGTAGCGGGCAAAAACTGGCTGTGAAATGTGCTCGCGTTCTCGCAAGGCGCGAATCTCTGATGGCTTAATATCCTCCAACTCTTCGAGGCACGTCTCATCAAATCCCCGCATCGTTACTTTGTCGATAGCTCCTACACGATACAAAGCCTCCGCCGACTCATGGATCGCAGCAAAGGCATCCGAACGGTAACGGTTTTTTTTTGTTTTCATACGACCTCCATCAGGTCCTCATTCATAAGCATTAGCTCAATCTGTTCTTATCTATCATACGTTGATGAACATTGACAATCAAGATCGGAAACGAGGGGCGACCTCACACTGTAGGGACAGGGGGTAGGGTGGAGTGGATGAGGGGGCCTTGTGCCTGTCCGCGTACCTTATCCAGCCCACAAACCTCTTGTGGCGAAGCGGACAAGCACAAGGCCCCCTCCCATTCCCTTCTCCACCCCTTGTCCCTACAGGATCGAAGCCCCCACAGGTTCGAGATGCATCCGTTACCGCAACACTGCTCCGAACTCTTCATGAAGGGCATTGAGGATGCGCTCCTGAAGAGTATTGGCTTCGGCGTCCGTCAGCGTGCGGTCCTGTGCCTGGTAGATCAGCGAGTAGGTCAGGTTCTTCTTGCCCGCCGGAATCGGCTCTCCCCTGTAGACATCGAAGAGTGAGGCCGAGCGCAAGAGTTCGCCGCCGCTGCGCAGAATGACATCCTGCACCGCTTGCGCCGGAACCTGCTCATCCACCACAATTGCCAGGTCGCGTGTCAATTCTTGATGGCGCGAGATCGTCTGGTAGGTCAGGCGCTCGGGAACGGCAGCGAAGAGAGCCTCCAGATCAAGCTCTGCCAGGTAGGTGCGATACGGCAGGTCGTAGCGCTGCTGCACCAGTGGATGAACCTCACCCAGTACGCCAACGGGACTGAACGTCTCCTCACCCTCTGCCGAAAGGCGCGGCAGTTCCAGCAGCGCCGTGCGTCCGGGATGGAACGTTGGATGCTGCGTCGGCGTGAAGCGATAGCGGGCAATGTGCAGCCGCGCCAGCAGCGTCTCGATGATGCCCTTCACATCGTAGAAGTCCGCCGGGCGTGCCAGTTCAGACAACCAGGAGACTTCGACAGGCCCACAGAGCGCGATGCCAACGCTGCGCCGCTCCTCCGGCAGGCTGTTCGACTCGGCGGATGGCAGGTAGCGCCGCCCGATCTCGAAGAATTGCAGCCCAGCGCGGTTATGCTTGCTGTTCTCCTGCAGCGTCTCCATCAGACCGCTCATCAAAGTCAGTCGCATGGCCTCCAGTTCGCTGCTCAACGGATTGGTCAGCACCACCGCCGGAACGGAGCGCGCATCGAACGGCACCAGCGCCTTCTGCTGCCCATTCTCCGCTGCCACAATATCGGCGCGCCTGTGCTGCCCATTGACCGGAGCGCGCAGCAGGGCGCGGGCAGAGGTCGCGTCTGCCTGCGCCAGCAGGTTGAGCATACGCGGGCGGCTGGTCATGGCATAGGTCACAATCTCGTTGAGGCCCTCACCGATCAGAATCGTGCGCACCTCGTGCTCGCGGGCGAACCATTGATCCATATGCGGCTCCGGCAGCGGGCCAACCGGAATCGTGCTCGGCAGCTTATCGTAGCCGATCATGCGCAGCACCTCTTCCACCAGGTCGGCCCCCTCCTCGATATCGCTGCGATACGTCGGCACCGTCACCAGCATCTTCTTGCCGCGCTCGTCCGGCTGCACGCCGAAGTTGAGCGCGGTCAGAGCGTCCACCACCTCCTGCTGCGTCACCTTCATCCCCGTCAGCCACTCCACCTGTTGCGTCGAGAACGGCATGGTGCGTGGCGCGACCGGACTGGGATAGACATCCACGATGCCAGGATTGACCGTTCCCCCGGCCAGTTCCTCCATCAACTGCGCAGCCCGATTAGCCGCGAGCACCGTCAATGCAGGATCAAGTCCCTTCTCGAAACGGCTGGATGCATCGGTACGCAGGCCCAGCGTCGTTGAGGTGCGCCGCACATTGCCCGCCTTGAAGTTGGCCGCTTCCAGCAGAATGGTCGTCGTATGCGCGTTGACCTCGCTGATCGCGCCGCCCATCACACCGGCAATAGCCGTCGGCCCACCTTCATCCGTAATAAGCAGCATCTCCGGCGTCAGCTTGCGCCGCACATCGTCCAGCGTGACAATCTCCTCGCCCTCATGGGCGCGTCGCACAATGATATGATGTCCGCGCACAAGCTCATAATCAAAGGCGTGCAGTGGCTGCCCCAACTCCAGCATGACATAGTTGGTAATATCGACGATATTGCTGATAGGACGCATGCCAGCCGCCAGCAGCCGCTTCTGCATCCACTCTGGCGACGGCCCGATCTTCACGTTGCTGATAACCCGTGCGCTGTAGCGCGGACACAGCTCGCTATCCTCCACCGTTACCTTGACCAGTTCTGCCGCCTCTTTGCCCTGCTCATGAACCTCCGGCACCGACAAGCGAAGGAGTTGGCCTGTCAGCGCCGCCACCTCACGCGCAATGCCAATCATCGAGGAAAGGTCGCCACGATGCGCCTTGATGGCGAAATCCAGCACCACGTCGCCCAGCACATCCACCAGCTTCAGGCCGAGCGGCGTGTTCTGGTCAAGAATGTAGATGCCGGAGTGGTCGTTACCCAGACCCAGTTCGCGCGGCGAGCAGAGCATGCCTTCCGAGACGTAGCCCATCTTCTGCGCCCGCCCGATGATCACATCACCCAGCTGCGCCCCCGGAAGCGCCAGCGGCACCTTATCGCCCTGCCGGATATTAGGCGCGCCGCAGATCACCCCCAGTTCCTCCGTCCCCGTGTTGATGCGCGTATAGCTCAAATGGTCCGAACCCGGCACCTTCTCCAGCTTATCAATCTGCGCCGTAATGACCTTATCGCCCCAGCTTCCCCCGATATATTCAATGGCCTCGACCTCCAGTCCCGCCATCGTCAGCACATGCGCCAGTTCCTCTGGCGACATAGTGATATCCACATAGTCCTTGAGCCAACTCAATGGCACTCTCATCTTTATTTCTCCTTAACAATACAGAATCCCCGTGAACGCTCCTCATCGTACCGCACCCCCGTGAACACTCCTCATCGTACCCTCGTACCGCACCCCCGTAACCCCGTAGGCGCTGAATTTATTCTGCGCACCGCCGATTTATCGGCCCTCGTAGCCCATCGGCTACTAATGAATTTTCACAACCAGAACCGGGAAAGTGATCCTGTAGGGACAGGGGGCGGAGAAGGGCGGGGTGTGGGCCTTGTGCCTGTCCGCGTACCTTTGGCGAGGCTTGCCTGTCCAGACACACAAATCTCTTGCGACGAGGCGGACAAGCACAAGGCCCCTACCCAACCTCCCGTCCTCCCCTTGTCCCTACAGCATCCCCTTCCCAACCTTGTTTGTTCAAAATCATCATCGGCACATACAGCTTGCCGGGCCGATAAATCGGCGGTGTGCGCGATAAATCGGCACCTACAGTTGTCATGGCTAAAACTGCTTCAGGAAGCGCAGGTCGTTGCCTGAGAAGAGGCGAATCTCGCCGATGGCGTACTTGAGCATGGCGATACGCTCAACACCCATGCCGAAGGCGAAGCCGCGATACTTGTCCGGGTCGTAGCCAACCTCGCGCAGGACGCGAGGATGAACCATGCCGGAGCCAAGCACCTCCAGCCAGCCGCTGTACTTGCAGACGCGACAGCCCTCGCCGTTGCAAAGTGGGCAATCGATATCCACCTCGGCGCTCGGTTCCGTGAAGGGGAAGTAGCTGCCACGGAAGCGCACCCTGCGACCCTCCCCGAACATCTCACGGGCGAAGCGTTCCAGCATACCCTTCAGATCGGCCATCGTCGTATACTCATCGATCATCAAGCCCTCGATCTGGTGGAACATGGCCTCATGCGAGGCATCGATAGCCTCGTTACGGAAGACCTTGCCCGGAACGACCACGCGCACCGGCGGTCGCATCTGCTCCATAAGGCGAATCTGCATGGGTGAGGTCTGCGTGCGCAGCAAAATCTGCCCCGGCACGACCCAGAAGGTATCCTGCATGTCACGGGCCGGGTGATCTGCCGGGATATTCAGCGCCTGGAAGTTATAGTAATCGGTCTCCACCTCCGGCCCCTGCACAACGGAGAAGCCCATCTTCGCGAAAATCTGCGTCACCTCCCACGTCACACGCGACAGCGGGTGCATATGTCCGGCAGGTTTCTCTCGCCCCGGCAGCGTCACATCGATACGCTCGCTCTCCAACGCCCGCAACAGTTCAGCATTGCGCAGTTCCTCGCGTTTCGCCTTCAGCCGCTGCTCCAATTCAGCCTTCACCGCATTGATCTTCTGCCCGACGACCGGGCGCTCCTCTTTCGTCAGCTTTGGCATCACCGAGGAAAAGTTTTTCAATTCGCCGCGATTTCTCCCCAGATAGCGCGTATCCCACTCCTCCAGTTCCGCCGTTGTCCCAATCGGCTCCAGTTCGTGAATGGCACGTGCCAGCAGTTCATCAAGTTGCTCCAATAAATCGTGTAATTGTCCAATCATAACCATCCTCCCGGGAATCAAAAAACCGGCCAACATTCGTCGACAGGGACGAAGTTGCCGGTGAAAACTCCGTGGTACCACCCATATTGAACTCAGAAACTCTACTCTCCGCTCATCAGCCTCCCGACGCCATGTAAAACACACGGTTCGAGAAGAAATCAGCCACAAGGACGCTGAGTTCCACTTGGTTTGTCCTGTAACGGAGACATCCGGGACCATCTACTCGCTGCCTTGCCTCACTCAGAACAGTGAAACGAGAGGCAGGTTCAACAGCCAGCTCTGGGGTGAACTTCGGCGAACGGCTACGTAAAAAGGCTTTCAGTCGCTGACCTTTTCTCCCTGCACGCCTCCAATTCGCGTACTCTCCCCATCCACGCCTTTGTTTTGCTCATATTTCTATGAGATCACAGTATAGTATGCCACAAATCGAGCAAAAAGTCCAGCATTTTTGCCCAACAAGCCAAAAATTACACCCCCGCAAACCTTGACTATGCCGGCCAATTCTGCTATACTGAACACATCTCAAGGGCGGGGCGTAGCGCAGCCCGGTAGCGCACCTCAATGGGGTTGAGGTGGTCGGAGGTTCAAATCCTCTCGCCCCGACTAGCAAACGAGGTAGGAAGAAATGCGATGAGCAGGCTTCCTACCTCGTTTTATGTCCCCTCTATCTTCTTTGCTTGACTCTCACTTTCCCTGAAAATGTAGCAACGCTGTAGCAATGGAAACCTCAACGTTCTGAAGCTGAAATCTGTCTAATTCTTATTGGTAATGATGTATACTGTAATTAACATAGTATTGTTGACTCTTTTTGTGGGGTGAGGACTCGCTCATAAGGGTTCTCGCTTGAATAGAGGAGTTTTGATCGGGAACGAGGGCATGAGAGAAGTAATTTAGAAAGGAGGCCACACTCTATGGCAAAATCGGCGTTTTTACGTATCGGGAAAACGAGTGTCAGCGTGTCGAAGAAGGGTATCAAGATCAATCCCATGAAAAAGAAGGGCAAGAAATAGTAATATATCGAACCGACTCTCTGGGCAAAGCCCCCATTTACCCAGAGAGTTGAGCCATGCCGGTACTATTTAAGCCAAATCAGCAATAGCACCCCCTTTATCTTTTGCTACCTCGCCTGCTACCGCTCTTTCTGACTGGCTCTCCAAATTCGCTATCCCACTGCTTTGTTACATCTTCCTGCATTGAAGGGAGTGCATGAGAGTAAACATCCAACGTCATCGCAATCTGGCTATGCCCTAAAATTTCTTGCACTACTTTAGGGTGGACTTTCATGGCAAGAAGAATAGTTGCTGCACTGTGCCGAAGGTCATGAAAGCGCATATGTGGTAAGATCAATACTTACCAAAAAGCGCCTGAAGACTTTGCGCAAGGTACTGGAGCTATAGAAGTAACCTTGAGCGTTAGTAAACAGCAAGTCTTTCTCAATCCAGGCACTACCAGCCTCACGCCGCTGCTCTTGCTGCTGTGCTTGGTGTCGCTTGAGAACATCAACAACAAAAGCAGGTAGGCTAATCATTCTTCGCCCCTTTGCCGTCTTTGGCTCTGACTCTACATAGCCGTATCCCTTCAGGTAACTCACGGCACGCTTGACTTGAAGGCTGCGATCTTCAAAATTAATGTCTTGCCAGTGGAGAGCCAGCAATTCACCTTCTCTCATGCCCGTCGTTACTGCCAGCGTTAATAGCGCCTCTAAACGATGTGCCTTTACTTGCTCTAGCAAAGTATGGGCTTGCTGCTTCGTGAGAACGTTTTGCTCTTTGCGAGGAATGCGAGGAGGAGTGACAGCATCGCATACATTACGAGGAAGGATGTTCCACTTAACCGCATTATCCAGAGCCTTGTGCAAAACCCCATGAATATTATTGACCGTCTTCGGAGTAAGGCCATCACTAATTTTCTGGGAGTAAAACGCCTGTACCTGCTGAGGCGTCAGTTTGTGCAATTTGACTTTCCCCAAGCCGGGTACAAGGTAATTCTTTAATAGCTTGCGATAGTTCAGGAATGTACTTAAACGGATAGTTGGCTTATGAACCTTCTCAAGCCAGTTCTCAAGATATTCTTCCACTGTGGTATTTGAGCCAACAGCAAGCATACCCCGACGCAGATCATTAGCCGCCTCATCCAATTTGGCAATCACTTCAGATTGCTTCTTGCCATAGAACACCTTGCGAGTGCCATCAGGCAGTGAAAGACTGCCTACCCAACGCCCATCAGACTTACGCCTATAGACAGAACCCTCACCATTCGCGCGCTTCCCCATACTTTCACCTCCTGTTACAAATAGATTGCCTTATGAGCAAGACAATCCCATCCACGATGACCATTAAGCAGATTGTTTGTATCGATACTCACGAACCCACTGCTTGAGTTCATCAGACGGGACGCGAACCGAACGACCGAACCTGATAACAGGAAGCCCATCATGCTTCATCAACACCTCCACCTTCGAGCGACCCAGGTTCAATTCGCGCATCACATCCTTAACCGTCAGCAAAATCGCTGATCGTGCGTACTGTTCCATAAGCACCTCCACACTGACCGAGGCAGGAGCAAATCAGAAAATTTGCTCCTACCCATCACTGCTACGAACTCTGTTTTCCGCAGTTGCGCTAATGGCTTGGCAATTAAAAAGCCCGCTATGCTACAAGCATAGGGGCAACATTAAAATGTATGCTGAGAGCGTGGTGGGAGCGTCAGTACACCGGTCGAAAAGCCCGTGCGACATGTTCCCAACAGATCACTTCATAGGTGTTGGCAAGCAGACCAGAAACCATCACCGCCGCAGGTGAGCCACGCTCAAACCAATCTGAAGGCATCTCCATACACGTATCCAACACTTCACGCAGCCAGTCTTTCAAAGCATCAGCACAGGCGTACACCGTAGGCGTAATGTGGAGCAGCCAAGGAGAATTGCTGTTGCCATTCAGGATAACTCATGATGCACTGGGAGAGCGTCACGGTGAAGAGATTATCTGTGGTGATTGTCTCACCAACAAGTAGGCGTACCAAGACATCCCAATCGGCATACGCCAACGCCAAGCCAACCAAATCCCAGGCGAGTAAGCGCATCGCATCATCAGACACCCCATCTCGGCTTGAGCCATCCGACAACCAGTACTCTTGCGCCATCTTGACCCACATCTCCAGCCGCCAACCCGCAATCTGTTCATTCGGCACCTCAGACACCAGCACCGTTATCTCGTGCATCAATCCTTGCTCATTGCTCAGATGCAGATGCATCGCCCAGGTGAACTTGTTTTCCCATCCATTGTGAGGACTCAAGTGCATGAACACTCCTTAACCGGCCCATCGGCGTTCGTTGCGCTGATAGGCCCAGATGCTAATCACACGTCCCGACAAATGCCGTTGCCCTTCACGAATATCGACTAACGCCTCTAGTAGCGCCGTGCGCCGCCGCCGTTGGTATTCCCGAATGTCCTGGGTGAACTCTTCTCGCTGTACCAGCGTCCAGGACGACCGCTTTACTGGCTGCACTTGCCCCTCTTCTAGCTCATGTTCCACAGAAGCAGCAGTCGAATCTGCATCATTCCCTGATGGCACCGCTTCTGCCTCAGACAATTGCTCAGCCTGTTCCAGAGAGTCCTGTTCCATTTCGGAGAACAGACGCGCACGAAGCGCCGCCACCGCTTCAGGGAAGAAATGCCGTGAATAGCGAATACGACGCGCTTTACTGACCAATTCTGCTGTATAGGTGTGCCGTTCCTCAACCACATTGCCCGCATCATCGATGTTCAGGCTCACCCGTTCCCGTTCCTCAGTACGGACGCCTTTTTCACTTCGCGTCAGGCTTTTGGTGAGATACTTGGTCACATAGCCTATCACATGCGGCTTGCGAATGCCCTCTACATCGACAATGTATGCAATGCCATGACGAGCCGAGCGCCAGCCCTCTTTGAGGATTTCATGGGGAATATAGCTTGCACCCTTGACGAGTAGATGCCAATGAAAACCGTTCTCTTCAAAATTGCTATGCCGTTCCAACACTGCAAAGTATTCCACCGGATACGCTTCACGCGCCCCCACATGATTCGGCCCACGACCCTTTGACCCACGACGCAGGTATTGCAAAAAGGTCGTCAACGCCCGTGCCGCTTCCTCCACCGTCTGACCCGCTTTCGTCAGCGTGATGAACAGCGTTGGTTCAGCCGCCTTGACCAATTGCCGCCACTGATCTACCTTGCGCGGCCCACAATAGAGGCAATCCCACCGATTGCACCGAGCGCGAACCGTCTCCCCGTCTCCTGATCGATGAAAACATGGCGGAGCGCCCAGGAGTCAGGGCAGAAAAGCGATGCCATCCCGATTATTGTGTAAAGGAGAGCCTTCCCAAAGAGGGAGATGTGAGAAGATAATACAGGCATAGAGTATTCCTTGACGTATTGCATACCAATTTCCACAAGGAGGGAACTATGCCTGTTGACAAGAAAAAGCATACCACAGCATCCAAAAGTGATGCAGCTACCTCACCCACCCCCGAAGCCGAGCCACTGAGACCGGGAAACTTTCACGAGTATCTGAGGGCAGAGATTCGCCAGGCCACGCGAATGGTGATGGAAGAAATCATGCGCGAAGAACTGAGCCACTTTCTGGGAGCAGAATGGGGGGAAAGCACCGCGCAACGTAAAGGCTATCGCAATGGATATTACAACCGGGACCTGATGACGAGCACGGGGCCGATCCAAGACCTCAAGGTTCCACGAGACCGCGCTGGAGAGTTCCATACGCAAACGTTTGAACGATACTGTCGCTATGAGCCACAGATTGCCGAAGGCTTGACGCAGATGTTCGTGGCTGGTGCCAGTACGCACAAAGTGGGCGCTGTCGCTCAAAGGCTGATGGGAGTCACGCCCAGCGCCAGTACTGTCAGCCGCTTGAATCAGAGCCTGACGCAGCAATTCGAGGCATGGCGGGAACGGCCTTTGCAAGAGCATTGGCGCGTGCTCTACCTGGATGGCATCCATTTCAAGATTCGTCATGGTGACCAATGCGATACGAGCATCATTTTGACAGTGTTGGGAGTGGATCTGGAAGGCAAGAAGGAAGTGCTGGCTCTACGAGCTTGTGCCGAGGAGGACAAAGAAGGCTGGCTAGCTATCCTGCAAGACATTCGCCGACGAGGAGCGACCCAGGTGGAACTGCTGGTCACAGACGGACATGATGGCTTGCTGGCTGCGGTCGGCGAACTCTTTGCGGCTACCCCTCGTCAGCGCTGCCTCTTCCACAAGCAACGTAACATCCTCAGTGCCATCCCCCGACGAGAACGGGAGGAAGTGCAGGCCGAACTGAGCGGCATTTGGAAACAAGAGACCAAGGAAGAGGCGCTCCTCAATCTGAAAGCCTTTCAAGCCAAATATGCTCAGCGCTACCCCGAAGCCGTGCGCAGTCTGGCAGAGGATGAGGAGCACCTTTTGACGTTTTATGCCTTTCCTGCCGTCATGCATCGCCATATTCAGACGACCAATGCCATCGAAGGCTTTTTCAGCAATGTGCGACAACGCACCGATCAAATCGATGCCTTCACCATCGAGATGAGTTGTCTGACGATTGTCTGGGCCGTGATGCAAGATATCCGCTTTCACAAAATCGCGCTCTGCTAGCCGGAGCCTCTCATCGAAAAGTCAGCTACCGTCAGCTTGTTGAGCTGGCTTGAAGGAGAGGTGTTTTTGTGTTTTGATCGTCTTGTATCTTATCAGGCAACTGGTGCTTTTCCCCTTGCTTCTCCTTACCCAAGGACACCCTTTGCTCCTACAAGAGCTTTTTGCTGGTCAATCAGGTTTGCCGCTCGGCCCTCATCTCTTTGCTTGCTTGTTTGCTTCCTCGATATCTTTACACACCATTCGGGATGGCATCCAGAAAAGAGGAAAACCGAGAGATGGGTGTGAGCAGGGGTAGGTGAAAGGGGCCGCTGCCCCGCGCTGGTTACGGATTTCCCCACTCCAGACACGACGAGCCCGAACGCCAGCGCACAGGGCAGGGTTAGAGCAGGTCGCCATGCAGGATACGGCCCCACAGTTCTTGCCGTGAGCAGCCATGATAGAGGCAGAGGAAATCGAAGAGATCATCGGCACGTCCCCACACATAACAATACCAGTGCGGGTTCGCGCCACCGAAGACCTGAAAGCTGGGGTGTCGATCACCATGAGCGTGATGCGCTTTGAACGGACAGGAACCGACACCTCGACGATCAAGCGTGACATAGCGACCGATCACCTGCTCGATATCCTGAGTACGGCACCATTCTCGTATGGTCAGAGGATAGTCGTCACTCGCTCGACTTTCTCCGAAAATGGGCAAATTCCGCCCTTCATCGTGCCCATCATGTGCTAATGGCAAGCTAACAACAGGTACCGTAACCCGTTCGACGTGTGCCGCCGCCCATAGCGCACAATCGGCAACCGTTTCCCCAACCGGCACCAGTTCACCGACTGCATTGGCGACAAAAGGATACCAACCGCCACTTTTGCGATGTACTCCTAACGGCAAGCGGATCACCGCCCCCACGCCACCGAAGCCAATCTTGTTTCGGATACAACTCGACACCAAACGCTTGCGCATAGGGCAACAACCACGCCCGTACCAGCGCGGCGGGTGTTGGTTCTCGCAAATGTACCCAGAGATGCCCTCCGCGCCGACTCGCTTCTAACAACGTGGCAACGCCTTGTTGTGCCAGTCCCCCAGCCAGTGAGACCAGCCATCCAGACCCATCACGCTATCGGCATCAAAGACCGCAAACGCACAGGTACTTGCACTATCCAGCAGGTACGTTCCCAGCGAGACCCGCCCGTCAGATGCGCGGCAAGCAGAGGCAACGTGAGCGGCTCCGATGTACGCCAATAGGAGCCATCAGCTTGCTGCACCGTAAAGCATCCCAGACATGGACAAACAGGGAAGCATACGCTTCATACCTCCACTTGAAACCTACATACTTACGACACATCCTGTTATAGACGAGTTGGAGTTGGAGCTTGCCCTGAAACGTCTTGTATGCCTCAAGTTGTTCCAGGTAATCCCGTTCCGTATTGTAGAGACCATCGCCAACCTCTTCAGCATAGGCCGGTTGTGGCAGCGCATAATTGTCCAGATAGGGGATGGAGATACCCAACTCTTGACGAATGGCTTGCCATACGTGCTGCACCCGTTGCGCATACTCATCCATGCGCCCGGCATATTCCGCACGCAATTGCTCATGTTCTGCTTTCAAGGCGGCAATATCGCCATCATAGCGACTCGCCACCTGTTGCCAGATGAGACCCAGATCGTTTTCCAGTTCCATGCGTAGCCTGTTCTGTGCGTTCCTCAAGCGAGGTGTCATAGTAGCATTCAATGTAGCGACTCAACACCTGTTGCAGTTCACCCGGATATAACGCCTCTAACGCATCAAGCTCAACCGCCCCCTCACCATAGCGACCTTCAAACCCAACCCGACGCCGTTCCGTCTCTTTAATCGGTGTGCGAGGCAATTGATAGTACCGCACCTGTTCAAGCGTCAACACCACCGGAAACACCCGCACATCCACATCCAGACCCAGCGTCCGCACAAAGTATTCAATCTTGCGCGAAACCGCCACTGGCATACTTTGCCCGGCAGGATCAAAATCGGAGACATAGAGAATGCGAGCCGGGGTATTGGCTTGCTGTAAGCGCGAGACCAGCGCGAGCGTTGCCGTAATCGAGAGTTCACCCAGACCCGTTTGCAAGTTCATGCCGTAATGCTGACAGAGCGGAGCCAGCACATCATTCATGGTGGACTTCTCACACCACAGTTCCAGATGATAGCCCTGATGCGCCTCGATAGCCACTGATGCGATACGACGGCAAATTCGGGAAACTCAGGAAAACTCAGGTCAGACCCCCACAAATTGCGATTGACCGAGACCGAGGGTTCCGGCACCTCATGATCCGCATAGACCAGCGGGTCAGGGTTACGCCGATCATTAAACGCCGCCGGATCAACCAGCCGCAGGTACCGCGCCGCCTTTGACGCCAGATTGAGGATGTTCCAACACTCTTCCGTATTCTCATATGGCTTGCCATTGGGCAACATCACCGGCGGACGTTGACTGATAATCTGGTAATGCACGCGCCGGATATGCACTTTCGTCGTGTAATTGAACGCATGCCACAGGTTGGCAAACCATTCCGCCAGCGCCCAATCGTTGGCCGTTCCCGTATAAAAGGGATCATTTTGCGGAGCCAGCACAATCAAATCCGTGACGCGCTGCCCCGTTCCTTTTGCCAGTTGCTTAATTTGTTCATAGTCCATAGCCATCCCTCCAAACAACGAAAGGTATGCTCTACTGCACAAGCGCACAGCATACCTTCCTACACCGATACAGTCACCTATCACTCAGGAGAACGCACCTGAAAATGTCGCCACTGGTGACGATCAGCAAACTGGACGGTTTGCCCATCAGCCAAAGCTTGACGGATAGCGGCAGCTTCCTGTCGCGAAAGCCGCCGCCGCTTGCCGCCCCCATCGTCTACTTCGTCACCTGAACCGGCAGAAAAAGGGGCAGCCGTCATTTTCGCCCCCTGTCCTTGTCCCTTGCGCCGAAGTCCCAACCATCACCGGTGGAGGAACCGCCCCGTTTGCACCCGCCACACCCGCATAGCCCTTGCGGATACGATGCAGTCGGAGCCATATTCATCGTCGGATGCGTGCCATTGGTTGACGCACTCCACTTCGGTTGTGCTGGCACTGGGACGAGCGGTTTCACCTGTGATTGCGCTGCAACAGGAGCCGCTTTCGGAGCCGTATAGGTACTCGTGATACCACCGACATTCCCGACACCCCCATTTTTCGAGATGGTCAAATCCATATCTACCACGGCCAGCAGCAAACCCACCATTGGAATGATGGACAGGACGATATAGGTCAGAACGGTCAAAATCGCCCGTTGCCCTGGAGGTGTTGCTTGCAACCACGTCGCACCTTGAATCATCACCGCCGCCATCATATAGTTACAGAAAATCTCGACCAACTCGACCACAATACAAATGGGCAGGTACGAGCGGATACGTTGTTTATTCATCAGCCGATGCACCAGACCCACGACTGACAAAGTAGCCGAGCAGACCAAACCCCAGCGCAATCATCACGGTAATCGTCGGTTGCAATGGGTCAACTTTATCAAGCGGCGTAAAAAACCAGCGAATAGCATGCGCCGAGGCCAGCGAGAACATCAGCGACACCATGCGCAGCACCAAATGCTTGACTTGCGCACCCACACCTTTGACCGCGCATCGCGTGGAAGAACTCCACGCTTACCTCCTTTCACATAGACAGCCGCCGCCGCCGCAGCGAGGCGACAGACCAGGGTCATAAAACCGCCTTTGCCTTTGATCCGGCGCACGTGCAGCGCAATGGGTGTCATCTTGGGCGGCAGTTCCGCTCGCAGTTGTTGGGCCACCTGTTGCAACACATCCGCGGGTTGCCCCTGTTTCTTGAGTTCGCAGTTGATCCAGGGTGGGAAACCCATCGCTGAACTGACACTCGTACTTCTCATCGGTCCGCTATCCAGCACGGTCAAGCGCACCGAGTAGCCCGGCTTGGGCTGGCCGGTCATCTGGTCATAAAACGTGCTTTCCAGCACCTGTCCATTCAACACCAATCCTTGTAGTAACATCTGTTCGTTCCTTTCGTTTGCTTGCTTGCACACACCAAACCACATCACAAAAGCAGCCCAACACAGCCGTCAGACCGCGCCAACAACGGAAGACGCGTATTCAGTCCTCATCGGCAAAAAGGCCGCATCGAGCCAATAGGCGGTGAAGGCTCAGAAGCGGTCGGAATCCCATAGGGACGCCGGGGCGACAGTGCTCTGGATCATAGGGCCGCATATCTTCCCTTCCATAGAGGTAATCCTGTCGCAGTCCCGACTGCTGCTGATGAAAGCCGGCCGATCGCACAAAGGCCAGATCAGCCCACTCACCCCCGGACGCCGACGCCCCCCAGGAGGCGGCTCATGCGAGAGGTGCACCGCCGCCTGGACGTATTCGCGAAACAGGCGGCATTGCTGTGTCGGCGGCAAAGGACGACCATGCCCATTGCAGAAATCGTGCGGGCGTCAGGTATTGCACATCCATTGGATGCAGCAGCGGCAAGCCTTGTCGCGCCCGCCACCGCGCACTAAACGCCGCCCAACTGGCAACCCCGCCAGCTGCTGATGCTCGGTATCGGCATTGTAGCGCCGGAAGTTCCAGTGTCCTTCATTCATGGTTGCAACATCCGCGCCACCTCCAGGGGATGCACCAGCGCATCGTTGGCGATCCAGTGCAAATCTTGCACCAGTTCGGCCAGATCGCCCTCACCCACCGCGCAGGCCGCTTCATTGAGCGGAGCGGTGAGCATCACCACCTGCGACCAGTCGCCAGCTTCCAGCGCGCTATTGATCGTGGCAATCAAACCATCCAGATCACCATCCATCAGCAGTACCACCTCTTTCCTGTTTGATACCGCAATCACCCCGTCCTGAGTGCATGAGCCGCCGAGCCTCAGCACACCAGGACGAAGGTACGGTTGCTGGAGCCGCGGCACACAGTGCCGACAGACCCCAACATAGCCACAGCCACACAGACAGAGCACATAGCCCTCTTGCGGGCCAGCCTGAACATGATGCTGGAGAAAGGCCGCTCGGAGCCGCAGTTCTGCCATCTGCATCGGTTTCTCCTTTGTTGCTCCCCGCCAATGGCAAGCCATCAGCGCACGACTGTCGCAACATTCACCCGTCGAATATGCTGGCACAGCGCCAAACGCCCACGCGTTCCACCGGGCGTTTCGTAGTAGCGACCGCGATAGCCACCACTATGCAGGCTAACGGCTTGCCATTGGTCTCCATCCAGACCTCAAACGTCGTGCAGGAGCCAAAGGCGTGACTGCCCCATGAGTATCGACCGCCACATACGCTTCATCCACAACGCCAACCGTCAGCATCGTGTTCTCTTCCATCGCCACCTCCCGTTCGTCTCCGCGAAGCATGTCCTACAGTCCCGACCTAGAAAACATGCTGTAAGGTGATCGCAGCCGTGGGGCCGAGCACCACCAACCATGTCACAAACAGCACCGCCGCAATCAGCAGCCATACCATCGTTTTCCTATCCATGCCGAACTCCTTCCCTGGCGTATTGAGCCAGAAAAAGAGACACTCAAGAACAGAGTGCCTCAACCAACGATGAACAGAAACGAGATTACTGATGGGTGCTTATGAGGGCGAGAAACCCAATCAGGCACGCCAGCCCAACGAGCCAACCCCCGCAGCGCAGATCCCACGCGCACGCGAGAGCAAAACACAAACACGACCAACGCCACAAGGTACAACAGGAACGTCAACAATACCTTCACCTCTTTCTCAGCAGCTTATGGCAAGCCATAAAAATTGAGATACCGCCGAAGTATCTCAATGGTGATCGAAACAGAACGAAAAATCGGAGACATCAGGCACTTAACGCCTTGCACAAGCGGAGTTGTGCGCGACGATCTAATGCCGCGATGGTGGAAAGAGCCACGCCGAGCAAGCTTGCCACTTCTTTTTGACTGTAGGCTTGCCCATCGGTAAAGCCATAGCGGAGCTTGACTACAAGGCGTTCCCGCTCAGGCAGGCTTTCCAGTGCGGCATCGAGTGCGGAGAAATGATCGGAGATTGATGAAGTGGTTGCAGGGTCAGCAAGGGTTTCCTCAAGGGAAAGATCATCGTCACCAGAGGGCAACGCTTGCAGGCTCATCACCTGTTGCTCTTGTAACACGACCAGTTCGCTGACATCACGTTCTTTGAGACCCATCGCCCGTGCTGTCTCTGCATACGAGGGTTCGCGGCCAAGTTCGGTGAGCAATTGCGTATTGACGGTTGCCATGCGTCTAATAGCTCGTACCTTGTCAAAGGGGAGACGAATAAACCGTTCGTTCTGCCAGATCGCAGTCAGCATTTTCCCACGTATCCAGGCTATCACAAACAGCCTGAAAGGTGATTGCTCTTTGCAAGCGGGATAGCCAGTGATGGCTTGAAGCAGCCCTTCATTGCCTTCTTGCACTAAATCGAGAAATTCCAGAAAACGACACTTGCGCTCAAAACGCCGGGCAAAAGCGATGACTAGCCCTTGATACCCCTCGATAAGCCGATCACGCGCCTGTTGTATACCGAGACCAGAAGTCAGGCATTGAAGTAAGCTTGTCTCTTCGCCCTCAGTCAACTGTGGTATCCACCGCACTTCACGCAGATAGACATCTTGCGCACAGAGGAAAACGCCAGTACTTTGTTGTTGTAGCATATACATTCTCCTGTTGTTGAGTTACATGACCAATGTCCTTACAACCGTTTCCACCGTGCAGCTATGCACCAGCGTGTGCTATACTGTACCAGTGGCTTACTATAAGTATTTGGTTTTTTGGCTCAATACGACAGGGTGAAATGCTGACAGTTTGATCTTATATGCAGGCATAACAGAGGATGAAATTATGGCAAAACCACGGTCGAAAGGCACACCGTCCCTTGCGGGTCAAGTCCTCAAAGAGTACCGGAAGTCACACAATCTGACCCAGGAGCAAGTCGCCTTCGATCTTCACCTGGAACCACGCACCTACCGCGCCTATGAAAACGGCGAGTATGCACTGAATAACATCAACGAGCTACGGCGTATCGCCGATTTACTTGGCATTGAACCCGAACGCCTGGGTTTAGCTTCATCATCCACGCTTCCACGAAGCCCTGAAGAAATCGAAGCCGTGATTGCCCATGTGTGGTCTCTTGTCGAAGAGTCACGGGATTCGAGAAGCCAGTCTCACCATCGACCAACTCGTGCAAAACCTTCAGGCTCAGATCACGACGGAAGACCCTCAGCTTTTACGTATTCTTGCTCAAGCGCATCATACCGCAGGATATGTCATATCTGAGGGCACAAAGGCGCACGAGTCCCTTGAAGCCATTCTTCACTATCAACAAATGGCATCTATCGCACGTACCATCAATGACCACACGTTGCTTAACATTGCGCTGACCTATGAAGGAGATATGTACCGCCGACTGAAAAACATCCCGAAGGCGATCACGTATCTCGAAGCTGCACGCGATACCACACCGCAGGCCGATATCGCTGCGCGAGGAAACGGCATTCAACTACTTGGACGAGCATACTTACGCAGCAAAAACACCGATGGCTTTGAGCGTACCATGGCAGAGGCCGAAGAACTGGCAAGCAGCCTTTGACCCGACCACAAGCAGCATACGTGGACACTACAGTCTTGGCACCGTCTATGAGGAATATAGTAGAAGCTATGCCGATATGGGAGATATACAAAAAGCTTTAGAGTACTTAGACCTTGCGAAAGCACATTTACCGTCTGCCAAGTTTTGGGACCTTCTCATCAAATCAGCGCGGGCTACAGCATTTGTGAAAGGCGGCGAACTGGCAACAGGTGTCCAACTGGCAACAGAAACATTATTGAATGCCAGAGAACCGGAGCCATTCGCTATCTTGACCGCATCTATGCGTTGGAGCAGTACCTGGCGCAAAAAGAACAGACAATTGGACCACCAGAAAACCGCTTCATGAAGTGCTGTATAGCGAACAGGTGATAGAACTGTAACAACAAGCCTGATAGCCCTCTTCATCAAGGCTTGACGAGCATTTTCCCAAACACGGAGCGGCTGGCAAGTACCTCTTGCGCCTGTGCGAGCTCTGCCAGCGGATGAACAGCATGAATAACCGGTTGTAGCCGTCCCCATTGCACCAGTTCCAAAATCTGTGCCAGTTCTCTCCGATTGCCGCCATTGGAGCCAATAATCGCATATTCATTCACAAAAAGGTCCCAGATATTTACTAGCCCTTCTCTTCCCGCCATCGCTCCGCAGGTAAGCAACCGGCCCTCAGTGGCAGACAGCGACGGAGACTCTCAGGCCACGTTGGACTTCCAATGTGCTCTACAACGACATCGACGCCACGCCCATTGGTCAGTCTCTTCACCTCATCAGCATACGCTCCTGAAGCATAGTTCACCACAGCATCGGCACCAATGGCACGCGCCCGTTCCAATTTGTGCTCACCGCCTGCGGTAGCAATCACACGAGCGCCACACAAACGAGCAATTTGGATAGCCGAGCTTCCTATACCACTTCCAGCCGCCATGACTAACACTTCCTCACCTGGTCGCACTCTCCCACGAGTCATCATCATATGCCATGCAGTTAATGTGGCTAAAGTGACTGCAGCAGCAGCTTCCGAACGAACGCCATCTGGAATAGGCACAAGGCTTACAATAGGAGCAACAACGTATTCAGCAAAACCGCCATTGCTGAAAAGCCCCAGGATATCACCATGAGAGCAAGTTGCTTCTTCCCCACGCAAACACTGCTGACAGGTTCCACAACATAAATAAGGAGCAATCACAACTCGTTGCCCTACATGGATAGAGACACTCTCACCGTTCAGAGCGACGATCTCACCCGCTACCTCAGAGCCGGAGATATGGGGCAAAGACACTCGTGCCGGAGGCGTTGGACTCACACCCTCACGCACAAGGATATCCAGCCGATTCACCCCACAAGCCTCTACTCAAATCAGCGCCTCACCCACTTTTGGTAGAGGTATAGGAATGTCTTCGAAACGAAGCACTTCCAGCCCCCCAAACTCACGGAACGCCATTGCTTTCATTAGCTACCTACTTCCTGACTGAAAGGCTATCATCTCATACAGCTTGCTATTAACTTATATCATCTTATCACAGCCACATTCACGTTAAGACAATGAAGTTGAGATGAAGAACAAACAGATTAGGCTATGTGAACTGACTGATAATCTTCTTCAAGTGGCGACTTTTAGAGACCCTGCCATGTAACGAAAAAATGGCTACTCCGCTTGCAATAGAGCATTAGATTGGGTCTGCACTTAAGAAAACCAGCGCTACATTTATACAATTACAACCTATTTAAACCGTGCATGTCAACATCGTGAGGGAGGGGATTTGGGCAATATGCATATCACGTCATCACAAAAGAAAGCTATCGATCACTACTATAAAGAACTCGCAGCCTATCGGTCCCACAATGTAAAACATGAAACCGCTACCAGAAGCGCTTTTCAAAATCTGCTGGCAATCTTTGCTCAATCAGCCAATTGGATGCTCATTCCAGAGCAGCCGTTGCCAACGGCAAACGCCCTGATGGGACGCTGCGTGATAGTTTTAATCTGCCTCGCGGCTATTGGGAAGCGAAAGATCACGATGATGATCTGGATACCGAGATACGCAAGAAGATCACCATCGGCTATCCGACGACTAACACCATTTTTGAAGACAGTCGCCGTGCCGTTCTTTTTCAAGGGAACAAGCGTGTTCTTGATGCTGATCTAACCAGACCCAAAGAACTGACCGAAGTCCTTGACCGTTTTATCCACTATGCCGAGCCAGATATCGAAAACTTTGAGCAAGCGGTAGAGGAATTTAAGGAGAGTATCCCTGACCTGGCAGAGGGTCTTTTAAAAATTATCAAAGAAGAACATGCCCGCAATAAAACGTTTGTTGCTGCCTTTGCTACTTTTTTGGAACAATGCCGTACATCGCTTAACCCTAATATGAGTAGGGCGACCGTCGATGAGATGTTGGTGCAGCACCTCTTAACGGAGCGCCTGTTCCGAACGATCTTCAATAACCATGACTTCACCAATCGCAACGTGATCGCCGCTGAAATTGAAAAGGTTATCCGGCACTTACCAGCAGGTCTTTCAATCGTGGTGAGTTTCTCAAAAGGCTTGATCGCTTCTACCTTGCCATCGAAAATGCAGCGAGAGGGTTAGACGACTGGACAGAGAAGCAACATTTCCTCAACACGGTCTACGAACGCTTCTTCCAGGCTTCTCCGTCAAGCAGGCCGACACCCATGGCATCGTCTACACTCCTCAGGAGATTGTAGATTTCATGTTTGCTAGTGTTGATGAAGTCCTTCAGCGTGAATTTGGCACCTCGCTCTCCAGCCAGGCGTGCAGATCCTTGACCCCTGTGTCGGCACTGGCAATTTTATCGTCAACCTCATTCAGCGTATTACTGGTGGCACGCTGCGGCAAAAGTACACCCATGATCTCTTCTGCAATGAGATCATGCTTTTGCCCTACTACATTGCCTCGCTCAACATTGAACACGCCTACTATGAGCGCACTGGTGAGTATCAGCCTTTTCCTGGCATCTGCTTTGCTGACACCCTCAACCTCGAAGGTCAGCAAATGGAACTCTTCAGCGAAGCCAACACTGAACGCATTCAATGCGAACGTGATGCTCAGATTATGGTCGTCATAGGCAACCCTCCGTATAACATGGGTCAGAAAAATGAAAATGAAAACAATAAAAACCGCGCCTATCCAGTAGTAGATAGGCGTATCAATATGACCTATGCAAAGGACTCAAAAGCGAGCCTTAACAATAAACTCTACGACGCCTACGTCAAATTTTTTCGCTGGGCAACCGACCGTTTACAGGGACGCGATGGTATCGTCTGTTATGTCTCTAACAACTCATTCGTAGACCAAATTGCTTTTGATGGAATGCGTAAACATCTTTTGCAAGACTTTACCCATATTATCACCTTGACCTGCATGGTAATGTACGCAAAAATCCGAAACTCTCTGGTACGACACATAATGTCTTTGGCATTCAGGTAGGAGTAGGCATTACGATAGCTGTCAGACGTTCACAGAATAACAACCGGGTCTTATACTACTATCGAGTTCCCGAGTTGTGGAATAAGTTGGAAAAATTGGCTTTTTTAAAGGAGAAAAGCAGTATTTCGACTATCGGATGGGCAGAGCTGCACCCTGATGAGAAGTACACATGGCTTACAGAACACTTGCGCCCTGAGTTCACAACATTTTTCCCTATGGGAACGAAGGAAACTAAGATTGTTAAAGGAATAAATGCTGAAGCAATTTTCAAGATGTATTCACTCGGCGTCGTAACAAGTCGAGACGAATGGATATACGACTTTAATAGAACGCAGCTTATAGATAAGACAGAGCGTTTTATACGAAATTACAACAGCGAAGTATTCCGTTGGAGCCAAGAAGGACACATTTCTTCCTCCATAGACGGCTTCGTGAATAATCATCCTACCTTTTTAAAGTGGACAGATCGGTTGAAAGATACGCTGAAAAAGCAACAGATGTTGAAATTCGAGCAAGGTAAAGTGCGCAAAGCACTGTACCGACCATTCTGTAGTCAGTTTCTCTATTTCGATCATCTGCTGAACCAACGTCGTTACCAGCAGGATATCATATTTCCCAATTCCATCAGTGAAACAGAAAATGTGATGCTAATTGTGAGCGATCATGGTCATCGTTCACCATTTAGCACACTGATAACGGATACCATTGCTGATTTACACGTACTCTCTTCAACAGATGGGTTTCAATGCTTCCCTTACTACACGTACACTGAAGATGGCAGTAACCGGCGAGAGAACATCACAGATTGGGCGCTGGGGCAGTTCCAAGAACAGTATGGCGAGCAGGTCACAAAGTGGAATATCTTCCATTACGCCTACGCTCTGCTGCACCATCCACAGTACCGCGAACGCTATGCTGAGAACCTCAAGCGCGAGTTGCCGCGCATTCCACTGCTCAACAATAGAGCGGCATTCGAGACTTGTGTTCGTATTGGCAAGCTATTAATGGAACTCCATCTGCATTACGAACAGATAGCCGAATATCCCCTCAAATGGATAGAGAACAGAGACATACCTGTCAACTGGCGAGTCGAGAAGATGCGACTGACACCCAACAAGGAGGCAGTTGTGGTAAACGAATGGCTGACTCTAGCAGGGATACCACAAGAATGCTTTCAATATCGCTTGGGTAATCGTTCTGCTCTTGAGTGGGTCATTGACCAGTACCAAGTGAGTATTGATGCAAGGAGCGGGATTACCAGTGATCCCAACCGCGAGGATGAGCCAGAGTATATTGTGCGTTTGATGGGGCGTGTGGTGAGGGTAGGCGTTGAAACGGTGAAGTTGGTGGAAGAGTTGGCAGGAGCAATCAAGCAGGAAGATTGGTTGAATGAGCAAAGTCAATTAAATCCGTTGAATAGCTGATGGGAAAGTTGACAGGAACGCCAACAGCAATTAGCGAATACCCACGAGCATCGAGGAACATGAAGTAGCTTGAACAGCCAGTGGAGAGACACCCACGAACACCAGCGAACAACTCCATTGAAACAAAGTGACCAATAGTAAGAAAGCTATTATTCAATATTCGCCCTTGCAAGAAAGTAATGTATAATGATGCTATTATATTTTACGATAAATGAAGTGCTTCTTATCGTATACTTGGGGAAAAAACTTGCAAACAACACCGACAGAGTTGATTGAGGTATTTTATTCATACCATCAAAAAGATGAACAACTACAGCAAGAGCTAGAGAACACTTAAGCCTTTTGAAAAGGAAAAAGATTATTAATACTTGGAGCGTTCGTAAAATATATTCGGGCATGGAACGAATACATGAGATTAATGTTCATTTAGAGGTTGCGCAAGTTATTTTGTTACTCGTCAGTCCAGATTTTATAGCCTCAGATTACTGTTATGACTTTGAGGTAAGAAAGGCTATAGAAAAACATAAAGCCGGAGAGGCTTACGTTATTCCTATTCTCCTTCGACCGGTTGAATGGGATGGGGCTCCATTTAGCAAACTTGAACCATTGCCAACTAATCGCAAGCCAGTAACTGTTTGGCCTAATCGCGACAACGCTTTTTTAAATATTAGTAAAGGAATCCGAAATGCCATTGAGAATTTACCTAAGAAACCGGATGCTCGTAGTAAAAATAATGCCTATACAGGAAAAGCCAATGAATTTCCTTTTTTAGATCACGCTAATAAAACTTATCTCTTTGATGTCGTGTTGTCTTATGCCTCTGAAGATCGTATCTATGCCGAAGCACTTGCTGACTCCTTGCGTCCTCGTGGTATAAAAGTTTTCTGTTACAGTCAGGATATGGATCAGGAAAGGATTTTCGATCTTTGGGGAAAAAGTCTAAATGAATACATATTAGATATCTATCAAAATCAAGCTCGTTATTGCGTAATATTTATATCACAATACTATGCAACAAAAAAATGGACCAGCCGCGAAAAAGAGGCGGCTCTTCTTCGTGTTCTTAATGAGCAAGAAGATTATATCCTTCCAATCCGTTTAGATGACACAGAATTGCCAAGTATTTCATCAAGTACCGTCTACATAAGATGGCATAAAGTAACAGTTGAAAGCATTGCTGATGTCTTGGTTGAAAAATTGAGGGAAATATCCCGAATACTCCCTAATACAAACTGAAGCACTAATTATGCTAAAACGAAAAGCAGAGCGTAAGGGAGAAGCCGAAATGATCGGAAAAGGCACAACAATTCAGGAACTATCTCAAAAAGCTGATATACTTCTAGTTACAGCTACAGAAGTTGAGACCAAAGCCGTTCTTCATGTTTTCAGCAAAGCGGGAAAAGATGTTACTGAGGCATTAATTCAAAATAAGATATATTATGACTTTGGAATTATAGGGGGTGCTAAGACTTATATGGCACAATCATCAGAAGTAGGAATGGGTAACCTTCTTTCCCTTCTGGAGAGTTTCAAAGTACTTTCTCCATCTGTATTAATAATAGTTGGAATAGCATTTGGAATTTCCTCAAAAGAACAGAACATAGGTGATATTTTGGTTTCACAGCAGCTAGCAGATTTTGCATTTCAAAGGATAAACACAACTTCCGAAGATCGGCTAAGAGCAATTCGTAGTATGGGGAGTTCAAAAGCTTCTACAAGACTGCTTAATAGGTTCCAGACCGGACTATTAGACTGGCAAGGACCCAAAGTGCAATTTGGGCTACTTCTTTCTGGGCCAAGACTCACCGACAATCAAAATTATCGAAATCAACTGCTTGAGATTGAGCAAAATGCTATCGGTGGAGAAATGGAAGGTACAGGACTATACGCTGCGGCACAGCGTTATGGAATTGATTGGGTAGTAGTCAAAGCAATATGTAGCTGGGCTGACGGAAATACGCCAAGAGATCAAAATATTCAGCAAGAGGCGGCCTTTAATGCAGCAAGCTTCACACTTCATGTATTACAACATGGTGGACTTACGCAAACTACGAATGAGCCTTCGTTTTTCTCTCAAAGCAATGTATCTTTCTATACTTCAACGCTTGGAACTACTTTTCAAACATATGGTGAACACTCAGGCTTGGTTCTTAGTGTTTCCTGGGAGCCTAAAGGTTCCCGCATTGCTTCTGCTGGAGAAGAGGGAAGAGTCCATATATGGAATGCAGATACTGGTCAAACTCTCCTCACTTATTACAGAGATTTAGGGCAATCTATTGGAGTGAAGTTTGTTCCCACTGTGTATAAAGTTGCATGGTCACCCAACAGCAAATTCATTGCTTCATCAGGTGACGGAAAAACCGTACAAGTCTGGGACGCTAATACTGGTCTCAGATTCATCAGCTATTCCGGGCATTCGGGCATTTGGCCTAGCGTCTACGCCCTCGATTGGTCGCCTGATGGCAGACGTATCGCCTCAGCGTGCAGTAGCGCAGGAATAGACAGAACTGCGCATATCTGGGAAGTGCAAACCGGCAAGACACTTCTGCGTTATCGTACACCTCTCGGATTGTCGCCTACATTCTCTGTACTGGCTATCGCATGGTCACCTGATGGCTCGCGTATCGCTATGACCTGCACCAATTTAACCATCCGTATATGGGATGCAGCTACAGGAATAACCGTCAAGACTTTCCCTACACCTTCACCTTGGACAGGTCATCTCGCTTGGTCACCCGATAGCAAGTTTCTGGCTATCGCGAACCCCGACGGCACAGTTCACATAAGAGATACCTATACTGACCAGCTTTTATGTACTTACATTGGTCATAGCGATAGCGTCCGAGCAGTAGCATGGTCGCCCAATGGTACCACTATTGCTTCTGCTAGTAACGATAAGACAGTACAACTATGGAATGCAACCACAGGAGAAACTATCTTTAAATATAGCCGACATTTTGATTGGACAACAGATGTTGTTTGGTCTCCTAACGGGACACTAATTGCTTCTGCTAGTAATGATAAAACTGTCCATATCTGGCAAGCTAAATAATATTGGCTTTGTTAAAATTGGCGTTTAGACTAATTTTGCTTCAAGCGGCTTGTAGAGCAGGTTCATGCGATTTTCATGAAATATGGTTCGCACGGCTCCCAGCCTAGCTTTACGAGGATTTAGTCTAAACGTCAATTAAAAATATGATGTGAATTGACAGCTAGTCTTAGCAATCAGACAAGTCAGTGAAGGCCAAAGACTCACTTCGACGTTACAAGTTCATCGACCAGCAGCATCTCCATACCTTAAAGCCTGCTTATGTAGCAACAGTGTAGCAACGCCAACAAGTCCAAGAACACAACGGAACGCAAGGGTAGGGAACAAACGCGCCTGTAAAGCGCACCGAAGGCAACAGCAAACCACAAAAAACAAGGTGCCGGTAGTTCAAATCCTCTCGCCCCGACTATAGCAAAGGCAGGAAGCATCAACGTAAATTGGCTTCCTGCCTTATTTTATTTCACTGACCGGCATACGTTCCTGAACAAAAACCAGCATTGAGAGCAAAACTGTTATTGCCGACTTTTCCTGGGGTGAAGAGAATAGCATCTAGAGATGGTCATACGTGTAGTGTTCAGCTATCAGAAACAGGGAGATGACATGGAACCACAAAAGGACGAAATCGTTGACATTCCCGAAAACCGGATAAATTTCTTTGGTGGGCCGGGAAAAATGCTCTTACCCAGTCCTGCCACAGTCGAAGCTCTGATCAAGAGGATACCCGAGAACCAACTTATTACAACCGACCTCCTTCGCCAACAGCTAACACATCAATTTAACGTGCAAGGTACATGTCCCGTTACGACCAGGAAAGCCCTTCAAACGATTGCCAATGACTCCAGCAGCCAGGTCGCGTACTGGAGGGTCATCAATCAAAGCGGTGGGCTTATCGCCAATTTTCCCGGCGGTGTAGAGGGTCATGCAGCCCTTCTAAGGAAAGAGGGATTCACCATCGACACAACAGGGAAAGCACCAAAGGTCAAAAATTTCAAAGAGGACCTGGTTCACTTCGACTGATCCAGTTGAATTCAAAAGAACCCAACCATTAAAGACTACCCTTTCTCTTGCTTAAAAGCAAGCAAGGTCACTTTCTACATTCTTTTCGCTATCGCTGTGCTCTCATTCGTAGCGCTCATGTTCTACTCAAGATTGCTCCCTGATGGTATTGCCCCTCTTGTTCTCGTCATGACTTTGTTGGAATGCTGTTCTTTAGATAGCTTGATTATTCAAATTCTGTAATCCCTGGTGAAAAAGCATTGAGCGCGCTCCCATTGCTGTAGTTGCTGTGTGACCTCCCTCACTTTCCGCCTGTGGAAACGGCTATAGTATTCTCATTGACGAGCGAGTACAGTTGGTACTGTACGTATCCTGACTTTGAAGGTTTTTGAGATGACCGCTTCTACCTCAAAGAGGGTGAAAGCTGAAAGAGAGGAAAAATAGTGGCTACTTTTTCTGAGCAACTCAAAAAGATCGTGGTTAACCAGCTCGATGTCGATGAAAGTGAAGTTGTTCCTGATGCTTCTTTTAGTGAAGACTTACATGCCGATTCCCTTGATTTAGTGGAGTTAATCATTTCTCTAGAAGAAGAGTTTGACCTGAAGATTTCAGATGAGGATGCACAAAAGATGAGGACAGTGGGCGATGCTTTAGAGTACCTCTCGCAACATCTCTGTAGCAGCTCTCAGCGAACAATCACGAACCTTGACGAACATGAAGCGGCTTGATTGAGCAGGCAACGGAGGGATATCTACGAACAGCCACGAACAAGGTTGTTCAGAATCCCTCCTTCGAAATCCACACATTACTTTTCAGGCTCAACTTCTGATATGCTATCATTATGTAGGTTCACCCATAATCTGTGTAACAGGCAGCATTACAGAAAACCGCTCAGAAAGCCCCTATCTTTTAAGTCTGATTCTTACCCACATTTAACAAAGTGATAAAATAGGAGGATGACGACACAAGAATTGTTGGATGCTACGAGCTGGACCGAGCGCACCTTTGGCAACGTGTACCTGCATGATGTCCGTCGCACCAGACGCACCGTGCAGGTGGCCTGCAAGTTGGCGCAGAACCCAGAGGGGTCCTTGCCAGCTCAAATGCAGACCTGGAAAGAGAGCAAAGCGTTGTACCGCTTGCTCGATGAGCCCGATGTCAGCTTTGTGGCGTTGATGCAGCCCCATGTTGAGCAGACCCGAGAGCAAGCCAAGGCCGAGGAGGTGGTGCTGCTGGTGCAAGATACCACCGACATCGACCTGTCCCATCGTCACCAGATCAGTGGGGTGGGACAAATCGGCAACGAACGCGGGCGTGGCTTTTTCGTGCAAACCGTGCTGGCCGTCCGACCTGGCAGCCGCGAAATCCTGGGCTGCATGGCCCAGGAGCCTTTTGTGCGCACGCCTGCTCCTGCCGGAGAACAGCGCCATCAGCGGCGCAAGCGAGAAAGCCGGGAAACCGATGTCTGGATGCGCCAGGTCCAGATGATTGGCACGCCTGAAGCCACAAGCATGTGGGTGCATGTGGGCGATCGAGGGGCGGATATGTTCCCGTTTTTCCAGGCCTGTCAGGCCACCCACACCCACTTTCTGGTGCGAGCCGCTCAGAATCGGCGCACCCAAGAAGGCGAGGACGAGATCGGCTACTCGCTCAAAGCGGCCCGAGCCTTTCCCAGTCAAGCCAGCCGTCCTTTCGAGGTTCCGGCCCGGCACGGGCATCAGAAACGCTCGACGCAGTTGCACCTGGCCTTTGGGCAGATAACGCTCCTGCCCCCACGCCATGAACCCAAAGCCAGCAAGGAGCCTTTGCCGGTCTGGGTGCTGCGGGTCTGGGAGGAGCAAGCGCCAGAAGGCGAAGAGCCGCTGGAGTGGATCCTGCTGACCTCGGTGCCCACCACGACGCTTGAAGCCGCTTGGGAGCGCGTGGAGTGGTACAGCCATCGCTGGTTGGTCGAGGATTATCATCAGTGTCTCAAAAGTGGCTGTCGCATTGAACACCGTCAACTGCAAAGCGTGGAGGGCTTGATGCGCTTGTTGGGCTTGTTGTCTCCTCTTGCTGTCCGCTTGTTGCAAGTGCGAGCCTTGGCTCGTCAAGAGCCAGAGCGTCCTGCCAACGAGGTCATCGAACCGGTGAGGCTGGCTGTCTTGGCCCAACGATGTGCTCTCTCGCCTTTGACGATGACTCTTGGCACCTTCTGGATAGAGGTCGCCAAGCTGGGCGGCTATCTGGCCCGTCGCAGTGATGGGCCACCAGGATGGCGCACCATTTGGAAGGGCTGGCTCTCTTTGCAAGCTCTGCTTGAGGGCGTTCATCTGGCTCATCACCTCCTTTTGTAAAATGTGGGTAAGAATCAGGCCTTGAGGCCGGGGAGTGTCAGTTCTATGATGGTTAGTAAAGGAACACTGGTATGAGTACACGGGCATTTGCAGTTGGCGATAGAGTACAAGTTGTTGGGGGTCAATTCCGTAGCGGGCCAGAGGAGAGCAGGAGAGCCATAGGCATTGTCAGATCGGTGGATAAGCAAAATCGACGTACAGAACCGTACTACATCTACTATGTTGAACTACCCGGTGAGGACAAGTTGATAGACTTTGAATATCGAGAGTTGGAGCTGGTTTCTTCTGAACGTGACTCTAGTTCTTTGGGGCTATAAAAGGATGGGTTGCAGAGATGGAGCCTGAGTCTGTTTTTCCTGCCTTCGGTAGCCGATGCGCAAGGAACGAGATGGAATCTTTCCCTCACGGGCAACCTGGTTGTAGTGAAGCTATATTGCTTTCGTAATCGACAACTTGCCAGTTGCCGGAACTGTTTTGCTGGACGGTGACGTAGAGCTGGTAGGGCTGCTGGAGCTTTGCGCGGGTCATGGTATAGGTATATTTCAAGGTATTGTGCTGGGCAGAGGTGGAGGTATATTTGTAACTTGTCAGGTTGCCATAGCACTGATCTTCACTCTGGTCGTTTTGCTTAAATTTAGCACGAGAGGTTGGACCGACAACGGATGGACTCAGGTCGTTGTAGGCCTGATCGTAGTTGCGGTTCACGAGCGCCTGCACAAAGTCATTGGCCATCGCTGTAGCTCCGGCTGTGTCAGTCGGCGCTCCTGACCCTGAAAGGAAGTTTTGTCCCGTGAAAAAATGAAAAACGGTGAAGCCAAGGCCACAGAGCAGCAGTCCAGCCAGAAGGATGAATATTGCCAGAATACGGAAACCCCATTTCAGTCCGCTCTTGACCCCTTTTCCAGGCGTAGAGGCTGGCAGTGATGGAACCGCAACTGTTGGCGGTAACATATTTGGCAGAGCTGATGGCCGCGCTGGCTGCTGGTTTGGTGGAGCAGGCCGCGGAGAGTGTGAATTCACAGGTGATGGCCCGGGTTGCTGAAGGACTACTGGCTGCTGTTGTGCCTGGTAAGCTTGCTCAAGCGCATCAGCAAAATCCTGTACACTGGGAAAACGCTGGTGCGGGTCTTTCGCCAGCGCGCGCATCAGCACCTGCTGCACCGCGGGAGGAGTATTTTCTAGCGGCGGTGGAGGTGCGGACAGGTGCTGGGTCATAACCTCAATAAAGGAGCCATTGAAGGGCTTTGATCCGCTTATCCATTCATAGATGACCACTGCCAGCGCGTACTGGTCGCTGGCGGGTCGTGTTTTGCCCTGAATTTGTTCGGGAGCCATATAGCTCATGGTGCCGATCACCGTATCCTCGGTGCTTTGCGAAAGAGAATTTTGCGCGACAAGAGAGGAACCAAAATCGCTGAGCAGAATGCCGCCATCCTGCCCCACAAGCATATTTTCTGGCTTGACATCGCGATGCACCAGCTTCCGATCATGCGCGTATTGTAACGCGGAGGCCACCTGCTGCACATAGGGCAGGAAGATCGCGGATGGCACCGGTATACCCTTTGGATGACGCTGGCGCAGGTTGCCATCCGGGGCGTACTCCATCACGAGAAAGGGAATCGTGTTCTCCACGTTAAAATCCATCACACGAATGATATGGGGATGTACCAGGTGGGCAACAGTGAGCGCTTCCGTGCGAAATGTCTCTATATCTTCACTGGTTAAGTGGACGCGCAACACTTTGATCGCCGCCTGTGTCTTCAAATAGACGTGCTCTCCCAGATAGACATCCGCGAAGCCTCCACGCCCCAGATGCTTGATAAGCCGGTAATTGCCCAGTTGTTGGTTTGCACGCTCTATCATTTCAACACGCCCTGCGCGGGACATTCAAGCTAATGAAAAGACCTACGGAAACAAAAGAAACAGAACACTATAAAGATCACGGGTGAGAAGAGGAAAAGAGATACGCTGCCTCTCCTTCCCTCTCACACGAATCCACAGGCCCTCGCCAGGGGAAGTATTTGTGTCCAGGGCTTGCAGTACTCTGTTTAACTCTCCAGTATGCTCACGTAATCGCTCGGCAACTGGCATCCTGCATAGAGCAATGCCAGCAACTGCTCCTGTTGAGCTACAGTAACCCTCCCGGAACTGCACGTCATCTCCAGCACACGCGCTCCCATCGGCAAATCCTCGCGCAGAGGCTTAGGATTACCATTCACATCCAGCACCCCGAGGGGAGAAAGCAGCCCGTTTAAAACGAAATCCTTCCCGGTAAAGTAAAAGAAGGGAACATGATACTGGGTGGTCGTCAGCACATCAGTGATCAGCGTGATGACATGTGAAACAGCTATCTGGTAGGCCCCATTGAGACCACAACCCCTCACACAACCCGTACCCTCAACAACCCAGAGATGCTGTTCTAAACCAGTATTCAGGTTTACCCCAAACTGCTGAGACCAGAAGACAAACAATTGATAGAGATTATTCTCAGCACTACTCGGATAGCCATTATGCCAGGAGTCGATCAGACCGATACGCTGAGAAGTCCAGGTCCAATTGCCGCCCGGGGTAACGATCGTGTTCATCGCCGTTTGCATCTCGTTGAGGTAGGTCACCTGCTGTGCCAGTAGCGCATTATCGGGTCCAACCACATGGGGATCCAATGAACCCATCAGTACAGGAATAGCAGGCCTCACCGCATGCATCGAACTTTCACATAGATGAAAAAACTGCGCGTAAAGGTCCGGTGACACATAGATAGTGTAAGGAGGATCGTTCTTCATCTGTTCATTGCCGCACTGGACAGCATCGGCCCCTCCCTGTGCCGCATCAGCGAGATACGTTGGATCCAGGAGCTTTGAAAGAGTAGGCTGGCACACCGTCAGTAGGATATGGATTCCCTGGCGATGATAGTTTTTCACGGTATTCTGTAGCGTCTGACCCGACAGGTTACTATTGCCGCATGTCGGATAGGCCAGACGCAGCCAGGGAATACCGGGGTAGGGAGTCACACCATCACCCTGTATGCCAAGTATCGGCACCCCTGATGATACTGGCTCTGCCGCATACACCGCTCCACTCTGAAAAATAAGCAAAATACTGGTCATCAACGTTGCTGCAAGTAGAACGAACATTTTTCCCTTCAATAGCATCATGGTCCATGCTCCCTTCTAGCGAGAAACTCGCATCAATAAACCTGTCCATACTATAGCTGAACCCGGTGACTCTTTCACCTCGATTCCGCCTTATTATATTCTCTATCTACCTGCAGAAGCAAAAAGATTCGGAAAGCATTTATGAGCGCCTGTACTCAGAACTCATCATTTCCACGTTCGCAACTCAAGTGCTTTGTATCGAAAACACAGCCTGGTACGTGATAGCCACAGAGCTACAATGGCTCTGATTAGCAGACATGCAAGGAGGACTATCATGTTACAACGAGCGACCAATCAGTGGACAGCAAACCGCATACTCGCACTCGTCCTTGGAATCATTTTTACGCTCCTCGGTATTATTGGCTTCTTTACCTCGCCTGAGAATAGTACCGGCGTGCAAGCCATTCTTGGCATTTTCGATTCCGATCTCATCCACAACATTTTCTATCTCATCACCGGGTTGCTGGGGATTGCCGCTGCCTTCACCGGATACTCACGCACCTATAATCGCGTCTTTGGAGTTGTATACCTCCTTTTAGGGCTTCTGGGCCTCATTCCCGCGCTCTACTTTCCAGCAGGAGCCTATGGAACCGATCATGGATTGTTTCTCGGGATAACACATTTGAACGCAGGAGACCATATCCTTCATCTTATTGCCGGTCTGCTTGCTCTTGCCGTGGGTTTCTTCGTGACGGACTCGAATACGCTGATGTCAGGAAGGCGAGCAGGCGTACCACTTTAAAGAGTATCTCTTTCCTCTCTTGACGCTATAGCACTTGTCGTGTGATGGTGGGCAGTGAGAAAGCGTTAACGACAGCAAAGCGCCATCCGAGGTTCAAATCCTCTCGCCCCACTGCAACAGAGGCAGGAAGCATGACGTGGATTGGCTTCCTGCCTTGTTTTATGTCTCCGAGCACAACTCACGAAGGGAGACTTTCATCTCATCGCTTCAGGCCGGAAGGGCGTTCTGGAACGATTTCTGGAAGAAATTCGTCAAGGGAGGCAAAACATACACTCAGGTCGTGAAGTTGGTTTATGATGGCGGCTTTAGAGGATCTCTACATAGCCTTCCGTTCCATTCACCCGGATTCTCTGTCCGTCATTGATCCGCCTGGTGGCATTTTCTACGTTTACTACTGCAGGTAAACCATATTCACGTGCGATCACTGCTCCATGGGTCATCAGTCCACCAACTTCGGTGACCAGGCCTTTTATGGATACAAACAATGGCGTCCAGCTCGGGTCAGTAAAGGAGGTGACTACTATATCTCCATCTTCTAGATCAGCATCTTCCATGTGTAAGATGACACGTGCTCGTCCCTCTATCACTCCGGAAGAAACAGGGAGACCTACAAGAGCTTCGGCTGGCAGATGTTCTCGTTTGTACGCACCTGCAACGATTTCACCATCAGACGTGAGAACACGCGGGGTAGTGAGTTTTTCATAGAATGTGTACTCGTCTTTTCGTTGGCTGATGATCTGGTCATCCAGTTTCTTTGTGCGTACAACTTCGCGAAGTTCTTCAAAAGTGAGATAGAAGATATCTTCTTTTTCACGAAGAACGTTGGCCTGTACGAGTTGTTCGGCTTCTTTCAGTAAAGCCTGCTTATACACGAAGTAGCGAGAAATCATGCCGTATTTTGGATATTCACGGTACCCGCTGAAATTCCGGATCAGGCTGATCATTCGTTTTGTCTCTCTGGCTTTTTGTTCACCATCTGGTAATTGCTTCAAGCGATCTAATACCTCTTGTTCTTTTTTCAAAGCTTCCTGTCGCCCTTGTTCAAATCTCCGCTTGCTTTCACCTGGTTCTAGGTTTTTGATGTTACTGAGAATCAGGGGGACAAGAGTCGTTGGTTTTTCGCTCCAACGAGGTCTCGTAATATCGATTTCCCCGGCACAACGCATTCCATATTTGTTGAGATAAGTAGAGAGAGCGTCCCGGCTTTCCTGTCCACCATCAAACTGAACCAGTTCATCCAGAAAGCTATCATCTATTACATGCTGTAAGTAATTGATTACTTCCGGATAAGGACGAATTACATCTGCGACATCCAATAGCGCCAGACCCATTTCCGAAGTGATATTGTTTGGCACCGATTGAGAAAGCGTATCTGCTACGTTTTTTTCACCTGACCACTCCTTCATGTTTTCATTGATCCATGAGGAAGCATTCATAGCAGTCATAATCACACCAAAACCTTGCGGATCAGATAAACTCTTCTTTAATTGCTGAATGTCTTCCAGAATAAAATCAAGCAGGTCCGATCCTGCTTTCGTTTGGATGTTTTGTTTTAGCTCTTCTATCAATGTTTCACTACGCTTGATCAAAGCAGAAACGATTGCCGGATCGTATTCGTTTAGTGTTTGAAAATCCGCAAGCGACCGACCTTGATTGCTTTTACCGGGAGTCTTTTCTTGCTTATCATCTGGTAACGACTGTATAAAATCTCCCCGTTCTATGATGGTCATAAGTGCGTCTTTCATGAGCGGATCGTGCTGTCCCATGACATGTAATAACATTTCTCTGCCGACAGGCGAAGCCAGTTGTTGTGCGACATCAACAAATAACCTTCCACCAGCTTTAAACATGGGTCGAGCAGCTGTTAGCTGCCAGAAGGATATTCCCAATGGTTTCATGGGGTCGGTCATCATTTGTTGATGACCGACAGATACATAGACGTGATGTTCTTGATCATTCGCTTCAGGGATGGGGAATAAAGTAGTGATTGGCCGACTCTGGACAATAGAAAATGTATCATCAACCAGACACCATTCGATGTCCTGGGGGTGGCCGAAATGTTCTTCAATCTTTCTGCCTATGCGCTCAAGCTGCAAAATCTGCTCATCCGTCAGCGCTTGCGTATTCTGCCGCTCAGGCTCGATCTCCTGTGCTTTCGTACCGCCATCTTTTAAGGCATACATAGCCAGCTTCTTGATGGATATCTTCTTATCGATAACCTCGCCGTTACGCACTTTATAGCTATCAGCATTCACCAGGCCGGAGACCAGGGCCTCGCCAAGCCCGAAGCTGGCATCAATGGATACCACCTTCCGATTAGAAGTGACAGGATCGGCAGTAAACAAAATTCCTGCCACCTGCGGGAAGACCATCTTCTGAACAACCACCGCCAGGTAGACTTTCCGGTGGTCGAAGCCGTTTTGAAGGCGGTAAATCACCGCACGGTCCGTAAAGAGCGATGCCCAGCACTTGCTGACGTGCTTCAGGATGGCTTCCTTTCCGATAATGTTCAGATACGTATCCTGCTGGCCTGCAAAAGATGCCGTTGGCAGATCCTCCGCCGTAGCACTGGAACGCACCGCATAGGCATTGTTCTCACCTGATTTTGTAATAAAATGTGTAACGGCTTCAGCAATTTCCTTTGCAATTCCTGCCCCTTCGATGACGCTGCGGATCTTTTGACTGATTTCACCAATTCTTTCCCTGTCCTCCACCTTTAAAAGAGAGAGTTGCTCAAGCAGATCATGAAACTCTGGTGTTTGAATGATCATTCGTTTATAGGCTTCGGTAGTAATACAGAAGCCCTCCGGTACTCTTATCCCATCAATTCTGGACAGTTCTCCCAGGTTCGCGCCTTTACCACCAACAACCATGAGTTTTGTTTTGTCAATATCCTGAAAACCAGGCACAAAGGAACTCATACGTTTCCTCCTTTTAGTAGATCACATCACCGTAGGTGCGCCAGAGTAACATCGCTTCCACCTGAGTATAGGGGAAAGGACGCCAAAAAAAATCGTCCAAAAAGACAGTGTGTGAGTAGACAGGAGGTGATACAATAAAAGTGGGAAAGAAAAGGAAGGCTTGATGCAGAAAAGCTCCGCTCACATTGGCTCCACTTAGACGCAGCATTGCCCCGATTTTACCATATGAAATTTGTTTGGACGCCCGAAGAACCTTTGCTTGCTTCTCACCTCTTTAGATTAGAAATTAAGAAATTTTCGCGTAATTGCACATTTTACCGTGCTTTATCCATTGCAAAACGATGTAAAATCTGATAAACTGTCAGAGACACATCCACTAACACCAATGTATGCACACTGCACCCTTATACAGTAGTATCTGTTCATTGTAGGAAGAAAACCTGTAGCGTTTTTTTGTCTGCCTGGGGGGCTGCTATGCGCTATTGCATATTTTGTGGGGCAAAAGTACCTGCACAAGCGAGCTTTTGTGGGAATTGTGGTAGTAGGATTGACACGTTACCGCAGGGAACAGATTATCCTGGCAATCCTCTCGCCGGTAATACGCCACCGCCCGATGCTCCAACTTTTATCAGCAGCCCTTCCCATCCTGCTATACATCCGCCCGATGCTCCAACTTTTATCAGCAGCCCTTCCCATCCCACAATACATCTTGGACAGGAAAACCAGGATGCCACACCCGGGCAGGGCTTTATCGCGAATCCTGCACAATTTGCGCCAACGCTGCCAGCATCTCAACCTCTTCCAGGCAACCCACCTGCTTATCAGGTACATCCATCGCTGCTCGCTGCCGCTAACACGGCGCAACAACGTTCAAGTCACTTCTATACCCTGCAAAAGACTGCTTCAAGAGTGGGTATTCGCGCTCCCTGGCAATGGGCAGTGCTGGCGCTAATCGCTATTCTCATCATCGCCAGTAGCGGCATTCTTTTCGTTCACGCTGTTATCATCTCAGCACCGGCGAGTCTTTCTTCGAACGGTCAGAGCAATGTAACCTGGGGACAGGTTTTGCCCTTGCACGGACAGGGTTTCAAACCAGGAGGGAGTGTGAGGCTGACGCTTGATAATGGCATGGCAGTCTCTACCGTTGGTCACGGCGTACAAGAAGGAGAGAGAGATGATGGTGGCTCCAGCATGGCTTCGGCATTGCAGGTGTTACATGCAGTGCAATTGCAACAGCCGACAGCTCAGGGCGAAACCATCCCGGTCAATGTTGATGGAAGCTTTGATACGATGGTCGTGGTGAATTATGGCTGGTCGTTAGGTCTCCATACCATTCGAGCGATCGAGGTAAGCAGTTCATTGAGTACGAGCCTGCCCTTTACAATCGTTGCCGCGTCGCTAAACGTCAGTCCCCTTACCATGAATTTTGGCAAGATTGAGAAAGGCAGGAAAGCCTTCCTGTCGGCAATAGTGAGCAACACGGGGAAAAACCGGCTCAACTGGACAGCAGATGTCATTGGGACGAAATGGCTGAAGCTGCAAGGGAGTGCTGGCGAGATCGAGCCGGGAGGGCCTCAGCAATTTATCTCTGTGATGGCCGATACAAGTCAGTTGGCAGCAGGCACCTATAGAGGAACCTTACACGTCCACTCCAACGGAGGTTATGCGCAAGTAGGAATCAATCTCACCGTGCCGACTCAAACGACGCCAAAGGTAGCAAAACTGGTTGCTAATCCAGATAGTCTTGATTTTGGTCAGCTTCCTGGAGGGCTGCAGATGACCTTGCCTGTGACTATCGCGAATACAGGCACGCAGACACTGACCTGGAAGGCGCAAGCGGGAAGTGCCAACTGGTTGAAGCTAGATCAATCCAGCGGGAAAATCCAGCCCGCAGGGAGGTCTCAGGTCATTCAGGTGACAGCCGACACAACGAATATGGTAGCAGCGCATTACACGACCACCCTGCAAATTAGCTCCAATGGCGGAAAATCACAGGTGAGTGTCAATGTTGCCGTGCTTGCTCGAAAACCAGGTCGACTAACACCTCCACCCGCTGTGCAGACAGCCAATCTGAGCAGTTTCAACGCCCCTGGCGACCCGAACTGCTATTACGCCGTAAATCGCGGCTGGCTCTGTACCGTCTCACTCTATAGTTTCAGGAGCGCTCAATCTAGCCTGCACTGGTCGGCATCTCCATCCGGCAGCATACAAGGCGTCAGCTTTACCCCCTCGAGCGGAACGCTCTTTCCGGGCCAGACGCAGCAGGTAGGAATCTTCATCCCGAACGTGGCCTGCCCGGCATCGACAGCATTTATATTCAAAGGGTCGGCGAATGTTCTCGCTATACCCTGGCAGTGCGCATCGCCAACACTGGTTGCCGGTCCACAGATGTTCAATCGTGGCTGTAGGTCTTGCACGGTCACGCTGGTAGAGGCTCCGCGTTCAGAGGGAAAGCTGAACTGGACAACCGCCAGCAGTGGAGTACAGGGCATCAGCTTCAATCCGACAAGCGGAACACTTTTACCAGATCAACAGACGCAGGTTGTAGTCACTGTTGCTCAAGATGTGAAGTGTCCGGCCTCTGCCGCTTTCACGTTCAAAACATCGGGTAATAGCATCAATGTATCATGGTATTGTGACGAATCAATTCTGCATGTCAGTCCAGGGAATTTCAGTGCTCCTGGAGATCCCCTCTGTTCTTACCGGGCAAATCAAGGTTGGAACTGCACTACCGTGTTGGAAGGTGATCCTGCCAACCAGAGAGACATACACTGGTCGTCATCCAGTAATGGCATACAGGGCATAACGTTCGAGCCTGGCTAGCGGTAAGCTGGCCGCGAACGAAAAGGTAAAGGTAATCGTCCATATCCCTGATCTTGCCTGCCCGGCCAACGCAAATCTCTTGTTCAAAGGGGCTGCAAATACTGTCAGCATACCGTGGGGTTGTGCAGCGCCCACTCTCGTAGGTGACAAAGACACGTTCAACGGGAATTCGGACTGTAGCTATCTTTCTGATTGGACGTGCCATGAGACCTTGAGAGAGACTTCGGATTCCGAGGGCGATCTGGCCTGGTCAGCCAGTGGCAATGGCATCAACAGGATAGGTTTCAGCCCTCAGAGTGGGACGCTGCTGCCAGGACAGGAGACGCAAGTGATGATCTCTGTACCCAGTACGTCCTGCCCCGGCAATGCAGACCTCTTTTTCGACGGGCCCGACAATAATTTTGAAACCCCCTGGTCCTGCCAGCAAGATGTCACACTCTCGATACAGCAGAATAATTTCAGCTCAACCGGCTCTTGCTCAGCAAATAACAAAGGCAACTGGGTCTGCACAGAAACGTTGACAGCGAAGGGTACTAATGGTCAGTTGAACTGGTCGGCATCAAGCAGTGTTGGAGCATCATTTAACCCGTCAGAAGGGCTGCTGCCTGCCGGCCAATCACAGAGTGTAGAAATTACCATTCCCGCCAGTGGTTGCGAGCCGGGCAGCTTCACCTTCTCAGTACTGGGTGGCTCTGCCAGTGACAGTATTGCAAATTGGACGTGCCAGCCGCCACCACTGCAACTGGCAGTAAGTCCAACCAGTCTATCAGCGGGAGACAGTAACTGCCCGCAGAACAGTGATGGCAGTTGGACCTGTACCGTAACGATGATGGCTCAAGGTGCTGCTGGCGGTTTGAACTGGTCAGAAAACAACGCTATTCCAGCATTGTTCGCTCCGACAGAAGGACAACTGCTTGCTAACCAACCTCAGCAGGTGAGTATCAATATTCCAGGCACAAGTTGTCAGAACGGTACCTTTACCATCTCGGCCCCAGCGAGCAGTAATGGCAGTACCTCTTTTGCCTGGCAGTGTTCGCCGCCCATCCTGGCGGTCAGTCCAGCGCAATTAAGCCCCACCAATGCTTGTTCACAGAACAGCGATGGAAGTTGGCTCTGTACGACCACTGTCACTGCCCAGGGGTCGCAGGGAAGCCTGAGTTGGTCTGCCCCGACGAATGTTGATGCCTCGTTCAATCCGCCAGATGGAATACTTCTAGCAGGCCAATCACAGCCGGTAAGCATCCTTATCCCGGTGAGCGGCTGCCAGACCAGCACCTTTACCTTCACCGCTCCGGGCAATCCTGCTGGCAATGTGGCATGGAATTGCACACCTCCACCGCTGGGATTGACGGTAAGTGCAACCAGTTTTACGGCGGGAGATAGTAATTGCCCGCAGAACAGCGATGGCAGCTGGACCTGTACTCTATCCGTGACGGCTCAGGGTACACAGGGTGATTTGAACTGGTCGGCAAGCGGGGGCAGTAATATTGGAGCCTCACTCACTCCATCAAGTGGAACACTGGCAGCGGGTGAATCGGCAACGGTGATTATCACTATCCCCAGTACCGGCTGTAGCAGCGATTCCTTCACTTTCTCAGGAGGAACAAGCCCCGTTAGTGCGTCGTGGAGTTGTACGGCAACGCCGGTCCCACAGACCCAAACGCTTACAGCCAGCCCAACGAGCCTGGATGTAAGTAGCTGTACATTACAAACTGACGTCTGGCAGTGTATAGTGACCCTGACAGAGACCTCAGATTCTCAAGGCAATTTGAGCTGGTCTGCCTCCAGCGAGGTCACTGGAACGCAATTCAGTCCTCAAACAGGCGCGTTGTCTCCCGGCCAGTCAGCTACAGTTACGGTCACGGCTAGCTGTGATAGCGACACTTTTACCTTTACAGGCGGAAATAGTCCGGTTAGTGTAACCTGGAATTGTGACTACACGCCAACAGTGACGCCCAGCCCAACTTCAACCGATACCTCAACTCCCACTTCGACGGATACATCCACCCCATCTCCAACGGATACCTCGACTCCCACGCCAACTGACACTTCTACGCCCACGCCAACTCCCACAGCGACGGATACCCCTACTCCGACTCCAACAGAAGACACGCCCACACCAACTCCCACAGCAACGGATACTCCAACTCCGACGCCGACTCCCACAGCAACGGATACTCCAACTCCGACGCCGACTCCCACAGCAACGGATACTCCGACCGACACTCCAACCGCAGCCGCAACTGACACACCTACGCCGACTCCTGCTCCAACTGATACCCCGACTTCCGCACCGACAGATACGCCGACACCTACTTCGACGGACACGCCCACGCCAACCTCAACGTCAAGCTCGACTACATCGGCTGTACCGATGGCGGCAATACACCGACTCAATGAATAAAACTACCAGTTCTGATCGGGCCTACGACTGGAGCGTCTCATTGGTGTCCCGGACAACAAGAGGAACACTAAATCCAGACCATATGTGAGAAAGCAAGACAACCTGCGTCTATCTATTTAGAAGATTGTTGTCGTCTGTATTAGAAAGGCCTATTTTATGAAAAACATCTTCACAAGCAAAAACAGAGGAAAAATCACTCTCTACATCCTTTTCGCTATTGCTATCCTCTCATTCGTAGCGCTCATTTTCTACTCAAGTTGGCTCCCTGCAGACATTTTCCCACTTGCCCTCCTCATCACCCTCTTAGCGATGGTGTTTACAGGTGGCTTGATTATTCAGATGAGGAGTGGTCCTCCCTGGTAGGCGCAGGTATTCAACGCACATCTTCCTGGCCGGACTAGATCATCATCAAAGGGTAATCCTTGTGTTCAGGGCCTGGTACCAGATTGCATCCTGACAAAAAGATAGATAGAATAAGAGAAAAGAGAGATTGCAGAGTTTCTCGCTATCTTCATGTCAGAGCAAAAAGATATCTGGATCAGAAAGGACACGTATGAACCGTTATATGACCGAGAAATGGCCCTGGATCGCAGGAACCCATCAGATGCGAACACAGCTATTAGACACGCTCAGCGATACCGACCTGACATTTACCCCTGGCGGCCAGAACATGACATTCGGCGCTCTCTTCCGCCAGTTAGGCGATGTCGAGCATTCGTACACTCAGTCTCTAAAAACCTTTCAACAGGACTGGTCCTATCGCAACGAGGATGCAGCTTTAGAGAATAGCGCTGCCCAACTCAAGGACTGGTTTCAACGTCTGGATAACGAACTGGAAGCAGCAGCCACTGCACTCACAGACGAGGATTTGCAGAAGACCATTGACCGGGGCGGTTTTGCCATGCCCGTTGATCTCCAACTGGATGTCTACCTCCAGGCCCTGCTGATCTTCCTCGGCAAGGCCACCATCTACATGAAGGCCATGAACAGGCCATTGCCTCAACAAACCCAGGAATATATTGGATAGCAAACGGACAGTTGGTAAGACGTTTCTCTTGAAACGTCTTACCAACTGTCGCCAATGATTCACTTTGCACGCCCCGTAGTATGGGCAATCCCACCGATTGCAACTTACACGAACCATTTCGCCTATCTTTTGGTCAATAAAGATGTGGCGTAGCGCCCAGGGATTAGGGCAGAAGAGAAGGGTTTCCAGATGATGTTTCTCTGCTAGGTTAGCCTTTTCAGGGAGTGAAGGCAGAGAGAAAACCCAAAGGAGATTTTGAGTTATTCATGCACGATATCACATAGTCTTTCATCTGTCGTGGGAACGAGACCTCCCGCCCAGATGGGACATTTTGAACACATTATTAAAATGTACTATAAGCGCGAGCATTTGATAGAGATTTCACTATCTTGCCAAATCTTTTTTGTGACTACATGCAGAAAAGATGGCTAAAATTCCCCAACATATCAGAACATCTATCTGGCAAAGGGACGGAGGACGTTGCGTGGAATGTGGGAGCAAACAAAACCTGGAGTTTGACCATGTTATTCCTCCCAGTAAAGGAGGAGCGAACAGCGTCAATAACTTACAGTTGTTATGCCGCTCCTGTAACGCTCGTAAAAGCAACAAGATTTAGTACTTTTGAGAGTACTTGTGTGACTTTTACTTATAAGGGTCAAGGGAAAGGTCCTGGCTGGATTGTAAGACGTCCGGTATGTACAAAAGCCGCAGCTGAGAGCTGCCACGTTAAGAGCATTCCGAGGTAACAACAAAAGGCAGGAAGCGCCTCTGCAAAAATGCTTCCTGCCTTACTTTATAAGCCTTCTTTCTGGAAGTGTCACAGTTCAAGATTTTCCAGGAAGGCGTTCAAGAATCTGGGTAAGTAACGCTGTATGCTCGTCAAACTTCGTTTCTAGCCGTCCAAGACGCTGCTCTACGCCTACCAGGCTATCTTTGATGTCGCTCACATCTTCCTGTAGCGTCCTGACATCTTTTTGCATACTCGAAAACATGCCGAGGAGCATGGTTTCGTTTTCGCTGATCTCTCGGTAGCGCAAATCTTGCGTTGCAATGACCTTATTGAGTATGCTTAATGTACTGCTACTTGTCGTATCAGTACGATACAACAAGAAATCTTGCTGCATCGCAACAAATCCTTTTTCCAGGGCTGCCACTCGTTCCTCTAAGGACATCATAACCCTCCTTGTTTGAAGCTGATACAAGCATACCATAAAAAGTGGTATTCCTCAATGAGGACGATACAATGATCCTACTCTACAGGCCCTTCCGTGCCGTAATCATCGTCGCGCCCGGCGTAATCAGGCGGTGCTTGCGAACGTGTGTCATTCCCGCTTGCTCTAGCCATTCCTTCACTGTTGGAAATGGGTAGCAGGTGCCGCCCACGGTGGTCATGGTGAGGGCCATGAACTGCACCATGAGGGAGGCGAGGCGCGAGCCATGTAGCTGGTCGGTCACCTGGTCAACGAAGATGAGCATGCCGCCGGGCTTGAGTGTTTGGGCGACCTTTTTCAGCAAGGCGGCGTTGATCTCCGGGGGCAGGAGATGGGCGATGTGGAAGTAGAGGGCGGCGTCAAACTGTTCAGCGAGCGGGGAGGCAAAATCTTCGCGCACGATATCGACGCAGAGGAAGCTCAGGCGATCTTCCATGCCCTCCTGCATGGCAGTGCGTTTTCCCGCCTCGATGCCGGGCTGGATATCCATGATGGTCGCGTGCAAGTTGGGGTATTTGCGGCCGAAGTGTACGCTGTAGGCCGCGTGCGAGCCGCCGACATCGAGCAATTGCGTTGCACCTCCGGGCAGCTTTACCCGGGTGCTAATCTCGCGTCCAAGCGTCATCGCCAGTGCGGCCAGTCCCGCATAGTGCCGTCTCAGGGCCGCCTGCATCTCTGGCGACGAGGCATCCTCTTCGTAGGGCATGCGCATAGCCTGCTCGTCGGTGCGTACTACCTCCGGCAAACGGTCCCAGATCGCCACGATGTCGGGGCTGTGGATGATGTAGGGAGCCACGTTGAATTTGGAGTTGCTGGTGAGCCAGCGCCGCGCTATCCGGCTGTTGCTAAATTGCCCGTGACGCAGCCGCACGTAGCCAGCGGAAACCAGCAACTGCATCAGCAGCTTCAAGCCCTGGGGATTGCAGTCGAGTTGCGCCGCAAGGGCCTCCAGCGAAAGCGGACCTTTGCTGAGTGTATCAAAAACTCCCATTTCGCAGGCCGTCACCAGCACTTTTGCTATGCCGGGCGCGAGCGGCGCATCGAAGAGAGGAGCAGGCAGCAGATTCAGGCGAGTCAGAATTTGTTCTAACAGGTTCAGGCGCAGAGGCATTAAATCATCACTCCTACCAGCCAGCTACCGGCCAGCACGATGCTGGTCAGCGCGATAAGATAAAAATACAGTTTGCGAGTTTTCATGGGACGGTTCGGGCCAAAAAAGAGCAGGCACATCACCAGCACGACGGCGCTCAGCAGCAACATCGCTCCGACAATCCAGGGCTGAGCGGGTACCAATCTCGTGAAGGTCAACACGCCAACCAGCATAGCGCTCAACAAAAAGAATGACTCGCTGACGACAAACGAGCCTTTCACGCCGAGCACCACTGCCAGCGTTCTCGCGCCATGCGCCGCGTCCCCTTCCAGGTCTTGCAGGGCATTTGCTAAATTCAACGTGACCCCCAGCAAGAAGCCGACAGGGATGAGCCAGATGAGGACAGGTAGCACCCGTCCGAGACCCGCGAAGGCATAGGCGGGAATGAGTGGCATTGCCAGCGCGAAGAGCAGCCCGCTCAACGGCGTCGATTTCAGTCCCAGGTTGTACGCCTGGGCCAGCGCAAGGTAGCACAGTGAGAGAATCAGCGCTAATCGATTGAGCGGCTCCAGGAGTAGCAGCATCACCACCACCATCGCCACGCTCGCGACCAGCGCCTCCCGAGGAGTTACCAGTCCGCGCACAAGCGGTTTATCCGGCTTGCTCGCTGCATCCAGTCCGCGGTCGCAGTAATCGTTCATCATGGCGATAGAGACCTGCATTGCCGCATGCGCCCCGATCACCAGCGCAATCGTTCCCCAGGGAAACAGCGGCCACGCCGCCAGCAGCGCAAACACGCTCACCGCAACCACGTGTAAAAGCACCGGCAGCGGGTGACTCAGCAAAAACAACCCCAGCAGCCTGTCCCCCAGACGACGCTTGCCAGCAATCTCCATAGCCAATCCTTACAGATGACAACTTCGTAACCAAACCATACACAGCAATAAATGCGTATATTCTCAGTGACAATCATAGCATAGCATGCTATCATAGAACCAGTAACCAATGCCTTAAAGGCAATCCCCGTGGTTGCTCACGAGGAAAACACTGTAGGGGCGATCCTTGTGGTCGCCCGCTGCCGACAGCGAAGCGTGACGGCAGTCTGGCCTAACCGAGAAGGAAGACATTTGGAAGGCCAGTTGCTGTGCTCCTGGCCTCGGGCGACCTTGAAGGTCGCCCCTACGGACTTAATGAATGCTACATGAAATAAATAGCGAGTAAGCACATGAGAATACAATCACCCGATACCCATCCAGAGGCAGAACGAGTCCAGATCGAACTCCTGCGCAAAACAGGTTGCAGCGCGGCGTTTAGAACTCGGACTGTCCTTTAGCCACGAGGCATTAAGACTGGCACGAGCAGGCATCAGGCGAGCACACCCAAACGCCGGCGAAGAAGAAATTAGCCTGATCTTTATCGAGGTCACCTACGGCAAAGAATTAGCAAACCGCGTACGAGCGTATTTAGCGCACCGGCAGACGATCCATCATGGCCTTGAACCACTGGGAACGCACATCTTCACCGACAAGCAGCAGGGTGATGAAGACTCCGAGCAGCGCACCAACGACCCAGAGGGCCAGGATGAGTGCGCTCATACCGTAAAAAAGCATCTGATGCAGAGAGTTGAGGAAGAACAATGAGACCGCGTCATGGCCAGTAGCAAAGGGCAGCACCTCACGAACTGATGGCTGAGCCAGAATCACGCCGAGGGTAGTAATCGTCGCCAGCAGTACCACAACCAACAATTCTGACAGCGAGGGTTGCAGCAGCGAAAAATCAGGTATGCGCCGTTGTGGTGTGAGAGCCACCCGCTGCATAATGCTCTCCGTCAGGTCTTCGGGTTCGGCCACCATCCTGTACGCACGCACGTACCCGACCGCGTCTTCCAGCAGAAACAGTTCTTCCCGGCAGTCAACGCAAGCGGCAAGATGCTCTTCCAGTGCAGAAATCTCTTTCCAGGAAAGCCGATCATCTATATAAAGCTGTAGCTGGCGTCCAGCCTCTGAACAGCGCACTAACGGCCTCTCGTTCTGACAATGAGTTCCCGATCAATTACCTCCAGGCGTTCCTTCAGCAAATTGCGGGCACGGAATAAATGCGTCTTAATCGTTCCAATAGGCATCGTCAGAATCTCCGCCATCTCTTCATAGGTCATTTCCTGAAGATGGCGCAGGATCAAGACAATACGATACTTCGCGGGCAACTGGGAAAGCTGCTCATGTACCAGAGCCTGCCGTGCATGAGTCTCCAGTATAGCATCTGCATGTCTCTCGCCGCCACCGTCGACTATCTGTTCCGCCTCCATCGCTGCCTGCAACGCCTTATCACGTCGCCGCTGCTCAAGTTGCTTCAGCGCACAGTTATACGCGATGCGATGCAGCCAGGTGGAAAAACGGGCTTCGCCACGAAACGCGGGAAGCCCCTGCCACGCGGCAAGAAAGGCCTCCTGTGTAATCTCGCTGGCCTCCTCGTACTGTTGCAGCATACCAAACACGAGATTAAACACACGACGCTGATAGCGATGCACCAGCAAAGCAAAAGCTTCCTGGTCTCCCCGTTTACTGGCCGCCACCAGTAAAACGTCATCCTGCTCTGCGCGGGATGAGATTGCGCTTGATAGTGGTATGCCTAAACTATGCGGTGTTTGCAAGAGATGCTCTCCCAATATTCCAATTAGAGTCCGTGCAGGCAAAAAAGTTTCATCTCTGCGGGCTGAAACATCTTTACTCTTGACTGTATCTATCATATCATAAAATTGACTCAGTGCATAACGAGGTAAAGCGTATGTCTTCAGAGTTTTTACCGGTATTACTTAGTTGGATTATCGCCTTAGCCTTCTTTTTTGGCTTCATGGTGCTGCTGCGCTATCTCCAGCACCGTGAGCGCATGGCTATGATCTCCTATGGCCTCAATCCGCGCCTGCTCGACAAACAGCGTCGCAACCGGGGCATCCTGCGAGCCGGCCTCATCATCACCATGGTCGGTCTAGCGCTCACCGTTGGCCTCTACCCCATCGGCTTCATCCTGCCGCCATCCTTCAACGCCATCCCCCTGCACTTCGGTCCCTGGCTCCTGCCCGGCCTCATCCCCCTCGCCGTCGGCATCGCCCTCACCGCCAGCTACTACCTCGAACGCGACCCCCCCACCGACTTCAAGCAAGACAAGGGCCAGCAGGAAGGCACAGACCTCAGCAAGAATTCCATGTGGAACGCAACAATTCAAGCCCGGTTGAAGAGACTCACCACGATTACTGATAAACACGAAACAGCGAGGAAAAGGGAATATGGCATGTGTCAAGGTTTCTGAGACACAATGGCTACAATACACTTGTTGAGTATGGGGGTAAATCCAAAGTGGTACAGGAACTCCTGGGACACATGTACAATCAGCACGACGATAGACATTAATTCACATGCTCTTCTTTCCATACAGCAAGAGGTGATGGATAAGACTGAAGAGTCATTCCTCAAATTACGCTTATGCGATAACTGGAATAGAAATGTTTCATATCCAGTGATCGCGGAAATTACCATCTCCAATTAGCTACCAGCTTGGTAATTTGTTGTTTGATCAGTTAAATAGAATGAGTCTATCCCCACTTCTTGTACTGTTCCGCCAAAAGCATTTGTCCCACTAAATACGCCTGTATCATTTCCCCACACTTCTAGAGTATCTCCCTGATTTAATTGAGTTATATCTGTTGATAGGAAATGCTACCTGGATAACAGAACTATAAGAACCTGGATCGGTAACATTTGCTCCTGCGGTTGCACCTGTCGAGTCCTTAACAAAATTGAGTATAGTACAGGTGAAATGCACATCTTTTCCTTGATCAGTTGTTCCATCTTTATCCAAGTTGGCAAATTGTAGATACTGTACTAGCCTTATATTTGCCTCTAGTTGTACAGATGTTGGAGTGGGGGTGGGAGATGGAGTGGGAGTGGGAGATGGGGTCGGGGATGGAGTGGGGGTCGGGGATGGAGTGGGGGTCGGGGATGGAATAGCAGTCGGACTTACAGATGGCTTAACAACTTCGTTACGTTTGATGATGTATTGCCAACGTGGTCGAGGGATCCCCATTTTTATTCCTTGCATTTAAGGATGTTGTGATGGCATTTCCCAATACTCCACAGACTATTAATCCAATCACAAGAATGCCGAGAGCTAACCAGGGATTATTTTTTTTGTTCTTTGACTGAGGTAGCATCGGCTACAACAATTTAAAATTAATGGTCGTTGATGTCTTTTCTCTTATCAATCGAGGCTGTAACCAATCAGCGTTAATGAAGTTTATTGTTCCAAGAGCAGGAATTTAGCTTAGTGAAGTTAATGATCCTATAGTTGTTAAGCATTATTCAGGCAAGTATTGCAAATACTTACTCTAAGCTAGCTCTATACTGAAAACGGCTGCTCTCATCTCCAACTACGATCTAGCTACGCATTGACCATTAATGAGAATGACAAAAAAACTAAAGTTTGCAGGTTAACCTCTGCTATCATCAAAGAGGAATCATTATTCTTTCCTATTGGTTATTTCCAAAGTAATTTGAAACACTCCCCTCATTGCCAACTCAATGCTAGCAATCTGGTTAATAGAATGGTCCGAGAGCTTAATCCATTTTTAAAGTCAACATGGTTAGGAACACTTTTATCCAAGAACTTTGCTCCATCTAGGCTAACCTATTATCTTGTTTTTTACTCTAGTATTCGTATTAATTACGTGTTTGAAGGAATGGATGAGATAAACATTTCAAGATAAATTACTGTTGAGAAGACATTTTTAGGGTGTGGCTACTGAGAAGAAATATTGAGATTAGAAGCCTATTGAGCCATCTTCCAAAACCCAATTTTTGCAATTTTCCAAAAACTTCCAAAAAACCTCTTGACAGGGCGCAAAGGGAGTGGTATCATCTCCATGCGCTTGAGAGAGACGCAAGCGCACCAGATGCGGATGCATCGGGAGGAACTTGAACAACTGAAGAGTGGTAAGGAACCAATAGTAACATTTGACCCTGTCAAGGTGACCAGACTTGTCATCACACGGACATAAGGACCTCTGAAGAGAGGTTCTCAAATAAACTGGATGGCGAGTTTGATCCTGGCTCAGGATAAACGCTGGCGGCGTGCCTAACACATGCAAGTCGAACGTTCTCCGGTCGCAAGACTGGAGGGAGTGGCGGACGGGTGAGTAACACGTGGGAACCTGGCCTCAAGTGAGGAATACCACCGGGAAACCGGTGACAAGACCGCATACGGTCTCGCAAGAGAGCAAAGCTTTTCTTCGGGAAGGCGCTTGAGGATGGGCCTGCGGCCGATTAGCTAGCTGGTGGGGTAAAAGCCTACCAGGGCGACGATCGGTAGCTGGTCTGAGAGGACGAGCAGCCACACTGGGATTGAGAACGGCCCAGACTCCTACGGGGGGCAGCAGTGAGGAATTTTCGGCAATGGGGGCAACCCTGACCGAGCAACGCCGCGTGCAGGAAGAAGGTCTTCGGATCGTAAACTGCTTTTGCCAGGGACGAGCAAGGACGGTACCTGGTGAATCAAGCTCCGGCTAACTACGTGCCAGCAGCCGCGGTAATACGTAGGGAGCGAGCGTTGTCCGGAGTTACTGGGCGTAAAGGGCACGCAGGCGGTCTTTTACGTTGGCGCTGACAGCCGGTAGCTTAACTGCCGGAGGCGCGTCAAAACGGGAAGACTTGAGGCTCAGAGAGGCAAACGGAATTCCGCGTGGAGCGGTGAAATGCGTAGAGATGCGGAAGAACACCAAAGGCGAAGGCAGTTTGCTGGCTGAGCTCTGACGCTCAGGTGCGAAAGCCAGGGGAGCGAACAGGATTAGATACCCTGGTAGTCCTGGCGGTAAACGATGACCACCAGGTATGCGGAGGATCGACCCTCTGCGTGCCGGCGCTAACGCACTAAGTGGTCCGCCTGGGGAGTACGGTCGCAAGATTAAAACTCAAAGGAATTGACGGGGACCCGCACAAGCAGCGGAGCGTGTGGTTTAATTCGATGCAACGCGAAGAACCTTACCAACGTTTGACATGCTCTCGCACCACCTGGAGACAGGTGTACCCGCAAGGGACGGGAGCACAGGTGCTGCATGGCTGTCGTCAGCTCGTGCCGTGAGGTGTTGGGTTAAGTCCCGCAACGAGCGCAACCCCTGTCGCCGGTTGGATTATCCGGCGAGACTGCCACGATCAACGTGGAGGAAGGTGGGGATGATGTCAAGTCAGCACGGCCCTGACATGTTGGGCGACACACACGCTACAATGGCGCCGACAACGAGTAGCCAACCCGCGAGGGGGAGCCAATCTCAGCAAACGGCGTCTCAGTTCGGATTGCAGGCTGCAACTCGCCTGCATGAAGTTGGAGTTGCTAGTAACCGTGAGTCAGCACATCACGGTGAATACGTTCCCGGGTCTTGTACACACCGCCCGTCACACCACGAAAGTCGGTCACACCTGAAGCCCTCGGGCTAACCCGCAGGGGAGGCAGAGGTCGAGGGTGGGGCTGGTGATTGGGGTGAAGTCGTAACAAGGTAGCCGTACCGGAAGGTGCGGCTGGATCACCTCCTTTCTAGGGAGCACTGATACCTCAGCATCCTCCAGATGCGCTCGACAGGTATCCACTCCCAGGTCGATACTTGCTCTCCTTCTCGTAAGAGAAGAGAGAGGAGTTGAAACATTGAACGAGTTTGGCACTGATGGGGTACATGATACTGGCGGGTACCTTACCACTCTTGAGTTGTCCGGGTCTCCCGGCGCTTCCGCCTGAGGGCTTTTAGCTCAGGTGGTTAGAGCGCAGTCCTGATAAGACTGAGGTCCCTGGTTCGAGTCCAGGAAGGCCCACCCCGACGGTACGGGGATGTAGCTTAGTTGGAAGAGCGCTGCCTTTGCACGGCAGAGGTCAGGGGTTCGAATCCCCTCATCTCCACCAGGGAAGAAATCATCCGCCTGTACATGCGGGTGGGGTGGTGGCTATAGCGGAAGGGAAACACCCGTTCCCATCCCGAACACGGCAGTTAAGCCTTCCAGCCCCGATGATACTGCGGGGGCAGCCCCGTGGGAAAGTAGGACGCTGCCACTCCACCCGCCTGCACAGGCGGTTTTTTCTGCCCACTTTCCTGATATAAAAAGGAATGAGCCAGAAAGCGATTGCGCTTAACAGCTTGCAATCGCTTTCTGGCTCATTCCTTTTTACAACATACTAACGCCGCAGCTTCTCATAAGCGAGGCGCAGCCCCTCAAGCGGCAGGTACTGGTTCACATGCTGAATTTCAGGGATGATCGGCTTCATCAACTGTGCGAGACCTCCATGCGCGATGATCTTCACCTGACGCTCATCCTGCACTCCGGGTATCTCTCTACGCAGACGCTTGATTAAGCCCTGCACCAGGCCGACATGCCCATAGATAATGCCCGATTGCATATTCTCGACGGTATTCTTGCCCAGCGCACTGCGCGGCGGCGTCAAATCGATGCGAAAGAGGCGCGAGGCTGCACTGCTCAAAGCCTCGGCGGAAATGATGAGGCCGGGCGCAATGGCACCTCCCAGAAAATCCCCCTCCGGCGAGATCACATCAAATGTGGTCGCTGTGCTAAACGCGATGACAATTGCCGGCCCACCATAGAGGTGATGCGCAGCCAGCGCCGTCACGATACGGTCTGAGCCAAGCTCCCACGGATTATCGATCAGCAGCTTGAGGCCAAAATCCAGCGAATGATCGATTACCAGCGCCTCCTTCTCACAGTAGCGCAGCGCAAGCTCCTGGAAGACTGGCGTCAGCGGTGGTACGACGCTGGAAAGAATGATATCGTCGATATCTGCCAGCTGATAACCAGCGTGGTGTGCCAGAGCGCTCAGTACCATCGCATATTCATCACTGGTACGCTGCCGCGACGTCGAGACCACCCAGTGATGTTTCATCTCAGCATCTTGATAGAGTCCAAACTTAATATTGGTATTGCTAACATCTACGGCAAGCAACATCGGCTGGCTCCCATTCCTGTTCAGACCAGATTATGCACCTTCCTGGCGTATTCCTTGAGCAAAGCCGCGATCATAAAGGGATCACCGAAGGAGCTATCGTTCGTGATGATCACCTCAGTGTCGGTGCGTGTATCAAGAAACGCCAGAGAGGTAGGAGTGCGCATGCGTCCGCGTCGCCAGCCTTCACCGGAAGGAACCAGTCCGCGCCCGATCACAAAACCAAGCATATGCTCTTTTGAGCTGGGAATATTCTGCCTCCGAACTGTACGGTCGGGTGGACGTTTGCCACGGGCAGTAACATGGCGAACATAGGCCAGGGGAACATGGACTATCCTATCCTCCTCCTGTTTGACAAAATCCTCCGGGGTAATCACGATCATATGCTGATCGGCATGCATGAGCCGCCGCACGTCGACATACAACGACCAGACACTGCCCAACCCGATGAAGAGCAGCACTCCTAAGAAAACAGTACTCACGACAGCCGGTAAAAAGCCATTCTCATAATTGTAAGGAATGACAATGAGCGCGATAAAAACGAATAGACCAAGCCCCATGATGATGCCAAAAATCCATCCAATAATTCCCCATATGACCTTGCCACGCAGCAGCGGCAGAACAATCCATCCATAGGGAGCTTCCTCGCCAGCTTTCGCCCGCTCTAATATTTCGGCAGATTCCATAATAGTTCTCCTTTGACCGATTCCAGCACGGCACCAATGCCTCGTCAGCACCTATTATACTACGCTTTCGGACAAGAATATATCCCATATTCTCGTATTATGTTAAATAAAAGAGGAAATTTCACGTGAAAGGCTTAGTGCAAGAAAAAAAGGCAGTGAAACACTGGACAAGAAGATAACTTTCGTGCATACTATGAATGTAGTATTTGTTCGCGTGTTGCTAACAAAGTCATGCACATTGTAAGCACATGGACCACCTTTTGTTAGAAGCACATGGAGAATGTATTTCAAGCTGTCACTCCCAACAGCAGGAGGAGAAAAATCATGCTTGGTGCTCAGGAGCAGCGCAGTGAGGTATCGAGATTACTGAAGCAAATTGCCGAGGAATACGAAGCGGCGCAACGTGGCTTAAGCGGTCTGGCGTATGGCACATCACAACACGAATTCATTACCGTACGCATGGAACACATGGGACAGCTTCACGGCCAACTACAATCACTTGTCGGCGATATCGCCATCTCTATGATCGCCGAGGAATTGAATCATATCCGTTAAGTTTCCATAACAAATAAAGGAGCAAAGCTTGACGGCTTTGCTCCTTCCTTCTTTCATTTTTCCCTTGCCGTCTTATTTCCTACCAGCGGCGATAGCCTCTCCTTCCAAACGCTCAGAAAAGCAATGAATGGTGGCAGGAGTGCCGGTATTCCAGACGCCGCTAACCACAAATTCGGTTTCCTCACTGACAAATGTTTCCTGATTGAGCAGGTTGTATCGTTCGTCCAGGAAACAGCGCAGCCATGCGGTGACATCCTCGCCCTTGAGCAAAGGAGCGCCCTCACAGACGAACCATTCAGCGATGCCTTGCAGGTAGGAGCGGCAATCTGGCGAAAGGGGATAGGAACGCACAATCCGATATCTCCTCTCCTGCACATCTTGATAGCCAGCCTGGCGCAGGTACGAAGCGAGCTTTGAACCCACCCAGCTATCTTCAAAAGAGTATCCCTCGCTCACCCTCTGCTGCTCCCACTGCTCGCGAGCCTGAAGAACACGCGCTTGCAACCCGCCATCAATGTTGGAAAAACGTATGGTCCCGAAGTCGATATCCTTGACAATCAGGCGACCGCCAGGGGCAAGATAGCGTCCCATGGCTGCGAATGTTCCTACCGGATCGGGCAGGTACTGACTGACATTCGCGCTGAAAATAACATCCAGTGATTGTTCATCAACGGGCAGCTGCTCCAGGGGCGCGCACCTGTAGCTCACCTGCTGTTGATACGGCATCCCCTTGTGCCGCCGCTGCGCCGTAACCAGAGCCTCCGTTGAAAGATCGACGCCGATAATGCGCCCTGGCTTGCCAATCGCCTGCGCAAGTAACGGAATCCAGAGGCCGGGGCCACAGCCAGCATCAACCACCAGCCCCCCTCGTTTCAGCCGCAGATCGCGAATCATCTGTTCGCGTTCGACCGCTTTACTGCGGTGATGCGTTTCCAGCCACTCTATCGAATTCAGTGGGAGACCGTATTCGTTTCCATGAACCAGTTCGTTTGCTAACATGATTATCCCCTTCTTCCTCAAGGACTCGTCACAGCCGTGAGAAAAATCTAACGGATGCTATTGGAGTATAATATGTGGAATCAGGAAATAGCAAGTTATGTCATACACAATGTTACTTTTGTACTAACATTGTTATTCCAAATGCTAGATACAAAACAACACATATGTTAAGTATTTTGTGTAACAGGGAAAAGAATGGAAAGTATTACTATTCAGCAGGATACCTACCTTGCGTTCTTTTGCTCAAACCGCTATACTCTTTGCCAGGAACACGACACAGCATATAAGGAGCGCGGCATGGAATCGGAATCTCGCAAACAGCAGCCCGTAGATGAGACCAGGCAGCAGGGGGAAGAGGAGCAGGCAGAAAAGCCTGCATCAGAGGGAGAACCGGTCGATACAGTCGATACAGGGGTAAGAGCAGTCTCTCAGCCAATCTACGAATTTCCATCAGAGAGCCAGTTCGCTCAGGCTCAGGAAAGCCAGCTCGCTCCACCGGAAGCTAGCCTTCAGGGAGTACCATTGGAAGAGGCCATCAGGAGGGGACTGATCTATCCTCCCCCTCCGTCGTTCTATCAGAACATGCCAGAGCAGCAACGTCCACCTCTCCCACCGGCATGGAAACAGTCGGCAGCGCCTTACTCGTATCAATCAGGAACGCAAACTATGACGCCACGTTTCGCCCCTCCACAACCGGGTGCGAGCAGTGTGCCGCCTGCGCAGAAGCAATCACGGAAATGGGTCTGGTTTGTCGTAGCCTTCTTTAGCCTTATCATCCTCCTGAGTTGCGGCCTCTGTAGCTGGGGCTTCTATAGTATCTTTAACTCATCTATGCAACTCACAAGCGGCATCTTCAGCACCGTTAACAATTACTATGGATCAATTGAGCATCAGAATTATAACGCAGCCTATAGCGATCTTGCACCACAGGGGGTAATCAGTGGGCTAACACAACAGGCTTTTATCCAGCAGGCGCAGCAGCGGGACCAGCAATATGGGCCGGTCACATCCTACGTCTATGGTCAACCCTCGTATAGCTTTAATGCATCCAGCCAGCCAGATCTCTCACACATGACCCTAACGGTCAGCGTGACACGCACCCATCTCAGCTACAATGTCCTGCTCAGTCTGCAAAATATCGGTGGCAAGTGGCAAATCACCGATTTTGACCGGATATAGGCTTGTTTCAATGTTTCATGTTTCAATCCCGGAGAGGCATTTACGGCCATTTAGTCAGAGAGCCTGCCAGGTAATGTGCTGGCAGGCTCTTTCCACGTCTTCTCACGTTGCTCAAAATATTACATACACATGCTCTCTTGCTTGAAAAGAGAGAGCACAGGAGACAAGATGAAGAGGAATGCTCTAATTCATCACCATGCTCGCGGGTACCTGCACTTGAGGCATAGGAACCTCACGGCCAACGCAGGCCCGCAGGTCATCCCGATAGAAGCGCCAGGTGCTGCCCACTTTATGGCCGGTCAGTTGCCCGGACCACATGAGCCGGTAAAGCGTCGAGCGGCTCACTCTGAGATAGCTCATAGCCTCTTTAAAGGTAAGTAATACGTCATCCTGAATCATTTGCATAGCCATTTTGTTCTCTGCCTTTCAAAAAAATAAATGCATTTGACAGGAGCAGGTCCCCCTTGCCCCTGCCTTGTATCGGGCGATACAAATACTTGTCTCATCGCATATTATAGTAACCTATGGTGATACGCATTCCCATTGAGATACAGTTATGAACCGGTTAAGTTCCCTGATTCCCGGGTTATATATTCATCACCATCGTTCTATATAAGTAATACAAAAGAGTCGGCTTTCCAGAACAGGAAAATCAGTCCCAGAAATAGTCTAAAACAGATTGAGAGCATTTTTTATCGCTACGGGATCGCGTACAACGCTCGCTCACCACTTCTCAGCGAGTAGTACATTGAGCGCATCCTCATCGCAGGAGACGGGGAAAATGGTCATGCCCGTTGCCTCTTTCAGCAGCGAGATGGCCCGCTCATCCGCCGGATTAGACATCGCCACCGTCAGGTACTGGTGGTCGCGCCCGACGGGCGCGCAATGCAGTTCAAAGGCGAGCGCGTGGGGAATCAAGCGTTTCAACCGCTGAGACAGGTGGGCAGGTAACTGCATAAACGGGACATTGCGCTCCATTACCCTACCCCTGTTCAACGGCTCTTCGACATCCTGCCGATTATACAGTAGTGGAGCCTGTAAAGGCTGCGAAGCAGGGACAACGGTATGTTTCTGTTTCCCTGTGATCGCACTCACAGCCTCCCTCTTCTCCCTTTCCAGCCCTACCACAACTCCTCCTCTTTCCCGCAGCTGCGTTGTAAGAGCAGGTCGCAGAGTAAGTCGACGTGCGGGTAAACTGGTCTGGTAAAGCAAGTGCTCAAGAGATGAACTCGGCTCTGGATAGGAACCAACCCCCAGCAGAATATCCATCTCGTACCGTAAAGGTGGGAGCAGCGTCTCAGCCTGCAACAGACTCACATTGCGATAAATGCGTTCCAGGATCGCATACATGCCGCTCTGATTCACTTCAGGAAATAGAAGAGCGGCTCCGGTACCAGCATGCATCAGCAGGAGATCGCTGTCGCGAATGGCGCGCCGCACATTCATGAGCACCTGTTCCAGAACGCTTTCGGATGCGTGGAAGCGGTGGCGCACATGCACAATCGTCGCTTGCTGCGGAACTTGCGTATATTCCCACTGAGAGACATGCAACAACAGGAGACTAAACGGCGTTGTGCGTGGGAAATAGGCCTCCAGCGTCTGACGTAGAAGGGCAGCCAGTTCCTGAGAAGCGGACACTATCTGTTCGTCTCCCTCTTCCCCATGTCCTTGCGCATCTGCTAAATGTAAAGCAGACAGAGGTAGGCAGCTACAGCCGCGCCTCGTTGTATGTTCGAGCGAAAAACTCACTCGTCTCGCTTTTCGTTTGACATTCATCAATCTCGCCGCCATGACCCTTTCGGCCAGATACTCTTACCTTGATGAGATTGATTATATCGCTGTCAAATGTTGAATGCGTACAGAGTACGTTGTAGTATGGTTAAGATGCGTACAGGGAGGTTAAGATAGCACGAGGGGGTAGTACCAGCATGTACCACCCCCTCGATTTCAGGAACAATGAGTCCTCTCAGGGTTCGACAGTAACGGGCGCAGTGAAGGTGTAACCAACCCCCGGAACGGTCATAATATATTGCGGATTATTGGGGTCCGGCTCCACTTTCTGGCGCAAATGGCGAATGTGCGTCTTCACCAGGCCAGAATCCCCGGCCTCGTCGTATCCCCAGACACGCTCGATAATCATGTCGGTGGTCAGCACCTGGCCTGTATGCGTAATCAGCAGGTGCAGCAATCGACTCTCAGTGGGGGTCAGGCGCACTTTGGTGCCATCTCTTGTCACTTCATGACGCATGGCATCGAGTGAGACTGGTCCAACCGTAATTGCGGAAGAACCTGCCGTTCCTCGTGCTGTATTTGAGCGGCGCATGATAGCCTTAATTCGCGCTAGCAACTGCCGCGGGCTAAAGGGTTTCCGCAAATAATCGTCTGCCCCCATCTCCAACCCACGTATCTCATCATCTTCACGATCATGTGCGGTCAGGATCAATACCATTGAATTGGTTTCGCTCCGCATCTGGCGGCAGACCTCGAAGCCATCCAGTTTCGGCATTTGCACATCCAGGATCACCAGGTCTGGCAGCGTCTCCCGCCAGCGCTTGATTGCCTGTTCTCCGTCAAATGCTCGGATGACATCGTAACCATGCCCTTTCAGCCAGTAGCTGAGCATATCGACCATGTCGCGGTCATCGTCCGCCACCATGATTTTCACTCGTGATTCCTCCTACAGACTTGCCCGAGAGTACAGCCTGTCTGTCCGTACTCTCGTTCAAGTAATCTCCCGGAAATATTCTCTCACTGCTTTTAACGCGACCAACGAGAACACAGTAACATCATGATACAATTTGGGCTACCATATGGCATATCTATCGGCAATTACCCATACAATCTTTAGCTCTTCCCCCCTCAAAGGCCATACGCATGTCATCCTGAGCGCAGCGAAGGATCTATAGCTTGCCCTCTTAATATGGTGCATCAGATCCTTCGCTGCGCTCAGGATGACATGCGAGGATGCTTTTTTAGCGCTTTTCTCCAGAAAAACCCCTTGACAATCCGCATGCATCTTGTGTACGCTATAAGTCCTGATACTTTTGTAGCGTGTCACAGAGAGCGTATTTCGGTTCTGCTTATCACGCGGAGGAAACTGCTATGCTTGTGTGCGCGGGCGCACACTCTCCTCATCTCTCCCTCACGTGGGCAATAGTCCTGTGTGACACACGTGGCCCTTTCGTCGAACTCCCCGTTCTGGTTGGCACGCTACACCGGCCTGCGCTCCTACCGCGCTATCATCTGGAAACGCTTCCTGCGCACCGGTGTGCCTGATCCCCTGCGCTCCTGGGACGACTTTGAAAACTATGTGGAGACGCTGATCAAGGGCGGCTGCATCGGCAATGGTAAGAAAGTCTGGTGGGATATCCGCCCTCATGCCTTCTACAACACGATTGAATTTCGAATCTTCGACATGTCCGCGACCTTTGAAGACACCATCGCCCTCTCGGCCCTCTGCCAGGCCCTCGTCGCCAAACTGACCTGGCTGCACCGGCACGGTCTAATGACCCCCATTCTGCCACGCGACCTGATTGATGAGAACAAGTGGCGTGCCGCACGCTATGGCCTGGATGCCGAAATCATCGACTTCGCCCGCGAACGCCGCCTCAGCATGCGCGACTCCATTCACGAACTGCTCGACTTCGTTGACGAAATCGTCGATGAACTGGGAACGCGCCAAGAAATGACCTACCTGCGCTCCCTGCTCGCTGACCCTCGTGGCACCGGTGCCGATCAGCAGATAGCGGTCTACAAAGAAACCGGTAGCCTGCAAGCTGTCACGCACTTCCTCATGCGGCAAACACGAGAAGGCATTGAAGACGATTTACCCGCTCAGTCTGCAGGCCGCCCGCGGGGGAGCGGCCCTGCGGTTATACCTCATTGAGGTAATGGTGAACGAACTGCACTGCCATTGCCCCTTCGCCAACGCTGGAAGCCACGCGCTTGACAGAGCCATGCCGCACATCACCGGCGGCAAAGATACCTGGGATGCTTGTCTCCAGGAAGAACGGGTCGCGCTCCAGGGGCCACCCCTCCGGCGGTTGCCCCTCGTGCATCAGGTCGGGGCCGGTGAGAATAAAACCCTTGTTGTCACGCATCACCACCCCTTTGAGCCAGTTGGTATGTGGCTCCGCTCCAATGAAGATGAAGAGCGAGTTCGCGGGCAGCGTCTTCTCCTCGTGCGTCTCGTCGTTGTAGATCATGATACTTTCAAGATGGTCTTTGCCCTGCACCCCCACGACTCGGGTATGAGTCTTCACCTCGATATGCTCCGCATCCTCGATCTGGTCAATCAGATATTGCGACATACTCTTCGAGAGTGAATCGCCACGCACCAGCATCGTCACATGAGAGGCATATTTAGCGAAGTAGATGGCCCCTTGCCCTGCCGAGTTTGCGCCGCCGACAATGTAGACTTCCTCGTTGGAGCACGTCATGGCCTCGGTGAGAGAAGCGCCATAGTAGACGCCCGCGCCGCTCAAGGCATCAATGCCCGGCACATCCAGTCGACAATAGGAGACACCGCAGGCAAGCAGCAGAGCATGACAGCGCAATTCAGAGCCATCCGCCAGCTTGAGGCAGCGGTATTGCCCGTCAATCCTCACGCCAAGCGCCTTTTGCGGCGTGACAATCTCCGCTCCAAATCGTTCAGCCTGCATCACAGCACGACGCGCCAGTTCCGCTCCACTCAATCCTGCCGGAAAACCCAGATAGTTCTCAATGCGCGAACTGGTGCCAGCCTGTCCACCCGGAGCCTCGCGCTCCACTACCAGCGTGCGCAGCCCTTCAGAAGCGCCATATACACCCGCTGCCAGCCCGGCTGGGCCAGAACCAACGATAATCAGGTCATAAAACGGCTTCTCGGCATGGACTCTCAGGTTGAGTTTCTCGGCAATCTGAAGCTCAGTTGGATTCGTGAGGAACGACCCATCGGGGAAAATCACCACCGGTAGCTTCCTGCGGTCGAGGCCCAGGTGTTCCAGCAAGTGGTTGGCTTCTTTGCTCTGTTCGACATCTAACCACTGGTAGGGAATCACATTCCGCGCCAGAAAATCTTTGATCTCGTGTATTTTCGGCGACCAACGATGCCCGATTACGCGCAGCCCCTCGAAAGGCGGGCGATACGCGGCCAGCCAGTCAGCCAGCAAATCATTCAATACTGGATAGAGCCGCTCCTCTGGCGGATTCCAGGGCTTCATCAGGTAGTAATCAATTCGGGCCGTATTGATCGCCTGGATTGCCGCGTGCGCATCCGCATACGTGGTCAACAGCACGCGCTTCGCCTTTGGATACAGGTCTCGCGACTGCTTTAGCAACTCCGTCCCACTCATGCCCGGCATCTGTTCATCCGCCAGCAAGAGCGCCACAGGCTCATTATGCAGCCTCATTTGCTTCAGTTGCTTCAGTGCCTGCTGCCCCGATGCGGCCTTCACCACACCAAATCGCTCATTGTATTTCTTTTCCAGATCACTCTCAAGCTGATTCAAGACCTGAGGATAATCATCCACGATCACAATTGCTGGCTTGACCATACATTACTTCCAATTCCGCTCCATAAACACAATTTCTCATACTTACCTCACGTAGCACATCTCCAATTGGAAGCACTCCCTCCATCTGCATGCCAAACGAGCAACGGCTCTATGCAAGGGCGCGCCCTTGCATAGAGCCGTTGCTCGTTTGGCTATTCTATTTATCCCTGCTTTTGCAGCAGTTCCAGCAGCACGCCGCTCGTTCCTGTAGGATGAAGGAAAATAGCGCGGCCTTCGGCGGCAAGACGTGGCTGTTGATCCAGCACGGGCGCACCTTTCTCACGCATCTCTGCCAGCGCAGCATCGATATCGTCTACCTCCAGGCAGATATGATGCAATCCCTCCCCGCGCTTCTCAAGAAAGCGTGTCAGGCTCGAAATCGCTCGTTGTCGGCTCGATCAGTTCGATCTCACTGCCACCAGGGCCACCGAGAGGCAAGAATGCTATCCGCACCTGCTCCGTCGGCACCTCCTTCAGCTCACTCGGTTCAATCCCCAGCGTATCGCGATAGAAAGTCAGCGCCTGTTCAAGATTACGCACAATAATAGCGACATGATCGATACGTTTTGACAGAGACATCTCCTTGTTCCCTCTCTTAGTAGCCCATCGGCTTCCCGCTCCCATGCGGTTAGCTACGAACACCTGCTCAGATGAAAGTCAGTGGAGCGCAGTCGCTGCGGAATCGTTGAAAAGAGGCCCAGGCCCAGTTGAGCCGAGTTGGTCAAAGTGCGCAGCGCCATCAAGGCGCTGATGCGTGTCTCCTCGCTATAGCCCAGCAGGTCGGCCATCTGATCAAATTCCGCCTGCGTCAGCACTTCATAGCTGAGATCAGGCTTCACCAGCAAGGTCAAATCCAGATCGACATAGCTCAGCCGCCCCGGCTCAATGGTGGGTGGCATAATCACGGGGGCATAAGTATGTCTGAGCTTCAATCCATCATAGAATGCGCTGAGCATATACCAGCGCTCCGGCCAGAAGTACTGCACGCAGTTGTATGGTAACGGGCGCGTCCTCGTCACCCAGCGCATCGCTGTACCAGCAGGCAACCACAGACGAATACACCCATTCGCCAGCGTAGGCAGCGGCTCATCACTCAACTGTGTCTCTGCATCCAGTTCATATGCCTGCCACGACCCACGCAACACGTTATCATAGCTCCGGCTCTCTACCCAGAAAGCCCGTTGCATAAAATTCTCCCTTCCATCGGTACCACTGTCAGACAAGACAGCGCACGCACACTACCATATAGCATATTCATGCTTGCGTCAAGCATCTTCACCCGAATCGCTCACCCCTCAAAGGGCGATGCGTTTCTTTCCTCTTAAGAATGTTGTAAAATAGAGGGGCAAAGAATGCCTGATACGAGACTTCACTCTGCAACGAGAATACGAAATAAGCTGAAATACAACATCTATGCGCTGTCCAAATTGTCAAACAATCAATCCGGCAGAAGCAAAATTTTGCATGGAATGTGGAAATCGTCTGGTCGCCTGCCCGAACTGTGGCACCATCAACCTGCCAGAAGCAAAATTTTGCATGGAATGTGGCACCCCGCTTGCAGTCAGTAGCGAAGCGACCAGTGCCGGAGGCGATATCAGGGCGGAGGCCAGCTCCGCCCCTACGAATCGTGATGCCGCGCTGCCAATTCGTAGGTTAGCAGGGGCGGAGCTGGCCTCCGCCCTGGGAACCCATCCCGCGCCTGCCCCTGCGCCTGCTGCCACGCTTAATACGGATAGGGGCCAGACGCAACCGCTCGTGGAGCTTACGGCCCCGGAAGAGCGGCGCGTCGTCACGATCATGTTTGCCGATATCACCGGCTCTACCCCGCTGGCTTCAGGCCTCGACCCTGAAGATATGCGCGCCATCCTTGCGGGCTACTTCAACCTGATGACGGCACAGATTCGCAAACATGGCGGCACCGTCGAAAAATACATAGGCGACGCTGTAATGGCCGTTTTTGGTCTGCCCATTGCCCACGAGGACGACCCCGATCGCGCTATACGCGCCGCCCTCGATATGCAGCAGGCGCTCGCGGACTTCAACGCACAACGGCTCGCGCTTGACCCGCAGGTCACACGCCTGCAAATGCACATCGGCATCAACACCGGCGAAGTGGCCGCGCCCGTCGGAGGAGCGGCGCGACAGGATTTCCTCATTACCGGTGATGCTGTCAACGTGGCGGCCCGTCTCCAGCAGGTAGCGAACCCAGACACCATTCTGGTTGGGGAGCGTACCTATCTGGCGACAAGAGACGTTTTCGATTTCCATGCCCTGGCCCCCCTCCATCTCAGGGGCAAAGCGCTGCCTCTACGCGCCTGGGTTGTCCAGGGCCAGGGTATGCTTTCGTCCGCCATTCCACAGCATCCACGCGGCATCAACGGCTTGCACGCTCCCCTCGTCGGGCGCACTCTCGAACTCACGCTGATTCACACCACCTTTGCCCGTGTGCAGGCTGAGCGGCAACCGCACCTGATTACCATCGTTGGTCCCCCTGGCATTGGCAAATCACGCCTCGCCCGCGAATTTATTGCCGGGGAGGAAGAGGCCGCACGCTGCACCAGCAACGCAGGGCGAGACGTCATGCCGCTTGTGCTGGAAGGACGCTGCCCACCCTATGGCAGCGGCATCACCTACTGGCCCCTGATCGAGATTCTGCGCACACTGCTGGGAGCGCGCGATGGGGAAACCGAAGAGGAACTGCGCAAGCGCTTCATTACCTTTGCGCGTCAGACACTGGCAAAATCGAAACGCAGTGAGGACCCCGAAGAGATTGCCAACGCTATCGCACGCAGCATCGGCAGCGGCTTGAGTGGACAACCCATGACAACAACCGGCGAACTGAGCATAGCCGAACGGCTGCAACGCGACCGGCAGCGCGGCCTGCAAAGCAAAAATACAGCAGAACAGAGCAGCGTGCAGGCACCCGTCCTGCGTGCCTGGCGCGTCCTGTTTGAGGCGCTGGCCGTACAGCAACCACTCATCCTCGTCATCGAGGATTTACAGTGGGCCGACGAAGCCCTGCTTGACCTGTTGGAATACCTGGCCGACCGTCTCACCAACGTTCCCGTTCTTTTCCTTTGCCCCTCGCGTTCAGAATTCCTTGAGCGCCACCGTGACTGGGGCGGTGGGCGACGCAACTTCACCACTATCGCGCTGGAAGCTCTCTCGCGAGAAGAAAGTGGCGAACTCGTCTCCGCACTGCTGCATTCCAGCGAGCTGCCAGAGGCGCTCTACCACACGATTCTGAGCCGCGCCGAGGGCAACCCTTTCTTCGTAGAAGAGATCGTGCGCATGCTCATCGATCAGGGTGTGCTGGTCTACGAAGACGGCTCCTGGCATGTTGGTACGCAGAACGAAATGCTGCTTGGCGAACTGGCCACACCCGCTCCACCACCGGACGACACGCTGATCGAGCGTCACTACATGCTGCCACTGCCACTTATACCCGACACCATCCAGGGCGTACTGGCCGCTCGCGTGGATTTGCTCAGTCAGGTCGAGAAGCGTGTCCTGCAACACGCAGCCATTATTGGCCGCGCCTTCTGGCTCTCCGCTCTGCTCGAACTCGCCTTCGACCTCAATGCCGATACCGTCTTGCAGGCTCTCAATTCATTGATGCAACGCGACTTCATCTTCGAGACGGAGCAGCAACAGCGCAGTCCGGTAGAGCACGACCGCGTCTTCAGCTTCAATCATGTTTTGATTCGTGATGTCGTGTACAACAATATTCCACGTGTGCGCCGCTCGCTGGAACACACGCAGGTTGCCCAATGGCTGGAAAAACAGGCGCAGGACCAACTTCAGACATTCTCGGAACTCCTCGCCTACCACTATCAGCAGGCGCTGGCTACATGGTCAGCCACCCTCCTGCCGGGTGCCGCAGGTACCATCGACGCTTTTGAACCGGCGAATTACCGCTCGCGCCTTTCAAGGGGCGAACTACGTCAGCGCGCCATCACCTATCTGACTATGGCAGGTGATCAGGCCTACCACAGCTATCACAGCATTCGCGCCATCCAGGCGTACAGTCAGTCCCTGGAACTGCTGAAAGAGAGTAACGCTGATAGCTTGACCCGTGCCAGAATGCGTGGCAACCTCGGTGATGCCTACATGCAACGGGACAGTGCGAATGAAGCATGGCAAGAATACCGTCACGCCCTGCGCCTTTTACAGGAGAGTCAGCAGGATGACAGAACCATGCTGCTCCATCTCTATGACCGCCTGGCCGAGCTTGGATCCCGCTGGCTCAGCTCATTCACCAGCATGCCCGACATGCAAGAAGTTCGTTCCTACATTGACGCCGGAATGAAACTGCTGGAGGGGGAGCCGGAGAGTGCTGATCTTGCGGCATTCCTCACCTACCGCGCCTTCTGGTACATCCAGATGTACACCTTCGAGGTTCCAGAGCGCAGTGAGTTCGCCAATCTTGCCCTGCAAAGCGCCCTTGAGGCCCAGCGTATCGCCGAGGCTACCCAGAATGCCTGCGTTCAGTGGATCACGCTGGATGCCCTCGCCCTCATTTACCTGGAACAGCACAGGTACCAGGAGGCGCATAAGGCTGTCCATCGCCGCCTGCAATTAGTCGATCAGATGCCAAAGCAGAACCGTGAGGAGCTTTCAGATCTTTACTATAGCCTTGGCCTCGTCCACGAGGCTATCAGCGACTACTCCTCGGCGGTCAAATGGTTTGGCGATGCTTCGGCCATCTCTCAGACAATGGAAAGTCCCAACATTCTGGTCGTTAATATGCTCGGTCGCATGCGCGCCTGGTACGAATGGAACCGCTGGAACGAGGCGCAGGAGGTTGCCCACAAAGTTTTGCGCATGATCGAGCAGTACCAGCTAGATGAGATGCGGCAACTCTGGGCACTGGAAACGCTGGCCGTCATCGCCTATCATACCGGCAACCGGGAGGATGGTGATCACTACGCCCAGAGCTTCCAGCACCTGCTCGAACAGCACCTTGAGCGCGAGGATGAAGGCAATATCGAGGAGCACATCACCACAAAAATGCACGCCATCTACCTGGCAAGCGAAGACTGGACACGTGCTCTCGAGGCCTATAAATTGAAACTGCAACGCAGCGAACCGCTGCCCTCGCCCGAAGTGCTGGCTACCTATGCTGAACTCAGCGTCATGAACGGTGAAAACGTGATGGAGCAGGAAGAACTCGTCGAGCGTGCCGTCAGCGTGGCAACAGAGGCAGGAGACCGCAAAATGCAGGCCGTAGCCTGGCGTGCTCAGGCTCGCCTACGCCTGGAACAACAGCGCTGGGACGAGGCCGAACAAGAGTTGCAGCGCACCCTTAAACGCTTTGAGGAACTCGACCTGCCCTGGGAGCAGGGGCGCACCCTCTACTGCCTCGGCCTGCTCTATCGCCGTCGTGCTGGCACCCTCTCCACACTCCATACCTCCGACGATACCCTGGACCAGGGTCGCGCCCACCACTACCTCGAACGCGCCCTCGGCTTCTTCGAGTCCCTGCACGCCGTTCCCGATGCCGACCGCGTCCGCCTCGGTCAAAGCCAGCAGGCTCCCGTCTGATATCTCAGGAGAACAGCTTTATGCTCCACAAATCACTATCCTAACATAGCCCTTTTCCGCATTGCCGGCATACTCTTTACTCTTTACGAATATGGTACACTTTCTGGAAGAAGTTAATTGACGAGTCCCTGCACATTTCCGTTTTTGTGCATAGGAATCTGATCTTGCCTGCATTGTCAACATCGCCGGATAAGGAGGCGATATCTATGGCACAGCTATCAGGTCAGCCGCTGGTTTGCCCGGTCTTAATTGGCCGGGCATCTGATCTGCTCTCTCTTCACTCGCTTATCAACCAGGCAAGCAATGGCCAGGGAGGGACCGCCTTGATCAGCGGTGAGGCCGGTATCGGCAAATCACGCATGGTCGCCGAGGCAAAAGCTTACGCGGCAGCGCAGGGATTGCTTTTGCTCCAGGGCAATAACTTCCCCGCTGATATGGCCTATCCCTATGCACCTTTGCTCGACCTTTTACGCGCTCTTCAAGCCTCTGCCCCACCGGCACCGCTCGCCACTTCTCTCGCATCTCTGGCCCGGGATATCTTTCCCCTGCTCCCCGAACTTGTCTCCGAGCGGGCAATTCAGCCTTCTGGCCTTGAGCCAGAGCAGGAGAAACGTCGCCTCTTTGCCGTCCTGGCAAACTTTTTCATCCAGCTCTCCACACGCTCCCCCGTGCTGCTCATTATAGAGGACATCCACTGGAGCGACAGTACCAGCCTGGACTTTCTGCATTATCTCTCGCGTCGTCTCACCTCTCACCCCTTCCTTCTCCTGGTTACCTATCGTCAGGAGGAAACATATCCGCTGTTAAATGGCTGGCTGGCGCAACTTGACCGCGAGCGGCATGCTCACGAGATCAAACTGCGGCGTCTCCCGCGCACCGACATCGATACCATGCTCTCGGCTATCTTTGATGAGCGGCATACCGCTCTTGATATGCGCCGCTTCCTGCATGGCGAACTGCTGGATACCATGTATAAACTAACGGAAGGCAATCCCTTTTTTATCGAAGAAACGCTTGGCTCGCTCGCCGCCGAGGGGGATATCTTCTATGATCAGGGCTTCTGGAATCGCCGCTCACTCGCCGCCATGCGTATTCCTCGCAGTGTCCAGGAGAGCGTTCAGCGCCGCACAGAGCGCCTGGGAGAGGACGCACGATACGTGCTCACCCTGGCGGCAGTCGCTGGACGGCATGCTGATTTTGCACTGCTCCAGCAGCTTACCAACTATGATGAGCGTCACCTGCTTCAAATCATGAAAGAGCTGGTTGCCGTGCAGCTCGTGACTGAAGAATCTGATGATCAGTTCGCGTTCCGGCATGCCTTGACCCGACAGGCCATTTATCTACAACTGCTGGCACGTGAGCGCATCACGCTTCACCGCGTCATCGCTCAGGCACTGGAGCAATTACCTGCTGCGCTCGACGCACACCTGGAGGAGCTGGCCTCTCACTTCTACCAGGCACACGAATGGCAGAAAGCGCTGGACTACGCGCAACGTGCCGGAGAGAAGGCAGTACAACTCTATGCACACCGTGCCGCCATCGATTACTTTACCTGGGCGCTGGATGCCGCCCGGCATCTTTCTCATCCACCTTCCCCGCTCATTTACCGCGCTCGCGGACAGGCAAACGAGATGATGGGCGAGTTTGAACAGGCGCTCCACGACTACACTGAGGCGATAGAGGCAGCCCGTGCCATTCAGGATCGAGTTGGGGAATGGCAGAGCGCCGTCGATCTAGGCTTCCTCTGGACAGCCCGTGACTATGCACGTACAGAAATCTGGTTTCGCCAGGCGCTGGCACTGGCAGAAGCGCTCAACGATCCTGCGCTTCACGCTCGCAGCCTCAATCGCATCGGCAACTGGTATCTAAATGTGGAGCAGCCGTACGAAGCTCTGCGCTACCATCGCCAGGCCCTCGCCCTTTTTGAACAAATTCACGATCTCCAGGGCATTGCTGAGACACTGGACTTACTGGGCATGTCAAGCTATCTGGGTAGTGATTTGATTGGAGGCACGAAATACTACCAGCAGGCAATTACGCTCTTTGAGGAACATGGCAACAGAGCCGGTCTGACATCCAGCCTGGCGACAGCCGGACTACGCGCTCCAACCTATCAGACCGATATGCTGGTCACTACGGCGAGCCTGGCCGAGGCATTACCAGATATCGAACGGGCGCTGAAGATTGCCCGTGAAATTGGCCAGCGTTCAGCCGAAGTCTATGCCCTCATACAACTGGGGCTCTGCCTGGGATCGCAGGGAGCATACGACCGTGCGCTCTCTACAGATCAGCAGGCTTTAGCAATTGCGGAAGAGATCGAGCATCGCCAGTGGCAGGCAGCAATCCATACTGTTCTGGGTGGAGCATATAGCGGCTTGCTCGATCTCCCACGCGCACGTAACCATTTTGAGCAGGCGTTGGCGCTTGCTCAGGAAACGCACTCCCTGTTCTGGATTCGTATAGCTACTGGCTATCTTGCCTCAGTATCTATCCTCCTCCAGGATTATACGCGGGCAAAGATGTTGCTTCATACCACCCTCAACCCGGATATGCCTGCACAAACTATGGGGGAGCATCTGATGTGGCGAGCGGCGATAGAACTTGCGCTGGCACAGGGTCAGCCCCAGCGAGCATTAGATATCATCGACCATTCGATTCCAGCGAGCGCGCAGGCAACAGGAGAACAAGGCGGTCTGCGAGTACACAAATTGCGAGGCGAGGCGCTGGCAGCATTGAAACAGGAAGATGAGGCCGAAGTCACACTCAAAGCAGCACAAGCTCTCGCCAGTGCTCAGAGTGTACGACCAATGCAATGGCGTATAGAAATCTCCCTCGGCAATCTCTTGCATGCGCAGGGCAGAGATGTAGAGGCGAAACAGGTGTTTGCCAGCGCCAGAACGTTCATTGAAGCGCTGGCTGCCACGGTTGCTGATGAACAGCTAAAAGAAGCTTTCTTGCGACAGGCACTTGCACTGCTGCCTCACAGCGAGCCTTCACCTGCTCGCCATCCTAAAAAGGCACCCGGTGGCCTGACCGAAAGAGAACGCGAGGTCGCCATGCTGATTGCGCAAGGCAATTCCAATCAAGTCATCGCTGACACACTGATCGTCACCAAACGCACTGTTGAGACACACATCGGCAATATCATGTTCAAATTAGTGTGCTCCTCACGCACGCAAATTGCCGTCTGGGCAGTGGAAACAGGCCTGGTGAGCAAGGCTGAAACAGAGTCTTCTACGTAACTGTTCCGCTATAATCTCCGTATCGCCTCCTCGAACTCTCCGTGTCTACCACGATGGTTTCTCCATCCATTCCAGCTACACTAGCAGAGTCAGCAGGGAATGAATTCCCTGTGCGAACCAATAGACTATCCCTATTCAGGGAAAGGAGGAACCATTGTGACAACAACAGAAAGGACCTACGACCTCGATGCCAGCTCCCTTTCAGGGAGTTTCCGCGGAGAACTCATCCAGCCAGGAGATGAGCGCTACGAAGCTGCCCGCAAGGTCTACAACGGCATGATTGACCGGCATCCCGCCCTGATCGCCCGTTGCGCCGACGTAGCCGATGTCATCGTAGCGGTCAACTTCGCCCGCGAGCGCAATCTCCTCGTCTCCATCCGCGGTGGCGGACACAATGCCGGAGGGCTGGGAGTCTGTGATGACGGCCTGGTCATCGATCTCTCGCTCATCCGCTACACGCACGTCGATCCACTGGCGAAAACTGTGCGCGTTGGTGGCGGCTGCACCTGGGGAGACGTCGACCATGCCACCCACGCCTTTGGTCTGGCGGTACCCAGCGGCATCATTTCTACAACCGGCGTTGGCGGACTTACCCTGGGTGGTGGCCTGGGACACCTGAGCCGCAAATATGGCCTCGCCATCGATAACCTGATCGCTGCCGACGTCGTGCTCGCCGACGGTCGCCTGGTGACGGCCAGCGAGTCGCAAAATATGGACCTGTTCTGGGCATTGCGCGGCGGTGGCGGCAACTTTGGCGTCGTCACCTCGTTCCTGTTCAGGACGAACCCGGTTCATACCGTCTATGGCGGCCCCATGCTTTGGGAGATGGACCAGGCATCTACGATAATGAAGTGGTACCGGGAGTTCATCATGCAAGCGCCCGAGGATATGAGTGGCTTCTTTGCCTTCTTGATTGTCCCGCCCGGGCCACCTTTTCCAGAACACCTGCACAACAAGAACATGTGCGGCGTGGTCTGGTGCTACACCGGACCGATGGAGCAGGCTGAGGCAGCCTTCAAACCCATCCGCGAGCAGTTCCCACCAGCCCTGGACTTCGTTGGCCCCATCCCATATCCTGCGCTGCAGAGCATGTTCGATGCCCTCTACACGCCAGGTCTCCAATGGTACTGGAAAGCGGACTTTATGAACGAGTTGAGCGACCAGGCCATCGATATATACATCAAGCATGGCTCCCAGTTGCCAACATGGCAGTCAACCATGCACCTCTATCCGGTGAACGGCGCTGCACACTCCGTGGGCAGGAACGACACGGCGTGGAGCTACCGCGATGCCACCTGGGCAGAGGTAATCGTGGGAGTCGATCCAGACCCGGCGAATAAGCACCTCATCACCAGCTGGGCCAGGGAGTACTGGGAAGATATACACCCCTATTCAGCAGGCGGTGCATACGTGAATTTCATGATGGAAGAAGGCCAGGAGCGCATCAAAGCTAGCTACCGCGACAACTACGAGCGCCTCGCGATCATCAAGGGCAAGTACGATCCAACCAATTTTTTCCGCGTGAATCAGAACATTAAGCCTGAATTGTAAAGCAGCTACATCGGTAACAACATGTCATCCTGAGCGCAGCGACCGTTGGCGAACTCAGGATGACATTCCCAACGCTGCTCGTGCAATATCATAAATGAAACTGCACCTCCCTTTTTCAGCACATTTCCCTGCCGCCTCCGTTGCACACACACTCTTTTCTCCGTGTGCCATATCCCAATCTCTCCGTGTTTACCACGATGGTTTGCCAGCGCCTTCCGGCTACAATGAGAGTGTCAGCCGGGGAATCATTCCCGCTGCTTTTCAGCAGAAAGGGTATAGCCATGAGCAAGATGTATAATTGGGGCTCTCGTCAATTACAGGAGCAGTTCGATAGTCAGCGTATTGCTGAGCGACTTGAGCAGCGCACAGTCCATGAGACGTTTACTGAGGAGGATCGTGCATTTATTGAACGGAGTCCGATGTTCTTCTTAGCTACAGCTGATGCAGAAGGTCGCCCTGATTGCTCGTATAAAGGAGGGTTACCTGGATTTGTGCGCGTACTTACCTCAACTACCGTAGCCTTTCCTGATTATGATGGCAACGGGATGTTCAAGAGCCTGGGGAACATACTGGTAAATCATCATGTTGGAATGCTCTTCATTGACTTTGAGCATCCTGGCCGTATGCGCATCAATGGGACGGCAACAGTACACACTGACGACCCGTTGTTGTCCGAGTATCCAGGAGCACAGCTCATAGTTCGTGTCCAGGCCGAGCAAATCTTCCCGAACTGTCCGCGTTACATCCATAAAATGCAGATCATCAAATACTCGGTGTATACTCCTCGGCTCGGCTATACTCCTCCAGAGCCTGAGTGGAAGCAAATGGAAGAGTTTCGAGATGCCTTACCAGGGCCTCAAAGTTCAAACACAAACTCTTTCAATAGTAAAACCGACTAAGAGCTTATCCGAAAACCTATCTAAATCCGCTTCAATTCTGCGACAAAACCAGGTTTTCGGATAAGCTCTAAGCCTGGTTTACGTGAAGGCATTCCCTGACTCTCAAAATTGGGGTAAACTGACTTTTTGACAAGGCTAGCTCCTCTGACAGGAAAACCGCGTCGTCATAGCAGTGCAACCCCCTCCATTTTCTACGTGTAGTTTACTCCAACATCTCCGTGTTTACCACGATGGATTGAACACCCTTTTCGCTTACACTAAGCACAGATAAAGCGTTCGATCAGTTTTCATCACCTCGCTTGAAAGAAAATACACAGGGAGAAAGCAATGGAAGACACCTTGAAATTGATGGCTATTCTGGCTCATCCAGATGACGAATCGCTCGGCAACGGTGGTATGCTCGCAAAATATGCCGCCGAAGGAATTGAGACTCACCTCCTGGTCGCAACCCGTGGCGAACGCGGCTGGCCCGGTAAAGAGAGCGAGTATCCAGGACTGGAAGCGCTGGGACAAATTCGTGAGGCCGAGGTCCTGGAGGCAGCCAGCGTACTTGGTATACACGATGTCCAGTTCCTCGGCTACCTTGATGGTGAACTGGATCAGGCTCATCCCGCCGAGATCATCGCCAAAATCGTTGGCCACCTGCGGAGCATCAAACCCGATGTGGTAGCCACCTTTGGGCCCTTCGGCAGCTATGGACACCCGGATCACATTGCCATTTGCCAGTTCACCACCGCTGCCATTGTCGAGGCTGCCAATCCCAGATCTTTGTACTACCGGAATCTGCCTCCCCACAGCGTCTCCAAGCTGTATTATATGGCTGAGACAGAAGAGGTATTCTCCGTCTATCAATCCGTCTTCGGCGACCTGGTCATGTCCATCGACGGCACAAAACGCGGTCTGGTGAGCTGGCCCACGTGGTCGGTATCGACCAGCATTGATACCTGGGATTACTGGCGTACCGTTGCACGCGCAATTGCCTGTCATCGCACGCAGGTGCCTGCCTATCACGTGCTTGAACACCTCTCGCCGCAACAGCGCAAAACACTCTGGGGTACGCAGACCTACTATCGGGCCTTTAGCCTGGTTAATGGAGGCAGACAGGTAGAAACAGACCTGTTTGCAGGGCTGCGCTAGCCACCTTATCGGGAGAAAACACACAGGCCATGCTCCAGCTTCTGAACAGAATTTGCAGCTTATAGGACACATTCCATCAACAGAAAGGATCAACTCATGAATGCAACAGACATTTTGAAGTACGGTCAGCTTACGGTTCTGCAAACCATTGAGGGCTTCCCCGAAAGCGCGTGGGAAACCCCGGGTGCCTGTGGCTTCTGGTCCGTCAAGGACATCCTCGCCCACCTCGCCTCCTACGAACGAGTCCTGGTAGACATCCTGGCATCATTTGCCGGTGGCGATCCCATACCGGCCAGACCGGCCCTGGACACTTTTATTGAACTGGGCGGTCAATTCAACGATAGCGAGGTAAACAGGCGCAAAAACAACACCATTCAGGACGTGCTGGCAGAGTACAACGATTCATACGCTCAGGTAATGACCCTCGTAACCAGCATTGCCCCCGAAAAGCTGCGCGAGACTGGCACCCTCCCCTGGTACGGCACCGCCTACTCACTCGATGACGTGCTCGTCTACATGTACTACGGCCACAAACGCGAACACAGCGCCCAGATCGCCGCCTTCCGCGATATCCTGAACCAGCGCTAGCTTGCCATTAAAACTATCTCGGACATGTCATGCTGAGCGCAGCGAAGGATCTGAGGCAGCCACCTGGTCGACAGAGCGAGCTTCAGATCCTTCGCTGCGCTCAGCATGACATGCGAGCGAGCATGCTCAATGGCCAGCCCGATACGTCCCTGATCTTTTATCCAGGACTCATACCCATCTGACCGTTCAGTTTGCACTAAACAGCAGATAAAGAGCTTTTGCCGCTTCCTTGTCTCCAACAGGCGATACTATCCGTATACCGTATAGGGAGCATGATGAAAGATTGTAAGCAAAAAAGAGCTTGTATATTGATCCTTTATCACAAACTGATCCTGGAAGACTCGTTCTGTGCTAAACCGATCTCCAGGAAACAGCCTACTACCTCAATCAGTAGGAGGCTAGAAACCAGGGAAACTAAGTCATGAGAGTCGATCAGCAATGGCTGCCAGAGATGCAGGCACAGGAGAGCTTACTGCAACAGGTTCTCTTCCTCGATCCAGAAGAGAACATCACCGCAATCCGCGAGCATCTCAAGCGAGTACCGTACCAGCGCGTCGCCCTTGTCATTCCTCCCAAAACGGAGTTTCGCAGTTACGTCGCCTGGCGACTGCTTGAGAAGTACGCGCACGAACTGGACAAGGCGGTTGTAATCGTCAGCGGAGACCCGCACATGCGAGCCATCGCTCACTCCGTCCACCTCCCGGCAGTCTCTTCGCTACCGCAGGGCATGTGATTTTTTCATAGCCCACTACCACCTCTACGAGCCGTCTTACCGGATGCTAGATGAAGACCTCCGGTAATATGGCTTGGAGTGCTTTGTCGATCAGGCAAGATCGGCTAATGCACCACTCGGAACAAACTATAGCAAAATAGCCATATCGTACGTTCTTAATTAAGAGCTTAGCAATTGCGCTAAGTCCTCGATCTCCTACTCCGACAAATCAGCCTCGCATCTAGGCCCATAAACCCTCAAACATTAAAAGCCAATCACAATAAGGAAAAGGAAGTGAACTTTCATCTCGCTGAGCAGGTAGCGGCTGCCTCTGCCTTAGGTTTAGACATGTATGACTTATGCTTTGAAGGAGAGCACTGGGAACTCTCATGCTCGCTGAGCAGGTAGCGGCTGCCTCTGCCTTTGGTTTCGATCATGTCATGACTTATGCTTCAAAGGAGGGAGCATACAATGCTGGGTATTATGTATGGCCTAGCGATGTGGCTAAGCTCCCGGCTCTTCAGCAGAGATAAAAGTATTGCCATTTTTGGCAGTATGAGTATAGTTGTCTCAGAACGAACAGACGAAGAAGAGATACGTCTAATACAAAAAAGGGTAGGAAAATTTATGAGTCAAGCAGAACAAGAAGAGCCAACTGGAATATCTCTTCAAGTCGATTGGTATATTCCCGAAGGAACTCAAAGCCACTATGCAAACAATGTACTCGTCCAGGCTGGTCAGTACGAAATTATCATCTCTTTCTTTGAAACGCAGTTACCCATCCTTCTAGGCTCTCCAAAGGAAAATAAGAGAAAGCTTGAAGAATTAGGATCGGTTCGAGCCGATGTGGTAAGCTACGATCTTGGTAAAATCCCTACTTTCGTATGATTATCTTAGCAACGTTCTTGAAACCGGTATAAGTATAGTTGTCTTCAGACAAAGCGACAAGAATAAGGTATCCTAGGTCACTGAGTACTATCGCTCTGAATAGATGAAGAAGGATAGAAAAATTTATGAGTCAAGCAGAACAAGGAGAGACATCTGGAAGAGCTCAGCAAGTAGTTTAGTATATTACCGAAGGAACGCAAAGCAACTATGCAAATAAGGTAATCGTACAAGCTGGTCATTACGAAATTATCTTCACAATCTTTGAATACGAGTTAGTTATCCTTGTAGGATACTACAATCCCAAGGAAAATAAGAGAAAGCTTGAAGAATTAGGATCGGTTCGAGCCGAGCTGGTAAGTAAGATGGTTGTCTCGCCCGAATTCGTACCAGTTCTGATCAACGCTCTAGAAACCGGCCTGGAAAAATATCTTCAGACAAAGGGACAAGAATAAGGGAGGCCAGGTAAATGAGTACTATCACTCTGAATCCCTCAACCATAAAAGCATCTGGTACGGCCCGCTATACTCGTGTCTCATTAAGGCCCACACCGTGAAAGAAGTAAAGATGCACACACGTCAACCCAACAATCAATCACTTCGCATCCAATCTTTGTTCCCATTGGAGGACAATTGCCTGAAGAAAGATGGTTTACCCATCCAATAATTGTCAAAATAGAGGATGACGATGGTGAGTTTGTGGTCAGCGAACTCAAATACCACATACATGGGGAGGGACCAACAATACCAGAGGCCATTGAAGCTTTTAAGCGCGTATTCTCTGAATATCTCGATATGCTTTCTGAAGAAGAGGATAATTTAAGCTCATACATGTATGAGCAGCTTGAGTACTTACGTTCGGCAATAACAAACCCCTCTTACATCTAGCACGTTTCACCCATAGCAAAACAGCCACATCCTATGGTATCATTACAGAAGATGGCATAGAATATGTCTGTGCTGTCCGTTCACCTGCATACAAAGGAGTGTGCTCGATGATCGCAAGTGATATTATGACCCGCAGTGTGTGTACCATTCAACCAGAGGCTAGCGCGCAGGAGATTGCCCAACTCCTTGATGAGAAGCGCATCAGCGGCGCGCCCGTCGTTGATGCACAGGGACGATTGATCGGCATGATTACAGAGGCCGATATCATCAGCAAGGTCAATCGTGAAGGGCTGCGCGTGGCCGACCTCATGACCCACGAACTGATCGTTGTCGCGGAAGACACCCCGGTAGGCGAAATTGCTCAGTTGCTCACAGAGCGCAAAATCAAGCGCGTCCCTGTTGTCAAAGATGGCAAACTTGTCGGCATCGTCAGCCGGGCCGATATCGTCCACGCCGTCGCCCAGGGACACCTCATCATCCGCCCCTGGTAATCGCAAGTCTAGAGCTATCCGTCCCCACACTTAAGATCGTCACTCGTAATACATCATTGTTCAGGCTCGCATAACAAAAAGCCGCTGGCACGGCTCTCTAAGCCGTGCCAGCGGTCGTATATAGTAGGGCCGATCCCTTGCGGTCGGCCTGTCCCGGCTCTGTTAACACGGTAACCCACTACCCTCGCTGCTCGATTGGCACCCATTTCCGACCATATTCCCCGTTATAGCCGCTACCAGGACGAATCAACTCATCCTCAGCATACTGCTCCAGAATATGAGCAATCCAGCCACCGGCACGAGAAATGCCAAAAGTTGAGGAGAAAATCTTCGCATCCAGCCCAAGACCATGCAAGACCAGGGCCGTGTAGAACTCCACATTGGTCTTCAATGGCCGGTCTGGTTTGTAGGCCGCCAGGGCCTTGAGGATGACATCTTCTACCTTACGCGCATCCGTATAGAGCTGCATATCCCCTGCCTCATGATACAGCTTCTCGGCGGCAGCACCCAGCACATCGGCGCGGGGATCGCGGGCGCGGTAGACACGGTGCCCAAAGCCCATCAAGCGTTCATGCGCGGCCAGTTTCCCATTCACCCATTCGGCAGCCACATCTTCAACAGGTCTGCCGGTTCTGGCCGAGGTCTCGCGAATCTCAAACACCATATCCATAGCCGGACCGGGCGCGCCTCCGTGCAGCGGCCCCTTCAAAGAACCAATTGCACCGACCACCGCCGAGAACATATCCGACCGCGTACTCGCGATCACACGGGCCGTGAAGGTCGAGTTGTTCATACCGTGATCGATTACGGTGTTGAGATATGTTTCCAGGCCGCGCACAGCGCCTTCGGGAGCCTCTTCACCTTGCAGCATATAGAGGAAATTTGCCGTGTGACCCAGCGAAGGATGCGGCGCGATTGGTTCTTGCCCGTGAGTCAAGCGCCAGTAAGCAGCAACGATGGTGGGCAAGGGAGCTAAAATCCTGACTCCACGCCGGAGATTAGCTTCCTTCGACATATTGTTCATCTCCGGGTCGGTCAGGCTAAGCGTATCAGTCCCCAGACGCAGCGCATCCATGATAGCTATATTCTTCTTCGCAGCTGCATTTAGAACCGTCATCGTTGTTTCTGATACATTTCGATGTTCTATAAAGCTCTGTCGAAACGCATCCAGTTCCGTCTTATCCGGCAGTCGATCGTACCAGAGAAGATAGACCTCCTCTTCATACGTTGCATTCGGGGCAAGTTCCTCGAGCGGGAAACCAGCTATCGTCAGTTTACCTGCCAGACCGTCAATCGTCGACAATCTCGTCTCAGTCACGACTACATCGCGTAGTCCATGCGCTATCTCAGCCATATAGTCTCCTCACTTGAGTCCAATTTCGATATCCAGGGGGTTGAATTGCTCAAATCCGGGGACCTCGATGGACTGTTGTTTTCTCTTCACAGCTTCGTGAAAGCACCAGTAAACTGATGGATGTTCTATACTATAGCATAGCACGTCGGTATCATGCTCTTCAAGTTTTTTTGCAATACAGCTTTGCCAGACCGATCACAAAAATACTTCTGAACAACTTTCAAAGCGGATAAACGTAGTACCTTCGGGTGCATTGGATGAAAGAGGGCAAATGAGGCGTGGAATCAATCGCGGCAATAAGCTATAATGTCCAGGTGATATCGCACATCATCCCATTTTGCAGGATCAGATAGACAGATACAATGAGGTATAAAGTGAAACGCTCACATCTGGCGCGAGAAATTATCGAAACCGTCGCCCTTACGCTGATCATCTTCCTGGTAATTCGCTTCGCCATCCAGAGCTACCAGGTGCAAGGCCCCAGTATGCAGCCGGGTCTATTTACCGATGAGTACGTCATTGTCAACAAAATGGCCTACCTTTTTCACACGCCTGAGCGAGGAGACGTGATCGTCTTCCACTACCCCCTTGATACCAGCCAGGACTTCATCAAGCGTGTCATTGGCCTGCCCGGTGACACCATCACGGTGGACAGCACCCACGTCTGGGTGGACGGAACGCTGCTCAAGGAACCCTATATCTCCGCGCCCGCCAATCCACAGTCGCAAACATGGCACGTGCCATCCAGCGATTACTTCGTCCTGGGCGATAATCGCCCCGTCAGCGACGATTCCCGCGACTGGGGCTTCGTTCCCAATTATGATATTGTTGGCAAAGCAGTACTCGTCTACTGGCCGCTCAAAAACTGGGAAATTATCAACACCTATTCGACCGTCTATGCCGCCGTGAAAGTAACGCACTGAGATAAGGAGAAGCTATTATGCAAAATTCGGATCAGGAATATCCGCCGCAGCAGCCTGCCAACAGTAGAATGCAGCACCCGCTTGATGACGACGAGACGATACCGGCAGGACAACGACCGCCAACAGCGCCTCTACCGCCGCTGCGTCCGCTACCTCGGGCCGTTCATGCCAGCCGCCTGCCGCGTCATGGCCTGCGCACCGCTCTTCTCGCGGGCCTCATCGCGGGCGCGCTCTGCATCATCCAGAGCATCATCCTCACCTTAGCCAACGCCTCCACCTACACGGCCTATGATAAAGCCACACAGGCGACGGTGAAAAATGCCCTTGCCTTCACCATCTTCGGCATCGGCCTGCTCACGTTCTTCATCAGCATGCTCATCATCCTGATCGCTGGCTTCATCGTGGGCAGAGCCGCCGTCAAACGCTCCTATGGCTTCCTCGCCGGTTTTATCGCAGGCATCCTCACCTACGCCCTCGGCTTCCTCATCCAGTACATTCCCAACTATCCTGGCACAGCAGGAGCCAACGGCAGCGTCACCGGCACCGGACCCCTCGTGGGTGGCCTCTTCATCACTATCATCTTCGTCCTCATCTGGGGCATTGTTGGTGGCCTCGTCTCCCTCCTCGGCACCTGGCTCGCCACCCGCAGGCACCCGTATTACACAGAAGAGTACGAGGAGTAATGCCCGCACCTGAGACGCTGATCAATCTCATCTCCGCCACCATCGGTACCTGGGAAAATCCTTTCGCTGCCTCGACCCCAACCCCACCAGCTTCCCCATGGGCAGCTACCGCGAAGCCCTTGCCCGCTATGGAGCACACCTGCTTGCCTGATCCTACTCAGGGAATTCAATCATTGGAGCAGTGGAGGAACCAGGGACCGGGGTGTGGGTATGCACCTCCGTCTCCTGAGATTCTTCCGTATTGCCGAGCTGATTGATGTCTTCTATACGCGGCAGTATTGTAACATCGCCCAGTTGTTGCAGCAAACCATCCATGCCGCCGCCCGGCACGTTCTGCATCTTCATCTGCGCCACCTTATCGTCTCTCAGCACAAACTCTACCGGTACCTGTGGCAGTCCGATTGCCTGCCCCGTCATCTGAATCGTTGGAATGCCAGCCTGGGGAAAAGCCAGGTCTGCGGTATGCGTTGCAGTAATCTGGATCAGTCCCGTGACCACATTGTCATGCGCGTTCAGGTCGCTCAGGTTATAGGTAAAGTCTGGCATACCAGCATCTAGCTGCATCTGCAATGCCAGAAATTCTCCCCTGTCGAGTGGCTGTTGCATCCAGCCGACCAGTTGAAAGTCATCCGTCATATACTGCGCCGCCAAATCTATAGCCCCGGACTGCAGCGCCGTAATAAGCGTCTTCACAATCTCTTTCGCATTCATGGGTATTCCTCCTCAAATTGTTTTCTCCTATCTACACGTTGCACAGTATGTTCTCGCGCACATGCTAAATGAGGTCAAATAGAGGCCTGGCATACTCTGGTGATAAATAGCAGAAGGACTTTGATTCGTGGTATCATACTTTCATGAGTGCATACCAGACTGACTCCCGCATCGACGAATACATTCAAACGCTTCCTGACTGGCAACAGGAGATTTGCCGCCAGGTGCGAGATCTGGTACACGCCGCGGACCCGGAGGTGACCGAGACCATCAAGCGTACAAAGCAGCCCTATTTTACGCTGCATGGCAACATCTGCGCGCTGCTGGGAGCGAAGGATCATCTCAACATTTTCATCTATGACCCCATCGTTCCTGACCCTGAGGGCATTATTAACCAGGGACACGGCAACCGGACCGCGCGGGCAATTCAAGTCCGTCAAGGTGAAACCATCAACCAGGATGCCCTTTTGAACCTCTTTAAAGCCATTATCGCCAGTAACCGTGCTGGTGGGTGGCGCAAGCTCACAGAGAGTCAATAGGAATGAAAGAAAGGCAAAAGCTATGACAGAACAGGCACAGCCCGGAATTGCTCTGATAGTCACAAATCTCGCCGACAGCATGACCTTTTATGTCAAGTACGTAGGGTTCGTCATGGTCGAAAAAATGCAAGATGCCGACCAGGCCTGCATTATCGACAGCGATGGAGATATGCTCTTACTCGCCGGTCCCACTATCACCGATGTGAAAAGCCTGCTCGATGAGCCGCGCATCGTCTTCAAACCGGGTGACACGCTCGAATTCCATGAAAACAACCTCGAAGCAAAACATGCAGAGCTTATCGAACGCGGTTTATCACCAACAGATATGCGCTTCGAGGAGATACCCAACGTTGCGCGCAAACTCATCATCAAAGACCCCAGCGGGTACACTCTTGTTTTTGTGCAGACGGTGCAGCAGTCTCCTGAAGAAACGCGAGCGCTGTATGCACGGGGAGGCGACATACTGGAAGAGACGCTTGCTGGCTTGAGCGAGACGCAACTTGATCTGAGTCGAGCGCCCGACCAATGGACCATCCGGCAGATCGTCCATCACCTTGCCGAGGGCGAATCCCTGTTCCTCATGATCATCAAAACGGCCATTGCACTACCGGGCCGTACCCTTGTACGCCCTCCTTACGACCAGGAACACTGGGTCGACGTGCTCAAATTCAGTGAGCGACCGGTTGAACCATCGCTCACACTCGTCAAAGCCATTCGCCGACAGGTCAGCCAGTTGCTGGAATACGCCTCCTACGATTGGGAACAATCAATCGAGTTGAAATTTGCAGAAGGAGAGACACTGGAGAGAAAGATTTCTCTGGGCCAGTTAATCAATATCGAGGTGCGTCACCTGGCCGAACACTGCGAAGAGATTCGCCAGACACGCCAGGTTCATAGTGTCTAGTGCTATTCCAACGACGACAAAAAACAGGCCGCGAGCGCTCGCGGCCTGTTTTTTGTCGTCGTTGGCGTATCTCTACTCTGTTACAGTGATCGACTGGATGACATCGCCCTGCTTGATGCTGCGCACAACATTCATGCCAGAGGTGACATCGCCAAAGATAGTGTAGCTGGGGGGCAGACCGGGTTGGTCCTCCAGACAGATGAAGAACTGGCTGCCGTTTGTATTCGGCCCGGCATTCGCCATCGCTAGCGTTCCCGCTTTGTAAGGTCGGCGTACCGGCTCATCCTTAAACTGATAGCCGGGGCCGCCTCTGCCGCTTCCAGTCGGGTCGCCGCCCTGGATGACAAAACCCGGCACGACGCGATGGAAGCTCACACCATCATAGAATCCATCTCGCGCCAGCGTCACAAAGTTATTGACCGTCTGGGGAGCCTCTGCCGGGTTCAGTTCCAGTTCAATATTCCCCTTGTTCGTCTTGATGACCGCGTGATACTTCTTGTTTGTATCGATCTGCATCGCCGGGGGTGTGCTATACTGCTTTGCTGCCATGGAACAATCCTTTCTGTTACTCTTTCAATCAATTACGGAGTCTGCACCACGATCAGGTGGTTGATGACATCCGGCTTGATATTTTTCGAGGACGCACTGTCACCAGGGCCTTGAATCTTCGTAGCCACATTCATTCCCTGCACAACATGCCCAAACAGATTATACGACTTTGTCAACTGGCTTGTATCATTTCCGGTGCAGATGAAGAACTGGCTGCCGTTCGTGTTCGCACCAGAGTTGGCCATCGCCACGCATCCCTCAGTATAGTTTCCCTTCACTGGCTCATCGTTGAACTTGTAGCCAGGACCACCCGTCCCCTTGCCAGTCGGATCGCCCGTCTGGATGACGAAACCCGGCACCACGCGGTGGAAGACCACACCGTCATAGTAGTGATGCTGCGCCAGGAAGACAAAGTTATTGACCGTGTTCGGCGCGAGCGTCGGGTCCAGTTCCAGCACGATCAGGCCGCGATTCGTATTGATACCGGCACAATAGACATCCTTCGTGTTAATCGCCATTGCAGGAGCCTGTTTGTAGGTATGCTGAATCTGCTTGAACTGGCTAGCCGTAGGGGCGGAAGCAGTGTCAGTCACTTCCTTCAAGACAGTCGAATTCAAACAGGGCGAGATCACAGCTTTTGGCTTCGCCGCTGGCTGCTTGAACGGCCCCAGGTGATTATGATATGCATAGTAGGTACCGCCGAGCAGGCCAATAATCACCAGCACCACAAAAAAAGTGGCCCAGGGATAGCGAGCAACACCGCGAGCAGGCGGTTTGTACCCCGGCGCTCGTCGCCGTTTCGCCTCCTCTTTGACATCCAGTTTTTGTAGCTCAGTTGCGTGAGCCTTCGCAATTCTTGCAGCGCGCTTTGTCGCTGCGCGTTTCGTCGTTTTTGGCATGGAAGTTCGTAATAACTCCTTCTTAACGAATAGGCAAAACCTCTGTGCTATAATACCTGTCCGCTCTCATCTGGTCAAGACCTGATTCTCTGATAATTCCATCTATAGGACTTCCGTCATCTCATCCATTGTGAGAAATAACCGAAACGTGAGAATTTTGTGTGGATATGTATGTGGATAAGTTCGTGGAAAACTGGGGATAACTCCCGCTACATAGTGGAAAACCGGAGGAAAAGTCCACATTATGTCACGTAAAGCTCGACTTACGCGCATGGATATGCCACAAATTCTGAAAGATATCCACATATCCACATGGCTTGTTTCTATCTATCGATTGATTTTACAGCAAAGATTAGTTACACTAGTGAGGCAACCATCTGGGAGAACGAGAGAAAAACGCCGGAAGAAGACCGGGAGAACGTAGGACAACACCAGGTCAAATTCAGAAACAGAGCAAACGTGTACTGCATCGTACCCATTTGCGCCCAAAAATCGAACCAATGTGCTATAATCACGCCAGGAAGAACAAGCAACGAGCGTCTTTATGGCATACAGGCACGACAGACTGAGTTGCACGGAGAGACGGAACGTGGAAAAACTGTTGCCGCAAAATATCGAAGCGGAATGCGGTGTGCTGGGCAGTATCATCATTGATCCAGAGGCCATCGTCCAGGTAGCGGATTTCTTGCACCCTGACGACTTCTATCGTGATGCCCATCGCAGCATCTACGAAGTCATCCTCCAACTGTACGAGCAGCACGAACCGGCGGACTTCATTACGATCTGCGACGAACTGGAACGTCACAACAAACTCGAAGACGTTGGCGGAGCCAGCTACATCACCTCACTCATCAATCAGGTGCCAACCAGCGGCAATGTCGAATATTACGGGCGCATCGTTGAGCGCACCTCCATCCTGCGCCGCCTCATTCATGCCGCCGGGCAGATCGCCGCCATCGCCTATGAAGAGGGTGATGCCGACGTGGCCCTGGACAGGGCCGAGCAGTTGATCTTCGGCATCAGCCAGAAGCACGCCCGCTCCGATTTCTCGCTGCTGCGCGACATCCTCTCTCAATACATGGATAAGCTCGACCAGTTACATGAACGGCGCGGTACTATCGTCGGCGTCCCCACCGGTTTCACCGACCTCGACCGCCTCACGGGAGGATTGCAGAAATCAGATCTGATTATTTTAGCTGCGAGACCGGCGGTTGGAAAGTGCCTGCCTGCCTGGACACTTATCGATCATCCTGAAACAGGCGAGCGATTGACGATTGAAGAGTATGTACAGCGCCATATTCCCATTGTACACAGCTTATCAGACAGCGGGAAAATACGGGTTTCGCAAGTTACTGATTGGGTTGATAGTGGCGTAAAACCATGTTTCCGCGTTCAGACGAAGTTGGGAAGAATGGTTGAAGTTACAGGCCATCATCCGTTCCTCACCATCCACGGTTGGATACCTTTGCATGACCTGAAAGTAGGTCAATATCTTGCCGTACCAACCCATGTCGATTGCTTTGGCAACGATGAGAGCTGGCCCATTGAAAAGGTACGCCTGCTAGCTTACTACATTGCTGAAGGTGGCCTGACAAACAAAAGCCCGTACTTTACCAACACCGATCCGATTATAATCGATGACTTCAAACAGATTATTGCATCACTTTTCCCCACTTTGCATATAAAGCAATATGGAATAAACTACGCAGTCTGCCATCCTAGAAAAGAAGGAGTGAAATCTCCTCAGAACCCGGTAACTGTATGGCTTACTGAATCAGGTTTGATGGGAAAATTAGCGAAAGATAAATTCCTCCCGGGCTGCGTCTGGAAGTGGAGCCGCCGTTATCTCGCCGAGTTCTTGCGTGCGCTCATGAGTTGTGACGGTAGTATTTACGCTATGAAAGCCATACCAGAGCGACCAATTATTGAATTCACCGTTGCCTCTCAGCAATTGGCAATGGATGTCTGCCATGCCTTGCTTCGTTTTGGGATTGTTGCAAAGTATCATCAAACAACATATCACGCCTGGCGTGTCCATATCACTTCGGCAGAGGATATACAAAAGTATCAGGAACAGATCGGATGGATTGGCGAAAAAAGTACACGCTTCACCAACTCTACTTATGTCGGTCAGCTGAGAGGCAGAAATGTCGGTCACGCTCCTAAGGAAACATGGGAACTTGTGCGGGCTGTAACCCAGGAAAAGGGATTATCTTTCTCGGAGCTTGCCCGTAAGAGCGGCGAAACCGAAAAAGTCGGCAAGTATGCTGGATATAACCCTCATACAAATCGTACAATTCCCGGTCGCCGTCTCGCTGCATATGCAGAGGTGTTGGACAATGTATCGCTACGCTGCATAGCAAGTCCTGATATTTATTGGGATGAAATTGTGTCCATTGAGCCGATAGGCGAGCATCATGTCTATGATTTGACCGTTCCTGATGGGGCAAACTTCATCGCTCAGGATGTATTCGTGCATAATACGTCGTTATCTTTGAGCCTGGCCCATAATGCCGCCGTCAAGTACCAGCAATCCATCGCCGTCTTCAGTCTGGAAATGAGCAAGGAGCAACTTGTGCAGCGTCTGCTCTCGATGGACGCGGGCATCGACCAGCACCGCCTGCGCACCGGCTGGATTGAGGACGACGAGTGGGAGCGCATTGTCTACTCGATGGGAACGCTTTCCGAGGCCAATATCTGGATCGACGACACGGCAGGCATCTCCACCGTCGAGATGCGCAGCAAGGCCCGCCGCCTGCATGCTCAGCACAACATCGACCTCATCGTCGTCGATTACCTCCAGCTTATGCAGGCCACCATCGGCAACAAACGCAACGAGAACCGCGTACAAGAAATCTCCGAGGTCAGCCGCAGCCTCAAGGCCCTTGCCCGCGAGCTCAACATTCCCGTTCTTGCCCTCGCGCAACTGTCACGTGCGGTGGAGAGCAGGCAATCGAAGGTGCCGCAGCTCTCAGACCTGAGAGAATCCGGTTCCCTGGAGCAGGACTCAGATCTTGTCATGTTTATTTATCGAGATGATGTTTATAACCCGGAGTCGGAACGGAAGAACATTGCTGATATTATCGTTGCCAAACACAGGAATGGGCCGGTTGGCGAGGTCAGTCTCTATTTCCAGGCCAGCCAGACCCGTTTCCGCGACCTGGAACTCAATCCGCCCGCGGAATAATCCCTTTATTATCTTTTCTGGATTAATCGCTATGACAGGTTTTACTGGATTTCCATCGGGGAAAAACCCCTATGTGCCGGTGCCGGAAGTCTTCTTCACGGCCCTGCTGCCGGAAATCGAGGACAGCGCCGAACTCAAAGTCACGCTGCACCTCTTCTGGCTGCTGGCACAAAAACAGGGCAACCCACGCTGCGCTAGCGACCGCGAGTTGCGAACCGACGCTGTGCTCTTGCACAGCCTCAAGCGGCAGGGCGACCCGCGCCCACCGGAGGAGCGACTGCGCCAGGGCCTGGAACTGGCCGTGGCACGTGGCACCCTGTTGCGCATCAACCTCCGCCTCGTCAGTGAGGGCAAAAACGAAGCGGAGGTAATCGCCTGGTATTTCTTTAATACGCCTCGCAGTCGCAAAGTCGTCACCGAACTGCAAGGGGGTGAAATGGTCCCCGTTCGCTTGCTCAATCAGGAACAGACAAACGAACTCGAAGACGATTACAGCAATCGCAATGGAGCAGAGCAGACGCCACAGGGAGACAGAGCAGTCGAAGCAGTGGAAAAAGAGGTGACTGCAACGGGGCAGCCGCTTGCGCTTGCCAGGGCGCGCAAAAAAGTACAGGTTCAGGTAGAGCGTCCCAATATCTTCGTTCTCTACGAACAAAACATTGGACTCCTTTCACCTTTGATCGCAGAAGAACTCAAAGAGGCCGCCGACCACTATCCGGCTGAATGGATTGAGGCGGCATTTCGTGAAGCGGTATTGTATAATAAGCGCAATTGGAAGTACATCCGTGCTATTTTACGACGGTGGGAAACGGAAGGCAGGCAAGCATGGAACGCCTGAATGATATCATGGGAAGAACGACTCCGCGCCGCTCCCTTCCCAGGCAACATATGAATTCGAATGCTGGCGAGCAGGAACAACAGCCAACAGAGACATATACACGTCCTCGCTATAACCAGTACCCGGAACCCGGCACCGGGTCGCGCAGCCCGTTACGCGAGCAGCGTCCGCGTCAGGGAACGCGCCAGGGACAGGGTAGTCAGGGCGGTCCGACCAGTCAGGGAGGATATGGCTATCTGGACCCGAATCTGCGCGAGCGTCGTCCAGCAGGAGAAAGTCGGCCCCCGACAGGCCCGGCTCCACGTCAGGGAGGAGGAGGCTATCCACGCCAGCTTCCCCAGCCCGACGAGAGCACCTATGCTCCACGCCAGCGTACAACCGGGGAACAACAACTCAACAGATCCACTTCACGGCCCTCGGCCAGCTATCATCATAGTGATAATTACCAACGTTCGCAGGCAGACGTGTCGGATGAATGGGAAGGTGAGGGCGACGAAGATATTGGCATGGAGTACGGCGACTGGGAAGGCAGCGAGCAAGAGGCTACGAGCTATCGCCGCCCGGAACGAGAGAGCAATCCTCTGACCGGCGAGGACGATTATGCTTTTCCTGCCGATGGGGCGGGCGACCGCGAGGAGCGCCCACGCGGCGATCAATCACCGCTCTACAGACGGGACAACCGGGATCCGCGCCTCACGCGGGGCAACCAACGAAGCTTGTATGGAGCGGGAGCGGGACATAGCCAATCGCCTCTTCATCCCCCTGTGCCACCCATGCGCACGCAGGAGATACAGGTATCGCCACAGGCACCCTATAGAATTCAGCGCCGCACGCAGCCGCTCGATCCACAGGTACTGGTAGAGTTTGAACGCGACCAGGATATTTCGAGCAGCGAGCCGCCAATTCGTGCGCCTCGCATACCGCGCCAACCCGTCATGCGCGAACGCGAAGCCGCACCGGCCTACCCGCCAGTTTCCTTACCCACGCCTATGCCGCGCAGCGTCTGTCCTATCTGTAAAGGGGCGGGCTATCTGCGCGTCGATGTGCCTTGCGGCCACCCCAACTTTGGTAAGCCCGTGCCCTGTGAATGCAAAGAGGCGGAACGCAAGGAAAAACGCCGCCAGCAATTGATCGAGCTTTCCGACCTGAGCGCATTCCATAACAAGAGCTTTAAAAACTTTAATATTCGTTTCCAGGGCGTCCATCCCTGTGTGCAGGATGCATTCCACGTAGCTCGCGAATTCGCGCACAATCCAAACGGCTGGCTTGTCTTAATCGGCCCCAACGGCTGCGGCAAAACACACCTGGCCGCAGCCATCGCCAACCAGACGCTCAGCGATGGAGCTGTCGTACTCTTCACCGTCGTTCCCGACCTGCTGGCCCATCTGCGCGCCACCTTCGGACCGACCGCGCCGGAAGCCTACGAGCAGCGTTTCTCCAAAATGCGCGAGGCGGAAGTGCTTATCCTGGACGATCTGGGCGCTCACCAGAGTTCGCCATGGGCCAACGAAAAACTCTTCCAACTACTCAACTACCGCTATAATTCGGGCTATCCAACCGTCATCACCGCCAACAAACAGGGGCTATCCGGCCTGGACGAGCGCATCCTGTCGCGTATCTCTGACAACGCGCTCGTCACCCGCATCATCATGAACGGCGCACCGGACTATCGCCCCCAGAACCCCAGGCACTAACACCGGGACGGCAGCGGGAAAGGCTGCGTAAAGGAGGCTATTACGGCAACAGTGGTGTGTGAAAAATGTGATGGCACTGGTGTCCTCGCAATCAGCGCCACCTGCCGCAAGTGCAGTGGGACAGGAGAAATCGTCGTCTACGAAAGCGACGGCGGCGAAAGTATGGAAACCTGTCCCTACTGCGACTTTGGCATCGTCTTCATCGAGCAAATCTGCTCCTCCTGCAACGGAGCCGGTCAGGTTGAGGTGTAATCATTCCACCTACCATCAGTTCTGGCAGTCTTTCTATTTGAGTGCTAGATCGAGCAGAAACTCCTTGCGTTTGTCTCATAGAAGTGCTATCATAACGGTACATACTCCCAGTATGGGATTCCTCTGCACATTCCAATTTTGCTAACGGTACATTTCGCAACGTTCAGCGAGAAGAGCATGAGCAAGAAATGGATCGTTTGAAAGGTATAAGGAGCAACAATGACGGCATTTAACCCGAAAGATCCGAAATGGATTAAAGAGACACGAGAAGTTCTGGAGCCGCGCGGAATACACGTTCCGGGTGTGGTTGAGTCTACACCTCGCGGTGAGCGATCCTGGGATCTCTTCTCTCGCCTGCTGAAGGAACGCATCATTTTCATTGGCACCCCGATTGATGACGTGGTCGCCAACATCACAGTGGCCCAGTTGCTGTACCTCCAGAGCGAGGACGCGACGAAGGACATTAACCTGTATATCAACTCGCCCGGCGGCAGCATCTATGCCGGTCTGGCTATCTACGACACCATGCAGTGGCTGCAGCCCGATGTCTCCACCGTCTGCATGGGTATGGCGATGAGCATGGGCGCTGTCCTGCTCGCCGCCGGTGAGCATGGCAAGCGTTATTGCCTTCCCAATTCCACCATGCTGATTCACCAGCCGCTGGGTGGCGCGGAAGGTCAGGCGACGGATATCGAGATCACTGCTCGCGAAATCCTGCGCCTGCGCCGCAACCTCTACGAGGTTCTTGCCAAACACACCGGTCAGACGATCGAGCGCATCATGCAGGACTCCGACCGTAACTACTACCTCGACGCCCGCCAGGCCGTCGAGTATGGCCTCGTCGACGATATCCTTGCTCGCGGCGAGGACATCGTTACCAGATAGCTCGCAAAGCCAGGTAAGAAGGGAAAGTGCGTTTCCCTTCTTACCCGACCTATTTTTTGACTTGAGGGAAGTTGCTTGCCTGAAAAGCCGATACCTGCTTTAAAAGGGCGTATCATTCGCGGCATTCTATTCGATCTCGGTGATACACTCTGGTCGCGCAAAGATGCCAGTGTATGGCAACAGATGGAAAGCGCGTCCAATCAGAGGGCAGTGGCTCTCCTGCGCCAGCACGTTTTCCCTGCCTTGCTGCCTGCGCTCGACGATAAGGCACTGGGCCAACGCCTGCGCGACTTTCTCGATGAGCAGGTACGCACTGCTATTCGCCTCGATCCCGGCCACGAACCTGATTGTGCGCTTCTCATTCTGCAGGCCCTGCGTCAGTGGGGCATCGACGGTATCGACCGCAGCCTCGGAACAGCTCTCTTTGAAGCCCTGCGCGTGCGCATCCCCGGATCGCGCCCGCTCTTTGACGATGTGCTGTCCACGCTTGCTGAACTGCAACAACGCGGCTTCCTGCTCGGCGTGGTGACCAACCGGCTCTGGGGCGGCAAAGTCTTCCAGGAAGATGTATACACCCTTGGACTGCTCAATTACTTCGATTATCTTCACATGGCGATCTCCGCCGATCTGGGAGTTCGCAAACCGCATCCCGCCATCTTCCAGCATGCGCTCAAAGCCATGCAGGTACCAGCAGAGCAAGCGGTAATGGTGGGTGACTCGCTGCGAGCAGATATCGTGGGAGCGCAACGCCTGGGCATCTTCTCCATCTGGAAACCAAAGCCTGAATGGCGCTCGCGCATGCAGGCCATGCTGGTTACTCCCGGCGCAAGCTCTGTTACGGATGCGCATACAGGTCTGTACCAGCTATCCGGACAGGGGGAATTGACCTCTGGAGAACAGGTGGATATTCTGCCGCCGGGCGCGCATATCACCGACGACGATTTCGTGCTTTCCCAGCTCAGGAGCCAGGACGATCAGATGGATTACTCCATTCGCGACAACATCACACCCGATTGGATCATCGAAAACATCAGTGATTTACTGGATATCTTCTCAGAGGCAGGAAAACAGTGACACCGAACCTGCGCAAATTGCTGTTCGAAACCCTGTACAAGAATCGCTACCTGTATCGCTTCGCCAGCACCGTCCCTTTCGCAGGACAGTGGCGCGTCTGGCAGCGCCAGGTGCTGCCGCGCATCGTCGGCCACGACGTGCTGGAACTTGGCTGCGGCCTCGGCGACCTGCTAGCCGATATGCTCGCAGCTGGCTACCATTGCCGCGCCGTGGAGCAGTCGCCGGAAATGGTCGCGGCAGCGCGTGAGACCCTGCGCCGCCGTAAAGTCGGCAGCGATGCCACGGTGCTGCTCGGCTCGGCCCAGCACCTTACCTTCAACGATGCATCGTTCGATACCATTGTCAGCACCTTCCCATCCGAATACATCTATGACCCCGACACCATCGCCGAAATCGAGCGCATCCTGCGCCCCGGCGGTCGCCTCATCGTCATTGAGGGGGCGAACCTCCTGCCCGTCGGCTTCCTCCAACCCTTCCTCATGCTCGTCCAGGTGCTCGTCTACGGCCCCTCTGCCGTCTTTGGCCCACGCAAAAAACACAATTTGAACGAAGAAATGGCCCGTAATCGCCAGAGCAGGCGTCAACAACAACAGGGAAATGTGGTGTACAACGATAGTGAAACCGGCACCGGCATCACAACTGAGGTCGTGCAGGACGCCTGGTTTGGCCAGCACATCCCCCTGGAACAGCACGGCCTGCGTCGCCGTTCCGAGCGCGTTCGCAGCTCGCACTGGGAAGTTTATATTACCATAGGCGAAAAATCGTAGGGACGCGGTTGATCGGCACCTACTAAGGATTTCACCCATGCACACCTATCTCGATGAACTTGCGGCCCATTACCCGCATCTGAGCGCCGCCTTTGCTCGCATTCCGAATGGTGAAGCCCATCTACGTCGTTTGCAGGATTTGAACGCGACGTGGCAGCATATGATAAGCTCTGGTTCCACACGGCAATATACTGAAGTCGTCCTCACAGAGGAAAACCCCGTGCAGGCTGCGCTGCCCACCGTCGATACCTTCGATATCATCTATGCCGGTGGTGGCCTCAACCTGCTCAACGCCGCTGTGATGACGCGGCGCTATGGGCTGCGCGTCCTCGTCTTCGACCGCTTCACGGTGGGTGCCGTGCATCGCGAGTGGAACATCTCTCGCGCCGAACTCCAGGAGCTGCTCGCTGTTGGCCTGCTCACTTCTCAAGAGCTTGAGAGCGTCATCCAGCGTGAGTATCGCGACGGCCTCGTACGCTTCCACCCGGCCAATATCCAGGTGCCACCCTCGGAACTGCACCTGACCGGCGTGCTCGACGTGGCTGTAGACGCCGAGAAATTGACCACGCTGTGCATGCGCAAGATACTGGAAACCCAGCCTACCAGCCAGCACAATGATCTCCCCAACGTCATCTTGCACAACACGACCTTTGTGCGCTGCACCGTCCAGCCAGCCTCCGGCGTCACTGTTGATGTCACCTCGACCAACGGCGAACAACACAGCTATGCCGCGCGCCTGCTCATCGATGGCATGGGTTCCACCTCCCCCATCGCCTGCCAGCTCAACTGCGGGCGTCCCTTCTCGCTCGTCTGCCCCACCGTCGGCACTGTCGCTCGCGGCTACAAAACTGGTAGTGCCCTTGATTTCATCGACCCACAGGTCGGCGAGGTGCTGGTGACAACAGAAGACGCCCGCAATGGTCGCCAACTGATCTGGGAAGCTTTCCCCGGCAAAGACGACCAGGTTGCCATCTACCTGTTCTACTATGCCGAAGCAGGAAACCGTGTCGACCTGCTCGAACTGTTTGATGATTTTTTCCAGCTTCTGCCCACTTACAAGGATACGAGCGAGGTGGAGATTCTCAAACCCGTCTATGGCTTCATCCCGGCTGGCTACAACATCTCGCTGCCCTGGCGCTCGAGCAGTCGCCAGGGCAAAGTTCTGGCCTACGACCGCGTGCTCTCGCTGGGCGATGCTGCTGCCTTTCAATCGCCGCTCACCTTCTGCGGCTTTGGCTCCTATGTACGCAACCTGCGCCGCATCACCACGCTGCTGGCCCTTGCACTCCAACACAATCTCTTGAGCGCCGCCGATCTCAACCAGATTCACGCCTCCGAAGTCGTGCCAGCCGTATCGCGCGCCTTCAGTAAATTCATGATTGCCAGAACAGAGAGCAGCGAACCGCCCTGGCAGGTCAATGAGACGCTCAATGTCTTCTGCCACGTGCTCAATAATCTGGGACCGCGTGCCACCAGCACCTTCTTCAAGGACCGCATCGGCTGGCTCGACTACACCCGCGTCGTGCTCAATACTCCCGGCTACTACCCCGGCATCTACGCGCTCACCTTCCGCACGCTCTCGCTGGCCGAAACCCTCGGCTGGATCACTGCCTGGCTGCAACTCGCCCGCCAGTCCTTCACCTTCACTCTCTACCGCCTCCTCAAGCCGCTCATCTTCCTATTTACGACTACAGGAAATCTTTGGCCAATCTTTAGGCGCTGCGGGTTTCATCTCGCCATCCTCAGTGAAGCAATGGAGCAAGTCGGTCGTGGTGAGTGTGACCAGCACGAATTTAAGGAGCGTTCTGGTAGTAGCAGTCACCGTCAAGAACGCTGGTTAAGCCGTCTCTGGCCTCATGGATGAAGTCTTGTTTCGCCGCCTCCTTGTTGGAAAAATCTCATCCTTCGGTACAATAGATGGTAAGAGGTTACGTGGATGTGGAAGGGAGGATGGATATGAGTCTGTCAAAGCAAGGGACAGGAAGGACGGCAAGGAGTGTAGATCTCGTAGGCCACGAATTGCGTGGCGGTGAATACCAGATCAAGAGGGTGCTCGGCCACGGCGGCATGGGCAAAGTTTTTCTCGCCTCGCATATTACGCTGGATACCCCCCTCGCCCTCAAACAATGCCGGGCCGATCAGCCCTTGCCAGAAAGCGTCGTATTTGAACTTGAGCAATTGCTTCACGGCACAGAGGGTAATCCCGACAGGCAACAGATAGAGGATGCAGGCAGACAGCCGATGGTGAAGAGTGCATCTCTGGATTTTCCCTCCAGCGGCGGTACGCATACCGACCGTTTCCTGCGTGAGGCGCTCCTGCTGGCTCGACTGAACCATCCCGCCATTCCAGCCCTCTACGATTATTTCTTCGAGGATGGCTACTGGTACCTGGTCATGGATTATATTGCTGGCCCCACACTCTCGACCTACATGCGCAATCAAGGAGCTTTGCCACCGCTTGAGGCGCTGAACTACGCCATCCAACTTTGCGACGTGCTCGAATACTTGCACCAGCAGACGCCGCCCGTGATCTTCCGCGACCTGAAACCCTCCAATATCATCCTCACCCCCGATTATCGCCTTGTGCTCGTCGATTTCGGCATTGCTCGCTACTTCAAAGAGGGCCAGGCAAGCGATACCATCGACCTGGGTTCTCCTGGCTACGCCGCTCCTGAACAATATCAGGGAGAGAGCCAGACTGATGCTCGCTCAGACCTCTACAGTCTGGGCATCATCCTGCATGAAATGTTGAGCGGGCAGCGTCCAACTCGTCTGAACCAGCAGCCCGCTGCACTCTCCTCTCTCAATCCCAACCTCTCACCCGTCCTCAGCGGCCTCGTCACCGTCGCCACCCGCCTGGAACCGGCATATCGTTTCCAATCCGCCTACACTCTCTACTCTGCCCTCGAACGCACCTACGCTCTTGAGGAATACCACGCCTACGAACAGGCAGCCACGCTTGTAGCCCATACCGCCGCTCCCGGGCAACCATTTTCCCGGGGAGATGGAAGCGTTCATAGTAGGGACGACCGCAAGGGTCGTCCCGGGGGAGTGGTGGGGCGGCAAACGGGAGAGCCTGAATATGAGCGCCAGCGTACTCGTGAGATACTGGCAGAAGCGCACCACGAGCAGCAAGAACGAGAGCAGTTGGAGCAGGAACTCACTGCCGTCGATGAAAGCCTGCACCTGCGAGCCTATCTGAGCTTCTCATCCGCAAAACTGCCCCGTGCGAAAGAGCAGGAGCAACAGGTGCCTGTATCTCAGCCGCCCCAGTTTCCAGGACGGGCCTTTCGGGCAGCGCAGATATGCTTCACCTGCGCGCTGATCCTCTTCTTTATTCTGGTCTCGCTGCTGGTTTACACCCGCGACTTCCGTGTCACCGACCACAATAGTACTACTACACGCGGTCAGCAGGTCTACGCCACTCCTATAGGAACTTCAACACCAACAGGTACATGGCAGCAACTCCCATCGCCTCCATCTACCGAGGCAGATAATAGCGCAACCTACGTACAGCTACAGGGCAGTGGATACGTTTACATGAACGGGGGATATCGCGGACCAAAGGTCATACCGCACTATGATCACGGTCTTTACCGCTACAATATCGCCAGCGCCCACTGGGAGACGCTGGCAACCAACAACTTTCCCGGCATGGTCAACAACGCCGCCGCGCTGGACGAGCAGGGAAATCTCTTCTTTACCGCAGGCTACTCATCCGATGTCTACGCTGTCAGCTCCCTGTTATATGAATATCAGCCAGGGCGGGCAACACTGCAAAAGATTGTACCACCTCCCCAACTGCCCCTCGGCTTTGGCGGAGCTATGATCGCTGATCAGCAGGGACACCTCTACATCACTCAGGGCTTCATGCAGGCCGGGAATCCCAATGCGAGGGCGAGCACGGGGTGGTATCGCTATGACATCGCAACGGGCCAGTGGCATCAGCTTGCTCCACTGCCACTTGGCCTGGGATATGTTGTGCTTACCTACGACGAGGCAGGTAGTATTCTCCTGCTCGGCGGCTCCATGGATGCCGGACAGCACCAGACGGCTATGCATATCTATCGCTACAATACCACTCTCAACGCCTGGTCAGTAGCCCCAACAAATGCACCACTGGCCTTCAGTGGTGCAGCGAGCTGCCTGGTCACTCCGGGAAACCTGGTTATCATCGGTGGTTATGATGCTACTGACAAAAAATCGCTTAACACCGCCTGGCTGGTCAACCTTGACACTCTTCGCTGGACGCCACTTCCCCCCCTCCCTGTCGGCGGCTCTGTACTGGGGGCGGCAGCCTGCGATGGTCACGGTCACGCCTACCTCCTGCGCGGAGCTAACAATCCAAGCCAACCCACCGCCGACTTCTGGGAATTGACAATTGGCAATTAACCTTACGGGCGTACGGTATCATACACGAGCGCGCCAGCATCGAGCGGTTCATCGCTCCATGTATATGCCGCGAGCAAGAAGTCGCGGATGGCCTCAATATCCGCTTCATCACGTGCGTGAACCTCCACCAGCGGCTCACCGGGACGCACGTAATCGCCTGCCTTCGCCTGCAAGATCAGGCCTGTGCGGTGGTCAATGGTATCGCCCTTTTTGAACCGTCCTGCTCCCAGGTGCATGCTGGCAATGCCCACCTGCTCCGCTCGTATGCCCTTGATATAGCCGCCGCGTGGAGCGGTCAGCATTGAACGCACGGGAGCCGAGGGCAGCAATGCGGAATGCTCAATCTGCCGTGCGTCGCCTCCCTGCGCGGCAATGACCTCCGCCAGCTTCGCCACTGCCGCGCCAGAAGCAATAGCCTGTTCAACACGCTGCTCCGCCTCGGACACGCTGCTCGCCTTCCCGGTCATCAGCAGCAGTTCAGCCGCCTCGTGATAGCAGAGGTAGGAGACATCCTCCGGCCCCTCGCCGCGCAGGATGGAGATCGCCTCGGCCATCTCCAGCGCGTTGCCGACAGCACGTCCCAGGGGCTGATTTATCGCTGAAATGATGGCAACGGTATGCAGTCCGGCCAGTTTGCCGATATCGACCATACGCCTCGCCAGGTCGTATGCCTGGTCGACGTGCTTCATAAACGCACCAGAGCCAACTTTGACATCCAGTAGCAGATGAGATGCGCCAATCGCCAGCTTCTTGCTCATGATGCTGGCGGCAATCAGAGGAATGCTTTCAATCGTACCAGTCACGTCGCGCAAAGCATACATCTTGCCATCGGCGGGTGCGAGATCGCTTGACTGGCCCGCCAGCACGATCTGATGCTGCTCAAAGATGCGCAGAAACTCCTCACGTGAAAGCGTGGAACGGAAGCCGCTAATCGATTCCAGTTTGTCGACGGTGCCTCCCGTGAAGCCCAGGCCGCGACCCGTCATCTTGCCTACGGCGACGCCACAGGCTGCGACCAGCGGAGCAACCGCGAGCGTCACCTTATCACCCACGCCGCCCGTACTATGCTTATCGATGACGGGCGAGAGGACATCGCGAAGGTGCAGCTCATCGCCTGAGCGCGCCATCGCCAGCGTCAGGTCGGTGGTTTCGCGAGCATCCATGCCACGCCAGAAAACCGCCATCATCCAGGCCGACATCTGGTAATCAGGCACATTTCCCCGTGTATACTGATCTACCAGCCAGTCAATCTCCTCTGTACTGAGCGTTGCACCTTCACGCTTCTTGATAATGAGTTCTACTGCCTGCATGCACTTCCCGTTTCTTCTGGCTACGGTTATTTGCTTCCCTGCGGTTCGGTAAGCACAACGCGCACTGAGTCGCTATCAAAGCCGTTGTCGGTCTCCAGGATGTAGCGCGTCAGCTTCTGGCTGCCCAGTAGCACATTGCGATCACAGGTAAGCTGCCCGTTTGTAAAAGCATACACATTGGTGTCCTGTAACAGCACCCCCTGGATGATTATCGTATCGAAGCGATCCTCTAGCTGCTCCTTCAGAGCTTTGAGCAGCGTCGCTGCCTGCTGCCAGGCAACAGCCCGTCCATAGCTGATACGCACGATCTTTTTGCGTCCAACGCTTATCGAGCTATCTACAACGGTATATGCTAGCGCACCTTCTTCAAGCGCACGCAGTTGTTCCAGCGAACGCGGTGGAAAAGGTGCCGGAGGTTCCGGGGCTGGAGGTGCCGTTGGCTGGAATGGCGAAGGAGGTGGATATGTCGCAGCTGCAGGTACCGTTGAACGAGTCCGCGCTGCTCTCTGCGTCCCCGCCTGCTGTGGTTGTGGTTGCGCTTGCGAACGCGGCTGTCCTGGCTGAGCAGGCGGCAGTACCGGACGCACCACATTCGGCTGATATGGTTGCTGTGATGGCGGTGGTGCCTGCCGTGATGGTGGGTAAGATACCTGTCGCGTTCCCTGCTCCGGTGTTTGAGATGGCCGTCCGGTTTGCAGATCACGCCCGCAGCTCGTACAGAACGCTGCGCTCTCGACATTCATTTTTCCACAATATGGACAACGCATGATCGATTCTCCTTCTGATCTGTCTGTCTCTGCTGTTAAGTATATCATAGAAAACGGATGGCCTTCGTTCCGATCAAACAACCCGGCTTTTGATGCTTGCCCGACTTCTCCGTTAGACGGTGTAGTACACAATAAAAAGGAGCAACAACTTTTGGGATTTACTCACGTATACCTTTAGAAGCCCCTTCAGCAAGACAAAACAGGAGTGCCAACACATACAGGCCGCACTTGAAACATTCTGATAGACAATGCAGGAGTACATATTCATGCAAGAATCAGCGCTTAATATTCAAAATACCCTGAAAACTGGCCCTATTCACCTACCCAGAGATGGTCGTCCCGTGCTGGTAGGGGTTCGTAATCTGGTAAAAACCTTTGGCAAGCACGAGGCCGTCAAAAACGTCTCATTTACCATTGGCAAAGGCGAAATCTTCGGGCTGCTCGGTCCCAACGGAGCAGGTAAAAGTACCACCATTAACATGATGTGCGGCTACCTCGAAGCGACCTCCGGCGATACCATCATCGATGGCCTCTCAATTAGCAAGGAGCCGCTCAAGGTGAAGCGCATCATTGGCGTGGTGCCGCAGGAGATCGCCCTCTACAAAGATTTGACCTCGCTGGAGAATCTTACCTTTTTCGGCGAAATCTACGGCCTGTCGGGCAAAGAACGCAAAGAGCGCGCCGCCGAACTGTTACACTTTGTCGGCCTCTATGATCGTCGTAACGAAGCCGTCGAGAAGTTCTCGGGCGGCATGCAGCGTCGCCTCAACATCGCCATCTCGCTCATCCATCAACCCACCTTCCTGATGCTGGACGAGCCAACCGTCGGCGTCGATCCCCAGTCACGCGAAAACATCTTCGATACCATCGAGAAGCTGCGCGATCAGGGCACCACCATCCTCTACACTACGCACTATATGGAAGAGGCCGAGCGCCTGTGCAATCACATCGCCATCATGGACGAAGGCCAGATCATTGCCCTGGGGACGCTGGAACAACTGCTTGCCATGCGCGACCAGCAGCGCGAAGTCCAGCGCCCGCACGGCCTGCAAGAACTCTTCATCCAACTGACCGGAAAAACCCTGCGCGACTAACCCATACAAAAGTCACAGTCCAGTAAACACATGGAGATAGATCGTATGAAAACCATCTGGTATATTGCAAGGAAAGACTTGCGGCAAGCCTTCAAAGATCGAGGTTCGCTCATCCTCTTGCTGCTCGTTCCCCTGGTACTCATCACTGTCGTCGGCCTCGCCTTTGGCAATGTTTTCGGCACCAGTTCCAGTCAGATCAGCATCGATGTTGCTGTCAGCAACCAGGATAACGGCTATGTCGGCACCGCCATTGTCAACGCGCTCAACATCAACACGCAGCAGCTCGTTATTCACATCCACCGCTACAACGATCCGGCCTCGGTCACGCAGCAGGTCGCCAATAGCAACGTCAATGCTGGCATCATCATCCCGGCAGGCACCACTGACGCCCTGAGCACCGATACCCAGAACGGCGCGCCACCCCAGAATCTCGTCAAGTTCTATTCGCTTCCCAGCAACAATGATGCTCGCATCACCATCACGCAGCAGATCGTAAGCAGTGTGATGAGCCAGCTGGCGGCGGGAAGCGCGGCACTCAGCCAGGTCTACCACGTCTGCAACCAGCCAGGAAACCACTGCGCGCAGAACACACTCAATTCCACCGCCATCTCTACCAGCGTCGCCCGGGCCAGCGGCATCGCCGCCCAACAGGCCGTCGCATCGCTTACCGCCGGTCAGGCTCCGCACATCGGCCAGTTTGACCAGATATTGCCCGGCTACGCCATTTTCTTCGCCCTCTTCAGCATCAACGCGGCTGCGGCGACCATCCTGCAAGAGAAGGAAGACGGCACCTTCCGTCGCCTGCTCATCGCGCCCGTCCAAAAATATGCCCTGCTTGGCGGCAAGCTGCTCGCGCAATTCCTGCTCACCCTGATCCAGCTTGCTATCCTCTTCGGCATCGGCTACCTTGTCTTCCACATCCATATCGGCAGCTGGCCCGCCGTCATCGCCTTGCTTCTGGGTGCCAGCTTTGCCGCCACCGGCCTCGGCATCCTGCTCGTCTCCCTGGTCAAGTCGCGCCGCCAGTTACCGCCAGTCGTCACACTCGTCACGCTCATCACCTCGGCCATTGGCGGTGCCTGGTGGCCTCTCTTCCTCGAGCCAACGTGGATGCAGCAGATCGCTAAAATTGGTCTCACCGCCTGGGCCATGGAGGGCCTCAACAACGTCATGCTCCTCGACAGGGGCTTCAATGGGGCGCTACCCGACATCCTCGGCCTCTTCGCCTACGGCCTCATCTGCTTCCTCATCGCCATGCGCTTCTTCCGCTTCCAGGAAAAAGCCGCGTAATTTCTTGCTATGAAGAAAACGCGCTCGTATGTCATTCTTCGCGAAGAATGACATACGAGCGCGTTTTCTTCATAGAATCCATTATTCCTGCTTCAGAACCGCCTCCACCAACTGCGCATTCGAGGAAGTTTTCTCAAAAAGGCGCAGCAACTGCTCTACCCCCTCGCGCTTCGGGATATCTGCCAGCTTGCGGCGCAAGATGGACATGGCACGCAGTTCTTCAGGCGAGAGCAAACGCTCCTCCTGCCGCGTGCTGGAAGCGGAGAGATCAATAGCGGGGAAAATACGACGGTCGGCAAGCTCGCGGGAGAGGCGAATTTCCAGGTTGCCCGTCCCCTTAAACTCCTCGTACACCACCTCGTCCAGGCGGCTCCCCGTCTCCACCAGGCAGCTCGCTACAATCGTCAGACTGCCGCCCTCTTCCAGCGTACGCGCCGCCCCGAACACGCGCCGTCCAACCTCCAACGCGTGTGCATCGATGCCGCCAGAAAGCGTGCGACTCCCAAAGCCACCACGAGCATTGCGCGGCCTATCCCACATCTCCGTGTTCAGATTATGAGCGCGCGCCAGTCGTGTCAGCGAATCGAGCATAATCACCACATCCTTCCCCTGCTCCACCTGCCGTTTCGCATCCGTCAGCGCCTGCTCCACGATACGTCCATGCTTTGAAGACTGCTGATCAAAGCTAGAGGCATAGACACGCACGCCCGGCCCCTGCACCTCCATACGCCACTCCGTCACCTCCTCCGGTCGCTCATCTACCAGGCACAGAAACAGGCTCGCCTCCGGGTAGTTGCGCAGCACCGCCTTCGCCACATCACGCAAAATCGTCGTCTTCCCCGCCTTCGGCGGAGCCACCACCAGTGCCCGCTGCCCGAAGCCCAGCGGCACAAACAAATCCATCACCCGGTTCGCCAGCGGCCCCGGCCCCATCTCCAACGTAATACGCCGGTTCGGATGTATCGCCGTCAACTTCTCAAAAGGCACACGCGCAGTCGCCACTCGTCCTTCTCCCTCTCTCATCCCATCGAATGTCTAGCAGAAACGCTGTTTGTAGTAGTGTATCACACAAGCCCCTGTTTTGATAGCATTCCCTGACACCTTCTCAATAAACCCCATTCTTCCCCGCCTAACTGCCCGTCTCCTTGAGGATGATCCGTTCAGTAAAGCGGCGCACCTCATTGAGGAACGCTTCCTCTGTAGAAAGATTGTAAATCACCTTTATTCGGCTATTATCAAGCTTGTAAACTGTTCCCAGCATGGCCCTGGTAGCAGGAATAGCATTTGAGGAAAACTGAACCTCCATAGCCTCTTTAGACATAAAGCGGTCATCCTCATAAATAGGATGTCTCGCACGATGCTCAATACGATCCATACATTTATCAATATCACTATCGAGCAACAGAAAATAACTCTCTTGCAGAAATTTGCGTCCGAACTGATCGAGTGATGTTTTGTATGTACCTCTTGCAAACTCAATTATCACCAGTTTCATCCTATCCAATGCTCTCGTCACTGTAACGTCCACCTGCTGCTTCATCGTGATTAAAGCCTCATCAAATACTGTCAAGTCGACAACATCAAAACCATCAAGGCTTTCTGACGCCCTTTTGAAGCGAGGACTCTTAACCTTTTTCTCTTTATCTTTGTCTTGCTCTTCTCTATGGTACATTGAATACAAGATGCCATAATCACTGATGTGCTGAGGATGCCATCCATACTCACGAACAATCTCAACCATATGACGTGCAGCCGTAGATTTACCTGTTCCAGGTCGCCCTAACACAAACAGCTTCACAGTCTTCATATCGTTTAAAATTTCCATACACACCTCTCATTCAGGAAAGCATGCTTGTGCTTGTTATCAGAGGCTCTATCTCCATCAAATGATAGAGTCTCTATAAAAAGCCGTTATACAAGAAAAGACGGGAAGAAGTGTTCTTACATAAAATGAACGTTGTTGAAAACGTCCAATGAAGGTATGAAGAGGGAAGAAACTATCAAAAGCTTACACATGAAAATACTGTAAGAGCGCTTAGAGCTACAAGAGACGGGGAAGTGGCTTTAAGCCGATCAACAGATTGAGCCAGCTTTTCATTGATTTTCGGTAGAGCAACATTAAGGTGCGGATATGATCTCTCTCGCTCAAGAATAACATGAGTAAAATGCCTTACCTCACTTTTAAAGCTGGCGAAACTACTTTGATTAACTATTCTCTCAACTTTCTCACTATCAATACCGTACCTGGACATAAGCTTTTGCGTCCACTTTTGCTCATTGTAATAGGGACCTGATAATACGTTCCGAAACATTGTAATCATCAGACGTCCGTTGATGCTTTACACGCTCACAAATCCGTTGAATGCAGGTCTCGATACCCGAATCAATAAAGAGAAAATAGGCATTTTTAAGAAATTTCTTACTGAACTGTTTTAAGGCAATATTGTAGTCATCTCTTGCAAATTCAATTATAACAACATTATGTGATCGCAAATCCTTCTTTGCCTGCTGCTCTGCATTTTTTAAAGCAATATCAAGCACTGAAAAATCAATTACGTCGAAACCCTTACGATCTACTGTTGGATGGAATTGCTTTCCCTCCGTATCCGACTCAAACATTGCCTTTAAAATCGTATAATCGTTCACGCGAGCTACAGAGAGCTTCTCACGTTTCAACAGTTCCTCGATATAACGAGCGGCCTGCGATTTCCCACAACCTGGCCGTCCTACAATAAAAATCTTTACGCGCCGCTCTACAACAAACAACTTCACAGGACCATTTCCCCCTGACCAACAAAAAATATTTAAAATACTGGAAGAGATAATTGATAATAGCATACTAAGCTGCAATGCTTTACCGGTCAAGAAAAATAGCCTTAATGGGCTATTTTTTTATATGTTACATGTATATGATACTTAACACAGGTAAAAATGCATTCGAAAATTTTACATTCAGGGAATATTTCGATCAGTGTTGAGAAAAGGACCATCGTTTATAGTCCCAGATGTCTGGTTTCCAGCTAATAACGACGTCGCCTCCTTCTGCACGTCCCAAAGTAAGCCGTTCATAAAGCGACATGACTATCAAATCTCTGGTCTCTGAAACGGCCACTGTAGAATGGTAACGCTTCAACACTTCCTGTAGCTTGACGTATGTATACGTTGATACCCCTACCCGCACAGTTACATCATTTAGCTCTAGCATATTATCAGGTAACACTGGTTGTTCGGTACTAATACTCTGCATATTGAGACTATAACTGCCTTTCAAGACTCGCCTGAGACGCTCCGCCATTTCCTGTGCCTCCTCAAGCAGAATACCTTCAAGAAGCAAATAAAACTGATCGGCATAGACATGGTAAAGCTTCCGACCTTTATACTTCTCGAAGAGATCAAGTTGCTTTCGGATACGCCCACCAACTTCCTTAGTAAGATTCCTTGCAACCTGCTCGCCATATTTATAAGCGCGATTACTCTGGCTATCTATATCGACAGCGATAAAAGAGACGACATTACCAGATTTCTGCTCCTCCCAAAATCGCCTGGCCTTTTCAGGTATAGGCGGTGACTCTAGACGTATTGGCTCTTTCCATTCCTCCATTTCACCCTTCAGCTTTGAAAGTAAGGCTTCGACATCTCTGATGAAATCGCTTTCTGATAGAAAATCTTTGAAAGCAAGGTCGACAGTTTCGGGGTTTGCCAGTACATCTTTCAATTTGCTCGTGGTCTGACCGACATGGTACGTGAGCAATAATTCTTCTACCATCTGGCCAATCACCCGTAGTAGGCGTTGGTCATATTTAGAGAAGGCGTTGGATTCGTTGGAGACAATATACATCACGGCGATGGAGAGACCATCTTCGCTACTAACAGGTATGGCGATGGCGGAACGGATTGGCTCCTGTTCGGGCTGCTCTTCCTCTTCTCGGTAGGCAATGATGGGGTCCCTGGGAGAGATTGCAGGCAGGTAAATGACATGTCCGCTGAGGTATGAACGTAAGCTCAAACCAGGATTTTCAGATGTGACGGTGGTTGTTGCTACAGCATGAGGCGCGCCCTTGCTCTGCGCCCTAACAATAAGACTGCGCTGTTGAAGCGGCAATGAGGCGTCTTTTGACAGCAAGATGCAGCAGAAGCGCCAGCGATCACGGTTATCCACTGTTTTGCCACCCAGACGCACTACCATATCCGTCAGCCTGGTTAGAAGAGGATCCGTCATGTATCTACTGTTGATAAAATCCGCACCAGGGTACACCACTTCTCGCGGACCCTCACCAAAATACTCTCGCCAACTATCTGCCTCTTCATAGAGAATAGCCAGGAGGCGCTGGATGGTCTCGATAGTAGAGCGAGTGAGCGAAAGAGATTGAGCCATTCTTGGCACAACGATGACTGTTCTATTATGCGGTTTATTCCCTTCGAGATTGTTTTCCTGCCTGACTGAAAGGGACTCGACGCGAAAATCACTGGGAAATTGGAAGGAAGGTTTCTCTGTAAGAAACAGGTAAAACCATTGAGTGCGACCGTACCATGCCACCAGGGACTCGCCCAGTAGAGAAACTTCCTCGGGACCCTTAACAGGGAGAGAGAGGCTCTTGCTGAAACGTGGCAAAACCATGCCTACACGCACTTCAGCAATATCTTCTGCAATGAGAAAGAGCGAATATTTAAGTACTTGAGCAGCGAAGTAAGGGAAAAAAGATGTCTCATTATAAATGCGCTCTACACGCTGATCGATTGGTAAGATTCCAATACTTGTCTGATCTTCCTTTGGCTGCGCCTGAGCAGTCGTCAGAGTATCGGCTACCTGCCAGATGGCCTCTACCTCGCGCTCAAGATCACTCAGCGAATAGCCCCGATCTAGCAGCGCCTGGATAACCGCCAGTTTGTCGAGATCGGCAGGAGTATATTGTCGATGAGCAGCCCCCTTGCCATCCTGCTTCGTGGCTCTTTCCGCGCTGAGCAGGCCACGTTTTTCCCAATCACGCAGCCGATTTTCAGAAAAATCAAAGAGTTCCGCGGCACGACTGATCGTGACGGTTGCTTTTGCGCGTACCTCTGCGATTTTCCGCTGGATACGCTCCTGCACATCTCGCTTTTGAAGATATTCTTTGATTGGTAACTGTCGCCGATCCATCACAAACTCCCACAAACAGGTATGGTATTTACGAAGCGCCGGGGAATGGAAAAAGCGTTGTGATTAGCTCCTATACATATCTACGTCCAGATAATGCAATTTTATCTCATGACATTTGATATTTCAATATGTTTTCCGTCAATTGCTGTATGATAGATCAACATAAATATCAAAATTTTTGAATACTTATCAGATATCTTCTGCTATTTTAACCTGATATTTCATATATGTCAACTTTCTTGTGAAATCGTAAGAAATATCTCAGTTATCCTCTTGACATTAGTATAGCTTATCAGGTATTCTTTAAGTGAGGGATGAAAAATGAGTTTGAGAACGACTGCGAGTAAACCAGTATCTTTCTATCTTCTTGTACAAAATACGTTCTCTTTACATCATAAATATGGTAGTGCGGCGCTGGATACCAACCACCGTAGCCTTAGTAAGACAGCAGAACCTCTGCTTGAACGAAAGGACAAAAATATGCCGCTACACGATTGTTCCTCAGATCCTCCCAGCCGTGAATTGTTCAGTGATGCCACCTGGAACATGGTCTACTCCTCACTTCGTCCTCATGTACGACGCTGGATCTATACATCCGGCATCACTTCTTGGCGCGATCAGGAAGAGGATATTGTCGAAGATATCGTGCAGGTCAGCGTTATTCGTACTTACGAATACACGTTGCGCCCTCAAGATGCGAATAGCTCTCCCCTGCGTTCGCCACAGGCGATGGCGTATACCATCGCTCACAATTACTACAACGATTTGAGAAGGCGTGAAGGTCGAATTGACCGTATTGGTACTGATGAAAGCTGTTTCCGGGATATTGATGAGACCGATCTCTTCGACCTCATCCTTGAGCAGATGTACCTGGAATGGCTTTTCGCCAATATCGCCGTGACGATTAGTAAGCTGCCGCAGAAACAGCGACAGGCTCTACTGATTGATCTGGCAAATCGCAGCAGTTTTTGCGAGCAAGGCACACAGCTTGAGCAAGCTCTGCTTGCAGTCGGCATACGCTTGCAAGACTACCAGCAGCCACTTTCTCAAGATCGCGTCATGCGGAGCCGCCATGCAGCGTCACTGACGATTGCCTATCACCGTTTGCGAGCCTCATACGTAACAGCAGCGTAAAGCTACCTTCCTTCAACTCCTGACCTTCGGGCCAGGAGAGAACAGGAGTGAAAATATGTTCATCGATGTCCAGACCCTGATCATCATCATTCTGGTGACATTCATCGTCGGTCTGATGATCGGTGTTCAGATGGCTCGTCCTCGTCGTTACGATCGCTACTAGGATATGTGACAGGTGGCACAGGTAGCCTCGGTGCTGCCTGTCACGGGTTAAAAGTATGGGCGGTCGCTGGAGAGACCGCCCATCGGGGTTTCATTCTTCCAGGGTAAATGAGACTAGCCGAAGCATATTCTCTTCCGAGAGCACCACCTCGGCCACCTGCTTGCGTGCCTCCTCGCTCATGTCGATTTCGCAGCACCAGGCCACGAGTTCGCCTTGCCGGGTCACGGCCCTCGTGGTACACCATCTTTTCTGGTGAGGGCCGGGCGTGGCGATGCCGAAAAGAAGTTCTGAGGACTGCACAACTAGCGCGGGCGCTACTGGCACAGAATTCCAGGCACAGATGAAGAAAAGCTGCTCCGGCTTGAGCGAGACAAATGGTTTATTCCATACCTCACAGATTGCTTTGGAAGCGTTTTCTCGCCCCTCTATCTCGGGCAGATATGTCTCCATCCATTGCTGAAATTGCGGGCGCGGATCGTCCTTCAGCATGGCAAACGAAACCATGGGATATTCCAGACCGCCTGCCGTCGCTCGGATGGCTGCGATACGAGAATAGCCGGATAATGATAATTGCGCCTCTGCTCCCGCTGCCGGGATCATCTGTAAATAATCTGCCGGTTGGATAGCCATTTTTCTTTCCTCTACTTGCTAACGTGATTTGTCTCTCTATCTGTTGTATCGGCAAACATGTGTTTCTGCTCAGGCATCACTCTAAGATGTGATACAATAAAACGATATGGCATAATTTTAGATTGGGAGCCGACTGTCATCCTGAGTGAGAGGATATCCTATGCGCGCCTACGCTCAACAATACCTTCCAGCGCTTCAATGTTACCAGTCAGAATTACTGGAGCGTCTCGCCATGCTTGTGAATATCGATTCGGGAACGGGTCAGGGGCAAGGCATCAACGCCATCATGACCTACCTTGAAAGGTGGATGCGCGAGCTTGATTTTGCCGTGACGCTGCACGCACACGAACAGTATGGCAACAACTTGCTGGCGCGCCGCCGGGGCAAGGGCAAAGCTCGTATTCTCCTGGTTGGACACGTTGATACTGTCTATGGACCTGGCGCGGCAGCGACTAAACCTTTCCGTATCGTTGATGGCACCGCTTACGGTCCAGGCGTGATCGATATGAAGTCAGGTGTGTTGATGGGCCTCTATACGCTGCGGGCGCTGCTAGAATTTGGCTTCGAGGACTATGGTGAGCTGGTCGTTGTCTTCAATAACGATGAGGAAGTTGGTTCGCCGGGCAGCGCTCCCTTGCTGCGCGAGCTTGCTCGTGAGGTCGACGTGGCGCTGGTGCTGGAACCTTCACGTGACGTGGAGATTGTGACGAAGGCGCGCAAGGGAGCCGACAAATATGTGCTTGAGGTGCTGGGAGTTCCGGCCCATTCCGGTGCGGAGCCACATCGTGGGCGCTCGGCAGTCATCGAACTGGCGCACAAGATGATCGCCATTCACAGCCTGAATACGCTGTATCCGGGCGTGACCTTCAATGTGACGCGCATCAGCAGCAGCGAACCGCTAAACGTCGTACCCGACCTCGCTCGCTGCCACGTCTCGGTGCGCGCCTTTGACGAACATCATTTGCAGATGGCGGCAGCGGCGCTCGAGCGCATCGCCAGTTCGTGCTTCGTCCCCGATACGCGCACACACCTGTTGCGCACGCGCGGGCGCGTACCCTATGAAGCTACTGAAGGCGTCTTGCGCCTGGTTGCGCTGGCGCAGGCCGAATGGGAAGCGATGGGTCTAACGCTCACCGCCGAGCGCAAAGGCGGTGTCTCCGACGCGAACACGCTCATGCACGCGGGCGTTCCCACGCTCGACAGCCTCGGCCCCATCGGTGGTGGTATGCACGACCTCAACCGCGAGCACCTGCGCGTGGATTCTTTACCGCTGCGTGGCGCGTTGCTGGCCGGGGTGATTGAGCGTATCTGCCTGTCTGAATGTACAGGTGCATAAACCGTTCGTATGGCTGGTGCAATTCTGTCGATAGTGCAGTAGACTGTAAGATAAACACAGAATGTTGGGATTTGACTGTAGGCGCTGGAATTTATCTGCGCACTGCCGATTTATCGGCCAGTGGCGACGGGGCCGATAAATCGGCGGTGCGCAGAATAAATTCCGCGCCTACGAAATCTTCTATGCTTAGAAAAAAATTATCTCAGGAGTAATATATGGCATTTCATGGAATGAGAAGTGATAGCTTAAGAAGCTATCTTGAAGAGCAGAAGAGGCGCGGGCGGAGGACCGATAGGCGTACCATGCGGCGTATAGCGGAGGCATTCGTACCCTATAAATTCCAGGTGTTCCTGGTGCTTTTCCTGATTATCCTGACAACGGTACTGGGCCTCGTAAACCCTCTGTTGATCGCAGTCGTCTTCAATAATGCTATCCTGGGACACAATCTCAGGCTCTTAATCATTGTGGTTTCCATTATGTTTGTCATGCCGATTATCACGGGCATTATCGGCGTTGGACAAACTTATCTGAATAATATTGTTGGGCAGAAAGTCATGCGTGACTTTCGCAACAGGCTCTACCAGCATCTGCAAAACATGTCGCTGGCATTCTTCACCTCGTCGCGCACGGGTGAGATTCAGTCCCGCCTCTCCAACGACGTCGGAGGCGTCGAGAACGTAGTTACAAACACGGCCACCAGCATCGTCTCCAACATCTCAACGGCGCTGAGCACCATCATCGCTATGCTTTTTATCAGTGTGCCGCTCACGCTCATCTCACTTGGCCTGCTGCCGCTCTTCCTCTGGATCACCTATAAAGTGGGTAATGTGCGGCGCATGACCAGCAAAGAGACGCAGGAAAGCCTGGCCTCGCTGACATCGATGATGCAGGAAACGCTCTCCATCAGCGGCATCCTGCTCGTCAAAACCTTTGGACGGCAGAAATATGTCGAGCAACAGTTCGAGGACGAGAATCAGCGGCTGACCAATCTCGAAGTGCGCCAGCAGATGATCGGGCGCTGGTTTTTCATGTTCATCGGTACCTTCTTCTCAGTCACTCCTGCTATCATCTACCTTGTCGCCGGTCTCATGATTATCGACAACCCCGCGCATCCAGGGATCTCTATCGGCGGCATCGTCGCCTTCACAACGTTGCAAAGCAGAGTTTTCTTCCCTATAGGCCAGTTGCTCAACGTTCAGGTCGATATCCAGGGCGCGCTGGCGCTGTTTGACCGCATCTTCGAGTACCTTGATCTGCCCATTGAGATCAAGAACGCGCCCAACGCGCTACAACTCAAACCCGATCAGGTGCGCGGCGAAATTACCTTCAAGAACGTCTCGTTTACCTACAAGAGCGACTACGCCGGTCTCTTCGCCGATCCTCCTGAAGAGGAAGATGACAACAGTGACGGGCATAACGGCAATGCTTCCTTTCAGGCGTCCGCCTGGAGAGGACTTGATGGCAGAGGCAAGGAGCAAGGCGAGAAGGTGGCACCTCCGCTGGTCTACACCGATTTGCCGATACCCGTAGCTACTCCAGAAGAGCCAATTGCGCACGCAACCTTGAACGACATCTCGTTTGACATCAAGCCGGGACAACTGGCGGCACTGGTCGGCCCGAGCGGGGCCGGTAAGACTACCATCACCTACCTGATTCCGCGCCTCTATGACGTGGACGAGGGAGCGGTAGAGATCGACGGCCACAATGTCAGGGATATCGCACTCCCCTCGCTGGGCGAAATCATCGGCATGGTGACACAGGAAACCTACCTCTTTCATGCCTCCGTGCGCGAGAACCTGCTCTACGCCAAACTCGACGCTACCAACGAGGAAATGATCGCGGCCACAAAGGCTGCCGCCATCTACGACCGCATCATGGAACTGGAAAAAGGCTTCGACACCATCGTCGGCGAGCGCGGCTACAAGCTCTCAGGCGGCGAGAAGCAGCGCCTTGCCATCGCCCGTGTCATTCTGAAGAACCCGCGCATCCTCATTCTCGACGAGGCCACCAGCGCCCTCGACACCCATTCGGAGCGCCTTATCCAGGCCGCGATTGAGCCTCTGATGAAGGAGCGCACCACGGTTGCCATCGCGCACCGCCTCTCCACTATCCTGGCGGCAGACATCATCCTGGTCATTGATCACGGTCAGGTCGTTGAGCGCGGCACGCACGAAGAACTGCTCGAAAAGGGCGGCCTCTACGCCAAACTCTACAACGAGCAATTCTCAAAGAGCCTGGTGGAAGAGATACCGATGTAAATGGCATAAGCAGACTGATAACTGTTGCACAGGTTATATCAAATAAGCAGAAGTTTCTGGCAAAGCTCCTGCTTATTTGATATAATCAGCAAAAGACATGCGAAAACGAGAAATTATTACCAGCAGATTACTGGCAGGTTAAGAGGGTATGGCCGATTACATTCACGATGTTTTTATCAGCTACAGACATGAAAGTCCGGTACGAGATTGGGTTCTGATCCACTTTTATGAATTGCTTAAAGGATGGCTGCCTCAATATATGCCTGTCGATCACAAACCTGAAATCTTTATAGACGCAGATATCGAAACAGGCACAGAATGGCCAGCTATGCTGCGTCGAGAACTGCAAAGATCCCGTTGTCTTCTGACAATATGGTCTCCCGTCTACTTCCAGTCTGAATGGTGTTTAGCAGAGTTTCATTCTTTTCGAGAACGGGAAAAACAGCTTGGACTCCGTACAGACGAAAAGCCTTTCGGCTTGATTTATGCGGTTCTTTTCGCTAATGCAAGAGATTTACCGGCAGAGGTCAGGGCAATCCGGTACAAAGATATGAGCGATTGGGCAATCTCCAGCCCGGCTTTCAAAGAGAGCAAATCAATTTTAAAGGTGCGAAGCAACCTCTTCTGTTTATGAGTGCAGGACACCAGGATAAAACCTACATTCAGCGTATGCAGTTACTAGATTGGACAAAGCTCTATACTGAGCGCAATTTAGGAGCCTTTCTTGAAGAAGTTCGTAAAGACTGGAAGGAAACGCTGGACTTTATCTTAATCGATAGCCGGACAGGGATCACCGACATTGGAGGCATTTGCACAGTACAGCTTCCTGATCTCCTGGTTCCAATGTTTACAGCAAATGATCAGAGCCTTTACGGAAGTGTCGATATTGTAGATCGTGCCAGACTTATGCGTAGCAACCTGCCACTAGATCGGGAAAAACTGCTCATTTTGCCAGTAGTAGCACGCTTCGATGGACGACGAGAATACGAACTGGCTCAGCAATGGCTTAAAACCTTTGCAAAAGTTCTTGCCCCCTTTTATGCAGATTGGGCGCACAGAGAAATCACCACTTCAGATTTGCTGAATTTCACCCGTATTCCTTACATTGCCTACTGGAGCTTTGGCGAGAAACTTCCTGTTGTAGTAAAAGGTACCAGCGACCCTGATGATATCGGTTTTGCGTTAGAAACCCTTGCAGCTATTGTCGCTAAGCGGCTCTCCTATAGCGAAGTGCTTGTAAAGAATCGAGATTTATTTGTTGACACGGCCAAAAAAGGTCCTGCAAATTATGAGTCAACTCCTGCTACACAACTACCTGGTTCACCAGTACGGATTTTCATCAGTTATTCTCAGGATGATGAAGTATTCCGCAAACAGCTAGAAAGGCACCTCTCATTGCTCAAACGTCGGCGTGAAGTTGAGATATGGTCCGATAGTTCAGCTCCCGGTGGCTCTGCGTGGACCAGTGAAATCAATCCACGACTAGAGCAGGCTAATATTATCCTTCTACTTATCAGCGCGAATTTTCTGACTTCTAATTCTGCTTATGCAGAAATGCAACAGGCATTACAATTGCAGGCAGAGGGAAAAGCAACCGTTGTTCCAATTATTCTCAAACCAACGGACTGGGAAAGTACGCCTCTTATGAAGACACATGCCTTGCCAACAAATGGATTACCTGTTACTAAGTGGGGCGATAGAGATGAGGCATTCGCTGACATTGCTCAGGGACTTCGCAAAATTATCGAGGGACGACGTAAGAGACGACGTAGCTGAATGCCGAACTTGCAAACGTCAAATAGTTATAGCAAGAGGAAAGGTGAAGGCACCAGGCGATTGAGCAGCTGATGCCTTCACCTTTTTTAAGGAGACTCTATCCCCCCAGTTCGGCGCGGCGAGCCAGCAGCTTGCCGATGCGCTCCTCTTGCGCGGTGAGCTTCTCGCGCTCGCGTTCGACCACCTCTGGCTTCGCTCGTGTCACGAAGGCTTCGTTGGCGAGCTTGCCTTGCAGGCGGGCAATCTCTTGCTGCGCCTGCGCAATCTCTTTGTCGAGCCGCTCCATCTCCTTGCCGAGGTCGAGCATGCCCGCCAGCGGCAGGTATATCTCGACCGATCCGGCCAGCAAGCTCATGGCCTGTTGCGGCTTCTGCTCCAACTCAGCGTAGAGTTGTGGCTTCTCCGTGCGCGCCAGGAACTCGATGAGCGCAGCCTGCGCCTCGAACATGGGGACCAGTGCGCCAGCGACCAGGATCACCGGGATACGGCGCGCTGGTTCGACATTCATCTGGTTGCGGGCGTCGCGGATGCGTGTGATCACCTCTTGCAGCAGGCCAAACTCGCCCTCGGCCTGCTCGTCGATGGCTGCCAGATTGACCTGCGGCCACGGGGCAACGATCAAGGCTGAAGCGGGCCAGGTGGCCGGATTCGGCTCGCTGGTGCGATAAAGGTCCTGCCAGACCTCTTCGGTGACGAAGGGCATGAAGGGGTGCAGCAAGCGCATGCTTGCGTCGAGCACGGACCGCAGGATGCCCGCCGTGCTGCGGCGCATTCCTATCAGGCGTCCGCCTGAGGAGGACATCAGCTGCACCTTTGCGATCTCGATATACCAGTCGGCATACTCGGACCAGAAGAACTCGTTGATCTGGCGTCCGGCCTCACCGAACTGGTAATCCTCGATCAACCGCGTCACGCTCCCAATCAGGTGCGACAGGCGACTCAGTATCCAGCGATCCGCCAGCGTCTGTGGCTGCAATTCATCGCTAGCTGGCACGCCTCCGCCAATCTCGGCTGTGGTCATCATCACGAAGCGCGCCGCGTTCCAGATTTTGTTGGCGAAGTTGCGGTTGCCCACAATGCGCTCAGGCACGAGCTTCATGTCGTTGCCAGGCGTACTGCTCGTCGCCAGCGTGAAGCGCAGGGCATCGGTGCCGTACTGATCCATCACCTCCAATGGATCGATCACGTTATTCTTGGACTTGCTCATCTTCTCCCCGCGAGCATCGCGCACCAGCCCATGCAGGTAGATGGTGTGGAACGGCAGTGTTCCCATGAAGTGAATACCGGCCATCACCATGCGTGCCACCCAGAAGAAGATGATGTCGTAGCCCGTTTCCAGCACCGAGGTCGGATAGTAGCGCAACAGGTCGGGCGTCACTTCGGGCCAGCCCAGCGTGCTGAAGGGCCAGAGCCACGAACTGAACCACGTATCCAGCACGTCCTCGTCCTGGCGAATATTCGTGCTACCGCAGTGCGGGCACTCCGTCACGTCCTCGCGGCTGACGATCATCTCGCCGCACTCGTCGCAGTACCAGACAGGAATGCGATGGCCCCACCAGAGCTGGCGCGAGATACACCAGTCATGGATGTTTTCCAGCCAGTCCAGGTAGGTCTTCGTGAACCGCTCCGGCACAATCTGCAACTGGCCGTACTTCACTGCGCCAATGGCGGGCGTCGCTAACGGCTGCATCCTGACAAACCACTGCTTCGAGATGAGCGGCTCAACGACCGTATCGCAGCGCTGGCAGAGACCCAGCGGCACCACGTAATCCTCAATCTTCACGATCAGGCCCTGCCGCTGCAATTCTTCCACCAGGTTCTGCCGCGCCTCGTAGCGATCCTGTCCGGCGTAGGGTCCGGCCTCGTCCGTCATCTTCGCGTCGAAGCCAATCACCTGCACTCGTGGCAGATTGTGGCGCAGGCCGATCTCGAAGTCCACCGGGTCATGCGCGGGCGTCACCTTCACCGCGCCCGTGCCGAAGGAAGCGTCAACGGCCTCGTCCGCCACAATCGGTATCTCGCGCCCGATCACCGGTAGAATCGCCAGACGCCCGATCAGCTTCTTGTAACGTTCGTCCTTTGGATTGACCGCTACTGCTGTATCGCCCAGGATGGTCTCCGGGCGCGTCGTTGCCACGCTGATGTACTCCGTTGGCTCGTCCTCGTGGCCTGGTTCCGGCCTGAGCGGGTAGCGCACGTAGGTCAGCTTGCCCTGCGTATCCACGTGATTGACCTCAAGGTCGGAGAGGGCGCTCATGCAGCGCGGACACCAGTTGATGATGCGCTCGCCGCGATAGATCAGCCCCTCATCATAGAGACGCACGAAGACCTCGCGCACCGCCTTCGACAGCCCCTCGTCCAGTGTGAAACGCTCCCGCGACCAGTCGGCGGAGACGCCCAGTCGGCGGTGCTGATCCTGAATGCGGCTCTTGTACTGGTGTACCCACTGCCAGACACGCTCCAGGAAGGCTTCACGCCCAAGCTCGTGCCGGTTCGTTCCCTCGCTAGCCAGCAGACGCTCCACCACCGTCTGTGTGGCGATACCGGCGTGATCCTCACCAGGCACCCACAGTGTGTCGTAGCCACGCATGCGATGATAGCGAATCATGATGTCTTCGACAGTCGCGGTAATGGCGTGGCCCAGGTGTAGCGCACCCGTCACATTGGGCGGCGGCATGCTGATGACAAAGGTCTCCGCCTCTGCATTCCCATTCGGCTTAAAGTAGCCGCCCTCTTCCCAGAAACGATACCAACTCTCCTCGACAGCCGACGGCTCATACGTTTTGGGCAGCGATAGCGCCAATGATTGCTCTGGCTGTTCCAGTTGCTCCGTTTTTTCGCCCTGTTCCTCTTTTTTACGCTCGATCATATCCCCTCCTTCGCTTTGAAAATCAATCTTTTTGAGATCTGAGAGCGCGAGATGGGGCCTCTCGCACCTTGCATTTTCACCAATAAAAAAACCCTTCCCTCGTCAAGGACGAGAAAGGGTATTGCTCGTGGTACCACCTTGTTTCGATCAACCAGAAAATAATTGATCCTCGTGGCGCGGTATCGGGCGCAACCGTGGAAATTACACGTTTGTTCTTCGTGCTAGTTTCCAGACTTGCAGGCGACCTTCGATACATCTATGCCGGGGAAGACTCGCAGCCTCTGATCTTCCCTCTCTTCACGGAGTACGTACCTACTCCTCCTGCTCCTCGTCTCGTTCTCTTTATTTTCTTCTATCTAGAACACGGCAAATACACGCGCTATTCCATGCTATGTCCTATCCGTAGTCTAGCGGGTATAGCCTGAATTGTCAAGCATATCAACCAGATGATTATGTTCACTTCTTCGCCGACACCGACAGCGTGAACAGCTTATCCCCTGACAGATTGCCACTGTAATTGTACGGCTTGAGACCTTTGATGGCGCTGGTATCAACACTGACATCAACGGTAGGAATGTAGCCTCCCTGCTTCTGCACCAGCAGCGAGTAGACTGGCTGGCCTGTTTTTCCGGCTGTATGAGTAACGGCGTGCGGCACATAATAGGAAACGGTGATGGTCGTGATACAGTTCTTCGGCGTCTCCGTCAACCCGCCCCACATGGTGCGGCCCGGCAAATCGCTGGTCATCTGCGTCGGTGGCCCCAGGCTGTCAATTGGCCACGCCAGGTTCGTGAAACGGTCGCCAAGCTGATAATCGCCATCGGGGCAGTAGCGGGCGCTGTCGGGAAAGGATGTGTTATATTGCGCGCAGCCGCTCGTCGGGCCAGTACCTGTGCCCGTACCCGTACCCGTGTCCGTTCCTTTGCCCGTACCCGTTCCCTGACCGCCACTTCCCTTACCAGCTGTGGTAGTGGGCGTACAGAGGGCCCTGCCACTGTCGAAGCCGTCCCCCCAGAGGAATTGGGCCGTGGGCGGAGCATAGATACGAACATAGTCGGCATAGGTATCGAACCCGTAGACAGGGCCGGTCTGCTGATAATTGAGCGAGACCGTCAGGACATGTGTCGCCCCACCCTGCGTATCCAGCGTAACGGCATCCTGCTCCGTCGTTTGCACGTACTGACTGGCTTTGCTGATGCTGATATTCGCCTGCACCACCATGAAGCCATCGGTGTTGCTGAATGTGCTCATCGCGCCGCTGTAACTATGCGCAACGAGCCACGCTTCGGCAGCCGGATTGGTGAAGTAGATTTGCAAATCCCGCGATTTGATATCCTGGAGCGCGTACTTTCCAATCTGCATCAGTTTGGAAACCGGCAGGTGACGAACCTTCGCCATCAAGAGCTGGCCCACCAGAGAGGTGAAAGCCTTGCGCGCCTCGTTGCTCGAGTTGTTCGTCTTCTGCTTCTCAACAGCGATGGCACTAAAGTTCTGCTGGTAGTAGTGCAGTTTCTCTTCCAGGTTCTGTGCGGTGACAACGTCATTATATTCAGCCACTTTGATCGGCCCGGTCACCTCAAGGACATGCGAGATAACCGTGGGGGTCAGTTCAATATCGCCATCGACTGGGCCGCCGCCCTCATCCTGGAAGATCTGCATATTCAAGCGAGCCGTGGTCGGGTAGTCGGCGGACAGGTTTGAATCGCGCAGTCCGAAGTAGCCGAAGTTCATCCAACTGCTATACTGCGGCGGCGCGGAACGTCCCAGCCCGGAGCCATTGCGCACAAGCTCGGAGCCATTGCCAGCATAGTCAAGTAGCGCAACGTCACGCAGGGTGAAGGGAGCAACGCGCCCATCTTGAATTTGCAGGACACCATACTGCCCGGCAAAGCCGCCGCTGGGCCGCAATTCCGCGCTATCCAGCGTCTGCACCAGGAAGCGGCGCGGCTGCCCCACGCCCAGCAGCCAGGCGACAAGGCCCACCATACTTTGCACCTGTACGATGTAGCTCCGTGCTCTGGGCAGAAGCGGCAGAACAGCGGCCAGTTCCGCCTTCTGTGTCGCGCTGATCGGCAGTTCTTGCAGCGAAACCTGACTCATCTGTGTCTGAATATCATCGATATAATACAGCGCGTGGACGAGCGCACCCTCGATGGCGGAAACATCGGAGACCGTGATAAGCGGCTTATTCGAGCTGCTGGATAGCGGCGACGAGTGCAGGAGGTTCGCCCCCAGCAGCGCGACCCCACTCACTTCGTTCCCCATGCGCGAGACATCCAGCCCCACTCTCACCAGGCGCTGGACCATTTCCAGTTCGCTGCCATATTGCGGTGAGAATTGATTGACCGTCGACTGAACACCGGGCCGGTTCAGCAACTGTTGCAGTTGGATGAAATCGCTCTCCGCCCCCTGAAACTCAACCTGCGCCTGCTGCAACTTCACAACATTGAGCGCGGCCAGAGGATCGCTTTTTGAAATAGACAGCATCGTCTTTACCTTGAGTAAACGGTCTACGCCATCCATTGCCACGCCCCGCACATTGCTGTAGGTGCTATATGCCGCCAGGCCAAGGGTCGCTGGCAGCGCCACCAGAATGAGCAGCGCCGCTATCAGACTCGTCGCCAGTATAGTGTGTAACCGCTTGCGCTTCTGCTGCCTGGCATCTCGCTGCCGGAATCTGTATACAACATGGTGGTACGACTCGCTACCACGCCTGCTTAGCACCGACCTCTTGATTGTTCCTACGCACGCAGGTACTGGCGCAATTGCACTCTGGTCGTCAAGACTGACAACAATCAACGCATCGGTTCCGTCCCGAGCGTCTGCTGCGCGCTCCTCTTGTTCTACCCTCTCCACTTCCGTCTCCTGTGTCGATGGCTGCTTCACCTCCTCCACAGAAAGCTCAAACTCCGCATCGACTGCTGGCTCGGGCGTTCCCCCTGTGGCTGGCACCTCAGTATATTCCACAGTTGGAACTCGCTCCTGCTCCTCTTCCCGATCGTTGCCTGCTCCCTTTTCCACAGAACAAGCCATTTCCCCGGCTTCCTCTCCGGCAGCAACGGGCAAGTCCACGGTTTCTGTTGATTCTTTTTCCCCTACGGCGTCATCAACAACACCGTCAAGGGCTGCCGTCTCACCTTTCTCGCCACCCACCTCGGGTGTTTCCGGCATAGCAACAGCAGTAATGGATGGTGGAGAAACGAGCCTGACAACCTCTCCTTTAGTTGCTTCGTTCTCAGAACGTGAACTTTGATCTACAACTTGCGCGCCTGGTTGCAAGGCACGGAAACCCCAGGGGCTGCCATCAGTGTGCTGCATCAAGCACTTTTCCGCCAGTCTGGTCAGTGTTTCCTCTGAAATATGATATCTTTGTGCTATCTCCTGAAGTGAAGCATTAGTGGTAAAATATGCTTCAAGAGCAGCTTTGCGTTTCCGAAATCGTTTCCTCGCTTTTTCACCCAGTCTGGAAATATTCACCTCTTTCCAGGAGGCAATATCCTGCTTGCGTTCGGCAGCTAGTGGAGAATCCTGTATTTGCATATCAGGCAACCTGCACCTCCGTTGTGCTCCATTTCATATTGTTCATAACCCTCTGTTAGAGTCATAATATCTTCGCAAAGAATGTATTGGCATCAACCGGGTAAGAATATAAACAATCGGTCAGCAATACAGGCAAAAGCGACTTCTCCTGTGACATTTGCCTGCATTGCCCTGTATAATTGTCTCCCCACTATAATAAGAGACGCACAAAGGGGTAGGAATGTTGCATCCATATCTAAATTTGCTAATATATGAGCTTTATGCTACAATACGGGCACCCGGGATATTGTTCCTCTTTCTTATACAATATCCCGGGTTCCCCCGTTCAGCTACTTCACTCGTGCTTCCAGCGCACCAAGTTGTTCCTTCAGCTTGCGGTTCTCCTCGCGTACCTCGTCGAGATCTTTGCGCAGTTGTTTCAACTGTTCGTCAGTCTTGTCACTGGAACGCAAGGAGTGGGCGGCCACGCGCATCATACGCTGCACCGCCGTTTCCAGTTCGCGACTGGCGGCGCTTTCCAGCGCACCAATGGCGCGTTTCTCGCCAAGCTGTTGCAACGCTCGCGCCGAAGCAGCGCGCACAGGTCTCCAGCTATCATGCTCAACGGCCTCGATCAAAGCGGTAACGGCTCGCTGCCGCGCTTCCCCACTGTAGAGATGGCGATTCTTTGCCAGCACGTTTAAACCTCTGGCAGCCGCCATACGCAGCGTTGGATGGCGTGTTGCATCATTGAGGTAGGGTGTAATGATCTCCACCACACGGTCCTCGCCTGTTGCAGCCAGCCCGCTGAAGATGCTGCCCTGCACGGAATTATTCCACGAAGGACGCTCAAGACCCTTGACCAGTTGCTCGACAGCGCCTGGCGAGCGCGTTTTGCCCAGCGAGCGTGCCGCTGCCATCTCCACCAGATAACTGACATCGCCCGCTTCAAGCAGCGAGGCGAGAGCAGCAGCCGAACGCTGGGCCAACTCCGGTCGCGTCGGCTGCGAATAGCTGCCCAATGCCTCTACAATAGCCGCACGTACCCGCGAGCACTCGCGGGCATCCAATTGCTCCAGGGCCTGCAGCAGCACATCCTGCACCTGCTCGCTGCCAATCGAGGCCAGAGCTTCGGCAGCCGCGACTCGCACCCCCCAGAAGGCATCGTTGAGCAGCGATTGTGCCAGCGCCTTCACACTCTCTTCATCATCCTGCTCGCCCAACGCCTCCGCCGCCTCAATACGTCCCAGCACATCAGGATCATGTGCAAGCTGGTAGCGCAGCATCTTGTTGGAACGCTCGAATTTGAGCGTTTTGAGCAGCCAGCCATCGGGGTCAAAGCGTACCATCACCGGCTCGCGCTCCAATGGCACATAGAAGGTCTGCTCCACCTGCCCATCCTCGCCCACCACTACACGCATCGGGATCGTGCGTGTCTTTGCCGTGTGCTCGTCTTTCGCCGCTTCGTCGGCAGTGGGAACGGTAAATGCCAGGTCAACGGGCGCGACAAAACAGGGAGTGAGTTCATCCACCTGCTGCGTCTGTCTGATCTTGACCTTCGCCATGTGATGCTCGTTATCCCAGGCGTAATGCACCTCAAAGGCCGGATAGCCTCCCGAATAGACCCACTGCTGGAAGAACAGCGCCAGGCTGCGACCCGTCACCTCCTCCAGAGTGCGTTCCAGGTCCGCCGTGATGACCTCACGTTCCCGGTAGCGCTTCAGATAGGCATTGATGGCGCGCCGGAAGGTCTTGTCACCAATCTGGTGGCGCAGCATGTGCAGCACCCAGGCACCCTTGTTGTACATATGCCCATCGAACAACTCAAAGCCATCGCTGTGATAGACATGGTATACAATGGGACGCCGATACTCACTATCCTCCTCCAGGTAGCCCTTTTTGAGATCAAGCATCGACAGCTTGAAGTAATCGCTTCCCTGATCGTGTTCGCCCCACAACTCCTCGAAGTAGGTGGCGAAACCCTCATTGAGCCAGCCGTTGGGCCAGTCACGGCAGGTGACGAGGTCGCCAAACCATTGGTGGGCCAGTTCGTGCGCCACAACGGGGACGAGATCGATGTCCAGCGCGGCCTTCTGATCTGGTATGAGCGCGAAGCTGTGCGTGGTGGCGCTGGTATGCTCCATCGCCCCTGTATAAATCTCCACTACCGTCTGCGCGTACTTGCTATAGGGATACTCGACACCGGTATAGTCCGAGAAGAAACGCATCATCTCCGGCGTTTTGCCCATATAGAGCGGCGCGTCATCCCTGCGATCATGCCGGATGTAGTAGGTGACGGGGATATCGTTATACGAATCTTCAATCACCGCGAAATCGCCCACCACCAGCGAAACCAGGTACGCCGCGTGTGGTATATCGTGCAGCCAGTGATGCGTCTTCGTCGCGCCGTTATCAATCACCTCCAGCAGCTTGCCATTGGAGATGGTCTGAAACTGAGCGGGAACCGTTACAACGATTTCAGTGGTCGCACGGTCATTGGGCGCGTCGTGGCAGGGAAACCAGTAGCTGTGGTAGCGCGGCTGGCCGAAGGTCCAGGCCTGTACGGGGCGTGTCGGATCTTCCGGCACTGGCTTCATGAAATGCAGGCCGGTACGCGGCTTCGCGTGGTACTCTACTGCCAGCGTGAACTCTTCCCCGTGCGTATAGGCTCGATCTAGCGTCACCAGCAGTTTCTTGCCATCGGTGCTAAACTCCTGCTCTCTCCCTGAGAGCATCACACGCTCAACGTGCAGTTCTACCGCGTCAAAGCTGATCGTTGTGACCTCTTCATAAAGCGTGCTGAAGGTCGTATTGGCCGTGCCGCTCACTGCCTCCTGTTCAAAATCAAGCGCGATATCCAGCCTGACATGTTTTACATCCGCCGGGCGATCAGGAGCATACTGTGCTCGATCACCGGGCAATTCAAAATTGTGCGCCTTCGGCGTTGGCGGCGTTGGTGCCGACAGATAGTCGTTTTGAAAGTACAATAGACTATAGCCAACCTCAAGACCGAGGCCGAAGGCCAGACTACGATTACAACTGTGCAAAGCCGCACCTCCTCTAGAAAGCACTCAAACTCTTCACTCGTCAGTAACGTACATGTTATGGTATTCTGTAATACCGCTATCTTAGCATGAAAGGGTTAACCATGGGTGTCAGAACGACACGAATCAATAGATTTTCGCAAGCCATTCGTTTCATCCGCGTTTCGCGCCTGCTGCTCTGGACAATCTGGATCATTTATCGTGAGCGCCGCCGCGTGATTCGCGCCCGCGAGCGCGGCAACTACGAGGTCCAGCCCAACATCGCGGTCCTGATCCGGGTGCTGGTTGCCTTCCGTCAGACCGCCATCAAGCTCGGCGTGTTGATGATTAAGCTGGGGCAGTTCCTCAGCTCCCGCGCCGATCTGCTGCCAGAAGAGGCGCTGGCCGTACTCGGCTCCTTGCAGGACGAGGTACCACCCGCGCCGTTCAGCCACGTGGTCAGCGTCATTGAAACGGAGCTAGGCAAGCCAATTGACCAGGTTTTCAGTACTTTTGAGCGAAAATGTACTGCCGCGGCTTCACTGGGGCAGGTGCATAAGGCAATCCTTGCCTCTACGGGAGAAGAGGTCGCTGTCAAGATTCAGCGTCCCAATATTGACCAGCTTGTGCGCTCAGACTTGAGCACCCTTAAGTTTGTCATCTGGATAATCAACCGCTTTGTCGACACCAGCGAGTTTATCGACCTCATGGGCGTCTATCGTGAATTTAAACGCACCGTCTACGAGGAGATAGACTATGTCACCGAAGCGGCCAATGCGCAACGTTTTCAAGAGATGTTCAAGGATAATCCTTCCATCTATATTCCGCATATCTACGAGGATTATACAACACGCCGTATTCTTGTGCTAGAGTGGATCAACGGTATCAAGATCAACGACTACCCAACCATCGAGGCAGCGGGGATCAGCCGTCTTGAGGTGGCAAAGCGCACGGTACAGGCCTATTTTTACCAGTTCTTCGAGGCAGGTTTCTTCCACGCCGACCCACACCCGGGCAACATCTTCGTCAAGCCTGGCTCTCCAGGTTCACAGGGCAGCGGCCCCATCATTGCCTTCGTCGATTTTGGCATGGTGGGGACACTCAGTAAAAGCATGAAGAAAGCGATGAAAGACCTGTTCCTCAGCTTCATCGCCCGCGACTCGCATAGCCTTGTCGAGGCGCTCGCCAAACTGGGCTTCATCGGTGAAGGCGCGAACATGGTCGCTATCGAACGCGGCATGGCCATGATGATGGAACAATACTTCGGCCTGACGCTGGGTGAGGCACGTGACCTGGATATCCCCGAAGTCTCGCAGGACGTTGAGCGTTTGCTCTACGGTCAGCCTTTCCAGATACCCGCGCAATTCGCCTTCACCGGGCGTGCCATTGGCACACTGGTAGGAGTTGCCACCGGCCTCTCGCCCGAATTCAGCTTCGTGGATGTCGCCACCCCCTACGCCCGCAAATTTCTGGGCCTCGATGCCGAGGGAGCAGGTCAGACTATTCAGGAAGTTCTCAACCAGCTTCTCGACACGGGCCGCACCCTGCTGACCCTGCCGCGTTCATTGGAGCGAGTCATCACTAGACTGGAAACTGGTCAGATCGAGGTCAGGCTATCCGATAGCGCTCCTGGCGGCAGGTCACGACGCGGACGGCGGCGAGGTCGCGGCAACAATACCAGCAGTAGAAATGGAGAAACTACCGGGGCAGGCAGCCTTGCCTGGGTGCTTATGTTCGTCGCCTCGCTCGGCGGAGGCGTCTTCCTCACCAACATCCACCAGTTCACCGAAAGCTGGTTCTGTTTTGGCCTCGCCGCCGTGACCGCCCTGGCGCTGCTGTTCAGACGATGAACATGTTTGAGCAGAAGACAGGGTCAGAGAAAACGCGATGCATCGCGTTTTCTCTGACCCTGTCTTCTGCTCAAACGAAATAGTATTACTTACCCGGATTGTCTGGCACCGGGACATCTTCCCATGCACCTCCTGCGGCTCGCCAGCCCTCGAAACCCGGTTCCAGATCAGTCACATCCCTGTAACCCATCTTTTGCAGCACATCGGCAGCAAGCGCTGAACGCTGCCCACCCGCACAATAGAGGATAATCTTCCTGTCTCGCTGCATAAAGGGTTTATAGTATTCCGACTGTGGGTCTGCCCAGAACTCAAGCATACCACGAGGCACGTGCTTCGCACCCGGAATCGTCCCGCGCCGCCAGCGCTCGCGCACATCGCGAATATCGATGATCAGCGCCTCACCTGATGCCAGTTCGCGCTCCATCTCCTCCTTCGACAGCCCTTTGACGCGCATGCGCGCATCGGCCACCATCTCCTTCACCGACAATGGCTCCTCCATCAACTCCCTCCTTTCCTGCTACTCTCCTTCGCCCTGCGCTATTCTGAACAACGCCCGGGTCGCCTCATGAGCATCCGCTGCTGTACTCATCTTAAGATTCAAGCGCCTCAACACAGCAACTCCTTTTTTCCCGCCTCTCTGAGTTCATCAAAGACCCCTTCAGCAACCCTGCGCTGCTCACCATCCTACGAAACCATTCTTTATCAGAAGTGTAGCATAGGAAAAGCAGCCTGTCGAGAGGTTGCTTGTATTCACTTTTACAAAGATTGTGGAGCCGAAAATGTAGGGGCGCAATTGATTGCGCCTGTTGGGTAGCGACAAACACGGACACACGGACGCAATCAATTGCGCCCCTACATAAGCTATGTTACACTGGGCCCGCGTTCATTACGAGAAACACGAAACGTGACGAAAGGATAGTATTTCGAGATGCTTGAGGAAATTCTGAAACATAACCGGCAATTCTTGCAGCAGCCAGCGCTTCCCATTATCGGCCACGCGCCGCGCAAACAGACCGCCGTCATAACGTGCATGGATTGCCGCCTGGTCAGGATGTTTGAGCAGGCGCTCGGATTGGAGCGCGGCGACGTACTGGAACTGCGTACAGCCGGAGCAACTATTTCCGAACCCGACCGCACCGGGGCAGCCAACGACCTGATTCGCTCCCTCGCTGGCGGCATCTATCTGCTGGGCGTGCGTGAAGTGCTCGTCATCGGTCACACCGAATGTGGCCTCTCTCACATCAACGCTGCTACCCTCACCGCCTCTATGCAGGCGCTGGGCGTTGACCCGCAACAACTCATCGAGCGGCAGGGATTGGGCAATATTGATGGCCTTATGCGCTGGCTAGGTGCCTTCAATGACGTACACATCAACGTGCGTGAGGTCGTCAACGTCATCCGCACCAGCCCCTACCTGCCCGGGATTCCCGTCCACGGCCTTGTTATCAACATCAACACGGGCGAACTTGAACTCGTTGACAGGGGAGCATAAAAAGGCCAGCTCGCATGACATGGATTACTATTCTGCCTCAATTGGCTTAATGCTGTTCTCGCCTTCGACAATAAAGGCGATACGCTCGCAAATGTTTGTGCAGTGATCGGCGACCCGTTCGAGTTTGTGGGCTATCCAGAGCAGATAGGTGGCGCGCTGCAAGATGAGCGCATCGTTTTGCAATGCGGGAATGGCATGCGCTCCGCTCAGCAGTGCCATCAGGTCGTGGCGCACCAGGTGGTAGCGCACATCCACCACGTCATCTTCCTGCCAGATGTAGCGAGCAGCCTCCACATCGCGTTTCGCGAATGCCTCCATCGTTCCCTGCAAAACGCGGCGCGCCTCTTGACCCAGATTGAGCAGGCTGTGCAGAATCTCCTCTTCCGTGACCTCCACTTCATAATCACTGGCTTTTCTACCGCCAGCACCCACACCTGAAACCTGTCTACTGCTATCGCTATTAGCACGCAGTGGCGACATCCGCAGCATAATGGTGGCAATACCGGCAGCGCCATCCCCCATACGTTCCAGGTCACCTGCAATGGAGAGCGCAGAGGTCAAATAGCGCAGGTCACGACTTCCCAGAGGCTGTTGCAATGTCAGCAAGCGGATAGTATGTTCTTCAATCGCCACCCGCAGGCTATCGATAATGGAATCGGCCTCAATCACCATCCCTGATTTCGCCAGATCACCTGCCTCCAGGGCTGTCAGCGCCTTGTCCAGGGCATCATCAACCAGCGTACCCAGGCGAAGTATCTGGGCGTCCAGGTCCCGCAACTCTTTCTCCAGTACTGTTCTCGTCATACTGTTTTCTTCCTCCGGTTCCAGGTTCATTTCCTCTCTCATCCTTGAGCAAAGGCAAGATGCAGTGACATTCTTCCAGTGTCCCCGCGAACGATTTCCTTTCCTCCTACAAGCGATTTGACAGTACTCCTGTTGTGATGATACAACTGTAATAAGACAACAAGGCTTGTATTCCGGTTTCAGGGTGTGGCTGCACACCCATCTGCATGTTATTGATAAAGACGTTCAGAAAGACAGTTGCTATGTCAACAAAACGATTGCTTGGTATTTTCGCTCATCCTGATGATGAGGGCACCATGAGCGGCGCTTTTCTACAGTATAGCATGTCCGGGGCAGAAACGGGACTGATTTGTGCCACCAGAGGAGAGGTTGGCGAAATAGCTGACCCGGCGCTTGCCACACCCGAAACGCTGGGCCAGGTGCGCGAAGGAGAGATGCGTTCGGCAGCCGAGGTGCTGGGCTTAGACCACCTCTGGTTTCTCGATTACCGCAATTCCGGCATGGCGGGTACGCCGGAGAATCAGGACCCACAAGCATTCATGCAGGCAAACCCCGCAGAGGTGGTAGGGAAACTGGTCGCTATCATTCGCCAGTTCCGCCCACAGGTGATTGTGACCTTCGACGAAACTGGCGGCTACGGCCACCCGGATCATATCGCCATCTACCGGCACACCACCAGCGCCTTCCATGCCGCCGCCGATGCCGTCCAGTACCCTGAACTGGGACCGGCGCACGCGGCCTCAAAACTCTACTATAGCTCATTCCCACGCAGTGCCATTCGTGCTATGGGCGAGTGGATGCAGGCACAAAACCTGCAGCCAGGCCCGGATCAGCAGGAGTGGATGAGCAAGCTTGACCCGGATACGCTTGGCCTGCCCGATGAGCTAATCAGCGTCCGGCTCGATGTAGAAGCCTTACGCGAACGCAAAGACCGTTCGTGGGCCATGCATCGTACTCAGGTTAACTCTGGCGCTGCCTTCGCCGACATCCCGGAAGAAGTGCAGAGGAAGTGGCGCAATTACGAATACTACCAGCTCGCTGCCTCTCGCGTCGGCCCGGATGTTCCCGGTGAGAACGACCTGTTCGCACGAGTATAGCAAACAGAATAGGATGAGGAGAAAAGCGGAAACGGCAGAAATACAAGGGCAAAAAAAAGACGGGCCATACAGGCCCGGTAAAGCAGGGAACCATCCCGCGACAAATAGCCGCCGCTCGACAGCTATCGCAACAAACACAGCTGTGAGCGTCCTAGCAAAGCTTCCTGCGTAGTTGTCGCCCGCCCAATCCGTCAACAGGCATCATTACCAGTTGTTCCACCAGCCCCCTCGTCAACTGAGGTTGGAGACGCTGAGCAACTGGCAACCCCCCATAGTTGTATGATGTCTGAGCCTGTACCAGAATTCGCTTGATCAGTGTCTGCGGCGGTTCTACACGGTGCAAGAGATGAAACAGGCAATCAACATCGTCTGGCAACTCGTTTTCATCTCCAAAAAAAGCCTTTTGTCTATCTTCCATATGCTTCCACTCTCTTATCCAATTTTAATTTGTCTTCTCTGTTAGCACGAATTGAGTAGAAGGGAGGTTTCACTACCTGAGTTTTTCGCACTTTTGAGAGTGGAGACACATAAAACAAGCCCACAGGCTTTACGAGACCTGTGAGCTTGTTCTGTTTATACCCTATCTACTTTCCCTGCTTACCATCTTTTTTCTTCCACTTAACCCGAAATAACGGGGGACTGCTTTGCCAGTGCGGCGCGCAACAGGGGCTTCGCACGCTGGAAGTACGTCTTAGCTGTCGCCTCAGGCATATCAAGCGCTTGCCCGATCTCGCCAAAACTCAACTGACCAGTATAGCGCAGCAGCACAACCATCCGAAACTTGATCGGCAGCGTCTCAATTGCTTCTTGCAGGCAGCGCTGCAAATCATGCTGCTCAGCCAGTTCATCCGGTAGCGGACTACCATCAGGAATAGCGGCCAGAGGAGAAAGCTCATCTTCCTCGGTACCAGTCTCCAGTTCGGAGAAATGGATGGCGCGTTTGCGGCGCAGTTCGTCGAGGCAGCGGTTGCGTGCCACCTGGAACAGCCATGCCTTCAACGGCTTATCGGTGCGCAAACTGGGCAACGAGGTATGGAGCTGAATAAATACATGCTGGAGAATATCGCATGCCTGGTCATAATCGTTCAAAAAGTGGTAAATAAAGTTAAACAACGGAGTGCTGTATCGTTTGACGAGCGCCTCAAAGGAATACTCGTCGCCAGCAAGGGTCTGCTGGGCCAGAAAGCCATCACTGATTTCCGGTTGTCTCTTTATATGTTCTTGCATCTGCATCTTTCATTCCTCACTTTCTTTTTCCTGCCAATAGCGTACCTGTTTCGGCCTCAAATTACAAGAATAATAAACTCTACTGTAGATCACTCTAAGCAGAAACTAAAGCATACTGCGTCATTCTGATTTTTTTCTCAGATTTTTCCTCCCCAAATAAGCTGTTTCTTAGATTTTTAATAAAAAAGAATCGCAGAGAAGCCCGGCTGAACGCAGAAAATGAGCATTAACAAGTTCGAGATCGACTTAGACTGAGTAGCTGTGTACAAAGCATAACCAGTAGAGTATAATGAAACTAGAAAATTTAATGTCGCGGTAGTGAAATGAACAAACGTAAGTTGTTTTTGAAAGCCTTATCAAGCCCACATAACCTTCAGTTTAAGGAATTGATTGTGCTTGCTGAGGCATTTGGATTTCGTTTATCAAGGATGAAAGGTAGTCACCATATATTTACACATCCTGAGATACCTGAACTGCTTAATTTACAAGAGAAGAATGGCAACGCCAAAGCTTACCAGGTTCGCCAGTTTTTGCAGTTGGTTGAGCAATATGACCTTGAGTTAGGAGATTAACTATGAAAGACTACCACATCAACATTTTCTTTAGCGAGGAAGACGAAGGATATATTGCAGATATTCCTGACTTGAAATTCTGCTCTGCCTTTGGTGAGACACCTGAAGAGGCCCTACGACAAGTCCAGATCGCGAAAAAAGCCTGGCTTGAGGCAGCAGAGGCTGAAGGCAAGCCTATTCCTCCACCTAGATATAGACCCGCGATCTACGCAGCATCTTAAACTTACATCTGGAGAAATACAGAAACAGGAGAGGCACGAACCTCTCCTGTTTTTTTGGTAGCATGCGCTTTTAGCGTTTCCCTAGCTTTGCTAACACAGCCCCCTTCAGCAGCCCGACCTCTTCTACTCTAAGCAGCAAAACGCAGGCAAAGTAAGCGGCGGCTGCGAGACCCCCGGCGAGCAGGACGGTGAGGAGTTCGCCGAGCAGGCTTTGCAGGGAGAAGAGGGCGATGTGGCTGAACAACATCTGCAAGCCCCAGGCCACGGCAACCAGAAGGGCTGTCGCCAGCAGGATTTTGAGGATGGTGGGCAGCGTATCGCGGATGTGCATTGGGCCTATGGCGAGGCGCAACAGCACGAGCAGGATGATGGCGTGCAGCGAATTTTGCACGGTGTTGGCAAAAGCCAGCGCGGGCATGCCAATGGTCTGCCAGAAGGGCAGCGCGACGGCAAGGTAGCCCAGCAGGCTTACAGCGTACACCGAGACAGGAATGATGGTATTCTTGCGCGCATAGAAGGCAGCGATGAGCAGTTGATCGACGGCCACGAAGGGCAACTGGTAGGCATAATTTTGCAGGGCAATGGCGATCAAACTGGCATCTGAGGCGCTTTCATTGTGATGTCTGAAGATCAGAAAAGCGATGGGCTGGCGCAGTACAATGAGACCGGCGGCAGCCGGAATCATCAGTAGCAGGCCCAGGCGGAAGCCGAGTTGCAGCGTACCCTTGAAGCGGTCGAGATCGTTGGCGCGTGCATGCTCCGAGAGCGTGGGCAGCACGGCAAAGGAGAGCGCCGCGGCCACCAGCCCCACCGGAAACTGGATCAGTGTCGTCGCGGCAGTCATGGCTACGTAATTAGCCGCACCATTAGGACGTGTGAGCGAGGCGAGGTGCTGGTCAAAGAAGACGAGGCCCATGGTCAGCAGGAAGCTGAACGAAATCGGTGCATAGAGCTTGACGATGCGCCGCAGGGCCGGATGCTTCAGGTCAAGCACAAACATATAGCGCAGGTGCTGGTTGCGCATCCCTGGCAGCAGCAGGGCAATCTCGCCGATTGCGCCCACAATGACGCCGAAGGACAGCCCAAGATAGCCGTAATGTTGCTTTCCAATCATGGCGCTGACGAATGCACCGAGAATAATACCAACATGATAAGAGGCTGTGGCAAAGGCTGGCCAGCCAAACTCCTTCAGCGCGAACAGCGCCGACAGCAAGACGGCAAACGGCCCCAGCGCGATCAGCGAGAAAAAGATGATCTGCGAGAATTGCAGCGAAAGCTGCCTTTCCGGCCCTGTATAGCCCTGCACCAGGAAATTTACGAAGCCAGGTGCGAGCAGCGCGTAGAGAATCGCCGCCACAAACATCACGATCAGAATGAGGTTGACAAGCGTGAAGACGATGCGGCGCAGCTCATCGCGTTTGTCAGCATAGTCATTGAAGGTGGGAATCAACGCGCCGCTCACTGACCCGTTGATGAGGAAGTCATTAAAGGTACGGGCGGGGAGAATGGCAGAGTTGAACGGGCCAGCGATAGACGTGCCGAGCGAGGTGACCACGACCTGACGCACCATGCCCAGCACGCTGCTGCCCAGATTGCCCAGCATTACCAGCGAGGCTGACCTGACAATGTGCCGCCGCTCGCTGGATGGTGCCTCGACCTGCCCGACCTGTGCAATCTGCTCCGCTTCCTCGACCACCGGCACCGGCTCAGGCAGCTCCGCCTGTCCAACTTCGGGTACACCGGCCCGTGCTACAGGTAGCGCTTCAATATTCGATTGTGCTTTTTGCGTTTTTGATTGTTCTTCCACAGAATCTTTTGCCATGAAATAGAAGCTCCCATACTACGAAGAAGACCGTTCAGGTAGATGTTGAATTGCCGCGATTAATTCGGTTGTCGAGTGACCCGGCAGGTAGGGAAGAAGCCGCACAATGCCGCCATACTCCCGCACTACCTTTGCCTCTGGCAGGCGACCCGTATCCGGCTCGTTTGCGGTGCCACCCTTGCTGGCATAATCGCCGCCTTTGACATAGATACTCGGCTGCACGTATGCAACCAGAGGACCTGCCGTCGGCTCATCAAAGATGGTTACATAATCAATACACGCCAGCGCGGCCAGCATTTCGGCCCGTTCCTCCTGTGGTACCAGCGGCCTGCCTGGTCCCTTCAACCGGCGCACGCCAGCATCGCTATTGAGACCCAGAATCAGAAAATCGCCCAGTTCCCGCGCCTCTTGCAGGTAGCGCACGTGTCCCAGATGCAGCAGATCGAAGCAGCCATTGGTAAAAACGCCGCGCTCGCCATAGTGCTGCCGCTGCCGTACCACCTCTGCCAGTTGCTCGCGCTGCAGGATTTTTTGTTGCATATGCTCTCTATTCATAGTATCGCGCTCATCAGTTCGGCAGGGGTGTTACTGGCAGCGCCGAGACGACGCACAACGAGCGCGGCTGCCGCGTTCGAGAGATAGGCGGCTTCGGCCATGCTCGCGCCTGTCGCGAGGGCAAGCGTGAAGGTCGCGGCCACCGTATCACCCGCGCCATTGGTATCCACAATCTCGCTGTTGTGATCGATGCGGTGAACAGGCAGGTGCAGCGGCGCTTCACCGGACTCGAAGAGGCTCATGCCTTCACTGCCGCGAGTAATCAGCACGCCACGCGCGGCACTGCCGTCAAGCAGGCGCTGCCCGGCCTCGTCCAGTTGTTCCTGCGAGGTGATCGTCATGCCCAGCGTCAGTTCCGCTTCCGGCTGGTTCGGAGTGAGCGCGGTAACACCCTGGAAGCGAAAGAGTGAGGCGTGCGAGTCCACCACGATGATCTTGTTGAGCTGCCGCGCCAGCGGAATGCAAGCCTCAATGATATCGGGACTGATGACGCCGTTCTCATAGTCGGAGAGCATGACCGCGTCCATCTCCGGCAACATGCGCTGGATGTAATCGATGATCTGCCCCTTGTACGGCTCGCGCACCTCGGACGTATCCACGCGGTCGATGCGCACAACATGCTGCTGTACAATTTGCGGACTACCCGCCAGGATGCGCGTCTTGGTCGAAGTCGGGCGTCTGGGATCGGTTATCAGACCCTCCTGGTGCATGCCCAGGTCGCTGATGGCCTTGCGCAACTTCTGCCCCGGCAGATCATCGCCGACCACTCCGGCCAGGAAAACTTCCGCGCCGAGCGTACAGGCATTCACCGCGACATTGGTAGCGCCGCCGGGAATAGTGCGCTCCTCGTCCAGTTCCAGGATCAATATGGGAGCATTGCGAGCAATGCGTGTCGGTCGGCCAAGCAGGTATTCATCAGCCACCATATCACCGATCACCAGCACACGCTTGCCTGTGAAAGCGTCGATAAGCGAGCGCAGGCGTGCAGGGGAGATTTCAAGATTACGAGCAACAAGCGTCATACTACTTCTTCCGTCCTTTTACAAGTACCTGCAGTGCGAATTGTGGCAGCGCCAGCATGCGCCGCCAGCGCCAGGGTTCGCGATAGAGCCGGTAGAGCCATTCCAGACCCACACGCTGCATCAAACGAGGCGCACGGCGCTGGCGACCGGAGAGAAAATCGAACGCGCCGCCCACACCTATCGCCAGGGCAACGGGCAGGCGCGCAAGGTTGCGGTGTATCCACAGATCCTGCGCAGGCGCGCCATAGGCCACACACAGCACATCCGCCTGCGCCGCCCGCACCCGCTCGATTATGGCCTCCTCTTCCTCCGGCGCGGGCGAACCAGCATAGGTTCCGGCAATCTGCAAGCCAGGAGCAAGTTGCTGCAAGCGCTGCGCCGCCACTTCCGCCACGCCCGCTGCCGCACCAAGCAGGTAGAGGCGATAGCCTTGCCCGGCGCAGCGTCTTGCCAGTTCGGTCAGCGTATCAGTGCCGGTCACGCGCTCCGGCGTCGGCTTGCCTAGAAAGCGCGTCGCCCACACGACCCCCGCTCCATCCGCCAGCACCAGCGCCGATTCATTAATGGCTATACGAAATTCAACGTTGCGCTGCGCCGTCATTACGAATTCCGGGTTGACCGTCACAACCTGCTGGCAGGGCAGCATCTTCTCGCTGGTCCGCCAGTGCGCAATGTGCTCTTCCATGATATCTAGCGCGGCCCGCTGCCCTACGCGGTCTACACGCACGCCCAGCACAGAGACAGAGGCAAACGGCATCGATTGAGGTTTATCTATAGGTTGTAATGACATATCTTTTCATTTACCATGTAATAATTTCCGTTTCGACATTCGTCACGGCAATATCGGGACGGGTCTCTTCTATATAACGTTCCACGTGTCCCAGTATCTCATTAACGTGCTGGCTGCTATTACTGACACAACTGATACCCAGAATGGCTATTTGCCAGCGATCCTGCTCCTCCACCTCGGCAATCGCCACCTCAAACTGATGGCGAACTCGCGCCATCACCGATTTAATCACCTGCCGTTTCTCCTTCAACGAATGGCACTCAGGCAGGTGCAATGTAATTTGACAGATACCTGTTACCATGGGGCCAGTATAGCATAAATTCGACGCCCTGACTCAACTCTGGTACAATGTACCAGGAGAATATGAGCTTTCACTATGTTAAGAACGATCTAAGGGCCAGAGAAGGCTCAATGTGTATAAAAGACAGGAAAATCAGGAGATAGATGCTATGACAGAGACGTCCACTTCTACGGAGGGCCGGAAGCGACCGAGTTTGCCGATGCAGGGGGTGCCACAGCCGAAGCGGGAAGAGGTGTTGAACCTGCCGCGCGTGCATATTTCTCAGCACCCGGTGGTAGCGGATAAAATGACCCGGCTGCGCGAGACGAGCACGTCACCGGCGGAATTTTACCGGCTGGTGAAGGAGATCGGCAGCCTGCTGGCCTACGAGGCGACGGCTAACCTGGCGACGGAGCCGGTGGAGATCGAGACGCCGCTGCAACCTATGATCGGGCAGCGACTGGCGGGCGGCATCGGCGTCACACCTGTGCTGCGTGCCGGGCTGGGACTGGCCGAGGCCTTTCGCGAGGTGATCCCGGAGGCGCAAATCTGGCACCTCGGCCTGCGTCGCGACGAGGATACGCTGGAGGCCCAGGAGTACTATAATCGCCTGCCGCACAAAGTTGATTTGCAGGTCTGCTACGCCGTTGACCCCATGCTCGCCACAGGAGGATCTGCCATTGACGCCATCAACGTCCTCAAGCGCGTCGGTATTCCGCGCCTCAGTTATGTTGGCATTATTGCCGCACCCTACGGCCTGCTCAAACTCGCGCAGACCCATCCCGACATCGACATCTATATCGCGGCCCTCGACGAGAGCTTGAATGATCGCGGCTTCATTCTACCCGGCCTCGGCGATGCCGGAGACCGTCAGTTTGGAACATTTTAAACCATGTCACAAGATTCTCATGAACAATCTTTCTCGTCTTCACCTACCTCGGAGGCGGAACTGCCTCCGGAAGCGCAGGGAGAAGTCAACGGTGGGCCGCTCGGCTGCTGCCTGGGCCTGACCATCGGCTTAGTGCTTAGCCTGACGCTGGCAGTTTTTGGTCGCCTTTACCTCGCCAACCCGCTGGCAGCAACCCTGCACAATCCGTTGCTGGTGCTGGTCCTGCTGCGCATCGCCATGGGCATTCTTGCCCTCGTCGCGGCCATCCTCTGCGGCTACTTCGGCTGGAAACTCGGCAAACGCTTCTTCCGCGAATACGAGCCGCCCGTCATTCCTGTGAGATCGCCCAGGCAGAAACAGAGGCGGCGCAGGGCAAGAGCGAAGCCGAAAGAGGCAAACATATCTTGATTGAAAGCGAGTAGTGCTGATTATGCGTGTAGTGATTCTCTGCGACATGGAGGGCATCTCCTGCATCGAGACCTGGGAGCAGGTCATGGCAGGCAGCGCCTTCTACGAACAGTCCCGCAAGTTGTACACCGACGAGATGAACGCGGCAGTGCGTGGCGCGCGTGCTGCTGGAGCAACTGATATCACCGTTGTCGACTGCCACGGAGCGGGCGGCGCGCACAGTTTCAAGAGCTTCCTGCCGGAACAGCTGGAGTCGGGCGCGCAATACCTCTTCGGCTACCCCTGGGCGCGCTACATCACTCCCTACGAACAGGGCTGCGACGCCATCTTATTTGTCGGCGCGCACGCCATGGCCGGGACGCCCGACGGCGTGCTCTGCCACACCGTCTCCTCCGAAGCCTGGTACAACGCCTCAATCAACGACACCCTCGTGGGCGAAAGCGGCATCCTGGCGGCCCTCGCAGGCTGCTGGGACGTACCCGCCGTCTTCGTCTCCGGCGACGAGGCCACCTGTCGCGAAGTCACCACCCTGCTCGGCAGCAACGTCGTCACTGCACAGGTCAAGACCGGCCTCGGTCGCTTCTCATCCGTCAACCTCGCCCCCAGAGACGCCTGCGCCCTCATCGAGATGCGCGTCGCCCAGGCCCTGAGCATGCCCGAAAACTGGCCCAAACCCTACAAAACCGCCTCGCCCGTCACCTTCAAAGTCGAACTCGCCACCCCCGACCGCGTCAGCGACTTCATCGGTCGCACCGGCGTCCAGATCACCGGCCCCCGCACGGTTGTATCGACTGGCGATAATTTCTGGCAGGCGTGGGATCAGTTCTGGTACAGGCATTAGCAGGAAGGAGGCAGTAAACGTGGAGCGAAACTCAATCCAGTACCACAACAACATCATGAACTGAGATGGGATGGTTATTTAACATCCCACCTGTCTGATGAATAAGTAGAGTCTGTCCAGTAACCAGGTGATGCGGGTCGTAAAGAACCTGGGAGACATGAAAGGTAAAGTCCGTATATGGAATACCGTCCTGTACCGTCTGCTGCGCAATACCAACGATAGAGCCAACAACGCTTATGTCAGAAGCGTGTTTGAGGCTTTTCAAATCACTGTACCACTCTGCCCAGCTTGCATGCATGCCGTTAGGCGTAGTCTGTGAGGCTGGCTGATTTCCACTGCCAGCACACGCACTTACGAGGAACGATACACCAAGAATGGTACTGACAACCAGCAACATGTTGAGTTGTTCGATCAAGGCTAACCGTTTCATCCTGCACCTGCCTTTTCTCTAGTAGAGAGCATTAATGCCGTTGATATCATCACTTTGCGGTATATTCACTCCACACTGGCCCCAACGCACAGGGGTAGAAGGATTCATGAGCACGCATCCACTAGTATGGCCTAGACCAGCTACGTGACCAGGCTCATGAGCAGCTACCGATTGAATTTGCCCACGTGAATAGTTTTGCGTGAAGTAGTAATTCAGCTTAGCGTTCGATCAACTGAAGTACTGGCCACTTGAAGGGTAGTAAGTGGTAAGTCCATCCCAGGTCACGGTGGAATTGTATGTATTGCCTGTAGTGATCGGGGAAGTCGAGGCTGTGTAGAAGTTGATGAGAGCAGCGCTATTATTCCATGCGCCTCTTGCATCACTCCATCCAGTTGTGTCCACCAGATTGTGAACTGTTTACTACTGTATAGAGGGTCGCACAACATGTACCGGGAGAGGGCTGATTAGCCCATTTAGGACCTTCAAGCGAATAGGCATATGTTGGTGAAACGCATACTACTAACATGAAAACATTCGCCAAGATAAAAGCTCCGAAGAATGCCCATCTCTTTGGTCTCAGGATGTCTCGATGGTACTTGGACACTATGTACTCCTTTCTTTGTAGGACGATGCTTTCTCACAATTTGTTCCCAGGAAGCTGTATCACATGCATAACAGCTTCCTCGGCTACCTTTACTTAACAAGACAAGCATACCTGAGAATCGCGCAAAAAAGAGGGAGGGAACAGCCCCTCTTTTTGGGGACTTTTCCCTCCCGAAAATAGGGGACTTTAGGGACGATCTCGCGGAGAACGCCTCTCTGACTGGGTGTCAGAGTCAGGAACAGGCAGCAGGACATAGCCATAGCTAACGACCCGATAGGCATAGAGGCCAGAGGGACACAACCTGCTACGAATTGTTTGTCGGGATTGCTCGTTCATCTCTATACACCTTTTGCTCTTTGAGGTGAAACCGTCCATACTGTTTGACGGTCGCTCCCGTCTCCAGCCGTATGTTCGCTCGGGACTTAGACTGTAACTTCTGGCGTATCTTCTCATTAAGAGCCGTTTCTAAAAGGCAGCCAGGGTCCGATTCATCTAACTGGTAATCAGGCACTATCTCTCGGATAGCATGCACCACGTGATTATACCTGCGCTCCAGGCTCTCTATATGATACTGTATTGAAGGTCTCACTTCATCGTCCTCTGCGATCTGGCCCAACTGCTGCTTTGCTTGATATATGAAGGTGTACTGCTGTCGTAGCCAGTGATACAGATAGCTCAGGAAATCCAGCAAAGAACTTTCCTGTATTCGTATCACCCCAAGGTTCTCTTCGCTCCCATCTTCATGCTCAAGGACAACAAAGTAGTGCGTTGGTTCTATTGCCTGATCGCCTCGGTAGACATCAGTCGCTTGAAATGAAACCGGTTATACTGTTTGACGGTCGGTCCAATCTGAACGCGTAGAGGTTTATGCATGATCGGTACCTCCATAAGCAGACTCAAATCCAGATGATGCTTTCTGGATCACAGTTGGCTGGCAGCCCCATATCCCCTGCCTCAATATGCTCTCTCAGCCATCCATTGACGATGATGTCGGCATAGACCTGCGGCCCCGTTCCTTCAGGATTGTTCCATGCTCTTTGTTGTTCTTCTGAAGCTCCTTGTACTGTACCCTCTAAAGCAGGCGCACGAAATCCAAAGAGGCAGTGCGGACGAGCCGCCTCCCGAAACAAAATCACCACCTGATCTTCCGGCTCCCCCGCTTCCAGGCGCACTTCCTCGACCGTAATGTGCTTTTCCTCCAGCCCGATCTGTGGATCGCTTTCCAGCAACATCTTTCGCAGCCAGGAGAGAACCCTTTGTTCATAAGCGTCTGCCATGCTCTCACCCCTTTCAAACTATTCCTGCCCCTTCTCCTTTGCCTGAGATTCCGCCTGTGCTTCCTTCTGCTTGCGTTGCAGGGTGCGCTCCCGGCAGAGGGCGAGGCGCAGGACATCGTGGATGTGTTCCGCCTCTTGCCAGAGGGCGGCTTCATCCAGGCGGTCAATTTTTCGCTCGCATTGGGTCAGATTGGGCGGGCGAAAGGAACCAGTGCAGAACCCCATGAGGTGACATACGTTGGCGTGAGAACGATAACGCTCCGTGTCTCAAGGTTCATGCTGTGGTACTGCCGATAGCGAGCGCGCAGTAGACGCAGAGCGTGGGCGTGGAGAGCGTCGTCCGGTGCGAGCAGGTCGGCGCGCCCCTGCACAAGGACGTAGCCGAGCCGCGACCAGTCCTCGGCGTACTGGTCGATGACCAGAGCGGCCTCGTGCCGAGCTTCGATGTTGCGCACGCGGCGCAGTTTGTTCGCCTCCACACGCTTGGGCTTCTCATCCAAAGGCGTATAGAAACGCTCACCGTCGAAGGCGTAGCAGATCGGCACCACATACGGGTGGCCCTCCTCATCGGATGTCGCGAGGTGGCCCACCCGCTGCCCCTGCACAAACCACGCCTCATGTTCGGTTAATGTCGTGCGACCGGGCATTACTATCCTATCCTTGAAGCTATACAACGGCTTCGATAGAAGAAATTTGAACAAACAACAGTAATGGGATGAGACCACGTGCTGTAGGGACAGGGGGCGGAGCTGTGTGGACGAGGGGGCCTTGTGCCTGTCCCGGTGCCAGTCCAGCCCTTTGTTCTATCAAAACGAGACATCTGCGGTGGCAAGGGGGACAAGCACAAGGCCCCCACCCATCCTCTGCACCACCCCTTGTCCCTACAGAACGTGGCTACACCTTATTGCCGAGCCTGATCGCTAAAAATCATCATATGATGACGATCCCTTACGACTGTCCTGCAAGCGGCACCAGACTACCAGCTACCGTCCAGCGACAGGAATCCTCTCCACTTCGGGAATAACCTCGGTGCGCAAGACATCGAACGGCTCAAGGTCGCTTACGTTGCGCAAGCTGAAGATGGCCTGATCGACGCCCAGGCTGGCAAGGCCACGGAAGTACTCGATGGCCTGCTTTGGCGACAGCGTGCCGTCACGTCCATCACGGGTGATTTGCAGCGAATCGAGCGTCGTCTTCTCGATATCATCGTAGTTGCGGCCAACCTCCTGGCAGTGCTGGCGCAGCACCTCGAACTTGTGCTGGACAACCTCTTTACCCATGCGCGCAAAGATATTGCAGGCATCGCCATACTTCGCCACCAGTCGCAGCGTCTTCTGCTCGCCACTGCCACCGATCAGGACGGGCGGGTGAGGCAGTTGTACGGGCCGCGGCGAGTTCAACGGGCGTTCAAGCGTGTAATACTTGCCGTGATACGGCTCCTCGTCAGCCGACCACATGCGCAGCGCGATTTGTAGCGTCTCTTCCAGCCGCTCGAAGCGCTCCTTCAGAGGCGGGAACGGTACGCCCAGCCCTTTGTGCTCCTGCTCGTTCCAGGCCGCGCCAATGCCCAGATAGGCCCGGCCATGCGAGAGCACATCCAGCGTCGTCGCTGTCTTCACCAGCACGCCGGGATGGCGATAGGTCACGCCCGTCACCATTGTTCCCAGTTTGATATAGTTGGTATGACCGGCGGCAAAGGCCAGCGCCGACCAGCCCTCAAGCATCTCATTCTCCGCCGGACCAATATTGGGTATCTGGAAGAAGTGGTCCATCACCCACATGCTATAAAATCCGGCTCGCTCGGCGCGTTCCGCCACCAACGCGAACATATCGCCAAGCTGCGCCTGCCCCTGCGGCCACGTAAAACTCGGGACCTGTAATCCCACACGCATTGTACAATTCTCCTTATCTCATGATCGTCATTCGTGTTGTTATACTCTGGAACCTGAAGCATTACTTACTTTTCCTCAGTAATTATACAAAAGGAAGTGTGGGATGTGCAAGAAATGCCTGTTCTCTGTTAGTGGAGACGCTTCGTCGGAGTCAAAAGCCTATTCCTCAGTATCTTCTTCCATATCCTCAAAATTCAGACCCTGATACATGTCCTCCATCGCAAGCTGAATATTCAGGTCAGGTGCCCCCACTCATCATATACACTTTCCCATAAATATACTCATATTTATGGGAAAGTGAGAGCTGCTCCAGTTCGTGATACTCTTCTACGGACATAGCCTTGCCGAGCCATTCTATCTGGTCAACAAACTCATCTCGTCTTGAAAACATGACCTTGAAGACTTCCTCCGTGTTCTCAAAAAGAACTTCTCTCTCGCTGCCAGTGTAGCATATTTCTTCAGGATTTGCGTCCCTACGTGTTTAATGAGCTAAACTGTCATTTGATTTGACATGTGCAAGTAGTAGTTATGTCTTTTACCTGGTGAAAGGGCAAGCCTCTCTCTGCAACATCAGCTTATCGTCACAAGGTAATCCTAACCTTATCTCTTACTGTAAATAACCCATCCTCTCAATCGACCCTACACAGCCTCTTGTAGCACTTGATAGTGAGCAGGGTTATGGGGGTCGATGAGGACAGGAATGGAGTCGCCGGGGTGATAGGGGAGCGGGCGAAAAGAGCCCTTGCTGATGAAGAGATACTCTTTGCTGGTACGCGGGTCTTGCCAGCGAGCGGTGAGATAGTAGCCATATCCGCCGCGGAACATGCCTTCACGAACAGACGAAATGGTGGCGTTGACGCGCTGCCCATGTTTTTTGAGCCAGAAGAGCAGCCAGAGGAAACGTATCACTATCAATAACAGAAGGAGGATTCCCAGACAGGCAAACGACAGGACGATGAGATCAGCCAGATCTTTCGCCGTCATAGACTCCTTCTCCTTTCTGTTCTATTCTTCTCTCTAGTCCTGTCACGTGTTGCATGCTAGAAAAGGAAACAGGCTCATTAGTAATTCTATAATTGTTGGATAGATGAAACAGTGTAGACACTTCCAACACATCCCAAAAAGCGATATAATAGAGGGGCAAAATTCCCACAGAACATGCTAAGAAAGCCTATCGATGAACGAAAAAATACAATCTGTTTTACATTCATTGCCGCATAAGCCGGGCATCTACTTGATGAAGGATGCCGAGGGTACCATCTTATATGTTGGAAAAGCTATCTCGCTCTATAACCGCGTGCGCTCCTATTTCCAGGAATCGACCGATCTCAGTCCGAAGAATCGCAGCATGGTGGCGAAGGTGGACGATATCGAGTTTGTGGTGGTCAAGAACGAGGTCGAGGCGCTGGTGCTGGAAAGCAACTATATCAAGCAATACCGCCCGAAGTATAATGTGCTGCTGCGTGACGACAAAAACTATCCATATATCAAGGTCGCGCTGACGGAGGATTTTCCCCGCGTCTATCGCGTGCGCAGCTTTCAGCGCGACGGCAACCGCTACTTTGGCCCCTATACCAATTCGGGGGCCGTGGATGCCACGCTCGACCTGCTCAACAAGCTCTTCGCCTTCCGCACCTGTCGCTACGATGCCAGCGCGTGGGCACCACCTCGCGGTAGGCTGCCTACACTCCCCATGCGGGCAAACAACGGTGAGCAAACAGGCAATGGCTCAAATGGTGCCAGCAGTGCAACTTCTGCGAAGGAGCCAGCCGGAGAATGGAAGCAGAAGCTCTTGCCGCGCCCCTGCACGCAATATTACATCCATCGCTGCATCGCCCCGTGCGTTGGTTATGCCACGCGCGAAGAGTACGATGCCGTCATTCAGCAGGTGATTCTCTTCCTTGAGGGCAAGCATGACGAGGTGCTCAAGCAACTTGAGAAGAAGATGGAGTCGGCGGCGGAAAACCTCAATTTCGAGGAGGCGGCGCGTATTCGCGATCGCATCAAGGCCGTGGAGAGCATTCTGGAGAAGCAGCGCATCATCTCAACCGAGGGACAGGATGACCAGGACGTGATCGCGCTGGCCAGCGGCGACGACGAGACCTGCGCCCTGGTATTCTTCTTCCGCTCCGGCAAGCTCATCGGGCGAGAATTCTTCATCCTGCAAGGCACTCGCGACAGCTCTCCAGCGGAGGTAATGAGTTCGTTCCTGCAACAGTTCTACGAGACGGCGGCGCACATCCCCTCGGAAATCGTTGTCGAGGTGGAACCCGACGATAAGGCCGTTATCCTGGCGTGGCTGAAAGAGCGGCGTAAGAGCGCGCTCAGCATCAACGAACCCAGACGCGGCGAAAAGCTGCGCCTGGTCGAGATGGTCAAACAGAATGCGCAGGAGGTGCTTGCGCAGCAGCGCATCAAGTGGCTGACCGACAGCCAGAAGACGCAGCTCGCGCTGGAAGAATTGCAGGCCGCCCTCAACCTGGCCGCGCCGCCGCAGCGCATCGAATGCTACGACATCTCCAACACGCAGGGCACCAACTCGGTTGGCGCGATGGTCGTCTTCGAGGGCGGGCGTCCAAAGAATAGCGAGTACCGCCGTTTCAAGATCAAGACGGTCGAAGGTCCCAACGACTTCGCCAGCCATCAGGAGGTGCTGCGCCGCCGCTTCCGCCGGGCCGCAAAGGCCGAGGCGGAGACGCTGGAAAAAGAGGCAGAGGAAAGTATGGGCGTGGAGCCGGTTGAGGAAGAGAGCGGTACACACGGTGAGCATGGCGGCGATCACGCCCACGACTGGGCCTTGCCCGATCTGATCATCATCGATGGCGGCAAAGGGCAGCTTAGCGCCGCTCTGGAAGTCTTGCAGGAACTGCACGTCGACATCCCGACCGTCGGGCTGGCGAAGGAGAACGAGGAGATTTTCATTCCCGGCTCGCCCGATCCCATTCTCCTGCCGCGTTCGTCGCAGGGCCTCTACATGGTGCAGCGCATTCGTGACGAGGCACACCGCTTCGGCATCACCTATCACCGCAAGCTGCGCTCCGACCGCACCTTCAGATCGGTGCTGGACGAGATTCCCGGCATCGGCCCCAAACGCAAGCAGGCGCTCATGAAGCACTTCGGATCCGTGCGCGCCATCAGCGCCGCCAGCCTCGACGAACTCGCCGCCCTCGACGGCATGAACCGCCAGGCCGCCGAAAAAGTCAAAGAGTATATCGGGCGTATCGAATAGGGATCAGTTTTATAGGCGTTAACCTATGGAGTGATGCCCTCTTCAGGCCGAGCGCAAGGCATCGGCCCTACTATAGACGAGGCCGCTTAGCAAGCCACGTCGCGTATAGTAGGGCCGATGCCTTGCGCTCGGCCTGTCCGGGTTTAAGTGAACGCTATGAGGATCAGCTTTCTCCCTGTGCCTCCCGCGCTCGTGCGAGAATCTCCTCGACCACCCCGGTCTTGGCATCGGCGTAGTTTTGCACGTACTTCCATTCCTTGCGCGCAAGCTCCCGCTTAGCCTGTTCATAGAGATGTCGGTCGGCGTCGTTGCTGCGCAACCAGTCGCGGAAGAGCAGCATGCGGTCGATTTCGGGACAGCCCGGTGAGAAGACGTGCAGGTTGATATCCATGTCCGGCCCCCTGAACAGGCGGTGCTCGTACCATTCCGGTTCTCGCAGACGCAGCACGTAGCCTGCCGCCTCCATTGCCGGAACATAAGCCGGTTCGTCTGCCGAGTTCGGCACCACCAGCAGTATATCAATTCTTGGTTTGGCAGCCAGTCCCGGTACCGAGGTCGAGCCGACGTGCTCGATCACCATTGCCCGCTCGCCGAGCGCTGACCGAATGCGTCCAGCCTCACGCTCGAAAAGCTCGGGCCACGTGGGATCGTAGTCAACAATCTGGATAGGACCTGTTGATGGCTTGTGACCCCCAACATAGAGAGCCAGCAATTGCTCCTCAGTCAGTGGTACATTGCCACCCACTTGAACACATTCCGAGGGTATACTACAGGCGTCTTGCGCCAATTCTCCGGCTATATCGTTTGTTTCAGGCATGGAAAACTCCTCTCCTATTACACTTCCCTATCATGAATTTTGCCAATCAGGATTAGCAAGCTGCTCTTCTGTAGGGACAAGGGGTGGAGAAGGGCTCGGGTGGGGGCCTTGTGCTTGTCCGCCTCGCCATAAGAGGTGTCTGGATTTGAAGAAACGAACGGGTCGGCTTACTGCGGACAGGCAACTCCTCCCTATAAGGTCAAGCGTTCCCTTAAGGTCACGCAGGACAGCGCCTCACGCTGTCTCAGCCTCCCAGGCTGTCTTCCCCTCTTCCACTCCACGTCGCCCCCTGTCCCTACAGGACGAGACCATACCTCCCTGTCAGCAAGTATACCCCAGGGTATGCTCAAAAGGAAATCATTATCTCTTAGCACTCAGCAGAAACGAATTGACAAGCTCTCCTGAGCAAGTTACTATATTATTGAAAGTCGGGAAGCGCGACGAGGGTTCGCGTTGTTATACAGAGTAGGAAACTATTGATCTTCCAGTTCGGTTTGATGTAGTGTAGTACAGTGTATCATCGTAGTATGATAGGGGTGTCTGGAATATGCCAACATATGAATATGTGTGTCATGATTGCAGCAATCGTTTTGAGAAATGGCAGAAAATGAGCGAAACTCCGCTCACCACGTGTCCCACCTGCGGTGGTCCCATCCGCCGCGTCTTTTATCCTGCCGGAATTGTTTTTAAAGGTTCAGGTTTCTATAAGACGGATCATACCGGCAACGCAAGTGCTAATGGGCATACGCATACTGAGGAAACGAGCGCAGGGAAAGAGGCAGCGGCTGCCACAGCCGCTTCAACTTCCACGGCTTCCTCTGCTGAAAGCAAAGCGGCCACTGACAGTAAAACGGAAAGCAAAGCATCCTGAACAAATCCAATTTGTTTGCAGAAGATGCTCTGGATCGTATGTCATGCTTTGCTGAACTCAGCAAAGCATGACATACGATCCAGAGCATCTTCTGCCTATCCTGTAGCTGTGGAGAAAAACTATGCCTGAATCGGTTCTTGCGTCCATGCAGAGGCGGCAAATCGAAATCACTATCGGCGAACTACTCCTCACCAGTGACCACTATATGCGCCTGGAGATCACCGAGCGCCTGCGCCACCTCATTGCGCATGCTGACCCTACCCTCGATAAGTCACAGCTCAGCGAACTGGCAATAGAAGAGTTACAGGAATTGAACCTGATTCCACCCGAGTAGTAGATTTTATATAAGACAAAACTCCTAGTACGATGTGCTTTTCTACACATCAACGCATGTCACAGTGTATACTAATGTCAGAGTTTTTGTAACGTGGGAGATACAGGGACTTCTGACAGTACCGTTTTCAAATTGCCGGTGAACAGGTAGGGACATGCAGGTACAGCACGAGCAATCCAACGAAGAGATTATCGAGGCATTACAACGCCAGGTCAGCGAACTCAAGACCTCTAATCTCTCTCTCAAAGAGCAACTGGACCGGCGCGAGCAATTCAATGCCATGGTTGCTCACGAACTCCGCGGCCCGCTCACTCCTATCATCAACTACGCGGAACTGCTGGCACGTCCAAATCTCAAGCCAGAAGCCGCTCAGAAACGCGCCCAGATCATCATCAGCCAGGCGCGTCGCCTCGAACGACTCGTCAACGACCTGCACGATGCCTCCCGGCTCTCCAGCGGCCAGTTCACGCTCAACCGTACGCCGTGTGATGTAGCCGAGCTTGCTCGCGAGGTTGTAGAACAGCTCAGTCCGCTCGCTCCCTACCACAAATTCACTGTCGAGACACCAACCTGCCCTGTTGTGGGTACCTGGGATGCTGGTCGGCTGCAACAGGCGCTCGGCAACCTGCTCGACAACGCCATCAAATACTCTGACGAGGGCACAACCATCACCGTTCGCATCTGTGTTCGTGAGCAGCCAGCAGAGCAGAGACAGGGGCAGGAAACAAAGAAGGTGGCGCACGTCAGCGTCCACAACCAGGGCATCAACATTCCCCCGGTGGAGATCGGGCAGTTGTTCCGCCCCTATGGTCGCCTGCAAAGCAGCGCCGGTCATCAGGGTTCCGGCCTCGGCCTCTATATCACTAAATGCATCGTCGATACGCACGGCGGCACCCTCCAGCTCGAACCACCCACCCCCGAAACGCCAGGGACAACGTTCTCGTTCGATCTGCCAATGTAGCTAAACCTCTTTTCTCGTTCAATGGGAACAAAAACATAGCATCTAGCCACACTTTTCGCTATAATGCAGGTACAACACAGAGAGATCAAAGATGCTACGAGAGAGAGGTCTATATCATGGCGCAAACTGATAAACCAGCACCAGGGCAGGCGAACGCGGCAAACACTACGAGCAACACAAATACCGGTGGCACAGCAAACAAGATACCACATCCGAGTCATACGCAAGAACTGGAGATGTTTCATAAGGCGTGGGTATCCAGATGTACAGCTATCCTCGGCGTTCTTCTGATCGGTGTCCTTTACGCCTTTTTACCTGATAAACTGCTCATCGGGCCACCATGGCTCTTACTGGCTATCGAGGTCGTCCTGATCTTGCCCATTGCCTCATCCTGGGCAACCAGCAATTTCCTGTCATATAACTTCATTCGCACGCTGAGCCTGATCGTGCTGGGCTTCGCTATGCTGGGATTAGTCATCAGCCTCGTCCTGCTCATCAGTTCGCTGGCTACTATCACACACCCGGTCATTTTGCTGCGCTCTGCCGGACTACTCTGGGCCTGCAACGTTCTCTTCTTCGGCCTCCTGTACTGGGAAATAGATGGTGGTGGGCCAATGAAACGGCATATGAACGGACATCGTGCCGCCGATTTCATGTTTCCGCAGCAAACCACGAATGACTTCGAGAACTGGATGCCTCTCTTCTTCGACTACCTGTTCGTCGCCTTCACCGGTGCCACTGCTTTCAGCCCCACCGACACCTATCCGCTGACCCGCCGCGCCAAAGCCCTCATGATGCTCGAAGGCATTCTCTCCTTCACGATTGTGGCAATCCTGATCGGGCGCGTAGCAAACATTTTCTAAACACAGGTTGACATCCTATGATTACCTTTGAAAATGCCAATACTCGTTTCAATTATCGTATCGTAGGAGTAGCGATAAACGACGGGTGGGTGTTGCTGAATCGCGTGGAGGGCTGGGACTTCTGGTTCTTGCCGGGTGGGCGCGCCGAGATGATGGAACCGGCACAGGAAACGCTGCGGCGGGAGATGCGCGAGGAACTGGGAACGGATATCACAATCGAACGCCTGCTCTGGATAGTCGAAAATTTCTTCACATTCGGCGGGCAAAACGTTCACGAATTGGGGCTGTATTTCCTGATGTCTCTCCCTACCGGGTCGCCTCTATTAAGCATAGAAGGGCCATTTGCGGGAAAAGAGGAGCACGTCAACCTCATTTTCCAGTGGTTCAGGCTGGAAGAACTCTCTCAGGTACGGCTCTATCCCGATTTCCTGCCACAGACCCTGCAATCGTTGCCTGCAACAACGAAGCATATCGTCCATAAAGACAGTGGCCTGTAATTGGCCTATTCAACCCAATTCGTTTCACAGCTTGTCAACGACCCTGCCGTCTATTCCTTGAGTCGAGAGACGCTCCGATAGCGACACCGACGCCTATCCCCACCGCTATCATCGCCGGGTTGCGCGTCACCATACTCAGTGCCGCACCGATCCCTGCACCTATTGCAATCCCCACACCCATCTTTGAACCGGAAGTTCGCCTTCCATTGGGGTTTTCGTTGTTACGGTCTGGTTGCATGTTCTTTCTATTCTTCACCTTCTGAAATATGGTATAAATGTATTATACCTCGTCCTGACTCTGAGTTTCCTTTCGTATGTCATCCTGAGCGGAGATACCGTTGACGAAGGCTCGGCCTTGACTGCTCGCCGCGAAGCAGCTCGCCTCTGTTGAAAGTGGGCTGGCTCGCTGAGCGGCCAGGCCGCTCAGCGAGCCAGCCCACTCAAAAACGTTTGCGAAGCGCCTGTGGCGCTTCGCAGTCACTATGGGGAGTTCGCCAACAGTATCTCCGCTCAGGATGACATACGAGAAGCTCTTTTTCAGAGCATACCAGTAAATAGCAATAATCTAGCTGGAGTAATTATATATGACTCAGTCTACCCCTGTTGTTCTGTCTCACGTGCAGGTCACGCCATTGCTGGAGGCGCGACGAAAAGAATTAGCGCGAATCGAGGTCTCGCCCGACCTGGGTTTGACAAAGGTGCCGGTGGAGATCACGGCTGAAGGCGTGACCTTTCCTGGTGGAGAGCAACTGAACTGGGAACAAATCGCGAAAATTCAGAAAGCCGAGTCGAGCTGTTTCCTGATTGAGAACGGGACGGCACAGGCGATTCAGGTCTTCTCAGAGGAGACGAATCGCCCGTGCAGCCTCTACCCGACCAGCGGCGCGCCCAGCATGCTCATCGGCGGCTTCGTCATGCACCGCATCAAGCATGTTGACCCGATGCAGGACACCCTGAAGAAGGTGCGCACGATCGCCCCACTCACAGGGCGCGTGCTGGACACCGCCACTGGACTTGGCTACACCGCCATCGAGGCCGCGAAAAGCGCCGACGAGGTCGTAACGATTGAGCTTGACCCTGGCGCGCAGGAGATAGCCCGCCTCAACCCCTGGTCGCAGGCGCTCTTCGAGAACCCGAAGATCACGCAGCTCATGGGCGACGCCTTCGACGTGGTACCAACCTTCGAGGACGAAAGCTTCACACGCATTCTTCACGACCCACCCGCCTTCAGCCTTGCCGGTCAACTCTACTCCGGCGAGTTCTACCGCCAGCTCTATCGCGTGCTCCGGCGCGGCGGTCGCCTCTTCCACTACATCGGCGACCTCAACAGCAAATCGGGCAGCACCGTGACAAAAGGTGCGCTGCGCCGCCTGCAAGAATCCGGTTTCACCCGCATCGTGCGCCACCCCGAAGCCTTCGGCGTCGTAGCCTATAAATGAATAGCAGCCGTTGTTCATTACCCCTTGCTTGTTTCCCTGTTTTCGGGTATACTTTCTGTAGATGAAACACCGTTGTGCGCGTCATCTACCCGCTCACTCGTTCATTTGCTCATCCGCACCTTGCCTTGTTCCTTCAACCGCCGTCCCACCATCACGCTCCCTCTCTTCAACCCGTTCCATCTCTCACCAGAAAGGAATCCATCCATGACCTCTACTCCCATTCCCCCCACCGCCCCAGCACTCCTCTCACTCGCCCACGTCTCCCCTCAACCCCTGCAGTGGCTCTGGCCCAATCGCATCCCCCTCGGCCATCTCACCTTACTGGATGCTGCCCCCGACTCCGGCCTCTCCCTGTTCATCCTCGGCCTCGCCGCCAGTCTCTCTCGTGGCACCCTGCCCGACAGCACCTCCACCCAACCCATCAATATCCTGCTCATCGCCCCCTACGAAACCGCCGACGACACCATCCTCCCCCGTTTTGAAGCCGCCGGAGGCGATCTCACCCGTCTCACCCTCTATCGTCCCACCATCCAGGAAACCCCGCAAACCACCATCCGCTACCGCACCCTCGCATTTCCTCGCGACCTCGATCAGCTTCTCACTACCATCTCCCAACTGGACGCCCGCCTCGTCATCATCGACCCCGCCTCCTCCGTCACCGGCCTGCGCCACTGCCTGCCCGCCCTCGTCGAACTGGCCCATCACGCCCGCTGCGCCATCCTCCTCACACGCACCCTTTCACACGCTCCCGCCGATCCCTTGCACGCCTCCAATCCTGCCTCTCCCTTGCTCGACGCCGCCCACAGTCGTCTCTTGCTCACCCCCGACCCCACCGGCGATCACCATCACCTCCTGCTCACCATGAAGCACTCCCTTTGCAGCCCCTCCAATATCCTCTCCTACGAGATCACCCTCACCGCTACCGGCGACCCCACCCTTCACTGTCTCGGCGAACGCGACCGCACCTCCCTCCAACGCCTCAGTACCGGTCCCCTCCACTCCTTGCACCGGCAGGCCATCCTCCGCTTCTTACAACACAGTTCCACCCCACAACCCATCAAAGACATCCTCTCCGCCACCAGCTACGACTACGAGGCCGGTCGCAAAATGCTTGTGCGCATGCGCATGGCCGGTGAACTCGTCTCCCCCGCCAGCGGCCTCTACACCACTGCCAACCACCCCTGCCTCGCCACCTTCGTTCCCCCCAACTCACCTCCTGCACCCACCCTCGCCTCCTCACTTGCCCATGTCCCCGCTGTCCCATCTCCCACCCCCACACCCTCATCTCCTCACGTCGCCGCAAACAGTAACGTACCCCATGTCCCACCTGTCCCACCCGTCCCATTCATTCCCTTCCCCAACTCGCTACAAGCCACCAACCATCCTATGTACGTCCCGCCTGTCCCGCTTGTCCCAAACCCTCACCATCGTGTACCGCACCATCCATCTCAGCCGCTCCAATCAGAGTCGCCCCCTTAGGCGTCATCCTAAGCCTGAGCAAGCCGATCCTTGCAATCGGCCAACTATACACAAAGCGCCTTGCGAAGCCACCGTGTATAGTAGGGCCGATCCCTTGCGGTCGGCCTGCTGGGGTAATCATCAGTTGCTATCTCTTTCTGACGGGGACAACCTGTGTTATAATCCCTTCAGCACTTGCAGGAACGAGGATAGACAAAGCAATTGAACGGGAACGAAAAGGCAAACGGAAACGGGAGCATGAACGGGAAGGCATTGCTGGCACAGCTTCCTGAGCGCCCGGTAACCGCAGCAACTACGACAAGAGGTGAGCAGTTTGCGACGGCTATTGAGAGTCTGCTCTTCGTCGCGGGCCGTCCGTTGGAGCGCGGCGAACTGCGCAAGCTGCTGGATATCGACGATGCGACGCTGACGGACAGCCTGCGGGTACTGGAAAACGATCTGGAGAGCCAGCGGCGCGGCATCCGTTTGCAGCGCCTGGGCGAGCAGGTGCAGCTGGTGACGGCCCCGGAAAATGCTCGCTACGTGGCCGCGCTGCTCGGCCTGCCCATGTCGGCTAAATTGACGACGGCGGCAATGGAGACACTGGCCGTCATCGCCTATCGCCAGCCCGTCACACGCGCTCAGATCGAAGCCGTGCGCGGCGTCAACAGCGACCGGGCGCTGGTTAGCCTTGTACAGCACGGGCTGGTCTCCGAGGTTGGACGGGCGCAAACGATTGGACGCCCGGCGCTCTTCGCCACCACTGCCGAGTTCTTGCAGCAGTTCGGCCTGACCAGCCTCGATCAACTGCCCAATATCAACCTGCAACAATCTCTCCCACTGGCCCTATCGTCCAATGGACAGCAGCAGAGTGCGTCGCAAGACGGAGGAGAAGCGTAATGCGCCTCGGTCGTCACATGCCCCTCAACGCGAAGCCGCTCAGGGCCGCGGCCATTGCCCGGGAAATTGGCTGCGATGCCATCCAGATTTTTGCCAGCAACCCCACGGGCTGGCGTCCTCCAACCGATGACCCGAAGGCGGCGCTCGCCTTCGCAGAGGCAGCACGCCAGCATGGACTTGAGCCGGTAGTCATTCACGCCGCCTACCTCATCAACCTGGCCTCGCCCGAAGAGGGGAACTGGGAAAAATCGATCAACCTGCTGCGCTGGACGTTGCAGCGCGCTCCACTGCTGGGCGCTAGCTCCGTCGTCTTCCACACGGGCAGTCATCGCGAAGCAGGCGTCGAGGTGGGCATTGCACGCATAGCGGTAGCCATTGATCGCATCTTACCCGAGACACCGCCGGAGGTTCTGCTGCTGCTGGAAAACGATGTCGGCGCGGGCAACTCACTGGGCCACAGCTTCGAGCAGATCGCTATGGTGCTCAACCTGCTGCCGCAGTATGCCAACAGGCTGGGCGTCTGTATCGATACCGCTCACCTGTGGGGCGCTGGCTACGATATCTCCACGCGCCAATCGACGCTGGACGTACTGCAAAACTTCGACGACGTGATTGGGTTGTCCCGCCTGAAGGTCATCCACCTCAACGATACAGAGAAGGCTCTGGGCAGCCACCGCGACGTGCATGCCCGCCTGGGTGAAGGCATCATCGGTGAAGAGGGCCTGCGCACCCTCCTCACCGACCCACGCATCGACCACACAACCGTCTTGCTGGAAACCCCCATCAAAACCGATAGCGAAGACAAAGAGGACTGGGAACACGACAAACAGCAGATTGAACGCGCCCGCAGCTTGATGTTGTAGTCGCCCCGACCATCCTCTCTAGGCTGGCTCGGTGCGCGGTCTGGCCGCGCACCGAGCCAGCCTACTCTCAACCGAAACGAGCCGCTCCGCGGCGCAAAGCAGAGCATTCGTCAACAGTATCTATACTCAGAATGACATGGAAAAAGACCTGTTTCATGGAATAGTAATTGTCACGGGAATTGTCAGTGGGCTGCCCTGTATTGTATTGCCAGTTAAAGGATCGATGGCCTGGATGGTGATGCTGGTTTTGTAGACGCCGCTTGCCACGCCTGTAGCGTTGATCTGGAGGGGAATGGTGGCATTGGCATCCCCGGCCAGACTGCCGGAGGAGGTCGCGAGCGAGAGAAAGGGTGGCGCATTGGCAGCGAGGGTTGCCGTCCAGTTCAAAGACGCATCCCCGTTATTCGAGATGGTGATGCTTTGAGAAGTTGTTGCTGTCGTAGTATTGCTCTGCTGCGTGGCGGAATTGCTCTGCTGACCTGAAGGACCGGGCGCGAGCATGGGCGGCGCGAGTACAATGAGGGCAACGCTCATCGTCTGCGGGCTGCCAAGCACAGTGATCCCACCATCACCGGCACTGAGGGAGATCGAGCCACTGTAAAGGCCCTCGGCCAGGGTGGTGGACGCAACGGCGACGGTGAAGGACATGGTATTCCCTGTCAAAGCCGTTGTCCCAGGGGTGACGGCCAGCCAGTTCAAGCCTGCTCCCTGCGTGACTGTGGGTGTGATGGTCAGATTGTTTCCGCACGCCCCGCTGACACTGACGGTGAAGGTCTGGGTGGCAGGATTTACGCCGTCCTCTGTCGTGAAGGTCACGTTACTGGTCGAAGCAGGTTGCAACACGCACGCCGCCTGCACGTTCAGCGCGACTGTAATGGTGACAGGCGACCCGACCGATGCACCGCTGACGCTATCGATGGCGCTGATAGTAATCGTTGCGTTAGAGCCACCAGTCTGCAAACCGCTCAAGGAGACAGCCACTCTGGTTGTTGCGGGTGCCGTGAGGCTGACTGTGCCAGAGGACGGCGTCGTTTTCAGCCATTTGTCCCTATTCCCACTACCCCCACCACTTACTGCCGCCGTCCAGTTGAGCGCATTGGCGCATGCTCCACTGGCCGTAATGGCCACCGGTTGCGCGGCAGGCGGCTGACCACCGGCCACGGCGGTAAACGAGAGGGCGGCGGGTGAGGCTGCAATAGAGCAAGGCGCGTTGACAACGAGGGTCACGGCCACAAGCTGCGCGGCAGCGGAAACTGGCTGCCCATTGCCATCCGTCCCGCTCACAGTAATAGTCCCGCTATAGGTGCCGGGGATGATGCCGGAAGGCAGACTTACCGCTACGCTAGCCGTCGCTGATTGCTGCCCGGATAAGCTCCCTGACGCCGGCTTTATAGAAAGCCAGGAGCCGCCGACGGTCGTCGCGGCCACGGCAGTCCAGTTCAGTGTACCGCCGCCAGTATTGCTAATTGGCAATACCTGGGCAGCGAGAGGTTGTTGCCCGGCTACAGCAGTAAAGGACATTGACGTGAGGGCGATGCTCATAGCGGGCGTCGCCGGCATCCCTAGTGTATAGGTAACTGGCAGAGATTGCGTTCCCGCTTGCGAGTTAAAGAGTACTGTGCCATTGTATGTACCTGGAATCAAGCCTTTAGTCACTACACCCACCGAGAGAGAGGTCGGTGCTTTGCCGCTTGTCGCGCTGAAGGAAAGCCAGGAAGGAGCACTCGCGATGTTCCATGCCTGGTTCGCCGTACAGCCTGACGAAACCGTGAGGTTCACCGTTTCAGCCGCCGGACCTGACTGCTGGTACACGCTGCTGTATGAGAGAGTGCCTGGAGAAACTTGCAGCGTACATTGCGGGAGAATGGTCAGATTGATAAACACACTTTGCGGGCTGTCCTGTACCGGCTCCGCACCCTGGCTCGTGAAGGTAAGAATGCCACTATAGCTGCCGGGCAGCAAAGAGGCTGTGTTCACAGCGACAATAATGGATTCACTCTGACCTTGCAGGGTTGTATCCGCTGACGGGGAGACGGAAAGCCAGCCTGTCCCACTGCTCTCTGTGTCTGTGATGTTCGCGCTGGTGGATGCACTCCATTGCAAAGGTCGCATACCCGGATTGCTGACAGTCACGACTTGAGCCGGAGGATTCGTCGCCCCATCAGTAGTCGTGAAGGAGAGCACGGCGGGCGAAATTTGCAGGATAGCCTCGTGCGCCGGGTCAAGGGGCGTTACTCCCATGCGAACGGAGAGCGTTGCCTGTCCTGCGTTGGAGGTGAAGAGCACGCGGGCGCTATAGGAGCCAACCTTCAGGTTCGAGCGCGCCCCGGCTATGCGTACCGTTGTGCTCTGCCCACCGTTAATGGTGCCGCCCAAAGGCGAAAACTGGAGCCAGGGCTGCGTCACAGTGGCATGCCAGGAAACCTGGCCACCACCAACATTGCTCAGTGTCACCGTCTGCGTGCTATTCATCGTCTGGTCATCGGAACCAAGATTAAGCGAGTTACTTGAGAGCAAGAGGTGCGCGGGACGCAGTGAGGCGCTGTGACCACTCACCTGAATGGTGAAGGCGGCGGTTTTATGCAGGGAACCATCTTCCGCCTGAATGAGATGCTCTCCGGCTCCCCAATCCAGGCCGACAATCACAGTATCACTGAAGGTGCCATCGGACTTCGCCACGAGCATACTCTGCCCGTCCGTATCGAGGACAGCGATACCGCCATCACGGGACAGGCCAACATGAGCGCCGGGACTGAAATTGGAGCCGCGCAGTGTAATCATAGCCCCCAGCGCGATGCTCGACGGTATCGCCTGCAGTGTCAGTGTGCTATGACGCGGTGGAACTTGAGATAGAATGCCCCGTCCCAACGTAACCGCCAGCCCGGAAAGACCTCCCATCACCAGAGCAGTCAGCGCAAGTATGCCAATCCAGAAAAACAGCGAAGGCCGGAGATAGCGCCTGAAATGAGGCGTATGACGCGAACGATATGGGGGTCGAGAAGGGCGCAAAACAGATGAAACGGGTAATGAAGTCGAGGTTCGTGGAAGCGTGGAGACAGTTCTGCCGTCCGCGAAGGCATGATAAGAGGCCGGATCGACCTCCTTATGCCAGTTCGCGTGCGTCATTACAAATGACTGCGTCGCGTTAGCTAATTCCTGTGATGAGCACACTTCACCACAGGCCGGACAATAGGGAGCATGTTCCGGCAGCGACTCACCACAATTTGGGCAGATTATGACCTGCATATCGTCTCCACCTGCCAGTCATAGCACAACGTCTGAAAAAACCGTATTCCCCTGCTTAAAAGTGTAAGAGGTCGACTGCCTGTTTGTCAATGAATTTCGCATATCATTCTGAGCGCAGCGAAAAATCTGTCGCTCGCACTCCTGATCAGACCGTTGCTTCAGATTCTTCGTTGTGCTCAGCATAACAAGCGAGTGAGCCTTTTTCAGGGCATGCCCGCTCTGGTGAAAAAATGTTTATACCGCGACGTTCGTTGAACGACTGTAAGGCTTTTCGGGGTCGATGAGGACGTTGATGCAGGCGGGAAGGCCAGAGGCGAAGGCACGTTCGAGCGCTGGCCGGATATCTTCGGGATGCTCGACCAGCTCGCCGAAGCCACCGAGAGCCTCGACCATTTTGTCGTAGCGAATGCCGGGACTGAGTTCTGCCGCCGTGGCATGGCCGAGAATGGCCTTCTGCGGATGCTTGATCTGCCCCCAGGCACCATCGTTGCCGATGATGGAGACGACCGGCAGCTTCTGGCGCACCATGCTCTCAAACTCCATGCCGTTGAGACCAAAGGCACCGTCGCCGTGCAGGATGAGCACCTTCTGGCCGGGACGAGCAAGTTGCGCCGCCATCGCGAAGCCGGTTCCGGCACCCAGAGTACCCATCGGCCCCGCATCAAGCCAGTAGCCTGGCCTGGAGACATTGATGATGCGCCCGCCGTAGCTCACAATATCGCCGCCATCGCCCACTACTGTGGTATCCTCGTCGATGAAGTCGCGGATCTCGCGGCAGAGGCGCAGCGGATGAATGGGAACGGCATCCGAGTTCAAAGCGGCCTCGTCGCGCTCCTGAGATTTGCGCTCGGCCTCACGAATATAGGTCAGCCACTCATCAGCCGAACCACCCTGGCGCTGTTTCGTTGTCTCGGCCACCTGGCTCATGCTCAGGCCAACATCGCCCACCAGCCCGACAGCCGCACCGCGATTGACCCCGACATCTCCAGCATCCAGATCGAACCAGAGCAGGTTGGCACCGGAGGGAATGAGCGGGGGCTGGCCGTGATTGAGCCGGAAGTCCATGCGCGTGCCAATCGCCAGAATGGTATCCGCCCCCTCCAGCGCCTTGCGTCGTGAGGCGCTGAAGAAGAGAGGATGCGTCGGTGGCAGGCAGCCGCGCCCGGCCCCGTTGAGGTAGACTGGAGCAGCAATGCGCTCCGCCAGTGCGCGCAGCGGCGCAGCGGCATCGCACCACCAGACCGCCGTTCCGGCCATGATAACGGGCCGCTCGGCCTGCTCTAAAAGGGCAGCGGCCCGCGCCACCATCTGCGGGTCGGGCGCGATTCTGCCCGTATAGCGGTAGTGCTCTGGCTCGCCCGGATCAAAGAGTGTATCGGTGTCGGCAAAGTTGTTGAGCACGTCCATGGGCATTTCCAGGAAGACCGGGCCTGGCTTGCCGCTGAGCATCTGTCGGAAGGCCGAGGCCGTGTACTCGCCCAGACGCGAGGTCTCATGCACCGTGCGCGCCCACTTCGTGATCGGGCGCAACAGGTCAATCTGGTTCATCTCCTGTAATGCACCGCGATCCCACAGGCCAAGCGGTGCCGCACCGCCGATGACCAGCACAGGGCTACCAGCAAGGTAGGCGTTGGCGACGCCGGTCACGCCGTCAGTGACGCCAGGGCCAGCCGTCAGCAGGGCGACACCCGGCTTGCGGGTCACTTTGGCCCAACCTTCAGCCGCGTGTACCGCCGCCTGCTCGTGGCGCGTATCCACCACGCGGATACCCTCGCGCATGCAGCCATCATAGATACCGGCAATATGGCCTCCACTGAGCGTAAAGACCACTTCCACACCCTCGCGCTTCAGTATCTTCGCGACCAGCCAGCCTCCATGTATCAATCCCATAATGCATTAACCTCCTATGTACAGGTAGCCACATCCTGTTCCCTTCTGTGTACAGGTAGCCACGCCCTGTAGGGACAGGGGGTGGTGCGGCGAGGATGAGGGGAAGACAGCCTGGGAGGCTGTCCTCTCCGACCTTAAGGGAGGAGTTGCCTGTCCGTGTCAACCCACCCGTTCACCTCACCTTTGCCGATAAATCGGCACCTACGGGTGGCATCATAGCCGCATCATTTCAAGTAATCCATGGCGGCGCGGGTCAGCACCTCAACGGCGACGGGCAGCGCGTCCTCATCGATGTTGAAGCGCGGGTGATGGTGCGGGTAGTTCGCGCCCTTCTGCGGGTTGTTTGCGCCGACAATAAAGTAGCAGCCAGGAACAGTATCGAGGAAGTAGGCCATATCGTCGCTTCCGGTCGTCATCACCTCCTCGCCCTCGTCCACTGCCTGCTCGCCCACGGCCTCCACTGCCGCTTTGTGTACCAGTTCGGTCATGGCCTCTGCGTTCACACAGGGCGGGCAGCCATCGAAGAGCTGCACCTCGCACGAGCCACCCATGGCGCTGGCGACGCCTCTGGCGAGTTCGCTAATGCGCCGTATTAGCTTCTCACGATGCTCCTGACTGTAGGCGCGCATCGTCCCCTGCAATTCAGCCGTCTCAGGAATGATATTGAAGGCCGACCCCGCCTGCACCCTGCCAATCGTAATCACCGCCGGGCTGAATGGCGAGGTCTCGCGGCTGATCAGCGTTTGCAGGGCCGTGATGATGTAAGCGGCAATGACGATAGGGTCGACAGACTCTTCCGGCATAGCCGCGTGACCACCCTTGCCACGCACAGTAATGATAAGCTTATCCGCACTGGCAAAGACGGGGCCGGAACGCACACCGACGCGCCCAAGCGGATAGTTACTAATCAGGTGCAGGCCAATGACGCCATCAACGTCCTTCATCGCGCCCTCTTTGACCATCGGCTCTGCCCCACCAATCTGCTCCTCGGCAGGCTGGAAGACAAATTTGACGTTTCCGTTCAGTTCGTCGCGCCGCTTGCTCAAAATATCGGCTACGGCCAGCGCGATCGAGGTGTGTCCGTCATGTCCACAGGCGTGCATCTTGCCATCGACGGTCGAGCGGTAATCGATCTCGTTCAATTCGTAGATGGGCAGAGCATCCATATCGGCACGAATGGCGATGGTCTTCGCACCCGGCCCGCTCTTGCCGCCGCGCAACAGGCCAACCACGCCCGTTTTCGCCACACCGGTCTGCACATCCAGACCCAGCGCACGCAGTCGCTGCGCTACAATGCCAGAGGTGCGCACCTCCTCAAACGCCAGCTCGGGATGCTCATGCAGGTCGCGCCGCAACGCCACTATATCAGGCACCATCTCATCAATGTCGGACTTCAGGGAATCCATGTTGGTATCTGCCATTTTTCCTCCTGGAAAACTCGCTCCATTGCGAAACAATTGCAACGCAAAAATCAGATAGCGTCTTGCGTCATCTTATCCTATCATATATTTACATGATTTCGCAGTCATTGAGAACGCCTTCTCCCATGTCATCCTGAGCACTTCTCCCATGTCATCCTGAGCGCAGCGAAGGATCTGAAACAGCCACCTGGTCAATGCTGTGAGCTTTTGATCCTTCGCTGCGCTCAGGATGACATGTTGGTAGGTCCTTTTCATAGCATGTTATACGCGGGTAGCGATGCAACCTGAGAAGCCAAATTGCCCAATTTACGGTCACTTGGCTGTAGAAATGGCTGGCTCTTACCGCTATCATTACCCCTATACAGGTAATGGCACTGTGCCAATATTATAAGCAGTGGAATTGTAAGTATACTGGCCTGACCAACAGAAAGATCATATCTCATGAGTAAATCCTATGAAATGCAATCATCAACGACCTCAATTGACGGAAACGCAGTAGGAAGCGGAGCGACAACGACGGAATCGAAGCCGAACCGCTGGGCTGTACTGCTCTCCCTGTTTGTGCTCTATACCATCTGGGGGTCGACCTACCTGGCGATGCGCATTGCCCTCGGCGGTTTCGCGCCCTTCTGGATGGCCGCTATCCGCTTTCTGATCGCCGGCAGTATCCTCTATCTTGTGCTGCGCCTGCGCGGGGCACCCCATCCCGGTCGCGCCCAGTGGATCGGCGCAGGCATTGTCGGCATCCTCCTGCTGGCGGGCGGCAACGGAGGCGTCGCCTTCGCCGAGCAATGGGTAGCCTCGGGACTGGCCTCTCTCGGCATCGCCGCCGTTCCCCTCTGGACAGCCCTCTTTGCCGGCCTGTGGGGGCGCTGGCCCAACCGGCTGGAGTGGTTCGGTCTTGGCGTCGGCTTTATCGGCGTCATCCTGCTCAACGCGGGCAGCAATATGTGGGCCTCCCCGGCGGGAGCGATTTCCCTGCTGCTGGCCCCCATCTGCTGGGCGCTTGGCTCAGCATGGAGCCAGCATCTCAAGCTGCCGGGCGGACTGATGTCCAGCGCGTGTGAGATGCTGATCGGAGGTGCCGTGCTGGTCGTGATGAGCCTCGGCCTGCGCGAGCCACTGCCCACACCCACCCTACCCTCGCTGCTCGCCATTGGCTTCCTGGTGCTCTTCGGCTCGCTCATCGCCTTCAGCGCCTACGGCTACCTGCTGAGCCACGTGCGGCCCGCCCTCGCCACCAGCTACGCCTACGTCAATCCGATGGTCGCGGTCGGTCTCGGCGTCCTGCTGGATGGCGAGCATATCACCCTCCTCGGTCTGCTCGCCATGCTCGCCATCATCGCCGGTGTCGGCCTCCTCTCCCTTGCCCGAGAAGTCCATAAATAAAAGCCAGTAAAAAGCTGCCAGCACAGCACGGGTCGACCCGCGCTGTGCTGGCAGCTTTTTACTGGCTTTTATTTCCCTACATTAAAGCGGAAGTGGGCGATATCACCATCTTTAATCACATAGTCTTTGCCTTCGAGACGCTGCACACCTTTTTTGGCGGCAGCAGCAAACGAACCACCGCTCTCCATAAAATCATCGTAGTGCGTCACCTCGGCACGAATGAAGCCGCGCTCGATATCGCTGTGAATCTTGCCCGCCGCCTCAGGAGCCTTTGCCCCTTTACGCACCGTCCAGGCGCGCACCTCGTCCTCACCTGCTGTCAGGAAGGTAATCAGGTTGAGCAGGCGATAGCCAACCTGAATTACACGATCAGCGCCCAACCGGGGCAGCCCGAGCGCCTCCAGGTACTCCTGCGCATCGGCAGCGGGCAGTTCGGCCAGTTCGCCCTCCAGCCGGGCTGAGACGGCCACCACTTCGGCTCCCTCATCCTTCGCCCGCAGCGCCACGGCAGCAATCCCTTTCAGTTCGCCCTCCTGCTGCTCTACATCCACCTCTTCACCTGCCGCGATACGTGCCAGCAGGTCGTTGGCCGCGCCCAGCACATCCTCGCTCACATTGAGCACGTACATACGCGGCTTCAGGGTCAGCAAAAAGAGTTCATCCAGCACAGCATGATCCTGTGGGAGCAGTTCAAGCTGGCTCACCGGCTTCAGATCATTGAGCGCATCCTGCAACAGGCTCAGGATCGCCAGTTCCTGCTGGTATTTTTTCTCGCCCGACTTGGCGGCGCGCTTCGTGCGTTCGATGCGCCGCTCCACCGTTGCCAGGTCGGTCAGCGTCAGTTCGGCGTTCAGGCTGTCCAGGTCGCGTATGGGGTCAATATCCCCGTAGCTATGCGGCACGTTCGCGTTCTCAAAGGTGCGCAGCACGATTGCCAGAGCATCGGCGTTGCGGATATGCCCGATGAACTCGGCGCTCAGCCCCTCGCGCTGCTCCCCTGCTCCGTGCTGGCTCTGGCCCATACCTGCCACATCCACAAATTCCACCGTAGCGGGCGTCACCTTCTTCGGATTAAAGATATCCGCCAGTGGCTGCAAACGGGCATCAGGCACCGGCACCACCGCCATATTCGCCTGCACCGTACTCGTCGCGTAATTGCTCACAGGCGCGCCCGCCTTCGTCAGCGCGTTAAACAAGGAGGTCTTGCCACTCTGCGGCAACCCCACAATCCCAATTGTAAGAGCCATCTATATACCCTTCTCTCTCATTTCATTGTTCAGACCGTTAGTTGAATATTTTATGCTGATTTTGCTCTTTGTAGCCTAGCATATCACCGAAGATACGTCCAGATGGAATTTTGCTCGGTCTCCATCATGTAGGGGGAGCCGTGAATGCCCGTAGTGGGCATCCTTCATGGGTGCCCGAAGCCGTAGGGGCATCCGTCATGGGTGCCCGCTGCCGACAGCGAAGCGTGACGGCAGTCTTTCTCACGTGGCTCAGCAAGACAGTTGCTACACTCCTGGCTCCAGGCAACCCTGAAGATCGCCCTACGGATTTCATCCCCCTTTCAACAAAGATGAATGACATCCTCCTGAGAGGCTACCTGCACTCAGCATGCCACACTTGACGCTATGCCCACCAGACAGTAAAATATGCTTGAAATAAGGTGTTCCCATAGATGGAGGTCAATTTCATGCCATTGTACGAGTACTATTGCTCGGACTGTAAATCAAAATTTGAGATGCTGGTCAACTTCCAGCATGCCGACGATGTTGTCTGCACAAAGTGTCACGGTGAGCATGTGCGCCGCCTGCTCTCCGTCTTCGCGGCCTTTCTAGGCGAGGGCAGCTACGAGGATAGCGATTACGACGAAGACTCGCTGGACGGCTGTAGCTGCGGCGGTGATTGCGGTTGCAATTAAGCGATTAAAGAGACGTAGACAGGTTTATCCGTTATGTTCAATAAGACCAGCTACCGGCGCGGGGTCATAGAAGCGGTGATCCTCTACACGCTGGGTCGACTTGGCGCGCTCATCACTCCGACTATCTTTCCCGGCTGGGTCTTCGTCGCTGCTCCCCTGCTGTTCCTGCTGCTGCAATTCCTGCTTCCGCCGGTCTGGGCCACGCGCCGCATCCAGGCCACCAGCAAACGTGAGCGCCTGAGCAAGCGTTTCTGGCTGCTCGGCCCGCGCCTGGCCGCCATCTGCCTCGGCATCGACCTGCTGTTGACCCTCTGCGCCGGCATGGCGCTCAACTCGTTCGGCAGCGTCCAGCAGGGCCCGGCCCTCCTGCGTTTCTTCGCCAGCGGCGCGAACTCCCTGACCTTCAGCGATTTCGCGCTCTACGAACTGAAGACTGCCACCGCTCTCTTCGCCTTCTTCACGCTGGCCGTCGTCTGCACGCGCCTGGCACTGGGCGGCTTCCTGCGCTTCACCATGCCCGCAGACGGCAACCGCGTCACGCTTTAGAGGTAATTTGAGAGAACTATGATACCATTCGAATATCTTGCTGGTAAGCAGTTATCAGGCGCTGTGCAATGCTTTGTTCATAGGCATCGGCTGCAGGCAAATCAGGCCAATACTGTTGTGCAGTAGCGTTGACTGCCAGAAGGATACCGAAGCGATAGAGGCAATAAGCAACAGGAAACTGAGGGGGATAAGAGGTATCTTGCTGAGGTACAGCTACTGCAAGGCATCCAGTCACCCGATTGGGGGAGTCAAAAAAACTCCAATTCACAACAGTTTTGAAAGACCCTTGCGTGATACGTTCCTGCTGGTTCCCGGCAATCTGCTCCTGGGTCGGCGTACATATAGGATCGTTAGAAGAGAACACATCAAAGGTAGGTATATATGTTTCTTCAGTGGGATCAGCGACGCTAACATGCCACGCGTTATTATCCCAACGAAGGTCCAATCTTATGCCATATTCAGTTCCCGTATTACTGATAGAGCTATCCGGTTGATTTTGTGCAACTATTTGACCGCTTTCTGTTTGATACGTCCATGTCGCATAGACCACAGCAATAGCATCCCAGAAAGTCTCGGCAGACGGTTGCAAATCCATCGACGTAGGAATGGTGCAGAAATGATGGCAATCCTCGCCATTTACTCCAGTGCATGGCTCATCTTGGCTACACTCTCTTGGCGAAGAAGGGTCTGTGTCGAGATGAAAACGCAGGATGGCACGTAGCGGCTCTGCAGCTGTATGCATTGAAATAGATGATGAAGGCTGGACATACAGATATTTTTCTCCCGGTTGCACTGTGTCGCTGGATTCTAAGGCATCGAGAGCCGACTGAGATTGTTGGAAGAGAGCAGCCTGCTGACTGGAAGACAAATTCGCCAATGATGCAGTAAAGTTGATAAGTCTGGCATTGGAATTTGGAGCTGGTGATTCATAGGGGCATGGCTCTTGCGCTAACAAAGATGGTACTGAGACGATGCAGGTGATCGGTTGGAACGGCTCGGCGTGCCATATAATCGTATGTCGTCCAACAGATAAGCGAAGCGGTGAACCGCTATCAACCAACGGTAGATGAGAGAGAAGGTGTCCATCGACGGTGACAGTACCCCAGTTGGGAGTGACCTGGATATAAAATAAATCATCACCGGGAAGCACAGTTGGAGTTGGAGTTGGAACACGGAAACGAGAAATTACCACGTTCTGTAATGGAGTAACACTGTCTACAATGACCAGTACAAGCACTACCACAATGCACAAAGTAATTATCATCTCTACCTTGTGCCTACGTGCTCGTGACAAAGGATTTTTATTTTCCATCAAATGCTCCTTTTGTGAAGCGTTGTTCAGCAAGAAGATGTCAGGAAAGAAAAATATGACTGAATAGCCAAATCAGCACTAGCATAGCTACTGCTAGTGCTGAGCCGTGAAGAGCTGCTATCATGGAGATAACAACATGTCAGTCTGTACGAAACTATGTTAGGGAGCTAGCTCCCTAACACACACAGCTATCATAACAACAATGATTACTACATACAACATAGGTTTTAGTGGGGCATGATCCTGATACTTCGCAACCACCAAGGTACTGTATATATGTTACCTGATACGATGAACATCCTCCGCCATACTGAATACACTTCGTCACCTCACAATATGTTGGACACTGAATGCATTTAGGGTCTGCAGGTCCAGGCTTATTGATTGTATCATGCACCGTCTGCTCGAAGCTAGAGCATTCAAGGGATTGGTTATACCAAGACCTATGCCTGCGAGCGAGGCACCTCCAACCACCTGACCCACCCATCTGAAGAAGAGACGCCGAGAGTGGTTCTGCTCAGGTTCCTGCTCATTAATCTCCGGTTTATTCATAGGAACTCCTTTCACCGTGTGTTCTCTGGCTACTATCAGCGACGCACTAACGAGAGATTACTACGGGTACAAGAGCATTGCTCAATAGTGCTTGTAAATCTTCCAGCTGATTCACAACACCTTTCGCACGAATGACTCCTCCTTCATCAAGCACAAAGATAAACGGTAACCCTTGAACAAGGTATAGGCTCCTATCAAAGTCAGCAGTAGGAGTCAAAATAGGCATTAAAGCCTCATGTTCAACAGCGTAAGCATGATTAAGTTTACTATCCGGGCCACCTACAACTAGTATGACCACGCCTTGCTTACTCTGATGGAGCACGTTTAAAGCTTGGATTGCCCCTGCACAAGCAGGACATCCTAGCGAGACAAACGCCAAAATGCGCCATTGCCCTTGCGAATCCTCTAGTCTGATAGGATGCCCTTCATGATCCAAGGCTACAAAAGCCGGAGCCTGTATGCCAAGAGCAAGCCCACGGTCGGTGAAGGGTTGTACCCGAGTGTTTGATGCTATTATTCGCTCCCGTAACTCGCCCAGTCCACGAAGTAACAACAGGAGCAGTGCTGTTTCAAAAAGCACCAACAACCACAAGGCAATAATACTCACTATCCAGATCGTAGGTATGTTACATCCTCCTTTCAGCGTATAGTCTGTTACATACTACTACTGCTTCCTACAAAAAAGAGTCAGGAACGCCACAGGATTCGTGCAGAATTGGACAAGACAACGGCAGCGAGTACTATCCCAACGAGCAACGCTACAGGAAGGAGAATACTCAAATCTACGCTCTCCGTGAAAAGAGATGGGCTACGAAGTAGCTCACTAATCGTGAACATATCGGCTGGCGTAATGAGCAAAACGAAAAGGCCAGCTAATAGTAAGCCATTGCGGCCAACTAACCACCACGAGATACGATGGTCTCCAAGTATGCCTTCACAATGGCAGGAAAGATCATATCTGCCACGCATCAGATTGATGATAAGCCCGCCACTGAACAACACAAAAAGGGCGAATGCCAGCAAAACAGCTGGAACAAGCACAAAACCACTGATTAACCCAAGACCTGCTATGAGTTCAGCAAACGGAATACCAAAAGATAACGCTACCGAAAGCAATAGCTTCAATTCCAGAGCAGATGGAATAATGCGATAATCCTCTATTGCCCAGCGAAAACGGGATGGATGAGCCAGTTTGCTTACAGCAACGCTGAGCAAGATGAGACCAAGTAGGAGACGAACAAATAAACGGATAAAGATAATTTCTCCTGGATGTATCATACCTCTGGCTCTATCTGATCTCCTAAATTGAAGTAAAATATCTAACAACACCCGAAAGGAAGTATAGCTTATAAACAAAGAAAATACCATCAACAGAGGTGGAATTTTTGTGGATAATAAGTGGAGAAAAGAAATTGCTAAAAAACAGTTACAGGAATAAACAGCATTACTCTTTTTTGGATCGGCGTTTCCTGATATATCTTCCTTCTGGCAATGGTAATTGTTTGATCTGAGGCCGTGTGACATGTAATCTCTGTAAAATATCGGCCACATGCGACCTCACAGTAGTTTCCTCAATATCAAGCTGTTTTGCAATAGCTGGATCATCAAGTCCTTGATGTAAAAGGCAGAAAACCTCACGCTGGCGAGGAGTTAGTAGATTCACATCTGTTGATAAAAACAGTTCCTCGTCGATAGATGAAAGGACATTTGGAGTGACAAAAGGGTCAAGCAAGAAACTTCTTTCTCCCCCTTTTTCAACCAGATACACTATCGACTGAAGTAGTCCTTCTACAGAATCTACCAGAATATAGCCAAAAGCTCCAATGTTGTGAGCGATTGGTAACATTTGTTTGTCCAGTACATCAGCAATGATAAGGAGGCGAAATATGATTGGCAATTTTATTTCTTTGATCAAAGACTGATAGATTACCACAAGATCTATGGCATTGGATGCGAGATATTTTTCCATGTCTTCGACATTCGTTGCCTCATAAACGTTGTCAATTGCAGAATTGTTCGTGAAAAGTTCTCGCAATCCTACTTGTACAATATTATGAGGCCCGACAATGACAAAGCTCAACCCCATAATAGGGACCCTTCTACCTGAAGAATATCGCTTGCATGGCATCTATCCAACAGAATCAAGCATTTTCTTCTTTTCCGTTGCCGCTTTCAGCAAGTTTCAACCGAAAAGCAGAAGTGGATTATTTTCTAATAGTGTGTTTCCTTCTCAAAATAGCCTATTTGCGTGAAAAAGTCAACCCTCCCCTCCCTTTATTATTGAATAACAATATATTTGTATATTTCTTGCCTTCCTTTGAATGGCTTTGCTACTCAATCTTCACCCCCATCTGCTGGCAGAGGAAGGCGAATTCGTCAGCATTTTCCTCGTTGAATTGCTGCTGCGTAGAACCCATGCCGTGACCGCCCTGGAACTCGACGCGCAGCAGGACAGGCTTGCCGGAAGAGGTCGCAGCCTGCAAACGCGCCGCCATCTTCGCCGCCTGCCAGATCACCACGCGAGGATCGTTGGCACCCGCCGTAATCAGCACGGATGGATAGGCCACGCCGTCGCGCACCTTCGTGAAAGCATCCATGATTAGCAGGCCACGAAAGCCCTCTTCAGTGCTGACGCTGCCAAACTCGAAGACGTTGGGCGGACCATTTTCGGTGAACTCGGCGCGCAGAGCGTTATTCACCGGCACCTTCATCACCATCACTGCCCACAGGTCAGGGCGTCTTACCAGCGAGCCGCCAGTGGTAATGCCGCCCGCGCTGCCTCCCTCGCCTGCCAGTCGTCGCGCACTGGTATACTTCTGGGCAATCAGGTATTCGGCAGCATCGATGAAGTCATTGATCGTATTGCCCTTGTTCAGTCCCTTGCCTGCCAGGTGCCACTCTTTACCGTATTCGCCACCGCCACGTATGTGAGCAACGGCAAAGACTCCGCCCAGATCATACCATGCCTTCAAGCGTGGCATAAAGAAGGGATTCATATGGATGCCGTAGGAACCATAACCGTCAAGCAGCGTCGGGTTGTTTCCATCCAGCTTCAACCCCTTCTTATGGATGATGGAGAGAGGGATGAGCGTGCCATCTCTCGCCGGATAATGCACCTCGTGCGCCTCTATATCACTGAAATCAAGCGGTGAAGACGGGTAGATGCCTGTATCCTCCAGCGTTCCAGCGCTGACATCGCAGCTATAGAGGCGCGGCGAGATACTCCACGAGGCCATCTCAACCAACACCTCAGCTCTGCCGGGCGCGTTTGCCCATTCTCTGATTGAACCCTCGAAGGGCATGGGGATGGCTTCGGGTTCGCCGCCACTACGTTTCACGCGCCGCAAGCGACCTATGCCGCCATCCAGCTCGTCCAGCAGCAGGTAATCGCCCGCTACCTTGATAGCCTCGATCACCGCCTTGCTCTCCGGTACCACTACTGTCGCATTCGCCACATCCGGCTGTTGTAAGGACGTGGCAATGACTTTGTAGCGCGGCGCGTCTTTGTGCGTCCGCAGATAGATCGTATCGCCTATCAGCTCATAGCCAGCCACGGCATCTTCGACATCGCAGATCTTCTTCCAGGGAATTGTGGTCGGGTCATTCAGGGCTGAACGCGGCGCGGCATAGATGCTTTGCTCTTCCAGATCGCCATGGACGACCAGCCCGATCAGCCAGTCGCTGAGCGGCGAGATCATCAGGAAGGGATAGTCGTCGCGACCAACCTCGACACCCATACTTACGTTCGCACCGAAGACAGGCCGATCATTGGCCGGGTCGTCTCCCAGGTGGTGCAGGTAGGTGCAGCCATCTCTGAAGCGCTCGGTCACCGCTGTACCCTCAGGTCGCTCGGGGAAGCGATGGTAGGCAAAGGAACGATTATCCTCCAGCCAGCAGACATTCGTAAACTCAGTGTGAGGTATCGCTAGACCAAGCATGGAGCCGCTGTCGACCTCCACTACATGCAACATGCTGTTCTCCGAGCCTCCCTGTGAGATGCCGTAAGCGACATAGCGCCCATCCCATGACGGGAAGTACCAGTCTATAGCGGTCTGTGCCTCGCCCTCGATCATATTGGGATCAAACAGCGTCTTCTCCTGCTCCCCTTGCTCACCTGACAGGCGCACGATCAGTTTCGCGAGGTTTTCGCCAGGGTCGCGCCGCAGGTAGAAGATACGCTCGCCTATGACCCGAAAATCCTGGAGAGCGGGTGCGGCATTGCCCAATTCAGTGAGCTGAGCCAGCAGCTTCTCCCGTCCCGGCAGCACTTCCAGATACGTCTTCGTATAGGTCGCCTGCTCCTTCATCCACGCCTGAAACTCCTCTTCCTTCCAATCCTCCATCCAGCGATACGGGTCCTCTATCGTCGTGCCAAAGTAGGTGTCACGCACAACATCAACACGAGCTACCGGTTGTTGCATATCTCATCTCTCTTTCACTATGGACAACCGGAGAAACGCAAGAATGTCCTCATAGTATTTCTCCCAGTTGCCCTCGTTGCAAATTGCCAGTTTTGGCAGCGCCAGTCGCGCAAAGAGATCATCGCAGATGGCGCGATAATCCTGATAGAGCTGCACCAGCCCCTCGAAGCCATGCAATGCATGTCGCTTACCATATGGACTGCCGACCTTCCAGTTGACCTGATACGCCTCCCACCTGCTGCCACGCACATCACAGATGGTGCGTAAGGCCCGTGCGATATCGGCGTGATAAAAATAGATGACCACCGGTTTGAGATCGGCAAGAGATTCTATCACCTGTGCTAATATAGTGGTCCAGGATCGCTGGCCCGGCATCCATGAGCAGCAGGTCTGTCATATTGCCGTGGAAGAGTAGCCCATCGCAAACCGTTACCGTCTCCGCTCGCCACATCTCTGCCACAAAGTCCCGCCATTTGCGCAGGCTCAAAGCAACATATTCCTCAATCGTCACATCCATCCAGACGGCATTAGGGTGTGGCAAGCTGGTCGCGACACGCAGGGGATGCTCTGGCCTGTCTATCGTCGGCCCCTCCTCCAGGAAACTGCGCTGCGATCCCATTGCGCTGCAGCTGCTCCGTGAGGAACTGGACGGCGGTAGACTTGCCCGCACCCATAATGCCCTCGACAAAGATGAAACGAGTATCGATCATGGCCTCTGCCTTTTTACCTACAGAGTGTAATTTAATTTTTGCAGAAGAGGGAAACCGTCCGTAGGGGCGACCGGCTGACAGCCTGGGAGGCTGAGACAGCGCGGGGCGCTGTCCTGCGTGACCTCAAGGGAACGCTTGACCTTGAGGGAGCATCCTCGCCCGATGCGAGAACGGACTGGATCAGGTCAGTTGCTACGCTCCTGGCCCCGGGCGACCCTGAAGGTCGCCCCTACGGTATTCCGCCTTCCTCTGCAACAACAGGAAAACGTGCAGGATCAAATAAATTTCCATCTGGATTTTTACGGCCTTGCACGAGTTCGCAGATTATTTGCGCGCACTGGAGAGCGTAGGCGTTGCCGTGGCCGGTGTAGCCGCCGGAGATGTAGCAGTGAGGCACACCCGGCAAAGGACCGACGAGCGGCAGGCTGTCTCTGGAAAAGGCCATGATGCCAGCCCAGCGATGTTCGATGCGCACCTGTGGCAGGCCAAGCGTCTCGTGGACAAAGGCGTCCAGGTGGCGCTGCACCGCTTCGTTGGGCGTCTCGTCGCTGCTGTACTCCGTCTCGAACGAGTAGTTGCGCCATCCGCCGACGACGAGACGCCCATCTTCAAGCTGCCGCCAGTACTGGTAGCCATGATCGCCGGAGCAGGGACAGGGGAAAAGTCGTTCGCCAACAGGCTCCGTGGCAATTATCTGCCCTCGCGTGGGCGTGATGCACTGCGCCAACCACTGCGCGTCCAGTTGCTTACCTGGCGCGGACAGATCGGGTAGCCATGCATTCGTCGCCAACACGACATTCCGGGCGCGCACGCTTCCCCGCTCCGTGCGCAGCGTGGCCCCACCATTCTCCACAACGATACTGCTCACCAGACTCTCTTCATGAAAGACCGCTCCCTCCTGCTGAGCCAGTCGAGCCAGACCCAGCACGAATTTCGCAGGCTGTATCTCGGCATTATCAGGGTTATACGAGCCACCGATATAGGCGGAGCGCAGGCGAGCAGGCAGTGCTGCACGCTCTACCATTGTCGCGTTCCACCCATCCTCTTGTAGCGGCCACACGCTCTCCCGTATGCCCGCCAGTTCGTCTTCATCCCCGGCCAGCCTCAGACTGCCATTGCGCCGGTAGCCACAGAGCCAGCCCTGCTCGCGCAACTCCTCAATCAGTCCCACAGCAAACTCAGCATTGCGAACGCTCGCTGCCCACAGCCGTCTTGCCTGCTCACGACCAAAACGCTCTATAATAGCTGGCATACGACTCGACGGTGCCGATGGAAAGAAAGCCGCCATTGCGCCCACTCGCGCCAGCGGCGATCTGCCGCGCCTCCAGCACGCGCACCGGCACACCTACTCGCGCCAACCACAAGGCAGTAGCTGTTCCCGTAATGCCTGCTCCAACGACGACCACCTCCGTCTCAACATTCCCCTCCAACGGTCCTGCCGTCTCTATACCCCGTCCACTCACAGTGTCAGCCAACTCAGCCTGCCACAATGATATACTGCCCAAAGCTCATCTCCTCACTTCTCTGTGGTTTTTCCCCAACATCGTATCACATTTTACTCAGTGGCTCGGCCAGGTACATTACCCATTTCTCCTTGCTTGTCTGCTATTCTCTTGCCAGGTCGTTTCCACTTTGTTAGTCTCTGAAAGAAATCTTTTATGGAGTGCGTGATCTATGCCGCATGATTTTGATGATACGTTAAAAAAGCTGGTACAAGCCAATAAAGAAGACTTTGTCCGCTTCGTGATGCCTGACCACGGAGTCGAGGTCCTTGACACGTTGGACACGGAGTTCAAACGCACCATCATTGCCGATGCTATGATTCACATCAAGGTCGGCAACGTGCCAGCCGCCTTGCACTTTGAATTTCAGGCGCGCAATGAAGAGGATGTGCCGGACCGTGTGCTGGAATACCAGTTTCAAGGTCGCCGCAAACACAAATTGCCCATCTTTTCCTATGTGTTCTACTTGCAGGATGACGGAGAAGTTCCCTCACCCCCGCTAACCTGGGGCTTTCCCGAATATCCCGAAGATGTGTTACAATTCCAGTACAAGGTCATTGATCTGGCCCGGATGTCGGCAGAGGAACTCCGCGCAACTGGTTTGCCCGGCATTATGCCCCTGATGATCCTGACCAGGGATGGAGCGACCCGCGAGGTAGCCGAGGAGATCATGACCGACCTGGGAGCCACAGGCAAAGACGAGGCGCTGCTCACGGCCTATGTATTGATCGGTTTAGTCTTTGACAAGAAAACGGCGGAAGATCGCCAATGGCTTAAAAGGAGATGGCGCACCATGAGCGAACGCTTAAAGGACAACTGGTTCTATCAAGAAATTACAGAAGAAGCTCGTGAGGAGACAAGAGAGCAAGATCGGAAACAAGAGCTGGAACGCTGGCGTCAGACGATGCAGAGGCTTGTGCAAAAACGCTTTGCCAGTCAGAAAATGGAACTACTCGCAGAGGGGCAGGCGGCTATCATCAATGACCCGGACGTGCTGCAAGACCTGATCTTGAAACTGGCCGTGGCTCGTAACGAGGAGGAGGCGCTGGACTACCTCCTGAGCTGGCGCAAAGCCAGTTAATCGACGCAACAACGAGACGCGAAGGAAGAAACGACGTATCATCTTACAGAGAATACGTCGTTTCTTTTCTTTTCTATCTCCGCTAATCTAATCGTCGATCTGGGCCTTCTGGAGTTTGCCGCTGTAGTCGGTGTAGACGACTTTCCATTCGGTGAAGACGTCGAGGCCGGCAAGACCGGCTTCGCGGTGGCCGTTGCCGGTGCCCCGTGTGCCGCCGAAGGGAAACTGGATCTCCGCCCCTGTCGTGCCAGAGTTGACGTAGAGGATGCCGGTGGTGATGTCGCGCATGGCGTGCTGCACGCGGTTGATATCCTGGGTGTAGATGGAACTGGAGAGACCAAACTTCGTGTTGTTGTTGACGGCTATGGCCTCGTCGAGCGAGTCAACGGCGATAACGGAGAGCGTGGGACCGAAAATCTCTTCCTGCGCTAAACGCATGCCTGGGCGCACGTCGCGGAAGAGGGTGGGACGATAGAAGTTGCCGCCAGCAAGCTCACCTTCGCGCACGACCTCGCCGCCGGTGACCAGCGTTGCCCCTTCGGCCTTGCCAATGTCTGTGTAGCTGGCAATCTTCTCAAGCTGAGAGGCGTTGATGATGGGTCCGACATCGACGCTTTCGTCCAGCCCGTTGCCCAGGCGCAGTTGCTCGATGCGCGGCACCAGCTTATCCAGCAACGCGTCGATAACCGCTTTATGGACGATGAGACGGCTGCAGGCAGTGCAGCGCTGGCCGGTGGTGCCATAGGCGCTCCACAGGATACCCTCCACGGCCAGGTCAAGGTCGGCGTCGTCCATGACGATGACGGCATTCTTACCGCCCATTTCCAGCGAGACGCGCTTGAGCGACTTCGCGGCCTCGATGGCAACGTGACGACCCGATTCGGTCGAGCCAGTGAAGGAGATGACGGAGACGTCGGGATGGTGCAGCAGCGTCTCCCCTACCGTGCCACCCGGGCCAAAAACGATGTTGACCACACCTTCCGGCAGACCCGCTTCATAGAGAATTTCGACCAGTCGCAGCGCGCTCAACGGTGTATCGCTGGCGGGTTTGAAGACAATGCTGTTACCGGCAACTAGCGCGGGAAACATCTTCCAGGTTGGAATGGCTACAGGAAAATTCCAGGGCGTGATACAGGCCACGACGCCAACGGGGTCGCGCAGCGCCATGCCCGATTTGTTGGGCAGTTCAACCGGCACCGTGTAGCCGAAGAGACGACGACCCTCGCCGCCCATGTAGTAGGCCATGTCGATGCCTTCCTGCACGTCGCCGCGAGTCTCCTTCAACACCTTGCCCATCTCCTGCGTCATGGTGCGCGCCAGGTCTTCTTTGTAGCGCACAAGCAGTTCGCCAGTGCGGAAGAGAATCTCACCACGTTTGGGCGCGGGTACGAGTCGCCACTGCCCAAAGGCGGCTCTGGCGGCTGCAACGGCGGCATTGGCCTCGGCCTCCCCGGAAAGCGGGAAATAGCCCAGGACTTCGCCGGTGGCCGGATTGTAGTTGGGGAAGGTTTGTCCGCTCTGCGCATCCTGCCATTTGCCACCAATGTAGTTCTGGTAGGTGCGGGCTGTGGTGGTCATAGCAATACTCCTCTCGTGATGAATGAGAAAAAATGGTCCATGCACACAGTGAGCGGCGCGCCGCTCACTGTGTGCATGGACCATTTTTTCTCATCACATGATGCTCTTGTTGAGGGTGGCAAGAAACTCCAGGTTGTTGCTGGTCTTGGACATGTGCTGGAGGAGGGCCTCCATCGCTTCCAGGCCGCGCTGATCGGCCAGCGTCGAGAACATGCGGCGCATGACGACGACGGCACGCAGCGTCTTCTCGTCGAGCAGCAGTTCCTCACGGCGCGTGCTGGAGAGCGAGATGTCGATGGCAGGGAAAACACGGCGCTCGGCTAGTTTGCGGTTGAGCACGAGTTCCATGTTGCCGGTGCCTTTGAATTCTTCGTAGATCACATCATCCATACGGCTACCGGTATCGACAAGGGCTGTAGCGATGATAGTCAGGCTGCCGCCTTCTTCAACTTTACGGGCAGCACCGAAGAAGCGTTTAGGCGGGAACAGTGCGCTCGGATCGAGACCGCCGGAGAGGGTACGACCACTGGGCTGCACAGCCAGGTTATAGGCGCGGCTCAGGCGGGTAATACTATCCAGCAGGACCACTACGTCACGTCCGCCTTCGACCAGGCGCTTGGCGCGTTCCAGCACCATTTCGGCAACGCGGGTATGAGCCTCGGTTGGCTCGTCAAATGTTGAACTGATAACCTCAGCGCGCACCGAGCGTTTCATGTCGGTCACTTCTTCAGGTCGCTCACCGATCAGGGCAATCATCAGGTGAACATCATTGTAGTTCTCGGTGATGGAGTTGGCGATGGACTTGAGGAGCATGGTTTTACCGGCTTTAGGAGGGGAGACGATCAGGCCGCGCTGTCCGCGCCCGATAGGGGCGACGAGGTTGATCAAACGTCCGGAGATATTGGAAGGAATGGTTTCCAGATTGAACATCTCGCGGGGGAAGATCGGGGTCAGCAGGTCGAAGTGCGGGCGGCGCTTGGCGATCTCAGGGTCCATACCGTTGATAGCTTCAACGCGCAGGAGGCCGTAGTATTTTTCATTATCCTTTGGCGGGCGAACCTGCCCGGAAACCATATCACCTGTCCTCAAGCCGAAGCGGCGAATCTGTGACTGAGAGACGTAGACATCCATGTTTCCCGGGAGGAAACGTTCCTGTCGAAGAAATCCGAAGCCATCTTCCACGATTTCCAACACACCTGCGCTGAAGATGTTTCCCTGTTGCTCGGTGTTGGCTTGAAGTAGGCGAAAGACGAGGTCTTGTTTTTTGAGGGCGGAATAACCGGAGAGTTCGAGGTCGCGAGCGATGTCGCGTAGCTCCGTTATGGTTTTAGTTTCTAACTCAGTGATGTTCACGTTGTGTAGGGCGACGCAAATTCTTTGGGAAGAACACGCCCATTCTCCTTTCTTGATGAACATTAAGAAAATGGTGGGAAATGTTACCTACTGTGTATCCTGGAAAGTACTGGTACGAATACCTGAATAGGAGCATATCCGAAAACCAGTTTTGGCTCTGGATTGAAGCGGTTTCAGATAGGTTTTCGGATATGCTCTAACCTGTGGCAACTGCTAATTTCTTGAGAATACTGAGGCGCCTCACAGCCAATGTAATGTTTTCCATGAATTTCAATCCCGACGGGATGACAGACCCTTTCAAACTGGAATGTTGAGAACGCAGTATGTATCCTGGGGCTAGCTTGAATATACCACAGGTACCGGCGGATGTCAAGAGAGATAGGCCCGTTGTGTATCATAAAACGCAAACCACTCCCTGTCAATCCATACATCACATTGCTGTACATAAGTACCAAGTCCGCGCTTTTCCAGTTCGCAATTCACCACGTTATTCGCATGTGGATGCTCATAAGGACGAGGCAAGGGCGAACCAAAACCGTGCGCGTAATGTACCAGTTCGTGTGCCACTGTCGTAATTAACACGTATTCGGGTACCAATTCGTGCTGCAGCAGCGTATTCACGCCGATGAACGAGGTTGTTTTGTCGAGCGACATGCGAATCAGCCCAAGTCGATTTTTCCAGGGCTTACAGTAAGCAATTTGTACCTCGTTGACGCGAGGAACGTCAACGAAATAGCGCTTCCAGATATACTCAAGATACGCATTCAGGTTACGGGCAGTCGGCAAATGGGCCAGTTTGCCACTGGAAACAAGTTTGGTAGAAACCCCTAACGTCATACAAGACTCCTCTAGCACATGAGCTATTACTTCTGTCTGCATAGCTCTGAAAGGTGTTTGTGAGTCTAGTATAGGGATGCTACCAAATAGAACAACATATAATACAGGAAATATTCCCAGGCCTTTTTACCTGTTTTGCACCTCTCATCAGGCTTGACAGCGCATGATATACTGTGTTCGTGCTGGTGAAGCCAGGTAGTAGAGCGGATAAACTTCTCAGAGCATTGCTTCCTGCATGACCGCGTAGCTCAGTGGTAGAGCACGCGCCTTTTAAGCGTGTGGTCGTGGGTTCGAGTCCCACCGCGGTCATTTCTTGTTCATAATTCATAATCCTTCGCCCACCTTACTCCTTTCTCCTGATTGTTTGCAGTGCCGTTACTTCTGGTTGCCTGTGATAGAATGAGCTATATCACGAATAGAGACAACTGGTTGCGAGGTGTTCTATGCCCATCAAAGCGCGTGTGAAACGCAACACCTATTTCGATTCGATCACCCTCATGAAGATCGCTCGCTCCCTCACAGAGATGGCGGGCGTCGAGGATGCTGCCGCTATCATGGCAACAGCGCCAAACCTGCAACTGCTGGCCGAGGCTGGACTGACTCCTCCTGAGTTCGTATCCAATGCAGCAGGCCCCGAAGATGTGCTGCTGGTCGTGCGCGCAGGAGACGAGACAAGCGTCGAAGCCGCCCTGGAAGCTGCCGAAGCGCTGCTAACACAGCGTCCGACAACTACCAGTGAAGCTGGCGAGGCCGGGACAGCAACGGGATCGAAGCAGCCGCGCTCGCTGGAACAGGCAGTGCAGCGATTAGAGGCTGGCAAAATGGGATTAGCCGTAATTTCCGTACCCGGCCCGTATGCTGCATTGGAGAGCGAGCGCGCCCTGAGAGCAGGGCTGCATGTCTTCCTCTTCAGCGATAATGTGCCACTTGAGGACGAAATCGCGCTCAAGCGTTTAGCACAGGGGCGCGGCCTGCTGCTGATGGGGCCGGACTGTGGCACGGCCATGCTCAACGGTGTGGGACTTGGCTTCGTCAATGTCGTCCCATCCGGTTCCATCGGCATCGTCGGGGCATCAGGTACTGGCATCCAGCAGGTCATGTCACTGATTGCGCAGGGCAACGGGGGCGTTTCGCAGATCATTGGCTGCGGCGGCCGTGACCTATCAGGAGCGGTGGGAGCCATCACCACGCTGCAAGGACTACGCCTGCTGCAAGAGGATGAACAAACGCGCGTCATCGTCCTCATCTCCAAGCCGCCCGCTCCGGTCGTCGTGGAGCGTGTCCTGCAAGCCGCAGCAGCAGGTGACAAACCGGTCATCGTATGCTTTGTCGGAGCTGATGTGAACGCCTTGCAACAACGCTATGGTCAGCGCCTCACCATCACACACAACCTCACCGAGGCAGCACAGGTAGCCCTTGCCGCCAGTGGCATCGAAACAGCAGAGCGGAGCAATACTGAAACCAGTCCGGGAAGGCAGACATCCACAAATGTTGCAACCGTAGGGAAAGATAAATATCTCGCCGGTCTCTTTTCCGGCGGCACGCTCTGCGATGAGGCTATGCATATCTGGTCAGTGCAGCTCGGGCCGATATATTCCAACATTCCGTTGAAACCGGAATGGCGCTTGAGTGACGGGCAGGGGAAAGAGCAGCAGGGACATATTGCCATCGACTTTGGCGCAGACGAGTATACGCGAGGACGCCCACACCCGATGATCGATCCGAGTTTGCGCCTGAAACACTTGCAGGAAGAGGCGCGCAACCCGCGTGTGCGCGTCATCTTGCTGGATATCGTGCTCGGCTACTGCTCGCATCCCGACCCCGCAGCCGTCTACGCGCCTGTCATACGCGCCGCTCGCACACTGACCGAACGTGAAGGGCATGCACTCGCGTTTGTCATCTCGCTCTGCGGGACTGAGGGCGACCCGCAGCGCCTCTCTGTACAGGCCACCCAGTTGCGCGAAGCCGGGACCGAAGTCTTTACCAGCAATGTCGAAGCCGCCTTACGTTGCATTGATCTCTTGAGGGAAAACCATGACTGAACTTGCAGATACACCGGAATCCATCCCCGTTATCAACGTAGGAGCCGACCTTTTCGCCGATGCCATCGAGGCGCAGGGAGTGAGCGTCACTCGCGTTGCCTGGCGTCCTCCTGCAGGCGACTCGCGCGCGCTAGCAAAGCTCCTGGCTGACCCAGCGGTGGACGAGGCCAACGCAGTTGTCGTTGAACGCATGCTGGCGGCTCATCCCGTCATCGTCGATGTGCGACCCGCACACGAGGCTATTCCCGCCTTGCACGGGCGCAAAGTGTTGCACGCCGGACCGCCCATCAGTTGGGAACGCATGTGCGGCCCCATGCGCGGGGCAATTATCGGTGCCTGCTTGTATGAGGGATGGGCAAAGGACGAGAACGAGGCTCTCTCTCTGGCGGAAGGGGACGAGATCGACTTTGAGCCGTGCCATCACTACAATGCTGTCGGCCCGATGGCAGGTATCATCTCACCCACTATGCCCGTCTTTGTCGTTGAGGATAGGACGCATGACAACACCACCTATGCCACCCTCAACGAGGGCCTCGGCAAAGTGCTGCGCTATGGAGCATACAGCTCCGATGTACTCGAACGCCTGCGCTGGATGGGCGATGTGCTCGGGCCAGCCCTGGCTCGTGCCATCCGCCAGATGGACGGCATCGATGTGCGCTCCATCATGGCACAGGCACTACAAATGGGCGACGAATGCCATAATCGCAACAAGGCATCCACCTCGCTCTTTGCTCGTCAGATTGGCCCGGCCCTCGTGGAAACCGGCAATTCCAGCACGGAAACTGCTGCCGTGCTGCGCTTCATCGCGGGTAACGATCACTTCCACCTCAATCCCTCGATGGCCGCCGCCAAAGCCATTACACTGGCCGGAGCCAACGTCCCGCACAGCAGTGTCGTCGTCACGATGGCCCGTAACGGCGTCGATTTCGGCATTCGCGTCAGCGGCCTCGGCGACCGCTGGTTCACGGGACCAGCGCAATACATCCAGGGCCTCTACTTCGCAGGTTACGGACCGGAAGACGCCAATCCGGACATTGGAGATAGCGCCATCACCGAAACCAGCGGCGTAGGAGCCTTCGCTATGGCAGGAGCTCCAGCCATCGTGCAATTCATCGGCGGCACTCCAGACGACGCACTGCGCTACACGCGCGATATGTACGACATCACCGTCACGCGCAATCCGCTCTTCGGCCTGCCCTCGCTTGACTTCCAGGGCGTTCCTACCGGCATCGACATGCGCCAGGTCTGCCGCCTGAACATGCCGCCCGTCATTAATACCGGTATCGCCCACCGCCAGGCCGGTATCGGTCAGGTCGGGGCAGGCATCGTGTACCCACCCATGCAATGCTTTGAGGATGCCCTGCAAGCCCTCGCTGAAGAGCTTTCTTAAAACTTATCCGTATACCCTTTTTCGCTATCAGCAGCATCCTACATTCAACAAAATCTTTCATAAAGGAGTTTTCGTATCATGACCACCGATCAAACAGATCAAGAGCAACAAAGCAACAATCCTTTTACGTATCTCAATCCGTACCAGTTCATCGTCCTGACTACATTTCGTAAAAATGGGCAGGCCGTGCCAACTACCGTCTGGTTCGCCAATGCCGGGAATCGGCTCTATGTGACCACTCGGGAAGGGGCAGGCAAACTTAAACGCATCCACAATAACGGACATGCCCAGCTTGCCCCCGGCGACGCTCGCGGCAACATCCTCGGTCCTCAAGTTGAAGGTACAGCACGGGAATTGTCCGACGCTGAACACGAACGCGCATACTCGGCGCTCGCAAGCAAATATGGACAGCAATTTGAAGCGATAGCCTCACGTATGGAGGAAGGCCCCAGACGCACCTATATCGAGATTGTACCAGTACAGGCTAAATAAAAACGGCAAACGCTCCAACCTGTCCTCATACCCTGCCGCTCGCACGTGTAGAGCATAGCAGCATACTGCACTGTCAATCAGATCAGATGCAAAAACTGGATACAAATTCATGGAAGGAGCTGCGAACATGCAAGAGGTAGGAAAATATGGGCCTGAGCCACACGTTGGCGTCTCGTGCCTGGTCATGAAAGGTGATCGCTTTCTGCTGGTCAAACGGGCCAACGTCTCCAAATCCGGCTACTGGAAAGCTCCGGGTGGTTATATGAAATTTGGCGAGACACCGGAGCAGACAGCCATTCGCGAGGTCAAGGAAGAGGTTGGCCTGACCATTACCGACCCTAAATTCCGCTGTATCACCGACGACGTTTTTGAGGACGAGCAGAAACAGTTTATCACCATCTGGATGGAAGCGCACTATAGCGGCGGCGAAACAAAGGTCAACGCACCCGACGAAGAAGCCGAAGCGCAGTGGTACACGTGGGACTCATTGCCTTCGCCGCTTTACATGCCTTTGCAGCACCTGCTAGACGGCCAGACCTGGCCCTCACAAACGACCACGGAGGATAAGATCGGCTCGGCTGTCAATGTCTCCGATATCCCCGTTTCCGGCTCGCAGGATATCGGCACATAGACGCACACGAGTCAGTTCTATCACAACTATTCACACATTACTTGTACATACAGCTATGTTGTGACCCGCGTAACTAGATGCAGGTGGAGATACGTGTATCTTAATGAAGTCTTTTAGAATATCTCCAGACACAACATAGAAGAAGGGAGTTTTATGCAACAGAACACAGGCAACCAGAATCAAGGAAATCAGGAATCCATGAGCCAGGTAGAGATGGATCAGTGTATCCAGGACTGCGTCACATGCTCTGACGCCTGCCTGCAAGGGGCAACCAACGCCAGCGATCAGCAGCACGCCGTCTACCTGCGCGACTGCTCCGAGTTGTGTCTGGCAGCAGCACACTTCATGCAGCACCAGAACCCGCTCTACGGCTACGTCGTCAACGCAGCCGCCGAGGTGACGCAGCGCACGGGAGAACAAAGCGAGCAAATGGGCGATACCAACTCCGCCAATGCCTGCAAAAACGCCTCCTGGTCCCTCCAACAAGTGGCGAAAATGGTGGAGTATTAACGAAGTCAGTAAACAGGAGACAGAGCAATGGGATAGCCGCAGCCATCCCATTGCTCTGTCTCTTTTAAACCTGCTTTTCCATCACCACCGCCTCCTCACTGCTGTCGGGCAAGGGGAAGCGAGACATTTCGCTGAAGCCGTGTCGCGAGAGGAAGCCGAGCAGGTCGTCGTCGTTCGCATATTCATGCGTCCAGACGACGCGAGCGTGCAAAGCGGAGAGGTCGGCCATCAACTGGTCATACAGAATATCACCCGCTCCAGAGATGAGCATGTCGGGGAACACTATTACGAAGATACGGTAGCGATCAAATTCCTGTCCACCCTCTACCGCGCCATAACCGATCACATTGCCTGTTGTAGCATCCAGCGCGACATAGTGGCGGCGCACATAGCCCGTCTGATCAAAACGCATGCGATTGCTGAGCCACTGCTGGTTGTCGCGTGGTGCCCATGGTACCGCTACATTCACCACTTCCAGAATAGCAGGCCAATCAGTCTCAACCGCTTTTCGTAGTCTTATCTGCATAGCCATAATAGTGCCTTTCAGATTTACAACATTTTTTATCAGACTCTCCACTAGAGTACTGACCCATTGTCTCCAATTACTTCCTCACTCGCCACATTTTAAAGTTGCGCTTCATGCACATACACATCACCGGGTAGGTCAGGCGAACATCCATTGTTTGCCATACTTCTATATACCAGAACGTATTTGTGGGTAATCTGTTCAATTTTTCGACGTAACCCGTACTGTTCGGCTAGTCGAAAGCTAACCCATTTTTTTATATTATGCAGGACGGCGAAAAAAAGAGTTGACAGGTGGGGGAAAGTGTAGTAATATACCTTTCGTCAAGAGACCGCTTGTATGTGCGGGCGAGTCGGTGACTACAGCGAAGAGGGTACACCCGTTCCCATCCCGAACACGGAAGTTAAGCTCTTCTGCTCCGATGATACTGCGGGGGCAGCCCCGTGGGAAAGTAGGACGCCGCCGACTCACCCGCCCACATGGGCGGTTTTTCTATGGCGCAAAATTTCCGTTACATGGACACTCACCCATGCGTAGCTAGCTCATGAAAGTGATAAACTGAATGAGGAGGTTTTGCATATGGAAAGAATCATTAGCTGGCTTCCCTGCACCGGAAAGGGAATGGAACGCTTACACCTCACAGTGGATAGCGACGGGGTTCTGGCTGAGAGCGCCGTTGTGGGCGAAGAGGATGGGCAGGCCTTCCAACTGCACTACACCATTCACTGCGATGCCGGTTGGCGTGTGCGCAGCCTGAGTGTCCGCCTGCAAGATGACAAGAGCCAGCAACTTCATTTACAGACCGATGGAGCAGGACACTGGTTCACCGACTCAAACCAGACTATTCCATCACTCGACGGCTGTATCGACGTGGATATCACCGCCACGCCTTTCACCAATACTCTGCCCATCCGCCGTTTACAACTTCATTCCGGCGAATCCCGCGAGCTGCTCGTTGCTTACATCGTCATTCCTACGCTGTCATTCGGACCTGCACGGCAACGGTATACCTGCCTTGAAACGCATGCCCAGGGAGCAACCTACAGGTATGAGGGTCTCGAAAGCGGCTATACTAATGAATTGCAGATCGACGCTGACGGGCTGGTTATAGACTATCCCGCGCTGTTCACGAGAGTATAATGCATCACCGGCAAAAGAAAGCCTCCGGGAGATGTGCGAGGTACAATTATAGGTTTGTGCTGAGATTCCGTCGGAAAAGGCCCAGAGGCTTCGCAAGGAGCGCGTAACCTGCCAGTACGCCCGCGCATTCTAAGCCGATGAAAATGGCGACGATCAGCACAAAACGACCGGCAGCCGGGCCTCCCTCGGCCATCATCTCCGCGATCACCAGCTCAATCCCCATGAGAATCCCGATCAGAATCACAAATTTCCAGGCATGCTTGCGCGGATTTAACCAGCTCAGCACTGCTCTGACAAGAGGCAGTCTAACCATCTTTTCAAAAAGATGAAACACAACCGCGAAGCCGCCAGCGCGCGCCTTGAGCCAGTGATAGATTGAGGCAAGATCATCCAGCACATCCTCAAAATGCGCTTCGGTGTGTGGAGAGAGGGCAATAGCCGCGGCCCGCACCGTTACAATGAGAATTACGATAGCCACTAAAACCGTAAAGAGTGCTCCCGCAACACTCTGATGCCAATTCTCTGGATAAAAGCCCAGGAGAAGCATAGCCACAATGAAAATAGCAATTGCCCTTAGCCACGTACCTTGCGCGGGCGGCACTATAATCGTTCGCGCCGAGCTACGAATCAGCCAGCCGACAAGTACAGTGAGCAGAATCATGCCTCCGCTGAGCACTGCCAGCAATTGCCCTGCTGAGTAATCTATCCAGAGTGAAGGATGGCGTATCATGGCAACGACGTCTGTCGCCAGCGTCACAGCGACAGCCAGGCATGTCACATATTCTGCTCGTAAGAGCAGCCATTTCTGATCGTCCAACACCTTATTGGATTGATAGGGGCGAAAAGCGCGTACCATCGCGAGAAACGCAGTCAACAGGGCAAGTTGAACGCCAAACGAGCCAACCGCGTCATAGGGGTCTTCGGCAAAGGCATTCACCTGCGACAGGGCCGGATTTTGTTTGCTGATCTGAAAGAACAGATAAAACAAGACAGCCAGTATGCAGGTGGCAAGAGCGCTTATTTTCACTCGTACAGGCATATACGCATGCTCCCCTTTTCCCCAATTTTTCAGTGCAAGAAAACGACATGCCATCAGAAAGCACCCGATCATGTCATTCTTCGCTACGCTCAGAATCTGAAGCTCGCCATCGTGAAGAGGGCTGCCAGAGATTCTTCGCTACGCTCAGAATGACATGCGAGAGGGCATTCTTCATAGCTTGTTCTAGTTGTATATTCCGGCGCTGAGAAGAGTATACAAGAGATTAAGAAAACCTGTCACCGGCTCGCGTCCTTCTATAGTGCTTGCCGGGTGTCTACAATAGAACACCTGAGTGCAAGGGAACAATGGCGGACGTTTTTCCCCGCCGCATTACTCTTTATAGGCCACAAGTCGTAAGCGGCGGTAGTCGGCAAACCAGTTTCCATCTCTGAACAGTTCAGGGCGCAGGATGGCTTCAACCCGTTCTATCACCTGCGGCCTCACATCAGCAGGGACAGAACGCAGCATGCCCTGGCAAAACATTGCTATCCAGTTACGCAGGCCTTTTTCGCGCTCTTCCAGCTTTGTTGGCCGGTCAAAGAGCACCGCGCTTTGTACGGTCAGCCCATGTTTTTCCAGAAGTGGGGTATACTGGCCTATCGAGGGATAATACCAGCCAGCTTCCACCGCGACGCCTGTGAGTTCTACCATCGCCTCCTGTAGCGCACTCACAATACTGGCGACGTTGCCCTTGCCACCAAATTCCGCCACCAAGCGACCGCCAGGACGCAGGGCTGTACTAACACGCTCCACAACCTGCTCGGCCTCCGGTATCCAGTGCAGCGTGGCGTTCGAGAAAACCGCGTCGAAGCGGTATGGGAACGAGAAATCCCGCGCATCGGCCACCAGAAACTCAATATCAGGATACGCCTTACGCGCCTGCTCAATCATTTCTGGCGAACTGTCGATGCCCACCACGTGCGCTCCCGTCGCTGCTATCTTTTGCGTCAGGTGCCCGGTGCCACAGCCAAGATCAAGAATTCTCTCGCCAGCCTGTGGCTCCAGCACCGCCAGCAGCCCTTTTCCATACTCAAAGACAAATGCATGCTTCTGATCGTATAGTGCCGCATTCCAATCATTACCAGGCATAGCATAGCTCTCCATTCTCAAAAAGATTGTACTTCAGTATAGCACCCAAAAGTTGCGAGCTCATAAAAATTCATACGAGAAACACAGGGGTTGGCTCTTTCTAAAAGTTATCGTACGGCCTTAGAACGCTTTTAATGGCGTACAAACAATGGAAATCTATGAAGATTTTGAGGCTGTGACGCGCAAAGCCCTGACCGAACTTGCCGACGCCCTGGCATAACTTATAGTGTTTTTCTTGACTTAAGGGCAAAGTCAAGGGTGATGTAGAATGCCAGGAAGCAGCCTGTATCTCTTTTGAGGAGGTAGTGCGTATCGATAGTGAACAGAAATCTATCATAAAATTGATTAAAATCGGTACAGGGGCGTAGAAATCATAAACGTATGCGACAAACATATAACATAGCTACTCTTCTCTCCATGGTCCTGGTGCTGATGGCGCTGCTTGCAGGCTGTCAGTTCACGCAATCACCATTTGCACTGACGGTTAGTAATGCGGGTTCGGAGTTTGCCGCCGCTTCCACAACGCTGACCTACGCTCATAGCGGCAAAATCACCACGCAGTACGCACAGGCCAGCTTCGTCAACTACCGGAGCCAGCTCGACGGTCTCGACCAGCAATTGCCATCGCAGCAGGGTGCGCCCGGCAAATCGACTGTTGATCACCTGCTGGCCCTCTATAAAGTGGCGATACCGGCAGTAGATAAGCCCTGCCTGGATGCATCCTGTAACTGGCAGGCGGAGGTAGCCGCGCTCAACCGGACAAGCCAGGCATTTCTAGAGGCAGGTAACTCATGAAAAACGTCTTTGCTATTGCACTGGGGATTGTTACCGCCATTGGTGGCTTCCTCGATGCCGGAACGGTGGCCACATCGGGCGCAGCGGGCGCAAAATATGGCTTTGGCCTCGTCTGGGCCGTCATCCTTGCTACAATAGAGATTATCCTGCTGGTAGAGATGGTGGGACGCTTCACCGCCGTCTCGCAGAAAACCTATGCTGACGCCATTCGTGAGAAATTCGGCTTCAAGTTCTACCTCTTCCCGCTGGCGAGCGAATTGATTGCTGAAAGCCTGTTGTTGGCCGCCGAGCTTGGGGGCGTCGCCATCGCCCTCTCGCTCATTACCGGCATCTCGTGGCATTATCTCTTCCCGGTTGCGGCCCTGCTCGTCCTGGTCCTGGTGTGGAGTGCATCCTTTGATATCATCGAAAACGGCCCGGCCATGCTTGGCCTCGTCACGCTCTCTTTCCTGGTCGCCATCTTTTTTCTTGGTCCTCCGAAGCTCAGCCTGCTACAAACACTCTGGAAACCGCCGATCCATCAGGGCCAGTTCGCCGATTATCTCTACCTCGTCGCGGCCATCCTGGGCGCAACCATCAGTCCGTACCTGCTGTATTTCTACTCTTCGGGCGCGATAGAGGAGCACTGGTCGGGCAAGTCACTGCTGCTCAATCGCATAACAGCCATCGCCGGTATGGGCTTCGGTAGCATCGGCTCGCTGGCTCTGCTCATCTTGAGCGCCATTGTGCTGGGGCCATTGAACATTCAAGCTGGTACGCTCGGCGAGATCGGACTGGCGATGGCAAAGCCACTGGGCATTGTTGGTGGCTATCTCTTCGCTATCGCACTCTTCACCACCTGTCTGGGTGCAGCGCTAGAGGTCATCCTGGCCGTTTCCTATAATGTCTCACAGGGGTTTGGTTGGGAGTGGGGCCAGAATCAGAAGCCGGTGCAGACAGCGCGCTATTACATCTTCATGATCGTTTTCTTGCTGGTCGCGGTCCTCATTGGCCTCATTGGCATTGACCCGCTGCAACTGGCGCTTTTTGCCTCGACCGTCATTGCCCTTTTCCTGCCCATCTCGCTCACGCCCTTCCTCTTTATCATGAACGACCCGGCCTATCTGAAAGACAAGACCAACGGCTGGTTCGACAACACGGCTATCGTGCTCATTTTACTCATCGCGTTCGTCGTTGCTGTCGTCTCCATCCCACTTGAAATTATTACCGGTGGTGGCTAGACTATACGACACAGCACGTTGTGGAGCGGAAAGGAAGTGCAGGCATGCAGGAACAAGAACAGCAACAGCAACAGGAGCAAAGCCAGCAACACTTACAGAAAGAAGGCACGCAAGGGATAGTGGAGCGAGAACAAATTCTCGTCATGCGCAATATCATGGACAACCAGTTGGAGACCTGTGACGATATCGAGATCGGGCGCGTTGCCGACATCGAGGCCGAGTTACTCCCCGACGGCAGGCTGGTCCTCACAAAACTGATGACTGGCCCAGAGTCGCTGGCCGGGCGCGTCTCCTCGCACCTGCGTCCCCTCGTTCACTTCTTTCTGCGCAACCGCTTCGAGCACAGCATCCCCATCGATGAGATCGATGATTTTCGCCCTACACTGCGCCTTCGCGGGCGGGCAATAGACTATGCCACTGGAGAGTCGGAACGCTGGATCGCAAATCACATTTTACGCTGGATTCCCGGCAGCGGATGGAAGGAATGGCATGAAAGACTTGAACAACAACTCTCAGGGGCGTCAGAGCCTGAGACAGAGAATGAGGCTGAGACGAGGACGGGAGAAATACGAGCGCCCGGCCATGCAACCGGAACCAACGCCGCCGTTGCCTCCACTACCCCCACTACCTCACACCAGTCGCACCATCATACGGATTGAGGACCTGATTGGCAGCAAAATCGTCATCGCTGACGGCAGAAAGCTGGGTCGCGTCGTCGACATCCAGGTCACACGCGAACGCGAGCCAGAGGTGATCGCGCTCGTCTACGGTCGCCTTGCCTGGCTCTACCGCCTCGGTGTGCTCTCCCCCTTCTCCCAGGTCTTCCGCCTCAAATTCCGCCCCCACAGCGTCCCCTGGAGTGCCGTCGAAAAATTCGAACACCTCACCGTCACCCTCAAATCCGGCTTCGAGGAAAAGGAATGGGAAGAAGATCATAACTAAAATACTAGCATATAGCAAATTTCAGGCATGAAAAAGCCGATGGTCGGACTCGAACCGACGACAACCGCTTTACAAGAGCGGCGCTCTACCACCTGAGCTACATCGGCTTATGTCAGCTATGTTCTCTGACGGGAGTTATTATACTAATCGCATATGTGATGTGTCAAGCATTTTAGAGCGCTACAATATGACGATCTCCCTCCTTTTGTTCCTATTTCTTTTCTGCTGTTCAATTACGGAGTGACAATTAGCGCACAATACGTCACACTTTGCTATTTCCCTCTGAAGCGTCTCTAAAGAAACACCGTTGCGAATAATATTTCCAATGGTGAATTCTTTCTGGCTGCGGTCTCTGTGGTGAAACAGCAAGCACTCCTTCCGTGATTCTCCTGGCTGCTGTTGCCTCCACGCCTCCATGCCATCTTCTTCATGCTTCTGTTGCCGCTTACCCGATTTGAGAATACTCACAGAAAACCTCCTTCAAAACCTATTTCTTTGCATGAACTTTCGTTAGCAGGAATATTTGTCGTGGCTGGCAAAGTTGTCTAAAATATAAGATCATTATAGAAGAATTTGTACCGCATTCGTAAGAGTTTTATCTGAGCAGAGCAAAGTCTCGATCAGCCCATAACATGTCATGCTGAGTGCAGCGAAGCATCTGCTAGACAGGCAAGATTTTCGATGGGCTAGCAGATGCTTCACTGCACTCAGCATGACATCCCAGAGCTTGCTTTCACTGGCAAGTGGGGAAGTAAGGAGATACGTAGCATGAGAATACTGGTTGGCATTCTCAGCATTGTGCTTATTCTCATCATTTTACAGGACGCCTTCGAGACCATTGTGCTGCCGCGCCGTCCCTCGCGCCGCTTTCGCTTAACGCGCATGTTCTATACACTGCTGTGGCACATATGGTCGGGCATCGGGCGCAAAATTCGCTCTATGGCAAGGAAAGATAACTACCTCGGCTATTTTGGGCCGCTCTCTCTGATACTGCTGCTCATCGTCTGGGCGATTGTGCTCATCTTTGGCTTTGCCAGCCTGCAATGGGCCTTCGGCGCGGCCTTGCAGGCTCCCGGCGGTAAGCCTAATTTCTTCACCGTTTTCTACATGAGCGGTACCACCTTCTTCACGCTTGGTCTGGGAGATGTCACACCTGTGACCACAGCCTCACGGATCATCACTGTCATAGAGGGTGGTATCGGTTTCGGCTTCCTGGCCCTCGTTATTGGCTACCTGCCCGTCATCTACCAGTCATTCTCGCGCCGTGAGGTGAATATCTCGCTGCTCGACGCCCATGCTGGCTCGCCACCGAGCGCGGCAGAACTCCTGCGCCGTCACCATCTCGGTCACGATATGGACGCGCTCATCAACATCTTACAGGAAGGGGAGCGCTGGGCTGCCGATATGATGGAGAGCCAGCTCTCCTATCCCCTCCTGATGTACTATCGCTCTCAACATGATCGCCAATCGTGGGTAGCCGGCCTCACTACTCTGCTGGATGTCTGCTCGCTCGTCATGGTTGGTATCGATGGCATTCCGGCCAAACCTGCCTGGTTCACCTTCGCCATCGCCCGTCATGCCTCCGTCGACCTTTCCCAGATTCTCAGTTCCAGCGTCAAACCCTTCAACTGTGCCGTCGACCGACTGCCACCTGCAGAATTCAAACGCCTGTGCGATTACCTCACCTCATCAGGAATGCAGGTCAAAAGCGACGAGCAGGCTTACCGGAAGCTCAAGGAGCTGCGCAAGATGTACGAACCCTACGTCAACGCCCTCTCCGACTATCTCATGATGCCTCTACCTAACTGGATGAACGAAAGCGAAAGCATCGATGACTGGCGTACCAGCGTCTGGGAACACGCCGAACAGGCCCCCGTCGCGTAAATTTTAAAGCCTGCCAGGGAACTGGCCCTCTCGCATGTCATCCTTCGCTGCGCGAAGGATGACATGCGAGAGGGCCAGTTCTCTACGAACAACCTTGCGAAAGTTCATACCTACTCGACATTGTGCTCGATCCAGGCAATGAAATCCTCAACATTGTGGAAAATCGTGAGTGGCTCCTCGGCGCTGAGCCGGGCGAGATTGACGGTCTCGGCCCATGCCGCGCCGAGAGGAATCGCCCCTACCGTCTTCGCCGCCCGCACGTCAGCAGGAGCATCGCCGACGCTGACCACATGTTGAGCAGGCACCCCCCAGTGCGCAACAATCTTCGCCATCGCCAGTGGCTTGATCGCCCCGCCCGCGCTGCCCGCCTCAACCATATCAAAATAGCGGGCAATGCCTAAATGCTTCAATGAGATTTCCGCGCTACCCGCGCCCTTGCCCGTCACAATCGCCATGCGCACGTCACGCTCTTGCAGGAGGGCCAGCGCCTGCTCCAGTCCAGGAAACGGCCCGGCATAGTCCCCGTGCAGGCGCTCATACGCCTCAAGATAGGCCTGCATGCAGCTTTCCCACCTGTCAGGCACCAGCTTCTGGAAAATGCCCTCCTCGGACGGCCCGAAAAGCGCGGCTACCTCCGCATCGCTGTACTGCCGACCCAGGTACTCGGCAAAGACGTGCCGGAATGCAGCGTAGCAAACCGGCAGCGTATTACCCAGCGTCCCATCCAGGTCGAATATAAACCCCTCTATTTTCAATCTCTGCTCCTGTGATGTATAGTTTCCAGGTCAAAGGCCGATAATGAACTTGAACAATCAAGATCGGCAATGAGGCGCAGCCCATCCTGTAGGGACAGGGGGTAATGCGGAGGGGATGAGGGGACCTTGTGCCTGTTCGCTCTGTAAGCCCATCCGCTCACTTCGCTTCGACAGACGTGGAGGCCTGTCGTGGCAAGGTGGACAGACACAAGGCCTCCACCCATTCCCTCAGCCCCCTTGTCTCTACAGCATCATCTTCCCGATCTTGTTCATTAAATTCATAATTGCCGCTACGATAGTGGTAACTGAATCTCACGACGGTGCCAGTCGGTGAGCTGCTGGTAGGCATAGGCGATACGCAGCACTGTGGACTCTTCAAAGGTTTTACCCACTATCTGCAAACCAATGGGCAGCCCCTGCGCGCTGAATCCGGCGGGAAACGAGAGCGCAGGCAGCCCGGCAAGGTTGAAGGGCATAGTCAGGCTCAACAGAGCCACGGTTGCATTGACGGTCACGCCTTCGATCTGAATATCCTGGTCGATCTGCGAGACAGGGATGGCGGGCATAGGAATGGTCGGCAACAGCAGGGCGTTGACGCGACGCATGATGGTGGTCAGCGTGCTGGCAAAGGTGCGACGCTCCTGTTGAGCGTGCAGGTAATTGACGGCGGAAATCTGCTGGCCTTGCAGCAGGCGCTCCAGCGTGCGCCCGGTGTACAGGTCGGCTCGCTCGCTCAACCAGCCCTGCTGCATATGCGCAAGCGAAGCCTCTGGCATCTGAATCGTGCGGTAGACCTCTAGCGATAGGTGAGGAATAGCCACCTCCACCAGTTCCGCACCCTCTTCCTTCATCACCAGTTGCGCCGCAATCCAGGCCTGCCGCACCTCTGGATCGAGCGGACCAACAAAGCGTTCCGATGGGATACCAAGCGTCAGCCCTTGCAGCGAGAGCGGCTCCCGGCCCTCCGGCCCGCCGATCAACGAGGCAGTGGCAGGGCTGGGTGGCCCGGAAACGCTATTGGGGTCGCGTGGGTCATACCCTTTCAGGACATCGAACAGAATGGCGCAGTCCTCCGCGCTGCGTGCCAGTGGCCCCACGTGGTCAAGCGACCAGCTCAAAGGGATAACACCATAGCAACTGATGCGTCCGTACGTCGGCTTGAGTCCGGTCACTCCACAGCACGCTGCTGGAATGCGGATAGAGCCACCCGTGTCGGTACCGATCGCTCCCAGGCACATCTCCGCCGCCACAGCCGCCGCCGAGCCGCCGCTGGAACCGCCAGGAATGCAATCCAGATTCCACGGATTGCGCGTCGGCGGTGTATAGGTGCCATAGGCAAACTCGTGTGTATTCGTCTTGCCGATAATCACCGCTCCCACCTTGCGTAGCTGCTCCACCACGGCGGCATTCTCCTGTGACACGTTATCCGCCAGCACCCGCGAACCTGCCGTTGTGCGCACCCCCTTCACGGCAATCAAATCCTTGATGCCGATGGGAATGCCCTGCAGCGGGCCACGAAACAGTCCGGTTCGCAACTCGCGCTCGGCCTGCTCCGCCTGCTCCAACGCCTCGTCGCGCATCACCGTCACAAATGCCTTCATCTCCCCATCAAGCCGGTCAATGCGCTGCAACGCCTCCTCCACCAGCTCTGTAGGAGTAGCCAACCCCGACCGCAAATCGTCCGCCGCCTCTTTTATCGAAAGGTATGGCATATTCATCACCTGTTTGTCTTAGAGTAGCACCACGTTCTCCATAAACTTTATACCCCGGCATTCAGACCGGTGTCAATTGCAGTAACCAGATGCGCCATTTTTTACGTGGCATGTGATATAGTGAGGTAAGGCAGGGCACAGGGCGAAATAGACGTACTGTACCCTTCCGCAGGATAGGTAGATGAGGAGGATTTTGTTGTGCCCAGGCTTCCGACGGGAACACTGACGCTGCTTTTCACCGATATAGAGGGGTCTACCCGCCTGCTCCAGCAACTTGGAGAACGCTACGCGCAGGTCTTGCGGGAGCATCGTCGTCTGCTGCGCGCGGCCTTTGAGCAATGGCATGGCTACGAAGTCGATACGCAGGGTGATGCCTTTTTTGTGGTCTTTGAACGTGCCATCGATGCGATTTATGCTGCCAGCAGCGCCCAGCGAACGCTCTTTGAGACGCAGTGGCCTGAGGAGGTTGCTGTACGCGTGCGCATGGGCATTCACACTGGCGAGCCACAGCCCGCGGAAGAGGGATATATCGGCCTGGATGTCCACCGTGCGGCACGCATCATGAGTATTGCGCATGGCGGACAACTGCTGCTCTCGCGTGCAACCTACGATCTGGTGGCAAGCGAGCTGCCACCAGAGATGAGCGTACGCGCCCTGGGAGCCTACCGGCTCAAAGATATTCAGGGGTCGAACCAGCTTTTCCAGCTGGTGGTGCCGGGCCTACCAGCCGATTTTCCTCCGCTCTCTGCTTTGAATGCCCGGCGTCCGCTGCTTAATCTGCCTTCGCCTTCCACCTCGTTTGTAGGTCGCGAACAGGAGGTCGGGGCTATCTGCGCTTTACTGTACAGCGCGGATGTGCGGCTGCTCACGCTGCTCGGCGCGGCTGGCGTGGGCAAGACACGGCTGGCCTTGCAGGTTGCGTCTCAGCTTGCGCAAGCTGGTGGACACAGGCTGTTCGAGGATGGTATGGTGTTCGTGGCCCTCGACCGGGTGAGCGAGAGCGAAGGAGTGATTGCCGCCATTTCCCAGGCGCTCAATGTACAGGAGGAGAAGGGCTATTCGCTCTTTGAGCTGGTGAAAAAGACGCTGAAAGATCAGTCTTTGCTTCTCATTCTGGACAACTTCGAGCAGGTCGTCGCGGCTCGCAAGTCACTTGTGGAGCTACTCACTGCCTGTCCCATGTTAAAGATAGTGGTGACGAGCAGGAACATGCTCCATGTGCAGGCGGAGCATATTTTCGAGGTGCCTCCCCTGGCGCTTCCCGACATGGCGCATCTCTCTGACGTGGAGACGCTCTCGCTGTGCGCCTCAATCGAACTCTTTGTGCAGCGCGCCCGGGCCGTGCTGCCCGGTTTCCTGCTCACTCCTGCTAACGCTGTTGCCATAGCAGGGCTCTGTAGAAGACTGGATGGCATTCCACTCGCTATCGAACTGGCGGCGGCTCGCGTGCGGCGTTTTGCGCCACAGGCCCTGTTGGAACAATTAGAACAGGGGCTGACCGTTCTGAGCGGCGAAGCGCAGGACATGCCGGAGCGCCAGCAGACACTGCGTGGCGCTATCGCCTGGAGCTACCGGCTGTTGAGTAGCGAAGAACAGCACGTTTTCCGGCGGCTTGCCGTTTTTGTCAACGGGGCAACGCGAGAGGCTGCCACGCAGGTAGCTACAGCCGGAAGTGCGCTAGAAGGTAGCGTGCCAGATATCCTGGAGGCGCTGGTTGATAAGAGTATGCTGCAACGGCGAGAGTGCGCTCAAGGGGACGAGACGGGTACAGGGAAAGGAGAAATCCGTTTCTCACTGTTGCAGACACTCCGTGAGTATGCACTGGAATGTCTTACTGAATCAGGGGAGTTGGAAGCAACCCGCGCCGCGCACGTTACCTACTTTCTGGCCTGGACGGAACAGGCCGTGCCATTGCTCTCAGGCGCAACACAGGCAGAGGAGTTGGATCACCTGGGCAGCGAGTATGAGAATCTCCGTGCCGCACTTGAATGGCTGCTGGAACACGCCCCGTTGGAGACGGAACGGGGGGAGCAGGCAGAGGAAGCGCTGCGCCTGTGCATTGCCCTGACCGGTTTCTGGGAGATACGTGGGTTCTTTAGCGAGGGGCTGGCCTTTCTGGAACGCGCGCTGGCTGTAAGCACGTCCGCAGCACCGGCGAGACGCGCCCAGGCCCTGCACGAAGCCGGGTCGCTGGCCTTGATGCAAGATGATAACGAGCGCGCGGGAGCGTTTCTGCGCGAGAGCCAGCTGCTTTTTCGTGAGAGCGGGGACAGGGCGGCAATGGCGAATATCCTGAGCATGCAGGGCAATCTTGCCAGGGCGAGAAGTGCTTATAAGCTGGCTCGTCGCCTGCTGGAAGAGGCGCTGGCGCTCTACAGACAGCAAGGAGATATGAAGCGCATGGCCGCGACACGTGAAGCTCTGGCTCAGGTCGCCATTGCCCAGGCAGATTACGCCACTGCTATCTCCCTGCTGGAAAAGAATCTCGCCCGCTATAAAGCTTCAGGTGAACAGTACCGCACTGCCTACCCCCTCTACCTGCTTGCGCGGACGCACTTTCTTTCTCGTGGCAATATAGCGCAGGCGCAGGTACTGGCGGAAGAGAGCCTTGCGTTGTTCAAAGCTGTGGGCAATAGAAGGCTCACTGCCTACGTCCTCAGCCTGCTGGGCCAGATCTCACTTGCCTTGCACGAGCATGCCCATGCGCGCTCGTTGCTTGAGGAGAGTGTGGCGGCATTTAAGACGCTGGAAGATCGCTCCGGCACGGCGGAGTCGCTCATCGCGCTTGCGCGCCTGGCGACTGAACAGGGGGGACTCGCGGAGGCGCAGGCGCTCTATGGTGAGAGCCAGGAACTGCTGCGCGGTGGAGAGGTAAGAGAATTGAGCGCAGCCTGCCTGGAAGGATTCGGAGAACTGCTGGTAGCACAGGAGAAGCCGGAAAGAGCAGCGCAACTCTGGGCGCTAGCAGCCTCCATCCGTGCCTCGATAGTCGCACCCACGCCCCCTGTCTACCGTGTCTCCTACCTGCAGGCGGTAGCCACTGCTCGTGAGCGCCTGGGTGAGGAGCGTTTCCAGGCTGCGTGGACGGAAGGGCGCAATGGAACAGTAGAACAGGTGCAACTCACGCCGACCGCATCGAAATGATGCTATGGACGCAGCTCTCCCTGCAAAATGCTCAGCCGCATGAGAAAGGCTCTATTTCTGCATGGTGCTATTCATCTTCAAACTTCTGCTGACTCCTCTGTTAATTGGTCTGGTAAGCCTTGCCGGTCGTCGCTGGGGGCCGGTTGTAAGTGGCTGGCTGATTGGCCTTCCCCTGACATCGGGTCCGGTGGCGCTGTACCTGGCGCTCGGTGAGGGAAAGGCTTTCGCAGCGACAGCTGCGCAGGGCATCCTGCTCGGCCAGGGTTCGGTCGCGATTTTTTGCCTGGCCTATAGCTGGTGCGCGTTTCGGCTCAACTGGCCTTTCTGCCTGCTGGCAAGCTGGTGCGTCTTTTTCGCCGTCAGTTTTTTTCTGGGGATCTTCACACTGCCTCTCGTTTTTGCCTTTCTGGGCGTGATTGCCTGCCTTGCCATCGTCCTGCAACTGTTCCCACGCACTTTCGCGAAGGCTCCCATTCTCAATCCACCACGCTGGGAAATGCTGTTGCGTATGCTGGTGGCTACCACCTTTGTGCTGCTGCTCACCGGTGTTGCCGGTCTCTTAGGCCCGCACTTGAGTGGGCTGCTCACGCCCTTTCCCCTGTATGGCAGCACCCTGGCCGCTTTCACCCATCACTTTCAAGGCAAGGCTGCGGCCTCGCGGCTCCTGCGTGGCATGGTCGCTGGCTCCTTTGCCTTTGCCGTTTTCTTTCTGATCGTTGCCAGTCTGCTAGAGCAATGGGGGATCGCCGCCACCTTTAGCTTCGCCCTCGTTGCCACGCTGCTCGTGCATGGCTGCTCCCTCTTTTTTGTGCGTCGCCCGGAAGCTCCTTAGAAGCGATGCACCGTCTGGTTATTGTGCCATCCAACGAGTTTGAACAAACAAGATCGATAATGAGGGGGTGGCTTCTACAGGAATCAGACAGACCTCATTGCCGATCTTGCCTGTTCAAGTTTATAAATCGGCTGTGTCCCTCGATCAATCAAGCGCACAGCCGATTTCACGTTTCTAATGGACTTGATTATCCGCCTGAGCGCTTGACCTTGTATCCCATTTCGGTCAGTCGGGCCTGCACTTTATCACAATGATCGCCCTGAATTTCGATTTTCCCATCTTTGACAGTACCGCCGGAGCCGCACAGCTTCTTGAGTTGTTGCGCCAGCTTGGACAGCTCTGCCTCGCTTTCCATGACCCCATCTATAACTGTGACGGTTTTCCCTCCCCGCCCTTTGCGGTCGCGCATTACGCGCACAATGCCATCACTTTTTTTACTCGCCCCCGTTGTGGATGTATCACAGTGACAGCGTTTATAGGACTGCCCGCAGGTGGGGCAGGTATCAACTCTTCCCGCATCAGTTGAATAAACCAGGCGATCTGGCATAGCTGCTCCTCTTGAGTATCATGCAAATGTTGTCCAGAAAATTGTATCACACCAGAAAAGCAGACTGCCGTTTGTTCTCACAAGTATACTGTAATGTGGACAGATCAAAATAAGAGGACAGAGCACGATGAGTGGTATGAGTGTGGGGCTGCGGTTGGCGGGAACAAGCATGGGACGTTACCGGCTCTCACGCCGCCTGGGGGAAGGCGGCATGGCGAAAGTTTTCCTGGCCTATGATGAGGAGATGCGCCGGACCGTTGCCGTAAAGGTTGTAGACAACAGTGAGTTTGACCTTGTGCGGCGTTTCCAGCGCGAGGTGGAAACGATTGGTTCCCTCACACACGAGCATATTTTGCCGGTCTTTGACTATGGTGAGCAGGGCGAGTGGCGTTATCTTGTCATGCAGTACGTGGAGGGCGGCACGCTGCGCGAACGCCTGCAAGATGGCCCGCTCGCGCCAGAAGAGGCGAACTCTATCCTGTTGCAGGTTGCCAGCGCTTTGCAATTTGCGCACGCCCGCGGCATTATTCACCGCGACATCAAACCCTCGAATATTCTCCTGCGTGGCAATTACGCCTACCTCGCCGATTTTGGCCTGGCCCGACCGCTGGATATAGACAGCAGCCTGACGAAGACCGGCAGTTTGCTTGGAACGTCTGAATATATGGCCCCCGAACTGGCGAATGGAGAGGCCACTACCAGTGTTGATATCTACGCCCTGGGCATCGTACTCTACCAGATGCTGACCGGGCGCGTGCCCTTTAGTGGCAGCAGCGTGCTGGCGATCTACTGGAAACACTTGCAGGAAGTTCCTGTTCCACCATCCAGACTCAACCCCACTATTCCTGTTACAGTTGATGCGGTCGTGCTGCGGGCGCTGGCAAAGGAACCGCGCCAGCGTTTCCAGACGGCAGCCGAGCTGGCACTCGCCTTCGAACTGGCACTTGAGAGTCCGCAGCAATCCCGTACTCTGGCTGATCTGGATGTACAGAAACCGGAACCGAGGATACGCCGGCTACACCGTGGTTTCGTGCTTGTCCTCTCGCTCGCCCTGCTCCTTCTCTTCGCGGCCTCTCTCTCGCTTGGTTTCGTTTTCTACAATGGTAATCCGCAGCCTTCGCAGGTACGAGAAGCTATTATTCAATTCTATCCCTCACCCTTACCTACCAGCACAGCACACAAACAGGCAGAACCTGCACCAAGGCCCACAACAAACATACTACCCGTGAAAAGCAACCCTTCACCCACTCCAAAGGTGAAACCAACTCTGACGACAATGAAACCGACACCGACGCCCACACAGGTGAAGCCAACTCCTACACCTACACGACACAGGCGCAGAAAGCACTGGCCATTTTGAGGTACAAGCTTGTCTTATCCGTAGTCCTATGATATCCTGTGCTTAGAATGTATGTTCTGTAAATAACGGTAGGGGCGAGGATGGATGGAAAACGCGGGCGACCATAAAGGCCCTCCCCTCTCTCCCCATCCACCCTCGCCCCTACCGTTATTCCAATCGGCTTAACACTGCTGGCAGGAGTTCATGTTGACAAACTCGGACGAATGGTTGTTTGGTTGGGAGCAGATGCCCGGCATTGTCTCGGTCTGGGCTAATCGGACAGGGCTGGCGGTCATCTGGCGGCGTGACAGAGCGGTCGAACGAGTGGTGCGTGTGACAGAGCGTTTCCGGCCCTGGCTTTTTGCCACTACGTTGGCCGATCTTGCCCATCTCGGCTCCGCGCTGGTTCCCGCCACGTCGAGCGCCGCGAACTACGCTCCCGTCAGCTATCGCGAACTGGACGGCCCTGAGGGTTCGTTTCGCTACCTGCTTTCGGCTCGTGATGGGCGCGTGCTTGAACGGACACTTTTGAGCGGCGCATCTCGTCGCCTGGGCAGACAGATTACGAACCTGGGCGACCTGCCGGTGGAATATTACCGCGTTGGCCCCGTCGAGCAGTATCTGATGCAGTGCGGGCGTGTCTACTTTCGCGGCCTGACCTACGATGACCTGCACCGCCTGCAGTTTGACCTGGAAACTACCGCGCTCGATCCCCATCGCGGGCGTATCTTCCTGGTGGCTGTGCGCGACAGCCGGGGCCTCGCCACCACGCTTGAGGCTCCTCATCCTGAAGACGAGGCACGGTTGATCGCTGACCTCTGCTCACTGATTCGCCAGCGCGACCCCGATATTATCGAGAACCACAACCTCTTCGGTTTCGATCTGCCCTTCCTTGAGCAGCGTGCCACCGTCCACAACATGTCGCTGGAACTGGGACGTGAGGGTGCGCCGCGCCAACTGGAACGCCGCGAGGAGACGCTGGCTATCGGGCCGGAGGCGCGTAAGCGCGTGCGCTACAGCCTCGCCGGACGCGAACTGATCGATACGCTGGATGCCGTGCGCCGCCATGATTTTGTGGTGCGCGACATGCCCGGCTATGGTCTGAAGGAGGTGGCGCGCTACTTCGGTATGGCCGCACCCGACCGCGTCTACCTGGAAGGTTCAACCATCTTCGAGACCTTCCGTCAGCGACCCGGCACGGGTGCGCCACTATGCCCTGGATGACGTGGTAGAGGTCGATGGTCTCTCGCGCCGCTTGCTGGGCGCACCTTTCGCCCTTGCCGGTATGGCCCCGCGCCGCTATGAACGCCTTGCCTCGGCAGGCCCAGCTATGGGCATCCTCGAACCTATGCTCGTGCGCGCCTACCTGCGAACAGGGATGGCTTTACCGCAACAGGCAACGGGACAGGACTCTGGTCACGCTCCTCACGAAGGAGGCGCTGTTTTTCTTTTTGCCAGCGGGGTCGCCGGACATGTCGTGAAAGCTGATGTAGCTTCCCTTTATCCTTCATTGATGCGCACCTTCCGCATCGGGCCAGCGTGCGACCGGCTGGGCGTCTTGCTGGGCATCCTCGACCGCCTGACCGATTTACGCCTGTCACATAAAGCAGCTGCTCGCAGTGCCGCTCCCGGCTCGTTGGAGGCGAATACACACGACGCTACGCAGGCCGCTATGAAAATCCTCATTAACGCGGCCTACGGCTATATGGGCGCGGGTGCGATGGCCCTGTTTGCCGACATTTTCGCGGCAGATGAGGTGACGAAACGTGGGCGAGAGGTACTCTCACAGGTACTTGACGCGCTGCGCGAGCGCGGGATGGCTCTGATTGAGGCCGATACCGACGGCGTCTATTTTGCTGCGCCAACCGATTGGAGCGAGGAGCAGGAGCGGGCGCTGGTGGCGGAGATCGGCGCGCTGCTGCCGACGGGTATCCGCCTGGAATACGAGGGCCGCTACCGCGCCATGTTCAGCCACGAGGTCAAGAACTATGCCCTGCTGACCTACAGTGATCGCTTGATCGTGCATGGCGTTGCCCTGCGCTCCAGCCGGGCCGAGCCATTCGGCGAGCGTTTCCTGCGCCAGGCCCTCTCTTGCACCATGACCAACGACATTCCCGGCCTGCGCAAGAGCTATCTCGACATGGTGGCCGCACTGCGCAAGCGCGAGCTTTCCCCTTCGGAACTGGCCGCTCGCGTGCGCCTCTCCAAAACGCCAGAAGCCTATCTGGCCGCTCGCGCCTCCCACCCAGAGCCACAGTACGAAGCTTTGCTTGCCGCCGGTCGCAATCGCTGGTATCCCGGCGAACGTGTGCGCTTCTACCGCGCACGTGGCGGCAGCTACGTCTGGCTGCCGGATGAAAGCGAAGAAACATCCCTCCATACCAACTGGGATACCGGTACTGAATCAGCAGACAAAACAGAGGAAACAACAGGTCCACAGCATACTTCTGGGGAGAGCCGAGAACACAGGGAACAGAGTGTACAGAAGGACTACGATGTGGAGCACTACCTGCAAGTGCTCGTCACCTCATACGCCGCTCGCCTGCGCAAAGCCTTCGCCCCCGAAGACTTCGAGCAGCTTTTCCGCCTCGACGGCCAGTCTGGCCTCTTCGACCGTCCCATCGAAAGCATCTCCCCATTGTGGATTCGCTGCTCATGAAAGCGTGCTATATCATCATGAGCATGATCCCATTGGCGAACTCCCAGAGGTGACTGCTCAGTGCATACGCTTCGCAACCTGTTGAGAGCGGGCTGCGTAGCGGCGAGAAGTCAAAGCAGAGCGTTCCCCAACGGGATCTGCACGGAAGGATCTGAGTCACTACCTGTAGAACCCGAAACAAGATACATCCCGTGCTAAGAGTATGGCTCCGGTGATATACTGTGATCGCTGAGCATGAAAAGGTGTAAAGCGGTATCAGAAATATGAAAGGAAATGTTTATCTATGGTTACTCGTATTGATGTCTGGTCAGACTTTGTTTGACCCTTCTGCTTCTTAGTCGCCTCCGGTCTGGAGAAGCTGCAAAAAAACTTTGATATAGACATCCACTGGCACTCGTTTGAGCTGCGACCCGCTGGCTCGCCGCCAATGCCAGCCCAGTATAAGGCGCGCATAGAAGGTTCGCGCCCGGCACTCAAGAAGCGCGCACAGGAGCAGTACGGCGTTGAGATCAATCCTGGCCCCTTCGACACCAATAGCGAACCCGCATTGATTACTGAGAAATACGCCGAGGCGCAGGGCAAGGGCAATACTTTCCACGATGCCGCCATGCATGCCTACTGGCAAGAAGGCGAGGATATCGGTAATCCTGACGTGCTGAGGAGCATTGCCGGGAGCGTTGGCCTGAATACCGACTCTTTCCAGTCTATTCTAGACAATCCCACCTACAAAGCAGAGGTGCAGCAAGATATTCAGCAGGCCCATGAATATGGCATCGATGCCGTTCCCGCGCTGGTCTTCGACAACAAGTACCTCGTTCTGGGTGCGCAGCCCTACCACGTGCTCACACAGGTCATGGAAACGGTAGAGAACGAGAATAAATAAAAACAACAGAGCGCGGGGTTGCATGCCCCGCGCTCTGTTGTTTTTATTTATGAACTACCTTACAGGCCTCCTGCAGCGCGCTGACGACCTGTTGAGCCAGTTCGGTGGGGATATGTTTTGAGGTATCGACTAGAAGATCGTAAAATTCGGGCGCACGATAATCGGGAACGCCGTAGATACGCCTGTACTTCTCAACATCACGGCTATCACGATACTCGATATCGGCCATCGCCTGCGCCTGATCTACCTGCTCGCGCCTCATATATCGTCCGGCGCGCACGTCCAGAGGGGCATAGCAGTAGACCTTCAATACATCGTCCACTCCATGTGCCAGCCAGCCGGCGAGTCGTCCTTCAACGACAATGTTCGTTTCCTTTTCGAGCAGTTTGCGCTGCGAGTCATCGAAGGCTTTGTGAACCTCGTCGGGCAAAAGGCTCACCTGTTGAATGGACATTCCACGCGCTGCACTGAAATCGCGAAAACGCTGGCCCGTGTTGACCCGCTTCCAGCCGGGAAGCAAGGCGATCACGGCATCAGCGAGCGAGCTTTTGCCGGTGGCAACCTCGCCCGATATGGTTATGGCTCGAATCGTCAATTGTCTTGCACCTCTCTGAATGGGGATAAGAGCGAATCGATTTACCAGTATTATATACTACCAATCCAATTATCACCAACCCGCAGAGTGGCCTTATACGGGACGGCGCAGGGCTGCGCGCACAATACGAAGCTCGCCATAGGAATAGGCATCGCCCAGAAACTCTTTGACGGGCTTGAGAGGGCCATCACCAACGCGCTCGAAGGCATCGAGAATAACAGCGAAGCGCTCTGACGACACCAGCTGCTTAATGTCGATCTCTTCGCCAGCCTCAATCAACTCGGCAAGATGGCCTTCAATCGTAGTAATCGCCAGATTTCTCTGTTGGGCAATCTCTACGATACTGAAGCCCTCGCGGTACCTATCCAGCGTGACCTGTCGCGTCGATGGCCCCGCACTCGCTGTCATCTTCTCAGCTTTATTTATTCTCTCCTGCCTCTCCGGCCTTGCTGATGATGGTGGCTCCAGGTCAGCGGACAGGTTGTGCAGTTCGCAGTAGGCGCGAATAGCTTCGGTGAAGGGGGTGAAGTATTGCTCCAGCTTACGCGCTCCCACGCCCGGCATAGTATGAAAGTGTTGCAGGCTCACCGGTCGCCAGCGCGCCATCGCTTGCAGGCTAGCATCGGCGAAGACCATGTAAGGCGGCAAGCCCTGTTCGTCGGCCAGCCGCTTGCGCAGGTCGCGTAAATGCCGGAATAATCCTTCCTCCTCCGGCGAGAGCGGGACAAGTTGCTCCTTTCGCGCCTTCCCGGTCCCCGGTCCCACTTCCTCCTGCTCCCGGACTTTGACCGTCACGGGCGCGGGCATCGCTACCAGCACCTGTCGCTCGCCGCGCAAAATCTCACGGGAGCCGGCATTCAGCCGCAGCACGGGATAGCTGTCCTTCGTCTCCGCCAGCAGTCCCTGGTGCAGCAGCGAGCGACCGAGACGCAGCCAGTCGTCCGCGCTGCGATCCTTGCCGATGCCATAGGTGGAAAGCTGCTCGTGTCCATACTCGCGTATCTTCTGCGTATTCGCCCCACGCAGGATGTCGATGATGTAGCGCATGCCGAAACGCTGCTGAGTGCGCACGATGCAGGAGAGAAACTTCTGCGCGTCGATGGTGCGATCCTCCATCACCTGCTCGTGCAGGCAGTTATCACAGTTGCCGCAATTCTCCTGCTCGTAGACCTCGCCAAAGTAGCCCAGCAGAATGTGGCGGCGGCATTCAGCACTTTCACCATATGCCGCCATCTGCTGCAACTGGTGCTGCGCCAGTCGCTGCTCGTGCAGGTCTTCCTTCTGTCCGATCATATAATTAATCTTTGCCCGGTCGCCAGCATTGTAAAACAGGATGCACTGCGCGGGCAGCCCATCGCGTCCGGCGCGGCCCGACTCCTGATAGTAGCCTTCAAGGTTGCGCGGCAGGTCATAGTGAATGACCGCCCGCACATCCGGCTTGGCGATGCCCATACCAAAGGCGATGGTCGCCACCAGTACCGGCACATCGTCACGAATGAAGCGCGCCTGGTTTTCACTGCGCTGCTCGCTGCTCAGCCCCGCGTGATAGGGAAGCGCGGAGAAGCCATCGCGTTCCAGCGCCGCACTCAGCTCATCAACGCTCTTGCGGCTATAGCAATAAATGATGGTGGACGCTCCATCCAGTTCGCGCAAAATCTGCACCAGTTCGCGGTATGACCCCTGATACTTCTCTCGCACCTCATAATACAGATTGGGCCGGTCAAAGCTGGCTATATGAATATACGGGTCGCGCAACAGAAGTTGTTCAAGGATATCATCACGCACGCGCTCTGTCGCCGTTGCCGTCAGCGCCAGCATAGGCGTCTCCAGGAAGCGCTCGCGCAACTGCCCGATCTGCCGGTACTCAGGACGAAAATCGTGTCCCCACTCGCTTACACAATGCGCCTCGTCCACCGCAATGAGAGATAGCCCCACAGTATCCTCCACCCGATCGAGCAAAGAGAGAAAGTTCGCGCCCATCAGCCGCTCAGGAGCTACGTAGAGCAACTGAATATCGCCATTGATGGCCTGCCTCTCGCGCCGCGTCCGCTCTTCGGGTGACAGAAAGCTATTGATAAAGGTGGCGGCAATGCCATTGGCCTGCAAGCGATCCACCTGATCCTGCATTAGCGCAATCAGCGGTGAGACCACTACCGTCAGCCCCGGCAACACCAGTGCCGGAAGCTGGTACGTCAGAGATTTGCCGCCGCCCGTCGGCATCAGCACAAAGGTATCGCGTCCCGCCAGCACCTGCTCGATCACCTGCCGCTGCCCCGGCCAGAACTCCTCAAAGCCAAAATACTGCTTTAACGCCCCATCAATATCTCGCACAGCCTGCTCTCTCCTCGCTCATACATATTATGAATTGCGCCCTTACGTTTATTCATATTCTTTCAAACATTGCTCTATATGGTACTCCAAAAATGGCTATCTGTCATGTGGGGAACAGGGTGAGTGATACAGGAAACTGTTCCGCCTGTATGATTGCCGGAGCTAAAACTCCTATTCACACCGCCTTCTTATGGCAAAAAACAGTTGAGCAACTGTTCTTATTATATGTGTGAGTATGGTAGTAGAGCCGTGCAGTCAGATAATAAGATGCGATACAAAAAACACAGAGATAGGAAGACAGCAAATGGTGCGTGTGTGGGTATGTTCCCTGGTTGTAGCCAGTAGTACCTCCAATGGATTGCCCGACCTGTTCAACAGTATTTCCTCGTTTTTTCAGGCTCTGGCAGCTACTGTGGTCTCTCTGCTGATTGTTGCTCTCGTTGCTCTTATTGCTGCTCTTGCCTGGTGTATCTGGCAGCAGCGCCGCGTGTCGAAGCTGGTGATCGATCCCTTCATCAATGGAACCGGCAATGCTGAACTTGCTAAGATGTTGCCGGGTCTTAACCAGTTAATGCGGGAGACGCTGACAGAGACACTGCACAGGATGCTCGACCACGTCTATCATGATCGTCAGCTGAAATGGGAAAGAAGTAGCTTCCGAAGCTATTCAGTACCGCAAACGATCTGTACTGTGCCATTCAGCAACCTGCTCTCTCATTCTATTGACCGCTATCCACTGCCAGAAGCCGCGACCGCTTCACGGCTCAGCGACCTGCTCGTCTCGCTCAAAGCTGGTAGCAATGGACAGCCGTCGACAGCGATACAGTTTTTGAGAACGTTCAGGGCTGAACGTGGTACGCGCATCATCACCACGCTTCAGAGCAGGGTCGGGGATGTTCGGGATATATCGGTGCCAGCAGGGACACCTGTGCCTGGCCTCAGCTTTGAAATACTGGATGTGCAGGAGAAACTGCCCGCGCAGCTCTATACCTTCTGGGAGCCTGCCAACGCCACCCCATCCCGACCACTCGCGGCAGCAACCTCTCCCACCTCCACGCTTTCTGCTCCCTCTGCGCAGGCCACCGGCTCTCTTGAACAACTGACAAACACCCCTGCCAGCGGAAGTATCGGGAAGCGAAAGAAGACGGCGGAAATTATCACTGTACAGCCGACGCCTGCCACAAACACAACGCAAGAGACACACTATTTCGCGCTCCTGCAATGCGCCGCGCAATGGCTGGCTATAGAAATTGCTCGCGAAGCGCTGCTGGCGGATGAGAACCGCCACTGGAGCATGCCATCTGTATTCAGTAGCCACTTCAAGCAGTCAACCGTGCCTGCAAGTCAGGTTGATCGCTCCCGGCTGGCAAACTTCACTGGCTATTTTCACCGCACCGCTGCCCTGGCCCGCTCCCAGTTTCCCGTTTTCTACTTACTGGCGACCCGCGACTTTGAGCAGGCAATCACCCTCGATGAACAGTGGTACCAGCCGCGAGAGAATCTGGCCGACACCTACGTGATGCAGGCGCTAGAGACCATCGTGCAGCGACTGCCGGGCCAGGAGGAACGGTGGGGAATTGGTGAGCGTCCCGGCAGCAAGGCAAAGGTTTATCTTTACAAGGCATTGGCACGCTATGATGAGGCATTGCAACTCCTGGATCAGCAAGAACGCTTGCATGCTTCTCCCACGCAAACAGAGCAGCCAGGGAAGGGGCCGTGGCGAAAAATCGAACGGCGCGTACAGCTTGGCAAGAGCATTGCCCTGCTCCTGACGGGTGATGAAGAGAACACGAAACGGTCGATGCGCGGGCTGAAGTACCTGCGGAGCACGCAATGGAATCTTGAAGAAGAGAGGGATAGCCGTTTGCTTTACAATCTTGCCTGCTGGTATGCCCTGGCCGATCGCTGGCAGCTAGACGTGCCGGAGATGCTGGCCCTGCCCGATGAGAACGCGAAGCAGGCTGCCTGCCGCTACCTGATCTACTGCCTGGCTCGAGACAGCAACCTCTGGCATGTTGCATCTGGCGACCCCTGTTTTAGCAACCTCTTCCCCATCGCCTCCGCCGCCGAGAACTGGGACCGGCTCCTACTTACCCTGACACAGAAAGACTACGAAGTACGCGCAACTTCACGAAGTCAGCGCGACCTGTTAATGCTGAAAGGCAAGGACTTCGAGGAAGCAGTTCTTACCATCCGGCAGCGTGTTTGGGGAGATGAGCAAATTTGACGATTTTTGCAAAAGAAGAGCAGCATTCGCCATTGCTGAATGCTGCTCTTCTTTTGCAAATCTACTTCTCCTCTTTTTTCGGCTCGAACTGGAGGGAGACAGAATTGATGCAGTAGCGCAGGCCGGTGGTCTCTCGCGGGCCATCCTCGAAGACGTGGCCGAGGTGCGCACCACAGTTCTTGCACGTCACCTCTGTGCGGTTCATGAAGAACGAGCGGTCTTCGTGTTGCTCGACATTTTCCGATTCAATGGGCCGGTCAAAGCTGGGCCAGCCACAGCCGGAATCGAACTTGTTCTCAGAGGAGAATAGCTCGTGGCCGCAGGCGGCACAGTGATACATCCCCGCCTCGTGGTTGTAGTAGAGCGGCCCGCTAAAAGCGCGCTCCGTTCCCTTCTTGCGCATCACCCGGAATTGCTCCGGCGTCAAATTTTCCTTCCAGTAGGACTCTGGCATGTTTTTCATGTCGCTTGCCATGTGTTTTTCCTTTCAGCAGGGCCGGTGAACCGGCGATGTGCGCGATCAATCGGCACCTACGATTATGTATTTGTCCGTCAATGTCTTTACCTTTGACACGAATGGAGATGGTTACTTTTTGCTGTATATTCCTCTCATTGATGATAACATACTTGCCCTCTCGTTTGTTTCTTCGCGCATATGCAACAATCTGGCGTAATATAACGTCTCTTTTATCAAAGGGAGATGAGGAGAAGAACATATGCGTTTATCTCAGGAAAAGGGCCATACCCGGCGGAGGCACACGGTATCGTCTACGCAGGCTCGCAAGATGGTCACCTCTATGCTTTACGTGCCGGAGATGGTACCCAACTCTGGCGCGATTACGTAGGTGGCGAACTCCATATCCAACCACAGATCGTCAAAGACCTGGTCTATGTAGGTACTGCGCCTTTCCTCGGCACAGACAATGCCAATACGACCCCAACTCACCTCTCTGGCTTCGACGCCACAACGGGCAAACAACGCTGGTCACATACCTTTCCGCCAAACCAGTACGACGGCTATCAACCCATCGTCCCTGGCAACAACCTGCTCTACACAACTACAGACGTGCTCACTGATACCATCACTTCCTTTCAGGCTTCTGACGGCAAACCGGAACAAACATATAGTATCACTATGTCCGGCAACTTCTTCAACCTGACATTTGCTCCTTGAATGGTTATACAGCCGCGAAAAAGGACGTCTCGCATGTCATTCTTCGCTGCGCTCAGAATGACATGCGAGACGTCCTTTTTTCACAGCATTGCCATCAGCAATCACGCAGTGCCAAAGGTGAGACCTAGTTGGCGCAACCATTTTCGGTAGGCGATGGCGGTACGGTCGGAGCGCAGGTGCAGTTCGGCTTGCAGGTCGAGTGGCAGCAATTCGGGACGCTGTGATTCCACGATGGGTACATCCTGCCAGGTAATCATGTCCTCGAAGGCCCGAATCTCCTCTTCAGGTATATTATCGTAGTCCTGCGCCACATATGTCCAGGCAATCGATTGACGCTCACTGACTGGCGTGACGGTGAAGTACATGGCAAAACGCGAGCCAGAAGAGGTTTTCATAAAGTACGCAGTGAGCGGGCGAATGACTTTGTACAGGTAGGTGACATAAGCCCCCTTGCCGGAGCCATCGGGATCGGGCTGATAGAGCGTGATATTCCTCGCCGTCACACCATCAGGTTCGATCTCCGCCGTGTAATCACTTACCTCGGGGAAGGCAGGATCGCCCAGGTAGCCCTGGTGAACGAAGGGAAAGTGCGTCACGTCCAGAAAATTCTCGACCGCACGCGGCCCACTGGCATTGTAGCTATAGGGGCCGCAGTGGATTTTACGGAAGGTCGGGTCATCCCACTGCGCGAATGAAGGAATATCCTGCTCTGGATTGCCCAGTGTAACCCATATCCATTCGTAGCGTTCCTGGGCGCGGTAGACCTTCGCGTGGGCTGTTGAGGGCGGCTTCTGATTGGGATGCGCCGGAAAGCGAATGCACTGCCCCTCCTCGTTATACGTCCAACCATGATACGGGCAGATGAGCGTCTCGCCTTCGATTTTGCCGAGCGAAAGCCGCGTACCACGGTGCAGGCAGAGGTCGCGCCAGGCGAGTATTCTGTCGCCCACACGCCAGAGCACCAGGTCCTCATCCAGCAGGCGCACCGCCATCGGCTTCCCCTCCTGCACATCCGGCGCATACGCCACCACATGCCAGTCATTCAGCAGCACAGGGTCATTGAGCATGATCGATAGATTTCCTTTCATAGCGGCCTGTCATCTCTCCTAAAAACTCATTATATCATCTCAATTTAATTATTGTTCAGGTTGCCTCTAAAGACAACTTTCAGCTTTTTTCTACCCATGAAAAAACCTGGCTCGCAACCTATGCTATAAGTACTCAGCTAGTTCATTTTCCTTGTTATAGTGTGGTATACTAAACTCATCCAGCAATGTGAGACGAAACAACAATCGTCTCGTAGATGGCAATCGAGAAGGCCGTGGTTTGGAGGGCGAGTGCAAGTGAATAGAGACGATAATGCCCACTCCTCATTAGATACTACTGACCAGAAACAGGTCAAACCGAACTTTGCGCAGCATCTGTCCCTGGAAACGCATACTCTCAGGACGACAAATGTTGAGCATATCTCCCATGCCTTTATTGCGCTCGATCAACAGTGGCGGGTGAAATATGTAAGTTATCAGGCCTTACAATTATTAAAGCGATCAAGGGAAGAGTTAGCTGGCAACGTGCTCTGGGAGGTCTTTCCTGAATTCGGAAACTCACCTCTCTATCGTTACTGTCACCTGGCTGCAGGCGATGGCAAACCCGCTCATTTTGAAGTCAGGTCTCCTCAAAATCAGAAGAGCTATCTCCTCCACATCTTTCCCTCTCTTGATGAAGATGAGATCGCTATCTTTCTCAGCGATATCACCACCCACAAACACGCGATAGAACAGATGCAATTTCAGGCCAATATCCTGGGCAATGTTCGTGATAGCGTGATTGTTACCGATTTACAGGGTCACATCACGTACTGGAACGAGGGAGCGACCGCTATCTTTGGCTACATTGCGGACGAAACGATCGGCAAAACCTTCAAATATTTATTTCCTGAACTTGATCAGGCGCAAATGGTCCGAGATATAGATGCTGTTTATGCCGGGCAAGACTATACGGGCGAGTGGAAAGGGTTCAGGAAAGATGGCTCTATCGTTTGGGTTGATGTAAAGACCACGCTGCTCTTTAATCCAGAAGGCGAGGTATGCGGTCTCATTGGAGTTTCTAAAGATATTACGGAGCGCAAACGAGCAGAGGCAGAGTTGCACGCGGCCAAAGAGCAGCTGGAAGCTATTCTCCACAATATCAACGACGGCATCATTGTTCAGGATGAGAGCTGCGCAATCATTTATGCAAACGAGGCAGTAGCCCGAATAGTCGGTTACCCTTCAGTGGAAGCCATAGTCCAGGAGCCTCCGCTTGCCTATTTTGACAAGTTTGATATAACGGATGAAAGCGGCCATCCTCTGTCTGCCGAGCAGTTCCCAAGAAGACGGTCACTGCAAGGAGAAAAAAATCCGTATATCAACCTGCGCCTGGTAAAGAAAGATTCACAAAAAGTCTGTTGGGTAAGACTCAGCTCGACAGTCGTTTCTGCAAGAGATCAGTTGCCCACACTGATGATCACCGTTTTGCAGGATATTACGCATTTTAAAGAGCTTGAGCAGCGCAAGGATGATTTTATTTTGCACGTGAATCACGAGTTACGCACGCCTCTGACAGCGCTGGTTGGCTTTCTCGAACTGCTCGCCGATCATTATAAGCAGCTCGATCAGCAGACACAGATCATGTTTCTTCATCAGGCGCTGAATAACTGCCAGGAACTTACCCGCCTGATCAATGCCATTATGGATGCGTCACATCTTGCCAACACGCTGCGTCCTTCTCGGTTAGAGGATTTCTCTCTCACTCAGCTTGTGCGCGAGGTGCTTGCACAACTCAGGTCTTCAATGCAGCAAACGCATGCCCTTCAGGTGCAGGTGCCAGAGCACCTACTTATCCGGGCCGACCGGCAAGGGGTCGAGCAAATAGTGCGCAACTTGCTCTCCAACGCCTTCAAATATGCACCGCCTGGCACCCCCATTACCATCAGCGTGGACATCAGGCAAGCTTGCCAGGAGACGAACGCCTCACAAGAGATATGTTTTTGCGTGCAAGATGCAGGCCCGGGCATTCCGCCCGCCGAACAAGCGCTGCTCTTCCAGAAGTTCATGCGCTTGCAGCGTGACCTTTCCGGCGCCATTCGAGGTACCGGGCTGGGTCTCTATATCTGCAAGCAACTCGTAGAAGGCATGGGCGGACGTATCTGGGTCGAAAGCTCAGGCCAGCCAGGAGAGGGAAGCCGCTTCTGCTTCACGCTTCCTCTTCAGGAACAAGTATGCATAATCCTGTAATGGCTCCAATCGACGTGCGTCGCGTGGTGTGTAGAATGGCCGTCCAGCGGGGCAGCAGACCATCGACTCCGACAGTATAGAGAATGCGCGAGCCGAGCGGCGCTTAAGTTGCCGTACCAGAGCATTTTTCGCCGTCTGTCCGGGGTATGCATCGCCCACTCCGGCAATCTGTGCCTCGTAGCCCATTACGCCATCCAGCCAGACATGCTCTGACTTCACTATACGTTCGATCAGCGGGCGCGCCTGCTCCACCGTACGCAAGGGCGAGAAGCAGGCATCGGCTGCCAGGATGTGCCGCAACATCGCCACACAGCGAGGATGACATGGGATGGACCTTTCTATTTCCTGCATTGCCTATCCTGTTCGTTCACATTCACCATCGCTATGCACACGATAAACCGAGTCCTAGAGTTGATTATCGTTGATAATCGATCAGCGCTTTGACCGGTTGGATGGTGCCTGACGCCAGTTGCGCGAAGGTTGCTATCAATTCACCGGCTGGTACTCTGATCTCGAAGAGTTCTTCCAGGTATGTTGGACGCCTTTGTACCTCCCGGAAGTACCAGGCGGCGTGCTCGGAATAGTTCCAGCCATCGCTTGAGCCGACAAGTTGCAACTCTTTCTCGTGAAAGGCCGGTGCGAGCACAAGCGGCTCTATGTTGCCATCTGCCGTAATACAGATGCGTCCATCCCGCTGCATCTGCTGCTGGAGCAGTGTAAAGGCAAGGTTCCGGCTTGAACACTCGAAGCCTGCCGCGTAATTTTCGCTCGCCGCCAGCACGTCTTGCGGTCGGAAAACGTGCCTGGCGCCCAGTTTGTACGCCAGTGCCTGCCGTTCCTGCTGTGGCTCAACGACATCAACGGTACCAACGCCGTAGGTTTTGAGGATGAAGAGGGTGAGCAGGCCCATCGTTCCGGCACCCGTCACAAGAACCGCTTCCCCCGGCTGCGGAGCAATCTTGCGCACTCCCTTTGCAGCATCGCAGCTCAAAATTGCCAGAATGGCTAGCGCGTCAGAGATATGCTCCGGCACGACGATCGCCTTTGCTTCCGGCACAATCGCATGCGTTCGATGACCGTAGAAAGCGATAACCCGGTCTCCCGGTCGAATCCTTTGAACGGCATTGCCACAGGCCAGCACGATGCCAATGCTTTCATAGCCGGTCATGCACGGATACTCTGACTCCTTGCTGCTACGTGCTGTTCCACGGTAGCGAGGCAGTTCACTGCCAATACTAATCGCTCCTGTTCGCGTCTGCACCAGCACATCTTGCACGCCCAATGGAGGCAGTTCCGCGCTGACCCATTCTAAATGCTGAGGTGCCATCAGCAAAAGGCTGCGAGCGATTATCTTCTCATTGTGCATTGCTTCAGTATCTCTCCTCGCTTCCCCTCCCGTTTCTCCTCAACTGTTTCTGCTCGACCCACTCTTCCTATCTCCTCCTGTACTCTCCCTGATACCTTTCCTCTAAAAAATTATTCAACCGAATGAATAATTTATACCATTAGATAGCCTGCTTCGTCATGGGAGCAAATGCTAATACCCGCGTCCAGACCTGTTCCCCCTACTCAATGGTGCCAGCAAAAAGCTACAATAAAAAGTACAAAGCTTTTGATGGTAGCAGAGTAAGACAGGTATGAAGATCAGGAGGAACAGAAGAGATGGCGATTGCAAAACAACTGTTTGGACGTAGCGGTCACATGAGCACGCGCACGATATTTGGCGCAGCTTCCCTGAGTCAGGTGTCGCAGGAGGAGGCGGACAGGACGCTTGAGGTGCTGCTCCAGTACGGTGTCAATCATATCGATGTGGCAGCCAGCTATGGCGATGCCGAACTGCGCATCGCCCCCTGGTTGAAACAGTACCGTTCGCAGTTCTTCGTTGCCACCAAGACCGATGGGCGCACGGCTCAGGCCGCGCAGGAGGACCTGCATCGCTCCCTCGAACGCATGGGCATCGACTACGTGGACCTATGGCAGTTACATAACCTCGTTGACCCCATTGAGTGGGATACGGCCCTCAGTCCCGGTGGCGCAATTGATGCCGCCATCGAGGCCAGAAAGCAGGGACTGGTGCGAGCCATCGGCGTTACCGGGCATGGGCTGGAAATTGCGGCTACGCACAGGCGCAGCCTCGAACGCTTTGATTTTGATGCAGTGCTGGCACCATACAACTTCTTAACTATGCAGAGTCCCTACTATGCGGAAAATTTCAACGCACTGCTTGCCACCTGCCAGCAGCGCAATACTGCCGTGCAGACCATCAAATCCATCGCCTACCGGCCCTGGTGGGGTCACCCGCACACGCACGAAACATGGTACCAGCCACTGGACAACCAGCAGGATATCGACCTCGCCGTTCACTGGGTGCTCAAGCAGCCCGGCATCTTCCTCAACACCGTCGGCGATATTCATCTACTGCCAATGGTACTCGACGCCGCCAGTCGCTTCCAGTCGGGTGTGACCGAGCCATCGGATAAGCAGATGCAGGAACTCGTCAACCGGCTGGATATGAAACCCTTGTTTGTGTAGCCTGTAAGGGTGCAATGATGAATTTTGACAAACCAGATCAGCAACCCTTCATGTCATCCCGGTTGAGAGAAAAGAGGAAACATGATATATTACCGTTGAGCGGCTGAGTACATCTCCTGAGATAAGAGGATACAGGTTATGGTACGGGATATGAACCGGCAGGATGTGGCTCTGGATATCCTGCAACAGAGTCAAGAACGATTTCGCGCCCTGATTTAACAGAGTGCTGAAGCGATTCAACTCATCAGTGCAGAGGGGAAGATTCTCTATTCAAGCGACTCGGTAGAGCGTGTCTTAGGATACAAGCCGGAAGAGATACAGGGGGATGGCCCGGAGTCTCATATCCACCCCGATGATTTTCCCGCTTTCATGGACAAGTTCACGAAGCTGCTTCAGGTACCCGGAGGCCGCGACACACTTGAATATCGCGTCCGGCATAAAAATGGTTCCTGGGTGTGGATTGAAGCTACCGGGTCGAACTATCTGCACGACCCTCATATTCAGGCCATTGTTGGCAATTTTCATAATATTACAGAGCGCAAGCAGGCGGAGGAACGACAACAACTGCTCAACGAGACCAGCGAGAAACTTGCTTCCTCGCTGGATCATCAAATCACACTTCAGGAGATCGCACAGTTAATCGTGCCTTCGCTGGCGGATTACTGTCGCATTGCCATCCTCGATGAGCAGCAGCATATCAAAGAAATAGCCGTCAATCACATCAACCCTGAACAACTGGCGTTGGTGCGTGCGCTCTATCAACAGTACAAAGATATTCCAGATAGCGCCTTTGGTTTGCAGAAATTGCTTGAGACAGGTCAATCCGAACTCATCTCTCATGTTTCTGAACGCGAACTGCTCTACCGCGCCAGACCAGATCTGCTGGCTATTATCAATGCTCTTGGCCTCACATCCTACATGGGAATAGCTTTGATTGCACGCGGCAAAGTGATTGGAGCGATTACCTTTTCCTCTACCCGACCGCAACGCCATTATACACCTGACGACCTCGCCTTTGCCCAGGAATTAGCCCGGCGCATCGCCATCACGCTGGATAATACGCGCCTGTATCAAGAAGCGCAGAAAGAAATTGCAGTGCGCAGGCTACTGGAAGAACAACTGCAGCGCGCCAACAAGCAGCTTGAAGCCATACTCAAAACTATCGATGACGGTATTCTCCTGCAAGATGCTACTGGCAAAATCATCTATGCCAATCAGGCGACAGCCAACCTGAATGGCTACCAGTCGGTGGAAGAATTGCTCCAGGCACCTCCCCTTTCATATGAGCAGCAATTTGAAGTGACCAATGAAGCTGGTGAGCTTTTTCTACCCGCTCATTTACCGGGCAGGCGTGTTATCGCGGGAGAAAGCCCTGTTCAAGTGATGGTACGTATGCGCAAGAAAGGAAGCGCGTTTGTTCGCTGGCTTCTGATTACTTCGACCGCTCTGCAGGATGGTGATGGTAAGCCCTGGGCCGTGTTAAGCGTCCTGCACGATATCACACAGTTCAAAGAGCAGGAGCAACGTAAAGACGAGTTCATCGCTATGGCGAGCCACGAACTGAGAACGCCCTTGACGAGCCTGAAGGGATTTCTTCACCTGCTTGGACAACGGCTGTACAAACAGGAGGATAAACAGGCTCTGTCCTACCTGGACCGCGTCAATCATCAGGTTACCAGGCTCACCAAGCTGGTTTCGGATTTGCTGGACATCTCCCGTATGCAAACCGGACAATTGGAATATACTATGGAGAAGTTTCAGCTAGATGCCCTGGTACAAGAGGTTGTAGAAACGGTGCAGGAAGGAACAGCCAGTCACCGCATACGGGTAGAAGGGCAGACACGCGCCGTTGTCCTCGGAGATAAGGATCGCGTCGGGCAGGTGCTTATCAACCTGCTGACCAACGCCATTCGCTACGCGCCGAACGCCGATAAGGTCATCGTGCGTCTCTCTGCCGATCCGGAAAACGCCTGTGTCAGCGTGCAGGATTTTGGCCCAGGTATTGCCAGAGAACACCAGCAGAGAATATTTGAAAGGTACTACCAGGTCAGCGAATCTGGCTATCATCCTTTCGCCGGCCTTGGCATCGGCCTCTACCTCGCCAATGAAATAATCAAACGCCATCAAGGGTCCATCAGTGTAGAGAGCGTCCAGGGCCAGGGGTCAACGTTCAGTTTTAGCTTGCCCATGCACAGAAGTTGAGCAGAAAGAAAATACCCACTATGTCAGAAACAGTAAATCATCCCCTCGTAGCAGTTATCAATTCCAACGAGGATGTTGTTGATACGATCCGACTCATGTTAGACGACGTTGGTATTCGTTCAGTTGCTGGTCACGTGATCGATTTCAAAAGAGGCAGGCAAAATTTCGTGGCGTTTTTGAAGGAACATGATCCCGCAGTGATCGTCTACGATATAGCTCCTCCTTATGAAGAGAACTGGCGCTTCTTCCAGTTGATCAAAGACTCACAGGAGGCGCAGGAACGGCAATTTATTCTGACCACTACCAACAAAGCTGTGCTTGAACGCCTGGTCGGCCAGATCGACGCGATTGAAATCATAGGCAAGCCCTTTGATCTCGATGAAATTGTCACGGCAACGAAAGAGAAGCTCCAGGCGGAGTATAGATGATATAATGCCAGCAAAAGGAATATCGAGCAAATGTATTTTACCTCGATGAAAGCTGGTGAACGCAATGGCTAACGAAACAACCCCAACTCGCGGGCAGGTAGTTGCCTCACTCAAGGCGCAAGTCTACGCCCTGGTACAAGCCTGCCCCGCCGGAAAAGTGACCACCTATGGCTGGATTGGCAAAGCTCTTGGCTATCCACGCGGGGCACGCATGATCGGCTGGATTATGAACGAATCGCCAGAAGGGGTGCCAGCTCAGCGCGTCATCAACAGCAAGGGCGAGTTGAGTGGGAGCTGGGCCTTCGGACAGCGCGGGCGCATGCGCAAACTGCTGGAAGCCGAAGGCATCGTCTTCTCTGAGGACGAGCGCGTGGACCTCAAACGCTACGGTTGGGACCCATCCCGCGACCTCAGCGACGAGGAACTCCAACGCATCCTCGCCAGCGTCACTACGCCAGTCGAACCTACCCCACGTCTGCTCAATCTCATGCTCAACGACCCTGCTTCACCCTTCAGAGAGGAATCTTTGTAGGGGCAAACTTAAACGGCAGAATCCGGGCCACCCACACTCCAAACCGATGCTCTTTGAGCTTGATTAGAAGGTTTGTTCCTCTAGCTTTGGGCTTTCTTTCATCTTTGCTCTTCTCGCTTGAGAGGCGAAACGAGCTATCTTTCTTCCTCAAAGAGCGTGGCTCCATTGGTCAGGATAATTGTACCGCTGCCACCGGTTTCATAGTGGGATTGACAATCAGGTTGCTGGAACATCTTGATGATGCGAACAACCATGCCTGCATTTCAAACGAGTCACCCGAGTCCGACCGACTCAGTCGCTGACCTCAGCTGGCGCAAGCTCTCAGTCGATGCACTCATGATGTGGTGCTGGCCGGGCCCAGGCTGGTCTACCGACGGCGGAATGCCGCACTGAGCGCCGGAGTGCCGTAGTTCCACATATTGTCGGCGATGTTGATCGTGACTCCGGGTGGAACTATCTGGTCGATGCGGTCCAGCACCTCGCTCGACAGGTCGATCCCTTCGGCAGCGAGGTAGGCGTCCAGGTGTTCCATGGTGCGCGGGCCGATGATCGCGGAGGTGACCGCGGGATGGCGAGTGACGAATGCGACTGCCATCTGGATGAGGGTCATCCCGGCCTCATCGGCGAGAGCGCCGAGGGCGTCGGCGGCGGCGAGCTTGGCGGCATTGGCAGGATTGGTGGAGTCAAAGTCCCCGGAGGAGCGCTGGGCGCGAGCGGCGGAGCCTGGGCCGCTGACCTGTTGGCCCTTGCGGTATTTGCCCGACAGCCAACCCCTGGCCAGCGGGCTGTAGGTCATTACGCCCATTCCATAGCGCAGGCAGGTTGGCAGCACGTCATATTCGATCGCGCGGGTCAGGAGAGAGTAGGGAGGCTGCTCGGTACGAAACCGTTCGTGTCCGCGGCGATCAGCGGTCCACTGGGCCTCGACAATCTGAGAGGAGGGAACCTTCGACGCGCCGAAGGAGCGGATCTTGCCGGCATGGACGAGGTCAGACAGGGCGCCGAGGGTCTCGTCGATATCGGTGTTGGGATCGGGAACGCCCACCTGGTAGAGGTCGATCCAATCGGTCTGTAGCCGACGCAACGAGCCTTCGACCCCCTCCGTAATCCACCGCCGCGACGCTCCACGATGGTTGGGGTCCTCGCCGAAAGGAGGGCCGAACTTGACGGCGAGCACCACGCTCTCGCGCCGTCCGCCTGCTAGCGCCTTGCCCACGATCTCTTCTGACTCGCCAGCGGAGTAGCCATCAGCGGTGTCGATGAAGTTGATCCCGGCGTCTAGCGCCTTGTGGATGATCCGGATCGACTCGTCATGATCGGAGTTGCCGAAGGCACCGAACATCATCGCGCCGAGGCATAGCTGGCTGACCGTGATGCCGGTGCGGCCCAGGGTACGGTATTGCATGATTGTCTTCCTCCAGAGTATACTGACAAAGTGGAGCACTGCTCCGATACTATTATACGGAACAACGTTCCGTTTGTCAAGCTCTTGTGTGAGGGAATGAAGCGATGACTACCAACGACGAGGGAGCGGGGCAGCCAGCCCGGCATAAAACGGCCCGACAGAAGCGGGCCGACGCGCAGCGCAACGAGCAGGCGTTGCTCGCCGCCGCCGCATCCGTATTCGTCACGTTCGGTGTCGAGGCACCAGTGCGTGACATCGCGGCGGCGGCTGGCGTCGGGATGGGAACAATGTACCGCCACTTCCCGACGCGAGCGGATCTCGTGGTTGCCGTGTACCGCCATCAGGTCGAGGCCTGCGCCAGGGCTGGCCCGGTCCTGTTGGCGAAGGGTGGCTCGCCGCACGCTGCACTCGGTCAGTGGGTCAACCTCTTCGTTGACTTCCTGGTCACGAAACATGGACTCGCTGCGGTCCTGCAACCCGACAGCGTTGGCTTCGAGGCGCTGCATGCCTACTTCCTTGACCGCCTCGTGCCCGTTTGCGCCCAGTTGCTCGCCGCCGCCGCCCAGGCCGGAGAGATCAGCGCCGATATTGATGCCTACGAACTGATGCGTGCCATCGGCAGTCTCTGTGTTGGCGCAGATAACGACCCGCGCTACAATGCCCGCCGCATGGTCGAGCTGCTCATCGCGGGACTCCTCCAATCGCGCTCGACCTGATATGCTGATCCATAGAATGAGCACTTGCAGTACCTCAATAAGCTTGGTCAACTTCGTGTACATCTGGGAATTCCGTGAGCGATTTTTTTGATAAATCGGCGAGTGACCTGCTCTCTTTTTGAGGGAAGACCCACTCACCGATTTATCCTGATTCCACCCATGGAATTCCCAAATGTACATCGAGACAGATGAGGGTCAGAATCTGACGCATATCTCCCCGTTCTGTTCTTTGGAGATAAAATTCCTCTAAGAAAAACGATAACAGCGTCCTTCCTCAGAGAGATTTGGTACCGTCAGTATCATATTCTTTAGAAGCTCTAGCAAAAGCGAAGGAACGAAAAGAATGTGAGGTGGAGGTGGTCGCATGGACGAGGCAAGCGAGATGCTCAGAATGATAGCAGCCGACGTGCCGGATCGGGGACGGATGTATTACCTGATCGATGGAAAGCACGATTTCATTCCTGATGTCAAAGAGTTTCTGGATTGGAAAGCGGCGACGAACCGCGCTCCGGCGACGATGAAGGCATATTGTTCTCGGCTGTTGTGGTATTACCGCTTTCTTGCACAACGCAAGCTGGACGTGCTGGAAGCAACGCCAGCAGACCTCACTGAATTCGTGATCTGGCTCTGTAATCCGTACCGGGATGCGACTGCTGTTTCCGTCATTCACCAACCCAGCCCTTTGACAGCGGCGAGTGTGAATCTCATTCTCCAAGTGGCCGGGGCCTTCTACCGCTTCCTTGTGCGTCGTGGCAAGCTCGCTGAATCCCCCGTTCGCTATGTGGACGTTCCCAGAGGCAAATGGTTGACCGAGCGTGACCTGCTAGCGCACACACGCCGAGGGCGAGCTGTTATCCAACGGATGGAGTTGAAGCTCAAAGAACCTGGCCAGCTCCCTCCTACCGTCTCAGAGCAAGATTTCCAGACCTTCATTGACAGCATTCATCTGGGGAAGAGCCCGAACGGTGATCCTCCTGGCTTCCGTGACCGCCTGTTGTGTCTCATGCTCAAAGAGGGCGGATTTCGGATCGGAGAGATACTTGGTATGAGAATGGAAGACCTCGAATTTGGCAAACAAGGCGTTCATATTCGTTTTCGCCCGAACAATGAGAATGGGGCACGAGCCAAGGCTGGATATGGCAATGATCGCTTTGTCCATTTGCCGACCGATGTGCTGGGCCTGCTCGATGTGTACATTACAGAGATCTGGATCGAGGCAAACCCCTGCACTGATCATCTCTGGATCGTGTTCAACAAGCGCGCGAAGAGTCGTGAAGGGCGGCTCAACCTACGGGACGGCGCTTAGCGTAGCCGCAGTGGAGAAGGTCTTCCAACATTACTCTCGGAAATCGGGAGTGATGCTGCATCCACACGTTTTGAGGCACACGCACGCTACGGCTCTGGTCCGCTCCTACTTGCAAGATGGTGAAGTCATAGACTGGAAATTTATCCAGGAGCGACTCGGCCATGCCAGTGTCGTTACGACGATGCAGACGTACACTCATTTGACCGATGAAGATCGCAAGTGGGCCTACGACCGCTATCAGGAAAGGAGATCAGAACGTGCTGCGCAACGTACAGGAAGATAGCCGTGAACAACAGTGTCATTTCTCTGCCAGCAGAGAGGATCATTGCAGAAGGGTCGTGGACACCAACGCAACAGCGCTTGCTTGAGGTCCTTCAGCGCAAGGAATATCAGTTTGCATCCATCGCGAAAATCTGTCAAACGTGCTGGATATTCTGGGAATATGGCTTGGTATCAGGCAATGAAAGATCCACGTTTTGTCGCAGGTCGTTCAAGCTCTCGGAATCCTCTCTGGAGTAGACCACAGCGTCGGTTGCTTGAAGTGCTTCAAGAATCCAGAGAATCGAAGCAAATCGGCGCTTGCAGATTTGTCGCTTAGCTGGCTACAAAGACAGTGTAGCATGGCAAAGAGCGATCAAAGACGAGCGTTTTGTGGCTGAACTGTAGAAGCATTAGGAGTCACTCTTGCGGCGGCGGTCGGTTCGAGTCATCTCATCTGGAAGTAACTTCTGCAACAAATATCGAGGAAGAATTGAAGAAAGATATGTGGGATATCCGACGGCTCAAGCACGATTACCCGAAGCATGTGGCACCAAGTAACTACATCGTTGACTTTACGTGGATTGTCAATCCACTCTTACGGGAGCAAGTGAAACGCTATTACCGACATCAACTGCCACGATGGAATGGTTCAACCTTTCAAGGTTTCATGCACAAACTGATGCCTGTCTTGACAGAACTTCCACCAGAGGTTCACATGGGAACAATCACCAGAAGCCACATTGAAGCCCTTCTTCCGGCAATGGGCTCGCTCAGTGCATATCAAGCCAACAGAAGTTTGGAAGCGATGAGAACGATGACCAATTACATGACCACGTCTCCATCCTGGACAGGCCCTCGTCCACCACGCTTCCTGATCTGGAAAGAGGATATTCCTAAGAGACCCCAAACGCTTCCTCGTCCCATTCCTCCATCCGTTCTTGATCAGCTCGATCCCCTCTTAGAAATGGCGAAGAAAGCTCTGCAAGAACACCGAGAACCTTTCCTCCTTGCTCCCATCTACTGGGATGCCCTGCTTATCTTACGACACACTGGCATGCGTTTTGAGGATTTAGCCCATCTCAAAGCGCCAGATGAACATGGGAGAAATGGGTGTCTCGATCAAGACTCGGATGGGTACTGGTGGATTCGCATCGAACATACCAACACGAAAATGGGGAAAGATCATCGTATCCCAACACGCACCAGTGATGGAGTCATTGATGCTATTCGTCGCCAATATGAGCGGAGCGAACAGATCCCCAATCATTTTGGAGCGTATTATCTCTTTCGCACAGAGCACGGTCTTTTACCTTACCTCACCTTTGCAATGGCATTGAAGAGGCTGGCGCCCTCCCTCCAATATGAAGGTCATCCTTATGTCATCGCCCCTCATCAATTTCGGCACTACGCATTGCAACGGATATGATCGAACAAGGCGTTGATATTTACACGGTCAAAGAGTTTCTTGGGCATGCCAGTCTTGCCATGACCGAGCGATATGTAAAGGTCTACTTGAGCAGCCTCAAGGCCAAGTATCGATGCATACCGTGTGAAAAAGCAACAAACGTATGCAACGGAGATGATGCGGCTCAGATCCAGATCAGCCCAGCCAGAGGGAGATACAGACGGAGGATGGGTGGAAAACAAAGTTGGCAAGCTCTATGTTTCCCCCTGCCTGATGGGATTGGTAATTGTGTGCATCTGCCGATGCACGATGGCTGTCCTGACTCGCCTCATTGCCCCACTTGTCCAAAGCTGCGCGCAAACAAGCGACATCTGCCTGTGTGGGAGAACAAAGCGACGAATTTGCTCATTACCGTAGAGGCACTCCGCGCCAATCCAGCGTACGCGCGAGCTCGGCAGAAACATGAGCAGGAATTGGGCCATGCCGAAAAGGTCATCAAAACCATCAAAGAGGAGGGTTTCTGGGATGGGCGCATCCACAACAGCAAAACAAACGAGAACTGAGCAGTGCCGAAAAAACGCACAGGCGAAGTCTGAGCAAAAGCGCCAGGTCGCCTTTGCAGCCATTCGGGAGCTTCAGCAGGAAAAGCATCCAGTGACGAGAACGGCTGTTGCCAGAAGAGCTGGCGTGTCTGTGGTGTTTCTCCGCAGCCATCCAGATCTGCTTCAAGCTATTGAGGAAGCAGAACAACGGCACCGGCTTGCTCCTCCAGAAAGCACAACCGACAAAGTGAAAGATCAGGTGATCGCCGCCTTACGTCGGCGGTTGGATGAGATGAAGCAGCAGCTCGCTGCCAAAGACCGGGAGTTGCGCGAGAAACAACGAGAAATTGATCGGCTCTATGGAAAACTGGCAGTAGCAAGTCCACTCTCCGATGCAGAGATGCGGCGCACCCTCGCTGACGTGCTGGACCGCCTGTCTCAACAAGAAATGCAGACAGGAGAGATGAACTAGACCCTCCCCTAACAGATGGACAAAAAACAACGTTTGGCCCGAGCCTCATATGTTGGTGGATATCGATCTACCATGAATGGATCTTTTGTGTTACTCTTAATATAAGGGCTTTTTAGTATGAGGAACAAGGTAGAATGATATCTAAACCTAAAAATGGAAGCAATAAGGACGATGCAGAGCCGATCTTTGATCCTATGGTTTTAGAACATGTGAGTCCTTTATCGGCTTTATACTTCCTCAGAAGAGAGAGCAGAATTCTACTAATCTCCGGCTTGTAGCAATACCTTTGTTAGCAATACGCACCAGGGCACACAAAAAAGCTGTTTTCAATGGAGCAGAACGTACTTTAATAAGGGACAAGTCAATGATTGATGTACTCATACCACAACATATTTTTGTTTCTTATTCACACACTGATAAAGAAATCGCGGATAAGATAATCGCCGACCTGAGGAAAGCATACATCAACGTTTGGGTTGATAGTACAGGTCTTAAGCCTGGAACTCCGAATTGGAATACTGCTATCCGCGATGCTATCCGTTACTCCTTTGCAGTACTTCTCATAGCTTCTCCTAATTCTGGACAATCAAATGCAGTACAAGGTGAACTAGCCATTGCAAGAAGCCAAGGATGTCCGGTCTATCCACTATGGGTAGCAGGCAATGAGTGGGTAGATTGTGTTCCACTAGATATGATCCAAGTTCAGTATATTGATGGCCGTAATCTAAAATATGAATTTGGATTATCCCAAGCTGTTAAAACGCTAGAAGAGATTATCAATACTCGTTTACCCAAGCATTGTCTTCTTACCAAAAAATATTTTCAAGAATATTTTCGTTCTCATTCTTCAATTTCTTGGCCGTTTGGCTATCTCTTTATCCATCTAGACGGAGATGAGTTTGAGGGGAACCAAATTATCATGAGATACATCCTATATCAATCATTACAAGAATTATTGAACGATTTATATACGGAATATTTAAAAGATAAGTATGCGCCATATTCTTATGGGAAGGAGTGGATACTTAGTATCCAAAGGAGCCTATTTGAGGAAAGTAGAGACATTAACAGATTATTAGTTCCTTGGAGCTGGCTACTAAGATCTGAAAATCAACCGATATCTAGCTTTGATCCGACTTGGGCAGCCGGTTTGCCTAAAACAAACGAAACATTCGTTGAGAGTTTATGCTTAGATACAGATTTGGAAGTTATAGATAAATTATCATTATCTGTTTTTGGAGTAGTTACAAATAATCTATCAGCCGCTGAAAATCTTTCTCGTAGAACTAAAGAACGTTGGTTTTTTTCGTCTCAGATAGTAAAGATGCTAGATAATAAATCTTCATCATACAAAGATGAACGTATTCATATTGAAACAACGTTATTAGAGGTAATTCATCCTAATGATTACAAATATCAATTCATCTTTTCCGCGCACTTGCCTCAACTTGATAGAAAGGCCTTCATAATCAAGTCCTATACTGATCCCTTTCAACCCCCGCCACCACTCTGGTAACAAAGATACTTGGTCAGAGGATGGTATACAAATACCGGCTGTAAGCACTGGCAGGCCACTCCGCTTGTCCGCAAATCCCAAGCACACACAGGAAGTGAACCTTACTTGTAAGGCGAGAGCACTTCAAGCCGTCTTCTCGTTCTTTCAGAGGGGTAACAACCATTGTCCCTGATGTGAAGCAGGGCCAACGGTGTTTTCTCAAAGAATGACGAATTTATGTGTCAAACGACAAGGGCCACCCGCAAGGGGTGGCCTGTGGGGGCGACGGGATAGGGCTGGCCCGGGAACGGCGGGCGATGGATCGGCATCACCCCTACAACCCGAACAGGCCCAGCAAAGCGGTAAGGCATCCTCTGCGCTCTTGCACTGCTGTGTTGGGGGCGGGGACAAGCTGCCGCCAGGCGTTTGAGGAGCCGTTGCTGTTGGAGGCGGTTGGTATCAGGATGGTGCGCAGGTTGTGCTTCGGGCGCAGGGTGATGACTGGCAACAGACCGGGGGTGTAGCCAGAGACGGGCTGCGGCGTGTAGTGCTGGAGGATGGTGGCAAGAATCAGTCTGGCCTCCAACTGGGCGAAGGGCATGCCGATGCAGGTGCGCGGACCACCGCCGAAAGGAAAGTAGGCTCCGGGCGGCACTGGCTGCTCGCTGGCCGGGTCCCAGCGTTGCGGGCGGAAGACCTCCGCATCTCCCCAGATTTCTGGCAGGCGATGCAGCACCCACTGGCTCATAATCAACATCGTTCCCTGCGGCAGGTTTACGCCGCCAATCTCGACATCCTCGGCAGTGAAGCGCACCTGCATCCAGGCCGGCGGATAGAGGCGCATCGACTCGCTCAACACCTGGTCCAGGTAGGGCAATTGCGCGACATCCTCCAGGGTTGGCGTGCGACCCGCAAGCACAGTGCGTAGTTCTTCCAGCAACTTCTCGCGCACCTCTGGATACTGCGCCAGCAGGTAGAATGTCCAGATCAGCGTAATTGCAGTCGTCTCGTGTCCGGCGGCGAGAAAGGTGATGACATGGTCGTGAATCTGCTTCTCCGTCAGCTTCGTTTCCGGCTCCTCGCCGCTCGTCGCCTCCATCAGCATCGCGAGCACATCATCGTAATCGTGCGGGTTATCGCGGCGCTGGGCGATCAGCGTGTAGACCAGCGTGTTCAACTGGCGTATGGCAGCCCTGCGTTTGCCGTAACCGGTAATCGGGTTGTCAATGCGAATATTGAGCAGGTCTTCCACCACGCTGCTCTGGCTCGCGATAAAGCCATTGAATGCCCCGCTCAGTGGACGCAGCTGATTCGACAGGTCGATGCTGAACAGGCACTTGCTCACAATGCGCAGCGTCACTTCCTGTATCGCCTGCGACATATCCACCGTCTCGCCCGCCTGCCAGCGATCAAGCAGCTCCTGTGTATACTCCTGCATGATGGCGGCATAGCCCTCGACCCGCTTCTTATGGAACGCAGGCAGTACCGCCCGTCGTTGCTGCCGGTGCTTCTCCCCATTGATGGTAAGCAAGCCCTCGTTCGCCGCGTTGCTGTCATCGTTCGGACCACCTGCGAACGTACTGTTAACAAAGCTGCGCGGGTGCTCCACCAGCACGTAGCGCACATATTCAGGCCGGAAGAGCAGCACTACCGGTCGCTCCCCAAAGTGGATCGTCGCCATATCCCCATACGTGCGCTGCACCTGCTGCAGGTAGCCCAGCGGGTCCTGACGCAGCTCAAGCAGGTTACCTACATACGGCAGCTTCCGAGGCCCCGGCGGCAGCGTCGTCTTCTCCCTCGTCTGTTGATCGTTCATCGTCGTAGCCATCTATCTTCTCGTCCCTTTTCTTTCCAGACAGATACGCAATACTCATATATTTATATGCCATAGTGTATCATAACGTGGAAAAATATCAAAATGCAGCGGGGCACATGATGGGATAGTTGCACGCAAAACCAGCTCCTATCTCATCATTTTCCCGTTGTCGCACATTACAGCACTATCATCGCATCGCCAACGAGCATGAGCTCGTGGCAACTTCCTCAACTAATGAGCAGCGATGTAGGTCTTGCCCCAATCATTGGGTGGAATGATATCCTGAGCGTTGAATACCATCCCTTTGACGTAGGGCTTGAGCACAAAGGTGTTAGTTACCTGCTCCATGGGCATCCAGGCGACATCATTGGCCACTTGCTGCTCAACCTCGTTGTACTGCTTCATACGAGCAGTCTGATCAGGATTGACATCTGCCTGATCTAAGAGTCGCTGGGCAGCCTGCTGCTGAGCCGCATCCAACGACTGGTTCTGTCCATAGTTGTCGTTGTTATTCGGCTCGCCCTTCCCAAATTGCACAGAGAGGAAATCCTGTGGATCAGGGTAGGCGGCGATCCAGCCCAGACCCCACATTTGCATGCCATGTGGGTTATTGGTGGCAGCCGTGAGGCTATCGAGCATCTTATTGAAATCTGTAGGAGCTGCTTTGACGCTGACCCCCAACACCGTCTGCCACATCTGGATCATCGCTGCCACTTCATTGTCAGAGCCCGTTGAACCGGAGGGATAGGTTACCGTCACGGGCGGCATCTGGGAGACACTGGTCCAGCCCTCTTCCTGCAACCCTTGCTGAAGCAACTGCTTGGCTTTGGTCGGATTACCACTGGTGTTCTGCGTACCATCAGGTCCCGTCAGGCCGGGATCATAGCCTGGCATCCCTTGCGGCACAATATGATTGGTGGGCAGGTACAGATTCTTCCAGACGGCCTTCACAATTGCATCCTTGTTGATGGCCAACTCAAAAGCCTGACGAATGTGAATGTTGTCAAAGGGCTTGACCAGGTAGTTCATCGAGTAGTAGTTGATCCACAACTGCGGAACCTGGTGGAACTGCCCGTTGGGCATCGACTTGGCCTGCGGTACGTCAGCAGAAGGTACACCGCTTTCGTCGACCTGTGCAACCTGATAGGCGCGGTAGGTAGTGTCAGCCTGTTTGTAGAAGGGAAACTTGACCTCGGCTAACTGCGGATGCGGACCGTAGTAGTTGGGATTGGGGGCGAAGTCGATCTCCCGGCCATGAACATAACTGGCGACTTTAAAAGGACCATCCCCCCCTCCCTGGGTGAGATGATCGGTGAAGCCCGTGCCGTACTTGTCAATCAGGCTCTTCTCCACTACATCCCAGCCAGAGTAGGTCATTGTATCCAGGAAATAAGCAGCACGCTTATTGGTTTTGATGATGATGGTGCTATCATTGGGTGTCAGCAAGCTATCACCGATAATGGTCTTGATCTTCCCGCTACTCAGCTTGTCGTAGTCTTTGACCAGGGACATATAGAGCAGGCCGATGTTCGACTTCTCAGCGGGTTGCAAGACGCGATCGATACTGTAGGCGACATCCGTGGAGGTCAACGGGGTGCCATCACTGAACGTGAGATTGGGACGCAGGTAGAAAGTCCAGGATAAACCATCCGTGCCTTCCTGCCAGGAGCGAGCCATTTGTGGTTGGACACGCAGATTATCATCCAGCGATACCAGACCAGTGAACACCATATCAATGGCTAAAATAGAGGGAAGGTCGTTAGAAAGGGCAGGATCAAAGGTCTGGATATCACTCACTCCTGCCTCGGGGTACACAAATACTTGTTGTTTCGCTGGCGCTTTCACACCATTCGTGGTAGGTGATGTCCCACTCCCGCAAGCTGTGAAAAGCAGCATCAGGCAGAGCAGGGTTGGTAGCAATCCAAGCCCACATTTCTTCTGGCTCATAGATCGGGTCTCCTTTGCAGGTCAAAACGGTAGATATATCCATGGAATTGCACTACACGTACCTTTATCCCACACCTGTCCAGGATATCTTGCGCCATCACCCCCTTCCTCTTTCCTCCATTGGTGAGGTTACTTACAGGTATATTATAAATGCCAGTCAAGAAATAAACTCTTCTTCATGCTCTATTTCTCTCAATAGATTATACCACATTCTACTTCTCTCAAAACTACCCACTTCTCCTTCCCAAAATGGGGGAAAATATGGTCTAATAGAAAGTGAGCTGATACACTACTGATACCCGGAAGGAGAAAGCTGCCGTGACACTGCTGAAAATTGCCCAACTGGGCCATCCTGTCCTTCGCGAGAAGGCACGTTCCCTCAGAAACGAAGAGATTCAGACCGAGGAAACGCAGTCCCTGATTAATAATATGGTTGAAACGATGCGGGATGCGCACGGGGCTGGAATAGCGGCTCCTCAAGTTCATTCTTCATTACGCATTTGCGTCGTTGAGTTTAGAGCTAATGCCGCCTATCCCGATGCTTCACCCATTCCGCTGCATGTCTTCATCAATCCAGAGATCACTGAACGATCCGATGAAAAAATTGAAGACTGGGAGGGATGCCTCAGTATAAATGGTCTTAGAGGTATTGTTCCTCGACATAGAACAATCACCGTTGAGGCTCTCGATAGAGAGGGACATCCATTCGAAATCACGGTAGAAGAACGTTTTGCACGCTATCTTCAACACGAGATTGATCACCTCGACGGCACGTTGTATATTGATCGGATGGCCGATCTACGCACACTTAGCGGACTTGAGGAGTACAGAAAATTCTGGATGAAAGCAGAAAGCTGAGGGTCGCCATCAATTCCAATGAAATCAGAAAAGCTTTTTTTTGTCCATACTCTCTTGAATTGGAGAACGAGAAAAAACCATAACAAGCCACCAACGTTGCGATGATTGCATTGCTGGTGGCTCTTTGTTGCTACAGGTGAGTGATGAATGAATCTTATTGTATCGACGGTATATCTGTACCCGCCTGTTGAGCTACATTCTTTAGATTACGCTGCACCGAACTAGCACTACTTGCAGTTCGTTGCGCATAATTTTGCGCGGTGCTTCCCATTTTAGCAGCTTGATTGGCTTGTTGCTGCACTTCTTGGACACGTCCTGCCATCTGTTGCACTTGCTGCTTGAGCTCCTCATTTTCTGGAGGAATACCACGCAAATAGCGAAAACGCTCAGTCACAAGTTGACGCATTTCTTTTCCAGACTTTGGTGCAACCAGCAAGCTGATCCCCACTCCCACGAGTATCCCATTTGTAAATTTACCCAAGTGTCAATTCCTTTCGTAAAGTTTGTTTCAAGTAGGCATCTTCAAATGCCATGAATAGCACGAACGGCAGAGAGAAAAAGATACAGACTGTGGTATAATTGATGAGTTGACATCAGGGGTTGCCTCCACCATTTACCAATCTATAGGCTTAACAGGCGTTGCCGAATATCTTGAATAAGGCAATACAGATTTAGATTTCTTAGTAGAGTAGAGGTTAATCGTTTTGATAAGCCCAAAAGGGTTTTGGCTGGAGGGTTTAATCTCCAGCCGCCGGTTGATACGATTAGCGTCTTCTCATGATTTCCTCGGTGTAATTCTGTTTTGCGCAGCATTAGTCCAAGCCGATGAGTTGACTACTTTCTCGTATTTTTTACACGATGTGCAAGTACCAGCATAAACACCTGTGAGCCACATTTGGCTCTTGTCGAAAAGATCTCGTAACTATGCACTAGCGCGTAATCTCATCCTGAATCTCTTTTGTTTTTCATCATTTTATACATCTGGCGGTCTCATCCTTCCTGCTAGTTGACCCCACTGGCCCTGTTCGACGAGAAAGATGTTCTCTACTTTGTCGATGTAATCATGCACCTGTTCCGCGAAGGCTTGCTCGCTCAGTCCCGACTGGAGCTCGGGAGAGAGCGTGTGGACTTTCAGCAAGGCGTACACGGTATCCTGATAGAGTTTTGCCTGCTGCTCGAAGGCGTACAGAGAGTTATACGCGGTGAGCACCGTGTAGAGTACCGGGCTGATTGCTGCTATGATCAGATACGCGAGCCTGAGCGGGGGCGGAAAGCTGTAGGATGATAGGGCGCTGGCAAGAGCGGCGATAATCATCAATATCGCGCCCACGATGATTACCTGCCTGTGTGCCTGCTTAAACTCTCGCGTGCGATTTCTATAGAAACCGAGCTGGTGCTCGAAGCGGTACTTCTGATAAAGTTCGAGAAACTTCCTCTCACGCGATGGCAACACCTTCTACCTCCCTTCTGATCTCAAGAATACGCTGCTCTAACTTTTGAACGCGGTTCGGATCGCTGGCATAGAGACCGCTGTAGCTGAGGAATAAGAAATATTCACTGCGCAGTCGCTCTGCCCCCAGACGAGCGTTAAAGTATCGCTCCTGGTACTTAAATGATTGCAAAAAGCCGGTCGCGACTGCTAGCAGCGTGGCGATAGCTGTTCCAATAAGTGCAATCCAGGAAGCGCTGAGAAAGGCAATTTGTAAGATTGCCACAATAGTGACCAGCGCGCCGCCCAGGATCAAGATGATATATATCCAGCGATACAAGTTCTGGCTGCGCAATGCCTCGTTGTCCAGTTCGCGAAAGGTAGGAAGAAGCACGGTTTGCAGGGTCGTGAAATCTGAAGCGAAATCAGGATAGTTCTTGCTCTCCTCTGGTGGGATGATTTCTTCCTGACTGGTAGGTGGGCGAAAACGCGGCAGTCGTTTGAATAATGCCACCGGAACCTCCTGGTGTGATGATTTTCTGCAAGGTCATTAGGCGACAAATCTGCCTATGTCTGTCGACGTAACAAATCGAAGAGTAACTGTTTCAGTTGTTGTGGTGTACCGGTAAGGGAAAACGGGTGGATGTCACCATCCTTCACGACCTCAGCTAACAGCGAGTCAGAAGATGCAGCATTCTGCTCGCGCCACAGGCAGGCAATTTCGTCTGCCAGCCGCCCGCTGCCCTCGATGACAATGATGGGACGTTGCTGGCGTACATTGTACAGCATCTCATCTTTCGCAATCTCTCCGCCGTTGACCAGCACAGCGACTGAAGGGCGACCTCTGGAAAGGATTTGAGCCAGCCCATACATGATCGCCGTCTCTCCCCCCACTCACCCGTCTCAACGAGCACGAAATGCGAATGATGAGGGTCAAGCGAGCCTGTCTCTTCCTCTGAGCCGGTTTTCCCCGGATAACTCACCTTGCCTGCAGGAGAGACACCCAGCAGTGTTGGTTTCTGCTCCTGCATCGCAACCGCCTGCCCCATCAGCGCCATCACACCGCTGTCTGTGCCGCCATCAATGATCAAGGCATGCAATGTGGATGCTGCACTGGCCAGCCCTTTCGTAAAGAGAGCTTGCAGACGGGCCTCAACCTCCTGCCTCATCAATGCTGCGCCGCCTGCCAGTAATATTACAGCTTCGGTATGGGGAAGATCAAGCGTTTGCACAAGAGCGCTAACACTGGTCTGTGGGGGCGTCAAGACCACCTGCGCTGTATTTCCATCTGGAAGTTGAATCTCTCGCTTCTCCATCGTACCTATCCTGCCGACCTGATGCTTCTCTAATACTGCCCGCTCATTTCTACTGTCGCGCCTATCATATCACTTTTTCAGCATCAGTAGTAGTCAAGTGAGAATTCAGGCAAGAGGAGTAGGAAAGATGACCCAATTAACAGGCTCTACTTTATATACTTTGCATTTACTCTGCTTTATGTGTATACTAGAAGTGGGGGCTTTTGTTCTGCTCCTTTTCTTTATCATTAACGATGCAAATATATCACTTTTAAAGTGAGGAAGAATGATGAAGAGGAAAAGTGAATTTTCAGGATGGGGCAGGAGAAACAAAAGTGGATAGCGTATTCTCTTTCCTTCTAGCCAGGAAAGAGCAGTCCTTGAAAGGATGAGCAGTGCCATATATCGAAACAACGAGCGTCATAAGAACCGTCTCGGCGAGGATAGGCGCGAACATGCGGAAAGCTCGAATCGAGCGCGGCATGACGCAGGCTCAGTTGGCATCGCCCGAATTTTCCGTCTCCTACATCTCAGCTATCGAACATGGGAAGCTGCGCCCCTCACTAAAAGCCCTGTCTGTGCTCGCACAACGTCTGAATGTTCCCGTGACCATGCTGCTCGAAACCACTCCGGCAACAGGCACGCAGACCCGTACAGTGGGCTATTCCCCCATAAATACCGAACAGGATGACCGGATTGACCTCGACCTGCTTCAGGCAGCAGTACTGGTGAGGCAGGGTGCTTACGAACAGGCCATGCAGCTACTCGCACCTCTCGCCTCATCTCGCCTCATGCCCGCTCATGCCTACAGGTTATTCCTGCTGCGCGGGCAGATAGCCATGGGGCAGTCCCGCCTGGAGGAGGCCGTTACTGATCTATCCGCTGCCCTCGCCCAGGCCGAAGCGCTAAAAGAGCACGAACAGGCTGAACGCGCACGGAATCTCCTGGGAAAAACGTACCTGCTGCTATCGAATTATAAGCAGGCTGAAGAATACCTCCTTTGCTGTGCGCTGGCTATCGAAGAGGGAGAAATTATCGATACCTTCTTTGCCCTGGAAGTCTACAGCAACCTTGTGGACGCTTTCCTTGCCACTGAAGCGTTCGAAAAGGCCGATGCCTTCGCCCGACGTGCTCAGTCGCTGCTGGCGAAACTGAATAGCGACGAGAGAAGCTATGCGCAACTGGCAATGGAGAATAGCCAGCATTCCAGGACAGCAGGCAAGTTTGCGCTTGCCGAGGAGCAGGGCGAGCGCAGCCTCTCCATCTACGAGATGCGCGACCTGCAACTACAGCCGGGGCGTATTCATCTCCAGTCAGGCAAGATATTGGAGAAGCAGCAGAAGCTAGACGAAGCGGAACAGGAATATCTGCAAGCGATTGAGGTTGCGCGCCCACTCAACGACGAAGCCTCTTTTGCGCAGAGCCTCATTGCACTGGCAGAACTATCGAGCAAACGCGGGTATGTACAGAGGGCCGAACAGGAAGCGCAGGAGGCAGTCACCTTAGCGCAGGCGTGTACTGATACACGTACTCAGGGGCAGGCATTACTGGTTCTGGCGCAGCTTCGTCATCAATCTGGCGATTACGTCGGCTCCGATCTCGCCCTGGAAGAGGCGCTAAGCCTGCTAGAACAGGGAGGGGATCATGACCTGGCAGCCAGCGCCTACTTCCGCTACGCAGAACAACTGGAAGAGCGGGGTGAGATACAGCGCAGCCTGACCGCCATCAAGCATGCCTACAGGCATCAGCGTACAGACAGGAATGGCGCATAACAACGAACCACCGTCTCCTGAGAGACGGTGGTTCCACTGTTTTCTTTCGGCTCAAGCTGGTAAAAAATAGGGTGAGGGCTGCATCGTTATAGCCTCGATCTTCACCATGTCAAAAAGCTCTTTCAGAAGAGCAGCTACACCCTGCGCTATAGCACCCTTGATGTGCTCTTCCGTGGAGAAAGGTGTGGAAGAATACTGGTGATCACACACAGCCTCTATTTGAACGAAGTAGCGATAGAGACCAGTGCGAGGGTCAGGAGAGAAAAACACTCGGACTTCCTCCACCATGACTTCCTCAAAAAAAGTCAGTAGAAGGTGGCTTACGCCGTATTCTATGCTGAGTTCGGTGTTCTCTATTTCATCAGGTAAGACTTCCAGGAACCGACCAGAGCACTGCATGTTCAATTGAAGTGTCCACATAGAGAGACCCTTTCGTTCTTACACAACTTGATTCGCCCCAACGGTTCGAGTATACTTTCTTCGGTATTTCCTTTCTACGCTTCTGGTAATCTATCGTCTACTGAATGTCTACTCAAAGGCGAGCAGGACATTGCCCTGATTGAAAGTGAAATAAGTGGAAGCAGTGGGAGCCTGTTATGGAGTCATTGAGCGACATCATGCAGAGATATCTGCGCATCAGCGGCCATACACAGAGTGAACTGGCGCACGAGCTTGGTTTGCACCCGAAGGTCCTCAGCCGTAAAATCAACAAATATAAAAATGACCGTCTGAACCACCCGGAAATAAAGAAGATTATAGCGATTCTCGCGACCTGGCGCGCCATCACCAGTCGAGACGAAGTGCAGCAACTGCTGGCAGCGGCAGAGGTGGAAACCGGCATCATCAGTGACGACGAATGGCAGGCCCCCCCTTTTAATACACTGACGCTCCATAGTCCGGCAACGCTTACCCATAACAGCACTGGCCTTCCTGCTTCCTCCCGGCACAATCTTCCTTCTCCGGCCACCCGGCTCATCGGGAGAAAACAGGCCATTATTCAGTTACAAAGCCTGCTAGCCAGTGACGATGTGCGTCTTGTGACGCTGGTTGGAGCGGGCGGCAGTGGAAAAACGCGCCTCGCCTTGCATGTAGCTCACAAACTGGTCGACTCCTTACCCCACGGCGTCTGGTTCGTCGCACTGGCAGCAGTAAAAGAGGCTGGCGCAGTGCCAATGAGCATTATGCAGGCTTTGAATATTCCGTCCGCCTCAGACCTGCCACCCTTCCAGCAGCTTCTTGCCTACCTGAGCAACAAACAACTCCTGCTCGTACTCGATAATGTCGAACAGGTAGCAGGAATTACGACCATCCTGGGTGAATTGCTGGCGCAGGCTCCTGACATCAAGGTGCTGGTTACCAGCCGCGCTCTCTTACACCTCTACGGCGAACGCGCCTTTCATGTACCTCCCTTAGACGTTCCCGACCTTCAAAACACGCTGAAGGCGGCGGACATTCTCTCATTTCCAGCCGTACAGCTTTTTGTAGAGCGCGCGCAGGCAGCAGATCCAGACTTTGCTCTGGACGATGAGAACGCGGCGACTCTGGCGCACATATGCGCCAGAGTCGATGGTCTGCCTCTGGCGCTTGAACTGGCTGCCGCTCGTGTCAAGCTGCTGCCTCCGGTACTATTGCTAGAACGACTTTCGAAAGCGCGGCTTCCTCTGTTGATCGGTGGGGCCAGAAATCTGCCTGATCGGCAGCAAACCCTGCGCAATACCATCGCCTGGAGTTACGACCTGCTTCCGGTAGATAAACAGGCGTGGTTTCGCAGCCTTGGTGTCTTCAATGGTACCTGGTCTCTGGAAGCGGCGGAAACCTTGATGCAGGCCATAGCAGAACAGCGGCATAGCCTGGATTACCTGTCCCCGCTTGACATACTCGATCTTCTCGTAGACAACAGTTTGCTGGTACGCTTGCCGGTTTCGCACGAACGCGCCTATTTTATGCTGCTCGAAACGCTCCGTGAATACGCCCTGGAGCAGCTCGTGATGTACAGAGAATGTGAATCGCTGCGCGACCTGCATGCCTGCTATTATCTGCAGATTGCGGAAGCTTCTGTGCAGGGGCTGCGCGGCCCGCAACAGCTTTCGTGGCTGGCGCGACTCACACAGGAGCGCGAAAACTTTCAGGCGGCTTTCCAGTGGTTGCTCCAGCGCGCCAGAGAGGGCAAGAGCATAGAGATTCCCTCTGCCCTTCACCTGCAACCGCTTGCCGGAAATCAGGAAGGAGCAGAGCACAGCACTCTGCCTGCCGTTGAACTTTGCCTGCGCCTGGCGACCGCTTTCCGGCCATACTGGGAGTGGAAGGGTTACCTGACCGAAGGACGGAGCTGGCTATTGGGCGCGCTGGAACTGCCTTTTGAGCATGAAACAAAGCATTCGGTGCTGCTAGCGCGTGCCAGGGCACTGAGCGAGGCCGCTCGCCTGGTGAATTTGCAGAATGATCAGCAGCGAGCGATCGAACTCGCTGAAGCCAGCATCACACTTTGCCACCAGCTCGATGATGCCGTCGGTCTGGCCAGCGCCTTGCTGCATCGCGGCTGGGCTGCCCATGCTCTGGGTGATTTTGAAACAGCCAGGAGTGTCTATCAGGAGGGGCTGCGTCAGCTTCCGGCGAAGGTTGACCCCTGGTTACACGCCGAGTTGCTCTTTCACCTGGGCGACGTGGAAGGACACTCCCTCAACTTTGAGCAGATGCAAGCCTGCTTTGAGCGCAGCAAAGCACTCTTCGAGCAATCAGGCGACAGAAGTGCCATCGCCGATCTTCTGAAAGATCAGGGAGCGTTGTTAATCCTGGCCAGCAAATATGATGAGTCCATCGCCTGTCTCCTGCAAAGCCTGCGCCTGTGCTACGAACTCGATCACTGGCAGTTCATTGCCACCGGTCTCGGCTGGCTGAGCTTCTCTATTGGCCTGAGAGGGAAGCCGGACACCGAGACGGCCAGCCTCCACTCAGCACAGATAGGTGGGGCCGCCGAAGCCCTGATGGACAGCATTGGCCTCACTCCCTGGACAAAAACCTATTCGCTTGCTGTCTTTGTGCGCCAGCAGATGCGCGAAATTGTGGGCGACGAACACTGGAACGAGGCATGGCAGCAGGGCCGCAGCCTCACCTTTGAGCAGACAATTGCGCTGGCCTACCGGCTTGGGGAAGGCGAAGGCGTATAGGCGGCATTAGCTTTCGCCGCACGGACGCGCCGCTTCGCTATGCCAGCCACCATCTCGCCGGTAGCGATAGCGAGCAGGCCGAGCACCAGGTGAATGACCTGGATGACCCAGTGCGCTGAGGGGTCAGGAAGCAGGCGCGTCTGGAACAGGCCAAAGAGCGCGACGACCAATCCGACAATGAATGTCAGCAGTGCAAGGCCAAAGTCATTACTCGCCTTCATAAAGCCCTGAGCGAGGCCGATGATCCATAGTGATATGACGACGATAAGACCAAGCAGGATATGGACAAGCACCAGCCGTGAGGTGTCAGGGTTGATGACATTTGTCCAGAAGAGAATGCCCAGAACGAGTTCTATGAGCACACCCAGGCGCAATACCATCAGCGTGATATTCAAGGTTTTCATTGTATCTCCTGAATGATGAGTTTTCACGTAGATATTACCACAGAAATCCGTCTGTAGCATAAATATTGTACAATCTAGTGCAAGAGCCATTAGCTCAACTTGTTGCTTGCTAATATGATATGCCAGAAGGAAGTTTACTATGGTACAGGGAACACAACAGGAGACACAACCTGTTCGGGTTGGCATGTCTCTTCCGCGTGTAGATGGGCTTGATAAAGTGACTGGACAGGCGCGCTACGCAGGCGATCTGGTGGTACCCGGGCTGCTTTATGGTCGCCTGATACTCAGCCCGTATGCCCATGCCCGTATTGCGCGTATCGATACAACTGCCGCACTCTCCTTGCCAGGAGTCGTGGCAGTGTTTACTGCCGAAACACTGGGGATGAGCCAGCAAGATTCGCTCTCGCGCTCGCAGTCTCCACTGGCAAAGGATGAAGTTCTGTGGTGCGGGCAGCCTGTGGCAGTCGTGGTTGGCGAGACAGAAGCGCAGGCGAAAGATGGGGCTGATGCTGTGGAGATTGATTACGAGCCGCTGCCAGCCGTCATCGATTCCGAAGCCGCCATGCGACCAGATTCTCCCCCGGCTCGCTTACATCGCCCGCCGACCTCCGAAGCAGGGCATTTCCCGGCCTTTGCTCAGCAACAGGCACCGGTCGAGCAAGAGGAGCTTTCGCAGAACGTTATCCAGACAATTCCCTTGAACATGGGAAATATCGAGGCCGGGCTGCGCGAGGCCGAGGTCGTGGTCGAATACAGCTATCGTACCCATCCCGTCCACCAGTCCTACATGGAGACGCATTCGGTCACGGTTGCGCCAGCTCTTTCTGGCCCTGCCGGTCAGCAATTGTCTATCTGGTCCAGCACGCAGGGACTCTTCAACGTGCGCTCTGCCGTTGCCAGCGCGCTCAATACATCAGAGCGACAGGTGCATGTCGAGCCTGTCCCCATCGGTGGAGGCTTCGGCGGCAAGGAAACCCTGCTAGAGCCACTGGCCGCGACCGTCGCCGCTCGTCTGGGCAAGCCGTTGCGCATGAGCTACGCGCGCGGGGAAGATCTGCTGGCCGGAAACCCTGCTCCGCAAACAGTCATCACCGTCAAACTCGGCGCGAAACAAGATGGGACGCTCACCGCCATCCAGGCCAGAATGATTCTCGATTCGGGGGCTTATCCCTATCCGCTCGCGGGCTTCAGCGGCTTCCATTTCGCCGCCCTCTATCGCTGCCCCAACATCAACGTTCGCTGCTACGTGGTTGAGACCAACAAGCCCGGCACCGGAGCCTATCGCGCCCCTGTAGGGCCGCAGGCATTCTTCGCGCTTGAATTGACAGCGCAGGAACTCTGCCAGCAAGCAGGATTTGACCCGTTGCAGTTTCACCGGATCAATGCGCTCAGAGAGGGCGACGCGAACCTTTTCCATGGACGCTGGCCGCGCATCGGTCTGCTGGAGTGCCTCGAACAAATCGAGCAGCATCCCCTGTGGGCACGGCGCGAGCAGGCGAAACAGGAGGTGCTGGAGGAAGTCAAGGGCTGGAAAATCGGTATCGGCATGGCAGCCGGTGGCTGGTCCGGTGGAACTGAACCCGCTGCCGCCCTCTGTCGGTTAGAACGCGACGGCAGCTTTACCATCGTAGTGGGCAGCGTCGATGTCTCCGGCTCCGATACCTCGATGGCGCTGATCGCTGCCGAAGAGTTGGACTTGCCTGCCTCTGCCATCTACGTCACCCATGATAGCACCGACTCCATGCCCTATAGTGGCCTCTCCGCTGGCAGCAAGACGACCTATACAGTAGGCGCTGCCGTTCAGGCGGCAGCGCGTGACGCCCGCAATCAGCTTTTCAGCATCGCAGCCGACATGCTGGAAGCCTCGCCTGACGACATGGAACTGCACGATGGCAGGATCATGGTCAGGGGCGTGCCTGAGAAGCACATCTCGTTGCAGCAGGTCGCGGGCAACACCATGCGCTTCGGCGCGCCCTACGAGCCGGTCTTCGGGCGTGGGCGCTCGGCCATTCACGTCGCCTCGCCCGCCTTCTCCGCTCACGTAGCGAAAGTGGCCGTTGATCCAGAAACGGGCGAGGTGCGCGTGCTCGACTACGTTGCTGCCCAGGATGTAGGCCGCGCCATCAATCCGGCGGAGGTCGAGGGCCAGATTCATGGCGGCGTTGTCCAGGGCATCGGCTGGGCGCTCTTCGAGGGCATGATCTACGACGAGGATGGCCAGTTGCTCACCTCGACCCTCATGGACTACGCCCTGCCCCACAGCCAGGACATCCCCACCATTGACGCGCTGCTGGTCGAAGTTCCATCTGGCCTCGGCCCCTTCGGTGCCAGGGGCGTCGGCGAGCCACCCGTCGTTCCCGTAGCTGCCGCCATTGCCAACGCCATCCGCGACGCTACCGGCACCCACATGGCACAACTCCCCATGACCCCGGAGCGCGTCCTCGAGGCAATGAAAGGATGAGAATATCCGGAAAATTCGGACATCTGTAGGCGCTCGATTTATCGTGCGCACTGCCGATTTATCGGCTAGTGAGGCTACACGTGCCAATAAATTGGCGATGCGCACGATAAATCGAGCGCCTACGAGTTTCATACCAGCACAGCTTGCCATATTCGGAATATTGTACTCTTCATTTGAATGTGTCTTACTATAAGTAGGCTACTAATATTGCTCTGATTAGTAGTTGTACTTGCTGTGGAGCAAAAGAAAATCGAGTGAGAAGGAGAGTTTACGTGGATACATTTGAGGCGATTCGCACCGTACTGGCTGTGCGCAGTTTCAAAGATACGCCGATTCCTGAAGAGATTGTGCGGGAAATTGTCGAGGCGGCCCATCTGACCGCGAGTAGTATTAATAAGCAGCCCTGGCACTTCATTGTTGTAAGAGACAAAGAGACCTTGCAGAAGCTGGGGCAGCTTGCGAAGACCGGACCCTATATCGCGCAGGCCCCGCTGGCAATCGTGGTGGCGATGGATCAAAGCCCCTATGATGTCTCTGATGGTAGCCGCGCTATCCAGGACATGATTCTGGCGGCGTGGTCAAGGGGGGTCGGCTCCAACTGGGTCGGCTTCAACAACCTGCCACAGATCAACCCCGTGCTGGGCATCCCCCAGGATGTCACAATCCTCGCCATCGTCCCCTTTGGCTACCCGGCTAAGGAGATCGGCAAAGGCAAGAAGCAGCGCAAACCCCTCGGCGAGGTCGCCTACAGCGAACACTGGGGCCAGCCGTTCGAGTAGAATCCTCCAACGGTTGAGAGTGGGCTGAGCTTTTAAGCATCAGGGTGAAGTTCATTAATATCGAATTGGGGAAGGAATGAGTTAGCGATTCCTTCCCCAATATTTTAAGCCCCAACAATTTCCTCTCAAAATCATTAGTTTTTTCATCTTCCGGCACGTCACAAGAAGTAGAGACGTATCTGCAAACCAAAATTTCCTGGTTTTATTTTTGCATCAGATTTTAGCTTTAGAGAATAATTACGTCAGATATGTAAGGAGTGGAGAGAGCGATTTGCGAATAGTTTGTATCATTCGGAAAAAGTATGCTTGCTATGTCACGGTTGAGCACTGATAGAGATCATGATACGTGATGGATGTGACAGAGAGAAGGATATCCTTTTCACATTCAATCCATGATTGTATCGGTTGCGAAACCCGTACTAACCAGGGAGAAAGCAAACGAATGACAGACAGAAAACCTCACCTGTTATGGCCAGGAGCGAATGAGAGAGCAATAGTTGCAGAGATGTTAAGGGACGGTAAATCAGGACAATGGTTTGAATGTAGAGAGTTCGTCAGGAAGATTATTGAAGGGAGGGCAAAAAACATTCCCCCAGAACGCCGGGATGATATAGTTCAGGATGTGATGATACGAGTAGATCACTATCTACCAGATTTCCAGTTCCGTTGCTCTCTCAAAACCTGGCTTTTTATAATTATCCAGAGTTGTATTGCCGATTCCCACCGCAAACTCACGCATGATAGTGAGCATGTGACTTCTCTAGTAGCTTCATCTCAGGACCCCGAACAAGAAGATGGCATATTGACAGTGCCTGCCCCTGTAACAGTGGAAGATGAGTATATCGTGCGCGATGAATTAGCAAAAGCGCTGGCTGCCCTTCAGGAATATATCTCTACTCACCCCCATCCAGATCGTAACCGGCACATTTTGCACATGGTTCTAGTTGAAGGTCGTTCCATGGAGGAAGCGGCCCGTGCAGGTGGATGTTCTGCCGCAATGGCCAGTTATATCGTGCGTTCAGCACAACGTTATGCGCGTGAAAAATTAGGACGCCAACGACCACCAGACCGACATCCATAAAATGATCAATTCTCCTCTTCAACCTCTTTGAGGTAGGTGAGTGTTTCCTTTAAGAAGGTTTGACAGACCCGGCACCTTTTTATGTGTTCGGCAAGGATGGGAAAACGCTTATCTGCCTTTCCTCTTCCCTCGGCTACGATTGCTTCAGCATATGCCCCCATGTACTCATAACCGCGTATCACTATTTCATGATGGATTGTGAAAACACGTTCAAGCAGCTTAGCGGCGATGGATTTAGGATCATTTTGTTGTTTTTCATACTTTTGCTCTCCCCTAAGCAAAAGTATCAGGCCGGTTCTGCAATAGGAACATACTGAGAGATGGGCAGCAAGCTCCTCCAGTTGAAAAGGATCAGCCAGCCATTCACCTGCAACTATATCTATCAACTTATCTAGAATATGTGGTGGCGCAAGAAGTTCAGGATGGCTTGTTTCCATAACAATACCTTTTTTCCCGTTCATGTGAGATACTTCCTTCTCGACTAAGCGATGACCATACAGGTTTTATGAGAGCGGATTTTGCTCTTTCTTCCTAAACTACCCTGGAACGAACACCTGTTTGCAGAACAATTTGTCTTCTGCAAGCTAAAAACGTCAACATATGTGTAAAGTGTACTGCCAAAAAACACACATTGATAATGACGTTTGTAAATGACTTCCTAACAAACAAATTTGTTAAGAATTTTATGTTTCTCTTTCTAATATATTAGATAGCGAAGTGTTTATGGACATGATATCATGTGAATATCACTTCTATAACATTTTTTATTCAAGTGTAATCAGCAGCTGGCCGATTGCATGAATACAGAGTTTGCTTTGCAGCAAGGGCGCGTGAAGCGGTTAAGCCGTGCTGGAGATGAGCAGATGGATTTTAGAAGACGCATTTGAAGCCAGAAGTTCTTCCAGGCCTCCTATTTCTCGTCTGAGACAGGAACGAGAACTACGAGGCTGGACACAAAGTGATCTTGCCGAACGTATTGGGACAACCCAGATCAATATTAGCCGCTGGGAAAATGGAGTTACTCTACCCGGTCCGTATTATCGTCAGAGACTGAGCGAAGTCTTCAAACAAAGTATTCAGGAGCTTGGTTTACTTCCTGAAAATCGCCAGTGCCCTGCCGGACAAACAACCATTCTCCTGATATTGCTGATCCTCATCGTGCTCCCCAGCTTACTCCCATCTGGACAATACCATATCACCGCAACCCCTTTTTTACTGGCCGTGAAGAGATTTTGAATTATCTGCATACGTTGCTTAATAGTAGGAAATCAGCAGCTTTAACTCAGGCTCAAGCCATTAGCGGGTTGGGCGGCATCGGCAAGACGCAGATTGCCATCGAATATGCCTATCGCTATCGCGACCAGTATCAGGCGATTTTATGGGTAAATGCCTCTTCTCATGAAGCCTTTCTTGCCGATTATGTAATGTTAGCGGCTTTGCTGGGGTTACCCGAACAGCACGAGCAAGATCAGGAAATTGTGATACGGGCGGTAAAGCGCTGGCTTGCTACCCATGATGAATGGTTGCTCATTCTGGATAACGTAGATGACCCGCAGATGATTGTTCACTTCCTGCCAATGAATAGTTCAGGGGACGTGTTGCTCACTACACGCTTACAGGCACTGGGAACAATTGCGCAGAGTATTGAGGTTGAAAAGATGGGACTTGAGGAGGGGGTCATGTTCCTTTTGCGACGTACGAAAATCCTTACTCTAGATACGTCTCTTCATGAAGGGATGAAAGAGGTCTGGAGGCAGGCTGCTGAGATCGTTGCCGCCCTGGATGGTTTGCCGCTCGCGCTGGATCAGGCAGGGGCATATATCGAAGAGACACGTTGTGGCATGTCTCAATACTTCCATTTGTACAGCACACGCCGCAAGGAACTCCTCTTAAGGAGAGGAAGATTTCCGGTTGACCATCCAGATTTTATTGCTGCTACATGGGCGATCTCTTTCCGTCAGGTGGAATTAGAGAGCATGGCTGCCGCTGATCTGTTACGCCTGCTTGCTTTTCTCGATCCAGAAGCTATACCTGAAGAGATCGTTTCCCTGGGCATACTTGACCCTGGGTCGGTGCTTGCAGAGATCGCTGATCACCCTTTAAAGGTTGATGAAATCATTGAGGTATTGCTGCGCTATTCACTCATCGGGCGCACTTCTGAAGCAAAAGTTTTGAGTATACATCGGTTAGTACAGGCAGTTCTCAAAGATGGGATGGACGGGGAGACTCAGCGTTTATGGGCGGAACGAGCCATACGAGTGGTAAATAGAATTTTTCCTGACGTGAGACTTGAAACGTGGCAAGGATGCCAGCGATGTCTGCCACATGTCCAGGTTTGTGCTTCCTATATTGAAGATAACAATCTTGCTTTTCCAGAAGCTGCTCGACTGTTCAATGAAGCCGCTGCCTACTTGGTAGCCCACGCCGATTATGAACAGGCAGAATTCTTCTTACAAAAGGCATTGACCATTCGTCGACGCGTTCTGCCACCCGATCATCCTGATACTGCTCGCACCTTGAACGATCTGGGAGTGCTCTATCTTACTGAAGGAAACTACGCGCAGGCTGAACCCCTCCTAGAGCAGGCACTGACCATCCGTCGCCAGCAACTGGGTGTAGGGCATCTTGATACCGCGGCCAGCCTTAACAATCAGGCATTGCTTTATTATGAACAGGGACGATACCTTTTAGCCGAGCAGCTGTATCAAGAGTCTTTAGCAATCCGGCGTAAAGTCTTACAGCCTGACCATCCTGATATTGCGCAGAGCCTCAACAATCTTGCTAAGCTCTATACAGTGCTAGGAAATTTTCCGCAAGCAGAGTCTCATTATAAAGAGGCTCTGAGCAATCAGCAGAACACTCTGGGTTTAGAGCATCCTCTCGTCGCTCAAACGCTCAATAATCTGGCGTTATTGTATCGCTCAAAAGGGGAATATAATCAGGCCGAGCATCATTACCATCAGGCTCTGCTCATTCAGGAAAAAGTACTGGGATCAGATCACCCGGACGTTGCTGAAACGCTCAATAATATGGCTCGTTTGTTTCGAGCGAAAGGGGCATACGAAAAGGCTGAACCCCTCTATCAGCGCGCTCTTCATATTCGCGAGGTCAGATTCGGACCAGAACACCCTTTTGTTGCACATAGTTACTACAGCATAGCAAAGCTGTATCATTCTCAGAGCAAATATGCTGAGGCTGAAAAGCTCTGTAAAGAAGCCCTGCGCATTCAAGAACAAAGGCTAGGCATCAATCACCCTTCTGTCGCATCTACCCTTGTCCTGCTGGCCAAGATCTACCAGGTTCAGCAGAAACTGATCCAGGCTGAGGAACTAAATATGCGTGCATTGTGGATACGCGAAAGTACTATAGGTGTAGATCATCCGAAAATAGCAATTATCACGAATAACCTGGCTGAAATTTATCATGCACAAGGAAGATATCGCGAGGCTGAACCCCTCATTGCCAGGTCACTCACTCTTCATGAACGGGCCCTGGGTGCTGAGCACCCCTATATCGCCTATAGCCTGACCAATAGAGCTGACAACTTCTTCTTTCAAGAGAAATACGCTGAGGCTGAATCAGATTACCGACAGGCACTTGCCATCCGCGAACAGAAACTGGGTACGGAACATCCACAAACAGCCAGCGTTTACCAGAAACTTGCGCGGCTGTACATAGCTGAGGGCCATTATGAAGAGGCTGAAGGCTTCTACCTCAAAGCGCTTGCCATCCGCGAAAGCATGCCTGGAATTGATCATCTTACTATGCTGGAGATCATTGAGCAGTATGTCGCTCTCCTACGCAAGATGAAGAAAGATCAGCAGGCCTGTGAGCTAGAGAAAAGGGCTAGGACACTTGGGGGAAAGTGATCAGAATTTAACGTTTTTTATTATAAAACGTGGTAAACTACACTTAAGCATAGTTCAGTTCCCTTATCTTTCCAGTCAAGAACCATTACCGTTGTTCTTTTTAGTAAAGCAGTGTAGTTTTGATTGAGTAGCGCCTATGGAGAGAATTGTTATTATCGGCCCGTCTGGTGCAGGCAAATCAACGCTTGCAAGAAGACTTGGCTCTCTACTGAATATCAAAAGGTAATCCACCTGGATCGCGTCTTCTGGGAAAGGGGTTGGATAGAAAAACCCAGAGATGAAAGATTAGATATTCTGCACCGTCTCGTCTCCGAGAAGCAGTGGATTATTGAGGGAAGTTATCTCAATTCATCTGAGCCACGTCTAGAGGCTGCAGACACTATTATTTTTCTGGATATGTCTCCTTCCGTGTGTCTCCCACGCGTAATTATACGACACCTTAAAGACCGGAAACGTTCTCGCCCAGATTTACCAAAGGAATGCACAGATAAGCTTAGCTTCGATCTCCTGTTGAAAGTCCTGGCATTTCCACTTGCTGAAAAGAGAAAGCTTGAAGAGAAGTTATCCCAATTCTCCGCTCAGAATATTATCCGGCTTTACTCTGCAAAAGAGGTCGAGGAATTTCTAACGCAACTAGAACTCGAGAGACAGGTTTCTCATGAGCAGCACGGTCTCAACAGGCAAGGGGCGCTCTATGCGTTCGCTGGAAGCAGAAACGGTCATTGACTACAAATGACCAAAGAAAATGAGCATAACTCCTCAAGTGCCTATCTGAAGGCACTTGAGGTGTTACTATGAACGATCTGCTTCTTTAAGAAGCCACTTGCGGGTTGTGCTATGCCTGTGCCACAAGCTTGATATGGTCGGCCAGGACTGGGAGCATCTTCGGGACGAAACTGTAGCGGTCAATGTGGAATGACTGAATGCCGCGCTCTTCGTGCAGGAAGGCTATTGCATCGTCCAGGTCTTTGCCAGCCAGCATGTGCTGAATCTCCTGTCTTTGCACATTGTTCAGTTGATAGGTCCACTGGCCCTCTGCCGTCGCTATCGCCTGAACAGTGGCTTTGTTGTGGTCAACCAGAACTGTCAGAGTCACGTTGTCCACAGCCTGCCGGGTCCGGGTGTAATCGCTGCCGAAAGCGGCCTTTGCCTGCTTCGTGAGCAACTGGATGGCCTGCTGGACGGCCTGAGCCTTCACCGCCTGAGCATTGTATGCCGGAGCGCTACAGGTCATGCTGACGGCAACTGTGGCATTGCGGGTAGAGGTGGACGATATACAACTTTTCGCGAGTAACGTCAGTCCTGCCTGTTTTGCCCGCGTATCGAGTGCCGACATAACACTCGGCTTGAGCTGCGCAGTAAGCTTGTGCGCAACCGCATCGATTGACGATTGCAGGACGACCGGGTACGAGTAGCCGTTCGTGCCGCCACTGAAAGCGTAGCTATTCCATACCGAGATGCCCTTACTGTACATCGCCTGAACGTCGTGCGCCCGGATATCTCCCACTGGCCCACTGACCAGCGACTCTGCCGGAACGGTTACGGTGCAGTTTGGTCCAAGAATGGCCGCGCTCTCGGTCATGACTGCCACGCCATCGGCCCCGCGGAAGACGGTTCCCGCCGGAACCACACTGGCACAACCACAGCCGGTTATGGCACTGTGGAAGGTGAGGTAGCCATAGGCATGCTGCCCCGGAACGGTGATGATGCTCGGCGGAACAGATTGTATCAGCTTGCCAGAGGCAGCGATCAGGTCCGCATTGTGGAGGACGGAAACCGTCTCGACCAGGCTGTGCTGTTCCAGTACAAGAGTGATGGTGGCGCTGGTACTGGCGAAGGCGCTTCCTCCCAGCACGAGTATCAGCAATAAGGCCAGCAGCAGAGGCAACAAGAACCAGTGCTTCTTCCGCCTGCGCGCCAGAATCACTTCCTCAACCTTATCCTCCTCGGTTACAGTGTCCTTCAGCAGCAGGTGATCTTGCTCAGTCGATACTGCCGCAGCACCGGCGGCACCATTAGCTGCTCTCGCCGCAACCACCTGGTCATCTTCTTCAGCAACGACATTTTCAACACGTTTGTCATCGACAATCAAGATTTCCTCTGCATTCAGTTTTTGCGTCATTGTTTTTCCTCCTCAGATGAGTGTTTTTGCATAGAGTGTTTTTCAGAGTAAAAAGAGTTAATCGACGTACAATTTCCATTTCCTTCTCGCGTGAACTTCTCGATGTCCAAAGTGTACCCAATGAGCAGCGAGAACAAATCCGTGAAACGACGTATTGTAACTACGTATCTGAAAAGACGCAAATGGAGGGCTTTGTGAGCGGGGAGTACGTAGTGATTACGTAGTGTGGATACATAAAGGTAAGAGCCGTTGCATTGGACAACGAGCACCAGAAAAGGACCGTGCAGGATCAGTTTGGCGTGAGGCGCTTCAGGATAGTGCATCGGCATAGCAGCCGGATATCAACCCACTAGCAATAGAACTCAATCAGGGTCCGGGAAATATTGTTGCTGTTGTTGGAAGTTCCAACTGCCCATACGTCTCGGCCCGAGGCCGCTGCCACACCGTAGAGAGTGTTGGCACCCGAGGCGACGTTGGGACTGGCAACGATGCTCCAGTGCGTGCCATTCCAGAGCTCAATCAACGTCTGTGCGATACCACTGCTCGTATAATATACTCCTACCGCCCACACGTTGTTGTCCAGAACCGCTGCCACACCGTAGAGGGTATTGATATTCGAGCCGGCATTGGGGCTGGTCACGACGCTCCACCCCTTGCCATCCCAATGCCCGATCAACGTGTAGAGGGTATTGAGGTTGCTTCTGTTAGAGTATCCTACAGCCCAGACATTCCTGGAAGAGATAGCCGCCACACCGAGAAGGCCACTCTCTTTGGGACTAGCCACCACGCTCCAGCTACTGCCGTTCCAGTGTTCTATCAACGTTTGATCGCTAACGGTGCTGCTATTGACGTACTCGCCCACGGCCCACACATTGCTGGCTGAGACTGCCACAATGCTGTAAAGATTACCGTTGTTATCCACATTGGGGCTTGGTACGACATTCCAACTCGTGCCATTCCAGTGCTCGATCAAAATTCCATTACCTATGACGCCAGTGCTGTATTGGCCCACTGCCCATACATCGCTGGACGAGACCACCGCCACAGCATTGAGGGAGTTGCCTGACGAACCCGGGTTCGGACTGGGCACAATGCTCCAGTTCTTGCCGTTCCAATGCTCGATCAACGTCTGTTCGGGAGAGCTGAAGCTATTGTAGGCTCCCACGGCCCACATATCGCTGACTGAGACGGCTGCCACGCCGGTAAGATAGTTGTCACTCTTACTAACGTTTGGGCTGGACACAATGCTCCAGTTCCAGCCATTCCAGTGTTCTATCAACGTCTGTTCAAAACCGACGGTGCTACTGCCGTAGTCGCCCACGGCCCACACATTGCCGGTCGAAACGGCTGCCACGCCGAAAAGCTGGTTGTAATTTGGGCCGATATTGGGGCTTGCTACCACGCTCCAACCCGGGCAGCTCGATGCGGCAGCCCCGTGCGAGACTGCAAGCTGCCCCTGGCCTTTGGCAAAGGCCACACCAGACCCGGACAGGCTAACAAGCAGGGTAACCAGGGAGAAAACCGAGAAAAGAAACGCCTTGTACTCTCTTCGCATTGCCATCTCCTTTCACAACAAGGATCATTTACGGCTCAGTGTACTTTCGCATAGAAGGGCTGTCAATGACAATCCCCACCCTTTTTTGCACACACTTGTAAAACCCATCCTGATCGTGCATACTGCTACCATATGATCGAAGCACAAAGAAAGGATGCTACCGACATGGTTTTGAATGATGCAGTACGGCAAGCCCTGACCGCCGGACACCTGGCCCACTTTGTGACACTCAACGCCGACGGCAGCCCCCACGTCACCGTCGTCTGGGCTGGCCGATGGCAATGAAATTGTATGTACCCATCTCGGCTCATATCAAAAAGTGAAAAATATCGAGCGAGACCCTCGCGTGGCGCTTTTATTCACAAATGAAGTAGCAACGTGTAATATACCTTAACAAGTCTCAGGACATTTTATCCATACCTTTTTATTACATGATTAAAGCAACTTCAAAATGATGAAGTTCAATCCTTTTCAGATATTTGATTACCATCTCTTAAGAGGAGGTAGCATTCCAACAGTCCTGAGATCGAGATAACAGAAAACTGTCAAGAAAGGAAATGCCTTATGGGAACCTCTGGAAATCAATTCTCTCCCAGGATGGCTTGGTTCTTCACCTTTTTTTTCATAGCCGTTGTTGGTACCCAGATCTTCTTAGGCCTGGCGTACAATAAAAACTCTACTCCTCCTGCGCTCATTATTTTCAATGGACTGATCACTCTATCACCTTTGCCTTAGCTCTTTTCCAGATTTTTCCAGAGGGATTTAGATATTCTTTGGTTCGCTCCATATTCCCGGCCTCATACCTTTCCTACGTGCAAAAGCACCATTTATTGTGCTTAGTCTCATTCTGCTCATTTCCCTCTCATTAAATATATATCTCGTTATTCCTAAAACATCCACTGGCTTTACGAGTAACACAAGCACACCTAGAGCTACTTCTACTAGCTTGCTTACAACTTCTCCGTCTCCGACGTCTCCTCCCACTGGCTCCCTGCACGAATTCTCGATTTCGACGCCTAACAGCCTTCCTGTGGCGATAACCAGAGGATCAGATGGCAACTTCTGGTTTACCGAAGAGCAAGGCAACAAGATTGCGCGCATTACCGCTCAGGGAGTAATTACGGATGTTCTCAATCCGACACCAAATAGTATTCCCGGTGGACTTACTCGTGGGGCAGATGGGAACCTATGGTTTTATGAGAACAAAGGAGATAAGATCGGACGCATTACCCCTCAAGGTCAAATTACTGAGTTCCCAGTGCCAACAGGAAGCGATCTCGTTGGGATTACGGCTGGTCCGGATGGCAACTGCTGGTTTGTCGGATACAAACCGAACAAGATTTGGAGGATGACCACTTCTGGAGCGATTACCGGAGCATTCACGATACCGACAAATGGAAGTGGCACTGAAACGATCATTGCAGGGCCGGATGGCAATCCTGGTTCGTGGGAGGATTGGGGACAAGGTTGGACGTATGACCCCTCAAGGAAACATCACTGAATTTTCGATCCCGACCCCTCTCGTCCAGGTCAGCAAAACTACCACGGAGACCGGAGGGCAATCGAAAGGCCTGGATAACTGAGGGCCTGGTGAACAAGATCGGGCGCATCACATCACAGGGATCAATCACCGAGTTCCAGGTTCCACCGCCGGGAAGTAGTCCTAGTTCACTGTGTATATGAACGAGACAACAATCTCTGGTTTTCCGATGACACGAACCATATTAGAAGGGTAACTTCCTCTGGTATCTTTCTTAGTGCGTTCCCAGTCTCGACACCCGCGAATCTAGCTTTTGCCCTCACTGTGGGACAGGATAAGACTGTCTGGTTTATCGAGCCTCGTGGGAACAAGATTGGGCAAATCACGACCAACCTCTGAATAATATGAAAACAAGATGAGCTACTTCATTTAGGAGGATGCGATGATGATACTACGTTTCTGCTAGAAACTTCTCAACCTTGTTCATCTACCTATTATTGGCCGTGTTTCTCTCTGCCTGTAGTAACCAGGAGCAAAATGCGCAATGTATCAACTCACCAAACTGCCATATCAACCAGAATCCTACATAGTGGAAACTCAAATGGGTCGACAACCTTCAACTCCCCGACACCACCCCACCCAGCTAAGGGCCATCTCCAACATCAACATCTATCCACGCATCAGTGCACACCGGCCCCTGACCACCAGACTCAGGATCAAAGCTGGCGAAGGAGCGTGCAAGCCAACTTTAGTCAGTTTCAGGCATCAGGGTGGGTAGCAGAGAACAATAGCTTTGTCTTCACAGGAAATGGTTCACATGTTGTCATAGCTCCTTGCAATATCACAACGCCAAATTATTCTGTCACAGCAACGATAATGCTGTTTAAGAGCCAGCTGGGAGTTGGCGTAATTGCACATGCTGATAGTGCAGGACAAGCAGGATATGCTGCTGGATCAGGTTGTCGTAATATCTCCTTTGGACGATGTGGATTTTTTATTAACGATCGCTTCACCGATATTATGGATATTGATCAGGAGGCAAAGCTCACAGGGCAAACGCATACATATAAACTGGTTATTAATGGAGTAACATTAAAGCTCTATTACGACAACAATAGCATTCCAATCGTCAGCAAATCTCGGCACCTACCCGCAAGCGGGACACGCAGGTTTTGAGTGTTACGATCAATGCCAGGTTACAAACTACACAGTAACGGGAATATAGACCTGGAGGTAACAAAGTAGACGTATCGACACTGTTTCAACGCGATTACATCTGAACAACCGAATTGAACCAATTTCAACCATCCCCTCCCGAATGACCATTTTTCCTTGCATCTGGTACTCCAACTTTTTCACAGCTGATTTCACATTGGTTCAACAGTCAGGGACGTTGAAGTCGGTGTTATGAGTATAGGGGCCATTCCACGGGTCACCGTTCATGAAGGTGTTAGCCACAGCGTAGTAGGCGCTGTTCCAGGGACTTGATGCAATTAGATACCAGTAGCCATCCGGGTTAGCACTCTGAATTTGAGGGGCATAGACTTTGCACACGACCTGCACCCAGGTTCCGGCTGGTATTTTTGATCCCATGCCAGAGGCGTTGTATGGATTGGTGAAGGTATTAGCACCATTATGCCCTTCCTGCTCTGAGTAGGTTTTTCGAGGGGTTGGTGTGGGCGTCACCGTTGGCTCTGGTGGTGACGTTGGCGTTGGCGTCGCCGTTGGTCCCGCCAACGTTGGCGTTGGCGTTGGTGTTGGCCCTATCGATGGTAACGTTGGCGTTGGTGTCGGCCTTGTCGTTGGCGTTGAGGCTGAACGGCCATGATAGCTCTCCCAGATCTTTACTCCGCCTGGTGCGGATAAAACGAGATTCCCATCATTTTGAACCTCAAGAGTATTTGCTCTCGTGTTCACTGTGCCTGTGGCCCAAGTGACTCCAACACCATAACTATAGGTGACCAGGTTGTTGTCTTCCTGCAAGACTAAGTAATCAGATGACCGCGAATTTGCCCATATAGGACCAGTTGGAACCATACAGTACGAGATTGCCATCACTTTGTTGAAGCCAGAGAGTATACAATCCATTACTCGATCTCAGGTAGCTTCCACGCAACAAAAATTGATTGCTTTCCAGCGAATGACCACCACACGATGCCCATTGTCCAGTTTGATCAGGTAACTTATCCAGCAGAGTTGAACTGATAGGTACAGCATCTGGAAATCGATTACTCCTTAAACAGCTGTAAGTACTGATATCGGGAATCCAATATCGCTTAAGACTTGGAGAGACAAGCCAGGAGGTCTTTTGTGTTTTCGTATCGCCATTCCATTGCACAATTTTTCCTGCATAAAAGGCAGGTTCATTTGGCGTGCTTTGACCATTAAAGTGGAGGAAGTTATCCGGCCAGGCTGGTGATCCTGTGTCTATATGAACTCTTGCTGTATAACCATCAGGCCATCTAGGGGTTATACTCGGATCTGACCAGTCATCCATCGTGAGAGTGATTTCACTTGAGGTGGTTGCTTCAACATAAGCAACATGGCCGATACCGGAATTCCACTGAGCGATGGCACCAACAGCAGGAATTTGATCTACAGGAACATGGTGCGAATTTGCTTGATTTGCCCAATCGTTGGCATTAGCAGACCAGCCCGGAGGATCCTTAACACCATTCAGCATAAGCCGATAGCTGACGTACAGCGTACAATTGTGAGGAGTACTTGGGCATCCAGACGCATAATTTGGACAGCCATAGCCCACGAGATGCGCAACGAGCTAAACTCAAGCAAAGAAGCCAGAAACAGACCGCCAACGAAGCTACGCTCTAAAAAGCAGAGGAGGGCGTCATACATCGAAAAACATCAATACAAAAGAGTTCCCAGGCAAGAGCGCATCGAGGAAAGAAACAAGCCAAAGGTTCTGGCTTAGGCGGTGGCGAGGAGAGCAAAGCCGAAGGATTGGGCAAAGGTGGCTGGCAACCCATGGAGCGTGACGATCAGAGCAGAGGCGTCAGAGGGACGAGCGTTGCGTGCCGCTCGCTGTTGCCATGAGAGACGCCAATGGGCGCGTTGGGCTCGCGTGAAGACTTCCGCAGTTTCTGTGGCGGCTGGTACTGCTGTGGTACCCCTTGTCAAGCGAACCGTTTCACTGCGGAGGACCTTGAGCCAGGCTCGTCGAATGCTACAGCGAGGCCAGTCTTTCCACAGCAGCGGAGCAAGAGGAAAGGCTTGAGGAGGATCTTCCAGAGGAGGAGAAGTCTCCGAGGGGACGGATTCGAGGGGCCACAACACGGCGCTCACGCGCCGAGGCTTGACGCTCTCCCTACGCTCTTGACACTGAGCTCGTAGGGGACAGGGGCGACAATGGCCGATGCGAGCGGCATACAAGACGCGAAGGGAGCCATCGCGCTCCGGTCGGCGCTCTTGTGGATAGAGGGGACGATCAGCGGGGCAACGTAGCGTTCCATCCGCTTGCAGGGTAAAAGCGGAACCGGGAAAGCCACCGGTAAAGGAAGGACGTGCCCATTGGGGAGGACCATACTTCACTGGAGGAGTTGGTTTCTCAGCAGGGACAGGGGCGACGAGAGGCTCTGGCTCAAGGGCAAGTGACGGCTCGACAGCCACTGCTGGGGCAAATTCCGTCGTGCGCGGTTCTGACGGGGAGAGCTTGTGTCCCAGTTCCAGGCGCAGATTCCACACCCATTGTGCCAGGATTTGGCCAAACTCCTGGCCGCAAGGCGTCTGGGAGTACCAGCGATCGGAGTCCTGCTCCTCATCCTCATCGGCCAGAACCGTCTCAAACGATCCCCGATGCAGGTAGAGGTCGAGCACATCGCAGGGAAGAAAAGCCGGGGAGGTAAGCGTACTGACAAAGAGTTCGTAGACGATGCCGTCCCGCTCGACGCCGACGGGTGCAGGAGAGGAGGGAGTTGGATGGGTGGCGACCAATAAGCGCACAGAGGGACCGCCAGGCGTTAAAGGAACCGCTGGGCAGTCGTAAAGCGCCCGAGTCATCCCACTTTCGGGATGGGTCCGTACCTGAGCGGGTGGACGCGCAAGCACCTGCTTGACTTCCTCCAGACCAAGGAGGCCGTAGTCTCGACTGCGAGCGACCACTGCCAGATCGGTCCTCACGACATCGAGGAGCACCGTGCCATCCCCATAGAGGCCATCGAGACGAAGCAGCACCCGGGGCAGGGGAAAGGCAAGCGTACTGGCATAGCCGCTGATGACCTGGATGGCCCGCAAAAGCTCCCCACGGTAATCACCATTGCCCGGCCCGCCAAAGGTTGCCAGGAACTGGTGGGTATGGGCTTGCACCACCACCGTGCGGGTGCGCACCACCTCGCCTCTCTTGCGACCTGTATATCCTGGCGCACACACGTCATCGAAACGGCGATGGGGGACAGGCAGCGTTTCGCCACGAGGAAGAGCCCGTTGGCGAGCCGTGGCCCGGGTGCCATCCACATCCATGACCAGCCAGGACGCTCCCGTGCGGTCACACAGCCCGCCTGGGGAAGGCAACGGGGTGCGGGCAAGCAGGTCCTTTTGAAAGAGGGTGCGCAGAGCCTCAATGGTAGTCGCATCAAGGGCAGCCAGAAAGCGCGAGAGGGTCGAGCGATGCGGGATCTGCTTGCGTCCAAAGAGGGCCATAAAGGCTTCAGCAAAGGGGCTGAGGCGTTCGTAAAAGGCCTTCAAGGTCGGTTCGCCCGAAAGGGCGTAGCCGAGGAGCACCACCACAAAATCAATGAGGTCGTACTGCCCAAAGCGCGCCCGGGCGAAGCGCACCTGATCCTGGATGCTTTGGAGAATGCCGACATGGGAGAGAATCTGAGCAAAAGCGGCGACTTCTCCCATCCAGCAAGGGGTTGAAGGAAGCGAATGGGGAGCAATCTGGATAGTTACTTCAGAATGCGTCATACTGGTTGTGTGTCCTCCTTATCTGGAAATCAACGACGTGATATCTTCCATCTTAAGGAGACACATTTCTTTGCTCTTTCGCCAGTTTCCCTTCTACTGCTCAGTTAAAATCTCGTTGCGCATCTCGTGGGCGTAGTAGCTCCAAGCCCAACCGGTCACATTGGTTCCCGAATAACCAGCGGATGTACAGGAATAACCGCTAGTTGGTCCACAATCGTATGAGACACCAGAAACTCCAAGATTAGGATGTTGGTGTTGCGTAGTAGCAACAGATGCTGTAGGTGTCGGAGTGGTCGAATGCAGCAACAATACGAGAGTTAAAATTGCTAATAGAACAATCATACTACCGAACAATCGCGCTGCCTTATTCCACAAATGAGTATTCTTTTTCATGTATATACCCTTCTTTGAAGCAAGTTGTGGAAGGGATTACCAATCAAAAATGAAGTTGGAGTACCCCTTGAATAACAGCCGGGAAAAATAGTTAATAAGAGGAGTATAGCTTTCAAAGATGAGATATTCAATACTTCTAGTAAGAAAGTCCTCAAAGGATGCACACAAAATCACTCTCATGCAATCGAGCGAGGAAGCAACCGCGTTGACCCAAATCGAGTCCTTGGCATAGAAGTTATCGAGTCCTTGGCATAGAAGTTTGGGAAACAGTTGTTTGCAGAATAGTTTGTGGAGATAGCATCCACACTCTTTTATATCGTGTAGCTAAGTCACATAAACTAATTTGGTCGGAAGGCATCTATGCCTGGACATCCAGGCTCCAGATTCGAATGATTATATGCTGAGTTCAAAATTTGAAAACAGGACTTGCGAAGATGGGCGGGCATGGTCCCGTTCCACCAACAATCCTACCTGGGCCATTCCTGAAGGAGTTCCAACGAAATAGGAAACCACCTTCCGCCCATTTATAAAGCCGGAAAATGATCCATTATGAACTACCACGGTAATGGTCGTCTCGGTCATATTGCCGATGTTGTCAGGTTCCACTGGAGCCACCGGTGGAATGTTTATTCCCGTGATCACCCGTTGTAAGCGCCACTGTCCACAAGCGGTCACCCCAAAATATAGCCTCCTCACTCTGGTGGAGTATGGACAAGATATGGGGGCTTCAGATACGCAGTCCTAGTGTTCTGAAACCCGGCCTGATTTGCGCGCGGAAATTGTTTTGGGGATAGGAACCCCCCTTGACCTGTGTCAGATCGAACTCAGCATATTTAGTGGAACTGACCTGTTGCATGAGCAAGCCGTTGCCAGGACAGGAATAACTAACCGCAGAGGAATTGGGACTCACCGAGCTTGTCCCGTTAGTATTTATACAGACAGGTGCTGGCTGCCTTAGAAGAGGCTCCGTGGAAGTTGTTGCCGAAGCAGCTACCCCCGGTTTGTTCTTCTCCGGAAAGAATTGATTTACAGTCAGAACAGAGCCAGCTACCACAACCAAAAGCAGAATAACCAGCGCAGCCAAGACTTTCGTGTTTCTGAGCGGGTAAAGTTTCCAAATGCTCGATGAGACAGCAGGTGGGGGAGGCGCTAGGGTAGTTGGAGCGCTGGAAGAAAAGATTCCTTTTAGACCTAAAGCTTGTATCGTGCGTCGTATTGCCTCAGCGCGCGGATAGGGAGCACCTAAGGTTGCTCAAAACACCTAATACCGGAGGAATAAAGGAATTGCATTTTTCTTGCTCCGTCAGCCATCACCAGACAGTCAATTCAGTGTACTGAGTTCCATATTGACGGAATTCCTGCCGGTACAAATCATAGAACCATTCAACCTCTTCCATCACCCAAAGTGAGGCAAGCGCTGCTGGAGAAAGGATGAGAATGAAAACTTGTCGATGTTTTAATTCTTGTATGATGGTGGTCCTCAAAGACCACACCCATATTATGCTCATCATACCAGACACCAGCACGGCATTCCGCAGAGCTTGAACGAGCGCACGGCAAAAACCGACATCCCACTTACTCTGGCTTACAAATCCATGAACACTCACACACATTACTTCTTCAATAAAAGCTAGCTCTAACTTTAACTCAGTAGCTTCCTGTGGCTACTAGCTAGTAGTATAGTTTACCATGTAAAAAGTCAATCGGAAATAGTAAACCATTCACAACTTACTAGCAGTTCCCCAAACCTCACCTATCAGCAAAAACACCTACGCCCCTTACAAGGACATGGGTGCTTCTTCATCCTCCCTTTTTTAACCGTCACCTGACAAACAAAATCATCTCCCCCATCACCTAATCCCACTGCCCAACCTTCACATACCCCTTCAACAAGTTCCTTGCTATGATGAAGTGTTGGATTTCGTCGGTGCCTTCGTAGATGCGGGTGACGCGGAGGTCGCGGTACCAGCGTTCGATGGGCATTTCGCGGGTGTAGCCCATGCCGCCGTGGACTTGCATGACGCGGTCTACCACGCGGTTGGCCATGTTGGAGCCGTAGAGTTTGGCCATGCTTGCTTCGTGACGGTTGTCCAGGCCCTGGTCGGCTTTCCAGGCGGCGTGCAGGGCGAGCCATTTGGTGGCCTGGATTTCGACGGCGGAGTCGGCGAGCATCCACTGGATGGCCTGGCGGTCTGCGATGGGTTTGCCGAAGGTGACGCGCTGCCGCGAGTATTCGACGGCCATTTCGAGCAGGCGCTCAGCGGTGCCGACGCAGCGGGAGGCGATGAGCCAGCGGCCCTGGCCGATCCACTGCATGCCAAGGTTGAAGCCCTGGCCGACTTCGCCGAGAATGTGGTCTTCAGGGACGCGCACGTTCTCGAAGAAGAGTTCGGCAGGCGACCAGCCGCCCATGGTGTAGACGGGACGCGAGGTCCAGCCCAGAGAGCGGTCAGCCAGGAAACAGGTGACGCCGCCGTTCTGAGGGGGCTTCGTGTGGTCGGTGACGGCGAAGACCATGGCGAAATCGGCCTCGTTGCCGTTGGTGATAAATACTTTCTGCCCGTTGATGACCCAGTCGTCGCCGTCTTTGACAGCAGTGGTGCGAATAGCCGAGGGGTCGGAACCTGCGCCCGGCTCCGTCAGCGCGAAGCACGAGCGGCGCTGGCCCTGGATGGTTGGGATGAGGTACTCCTGCTTCTGCTGCTCGTTGCCGAGGTAGAGGATGTTGTCCGCGTTGCCGCCGAAGCCGAAGGGGACGAGGGTGCGTCCCAGTTCCATGGCGATGAGGGCCGACATGACCGCTCCGAGGTTTGCGCCACCGTACTCTTCCGGCGTGTTGATGCCCCAGAAGCCCATCTCTTTCGCCTTGTCCTGCAGCGAATGGTACAGGTCCGGCTCGATGCCGGTAGGATACTTGCCTTCGTTGTCCATCACCTCTTTTTCGAGGGGCATAAGTTCACGATTTACAAAGCTGCGCACGGTCTGCTGAATCATTTTCTGTTCGTCGGAAAGGGCGAAATCCACGCTGACCTCCTTCTCTGCTCTGATGAAATCTTGCTCACATGTCGATTATTTGCTCACATGCTACCCTGTACGCTACCCACGATGGCAGCTTATGCATATTGTACCATACTGATAACCCGCACGGTTCCACCAACTATTGGAGACCAAATCTGTAGGGAAGTAATGATGAATTGATCGGTATACTGAGCCTGTAGGGACAGGGGGTGGATGAGGGGCTGGGAAGGGGCCTTGTGCCTGTCCGCGTGGTAGATGGACGATTGGTCTGCGTGGCGACAGGCTAGCCAAACATTCCTGGACATGGACGATCAAAGGCGATGAGGATATCGTTCGTGATGATGGCATAGGGTATTGGCTAATCCGAGGATGCGGACAAGCACAAGGCCCCCACCCAGCCTCCCATCCGCCCCTTGTCCCTACAGAATCCCCCTACCTGATCTTGTTTGTTCAAATCATCATTGCACCACTACTTGCCAAACCTCTGGGCAGAACGGGCCTTCGCCTTCACCGCCTCTTCCTCCCGATTTTTCGGCTCGGCAGGTGATTGCAGCGAGGCGAGAAGTTGGGTGGAGATGCTGGCGATGTCGTCGACTGCGGCGTAGAAGGCGGCTTCGTTGGCTTTCGAGGGCGTGTTGAAGCCGCTGATCTTGCGCACGAATTGCAGCGAGGCGGCACGAATCTCTTCCTCGGTCGCAGGTGGCTCGAAGTTGAAGAGGGGTCGAATGTTTCTACACATCTTGTTTTGCCTTCGGTAGCGGTGCATCAAGAAATTCTGTGAGCATCGGCAGCAGTTCGGTACGGGTGATGATGCCGTGAAATGGTGGTGCCCAGCCGACATGGGTGGTAGAGGGAAGGACCGCGAGTGCGGATGGTGACATACCCGTCAGGTCGCCATCTCCTTTGCCGCCGCCGAGCAGATTAAACATCTCTACTACATGAGTGAGACGCAGACCGTCTGCATCCCCGACCAGGATCAGCACGGGCATCTTGAGTCCCGCGACTCCCTCTGCCCAGTCGTAGTCGGAAGGTACCAGTTGCCTCATCTTGGCAACCACTGTGGGCCACGCTTCGGGTCTGGGCGAGGTCTTGAGATAGGCTTCCACTACCGGCGTACCGGCGAACGTTTCGACGCTGATCGCCCTCATGCCCGCCTTCACTTCGGGATACCAACCGTCGCCCTTGAAGGCAGTTGAGACCAGCACCAGTTTGCGTACTAGATGTGGATGCCGGATGGCGGTTTGCAGCGCGACGCCACCACCAAGAGAATAGCCGAAGAGGTCGGCCTGTTCGAGTCCCAGCTGCTCGATCAGAGCCGCAATGTCGTCGGCCATCGCCTCGTAGGAGAGTGGACGGTCGATGTCGGCGGTGTGTCCGTGGCCCTGTAGCTCGACGGCGATGACCTGCCGCGTCTGCGCAAGAGATGGCACAATTGCTCCCATCGCCTCAATTGTCATGAAGCCGCCGGGGAGCAGGATGAGCGGCTCGCCCGTCCCATGAATTTCGTAGTACATGTTGAGGTCATTTACCTGCGCGTAGCGGCCCTGGTTGTTCTGGTTCATACTATTCTATCCTTTCCTATCGGCAAACGAGAGGCCGCGAGCATTAAGGGCGCTTCGCAGCAGCTCAATTGCCTTTGGCCCTACACCATGTAACCGGCTGATCTCGGCCTCGCTGACACCGGTGAACTGTTCGAGTCGCTCGTAGCTAGCGGCGGCGAGAGCACGTCGCGCAGGCTGAGATAGTCCAACCGGCAGGTCACTTTCCCGCTCCTGGTGTTGCTTCCCGTTCATACATTCTCCTTATAGATCGGCTGGTAACATAGTAAAACGTTGCCTGACCGAAACGTCTGTGTTCTGAGCAGCTTCAGGTTCAGTTTTTCGTGTATGCCTTTGAAAACAGGGGTGCCGCTGCCCAGAATAACGGGGTTCACCATGAGCCGCAGTTCATCCACCAGGCCCATTTGCAGTAAAGATGCGGTCAGGTTGGCGCTGCCGAATATCGCCAGGTCTTTGCCGGGATGTTGTTTCAGTTTTGAGACCACTTCGGCCATGTTCTCTTTCACCAGCCTGCTATTCTCCCAATCGGCCCTGTCCAGGGTCCTTGAAAAGACAATTTTCGGCATACTATTCATCATACCTGCGACAATCGGATCGTCCTCTCTCGCGAACTGCGTCGGCCAGAAGCTTGCCATGCCTTCATACGTCACGCGCCCAAACAAGAGAGTATCCACTTCGCGAAGCTGGTCGATGGCGAAGTCATTGAATTCTTCGTCTACATGATGCCAGTCTATTGACTGGTTCGGCCCCTCAAAGAAACCATCGAGCGTGACCATCATGAACAAAAAGAGTTTTCTCATAACGCCTCCTTTTCGCTTTTCAGGCTTTGATCTTCTCCAACATAAATTTCCTTACTGATCTATTCTTTTCCGCCTACTTTATGTGGTAAATCATTAAGAAAGTACATCGACCTGTCATCCTGAGCGGCAGCGAAGGATCTAAGGCAACTACCTGTTCTAGTGGGCAAGCTTCAGATCCTTCGCTGCCGCTCAGGATGACAGGCGAGAGACGGTTCTCAATAGTAAAACCCGGGAAGAGCACCATCAATTTAAGCATTCGATAGCCTGTTTTCGGGTATGCCCCAGGTCACAGTGCCGACGACCTGGAGGGGCAGCATACCGTCCGGGTGATAGCGCAGCAGGAGCGCTCTGGCCTGCCTGTCGAGAGCGGCAGCCGCTTCCTGACCCATGAGTGGCAGGGAGAAACTGCTTCTGGAGTGCAGGCCCTGGATAAAGTCATCGATTGATTGCGGGAATGGGACTGGCGCGGTCTGCCGCGTGCCCTCGGTGCGGAAAAAGCCGCGCTGCTCTAGCTCTTCAACTGTGTTCGTTGGTCGCTGTCCCGCGTGCGTTGAAAATTGCGTCCGTAGCTGGCGCATTTCAGCGTTCCAGGGCATTGGCAGCGTATGGCGATAAATGAGCGCAAGGAAGCCATGAGTGGTGAGCATGGAGCGAAAGCGCGGGAAAGCGAGCGACCAGTCCGGCCAGTGAATGCTCGAACCCGCCGTGATCAGTGCATATGGTGGAGAGAGCGGCACCTCCTCCACCTTGCCATAAATCCAGTGCAGGTGGGGATGATTGCCTTTGGGCAGCCGTTTGCCATTCTCAATCATATGCTGCGAGAAGTCGACTGCATCAACCCGTTCAGCGAAATCAACGAGGTTGCGCGCAATGTCGCCTGATCCGGCACCGACATCAAGCACGATGCGTGGCTCATCGGTAAGCAGTGACGCGAGGATGTCGAATACCTCGGCAGGATACGGGGGTCGGTAGCGGTAGAGATCAACCACGCTCTGGTCTTTGAAGGTCTCGGCATACTCCTGTCCAAAATGTTCTGGTTTTGATTGCATGCTTCTTTCCTATCAACAAGCGTAACGTCCGGTCAACGTATGTTTCTGCATCCCGCTTTTCGCATTTTCCAATAAAAAGTGCCAAGGGGCGGAATCGAACCGCCGACACCAGCATTTTCAGTGCTGTGCTCTACCGACTGAGCTACCTTGGCATAACCTGGCTTGTTTGCTGTATTCAGTTGTCTTTATGGTAGGTGTACTATAGCATGTCTCACCGCTTCCGTCAATACCTTATTGCTCCCTTTTTCCTGATTTCCTCGTCTTCTTCCCTATGAAAAAAATTGTTCCGCCTGCAAGGTTGCTCGCTTGCCTTAACCACTCTTTACGGAAATGGGTCTATGATATGGAGAAACCTTAACCAATTTTAGCCTATTTGTCCTATATTTCTGGGTGTTTCAAGGTGAACAATGAATACTGATGCGCTAATATGACATACATAGACATTTATTTTGAGTGCGGCTACATAGGACGCTGTGAAGCGTTGCTTCACCATTTTGTTGGCTCGCAGTTGAAATGTAAAGGAGATGCTAACGTACCTATGAGAACAAACCAACGAATCTGGCAGTATTTGCAGCAGCACCGGATGGCAAGCATGGTGGTGGCGCACGTGGCAGTGGTGAGCGTCATCGGACTGGTGCTACTGGGTAACTTGCTGGGCGGAACTATTTTCGGCGCTTTTGCACAGTCCGCCTGCTCAAGTGGAGACCAGACCTACATGGTGGTAAGCGGTGATACGTTGGGAGCTATTGCCAGCCGCTATGGTACAAATTGGCAGGCACTCGCCTCCTACAACCACATTGCGAACCCAAACTTGATCTATATCGATCAGAAGGTTTGTATTCCCGGTAGCCATTCCGTGAGCAACAGCAACAATGGCCTGCTCGCTGCGAAAGGAATGGGTAATCTCTTCCCCTATGGTCAATGTACCTGGTGGGCAAACCAGCGTTACTACCAGCTGCACGGCGTCTACGTCCCGTGGACGACCAATTCGGATGCCTGGGCATGGACGGACCGCGCCTACCAATTTCACTGGCACGTCTCCTCTACGCCTACGGTTGGCGCGATTGTCGACTTGCAGCCGTGGGTGCAGGGCGCTTATGGACTGGGACACGTGGCGGTAGTGGAGCAAGTCCTGGGCAATGGAAGTGTCATCGCCAGCAATATGAACTGGGGTGTCTACTACTGGGAAGTGGTTGACGTCGAGTTCTCTCCCGGCCCCGGCATCACCTTCATTACCTATTAGCTGCCAGGATGAACCTGTTGAACTGATTGCAGCGGGTTTTCCAGGTCCGGGGTGAGGATGGGATGAGAAATGAACCAGTCCTGGCAGTCAAATGGCGGCTCACCTGGCTCCGGGCGGGCGTGGATATAGCGTCCATCGGGCTGGAGGATGCTTGAGTTGACGGTGTCCTCCAGTTCGCGCTCCAGCGCCTCTGTACGAATGGCATTGCGCAGGAAGGGGTCTTCGATGGGGAAAAGCGCCTCCACTCGCTTATCGAGGTTGCGCTCCATCAGGTCGGCGCTGCCAAGATAGATCTCCTCTTCTCCCCCGTTGCCAAAGTAGTAGATGCGACTGTGTTCCAGAAAACGTCCAACGATGCTCTTCACGCGGATGTTCTCACTGATTCCCGGTACGCCTGGACGCAGGCTGCATATGCCGCGCACAAGCAGATCAATGCGCACATTGGCCTGAGAGGCGCGATAGAGCAGGGAAATCATCTCCGGGTCGACAAGGGCGTTGAACTTGAAGATGAGCCGCCCGTTGCCCTGCTCCTGCTGGATGCGAATCTCGCGTTCGATCAGATCGCTGAAGCAGCGACGCAGTGTGACGGGCGCGACGAGCAGCTTGCGAAAGCAGTCCTGGCGCGAGTAGCCAGTGAGCATATTAAAAAGCTCGGAGACATCCGCGCCAAAGTCAGGGCGGCAAGTGAGCAGGCAGAGGTCCTCATAGATGCGGGCTGTCGTCGCGTTGTAGTTACCGGTACCCAGGTGGAGATAGCGACGCATCCCATCATCATCGCGGCGCACAACCATTGCCACCTTCGCGTGCGTCTTCAGACCAAGCAGGCCATAGACAACGTGGACGCCAGCATTTTCCAGCGCCCGCGCCCATTCAATATTGTTCTCCTCGTCGAAGCGCGCCTTCAGTTCCACCAGCACTGCCACCTGCTTGCCGTTTTCCACTGCCTCCATCAAGGCATCGACAATAGGGGCATTTGTTCCCACCCGGTAGAGGGTCTGCTTGATTGCCAGCACCTGCGGGTCCTGGGCAGCCGCTCGCACAAAGTCCACGACAGAAGTGAAGCTGTCGTAGGGATGGTGCAGCAGTATATCGTGACGGCGAATGGCGGTAAAGATATCCTGCCCGCGTCGTAGAGATGGCGGCGCATAGGGTGTGAAAGGAGGATACTTGAGGTCGGGTTGTTCGACATGATAGAGTTCCATCACGTCACCGATGCCGAGCGGGCCATCGATGACCGTCAAATCACCCGGCGTAATCTCCATATTATCGAGCAACAGGCTGTGAATGCGCGGCGGCATTGACGGATTGATGGCAAGGTCGACGACAGAGCCGAAGCGGCGATCACGCAGTCCCTTTTCAACTTCCTCAATGATCAGGTCTCCTGCCTCGTCCTCCTGCAACTCGATATCGGCATCGCGCAGGACGCGGAACGGGTAAGATTCCCAGACATCAAAGCCAGGGAACAGCTGGTTCAGGTGAGCCGCAATGACCTGTTCGATCCAGACGAAGGCGTATACATTCGGCGCATCCGCGACGGGAACGGGAAGCAGGCGCGGCAGCAGCGGCGGCACCTTCACACGCGCAAACCGCTCGCCATATTCGGGGTCCTTAATCACCACTGCCAGATTCAGGCTGCGGTTGGAGATGTGCGGAAACGGATGGCCAGGATCAACTGCAAGCGGCGTCAGCACGGGAAAAATCTCGCGCTCGAAGTATTCGAGCATGGCCGAGCGCTGTTTCTCGTCCAGTTGCTCATAGTCCAGGACGTAGATGTGCTGCTGCTCCAGCAAGGGCCGCAGGGTCTGCCGCCAGTACTGGTGCGTCTGAGCCATGAGCGGAGCTAAACGCTTGCGCACCGCCGCCAGTTGCTGCTCCGCCGTCAGGCCATCAGGGCTAAGCGTCGTCACGTGCGCCGCGATCTGATCTTTGAGGCCGGCCACGCGAATCATGAAGAACTCGTCGAGGTTGGTGCCAAAGATGGAGAGAAATTTGATCCGTTCCAGCAAAGGAATATGATCGTTCTCCGCCTCTTCAAAAACGCGCCGGTTAAACTCAATCCAGCTCAGTTCACGATTTATATACAGATCGGGCCGCTTGATCTCCTGAGAAGCGGCTGGCGTTGTTAATTTCTGGTACATGACAGACCCTTTTCAGCACCTGATTCTGGTGTCGTAATCGGATTGTACCACTCCTCGCGCATCAGTGCAAATCGGCATTCTCGCAACCATGCAAGCAGAAAGGGAGGGCCGCTTCGTGTGAAGCGACCCTGTGCCGGTGCAGGTGCCGGTTGTGGTATCGACCTGCGAGCAGTAGTCGTAGTGACCGATCTCATCGGAGAAGGCGATGTTGTAGGAGTGAGCCACCCACGTCACGCGTGTCTTCTCAGAAGAAGTGCTATACATCGGATGGAAGTTGTACGGAATGTTGTTGCAGGAGGTGCCATTCGGATCATACTGAACCTGACCGAAGCCATTGGCGGCGCTGGCCGTCATCGAGCCACTCTGCCCGATTGTATGATCGTTAATGCCGATATTCAAGCCATTGGCGGTATCATGCATCGTGATAGCAATCTGATCGCCGGAGTTCATGAACAGGTCGGCAGTTGAGTTGGGAGTAAGGTGTTGATCGTCGCCTGCACCGGATTGGGGGGCGAATTGGGCTGGGGCGTACCACTCCTGGTGATGAAGGCTAACACAAGGTACGGATGTAGCCGTAGATCACGATATGTAGCTCACGTTCTTATAATATGTAGTGAGGTAGCCGAATTGTCCCGTCGTGGGGCAATTTATCTTGACAGTAGGTCTCTCCCTGATGTATCATCACTCAGGTGAGAACATTTTCCCTTTTATCCTTATATTACGGGCGGTTGCTGAAATTGGTAGACAGGACGGACTTAGGATCCGTTGGTGATGAACCGTGAGAGTTCGAGTCTCTCACCGCCCACCGCTTCCATTGTTCGTCGCGTACTTTGCCTGTAGAGGGCAGATACGATACGTAGCAGCGAATATAGCAAGAAAAATGAAGAGTATCTAGCGAAAAAAGACAAGAAACGCCTGTTTGGAGGAAATGTGAAGGTTACGGTTGAAAAGTTGCCAGGTAGTGAAGCTCTCCTGGAAGTTGATTTTACGTGGGATGAACTGGAAAAGGCATCGGATAAGGCGTACCGGAAGCTGGTACAGCAAGTAAATATACCAGGCTTCCGTCGCGGCAAAGCTCCCCGCTCGTTGCTGGAACGCCGGATTGGAAAAGAAGCTATCTACCAGGATGCCATCGATGATCTCATTACAGAAACCTATCGTAATACCGTGAAGGAAAACGAGCTTACCCCCCTTGCGCAGCCGGAACTCGAAGCGCCGATTTTTGAGATGGGACAGCCCTATCATTTCACGCTCAAAGTTCCCGTCATCACACCGGTTGAGCTGGGCGATTACCGCTCGCTGCACTTTGAGCGTGAAGAGGCCACGGTTACCTCAGAAGAGGTCGAGAACCAGCTCGAATCCCTGCGCAATCAGCGCGCTACATGGCACGAAGTCGAACGCCCTACCGCCATTGGCGACCGCATCCTCACCGATTTGAAGCTAACGGTCGATGACAAAGTCATCTCCGACTTAAAAGATAATACATTTGAATTGACAGACGACCGCAGCGGCGTCTTTACTGGCATGGACGAGCAAATCGTCGGTATGTCGGCAGGAGAGACGAAAGAATTTACCACCACGTTGCCAGCCGATTACGCAAAAGAAGACATGGCCGGGAAAGAGGCGCATTACAGCGTCACCCTGCACAAGGTCGAGGAGAAGGAAGTTCCCGAACTCGAGGATGCACTGGCCACCGAGGTCAGTAACGGTGAGTACGAGACGCTGGAAGACCTGCGCAAGGCCATTAGCGACGAGATCCTTGCCACCAAGCAGCGCCGCATTCGCGATGAACTACGCGAGCGGGCGATACAGGCCGTCATCGATCAGTCCACCATTACCATCCACCCCCTGCTGATCCAGGAAGAGGTGGAAGACATCATGCATCAGTTCTCGCACATGCTGGAACAGCAGCGTATGTCGATGGAGCAATACCTGATGCTGATGCGCAAGACCCCCGAAGAGTACAAGAAAGAGCTTGAGCCTGAAGCGGAGCAACGGGTCAAACGCGAACTCGTGCTGGATGCTCTGGCAAAAAGCGAGGATATCGCCGTCATGCCTGAAGAGATTGAGGCGCTGCTGCGCGCCTATGCACAGGCCGGGCAGCCCTTGCAGGGAACGGAAGCCCAGATTCGGGCGCTGATGGTCAGCTATCGCCGCGAGAAAACCCTGACGCGCCTGGTAGAGCTGACGGCTGGCCCTGACCCCGAGGCAGAGGAGGCAGAGATAGAGGCTGCGGAGGAAGAGACTGGCATTGTCAATGCCCTGGCGGCAGCAGAGCTTGGTGCGCAGTTGGTAGCCGAAGCTGAAGCGGAAACTACCGCGACCGGGAGCGAAGAAGCAACAGAACCAGCCGGTGATACTGGTGAAGCCGCCGTGACAGCAGCGGCTGCGCCTGTAGCGTCGATCGAAACGAAGCAAGAAACTGCTCAAAGCGTAGAGGAATAACAACCATCAGGTGTGGCTCGCTTCGCCAGTCACATGTAAGGGAAAGGTGACGAACGTGGCAAACTCGAAAAATACACGTATGTCTTATCGCTGCTCATTTTGCGGGAAAAGCCAGGATGCCGTGCAGCGGTTGATCGCGGGTCCTGGCGGCGTCTATATCTGCGATGAATGTATCGATCTCTGCCGGGAGATCATTGAAGAGGAGCAGGCGACGATTGCCAGACCGCGCCTGCAAGCGGGAAAGATTCCGCCTCCCAGGAAAATCTATGAACAGCTGAGTCAATACGTTATTGGACAGGAGCGAGCCAAGAAGACGCTGGCCGTCGCGGTCTACAACCACTACAAGCGTGTTGGCGTGGGCATGCAGATCGATGACGTGGAACTGGGCAAAAGCAATATCCTGCTGATTGGCCCGACTGGCTGTGGCAAAACCCTGCTGGCGCAGACGCTGGCGAAAATTCTGGATGTTCCCTTCTGCATTGCCGATGCCACTGCGCTGACAGAGGCAGGCTACGTCGGTGAGGATGTCGAAAATATTCTCTTGCGGCTCATCCAGGCCGCCGATTTCGATGTAGCGCGAGCCGAGCGCGGCATCGTTTACATCGATGAGATCGATAAGATAGCTCGCAAATCGGATAACCCATCTATCACCCGCGACGTATCGGGCGAAGGTGTCCAGCAGGCATTGCTCAAGATCATCGAAGGAACGGTAGCCAACGTGCCGCCGCAGGGTGGACGCAAGCACCCGCACCAGGATTTTATCCAGATCAACACCTCCAATATCCTCTTCATCTGTGGTGGTGCCTTCGAGGGCCTGAATAAGATCGTCAGCCAGCGCCTCGGCAGCCACAAGACGATGGGCTTTCGCGGAAATAAGGCCAGCGAAGAGAAGGTTGAAGATGAGGAGAACGTCTTAACAAAGCTTATTCCTGATGATCTGCTGAAGTATGGCTTGATCCCCGAGTTTGTGGGTCGCCTGCCCGTGGCCGTCTCCCTTGACAGCCTGGACAAGGACGCGCTGGTACGCATCCTGACGGAACCGAAGAATGCTATCATCAAACAGTACCAGAAATTCTTACAGCTTGACCGCGTGGAACTCATCTTCACTAACGACGCGCTCGATGCGGCTGCCGAAGGCGCGCTCAAACAACGCACGGGCGCTCGCGGCCTGCGCAGCATCGTCGAGGAAGTGCTGCTGGATGTGATGTATGAAATTCCTTCTCGCGCAGATGTGAAAAAAGTTGTCATCAACGCCGATGTCATAAACGACCGCAATAAACCATTACTCATTACTCGTACCGGTGCGACCGACCAGGCAACCGCATATGATGAGTCTGCTTAAGCAGACTCATCAGGTTTTATACGTCACTGATGAATTATCATTAGTACTGGAAAGGCGACAGGCGGAAAACCCATGAGTACACAGGAACACCAGGACAGTGCGCAGGAGATTCATGAGACCTATCCCCTGGTGGCGCTCAAGAGCATGGTGATCTTTCCGCGCACCCGCATGACGCTGGCGATTGCCCGCGAGAAGTCGGTGCGTGCTATCGAAGAGGCGATGATGCGGCCAGACCGCTCGCTTGTTACCGCTGCCCAACGCGATCCAGAAATTGATGATCCTCAACCCAAAGATATTTACCCCAACGGCGCACTTGTCGAAATCACGACCATCCATCGCCAGCCAGATGGCGCGCTGCAAGTTCTGCTCAGCGGCCTGCGCCGCGTCCGTGTCGACGACTTTGCGGAAACAGAACCGTTCATGCGCGTAAGCGTCACCCCGCTGCCGGAAATGCAAGCCCGTGGCCCGCAGGTCGACGCGCTGGTACGCCACGCCACCAACCTCTTCGAGCGCTATGCACAGCTCAATCGTCGTTTCTCAGCCGAAGATATCAACTCTATCGTTGCCCTCAAGACTCCTGCTCGCCTCTCCGATATGCTGGCCGCGCACCTCGTCACCGACAGCTTGCAGCAGCAAGACCTGCTAGAAACCCTCGATCCACTCGAACGGCTTGAAAAAGTCTGTGTGATTATGGGCAACGAGATTGAGATTCTTGAACTCGAATCGACCATCCGCAACCGCGTGCGCTCCCAGTTTGATCGCAGCCAGAAAGAGTTTTACCTGCGCGAGCAACTGCGGGCCATTCAGGAAGAACTGGGTATGGAGGGATCGAGCGAGGCCGACGAACTGCGGACGAAGCTGAAGGAGAAAGAGTTGCCGCCAGAGGTAGCAACAAAGCTGCGCAAAGAAATCGACCGCCTGGAACGCACACCGCCGCAATCCGCCGAGGTCACGGTGCTGCGTTCCTACATCGATTGGGTGCTGGCTCTTCCCTGGTCGGAACGCACGGACGACAACTTCGACATCGAATTGACGCGCCGCATTCTCGACGAAGAGCACTACGGCCTCGAAAGCATCAAAGAGCGCATTATAGAGTTCCTGGCAGTACGCCAGCTACGGCTACGACTCGCCAATCACAATGGTCGAGCCAGCGAGAGCCAGGGCCAGATTCTCTGCTTCATTGGACCGCCGGGTGTGGGCAAGACCTCACTGGCCCGCTCAATCGCACACGCGCTGGGTCGCAAATTTGCACGCATCTCCCTGGGCGGCGTCCATGACGAGGCCGAGATTCGCGGACACCGCCGCACGTATGTGGGCGCGCTGCCGGGACGCATCATTCAGGCCATGAAAACCGTCGGCGTACGCAACCCGGTCTTCCTGCTCGACGAGATCGACAAGCTCTCTGCCGAATATCACGGCGACCCCGCTGCCGCCCTGCTGGAAGTGCTCGACCCGGAACAGAACAATGCCTTTGAAGATCACTATCTGGAAGTTCCCTATGATCTTTCCGAAGTCTTCTTCATCTGCACCGGCAATGTTAAGTACCAGATACCACGTGTGCTGGCCGATCGCATGGATATCATCGAACTGCCGGGCTATATGCTTGACGAAAAAGTGCAAATCGCTCAGCGCCACCTGCTACCCGCTGTGCTGGCCGATCACGGTCTGACTGCCGATCAACTGAAGATTCCACCTGCCGTTATGCAGCACATTGTGACCGATTACACGCGCGAACCAGGCGTGCGCAATCTGGATCGCCAGCTGGCTGCCATCTGTCGCAAGGTGGCGCGTCGCATTATCGAAAAGCCCAGTAGCCGTATCCGCCTCACCGCGAACAGCCTGGAGCAATACCTGGGAACAGCGCGCTACACGGTGGAAGTACCGAATCAGCAGGCCCTGGTGGGAGTCGTCACCGGCCTCGCTGTCACAGAAAACGGCGGCATCCTGCTGCCCGTGGAAGTTGTGACCATGGCCGGGAAAGGCGACTTGCTCGTCACCGGCCAACTGGGCGATGTGATGCGCGAATTGGCGATGGCCGCGCTCTCCTACATTCGCTCTCGCGCCGAAGAGTTTGATGTTGATATCGGCTTCCAGGATACCACCGATCTGCACATTCATATGCCGGATAACGCCATTCCCAAAGATGGACCATCTGCCGGTATCACTATCGCCACGGCGCTGATTTCCGCGCTGACCGGTCGCCCTGTGCGGGGCGACATCGCTATGACCGGCGAAATTACCCTGCGCGGGCGCGCTCTGGGCGTTGGTGGCCTACGTGAGAAGGTGCTCGCTGCCCACCAGGCCAACATTCGCCATATCATCGCCCCGGCAGAGAACCGTAAAGATCTGGCCGAAATCCCGCCAAAGATTCGCCAGCAAATTCACTTCACCCTCGTAGAAAATATGGACCAGGTAGTCGAAGCAGCCCTGCTCGATGCGCCAGATGACGAAGAGGAGGATCACAGGGGACCTCGTCCGCTACACCGAGACGAGCGCACGGCAGCCGCCCCTAACGGTCACCATAATCTAGCCAGCACAGGAGTGAGCGAAACCAACGAACACCGGTCCGACGAAGAGGAGGCTCCACTAATCATCCCCCCCACTGAACGTATCGCAGGCGATTCCTATCCACGTGCGCACGCCCGACGGCGCAAACGTTCCTGAAAATAATTTACATGCTACAAATACTGTCCTGGTTCGTTATTCTTGATAAGAACCTGTAGAGGAGTCGTTCAGCGCTGCCCACGTGGCAAAGGCGAGCGCAATCCGTAAAAAGCAAAGTGAACAGTAGAAATACGGATGCCGTCAGGACAAATTGAGGAGTTCACAGCCACAACCTTTCCGTGTATACTACGTATACTCTTTGTAAGGGAAAGTCTGTATATGGAACAAGCGTCTAAGCAAGGAAATAGATAGACCGATAACAGACAAAGAGTGAAACTTTCTGCGATCGCTAAGATTGTTTGGCGAGACAGAACAGGTATCTGACCTGATGATCTCATTCTTTTCTTTAAGAAAGGCAAGTGCAATTATGAGTTGGAATCCGAACCAGGGACAAGACCCCAATCAGCCCAGTCAGTATGGTGGTGGTTACAGTCCGCAGCAGCCAAACCCGAACCCGAGTGATCCCTATAGCGGCCAGTATGGACAGCAAAGCAGCCAGCCGAACTGGCAGCAACCGGGCAGTGGCTATCAGCAGCCACCACAGTACGACCCGAACGCCTACCAGCAGAGCGGCTATCAGCAGCAGCAGTATGATCCCAACGCTTATCAGCAGCAACAACAGCAGTACAGCTACCAGGCTCCCTATGGGGCGCAGGCTGGTGCCGGAGCAGCGGCAGGCGCGCTTGGCCCCACTTCAATGGGCATGTCGGCCAATGTCGCCGCTGGCCTGAGCTATGTGCTTGGCTGGATTACCGGAATAATCTTCTTCTTCGCTGAAAAGACGAACAAGTTTGTGCGCTTCAACGCCATGCAGTCAATCCTCTTCTTCGGCGGACTGAGCGTGCTGGATTTCATTCTGAGAATCGCTTCTGGCTTCAGCCCTGATTTTCTGGGCCTGGTCTTTGGTTGTGCAATCGGTCTCATCAGCCTCGTCGGCTTTGTCGGCTGGATTGTCCTGATGATCAATGGCTTCCAGGGGAAGTACTTTAAGCTTCCCATCGTTGGCGACTACGCCGAGCGCTACGTCAACACAGGCAAATTCCAGTAAATGCTCTTCTGAAAGCAGCATTTCGACAGAGGAAGAAAGTAAAAGAGCAACAAAGTATGCTGGCCGGTGCCAGCATACTTTGTTGCTCTTTTACTTCCCATTGCCACCTGCACCAATTCGTGCTACATTTTAAACATGTCTAACGAAGTACAGGCAGAGAGAAGGAATATATGGTTCAACGTGAAACAGCTACATTCGCGGGTGGATGCTTCTGGTGTACGGAGGCAATCTTTGACCGGCTCAAAGGAGTCACATCCGTCGTACCAGGCTACGCGGCCTCGAAGGTGGAAAATCCTTCTTACGAGGCAGTCTGCACGGGAAGAACGGGAGCAGCCGAAGCCATCCAGATCACCTATGACCCGGCAATCATCTCCTATGAGACGCTGCTGGACATTTTCTGGCATACCCACGACCCGACAACCCTGAACCGGCAGGGCAATGATATCGGCACGCAATACCGCTCGGCCATTTTCTATGAGAATGAGCAGCAAAAGGAGACTGCCCTGAAATCGAAAGAGGCGCTGGAACAATCGGGAGCCTATAAGAAGCCTGTTGTGACGGAAATCACTCCCTTCACCAACTTCTATCCGGCTGAGAACTACCACAAAGACTATTACGACCGCAACCGCTCGCAGCCCTACTGCATGTTTGTCATCGACCCGAAGGTGCAGAAACTTCTGAAATCGTACCGTAAAGAACTCAAGGACGAGGTAGCTCACTAAGCTGTGGAACTTTACCCATCTCTTCAGCCGTGTCTACTGTAGGAAAAACGAAGAGAGTAGAGGGAAAAGAGGACATGGCGAAGCGAGCAGAACGTGCCAACGGGCAAACTTCCACCGGGGAGTATGGCTATCCAACGGCAGACCTGGAAGAACTGCGCAAAAAAGCGTTGGAGGTCACCAAACGCTTGAACATCTTTTATGGCGTGGCTGCATGGGCGACGAAAGACCCACTGAGCATGCTGGTGGAGATTATGCTTTCGCACCGCACGCGGGACGAGCAGACCCATGCCGCCTACGCGAACCTGCTCAAACGCTTCGGTTCCTGGGAAGGCGTGCGTGACGCCCCAGTGGAGGAGGTGCAGGAGGCCATTAAGAATGTCAACTGGCCGGAAGTCAAAGCCCCGCGCCTGCAAGAGATGCTGCGCCGCGTCACAGAGGAACGCGGCGACCTAAACCTGGATTTCCTGCGCGACGTTCCCGTCGAGGAGGGCACAGCCTGGCTGGATCGCATAGAAGGCGTCGGGCCAAAAACCCGCTCCTGCGTCCTGCTCTTTAGCTGCCGCAAGCCCATTTTACCGGTAGATACCCACGTCTGGCGGGTCTCGATTCGCCTGGGCCTCATCGGCAAAAAGGTCTCGCGCTGAGGTGGCCCACGAATTGCTGCGAAAGCTGCTGCCCGACGACGCGCAGGCCATCCACGACTACCACAAAGACCTGCTGCGCCACGGCCAACGCATCTGTGTGTATGGCGTTCCCCACTGCTGGGAATGTCCCGTCACAGACCTGTGCGATTACTATCAGACGGTGGTCAGGCCGAAAGAGCAGGAGACGCAATAAACGGTACAGGTACCGGAAAATAAGTTGTTGATTTGTTCGCCAATACTCAACTGTATGCTAACCATTTTTGTCGATAAACGTCGTAAAGTTGCTATAAACTGCAAAGTTAGGCTTCATTGAATAACTCTTCCAACGCCTTTCGCTTGGCTCGATGCTCATTCCGATGAGGGTTAGCAAAGAATTCGTTGAAAGAGCGGCCACCCCTCTTAGGTTTTCCACGCTGGATAACTGATGGGATTATCGGTACATTAAATGTGACCCGGGTACGCACAGCTGCTAGGTGCTAGCAGCCGTGCTGGTAAGGCCAGTTTTAGTATCAGGAATGTATTGGCAAAAAGGTTCTTGCACAGGTGTATAAGATTCCAGCCTACATCATCGCTATTCCAGGATAGTCGCTGCGAGCGTGTACAGCTTTCTCGATTACGTGCATCGCCGCCAGGGCAACATGTTCACGCCATGGGCGTGCAACTACCTGTACACCAACGGGCAAGCCCGCGCTACCAAGCTCTACTTTACGTGCCGTTTGCTCAACCACATCTCGCGAAGTGGGGCGACCAACTTCTTCGTCAGAACGCACACGGGTGACGGGAACGATCCCCGTGGGGTAGCCGAGCACATTGTAGAGGGCCGTATAACCACCAGCCAGGATTAAATCTCGGCTGCTTCCATGAGTAAAAGCCGGCAGAGCGCAGGCGGGACACAGAATGAGATCAAAAGGCCCTCCCTCGTCATGGTCGAGTGCCTCCAGGAAGCGGCGTTGATATTCCATTTGCGCCTCAACCAGTTGCCAGTAGTGCCAGGTGTCCTTATAACCAAAGTTGCGTATCGAATTTGCTTGCCCTTCCTGTCCCAGCAGCCGAAAAAGCCTTCCCAGGATGGCAAGCGTTGGACGCGAACGCTGTCCCATAAACAGCAGTGTTGCCACACGCGGGTCTCGTTTGTTCTTTCCGAGTGTCTGTATGAGACCACGACCGCCGTCAGCGCTCATAATGCCGAAGAAGAGGTCTACCGCATGGTGAACATCTGGGGGTGACCACGCTGTAACCTGTGCGCCACAGTTCCTCAATATATCGGCAGCTTCGAGAACGGTGCGGCGCACGGCGGGAGCAACCTTGAAGGTTCCATCATCGGTATAGTATGCAACGTGCAGCCGAGATACATCAACTGTCCCAGGATCGCCCAGGGGCATGGGAGGCTCGACATCGGGATTGCGACCGCCGTTGATGATTTCTATGCCAAGTGCGACATCGGTGACCTGCCGCGCCAGCACACCCACCTGGCTGACAATCGCACGCTCACCGAAAGGCTCACTGTAGCGACCAACGTCTGGCGCGCGACCAGCAGTGGGTTTGAGTCCTGCAATTCCACAAAAGGTCGCAGGCACGCGAATACTGCCACCAATATCGGTTCCCAGACCCAGAGGAGAACCTCCTGCCGCAATGATGGCAGCTTGACCGCCACTGCTGCCGCCAGAAGAGCGTTCAAGGTTCCAGGGGTTGTTCGTGCGACCATAGAGTGGATTATCACTCTCGATATAATACAGAAGCTGGGCCACATTTGTCTTACCAAGAATGATTGCACCCGCTTTTCGCATACGTGCTACGTAGAGATCGTCTTGCCTGGCGAGTATGCTCGCCCTCGATGGTAGTCCAAAGGTCGAAGGGGTATCAACGAGGTCTAATACTTCCTTGATGGTAATAGGAACTCCGTGTAGCGCTCCGAGGACTTCGCCTCTGGCACGATGCTCATCGGCCTGTCTCGCCTCCGCCCGTGCCGCCTCATAGCGTTTCACAACCACGGCGTTCAGTACAGGGTTCACGCGCTCAATTCGTTCAATGTGTGCTTCGATGGCCTCGACGGAGGAGATGTCACCACGAGCGATCAGCGCCGCTAACTCCGTAGCGGATAGACTCGTCAGGGTCTCTTGTCCAGTTGTTGCCATTGCTCATTTACCTCTCTTTCATTGCTATAGAGACGATGTTCTGTTCTGTTGACATGAAAGTTCTCCTTTCTTCACCGGAGAACACCCCTTCCAACTACTCTTTAGAGTAGGTGACGAGTGTTGTGTACCAGTCGTCTGCTCAAAGTCTACTCAATTTGAAATGCAAGAGCATAGGGAGTTCTCCCTATTTTGTGAGATCATTCCATGTCAGCGAGGAGGTCTTGCTCCATAGCAAAGAGGGTGGCACCTGCACGCGTAGAGACGCCAATCTTGTTGTAGATATGCTGAATGTGGTTGTCTACCGTCTTCTCAGAGAGGGTGAGCATGCGGGCAATCTGCTTAATGGTATAGCCCCGTGCGATGAGCCGTAGCACCTCCAGCTGTCGTGTACTCAGACCAGCCACCAGTTCATGACGAGATGAGTGAACGGAATGTCCGGCTGCCGCGAGTACCTGGCTCACGGCCTCACCATCTAGACGACCAACACGCACCTCGCGGCGCAGTTGCTCGGCGGCTTGTTCAGGTGTCAAGGCGGGACGGTGTGGGCGCGGCTCGGTCATGGCATGATAGACATCGGCAGCGGCCAGAATTCGGGCAGCGGGGGAGAGCATGCTTGCTGGCAATCCACGATAATAGCCTGAGCCGTCGAGCCGCTCGTGGTGGAGAGCCGCCAGTGCTCCCAGGCGCGCAAGCAGAGCTGGCCGGGCCAGCACTCGCTCGGTGTAGTAGGGATGCATGCGTACACGCTCCCACTCCCTCTCTAACAGTGGCCCAGGCTTGCCCCAGATTCCTGCTGAGACGGCCACCCGTCCCACATCATGGAGCAACCCCGCCCGTCTGAGAGCAACCGTATCGGCCTCCGGCAGTCCACAGTGTCGAGCGGCTTGAGCTGCGAGTTCGGCTACGCCAACAGAATGGCCGAGGGTGTACGGCGACTTGATGTCGGCGAAATCAGCGATAGCTCGACAGGCATGATCAAACTGCTCATCCGAGAGGCGCACGCGCGTACCAGGTTCGAGCGAGAGGACCATCTCCCAGGGTGGTTCTTGCTCAAGCCCTGCTAGCAACTGTGCCTGCTGGCAGAAACACTCGACCAACCGAGGGTCATAGCTCGTTCCCTTCCGTTGCCGCGCCATCGTCACTGCTGCCTGGGCACCTTCCAGACGATGGAAAGTGATGGCGTCTTGCGCCAGGGCTACAATGCGCATGGAAAGGGCGATGTCCTCCCCCTTGACCCTACCAGGAACTCCTCGACCATCCCAGCGCTCGAAGACCTGTCCGAGGGCAAGTTGAATGCCTTCGCTGAAACCGAGCCGTTCGGCGAGTCGTTGAGCAACTTCACAAAATCCCGTGTATTCTTCCTGCATCAGGTGTGGCCCGGTCAATAGCCCCTGAGCGATCATACGGGCAAGGTGGAGCGCTGACCCTTCCTCATTCGCTTGCTGAATGGAGCGGATTACGAGACCTATCACCTGGGAGGTATGTCCACTATCAACAGCGGCCATATGGGTTCGGAGAGCGAGCTCATCTCCAAACAGGTCTGCCATTCTGTAGGTTTCCGCATTGCAGCCGATATGGCGTAAAAGTGCGAGATAATATACCTCCCGCAGTTCGCTCTCACTGAGGCCGAGCGCTTCTCCAAGTCGAACAGACAGCACACAGACGCACAAGGCGTATTCCAGAGGCTGTCCCATGCCGAAGTCAGTCGCAAGCGAGAGGGCAGCAATCACCTCCGCAAGCCGTATATCTGCCATGGCCGACTGAAGTTGGTTTTTCTGCATTCATCCTCTCAAGCAAGCGAGCACTGAAAGAATATCACTACTATTGAAAAAGTGAGGAACGAAGATGTACTTGTTCCGCTAAAATATAGCATACTACGTGTCTAAAGACAACTGAGAACGGTTGGCTGGTAAACTTTTTAGCAACCTGTCCAACTCAAAAGACTCGATTGTATACAGTATGGCGGCTGGATCACGAGCCAGGTCGTGGGGCCGTTTAAAGGGGGCATGGGTACAGCCGGGTGGTAAATCCGTCATGCTGATGAGGCAAAGAAAGTGCGTATTCACCGATCTGTGTGATTACTATCAGACGGTGGTCAGGCCGAAAGAGCAGGCAACGCAATAAACGAAACTTCCGTCAGATAATTCTGAAAGGTTAATGGATACCTTTCTCGTATCCGGCCCATTCCTTATTGCGCAAATGGCCTCATCCACCACGCGCACGCGATCAGCCATCACATACCCTACCCCCTGCCGTGCCAGCAAACGGGCCTGTTCGTCCTGAGGGAGATGGTTCCACTCTTCATGCTTGTCTCGATGATTTCTCCAAGTGCGTTGAGATAACATCCCCGGTAGGTATAAACAACCCCTTTCGGATTGTCGGTGGTGCCCGAGGTGTAGTTGATCCCAATCGCTTCTTCCTCGTCCTGGAGCCAACTGGCAGGTGGTTCTGCTGACCCGGCTTGAAGAAAGGCTTCATAGGGGTCTTCGGGGCTACCCGTGTCATCAATACGGATCACGATATAATCTTTGAGGTCAAGGGGCTCAATCAAGGGGAAAAGCTCGGCATCGACAAAAAGAAACCTGGAACCGGAATGCTTCAAAATAGAATCAATCTCCCGGGAAGTTAAGCGTGGGTTGACCGCAACCAGAATCCCGCCAGCAGCGGGTACTCCGTAATGGGCCTCAAGTAAAGCGGGAGTGTTGGGTGAGAGAAAGGCAACTTGATCGTTCTTTTGCAGACCACTGGCACGCAAGTGAGAAGCCAGGCGATTTACGCGCTCGGCAAAGGCACGATAGGTATATCTGCGGTCACCATGAATAACGGTACTTTATCTGGAAATCCTGTGCGATTACAAAACAAAACCAAAAGGGGCAGGAGAATTGTCTCTTCCGACGTGCTGTGCTATACTTGCCTGGAAACGTAGAAGGGAGACCAGACAGAGTATGACACAGCAAGATACTTCTCATTTGCACAATCCTTTTATTGTGGGCGAGCGCATCTACCTGCGCCCGTTGGAGCCAGGGCAGGACAACCATAATTATTCCACGTGGATGAACGACGAGGAGATTCGCCGCTATTTCTCGATCTATCCCACCAGCGACTTTCGTGGCAAGGACCGCATCGAGCAGTTGTATCGCGACGGCAAGCATATTATCTTCGGCGTCGCGCTCAAGAGCGATAACCGGCTGATCGGACTGGTTGGATTGAAGGATATCAATAATGTCAACCAGACAGCCGAGTTCTATGTGATTATCGGCGACCGTCTGGCCTGGGGCAAAGGCTATGGTACCGAGGCTACAAAACTGATGATTCACTACGGCTTTATGGAACTCAATCTGAATCGCATCCAGACAGAGGATATGGAAGAGAACATTGGCGGCTGGCGGGCGGATGAGAAAGCCGGTTTCAAATACGAGGGCACGCTGCGCGAGGTCATCCTGCGCTTCGGCAAATACCACAATGTGCGCATTTACAGTCTGCTGCGCAGCGAATACCTGGAGAGTTTGTAGTAGATGGCTATCACTGTTTCGGAAATGACCGACCGCGCTCAGTGGGACGACTTCCTGACGAGCCAGCCGCGAGGACACCTGCTGCAATCCTACGAATGGGGCGAGTTGAATACGTATCTGGGCGGGCGCATCTACCGGCTTGGAGCGCTGGAGGATGGGCGTATGGTCGGGGCCATGCAGCTGTCGGTCGCGCCCGTTCCCATTCCGGTCTCTATCCCCGGCCTGCACCCGACCTGGCTCTACAGTTCGCGGGGCCCGACCGTCGAAGCGCCTGCTTCGCCCGCGCTGCCCGCGCTGGTCGAAAGAGCGCATGCCCTCGCCCGCAAGGAACACGCCGTCGTGCTGCGCCTCGAACCCAATATTGCCGATGACGACCCGAACATGGATCAATGGCTTGCCGCCTATCGCGGCCTGGGCTTCCAGACCAACCCCATCGCCATTCACGGGCGGCGCAGCTGGGTGCTCGATATCCGACCCGACGCCGAACAACTGCTCGCCAACTTTAAGATGACGTGGCGGCAGAACGTGCGCGCCTCCGAACGCAAGGGCGTCATCGTGCGCGAGGCGGAGAGCGATGCCGATTTCGACGCCTACTACCAGCTTCTGGAAATCACCAGCGAGCGCGACGCCTTCTTCATTCATAGCAAGGACTACCACAAAGAAATCCTGCGCACCTTTGCCGATAAGGGCGATGCCGTGCTCTACCTCGCCGAGTATGAGGGTGAGCCACTGGCGGCCAAATTGCTGATTCGCTTTGGCGACTGGTGCTGGGACATGTTCGGGGCCTCGTCCAATAACAGGCGCAACTTGAAGGCCACCTACCTGCTGCAATTCCGCTGCTTCCAGTGGGCGAAGTCAAAGGGGTGTAGCTACTTCGATTTCCGCACCATCCCTGAAGTGCTGGAACCGGGCGAAGAGATGTGGGGCGTCTACGAATATAAAAAGGGCTTCGGCGGCTTCTCACGCCTGAACATTCCTACACAGGATTACGTCTACCGCCCGCTGATCTACAGCGCCTGGCGTAAATCCGTCGAGCTACGCCGCGCCCACCGCCACGAGGAGCGCAAAAAAGTCGAACTGGAACGTGCCGCAAGAGGCAACCAGACTACGTAGGCGCTCGATTTATCGTGCGCACCGCCGATTTATCGGCCCCGGCCATTCCAGTTATTCCAACAAACAAGAAGAATATGAGGAACAACATACATGGAGGCGCGTATCATCACGGACTGCCAGCAATGGAACGATTTTGTGGAGCAGTCGGTGTGTTGCAACATCACACAATCGTATGAATGGGGCGAACTGGCTCCCCACCTGGGTGCGGAAGCTATGCGCGTGGGCGTCGTTGACGACGAGGGCAGGCTTTGCGCCGCTATGCTCGTCCTCATCTCGCCCGTTCCCGTGCTGCACCGTCCCTATTTCTACGCGCCGCGCGGCCCCGTCATCGACGACCCCAACTCCCCGGCCATGACTGTCCTGCTCAACTATGTACGGGCCTCGGCGCACAAACGCGGCGCGTTCATGCTCAAAGTCGAGCCGAGCGTGCCGGATGGGGATGTACAGTGGCTGGCCGCGCTCAAACGGCGTGGCTTCCACACCAACCCCTACGCCAGCCATGTGCGCCACGAATGGGTGCTGGATATCCGGCCCGACGAGAAAGAACTGCTGGCAGGTATGAAGGAGAAGTGGCGCTACAACGTGCGACTGGCTGCCCGCAAAGGCGTGACCATCCGGTGCGCCTCGGGGCAGCAAGAGCAGGCCGATCTGGATACCTTCTATCGCCTCTACGAAACGACCAGCGAGCGCGACGAGTTCTTCATCCACAAAAAGTCCCATTACGAGGACGTGATGCGCCTCTACAGTCAGGGTGACCGCGCTGCGCTGCTGCTGGCGGAACACGAGGGGCAGGCCATCGCAGGCATCATCGTCCTGCGCTTCGGGCGCTGGAGCTGGTACATGTACGGAGCCTCCTCCAACGAGCAGCGCAATCTCATGCCCAATCACCTCTTGCAGTGGAACGGCATGCAGTGGGCAAAAGCGCGCGGCTGCTGGTACTACAACTTTCGCGGCATTCCCGACATCCTGGAAGAGGGACAGGAACTCTGGGGCGTCTACGTCTTCAAACGTGGCTTCGGCGGCTATGCCATGCGCTCTCTTGAGACACATGACCTTGTCTACCAGCCCCTCGTCTACAATGCCTATCGCCGCCTGCTCGACATCAAACGCTGGCGCGACGAGAAAAGACATTAATATTCCTTAAGAACTTCGAGATTGAGCATTATTATCCCATGTTTAATCTTGCCTGTTCCGTATAGTCATGCTACACTACTAACAGTGCTGAACCACAAAGCAACGAAGGTTGCTTTGTTTCGTATGCTTAAGCAAGGAAGCAAAGAAGCTTACATCGTAACTTGCGCTGACAGGAGGCTGTACCTCCTTCGCAACTCGAAGATACAATGAGTTTCACATACTGCAATGGCTCGCAGAAGGAGGCAGGGAGAACGAGTGACAAAACAAATATTAGTCGTTGACGATAAAAGTGAACTGCTGCACCTGATGCGAAGGGTGCTGGAAGATGAACAATATCATGTCTCTATCCTGCAAGAGGGGAAAGAGGCATTTATGCAAGTAAAAAGTCAATTACCTGATCTGCTCATTCTCGATTTGCGGCTGGGCGATATTTCTGGTCAGGACATTCTGAAGCAGTTGAAAGATGACCTCGTGACCTGCGATATCCCCGTAATCGTCTATACTGCCGCCGTGCTCGAAGCCGAAGAGGTCACAAGGCTCATCACCAGCTACCCCGGACACTATCGAAGTGTGTACGTCGTCCAGAAACCGTTTGAGCTGGATAGCCTGTTGGACCTGGTGCAGCAAGTTCTCAACGAGCCTGTACGTTAGCGTACTGTCAAACCTTACAAAAAATCAAACAGAAAGGATGGTGTCAGGAATGAAATTTGTCTTCGGGCTACTCCTGGGCATTGCACTTGGTGTACTCACCGGTCTGCTGCTCGCGCCACAGTCGGGCGATGCTACCTTAGCTCAACTGAGCGAACAGGGTATTATGCTGCGCAATCGTACCAGTACGCTTGGCGACGATCTGAAGACACGCGCCACCGAGGCCATGACTCAGGGCCGCGAAATCTACGATCGCACCAAAGTCGAGCTGACCCAGCGTTACAACCAGACGAAGGGCCAGTTCTAACTCGTATCTATTTCCCACGGGCAGGTGCAAGCTGACGATCAGCCTGCACCTGCTCTTGTTTTATTTGCTCTCATACTGTTTAATAAGTCGCTCCACCATATTGCCAATATCATGGAGAAGCTGGTGCTCGTAGTCCAGCAAACGGGCCTGTGTCAGATCAAAGTCGCGATTCCCCGGGTCACGTTTCGCATTCGCCTCAAACTGCTGCGCGACGAGCCGTTTTTTGTTGCCTTGAGTGTGCAGATCTGCGGCAAATGCATGCAAATCTTGCAGCAAGGCATTGAATTTCTCTTCACTACCTGGCATAGAATATCTTTCCCTTCTACTCACCATTCGTTTTTTGCTGGCCCGGCGTCTCGCCTGCACCCGCTGGTGGCGGAAGAATTTGCAGCGCATCGGCGAAACGGTTGAAAAAGTTGAACAGGCCAATGACGGTTGTTAGCTCGACCAACTGGTCATCATCGAAATGCAACTGCAATTCATCCCACAGGTTCTCGTCCACATCACCGCCGCTGGTCGTCACAATCTCTGCATAACGCAGCGCGACCAGTTCTCGCGTGCTGAACAGGTGGCCATGCACATCTATGTGATAGAGCGCGTCCAGCAGTTCCTCACTCACTCCCATCTGCCTTGCCAGGGCAGTATGTGCTGCCATTCAGTAGAAGCAGTTGTTGACCTGCGAGACTCGTATAGCCAGCAATTCCTTCAATTGCGGCTCAACCGTTCCCTCACGCATCGTTGCCTGCAACAGCGCGAGGCTGTGCCGGGCCAGTTCCGGGCGATGCTCCATCACCCGAAACAGCAGCTCCATTGTAGACGCACCCGGTATATCATGAACATCTATCTGCACATGCTCAACAGGTGGAATCCGTGACATACTTGGCATACCCTCTTCTCACTCCCATACATACTTGGTTCTTACCCCATTCTAGCGAAGATGGAGAGGATACGCAAGCGAACCGCAACTGGTAATTACGCAGCTGCAATCCAGTGATTACCCAGGCCGATGCCTTGCGCTCGGCCTGCTACCTACCTGCGCTTTGTTCGTACACTTCTATAGGAAGGATCAGGATGAGCCAGGCGTGACACACTATGGGTCACAATTATGTCTATAAGAAAGTATGAGCACATTATGAGCCAGGAACATACAACAAATCAGTCAGAGCAGGCAATGCCCTCGCATCGCCGCTTCGCGACATACTACGAGCGCGTGAGCAACAACGAGTCGGAACGGCACTATATGGAGCCTCTGCGCTGGAAGTTGATAGCGCGGGCGCGCGGTCTCGTGCTCGAAGTGGGCGCCGGCAACGGACTCAACTTCGCCATCTACGACCCGGCGCAGGTTGAGCGCGTCGAGGCCATCGAACCCGACTCCACCATGCTGAGTTATGCTCGCGAGCGCGTACAGGCGGCTCGCGTCCCCATCACGCTTACACAGGCAACAGCAGAGGCGCTGCCCTTTGCCGACGCCACCTTCGACAGCGTCGTCGTCACCCTCGTCTTCTGTTCTGTAGGCGACCCGCTCAAGGGCTTGCAGGAGATCAGGCGCGTGCTGAAGCCGGGGGGAAAACTGCTGATGATCGAACACGTGCGCTCCGATAATCGCCTCGTGGCACTCATGCAGAGCGCGCTTATCCCACTCACCACCCGTCTTGCCGGCAACTGCCACTGGAACCGCGATACCCTGCAAACCGTCCGCGACGCCGGTTTCCAGATCAACGACAAACGCGACTACCGCTTGCCTCTCGGCGGCGCTTTCTTGACGCCATACGTTTCGCTGGAAGCCAGAAAATCCCCCCTCGACCAGAATGCATAGTTCTGCTCGTGGAATTCGCTGAAGTTCACCAGTGTCTTTCTTATGCCTTTAGAGCTGCTGTGTGCTGTGCCGCCTTTCACTCATGATAGTACAAACTCATTGCGTTTAGTGTCAAAATTACTGTAATGACGGAGGTTAAATAATAATATCTCCACCAACTCTCTTAAATCTTTACTGATCCATAACCAATTTTTAACCGATTTACATCTCTATCCTCTCTAAAATAAGGAACAGTTTCTATAGGATGCTGCCTGTTTTAGTTGGAACGCAAGGAAGTACATCCACACTATAGCTCACAATACTCCTCCTGGAGGGTGATCAGGTGCAATCAATGGTGGAAGGGCATCATAATGACTGTGTGCTCCTCCAAACATCCATCAATTTCGATGAAGGGAGAGCAAGATGGCGAAGCAAACGCGACGTGGCTTTATCAAGCAGACCTCTATGAGCGTGGCTACAGTAGGTGTCCTGGCTGCTATACCAGGCTTGAATGCCATGCCTGCGCTGGCGACAGCCACGGAATCACTTGCCCCAGATGTTGCCGCAACAGAGATGTCGGCGGCCACAATTGCCGGTCCTCTAGTTGCCCACATCAGCGATTTTGCCAGTGGCGAAATCTCTCTCCTGGTTGGTACCCAGGAGATCGTGTATCGCGACCCTGACCTTGTTATGCGTCTCTTGAATGCTGTAAAGTGAGCAGCATTCGTTTCAAACAGCTAAAGTAATACGTATTGTGAGGGAAATGAATGTCATCACATCGCGAAGCGCCCGAAATTTCAAAAGACCCGGTGGCTGATAGTACTGATGTCTACGCCTTCGTCAGCCCGGATCGACCAGACACGGTTACCCTGATCAGCAACTATGTTCCCCTGGAGGAACCACCTGGCGGACCAAACTTCTTTGAATTTGGCGATGATGTTCTCTATGAGATCAAGCTCGACAATGACGGAGATAAGCTGCCAGAAATCACTTACCAATTCCGTTTCCACACGGAAGTACGCAATCCCGACACTTTTCTGTACAACACCGGTACGATTACTTCACTCAATAGCGCGAACTGGAACCGGCGGCAGTTCTATTCAGTCACTGTGCTTGATAAAAAGGGCAACGCCACTGTCCTGGGAGAGAATTTAGCCTGTCCGCCCTGCAACGTCGGCCCGCGCTCGACTCCCAACTATGAGGACCTCGCCGAGTCGGCTATTCACAGTCTTCCTGGCGGCATAAAGGTATTTGCCGGGCAGCGCGCCGAAGGATTCTATGTCGACCTGGGCTCGATCTTTGATCTGGGCGCACTCCGCCCGTTCCAGAACTTGCATCTGATCCCCTTGCCTGCAATGCAGGGCGTGAATGGCACTCAGGGACTCAATGTGCATTCCATCGCGATACAGGTACCGAAGACACTCCTGAGCCACGATGGCTCTAATCCCACCAATCCTATGGATTCCAGGGCGGTTATTGCTGTCTGGGCAACTGCCAGTCGGCGCAAGTCCATCCTCTTTACTGGCGGAGGCCAGATTCAGGAAACCGGGCCATGGATGCAGGTTTCGCGACTCGCTAATCCTCTGATTAATGAAGTTATTATCCCGATGGGGAAAAAGGACTACTGGAACTCACAACAGCCCAGCAATGATTCCCAGTTTGCGCAGTACTATGCACATCCTGAACTGGCAGGCTTGCTCCCTGCGCTCTATCCTGGAGTGTTTCCTAACCTGGCTGCTTACAGCAAAGCACGCGCAGATCTGGAAGCTATCTTGCTCACAGGCCTCCCTGCCGGCATTGTTTCTGGTTTCCAGAACTATACCGGTGTGACACAGGCGGATCTGCTGCGTCTGAACATGGCTATTCCTCCCACGAAGAAGCCAAATATCCTCGGCATCATCGGGGGCGATCTGGCAGGATTTCCAAATGGCCGCCGGGTCTTCGATGACACCGTCACCATTGAGATTCGCGCTATCGCTGGTGTCACTATTCCGCTGGTCGACCCAACCTTCACACCCGATGCAGCCGCATCAGAGGTCAGCGATTTCAATCCCCCGCAGGTTCCAAAGGGTGTGCGGTACCAGGACGAATTCCCATACCTGGGCGTTCCCTTTGGCGGATTTCAAAGCCAACCGCATCCTGTGAATTCCTAAAAGGAAGCCTCACTCTTTCTAAAAGATTGCTCAGAGGAGTTCGGTAGTTACAACTACCGAACTCCTTGTATGATTGTCTTTATTTGCTTTTGACAGGAGAAGGATAGCCGATGGTGGAAGTCTACGCTGAACGCATTCACACCGAACACGCGGTACTGGATATCGGAGAGGATATCGGCGCGCTGGTCATCTATACCACACAGGCATTGCTGGGCAAGGAAATCCAGGTGAGCCAGAAAGGGATCGAGGCAGCCCGGATGATTCATACCGCTGTCTGGGAGCGCCGCTTCAATGGACAGGTCATGTACGCCGGCATCTATCCCTCACTGCCAGAAGGAAACTACATCATCTGGGTTCATCCAAGCCGCGAAGTGACCATCACCGGTGGAAACGTCGCCGAGATAGATATAAGTACCAGTAGCGCTGTCTACATCCCTCCTGCTATCAATCACGCTCATTTCTTCGATCAAAATAGTGCAACAGCGCCTCAGGAGGCTCTACGCGACCTGCTGCCACCACGGTATCGCGAGGGAAAGGTCAATCCCGCTCCTATGGGGTCAGCTCCAATGCAATACACCGAAGACGGGCAGGTAGCCTGGGATCAAATGTGGAGCAATTTCTGCGATCTGGCACTGGCAGGAGGTCCTCCGCATCGAGACACTCTACTGGAGCCAGTTTCCCCACACGAAATAAACGCCAACCAGGACTCCTACCAGCAAGTCGTGACGGAGATCGAGCGAGGACTGGTTCTGGTCACAGGACTACCCAGCATACAGAGCAAAAGTCCAGGATGGGTGGGCTTGCAGTGTGAAGATGAGGAGATGGCGCGCTGGTTGCTTCGTGCCATCGTTGTAGAAAATGTGTGTGTGCGACGCGAGGGAACTCAACTCTTCTTTCCCGCCGGTCCAGCCTTTCGCATGGAGCGTGAGATCAAAAACATTGTTACGGTCGTCGCCAAGACGCATCACTACTGGAAAGAACACCAGTATGGATGAGCGGAGTGTGGTCGAGGGCTAAATATTGAATGCGAGGCATAACTCTGATATAATGTGGTAAGACAACAGTAGAACATTGGTTTCATATTCTGTTTCTATGCGTTTGAGAGATACACATGGGAGAGGAACATGACGACTGAGCGGCTGGTCTCACCACAGATGACCGAGGAAGAACAGATCATTGAGGGCAGCCTGCGCCCGCGCAGGCTAGCGGAATATATCGGGCAGGAGAAGATCAAGGAGAATTTGAGTATCCTGCTGGAGGCGGCACGGCGGCGCAAAGAGACAGCTATCGATCACGTGCTGCTCTATGGGCCACCGGGATTGGGGAAGACGACACTCTGCAATATTATCGCCGCTGAGATGGGCGTGAGCCTGAAAACGACCTCTGGCCCCGCCATTGAGCACGCTGGCGACCTGGCCTCTATTCTCACCGCCTTGCAGCCGGGAGAGGTGCTTTTCATCGACGAGATTCACCGCCTCGCACGTGCTGTGGAGGAGCGGCTCTACTCGGCAATGGAAGATTATGCGCTCGACGTGATGATCGGCAAGGGACCGGGCGCACGAGCATTGCGCATCTCGCTGCCGCCCTTCACTGTTGTGGGAGCCACCACGCGAGTCGGCTCCATGACTGCTCCCCTGCGCGACCGCTTCGGGGCCATCTACCGCATGGAATACTACGATAACGAGGCGCTCAAGCAGATTCTCATTCGCTCGTCCCGCATTCTGAAAGCTCCTGCTGACGAGGATGGCATCACGGAGATTGCAGGGCGCGCCCGTGGCACACCCCGTATCGTCAACCGCCTGCTCAAGCGCGTGCGCGACTATGCTCAGGTCAAGGCAGACGGCGTGATTACCCGACCGGTGGCGAAGGCTGCGCTGGACGCGCTGGAAATCGACGAACTGGGCCTCGACCAGACCGACCGCAACCTGTTGCTTGCCATCATCCAGAAGTTCGGTGGTGGCCCCGTCGGTCTGGAAACGCTGGCAGCCAGTACCAGCGAAGATTCCGAGACCATCGAGGATGTCTACGAACCCTACCTGCTGCAACTCGGCTTCATTGCCCGCACGCCACGCGGTCGCGTCACCACTCGCCTCGCCTACCAGCACCTGGGCATTCTCCCTGCAAACGACGGCGATAGCAACACCACACCCGGCCCTGGTCTCTGGAACACGACCGGCAAATAAAGAGCGTATCCGTAGGGGCGAGGGCGGTTGAGTGGATGTGGGGAGGGCCTTTATGGTCGCCCGCGTCCTTTTTCCCATGAAAGACTGCTCTAATCAGGGTACGGCGGGCGACCATAAAGGCCCTCCCCGCCACTACCCTGCCCCGCTCGCCCCTACGGGTATCCCATCCCTTTCACTTCCACCTGGATCGAGTATAAAAAATCTCCTGCATCTTCTGCATGCCCTCCAGCGTATCATGAGCAGAAGAACGCTTCTGGCATCCTCGAAAAGCGCTTGCCAGAGGTTGGTAATGGCAGCACAGGGAAAAGGAGGGATTTATCATGCAGGCGATAAAGACGATGTTGCTCGGTTTGATCATCATGCTTGTGGGTTTTGGCTTCTTTGTTATCCTCATCAACACTAATCTCGGTAGCTACGCAGGCTTTGGGCCTGTCAATGTCCTGGTCGATACATTCCTGCCTCAGAATAGTGGTAGCAGCGCCTTTGGCTATCTGGATCAGGTAGCCTCCGTCATCCGTCTCGAAGAAGGTATCGCCCTTGCTGTCATCGGAGCAGGATTCCTTGTTTCGATTGCGGGCTACGTCCGAGGTAGATAGACGGGCTTTTTATCAGCATGGGGCAAACCGCAAGCTCAAGAGGGGGACACAATGGCGACGGGGCGGATGGGTGAGCCGGTAGCGCCGCGCATTTTGAGGGGAAAGCAGGCAAAAGCGAACTCGTAATGCTGATCCCGCGCCAGCTCTTCGAGAAACAGGTTTTCGAGGATATAGATGCCGCTGCGCACCAGCAAAATCACGTGGCCGGGCAGCGTGACATTGAGGTTGGGATCAACGACGCCGGGTATGTCCCAGGCGACGTTATCGGCTCCAACAGCATACACGTGTCGCTCTGCCAGCCATTGCGAGGCGTCGGAGGTGATGCCCGCGCCCACGAGGTAGGCTTCGGGCTGCTGCCAGCGTGACCCATTGCCAGTGCGCACCAGCACGACATCTCCCTCGCGCACGTCAACCCCCTGCTGCTGTGACGCCGCTTCCAGGTCAGCGAGAGTGACCGGCTCGTCGTCTTTAATGCGCTCAACACCCCGGCTGCGAGCAATATCCAGCAAAATGCCCCGGCCCAGCAGCGGCGGGATAGTTTCCACGCCTAGCTCGGTAAAGCCTGTCGAGGTCTGCACCTGTGGCTCAATCTCACGCCCACCAAACAGCATCATGTGCTCTGCCTGATGACAGAGTGCATCGATATGCGTGCCAGAATGCTCAGAAGCGTAGTAGGAGCCGGATGCGCTCGTCCGTGCCTCGCCGCTCGCGCCGCGTACATGATGGCGATGCAGGGTATAGACAAAGCCGGGCGCGTGCGAGGGAAAGATCGGCGAACCAAAGTAGCGTGGTTGCTCCAGATCATAGACGCGAGCCTGTGTCAGTGCGCGCAGCAGGTCTTCTGTAGCCATAAGAAAAAACTCCTTCCCTTAATCCAGAAGAGCTTAGAAGATGCTTATCATTTCTTTATTGTACCCTTTGAGGCACGTTTTTGCATTGACACTCCTGGCAGATGTTTCAAGGCTCAGCGCAGGCTGAAACCCTGTACCATGAGGGCAGAGAAGACGACGGCGTAGGTCATTGTTTTTTCCGCCCTCTTTCGTCCTTTTTACCCATCAATGAACGAGAATGGTGATACAATCAGACCAGTAAAACTTGAAAAGAGGTAATGAACATTCAGCAAAGAATGAGGTGAATGATGGATGCTCATATCACGGACATTCTCCACCATATCCCGGAGTGGGATGCTGCTGAGATCACGCTGACGCCGCTCACGGGCGGTATCACCAACCAGAATTACCGCGTAGACAGCGGAGGCGAGGCGTTTGTGCTGCGCATTGGCGGCAGGGGGACGCGCCTGCTCGGCATTGAGCGCGAGCGCGAGTATGCCTGTACTGCTATTGCGGCGCAGCTGGGCGTGGGTGCGGAAGTCATCCGTTTTCTGGCGGATCAGGAGGCGCTGGTGACACGCTTCATCTCCGGCAAGAATCTCACGCCGGAGGATGCGGCGCAGCCAGAGATGCTGCCGCGCATCGCACAGGCTATGCGCACCTACCACAACGGCCCGCACTTTCCCGGCACCTTCTCGCCCTTCGAGACCGTGCGCGCCTATCACAGGTTGGCCCTCGCATCCGGCGTTTCCTTTCCCGACACGCTGTCCCAGGTCTTTACCTTGATGGAGCGTATCGAACAGGCCATCGGGCAGAACTTTGCGCCAAAGCCCTGCCACAACGACCTGCTTGCCAGCAATTTCATCGACGATGGCCGCGCTATCCGCATCCTGGACTGGGAATATGCCGCAATGGGCGACCTCTTCTTTGACCTCGGCAACTTTGCCGTTAACCAGTCGCTCAGCGAGGAGCAATGCGAGCAATTCCTGCATGCCTACTTCGGCGAAGTGCGGCCAGCCGACCTGGCACACCTGCACCTGATGCGCCTCGGCTCCGATTTGCGCGAGTCCTTCTGGGGCTTCCTGCAACTCGGCATTTCCGAACTCGACTTCGACTACTCCGACTACGCCCACCATCACCTCACCCGCTTCCTCCACAACGTCGCCACCTCCCCATTTGAACGGTGGCTGCGTGATGTCGGAAGCCATGATAACAGCCCGTAGGGGCGATGCCTTGTGCTCGCCCGCAGCTGCACCGTTATCGAGGGGAACACGGGCGAGCACAAGGCATCGCCCCTACGGAAACCTATCCATGGATCACTGCAGGCGAGCACAGGGCATCGCCCCAGTGGAGACCAATCACAGTTCATAGGTGTTGGTGAATAACTGAAGTTTAGGAGAACCAGTCATGCACGAGCAGGCCAGAGTTGTAATTATTGGCAGTGGGATTGCCGGTTCCAGCGTCGCGTATCACCTGACGGAACTGGGCTGGCGCGATATTGTGGTGCTTGAGCAGGGGACGTTGAGCGGCGGCACCACCTCGCATGCACCCGGACTTGTGGGACAGCTACGTTCGTCGGTCAGCCTGACGAAGATGCTGATGTATAGCGTCGACCTCTATAAGCGGCTGGCGTTAGATGGTCAGCCGGGCTATGCTGAGGTGGGCAGTTTGCGGCTGGCTTCCTCAAAAGAACGTATGGAGGAACTGAAGCGGCAGGTTGGCTTTGCGCGCGGCGTAGGTCTGACGGCGGAACTGATCAGCGCAGTAGAGGCGCAGCATCTGTTTCCGCTACTTGATACGCGGGGCGTGGAAGGCGCACTCTACCTACCCGGCGACGGCTCGGCTCGCGCACCCATTCTCGCCCGGGCGCTGGCGAATGCGGCCCGCGAACGCGGCGCAACCTTCTACGCTTCCACACCTGTGACAGGTATCGAGGTGGTCAATGGGCGAGTGCAGGCGGTTTCTACGCCGCTGGGATGCATTCGCACGGAGATCGTGGTGGTCGCGGCTGGCATCTGGTCGCCGCGTATTGGCCGCATGGCCGGTGTCTCGCTGCCGCTCGTACCAATGCAGCACCAGTACGTCATGACTGCTCCCCTGTCAGAATTGCGTGGGACGACGGTCCCCAATGTGCGCGACCCCGACAAACTGGTCTATTTCCGGCAGGATGGCGATTGTCTCGTACTTGGCGGCTACGAACGCGACCCTCTGGCCTTCCCGGTTGATGCCATTCCCGAAAGTGAGAACCCTACTGTGCGTCCCTTTGACCCACTACGCTTCGAGAGTCTGCTGGCGGGCGGCTGCGAGTGCGTGCCAGCCCTGCGTGAGACAGAACTGGTGAAACGCGTCAACGGGCTGGAGTCGTTCACGCCGGATGGGGAGTTTATCCTGGGCGAAGCGCCGGATGTGCGCGGCTTCTGGGCGGCCTGCGGCTTCTGCGCGCACGGTGTCTCCGGCTCCGGTGGCGTCGGCAAGATGATCGCCGAATGGATTGTCGAGGGGGAGCCGATCCTGGATCTGTGGCACATGGATATCCGCCGCTTTGGGGCCTACACCTCCAGCCGCCGCTATATCTCCACTCGCATCCACGAGGTCTACAGCACCTATTACGATATCAGCTACCCCTTGCAGGAACGCAGCAGCGCCCGCAAGCTGCGCCTCAGCCCGGTTTACCATCGACTGGAGGAACTGGGAGCAGTTTTCGGTGAAAAGGCTGGCTGGGAGCGGCCAAACTGGTTTGCACACAATGAGGCGCTGGCAGCAGGACAGGGCTGGCTGCAACCGTATGGCTGGGCCAGCCGCTACTGGTCACCCGCCATCGGGGCCGAACACCAGGCTACACGCGAACGGCTCGCCATCTTCGACGAAACCTCGTTCAGCAAGCTGGAGGTGCTTGGCTCCGGCGCGGCCTCTTACCTGCAATCCATCACGGACAACCAGATGGAGCAGCCCGTTGGCGCTGTGACCTACACGCAGATGCTCAACCGGCACGGCGGCATCGAATGCGATCTGACTGTCACGCGGCTAGCTCCCGACCGCTTCCAGATCATCACCGGCACAGCCTTCGGCATGCACGACCTGTCCTGGATACGCGGTCAGATGCCCACCGATGGCTCGGTCTATGTCAACGATGTCACGTCCAGTCGCTGCTGCATCGGCGTCTGGGGACCGCTGGCTCGCGACCTGATGCAGCAGGTAAGCGAACATGATTTCTCTAACGCGGCCTTCCCCTACCTGACGGCGCAACAGGTCACCATCGGCGATATCCCCGTGCTGGCCCTGCGCGTCACCTACGTGGGCGAACTGGGCTGGGAACTCTACGCACCAATGGAATATGGCCTCAAGCTCTGGGACACACTGTGGGAAGCCGGGCAGCCACTGGGCATGCTAGCAGGCGGCTATCGCGCCATTGAGTCGCTGCGACTGGAAAAGGGCTATCGCTACTGGAGCGCCGACATCCACTCCGAGTACAACCCCTACGAAGCCGGTCTCGGCTTTGCCGTCAAGCTCAAAAAGGGCGACTTCCTGGGCAAAGACGCCCTCGAACGCATCAAAGTCGAGGGCATCAAACGCAAACTCTGCTGCCTCGTCATCGACGACCCGCGAGCCGTCGCCCTCAGCGGCGAACCCCTGCTCTCAGAAGATGGCGAGCGCGTGTTTGGCCGCGTCACCAGCGGCGGCTACGGCTATACCGTCCGCCAGAGCATCGCCTACAGCTACCTCCCCATCGACTACGCCACTCCAGGAACACAGCTGTTAGTGCAACTCTTCGGCATAAAATACGGAGCAACCGTAATGAAGGAGCCGTTGTATGACCCGAAGAATGAGAGAGTGAAGATGTGAGTATGATATGATAGATGAGGCTAATCCACATACGTCTTTTAGTAAATAGATAGCACCACGGTTGAAAGGGGAGAATTGGGATGACCCGAAACTGGCGCATTGGCGCGCTTCTGCTGGGAGGAATCGCGCTGGCACTGATTCTCTTCTTTTCGCTGCATAGCCTGCTGTTGCCTCCACAGTCTTCTAAAAACCCTACCATTGTTCCAGGGCGAGCACCCACTTCGTCAGCGGTGGTGCTGCAACGGCAGCCGACGAACACACCGACACCAACGCCTTCTCCGACTCCCGTCAGTACCATGCCGGTGCAGATCAGCAGTGACCCCTATAGTGGCGATGGAGGTCAGCACAGAACGGAAGTAGAGCCTTCGACCTTCTCGTATGGCGCGACCATCGTGGCGACCTTTCAGGCCGGGCGGTTTCGCGATATCGGCAGTACCAACATCGGCTGGGCAACCTCTCCTGATGGAGGTGTAGACTGGCAGCATGGTTTTCTGCCCGGCACGACAAAAGTGACCGGCGGCGCTTTTGATCGCATTACCGATCCCGTCGTCGCCTATGATGTGAAGCACGATACATGGATGATCGGAACGGTGGCTTTCGTGTATACCGCCAACGGCATTGCGGCACCCGCCGTACTGGTCAGCCTCTCCGTCAATGGCGGCCTGAGCTGGGGCCATCCGGTGACGGTGGCGAACGTGGGAAATCAGGGGGGATTGGATAAGGACTGGCTGGTTTGCGACAACAGCTCAACCAGCCCTTTCTACGGTACATGCTACATGCAATGGGATGATTACAGCCGCAACGACCTGATCCAGATGAGCACATCGAAAGATGGCGGTCAGACGTGGGGCGCGGCCAGGACGACGGCCAATCAGGCCGCCGGTACCAGTGGTTATCCCCTTGTGCAACCCAATGGCACGGTCATTGTCCCGATCAGCAGCAATAATGAGCAAGACCTGATGGTCTTCACCTCGCATGATGGCGGCAATAGCTGGAGCAGTCCAGTCGTCATTACTCCTGTGACCTCTTTCGCCTCCAATGCCTATTTTCGTGACAATATCCTGCTCACTCCGGCCACCGATAGCTCCGGCAAAGCCTATCTCGTCTGGGTCGATTGCCGCTTCGAGCCGAATTGCCAGGGCAATGATCTGGTCATGACCACCTCAACCGACGGTGTAAACTGGTCGCCCATCCAGCGCATTCCACTCGCGCCCGTTGGCAGCGGCATCAATTACTATGTCTCCTGGCTGGCTATCGATAGCAGCACTGCCAATGCCACAGCCCACCTCGCGCTGCTGTACTATTATTACACGGCGAACTGCTCCAATAACTGCACCCTCTCGGTTGGCTTTTCCTCCTCCAGCGATGGTGGCAAGACCTGGAGCGTGCGCAAGACGCTGGCCGGGCCTATTCCCGCCGCCTGGATCGCATCCGGCAACAACAAAGTCGGCGACTATACCGCCATGTCATTTGTACAGGGCAAAGCCGTTCCCGTCTTCTCTAGCGCGACTCAGCCCGGTGTCGGCTATCTCAATGAGGGAACGTACACTATCCCCGGCGGTATCAGCGTGCCGTGAGAGGCAATTAGCTAGATTTGCCATACCTTTGCGTTGCTGAACACGACCTCGGCAGAGTCGGTGTCGTTGCCCGCGAGAACTCCGATCTGGCCCGAGGTGTAGGTATTATCGGACACGGTTTTGAGCAACTGGTGATTCAGGTAGATGCTGATAGTGCCATTCTGGTCCACCGCCGCAAGAACATTCGTATTACTCATATTTGCCGCCTGGCCGCTTACCAGTGTCACGGCATCATCCAGCGAGGCGTCGAAGTTGCGCTGCAAGCTGTAGGAGCCGTCGGTGTGAACAATGAAGATGTAGTAGGAGTTTGCCGCCTCCTTGCAGAAAATGATCCCCATGTAATCGCCCGAGATCATCGTTGCCTGTACCTCAAAGGCGAAATTGCTGTAGTTCGTGTTGGCAGCGGTACAGGAGTGGAAGTATGCCGTCTTGGGCTGCGTAACATCATAGCCGCCGTTGGCGAAAGAGCAGGAGGCATTGTTGTCATTGGTTCCCGTCTGCCAGTCTAAGCCCTTACTATTATCTGTCAGAGGGTCATTGAAGACAAGCGTACCACTGCTGGTATAGGGATTCGTACTTTGCCCACCGGTTGGTTGAACAGTTGAGGGAGTGGAGGGCGGTGTTGTTGGTTGCACCGGCGTTGCAGTGGAACTGCTCCCGGGCGGCGAATTCGTTATTGAATTTGATCTGGAAGAATTTGTGATGATATAGCCACCAACTAGGCCCACGAGCAATAGCAGAACGACCAGCAGGCTAATAATGGCGATGGTGGAACGCGACTTTGGCGCTTGAGCCTGAGAGGAGATGTGTGGGTACGAGGCCGCAAGCGTTGGAGGCAGCTCTGGCACCGGTTGATAAATAGGAAGAGCCGAAGGGGTTGGAGTATACAATGGAGGTGGTGGGGGAACAGGAGTAGCCATAGAGGTCGGTAGAGGTGTGTAGGAAGGCGTCGGGGTGGGAGATGGAGGTGGTGCAACACTGCTCCCATTCGGGCTGGAAATCACTGTTGGGGTGCTGGCAGCTGGATCAAGCAGGGCGGTTTGCAAAGCGTGTGCGAATGCGAGTATAGAGGCGAAACGGTATGTGGGATTTTTAGCAAGCGCCCTCAGCAGCACTTCGTCTACGTCGGGTGACAACGCTGGATTGAGTTGAGAAGGAGGCGTGGGAGCGACATGGAAATGCTGGTACATCATCTGCTCGCTGCCTCCTTTAAAAGGAGGACGACCTGTCAGCAGTTCGTAGGCCATGATCGCCAGGCCGTACTGGTCGCTGGCCGATTGAGGATTGCCCGCCCACTGCTCAGGAGCCATATAGGTGGGGGTGCCACGCGAAGAATGGCTCATGCTGGAGGTGGCGCTGGCAAATTTCGCAATGCCGAAATCGGCCAGCAAGAGGTCGGGACGACCCTCGTTGTCCTGTCGCTCGCGAATCAGGAAGTTGGAAGGTTTCACATCCTGATGGATAATCTGGTGATCGTGCGCGTGTTGCAACGCACTGGATGCCTGCCTGGTAATATGCACAACATCCTGCCAGGAAATCAATGCGCCCTGGCTCCGTTTGTGCAGCCAGTTAGGAAGCGAACCCTCCGGACGATAGGGCATCACCAGGTAGGTGAAAAGAAGTCCCTGCGTCTGCGCCTCGCCGTAGTCATAGAGGGGAAGAATATTGGGATGGTCCAGCAAAGCAATGGCCCTTGCCTCGCGCTTAAAGAGACGCTCAAATTCCTGCACAGAGTCATTATTAGGATAAGGCGATGGTTCGCTGCGCACAACCTTGACAGCCACCTGCCGTGGAATGTGAGTATCCTCCGCCAGGTAGACCTCACCCATTCCTCCACTACCAATCATGCGCAGAAGCCGGTAGTGGTCAAGTTGCATACCTTCAAGTGCCATCTTTCTTTCCCTCCCTCCTGCTACAAAACCAGCATGACCTCCTGACAACAAAGCGAGTACGTGAAGAAATCCTCCCAATAACACTACTATAACATATATATTTGGAAGAGGAAAGAGGTTTAAGCGGGATTGTATATAAGAAATTCATTAATTCATTTTCAATGAAACAAGTAGACACGCTTGAGCGCGCAATTCATTGCCCCTCTACAGGGTTTGACGATTTTTCAGCGTCATGTGTATATAGAGAGCAAAGAAGGGACCTGTCGACAGCCCCGAATTCTTGCTCTGAAGGAGACGTTCATAATGCAGCCACAATCGTCGCCGTCCGATGCGAGCGGGGAGCAGGGAGAGACACAGGAGCTTCGAGAGCCGGGGGAGCAGGTGGAGATCGTGCAGATGGCACGTGCAGGCAATCAACAGGCATTTGCGCAGCTATACGAGCAGTATCATGGCCCGATCTGTACCTACCTGGCGCATCTGGTGGGCAACGACGAGGTAGGGCGCGACCTGGCTCAGGAGACCTTTATCCGCGCCTGGAAAGGGCTGCCAAAGCTGCAAGACGATCTTTCCTTTCAGCACTGGCTGTATCGCATCGCCACGAATGTTGTGCATTCGTATAGACGACAGGAGCGATCGTGGCTGCTGCGCTGGTTGCCCTGGCATGATGACGAGACCGCTGCATTGAGCATAGCAGGACCGGAGGAGCAGGCAGGCGAGCGCGAGCATATCCGGCAGGTACTGGCTGCCCTTGCGCCACAGGCCCGCACCTGCCTGCTGCTCCAGCACGTGGCCGGGTTCACACAGCGCGAAATCGCCGCCATTCTGGGCATCAGTGAGAAAAGCGTCAGCGCCTATGTGAGCCGGGGATGCGAGCAGTTTCGCCAACGCTACCAACAGACGAGATGAAAGGAACATCACGATGAAGCCATCACCTTCCACTCCCAATCCTGACAATTCTGGAATGCCTGTTCCCTGTCGCTTCTGGGCCGAGAAGCTGGCGGCAGGCCATCCAGACGATCTTTCACCCGTCGAGCGTATGGCGTTGGAATCCCATCTTGCGCACTGCCCATCCTGCTCGGCAGTGCGGGCCGAATACGAGGCTATCTGGCAAGAGTTGCGGCAACTGCCAGCCAGCGAGCCACGCCCAGGTTTGCCACCCGCCCTGCTCAAGCTCTGGCAAGCACAACCAGAGACAGTCATGTCGTCTGGAAACAACGGAGCGCGTGAGCTACAAACTATGCCCTCATGGCCGCTAAGGCGCAGGCGGCATGCTAACCCGCTTGTCCAGACACTGGCGGTGGTGCTGGTCATTGCCGCCGTGCTCGGCACTTTCCTGGCAATTTTTACCGTTTATCACAGTAAGTTGACCACCACCGGGGCAAACTCTGGCACTGGCTGGCACATCATCAAAAGCCCAAATCCCGGCAAGACAGATAACGGACTCAACGCAGTAGCGATTGCCGCGAGCGATGATATCTGGACGGTTGGACATTTTTCTAATAGCCCCCCTGTCTATGATAATGGCTCAACGACTATTACCAGCAGCAGCACCTTGACCGAGCACTGGAACGGGAGTAAATGGAACGTTGTACCCGCTCAGAACCCAGGGAAGGCGCTAAATGATTTCAGTGCAGTGGCGGCTCTCTCCACCAACGATGCCTGGGCCGTTGGCTCCTTCTCAAATAGCTCTAATTCAGAACAGCAACCATTGATCGAACACTGGAATGGTATGCAGTGGAGCATTGTTCCCGGAGCTACCAAGCCGGGTGAAAGTGCATCTCTCGTTGGCATTAGCGCCATCTCGGCCAGCAATATCTGGGCGGTAGGTAGCTCTTACAAATCACAGGCACTGATTGAGCACTGGAACGGTATCAGATGGAATATTGTTCCCACTCCGGACACCGGCTCAACGGAAGGAGCCGAACTGGATGCATTAACAGTCATCTCCGCCAACGACATCTGGGCGGTGGGCACTATCCCCAACTCCACAGTATGGCAGACATTGATTGAGCACTGGAATGGTTCTCAATGGAGTATTGTCCAATCCCCTGGCTCGGATAGAAGCGCTCTGGTTGCTGTAGCCGCTGTCTCCGGCAACGATATCTGGGCCGTTGGGAGCAACACTACTGGCAACATGAACGATAGTTTACAACAAACACTTATCGAACACTGGAATGGCTCTCAGTGGAGCATTGTACCAGGCCCAAATCTCAGTTCTGACTATGACGATTATCTATCTGGTATCGTCGTTTCGGCCAATGATGTCTGGACCATTGGCAATTCTCCCCAGCAACCGCCGCAGCAGGGGCAAATGCTGCTTGCACATTGGGATGGCAAATCATGGCACAGTATCAACGGTGCGGACCTGCATCAGGCGAACAACAACATCCTCAACGGCATCGCCCGCGACGCGCACAGTGGGGCACTCTGGGCCGTTGGCATGAACGGCTCCGGCATCTACGACGACAGCACGCTCATCGAGACGTACCCGTAGCTCTATTCTCGACTTTATCCACCTCATCAACAGGAGAATCAGATAATTTGTCCCTTAGAATATGGAAAAAGTCACACCAACATGCTATACTTATGGTATTCAATGTCCCCCTGTTTATGGCAAAGATCGAGGTGCTCTATGATGAAGCAGCACGAAGCCGCTTCTCTAAGAGAAGCGGGTGAGAGGAAAACTATTTTGATTGTTGAGGATGATCCCGATACCGGTCTCGTATTTGTCTCGGCCCTGAAGCAATATACGCTGCTTTCCCCGCTGCTTGCTCAGAGCGGTAGCGAAGCCTTGCACATGGTGCAGAAAAGAAAGCCTGATCTCTTACTGTTGGATTACCTGTTAGGGGGAATGGATGGCATTGAGCTTTCTGACCAACTCCATCGCATCAGCGGCCTCGAAGCAGTTCCAACTATTGTAATGAGCGCAGCCACGATGTCCCTTGAACGAGAAGAGCAGTTCAGAACACGCCAGATCGTCTTTCTGAGAAAACCCTTTGACCTGGACGTACTTTTTGAAACGATTGAGTCCCTGCTCACCGAGAAACAGATAGCATGATTGCTATTGAACCCCTTTTATCCAGGCTGTTCTCAGCTTTCCAGGTACTTTTGACCTGATCGAAAACTATTTTCCCTCACGTGTCGTAATACTCTAAGGTGAACATACCGCATCCTTACAAAGGAAGCAAGGAAGCAAGCATGATGGTAGATGGCTGGTTTATCAGCGTAGGACCGTGTTATTCATTGACCGAGGAACAGTCTGAGTTTATTCGCTGGAATCTCACCGTTTTGGCAGTTTCGACGCGAGGACTCTTTGATGACCCCGTTCTCTTCACCGGTCAATCGCTGCAGGCGCACTACACCGCTGACTACCACGCGCAAGAAACCTGCGAACACATCAAAGCCTACCTCCAAACCATCAAGCAAGACAACCACGTTACAGTAAACATCTGCCCGGCACAATGGGACCGCAGTCGCGTCGACCAACTGCTGTAAACGAATTTTCTCTCCTGGCAGCACGAGGTTCATAATTTGTTCTCTAATAAAGAAAGCGTAACGGGCATCTGGTGAATTGCCCTGCGGTTTTAATGATGGTTGATGCACATGGGAATATGTCCGTTGCAGGTATGTCTATCTATTATCTCGGACTACTGCTAGAAAATCTTCAAGGGCCAGAAGTTGTGATCTGATAGCAGGAACGTATTGTGTATGAAGCGATCGGGGAACTACCAGAACGACATTGGAGTCCTGCATTTCCCTGAACTGGTTTTCGGAGATACCCTCTTGTACGGTCAGCAGGTGCTTCACTTCAATTTTATCTGCCTCATTCAGAATCTGCCTCCATCGGTCTTTGCAGGTGGTTTTTACTGCCAGCATAAAGAGATTTTTCTCACCTTTTGCACTTCTGTGATAAACCTCGGCTGAAGGGAACAGAAAATCAGGCTTCTTGTTCAGCTCCGATACTTCTCCGTGTGAATACCTGATATCTTCTTCATCGAAGATGGCTTTCGTCTGAAATTCAAGAGACTTCCCGGCTCTCGACTTGCGCCTGTTCGCTACGGAATTAGCAAGTTCCAGAAACTCTTCAACGGAGCTAAATCCGTTACGAATCTGAGGTAATACATATTGCTCCTCCACAGAACGAAATACATCATATTCGCAAGATTTTCTTTCCATCAGACGGTCATCAGCAGATTTGCCTCTTGCCGGTCTGAGTGAAATTGCCTTCTGGACAATCTCTGTAGCGGGGGGAAATGTAGGCAACCACGTGGGAGGAATTTCTGAAGGACTTAAAAGACATGAGGTTGGTTTCTGAGATCTGTCGTAACTGATTCGTGGAACAATACTCGTTGCTGTATATGCGATGAATATTCTCGCCCCCGGTTCAACTGGTCCAATTCTGTTTTCAACCAGATCTTCCTGTTCTAAATCAGTACATAGCCATATCCGTACCTCATCAGCATCATGACCTCCTGTCTTATGAAAAGCCAGAATAAAAATCGAGCCAGTAGAGTCGGGATCAAGGATAGGTGAATTGTTACCTCCCCAGTTCGTAATTCTGCACTCATCCCTCGTTCCATCACTGACAATCCTATTGTTATACCAGATGGCAGACACATTTTCTTCAAGAAGATGAGAGTCAACACTTACTCTAAACCATTTGCGGGGATTCAATGACGTAGATTGCCTGATAGAAGGAACCAGCTCGTCGATTACTTCCTTCGGAATGTAGGGACCAGCCTGATGTGTTCGATTGAGCAAGGTATCATTACCGGAGAGTCTTTTAACATACCAGTACCATCCCCTCGATGAATATTTCTCCATCCATGTTGTCAGATCAATTACCTGCACTTCACTTCTCTTTTCCAGATATCATCCTTACGTGTCCCTGTAAAGCTTAGATTTCTGCTTCCCATTATACCAGAGGAGAAGAGTGAGGTTAAGGTTTTTCGGCGATGTGGGTAGCATCTGTGGAGTGGAGTAACTGCTTTCGTCTGTGAAGGCAGAAATCACTCCCCAAAGGACATTCACTACAGTGAGGGGCCGGTGTACAGATCTCCATCGAGAAATCAAGAACGGCATAGTTATATTCTCTAGTATTGTTCTGCGGAGTAAATCTATCTGCAAGTTCAATCAGCCATCTCTTTCGTCGTGTTTCTCCATCCATTGGTTGATCGACAAGGCGACAGAGCCAGCGAACAATGTTCGCATCAATGATTACGCTTCTCCCACCTCCATGAAAACCAAGCCAGGCAGCCGCAACATATGCACCAACACCAGGCAATTCTAGCAAACCTTCTAAAGTTCGAGGGATTTCTGCGGTAGTCTGTACAAGATACTCCCCAAGTTTCTTAAGAAGTGGAGCACGCCAGCGCAAACCAAGAGGATAGATTATCTGCTCAATATCACTTTCTGATGCCTGAGCAAGACTTTCAACAGTGGGAAAACGCTTGAGGAAAGCCTTATAAACAGGTAATACACTACTCACTCTGGTACGTTGAAGCAGGATTTCTGCTACTAATCCATGCCATAACTGCTCTGGTGTTCGCCAGGGAAACTCTTTATAGTGTTCTTTTCCCCACTCCAGAAGTCTTTTTCTAATTTCTACAATGGAACCATCTGTAATCGTAACTGGTAGGGCCGGGGCCGTTCCTTTTTCTGCCATGTTCCTTCGATTCCAGGGAAAAGCGTTTGAACTATCTCCTGAGCTACACATTTAACTACAGGGACAACAACGGAGTTACCAAATTGTTTGTATGCTCTGGTATCACTGCAAACAATCCTGTATGTTTCAGGGTAACCCATCAATCTGGCACACTCTCTCGGGGTAAGCCGACGAGGATTTTTATTCACTTGAGGTACAAGTATCTCTGCACCATCCTTATAATATCGTGCGCTTAAGGTTCGCGCAATACCATCCAGATCAGTGAGACCATATCCGAAACCATTTCCTTTTGACCTGTGTTTTTCCGCATATTTTTGCAGGTAAGACCAGAGATGATCTGATAAGGTATATTTCTCATCTACCTCATCTTCAAGGATATTCCTGAATTTTGGTTTCAGGTCAGGTAGAGTAGGAAAATCGAAATCTAAGGGATCTCTGAATCCCACGATATATATTCTTTCACGGTGCTGGGGAACGACAGTGCGGGCATCAAGAATTGCATGATAAACGTGATAACCCAGTTCATCCCTGAGGGTTCGTTCGATGACCTTGAAAGTTCTTCCCTTATCATGGTTTTTCAAGTTTTTTACATTTTCAAGAAGAAAAGCTTGCGGTCTTTTCTTCTTGATGATGCGAGCTACATCAAAGAAAAGAGTTCCCTGAGTTGCGTGCAATAAACCATGCTTGTTCCCAAGAGCATTATGCTTTGTTACACCGGCGATACTGAAAGGTTGACAGGGAAAACCGGCAGTCAGAATATCGTGATCGGGTATACTATCTTCTGAAATTTTTGTGATGTCACCCTCCGGGATGACACCAAAGTTTGCCTGATATGTCTTCTGAGCATACTTATCCCACTCAGAAGACATAACACATTGGCCTCCACATTCTGTAAATGCAATACGGAAGCCACCGATACCTGCAAACAGATCGATAAATCTGAACTGATTCTTCTCCATAAAACAACCTACATTTTCCTGAAATAGCGGGAACACTTCTAACCGGAATTGCTGCAAAAGCGGTGAAAAGTGAGTGTTCTCCAGCAACTAAAGCCATAAGATCAGGCTTCTACTTAGGACAATCATACATTGAAAGAAGCCCTCTGACAAGATGTAAAATGCACATGGTTTCTATTCTTGAGGGGAAATATAGCCGAAAAGCCGTAATCTGGAAAATGCAAACTTGCATTTCATTACCCGTCTTTTTGTATGGCAGAAAGAATGAGTTACGTGGAGTCCAACATTGCCTGCCACTTTACTGGTTCCTGAATGATCAGATTAGTTTGGAAGATAGAGGTATCAGATGAATCTTTCAGATGTCTTTACAGCAGTCGCGTACAAGCAACTGGTACAGGTAGATTTACCAGGAGGGTCAAATCAACATGAAATAAACGGTGTTGCGGCCCTCAGAAGCTTCTTCAGAACTTCTGAAAGAATTTCAGGGAAAATTAACTGGTACTATTTTGCTGATAATCAGGAACCACAGCATGGAACCGGTGATTTTACCTTTTACGACGCTCGTGAAAATATTGAAAACAGGACCCAATGGCGATTTTATTATAGAGGCGATTTTCTCCGCCGTGCAGATGTAGGAGATGTGCTGCTTCTTGCAAGAATCAAAGGGCAGGAAGATATTTACGGACTTGTATTTCAGGCAAACTCTAACTGGATACGTTCAGCCCGAGCACTTATCGAACTAAGGAATCCAACTAAACAATTAAAGCTCATTTCTTCTGAAGAGTTGAGCAAGCGTGAGCTTGAGTCTATTGCATCTCTCATCCTGGATGAACTGGACATCGAGTTTCCCTTTCCGGTACGAAGTACAGACGAGGATCTGGTCGTTCAGAAGTTTGACAAGATATTCCCGGCAACAATTGCACTATCCCGTCTGGCACGAGAGCAAGTTGAAGTTAATCTTTCTGACCCAGATGAGACACTGCTAAGATGGATTCAGCGGGAAGAAGAACTTTTCCGGGCACTGGAAAGGATTGTAGTGCAACAGAAACTGGATAGTGGATTTGAAAGCGTGGATGATTTTATCAAGTATTCCCTTTCAGTGCAAAACCGGAGAAAATCTCGCATGGGATATGCTTTCCAGAACCATATTCAGGCATTACTGGATGCTTACAGCATCAGATACACCCCTCAGGCGCGAACAGAGGGAGGTAATAAACCAGACTTTCTGTTTCCCGGTCAGAAGGAATACCGTGACCTGACTTTTAACAGCAATTATCTGACAATGCTCGCTTTAAAAGCCAGCTGTAAAGATCGATGGAGACAGGTTTTGCCTGAAGCAGACAGGATAGCTGAGAAACATCTGGCCACACTGGAACCTGGCATTTCTACAACCCAGACGGATGAGATGAGACGGCTGAGGGTTATACCTGTACTTCCACGTAAGCTTCTTATCGAAACTTATACAGAGTCGCAACAGAAAGAGGTAATGACAGTAAGTCAGTTCCTCTCTCTTGTCCGCTCAAGACAGGATCGCGTAGACAGCCATTAGCACTTATTGATGAAATCTATGATCACTTGCTCCCTGTCTGGAAATTCATCACCAATCACTAATACTACCCACACACTTCCCTCAATACAAATGTTCCCTTCCCGAAAGGAAGCATGTCCCTTCGGGAACACTTTTATTGAGCTTGATAGGGTTAGTGAGAGGTGAGGTAGACGCTGGACCAGTCGCCGAAGTAGAGGCCGTTGCTGTTGAGGGTGACGCCGTGGACCCAGGAGGGGATGATGGCGGCCATGGCCTCGTGGTCGATTGGTAGCCAGCCGACATCGGTAACGGCGATCTGCTCGGCCTGGTTGTAGAGGGTGATACGGGCATCACCGGTGATCTGCTCGGCCTGCTTGATGAGCTGGTCGAACTGGGCATTGCTCCAGTCGCCATTGTTGTTGGGCGCGTTCGTGGTCAGGTTCAGGGCCAGCCAGTCGTAGGGGTCGGGGAAGTCCGCGCCCCACTGGGTGAAACCAAATTGTATCTGGTGGTTGGCCGTTTCCTGGTTGTAGGCGTTCAACTCTACGGAATTGAGCCTGACCTGGATGCCCAGCGCGTTCTGCCACATCTGTTGCAGGGCAGAAGCCTCGTCCAGTGTGACCTGCGAGCTGGGGTACGAGAAGATAATTGGCGGCACCTGGCTCACATCGGGGTAAACGGAGAGCAGAAGCTGTTTGGCCTTCACTTTATCATAGGGTAAGCCTGGATAATTTGGCTGGTAGCCGGGCATACCGGGTGGAATAATCGTCGGCGCGGGCGTCACCGTATCTTTGAAGATCGCGTGTGCCAGTGTCACCTTATCGGTTGCGTAGGCAAAGGCCTGGCGCACGGCGACGTTATTGAACGGCGGCTTCGTGTTGTCGAAAAACAGCAGGTCCGATTCCAGCAGGGAATGGCGGATAAAGCCGGGCATATTCTTCGCCGTCTGTTGATCCTGCGGAGAGAGGTTCCAGACGAAGGCATACTGGCCCGCACGGTAGGCGTTGAATGCCGTGGAAGGGTCGTTCACGAAGAGCATATCGACCTCGCTCAGCCGCGTTTTCGCGCCGTAGTAGTGCGGGTTGGGAACCAACACCATTTTGACATTGTGATCCCACTCTTTGACCATAAAGGGGCCAGTGCCAATTCCATTACCGGCGGCATGATTCACCCAGTTGGTTTGACCATACTGATTAATAATCTTCTCGTTGAGCGGGTAGTAAAGCGAGTTGGTGAGCACCTCCAGGAAGTAGGGGGTTGGTTTCGTCAGCGTAATCTGCAACGTCTGGGCATCAATCGCTTTGACCCCGGCTAGCGTCTTCGTCTTTCCACTGTTGACGGCATCGGCACCTACAATATTCGCCTCAAAGAACGAGGCAATGCCCGACTTCACCACCGGCAACAATGCACGAGTTAAGGTGTAAATATAGGTTTGAGCGGTGACGGGAGCACCATCGGAGAAGGTAATGCCGGGTTTTATGTGGAAGGTGTAGATTGTATTGTTATTAGAGATATCCCAGGTGGCCTGGTCGGGAACAACATTCAAATTTATATCAGACTTGACAAGACCGCTGTAGATCATGCTGACCGCAACCGCCGAGTTGGCATCCGGCCCTAAGGCTGGATCGAGACCACCGATATCGGTCGTGCCAACATTGGGGAAGGTCAGCACCTGCTTGGATGCCGGTGTGGAAGAGCCATTCGCGTTGGAAGAACTGCTGCCGCCACTACACGCGGCAAGCACGAGCAGCAGGGCGGCCAGAAATAGGAATGCGGTCGGCCAGCGTCGCAGATGGATGGACCATTGATGATACACAAAGGGCCTCGCTTTCTGAAGCTATGGGAGATAACCACAGGGTATTCCTCCCTGCAAACGCATTGTACTACTTTTCCAGAAGCGTAGGCAAGAATTCTTGACTGTGCTCATGTCATTCTTCGCTCCACTTTGGATACTATGAGAACGCCCATTCACATGATATGACATGCAGGACGGGGTGGATGCCCTGTCGTTTTGGATGGAATAGCAGACCACATTGACTTGCAAAATGGCATAGACAAACGGTAGGTTCAAACCGTATAATGAAGGTAAGATTTATAGCACTGTTCAACGGCGAGCAGGAGGAGTTTGTATGCAAATTCGCGTGATTGGCGCGCCTATGGACCTGGGGGCTGATCGGCGAGGGGTTGACATAGGGCCGAGTGCAATCCGCTATGCCGGTCTCAATGACCAGCTTCGGCAAATAGGCCATACCGTTCTTGATGTTGGCAATATTGTTATTCCCCAGCCTGAAAGCCAGCCTGTCGGCAATACCCGTCTCAAATACCTCGAACCCATTGTGCAGGTCGCCGACGAGTTGTCGACTCTCGTAACAGACGCGCTCGAAGCCGGTGAATTTCCACTCGTCCTGGGCGGAGACCACAGCATCGCGCTGGGATCGATTAGCGGCGTGGCTCGTGTGCATAAAGACGTGAGCGTAATCTGGGTCGACGCGCATGGCGATTTCAATACGGAGGAGACGACGCCTTCTGGCAACATTCATGGCATGGTACTGGCCGCGCTGGCCGGGGTAGGGTACAGTCCGCTTGTCAATTTCGGGGGCTGGACACCTAAGATCGACGCGAGCAAGCTTGTGATTGTTGGCGCTCGCGCCCTCGACGCTGGCGAACAGGCGCTGCTGCGCAAGCATCACATCCATGTCTTCACCATGTCGGAGATCGACGAGCGAGGCATTCATCGCGTGATGCAGGAGGCGATTGCCATAGCAGGACGTGATAACAGCCCTATCCACCTGAGCCTTGATCTGGACGCGCTGGACCCACAGGAGGCACCGGGTGTCGGAACGCCGATACGTGGAGGCCTCAGCTATCGCGAGGCACACCTGGTCATGGAGCATGTCTGTGACTCCGGCAAGATGATCTCAATGGATGTCGTCGAAGTCAATCCCCTGCTCGATCATAACAACGAAACGGCATCGCTGGCAGTCGAGTTGATTCGTTCCGCGCTGGGGAAAAAAATTTTGTAGTCCTACAGGAGCAATGACGTTCCGAACCCTTTCCCGCCCGTCGTTCGTTCTAATGGAGGGGTGAGAAACAACAGAAGGAGGATAAGGGAAGCAGCAAGGGCGCTGCCGACCACACACAAGATGGATGCAAAAGAACTTTTCATGAATGGTGAATTTGTGCCTGCTGAGCGGGGCGTAATCTCAGTACGGGCGCATGGTTTTGCCTATGGTACCGGCTGCTTCGAAGGCATTCGAGGCTACTGGAACGAAGAGCAGCAAGAGGTTTACCTCTTCCGCCTGCGCGAACATTACGAGCGCCTGCTGCGTTCCTGCAAAATCCTGCAAATACATCTTCCCTATAGCGTTGACGACCTGATCGACATCAGCACTGAACTGGTAAGGCGCAATGGGCAGCACCAGAACGTCTACCTGAGGCCAGTCGCCTATAAAGGCGATGAGACGCTCGGCGTGCGCCTGCACGGGCTGAGAGATGACTTCATTATCACCTCCGAGCCGGTTGGAGATTATGTTGCTACAAATGGGCTGCGCTGCGGCGTCTCCTCGTGGCGGCGCGTCGACGACAATGCTATTCCGGCCCGCGCCAAGATCATCGGCTCATATGTCAATTCGGCCTTAGCCAAAAGCGAGGCCATACAAAACGGCTTCGACGAGGCCATTATGCTCACCCACGAAGGACACGTCTCCGAGGGCAGCGCAGAGAACATCTTCCTGGTCTTCAATGGCGAGCTTGTCACTACATCACCTATGGAAAATATTCTGCTTGGTGTGACCCGCGACACCATCATGCAACTTGCGCGACGCGAACTGGGCCGTATTACCCGCGAGCGACAGGTAGACCGCACCGAACTCTATGTGGCTGATGAAATCTTCCTCTGCGGTACCGGCGCGCAGATCGCCCCCGTCATTGAGGTCGACCACCGGCCCGTCGGCGACGGCAAGATCGGCCCCATCGCAGAGGCCATTCAAGGCCTCTACAACGACGTGGTGCGTGGTCGCCGCCCCGAGTACCGCTCCGAGTGGTGTACGCCCATCTATGCCAGCGCACGTGGCACCAGCGAACAACAAAACGTCCCGGAGCACAGCGAAGTATCATAAGAGTATGGCATAAAAAAGCTCTCTCGCAAGTCGTTTTGAGCGGCGCTCAAAACGACTTGCGAGAGAGCTTTTTTATGCCATGCCAGCGTCTTTTCAAGATCAAGAACGTACAAAAGCCGGTGGCTGCCCGATGGTACTCAATTGGAGACCCGCCAGTTGTCATTGACCGTGCTGGCGGACAAACACAGCATCGTGCGGAACCAGGCATTGATGGGGTTGCCGCGATACGCTACGCGCTTAGAGATCAGCAACGGCGGGAATGACCTCACGACCGATGATCTCTAGCGGCGTAATCTGGTACACGTGCGGAACCACCCCCAGAACTGTCTGAATCCCCATTGAGGCGAGCCAGCGCAGTTGGCCGATGAGTTCGCTCACTTTGGAGCCATTCTCGCCTACATCGAAGGCAAACATACAGGTTTTTTCAATCGCGTCGTAATCCCGACCCTCAGCTTCACAATGCTGGCGCAAGACCGCCAGTTTCTGCGGAATTTGCGGTCCGGGTTGAAGGTTGCAGGCGTCGGCATAGCGAGCGACCAACCGCAATGTCTTTTGCTCACCACTGCCAGCAATCAGAAGCGGAGGATGTGGCCGCGTGGGACTCGTAAGGCTCTGTGGCAGATTGAACGGGCGCTCGACGTGGTAGTATTGCCCATCGAATGGACGCTCGTCTCCCTTTTCGCCATGCCACATGCGCAAGCAGATCTGCAGCATTTCCTCCAGCCTCTCGTACCGCTCTTTCAGTGGAGGGAAAGGCAAGCCCGTCCCTCGCGCCTCCTCTTCATAATCACCGGCACCAATGCCGAGCCATGCGCGCCCACCAGATAGCACATCCAGGGTAGTCACCGTCTTCGCCAGCAGAACCGGCTGCCAGTAGGGCGCAGCAGTCACCAGGGCGAGCACGTTGATACGGCTGGTGTGAGCAGCCAGGAATGTCAGCGTTGGATAGCACGAGAGCACCTCGCGCTCCGGGCCTCCGAGGTAGTGAGATTGCCACACATGGTCTCCCACGCTGATACGATCAAAGCCGCATGCATCGGCAGTTTGTGCAATCTTGACCAGCGTAGGGCCAAGCTGACTCGCCCCTCCCGGCCACGTAAAATCATAGACGTGCAGTCCCAATTTCATGCAACAATACCTCCCTTTATAAAGCTGGAATCATGCTTGAGCGTGATCCAGCAGGTCGAGCACCGGCGCGAACCACTCGATGCTGGCGATAGTGTTCGGAGTCAGCCAGAGCTGGATATGGCTGAGGCCCTCCCGTGCATAGCCACGGAGCATTTCGGCGATCTCAGCGGGCGACACTGGCCCCGGCTGCTCACCCCAGGCTGGCGAATGCTGGTCCACTCTGCGTTCGCGCAGTTGGGATGTTGATCACTACAGAAGCGCTGCGACCGAGAGTAGAGGGATCGCGTCCAACCGCAACACAGGCACCATCGCCTGACGCACGAAGCGGGATGATCTCCTCAGGTAGACGCATCGGCCCTTCGGCGTTCCAGAGATCGGCGTAGCTCGCCGCGAGACGCAGCATGCGCGGGCCTTTCGCACCGATCATGATTGGTGGACCGGCAGGTCGAGGCCCGCGTAGCCGTAGTTCACAATCCCGCGCCCGGTAGTATTTGCCCTCGAAATCAACATGCCCTGTACGTAGCAATGGCACGATGATCTGTAATGCCTCCTCGAAGCGGTCAACCCGGTGGTCGCTGGGAACACCAAAGGCCTGATCCTCAAACCCACTCCATCCGGCACCCAGCCCGAGGATCAGGCGTCCACCGCTAATCTCGTCGACTGTATCAGCCATCTTCGCAAGTAGTGCCGGGCTGCGGAAAGCTGTGCAGGTGACGAGTGAGCCTAATTCCACGCGGCTGGTCACTGCCGCCAGCGCTGCTAGCAGCGACCAGCATTCCCAGGTCCCTCGCGTCTGTTCCTGCCATTTAAGGAGTAGATGATCCGGCACCCAGAGCGAGTCAAAGCCGAGCGCCTCTGCCCGTTGAGCGAAGGCGAAGAGGTCTGCCCAACTCGCGGTCTTACCAGCCACCCCGCCTTCGACGATTGGCAAGTTGATGCCAATTTTGAGAGGACGCAGGGACTGCGCATCACCAGACATCCTACCCTTAGCTGACTGTTGGTAATCTGTCATGATAATCCTTCCTTATGCTTCTCTTTACACAAGTCTTACTTTGTTCTATTATATAGTCAGTCTATCCAACGAATTAATTTAGATATACAGAATATACAATAAAAATGGGAGGGTGTCAAGGTTTTTATGAGTCCTCGTCCCTACAAACTTGGTCAGCGGCAAGCAAGCATAGAACAGACGCGAACGCGCATCATCGCTGCGGCACGCGAACTGCTGATGGAGCCTGATGGCTTTGCCCGCTTCTCCATTGATGCCGTCGCACGACAGGCCGATGTTGCGCGTATGACGGTGTACCACCAGTTTGGCTCCAGAGTCGGACTGCTTGAGGCACTGTGCGACTCGCTGGCATTCTCCGGGGGGATGGAGCAGTTAGGCGGAGCATTTCGTCGGCAAGAACCTGTGGAGGCGCTGGACGAATTCATCGCCGTCTTTGCTCGCTTCTGGAACTCTGATCGGCTGGTGACGCGCCGACTGAGGGGGTTGGCCGCGCTCGACGCAGATTTCGAGCAGGTGATACGAGCACGAGACGAAGGAAGGCGGCGTGGCCTGGGCGTCCTTGTCGGGCGCTGCACTGAAAAGTACGGGCATCCTGCTCCCGAAGCACATGATGAACTGGTGAGCGTACTTTTCACGCTGACCAGCTTCGAGTTCTTCGACACCCTCGCCGGTTCCAGACAGAACCTTGAAGAAGTCACGCCCATTGTGCGCCAACTTGCCCACGCAGCGCTTGGGGTGGAGAAGAAGTGATCAAAAACTTTCTCGACTGGCTAGCGCATCGAATCGTTATAGTTCCAGCCATCGAGGGGGGGTAGCTCGATCCCTTGTTGCGTGAGCAGTGTGGCTATCTGCGAACGATGATCGGTGGCGTGGTTGATGGCTTGAATCATCACAATCATCGCCGGACACTCGTAGGTTCCTCCATCCAGCGAGAGGATGCGATCCAGATTCTTCTGTTCCGCTGCCTCGATCAGCAGCTCACCCGACATCTGAGCGCGTCGCCGCAATTCGTCAAAGCCGGGAAACGACCGAAATTCCTTCAGTGTTAGGCTGGGGATTTTTCCTGTGACATGGCGCGCATAGCCCTCTTCGGATGAGAATATGTGCATCAGCGTCTCACGTATACTGCCGAACGTCCCATCCATCGTCGCGTCCAGTTGCTCATCAGTAAGTTGCGCACATGCAGCGAGCAGGAGCAGATTTGCCCAGAGGTTATGCTTAAAAAAGTCGGGAAGTCCTGTGGTCATTGCTATGATTTCCTTAATAGTGGGAACAAGAGAGCGAGCGCACAAAACGCACAAAAATCGCCCCACATGGCGACTTTTGTGCGTTTGTGTACTCACTATGCAACTTACTGCAACAGCGCCAATTAACGCTTTGTGTACTGTGGGGCCTTGCGAGCGCGCTTGAGGCCGGGCTTCTTGCGTTCCTTCATGCGGGGGTCGCGCGTGAGGAAGCCGGCACGGCGCAGCGCGGGCTTCCAATCGGGATTGACGCGCAGGAGGGCACGGGAGAGGGCATGGCGAATCGCGCCAGCCTGTCCGCTGACACCGCCGCCCAGCACTTTGATACTCATGTCGTAGGTATCGTTGAGTTCAAGCGTGCGCAGGGGCGAGTTGATGGTCGCCATCAGCGCCTCACGCTGCCCGAAGTAGGACTGCGCGTTCTTGCCGTTCACGGTCACGTTGCCTTCACCGTTGGGATAGAGGCGCACGCGGGCTACTGCCGTCTTACGCCGTCCCATCCCGTAGTAGTACTCACCTTTGTTTGTATCGGCCACGGTCGGTCTCCTCTTTCTTCTCTACTCTGCCTTCGCTTCAGCAGGCTGCTCGTCGGGCATAATCAATTGCGCTCCTCCGTCCTTCTTGAGCAACCCCTGCGGACCTGTCCAGAGGACGGGCTTCTGTGCCTGGTGCGGATGATTCGGCCCAGCGTAGACCTTCAGGCGGGACATGATATCTGCACCCAGGCGATTGTGCATCACCATGCCGCGCACCGCGTGCTCTATAGCGCGCTCTGGATGCTTGCCCTCGAGCACCTGCCGCAGCGTCTGCGTCTTCAAGCCGCCGGGGTACTGGCTATGGCGATAGTATTTCTTCAGATCCAGACGATTGCCCGTGACGGCGATCTTCTCCGCGTTGATCACAATCACAAAGTCACCGCTCTGCAGGTGCGGCGTAAACGTTGGTTTATGTTTGCCGCGCAAAATCTGCGCGATCTGCGATGCCAGACGACCCAGAATCTGACCCTCGGCATCGATGACGTACCAGGTGGGTTGCAAGTCAGCAGCCCTGGCGCTATATGTCTTTTTCATCTTCGTTCTCCAAACGAAATCTCTCGAGTTCTCTTATCCTTCATCGCTTTCCGAACGCTCAAACACTCAGAACGCTCAGCTACGATGCGAACCCGAACTCTTCAGGATACTTCACTCGCACCAGACACAGCCCGTGTGGGGGGACTGCTGAACCAGGGTGCGTCTTTTCCGCTCGCTGCACGATAGTGGCGAACTCGTCGAGGCTCAACCAGTTCTGCCCTACCAGCAGCAGTGTTCCGACCATCCTGCGAACCATGCCTGTTAGAAAGGCATCCGCAGTAAAATCACAATAGATAAGTGCATTCTCCGGGTTCTCCGTGGCGCGCAGGCAGCGTGCTTCGAGCATCGTGCGCACACTGGAATGCGGCCCCGGCTTCCTCGGATTGGTCTCCTCCGGGCTGCGCCCGAAAGCTCCAAAGTCTTTGCGACCCGGAAGTAGCTGGCATGCCTCTTGCATGCGAGCCACATCCAGCACCTGTGGACGATAGTAGCTGTAGCGAGCCAGCAAAGGCGACGGCGCGCTGCCATTCCAGATCGTATACCGGTAGGAGCGGCTCTGCGCGTTGTAGCGGGCGTTGAAGCGTTCAGGAACCTCCTGCACCCAGCGCACCGCGAGCGACTGCGGAAGGACGGCATTCATAGCCCGCATCCATACCTCTGGCGGCAACGCTGCCTCTGTATAGAAATTCACCACCTGCCCACTCGCGTGGACACCGGCGTCTGTACGTCCGGCACCATGTACGGTAGACATGGCACCGGAGATACGCTCGATTGCTGCCTCTAACGCTCCCTGCACGGTTGGCCCGTGATCGTCCGGCTGTCGCTGAAAGCCGTGAAAATCCGTACCATCGTACTCAATCCCACAGGCAAGATTTTTCATGTTCAGTATGGACGCAATGATGAAATTGAACAACCATGATCGGGAATCACCATGTCATCCTGAGCGATAGCGAAGGATCTAAAGCAACAGGGCTGTCGCCTGGCCCACTTAGATCCTTCGCTATCGCTCAGGATGACATGGAGTGGACTTTTCTGTTTCCTGCATTGTCGATCTTGTTCGTTAAAAATCATTATTGCGCCCATAGCCCCCTATTATACCAGGGAGATCTGGGCTATCGCGGCGGCGTCACCTTTGCGGCGACCCAGCTTGATGATGCGGGTGTAGCCACCGGGGCGACCAACGTAACGAGGTGCCAGCTCCTCGAACATCTTCCTGACCACCAATTCATCGGGCAGGGCGCTTAGAATCTGGCGGCGAGCGTTCAGCTCAATTACCATCGCCTCGTAAGCCGCTTGCAGAGCGCGCTCCGCGTCGGCCTCGTTGGAGATGATGCGCAGCAGTTCCTCGCGGCGCTGTTTGAGTTTGTTCTCCAGGAACCGGCGACCTTCTGGCGTCAGGGGAGCCTTCCCCTGCTGGTAACGTTCCTCGTTGTCTGCCACTCGACCGTTGAGGGAGAAGCGACCACGGCGCGCAAATTCCATAATGCGCTCTGCCTTCTCCTCGTCGGGCACGACTGCTGCCAGGTGCTGCCTCGCAGCCAGGCGACCCTTGATCGCCTTATCAATCAGTTTTTCTACTTCACCACGAATGGCACGGGCGCGTGCCTCCGTGGTCTGTATATGATCATACCGGATCAATCCTGCCATCAGGTTGCGACGAACCGAACGGCGCTGGTGCTCCGGCATGCCCATCTTAACACCGGCTACTCGATGCCTCAACTTAGTCCTCCATTTCCTGATCGCCGTCCATATCGACTCCAACGGCGCTCGGACGCTGATTCGGATTCGGCAGGAAGTTGCGGGAGAGCAAACGTTCACGCAACTCTTGCAGGCTCTTCTCACCGAAGTTACGCACACCCAGCAGGTCTTCCTCATTCATAGAGAGCACCTGACCCACTTTCGTGATGTTGCTGCGTTTGAGGCAGTTGTAGGCACGCACCGAGAGATCAAGGTCCTCGATGGGAGTATCGTAAATCTTCTGTGGAATCGGCCAGCTGCTCAAAGGCTGCTTCTCCGGCTCCGTCAGCACCGCGCGGTAATTGGCAAGCTGGGAGAAGAGCCGCACCAGAATATCGGAACTCTGGCGCATTGCCTCATCCGGCGTAATTGTTCCGTCCGTCGTAATATCGAGAATAATCTTATCGTAGTTTGTCATCTGCCCCACGCGGGTGTGTTCAACCGTGTAGTTTACCTTTTGCACCGGCGTGAAAATGGCATCGATGGGGATAACCCCGATCGGCTGGTCTTCTTTCGAGTCGGCAGGCACGTAGCCGCGACCGTTCTCCACGACCAGTTCCATATCGAGGTGGGCGTTCTCGCTGTCCAGGGCAGCGATATGCTGCTCAGGATTGACAATCTCCACGGTACTGGGAGCAATGATATCCCCGGCAGTCACATCACGCTCACCACTCACTTCCAGCCTCATCGAGACGGGATGATCTGAGAAGGAGCGGAGGCGAATTTTTTTGACGTTCAGTACGATATCAGTGACGTCCTCCATCACACCGGGAACATCCTGAAACTCGTGCTGGACCCCTTCAAGGCGAACCGAGGTCACGGCAGCACCGGGCAGCGACGAGAGCAACACACGGCGTAGTGAATTACCCAGGGTCACGCCATACCCCGCCTCTAATGGCTCAATATCATAACTCGCATAATTTCCCTGTGTTTTCGTATTTTTAATGCGAGGCAGAGTAATATCTAGCAAGGTTTTAACCTGCCTTTCTTTTTCTACCAGTCCTTACTTCAGGTTCCTTCCCTCTACAATATCGTCGTGCAAGAAACGAGTAGTATTGGCAGTCCAAGAGGATTATCGCTGGTAGTATTCAACCACCATCTGCTCATCAAACGGCAGTTCGAGTTCGCTGCGTGTCGGTAGAGAGAGGACACGCCCGGTCATCTCATTGATATCCAGGGTCAGCCAGGCAGGTACGCCCTTCTGCGCCAGAAGCATCGCACGAACCTTGAAGTACTCCAGACCTTTGCTACGCTCGCGTACAGAGATAACATCACCCGGTTTTGCGATAAATGAAGGAATGTCCGTTTTGCGTCCATTGACGGCGAAGTGGCCATGATTGACGAGCTGGCGAGCCTGCGCGCGCGAATCGGCGAAGCCCAGGCGATAGACCAGGTTGTCCAGGCGCATCTCTAAGATTTGCAACAAACGCTCGCCTGTCTTGCCGGGGCTGCGAGATGCCATATCATACGTCTTGCGGAACTGGCGCTCCAACACGCCATACGTGCGACGTACGCGCTGCTTCTCGCGCAACTGCCTGGCATAGCCAGACTCTTTCCGTGCGCGGCTCGTCCCATGTTGCCCGGGCTTGCTGCTGCGGCGCTCCAACGTGCATTTTGCCATGCACTTGTCGCCTTTTAAGAATAGTTTTACCCCCTCCCGCCTGCACAGCTTGCAAACGGGTCCGGTATAACGCGCCATGTAGTTCTTTCCTCCTCAAACGCACTGCGCGCTTACACGCGACGCCGCTTTGGCGGTCGGCAGCCATTGTGCGGAATAGGTGTGACATCAGTAATTGCAGTAATATTCAGGCCAGCGCCCTGCAAGGAGCGAATAGCAGCCTCACGACCGGAACCGGGGCCTTTGACGAAGACCTCTATCTGTCGCAGACCGTGCTCCATCGCTTTGCGAGCTGCAGTTTCTGCCGTGACCTGTGCGGCATACGGGGTGCTCTTGCGCGACCCCTTAAAACCCTGGCTGCCCGCGCTTCCCCAGGAGAGGACGTTTCCATTGGGGTCAGTCAGCGTTACAATAGTATTATTAAATGTTGCTTGAATATGGGCCTGGCCACGCGGCACGGACTTACGTTCGCGCCGTCTGGGCCTGCCCGCCGTTGGTTTCTTTTTATCTGCCATGCTTTGCCATTCCTCCAGGCGCTGCGGGCGCCGATGCTCCCTTAAGGTCGCATTCACAGCCTTCCAGGCTGTGTACCTGCGTCCCTACTTCTTAGCCGTTGCCTTCTTCTTGCCGGCCACCGTCTTTTTCGGTCCGCGTCGTGTGCGCGCATTGGTGCGCGTGCGCTGTCCGCGCACCGGCAGATTGCGGCGATGGCGCAGGCCACGGTAACAGTTGATCTCGATCAACCGCTTGATATTCATATCCACTTCGCGGCGCAGATCACCCTCGACTTTGTATTCGCGGTCGATCAATTCGCGCAAGCGGTTCACTTCTTCCTCGGTCAAATCTTTTACCCGGGTGTCCGGGTTAATGCGCGTTCGCTGCAAAATCTTCCGGCTCGTGGTCGGGCCAATGCCAAAGATATAGGTCAGCGAAACTTCCACACGCTTGTCGCGTGGAATATCAATGCCGGCAATTCTCGCCATGTTTTCCTCCGTTAGCCTTGCTTCTGCTTGTGCTTTGGCTCTTTGCTACAGATCACCATTACCACGCGATTGCGCCGGATAACCTTGCAATGATCGCAGCGCGGTTTCACTGAGGCGCGTACTTTCATGATTTGCCCTCCTCATTCGCTTCACATAGGGACTCCACTATCACTCCCTACGTTTCATTCCTTAAGTAAGATTCAGATAGAGTGGCGCGATGCTTTGCGCCCGATTTGCTGAAAGCAAAAAGGAATCAGCACAGTTTCCTTTTGTTTCAATCCCAGACGGGATGGCGAGTCCTTCAAGCTCTTCCGGTAGAGATGATGCCGGTGAGAAGATTAGATTAGTTGCAATCCCAGATGGGATGACATCAGACTTGTTGAGGAAAGATATCTCACTACCTCACACGCCATGTAATGCGACCTCGTGTCAGATCATAAGGCGAGAGTATGACTCGCACCTTATCACCAGGCACAATGCGCACAAAATTCATGCGAATGCGCCCTGAAAGCACGGCCAGCACCTGGTGCTGCTCGTCGATCTGCACCTTGAACATGGCGTTCGGGAGGGCCTCCACAACCGTGCCCTCTACCTCTATCTCATCCTTCTTTGCCATAGCATCCTTTGTACATAGCTCAGATACATCTCATCTTAAGAGCAATGCGTCAATTGTTATGATTCCATGATAAAATGGCAGCAGTTGACACTGCTGCAGCCAACTACGAATTATAGCACACCATTGCCCAAAAGTCGAGAGGCAATTTCTTGCTATCCCACAAAAGTCATACCCGTGTCAGAATTTCAGGTTCGCCCCCGGTAATCGCTACCGTATGCTCGAAGTGAGCCGAGTAGCTATGATCCGCTGTGACGACCGTCCACTCATCGCCGAGCACTTCCGTCTCTTGCTGCCCCATGTTGACCATCGGCTCAATAGCGATGACCATGCCCGGTCTGAGCAGCGTATTGGGCTGGCCGCGCTCAATGTAGTTGAGCACCTGCGGGTCCTCGTGCATGTCGCGACCCACACCATGCCCACCATACTGGCGCACGATCGAGAAACCGGCGTTCTCTACGTACTGCTGAATTGTCCTGCTGATATCGTGCAGGCGTTTACCGGCACGAGCCTGGTCGATACCCAGATAAAGAGCATCCTCCGTCACTTTGAGCAGGCGCTGCGCGTCCGGGGCAACCTCACCTACCGGGACGGTGATGGCCGAATCCGCGTGCCAGCCTTTGTAGCTGGCAGCAAAGTCGATGGTAACGATATCGCCCTCGTGCAGCACACGCGAACCCGGAATACCGTGTACGATTTCTTCGTTTACAGACGTACAGATGGACGCCGGGTAACCGTGATAGCCCAAAGAGCTTGATTTCGCTCCGTACCTCTTCAAAGCCGCAACCGCCAGGGCATCCAGTTCGGCGGTGCTGATGCCCGGTCGAACTGCCGCACGCAGTTCAGCCAGGATCGTCGCGACGATATGCCCGGTCTCACGGATTTTTGCCACTTCCTCTTTCGACTTGATGATGGGTGCCATGTCGCCTCGTCTTGCCTTGCCTTGTACCTGTTCTCAGTGTTCTTCTTTCCCGGCCACCCCGGTGCGCAGCTTTTCCACCAGTACCTGATGCACCTGCTCGATGCTCTGGTTTCCATTGACCTCTACCAGTTTGTTCTGCGCCCGGTAGTAATCGAGCAGGAGAATGGTCTCGCTGAAAAAGATTTCGAGCCGTCGCTGCACTGCCTCTCCAACATCGTCGAGACGCTGGTACAGCTCGCTTCCATCGATATCACAGATACCGGGAACCTTTGGCTGGTTCGTATTGATATTGTAGACGTGCTGATTGGCCCGGCAAATATACCTACCGGAGAGCCGGTGCAGCAGCTCTTGACGAGGAACTTTCAGATATGCCGCGACATCGATATGCCGACCAATATCTTGCAGGTCTTTGTCCAGAACCGCCGCCTGCGCGACGGTGCGCGGAAATCCATCCAGTATCACCCCGGGCGTGCAATCCGGTTGCTCAAGACGATTGATGACCATCGCTACTGTGATCTCGTCGGGAACCAGGTCCCCTCGATCATTGTAGGCTTTGGCCTGTATGCCGAGTTCTGTTTTCTCAGCTATCGCCCGCCGGATCAGGTCCCCACTGGCAACGTGAGGAATGCCGAACGACTGAGAAAGCAATTCCGCCTGCGTCCCTTTCCCCGACCCCTGTGCGCCGATCAGGATGATATTCACGTCTTTTCCTCCGCTGGAAGCTGTTTTTCGGGTGCCTCTGTGCGCCCCGGCGACCGATTTTAAAGGTGCAAAAGTTACGATAAGAAGCCTGAATAGTTGCGCATCACCATCTGGGCCTCAAGCTGTCGCACGGTATCGAGCACGACACCAACGACAATCAGGAGCGCGGCGCTGCTGAGCAACTGGTTGCCACCCACACGCGAGATGTAGGGCAAGATGGCTACGATACCCAGGAAGAGCGCACCGCCCAGCGTAACGCGGTTGAGAATTGTTTGCAGGTAGCGACTGGTCGGCTCTCCCGGTCGATAGCCGGGAATGAACGCGCCCTGCTTTTGCAGGTTCTCAGGGATGTTCTGCTGCTGCCAGACCACGTAGGCATAGAAGAACGTAAAGGCCACCACCAGCACAAAGTAGATGAACCAGTAGTACCAGAGTGATGTATTGACGATGTAAGTACCGATCCACTGCGCAGCCGTGCTCAGCCAGGTCACGCTGTTGCCTACCAGGTACTGCGACAGCACGGCAGGGAAGATCAACATGGACTGCGCAAAGATGAGCGGAATCATGCCTGCGCTATTGACCTGGATGGGAATATAGGTTGTCTGCGCCGAACCAACCAGCATGCCACGCCCAACCATACGCTTGGTGGGATACTGCACTGGCACGCGCCGCTGCCCCTGATAGATGTAGACAATGCCGACAATCGTCAACAGGCCGATAATCAGGAAGACGACGATGCTGACCACACCACTGCCATTGCCATTGCTGGACGAAGTCGCCACAAAACCTTGCTGGACAAAGCCCGGCAGGCGACTGACGATACCAGCGAAGATGATCAGCGAGATACCATTGCCAATGCCGTTCTCGGTAATCAGCTCGCCGATCCAGACCAGAATCATCGTTCCTGCGACCATTGATATCAAGATGGCAAGCGTCGACAGCCACACCCCGTTTCCGCCAAACAGATTAAAGGAACTGGAATCGAGCACGCCCACGCGCACAAAGATTGCCGCATTGCCCAGCGCCTGCAAGAAGGCCAGTGGAACGGCAATGATGCGGGTGATCTGGCTGAAGCGCAGTCGCCCGGCTTCGCCCTCCATCGCCATATTCTGCAAGGCCGGAATAATAGGTTGCAGCAATTGCATCACGATGGTTGCGGTAATGTAGGGATAGACGCCCATCGCCACCACCGAGAACGTCTGCAACGAGCCACCTGAGAAAACATCCAGCAAGCCGAGCAGTTGGCCCAGGTTATTATTGTTTGAACTGCCGTTAAAGAGCTTCGCCAGGTTCTGCGCCTCCGTGTGCGTGAGCGGAACCGTGATGCTGGCGAGGACGCGGAAGATCAGCAACATCCCCAGGGTAAAGAGAATCTTATTGCGCAAGTCAGGTACGGTCCAGATACTACGCAGTCGATCCCACATGGGAGCCTCCTTTTAGAAGTCGCAGGATAGATAGTAAACAAGCAAAGGATACCAGGACACTCGTCCTGGCACCCTTCCTACCCTTCACTCTGCTGTCCTGGAGCCTTCTTGTTTTCGTCCTTACGTCGCTTCGTCTTTTCATAGACTTTTGTCGGAATGATCTCGACGGCACCGCCAGCCGCCTCGATCTTAGCGCGAGCGCTTTCCGAAAACTTGTGGGCCCGGACCGTCAATGCCCGATCCACTTCGCCATCGCCGAGCACCTTGACAAGGCCACGGGCTTCGGCGGGCGTCATCAAATCGGCTTTCACCAGTTCCTCCGGGGTGACAGAGGTACCCGGCTCGAACAGTTCAAGATCAGCGATATTAATAATGGCGTAGTCTTTGCGGAAAGGCGTATTGCTGTTGCCCAGACCACGAACGAACGGCAGGCGCTTCGAGAGGCGCGTCTGACCGCCATTAAAGGCGCGATGGACGCTGCCGCCGCTGCGTGCCTTCTGGCCTTTCGTGCCACGACCGGCGGTCTTACCACGCCCGGAGCCGTGACCACGACCAAGACGCCGTTCCTGCTTATGCGAGCCAGGGACTGGCCGCAAATCAGAGAGTCTCACTGCTTATCTCCTCTACCTCTACCAGGTGGCTCACCTTGCGAACCATCCCGCGAATGGCAGGATTGTCCTCATGCTCAACCGTGTGCTGGAGCTTGCGTAACTTCAGCGCGTGGATGGTCGCCTTCTGATCCTTTGGATGACCAATCGCGCTTCTCACCCATTTTATGCGTAGTTTTGCCATAATTTTTCTCTCCTATCGGCTCAAGCTAGCGACGGCTGCCGCCACCCTGACCACCGCGACCACCTTGACCACCGCGACCACCGCCTTGACCGCCACGGCCACCGCGATCACCGGAACCTCCGCGATCACTACGGTCGCTGCGCTCACCGCCACGGCGATTCTGGCGACTCTCGCGATCTCGGCTCTCCTCTTCGCGAGCAATGCGGGCTGCGGCAGCCTGCTCGGCTGCGGCGGCTGCCGCTTCGGCATATTGCGCGGCACGTTTCACACCGATTAGCTCGGAAACCGTCTTGCCGCGTCGTACAGCTTCTTCCTCCGGCGAACGCAGCTCGGCCAGCGCCTGCATGGTTGCCTGTACGGTGTTGGCGGCGTTGGTGCTGCCCAACGACTTGGTCAGAATATCACGAATGCCCACGGACTCCATGACGGCGCGTACAGCACCGCCCGCGATCACACCCGTACCAGGCGCTGCCGGCTTGAGCATCACTTCAGAGGCCCCGAAACGGGTCTTGACCATAAAAGGAATGGTCCTGCCAGACAATGGCACATATACCAGGTGTTTCTTCGCTTCCTCGACACCTTTGCGGATGGCCTCGGTGTATTCGCTTGCCTTGCCAAAACCGAAGCCGACGTATCCGTTATGATCGCCTACGACGACCAGCGCTCGAATGCTAAAGTTGCGACCGCCCTTGACCACTTTGGAAACGCGGCTGACCTGGACCACCGTCTCTTCCAGATTCAATTTTGAAGCATCTATTCTTGGCATATTTCTCCTTGCGGCCCTAGAATTCCAGGCCTACTTCACGAGCGCCTTCGGCCAGCGCCGCCACTCGTCCGTGATAAGCGTAGCCTCCACGATCAAAGACAACCTTGTTCACGCCTTTCTCTTTTGCGCGTTGGGCAACCAGTTTGCCTACCTCACGTGCAACTGCGACCTTCCGGTTGTTGGCGATGGGGGCAAGCGCCTCTACAGGTGTCTTCTTCTCACCCTTCTGCGCCTGTGGCAGGAGAGTTTTGGCCTGCGCTGCCGGTTTGCCACCCTTACTCGCTGTGCCCTTCTGCTGGGTCTGCCCTTTGGCGGGAGCTTTGGGAGCCTTGTCAGCCTTCGCACCCTTGCCTTTACCGACACCCGGCAGAATCTCGGCAGCCATTTCGGCCACTCCCGCTACCGCCTCCGCTACAGCGTGCGCAGCACCACCCACTGCTTCCAGCACCGGGTTCGGCGTCTCCGGTTTAAAATCGCGCAGTGAATCATCCAGCGATGAAGCGGCAACAAGGGTTGTACCCGTCGTATCATCAATAATCTGTGCGTAGATATGCTGGCCGCTGCGGAAGATGTTCAAGCGGGGACGCCCTGTGGTACCTTCCATGTGGCGTCGAATTCGCTGGTGCCGCCGCAGCCGTGCCTTATTCGCATGAAATTGCTTAATCATAGCTCAAGCTTCTCCATCGGGCCTGATAGGAGACGTGGTCGGCACTACGTCTCTCTCTGAATGCCCGTACATTTTCGTCTATTCTATCAATAAACCTGGGCGCTGGCAAGCCTTTTGCCCGGGACGACGGGCGTGCATGCTCCCTTAAGGTCGCATTCAAAGCCTCCCAGGCTCTGCGCTTACGCCCCTACTTCTTTTTGCCGCCAACTTTACCGGCTTTACCGGCTTTGCGGCGAATGGCCTCGCCCGCGTAACGGATGCCTTTGCCCTTGTAGGGTTCGGGCTTGCGAACACTGCGGATCTGAGCCGCGACCTCACCAACCAGCTGCTTGTCGATGCCACTGACGCTCACTCTTGTGGCTTTGGTGGCCGCGTCCACACCCTCGACGTTCAGCGTAATGCCAGCCGGGGGTTGTACCTCAACCGGGTGAGAGTAGCCTACCTGAATAACCAGATTATCGCCCACCTTCGCGGCACGATAACCGACGCCATGAATTTCCAGTTCCTTCTTATACCCGTTCGTCACGCCAACGACCATGTTGTTGATCAGCGTGCGATAGAGACCGTGTATTGCCTTGTGGGGCTTGCTGTCTGAAGGTCGGGAGACGGTCAAAACGCCGTTCTCCATCTCCAGTGTCAGTTCAGATGGTACCTGGTAGGAGAGTTCGCCTTTCGGCCCTTTGACCGTGACGAAGTTATTCTCGTTCCAGTTTACCTGCACCTTCGGCGGCACGGAAATCGGTGTACGTCCAATACGAGACATGTCCTACCTCCCTCTACCAGACGTAGCAGATAACTTCGCCGCCGAGGCCCTCACGATAGGCACGCCTGCCCGTCATCAGCCCCTTTGGCGTTGACAGAATGGCGGTTCCCAGTCCACCACGGACACGGGGAATATCCGCTCGCTTTGTATAGACACGCAGGCCCGGCTTGCTCACACGCTTCAATTGCGTAATCACGGGTTTCTTTTCATCGTAGAGCAGTGTCAGCCGCAAGGTTCCCTGCGGATTATCCTTCAGGATTTCGATATCTTTAATATAGCCTTCTTCTTTCAGCACACGTGCGATCGCCAGCTTCATTTTCGAGGCTGGAATCAGGACGCGAGTGTGCCGTGCTGTCGTCGCATTGCGTATGCGTGTAAGCATATCGGCAATGGGATCAGTCATGTTCATGGAACTGCCTCCATACTTTCCACCGGAGCGAAAATGTTAACGCCTGCCAGTCCTGCGGGTGACGCTCATCTTTTCGTCCTGCTTGCTTCTCTTCGCGTTATTGACTACCAGCTCGACTTGGTGACGCCGGGCAACTCGCCGCGCAGTGCATGTTCGCGGAAGCAGATGCGGCAGAGACCGAACTTGCGAATATAGCCGCGAGGTCGTCCGCAAATCTTGCAGCGATTGTGCTGCTGCACCTTAAATTTCGGCTTGCGCTCAGCCTTTACAATCATTGAGGTTTTTGCCATATTGCTCTCCAGCCTTATCTCTTCTTAAAGGGCATGCCCATCAACTTGAGCAATTCTCGTCCCTCTTCATCGGTACTGGCCGTGGTGACAATACTCACCTCCATGCCGCGCACCTTGTCGATCTTGTCATAGTCGATTTCGGGGAAGACCAGTTGCTCGCGCAGGCCCAGCGTGTAGTTGCCGCGTCCATCGAACGCCTCAGCTGAGACGCCCTGGAAGTCGCGCAGGCGGGGCAGCGCCACGTTCATCAGCTTATCGAGGAACTGGTACATGCGCTCGCCGCGCAACGTCACCATCGCCCCGATCTGCATGCCTTCACGTAGTTTGAAGGTGGCGACGGAACGCTTCGCGCGGGTAATGACCGGACGCTGGCCGGTAATGGTAGCCAGATCACCAACGGCGGCATCCAGCGCCTTCGGATTCTGAATGACCTCGCCCAGACCGATATTGACCACGACCTTCTTCACCGTCGGAACCTGCATAGGGTTGCCGTAGTTAAACTCTTTTTTCAGAGCTGGCACAACCTCTTGTTGATATTTTTCCTTCAACCTTGATGCCATAACGTTTAACTACTCCTCGTCCGATCTTCAATGATCTTGTGACATTTCTTGCAGACGCGCACCGGGCGCATCTTCTGATCCGTACCCATCTGGCGGCGTTCGTGACCCACGCGCGTCGGCTGCCCGCACTCGGTGCAGATCAGCATGGTGTTCGACACGTGGATTGGCATTGCCTTCTCGATGATGCCTCCCTGGGTCGTCTGACTCTGCGGGCGTACATGCTTCTTGACGAGGTTCAGGCCCTCAACAATGACCTTGTTCGCCTGTGGCATAGCCCGCGAAACCACGCCTTGCTTCCCCCGGTCCTTGCCCGCCAGAATGACGACGGTGTCGCCTTTCTTAATATTCATCTTGGCAAGGTGGAGAGGCTTTTTCTCTTTCTCTTTTACTGCCATATCTTTCCTCACAATACCTCTGGCGCAAGCGAGATGATCTTCATAAAATTTCGCTCGCGCAGTTCGCGGGCTACCGGGCCAAAGATACGTGTGCCACGCGGGTTGTTGCCCGCTGCGATAATCACGGCTGCGTTTTCGTCAAAGCGGATATGCGAGCCATCGGGGCGCGCATATTCCTTCGCCACACGCACGACCACAGCGTTGACGACCTCACCCTTCTTCACCTGTCCGTTGGGTGTGGCCTGCTTCACCGAGGCCTTGATGATGTCGCCCACTTCAGCATATTTCTTCCGAGAGCCACTCATCACACGAATACACATAATCTCTTTTGCGCCGGTGTTATCCGCAACCTTCAAGCGTGTTTGCGGTTGAATCATTTCGTCTACTCTCCTTCTTCCTCTGCCGCATCAGGTGCTTCCACCCCGGCAGTCAGATTGGGATCAACCTCGGCCAATAATTCTCCCACCGGCACGATGCCGCTGCCACGCTTGACGATACGAACGAGACGCCAGTGCTTTGTCTTGCTTATCGGGCGGCTCTCTTCAATGAGGACCGTATCGCCAATCTGCCCTTCGTTATTCTCATCATGCACATGGAATTTCTTGGTGACTTTATAGGTGCGCTTGTAGATACGGTGTTTCTTTAATCTCTCTACAGCTACAACAATTGTTTTATCCATTTTATTGCTTACCACGCGCCCAACCTTCTGCTCGCGGTGGCTCCGCGTGCCGACGGGAGTTGGCGTTGGCGTTGCATTCTGCTGTGTCATCCCTCTGCCTCCAACTCAGATATATGGTGCAGCAAGCGCGCAACATCCTTGCGGGTCTGTGCGAAGACGCGGTTGTTCTTCACCTCACCGCGCTGCTTCTGCAAACGGAGATTGAACAGCTTCATGCGCAATTCTTTCAGTTCGCGCTGCGACTCTCCAATGGAAAGCTCAGTGATCTGTTTGCGGCGTTCATTAAGCTTCGACACTCTCCGCCTCCCCTCGTTTAATAAAGCGGGTCGAAACCGGCAATTTGTGACCGGCCAGTCTGACAGCTTCTTTGGCAACTTCTTCGCTCACGCCGCCAATCTCGAAAATGATGCGACCCGGCTTGACAACCGCGACCCAGTGGTCGACAGCGCCTTTACCGCTACCCATGCGCGTCTCGGCAGGTTTGGCCGTGATGGGCTTATCGGGAAAGACCCGGATCCAGACTTTGCCACCGCGCTTCATAAAACGGGTGAGGGCAATACGTGCTGCCTCGATCTGGCGGGCTTCCAGCCAGATCGGTTCCAGAGCCTGCAACCCGAATTCGCCGAAGGCGAGGGTGCTGCCGCGCTGGGCTTCCCCTTTCATGCGACCGCGATGCTGTTTGCGGTACTTTGTACGTGACGGTGCCAACAACATGGCTTCCTATCTCCTCTACTGGCTCTATGCACCTGTTTCTGATGTGGGTGCGGGCGATGCCGGTGCCTCCGGCGCTACTGATGTTTCCGGTGTTGCTGGTGTTTCCGGGACAGCAGTCGACTGTATTGGCTGCACCGGCTCCGGTGTCTCAACTGTCTGCGTATCGGACGCGGATACTCCCTTAAGGTCGTATTCAGAGCCTCCCAGGCTCTGCACCTGCGCCCCTGTGTCCTGCGGCTGCGGGATTTCCACAACTGGAGCAGCCTGGCTTACCCGGGTTTCGGTAACTTCTGGCTGCTTATCAGGCGCAATTGATTGCGCCCCTACGCCCTGTGCCTGCTGGCTTTCCTGTGGACGCGGGCCGCGCTCCCCCTGTGGACGCTCACGACGCTCTCCCTGAGGGCGTGGCGCTCGCTCCCCCTGTGGGCGTTCGCGACGCTCTCCCTGCGCCTGTCCCTGTGGGCGCGGCGCTCGCTCTCCGCCTTCGCGACGTGGACGCTCGCGACGCTCTCCCTGCGGTTGACCCTGCGCCTGTCCCTGTGGGCGCGGCGCTCGCTCCCCCTGTGGGCGTTCGCGGCGCTCTCCCTGCGGACGCTCCCCGCCTTCGCGACGCTCACCACGCTCCCGGCGTTCGCCGCCTTCACGGCGTGATCCGCGCTCGCCGCCTTCGCGACGGCGTTCACCACGCTCCCGGCGTTCGCCCTCACGTGGGAAGGCTGATTGAGGGGCCGCTTCCCCGGCTTCACCAGGCTCGCGGCGCTTGCTCGGCAGCACATCACCCTTATATATCCATACTTTGATACCAATTATGCCAAAGGTGGTATGCGCTTCTGCCTGGCCATAATCAATATCGGCACGCAGCGTATGCAGGGGAACTTTTCCCTCTACCTCTTTCTCGGAGCGGGCAATTTCCGCTCCACCGAGGCGACCACCAACGATAATCTTGACGCCTTTCGCCCCGGAGCGCTGCGCCTTTTGCACCGCCTGCTTCATGGCACGGCGGAACGAGACTCGCTTCTCCAGCTGCTCGGCGATACTGCGTCCAACCAGTGTCGCGTCGAGTTCGGGCTGGCGAATCTCCATGATGTTCAGGCGCACGCGCTTGTGCGTCTTCGCCTCCAGTTGAGCGCGCAGTTTGTCAACCTTCTCGCCACTTTTCCCGATCACGATTCCGGGGCGGGCAGTGTAAATGGTCACTGCCACCTGATTGGCGGCGGCACGCTCGATCTCAATCCGCGACACCGAGGCGCTCACCAGCTCCCGGTTGATCAGTTTCCTGACCTCGTAATCTTCCGCGAATATATCTTTGTAGTTCCGCCCGGCATACCAGCGCGATTGCCATCCCTTGACGACGCCGAGCCGGAACCCTGTGGGATGCACTTTCTGTCCCAAAGTGTCCTCCTTGTGCTTTTCCCGGCGATCGCCGGGCTATCCTTATCGATACCTGGCGTCTGCCGGGTTGTCTGAAACAATGACCGTGACGTGACTGTAGCGCCGCTGAATATATCCAAAGCGCCCATGCGAACGAGCCTTCGCCCGTTTCAAACGAAACGCTTCATCGGTCATAATATTCAGAATATACAGTTCATCAGGATTGAGATTATAGTTATTCTCTGCATTGGCAGCCGCCGAAGCAACGACCTTGCGCACCGGTTCCGCGCCCGCGTTGGGCAGGTACTGGAGAATAGCTAAAGCATCTGATACCGTCTTCCCTTTGACTGTGTCCGTGACCAGGCGCATCTTGCGCGGCGGGATACCTATATTTTTTGCAATAGCCCTTACTTGCATTTTAATTAAACCCCTACTAGCGGACCGAAGTGGTCTTCTCACTCTTGCCGCCCGCATGACCACGGAAATGCCGTGTGGGGGCAAACTCACCGAGCTTATGACCTACCATATTCTCAGTAATATAGATAGGCACATGTGTCTTTCCGTTATGAACACCGATGGTCATGCCAACCATCTCAGGGAAGATCATGGAAGCGCGAGACCAGGTCTTGATGACACGGCGGTCTCCGCTTCTCTTCATGACCAGCACCTTTTTCCTGAGCGACTCGTGGATATACGGGCCTTTCTTCGTAGAGCGCGACATGATTACTTTCTCCTCCTGCCTGCGTTACGGCGGCGCACAATGAACTTATCCGTCCTCTTATTGTGACGAGTTTTGTAACCCAGAGCAGGCTTGCCCCAGGGAGTTTGTGGCTGTCCGCCAATCGGCGAACGGCCTTCACCACCACCATGTGGATGGTCACGTGGGTTCATAACGGAACCACGCACAGTTGGACGGCGACCCATATGACGGGCACGTCCGGCCTTGCCGATGCTGATGTTCTCATGATCCACATTGCCAACCTGGCCGATGGTCGCCATACAGAGAATGTGAACGCGCCGCTGCTCGCCAGAAGGCAGGCGCAAGAGGGCATAATCGCCTTCCTTCGCCATCAACTGCGCTCCGACGCCCGCGCCACGTGCAAGCTGGCCACCACGTCCTTGCTCCAACTCGATGTTATGAATGGTCGTACCGGTTGGAATGTTCTTCAACGGCAGCGCATTGCCCGGTCGAATATCGGCCTCCGGGCCTGACACCACAGTATCACCAACCTTCAGCCCTACCGGGGCGATGATGTAGCGTTTCTCACCATCACGGTAGAACAGCAGGGCGATACGAGCCGAACGATTCGGGTCGTATTCAATAGCCGCGACACGGGCCGGGACACCCGGTTTGTTCCGCTTAAAGTCGATGATGCGGTAGGCGCGTTTGGCGCCACCGCCGCGATGGCGTGTCGTAATTTTTCCCTGATTATTGCGCCCGGAATGCTTCTTCAAAGGAACGGTCAGCGACTTCTCCGGTTTTGTTTTGGTGATTTCCTCGAAAGTCGAGACCGACATGCCGCGACGCCCGGGAGATGTTGGTTTATATTGTCTTACTGGCATTGCTTCTACCTACGCCTTCAATGCTTCAATTGTCTGGCCCTCCGCCAGGGTCACAATCGCCTTCTTCCACTCGCGAGCTTCGATTGATCGCGGCATGCGTCCACGCAGGTGAATCTTGCGCGGCTTGCCTGGCATGCGCATGATATTGACCGAAACCACGCGCACGTTAAACATCTGCTCAACGGCGCGGCGGACATCGATCTTGTTTGCCTCCAGGGCAACCCGGAATGTATATTTATTCTGCTCCTGCAGCTTCATCGATTTCTCAGTGATGATGCCGTTGCGCAGTACCTCTGTGATCTCCACAGTTTTTACCTCCTACCTGGCAGCTGCAGCTACTCGTTCTCTTGAGCTGCAATTTCTTCCGACTCGACCCCGGTCTCGGTCTCAGCTTCCGCAGTCGCCTCGGCCTCGGTCTGAACATTTGTCCCGGATTCACTGGCAGTTGCCTGTTCCTGCTCGTCGGGCGCGGATACTTCCCTAAGGTCGTATTCAGAGCCTGGCAGGCTCTGCGCCTGCGCCCCTCCGTCCTCATTCGCCAGCCGCTGCGTAGCCTCTTCGGCGCTCAAGCCTTCGCCGAAAACCATCTCAATCCAGCGCACAGTGCTTTCCGGCATAATCAAAGAGTCATGCTTCAGCATCTCCACGACGTTAATCGAGGCGACATGCTGTACTTTGGCACTGGGAATGTTGCGCGTCGAAAGAATGATGTTCTCATCACGCTCTGGCAGCATAATCAGGACATTTTTGCCCTTCTCGGCTACCGCCAGTCGATCCAGCAGGGCCAGCATCTCTTTAGTACGCGGGGTCTCCATGGCCAGGTCTTCAACGACGATCAATTGCTCGTTGGCAACTTTGTCCGAAAGGACGGAGCGAATTGCCAGACGGCGCATCTTCTTCGGCACATCATGATGATACGGGTGCGGCCTCGGGCCAAACACTACGCCACCATGACGGAACTGTGGAGAGCGTGTGCTTCCCTGGCGAGCATGGCCCGTTCCCTTCTGCCGGTATGGTTTCTTATTGCCGCCCGATACCTCGGCGCGAGTCCTGGTCGAAGCAGTCCCCTGGCGACGATTCACCAGTTGCGCTGTGACAACCTGGTGGAGAACCGCCATATTGGGGTTGACTCCGAATACCTGCTCGCTCAGTTCGAGCTCTTTTACGGCCTCTCCGGCCATGTTATATACTGTAGTCGAGGGCATTTCGGTTACCTCATCACATGCTTCTTCACTATGAGTAAGCCGCCATTGGCACCGGGTACGGACCCTTTCACCAGCAGCAGGTTACGCTCGGCGTCAGCTTGAATTACTTGCAATCCTTTGATCGTCACACGTTCGTTCCCCATGTGACCGGCCATGCGCGTTCCCTTCAGTACGCGGCCCGGCGTAGTGCCGGAACCAATCGAACCAGGAGCACGCAGGCGATCAGACTGGCCGTGTGTCTTTGGGCCACCACGGAAGCCGTGGCGTTTGACTCCGCCCTGGAACCCTTTACCTTTGGAGGTACCGACCACATCGATTTCCTCACCAACGGTAAACAGGTCTGCGCCGAACTGCTTGCCCAGCTCCAGGCCCTCTGCGTTCGCGCCCTCTTGCAAACCCACCTCGCGCAGCACCTTGAATGGCCCAAGTTCCGGCCCCGGTCGGCGCTGGCGGCTGTTCTGCACTTTCAGCAACTTTTCGATTTGCTTATCTTTTTTCTCTGCGGTAGCGGTAGCGGTTCCTGCTTCTCCTGCTGCCCCCGTTTCGCCCTCTTTTTTACGCTGCTCTTGCTGGTATGTCTGCAAGCGCCGACGTTGTGCTTTCAGTAATGGCAGGCTGTGGCCTAAATGTCCCAGTTCAGCACGAACGGAATGCTTGAGCGTCTTTGGCTCGAAACCAATCTGTACTGCTTCATAGCCATCTCGAGCCGGTGTCTTGATCTGTGTCACGACACACGGGCCGACTTCTATCACAGTTACTGGAATGGCTGTGCCATTAGGCCCAAATACCTGGGTCATGCCGACCTTCCTGCCCAATAATGCATTCAGCATTTCCTCTATCCTCTTTTCTCGTCTCCCTGTTGGGCAGGCGCAATGAATTGCGCCCCTACAGCTTGATCTCGATATCTACTCCAGCGGGCAGATTCAAACGTGTCAGGGCCTCTACCGTTTTGTTGGTCGGCTCAATAATATCAATCAGGCGTTTATGAGTACGAATCTCAAACTGCTCACGTAAATCTTTGTCAATGAACGTCGAGCGCATCACCGTAAATTTGTTGATCTCGGTTGGCAGCGGTACTGGGCCGGAAACTCGTGCGCCCGTCTGCTGCGCCGTATCCACAATCTGCATTGCTGACTGATCGAGAATTCGATGGTCGTATGCTTTCAAGCGAATGCGTATGCGTTGTTTTGTCCCTGTTGCCATTGTTTTTCTCCTTGTAGGGGCGCAATTCATTGCGTCCGTGTCTGTGAGTTGTATCGTTCCCACAATTTGGGCGCAATTCATTGCGCCCCTACTGTCAGCAAACCTATTGTTCGACTTTGACGCAGACACCAGCGCCAACGGTGCGACCACCCTCACGAATGGCGAAACGCACGCCCTCTTCCATCGCCACCGGCTGGATCAGTTCGACGGTCATTTCGATGTTGTCCCCCGGCATCACCATCTCCACGCCTTCCGGCAGCCGGATGGAGCCGGTGACATCGGTGGTGCGCACGTAGAACTGCGGGCGATAGCCGTTGAAGAAGGGGGTATGTCGACCACCCTCCTCTTTGGAGAGCACATAGACCTGCGCCTGGAACTTCTTGTGCGGCTTGATGGAGCCGGGTTTGGCTAACACCTGCCCGCGCTCAACATCGGTACGCTCCACGCCTCGCAGCAGGCAGCCCACGTTATCCCCGGCAATGCCCTGATCCAGCGTCTTCTGGAACATCTCTACCCCGGTCACCACCACCGTGCGCGTCTCCTCGCGCATGCCCACGATCTCCACCGACTCGCCCACCTTGACGGTGCCGCGCTCGATGCGACCGGTGACCACGGTGCCACGGCCCTTGATGCCAAAGACATCTTCAATCGGCATCAGGAAGGGCTTGTCGGTAGCGCGCTGGGGGGTGGGAATGTAGTTATCGACGGCATCCATCAACTCCCAGATGCAGGCGGCATCGGGGTCCTCACGCGAGAGGTTACCCTTGCTCTCCAGGGCTTTGAGCGCCGAGCCGCGAATAACAGGCACGTCATCGCCAGGGAACTGGTACTTGGAGAGGAGTTCGCGCACTTCCAGTTCGACCAGTTCCAGGAGTTCCTCGTCGTCCATCATGTCCACTTTGTTGAGGAAGACGACCATGGCCGGCACTTCCACCTGCCGGGCCAGCAGGATGTGCTCGCGGGTCTGGGGCATGGGGCCATCAGGGGCCGAGACCACCAGGATGGCGCCGTCCATCTGGGCCGCGCCGGTAATCATGTTCTTGATGTAGTCGGCATGACCGGGGCAGTCGACGTGGGCGTAGTGGCGCTTCTCGGTCTCGTACTCGACATGGGCGATGGCGATGGTGATGCCGCGCTCGCGCTCCTCCGGGGCCTTGTCGATCTGGTCGAAGGCCACGTAGTTGGCCAGTTTAGCCGTCGCCAGCACTTTGGTGATGGCTGCCGTCAGCGTGGTCTTGCCGTGGTCAATATGACCAATCGTCCCCACGTTCACATGGGGCTTCGTTCTCTCAAATTTCTTCTTTGCCATTTCTGTTTCCCTCGATTTGTGCTCAGTGCAAACGTTGTGCGTCAGGGACCTGCACCTTTGCGATGGCACAGATAATGTCTTTTGATTACTTCCGTAGGGACCGATAATGAACCTTTACGAAATCATGCGGCAATTGCGCGCCTACGGGGTCATTATCACGCCCTACGGATAGGACTGGATTTAAAAATGCACAATGCAACTTGCCTGGTTGGCCTACTCCCTGATTTCGGCTCCGAGGCTATCTGTAGTGCAGGTGCCGATGTATCGAGCACAGCGCCGATTTACCGGCAGGTAAAACCTCTTATCGAAGTAGTGACTCCCCAGTCTGTATTGCTTGCGCAACGCAGGCTGAGAAGGACATGTTAGCGACTTGATTTTGCTATAATTTCGTCAGCGAGATTTCTCGGCACGGGTTCGTAGTGCGCAAACTCCATAGAGTAGCTGGCACGTCCACTGGTCATGGAACGTAGATCGTTCACATAGCCGAACATTTCGGCGAGGGGAACATGCGCTCGCACCACATACATCGTTCCCCGGCTCTCCATACCAAGAATGACTCCACGGCGTCGGTTGAGGTCACCGATCACATCTCCATAAAAGTCCTCGGAGGTTGTCACTTCTACCAGCATCACCGGCTCAAGCAGGATCGGGGCAGCTTTGCGTACAGCCTCGCGAATCGCCAGCGAACCGGCGGTTTTGAAGGCCATTTCGCTTGAGTCAACCTCATGGTATGACCCGTCATAGAGGGTAGCTTTGACGTCGATCATCGGGAAACCGGCGATGATACCGTTTTCCAATGCCTCTTTAATGCCGTTTTCTACAGGTCTGATATATTCTTTCGGAATCACGCCGCCAACAACGGCATTGACAAACTCAAAACCCTTGCCGCGTTCACCAGGTGCTACACGAATCCACACGTCGCCATATTGACCATGACCACCCGTCTGTCGAACGAACTTGCCCTGGGCCTGGGCTTCACGTGTGATTGATTCACGATAGGCAACCTGTGGGCGTCCCACATTGGCCTCTACTTTGAATTCGCGGAACATGCGATCCACGATAACTTCCAGGTGCAGCTCGCCCATACCACTGATGATAGTCTGACCGCTTTCTGGATCGGTATGCACCTGGAAGGTTGGGTCTTCTTCCGCCAGTTTGGTCAGGGCAATCGCCATCTTATCCTGGTCAGCACGGGTCTTCGGTTCGATAGCGATCTCAATGACCGGCTGTGGGAAGACGATTGACTCCAGCACAATCGGATGTTGAGCATCACATAGTGTATCACCAGTGAAGGTATTACGCAAGCCCACGGCGGCGCAGATATCACCGGCGCGAATCTCATCGATGTCTTCACGGTGATTGGCATGCATACGCAGCAGGCGTCCCACACGTTCCGATTTGTCCTTGGTGCTGTTCTCGATACCCGCGCCCTTGTTCAACGTACCCGAATAGACCCGCAGGTAAGCCAGGCGACCGACGAAGGGGTCGGAGACGATCTTGAACACCAGCGCGCTGAAGGAGGCATCGTCGCTGACCACGCGTGTCTCAGGAGCACCGGTATCGGGATTGACGCCAACGGGAGCGGGGATATCGAGAGGAGAGGGGAGATAGTCAATGACGGCATCGAGCATGGCCTGCACGCCCTTATTCTTCAGCGCGGAACCACAAAGTACCGGCACCAGGGTGCCGGCAATGGTTGCGCGACGGAGGGCCGCTACCAGCTCCTCGTTTGTAATCTCCTCGCCCTCAAGATATTTGAGGGTCAGCTCCTCGTCTGTTTCGGCGACGCGCTCCACCAGGAACTCGCGGTGCTGCGCGACCTCGGCGACCATATCGTCGGGTATGGCGGTGTGCTCTGATTTGGTACCCAGGTCATCGGTAAAAATCACTGTCTTCTCATCGAGAAGGTCAACAAAGCCCTTAAACGCGCTTTCACGACCGATCGGAATCTGAATGGGTACAGGGGCTGCACCCAGGCGTTCGCGAATCATATCGATGGTGCGCCAGAAATCGGCCCCGATACGGTCCATTTTATTGACAAAACATATACGTGGAACATCATACTTATTTGCCTGACGCCAGACTGTTTCAGATTGTGGTTCCACACCTGCAACAGCGTCAAAAACCACGACGCCGCCATCCAGGACACGCAGCGACCGCTCGACTTCCGCCGTGAAGTCGACGTGTCCGGGGGTATCAATGATATTGATGCGGTTGTCCTGCCAGAAACAGGTAGTAGCGGCAGACGTAATCGTAATGCCTCTCTCCTGCTCCTGCGGCATCCAGTCCATCGTCGCAGCCCCTTCATGCACCTCACCCATGCGGTGAATCTTCTTTGTGTAGAAGAGAATGCGCTCAGTCGTCGTTGTTTTGCCGGCATCTATATGAGCAATGATACCAATATTGCGAGTTTTTTCTAACGGGAATTCTCTTGCCATGATGTAATGTTACCAGCGATAATGAGCGAAAGCCTTGTTAGACTCCGCCATTTTATGGGTCTCCTCACGTTTCTTGATCGTAGCCCCCTGTCCCGCTGCGGCATCCATCAACTCGTTCGCAAGTTTCTCCGACATCGAGTGGCCTGTGCGTGCGCGAGCAGATTTGATCAGCCAGCGCATAGCAAGCGCACTGCGGCGCTCACCACGAATGTCGACAGGAACTTGATAGGTTGAACCGCCAACACGACGGGGCTTTACTTCGATAGTAGGCATAGCGTTCTTCAGCGCCTGCTCAAATACTTCGAGCGGGGGGCGCTTCTGTTTGGCCTCAATGAGATCAAACGCATCATAGATAATGCGCTCGGCAAGGCTGCGCTTTCCATCAAGCATCAACTTACTGGTAAAGCGGGACACATTCTTGCTCTTGTACTTTGCATCCGGGATATCCGGGCGTTTCACAACTTTTTTGCGCCTTGGCAAGGTCTGCCTCCTCTTAACATAAACACCAGAAAAGGCGTCGAGTTCGATTGGTCGTGGGCAGCCTACCTGATTTCTCAGGGACTCCCCCGGCAATCTCAACAGACGCCTACACGCGAGTGCCTTTCCATTTCAATCCCAGCTGGGATGGTTAGCGCCTTCAGACGCAGTGGAGAACACCCGACTCTCACCGTTTTCAATTCCAGATGGGAAGTTAACCCTTTTCAGGCTCTTCTCTCTGCAATTACGGTGACGTGCGATATGTCTAATGTTACCTTATTTTCTTGCGCCCTTCGCCGGAGCAGCTCCCTGCCCGGGTTTGGGTCGCTTGGCTCCGTACTTGGAGCGCCCTCTACGTCGTTTCGCCACGCCATCACTGTCGAGTGTGCCTCGCACGATATGGTAGCGAACGCTTGGCAGGTCTTTTACACGCCCACCACGGATGAGCACCACGGAGTGCTCCTGTAAGTTATGCCCTTCCCCAGGAATGTAAGCGGTAACTTCCATCTGGTTACTAAGACGAACACGGGCAATCTTGCGCATTGCCGAGTTCGGCTTTTTGGGCGTCATGGTGCGCACCTGAGTGCAGACCCCACGTTTCTGGGGAGAGCCACGCAGGCGCGAGGTCTCATTCTTCAACGCGTTATATGAATACAGCAGCGCTGGCGCTTTCGACCTCTTTGTTTTGTGCGAACGGCCCTTGCGGACCAATTGATTGATCGTCGGCAATGAACGATCCTCCCTAGTTCTTCTTATTCCTCATCCTTATGCACTTTGATAAGGGCGCAATAGGTGCGCCCTTATCTCCATGTTGCGGATATCTATACTATCACTCTTCGTCTAAAATGTCAAGCGTCGGACCTGACAGGCTGCTAAGAGTACCAGCGCCACCGATACCGCCAGCAGTGACCGTCTGCGCGGCAAGGCGAGCAGCAGCAGCCTGCTGGCGGGCGATCTGCTCCTTACGTCGCTGCGCAATGCCAGAGCCTGCTGGAATGAGCTTGCCAATGATGACATTCTCTTTCAGACCCACCAGGTGATCGGTCTGGCCCTCAATCGCCGCCTCCGTCAGCACGCGGGTCGTCTCCTGGAAGGAGGCCGCGGCCAGGAAGCTATCGGTGTTGAGCGATGCCTTCGTGACACCCAGCAGCACGGTCTGTGCTGTGGCAGGTTCGCCGCCTTCGGCCAGCACGTGAGCGTTGGTGTCGGCGTAGACGAAGCGATCAACCAGATCGTTCGGCAGCATCTCGCTATCGCCCGGCTCCTCCACCTTCACGCGGCGCAGCATCTGCCGGATGATAACCTCGATATGCTTATCATTGATATACACACCAGTATTGCGGTACACACGCTGTACCTCTTTGACCAGGTAGAGCTGCACCGCCTCGCGACCCTGGATGCGCAGCACATCCTGCGGGTCGCGCTGACCGGACGTGATCGCCATACCGGCCTGAATCTTCTGACCCGCATTCACCGCGATGTTGCGTGCCGCCGGAATCGGGTACGAGCGTTCGTCGCGCTCTTCTGAACGGATGGCCAGCACACCATTGGCGTTGACAAGCGCCTTGCCGCCCATGCGTGCATGCACCGCAACCGGCTCATTGCCGTTCTCAGCGGGCATCATCGCAATGACGTCATTCGCATTCACATCGCCTTGATCCTCAACCAGGGTCGTGCTGCCTTCCGGCAGTGGATACTCGTCAAAGATGTCTGTTACCGATACCACACGCACCGTGCGCGCACCGCTGTTCTCATCTTTGAGAATCTCGACCACGCCATCGATCTCGCTGATCTCCGCCTTGTCCTTCGGCACACGGGCCTCGAACAATTCTTCGACACGCGGCAAGCCCTGTGTGATGTCACCTTGCGCGCCCGCGATACCACCTGTATGGAAGGTACGCATCGTCAACTGCGTGCCAGGCTCACCAATCGACTGTGCGGCAATGATACCGACCGCGCCTCCAAGCCGTACCAGCGCGTTTGCTGCCAGGTCACGGCCATAGCACTTGCGACAGATGCCACGCCTCGCTGCACACGTCAATACGGAACGCAAGCGCACGGCAGTAACGCCCTTCTCAGCGATCTCGTCCGCGAGGTCTTCGGTGATCTCATCACCGACTTCGAGGCCGAGTTCGGGAATAGCCTCAGCCAGGATGCGGCCTACGATACGGCTGCGCATATCCGGCAGCATCATATCTTTGCTGTCCGCGTCGGTAATCAGGATGCCCTCGGTCGTGCCACAGTCCTCCTCGGTCACGATCACATCCTGGGCAACGTCGATCAGGCGTCGGGTCAGGTAACCGGACTCTGCTGTACGCAGGGCGGTATCGGCCAGACCTTTACGAGCGCCGTGGCTACTAATAAAGTATTCACCTACGCTCAAGCCCTCACGGAAGTTCCCACGAATCGGCACATCGATGATGCGACCAGATGGACTTGCCATCAGACCGCGCATACCAGAGAGCTGGCGGATCTGCTGGAATTTCGCCTTCGTCGCGCCGGAATTGGCAATGGTGTAGATCGACCCATAGGGATCGAGGGTATTCTCAACCATCTTACGGATGTTCTCCGTCGCCTCGTTCCAGGTCTCGATCGTCTGCTGGTATCTCTCGTTCTCGGTGATCAGGCCATCACGGTACTGCTCTTCGAGTTCGGCCACACGAGCATCGGCCTTCGCCAGTTCATCCTGTTTGCCCTCCGGCACCTTCACATCGCTGATAGCGATGGTTGCTCCGGCCCGCGTCGCGAAGTTGAAGCCCAGACGCTTGATCTCATCGGCCAGTTCAGCCGTCTTGGCGCGCCCGTACTCCTTGAAGCACTCACTGATGATCTGCTTCAGGTTTTCCTTCTTCATGGCGTAGTTCTTGAAACGCAGCCGCTCAGGCAGCGCCTCGTTGAAGATGATACGCCCGACGGTGGTGTCGACGAGCTTGCCGTTCGAATGTATAATGGCCCGGGCAGGCGGCGGATTGTCATAGATGTCCACCGGGTTGTCCTGCGTACCCAGGCGCACTTTGACCGTCGCCTGCAGGTCGATGATACCATGCTGGAAGGCCAGCATGGCCTCGTTCGTGTCGGTGAAGACACGCCCCTCGCCCTTTTTGTTCGGGCGCACCTGCGTCAGGTAGAAGCAACCAAGCACCATATCCTGGCTAGCACCGATGGACGGCTCGCCGGTGGCGGGAGAGAGCAAGTTGCGCGTCGACATCATGAGCTGGCGTGCCTCGTCCTGCGCCTTCTCAGAGAGCGGCACGTGGACGGCCATCTGGTCACCGTCGAAGTCGGCGTTGAAGGCCGAACAGACGAGCGGGTGCAGCTGGATGGCGCTGCCTTCGACCAGCACTGCCTCAAAGGCTTGAATGCCCAGGCGATGCAGTGTTGGCGCGCGGTTCAGCAGCACGGGATGATCTTTGATGACCTCTTCCAGCACATCCCAGACCTCCGGTTTGACGCGCTCCACAAAACGCTTCGCACTCTTAATATTGTGCGCGAAGTTCTGCTCTACCAGTTTGCGCATGACGAATGGCTTGAAAAGCTCCAGCGCCATACGCTTGGGCAAGCCGCACTGGTGCAGCTTCAACTCAGGGCCGACCACGATAACGGAGCGGCCAGAGTAGTCAACGCGCTTACCGAGCAGGTTCTGGCGGAAGCGGCCCTGCTTACCTTTGAGCATGTCGGACAGGCTCTTGAGTTTGTGGTTGCCTGAACCAGCAACGGCACGACCACGGCGACCGTTGTCGATGAGAGCGTCACACGCCTCCTGCAACATGCGCTTCTCGTTGCGAATGATGATCTCCGGCGCGCTCAGTTCCAGCAACCGCTTGAGACGGTTGTTGCGGTTAATCACACGGCGGTAGAGGTCATTCAGGTCAGAGGTGGCGAAACGCCCGCCATCGAGCTGCACCATTGGACGCAGGTCTGGCGGCAGCACGGGCAGCACGGTGAGGATCATCCACTCAGGCGAGTTACCGGATTTGCGGAAGGCTTCAACGACCTTGAGTCGCTTCGTCGCCTTCTTGCGCCGCTGGCCCACCGTCGAGCCGATCTCCTTGCGCAGTTCAGCCCCCAGTTGATCCAGGTTGATATCGGCGATCAATTCGCGCACGGCCTCCGCGCCCATACCGGCACGGAACACATGCCCGAAGGCATCTTTCAGTTCGCGGTAACGATTCTCCTGAAGCAGATCCATCTTCTTCAGGCCTTCAAGGTCGCGGCGCTGCTGTTCCAGCCGCTGCCGTTCATCGTTGCGCTCTTTCTCAACCGTACCCTGCGCCCTATCGACCTCGCCCTGATATTCAAGCTGCAAGCGATCAAGATCGCGTCCTTCCTCGCTCTTGACCTGCTCAAGCTCTTGACGCGCAGTATCAGCAATGGTATTGCGGAACGTCTCCGCGATCCGCTCTAACGTCTCAAGATGCTTGCGCGTGACGGTATCGCCCTCTTTGACGATGATCTGTTCGGACGGCTCATAGATGATATCCTCTTCGACGATCTGCCCCATCAGTTCGCGCAGTTGATCGAGGGTGTCACTCTCGGCACGGCGTGCGGCCTCCAGTTCCTGCTCGCGCTGGCGTTCGATATCCTCTCGCGCATTGCTGACGCGCCGCTGAACCTCCTGTTTCTGGTTTTCCAGGTTATCTCTCTGGCTCTCGATGCGCTGCACAACCTGATTATCTAGATTCTGCTCCAGGTTAACCAGATTCTCATCGATGCGCATCAGTTCTTTCTGGCGCTCCTCTTCATCGATGTTTGTAACGACATAGAGCGCAAAGTAGAGGATACGCTCCAGATTACGCGGCGAGAGATCAAGCAAGAGGCCAATACGGCTGGGCGTTCCCTTGAAGTACCAGATATGGCTCACGGGGGACGCCAGTTCGATATGGCCCATGCGCTCGCGACGCACCTTTGAACGCGCAACTTCTACACCGCACTTGTCACACACGATGCCCTTGAAGCGCACTCTCTTATATTTGCCGCAGTAGCACTCCCAGTCCTTGGTCGGACCAAAAATGCGTTCGCAGAACAAGCCATCTTTCTCCGGCTTGAGCGTGCGGTAGTTAATTGTCTCCGGTTTCGTGACCTCGCCATAGCTCCAGCTACGAATCTGCTCCGGGCTGGCAAGGCTAATACGGATTGCATTGAAATCGTTTACTTCGAGCATGTTGCCTCCTGTAAACCTCGTCGCAACCCTACCGTGCCGATAAATCGGCGGTGGGCGCGATAAATTGGCCCCTACGGGAAGGGTGATTGATCGGCCACCGGGTCGATTGATCGGCCAGGCAGGACTACTGGAGGATTATTGGTCTCCTTCGAAACCGGACAGGTTAATCCCCAATTCTGGCATGACATCGTTGGAGGTATCCTCGACAAACTGGATCTTCTGATCGTCTTCGTTGAGCACCTCAACGTTGATGCCGAGGCTCTGTAACTCTTTCACCAACACTTTGAAGGACTCCGGTACACCCGGCTCCATGATGTTTTCGCCCTTGACAATGGCCTCGTAGGTCTTGACACGGCCTACCACATCATCCGACTTGACGGTCAGAATCTCTTGCAGGATGTTGGCCGCGCCATAGGCTTCCAACGCCCAGACCTCCATCTCGCCGAAGCGCTGACCACCGAATTGCGCCTTACCACCCAGCGGCTGCTGCGTAATCAGGCTGTACGGGCCGGTAGAACGAGCGTGGACCTTGTCCTCGACGAGGTGCGCCAGTTTCAACATGTAGGTATAGCCAACGGTGATGGGTTCGTCAAATGGCTCGCCCGAGCGTCCATCGAAGAGCTGAACTTTACCGGTTTCCGGCAAGCCTGCTCGCCGCAGGAGTTCCTCGATATCTTCCTCTGATGCGCCGTCAAACACAGGAGTGGCGATCTTGAAGCCAAGCTCGTTTGCAGCCCAGCCCAGATGCGTCTCCATGATCTGTCCTATGTTCATACGGTGCGGCACACCCAGCGGGTTCAAAATGATATCGACAGGGGTACCATCGGGGAGGAACGGCATGTCTTCAATAGGGAGAACCTTTGAAATGACGCCTTTATTCCCGTGACGACCCGCCATCTTGTCTCCGGCACCAATCTTACGCTTCTGCGCAATGCTGACACGCACCAGCTGGTTCACACCCGGCGGCAATTCGTCGCCGTTGTCACGCGAGAAGACTTTGACCTCAACCACCTTCCCACGCTCACCATGCGGGACGCGCAGCGAGGTGTCCTTCACTTCACGCGCCTTCTCACCGAAGATGGCGCGCAGCAGTTTCTCTTCCGCCGTCAGTTCGGTCTCGCCCTTGGGGGTAATCTTCCCCACCAGGATATCCTGCGGCCCGACTTCGGCACCCACATAGATGATGCCGCGCTCGTCCAGGTTGCGCAGACCTTCCTCACCAACGTTCGGAATGTCACGAGTGATCTCTTCCGGCCCCAGTTTGGTGTCGCGAGCATCCACTTCGTACTTTTCTATATGAATCGATGTGAAGAGGTCTTCACGTACAATACGTTCGCTAATCAGGATGGCGTCCTCAAAGTTGCCACCTTCCCAGCTCATGAACGCGACCAGGATGTTCTGACCTAGAGCCAGTTCGCCCAGTTCGGTCGATGAGCTATCGGCAATGACCTGACCAGCAGCCACGTAGTCACCCTTTTGCACAATCGGGCGCTGGTTGATGCAGGTACCTGCATTCGAGCGCACGAACTTGCGCAGGCGATGTACATGCTCCTCGCCCTGCCGGTCGACAATGATGATGCGACGGGCAGTGGATGAAACCACCTCACCCTCGGTCTCGCTCAGCACGACCTGACCGGAGTCAACGGCCACCTGACGCTCGATGCCAGTACCGCAAATTGGCGACTGCGGCCTGAGCAGCGGAACGGCCTGGCGCTGCATATTCGCGCCCATCAGAGCGCGGTTCACGTCGTCATGCTCCAGGAACGGGATGAGGGCCGTTGCCACGCTCACCGTCTGGCGCGGGGAAACGTCCATGTAGTCCATCATATCCGAGGCACCCATGATGAACTCGCCCTCGTTACGGCCAAGTACGCGCTCTTCAGCGAATTCGTTATTCTCGGTCAGAGGCGCGTTAGCCTGTGCAATCCAGAAGTTCTCTTCATCGTCGGCGGTCAGGTAATTTACCTCGTCAGTGACAAACGGCTTGATGCGTACTTCGCCATCGACCGCCTCTTTCAACTGCTCGAACAGTTCGGGCGTAATGCGCACGCGCTGGCGGGCCTTGAAAATGACCTCGTCGGCGGCGTTCTTGATATCTTCGCGCTCGCGGCCAAGCACGCCCCGGAACTCACGACCGATCAGACGTGGGTCGTTAGAAGGCAGGCGCTTGTAGACCTTGCGGTACGGCGTCTCGATGAAGCCGTAAGGATTGATCTGTCCATACGTCGCGAGATTGCCGATAAGGCCGATGTTCGGACCTTCAGGCGTCTCAATCGGGCAGATGCGACCATAGTGCGACTGGTGAACGTCACGCACATCGAAACCGGCGCGCTCACGCGAGAGACCGCCGGGGCCGAGAGCCGAGAGACGACGCTTGTGACCGATTTCAGCCAGCGCGTTCGTCTGATCCATGAACTGCGAGAGCTGGCTGCCGCCAAAGAACTCTTTCATCGCCGCCACGACCGGACGAATGTTGATCAGCGCATTTGGCGTCGCCTGTCCAGGCTCCTGAATGCTCATGCGCTCCTTGACCACGCGCTCCATGCGCAGCAGGCCAACACGGAACTGTGTCTGAATCAACTCACCAACACTGCGGACGCGGCGGTTGCCCAGGTGGTCGATATCGTCTCTGCGCCCATGTCCATTGTTCAGAGAGATCATACGGCGGATAATGTTGACCAGGTCATCCTGCGTCAGGATGCGCTGGCTCTGCGGAATCGCCAGGTCCAGTTTGCGATTAAGCTTGTAGCGACCGACGTTGCCCAGATCATAGCGACGCGGGTTGAAGAAGAGATTCTTCACCAGCGAACGCGCGTTGTCGAGCGTGGCCGGGTCGCCGGGACGCAGCTTTTTATAAAGTTCGAGCAGAGCTTCGTCCTCGCGCTTCACCGGGTCTTTGTCAAGCGTGGCCTGTATATAGCGAATATTGGGATCGTTATCGACATTGCGGAAAGCATCGAGAATGCCCTGGTCGGTTGACAGGTCGAGTTCTTCCTGATGCCACTGGTCTTTTGCCAGGCTGGCAATTGCACGCAGCAGCGTGGTCACGGGCAGCTTGCGCTTGCGGTCAATCTTGACCGTCAGCAAGTTCTTGTTGCTGGTCTCAAATTCGAGCCAGGCACCGCGACCGGGAATGAGCTTGGCGGCAAACAGCTTGCGACCCGTTGTCGCGTCTTCGTCCGCTGTGAGGTAGACGCCGGGCGAACGCACGAGCTGGCTCACCACGACACGCTCTGCTCCATTGATAATAAAGGTTCCCTCTCTGGTCATCAGCGGGAAATCACCCATGAAGATATCCTTCTCGATGATTTCACCCGTCTCTTTGTTGATGAGGCGCGCCTTGACCGTCAGTGGAGCGGCGAACGTCGCGTCGCGATCGCGGCACTCATCCTCGGTATACTTGGGCTTGCCAAATGGGTCCGGGGGAACGATAAATTCCAGGCTCAGATTTTTCCCGGTAAAGTCTTCAATAGGAGAGATTTCTTCAAAAAGTTCGCGTAAACCTTCTTTCTTAAACCATTCAAAAGAATCGAGCTGAATCTGGATCAAGCCAGGCATTGGCCGTATGTCCGGGATACGTGCGAATGACACGCGTTCCGGGAGAGCAACGGCCCTTGTGCTTACTGCCATGTGTGGTATTCTCCTCTCACTGTAGGCTCTCTCTGCATGGCGCAGAGGTTGCCTGAATTACAGAGGAATCCAGGAGGTGGGACAGGAACATCCCACCCCCACGGAAACGGAAAAAAGATACAATACGTGAATAATGCCTGTGTTGAGAAACGTTCTGTGACAAGAAAAGTAACCGCCATAGCCCTACGGCAGCGGTTACTCCTACTTCCCTACATGTACAAAGTATGATAGATGCCACAGCCACCTCCGCCACGTGTCATCCTTATGCGATTAAACGAGACCGCCTGTTCATTTACGGTCTCTCTCAAACGGCAAAGTACGCTACATCACTACCTCATCCCGCTCACCCTCGCGGGTATAGAAGGAATGGCACGATAGAGTACAGTATAGCATGCTCCGGTGCGATCTGGTCTGCATAATTTGCCTCGATGAATCGAACCAAAAGTCCTATCACGTCTTGCCAAGCGGCGTTGCTTTCTGGTACTGATCGTGGGGAATGATGTATCGTTTAGCGTTCTGGTTTTTCTCTACTTGCTAATTGCCACCTGTGCCACAGTCTTTTTTTTGTTCTGTCACATCGTTTCCTACTGATACACACTCTGGCAAGATGTAAGTATACACCTACAGCCAGCCGATGTCAATACCTTTTTCGAGATATTACCATATTCCTATTTCTGGGGACAACGATTCACATAGTATAACGCCTATGACCCTTTTATTATTCCCGATAGGAAAGAAAAATGAGGACTTTCAAGAAAATTGTGTGATGCTTTCTTTGTACACCCAACATCAGGAAGGGATTTGCCCCATAATTGTTAACTGAAACCCGGGCAACCACCCGACCACAGGCCACCCGCAAGGGGATGGCCCTACTATACACGGAGCAGTCTTGGGCAGCTTCCAGTGTATAGTAGGGCCATCCCCTTGCAGGTGGCCTGCAAGCTACATCACGACTCCAGTCTTAGCCACCGCCCTCATACTTGAATGAAACCTCCAGCTTGACACGGTACGTGAGGGTTTTGCCAGGCTCGATGTGGACATCCTGCTCAACAACGTGGGCAACGCGCAGGTCTCGCAAAGTCTGCGAAGCACGATTGATGGCGGCTGCCGCTGCCTTGTCCCAGGACTCCTCGCTGGTACCCACCAGCGTGATCATCTTGTAAACGCTCTCTTCCACTTCGCTCTCCTTTTGTTTTGTTCAAGCGTCACCTATGCAGATGTCAATGATCGTACACAGTACCGCGCTACGGGAACGAAATAACGTTGGTCATAATCATTATAAGGCGCGTCCCGGGAAAAGACAACTTTTCCTGTTTAGCCCACCAGCGTATAATGCTCGCTATGTTCAGCATCTTCGGACTCTTCCAGTGCCGCATTGATCTCTTCTCCCAGATGGGGATTCCAGGGGTGGTGGGGACAGCGTGCGTCCAGCCACTGATCGCGCAGCAGGAAGAGCAGGGAACGCCGGTCGTTCGCCTGTAACTGGTCAAGGTCGAGCATCAATTCAGGCCGATCAGGCGAGAACACCGTGAATACAAAATCATCGATCATCAACGTGGTCTGCTCTGAGAGGTCATAGGTAAAGGGAGCGCCCAGGTTGCGACAGAAGGAGATGCTGCCTACCCAGCCAATTCCGACAAAAGCGCTGCTAATAGCCGTCAGGATCAACCCGATCATTGCCAGCGCAACGACAATGCAGGTGCCGAGCACGACCAGCGCCGGGTGCGGCAAATGCAGCGACCAGTTGAGCAGGCTAACAGGAACCAGCCCTACAACGGCTGCTGACATGCATGCTACAGCAGTGCCAACCAGCCAGAACACACTGCCCAGATTTTTCGCCGACAGGTCACGCACGGTCAACTTCCTGTTGCCCACGACCTCCACTACGCCATTACGAGCGCCTTTGTGCAAAGCGTAGAGGAAACGCGCCACCAGGACACAGCCACCCAGCATAATGCTCGCCAGCGACCAGCACAGCACTTCCACCAGGTCTTGCCATTTCAGAAACAGTGTGAAGGTATGTGTATACGTTCCAGACAGGCGAATGCCTGCCCACGCAAAAAGAGCGGCGCATAGCAGATACGCGCCCAGCAACAACAATGCCAGAAACCTTGTACGCGCATACGAGGCACGCCCAGGATAAAAAACAGAGCTACAAGATACTGTTTCAAGCATACACTCCACCTACCCCGATAACATCTCTACAAACTTGCAAGCCGGAAATATTTCCTCCGAATCGCTATTCTATTACGAGCAAGACCCCGTTCTCAGTTACAATTTTCGCAACAAATCCCCCATGAATTATGGGCGCAGATCGTCAAAGAGGACGGTGTGGAGGTAGCGTTCGGCGGCACTGGGGAAGAGGGTGACAATCACTTTGCCACGATTCTCTTCCTTGCGCGCCTCCTGCAGAGCGGCCCAGGCGGCAGCGCCGCTACTAATGCCGACCGAAAGACCCTCCTCACGCATCAGGCGAATGGCGGTGACGATGGCGTCATTATCGGTCACGGGGACGACGGAATCGATGAGGTCGACGCGCAGGGTGTCGGGGATGAAGCCAGCACCCAGTCCTTCGATGCGGTGTGGGCCAGGTCTCCCACCGGATAAGACTGCGCACGAGGCAGGCTCGACGGCAATAACCTTGACGGCTGGTTTGCGGACCCGCAAACCCTCGGCCACGCCCGTCAGCGTGCCGCCTGTGCCGACGCCGAGCACCACGATATCGATGGCACCAGCGGTCTCTTCCCAGATTTCGGCGGCGGTTCCCTCACGGTGGGCGCGTGGATTGGACTGGTTATAGAATTGCTGGGGAAACCAGGCATTAGGCAACGTAGTCCGCAATTCGATGACCTTGTTGATGGCCCCACGCATCCCCTGCATGGAAGGGGTGAGAATCACCTTCGCCCCGAGGCGTTGCAAGAGGAGACGGCGTTCCAGGCTGACGGTATCCGGCATGGTGAGAATGCACTGGTAGCCACGCGAGGCCGCGAGCCAGGCCAGGGAAATACCCATATTGCCGCTGGTCGGCTCCGTAATAATGCCGCCGGGACGCAACAGTCCCTGTGTCTCGGCTTCACAGATCATTTGAAAGGCGACGCGGTCTTTCAGGCTGCCACCGGGGCTAAACATTTCCAGTTTGGCAAGCACGGTGGCCTGCATCGCGCCCATGCTCTCCGGTATGCGCGTTAGCTCAACAAGGGGAGTGCGACCAATCAACTCGCTTGCATCTTTTGCCCAACGGGCCATATATTTTGCTTCCTATTCCTCTTCCTCCGGTAACAGAGCCTGGATCATCCAGAGTAGCTCTTCCATCTTGAATGGCTTGCGAAGGAGCAGTCCAGTTTGCAGGCCCATGCGGTGAAGCTCCCAATCGTGGCTAGCGGTGATAACGATGATCGGGGTATTTCTCGTGTTGCTGTGCCCACGCAAAATCTTATAGAGTGATGCGCCATCTAGATTGGGGAGTCCAACATCCAGCAGAATCAGGTGAGCGCCCAGTTCCGGGAGCGTAGCACGGGCATCCTGCCCATCAGAGAACACGCGCAAGCGCCACGCCCCTATCGTATTCAGCATATCTTGAAACATGCTGACGAGACGCGGATCATCCTCTACGATGGCGATTAATTTTTCGCCCGAGGGCTTCTCCTGAAGTTTTTCGAGCTTCCCAGGCACGCTCTCCCCTCGTTTCATCTACTGCATCAGATCAGGTGAGGCTGGACAGATCGCCTCAGATCAGGTCAAATATAGTACATTGTCTCAGCCGTGCCGGTCTGATGTCGTTGTGCCAGTTCCTCAATCGTTGTCGCATTCAACACCTGCTGGGTCAAGTCGTCAATCTTCTGCCAGACTTCACGCAGCGCGCAACCGGGTGAGAGCTTACAGAAATCGGGATTAGGTAGGCACTCCATCGGAGGAACGTAGCCTTCCAGCGCCTGCATCACCTCTGCCATCGTAATCTGAGCAGGCGACTTCGCCAGCATATGCCCACCTTTGGGGCCGCGCACACTCTTTATCAGCCCCTCCTTGCGCAGCATCATCAGAATCTGGTCAAGAAACTGCTCCGGGATATATTGCCGACTCGCAATATCCGCGCTCTCTATCGGCCCCTGTCCATAATATGCCGCCATATCCAGCATGGCACGCAGGCCATAATCGCCCTTCATCGTTAATTTCATCAGTGGCTACCTTTCAACAGGTTCCTCACCATGGCCATGCCGTCCCGTACATATTGGCGCTACAAGCATTCCTGAATTTCGAATTATTCCATCCCTATGTTTGTAGAAACAAGCATATACCAGCCAGAAATAGCTGTCAATAGCGAACGCAGCCTTGTCCCTGTCACAGTTTCCAGACCTTCGCGTTGCTAAATACCACCTCAGTTGGATTGCTGGACGAATCAGCAACGAGGCCAATCTGCCCCTGACTGAAAGTGGTATCAGTCACGCTTTTAATTTCCTGTTTATTGATATACAGGATTAACGTGCCTCCCTGCGCTACCACGGCAACCACTTGCGGCTGGTTCAATCCCATTTTAATAGCGGCGGAAGACCCTCCGGCCAATTCTTTCGAGGTCGTCCCACTGAAGTCCGGGTACATATAGAGGCTGTACGAGCCATTCTGGCAGACATCAAAGAAGTAGAATTTGCCGTTCACGCTATCGCCACGAAAGATGATGCCGCCGCAGTCGCCTTTAATGATATTCATCTGCACCTCAAAAGCGAAGTTGCTATAATTGCTGGCTTTGGAGGAGCAGAGGTAGAAAAAGTTTGTCTTTGCCGGGCTGACATGATAGGCTCCCGCGCTAAAGTCACAGGTGCCATTGTTCGTTGTACCCGTATCCCAGCCATACCCCTTGCTATTGTCGCTGAGAGGATCGTACAGCGCAAGTTGCCCTTTACCCGGAGGATAGGGGTCAGGGTTAGCCGCAATAACGGTAGCGGTGGCGTTGGTACTGGCCTGTGCCGTAGCCGTGAGAGAAGAGGTGAGAGTAGCCGTGGCCTGAGCCCGGGCAGTGGCAGTCGTCTGAGCCGGATTTGAAGGCAACGGCGAGGGCCCGGGACGGAGAAGTGCTACCACGAGCCCACCGATGATAAGGAGCAGCACCAGAAGCACGCCTCCGATGAGCAGAGGGAGACGATTGCCTGGTCGCGGAGGGACAGGAGGTGCTGAAGGCGTGGAAGCATACGGAGTATAAGAAGTTGATGGCGGCGGAACATACAATGGAGCACCAGCCCCCGTCGGAGGAGGGGGAGCCGGTGTATATGGGTCATATGGATTGGTCGATGCTGGAGGCACAGTGCCATAGGGCTGAGCACCATAATCGGTATAGGAGCCTGCGCCTCCATAAGGTGATGCAGGCGTTACGGTAGGTGCGTTGGGCGATGAACCGGTTGAAGCATAATTGGCCGGGGTCGGTGTGCCACACCTGGGACAGTACAGCACATCCGGCGCAAGCGAAGTCCCACATACACTACAATTCATTACACGTCTCCTGATCTATCACAGCTAGTAGAAACAGGCATTTTTCATTACAGCCACCAGTGCATGGGTCTATTATACACCAGTGGAAGAGCCTGGGATATCCTGTAATTTTCCTTGACGGGCGGCATTTCTGACCATATACTCGCTTTAACACGTGGGCAATCGTTCCTGTTTCAGGAGCAGGTCTCACAGAAAAGCAAGAAAAGGGTGAAGTAGCTGCAATGAGAAAAAAGGTACCGCCCTCCTCAGGCAATGGGATGCAGGCGCTCATAGAAGAGCATAACCTGATGGAAATCAACGACAACAGGAATGGTAATCAACAAAAGAAAACTCGCACAGTAGCACAACAAAGAAACTACCGGGTGCTTGATGTCCGTTCGGCGAAAGAGATTGCCTCGCTCTGGCTTCAAGCTGCGCAACTGGAAAACGTCGTGATTTTCGGTCTGCCAGAGGTTGATGATCGCTATCACATCTGGCGTGTCCCGCTACTCCATCATGCCAGTCAGGAACGTATCGGCGAAGTGGTTATAGACGCCCATACCTCGCTCATTCTTGAAGATAAGTCAACTGCCCCGGCCAATTTAGAAGCGCGTTTGCTGGGACGGCAGCAACCTCTTGAGACAACCTCAGTGGCAGCAAAGAGTACATCCTCCAGAAATGGTACTTACCAACTCTCAACGATGCGCAACACCATAGCACTTGGTGACAGTGAGGATATTCTGCAAGACCTGCCAGCAGAAAGTGTGGATTTAGTATTTACATCACCCCCGTACTACAATGCTCGCCCGGAATACACTGATTACATCACATACGAAGAGTATCTTTTGAAATTTGCGGAAAATTATTCAAAATGTCCACCGCGTCCTGGCAGAAGGGCGTTTTTTCGTCATCAATATCTCCCCCGTACTGGTCAGGCGTGCCAACCGCACCGAAGCTTCAAAAAGAATCGCCGTTCCTTTCGATGTCCATCGGATTTTCATAGAGGAAGAATACGACTTTATTGACGATATCATCTGGGTCAAGCCTGAAGGCGCTGGTTGGGCAACAGGTCGCGGGCGTCGCTTTGCCGCTGACCGCAACCCGTTGCAATACAAACCTGTCCCTGTCACCGAATACATTCTCGTCTATCGTAAACGCACTTCAAAACTCATCGACTGGAACATTCGCGCCCATCCCGAACAAGAACTCGTCGAGGCTTCACGCATCGGGGACGACTATGAACGCACAAACATCTGGAACATCAAGCCAGCCTACGACAAACGCCACCCGGCCATCTTCCCCGTTGAACTGGCTGAGAAAGTCATTTCGTACTACTCCTTCAAAAACGATGTTGTCCTCGACCATTTCGCCGGTATAGGCACCGTGGGAGAGGCAACAGTCAAGCTTGGACGCCGCTTCGTGCTAATAGAGCAAGATGAACAGTATTTTTCCGTCATTCGTGAGCGCGTGAAGGACTGGCTCGGCCTCGATGCAAAAAGCGTCTTTACCATCAACTGTCCGCCAATTCAGGCCGATGACAGGCTCTTTTAACATGGAGATACCGGATGCCTGAGAAAACGTCAAAACAGGAGCATGAGCAAGAAAACCGGCTGAGCGAATTACTGGGACCCCAGGCGCTAGAACTGCTTGAAGGCACTGGCCTCAACCTCATCCAGCAGGTGGACATGGAAAGCTCTTTGAAAAACTTGTCCTCGGTTCGCTGCTCAGTATTTTAGGATTTACCTATGATGAAACGTCAGAAAGGGCCAGTGAAAGTATCTTCTGGCTTTCCACACCGGGAGAAAAACGCGAAAGCGATGCAACACTGCTCTATAAAATGGGCCAGGGTGTGCGTTTTGATATCGGCTTCATCGGCAGAGGTAATCCTGAGATCATTCTGGACAAAGTATCACGCTTTCAGCGACAGGAAGAGATTCGGGGTACTCGCTGGTACATGGCAACTATCGTCATTGTTGATCGGCTTGGTAAAGGCAGCCACGTGGAGGAGTTGGCTCGTCGGATTGGTGGCACTGTCGTTCAGATGAGCGCCTCTTACTGGCCACAGGCAGTTGCCCACCTCCTCAAACAGGCCTTCGGATTCGAGCACCCACTGATCAACATGGAACAATCGCAGATCGAAGACTACTTGAAAGAGCAACTTCAGGAAGTACCCATTGAAACTTTCTTGAAAAACCTCCCGGTAGATGACTTGCTCGAAAATGGCCAGTAAAACCCTTATGGTATAATCAGGCAGGTTCATCTTTTGAAGGAGGTTATGGTTGTGAGTAGCACACAGGAACAGGAAACTCGTGTTGAACGGGACTCGATGGGTGAGATGCGAGTTCCCGCCGATGCATATTACGGGGCCAGCACACAGCGCGCTGTACTAAATTTCCCCATCAGCGATTTACGTTTTCCCCGCTCGTTCATTCGCGCTCTTGGACAGATCAAACAGGCTGCCGCGCAGACGAACGAGGCGCTGGGGCTGCTCGACCCGCAGATCGCAGAAGCCATTGTACGGGCGGCGCAAGAGGTGATCGATGGCAAGCTGGATAGCCATTTCGTGCTCGATATCTTCCAGACCGGCTCGGGCACCTCGACCAATATGAATGCCAACGAGGTCATCGCCAACCGTGCAAGCGAACTGCTCGGCGGGGCTCGCGGCTCGCGCAAGGTTCACCCCAACGATCACGTCAATTTTGGTCAGTCATCGAACGATGTCATTCCCACCGCCATTCACCTGTCCGCGCTGGTCAGCATCGAGCATGACCTTATCCCGGCCTTGCAGGGCTTACAACAGGCGTTGGAACAGAAGGCGCAGGAGTTCATGCCGGTGATCAAGACGGGCCGCACGCATTTGCAGGATGCCACACCCATCCATCTGGGCCAGGAGTTCCAGGGCTACGCCGGGCAGATCGAGCGCGGCATCACACGTATGCACCACGCCGCGCAGGAGCTTTCAGAAGTCGCTCTCGGTGGAACAGCCGTCGGTACCGGCATCAACACGCACCCGGAATTCGCTGCGCGCGTCACCGAGCGGCTCTCCACCATGAACGGCGTCCCTGTACATGAGACAAGCAATCACTTCCAGGCGCAGAGCACGCTCGACAACATTGTCGAGACCAGTGGCTCGCTCAACACACTGGCGGTCAGCTTGATGAAAATTGCCAACGACATTCGCTGGCTTGGCTCCGGCCCACGGGCAGGCATAGGCGAGATCGAGCTACCAGAAGTGCAGCCCGGCAGTTCGATCATGCCTGGCAAGGTCAATCCCGTCATCGCCGAATCGGTCTGCATGGTCTGCGCCCAGGTCATGGGCAACAATACGACCATCACCATCGCGGGACAGTCGGGCAACTTCGAGATCAACGTCATGATGCCCGTCACGGCCTACAACCTGCTGCAATCGATTGAGTTGCTTGCCGCTGCTGCACGTAACTTCACAAAACAGTGCATCAAGGGGCTGAAGGTGACGACAAAGGGGCCGGAAATGGTTGAGCGCGGCCTTGCCATCTGCACGGCGCTGGCTCCCATCATCGGTTACGATGCCGCCGCCAATATTGCCAAAGAGGCGCACAAAACTGGCAAGACGGTGCGCGAAGTCGCCCACGAGCGCACCAACCTCTCTGAAGAGGAACTTGCCCGTATCCTCAATCCTGAAAACATGACGAAACCCGGCCTCGAAGGCGGCCCCGCCGGTGGCTAATTGAAGTAAGAACGAATGCGAAAAGGTTGTGTATGGAGCGCGCTCCATACACAACCTTTTCGCATTCGTTCTTACTCTCACAGCCAGATACGCCAGTGGTCGGGCGTATCGACGCCGGAGGTGTCGGAGAGGTCGGGGTAGTTGGGCCAGACGCTCGGATTTGCTTCCAGAGCTTTACGGGCAACGGCGATCAACCCCGACCATGTTTCGTCCTTGCCCAGTGTATCCATCTCCTCACGGCTGAAAAAACGAGCGTCGTCGATCTCGTCCAGAGCAGGTCGCAGATCATCCACCGGTGAGAGCAGCTTTGCCAGGAACATGAAAAAATAGTTGTGCTCCCCGTCATCCATCACCCAGAGACGCACTCCAATTAGCCCCTCGATCTCTACCCGCAGATTGGTCTCCTCGAAGGTTTCGCGTATTGCCGCCTTATCAGGCAGTTCGCCCACTTGCACGCGGCCCGCAGGCAGCAGATAGCGCCCCTTCGTCACTCCATAGCGATTGCGCACCAGCAGCACCCGCTGCTCATGCACCACAACGGCCCCCGCACCCACAGTCAACGGGCGCTTCGGCCTCTGCTTTTCCTGTCCCGGTTCCATTTGCGATTGAGTTTGCGACATAGAGCACGTTTCCTCATGATGATGGCTTGTCTTTCAATGTTTTATTACCTACAGTATATCGCAGTTGTACAGTGCAAAAAAGCATAAGAAGGACAGAGGCCAGCTCTGTCCCTACTACCCCATACCCGTCGTTAGTAGGGGCGGAGCTGGCCTCTGTCCTGACTCCCACATCTCCACCTTCACCTCTTTCTCACGCAACAATCCTCACGCCCGGTCAGGAAGATCGTCTTCATAGAAGGACGGTTCACGGGAATAGGAAACCGTGACATTGTCTACAATGATCGTACCATCACAGAGTTTTGCCAGCGCCTCGCTCACGCCTCCCTCTACAACGGCCTCTGTTGTGACTATATCGCCGAGTTGCCCCTCATCTTGATCCAGGCGAAGAGCAATTTCAATACTGTATCGCGTATACCTGCTCATCTTCAGTATCTCCCTCCTTGCGTGTCCTTCTATCAGACCCGCGAATAGCGTGCTCACTACCAGTTTTTTAGCAGTGAGTTGATTACTACCGTCTACCAGATTAGAGCTATCTGATAGTATTGACTATTTTGGAGTATAAACATCAAAAAGAGGATCGGGAATATCAGCGCGCTATCATCCCTGTAACAAACAGCTATCATCTCTTTAGAGATCAGTTTATTGTGCATTCGCTCTTTGATACTTATGTGCGTTTTATGGCAAAGACAGCGTCCTTTACCGGCATCGCTTCCTGATAAGAAAACATTTTACGTATGTTGTTAGGAGGTATAGGATCATGTCAGAGGAAAGCACGAGAAGCACGGGGCAGGCGCTGAAACTCGAGCGAGAAAGACGCGGCTGGTCCCGCAGGTATGTAGCAGAGCGCATCGGCGGTGACCTGCAAAGCGTCGGTCGTTGGGAACGAGGCGAAAGCTTCCCTAATCCCTATTATCGTCAGCATCTGTGCGAACTATTCGAGAAGGACGCCGTTTCACTGGGGCTGCTACCCGGTGAAACGGGCACTATTGACGGACAGGACGAACAGGCTGCGGCTCACGTTCAACAAAGCGAAGGGAAGCGACCGGAGGAGACGCTGGCAGGCGAAAGAAGACAGCCTTTGAACGACAGAGCGCGACCTGTTCATGTTCTATTACGTCAGAGTATCGCCTCGCAACGATTACCAGCGCGTATTGTCGTCGCCTCCCTGGCAATCGTCATTATTGTCCTTCTCGTCTCGTTCTGGCGTTTACAGGTGAATTCTATCGTTCCTTCTACTGCCATCGTTCCGTCTACATCCCGTTCTCCAGCGCAGACCGTCATTCTGCCCGGCGGCGAATGGGTTAGCCCGATTAATGGACAGAGCTACAGGGGCAGTATTCATTTCGCAGCAAGAGCCTATCCCAACTCTTTCAGCGATCCATCCATCAATTACGTGAACTTTACAGCAAATTGGGAGGGTGGCTGGCGTATTGTCTGCACCGTTCGCGTACATGCCGACACTGATCTCTATTCCTGCAATGTAAATCTGGGCCAGCATGGCGCTCCGGCAGGCCCCATTCGTATCAGCTTCGATGTCTACGATCAGGCGGGCAACGTCCACCTCGCACCCAATGGCATACATACCATCTTCTATACTCCATGAGATGGATCATACATTGACAATGTTCCTACATCCCAATTACACTTATGTTATGCCTATATGTTCTTTCCAGGAAAGAAACGATGAAACACGCGAAGAACGAAGCTGACGACTTTGAGGTCGAAATCACTCCTCTCCAGGAGCCAGAGACCTCTGATGGACAGGATGTCTCTCTGCCCTTGAAGCTTCTGACCCATCTTGCCGCGCAATGGCGCGCTTCGTCGCGGCGCGTACCGTTAGTGTATACCGCCATCGTTCTAGCCCTTGTCCTCTTGCTGGCAATGGTCACGCGCTATACCCTTCCTCTTCCCGGTAGTAACACAGGCAGTGACGAAAACGTCATTCCACCCCTGCCACCCGGCTACAACAGCTTCTACATGCAGGTAGCCGTCCCCTGGATGCAGGTCTTCATCGATGGACAACGTATCGAGCCAGAGCGCCCGGGCAGCGACGTTCCGCTCACCCTCAAGCCCGGTCATCACCTCATCTCCTGGCGCGCCGACCCGTTCCCGCCACAATCCTGCCGCCTCTCCATCCCCTACGCCGTCAGCGACTCCTGCGATTTCGCCCGTGAAGAGGTCACACCACCCGGCTCATCCACTTCGCTGCAAATCATTCTGCTGCGCGAATCGCTGCTCACCCTGCCCGCCTCGCAACAGAGCGCCCTGCTCCACACAATCCAGGTCAATCTCGATAACATCCAAACCGCTCAGCAAGTGCGGCCGGGAGAACGCTACTCCATTACCGGTACAAGTGTGATAGCGACACAGCCGTTGCAGGCGACGCTGCACATCTCGCTCGATACTAACAGCGACAACGGTTGCGCACTGGATGCAGAAGCCATGCTTCCGCAGCCCTGCACCCTTGCCGGACAAGACTGCGCGCAATTATGCACAATCCCCTGGCAATTGCAGCAGGCATTGGCACAAACACAGACAGGTTGGCTCGCTTTCGTCAGAACCCATCTCTCCTGGGACTATACCACGCTCCAAGAGCAGACTATCGCCCGCAATCAACCCATTGACATGAGTGGGGCAAATTACGCTCCCTGGACCGACCAGCTGACGTTGCTCAGCATCACCTGGCAAAATGATCGTTGGCAAGTCCACCCACTACTCGGTCCCGAGCTGCCCATCCCCACGATTGTGGACAGTGGAGACCTGGGCCAGCCTGCGGGGGCGAACATCCAACTGGCCGATGACCCTGGCTGCATAGCTGCCGAGGACGTGTTTGCCCAGCTCATCGCTTACTCCGACACCCCGCTCAACGACTCTACGCAGCAGGTTCGTTACCTCTCCGGTACGAATCCGGCTGCTGGCTGTCTCGTCGTCCTGCCTGCCAGCACAGACAATACCGGCAACGGGGCGACCACCTGGCAATCAGCCCTGTTTCTCGAACGCTTCGGCGTCACGCTGGCCGTCAATGATGCCGCCCACCATCTCATACCGAACTTTCCTGTGGCTGATGCTACTGAGCAGAAGCTGGCCCGGCAACTGGCAACCCTCTCAACCGTCTCTGGATGGCAGAGTAGCTTCTCTCCGGGCGGCAACAGTCGGTAGTTCACCACTTTCCCTCTGAGAAATCGTCAGGCCATTTCCGTAGGGGCGAGCGATCTGAACGCCTTCGTAATCACGGCGTGAGCCGGTTCAGGTCGCGTGGGAAGGTTGTGACCAGCTTGACGTTGGGCATACCAGTGAGCTGCATCAGCAGGCGTTCGAGGCCGATGGCAAAGCCGCCATGCGGGGGCATACCGTATTTGAACGCCTCAAGGTACGCCACGAACGGCTCGACAGGTAACTGCGCCTTCTCCAGAGCCGCCAGGTAATCCTCGTAGCGATGCAGGCGCTGGCCGCCTGTAATCAACTCGACGCCGCGAAACAGCAGGTCGAACGAGTTGGAGTATTCCGGGCGACCCGGCTCCGGGTGCGTATAGAATGGCCGCTTGCGCATCGGAAAGCCGGGCACGAAGAGGAAGTCGCTGCCGAACTGCTGCATCGCCCACTCACCGAGCCAGCGTTCGTCCTGCGGCGACAGGTCAGGCTCGCCACGCACATCCGCGCCGTGCAGCCGGAAAATCAACTCCTGCGCCTCTGAGAAGTGAATGACCGGAATCTCCCGCGGTACTGTGGGCAATTCGACACGCAGCAGTTCCAGTTCCGCCGGGTACTGCGTGCGGAACGTCTCGATCATATCGGCCAGGATGTCGCGCAGTAAGGCCATAATAGTGAAGTGATTCTCAATGAAGCCCATCTCCGCGTCCAAACTGACGTACTCGTTGAGGTGGCGCGTCGTGTCGTGCGGCTCGGCACGAAAGACCGGGCCAACCTCGAAGACCCGCTCGAACACTCCCACCATAATCTGTTTGTAGAACTGCGGGCTTTGCGCCAGGTAGGCATCGCGCCCGAAGTAGTCGAGCTTGAAGACGTTGGCTCCGCTCTCCGTAGCCGCGGCCACGATCTTCGGTGTCTGAATCTCGGTAAAGCCGCGCGCCGTCAGCGTGCGGCGGAAGCTGCTCATCGCGCCGGAAGCCAGTCGCAAAACGGCGCGCCGTGTCGGGTGCCGGTTGGTCACAACGGCATGATCGAGCAGCGTGTTGATATTGGCGTTGAGCTTGCGCTTGTTAAGAGGCAGCGGTGTCGTCTCCTTCACCGGCGTTACCACCTCAATGCGCAGGTTGTGCAGTTCCACGCCGCCCGGTGCCTGCGCCTCGCTCATCACCTGCCCCTCGATCTCCACAACGCTTTCCAGCCCGGCCTCGCTCTCGGCAAGCGGAGCCAGTTCGACCTCGCTTTCGGCTACCGCCTGCACAGTTCCCCAGCCGTCACGCAGCACCAGAAAATTGATGCCACCTAGCTGCCGGTTCGATTGTAACCAGCCAGCCATGCGCACGCGCTCGCCCATATGCTGAGCGACCTCTGTAGTACGAATTCGCTCCATAGCCAATCTCCTTTTCCTGTTCCAAAAACAAAAAAACCTCGTCCCATTGGAGGACGAGGGCAAAAAGCCTGTCGTGGTACCACCACCATTCACCCACGCGCCGTCTCTCGAAAACGAAACGAGCAGCGCAAAGGGTCTCTACCGGTTCAGCCCCTTATGACAGGGATAAACCGTCGCGCTACAACGGGCGCGTCCCGCAGCCAGCTACTTCGCGCCATATGGGTGGTTCACTGGCTGGCTCAAGGGTGTCATCAAGTGGTTCGGCGGCAATACTCGCAGCACACGCATTGCTCTCTGCACGCCGGAAGAACACTCAACCTGTCCCTCTCATCGCCATTTTCTAATCATTTGCTTAATGCGACTATAGCATGATGTATGAGGAAAGTCAAGCGCATGATATTGCGCGGAACCTCAGCAGCTTTTTCGTTTTCCACAAATATACTCCGAAAAGCAAACGGGAGCATTTGCGATGAGATGCAGCTTGAGGTATGCTATCCTTTGATTTATCCGTCAGTAGACCGTTTCAATCAAGGAGTATCATTGTGCGACTTTTTCTCGTGCGCCATGGCGTTACACTGTACAATCTTCAGGCTCGTTACACCGGCCAGGCGGACATTCCGCTGAGCCCGCTCGGCGTGCGTCAGGCAGAGGCTGTCGGCTTACGCCTGGCCTCAGAACATATCGATGCCGTTGTTTCCTCTGATCTAGAGCGCGCTCGCGTTACGGCGCGGGCCATCGCCCAACACCATGATCTGCCCGTGCTGGAAGACGCCGATCTGCGCGAAAACGGGCTTGGCGTCTGGGAGGGCCTCACCTACGCGGAATTGCGGGCGCAGAATGCCGCACTGCTGGAACGCTGGCAGGTCGAGCCAGATGCCGCTCCTCCCGGCGGCGAGACAATGTTCCAGGTGCATGAGCGGGTAAAGCGAGCACTGGCCGACTGGCAGGCCCGCTATCCAGAGGGAAACGTGGTCTGGTCGACGCACGGAGGCTTCATAGTTGTGACGCTCTGCCACCTGCTCGGTCTCGACCTCACACACCGCAGGCAGTTCCGTCTCGGCAACGCCTCGATCACTGAAGTTGACTTCAGCCGGGGCTATCCCGTCCTGCTCTACATCAACGAAACTGCGCATACACGGGGCCTCGCAGTCGACGACGAGTTAGATTCGGCATCAACCCAGCCCCTCCCCAGGCCACCCGCAAGGGGATAGCCCTACTCTATACGTCGGCTCGCCAGACTACCTCGTAATATAGTAGAGCCATCCCCTTGCGCTCGGCCTGTCCGTGCTCTCCTGCCCTGCGCTAAGCGTGGCGGCTCATCTCCAGGAACAGCCTTTCTCCCTGTGGGTTGCGCTGCACAACGATGCGCACGCGCTGGAAACCCGCCTTTTCGTAGACGCGAATAGCCCGCTCATTAAAGGTGAGCACAAAAAGGCGGAAGTAATCCGGCGCGAACTGCTGGCGAGCAAAATCCAGACCCGCCTCGACAAAAGCCAGCCCCTGCCCCTTACCCTGCCCCGTCAAATCGGGTCGCATGCCCAGCCCGATGGTAATGGTGTTATTCTCGCTGTACAGGTGCGGCTCCTCATAGTTGGTCACATACGCCGAGGAGCCAAAGCCGAAGAAGCCCACCAGTTCGCCCGCCTCGTTGCGTACCGCGTAGTGCGGGCTGCGCCTGTCCAGCAGTTCCGCTACACTATCTTTACTATCCTCATCAAAGTCATCCTGCATATTGTAGACGGCATACGGCCCCTCGTAGCGCCACCTCAGAACAGCACGAGCATCCTCCTCGTTCATAGGTTCAAAGAAAAATTGCATCTCTGTCCTCTCTTTTAGAATAGTTGCTTTTCCCGTACTTTACATGTTCCGTCAAGAGGACAGTATCTGGTGATGGTGCGTAAGCGGACCGGAGACCTCAAGCACTGCGCCTGGGGTCTCCGGTCCGCTTACGCACCATCACCATGTCAGGAAAGAGGAAGCACAGGCGATTGCGCTTCCCTGTATCACATTAATTCGATGGCGTTGATCCTGTTGTGCTGGACGTGCTGGTGGTCGTCGAGGATGACGTGCTGGACGCGCCTGATGTGGAGGTTGTGCCTGCCGCAGCGGGAGGAGAATCGACACGCGGCGACTTTGGCAGGATTTCGCCCACAAAACCAACAATCTGAGCTCCCGGGATATCCAGTTCGCCTAAAGCGTGGTTCCCTTTGAAGCTCCAGGCGGCATAGTTGGCCGAAGAATACACGTTCGACCCCGAAAAGTCGCTTGACCGGTGACTCGCCTCACCACCTATACCCAGGAAGCCAATGCCACCGGAAACATCCGAGGAACTGCTGGAATTGCTGCTTTGCTGTTGCCGGCTATACTGCGCCATCGTATCTCCAGCCTGACCCCAGCCGGTCGCCTTTATCTTCACATTACGTACCACCAGGAACTGGGTGGGAATCATCGGGAGCAGATGGACATCATCCTGTATCTGGCTACTGAGCGTACCGTCGCTAACCGCCCCTACTTTCTCCCCGGGAATATACCAGCCGTCGACCTGGAACAACTCGGCCAGCATCCAGGGGCGCTTTATGTCACACAGCCCATACTCGAACGTAATACTCACATCGCTCATCTGACTTCCAAAGGAGTAAGACTGGGAACCGCTGCCTGCCGCGCCGGACTGGCCGCTACTGGATGACGAGCCTCCTTCCACGCCGAACGTGATACCGAAGATCATCCCTGCACCACCAGCGCTGGTGGAACTGGAATGGCCCTGATACCAGTTGGAGGCCATGCTACTTGCTGCCGTCGAGCCACTGCTCTGCCAGCTACTTGTATCAACCGTTATGGTTCTGAAGCCTGTCTGTTTATCGCTTGCATCCCACCAGGAAGCTGGCAAGATGTACGAGTAGGGCGTGCCCACCGGGACATACCCGGTAAGGCCCAGATCCCAGGCCTTGAACAACTCGCGGGCCTGATTGAGGAAGAAAGGTCCGACAGCACCGCCTACACTGCCCAGCGTGTCGAGGGCGTTCTCTACCTGATCAGCACCGGATGAGCGCCAATCGTTCCAGGCATTGTCCACCGTAGTCTGCAACGATTGTGAGGTGACCGGCCACGCCGCCGCCAGGGCCGTATTCGTCGAGGCCACGGCTTCGGCCTGAGCATAGGCTGTCCTTGCTGCCGCCCACGTAGCCGACAACAGCTCATAGTTCGAGTACAGGGGTGTTTGTTGATAGGTGTTATTGCCGTTGCTATCATAGATCCACAGTACCTTCGAGGCCGCGTCAATCTTCGCCTGGATGTCAGGAGGCGGCGGCGGAGCCGGGATGCCCTGGGCTTTCATGATGATCGCCTGATAGGCCTGACTGATCTGTTCGGCCCCTTCATATGGAATGTAGGTGCCGTCGGTCGTGATCTTCATCATCGTGTCAACCAGGGCGGATATGTTGGACGCGCTCTGAATAGAATGCTGCATCTGTGTATCAACGACCGGCGGGGCAGGCGTCGTCGCTGTGCCGCTTGTTCCACTACTGGCGCTTCCTGCTGTCGAGGTAGACGAAGCTGGTGGCGGTGGAATCTTGCCCTGGTCTGTGGTGTTCGCCACAGAATCGCTGCCTGCCGGAGTCCACGCATCCGAGTAGGACTCGGGGTCAGCCGGGATTCCCAGTGGGAGCTGGATATAGCAAACCTCCTGCAAAGGCTTACCATTTTTGTCCACTACCTGAGAGTTCAATGCCTTCTGGATCAACGTCTCCAACATGGCCTGCACGGCACTGGTCAGATCGGTTGAAGTCTGCATTTGTTGCTGAACGGGATCGATTGCCATGGATATTCCTCCTTAAAAAGAGAGTTTTGTACTAGCGTCGGCCACTGTAAGCCGACTCAAGAGGTATAGGTAAACTGGTCGTTCGTTGATTGAGCTGACTGACCGGAAGGCGTGATGACCACCACATCAACGGTGCCAGAACCACCCGGCACCGTGACGGTGATCTGGCTATCACTGTCCACCGTCATATCGGCGACATTGGTCTGACCAAAACCCACATCGGTAGCTCCGGTGAAGCCTGACCCACTCACTGTGACTGTGTCTCCACCTGCCCCGCTTGCCGGATTCAGGCCACTGACAACAGGGCCATTCGCCGATACAGACCCTGAAGCCTGCACCGCAGACGGCCAGTGGAGAACGGTGAAGTCTAATCCACCTGTCTGAACAGCAGCAGCATTGGTAAAGAGCAGGACATCGGCATCGTTGCGTGGCTTTAGCCCCGGATTGCCCGTCTCGTTCATGCGGCAATTGGCCGCCGCCGTTGCCCAGTCATGGGCAGCGCAGGCCGTGCGAAAATTCGGCCACGAGGGACCAAAGCCCGGCCCCATTGCCCATGCCATGCTGAGCAGGCCAAGCTGAGCATCGGCAGGCCAGGAGTCCATGTCGGAGAACTCGCTGGTGGACTTGAGGGTGGTGGCATTCAGGTTCAACTTTGTCGTCACAAGCTGCGCGATGCTGTCATCCGTCAACATCAGGTTGGTGATCGCCTCACAGGCCTTGTACCCTTTCTGGGCCAGGTCTGGCTGCGATTTCAAGGTGTTCCACTCGTTACTAATCTCATCCTGTGTGGCCGCACTCCCGTCAGACTTGTGGACAAATGGCAGGTTGAGAGCCTTATCGACGGGATCAATCAGGTTGCCGATGCCGACAGTCACAAGCCCTTTAATGTCGAGATACATAAAATTGACTTTGCCCTCTAACGGTGTGCTGAAGGCCGTAAAAGCGTCTTGAACACTTTGATACATACTTTTCTCCTTTCAGATTGCTGTATACTTGCCTATGAAAGACCGAGTAACTTTTGCCAGGTAGCTCCATCTACGGTGCCGCCAGGATTTAAGCCATTGCTTTGCTGGAAGGTCTGAACAGCAGCGACGGTGGTAGCTCCATAGTTGCCGTCGATAGCCAGTGCGGCATCGGTAGAGCCAGGAGTGGCGGCTCTCAGCAAACCTTGCAGGCGGGCGACCGCCGGTCCTTGCTGACCGCTGCTCAGGGTTGGCAGGGAACCCAGACCTTCTGCCGAGTTTTGCAACTCAAGAGTGCTCAGGCTGGGATCGCTTGCTGGCGGCAACTGTGGCAGAATGTTTGCCATCCACCCGATGATCTGCATACCTGGAATGCTGATGGTGAGATTGGAGTCGATGGAGCGACCAATCAGCGAGATGGGGCCGAAACTGGCTGCGTCGGGGATAGCGACCCGATCCTGCTCGCTCCAGGAGCCGCTAATGCTTACGTTGCGCACCAGAAACAGAGCAGTCGGAATGGCTGGACACTGGCCACCGCTGCCGTCGACAGAACCAGTCGCCAGGTCACCCGTGCTATAGGTCGGGATGTACCAGCCTTTCATTGCTACAAAGAGTTCATTCCACCAGGAACGAGAGAGGTTCACAAGACAGTAGTCGAAGGACACGCTGAGGTGTTCGGCCTGCACCGTCTGAATGCTCGCCACACTCACGATCTGCGCGATTGCTCTGGACGAATCAACCATAGTGAGCGGCTTTGCTGTAGCTGTTATCGTACCCATCGATCCTGTTGCGGCTGTAGCTATACTGATCGACTGTGCCGACGACGTGGTTAACCTGAGCGAATCCGCAGCCGGTGCAGTCATTACCTGGTGCAACCCGGTATTATTCGTCCGTACAAAGGTGGTCGAGTCTGTCTCAGACAGCGAGGGATGGGCAGCAATACTGCTCATTGCCTGATCTACGGGTAAGAAGTCTCGATGCAGGCCGAGGCTCAGGACCGGGAGATGCCTGGGAGGGAGAACGTGCCAGTTCCAGGGCAGAACTGGCGGTGTCACTGTGCCAGTCACCTGATCCGAGGATATGGAATGCGTTGTCCAGTTGCTACTCGCCGTCGCGTCCCACCAGTTAGCCGGAGTAGCGCTAATGTTAGCAAGCTGATTATGGAAACTCTCGTCGGCGCTGCCGCGAAGTTTGCCGAATTCAGCCAGCTGATCTCCTGTCATCCCATCTGTTGGCATAGCTGATAACAGTAGCTCAAAGAGGCCGGTGGCTGTAATGAGCGTGGGCCAGAACTGACCGGCGATTACCCGTGCCGTAATATCCGCCAGGTCGTTGATTTCCTGCGCGGGTAGCAGCAGGTTACTGGCGAATGCAGCGGTATCGACAGGCATACCGCAGGGTTGCGCGGCAAATACAGCGGTAGCACCGGCAACAGGCGGATACTGGCTGCTGAAAAAGTCCTGGACAGCACTGCCCAGCTTATCGATAGTGAGATCACTCATTTGATGTACCTCTCAATTCGTTCAGCCGTCTCGTCTTCATGTTCAGTGGCTAAACGCCGGGGCAAGTTTTTTTTAGCAGAACAAAAATCGGTTATGGCTTGCTTCGCTGCACTTTGCATGCCATAACCGACTCAGCTAGAACACAAATTCATTCCATATGGATCAATTTGAAATGGTAGAGGGTTGTTTCAGGTCTTCCAGCGCGTTGAGCAGCGTGTCGATTTCCTCGATGGTGTTGTAGAAGTGAGGGGAGATGCGGGCGATGGTGCCGCGAGCGGCGGCGGCAATGTTGCGCGCTGCCAGTTCATCTATGATCTGCTGTGGCGTCATGGCAGGGCGCTGTGGATGGGGCGTGAAGCAGACGATGCCGGAACGTTCACCTGGCCCTTGAGGTGAGATGACGGGATAGCCAAGCTGCTCCAGACCAGCGATGGCGTGCGCGGTCAGACCCAGAACACGCGCCTCGACCGCCGCCATTCCGCCATCCAGACTCTCGAAGACTCCCAGCGCAGCATCCAGGCCGATGATGGCCGTACTGTTGGATGAGCTATGCTCGAAACGTGCCGCACCCTCTTTCAATGGTTGTTCGTAGTTGAAAAAATCGAAAGGTTCGGCCACACTGAACCAGCTGCGGCGCGGCAGGCGCAGGCAGCTCAGGAGGTCATCCGAGACGTAGAGAATACCGGTAGTCTGTGGGCTAAGCAGCCACTTATGGGCAGCTGCCGCCAGATAATCCACGCCCAGCGCCTGTACATCGATCTCCAACGCACCCAACGCCTGTATAGCGTCGATGCCACAGAGGATGCCACGTTCGTGGCAATAGCGCACAATGGTCGCAATGTCGTTACGATAGCCTGTGGAGAACGAGACAAGGCTCAGGCTGACCAGCCTGGTATGCCCCCTGTCCTGCTCGATGCGTTCAAAAACAGCCTCCGGTGGAACACGCCCGTCATGCTGCGCGACGAGATGCACCTGCACCCCCTGCTCGCGCAGGTTCAGCCAGGGATAGACATTGCTGGGAAACTCGCCCTCAACGGTAATCACGCTATCGCCCTCGTGCCAGGGCAAACCATGCGCAATCATCATTATGCCGTCGCCCGTGCTGGCTGTGAAGGCAACCTGTCCTGGCTGCGCCCCGATCATATCTGCCATACGACGATGCGCTCCCTGTTCATACATACGCCAGCGTTCTCCGTGCATACTGGCATAGGCGCTGCGATCATCGATGTATTCGTGCAGGCCCCGTGCCACCGGGCGCGGCAGCGGACCATTGCTGGCGTGATTCAGATAAATACAGTGCCGGGTAACCGGAAAAAAGAATTGCCGGATATCCCGCGCTTCTCCACTTCCCTTACTTCCTCCATGTTCTCCGATTTCACTGACTTCCTCCACAAATTCATGCTCGCCCTCTTCAATTAACAACAGCGATTGCAGCATCTCCTCCAGCGCAGGCAGTGGTTGCTTGCTAGAACGATTGCTATCAAACATAAAAAAAGCTCCTCTCAATCTACAGGGTGATATGATGTTATTATACGCCATGCAGTTGGAGGGAGCATCGCAACCTACAGATCAACTACGTGTACCCTCGATCAGGCTGGTATTGCAGTCGGCCTGAGAGTCAACCTGATAACTACCTCTGAGCCGTCATTGCCTGTTACAGGGCAGACAGCAGCGACTGGAGGTCGTAGGAACCGTCGTACTGCTCTCCATTGATGAAAAATGTAGGCGTACCCGGTACGTTGCTTTCGTCACCGCTTCTCATGTCTGCTTCGATCTTTGAGGCGAAGGTGTGGTTGCGCATATCCTGCTCGAACTTCTGCGTGTTCAGACCAAGCGCCTGTGCATCCTCTCCAATACAGGCACTCTTACAGCAGGAATAGAGTTTCAAGGAGCAGTTCTACTTCTCTCAGGTAATTGTATACGCCATCATGTTGTAATTTTGCTCATCATCGACGGCATAGACCAGAAGCGTGTGCCTGCCAGGGGCAAGAGAACGCAGGTTAAGCGAGAGAAAGGAACCGCTGGCGAGCAATTGCCCTTTGCCAACATGATCGATAAACCAGGTGATATGTGCTGTCCCGGTAGCGGGACTGGCAAGCGCCCGGCACTGCAACAGCCAGGAATGGGCAGAACTGCGATCTACCAGCAGGCGAAGATGTGGTGGCTGTGTGACAAATGGCACATCTCTGTAGGGTCTCCAGGGCGCGGGAGCCAGAAACTCCTGCGCCGAAACGCTGCCATACGGGCTGGCAGACACCTCTCCGATACCGACCAGCGTCAGCGTTGGGTCGAGAATATTGGCGCGATGATCACAGTGTTCAGCCGCGTCGTCGTACATATATTCGTAGATTGGGCCTACTCCCGGCACCGGATTACCCGCCAGGTTTTCCGCCACGAGCTGGTAGTGATCGGCGATGGCAGGATTGGCAGTGATGCGTTCAGTAAATGTTCCACTAATCGGACTGGTGTGTGAGTAAAAGTGCAGGTCGCGCATCTGCCTGCTGTAATTGAGCGCCAGTTGCGCCAGATTCGCGTCCATATGCAAGGGTGAAAGTCCCCGCACCTCGCGTTCAAGGTTCACCAGCATAAATTGTTGCTGCACCGCACCAAGCCGGTAAAAATTGAGCGGCAGCTTCAACGCTGGCAGCCCTTCCAGTGAGTGCGCATGATTAATCGCAGCAATCGCATCATAAATGCTGTCGCTGGCAAGGTAATCGGGAGCAGCAGGGATATCGATGCATGCCGCCTGCGCGAGCGGAGGCGATGCCAGCGAATGAGAAGAATACGGAGATGCTCCGGCAATCCCTGCCAGCAACACGAGAGAAAACAAAAAGATCATCCATCCCTGTCGTATCCGTTGAGATCGGTGCAGGCAGCGCATAGCCATCTTTTTTCATCCATCTATTTCAAATCAATGATGAATGTGAACAAACAAGATCGGCGAGAGATAGAGCCACATCCTGTAGGGACAGGGCCGCACGCCCGATTCTGGTTGTTCACATTCATTTATTGTTATATATAATTTCACTGATCTTATCGACAACTGGAGGCGGCTTGATAAGGGATCACGCGGGGAATAAGCGGACAGAATCTTGACAGGGAGTGGCTCAACATTTATACTGGATACGCCATAAACGTTGGAAATACAAAAGCTTTTTTTCATTATCGTACTCGTATCATGCATAATGGTGGTGCGGGATAAGGTAAGGAGTAAACGTTCTTATGCCAGAAGAATCTCAGGAAGTGACAGGTACGCAGGCAGGACAATCAGCACAACCAGCACAACAGGTTGCGGGCCAGGAAAATGGGACGGCGAGCGCCGGGAATGCTGGTAGTTTGACGAGTGATAAAGCTGCACTGATTGCCCAGTTAGAGGCCCAGCTTTCGCAGGCCCGGCAAGAGGCGGCAGACAACTGGAATAGATTTCTGCGCGAGCGAGCCGAGATGGACAATTTCCGTAAACGTCAGGAGCGCCTGATGGCGGATCGCGTACTGCAACAGAAGAAGGCGCTGCTGCAAAAGTTGCTGGGCGTGCTCGACAACGTCGAGCGGGCGCTTGCCTTCCAGGACACGCTGGATAAACAGGGTCTCCAACAGGCGCTGCGTATGATGCAGTGGCAAATGAGCGAGGTGTTGCGCGGTGAGGGTCTTACTCCCGTTCCTACTGTCGGAGAGACCTTCAACCCCTACCGGCACGAAGCCATCGAGGCGGTCGATGGCAGCGATCAGCCGGAGGGAACCATCGTGGAAGAGGTGCAGAAGGGCTACTTGATGGGCGAGGACACCTTGCGTCCGGCCCGCGTCAAAGTCAGCAGCGGCAACAATAACATCGTGGAATCGCAACCTCAGGAATGAGGCCAGGGAAAGAGCTGGGATATGGAATACAGAGATTATTACAAAATACTGGGTGTGGTGCGAGGGGCTAGCACTGATGAAATCAAGCAGGCATTTCGGAAGTTGGCTCGTAAGTACCATCCTGATGTGAATCCCGGCGACAAGCGAGCGGAAGCGAAGTTTAAAGAGATCAACGAGGCTTACGAGGTACTCTCTGACCCCCAGAAGCGCAGTCAGTACGACCTGCTCGGCTCCAACTGGCAAAAATTTGCTTCTGGAGCCGGACGAGCAGGGCGTTCCGGGACTTCGCCTTTTGACTTTTCTACGGGCGGCATGAGTGGTGCGGGAAGCATGGGCGGCAGCGGTTTCTCTGATTTCTTCGAGGTGCTTTTTGGTCGATCTTCGCAGCAAGGGCAATCGAGAACGGGAACAGGAGCAGGGACAAGTGGAGTGCGTGAAGAAAGCTTCAGGCGTCCACGCGCAGGCGAGAATATCGAACAGCCCGTTGAGGTGAGCTTACAGGAGGCTTACAGCGGAGGGAGCCGCAACTTCAACATCCAATCGACCGTTCCCTGCACGGTCTGTCAGGGTAAAGGCGAGATAGCGAGCAAGACATGCGCAAGTTGTCAGGGTCAGGGTCTGCTACCCAAAAACAAGCGTATCCAGGTGAAGATACCGCCCGGCGTCGATAACGGTTCGAAGATTCGCGTCGCGGGCGAAGGCCAGCCCGGCAGCAACGGTGGCCCTCGCGGTGATCTTTACTTTGTCATCACCGTCAAGCCCGACCCTGTCTACGAACGTAAAGGCGATGATCTCTACACAGATGTTGATGTGGAACTGGTCGCGGCAATGCTCGGCGGTGAAGTTGCGGTGCCGGTCCCGGATGGACGCAAACTCTCGCTGAAGATTCCGGCAGAGACGCAGAATGGAACTCTTTTCCGCCTGGGAGGCAAAGGCATGCCCCATCTACGCGGTGAGGGTAGCGGCAACCTCTACGCCCGCATCAAAGTTGTTCTACCCCAGCATCTTTCGAGCGAGGAGCGCGCCCTCTTTGAGCAGCTTGCACGCACTCGCGGCAGCGAAGTCCATTCTTAATGCGTTTTCAATGAATCTCCGGGGAAAGAGGGAAAGGATTGGGGGCCCTCCACACGGTCTCTCAGACCGCGTCCCAAACCCCGGCAGGGGAAACCCCCTGCACCCCCATTGCATCGAGAAGGGAGGATGAAAGCAAGCGTGGCAGAGAAATTCGAGGGAGCATGGTATATCATCAGCGTGGCGGCACAGAAGGCTGAGGTACATGAACAGACGCTGCGCCACTACGAGCGCCTGGGACTTATCACGCCCGCCCGTAAAGGCGAGAGCCCGCACAGCCCTCGCCTCTATTCTGATCGTGATATCGAGCGCGTCGTGCATATTCGTCGTCTGATGCGAGACCTCGGCGTCAACCTGGCGGGCGTCGAAGCCATTCTGCATATGAAAGATCGCATGGAAGAGATGCAGGAGCAGATGGAGCGCGAGATACAGGAACTCCAGGTGCAGCACACTATGGAGACACGCCGCCTCAAAGAGATCATCGAACGTCTCCAACGCGGCTCCTCCTTTTCACCATCACCACCCCCATCCCTATCAAAAAACGAGCAGTAGACGAGAGAAGCGAGCCGCTTGAACATATCAAGCGGCTCGCTTCTCTATCTATCGCAAAGATATTTCTGTTTTTTAATTTCCCGCTCCCTGATCCGGTACCGGGGCCGGTTTTTCCACCTGTTCCGACAACAGGATTGTGTTCAATGTGAATTGAGATGAGTCAGAGTTATATATATGAGCCGATGGTTGGCGCAGGTTGCTTATTTATCATCTCCTGACACCTGCCATCTCTTCTCTATCGTTCACTACTAACTTTAGCGCATAGAGCTTATAAGGACGTTAATAACAGGTTATAGCTAGATTAGAATTTTACGAGGTGGCAGAAGAGAGACGAAAAAGGCGAAAAAGCGAGGGCAATGCCCTCGCTTTTTCGCCTTTTTCGTCTCTCTTCTGCGTTTATGGCAACGCAGGTACTTTCCCATTGTAAGCCGTGGCAGTCTTTTGCTCGCCGGAAATCTCTTCGAGGGAGCGCTGGTTAGGCTCCGGCAGGGTGAAGAAGGTCAGCACCAGCCCGATAAGGGAGACAATGGCGGCAAAGGCCATCGCGCCGGGCAGGTGGAACGTGGCAAGCAGATAGGGGAAGGCAAATGCGCCAATAAAGGCACCAACCTTACCGAAGGCAGCCGCGATACCATGCGCAGAGGAACGCACCATTACAGGGAAGATTTCCGCCGGATAGACAAAGGTGGTCACGTTCGGCCCGAACTCGGTAAAGAAGTAGCTCAGCCCGTAGATCAGCAGGAAAGACAGTGTGATCGTCGTCAAAGCTGGAGCAATGGCAAGCGAACCGTAGGCCAGAGCCATCATGGCAAAGCCAACACACTGAATCCACTTGCGCCCCAGCTTATCAATAGTGAAAGCGGCGATAATGTAGCCGGGCAACGCGGCGATCACAAAGATCAGCAGGGTGTAGACCATGTTGGTCACCAGGTTCGAGTGCGGATTCAGCGATTTGAGCACCAACGGACTGGAAATGGTGGTGCCGTAGTAGGCAATATCCAGCAGAAACCAGGCACCTGCTGCACCGATCAGCCAGCGGAGGTAGCGCGGCGTGAGCAAGAGCTTGAGGGATGATTTTTTGCTTGCTTTGCCATTGCCATTGCTCCTGGACGTGACATTCTGTGGTTTCACGTTACCGTTCTGCTTCGTCACCATGTCAATGGTGCGGCTCGCGCCCTCAATGTCGCCTTGCATGGCGAGGGCGAAGCGCGGTGTCTCGGCAATTTGTCGACGCAGGTAGAAGGTACACAGAGCAGGAACCGCGCCGAGGCCAAGCATGATGCGCCAGATAAGATCATGGTTCAGACCGCTCACCAGTAGGAGAATCGCCACCAGTGGGCCACAGATGAGGCCAATGCCTTGCATCGAGAAGACGAAGGTAATCAGCTTGCCACGATCACGCTGGTTGGCATACTCGCTCATCAGCGTCGCACTGAGCGGATAGTCGCCACCGATACCGAGGCCCAGAATGAAGCGGAAAATCAGGAGCCAGATAACGCCAGGAGCCAGTGACGAAGCAATAGCGCCACAGGCGAGCACGATCAAAGTATAGCCATAAATCGACCTGCGTCCTACATGATCCGCCAGGCGACCAAAGAGTACCGCCCCCAGGGCAGCAGCAATCAGCGATGTGCTGCCAATCAATGAAATTTCCAGTGCAGACAGGTGCCAGATAGGGGTTAAAACAGCCAGAGCAACACCGATAATAAACAGGTCATAGGCGTCAGTGAAGAAGCCCATACCGGAAGTCAACAACGCCTTTACATGAAAGCCTGAAACGGAACTGGCATCCAGTCTGGCGAGGATAGCTTCCGCCGAGGCTACCGCGTCCTCCTCTTTCAGAGGAGCCGAACGTTTATCTTCATCGAACATACAATCTCCTTGCTAAAGGGATATGTTTCTTACATAAAATTCTCTCAACTGAATCGTAAAGCTTCAATGTTATCGGTATGTTAAATAGAGGTTAACAGACCTTTATATCTTCGTTAAAAGTTGCTGAGAAGGCACCCACCCATGTCATTCTGAGTGGGGTTACCGTTAGCGAACTCACCCTCTTGACTCCTCAGCGCCTGCGGCGCTTTGCAAGAGTTTGAGAGTGGGATGGCTCGGTGCGCGGCCAGGCCGCGCACCGAGCCATCCCACTCTCAGGAGAAATGAGCCGCTCTGCGGCGAGCAGTCCAGGAAGAGCGTTCGCCAATAGTATCGAGTGTAGCGAAGAATTTGAGGGAGCCACCTGATCGAGGAAGTCAGCACCAGATTCTTCGCTGTGCTCAGAATGACATGCGAGAGGGCCTTTTTCATAGCATGACAGATGAGGGCAATTTTTCAATTAATAGGAGCAGCAGGTTGATCGCTCCCTGATACGGGGCGAGGTCTCAGTTCCTGCCAGGGAATGCGCGCAGGGGTATCGATATCGCGCAGGTGGAAGTCATCGTCATATCTCTTCAAGTGCCAGCGCGGCGGACGGTTTTCTGGTTCAGACTGTTCCCAGTGTGTAATCGAGGTGTTGCGCGTCGAGAAGTGAGCCTGCGGGCCGTGCAGCGTAGGCAGGCCAAAAAAGTAATAAAAGGAGCCTTCGATGATGCCGCCATGACAGACGACCACGACTGTCTTGCCCTCGTACTGGTGAGAGAGCCGATACATAGCACGGCCCATACGCTGCATAAACTGCACCCAGCTTTCCGCGCCCGGTGCAATGGGCTTGAACGGGTCTTCCGCAACGGTGACGCCGCCGAAGGTTGCGCTGATACTGCGCATCCGTCATACCCTCGGCCTTGCCCACGCGCATCTCCTCAACCTCCTCATCAAAGATGATAGGTAGCCCCAGTGCCGGGGCGATAATCTGCGCCGTCTGTCGCGCTCGCTGCATCGTGCTGGAAATCAGCACATCGGCGGCGATCTCGCCCGTTCCCGCCAGCCGGTCGCGCAAATGCTCCGCCTGCCTCACCCCCAACGCTGTCAGCCCCAGATCGCCCAGCACATGCTTCACTGCGCTCTCCGACTCTCCATGCCGGATCAAGTAAAGATTCGTTTTCACGTGTGAATTGTCTCCTCAATAGTTGTTTCTCGAATTTCTGCATAATCTTCATTAAGAAGCACGAATGGCGCTCCCGGTGAGTGCCATTCGTGCTTCTTAAGTTGCCCTTGTCTCTGAAATCACCCGCTTAGAAAACATCCATGTCGGCGAAAATCTGGCTAATCTGACAACGAAATCCTGGAAGATTGGGTGATTGTAAGACATCGTTTTCATAGAGCGTATAGTGCAGCTTGAGAAGAGCATTCTCACGCCGGTACACTTCCACAAGCCGCTCCTGCCAGCTCACTATCCAGTATTCCAGCACGCCACGCCGTGAATAGAGCTTCAACTTTGCTTCACGGTCGCGTGCTGCATTGGTTGTTCCTGGTGAAAGTACCTCAACCACTAATTCGGGTGCTGCGTGCAACTTCCCATCTGCCTGGAGTGCTGTTGCCAATCTTTCTTTGCTGATCCAGATTACATCGGGCGCTACATCATCGTCGTCGTCAAAGATAATTCCCGGTGCGACATTAGCTCGACCAGAATTTGTCTCGCGACTCCAAATTTGAAGTACCTCCCATATCTGGTTGGCAACGAATTGATGATGCCAGTGGGGCTGTTTTGATATATACAATTCTCCGTCTACGATTTCGTACCGCTTGCCGTCATCTGGCAGTAATTCCAGGTCTTTTGATGTCCAGCGCAAAGAAGCCATTTCTGCACCTGTTCTTCCAGTCAATCGCTCACCTCTTTCTCGTATATAGGACAATTATACACGATTCTTCAGGCACATTACTGTGCAGAGATGGCTGCTTTGCCGCCGCGCAGGACATATTTCTGAATCTTGCCGGTGGCCGTCTTGGGCAACTCCGGGATAAAGGTGAATGACTGCGGCACCTTGAAGTGCGCCATGTTATTGCGCGCAAAGGTACGCAGTTCCTCCGGCGTCGCGCTCTGCCCTTCCTTGACGACGACAAAGGCGTGTGGGGCCTCTCCCCAGCGTTCGTCGGGCAGGCCCACCACCGCGACCTCCTGGATGGCGGGGTGACGCAGCAGGATACCCTCAACCTCGACCGAGGAGATGTTCTCTCCGCCACTGATGATCACGTCCTTGAGACGGTCGCGAATTTCGATATAGCCATCAGGATGGACGACGGCTGCATCGCCGCTATGAAACCAGCCCCCATGAAATGCTCGTTCGGTTGCATCCGGGTCGTTGTAATAGCCTTTCATCACGACGTTACCGCGTGCCACGATTTCACCGAGGGTCTCCCCGTCGTGCGGAACCTCGTTGCCCTCTTCATCGACGACCAGCAGTTCACCGGAGGTCATCAGTTCAACTCCCTGACGCGCTTTGATGGTGGCAAGTGCTTGAGGGGAGAGAGTGGCATGCTCCGGGCGTGGTTCGCAAATGCTGATGAAGGGAGCGGTCTCGGTCAGGCCATACACCTGCGTGATCTCCCAGCCGAGTTCACCTTCGATGCGCTCGATGGTTGCCGCCGCCGGTGGTGCGCCCGCCGTCAGTACGCGTACCTTCCGCCGACCCGACTCCCCGGCTTCATCTGAAAGCAAAATGTCCTTCACATTGCCAGGGGCATTGGCGATACTAATGAGCACCGTCGGAGCGGCACAGAGCAGGGTGATCTCTTCATCGCGGATCAAGGTAAAGACGGCGCGTGGTTCCACCTTGCGCAGGCACACATGAGTGGCTCCGGCTGCGGTGACCGTCCAGACGAAAGTCCACCCATTGGCATGGAACATCGGCAGCGTCCACAGGTAGCGATCGGCGGGCGACATGGAGATATGCACCAGCGTGCCGATGACGTTCATGTAGGCATTGCGATGCGTGATCATCACCCCTTTGGGCCGTGAGGTCGTGCCGCTGGTATAGTTGATGGTCAGCAGATCGTCCTCGGCAATGGGCGGGCGGCTGAAGGTTTGTGATGCCTGGTCAAGCAGAGATCTCGTAGTCAAGCCAGCCTGCTTCGCGTAAGGTATTGGTCAGACCTTCGAGTGCCACAAAATGCTTGACCCCCGGTAGTTGATCGCGAATACCTTCGACAACAGTTAGATAATCGCTGTGGACACAGACCACCTGCGCTCCACTATGCTGGATGATATAGACAAAATCGTCAGCGATGAGACGATAGTTGATGGGAACAAGGACGGCTCCAATCTGAGGGACGGCATAAAACGATTCGAGCTGTGCATGCGTGTTGGGAGCAATGTAGGCGACGCGATCACCGGGATTGACGCCCATCTGCTGGAGGGCAGCAGACCAGCGATCACAACGGTTGCCAAACTCCGAATATGTCAGGCGTAGTCCTTCATCGACAACAGCCTCACGGTCAGGGTACAAACGCCGGGCACGGCGCAGGAACTCGAGCGGGGACAATGGTATTTCCATTGGATGACCTCCTGAAGCGTCAACACTACTACGAACGTACGCATCTCATTATAATTGCCATAAAGCGTTTGCTTGCAGCCGCTCTCTCACTCCTTCTGTCATCAACTCTTATCGATGCATGTCAGGGCAAGAGATATTTTCAAACACCAGCATAGCATACGAAACAGGAACATTGCAATGTGCAATGTTAAATTTCTGCAACCTATCCACCGGGAAAAGTTTAACAGAGATTTAATCCTTGTTAACGTATCCATAAAGCATGGTTAACCAGGGAGTGTTACCGTTATTAACGTGACGGAAAAGAGTGCAGATACGACCGGGAACCGATTATCCGTCTGAAATAGACCGTACACGACGAATTTGGTGTTTGAGCAAGCAGGGTACGGCCCAGAAGGTCCGGTTGGAATTAACGTTTTTTGGAGGATTTATGTCGAAACAATGGCGCTTTGCGCTCGTGTCACTTTTGTTAGGAGTGGCATTCAGTATCTTCATTTCCGCGTGCGGCGGCACAACCACCACAGGCAGTGGCAGCACGCCCACCACCTCAAGTAGCAGCAAGCTTGGAACACCCGGCGAGTTCACCTGTGTGCAGGGCAGTATTACCGCTGACGGCTCAACAGCCCTCGCGCCCCTCGCGAAGGCAGTAGGGTCTGATTATGAAAAGCAATGCTCCGGTGCAAATATCACCGTCAACCTGGGCGGTAGTAAAACCGGCCTCTCCGACGTAGAAGCAGGCAACGTCCAGATTGGCGACTCCGACATCTTCCACCTGGCTACGCAAACCGATCTGGTTGACCACCAGGTAGCTATTGTGGTCTTCGTCGTCGTCGTCAACCCTCAGGTTACAGGCGTCACCAACCTGACAACAGCTCAGTTGAAGGGTATCTACAGCGGCAGTATCACCAACTGGAATCAGGTGGGCGGGCCGAACGTGAAAATCGTGGTGGTCAGCCGCCCGGCCAGTTCTGGTACCCGGGCCACGTTCCAGTCATATATCCTGGGTGGCCCTGAGAAAGTCAGCGGACCCTCCAGCCTGGTCAGTGATAGCACTGGCACAGTTGCGACCGAGGTGAAGCAGACGGCGGGCGCCATCGGCTACATCACCCTGGGTTCGGCTCAGAGCCTGGGTCTGACTCCCATAAGCATCGATGGCAACTCTCCTTCGAATAGCAGTCTGGTAGAGAACAACACCTACAAGTTCTGGAACATCGAGCACATGTACACGAAGGGGCCAGCCAGTGGTCTCGCCCAGGCCTTCATCGACTACATGTTCAGTAGCTCGGCTCAGCAAGAAGAGTCCAAACTTGCCTTCCTGAGCACTACGCAGATGTCTCCGTCCTCTATTCAGGCTCACCAGCCGACCAGCTAATAGGCGTACAATTCATTGTGCGCAGCGACGATACTGAATTGGAACAAATAAGGCCGGGAAGGAAAATCTGTAGGGACAAGGGGCGGACGTGGGGATAGGTGGGAAGACAGCCTGGGAGGCTGAGACTGCGCGGGGCGTGCCCTGCGTGACCTCAAGGGAACGCTTGACTTTGAGAGAGCATCTGCCTGTCCGCCTCGCCTCAACAGACGTTTGGCTCTGGGGCAGCGAACGGGTGGCTTATCGAGCGGACAGGCACAAGGCCCCCGCATCCACGCTGCTCCACCCCCTGTCCCTACAGGACGAAGCTATCCATCATTATCAGTCTTGATTGGAAAACTCATTATCGTCGGCCACACGGATAATGCCAGTATCTTTAGAAAGGAGGAGGGTGTGTTAACGCAACAGGTAACAGCAAATGATCGTCGGGTACACGTAGCAGATCGGATCGCACGTATAGTGTTCCTCATCTGTGCTGTACTGCTTGTCGTCGTAATTATCAGTATCTTTGTCTTTATTGGAATAAATGCCTTCCGTGTGTTTGGCGAAGGGGCCAATCTTAAAAATTTCTTTTTCAGCACAAACTGGGATCCAACCGGAAATAATGATGTTAACGGCAATCCGCATTATGGAGCCGGGGGACTGATTCTCGGCTCAATCGTTATCACCTTTTTCTCTGTGCTCATCGCGACTCCGCTGGGAATTGGCCTGGCGGTCTGCTTCACCGAGGTAGCCCCGCGCTGGCTGGCCAGATTATTGCAGCCCTTAATCGAGGTTTTTACCGGCATGCCATCGGTCGTCATCGGTTTCCTCGGCCTCATCATACTGGTACCTTTTCTGGCAAAAATTGCTGCGCCGATCACAGGCGGTATAGCGACTGGCGGCTACGGCTGGGGAGCGGCCATCCTGGTGCTGATCGTCATGATCTTGCCTACCATCATCAGCGTCTCCATCGACGCATTGAGAGCTGTACCCGGCAGTGTGCGTGAGGCAAGCCTGGCGCTTGGTTCTACACGCTGGCAGATGATGTCAAAAGCGATTATTCCCGCCGCCGGTACCGGGCTGGCAACGGCGGTGGTGCTGGGCATGGCTCGCGCCATCGGTGAGACGCTGGCAGTCAGTATGGTACTCGATGGCTCCAGCATCCCCCAGAAGCTTTTCAGCCTCTCCGTCTTCTTCCAGCCTAACGTCAATATCACGCAGGCAATTGTCAACGACTTCCAGGAAACTGCCGGTGCCTCGCGCGACGCCTACTGGACGCTGGCGTTTGTGCTGCTCGTCATTTCTTTCCTGTTCATCTGTATCAGTCGCTACCTGGCCAGTAGAGGGGTGTACAAATGAGTCAACACGTGCAGACCATGCCCGTTGCAGATACGGCAACCCTTGTTACGCGCAGTCGGCGGCGCTTAGTGAAGAGCATGCATATCAGGAATCGCATTGCGCTTGGCGTGCTCTGGGCAATCACGGCAATCGTGGCGTTGCTCTTTATTGTAATTATCGTTTACCTGCTCGTTCAAGGATTTACCGCTCTCTTTAATCCTACGTTCTATTCAACCGGGGACGCGGGAATAGCGCCGGAGTTGTTCAATACGTTCTACATGCTGGTGCTCTCTGAAATATTCTTGTTCCCCATTGCGCTGGCGGCAGCCATTTACCTGATCGAGTATGCCCCACAGGGACCTTTCGTCACGATCATTCACTTCGCGGCGGAGACACTGGCCGGGGTACCATCTATCGTGCTAGGCCTCTTCGGCTTTATCGTCTTCGGAGCCTTTTTCGGCTTTCACATCAGTCGCATTGCGGGGGCGCTTACCCTGCTCTGCCTGAACCTGCCGCTGGCGCTGCGTCTTTTCGAGGACGCCCTGGCCTCAGTTCCACGTGAATTGAAAGAGGGCGGGCTGGCTCTTGGCGCGACAAAATGGCAGACGATTCGTACCGTCATTTTGCCCTCTGCTTTGCCCGGCATCGTGACGGGACTTATTCTCTCCGCGGGCAAAATCATCGGTGAAGCGGCTGCCCTCATTTTCACGGCAGGTGCATTTAACCCCATTAATGTGTTCACACTCAATCCGTTGATTGGCAGCGATACGCTGACCGTTCATCTCTGGTTTATCGAAACCGCCGGCGCAGGTTCTACCAGCCTGACGGCACAACAGGCCAATGTTGTCTCAGCAGGATCGGCGACCCTGCTAATCTTGATTCTCCTCGTCCTCAACCTGGGTGCGCGAGGTGTTGGTCGTCTCATCACACGTCGCATTACTGCCGCGTAAACATCACCGGTGTTCAGAAGCGTCAATTCTGGCGAAAAGAAATGAGGTTATCAGAAATGCACAACCAGATAGATATGTCCGGCGGAGAAAACCCGAAACTGCCCGAAGGGGCCAGCATCTGTTCTCGTAAGGTAGCGCGCAGCGGTCACATCTCCTTCGAGGGGCGTCCGTACTTCATCAGCAAATCTCTCGCTGGCCGCTACATTCGACTGGTTATACTCGCCGATCGCATGATAGTAGATACTGCTATTCCCTTGCACAAGGAATACCAGTTAGCCTGAAACAAAACGGTAAGCATTTCGGAATAGGAGTATGTATGCAACAACCACAACGTCCACAGAATATGATGCAAGCGGAACAGCAGCAATCAAGCGCACAACAGATTAATGAGTCCGGCTTTGCGTCTATACAGGATAGTGCCACCGGGACAGCAGATGGGATAAGACATCCAGACATGCCACAAGTTTCACCCAGCCAGGTGGCGAGACAGGTCCACGAGCACCCCGAGCAGCACGCTCAGGCCCTACGCAATCCAAACGCAGAAACGCTCATTGATGTCAACAATGTGGACTTTTTCTATGGTTCGAAGCAGGCACTGTTTGGTGTCTCGCTGCCCGTTCTCAAAAATCAGGTTACTGCTCTCATTGGCCCATCAGGTTGTGGCAAATCGACCTTCCTGCGCACGCTCGACCGCATGAATGATCTGATTCCCGGCACACGCACCGGGGGCGAAGCCGTCATGGATGGACGCAATATCTATGATAAATCCGTGGACGTGGTAGAACTACGCCAGATCATCGGCATGGTCTTCCAGCGCCCGAATCCCTTCCCCAAATCCATCTTCGAGAACATTGCCTACGGTCTGCGCATCCAGGGTAAGACAAAGAATCTGAAGGATGCGGTCGAACAAAGCCTGCGCGGCGCCGCGTTGTGGGAAGAGGTGAAAGACAGGCTGAACGCTTCGGCGCTGGGTCTCTCAGGCGGTCAGCAGCAGCGTCTCTGCATCGCTCGTGCGTTGGCCGTCAGGCCAACGGTGCTGCTCATGGACGAGCCATGTTCCGCACTCGATCCCATTGCTACGCTGAAGATCGAGGAATTGATTACGGAGCTGATGAAAGAGTATACTATTGTTATCGTAACGCACAATATGCAACAGGCGGCCCGTGTCTCACAGTATACCGGTTTCTTCCTGTCCGGTCGGCTCATCGAATTCGGCCCGACGGTCGAGATATTCGAGCGTCCTAAAAAGAAAGAAACCGAGGACTATATCAGCGGGCGCTTCGGTTAGAGCAGGCTAGAGGAAGGCATGGAGGAGGTATACTGATGTGTACCCATATAAGATAGATCATGGCACGTACAATTCTGGTTGTAGACGATGAACCGGTCCTGGTAGATACCATCGCCTACAACCTGGAACAGGCAGGCTACCAGGTGATAACCGCTGCTGACGGTGCTAGCGCACTGGAGGCAGCTCAACGCACGACCCCTGACCTGATTATTCTTGACATCATGCTGCCGGAGATGGACGGGTTGGAAGTCTGCCGGCAATTGCGCCGCGAGAAGAACACATCCACCACCCCGATTATGATACTCACCGCCAAAGGGGACGAGATAGACAAGGTCGTCGGCCTGGAAGTGGGAGCAGATGACTACGTGACCAAACCCTTTGGTCGCCGCGAACTGCTGGCCCGCGTGCGCGCGTTACTGCGCCGCGCCGAGTATGTTCCTGCCAGTGCCAGCGCGGTTGAGGAGCGTCCGCCACAGGAACAAACTGTTATCGAGGTGCCGCGTGCCAATCGCGAACTGGTCGCCGGGCCGCTGCGCATCGATCTTGCCGGGCGGCGCATTTTCTGTCGCGGCCAGGAGTTTGAATTGCAGCCCAAGCAGTTCGACCTGCTGGCATTTCTCGTGCGCAATCGCGGAACGGTGCTCACGCGCGATCAACTCCTGCACAACGTCTGGGGCTATGACTACGTGGGCGACACGCGCACCGTCGATGTCCACATCCGCTGGCTGCGCGAGAAAATCGAAGAGGACCCCGCCAATCCGCGCCTCATCCAGACCGTGCGCGGCGTTGGCTACGCCTTCCGCTGGTAAAGGAGAAAATCATGCAAGTCATACGCTGGCAAGAGCAGGCACTTCCGAGCGAAGAGGATTTGCGGCGGCGCATGCAGCAAGAAAGACTCACCCCCTATAGCTGGTCAAACGACCCAGGCTTCACCTACGCCGTTCACAGCCACAGCTACGAAAAAGTGCTCTACTGCGTGCAAGGCTCCATCCGCTTCGTCCTCCCCGATCAACGGGACGCGCAGGGCCGCGAGCTTGCCGTTGATCTCGCCCCGGGAGATTGCCTGATTCTCCCGCCCATGACGCGCCACAGCGCCTATGTCGGCCCGCAAGGCGTCACTTGCATCGAAGCTCCCAGGTAATCAAACCTCAGCCCATGCATATTTGTGATATACTGCTGTAGGGTATGCCATGAAAAACGAACTTAGACATGTCATTCTTCGCTTCGCTCAGAATCTAAGGCAACCACCTTGTCGAAATGGCTCGCTTAGATTCTTCGCTTCGCTCAGAATGACATACAAGTGGCTCTTTTTCTGGTATGTTGCTGACCTATTACACAGAGGAAATGAGGAAGGCAGAGGAGAGAATTATGGGACGACTTGAGGGACGTGTTGCTTTTGTTACCGGTGCGGGCAGGGGTATTGGTGCTGCTACCGCTTTGCGCCTGGCCGAAGAGGGTGCGCGAGTGGGCCTGGCAGATATAGATACCGAGGGCTGCCAGCAGGTAGCGACCGAGATCGATCGACTGGGTTCAGAGGCGCTCGTCGTGGGCTGCGATGTCTCCAACAAGGATATGGTGCAGGAGGCCATTGACGCCACCGCAAAGCAATTTGGCCGTTTAGATATCCTGGTCAACAATGCAGGCGTCCTTCGTGACAACCTGCTCTTCAAGATGGCTGACGAGGATTGGGACATGGTTTTGAATGTTCATCTTAAAGGCGCGTTTCTCTGTAGCCGTGCCGCGCAGAAGTACATGGTAGAGCAGCGTTATGGGCGCATCGTCTCGCTCTCCTCTACCTCGGCCCTGGGCAATCGCGGGCAGGTGAACTACTCGGCAGCAAAGGCGGGCTTACAGGGTCTCACACGCACGCTTGCCATCGAACTGGGGCCATTCGGCATCACCGCCAACGCCGTTGCGCCCGGCTTTATCGATACTGAAATGACCCGCGCCACCGCTCGTCGCCAGGGCTTCGACCCCGACGAAGTCATTGCCAACGCCTCGAAGACTATTCCCGTGCGCCGCGTTGGCCAGCCACGCGACATCGCCAACGTCATCTGCTTCCTCTGCTCCGACGAGGCCAGCTTTGTCAACGGGCAGATCATCTATGTCGCCGGCGGACCGCGGAGCTAATCATTGAAAAACCGGCCTGAACATTGAAAAAAACTGGCCCGGACATGTCATCCTGAGCGCAGCGAAGGATCTAAAGCAACCATCTAGACACCGCCAGCACCAGATCCTTCGCTGCGCTCAGGATGACATGTGAGAGGGCTTGTTCATAGCATACTTTTCGCATAAGCAGAAAGGGTCTCTATTATGAACGCGGAGCGCAGGCAGGCAATCATTGTGCTGGATTTTGGCTCACAGTATAGCCGGTTGATTACCCGCCGCGTGCGCGAGTGCCATGTCTTTAGCGAATTGCGGCCAGCTTCGATCACGCTGGCCGAACTCCGACAGAATCCCCACCTGGATATCAAGGGCTTCATCCTCTCTGGCGGGCCATCCAGCGTCTATGACGAACAGGCACCAGCCGTCGACCCTGCCATTCTCACCAGCGGCCTGCCCGTACTCGGCATCTGCTACGGTATGCAGCTACTGGCACAGCAGCTTGGCGGTCATGTCGCCCCCGGAAGCCAGAGGCGCGAGTATGGACCCGCCACCATCGAAATCCTACCAGCGCAAGATAGCGAGACCTCCCGCATCTTTGAAGGCGTCAAACTGCTCTCTGAGCAGATTGCCGAGCCAGGCAGACCGGTAAGCGTGACGTCATCTCCCTTGCAGCTTGCCGTGTGGATGAGCCACGGCGACAGCGTAGATCATCTGCCACCCGGCTTCAAAGTGCTGGCCCGCTCTGAGAGCAACCCGGTCGCGGCCATAGCTAACGCGGGAGGCATAATTGGTCTGCAATTCCACCCTGAAGTCACGCACACGCCGCAGGGCAAGACCATGATCGAGAACTTTCTCTTCCGTGTCTGCCGCTGCGAAGCAGACTGGACGGCAGGCTCGGTCATCGACGAGGAGGTAGAGCAGATTCGGCAACAGGTCGGGACGGAGCGCGTAATCTGTGGTCTTTCCGGCGGCGTCGATTCGGCGGTTGCTGCCCTACTCGTCCATCGGGCCATGGGCGACCGGCTTACCTGCGTCTTCGTCGATACAGGTTGCCTGCGCGCTGGTGAACGCGAACAGGTCGTGGAGACCTTCAGCCGTCACTTACACATCCCACTGGTTGTGGTCGATGCCCGCCAGCGTTTCCTCTCAAAGCTTGCAGGCGTGGTCGACCCAGAGCAGAAGCGCCGGATCATCGGTGAGGAGTTCATTCGCGCCTTCGAGCAAGAGGCGGAGCGACTTGCGCAGGAGGGAGACTCCGTTCCCTTCCTGGCGCAGGGAACGCTCTACCCCGATGTGATCGAGAGCACCAGCCACGATACCGCCGTCACCGCGACGCGCATCAAAACCCACCATAACGTCGGTGGCCTGCCGGAAGAGATGTTCTTCAAGCTGGTCGAGCCGCTGCGCATGCTCTTTAAAGACGAGGTGCGCGAGATCGGCCTGGCGCTGGGCCTGCCGGAAGAGTGGGTCTGGCGGCATCCCTTCCCCGGACCCGGTCTCGCCATCCGTATCATCGGCGCGGTGGATGAGCAGAAGCTGGAAACGCTGCGCGCCGCCGACGCCATCGTCATCGACGAAATACGCCGAGCGGGCGTCTATCGCGCACTGGGACAGGCCTTCGCCGTGCTCACCCCGCTGCAAAGCGTCGGAGTCATGGGCGATGGCCGCACTTACGCCAACGTCGTAGCTGTGCGCGCCGTCACCAGCGGCGATTTCATGACGGCGGACTGGGCGCGGCTCTCACCCGACCTGCTCGCTCGCATCTCCAACCGTATCGTCAACGAAGTCCCCGGTGTCAATCGCGTCGTCTACGACATCACCTCAAAACCGCCCGCCACGATTGAATGGGAGTGATTACAGGTGCATGCGGTGTAGCGATTTCTTCCAGTGAATGGGATGCAGCTCCAGGTAGGCAGTGGTGCGAATGTAGAGGTAGATGAACAGGAAGAGCCAGAGGAAGCCGACCAGGTAGCCACCAGTCACGTCCAGCAGCATATGCTCGCCCTCCAGCACACGCGAAAAGCCGATGGTCATGAGTTCGAGAATAGCAAGAAATTGTAGTGGCAGCAAGACCCAGCGATAGCGCCACTGGCGCACCGGCTTTGAAAAGCTGAGATAAAGCAGGAAGCCATAGGCTACCACATCATGAATGACGTGTCCCGATGGGAAGCTATAGTAATGAATCGTCGTCTGGACGCAGATGCCCTCGCTCACATTTGGGCGCGGGCGCGCCACAATCGGAGTCAGCATCAGGAACAGCAGGCCGCCGGTTGCCACGGAGACGATGAAGAAGATTGCCTGCCGCCACCAGCGCAGGAGCAGCAAAAGCACTACCCAGACAGCACCATCGATCATCGAAACTACAGGGCTGTTCAGGTCACTCACCAGGAAGAGCAGGGACTGAATCCATGACTTCGGTGGTGGAGCAATACAGGGATTGGGATGCGGCCCCTGGATATCCTTCGTAAATGCCAGCTCAAATGGAAACGGCGCTCGATGTATATGCACGATCACCGCCAGCGCCACCAGCACAATCAGCCCGGCCATCCAGATAGCAATATCAATCCGCACGTGAGGAATCCGCGACTCTTGCTCCCACTTTGCAAACGTTTGCGCCTGTTGCGCATCTACCAATCTGTCCATCGCACCATCCTCAGCATGTCCTTCTCCTTCAGAGAGATAAGTATCACCTTCCATTAGTTACTACACGGTTGGTTGGGCAAAAGAGGGACATTGTGATCATAAAGCAGGCAAAAAAGATACCTCTCCAGGCCGACCGCAAGGGATCGGCCTGTCCGGGTTTACGTTAACGGTTATGAGAGATACCCTGGCGCGTGAGTATTCTATTTCTTTGCTGAACTTTGTGAGGCTTGAGTCTTTTTATCGGGTACAGGAGGGAGGACAAAGACAGCTTTGTTGACTGCCTGCTGAAGCGTGGCATTCCAGACCCTGTCCAGGTACGAGCCTTTGATGGTGGCGTCAACACCGGCGATCGCTTTCTGGAAAATGTCACCTGACATCTTCTGCACGGTTTGAGCAATACCAAAGGCGGCTAGAATAGAGATGACGCCTGTAGCCTCCTTGACGATCTGGTTGCTGTACATAAAGAAGATGTATGCCGCACAGCCAAAGACGAGCAGGAGGAGTGCAAAGCTGAGAACGAAAAATGGCCAGGCCACGTGGAACACTTGCCAGATGTAGGGGCGATTTCTGATGGACGGGTCGACATAGCTCAAAGCATCAGCCTCCCCGGTTAGCAGCGAGTACCAGATAGAGCCCTGTTTTTGCAATTCAGGAGGGGCGAGTCCATCTGCCTGCTGGCCGTCGGAGATGGTTGTGGGCATGGTGGTCATACTCTCATACTTTGCAATTGCGTCCCACCAGGGGTCAATGCTGGTAGCCAGACCCATCTGGGCAAACTGGGACAGTTGCGGCCCGATCCTCGGAAGATACTGCAGCACTTTCGTCTTGAACGTTTTGTCTAGCTGGATGTCTGGCACACCATACCACCAGCGCATCCCACCCAGACAGTAACCGATCAAGTATGCCTTTGCGATCACTCCCGGACCATTTTGCAAGGCTTCGTTGATCTTCAAATCCCAGTAGAAAAGGCGCTCATTGATCTGGCCGCGCACCGTCTCAAATGTCTGGTTTTTGCCAGAGTCAAAGGTACCCAGGCAGAGCTGCGTGACACTTGCACTGATCGTCTCTGCAAACGTTTTTCCATTCTCTTCATCAGGAGGCTCAATGGCACAGGTGTCGATGCCCAGCGTTTTCGCCAGGTAACACATATGTGAGACCACCCCTAGCAATCTTTGGCGCGGAGTAAGCAGTCCTTCCAGCATCACCAGCTTTTCGCCATCGAAACTGGGATCAGGCGGCTTCATTTGCTGTAAGAGAAAACAACGACCGAGCAGTTCCGCTACCAGCCAGCCAAATTCTGCTGAATTACGCACCAGCTGCTGCAAACTCGGTGCAGGCTCAATTTTACTGACATTTCCATTTGTAGGTATGACAGTCGTTTCTTTGCTGATTATCAGTTCAGCCATGACAGGCTCATCCATAAGCTGCTCCCTGCCTTTCTTTAGATAAGAAGAAACGCACTTCTAGCTCTGCCAACACCACAAGCATACACCAGAATTGATAGAAATACCAGTAGAAAATGCGTTATACTATCTCTATGTTAGAATTTGATATCCTGGCTCGCGGCCTCTTCCGACCCGACCAACTTGAGATCACCTACGACCCGGCGCTGCGTATGCAGCTGTCCGCCGATGTGCGTGAGTGGATGGAGCAGTTATGGCAGCAGAAGCTGGCAGCAGCGCGGGCGAAAGGCACGCCCCTGTACGATGCGCGCCTGTTCCGGCTGATAAGCGCTGAGGCGAGGCCGGATGGCACGCTGCACCTGGTACTGGGCGACGGCAGCTACAAAGAGTATGTGACCACGCGAGAACCCTCATTTTCGGCAGGGAGACCGCGAGAAGAACTGGGCAACGTGCTTGCCGTCTGCTCCGTCGTGGAAACCAGCGATGGCTACATCCTGCTCGATAAGCGGCAGGGCGTCGATGGCTACGTCGGGCGCTACCACGTCATCGGCGGCTTCTTTGAGCGCGATCTCGATATCGATATGCACACCGATACGCCTCCAACGGGGATGGATACCGTCTCAACCATAAAGCCGGACCCATTCAGTGCCGTGCGCCGGGAGATTCGGGAAGAGACGGGCATCCAGCAGGCAGACATCCGCGAGCAATACTGCCTGGGCGTCGTCTATGATCTGACCATGCCGCACGGCGAAATGTGCTTTCTCACCCGCCTGCACATCCCCCTCGTAGAGGTGCAGACCCGCGTCCCCGAAGAGCAGGAAATCCAGCAACTGCGCTCGCTCCACGTCACCCGTGAGAGCCTGACCACCTTCCTGCGCACCCATCACGGCAACATCTCCCCCACCGGCGAACCCAACCTTCTACTTTATGGCGCACTCCTCTATGGAGAAGCATGGTTTGAGGAGATGATAGACTATATGAAATTGTAGAGGTGCTCCAATTGACATTCTGTAGTACAATAAAAGCAGCACGTCGGTGTAGCTCAGTGGATAGAGCGAGGCTCTCCTAAAGCCTAGGCCGTGGGTTCGATTCCCTCCACCGACGCTATATTTCGTAGTCTTTTGTCCAATGAACGCCTTTCTCCTGATTGTTGCGGGACTTCGTTAGGCGCAGCCGTGCGCCCGCTATTTCCACGATATCGACGGGAACGAGATAGCACTTCCCCACGTTCGCGCTGTATACACCGAAGTACTCTATTTCTCCCCTGTACCCTCTTATGTGTGGAGGGTGATGAGGCCGCGTTGGGCGGCGAGGGAGACGGCTTCGGTGCGGTTGGTGGCGCCGAGCTTGCCCATGATGGAGCTGACGTGGAATTTGGCGGTACGCTCGCTGATGACGAGGTGGGCAGCAATCTCTTTGTTGGGCATGCCCTGAGCCAGCAGGGTGAGCACTTCCAGTTCGCGCTCGGTGAGTGGCTCCTGTGGGGGCATTGTGTGCGTGCTGGTTGTAGAAGAAGTGGGCGTGCCGGGGAGTGATTGCTGGCCCATGTGGCGCAGCAGTTTGGAGGCGACGATGGGTTGCAACAGCGAACCGCCTTGCATGGTGACGCGAATGGCATTGAAGATTTCGTCTCGTGGCGCACCCTTGAGCAGGTAGCCGTCGGCCCCCGCCTGCACGGCATGGATGATGCGTTCGTCGTTATCGAAGGCGGTGAAGACGATGATGCGCGGCATTGACTGCGGTGATGGTTGCACATGGGGAGAGTGTGGCGCATGTTGAGCAGTCTGGATCTGTTGGGTGTTCTGGGTATGTTGCAGGTGCAGGCGGCGGATGGTTTCGACGCCGTCCATGAAGGGCATTTCGAGATCGAGCAGGAGAATGTCGGGCTGCATGGTGCGCGAGAGGCGCAGGGTCTCATTGCCGTTGGCGGCCTCCGCGATGACTTCGAAGTCGGGCTGCGTCTCCAGCACGGCGCGCAGCCCCTCACGCACGATGGGGTGGTCATCGGCGAGTAGGATGCGAATTTTCTGGCTCGATTCCCCTGGCGGTGTGCCTGTCATAGCAGTGTGCCTGACCTTTCTTTTCTCTTTCTCATGCTCTCTTCCACATGTCATGCCGTAGAAAACCGGCCTGGATATGTCATCCTGAGCGCAGCGAAGGATCTGTCGTCCGTCCACCATAGATCCTTCGCTGCGCTCAGGATGACATATACACTCAAGATGACATATGCGCTCAAGATGACATACTTGTATGTTTTCCGATGGGAACGCAGGCGACGATGCAGGTGCCTGCCCCTGGCTCGCTGGAAATGCAGAGGGTGCCGGAGAGTAGCTTGATGCGCTCGCTCATACCCAGCAGACCGAAGTGTACTTCCTGTTGCCGTGCCTGTCCTCGCGCCTGTTCGTGTCCGATTACCTGATCTGGATCGAAGCCACGACCATCGTCCCTGACAGAGAGGCAGAGTTTGTCGCGACCGGCAACGAGTTTCAACTGGATGTGCTGCGCCTGCGCGTGCGCACGGGCATTGGCCAGCGCCTCCTGGGCAACACGATAGATGCCGGTCTCCAGCCGGTCGGCCAGAGCGGGGAAATGCTTCGAGGGCGAGCAGCGGAAGGAGATGCGCACGCCGCTCTCTTCGCGCGCCTGCTTTACCAGCAGAGCAAGCGCCTCGCGCAATGTTTGGCCCTGCAGTGGTGCGGCGCGCATATCGATCACCGAGCGGCGCGCCTCCTCAAGATTGCGGCGCGCCAGGGCCAGGGCGCGGTGAATCGCCTCCTGCGCGCGCGCTGGTCGCGTGGATGAAAGGGCATCCGCTGTTTCCAGTTGCAGGGTGATCGCGGCCAGGCCCTGCGCCAGCGTATCATGAATGTCTCGCGCCAGGCGGTTGCGCTCCTCGATGGTGGCGAGGCGAGTGGCGGCGCGAGTATGCTCGGCAGAGATACGCGCCCGCTGGATTGCCAGCCCGATCTGGTCGCCGATGATGTGCAGCAGTTGCAGTTCTTCCGAGGCCAGTTCGCGCCAGTCCTCGCTGGCGACGTTCAAAACGCCGATGGCGGTCTCGCCTGCATAGATAGGGACACTGGCATGGTAGCGCAAGCCCAGCGAGGTTGGGTCGCCCTCGCGCTCGGCATTTTTCAGTCGACTGCAGCGCAGTACATCGATGTTGGCCGCGCCTTCTAGATCGCCCTGCACAAAGGTGTCCAGGCAGAGACAGGAGCCGGTCATGCGCTGGGGGTGGTCTGCCAGGTAGGGTGGCAGGGATTGCGCGGCTGCCAGGTAGGGTTTCCCCTGCTCGTTGAGCAGCCAGACCCAGCCCGTGCGCAGCCCCAGCAGCTTCGTCACCTGCGCCAGCACCTCCTGCAGCGCCTCATGCACATCCACCTTACGGTTCAAATGACCCGCGATGGCATAGAGCACCGCCAGGTCGCGGTTGCTGTGCAGCAGTGAAGCCGTCTCCTGTTGCAGCGCGGCATCTTCCTTCCCGGATTGGTTTTCTTTCATGAACGATCTATTTTGAATGGTTTGTTAAGCAAAGGGCGGAGGCCAGCTCCGCCCCTACTAACTACGGACTATATTTTTCACTTTCTCGAATATCTGTAGAGAGTATATCACTGGCGAGAAGGGGTGTCGAGGTTGTGAGCATGGTTGAGCTAGCTTTTCAATGGGAAAACAGGGGGAAAAGCGGGAGCGAAGGGGTCTGAGTAGCAAGGGCTTCAGATGGTTCTCGAGGAGCAGCAGGATAGGATGGGGCAGAGTACTGAGACGCACTCAGCACCCGGCTTTTTCACGTTGGTTCAGGCGTTGCTCTCTGGAGAGGAAACCAGCAGAGGACTGTAAGGGTGGGTTAAAATGCCTGATTATGTGCTTGCCACATTTCTGGCAGACATGTTCGACCTCGCTGGCACTTTCTCTGGTGAGTTGCCAGTGGTGGTTGAGCGGACAACGAACGGCACTATAGAGTGATTCGAAAAATCTGTTCATATGGCTCCCTCACTGATATTCAGCGGTCTACTCTGGTATTCTATGATAATAGTATAGCAAAGTTAAAAAACAGGGCAAGGGGATATTTGTCCAGAGAGTATATCCTTTGCAAGGAGTATACTCCCTCATAGAAGGACTAATCTACTGCACGGATAGCGGGGTGCAGCAGGCCAAGCACGATCACGCTGGCGGCGATGGTCCCTCCCAGAACAAAGACCGGGGCGGCACCGAAATGATCAGCCGCGATGCCTGCAAGCCCGTAGCCGACGGGGAGAAGGGCAAAAGAGACCAGGTAATCAATACTGGAAACCCGGCCCAGCAGGTCAGCGGGAATGAATTCCTGCAAGCTATTCATCCAGGCGAGTCCTAACACCTCAAAGGCTGCACCTTGAACGATGAATGCAATGCCGACGATTAGTAGTGGCAGCGGCAAACCGACGACCAGCAGCATGAGGCTGGCAAGTAACCATGTTCCGTATGTCAGCAATCCTCTGTGGCGCAGGCGCTTGAAGTGTCCTAACACAAATGCTGTGCTGATGGAACCAATTGCGGAAAGCGAAGTCAGCAAGGCATAAAAGCCAACCTCCGTGCCGAAGCGTTGTTTCACCAGCAACGGTAAGACGGCTTCGATGGGGGAGACGAGAAAAATTGTGCTGAAGCTGGCAATGACCAGCGTGACCCATAACCAGTGTGAATGCAGTACTGTGCTTATCCCGGCGCGGATATCTTGTATCACCCCCTCTTCTTTCTCAACCGGTTGACGCAAGATTGCTACACGAGGAAGGGCCGCAAGACAGACTGCCGCAAGCGCGAAGGAAACGCCGTCCAGGGCGAAGGCAAGTGACGTTCCACCCAGGGCGATAATCCCTCCAGCAAGCGCAGGGCCAACGAATAGCGCTGCCTGCGTACTGATACTTTTAAGTGAGTTAGCGCCAGGCAAAAGCTCAGCCGGTATCAGGTCGGGGATGAGGGCTGTATAGGCCGGAGTGAAAAACGCTTCGACGGCTCCAAAGAGAGCGCTCAGCACAAAAAGGTGCCAGAGTTCGAGCCTGTGGAGGAAGGCCAGAGCCGCGATCAGCATAATCACTGCCCCACGCAGGAGGTCCGAGGCCAACATTAAGCGGACCCGTGGAAACCTATCCACAGCAACGCCTCCAAAAAGAAGGCAGAGCATCATGGGGACATTGGAGCAGATCAGGACAACGCCCATAGCTGTCGCCGAGCCAGTTTGTTGCAGAACCCACCAGGCCAGCGCGATGGTAAAGAGGCTGTCCCCCAGGCGGGAAATGATTTGCCCGCTCCACAGCAGTACAAAGGGACGATGCTTAAACGGACGGAAGATTGCCATGCCTGTATATTTTCCTTTCACATGACAGGTGAGGGAACATGCCAGGCTCATCCATCTTCCGATTTTGCAAGAAAAAAACCGTGGGCATGCTCGCCTCACGGTTTTTTTAACTGGGCAGAAGAAGCACAAGGGCCGTGGGCGGACTTTGCATATCACCCACGTCCCCATTTTTGTTTGTTTAAAGCTGTATTACAACGTTCACATCTCTAACCTGAAAAAGGGCATAATGAGGCTGTGGGCTTTGCGCCAGAGAGAGCAGTGCCCACTGCAATGCACGCGGAAAGGATCACGTTGCTCGCATTCTACGATGTCCAAAATATGCCTCAAAATCCTTTCAAACACATTTAGCCTTTATCTGGCTCTAGAGACATACTATCTAAGTTTTCCTGGAATGTCAAGTTTTAAGTCCTGACATCCACTCATAATTCTTCTTGCGGGCCTGCGGCCCGCGAGGAGGAGAGAGTGTGTGGGCGGGGACACCCCGCTCCCCGGCAGGGGCCATGCCCCTGCACCCCGAGTTATGAGTGGATGTCAGTTAAGTCCCGGGTCCGCAGGCTGCTAGCGAACGATATGGCTGTGATAACAGTTGAGGCAGCCATAGCGACGATCATCGCTATCACCCAGGCTGTCTGGGCGTCGCCGAGGCCGGAGCCGCTGGCGGCAAATTGCGGAGCGTCAACCCATAAACGGATCGTCCAGATGGCGGTCGCTATTGTTGCAACGGCCATTGCCAGAGCAAGAATGCCGATGGGCAGCAGGGCGAAACGGAGCAGGCTGGTACCAAACTCACTACGACTCACCGCCAGAGCGAGCGAAGTACCGATTACCAGTACGAAGAAAAGACCAAGTGTGAGGCCAGCAATGATCGCGGCAAAACTTCCTGCTATTAGCAACGGTGGCTGTCCCGCTATACAGCCATTCGTAGGGGTACATGGTGGTGGGCCGAAGATATATTGCGTTGCCAGCAGAAAGCCCAGCGCACAGATGGTGATGAGCAGCGCGACTCCCAGCAAGAGGAGCGCCTGTTTCGGTTGTAGCAGGAAGAGCTTCGCTACACTGCGCGGCCCACCTGGCATGGCCTGTTTCACCGCCATGAAGAGGAAAGGCAGACCGCCCAGCACGATAGCCAGCAGGGCAATCTCACCACTATATGAAACAAGTGTGTGAGTGAGAGCAATTTCCGGGTGAACACGTCCGACTGCATCGAAGGGAGCGGCAGGGTCTGCCGTGTGGCCGAAAGCTGTGTAAGCGAAGAGAAAGAGGATAAAAGCCCAGAAGGTGGCAATCATTGAACGACGTATTGTAGGGAGCATGGGGCGTCTCCTTCCAAAAAGTTCAGTCCAGTATTCAGCCAGCAGAGCGGGCACAGTTTCGCCCACAAGCCCGGGCCACAGGCGCAGCGCACCCAATGCTCCCTGTTTCTGGTAGGCATCGCGGCAGATATGAAGGAAATCTTGCAGTGCGGGTGTCGCGTAGTCGCGGCGAAAGGCGGCTGGCCCCAGGCGCAGCAGGCAGCGATAGAGGAGCAGGGATAGTAGGATCATTGTGGGTTGCGAGCGTCGAGGTGAAAACTGCGTCATGTCTATGCGCCCTCTCCGTTTATGGCCTGACCGCGCAAGAGGGACTTGTTACGTGCCACAGCCAGCGTTTGCTCCAGATGGTTCATCCAGGCTTCCGCTACACGCAGTCCCAGATCGGTCAGGCGGTAGTAACGGCGGCGCTCGTCGTCCAGGGCCGGGTCGGGCCGCTCATCCGACTCGACGATCAGCCCGTCCTCCAACATATGCTTGATCGAGCGATAGAGCGTGGTGGGGCCAATGCGCAATTTGCCCTGTGTCTGTTTGCTGATTTCCTGCATAATGCTATAGCCGTGCCGCTCGCCATCAGCGAGGGCCAGCAAGATATTGAAGACCGCCGGAGTCAGCGGCAGCAAGCGTTCAAGATCGTTCTGGTCAGATGGCATTCTTCCCTCTTTTCGAGTGGGCCGATAAATCGGCGCTGTGCTCGATAAATCGGCACCTACGGGAGTGGGCCGATAAATCGGCGCTGTGCTCGATAAATCGGCACCTACGGGAGTGGGCCGATAAATCGGCGCTGTGCTTGATAAATCGGCACCTATGGAAGCTAACTATATTCATAATGGGTATATTCTTATTGGGAAGAGTACCATATGACCTCAAGAATGTCAATAGCCTGGATAGAGATAATTTTCCGCGTTCAGGGTAAAAATAGAAACAGGGCGTAGGCAAGCTCCGCCCCTGCTAACCACGATGTATGTCAAGATTAGTTCGTCGGTTAGCAGGGGCGGAGCTTGCCTACGCCCTGGCCCCTTCTTAGAGCGGTGTTCGTAAGGATTGAGCGGGCATATTGCCACTCGTCGGGCGATTCTCTCGCTCTGATGACTGGCTCAATACATGTGAACCGCGCTCTAATATGTTTGTCCGGCCATAGCCGCTGAAAAAGTGGCGAACGGAACTGCCCATCAAGAAAGGAGAGCCTGCAAAGAGCAGGGCGGCTGGCTGATGGCGACTTCAGCCAGCCTTGCCCGTTTACCCCCGGAGCAGAAGAAAGCGCAGTTCCGTCTCCACAAAGAATATCATCGGCTGCATCGTAGGAAAACTTGAGCGAACATGAGAACTCAGAGGACAGAGATTATACGAGCATGACATATATCAGGACAAAACGCTCGGCTGCTTTGCGCAGCGATGCCGGGTCAGGCTGCCCATCGGTATCGAAGGTGACGCCGTAAGCACGAGCCGCGCCGGGACGCTGGCGAACGTATGCCTCCATCTCGCGGGCAATCTGCTGCTTATCGCGCATCACCTCGGCGGTGCCATTCAGTTCTTTCCCCTGCAAGCGCACCTTGACCTGCGGTTGTGCCAGCAGATTTTTGTACCAGGTATGGTCCGTAAAGAGCTTGAGGGTATTGCCCTGGCGGCCATATCCCAGCGGGATGGTATACTGCTTGCCGCTCTTGCGCCCGGTAAAAGTCAGTAAAAGCAGGCTATTACTGATCAGTCGATGTATGGGGGAGCGCAGCAGCAGCTTGACCACCTGATTGGCGATCGCTGGTGGCTTGCGCGCCGCACGTTCATTTGTCTCTATAGCCATTTTCTATATACTCCTTCATAAACTCATCAAAAGCTACAAAAAACTGACCCGGCTATGTCATTCTTCGCTGTGCTCAGAATCTAAAGTCTACTCTGTCGACCAGGTGTTTGCCTGAGATTCTTCGCTGCGCTCAGAATGACATGGTAATATGCTCTCTTAGTCGCTGATCATCGGAGCCTGGTGCAGGTAGGTCGTGTCGGTCGCCTGTTTGAGCAGGAAATCGGCAAGGTCGGCGCGTGAGATGCGCGAACCGGTGTTGACGCCAACCCAGCCGATGCGATACTTGCCGGTATATGGTCCCTCGTTGAGCATAGGCCCGCGCACGATGACCCAGTCCAGGTTGCTCTTCTTCATGGCCTCGGCGTGATTCTCCGCGTCCTTCAACACGTGGCCGGACATTCTCTTCAGAGCAAATTTGATCAGGTGGTTGGCGAATCTGGGACGGTCGTGCGGGTCGTCGACCCCGGCCCCGGTCAGGCTGACCAACCGTGTGACGCCATATTTGTTCATAGCGGCGATGATATGGTTGATGGCGACGGTTTGCAGGTCGCGAGGTGATTCCTTTGTCTGCCCGATCACGCTGATCACCGCGTCACTTCCCTGTACGACTTTGTCAACGTCGGCCTGGCTCGTTACGTCACCCTGCACCACCGTCAGTGAGGGATTCTGGATCGCGAGTTTCGAGGGGTTACGCACCAGGGCCACCACCTCGTAGCCATCCTTTAATGCCTGCTCCAGCAGCGGCTTTCCGGTGCGCCCGGTCGCGCCAAAGATAGCCAGTTTCATGCTACGTGCCTCCTTATTCATTTTACTGATCTCTATAGACCAGTCGATATACAATCTGCAAAAAATGTGAAATATGACATCTGCCTTTTTGTGAGTGTTCATGGAGCGAGTGTTGCTGTTTTCGAGACTGAGCGCAGGTAGTCTTCAAGCTCATCAGCGACCTGGCGGAGAGCGTCTCCGCTGTGGTTTGTACGGCTCAAGATGATGCCGCCCTCGATAGCGGAAACAATAAACGTTGCCAGGGAAGTGGCGCGTTCGCGTGCAAAGCCACCGGCAAGCAGTTTCCCGGCAAAGGCCTCACGTAACCAGCCATAGGCTTCACGGCAGGCCAAATTCAAGCGCTCGCTCGAATTGACCGTTTCCAGGGCTACCGTCGTCAGCGGCCCGCCCGCGCTGAACTTCGATGTTTCGACGCCGTGAGCGATCATACGCACAAAGCTGGCAATCGCCTGTGCCGGTTCCTCAATGCTGGCAAGTCCGGCACGAATGTTCTGTTCCACTACGTGGCCTGAACGGGCAATCGCCTCAGCGGTCAATTCCTCTTTGCCCTCTGGAAAGTAGTAATACAACGAGCCTCTGGGCGCACCGCTCTCAGCAATGATCTGGTTCAGGCCAGTCGCGTGATACCCCTGAGCCTCAAGCAGCGCACACGTCGTCTTAATAATCTGTTCGCGTGTCGATGCCATACTACCACTCCTTTCTCACTGTCTATTATATAGACCAGTTGGTATAATATCAAGGAAGGATTACTGATGATGACACAGAAGTGGACGAAAGGTTCTGAGCTGCGCTCAGAACCTTTCGTCCACTTCTGTGTCATCATGGGAGGATTATCAGAGATGCCTTTCACGAGGAGTGCAAGCCTCCCATCACGCTTCAAGTTTGATACTTACCCTCTTTACGTCCGATCTCGTTGCGGTGGCATTTCCTTGCACCCTCTTCGCTGCGACGAGGGCGGCAAGGAAGGCTGCTGCGATGATTGCCAGCGCGCCACCCCACCCTGGCTTCGTCGTCATCAAACACACCACTGCTACCGTCAGGAAGTCCATAATGAAGATGGTGGTCAGCAGGACGGGGTCATGGGTCAGTTGTGCGAGTTCGGCAGAGACGGGTCCCTCCGGTGCAGTTTCGCTGGCCCTGTGAATGGCCTTAAAACGTGGCGAGGTGACGGTAGGAGACAGTACGCTAGTGAGCACAAACACGCCCAGAGAAACATCGATCCAGGCCTGACTCCAACCCCAGGCCGTGAAAGCCATGTAGAGGCCAGCTCCAAGGATCAGCACACCTGAAATGGGAAAGAGCTTGTCGGCTATGCCCATGATGCGCGTCCACTCGCGTACCAGTTCCGTGGTCTTTGCCGCACGCAGGCGGAAAAGGACCGCTTGCTCCAGCCCGATGGCTATGAACATGCCAAGAACGCCTACAATGTGCAACAGCAGTGCATAGGGATAGAATGCCATGATAGTTACTCCTTTTCTTACTTCAGTAGTGTTTTATGAGAATGCGTTTTAACTTGCCGCGCTATCCTGCTTCGAGCCATCCATCTCTTCTCGCTGCAACGCGAGCAGGGGTAAAGCCAGGTCGCGCACTTTCATCAGCACGCCATGTAGAGCAGGTTCATCGGGGAGAGGGCCACGCAGGATGGTGTTGCCCTCTCCATCGTAGCTGATGGTTAGCCCATCAAACCAGGCCGACCACTGCTGATCGAGCTGTCCTTTGATACGAATTTCGTACACCATCTTCCACAATCCTTTTGCTTTTTGCTTACTGACACATCACTCGTGTGTCTGAGAGGAGTATAGCCGGTGAACAGGGGGCTACACTGCACACCAAAGTTGTAGAAAGCGGGTGATTCTTGCGGGAAGAAAACTGGTGAAGAGAGTGGAATTAGAGAAGGTTGAGATCTCTGGCTTTGACGACGGCCTGGGTGCGGCTTTCTACTCCCAGTTTGCCGCAGATGTTGTAGATGTGCCGCTTCACAGTATTGATGCTGAGTACGAGATGGCGGGCGATTTCGCTGTTGGAGCTGCCTTGCAGCAGGAGCCGCAACACCTCGCGTTCTCGCCCGGTAAGCGGTTCAAGCAGGGAGCCGGGAGAAGAGGACGCCGGGGCTGCCTGTCCATCAAAAGCGGAGAGCAGCATGGCAACATAAGCTTGCAGGCCGCTATGCCTGGCGGGATGGTATTGACGCAGCAGCGCCTGCACAGGTGTACCTTCATCCACAAAGAGGCGGACGTAACCCTGCGGCGCGGCCAGCGTGAGAGTACGTTCCAGGACAGTGAAGGCGCGCTGGCGCTCGCCCTGCGCATGCAGCGCCAACGCTTGCAAGAGCAGGATTCCCAGCACACTGCTCATGCGCGCTTTTGCTTCGGCCTCGTGCAAGAGACGCTCCAGTACATGCAGGGCGTCCTCGAAGGTGTTACCCATGCCCTCACGTCCCATGGCGATAGTGACACGTGCCAGCGTCAGGTATTCGCGTTCGCGTGTGTAGGGTACAGCAACATCGTTGGGAGAGAGTTCGCTCTCTTCTACCCAACGAAGCGCCTCTGCCAGGTTGCCCATCGCCAGAGCGATCTCTATCCGTACTGCCTCGGCTGTTGACTTTAGCCAGGGAACAAAGTGGCGTGTGTCGGCTAGATGCAAGAAGGTATCGAGCGTTGCCAGCGCATCACTGTATGCGCCACGTGCGCACTGTAAACGAGCCTGGGTGAGATAGCCCAGCAGGAGGTCGTCCGCGAACGAGGATTGCTTGCCACGTACCAGCTCCATGCCCTGGGCAAGCAGATGTTCAGCTTCATCGAGGCGATTCCATTCGCGGAACAGGTCTGCCAGCCCGAAGCAGTAGACGGCGCTGGCCGACAGCACTTGCAGCACCTGCGTCCCTGGTACGGCCCGTCCAGCCTCTTCATAGGTAAGCGCGGCATCTCTCAAGCGCCCCTGAAGCACCTGGAGCCGTGCCAGCATCGTCAAGCTGCGGAAATAGACGAGCGGGTAATCAGCCCTGCTTGCAAGAGTCACCGCGCGTCTGACCTTCTCTTCCATCGTTGATGTCACGTCACCATCTAGCAGATAGGCATGCGCCACCTGCATAGCCGGAGCCGCTCGCAGCATAAGGTTGCTTTCTGGAATCAGGTCAAATGCCTGTTGACCCAGGGAAACGTAGCGGGCGAGATCTCCGGTATAGCGGGCGATGTTCCCACTGACATTTGCAATGATACCGCGAACGTTCCTGGCCTGCTCCGGTGGCGTCTCAGAGGAGATCGCACGTTCAGCATCGTGCAAGCGCGCCTCAGACTCCTCTACCTGATCAATCAAATGGAGAGCGGAGGCATGGTAGACGGCGAGCAAAGGGCGTGTGCGCACCAGGGTATCTGGGAGCGCATGCAGCCATTCGAGTACTGTGCGTGTCTGTCCTTGAGCCACGATTGCCACGCTGTATTGTTCTACCAGGCGAGCGGCGCGCTCAACATCTCCGGCTGCCAGCGCGTGGCTCACTGCTTCGATGGGGTGCTCGTATTGTTCGTACCAGAGACTGGCGCGCCTGTGCAACTCAGGTACGAGCAGGGGGTGAGTCTGTTGGAGACGGTTGCGCAACACTTCGGCAAACAGGTGATGATAGCGATACCAGTGCCGCCGGTCGTCAAGCGCGCTGGTAAAGAGGTTGGCCTGTTCGAGCGCTTCGAGCATCGCCTGGCCTCCTCCCTGAGCAGTCACTGCATCACAGAGCGGACCACTGAGGCGTGCCAGAATGGAGGTCTGTAACAAAAACGAGAGTACAGGTGCCTCCTGTCGAGCGAGTACCTCCTCGGAGAGGTAATCCAGCACGAAGCGATGACTGCCGGTGAAAGCGGCCAGAAAGGTGGAGACATCCCTTCTGCCCTGCAAGGAAAGAGCAGCCAGTTGTAGCCCGGCGGCCCAGCCTTCCGTACGGCTCTCAAGGGCGGAGATGGCTTCAGAAGGGAGATCGAGTCCCATGACGGTATCAAGAAACGTATTTACCTCAGCAGAGAGCATGCGCATATCGGTTGTGCGCAGTTCGACGAGTTGTCCGCGAACGCGCAAGCGAGCGAGAGGTAGTGGCGGATCAGCGCGTGTGGCGAGAACAAGATGCAGCCGGGGCGGAAGATGATCGATCAGAAAGGCTATAGCGCGGTGAATGGCTGCATTTGTGATGATGTGATAATCATCGATGACAAGGACGAAGTCGTCTAGCTGCCGGTTGGTGATTTCGTTGGTCAGAACGATAAGCGCGCTCTCCAGAGGTGTTGATTGCGAGGCTTCAAGCAACTCCAGAATGTTCACGCCGAGAGACGAGTTGAGCGTCTGCAAGGCAGCGGTCAGATAGGTGAGAAAACGGACAGGTTCGTTGTCTGCAGGCTCCAGCGAAAGCCAGGCAACAGGCGTGCCGCTCTCGGCCAACCATTGAGACAGCAGCGTGGTTTTCCCGAAGCCGGCGGGGGCCGAGACAAGCGTGAGGGCATGCTTCGTGCTCTGGTGAAGACGCTCGACGAGGCGCGTGCGGGCGACAAGCTGCGCGCGGGGACGCGGGACATGGAGTCTGGTGACGAGCAAAGCATCATCCTTTTTGTTCGACCTGACGGCCTTGAGAGGCGGGAAGTCAGCAGTCAGACCTTCAATAACTAACTGGTAGAGGTGGATGGGGTGTTGCAAATCCTTCAGATGATACTCTCCCAGGTCTCGCACTGAGACACCTTCCGGCAGGACGTGCTCCACCAGCTCGCGGGTTGTCTGCGAGAGCAACACCTGTCCGCCGTGACCTGCACTGGCAATCCTGGCTGCCTGGTGTACGTCCAGGCCCACATAGCCTTCTGAGAGTAGCTGCGGCTCGCCAGTATGCAACCCCATACGCACGCGTACCGCTACGCCTTCGGGCCAGACATGGTTGAGGAGCGCACGCTGGGCAGCGACTGCCGCTGAGATGGCATCAGTGGAGCGAGCAAAGACCACGAAGAAGGCATCTCCCTGTGTGTCCACCTCGTGTCCATGATGCTGCTGGAAGACGGTACGCAACAGCTGGCGACACGCGGGAAGCACTTCGGCATACTGCTTCCCCAGCTGCTGGAGAAGACGTGTAGAGCCCTCGATATCGGTAAAGAGGAGCGTGGTCGTTCCCGCCGGGAGGTCACGTCCTGACAATGACCTTTGCGCGAGTTGCCGCGGCCTCGATTGGGACGTTACAACCGGCACTGTGCTCTGCTGGCCGTCTGGAGTTTCTTCAAGGGATGAGAGCGCAGCTGCTCCTGGTGCTTGCGCTCTGGAGAGTGTGCTATCTGTAGTATCCTCAACAGGTTCCTGACCGGTCAGGAGCGCTGCCACCTGTTCCAGTCGTGCGAGCGTTACCTCATCTGTCTTGCCCACATACTTCTTGCGCAGCTTCTTACCTGCTCTCAGGTAAGCATACCAGTAACCCTCGCCCCACTGCCTGGCTTCCCTGCGGGCAGTGAACTGCCCGCGTCTCCCCACAAACGAGAAGGATGGAACCGTCTCCAGCCAGGCGAACCACTTCTGCTCTCCGGGGGTAATGGGCAGCCCCTGTTCATCAGGGTGTTTGCACAGTTTATACGTCTCCTGGTCGGCATACCAGATCAGACGATACTCAGTGGCCCTCGGCATACGCTCCTCACCTATCCAGACAGTGTGTTACCCAATGCATTGCTCAACACAAGTATACTCATTGGGTAACAACAGTGCAAGGGCCATCTATTATCGACTGTCCATCCTTTAAGGGGAAACCAGAAGCCGTAGGAGCGATGCCTTCTCGCCCGCGTCTCTGCCGAGTTACCACGGGCGAGCACAAGGCATCGCCCCTACGGCTTTCCCCACAAGGACGTAGGTCCATATTATCAGACCTTGCTATGCATGCAGTCAGGGTTTAGAATGCGAGGGACACAGGGACATAAAACTACAAGTGCTGTGACTGATGGAAAGGAGTTTCTAAACATGGCTCGTCCCTCAACTGAGCTTGCCTATCAACTGCATATTCAGCTTGCGTACATTGAGCCAGCCGATCTGGCGACGCATCGTGGTATCGGGTCAGATAACGCTCTTTGCCCTGCATCAGATGCTCCAGGTTGTCATGGGCTGGGAAAACTCACACCTTCACCAGTTCATCGTCGGTAAGACATTCTATGGAGAGCCAGATCCAGAGTATGGCGACAGGATGAAGGATGATCGACGTGTACGGCTGCGCACGATTGCCCGTGAGGAAGGGGCCAGCTTTATCTACGAATACGATTTTGGAGATGGTTGGCGGCACACGATTACCGTAGAAAACATCCAGCCCCTGACCGAGTATATGATCGTTCCGCGTTGCCTGGATGGAGCACGCGCCTGTCCTCCCGAAGATAGCGGCGGCATCGGTGGCTACGCACACCTGCTTGAAGCGCTGCGAGATCGACGCCATCCCGAACACAAGGAGATGCGCGCCTGGGTGGGAAAGCATTATGATCCAGAGCTGTTTTCGGTGCAGCAGGTCAATTCGGCGTTAGGTATGCTCGTCTCTCTAACAGAATGAGAGATGCCGGTATCTGCTCAAGAGCGAAATGGGTACATCAGATGAAAGGCTAGAGGAAGAATAAGGGCAGGAAGCTCTAGAGAGAACTGGCTCGGCTGTGGTTGGAGAGATCTGGGACGATTGTGTCTGATGTATCCATTGTATCTAATGTGTCCGTTGTATCTGATGTATCCGTTGTATCTGATGTTTCAGGAGTATTGTCCAATTTCTTCTGACAAATTGAAGGATGGTCAAGGGTTGTATACTTTCCACGGGAGGGACGGGCTATCTCCCTGGCTTCGTGCATGCGGCTGAGGGTGAGTCGAACCGAGGTATATTTTTGTCCGGTGAGGTCTGCAACCTCCTGTGGGCCAAGAGGTTCGGCAGCATCTTTCAAGACCTGGAGAATCTCCTGCCGCTCGATTGATAAATTTGTGCCGCTATCAAGCAGGGTTGAGAGCGTATAGGTATTTTCTCCAAGCCACTGGACGTAAGGTATACCCGACTCGTTTTCTGCCACCTGGTAGCTGAGGTTGCTGGCTTTCTTGCTCAGGTTGTTTTTTGTAGTGGCAAGAGTACGCCTGTTCTCCTCATAAGGGTCCCGGGCAACGAGCAAGCCAATGCGAGCTGTCGCGATGATACCGATTGATCCAGCACCGCGATACAAGGCATTCGCCGAGACGCCCTTATTGAGGTGGCGGATAATGAGGATCGCGCAGCCTGTACGCTCAGCCAGTTGCGCCAGGGGAGTGAGGACCTTGCGCACCTCCTGGTCGCGGGATGAATCAATAGTGTGTCCCAGAACTGCCATGAGAGGGTCTAAGACGACCAGAACGGCTTTTGTACGTTTGATGGCCTTTTCCAATACCTCCAGGTCAGTTGAGAGCGAGAAGGGATGGTCGCCTACCTTCATCTTTTTTGTATCCAGGCCCTCTACGTCGTTTAACAGGAGAACGTGTGAAGGATCACCTCCGGCAGCTTCCATGCGTGGTCTGAGTGTGTCGGCAGCGCCATCTTCAGGTGCAATCAATATGACACTGCCCTGCTTGCCCGGTGTACCATCTGGCATGGGCTGCCCTGTAGATACGCGGGCGGCAATATTGATGGCGAGCAAAGACTTGCCCATACCGGGGTCTCCGTCGAGAATTGTAATTTTGCCAAGTGGTATGCGTTTTTCCCATAACCAGCGCACTTCCTGCGTTTTAACCTCCGAGAGTAAGAACCCCAGTGCTTCTTCACTTCCGGTAGGCGCTGGCTGGGGTTGATCTGGATTGTCGCTTGATGCTGGACTGAAAAGCTTTTTGATGGCGAATTTCGCAAACTCATCAAGTCCGGGAAGCGCTCTTTGTATTGACCGTTCGCTTGCGCCATAGTCACGCATGATTTCGATCATGTTGCTAATGATTGAATTTCGCCGTATGCGCTCGTTTTGTCTTTTAATATCCTTCAACATTTTATTTTCCTCCTTTAAAAGTTGATCCAGTTCCCTGATTGCTCTTATCTCAGTCTGGAAAGCTGTGGTTTTGCTCTGGGATCTTGTTGCCATGTGAAGGTCTGCTTCTTTCGTATCTCACTAATGGGACGAGATGAGATGAGAGTATGTTGTGGGTTGCGCGAAGTGGAACGTGATTCGCTCCACTTTCAGTATAGAGCATGGCACCAAATGGAGGAGTGGGAACTGCTCGTGTTGGTTTGCTGCCTTGTGACATGGATTGGTAGAGAGAATGGACCCCTCGTACCGACTAGGCCGCCGCCCTCGAGTCTGAGAGCTCCTTGCGCATCAGCGCTCGAGTTGCCAGCCCGGCATTGACCAGAACGGAGAGGCCATAGGTGACAAGGAAGAGATATTGTAGCCCTTCTTTAGGCCCCAACGAACCCCACTCGAATGTGGCACGAGGATTTGGGAGAGCCATCACGCCAGGAGCCAGTAGACCTCGGTCCACACCCTGGCGGGATCGTCGTTGTGGGGACCGTAGACCTCCCATCGCGTGCCGGTCGTTCGCTTTCCCTGTGCGGCGCACCAGTCAATCACGGCCTGATGTGCCTCCCCCAACCTCGAATATGGTCCCCAATGCACTGTCTTCGCCACCTGCCCTGCTGGCAGAGCCGACGCTTTCACTCGTCCGGTGAGTGGGCACGGGACGAGCAACTCCACACCTACCTCGACATGCGGCACGTCGTCCCAGTACAGCATAATATTGCGGCAGCCACGGGTGATCCCGCCTGCGTGTAGGCACGCCCACACCTCATCACTCAGTTCCCGCCACAGCGTCGGGAACTCCTGCCACGTGGTCGTCGCAGGTACCACCGCCGTCGGGCGAGCCTCGACGTCCGTCATCGTCACCTGATAGCTCATGTTTCCTCCTGTATTGGCATGCGGTATTTCTCGCAAAAGACGCCCCATTGAGATCGATCAAAGTATAGCAAATGAGTTGAACATTTGTCCAGAGATTCAGCAGGCGAGAATTGTCAAGGCCAGCAAATAATTCACAAGTTTTGAACCCAATTTCCCCGGAAGGATGGAGACCCGAAGAGAAATACCAGAATTTGCTAAATACTATTATGAGCAAGAACTTACGCAAAGTTAGTTGAAATGTTCCTCCCAACGATCAGTTCTTTTTTACTTGTCTGGAAGATGATGAATTTTACTCATCAAGATCGGAAACCACCATGTCATCCTGAGTGAAGATACCGTTAGCGAACTCTTTTGGAAGCTCGCCTGGACTTGAAAAAGGTGCTCAGACGACGCTGAAATAAGGAGTTCGCCAACGGTATCGAGCGGAGCAAAGGATCTGAGGCAACTGCTTTGTAGCAATGCTTACTCAGATCCTTCGTTTCACTCAGGATGACATGGTCTTCATCTGTCCGTGGTTTTCTTGCAGTTTTGATGGACGCTCTTATATATCCAGCGTCGCGTTCTTGGCGTGGCTTTCGATGAAGCGGCGGCGGGGGGCGACTTCGTCTCCCATGAGCATGGTGAAGGTTTTGTCGGCTTCGACGGCTTCTTCGATTTCGACACGCAGGAGGGTGCGCGTGGTCGGGTCCATGGTGGTTTCCCAGAGCGTTTCGGGGTTCATCTCGCCCAGACCTTTGTAGCGGCCAACTTCTGGCTCTTTGCCGTTGTGATCGGCTTTGTACTGCTCGACCAGTTGGTCGCGTTCCTCGTCGGAGTAGACGAAGTGGACCTGTTTGCCGATCTTGATGTGGTAGAGCGGCGGCTGCGCGATGTAGAGATGGCCCTCGCTGATGAGCGGCTCCATGTAGCGAAAGAAGAAGGTGAGCAGGAGCGTGCGAATGTGCGCGCCGTCTACGTCGGCGTCGCACATGATGACGATGCGCCCGTAGCGTAGTTTCGTCAGGTTGAAGTGCTCACCAATACCGACACCAAGCGCGGTGATGACGTTCTTGACCTCTTCGCTTGCCAGCATGCGATCCAGTCGCGCCCGCTCGACGTTGAGGATTTTGCCGCGCAGGGGCAGGATGGCCTGGAAATGGCGGTCGCGACCACTTTTCGCACTTCCGCCTGCGCTGTCGCCTTCGACTAAGTACAATTCGCAGCGCTCGGGGCGCTTTTCGGAGCAGTCGGCGAGTTTGCCGGGGAGGGTGGTGTCGAGGGCGTTTTTGCGCTGCACCAGTTCGCGGGCGGCTCGCGCTGCTTCGCGGGCGCGGGCGGAGAGGAGACACTTGTCGATGATGGCTTTGGCTTCGCCGGGCGTCTCTTCCAGGTATTGCGTGAGCATTTCGGCGGTGACCGTCTCGACGATGGGGCGCACCTCGGCGTTGTTCAGTTTGGCCTTCGTCTGCGCCTCAAACTGTGGGTTGGGAATCTTGACGCTGACGACGGCGGTCAAGCCCTGGCGCACGTCGTCGCCGCTCAGGTTGCCGTCCTTCTCTTTGAGCAGGCCCACCTTGCGGGCGTAGTCGTTGAGCGTGCGTGTGAGGGCGCTGCGGAAGCCGGTGATGTGCATGCCACCATCGACGGTGTTGATGCCGTTGGCGAACGAGAACTCGGTAGAGTTCCAGCTGTCGTTGTATTGCATGGCAAGTTCGACCCTGACGTTGTCCATCTCCCGACTGGTACTGATGGGTCGCGCCTGCAAACGGCCACGGTTCTTGTTGAGGTAGCGCACGAAGGAGACCAGGCCGCCCTCGAAGTAGAAGGTGGCTTCCCGGTCACTGCGTTCGTCGCGCAGCGAGATGGTCATACCGCGATTGAGATAGGCCATTTCGCGGAAACGCTGGGCCAGGATGTCGAAGTTGTAGTCGCGAGTCTCCATGACCGTCAGGTCGGGCAGGAAAGAGGTGACGGTGCCGGTACCTTCGGCTGGCCCCAGATCGAGCAAGGGGGTAACTGCCACGCCCTTTTCGTAACGCTGCCGCCAGAGACGGCCATCGCGGCGCACATCAACCTGGCACCACTCGGAAAGCGCGTTAACCACGCTCACGCCCACGCCGTGCAGGCCGCTACTGATCTGGTAGCCGCCGCCGCCGAACTTGCCACCGGCGTGCAGGATGGTCATGACGACTTCAAGCGTGGAGAGGCCGGGACGCTGGTGGTGCTCGGCCACAGGAATGCCACGCCCGTTGTCCTCTATGATGACGGAGCTATCTTCATGAATGATGACGGTGACGGTATCAGCAAAACCGGCCATCACCTCGTCGATGCTGTTGTCAACGACTTCCTGGATGAGGTGGTGCAGGCCACGCTGGTCGGTTGCGCCGATATACATGCCGGGGCGCACACGCACCGCTTCCAGTCCTTCGAGGATTTGAATATTCTGCTCGCTGTAGCCATTCCCGTTATCGTTCGTGTGCTCGCCATTGCCGTTGCCGTTCGAGCCACCCATTTTCCCATTGTCATTGCCCTGTACAGAACGTACCTGCTCTTTATCGTCAGCAGTAGTAGTCAGTGTCTCCGGTGTTGCCACAGTCCCCTCCGTCCCTGGCTGCCCCTGAAGTTGCTCAGTCATCATCAATTCATCTATTTTTGCCATACTGCCCGTATACCTTTTTATTTCCACTTGCTAAAATGTAGCGATGCTAAGACATTCTCATTTGCAGGAAAAAATGTGGTAAAATACCGTTTTTTGACCACACTTCGCGCCAGGTTCATTATATCACAATCGGCTCGATAAGCCAAGTTTTATGACAGAAGGTAGTGCAAATGGCTCTGTTTGGAGAAGGGAAAAATGGGGTAATCAGTAAGGAACTTTCAGCAGTGATTATGGATCCCTGTAGGCGCCGATTTATCGGCATGGTGGCGACAATGCCGATAAAGTTTATCGGTGTGGTTGCCTTTTGCCGATAAATCGGCGGTGCGCACAATAAATTGAGCGCCTACGAGTGGGTAACGGGTTTGCTCGTTACAGCATTCGGTAAAGGCGACATGTCGATCAATGTCGTGCGCACAATTAATTGAGCGCCTACGAGTGGGTAACACCGCTGCCTATTCGTAGCGACGACCCATTTGCACGCTCTGGGGAGGTGGCATGCCGGGCATGCCTGCCATACCTTGCATACCGGGCATGCCCGGCATAGAGGCAGCCGCGAGGTTTGTGGCGCAGTAGGGACAGAATGTCCAGCGCAGCTCAAGCAGGCGCTCGCACTTGGGGCAGGGGCGCTTCAGCTTTGTACCACAGGATGGACAGATCTGGAAATCGGACTCCACGCGGGCATGGCATTTATCGCAGGTCTGCCGCTCGGTCATCTCGGCCAGCAGCGACTCCTCTTCCAACTGGCGTTCGTAAATCTCGGCCAGTGTCTGACGCGGGCGGAGGATCAGGTAGATGAAGAGGCCGCCGATGAAGAAAACAGCTACCAGCAGGGTTGCGAGAATCTGCGTAAGAAAATCCTGAGAACGCGAGCGAATGTCGCGGAATGTCCAAGCAATCAGGCTCAACCAGAAGATGGCGAGAAAAGCCACTGCAAATGCGATAACGATACCAAGAACATTTTGTAATGCGGCTAAGGTTCCTCCAGACGAGGTAGGACCAGCCGCTGCCGTAGCAAACGTATAGTGAAACAGAAGATGTGTTAACACAGGACCTCGGCCCCTTTCAATTTACAGAAATACATAGGTTCGGCTACTTTACTCCATTCTATACAACGTACCGGATACACAAATGACAACAGAATAGGACTATAAAAATTTCTTTCCTTACCTTAAGAGGGCGGAGGCCAGCTCCGCCCCTACTAACTTGATCATACTGGTTCTCAGCGAGACAACCCGAAAACCTTAACAGGGCGGAGGCCAGCTCCGCCCCTACTAACCTACGTATTTGCGCGGTCTAGTGGCGTGTTGGTAAGGGCGGAGGCCAGCCTCCGCCCTGGCTCGAACAGCAGTGTTTTGATCTCTCCTGGCTGGATAGCAATACGAAGCGTCTCTTCCTCAGCTTCATTGTGCCAGGGGAGCGGTTGTTGTCGCTCCTCCTGTAAGTTTGCCATAAAAGCGCGAGTAAAAGCAACCCCTCTGATGGCGCTCTTGCCAGTCTCTTTTTCTGTGCCTCCGTTTATACCTGGCAGCGGCCCCGGTTGTATGCTTGCTTCCAGCGAACGAGTAAGTGGATTGTAGATACGCACGATCAGGCCCTGCCCATCGTTGCTGCGCTTGATGGCGCTGACGACGAGTGCGGGTGGTTCGACGCTGACCAGCCGGGCCGTCGATGGCTGCTTGCCTTCGTGCAGGTCGGTGATAAGCATCCGCACGCCGGTATTGAAAGTTTGAGCCTCGCGCAAGACCAGTGCATCGTTGGCCTGCCAGTCGCCGCTATGAGGGACGAGCGCGTAGTCAAAGACGTGCTGGCCCAGGCACTGGGCCTCCGGTGTCTGTTCCATTGGCCCGGCAGGCACCCGGCGCGTCGTCAAGTCGCCTCGCGAGAGCCACTGGACACAGCGCAGCAGCGTCACGGCAACGGCCATTCCACCCTCGGGTACGCCGGGACCGCTCTGCAGGATTTCACACTCCGGCAGACCGCGATTGAGCACAGCCAGGCCGCTCTCTCCATTGCTGATATCTACGAAACGTTTCTGCGGGAAAGTGTTGACCGGGGTTTCCACCCAGCTTGTCGTATCCGGCGGATACGCTGCCGTGACGGGTCGGCTGCGCACCTCGAAAGTGCCTTCGGCGGCAACCTGTTCTACGCTGAACGGTACCGGAAAGAGAACGCGCAGGCGATGGTCTTTCGCCGCATTGTCAATTTTCGTCTGTATACCAATACGTCGCGTGCCGGGAATAAGTGTCACTTCGCTCGTGATAGCGCAGGAAACCGACTCTTCACTCCGTCCCCCACGACTCTCAGTGCAGGCAGCAGGCAGTTCCCAGCGTCCGCTGATGCGTAAGGTGGCGCGTACCGGGCCTGTACTGATCAGTTCGATGCGCGGCGGCTCGACTGGCTGGCTGATGAGCCGGTCATCTTGCGGCGGGCAGTAGGTGTAGAGATCGCCGATGTCGCCGCCATCCACGAAGCGATTGAGACCGGAGTAGATTGCGCCCGTCTGCCTGTCGGTGATAGTCAGCGTGCCATCGCGGGGATTGGCCTCGACACGGAACCATTCGTTTGCGATAGCGTCAGGGGCAGGAGACCACAGGGAATTATCCTCACGGGTTGCAGGGGCGTTTTCGATGATGGTGGGTGCGGACGAGGCAGGTGAGTCAGGCAACGAGTTTTCCGGGGCATGAGAGGCGAGGCCGCGTGGGTAGAGCCAGTAGGTTTTGAGACCGTAGGCTGGCAGGTTGGCGGCGACGAATTCGAGCTGTTCGCGCAGCTGGTCGATGACGGAGATATGCAGGGTCTCGATATCCTCGCGCTCCAGCAGGGCCAGCATCTGTGGCTCGAATGAGGCGAGTTCAGCCTCGTCTACCGGAACACGGCCTCTGGGAGCGATCAGCAGTTCGATACGCGCTACGCCTGGATGGGCCAGCAGGTCGGTATCGATGCGCACGTGGGTTATCACGTTGCTGCCCTCGCTCTCGCCCAGTGCCATGTTGAGCGCGCTATGAGCCATTTCGATAAAGCTGCCGGGGTCGCTATAGCCGATGAAGGCCAGCATGCTCTGCACCGTCTCACGAGGGAACTCCATGGTGCTGCGTTCCTGGCTCCAGCGTTTGATGACCTGATAGGGCATGGACGCGCCCCGCTCATCAACGAGCACAGCGTTGTGCAGCGAGCCGTCGAACTGGAAGACCGCCTGCGCCAGGGCCCTGCTCTGGGCGGGGGCGGGATTGAACACGACGACAGGAACAGGTTCGTGGCCCGGCTGCGCTGAAGCAAAAGGAGCACGGGTATCAGTTTTGTCCACGATGAATTGCAGCGCCTGCGCCAGCACGCTCTCACCAATCTGCTGGCTCTGAGCAAAACGTACGCGATTCTCGACGTGTACCTGATCGAGACTACAGCCGCAGATGCTGTCATGCGGGTGATTCTGCAACAGGTATTTCCAGGCGAGACGCACGAAACCGGTGGGATAACGCGCTCCCAGCAGCGAGGCCCAGGCGGTCAGAGGTTCCACCCAGCGTTCAAGGAGCTGCTCGATGGCAGTATTCTGCTGCTTGATCCAGATGCGCGAGGAGAGGACCGCCGGCAACAGGGGCGCGTACTGGCTGCTGCGCATCTCTCCTGCCAGCGTCTGGAAATTCCCTGCGGAATTGCTCCGGCGAACGGCCTCAATGTAGTGCGGCAGCGTGCCAATCTGCACCTGAATGGCATCGTAATCCTGCCGGTTTCCGCCATTCTGCTGAAGTGCACTCCCTCTGCCAGTAACCAGCTGTGCAAACGACTGGCCTTGCAACAGGTCGGCGCTGTCGATGGATTGCAGAAGGGTGTTGGCGGCCTTGATAGCAGATGGCAGCCCTTCCTGCGGCTCGAGGTGGTCGGAGCCATTCATAAAGAGCAGGGTGTCGCCGGTCGCTTTCGGGAGAATGTTGGCGGCGAGCAGTTCGACGCGGGCCGCGAATTCTCGTGGATTGAGGGGCATCATACGAGCATTGGAGTAGCCATAGGAGTCGGCAAGGTGAATGACCAGGACTTTAGAACCATCCGGTGCGGCCCAGTAAAACTCACTGTTCTGCGCTTCATCGCCGACGCCACGCCAGAAAACGGCGTTATCGATGTCGAAGCCGCGCAGGATCTGCGGCATTTGCGCGATGTGACCAAAGGAATCGGGCAGGTAGCCAACGCGCATGGCTTCACCGAATTCGGCTGCCCTCTGCAAGCCGAATTGCAGGTTGCGTACGAGCGCCTCACCGCTGACCAGAAACTCGTCGGGCTGCACGTACCAGGGTCCAACCATGACACGACCCGCGCGAATGTACTCCCTGAGCCGTTTCTCCTGCTCCGGCTCTACCTCTAGATAATCGTCGAGCACGATGGTCTGGCCGTCAAGCATGAAATGGGTGAAGGCGGGGTCGCGGTCCAGAATATCCAGCAACTTATCAACCGCCTGCACAAGACGGATACGAAATTGTTGGAATGTCTGGTACCATTCACGATCCCAGTGAGTATGCGGTACAAGAATGATATTGAGTTGACGGGCCATGGTACTCCTTTGTAGAGCGCTGATTGATCAGCGCGTGGGCGATCTTCAGGGTCACCCGGTGGGGGAGAGTGAGGGACGACACAGATGGCCATCCGGACAGATTTTACGTACACAATACTCTGTTTATTCGCTGTTCCCGTGCTTATTGTTCACGTATGGATCAAAGTGTATTATAGCTGAAAACATGCCGTAAGGCAAACGCTCGACAGTGGTTTTTTCTGTGAGAACGTCAAAACAGGTACAGGTTCTCGCAGGTTTAAAGCCCAGTTTGACATGATAGAGATGCCTGTGCTATCCTACCGACTAAATCGTAGTATTTCTTTGTGTATCAGAGTAACAGATTGCGCCAACTATAGCCGTGGAAACGGGAGTGTGATATAATAGAACGTACGTTCTATTAGAAAAGATTGAAGGAGGAAATTGTTCATGGCGAGTGGGAATTATGCGAAAAGAATAACACCACAGGAGCCAGAGACGACTACGATTATTCCCCCGCGAGCCACACGCCAACTTCCGGCTATATCAGGAGGGCTAGAGGCAGAACCCAGGACGACCGGGCGCTTACAGGTGCCAGCAGCGACGCAAGTGACGGAACAACCAGCCCGCGTGCGAGCAGCGGCAGGGCTGGTTGTCGATCAATTTAAAGAGCGCCAGTTTGCAAAGCATCGCACATGGCTGCAGCCCTGGATTATCTGTATGTTTGTCATTGTCATCTCCGCCCTGGTATTGCTTTCGGCGGGCATGTACCAGCGAGTATCCCAACTCGTCTTGCTGCCCCCTAACGGCGGACAGGTCTATCCTATTCAGCTGGGTGGCACGTATCAAAATGTGAGCACGTGGGTAAACAGCCAGGGTCCATTGCCGACAAAGAAGCCGATTAGCCATGGTGGTCCCTACTCTGTCATCGGCCAACCAACGATCAGCGCTGCCTTTATTAACAGAGTGTTAAATGCGTATAATTCGCCCGCCGCCGGTACAGGACAGGCGCTGTATGACCTCGGCGTGAAGTATGGGATTGACCCGGCTTTCGCGCTGGCCTTCTTTTTACACGAAAGCACACTCGGCAAATATGGCATGGCGACCGTCACGCTCTCGCTTGGCAACCTGCGCTGCATTCCGAACTACCCCTGCGTCAACGGCTATGCAGGATTTTCCAGCTGGCAGCAGGGCTACGAGGAATGGTACAAGCTTATTCGCAACCTGTACGTAGCAGTCTGGGGAAAAACGACGGTTGCTGAGATCATCCCCACCTACGCACCGTCCAGCGACAACAACAACGTAGAGGGTTACATCGCCGCTGTCGAGCACTCCATCGACACCTGGCATGCCGGTCAAATCACGGTTTCGTGAAGAAATAAACAGGTGAGATGAGGTTATGAGAAAAGGGCGCAGGCCGATTGGCCTGCGCCCTTTTCTCATAACCTCATCTGGCATGCGACCTTAATTCGCTGCACGCAGTTCCTGGAGGGTTGCCAGGCGCTCGCGGGCGATGGGGCTGTCGGGATTGATTTTGGCGAGGTTGCGGTAGACGCGGCTGGCCTGCTCGTACTCGCCGACGCCCTGGTAGGTCTGACCGAGCAGGTCATAGGCCTCGAAGTTGTCGCGATCAATGGCGATTAACTGTTGCAGCGCGGCCACCGACTCCTTGATCTGATTGGTATCGAAGTAGTGGTGGGCGATGATGGACTGGTACTGCGCTGCCTCGCCCGTGTTGCCAAGCTGCATGCAGTAGCTGACCATCTCGCGCAGCAACTCCATGGAGTCGGGCATCAGGTCGAAGACGCGCCGGAGATTTGCCAGCGCTTCCTGTGTATCGCCCGTTTCGGCGTAGATATTGCCGATTTGCTGTAAGGCGAGACCGGCTTCTTCCTTTTGATTGTGTCGCAGGTAAATGTCGGCCAGCAGGCGCAGTTCCGCGATGGCCTCTTCGAGCAGACCGCGATTGATATAGATGTCGGCCAGTTCGCGGTGGGGGCGGGGTCCTGGGGGGCCAGGCGCACCATCTCCTTCAAAACGGTCAGCGCGTTATCGCCCTGCCGACGCTCGCGATAGTGCTTCACCAGGTCGATGTACTCTTGCAGGGCGACCTCCAGGTCGCTCTGGCGCGCCGAGATATCTGCCATAGTGGAAGAGACCTCATCCTGATAGGTGGTAGATTGTTTGACCTGGCGCAGGATAGCCTCGGCCTGTTCGTGCCGTCCTGTGCGCTCGTAAGCTTTCGCGAGCAACTTTGAGATTTCCACTTCGGGGGCCTGGTGCGCTTCGCCTTCTTCACGCGGGCGCGCAGCCCAGACTGCCGGGTCGACCGTTCCCTTCGAGCGACGGACGCTTTGCAGCGCCTGCTCAAGCTGCTGGATGGCCGCTTCTGGCTTGCCCTGTGCCAGCAGACAGTGGGCCGCGCTCACACGCGCCAGCGGCTCAACGGCGCTGTCGCGGAGGGCGAGCATGTAGGCATCGATGGCCTTATCATAGGCACCCGCCTGCTGGTGCATCTGTCCCAGGGCGAAATGGACATCGGCATTGTTTGGATAGACCTCAGCCGCCGAGGTGTACTCACGTACCACCACGTCATAACGGCGCTGTCCCTCGCCGCGCAACTGCCAGCGAATGCGCGTCAGCACTTCCAGCGTGGTGGCGCGAGCCGAACCGAGGGTGGTAATCATGGCGATGTGCCAGCGCACCAGTGCCGTGACGTTGCGCGGGTCTACCTGCAAGACGCGCTGGTATTCGGCCACCGCCTGCTGGGCACGTCCCAGCTTTTGCAGGGCCAATGCGTAGTTCAGGCGCGTCGGGACGTTCGTCGGGCTTTCCTGCAGCGCCTGCTCCAGTTCGGTCAGAGCGCGATCCATATAGCCCAGGCGCAGGTAGGCTTCCGCCGCCAGCGTGCGCTCGCGCAGGAGGTCTTCCCTGTCACCCTGATTGGTGAGCAGGTTGATCAGGCGCATGCGATAGGTCAGGTTGTTCGGCTCCAGTTGCAGGATGCGGCGGTAGGTAGCAATAGCATCATCGATACGCCCATTGACAACGTAGGTATCGACGAGGATGGCGTATTTGGTAACGGCCTGTTCCACCTTGCCCTGGCGCACGTAAATCTCGCAAAGCACCTGGTGAACATCCAGGTATTGCGGGGCCATATCGATTACGCGCAGGCACTCCTCTATGGCAGGCGTCAGCAGGCCGTGATTGACATAGTTCTGGATGTCGTGCATGGATTGTACGACCTGCAAGCGCACATTTTCCGGCAGGCTGGCCGTGCTCGTCGCCACCGCCTCGGCCACCTGCTGCAAGGCCTCGTCCTTCGAGGGCTTGCCGACCATCTGGCCCAGCAAATCTTCGGCGGCACCTCTCGTGCTCTTCGCCTGTGGAGATGCCGGGGGCAGTGAGGAAACAGGCGAAACCGGGTCTTGCAGAATTGGGATAGCCTGCTCGACCGGAGAGGCAGCCGGAGGTACAGGGGCAACCGCTTCGACAGGAGCAGAGGCAGCCGGGGCCGTTTTTGTGGGTTCAGGCGCGGGTTGTGCCGATTGGGCGGCCTGTACGGGCGGTATAGCAGCTGTATTCTGTGCCGGCGAGTTTTCCGGGGAAATAATGCGCGTGGCATTGCCCGGCTTCGCATCTTCCAGCAACCAGGAAGGTGCCGCGGGAGCCGGGACGGCAGGAGCGGCAGGCGGCTCAGGCTCGTTGATGCGCGTTTGAGCCTCCTGAACGGGTTGTGCTGGCGATGCATTCCCATTACTGCGTGTATCGGGAAGTGGTTGTACCGTTGTTGGCTGATCAACGAGCGGTGGGGGCATAACCATCGCTGACTGTGCTGGAATGGGGGCCTGTGCAGGAGGCTGCTGGGCCTGTGACTGTGGTGGTTGTCCGGGTTGAGCTTGCGCAGATTTGTTCGCCAGCTGTGTTTTGTCGGAGTCGCTGAGAATGCCTGTCAGCCAGTCCGGCAGTTCGCCAACGGGGCTACTGGATGTCGGAGCCATAGTGTTTGATGGCGGCGGCAACTGTGTGGAAGCAGGTGGCACATTCGCATTCGACATCGTTCCCATGTTGAACGCCATCGTTGCCGCATCAGGAATAGCCGGCATAGGTGGCTGTTGTAGCTGGAATGGCTGTTGTTGTGGCTCTGGAGTAACGGGGCGCGTTGGCAGAGGAGCATGCTGCATCTGCTGAAGCATGAACTCCACCTGCGCAACCCTGTCGCTCCAACCACGACTGCGCAAGAAGCCGAGCAGGGCATTGTAAACGGTGATGGCCTGTTCCTGCTCGCCCAGCAAACGATGCGCCTCCGCCGCTTCCTGGCACAACTGCACCAGTTGATCGGACTCTTCGATGGTCAACGCATCCAGATTCACGCGATCGACCGCCTCGTCAAAGTGCATGGTCGCAGCTTGCAGATCGCCTTTTGCACGGTAGCACTGACCGAGCGCGTAGAAGCAGGAGAGGGCATAATCCGGGTCATTGAGCAGCATCTGGAACTGCCGGATCGCCTCATCCCAGCGCTGCTGCTCCTGATAGAGCCAACCCAGGAAATAGCGGGCATCCGGTCGATCGAAGCCGCTAGCCAGAATCTGCTCGCAGAGGTCGATAGCATCAGGAAAACGCCCCTGGGTTTGATACGTTTGTGCCTGCCGTAAGACGCCAGTGACCTGGCTGGCAGTGATTCGTCCGCGAGGAGACCCCATCCCTCCTGCGGCGGCAGGCGATGAACCATTCATCCCGCCGAAATTACCCGCGCTAGCCATATTACCCATGATGCCAGTATTACCTCCGCTTGTGTTACCCGTTGTCGTTACATCGACCGCGGGATTGCCTGTATTCGTTACTACATCTGATGCTATACCGGTTGCAGCGCCGGAGAGCATATCTGTTGTTAGATGAGCCGCTCCTGCATCCGCCGACAGTGTGCCAGACGGATTTTTTCTCCTCGCAATCTGTGCGAGGAGGAGCTGAGCCTTCTTATTCTGAGCATCGGCGCGCAAAACTTCTTCGCATTGCGCTCGTGCTGCCGCCAGGTCCTGGCGCATCAGATACCCTTGCGCTGCTGCCAGGCGCTCCTGCAGCATCATCGCAATATCTTTTTTCCCTGTATAATATGCGGCGAGCCGTTCATGTGGCTCAGGCTCGGTTGGTACCAGTTGCGCAGCCTTCTGCCACGCTGCCTCTGCCCTCGCGCCCTGACCCGCCTGTGAATAAAGATCAGCTAGATGAAGATAGGACTTATATGCGTCTTCACGTCTGTTAAGAATACCGTATAGCTCGGCGGTCTTGCTTAACGCAATGACATTGCCAGGATCGCGCTGCAAGGTATATTCATACTGATAGAGCGCCTGTTGCCACTGCCTGGTTTGCATATAACAAAACCCCAGACCACCACGCGCCATTGCATCGTCCGGGAACTCCGCCAGCGCACGCTGGTACTCTTTCGCCGCCTCTTCCCACTCGCTGTCCCATCGAAGGCGATCAGCCGCGTTCATTGCAGCACTAAAGACTTGTCTGTTCCCAGGCATGAAAGGTTCACTTCCTTCGTGTATAGACCATTGAGGCACATATCCTTGCCTCATCGGAAAGGCTGGAACTTCTTTTCCTTTTAGCGACTCATTCCAGTCAAAACAAGGTTACTACAAATCGGTGCAATTCATGCCTGAGCCAGTTTTTTCTGGTACTAAAGTACTCTGTTGGTCACCTATCCCCTGTAGTTAATGAACTGCAACGCGACCGGGTAGTCCTTTTGTTTGAGCGTGGCGATCACCGATTGCAGCTCGTCGCGACTCTTCGCCACCACGCGGATCGCGTCACCTTGAATCTGTGGCTTCGTCTTCGGATGCGTGTCGCGAATGAGCTTGCTCATCTCTTTCGCCAGTTCCGGCGAGATGCCCTGCTGCAACTGGATGGTCTGGCGCACGCGCCCGCCGGAAGCAGGCTCCTCTTTGGCCACTTTAAAAATCTTCAGGGAGAGGCCGCGGCGCACGGCCTTACTCTCAAGGATGTCGCGCACGCTCTTGAGCGACATCGAACTCTCAGTGGTGATGGTGATACCATCCTTGTTGTGGACGATCTCCGTCTTTGTATCTTTCAAATCGAAGCGCGTCTGCACCTCGCGCCGCGTCTGATCAAGTGCATTGACCAGTTCCTGCTCGTCGAACTGTGATACTACATCAAATGAACATTCGCCTGCCATAAGAACCTCTTTTCTTAGTACTGATTTGCTATAGTCCCTCTAATATTACTTACAACATATTAGCATAACGAGAAAGATACACAAGGCGCTTTTTCAAGATTACTCAGGAGTAATCTTTGCGTCATTGTAACGTATCCGGCCCTGCTTTTCCAGTTTATCCCCCAAATTGGCAATTACCCCACCCCAAGATACCCACAAGGGGCGGACAGTCTGAGGAACTCTCAGCGGGCCCTATTATATACGAGTCTGTTCCCAGTTCATGCCTGGTGATAGAATTCTCTTGACGTTCTGAAAAGGAGCTAGAAACATGGCAGAGATTTCCGACAAAGCGTTCTTTGACTATCTCGTGGCCGAATACAACCAGCCCTTCAACGGCTGGGACTTTTCCTACAAAGAGCTACTCTTCTCTCACGGCGCGCCGGAGCCAACTACCTGGAACCTCGCCTTTGCTATACAGCAACTGAACCACTCCGGCTGGCAGATCATCGAGCAGCAGGAAGCGTTCCACAACACGCGCTTCCACGACGTGGGAGCCATCGTCTACTACCTGAAGGCCATTCCCTGGGAGGTGCCGGATTTCTCAGTCGAAAAATACTTCGACAAGCTCGTCAAAATCCGTGACCTCATACGGCAACACGGCCCCGTCGATGTTCCCTTCCACTCGTTCTTCATCGTCGCGAGAAAGCTGTAGGGACAGGGAGCGGGGTGGTGGTGATGAGGGAGCCTTGTGCCTGTCCGCGTCCTGAAACGATTCGTACTCAAAGTTGTGAAGGACATCCTCAATATTGGTGAATGCCCTTGTACCTGTCTACGTCCCGGTGTGAGTGGCTGGTCCCTATCTTTCAGGGGAGGTTTTGAGAGGGCAGAAGCGGCAGTAGGGGAGGGGGAGCTTGCTCCGCCCCGGTCTTGCTCCACGTCGTGCCGGGGCGGAGCAAGCTCCCCCTCCACCCGACCACGACCACCCCCGCCCCTACTGCTCTGCGCCCCATTGCCAAAAAACCTCCCCCTGAGAGCTGGTTCCTATCCCCAGCATGTCAGTTCGTTCGCTTCGCTAGAACGGGATGTATCCTCTCAGGACACGGACAGGCACAAGGCCCCCTCCCATCCTCTCATCCGCCCCCTGTCCCTACAGCGACAAGCCAGAAGAGGCACAGGGCCCGCACCGTCAGGCTCCCATCCTCTCATCCGCCCCCTGTCCCTACAGCGACCGGGCGGGTCCTTTCCTAAATCCTGGTTGTCCAATTTCATCGTATGATATGATAAAGACGAAATTTGCGAGTTGGAGAAGGGGAGCATAGAACCATACCATGCCAGCAACTATATTTGATAGCAAGCCACTTGTGAAGCGGATGAGGGAAGAATTGCGGGTGGAGGCCGAGGAGTTTCACAGGCAGCATCAACGCCCGGCGCGGCTGGCGCAGATCATCGTGGGACACGACGACGCGGCGGAGGTCTATAGCCGACAAATCGTGCGCTCCTGTCGCGAGATCGGGTTGAGCTGCGCCACGCTGGCTTACCCGTTTGAAATGCAAGAGAAGGAACTGCGGGCAGAGGTGTCCGCGCTCAACGACGATGGAAATACCGATGGTGTCGTGCTGCTCCTGCCCCTGCCGTCGCACATCCGGCAGCGCGTTGTCACCGATGTGCTGCGTCCAGAGAAGGACGTAGACGGCCTCGGCTCGCGCAACGCCGGAAATCTGTTGCTCGGTTTCCCCAGTTTCATCCCCTCCACCGCCGATGTCGTGCTGACCGTGCTTAAGGAGGAGGGCATCCCTACGACCGGTCGCAATGCCGTCGTTGTGGGCCGCAGTAATATTGGTGGTAAGCCCATCGCTCTCGTGCTCATACGGCAGGACGCTACCGTTACCATCGCCCACTCCCACACGGAGAATCTAGCGGAGATCACGCGCAGCGCCGACATCCTCATTGTCAGTGCCGGACGCCCCGGCCTGATTACGGCAGGTATGGTCAGGCCCGGCGCTGTCGTCTTCGATGCCGGTATCTCAGAGGTCAATGGCAGGGTCGTGGGCGACGTGGATTTCGAGGGCGTCAAAGAGGTGGCCTCCTTTCTCACGCCCGTTCCCGGCGGACTCGGCCCGCTCACGCACTTGATGCTCATTCGCCATACACTTGTCGGTCCTCAATAACAATGCAGGTGGAGATCATGAAACGTAGTGACCGTTTATTAGAAAGAAAACGGCTATTCGGACTTTGCTTCAATCCACGGCCCGGCTCTCGCCCAGGCAGCATTGAAAAATCCGAAACTGCCCCGAAAATCAGGGCGTAAACCGTTTCCAGTGCCCCTCGGAGACCACTTCGACGACGCCATCGATCACTTTGATGGCGGTCTGATCGTCAATCGCGTAGGACGGTACTGGTATTCCGGCGGCCCATCTTTCTGCGTCGGCCAGGGAATTGCCCGGCATTGAGGGGTGATCCAGGTGCGGAAACAACGAAAAATCAACCAGTCCCAGCGCTCTATCGCCGCCAGTGGGCGGCTTCCAGCGGACGAAGTCCTCCCCGATGCTGGGGGCCATCACCATGCTCCCGGCGCTCAGTCCCACATAGACCATCTCGCGCCGCAGCGAGGGCAAGAGGTCGGCCAGGCCCGATTGCTGCATCCAGTAGCTGAGATACATGGGGTCGCCGCCTTCCACCAGCAGGGCATCCGTCTCCTGGACCCGTGGGAGCCAATGTTCTTCACCGATAGTGGGCAGCGCGGTGAGCTCCAGCACTCCCAACGACTTCCACCCCAGTTTGCACATGGAGGTGTTGATCTCTCCACGGATCAACCGGGGGATCATGGCCGGACCATTGGGGTTGGCGTGCAGCGCAGTGGGAATGTAGAGGGCACTGGACTCGGCGATTGGTTTGCCCAGCAGGTCGACGAGCGCGTTATGGATACTGGTGTTGCTGATGCCACCCGAGGTGAGCAGAAATTTCATGATGCTTTTCCTTGCCGATTTAATAGAACATTTATCTACTCCAAGAATACCTGATAGACAACCAGATGGCAAGAGTTTATCTGAGCAACTGAGTGAAGGGAAATAACCTTATAGCTCCTCGATCATTCTCTGCAATTCGTTGATATCAAACGGCTTACTAATAAAGCCCTTGATGCCCATGCGATCGATCTGCTGCTTCATGAGTCTATCCGCGGTCATGACAATAATCGAAAAGGCTCTATGTAATCCGCGCTGATGCAGCTCGTTGAGCAGCCTGTAGCCACTCATACTCGGCATCATCAAGTCGAGCAGTATAATATCTGGTTTTACATCGCCTTCCAGTATCTCCAACGCCTCTTGTCCGTTTCCGGCGCTTATAACCTCATAGTCGTCGGTCTCTAGAAGACTATGTATAATCTGTCGAATATCGGCTTCGTCATCAACGACTAAGACCCGTTTTTTCATGCTTGTTAGCTTTCCGTACAGCCCTTCTGAGGGGTGATGATAAAATGTTCTATCTCTATTACGTACGTGTCCATACAATCGGTTATATTGATACTTTCTAGCCTTGAACGCAAGGGATGCTGAATAACCACCTGTCAGCAACGCCTATAATGCTGTCGCACGGGATTTGATGGATCTGATCAGCCAGCAGTGGCAACTCGAACTGGCCTGGGGGCAGCGACTGCGCGAACAGGTCGTCGACCGGCCACTTGCAGACCGAGGCACAGCAGAATGAAAGGATTGAACATGTCTACTCAATCTCCCCTTCCCGGATGGCTCAAGTTCGCCAATCGCCTGATTATTGCCTTCAACCACATAGGTTTGAGCTTTGGCACCTGGTATATCCTTTCTATACCAGGCCGCAAGACCGGGAAGATGCGCAGTAATCCAGTATCCGTGCTGCATGTAAACGGTCAACGCTATGTAGTTACCGGCTTTGAGGCACAGTGGGTCAAGAACGCACGTGCAGCGGGCCGTGGTATCCTTGCACGCGGACGCAAGAAAGAGCAGGTAGTTCTGGTAGAGCTGCCGGTTGAAGAACGGGTGCCTATCCTGCGAGAATTTCCCCGCCAGGTTCCGCACGGTGTGCGGTACTTCGAAAAACTCCTCAACATACCTGGTGATCCAGAAACACTCGCAGCGGCTGCTCCACGCTGTCCGGTGTTCCGTCTGGATGGTCTGCTCCAACAGGATCAGAGCAGCAGCATAGCATCGCCGAAGCTGAAGAAACGGTAGCGCTCGCGAATAGCCTCCTGGTAGGCTTTTTCGATCAGGGGTTTGCTGGCGAAGGCGCTGACGAGCAGCAGCAGGGTGGAGCGCGGCAGGTGGAAGTTGGTAATCATGGCATCCACCACCTGGAAATGATAGCCGGGCGTAATGAACAGGCGGGTATTGCCATGATAGGGGGCAATCTTGCCGCCCAGCATGCTCGCCACGCCCTCCAGCGTGCGCACGGAGGTCGTGCCCACTGCGATGATGCGCCCACCGGCCCTGCGGGTCTCGTTAATCAGTTCAGCCGTGGGGGCGTCCAGATCGATCTCTTCGCTGTGCATTTTGTGCTGGCTCACATCCTCGACCTCGACGGGCCGGAAGGTATCCAGCCCCACGTGCAGCGTCACAAAGCCCACGCGCACCCCTTGCTGGCGCAAGGCATCCAGCAACTGCGGCGTAAAGTGCAGGCCTGCTGTGGGAGCAGCCGCCGAGCCGCTGATACGCGCATAGACCGTCTGGTAGCGTTCCGGGTCGGCCAGCTTCTCGTGGATGTAGGGTGGCAGTGGCATGCGCCCGATCTGCTCGATGCGCTCGCACACGCTCACTCCAGGTAAAAATGGCAGGGCTGCATCTGTTCCTCCTGACACAACAGCCGAACGCGGCAGCGAGAGCCGCACCACGCGCCCGCCAGCCTCCGTGCGCTCCAGAATTTCGCCCTCTAGCAGCGTACCAGAAGCGCTCGACTCACCAAAAGGATACGAGCGCCCTCACGCAGGCGGCGTCCGGGTCGGACCAGCGCCTCCCATGTATCCATGCCCAGATCGGGCCGTTCTGAGAGCAGGAGCACCTCAACCGTCCCGCCGGTCTCAACGCGCCGCCCCAGCAAACGCGCCGGAATCACGCGGCTCTGGTTGGCAATCAGCAGATCGCCGGGCTGTAAAAACTCGCCAATATCGCGAAAGTGCCGGTGCGTTAGTTTTCCCGTCGCGCGCTCCACCACCAGCAGTCGCGACGAATCGCGAGGCTCAACCGGCGTCTGCGCAATCAACTCCTCCGGCAACGCATAATCAAAATCACTCATGCGTAAAGACACATGTTCCGCCATAGCGCAAAAAATCCTTTAACAAAGCATGATAATAGACCATCTTGAGACCAGAACCATTTTCCCGATTATACACCTGTTGGTATCTGTGGGCAAACCAGACCGTCAACTCGCCATTCCATGTCATGTCATAAGGAAAGCTCCCTGGCATGTCATTCTTCGCTGCGCTCAGAATCTGTCTCTCACCCTTCTGACACGGGGTTGCCTCAGATCCTTCGCTGCGCTCAGGATGACATTCGGGAGGGTCTTCATAGCATGTTGAGCCTTTACCCCTTTGAGGGAAACGAAGGGGAGAGAGAAGCATCTCGACCATATAGACGGGCTACCTCACGCTTTGTTATAATAGGGCAAAGGAGGTATCGCGAGCTATGTTCGTATCGGATATGCGGTTTCAAGAGGCGGTGTCACGCCGTACAGTCGTCAAAGGACTGATAGGATTGGCGCTTGTGATGAGCGGAGTAGGATGTTCTTCTTCGGGGTCGTCGGGGACTACTTCTAGCCCTACGGCTACGCCTACGACCAGGCGGGGCAGCGTACTCTACACCTATCAGGGACACAGTGCGAGAGTCACGACTGTGGCATGGTCACCTGATGGTAAGCGCATTGCTTCTGGCTCGGTCGATACAACCGTCCAGGCCTGGGATGCCTTTAGCGGCCATGCCCCCACGATTTATCGCGGTCACACTGCTATTGTGAACGCTGTGGCATGGTCACCTGACAGTACACGTGTTGCTTCTGGCTCGCTCGACAAAACCGCTCAGGTCTGGAACGGCTCTAGCGGTAGCAGTGTTTCCAGCTACCGGGGCCATAGCGACTCGGTAAGTTCCGTCACCTGGTCACCCGACGGGCAGCATGTCGCTTCCGGCTCGCTCGACAAAACTGTGCAGGTCTGGCATGCCTCCTCTGCTCAAGTCTCTTTCACCTATCGTGGCCATAGCAACGGCGTGAATGCTGTCGCGTGGTCACCTGATGGCAAACGCATTGCCTCCGGCTCGCTGGATAAAACCGTTCAGGTCTGGGACGCATCTACCGGAAAGCTCCTCTACAGCTATAAAGGGCATAATGATGCGGTCACAACCCTGGCGTGGTCGCCTGATAGCCGCTACATTGCTTCCGGCTCGCTCGACAAAACCGTTCAGGTCTGGGATGCCTCCTCTGGCAGTCGCCTCTACACGTATAAAGGATATAATGTCGCAGCCGCGTACCAGAATCAGACAAAAGGGGTGCTACCAGACCTCATTTTCTCTGTAGCGTGGTCGCCAGATGGCAAGCGCCTGGCCACCTTGACGCAGGAATACTGTGGGGATGTCTGTGGAGTTATCCTGTTCTGGGATGCCACAACCGAACGGCACATCGTCTTCTATCCCGATCTACCAACCTTTGCCCTGGCCTGGTCACCCAACAGTAAATATATCGTTACCGCCCTCGACTCTAATCTTGTCCAGATTGCGCAGGCTACATAGTAGTAGCGTAATCAGGCTGGAACGGTGAAGTGGAATATCCAGGTGCCGTTCCCACTTCCTCCGCTCATTGCCCCCGATGTTATTTTGAGGGTCCACTGGCCCTGTACGTCCATCAGGGAAGTATCTTCTGAGAGTATGATGCCTGAAACAGGGCTACTTTTTCCGGGTGACAGGATGGGTTCTGCTTCGTTAAACCTGGATACATACACATTGCCAACCGTGAGGGAATAGGGACTGGTCTGTGTGTATCCCATTTGTAAGCGCTTGCTGAGCACGTAGAGCCGCGTCTCCGTTGCCGTTACAACGACTTTCTGGAGTGTAATCGCTATGCCATTCACCGTCACCGTCTGATTCAGGTTTGCTATGCGGCCAGGATGGAAAGGTGCCGAGAAACTGGCGGTGAGGTTGCTCCCCGTTGCGGTGCCAATCTGGAGCGGTGTTTGCAAGTGCAGGTTCAGGGTGCGCGTACGGGGGGAAACGGCAGAGGCATCAAAGAAGAATATGTCGTTTTCAAACATTGCTTTCGCATCGAACATACTTGCCTGGCTCGTTTCTGGAAGCTGGATACCCTGCTGTGTGATGAGCGTCACATTCATCGGGCTGTGATGAGAGCGAGCAGGAGCGTTATTGGCCGAATATAGTTGCGTACAGGAGAGGAGCACCTGATTGCTGTCGGCATACACGGCATTGATGATGAAGGTGCCACCATTGATGGTTTTCGTGATATTGAGTACCTTATCTTGATGCGTGGAACAAATCGCGTACCAGCTCATATTCGTTTTATCGCAGTATGACTGCGAAGTTGCTAAGGAAGTTAGAGTTGCCTTCACTACGGCTTGCCCTGCCGTCCGGGTGCCGTGCCTTCCGGCGAGGGAAAATACCAGCAGCAAACCGCCAACAACGGCAGCGACAATGATCACCGCAACCACCATGGCCAAGCGCTGCCTGTCTATTCGTTTTGGGTAGAGACCATCCTGTGCCATACCAGGAATACCTCCCCGCCAGCAAGCCTGATTGCCTGACGATTAACCTATGTTGGCTGCTTGCAGATCGTTGGCCTCTCCTACTGGCACCTCGACAGGGGGAGCGAGGCGGTCAAGCACTTCGTTGATGTCACGAATTTGTTTTGTAAGCCAGGCATTGAGGTCGTTTTTCTCGACTTGCTGGAGGGTCATTCTGGCTCGTCGCCTCCGTTCCTCAGGTGACAGGGTCAGAGCAGCGTAGAGGGCCTGGGCAGTCTCATTCACATCAACGGGCGAGGTGGGTATGGCGGCCTTGCCCAGTTGCTCGAATGACCCAGCTGTACGCGAGAGGACAAGCACACCATCGCGCTCGTTGACGACTGGCCCCTCTTTGCTCACCAGATTCATGCCATCAATGATCGGATTGACGAGTAACACGTCGTAGTAGCGCATAGCCGCAAGCGCTCGCGTGCGGTCGTTCTCAAAGATAGCCTCGATAGGCTGCCAGGTTTCCGTTCCGTAGCGCTGGTTGATCTCATCGATGATCTTACGTACCTCGGTTGTGTAGCGCTGGTAGACAGGCAGCGTCTGGCGCGAGGGAACGAGAAATGCCAGAAACTTCACCTTACCGAGCAGTTCGGGGTGCTCATCAAGTACCTGGGCGTATGCCTGGAAGCCACGCACAATGTTTTTGGTCGGGTCGATGCGATCAACGCGCATGATGGTCTTCTCCTCGCCCAGGTAAGGCGCGATCTTCGCAGCGGCACGCCTGCCAGGAGCGCTCTGTACAATACGGCGCTCCTCGCTCACTGAGATGGAGATGGGGTAAGCGCGTATGCGCGTGCGCCGTCCATGCCACCAGACCGCCCCCTCCTCAAAATCGACAACGGCCCCTTCGAGCATGGTGCGCGCCCCCTCAATAAAGTTGCGGGCATCACGCTGCGTCTGGAAACCGATGATATCATTACCCACCAGTCCCTGGTAGAGGGCATGCGAGATGTTCCCGGGCAAGAAATGCCAGACGCGAGCATCGGGCCAGGGAATGTGGATAAATTGCTGCATGACGACCTCTGGATGACACTCGCGAATCATAGCCGAGGCCAGGTAGAGGTGATAATCATGGAGCATCACAACGGGGGTGGACTCTTCACGTTCAATCTCTGCACAAACCGCATCGGCAATGGCTCTGTTAGCAACGGTGTAGCCATTTGTCCAGGCGTCCTGCATGCGCTGGTCCGGCATAGGAAGCTCATTTGGATTATACAGGTAGTGTTGCAAGAACCAGAGCACCTGGTTGCTCACTTTGTCATAATGCTTGCGATAGGCCATTTTTGGAATAGCCACGTAGCGTAATTGCATTTTCTGGCCGCGTAACGGTGACTGAATTAATCCATTCGCAGATTCCTTCAAAGCAACGCGGTCTCCATCTGTCATCGCCATAGCTACCCATGTTACGTCCATACGATTTCCAGCACCGATAAGCGCCGTCACCATTCCACCGGCACCACGACGATGCTTCAGCTCGTTCTCCTGCGTCAGATAGAACTCGACGGGGCCGCGATTAGAAGCGATAATCAGGCGTTCGGCCTCAATCTGCCGTGGAGGTAACGGAATACGATCTATCATCATAGACATGGGTTCATCCTTTCCTTGCACAAGCGCTACCTGTTCTTTTTTCGCGACCAGAAAATTGCCCGGCAATGTTGTCATCCCATCTGCTGGCACATGTCCTCGCGCCTATCTCTGACTTCTCTTTCTTCAGGTTAAATCGCAGCTTCCACAAGCAGCCTGACATAAGAACAGTTACAATAACGCCTGTAGGCACACAAAGATCCCAGTTAATAATAACATATTGCGTGGGGTGGTACTGAAAATAGTACCTTAAAAAGCGTTTCTAACTCCTCACCAGCACCCATCCAGAACGTGCAGGAACTTTCTTCCTCTCTACTAACAAACCTTAAGCATTCGCATCCATTAAATGACACGTTTGAAGGTGCCTCCTGTGTGACAGGCATCCACGAGTGGTGTACTTAACCTCCATTATTACTACCTTACCCAGGAAGGTATACGAACAAAACCGCATTGCGTAGTAAAATATCAATGATATTTCCGTGGTTAAAAGATCAGAAGAACAAAACGATTTGAGAAAGGGCGAAGAATATGACGCGAATAGATGGGCGTAGTGCGACGCAATTGCGTCCGGTACGCATCAACATTGATTTTCTGGATTACGCCGAGGGGTCGGTCCTGATTGAGGCGGGCAATACACGAGTGCTGTGCGCGGCGACGGTGGAGGAGCGCGTGCCACCGTTCCTGGAAGGCAAGGGGCAGGGCTGGGTCACGGCGGAGTATAGTATGCTGCCCCGCGCTACGCTGACGCGCACCTCTCGCGAACGTGAGGGGCGTATCAGCGGACGCACACAGGAGATTCAGCGTTTGATCGGGCGCTCGCTACGAGCCGCCGTCGATATGCAGGCACTGGGAGCGCGCACCATTATCCTGGACTGTGATGTGCTGCAAGCGGATGGCGGTACGCGCACAGCCTCGATTACCGGAGCCTACATCGCCCTGCACCGCGCCTGCTCGCTGATAGTGAAACGAGGGCTGCTCCCGGCCAATCCAGTCAAGACGGCGGTAGCGGCGGTCAGCGTGGGCATTGTGGAGGGCCAGTTACTACTCGACCTGAACTACCCTGAAGATTCGCATGCCGATGTTGATTTCAACGTGGTGATGACGGCCCGGCACGAATTTGTCGAGGTGCAGGGAACGGGTGAGGGCGGCGTCTTCGATCATGCCACAATGGACAACCTCGTCAAGCTTGCCGGGCAGGGCATCGCGCAACTGCTGGAAATCCAGCAACAATATCTATGAAACTATCGCAGGTCATTACGGTACTTTGGTACCGCTCACTCCATTCTGGTGTCGAAAATACGTTTGGTTAATAAAGAAGTGGCCAGACGCATGGGGGCTATATGGCCCATTATTACCGGAAAACGTCAGAAACTTGTGCATATTTCAAGGGCCGTGTTAGAATCTCCCATCGAGAACCTGTAATGGAACGTATTATACTGTCACGCCCGTCGTGTCAAACCGGCGACGGAGCGAGAGGAGCCTGGAGTGAAAATGAAGATAGATCGGAGCTGGCTCACACGCATCCTGGATTTTATCAATCCGCTGCGCGATCCGAGCCTGACGGTAGCTGCCGTACTCACCTTTATCGAAGAGGCTGGACAGCATGATGCCTGGTACTGGGTCATCGTCTTTGGCCTCGTCAACTGGCTGGCGGTGCGCGGTATCGTCTGGCTCATCGTCAATTTCACCTTCGCTTCCACCTTCATCTCGCGCCGCCTCTGGTGGGCAATGCGGCATCCACGCCTGGCGTGGCGCATCCTTGACGCTGTGGGGCACGAAGAGATCGTGATTGGCGGGTTGCCCACAATTGGAGAAGGGGTAGTCCTGCCCGATGGCACCACGATTATGAGTCCGGTGCTGGGAGCAAGCGGCATCCATGTGATCGGCGAATTGCCTGCCGGAACCGAGGTGCCGATGCTCGGCATGCCAGACGGAACAATGGTACCCGACTTTTCCGCCCTGACCAGTTCTGGCATCTTTGGCAACACTGGCGGGCTAGCAGGGCTAAGTAGTTCTGCTTTGTCTGGCATGCCCGGTATGTATGCTGGCAACGCTTCACAGGTTGGCGCGGGTACAGGTTTTCCCCAGATGGGCAACAGCGATTTCCCCGGCCAGCCCACGACCGATAGCTTTCCTAAAGCATTTCCCCAACGTCCCTCGGCAGAAGAGGAGCAATTGCGCCAGCAAGTTGCCGGCTATGCACGCCTGCTGGATGACTGGATTCAATTTACCGAGGAGAAATGGCGTACGGTCAGCGATAGCCAGCTTGGATGGAAACCGTTGCGTGGGCGCTGGGGCAGCTGGGATGATATCTTCTCGGATGCCTACGCGGCGAAGACGTCTGATCCAATGGCGCAGGCAGCGCAGGACGCGGGCGATGCCACGGCGCGGCGCTTTGACAACGCGAAAGAGAAAGGCTCTGCCGCCTCTGCCGTCGCCTGTTTCCTGCGCGATATGATGACGCTGCGGCGCGGCCTGGAGATGGTGCAGCGCCAGTTGGAGCAGGGGGAAGTTTCATCCACCGATCCCACGATACAGCAAGCAGGCTCGTTCACCCGGTCGAGCGGACCGCTGCGCGGCTCTGCCACTGCTACCGCCGGTGGCTTCGGCGGTAATTCGCTACGTGGCCCACTTATTCGCCGCCCATCGCAAATCTTTGTTGATGCAGATACGCAAAAATAAGAATAGAGCATTAAAGCATGGATACATATATTCCCGGCTCCGTACAGGTGCGCCCGGAACTGGATCGCATGGCCGAATATGTCCCGGGCGAATCGCTAGAGGCGTTCAGCGCTCGTACCGGCATTCCCGTTGACAGACTGATTAAGCTCAATAGCAATGAAAGTCCCTATGGACCCGCCCCGGCGGTGTTACAGGCCCTGGGCGATCACCGCAGCTACAATACCTATCCCGATACCAATGCCACCGCTCTACGTGCCGCACTTTCCGAATACACCGGACTCGATAGCCACTACATTGTACTCAGTCACGGCAGCAACGAGTTAATCAACTTGCTCTGGCACATATTTCTCTCGGTGGGCGATACCATCATCTGCTGTCCGCCCACCTTCTCGCTCTACACCTTCATCACGACCCTGTGTGGGGCCTATGTCGTGGAGGTGCCGCGCACGCCTGATTACGAGATCGATGTCGCGGCCATCCTGGCCGCGCTCACGCCGGAAACCAAACTGATCGTTCTCTGCTCGCCCAATAATCCAACCGGTAATCCGGTGAGCGAGGAGGATATTCTGGCACTGCTGGAGACGGGGCGCATCGTGGTAGTCGATGAAGCCTATGTGGAGTTTTCGCAGCGGCCCACTGGCTTCGCACACCTGGTGCCGCAGCACCGTAATCTGGTGGTGCTGCGCACCTTCAGCAAATGGGCGGGACTGGCCGGTTTGCGCATCGGCTACGGCCTCTTTCCTGGATGGATTGTCGATTACCTGCGGCGGGCGCAATGTCCCTTCGAGGTCAACGTAGCGGGCCATATCGCCGCCATCGAGACACTCAGGCACCGCGCATACACGCTGGACAGAGTGCGCCGTATCATCGAGGAACGCGAGCAGCTCTTCACTCTGCTTGCCAGCCAATCCTATCTCGAACCCATGCCGTCGCAGGGCAACTTCATTATGGCCCATGTGTGCGAAGAAGAGGTGAAAATGGAAGCGGTGCGCTCCACCGTCGAGTCCCATGGCATACTGCTGCGCTACTTCAACCACCCCTACCTGCGCAACTTCCTGCGCGTCACCGTCGGACTGCCAGAGCACACCGCCGCCCTTGCCCGCGCTCTGAACGAAGTCAAACAGGGCAAGCAGGCCGAGCGCAAGGCATCGGCCCTACTCTATACAAGCGCCCCGCAGAATGCCACGTAGTATACAGGGGCCGATGCCTTGCGCTCGGCCTGCAATGGGAACTTTTCCCAGCATCACAAAATGGTCACACGGTATTTTTTCTCTTGCCGCTTTCTAGCGTTGCGATGTACAATAGCAGCGAACAGGAGGTTATTTTATGCCTGGCACTATGAATGAAGCTACTACCATCGCAGATGTGATGGCGAGGGAGATTCTCGATTCGCGGGGCAACCCGACCATCGAGGTCGAGGTGCTGCTGCTGGATGGCACTCGCGGGCATGCCGGTGTGCCATCGGGCGCGTCAACGGGCGTACACGAGGCGGTAGAGCTGCGCGACGGCGATAAGGGCCGTTACGGCGGCAAGGGCGTACTCAAGGCCGTGCGCAACGTCAACGAGACCATCCGTGAAGCGATCGTGGGTCTTGACGCCAGCGACCAGATCATGCTGGACGAGGTGATGATTCAACTGGATGGGACGCCAAACAAGGCGCGGCTGGGTGCAAATGCCATTCTCGGCGTCTCGCTGGCCGTGGCAAAGGCGGCAGCCAGCGCCTACCAGCAGCCACTCTATCGCTACCTCGGCGGCGTCACGGCACGCACGCTGCCGGTTCCCATGATGAACATTCTCAACGGCGGCAAACACGCGGCCAACTCCACGGACATGCAGGAGTATATGATTCTGCCCGTCGGCGCTCCCAGCTTTCGGGAGGCTATGCGCATGGGAGCCGAGGTCTATCAGAGCCTGAAGAAAGTGCTGCACGATAAAGGTCTCAACACCAATGTTGGCGACGAGGGAGGCTTCGCCCCCTCGCTCAGTTCCAACCGCGAGGCATTGGAGGTCATCGTTACGGCCATCGAGTCGGCAGGCTACAAAGCGGGCAGCGATATCTACCTGGGCATGGACCCTGCCGCCAGCGAGTTCTACCAGAACGGCAAATACGTGCTGGCCCGCGAGGGCCGCACCCTCACCTCCGCCGAGATGGTTGATCTCTACGAGCAGTGGGTCAGCGAATACCCGATCATCTCGATTGAGGATGGTCTTGCCGAAGACGACTGGGAGGGCTGGCAATTGCTCACGCAGCGCCTGGGCAATCGCATCCAGCTGGTAGGCGACGACCTGTTCGTCACCAACACGCAGCGGCTCCGTCGCGGCATTCTTCAGCATATCGCCAACTCGATTCTGATCAAACTCAATCAGATTGGTACGTTGACGGAGACGATGGAGGCCATCTCGATGGCGACACGGGCCTCCTACAGCGCCGTCGTCTCGCACCGTTCAGGTGAGACCGAGGACACGACCATCGCCGATCTGGTAGTGGCCATCAATGCCGGGCAGATCAAAACCGGCGCGCCTGCCCGCAGCGAGCGCGTGGCAAAATACAACCGCCTGCTGGTCATCGAGGACGAACTGGGCGAGGAGACTGCGCGCTACGCCGGTTTCAGCGCCTTCTACAACGTCCCCACCCTCTACGCTAAAGCATAAATTGTGCTATCCAGACCCTTTTGCGCTATACTATAGACAATACAATAGTTTATGATTTGCTCCGCTTTCTGATTTAGAAGGGGCAAAGAGAGGGAATATGCAACATAGTACATCACAGGTTGCCACAGGGCCGCAGCGGCGCACGGCACACGTTATTCACTACGACTTGAGCTATATCGTTCAGGGTGAGGAGTACGGGGCGGATGGAGCCATTGTCCTGCTACACGACCTGGTTGGCGGCGCATTCACCTGGGAGCAGGTGATGCCACAGCTTGCGGGTACAAACCGCGCCGTCTACGCCATCGATATGCTTGGCTATGGTCTCTCGGAGCGTCCGTGGCCTTCGGATACCTCTATCTGGGGTCACGCCGACGACCTGAACTTCCTGTTCCAGCAGCTTGGCCTGACCAACATCATCCTGGTAGGCGTGGGCATGGGCGGAGGGGTAGCGCAGGTGCTGGCAACACGCCTGGCTCGCGACCGCGTGGCAGCACTGGTACTGATTAATACCATCTGCTACCAGTATAACTTTGCTCCCAACTGGCCTTTGACAGACATGGAGAAGCGCCAGGACCCCGACATGCCCCAGCAAACGAAACTAGACGACTTCATCAAAGACCTGCGCGAGACGCTGCCACAGGGGTCGGTAAACGGTAATGCCTTCGAGCAGGTTGTGAACAACTATGTCGATCAGTGGAACGGCGAACTCGGCAAGGAGATGCTCTACCAGCACATTCGCCTGCTCATCCCCGGCTATAGTAACGCCGTTTCCTCCGATCTGAGGTTCATGAAAAAGCCGACGCTCATCATCTGGGGACAGGACGACCAGCAATTTCCATTGAAATACGGACACCGCCTCAACCGCGAGATTCCCGATTCCCGGCTGGTCATCGTACAAGACGCCGGTCACTTAATTCTCTTCGACGCCCCCGCCGCTATCGCCACCGCGCTGAACAGCTTCATCAGTGGTCTGTAACAATTTGACGTTGAGAAACACCAGGGCGGAGGCCAGCTTCCGCCCTGGCTGTTTCTCCGCGCTAACAAACCCTTCCTCTTTCTCATTATGTCAGGCTGTTTTCTTTTGCTGTACAAGGGACACGCTTCGCTTCACCTGGCTTTCACGCTGCCGCGCCTGTGCTTCTGAACAACGATTGTATTCTTCCAGCGCCTGCATATAGGAGGCATAGAGGTCCTCAAGCGCCTGCTCGCTCGCACCGCGCTGTTCAGCCATCACCAGATCATACCAGGACTGCTTCAGACGCTTCTCAGCATATTCCAGCTTCACCGGGTCGACATCCTTTCTTGCAGCGTCAAGCCGCACACACAGGCCAACCGCAAGGGTTGGCCCTACGATATACGCTCCCTGCATGCCGCGCTTCATGCACTCAAGCTAGGAAGCCTTGCGGCTGCGGTACTCCTGCGTCAACTGACCGATCAACTCTTTCGCGCCGTTGAAGCTCAGCGCATCTGGATGCTCAGGCTCTGGCTTGCCCAGGCGCTCGCACAGCTTGCGAATACTCGTCAACTGCTGCTCCGTCGCCGTCTCACCCTCAGTCTCTCCGCTCGTGTTCGCGATAGGAGTCACAGCGTGCAGACCACTGCCATTCGCTGCAACCGGACGCACAGCCGACATTGGCCTGCGGGCAGCACCGCTCCCAATTCCATTCCCGTTCGTGCTGGCACTGGCACCATGCCCATTGCCACCAGAGCCGCTCTCTAGCGGCGAGACAGCATGCTCTACCGGACTGTCGACGATGCGATGGGCCTCGTTGAGTTCTGGAGCAAACTGTGTGCCATATCCCAATGCAGCTAATGCCCGTCCTATGCTGCCAGTCTCACTTTTCTCCAGGTAATCTGGGAAGGAAGCCGCCTTCTCCATCTTTGTTCCAGTCGCGACACCACCCTTACCATCCCTAACAGTTGCTCGAAAGATGGCGATGCCCCTGGCTGTCTTGATAACTTTCTCGCTGCGTCGCTTCTCCTGATTCCATACATACGTCTCTTCCTCAGTCTCTTTATCGAGGTCGAGGTGGACCAATTCTGTCTCGATAGTCCCGTTCGGGCATTCCTGTCTGAACCACACCAAACGCCACTGAACAGGCAAGTATTCAGATGACCCTTGTTTGCTCTTGATGTTCATCAGGTGTTCCCTCGGGTTGAATGGAATGTTGCTCGTGTTTTCACTCATCGCTCGATACTCCTATCCGGTAGTCTATGATCTTATCGTGCTTCTTTGTGTACAGGCTTTCCCTGCACACTGGCAACCATCAATAACGAGTTCTAACAGAGACGCACTACCCGATAAATAGAAACTTTGTTCTAATATTATAGCCTACTCAACACTTTCTGTCAAGTTTCCGGCTACCTCTCTATTCTTTTCTGGTGGTGAAAAGGCGGTAATACTTTCGTAGCTGCCCCCTTATGAAGAGGCAGCTACGGACAGGATGCGGGCGCGGGCAGGTAGTCTATTACTGCCTGTTGCGCATGCTATTAGTATACGCGTAGGGCCAGCGCCAGACCAGCAGGAGAATGAGATTTGTAAGCAGGGCAATGGCGGCAAAGGTCGCGGGCGGGATGGTGTGGTCAACGAAGATGCCGCGCAGGGCCATGGCGACGGGCCAGGAGAGAATCCAGGCAAGAATGGTGCGCTGCGCCATTTTGCGCGGATTGCTCATGAGGAAGCGGCGGTAGGCACCAACGAAGGGGGAAACGAGGAACCAGCCAGCCGCGAAGGGCAGGGCAGTGAGGAAAATCTGCCAGAGGTTGCTCAGGCTGGCCGCTTCGCCGTGGCTGCGCCGCCCGATGGTGGCGAAGACAAGGAAGACCATCAGGTCGCCCAGCACGAGCGTGCTGATGCGTTGCCATTCAGGGATAGGCCGCTCTTCCCTGCGTGCCGCCGTCCTCGCCTTTATTGCGGAAGTATTCGTTGCAGTTTCTGGTGGGGCTGCCGGAGCGTTATCAGTGTTGACACGGGTCGTTCTATTTGTTTTTGGCATGATTGCAGTGTCCTTCTGTAGGTGCCGATGTATCATGCACATCACTGATGTATCGCTAACGAAGCCACGCAGGCCGATAAATCGGCGGTGTGCTCGATACATCGGCACCTACGGATTTCCATATCCCACATGAGTATTCATATCCATGTGTACCATTATACCCTATTTCTTGTCGGTTTGCGCCTGCACCTGGCGGTCTTGCTCGCGTTCGTGTTCATGCACGAGTTCTTCGACGGCGGCGAGTTCGGTACGGACGCCGCGAATACGCATGGCAATGAAGGCGAGGTAGATGAAGAGGGCGGCCCATACGACGGCGTAGGCCGCGACCAGGTAGCTGACTCCTTCTCCTTGCATGGTTTTTATCCTTCCCGTACTTGTTTTGCTTTCTATTCTTTACGGTGACTACGATCTTAAGACTGCTCGCCGCTACGCGGCTCTCCGGAGTTGGTGGGAGTGGATTTTGCCAGCGCTGCTGCCTGAGCAGCAGCGCTGGCAAAATCCACTCCCACCAACCTATTCAACGCTGGCCCGCAGGCGCTGGGCCTGTGTTTGCATCTTCTGGAACTGGTAGACCTGGATCATCAGGAAGCAGTAGAGCAGGGTGAAAGTCGCCAGCGAGATCATGAGAGCGAGCAGCATCTGCGGCGGCAGGTTGGGGGAGGAGCCGAGAGGCAGGACGGCCTGCGGGTGCAGCGTGCGCCACCAGTTGACCGACTCGTAGATGATGGGAACGTCGATGACGCCAATGATGCCCAGCACAGCCCCTGCCCGCGCGCTGGCCGACGTGCGACCCATGTAGCTACGCAGCATGAGATAGGCGATATCGATGAACCAGAGTATCAGCGTGGTGGTGAGGCGAGCGTCCCATGTCCACCAGGTACCCCAGATCGGGCGTCCCCAGAGGGAGCCGGTAATGAGGGTGATGGTGATGAAGAGCGTGCTGATCTCGCCCGCGGCCAGCGCTACCCAGTCCCAGCGCTCGTCCTTTTTCCACAGGTAGACGATGCCCGCGACGGCCAGCACGCAGAACGAGAGCATGCCGATCCAGGCCGAGGGCACATGGAAGTAGAAGATACGCTGCGCGTCACCCTCGATAGCGTCAGTGGGGGCATAGATCAGGTCCGCCCAGATGGAGATCATCATGCCGATACATGCCAGCACACCGAGCACGATAGAGGCGATGGGCAGGCGGTTGGGCCTTTGTCTCGCTTTGATGGCGGCAGCTTCTCGCCGTTCACTATCCGTTGTTTGATTTGCCAGTGCCATGTGATTATTCCTCTATTACAAACTCAAAAGTGAGCATTGAGACGCTCAGGAAAATGATGTCGAAGGCGATCATCAGGCCGAGCCAGGGTGGTTCGTTGGGCAATGGGCCTGCTGAGCCTACCGAACCCGTTGAAATCATCAGGGTGCCGGTAGCGCGTACCGCTGCGATGACTACCGGGACGATCAAGGGAAAGACCAGGATTGGTAATAAGACATCGCGGGCCTCGGTCGCGGCAGCCATGGCGGAGAAGAGCGTTCCAACGGCTGCGATGCCCAGCGTGCCAGCGAACACGATGAGCAGCAGCGACCCCGTGAAAAACGGGACATTGAAGAGCGCCGCGAAGACGGGCAAGGCGATAATTTCTACCACACCGATAAATAGCATATTCCCCAGCAGCTTGGCAAGGTAGATGGCCTTGCGGTCAACCGGGCAGAGCAGGAGGCGGTCCAGCGAGCCTTTCTCGCGTTCGGCGGCGATGGTGCGACCGAGGCCGAGCAGGCTAGCGAAGATGAAGGCGACCCAGAGCGCGCCCGGCGCGACGGCAGCCTTGTTATCCACGCGCAGGTCGAAGGCGAAGTTGAAGATGACGAGGACGAGCAGGGCGAAGAGGCCCATGCCCAGCCAGACCTGCTTGCTGCGCAGTTCGCAGCGCACATCTTTCCAGAGGATGGCCCATACCTGCGCGCAGAAGGTCATGGCAGCACCTCCTGATAGGACTGTCGCACGCTGTTAAGCTCCATCTCGGACGTTGGACGACGATACACGACGCGGCCATTGTTGAGCATCAGAATGCTGTCGCTCAGTGCCATAGCTCGTTCGAGGCGATGCGTGGTGAAAAGGGTGGTGCCGCCGTCGGCGAGGTGCTCGTCTAAAAGTGTCTCCAGCAGCGTGTTGCCCTCTTCGTCCAGACCGGTATCCGGTTCGTCGAGCAGGAGCAGGCGCGGGGAATGCAGCAGCGCCCGTGCCAGAGAGAGACGCTGCACCTGCCCGCGAGAAAGCGTGCTGGCGCGCTCGGCAGCCTTGCGTTCGAGACCAACGCGGTGTAAGAGAGCCATTGCGCGCTCGCGTCCAGCACGCACGGAGTACATGCGCGCAAAAAAGAGCAGGTTTTCCAGCGCGGTCAGTTCGTCATAGAGGTAGGGCTGGTGGGCAACGAAGCCGACGAGCAAGCGCACCTGCTGTGCGTCGTCGACGATATGCAGTCCGGCAATGGAGACACTGCCCGCGCTCGGCTTCGTCAGTGCGGCCAGGATGCGCAGCAGTGTCGTCTTGCCCGCGCCGTTCGCGCCCAGCAGCGCCACACGCTCGCCCTGTTGCACCTTCAGATCGAGGCCGCGCAAAACTGGTTTCAGGCCGAAGCTCTTTTTCAGGCCGCGTATCTCCACGTATGGACTGCTCACAGGGCCTCCTTTTCGCTCAGGAGGGCGCGCAATCTCGCTTTGGTTCTGGCGCGCTTTTCCTGATAAACGGCCTGAGAGATTTTGCCCGTCTCGAAGCTCTTGTCGAGCGCCAGCAGTTCTTGCAGCAGCGCCTGCTCCTGCTCTTTCGGGCCGTTCTCCCTGTTAGCCCTGGTGCCATTCCCGCCAGTGTTTGCTTTAGCTGCCTTGCTGCCAACGCTGGCCGGTTTTGCAGATTGCGCGGTCTTTCCATTGGCAGCCTTGTTGTACCCTGCCCTCGCCCTGCCCCTGCTATGAAACTGATGACGCGAGCGATAGAGGAACCAGGTGACGACCAGAATGGCGATCATAACGAGCAGCCCGGCGATGAGCCAGAGAATGACGGGGTTGATACTGTTATCTCCGGGGATGAGGGCCTTGTTGACGGGCAGCCCCTCGATCTCGGCGTGAACCTCGTTGCCCTGCAGCAGCTTCTGCCCTTGCAGGAGCAGGTAGGGATGATTGTTGGCGGTGGTTACACCCTGCGAGGACAGGGCGCTCGACGTGGCATGCAGGTCGGTCGGCACCAGCAGGGAGAGCTGCACGGTCGGAAGCATCACATCGTAGCGAAAATCGTAGACTGAACTGGTATACGGGATGTCGAAGGAGAAGGAAAACTCCGAGCTGCCCGGTGGCAAAGCGGCATCGCTGGCGAAGCCGGTATTAACAGCGACGGCGTGATAGCCGTTGAAACCAGTGCCGAGCGAGACGTTGCGCGCGCCCACGGGCAGCGAGAAGAGCAACGCGTTGGGTTTGCTCGTGCCATTACCCGTATTGAGAGAACCAACATAGGTTTGCGTACCCACATTCTGGAACAGGTAGAGTTCGGAGACGGTCACACTGTTCTGCGCAGCATCCGGCTTCTGGAAGAGGATGGTCGCCTGCACGGCAGCAATATTCTTCGTGCTCGTCGTCGCCTCATAGATGGTCAGATTCACCTGCTGCACCGGCTTTTTGTCCAGGTGAACGAGGTCGCTGGTATACTGCGCCCCTTCATAGTCGGTGAAAAGTGCGTAGCTGGTAGACGAGTCGATAGCCAGATTGGAGAAGGAAAACGAGCCGTGCGCATCCGTCATTACCTTTGTCAGGTCGCGCGCGCCACTTCCCTGCGCCATCTGCAACGTCACGCTCTGCCCCGCCACGGGAGCGTTATGATTCGTGCCATCCAACAGTTGCCCGTAAATTCGCCCATGGCTGGCAGCGAGGGCAGGGGGGGTGAAGAACAGGGATGAGAAGATGAGAATGCTGAGCAGCAGGACAGTCAGGGCTACCATCCTCAGGCCAGCGCGCCGCAGGCCGACCTCGCCTCCCAGGCCGACCGCAAGGGTCGGCCCTACTATATACGCCCCACGCCCTGCCCGCAACGTCGCGGTTTGCTCGCTTCGCGAGCAAACGAGTTCGTGTATAGTAGGGGTACCCCTTGCGGGTACCCTGGGGGTGGGGAGGCTGTGTAATCTACGAAATTTGTTCATCCTGTTCTTTCAAGCTCTGCAATTGCTGTTCGATCAGGTCATCGAGTTCTTGTTCGTGGTCGTAGCGGGCCTTGAGTTCGCGCAGGGCACGGCGGGTGTAACGTTCGCGCAGGGCGCGGTAATCGGCTTCGGTGATGTTGCCAAGCTGGTAATCAAGCTCTACCTCGTGGAGCGCGGCACGCGCCGCCTGCTCCCGCTCCGTCTGACCGGTCTCCCCAGACTCCCCGGTCTGGCCGGTCTCTGTTGAAATAGCCAGGTCAGTGGTGGGAGAGACGGGAAGGGAGTAGGGCGCAGATGGGGGTGGGAAGGGCGGAGGCAAGCTCACGCCCCTACTAACTACGGGTGAGGCTACGTCATCATTTTCATTGTGAAGGGTTGTAAGCTTGCTTCGTCTGGTTGCACGCGCGCTGGTATAGAGTGGTTGGAGCACGAAGGCAAGCGATAAAAGGCCGAGCACGACGGCGAGTAATATGCTATCCATTTAACCGGCCTCCGTCTGCTGTTTCTGTGTTTGATCCTGTAAATAGTGTGGTGCAAAAATGGGATCATCGGCGGCCAGTTCCTCTTCCAGTTGCTGCCGGTAGATGGCTACATCTACTTCATCAATAGTGTCCATATCTGCTTCGCTGTCCTTCGATTTGTTTGTTGGTGTACCCGGGCCAGAACTGAGCGACGAGGCCGACCAGTCGCGCAGGATAAAGAACAGGAGGATGCAGCCTCCTGTGAAGAGGCCAAAGGGGACCAGGTAGGCCAGCATGCTGAAGCCCTGCCACGGCGGCGACCAGAGGATTTGCTGGCCGTAGCGGCTGACGAAGTAGGAGATAACTTGCTGCTCCGATTTGCCTGATTGCAGTTGCTGGCGAATGACCTCGCGCATCTGCTGAGCAATCAGAGACGGCGAGTCGGCTACCGATTCGTCCTGGCAGACGGGGCATTTCAACTGCGAGGCCACATCCTGCACCTTTTGATCGAGCGTTTTCTGTGGCGGCGTCGTAATCATAACATACGACCAGATAGCGGCCAGAATCGCCAGCACGACCAGCGTCAGGAAAAGAGGTCGCCATCGTTTCATAGCAGGGCCTCCTCGTCGTGCTTACCTCCACCAGCATTTTCGGACACAGCATCCATATGCTTGTGACGATTTTCGGATGTCACCCCATTCCCGTAGCGAGGGCGGTGGTCGGGTCGTGGGGTGGACCCTTGTGGTCGCCCGCCCGTATCACCATTTGATTGCCCTGCCTGTTCAGGGACGACGCGGGCGACCACAAGGGCACCCCCCTCCACATCCATACCGCCCTCGCCCCTACGGGTGACGATTGCCTTTTCCTTCAATTCGACGAGCGACCACGAGGGATGGCCCCTACGGGTGACGGGTTTGCGGCGGCGTTGGGGCCACCAGCAGATGATGCCGCCAAAGATCATGAGCAGGCCACCGTACCAGACGAGGGGGGTGAGCGGGTTGATGAAGATGTGAATGGTAGCCGAGGTCGCGCCCTGCCAGTTGTAGAGAATGATGTAGACATCGGTCAGGCCGAAGGTGGGTATGGGAATCAGGCTGGCCGGTTGATTATCGAAGTGCTGGTAGAAGGTGCGACCAGGGTAGAGATAGCCGAGCAACTGGCCGTCACGCCAGACTTGCAACTGGGCGGTGATGGTTTCAGTGCCGGGATTGATGGCGTCGACGTTGCCGAGATAGGTGAACTGGTAGCCGAGCACGTTCATGCTCTGACCGGGCGCTAGCACGGCATTCTCCTGCGTCTGAAAAAACTGCGAGCCGATGACGCCAACGGCCAGGAAAACCAGTCCCAGGTGGACGATGTAGCCGCCGTACCGCTGGCGATAGCGCTGGATGAGCTGGTAGAAGGCGACGGGATAGGGTTCGCCGTGCCTGTGACGCACGCGCATGCCGCGCCAGATTTCGTAGAGGATGGCACCCGCAGTAAAGGTACAGATGGCAAAGCCGATGTTGGCCCAGATGTCGCGCACGCCTGCCAGTGGCAGGATGGCGGCGCAGAGGGCGGCGGCAAGGGCAGGGATGCCAAGATTGTGCCAGAGGGCGCGCAGCGACGTGCGCCGCCAGGCCAGCAGCGGGCCGACGCCCATCGCCAGAATCAGCAGGGCGAAGAGCGGGCCATCGACGTGCTCATAGAAGGGCGCGCCGACGGACATGGTCTCTTTGCTCAAGGCTGCCGAGATCAGGGGGAAGATGGTTCCCCAGAGCGTGGCAAAGGCGATGCCGACCAGCAGCAGGTTGTTGAGCAAGAAGATGCCCTCGCGTGAGACCACCGAGTCGAATTCCTGCTCTGGGCGCAGCTTCGGCAGGCGGAAGACGAACAGGGCTGTGCTGAAGGCGATGATGATGACCAGGAAGGCGAAGAAATAGCCGCCGATATCGGAATAGGCGAAGGAATGCACGGAGCTGATGATGCCGCTGCGCACCTCGAAGGTACCGAATATGGAAAGGGCAAAGGTGGCAACCACCAGGCAAAGGTTCCAGACCTTGAGCATGCCGCGCCGTTCCTGGATCATCGAGGAGTGCAGGAAGGCAGTCGCAGTCAGCCAGGGCAACAGAGCGGCGTTTTCCACCGGGTCCCAGCTCCAGTAGCCACCCCAGCCGAGCACATGATAGGCCCACCATGCACCGAGCAGCAGGCCCGTCGATTGTATCGTCCACGAGGCCAGCATCCAACGGCGGATGGTGCGCAGCCATTCGCCGTCGAGTTTGCCGCTGAGCATGGCGGCGACGGCGATGGCGAAGGGGACGGAGAAGCTCATGTAGCCCATCAGCAGCATAGGCGGGTGAATGAGCATGCCGGGATCCATCAGCAGCGGATTGAGACCGACGCCATCGGCAGGGGGATCGGGCAGGCGCACAAAGGGGCTGGACACGGTTGCCAGCATGAACAGGAAGAAGACCTCGACGCCCATCAGCGTCGCCATGACATAGGGAACCAGCGCGGCTGGCGCTCGGCGCGAGGTGAAGACGAAGATGGAGGAGAAAATGGAGAGCATCAGCGCCCAGTAGAGCAGCGAACCCTCCTGCCCTCCATAGAAGGCGGCGGCAGTATAGTACCACGGCATCGTCAGGTCTGACTGCTCGGCGATGTAGCGCACACCGAAGTCATGCACAAGGAACGAGGCCACCAGCGCGAACGAGGCCACCAGCAACAGCGCGGCCACGATCAGCACGCCGCGCCTGGCACTGATAATCAGCGCGGGAATACCACGCAGCGCGCCCAGTACGGCCACAAGAATCGTATAGACGGCAAACCCCAGTGCCAGGATGATGGCAATAACGCCCAGGTCTGAAAAATGCACAGTTATCCCCTCTTATGGCTTACGGTGTGGGTGTCGCGGCCTGAAATTTCGATGGACACTTAGCGAGCAGCGTCTGCGCCTGGAACGGCCCGCTTCCCGTGTAGTTGCCCTCGACGACGACGGTGATGCCGGGAGCAAAAATATCGGGTATGACGCCGGTATAGGTGACGGGCAGTTTCTGCGACCCCTCGGTGATGACGAAGGAGATGGTCTGCTGCGCGTCGTTGCGCACAAAGCCCGGCTGCACAACACCGGCCACACGCACATCCTGCGTCACACAGGTCTTGCAGCTTCTCAGTTCCGATACGGTCATATAGTAGACGGCGCTTGCCTGCGTATTTGAGACCACAAGATAGATAATTGCGCCTAAAATAGCGATGCCCGCGAAGAGGAAGCTGAGGCGCAGGCGTTTGCGCTTGCGCGGATGTTCGCGCAGGGGCGACTGCGACGGTGAGAGCTTTTCTCCCTGTTCTTCCTCGGTCGTAAATGTATCAGCAGGCTGCATGCTACAACCTCCTAGTGGGGCGCGAGCGTCGCTTCAAACAGGCCATTGAGCAGCGCGCCCAGTAAAAATACGAATATGCCCAGGGCCAGCAGCAGTTGCGGTGCGGCCTGTGAGAGCCGCGTCGAACGCTTTGCCAGCCGACGAATGTTACTTTGTGCCATATAGGCTGCCAGCGCGAACATCGCCAGGGCGGCAGCGATCTTGATGCCAAGCACCAGCAGGTAGGGCCAGCCAAGCGTCGTCTGCGTCAGCCGATCGAACGTCAGGAACGCGCCGCTCAGCAACAGAACGCCGATGCAAATGCTGACCACGCGCCGGAAAAGGATTGCAATCTTTGCCGAAACCGCCGGAGCAGGCCCGGCTACGCGCAGGGCAGGCACTACTACCAACTGGTAGAAAAAACTGCCTCCGACCCACACGGCAGCGGCCAGCAGGTGAGCCACGCGCATAATCAGGCGAATTTCAAACATCGCAAGCCCGTTCCCGAACGCCATCCCGTATCCCGTAGGGCCGCGATTTATCGAGGCCAGCGCCGATTTATCGGCCAGTGGGCTGCCGGGGCCGATAAATCGGCGGTGCGCGCGATAAATCGGCGCCTACGGGATTTTCATTATCATCCATACAATATACTAACGAGTCGCCAGTTGCAGGTCGTGCTGGAAGGTTTGCTCGTTGAGCGGTCCGGCCTCCCAGGCGACAATCACGCCCTTACGATTGATAAAGAACGTTTCCGGTGTGCCGGTGACGCCGTAGTTGATGGCGGTCATACCATTAGCATCTACAACGTTGGGATAGGTAATGGCGTATTTTTGCACGAAGCCGATGCCTTCGGCCTTCGAATCCTGGTAATCGACGCCCAGGAAGATGACGCCGTGCGCGTGCGCCTGCTGCCACTGGCTCTGCAAAAATGGTGCCTCATCCTGGCACGGACCGCACCATGAGGCCCAGAAATTGAGCATCACCGGCTGCCCTTTATATGCTGCCAGACCGAGAGACGAGACATGAGCGCCACTCAAGACAGAAAGCGCAAAGTTGGGCGCAGGCTGACCTACCAGCGCGTTACTTGAAGGAATGTCAGATGTGGACGTGCTTGCCTGGTGCGCAGGAGTCAACAACTGGCTCCAGAGCAAGATGAGCAGGCCAGCGTTGATCAGACTCACCACGATAAAAATGGTGACGCTGCGCCTGCGCGAACTTCGTGGCTTCCCGTTCCGCTTTTCACCTGCGCTACCGGTAGCAACGTTAGAAACGCTCTCAAAAGAAATATCTTCTGTCCGCATAATTCCATTCTGGCACACTATGAAAAAGGCTCGTAGAGCATACCAGTTTGAATTATGAGGTGCGTGCCTGATAGCTGACTTACAGCTTCCGGCACGCACCTTACAATGGCCTGAACGTTTCTCTACAGGGGGACGCGCTAATGCTTCTCTGTTTTCTCGGTGATACGCTCGACATATCCTTTATCGTGAACACGCTGGCGCTCGGTAATCGTATTCGAGGGCTGGCCGTGTTTCTCAGCCTCCTCGATCGCATTATCACTTGTTTCAATGCCAGCAGCCTGTGGCTGTGCATTGTTATCCTTCTGCTGGCCCTGAGACTGTTGAGGCTCTTGCGAATGTGGCACTTGTGGCACTTGTGGCGATTGTGGAGGGTTTCCCTCCGTTGTGATCTCCTCGAAAATCTGTTCTTCTTCCATTACCTGTTCCCTTCTGACATCTCAGCCTGTTCAAAGTCCGTATCTACCAGGATAGCAACGCGCATTCCTTCCAGTGATTTCCCCTGTGACGTATTTCCTTGCATCTTTCATCCTCCTAACTATCAATGAAACAACCTTGACTACGGGGATGGGAGTTCAGCTTCGGTGAAAGGGCGGAGGCAAGCTCCGCCCTTTTCTCCCCCACCAAAACTATATACGCTCCTACAGGGACAGTTGGAGACTCAACAAAACCTCATTACAGGAGCGGCACCCTCCATTGAGCGAGCCACTGGCGGGCGCGGTGGTCACGCAGGCGGATGAGCGCATGGTGGGGATAGATGCGGACGGCAAAGGAAGCGAGTATGTCGGGGTCGTCAGGCACATATTCTAACTGCAGGCGATTGGCGCTCCAACGCGGGCCATGATGCCTGCCAGTATACCAGGGGGACATGAGGTTGAGATGCGTCACGGGATGATTGCCCAGGGTCTCGGTCAAGACAAGGTTGGGCGAACCCCAGCCGGAATGGGTGTGGCCGCTGATATACAGGGTCGCATTGGCATGCCTTGCCAGAATGGCGCGTACCTCGTCCGAGTTCTCAACATAAAAGAAAGGGTCCTGTGAGTCGTCGTCTAGATTGTGCTGCGGGTCGCGGTCAAGGACGGTATTCTGCAAAGGGCAGTGGGCAAAGATCACTGTTATGCGCTCCGGGAAGCGGCCCAGCGTTGCATCCAGGAAGTCAAGCGTCTCCGACGAAAAAATCACTTGAGAGTTTTCACGGCGCTGGTTCTGCATATAGGGATCGGGCTGGTCGAGCATGATGCAAAGGACATTGTCCACCGTCCAGTAATAGCGCACTGGTTGGTTCCACACGGCGCTGTACTCCGCAGCCGTGAAAGGGGAATCGTCGCGACTCTCAGGGTGAAACTCATGGTTGCCGATGCCGGGATAGAAGGGAATGTGGCCCAACTGTGCGGCAAGATCCTTTTTTGCTAGCCGGTAGTTCTCAGGCGCACCCGTATCAACAATATCGCCCGGGCTGACACAGAAAGAGGGTGCGCCCTCGACGAGCCAGAGCGAACGCACATCCTGAAACACAGGTAGCATACGCCGCGAGTGCATGGCATGCCACTCGTTACGCGCACGGTAATGCAGGTCGCCAAAAGCCCAGAAGTACAATAATTCCTGGTCAGTCGCCTGGCCTGTCCCCTGTAGTGATCTATCGTTCATGAGAATTTTCTCCTGCCCAGTATTTCTATAGTATCATTGTAACTCAGGAACATTAAGGTAGTGTAAATGTGCGTTTAAAACAGGAATGATTACGACAGCGCCTGCCACAGCAATGCCCGTCGCAGCAGGGCGGAGGCGCAACAGGGCGGCGGAGCAGCAGCGGCGGAGAGAGGAGCAGCAGGGCGGAGAGCAACAGTGGAGCAACAGGCCGGAGAGCAGCAGGGCGGTGGAGCAACAAGGCGGAGAGCAGCAGGGCGGAGAGCAGCAGTGGAGCGGAGAGCAACAGGGCGGAGGCCAGCTCCGCCCCTACCAACCTACGAACCATCACCAACATTCGACGTCGTTAGTAGGGGTGGAGCTGGCCTCCGCCCTGGCCGATTGCTTACCGATGCACTACCTTGCCTGTGCCCTATCCCACTGCTATAATGGACGGTACCCGCCCATCAAACATGGTAGATGTTGATAGCAAATGCTGTAGGGGCGACCACAAGCGCTGATAGCAAATGCTGTAGGGGCGATCCCTGTGGTCGCCAGGGGCAAGGAGCGTGGCAACTTGCCTGGTTGATTATCGCTTTGAGTCTGCCGATGCGCTTCGCTGTCGGCAGCGGGTGACCCTGAAGGTCACCCCTACGGGTGTAAAGGTATCAGCGGGTGACCCTGAAGGTCACCCCTACGGGTGTAATGCGGGTGACCCTGAAGGTTGCGGGTGTAAAGGTAGCTTCGACAGAGCAAGGAGCAGGTGAGATGGCAGGATCGGAATCGGGACAGCATGGTTCACAGGATGGAGGAGCGCAATTCATTGCGTCTGATAGGCAGGCAAGGGAGCGTGTCTTAGCGACGGTAGAGTCCGAGGGAGTACAGTTTATCAACCTGGAATTTACCGATGTGGTAGGCATAGCGAAGTCCGTGACCATTCCGGTGGAGCAGTTCGCCGATTGCCTTGAGCATGGCAAGTGGTTTGACGGCTCCGCGCTGGAGGGCTTTGCGCGCATCGCCGAAAGCGATATGTACCTCTATCCCGACCTTGCTACCTTTGCCATTCTCCCCGGACAGGCACTGCACCCACAACCAACTCTCGCCTCTCACGGCAGGCAGGACCATGTTTCTGGCCAGCAGACGGCGGAAGGAGACGTGGTGGCGCGGGTGATCTGCAACGTGCGCCTGCCCAACAACGAACTCTTCGAGGGCGATCCCCGCACTACCCTGCTGCGGACACTGAACCTGGCGCGTTCGCTGGGCTATGAATTTCTCGTCGCCCCTGAACTGGAGTTCTTCCTCTTGCAAATGGAAGGGAAGACTCCTACTCCACTGCCGCATGATCGCAGTGGCTACTTCGACCTGTCGACTGATCCGGCTGCTGCCATGCGCCGCTCAATGGTGGAGGCGCTGCATGAGATGGGCATCAAGATTGAGGCCAGCCATCACGAGGTGGCTGCCGGACAGCACGAGCTAGACTTTGAGACGAGCGACGCCCTGCATATTGCTGACGGCTTGATGACGGCTCGCTACGTGCTTAAAGCTATCGCGGCCCAACAAGGCCTCTACGCGACCTTCCTGCCCAAGCCGTTCTACGGCTTGAACGGTTCCGGGCTGCACATGCACCAGCAGCTCGTCCATAGCGAAACCGGGCAGAACGCCTTCGTCGATGAAGGCGGGGAATACGGCCTTTCGGAGACCGCCCGCTACTATATCGCCGGGCAACTGGCTCACGCCACCGGCATGTGTGCCATCCTCGCCCCGCTGGTCAACTCTTATAAGCGGCTGGTGCCGGGCTACGAGGCACCCGTCGTTATCAACTGGGGCCGTGTGAACCGCGAGGCGCTTATTCGCGTGCCTCGTCCCGGTCCCGACCGGCAGCTCTCGACCCGCATTGAACTGCGCTGCAGTGACCCCAGTTGCAACCCCTACCTCGCCCTTGCCGTCATGCTGCGTGCCGGGCTGGACGGCATCCAGCGCAAACTGTCTCTTCCCCAGGCCATGAATGAGAGCCTCTTCGCGAGTGACGAGAACGAGCGCCTGCACCGCCGTTCGCGCCTCCTCCCCGCCAACCTGGGCGAAGCGCTTGAAGGTCTGCGTGAAGATAGCCTCATCCGCGAAACCCTCGGCAACTTCATCTATGAAGGCTTCCTTGAAGCCAAAACCATTGAATGGACCGACTACCACAAACAGGTCCACACCTGGGAAATCGACCGCTACCTGCCCGTATTCTAAACGTTCCCAGAAGAGGTAAGCCGAACGTCGCATGCAGCACTGAAAAGGCGAGCACGTTTCCTGTACGGCAGAAGATGCAGTACTTTATAGCTCTGCCTTATTTGCGCGAGTCTCAGTGATGACGTTTCCACGCAGAGACACGCGCACAGCTTGAGAACTGGCTCGAGGCCTAAACAGGACAATTTCTGCCCTCATTTTTAGCCCCAAAAATACCCAATTTTTCGAGACTCGCGCAAAACCCTTGCTATTCTGGCTTCTCATGCTGTATCATAAGGGTAGCAGTCTGAAAGGCGTGGCTCCCGCTTGCGGGTTCTGCAAATTGCGGCAGTACGCCTGCATACCCGCAAGCACGTTTTCTGATGTCTGAAAGGCGTGGCTCCCGCTTGCGAGGGTTGAAACGTCACCGTGCTGGGCCTGGGGTAGGAAGCTATTCCATGTCTGAAAGGCGTGGCTCCCGCTTGCGAGGTTTGAAACATAGCCATGAACCGCACATGGTTACAGTCACTGGCTACAGTCTGAAAGGCGTGGCTCCCGCTTGCGGGTTTGAAACCAGTAGTGTACGACTCCGAACAGCTGCCGTCTCGAGGTCTGAAAGGCGTGGCTCCCGCTTGCGGGTTTGAAACAGACGTACATGTCGCCCCGATGGAGCAACGGCTATACGAAGTCTGAAAGGCGTGGCTCCCGCTTGCGGGTTTGAAACTCAACGACAGCCTGGTTATCTGACCAGTATCGAAGTCTGAAAGGCGTGGCTCCCGCTTGCGGGTTTGAAACGCCACCTGTGTCGTCGCCAGTAGCATTGCTAAGTCTGAAAGGCGTGGCTCCCGCTTGCGGGTTTGAAACGGCACGCCTGGTTGCAGCTAGCAACATGATCCAAAGTCTGAAAGGCGTGGCTCCCGCTTGCGGGTTTGAAACGAGTCCGATGTCCAACTTTGCCTGAGTCTGATTAGCAGTCTGAAAGGCGTGGCTCCCGCTTGCGGGTTTGAAACTATTTCTTAGCTGCTGCAGTCATGCTGACTCCAAGTTGTCTGAAAGGCGTGGCTCCCGCTTGCGGGTTTGAAACTTGGTGTATTTCCAGCCATCTCGATTGCTTTTACTCGTCTGAAAGGCGTGGCTCCCGCTTGCGGGTTTGAAACCTGATACGCAGACGAGTCGTTTCGTGAATGACTCTTGTCTGAAAGGCGTGGCTCCCGCTTGCGGGTTTGAAACATTACAGAGGACATAACGATTTCATACGACACTTAAGGTCTGAAAGGCGTGGCTCCCGCTTGCGGGTTCTGGAAACGCCGAGCAGTCAATACCTGTGCCGTATGCTCAGGCGATCATGGCTGACTGTCAGGGCATACTGACCATTGGGTCTGAAAGGCGTGGCTCCCGCTTGCGGGTTTGAAACATGCGTGACCAGTTGCCAACCAGCTCCATTGCGCTGTCTGAAAGGCGTGGCTCCCGCTTGCGGGTTTGAAACTTTCAGGAGAAGTGGCTTCCACGCTACTGTTTTCTAGTCTGAAAGGCGTGGCTCCCGCTTGCGGGTTTGAAACATACGTCTTGTTACTTGCTGACGTCAACGCTTGAACCGTCTGAAAGGCGTGGCTCCCGCTTGCGGGTTTGAAACATTACAGCACGATCATGCAGGCTCTCTTCCAGGAGGTCTGAAAGGCGTGGCTCCCGCTTGCGGGTTTGAAACCCAGGCTTTCCAGACACTCGATGAGCTGCAGACTGCGCTGAGTCTGAAAGGCGTGGCTCCCGCTTGCGGGTTTGAAACCACATCTCCTCGTATGTGGAGTCCTTCATAGGTGATGTCTGAAAGGCGTGGCTCCCGCTTGCGGGTTTGAAACATATCCGAGTCGAACCCGGATATTTGCTGGCTGGCGGGTCTGAAAGGCGTGGCTCCCGCTTGCGGGTTTGAAACTCCGTCAATCTTGGAGGCAGGGATATGTGACCGTGAAAGTCTGAAAGGCGTGGCTCCCGCTTGCGGGTTTGAAACTTTCTGTTGCAGCTCCAGTCGCTGCTCGTGCCTGACTCCGCCGTCTGAAAGGCGTGGCTCCCGCTTGCGGGTTTGAAACGTCCAGTTGTCGGCTTCTGCCCAGAACGATCGACCAGGTCTGAAAGGCGTGGCTCCCGCTTGCGGGTTTGAAACATTGCCTTGCTACATCACTGGTCAAGCACGATCATGTCAGTCTGAAAGGCGTGGCTCCCGCTTGCGGGTTTGAAACTCTGAGCAGCACGGTCGTATCCACTCTCTGATCGTGACGGTCTGAAAGGCGTGGCTCCCGCTTGCGGGTTTGAAACACATGCTTGATAGCGATTGGTCGCCTTGTCGTATGCGTCTGAAAGGCGTGGCTCCCGCTTGCGGGTTTGAAACTCGAGCTCATGATACGACATGAGACATGTGCTAATAGTCTGAAAGGCGTGGCTCCCGCTTGCGGGTTTGAAACGACAGTATGTCATTTACATCGTCTTGCCCTCCTGAGTCTGAAAGGCGTGGCTCCCGCTTGCGGGTTTGAAACGTTACCCAGGTAAACTTTCTCGTCACCTGTATGCTTGATGTCTGAAAGGCGTGGCTCCCGCTTGCGGGTTGGAAGTGGGAAAAGCCCCGGGATGTACCTCTTCACTGAGATGCATCCCGGGGCTTTTTGCTTTCCTGTAGGACATATTCCTGAGCCTGAGACATTTCCCCTGGAATATATGGTATAACCTGACGTATATGGCATTGTCTGATAAATATGGTAAATGATATTGAGGTGACATATGCTTGAAGTAAGAACAAAATTGGCTGAAGGTGGCAGAATAGTCATTCCTGCCGAGTATCGTCAGGCATTAGGCTTGCAAGTAGGCGATGAGGTTGTCTTGCGGCTGGAAGATGGGGAAGTACGAGTCTTTACACCCAGACAGGCGATCAGGCGAGCGCAGGAACTGGTGCCGCGCTACATTCCGCAAGGCCGCTCTCTGTCAGAAGAGTTAATTGTTGAACGCCAGTCGGAGCATTGAAGATGAGTAAAGTTGTTCTGGATGCTTCTGCCTTGCTAGCCCTTCTCAATGAAGAGCCTGGGAGCGAACATGTGGCAATGCTCATTGAAGAGGGTGCGACCATGAGTACTGTAAATCTTTCAGAGGTAGTAGCAAAACTCAGCGAGGCAGGTATGCCTGAAGAGGCTATCCACGAAGCGCTTGATGCACTTGGCATTACAATAGTTGATTTTGATAACGCATTTGCTTACAAGACAGGCTTATTACGCCTGGCGACTAAAAAAGCTGGTCTCTCCCCCGGTGACCGTGCCTGTCTTGCTCTAGCCGGTCAGCTTGGCCTTCCCGCTGTTACCACGAATTGTGTATGGGAAAGCTTGCCTCTTGATATTACCATTCAGATTGCCCGCTCATCTGCTAAAGATTTACCCCCGGCTTGATTCGTAGTATGAAGGTCGTGAATGTCTAGACAATCCAGAGGGCGCAGCGAATTCCTGTAGTAAGATAAGGATTCCAGAACGCGGCTAACATTGCAATCAGGTAAGCTGGAATGCCAGGAAAGAAATAATCATGCTCTTTTGAAGAATTGCTATGAAATACGTCTTTCTAGTGAAAGAAACAGAATAAACGGATAAACATGACAGGAAGATGGTGCCTGAAGCAGAATATAGTCCAATAATGAGGAGAATGTATACATGCTCTCTTTGAAAGCACAATCCATCCTTGCTCAGAGACCTCTTGGTATGGTCTTTGATATTGATGGCACACTGAGTCCTATCGCCCCCACTCCTGATGAAGCAAAGCTTTATCCTGGAGTTGTCTCTATTCTTGAGGAACTTCGTGAGCACGCACACCTTGCTATTCTCTCAGGTCGAGAGATCGAGAATGCAGCGAGGATGATTCAACTGGAAGGACTCACCTATGTTGGAACACATGGATTAGAATGGAGTGAAGGATTACCCCAATTGCAGGGTATTACTTTTGCATCAGACATTGCAGAGTATATTGAACCGACAAAAGCCATTCTCCACCTGACTGAAACGCAACTTGCTCAGGAGCCAGGGATTCTTGTAGAGTACAAACGTATTGGCGGAGCTGTGCATTACCGCCTTGCTCCCAACCCCGACGAAGCTCGGCAGAAGATACTAGCACTTTTAGAAGTGCCTGCTGCCGCCGGCCATATTTCTCTTCTTGACGACAAGTTTACCATAGATGTGCGCGTTCCCTCAACGCAAAATAAAGGACAGGCACTCAAGCAACTGGTCAGGGATTGGGATGTCCAGGCAATTCTATTTGCAGGAGACAGTAAGACCGACCTGGATGCCCTTCATGCTTTAGATAAGCTGCAGCAAGAAGGAAAAACAACTCTGGGAATTGTCGTTCATCATAGTGATACTGCACCTGAATTGCTAGAGCAAGCAGACATCATTGTACAGGGTGTTGAAGGTATGGTCAGATTCTTACAAGAATGTGCTGTGTTTCTGAAAAAACCCCGCTAAACAAGCAAACCTTTTCAGTCGTTCGCTATAAGAAACGGTGATAGCGTCAAAGATAGTTCTTCATAAAGGGGGGGACTGCCATGACGGGAAGCCAACAACACGCCACGCAAAGACAGAAGAGAGTTAAGACAAAGCTGCTATGGCCTATAATCATAGGGGTTGTGAGTATCATAGTCATAGCCGTAGCAATAAGATTGTATCCTCTCTTGAGCCCTTTTTTTACACCCTTGTACATCGTGATCGGCATCATCTCTGGCCTTGTTACCCTCTTCCTATCCCTGATCTCACCCTTTAGACGAACGTCCGCAACCCGAGAACATACCGTTCAGTCCTCTCCGGTAATAGTAAACAGTGAAGCTAAGCCCCATACTAGCAGGTCTTCAGATGTACTTCCCCCTTTCTGGAATGTGCCTCTTCAGCGCAGTGAGCTATTTACAGGTCGTGAAGAAGCTCTCCAGCAAATCCACTCAGCTTTTGCAAAAGGAAAAACAGCGGCATTAGTGCATCATCCAAAGGCGATTACTGGTCTAGGTGGTATTGGAAAAACACGAACGGCAATGGAGTATGCTTATCGCTATCATCATGAGTACGAAGCAGTTTTCTGGGTAAGGGCCGAGTCGCGTGAAACGCTCATGTCCGATCTGGTCACTATTGCAACGATCGTGAATTTACCGATAGCACAAGAACGGAACCGCAAAGTTGTCACAGATGCAGTGATACGTTGGCTGAGCGAGCATACATCCTGGCTACTGATTTTTGATAATGTTGAAGATGCAAGGGCCGTGAATGATTTTCTCCATCTGTCAAGAAATGGGCACATCCTGCTTACCACCAGGATTCATACTCTCGGCTACATGATTGAAAATATTCCGCTCCAGGAAATGGGAGAAGAGGAAGGAGCCTTGCTGCTCTTACATCGTGCAAATCTTTTGGCTCCTGACGCTCCGTTCGATACAGCTTCCTTACCTGATAGAGATAAGGCACGAGAGCTTTCAAAGCTTCTGGGCGGGCTACCCCTTGCACTTGATCACGCTGGCGCATATATTCTTGGAACACAATGTAACCTTGCCAGTTATCTGGACCTCTATCAAAAACACGGCGTTCATCTTTTCGATGGGCAAACAGCGTCTCGTACTTCGAAGACGACTGCCATTCTAACTGATCACCCGGAACCTGTCACCAAAACCTTCGCGCTTTCTTTTGAGAAGGTCAAACGGACACACCGGGCCGCTGCTGAGCTTCTCCAGCTTTGTGCGTTCCTTCAGCCAGATGCTATTCCCGAAGAGATGATTATGAAAGCGGCACCAGTGCTTGGGCCACTCTTAGGACCAGCAGCAGCTGATCCTCTACAATTTGACGATATGATCCGTGTTCTCCTCAAGTTTTCCCTGGTGAAACGCGACTACGTCACCAGCACCATTGCTATACATCGTCTTGTTCAGAGTGTCATCAAAACAATGACCATGACAGTTCAGCAACGACGAGAATGGGGAGAGCGAACTGTTCGCGTTTTCAATCAGGCTCTTCCCGATGTCAACCATGCCCCCTGGTCTGACTATGAGCGCTTCCTTCCCCATGCCGAGATTTGTGCCGCTTTGATCAAAGACTGGAAACTAAAATCTGTTGAAGCAGCACGACTACTTGATCAGACCGGCAACTACTTGCGAGAAAGAGCACAGTATTCCCAGGCTGCGATCTATCTCGTCCATGCGCGGAACATGCGCCAGCAAACGCTCAAGGCTTCTCATCCAGATCAGGCTATCAGCCTCAACAGCCTGGGTTTGCTCTCCTATCATCAAGGGAAGTATGCTGAAGCCGAACATTACTTGAAAGAAGCTCTGTCGATTCGGCAAAAGGCATTCGGGCAGATGCATCCTGATGTCGCAACCAGTCTGGATGACCTGGGGTGGCTTTACCACAATCAGAATAAATATGCAGAAGCTGAGGTTCTCTGCGAACAGGCTCTTGCTATTCGGCGCAACCTGCTGGAACCGTACCATCTTGATATTGCCCAGAACCTGCATCACCTGTTCCTGATCTGCCGGGCGCGAGGAAAGTACTCTAAAGCAGAAGAATATTTTGAGCAGGCATTGCGCATTCGCGAGGATATTTTAGGGCCGATCGACGCTCGCGTTGCCACCTTGCTCAATGATTATGCCTGGCTTTGTCGCTCGCTAAGCAGATATAACGAGGCCGGGCAACTCTACCGGCGGGTACTCACTACCAGGTGGAAAATCCTGGGGAAAGAACATCTGCATACTGCTACTTGCATCGAAGATTGGACAACGCTGCACGTTGAATCAGGAAAGTATCAGAAAGCCGAGGCACGCTATAAGCGGGTGCTGGAAATTCGCAAACGCGAACTGGGTCAGGAGCATCATCAGATAGCTCTCACACTCAATAATCTGGCAACGCTTTTCTTTCTTCAGGGCCAGTATGCTCGCGCTGAAGCTCTTTACAAACAGGCAGTAGCTATTCGTGAAAAGGCATTAGGAAGCGAACACCGTCATGTTGCAATCAGCCTGGATGGTTTAGCAGAGGCGTATCGTGCTCAAGGGAAGTTTGCTGAAGCACAGCCTCTCTATGAACGGGCGCTAACGATTTCTACGCATGCGTTGGGAGCGACACATCCTCATACAGCAACCATTGTTCATCACATAGCGTTGTTTTACTTCGATCAAGGCAACTACTCTCAAGCAGAACAACTTTACGAGCAGGCGTTGCAATATCGGGAAGAGGTATTTGGGTCAGAACATCCGACTGTGGCTTTGAGCCTCCATGGCCTGGCTAAATTGTATCATGCTCAAGGTCTGTATGCTCAGGCAGAACCTCTTTATCAACGTGCGTTAACTATTCGTACCAACATGTTAGGCTCGATGCATCCTCTCGTCTTAACGATATTGAATGATCTTGCCAGGCTCCACTGTGAGCAGGATAAAGAGGGTAGGTAGCTGAAAGGCTATTAGCGGTGGCATCTGGGAGAGTCTATGTTATAATTGACTCAGAACACTCGTTCTTATTTGAGAGAAGGGTTTTTTCTTCCCGGGAGAGATAGAGAGATAAACAGGTATGTCTATACGCCAGCTTGAGCCGGATGTAGCGGCGAAGATTGCTGCCGGAGAGGTGGTTGAGCGGCCCGCTTCGGTGGTGAAGGAACTGATTGAGAATAGTATTGATGCCGGGGCGACGCTGATTCGCGTCGACCTGACGAATGGTGGGCTGCAACTGATTCGTGTCACCGATAATGGCGGCGGCATTGCCGTAGATGAACTGCCGCTGGCGCTGGCGCGACATGCCACGAGCAAGGTTGCGGTCATCGATGACCTTGAGCATATCCGCACGCTCGGCTTCCGGGGAGAGGCGCTGGCGAGTATTGCCGCCGTGGCGGATGTGACACTGCTGAGTCGCGCTCGTGGAGCGGAACAGGGCGCGGCGGTGAGCGCGGCCAACGGGCAGATTTCAGAGGCACAGGTGGCTGCCAGCGCGGAGGGTACGACGCTGACGGTGCGCAACCTCTTCAGTGCGGTGCCTGCACGGCTGAAATTTCTGAAGAGCCGCAACACGGAGGTGAGCCACTGCCTGCATATGCTGGAACAGTACGCGCTGGCCTATCCCGAAATTCGCTTCAGCGTCTATAGTGAGGGGCGGCAGATGTTCGCTACGCCGGGCGATGGGCAGCTTGCCAGCGTGCTGATCGAGATTTATGGTTTGCAGGTGGCGGAGCAGATGGTGCCGATCAGCAGCCTGGAGGGCAATGAGAAGGACAACGACCCGGAGCGGCCCGTCGTCTCCGGCTATAGTAGCCTGCCCGCCTGCTATAAGAGCACGCGCCAGTATATCTCCTTCTTCGTCAACCGGCGCTGGGTGATGAGTCGTGTGCTGACTGGTGCCGTTGAGGAAGCGTACCATTCGCTGCTGCTGGCGGGCCGGCACCCCATCGCCGTCGTCAACATCACGCTTGACCCCTCGCAACTGGATGTGAACGTGCATCCTGCCAAGACCGAGATCCGTTTCCTCAAGGAGCGCCGTGTCTATGCCGCCGTGCTGCGCGCTGTGCGCAACGCTCTTGCTGGCTCAGGCCGAGATGCCAAAATGGAGCCGCGACGCCACAAATTCGACGAAGACAACAGCAACGACGACAGCACAAACAGAGCCGGATGAGCTGGACATCGAGCTTGAACTTGAGGAGAGCGAAGATGCAGAGAAGCAAGCAGCCGGGCCTGAAGAACAATCTTCCGGTACGGCTCGGCGCGCCATTCCGCAGGACAATCCCTGGCTGACCGTGACGGAGGAGGAGACAGGCACGAAGCCGCCCCTGCTCTCGAGGCTGTGGCAGAGCCATGTGCATAATGGTGAAGCGGTGACTTCCATGCCCACGCCAACACAGCCCGGGTTGCAATCGCGTGCGCAAGGGCAAGCTACCGCAGGCCACCCGCAAGGGGATGGCCCTACTATAGACGACAGCTTTTCAAGTGGTGATGATACTACAGGCCACCCGCAAGGGGATGGCCCTACTATAGACGACAGCTTTTCAAGCGGCACGGACGTACCGGGTATAGTAGGACCACCCCTTGCGGGTGGCCTGAGGAGGTTGCCGCCGTTGCGGGTGATCGGGCAGCTAGCGCAGAGCTATATTGTGACCGAGGGGCCGGACGGCATGTATTTGATCGATCAGCACGCGGCACACGAGCGCATTCTGCTGGAGCGCATGGTAGCGGCGTTGCAGGCGCGCACGGCCATCTCGCAGATACTGCTGACACCCATCGGGCTGGAGCTTTCCCCGGCGGAGGTGGAGGCGCTAGAGGAGCATAAGGCGCAGTTGGAGGAGATCGGTTTCGGGCTAGAACTACTGGATGGGGTCGTACAGGTCAGGGCCGTGCCGAATGTGCTGGTGAAACAGATGAATGCGCGTTCGCTGCGCGACCTGCTGGCCGACCTGACTGCCATCGAGAATCAGGGTCACACGGGAACGTGGGAGGAGCACGCTCTGGCAAATGTGGCCTGCAAAGCGGCTATCAAGGCCAACTACTTTCTGACCGTGAGCGAGATGCGCGAGATGCTGTCGCAGTTGGAGCAGACCAACGCGCCCTATAGCTGCTGTCACGGTCGCCCTACGATGGTGCAATTTAGCCTGTCCGCGCTGGAACGCGAGTTTGGGAGGCGCTAATGCCTGTCTTTGCCGGTGTCCTGACCTCCGCCGCAAGCTGGCAGGGCGATCAGCCATTGCTCACCTACGCCGTGCCGGACGAACTGCGGGATGTACTATCCGCGGGACAACTGGTAGCCGTTCCCTATGGCGAGCGACTCGTCGAGGGCGTGGTCTGGAACATCTTCGAGGGCGCGCCCGGCGAGCATGAAGAGGTCGAATATCCCCCGCTTGAAATCGCGCAACCCCTGCGCTCAATTCAGACGATTTTAGACATTGAGCCTGCGCTGCTACCGCACCAGCGCGCCCTGGCGGAGTGGATGTCGACCTATTATGTCGCTCCCCTGGCGCTGACGGCCTTCATGATGCTGCCGCCGGGGTTGATGCAGCGCTCGCAGAGTGTGCTGCACCTTGTGAAAAGCGAACTGCTGGAACGGGAGACGACACAGCCCGACGTCTCGCTGCGCCTGCGCGCCCTGATCGGCCTGCTGCTGGCCGACGGCGAACTGGACGTGGAGCGACTCAAAGAGATGCTGGGACAGAAGAAGGCGAAGGAACTGCTGCGCGAGGCGATGGCCAGCGGCCTCGTCTCACGCGAGGCGCAATTGAGCGAGCCTCGCGTCAAGAAACGGCACAAGCGCGTGGTGCGCCTCGTGGCAGAGGGTGAGACACTGGCCGCATGGCGGCAGCGCACGCAGGAACGCTGGCAGCAGCAGGAAGCATCAAGTGCGGCGATCACTATGGCTGCCGACAACGTGCGCCGTCGACCAAATGCGAAACAGCCCATGCTCGACCCCTGGGGCCTTTCCGGCTCCGATAGTGCAGCGGGAGTTGGCGGAGCGGCAGCAACCACGCTGACTCTCACGCCGCAAGACAGGACGGCTTTGCAGGCCCGCCGACAACTGGTGGCCGTCGACCTGCTTGAGCACAGCGTCACTATCCCAGCACAGGGCTACTGGACGCCTGGCGCGTTGTGTAAGGCCAGCGCCCTCACGCCGAAACAGTTGCAGGCGCTGGTGCAGGAAGGCATCTTCAGCATCGAAGAGGTCGAGGTGCAGCGCGACCCCCTGGCAGGCAGAACCATCGCGCAAAGCGAACCGTTGCCTCTCACATCAGAGCAGCAACAGGCGCTGGATGCCATCCTGGAGAATGGATCTGACCAGAATGCGCAATTGACAGGGACGCAACGTGGAGACCGGCAATTCGACGGGCGACCACAAGGATCAGCCCTACAGGCCAGCGGGCGACCACAAGGGTCGCCCCTACAGGATGGCGGGTCATCATTAGATGGCGGGTCACCAATATCCCGTAGGGGCGACCCTTGTGGTCGCCCGCCTGGCGACAGCGAAGCGCATCGCCAGTCTGCCGAACCGGTGCCGCCCATTCTCCTGCACGGCGTCACAGGCAGCGGGAAGACGGAGATATATTTGCAGGCGCTGGCGGCGATGATTGCGCGGGGGAAGCGCGGTATCGTGCTGGTGCCGGAGATTGCGCTGACGGCACAGGCGGTGCAGCGTTTCGCGGGGCGCTTTCCGGGCCGTGTCGCCATCATTCACAGCGCTTTGAGCCAGGGCGAGCGGTACGACGAGTGGCGGCGCATCCGGGCGGGTGAGGTGGACGTGGTGATCGGCTCGCGCTCGGCCATCTTCTCGCCCCTGCCCGATCTCGGCATCATCATTCTCGATGAGGAGCACGAACCGGCCTACAAGCACGAGTACCGGCCCACCTACCACGCGCGCGAGGCTGCGCTGCAACTGGGACGCATCCTGAATATTCCGGTTGTACTGGGCAGCGCCACTCCGGCAGTCGAGAGCTATTACCGGGCTGAGCAGGGACAGTACCGGCTGGTCGAACTGGCGAGCCGCGTCAGCGCGACACTGCCACCGGTTGAGATAGTTGACCTGCGCAATGAGCTGCACTCTGGTAATACCAGCATCATCAGCCGCCGCTTGCAGACAGAGCTTGAGCGCGTCTTGCAGGCAGGCCAGCAGGCCATTCTCTTCCTCAACCGGCGCGGGGCGGCCAGCTGCGTGCTCTGTCGCGAGTGCGGCTTCGTCGTCATGTGCGACAGCTGCGACATGCCCCTGACCTATCACTCGACCGAGCGCATCCTGCTCTGCCACTATTGCAACCGGCAGAGCCACGTGCTGACGCGCTGCCCACAGTGCAACAGTACGGGCATTCGCTACTTCGGGCTGGGAACGGAGAAGGTGGAGGACACCATCAAGCGTTCATTCCCGCAGGCGCGGCTGCTGCGCTGGGACCGTGACACGGCGCGCAACCGGCACGCCCACGAGCAACTGCTCGAACGCTTCGCCAACCACGAGGCCGATATCTTGATCGGCACGCAGATGATCGCCAAGGGGCTGGATATTCCCGGCGTGACACTGGTGGGCGTCATCTCGGCGGATATCGCGCTCAACCTGCCCGATTTCGCGGCGGCAGAACGCGCCTTTACGCTGCTCACGCAGGTGGCTGGCCGGGCTGGACGCGGGCAGGAGCCGGGCATGGTTATCATCCAGACCTTCAACCCGCAGCACTTTTGCATCGACGCCGCCTCGCGCCACGCCTATGGCGAATTTTACAGCACTGAGATTGAGGTGCGCCGCCGCTACGGCTACCCACCGTTCCGTCGCTTCGTCAAATTCACCTACAGTCACGAGAATCGGCAGCGCGCCCAGAACGAAGCCCTCCTGCTGCGGGAGCGCATCGACGACTGGATTGAGCGGCTTGGCTTGACGCAGACCGATATCGTCGGTCCCGCACCCGCTCTGATGGAGCGGGTACGTGGCAAATTTCACTGGCAGATGATTGTTCGCGGCCCCGACCTACACCGTCTCCTGCGCGTCCTCGATGCCCCCGGCTGGCAGATCGATATCGATCCGGTCAGCACGATATGATGGCTCTTATTGCCAGCTATTGAATCTGGTCGGAACGACGCGGATGGGCTGGTTGTATTCCTCGGCCATCGCCTGAGCGCTCACACTCATGCCCTTTAAAAGTTGTTCGTACTTTTGCGCGAAGGCAGGCAGCGTGGTGTCGACTGAGCCTGGGTCAAGCAGCACAGCCTCACCCTCGATCAGCACAACATCGTCGCCCTCTTGATCTGTTTCCAGCGCGAGCATGACGTTAGAGTTTTTACGGATGTCACGCACCTTTACTGTATTCGGCTTGCTGAAGATGAGGATGGTGGTACCGTCCCAGAGAAACCAGACGGGAACCAGGTGCGGCCTGTCGCCGTGAACGGTGGCAAACCAGATAATGTTCTCCTTTTGCAAGCGCTGATTGATATGCGCATCTTTCGGTTGAGCCAGGTTCAGCATAATTTTGCCTCCTATTCTATAGAGTATTGTAATACCCTCAATCCTATTCACGCCAGAGCGCTACCAGTAAGACGCGCAAAGGTTAATCAATGAAGCCTTTTGCAAAGATATACGTGCTATAATTGACTGCTCAGCGCCTGCGGCGCTTCGCAAACGTTTTTGAGTGGACGAGCCTGGTGAGCAGCATCACTGCTCACCAGGCTCGTCCACTCAAAAACAGAAACGAGCCGCGCAGCGGCGGGCCGTCAAAGCCGGGCGTTTGCCAACGGTGTCAATGCTCAGTATGACATATGTGAGCCGGTTTTTTATCGATAAGAGAAAGGCAGAAGGAAATACAATGGCAATTGTTCAAACAACCAGAAAAGCCCTTGACCAGCTTCAGGCGTTCATCAATCCTGGACAGGAGCCTCGCTCAACGACCGGGCTACCTGCGGGCGCTGGTGATTGGCGCTATCGCTGGCACGCGCTCGACGCTGCCACTGACGCTGCTGGCCTGGGAAACAGACCCGCGCGAACCTGATATGCTGCTCCCATCAGAATGGTTGGACACGCAGGCAGCCAGAATCATCATGACCACCGCCAGCGTCGGCGAAATCATCGCTGACAAAACTCCGTTCATACCGAGTCGTATTTCTCCGCCAGCATTCATAGGGCGTCTGTTCACCGGTGGCCTGGCAGGCACTATTATCGCCTACCGCTTCCATGAATCCCCCATCCTGGGTGCCTTGCTGGGCGGCTCGGCAGCAGCTTTCGGCACCATGGCCGCTTACTACAGCCGCAAAACGCTCGTCGAGCACACTCCCATTCCCGACCTCGTCTGGGCAACAGTCGAGGACGCAATTGGAATTGGCCTGGGTCAGCTCGCGGTGAGGAAGACGATTCCGTTGTAGCTCGCATGTTGCTGGCATACCATTGAAAACAATGAGGAAAAACCCGTAGGGTGCGACCTTCAGGGTCGCCCGCTGCCGCCAGCGAAGCGCGGCGGCAGTCTGCCTTATCCCATCAGCATCAATACGAGAAGGCCAGTTGCTGCGCTCCTGGCCCCGGGCGACCCTGAAGGTCGCACCCTACGGGTTTCACTTCTCCTGTAAACTAACGAACCGCACCTTTTTTCGAGGCATCCCTTGAGTTATAGCGCGAGAAGTGCGATACTCTGAACAGCATAGAGATAAGAGCGTTTAGAGCAAAGGCGAGAGGTATGCCAGATCAGACATCGCTTTTCGGGTCGGACGATATGCCGCCCGCGAACAAGGCTGGGAAAGGGACGAACTCGAAAGCTGCCGTGGAGAGGCACGTGGAAGCGACGGCGGGAGCAGGAGAGGGCGAGCCGCTGGCTGCTCGTATGCGCCCGCGCACGCTGGATGAGATCGTGGGGCAGGAACAATTGCTGGCAGCAGGTCGGCTGCTGCGCCGCAGTATCGAGGCGGACCGCATCCCCTCGATGATCCTGTGGGGACCGCCGGGCAGCGGCAAAACGACGCTGGCCGAGGTCATCGCCCGCCAGACCAATGCGCGCTTCGTCACGCTCAGCGCCGTCTCGGCAGGCGTGGCCGATCTGCGCCGCGTGGTGGAAGAGGCCCGCAGGCTGCTGCAATTCTCGCAGCAGCGTACCATCCTCTTCATCGACGAGATTCACCGCTTTAACAAGGCGCAGCAGGACGCCGTGCTGCCTCACGTCGAGCGAGGCACCGTGACCCTGATCGGCGCAACAACGGAAAATCCCAGCTTCGAGGTCAACAGCGCGCTGCTCTCACGAACCCGCGTCTTTACCCTTAAGGCGCTCAGCGAGGAGCAGGTGATGGTACTGTTGCGCCGCGCTTTAGAGGACAGGGAGCGCGGCCTGGGCAATAGCGGCGTTACCATCGAAGACGAGGCGCTGCAACAGATCGCCATCTTCGCCAACGGTGATGCGCGCACTGCCCTCAACGTGCTCGAACTGGCCGCTCAGGGTGCGAGCGCCGGAAAAGCGAATGGAGAAGCCACAAGCATCACGGTATCCATCGTAGAGGAGGTTATGCAGCACCGCGCCCTGCTCTACGACAAGGGAGGCGACCAGCACTACGACACCATTTCCGCGCTGCACAAAGCCCTGCGCGGCTCCGACCCCGATGCTGGCCTCTACTGGCTGGCGCGCATGCTCGAAGCGGGGGAAGACCCGCTCTACATCGTGCGCCGCCTGATTCGCTTCGCCTCTGAGGATGTGGGCATGGCCGATTCGCAGGCGCTCGTCGTCTGCATGGCGGCGCAGCAGGCCGTCCACTTCGTCGGCCTGCCGGAAGGCAACCTCGCCCTCGCCCAGGCCGTCGTCTACCTGGCAACCGCCCCCAAAAGCAACGCCCTCTACGAAGCTTACAGCCGCGTGCAGGAAGACGTGCAGAAGACGCGCAACGAGCCTGTTCCCTTGCAAATTCGCAACTCCCCCACCCAGCTCATGAAAGACCTCGACTACGGCAAAGACTACAAATACGCCCACGACTACTACAAAGACATGCAGATTGATGATCCTGACCGCCCTCCCGCCACTAAAGTGCAAGCATACCTGCCCGAAAGCCTGCAAGGGAAACACTATTACGAACCCGGTCATCAGGGAAAGGAAGCGAGTATCAAGAAGTGGCTGGAGAAGCGGAGAGAAAGCTAACTATTCACCCCTAACCGTCTAATTTTAGAGTACAAATATTCTAATTTTTAATTGTTACTTAAACCCTGCAAAAATGTCAACACTCGTTTATCTCTTGTACGGCGCAAGGGTAAAGGAACTGGCTCCAGAGGATACTGTAGCCTGACGTCAGGTACGTACTCAGATTATCTTGCGGCAGCAAGTTCGGCGCAAAGAGGCCACTTCCGCAAAGACCCAGCTGCCTATCTGGCTTCCGTTGAAGCCCGCTTGCTCCAGCGAAGTTTGCCGTTCAGTCGTTTTTTATGATATAATATTCATGAATTTGAGGCTAGATGTACTTTTTCAATCATTCCCTGATGGGGACAATCAAAATCTGTTGAACACATCAAAAGGATTAAAATTCCATTAACGAATGCTGAATTGTCTAAATGGCTTAGAGAATATATCATCTGTATTATTACTCCTAGCTAAGACTTTTCTGGGATCATTGGAGAACATCTGAGTAAAGTTTCACTAAGCAATTTCTAATATTGCCTTAGTGTCCTGCACAATTGCCTTTCATACATTGAAATCCTCTAAATTTGGAAGGTAATTCTCAGCCTGTATATTATAAAACAAACATAAGTCAGTTAATCTCTTCGGGACAATCACGATTTGCTCAGAAAGGAGTGTGTTTCAATGGTAGTTCTCTTCTATAGAGTAAGAAGGCAATATGACTCACTAGGTTACCAACTTGTGGGATTCTTAGTTGTGTGTTTGTTGTTGCTTACTGCATGCGGCAGCTCCTCCTCCACAACTAGTAGCAGTGCTAATTCCAAGGCTCGAGCCGTTGTTCCTCCCAATGATTTAATTACTCCAGGTTCCTTGACTGTAGGTACTGATGCAACCTACCCTCCTTTCGAGTTTATTGACACTGCTACCTACACGCCTGTGGGCTTTGATATAGATTTAATCACTACAATTGCTCAACGTATGGGCCTGAAAACAAAAATCGTAATGACGAAGTTTGACACAATTATTGATGACCTGGTTAGCAAGCGCTTTGACGTTGTTATTTCAGAAGTCAGTATTACCCCTGAACGACAGAAAAAGGTTGATTTTGTACCTTATCTCGGAATTGGCGAGTCACTGCTAGTTCAAAAGGGGAATCCTAAGAACATTAAGAGCCTAGACGATTTATGCGGACTAAGCGTTGGCGTGCAACTGGCTACTAGAGCGCAGGATAATTTGGAGAAAGCTAGTAGCAATTGTAAAAAAGAGAGCAGACCTGCCATAAATACAATTATTTTGCAGAATCAGACTGACGTTATAAATCTACTAGTAGAAAATCGTGTGGATGCCACTTATCAAGAGTCAGCAGTCACTGACTACTATACCAAGCAGCATCCTAATCAATTTGAAGTTGGTGGCTCTCAAGTTAATGTTGGTCGTGCAGGTATCGTCGTACGCAAGGGGGATATCTCCATGTTTAATGCCATAGCGACTGCTTTTAAAGCGGTGAAGTCTGTTGGTACGTATCATGCACTTATCGTGAAATGGGGACTCTTCAACGAAGAGATTTCTGTTATTGAACGTCAGAAAATGTTGCCTTGGCTCACATTCTCCTAATGTTCAATCTCATCAAAGATATAATGACTAGAGAGCAATGATGCCATCCCGAATGTTGTGTAAAGGAGAGCCTTCCCAAAGAGGGAGAGCCTAGAAGATAATACAGGCATAGACCGTTCCTTGACGTATTTCATTCAAATTTCCACAAGGAGGGAAATATGCCTGTCCACAAGAAAAAGCATACCACAACATCCAAGAGCCATGCCGCACCCTCAAACAGCTCCGAAGCCGAGCCACTGAGGCCAGAGACCTTTCATCAGTATCTGCGGGCAGAGATTTGCCAGGCCACGCGAGCGGTGATGGAAGAAATCCTGCGCGAAGAACTGAGCCAGTTTCTGGGAGCAGAATGGGGGGAAAGTACGGCACAACGCAGAGGCTATCGCAATGGCTACTACACGCGTGACCTGAAGACAAGCACGGGTCCGATCGAAGACCTCAAAATCCCCCGAGACCGCGCCGGAGAGTTCCATACGCAAGCCTTTGAGCAATACTGTCGTTATGAGCCACAGATTGCCGAAGGCTTGACGCAGATGTTCATTGCCGGTGCCAGTACGCAGAAAGTGGGCAAGGTCGCTCAAACGCTGATGGGAGTCCCTGCTAGTGCCAGCACCGTCAGCCGCTTGAATCAGACGCTGACGCAACAATTCGAAGCCTGGCGAGAGCGTCCTTTGCAAGAGCATTGGCGCGTGCTCTACCTCGATGGCATCCATTTCAAGATTTGTCACGGCGAACAATGTGATACGAGCATCATTTTGACCGTGTTAGGAGTCGATCTGGAAGGCAAGAAGGAAGTACTGGCTCTGCGAGTCTGTGCCGAGGAGGATAAAGAGGGCTGGCTGGCGATCTTGCAAGACATTCGCCGACGAGGAGCGACCCAGGTGGATCTGTTGGTCACAGATGGACATGATGGTTTGCTGGCCGCTGTCGGTGAACTCTTTGCGGCAACCCCTCGTCAGCGCTGCCTGGTTCACAAGCAACGCAACGTGCTCAGTGCCATCCCACGACGCGAACGGGAGGAAGTGCAGACCGAACTGAGCGGCATTTGGAAACAGGAGACGAAAGAGCAGGCCTTGCTCAATCTCTCGGCCTTTAAAGCGAAATATGCTCAACGCTACCCCGAAGCGGTGCGCAGTCTGGCCGAGGATGAAGAGCATCTCTTGACCTTTTATGCCTTTCCCCCGGCTATGCACCGTCATATTCAGAGCACCAATGCCATCGAAGGCTTTTTCAGCAATGTGCGACAACGCACCGATCACATTGATGCCTTCACGACCGAGATGAGCTGTCTGACCATTGTCTGGGCCGTGATGCAAGATATCCGCTTTCACAAAATCGCGCTCTGCTAGCCTGAGAGCCTTCAGCGAGAAGCAAGCAAGAGTCAGCTTGTGGAGCTGACTTTAAGGAGAGTTGTCTTTGTGTTCTCTGCTTGCTACCTTCTGCCACATTGACGGCTTCTTTTTCCATTGCTTCTGCTTTCTCAAGGACACTCTTGGCTCATCCAGGAGCGTGTTGCTGGTCAATCAGTGACACGCCGTCCCCTCGCCTCTTTGTCTGCTTGCTTTCTTGACCTCTTTACACAACAATCGGCATGGCATCACTAGCAATGCTATCAACCGATTTGCACCCTCAAAAAGAGTGTTCTGCCAATGGAACACTATCTAAGGTACTATAGAAGAACAATGTGAAATTATCTTCAGTCTATCTCCACGACTTGCCCATGATAGTTTGTCATCTTCTATAAGCCCATCTGATCTAGAAAAGCTGAGTAGTTGCCAAGTTGCAATAACGGAAAGACCTCTGCAAGCACCTGTCTGTCATGTGGTAGGTTCAGTATGTTGATTAGCAGGTAAAGGGCAACCAGTATGCATAGATTTAATTGATGCTATTCGTTCACGCCGTCTCGTGTTATAATTTCACAAACGTCTAACAAGCTTTATATCAGCAAGGGTGATGAGGCATGTTACAACAAATGCAGGGAGCAGGAACACGATAATCCGCATCGAGATGAACAAAAACATCCATTACCTCTTTGGGTGCGCTGGTTTATCGTCCTTTTTGTACCCTTTGTCGTTATTGTCGGCACAATTCTTTGGATTATCCAAGGTGCTCAGGCTATCATCCCCATTGCAGTGCTTACTGCTCTTGGTATCCTAATTGCCTTTTCCCAAGTGCTTCTCTGGCTTTTCCCTAATATTAGACACTGAACACTCGACTACTCCTTCACCACACCCTATATCAGGCACTCAACATATGTTCTCACCTTCACCCCTCTCTCACTGATCATTTCCTTCCGCGCAAGTGCATCCTCTTGATATCAACGGAGTCCCTCAAAACCTCATACCCAGAACCATTCAGCAAACTGAGCAAGTCTACTGAAGAGATAAATACGAGTGAACCAAGGATAGATTGGGGAGAGGCTCCTCATATCGAACAGTTTTACGGACGCGACAGGAACTTGGCGAGTTGGAGCAGTGGATTGTAAGTGATCAGCTGTCGGATGGTAGCAATATTGGGTATGGGAGGCGTTGGCAAGACGAGTCTCGCGGCGAAGTTGGTAGAGCAAATCAAGGATGAATTTGAGTATGTCTTCTGGCGCGAACTGAAAAATGCTCCACCATTGGAGAGTATCATTAAGAGCTGTATCCAATTTTTATCGAACCAACAGCGAATTGACTTTCCGGAGAATGTAGATGGTCAAATAACACTGCTCATTCAGTATTTGCGCGATCATCGCTGTCTGATTGTGTTAGATAATATCGAAACCATCCTGCAAGCTGGTAACCGCATTGGTCAGTATCGGGAGGGATACGAAGGGTATGGACGACTGATGCAGCGTCTAGGAGAAACTAAGCATCAAAGTTGTCTTCTGTTGACAAGCCGAGAGAAGCCGCAGGAAGTTGCTCTTTTGGAAGGTGATAAATCACCGGTCAGATCATATCGACTAGCAGGTCTGAAGTCAGCTGACGGGCGAGAAATCCTGAAGGACAAAGGGCTAAATGGAACAGAGAAGACCTGGGAAGCTCCTGATTGACCATTACGCAGGCAATCCACTGGCCTTGAAGCTGGTCTCACAGTTTATCAAAGAAGTCTTTGATGGTGATATCGCTGAATTTCTCAAAGAAGGAGAGATGATCTTTAGTGATATCCGTGATGTCTTAGATCAACAGTTTGAGCGCTTGTCAGAGCTTGAGCAGGAGGTCATGTACTGGTTAGCAATCGAGCGTGAGGCCGTTTCGTTGAACGATCTGCAAGAGAATATTATCCACCCAGTTTCAAAGCGAGAATTACAGGAGGTACTGAGGATCGTTACGACGGCGCTATTTGGTTGAGATAAGCACTACAGGGATCACGCTACAAAATGTGATCATGGAGTATATTACAGATCGATTGATTGATCGAGTGTGCAAAGAAATCACAAGCGAAAAGCTTGCGTTGTTTGAGAGCCATGCACTGATCAAAGCGAAGGCAAAAGACTATGTGAGAAACAGTCAGATACGTCTCATCCTCAAGCCTGTGGAAGAACGGTTACTTACGATCATGAACAGAAATGAGCTGAGAAGAAGTTCAAAAGCATACTCTTCCAGCTACGCGAAACATACCCTAAACGATCAGGATATGCAGCAGGGAATGTTCTTAATCTGCTGATACAGTTAGAAGACGATCTTCGTGGTTATAATTTTTCTCATCTAATAGTTCGGCAAGCCTACTTGCAGGGCGTAGCTCTCCATGATGTGAATTTTGCCCATGCCAATCTTGCGAACTCTGTATTTACTGATACCTTCGGGAGTATCTTTTCAGTGGCGTTTAGCTCAAATGGTGAGATGCTGGCGGCGGGAACTGCAAATGGCGAGATCTGGTTATGGGATACTGCAAGTGGTATGCCACTGCATATCTATCAAGGACACTCTGATTGGGTATGGTCGGTGGCCTTCAGCCCTGATGGAAAATTACTTGCCAGTGGGAGTGAAGATCAGACAGTACGCTTGTGGGATGTTAGCACAGGTCATTGCCTTAAGATCTTACGGGGACATTCCAATTGGGTAAGGTCAGTGGCTTTCAGCCCTGATGGACGGTTGCTTGCTAGCGGTAGTGATGATCGGACTGTACGATTGTGGGAAGTCAGCACAGGTCAATGCCTTAAGATCCTGCAAGGGCACTTAGATAGAGTAAGGTCAGTGGCTTTCAGCCCTGATGGACGATTGCTGGCTAGTGGCAGTGATGATCAGACTGTGCGATTGTGGGAGGTGAGTACAGGTCATTGCCTCAATGTCCTGCAAGGGCATAGCAATTGGGTGTGGTCAGTGGCTTTCAGCCCTGATGGACGGTTGCTTGCTAGCGGCAGTGAAGATCAAACGATACGCTTGTGGGATGTCAGCAGAGGTCAATGCCTCAATATCTTGCAAGGACACACGGATTAGGTTTAATCAGTAGCCTTCAGCCCGGATGGACGTTGCTGGCCAGTGGCAGACATGATAAGACTGTACGATTGTGGGAGGTCAGCAGCGGTCGATGCCTCAACACCTTGCACGGGCATACTAATTGGGTAAGGTCGGTTGCTTTCAGCCCTGATGGGAAGATTGCTTGTTAGTGGCAGTGAAGACCGAACCGTGCGCTTGTGGGAAGTCAGCAGCGGTCGATTGCCTCAAGATCTTGCAAGGGCACTCCGATCGGGTATGGTCAGTGGCTTTCAGCCCTGATGGAAGATCCTTGCTAGTGGTAGTTATGATCAAACGGTGCGCTTGTGGGAAGTCAGCAGAGGTCACTGCCTTAACGACCTTGCAAGGGCATAGCAATTGGGTATGGTCAGTGGCTTTCAGCCCTGATGGGGAGATTCTTGCTAGCGGTAGCGATGATCAGACTGTACGATTGTGGGATGTCAGCAGAGGTCAATGCCTCAACGTCCTGCAAGGGCACAGCAATTGGGTAAGGTCGGTAGCTTTCAGTCCTGATGGGAAGATGCTTGCTAGTGGTAGTGGTGATCAGACGGTACGCTTGTGGGATGTGTAGCACAGGTCAATGCCTCAACGTTCTGCAAGGGCACGTAGGCGAATTTGGTCGGTAGCTTTCAGCCCGGATGGGAAGACCTTGCCAGTGGCAGTGATGATCAAACGGTGCGGCTTTGGGAGGTCAGCAGCGGTCAATGCCTTAATGTCCTGCAAGGGCATAGCAATTGGATTAGGTCGGTAGCTTTCAGCCCTGATGAGAAGATCCTTGCCAGTGGTGGTGATACCAAACGGTGCAGCTGTGGGAGGTACAACGGCTCAATGCCTCAATGACCTGCAGGGACATTCCAGCAGGTTAACTCAGTGGCTTTCAGCCGGGATGGGAAGATGCTTGCTAGTGGAGATGATGATGGAACAATTAAGCTTTGGAATATACAGACGGGTGAGTGCCTTAAGAGAATTGAGAAGCGATAGGCCGTATGAGCGCATGAATATTACTGGTGTGACAGGTCTGACAGATGCTCAGAAGTTCACCTCAGAGAGTTGGGAGCAATCGAGGATGTAAGAAGCGAAATGTAATAAGGGAAAACATCAGACAGATAGCTATACTGCTAACTCTTGATGAATAAAATAAGTTAAAAGTAAAGGGCAGAAGAAGGCGTATTCGTCAAGCTAGGGAGGCAGTTTGAGTCTAACTTGTCTCACATTTAAACTTTGTCGATTATAATTTTTCGCTTCATAGTAAGCACTGATGTGTCTCGGGCGAGAAGAATCAGGCTACGTGGGCTAGAAGCAAAGAGCAGGAGACGGTATTTCACGAGAACAAAGTAATGGTAGTGCTGCGTTCTCAATGATGTAAAGAAAACCTATGAGCTAAAGCCAGAGCTAAAGGAAATGTCTTCTGTCCATATCATCCCGCAAAGGAATGATAGTACTAATGGGCATAGGCATAGGTGTACCAGCAACCAGAAAAATAGTGCTATTGACAGACGGGTCGTTTTTAGATTTGACGCAGAGCAGACGTTATCGATACCAGCGCGTTGTATATCTTCCAGGCGCTGAACGGCTTCGTCTATGGTGCGAGAGGCCTATTGTGAAAAAAGACTTCGTCCACTTTGAGTTGCTGGATGCGGGACTCCTGCGCGATCTGCCACGGAGAGCCGCTGAGGAAGGGTGCTCGCCTTCGGAAGTGGGCTTGGGGTAATCGGCACATTAGCTCGGACAATGATTTTGAGGAGAGAGGGGTCACGACCAGCTACCGTGCAGCAGAACGGAAGGTAGTGCAGCAGTTTCCAAGTCCTCAAATGTCGAGGCTATGGGATTGAGGATATCGGCCAGACGAGCTGCCGCTAGACAGCTGCTAGAGTATCGAAGCCATGAGGATCGGGATGCTCCTGTTGCCTGGCTTGGGATTGATCAGTGAGGCGGGGATATGATAGAAGATCCCTCGTAGCTCACAGGGTCGGGTCACAGATGGCACGTAAGGCTGCATATACTCTCACCGCTTTCCTCGCTCTCTGATCGAGACGCGCAAGTCGCGAACTCTTGCTCCATCCATCCTGACCAAACCGGCGATCACCTACCATTGCTCAAGCGGTCGAAGGTGGCGAAACGTCGGGCAGGAGCCAGGCGACTGGAATGGCGCATTGACATGCTGGTGCCAATTTGACCGTTGAGTACAGGCTGCTACATAGCTGAGCGTTCATGGGCTCGTAGACTCAGTGAGACTGAGGAAGCTGCGTGTTGACCATCAGGCCTCCTGATACCGCATGGGATACATAAGCGCTCATAGGTCCATAGTGAGGTATAGCTAGGTGTCAGCCTTGAGCGACGCGAGCTATGCTCTCAAATGAGGTGTAGGGGGCGAAGTGGGAAGTGCGACTCCTAGTTCCATATGTGCTCCTCCAAGCTTGCAAATTGTAAACTGTGACCAAGCAACACTGTGCAGCGTAAACTAAACCTGCTCATTTTAGTAGTTGACTGATAGGCCTATATTATATCTCATGATCACTCCTTGAGCGTTGCTGTAGCTTTTCTGCCAGCGTGCATAGAGTTCCTCAAAGGCTGTGCTATCTTCCATTATTGTTTCTCCTGTCGATCAGACGAAATATCATACCTATTTTCTCTTAGCGCGTCTGATGGAGGGTATATGGAGACATACTACTTCCGTTTCTTCCTCGCCTATCCCAGTAAGGACTCTTGCACTTTGGATACTGCACAGGCGGTTACTTTTTTAGAGGTGTCCAGGTTACACCGCACCTTTTTACAAGTTAGTTACTTGTTAACAGGTTTTAGAGGAGGCCAGGGCAAGGTTCTTCAAGTGGTGTTTCCTCTATCTTTACTGACTTTGGTAACCAGGATAGTACGTTTCAACTGTCCCATCCTGTTTGATGATTCGTCGAGAAAAAAAGAGGCTCGTCCATTATGGTGTAATGAATGACCAAGCCTCTGAAGGCGTTAGAACGACTTACGAGAGAGGTATTTTTGTGTCATGGCCGACCCGCAGGCACTCGTCGTCTGCATGGCGGCGCAGCAGGCTGTCCACTCGTCGGCCTGCCCGAAGGCAACCTGGCCCTCGCTCAGGCCGTCGTCTACCTGGCAACCGCCCCCAAAAGCAACGCCCTCTACGAAGCCTACAGCCGCGTGCAGCAAGACGTGCAGAACACCCGCAATGAACCCGTCCCCCTCCAGATTGTAACGCCCCCACCCAGCTCATGAAAGACCTCGACTACGGCAAAAACTATAAATACGCCCACGATTACGACAAAGACATGCAGATCGAAGACCCTGAACGTCCTCCCGCCACTAAAGTGCAAGAGTACCTGCCCGCAAGCCTGCAAGGGAAGCGGTATTACGAACCGGGCTATCAAGATAAGGAGTAAATATAAGAAGTGGCTGGAGAAGCGGCGAGGAACGACTTGAAACTTGCCTTTCCAGAAAAAATATTTACAATGAAGCAAGAAGGAATCAGTCAAGCCAGGTTTTTCAGAGAGGATATGCTACTGTGACACCATCTACCACTCATCGTCCCATCCGTATTGGAGTACAATTACGCCAACAACATACCAGCTACCAATCCTATGCGGATGCGGTTCGTCGCGCCGAGGATCTGGGCCTTGATACCGTCTGGAATTGGGATCATTTCTTTCCACTGACCGGCGACCCTCAAGGAAGCAACTTCGAGGGATGGACGCTGCTGACAGCATAGCAACACTGACCCGGCGAACAGAGATAGGGTGCCTGGTCACATGCAATAGTTATCGCATCTGACCTTGCTTGCGGATATGGCCAAGACTCTAGATCATATCAGCAACGGTCGGCTCATTCTAGGTATCGGTGCCGGGTGGTTTGAGCGGGATTACCAGGAGTATGGGTATGAGTTGGGGACCCCCGGCAGCCGCCTGGCTTCACTGGAGAAGGGACTGGAACGTGCTCAAACACCACTGGGAGGTGTGTGTTCCCAGGCCCATTCGCTATCCCATCCCGATTTTGCTTGGCGGCGGCGGCGAGAAGGTCACGTTACGTCTCGTCGCACACTATGCCGACGATCTCAAATACCTTTGGTCACCTGCCTCTGTTTGCCCATAAAATGCAGGTTCTCGACACGTGGTGTGCCAACGTTGGTCGCAATCCAGATGAGATTGAACGTTCTACTTCTTTACCAACACGTGTGAGTATCCCCCAGCTTGAGGCGTATGTGTAAGCGGAAGCAACCCATTTCATGGTAGAAGTCGATACCCCCTGGAACTTTGATTTTGTGCGAACGGTATTGAAATGGCGGTTGAAAGAGATCGTAAGAGCGAAGCGACGCGGGGAAGACACTCACTCCTGAACGGGGTGCGCTTCGTAATAGCTGATGGCGGGCAGGTTGCTGAGGAAGGCGGAAAGGTACTCGGGGTCGCCGGGACGCAGGGTGATCAGCCCGAAGTAGCACATGCTCCCCTCCGGGAATAGCTCATAGCCCTCGGCTTCGTCCCCGGTCTCCAACCCGGTTCTCTCTCCCGCACGATGAGTTCCCGCTGCATCAGATGCTTCAATGTAGCTATTGCTTGAGGATCGCCCTCCTCGTGGAGGGTGCCATCTGCGTCTATAAGCGCTACAGGCTGCCCCGTCTTCATGTCGTAAATTCGATATGCTTCTTTTGCAACAGGCATAACACTCCCCTTCGCCCTATCTGAAAATCAACGACTTCTAACCTACTGCTCCTCAACATCGACTACTTACTGGTAGCATAGCAAAGGAAATGGAAGTAATCAAGCAAGGGGGGGGGGGGGGGGGGGGGGGGGGGGGGGGTGTTATATAGAGATTGGTGGGGGGAGGAGGGAGAGGGGGAGGGTGAAGGAAGAAAGGGGTGGGGAGTTATAGGTATGTGGTAGGTGTATTGGTAAGATATATAAGGGATATAATAGGGTTGTGGGATTGAGTGGGTAGGGTAGGTGTTATTATATAAAGTGTATTGGTGGTGTGAGGTAGATAGTAGGGTGTGTGGGAGAAGTACTGAGGTAAAAATGTGCTGCTGTGATATAGCTGAGCAAATATGCATCTGTTGCGTTGTTGGCTAAAGAGACATGCACAGATAGTACAAGGTACACCTGCAGAGCGGCAAGTGCGGTACGAGAGGAAAGCTGTGATATGATGGCACAGAAATGATATGGCAGCCACCACGAACTCATCATTACCAGCTTTATCACCTTCGGTATCTGCTTTCCTAGTGGGATAAGAACTGAAACCCATAACCAGCTGAGGAGAGCATATGATCCATTACCAATAATACCGGCAACTATGTAGCCAAGTATAAGAATGAGAAGTCCGCTGACACCAGCACCAATAAGCCAGGGCTTCGACTTCCGCATACTAATCCTCCCTTCCGTCAGCCTACTTCATATTTAAATAGATAACTGAATAGGTATAAGTATATCATTTAATCATCGGTAATGGAATAAAACTGCTTTTGCGGCAGTAATTTCATTTGATTTGAATGGGGACATTGAGTAGGTAAATGGTTGGCTTCTCTCTATCGTCCAATAACTATAAAAGATGGAGTCCCTTGAATAGATGGAGTAAAAAAACAGATAATAGGGGAAGATGTTATTGTGCAAAGGGAAAGGCTATACGAGCAAGGTCGCATATCTCTCACACCCTCAACAATTCCTCCAGCGGGGCGAACTCCTCCCTCTGCTCAATCTCCTCTTCCACGACCTTCCCATCCTTTTTGTAGACTTTGTAGCCACGGGCTTCGGGGCGGAAGGTGAGGAGGCGGTAGCGGTCGCCGAGGAGCTGGAGGGCGGCGGAGTTGTCGAGGGCGATGCCGGGGAGAGCCTGACCGGGATGACGTTTCGCCATCATGCGGGCGAAGTCTTGCTCGCGCTGCTCGGCGTGGTAGTGGGGGCAGTGGATGGCGTCGATGAAGCCGAGGCCGCGCACGAGGACGTAGTTCCATTGTTCGGAGCCGTAGAAGCTCATGGAGTCGCTGTGGCCGTACTGGAACCAGCAGATGGCCCCGGCACTGGTGCCTGCGAGGACGGTGCCTTTGTCGTGCGCCTGCTTCAGCACGGTATCGACGCCGAGCTTGCGCCAGCGTTTCATCATTTTGAGAGTATTGCCACCGCCTACCCAGATGATGTCGGCTGAAAGGATTTTCTCTTCGATCTGCTGCGGAGTGGGCTGTTCTCTGAGCAGCCAGAGTACGTCGGTGGTGCAGCCCAGCCGCTGGCCGTAGATGTGCTCGAAGAGTTGCGACCACTTTTCGTCGTCGTAGCTCGCTGTGGGAATGGAGAGCACGTGTGGATGCTCCTTCTGCGCGAAACGGAGAATTTCCTTCTCGATGGCGAGGTTTTCCTGGTCATAGCCTGCGCCACCGATGGCAATGATTTTTCTTGCTGCTTTCGTCGTTTCCATAGTGGAGGTATTATAGCATAGTATAGTAACCTTTTGCCTGATTTTCCCCACTATTGTAGAGAGTACTCGAAAAAGCAGGCCTGCTGTTTTTCTGGATACAGAAATTGGATTACGAAGAGAAGACGGATGCTGAACTGGTGACGCTGGCTCGTGGTGGGCAGCGCGAGGCGTTTGGCGAACTGGTGGTGCGCTACGAAGCAATGGCGCGGCGCATCGCTGCAAACATGGTGGCGAACGAGGAGGTGGCGCGGGAACTGGCGCAGGAAGCCATCCTGGCCGCGTATCTCTCGCTGGCGCAGTTGCGCGAAGCTGCCCGCTTTCGCAGCTGGCTCTATGGCATTGTGCTGAACATCTGCCGCAGCTACCTGCGCGAGCGCAAGGGCGACCCATGCTCGCTGGAGGCATTGATGGGCGGCATGCGCGCTGACCTCGCCATGTTCTTTGCCGGGACGATTGACCCGCAGAAGGCGGTGGAGGAGCGGGAGCTACAGCGCGCCGTGCTGGATGCCGTGTGGCAGCTTTCGGCGAAGGAGCGGGCAGCCACGCTGCTGTTTTATTATGAACAATTGAGTCTGGAAGAGGTCGCTCGCGCCAGCGGCGCGTCGGTAAACGCCGTGAAGGGGCGCTTGCACCGCGCCAGGAAGCAATTGCGCGTCCGGCTCTCCTCACTTTATGAAGAGCAGCGAGAGGCTGGTAAGACCGGGGCAGCAACGACACAGGAAGAAGGGAGCACAAAGATGATACCTGCTCGCATTCACTCGGTGCGGGAAATTCCTGAGACCGGGCAAACGGTGGTCGCTTTGCAGGACGAGGCAGGGCGTCGCGTGGTGTGTATCTGGGTCGGCAAAAGCGAGGGGCTGGCGATAGCGATGGGCATGACCGGCATCTCCTCGCTGCGCCCGCTGACAGCAGGAATGATGGCTAACCTGCTGAAAACGACGGGCGTCCAGCTTGAAGAGGTGCGCATCGAGGCGCTCAAGGACGACGTGTTCTACGCGGTGATGAAGGTGCGCAATGGAGAGGTCGTGCAGGAGATCGATGCGCGGCCAAGCGATGCCCTCGCACTCGCCACGTACACGGGCGAGGATGTTCCCATCTTCATTACCGAAGATGTAATGGAACGCTGCGCGGTGACGGTTCCAGAGGGGCGAGCACTGCGTACCGGCAACGCCGACCTGGAAGCAGCGCGCGAGGCAGTGCGGAAGAAATTAGAGAAGATGTACAGTGAATTCTCCCCCTCCGAGGCGGCAAAACAACGTGTCAAAACAGCGGAGCAGCTTGTCATAGAGAACCTGACGGAGGAGCAAGGGATGTCATCCTGAGCGCAGCGAAGGATCTGAGGTAGCTGCCTGGTCAGTAATGCCAGTCTCAGATCCTTCGCTGCGCTCAAGATGACATGTGATGCGGGCATTTGCCAAACACGCGGTGACGCTTCCGGGCCATACATGCTTCGCTGCGCTCAGAATGACATGGACATGTCAATATTTCATACCATGCTTCGCTGCGCTCAGAATGACATGTCCGTGTCCAACGGTAGGCGCACGGTGAAGGTGGAACCTTGATGCTCCTGGCTCTCAACCGTGATGGTGCCTCCGTGATGGCTGACCATCTGCTGGACGCTGCTCAGGCCAAGCCCGGTGCCGGCGATCTTGCCGCTCACGTTGGCAGCGCGGTGGAACGGCTCGAAAATGTGGGGAAGATCGGCGGCGGGGATGCCGATGCCAGAATCGCGCACGCGCAGAATTGCGCATGAGCGACCCTGCTCCGCTTGCCGCTCCAGGTCAACTTCGATCTTTCCCCCTTCAGGCGAGTATTTGATGGCGTTGGAGAGAAGATTTGTCAGGATACGTTCCAGACGCACAGGGTCGAACTGCCCTGTCAGAGAGTCCTCCGCTGTTTTGAAGATAATCTGGTGGCTGGTTGTTTGCTGGTACTCCGTGATGGCCTGCCGGGCTAATGCAACGAGGTCAACTTCTCGCCGGCTCAATTTCAAGGGCTGGCTGGCTTGCAGTTGAGCCAGCTCGAGCAATTCGTTGATTTGCGCGGTCATACGAGAGGAAAGCGCATCAATGCGGGTGAGGAGTGATGCTGTCTGCGCCTGTGTGGTGGTATTGTTGGCCTGTACGAGCTGTCGATGCGCAAGCTGGGCATACCCCTTGATCGCGCCAAGCGGATTCTTCAGATCGTGCGTCACGAGCGAGAAGAGTTCGTCACGGGTGTGTAGCGCCTGCTGGACTTGCTGGAAGAGACGCGAGATTTCCAGGCGGGCGGCGACCCGTGTCAGCAGTTCGCGGGCAGAGAAGGGCTTGACAAGGTAGTCGTTGGCTCCCGCTTGCAGGCCCTCGATCGTTGCCTCCTCACCTGCACGAGCTGAAAGCAGAATGACGGGCAGCAAACTAGTCGCAGGCTGGCTTCTGACAGCCTGAAGCAGTTGAAAGCCGTCAAGCTCTGGCATCATCACGTCGCTGATGATCAGATCGGGTGGGCGTTGCTCAATGGCTTGCAGCGCGGCCCGTCCATCCGTAACGGCCTCTACCGTGTAGTAGGGGCTGAGGAGACGGGTGATGTACTCCAGCATATCGGTGTTATCATCCACCACGAGTACACGAACCGCCGGTTGCTGAGCGAACTTTGCCGACGGAGCAGATGTCAGCGTTTGCAGCGTGGATTGTTCAGTCCTGGCTGAAGATACTGCCATTTCCTCAGGCGTATCAGGCAGCCAGCGCAGGGCCTCTTCCACGTAGGGGGCAGCTCCCAGCGCTGTTGAGGAGAGTGTCCGCCGTTGTACAGCGATGCGCCTGGCGGGCAGGTGAGCTGCTCCCAGTGGCAGCGAGACGGTAAAGGTGGTGCCCTGCTCCGGGACACTACTCACGTTGATGGTACCCCCGTGCAGTCGAACCAGTTCCTGCACAAGGGCTAAGCCGATACCCGTCCCCTCGAATGTGCGGGCGCGAGTGTTATGAACGCGGTGAAAACGCTCGAAGATACGCGGGAGTTCCTCTTGCGGGATGCCCACGCCGGTGTCGCGCACCTCCAGCTCTACCGTCTGCTCGCTGGCATGCAGTGCCACGACAATCTCTCCCTCTAAGGTGAATTTGAAAGCATTCGAGAGAAGGTTGAGCACGATCTTCTCCCACATCTCACGATCGACATAGACAGGCACGGAGAGCGGAGGGCAATTCACGACAAGCTGCAATCCAGCCCGTTCGATGGCCGAGCGGAAGTTGCTGGCAAGTTCAGCGGTGAAGGCAGCCAGATCAACGGGTTCATATATTGCCTCGACACGACCCGCCTCAATACGAGCGAAGTCGAGCAGGGAATTGACCAGCTTGAGCAGGCGCAGGCCATTGCGCTGCACCATTTCCAGGCGCTCGCGCTGCTCTGCTGCAAGTGTTTCATCGGTCAAAATATCCGCAACCGGTCCCAGTAGAAGTGTGAGCGGCGTGCGAAATTCGTGGCTGACATTGCTGAAGAAGGTGGTTTTGGCGCGGTCTAACTCGGCCAGCGCCTCCGCCCGCGCTCGTTCCTCCTGGTAAGCCCGAGCGCTTGCGATATTGGCGGCGATCTGCCCCGCAACGAGGTCAAGGAAGCTGCGATAATCGTTGTCGAGCGCACGACGGGGGCTAATACCTGCAATAAGGAAGCCATAGAGGCTCTCCTGGCCTGGCCTGACAATCGGCAGAATAAGCACGGAGTGCGGCGTTTCTCCATCAAAGGATGGGAGAAGGGCAGCATATTTTTCGGGAATCTGCTCGATCGAGACTGCTTTGCCGCTGACAACGACCTCTTTCAGGGGCCAGGATGAAGCACACACATCCTCTCCGGCCAGTGCCACGGTAAGGGGACTGACTGGATTTCCCTGTGTATCGTCCGCAAGGCCTGTGCAGCCAACCAATCGCGCCTGCGTCCCCTGTTCGTTGAGCAGGTAGAGCAGGGTGAAGGGGAGATCATTGGAATTCTTTGCCAGCGTCCTGATGGCAAGCTGACCAACCTCCTGGGCGCAGTGTGCCTCTGTACTCTCCGCCGCCAGTTCGCGCAGCGTACTTATTCGACGTTCGCCCAGCAGGCGCCCTGTTGTCTCCGTCACAGCGGTAAAGACGCCACCAATGCCGCCGCTCTCATCTCGTATGGGACTATAGGAAAAGGTGAAATAGCACTCCTCAATGTAGCCATTGCGATTCAGGAGCAACAATTGATCGTCCGACCAGGTAGCCTCGCCCTTGTTGAGCACTCCTGCAAGCATGGGGCCAATGACATCCCAGATCTCCGGCCAGCATTCTCTGCCACACTGACCCATCGCCTGTGGGTGCTTGGTTGTTCCAAGTATGGGGCGGTAAGCGTCGTTATAGAGCATCACGAGTTCGGAACCCCACCAGATGAGGATGGGGAATTGAGAGGCAAGGCAAATACTTACGGATGTGCGCAAGCTCTGGGGCCACTGCTCTTTTGGACCAAGCGGCGTCTGGCTCCAGTCAATGGAGCGCATCAACTCTCCCATCTCACCGCCGCCCGCGAACAAATCATTTACAGCAGAAGGCACTGTTGACCGAAAATCACTCACCATCTCAATCGACGCTCTTTCTTTGCACTTTTTCTGACAAATGCTCAGGAATGGCGCTGCAGGATTACCTGTCGAACCGGATTTCTTCCATAGCAATCCGACCAACCTGTAGCATGAATTGGACGGGATAGCTTGCAAACGGGAAACTGGTTTACTCGCTCAAATATACTGCTCTTTTGTACAGTTTGCAAGCTCAACTTTTATGAGATTTAACGCGAAACCCTTGATTTTCATTAAGATTTTCATACATATTACAAAAGATACACTTTGCGCTAAGGTGAACTATTTTGCTTTGCGCCTCCGCAAAGCAACCACTAAAGGAGACGCTCATGAATATCGATACAGGTACAGGCATAGAGCCGATTACCGAAATTCTGGGGAAATCCCTCGGCACCGATTTTTACCTGACAGACGAACTGTTGACGAAGGAGGAGCGCGCCATCCGTGATAAGGTGCGGGCCTTTTCCGATCAGGAGGTCATTCCCATCATCAATGATTACTGGGAGCGGGCTGAATTTCCCTTCGAGTTGATTCCAAAGCTGGCAAAACTGGACATCGCCGGGGGCAGCATCAAGGGTTACGGCTGCCCCGGCATGAGCGCGGTAGCAGCCGGGCTGGTGGCAACTGAACTGGCGCGTGGCGATGCCAGCGTCTGCACCTTCTTCGGCGTGCATTCAGGGCTGGCGATGAGTTCTATCGCCATGCTCGGCTCAGAGGAGCAGAAGCAGCGCTGGCTACCGCCGATGGCGCGCATGGAGAAGACAGGGGCCTTTGCCCTGACAGAGCCAAAGCATGGCTCAGACGCCGTTGCCCTGGAAACACGCGCCCATCGTGTTGGCGACGAATATATCCTCAATGGGGCGAAACGCTGGATTGGCAATGCCTCCTTTGCCGACGTGGTCATTGTCTGGGCGCGAGATGACGAGGGCAAGGTGGGCGGCTTTCTCGTGGAAAAGGGAACGCCGGGCTTCGAGCCAAAGGTGATGACGGGCAAGGTCGCCAAGCGCGCCGTCTGGCAGGCGGACATCGCCCTCAACGACGTACACGTGCCGGTTGAAAATCGTCTCGCCTACTCCCGTAGCTTCAAGGACACCGGGCGCGTGCTGACTGCCACTCGTTCGGGCGTAGCCTGGGAAGCAGTAGGACATGCCATCGCCGCCTACGAGATCGCTCTGACCTATGTGAAGGAACGCATCCAGTTTGGCCAACCACTCGCCAGCTTTCAGATCATCCAGAACAAACTGGCCTCCATGCTCGCCAATGTGACGACCATGCAGTTGCTGAGCCTGCGCCTGGGCCAGCTTCAGCAGGAAGGCAAGATGACAGATGCGATGGCATCGCTGGCAAAGATGAATAATGCACGCCTGGCCCGCGAGGTCGTCGCGGATGCCCGCGAGATGCTCGGCGGCAACGGCATCCTGCTGGAATATCACATTGCTCGCCATCATGCCGACATCGAGGCCGTCTTCACCTACGAAGGCACCGATACCATCCAGTCCCTCATCGTCGGACGCGACGTGACGGGCCACTCGGCGTTTGCGCCACACTAGCGATCTAACTCCAGCATCATAAACTCCTCGTCCCAGTAGCGTTCATCGAGCTTGAGAGTGCGTGGGGCGAGGCCGTAGGTCTGGAAACCGAGAGAGCGGTAGAGGTTGCGCGCGGGTAGGGCGGTGGTGACGACGGCAAGGAGGAGCTGTTCCAGCCCCTGTTGCTTTGCATAGTCGATCACCGCCTGCATCAATGCTCTGGCTACACCCTGTCCGCGTGCTGAGGGCAGGGTGTAGAGACTGACGATATCGGCTTTGTGGCGGCTTTTGATCCCGGCCTCGCGCACAAGGCCGATCATGCCGACGAGAGTGAGGGTCTCGTCAAAGGCACCGAAGTAGAAATTGTCTGTGTTCCCCTGGCGGAGACGCCGGAGTATGGACTTCTGGCCCCGCGCCAGGGTGTCTTCATAGGTCGAGCCGAATGATTCCGGGCTTTCTGCGAGCGCCTGCAAGCGCAGCGCCCACACTGCTTCCATGTCATCTTCGGTAAGCTTGCGTATCAACACGGCCATGCTCTTTTCTCTAGCTAGTCTTCAGAGTCGATGCCCATGTCGAGAAGACCACCGTGGTCATGTTCGAGGCGATCAATAATCTCCATCAGCATGCTGATACGCTGCTCCATCTCCTGGGCACGGGTGTGCAAGGTACGCAATTCGGCAGACAGTTCCACGAACTGTCCATCGAGGTTGCGAACGCCTGGCCCCTCTTGCGCTTCTGGTAGTGGAAAGCCTTCCCTGTCTCTGGAGGGAAATGTTCTCGTCATGGGAGAGGAGACAGAGACACCAGTCGGTGTTGCATCCGCTGCTTCCATACCTGTTGCTGTATCCGGCTCTTGCGGATGCAGCTTGATGGTCGCCATCGGCCTCCTGGCTTCTCCTCGCGCTTCCGTTCTTGCGCTTGCACTGGTGTCGGCGGCAGGTATAGCTTCCGGCTTCAGCATGGCACTATCTCCCGCGCTGGTTTCAGCTCCCCGCTCACCCATGACCAGCAGCACTGCGGCCACAATGGCTATTAAGGCGATGAGGAAGATGCCCACTAAAATGAGGATATTCATGATTTACCCCTTCCGGTTTTTGCGCTACCCCTGTAATTGGCCTCCGTCAGCTAATCAGTGCAGGTGGATGGTGACTTCGGCGCTCATCCCGGGGACGAGGTCCTTGCCACCGGTGCCGTCAAGCGTGATCACCACCGGAATGCGCTGGCTCACTTTGGTGAAGTTGCCACTGGCGTTATCCTCGGTGGGCAGCAGCGAGAACTCAGAAGCCGCCGATTGCACGATCTGCTGCACGTGCCCACTGAAGCTGGTGCCACTGTAGGCATCGATGGAGACATCGACCGCCTGCCCGTTGCTGACGTTGTTGATGACGCTCTCATCCACATAGGCCGTGATGGTCAGGTTGTTCATGCTGGCAACCTCGACGATGGGCAGACCGGGGGAGACCGCCTGCCCCTGGGCGGCATAGACCTGCACCACGCTGCCTGCAATCGGGCTGCTCACGTTGATTGGCGCTGGCACCGTCGTCGTACTGGCCGTTACCGGCGTCACCGACCCGATGGATTGCCCGGCTGTCACGCTGTCTCCTACCTTGACGCTTAAGGTGGTCAGACTGCCAGCAGCCACCGCGCTGACATTGACGAGCTGACCCGTGACCTGGGCGTCATCGGTGTTGTAGTACTCGTAGTTATTGTATATCCAGTAGCCCACGCCCCCGCCTATGGCAAGAACGGCCAGGACAATCAAGAGCGGCACAAGAATCATGCGACGTAGCATAGGATGTTCTCTCCTTCTTATCTGAATACTGAGATTATTTCAGAATTTCGACTTACTTAGATAGCTGCCAGCGCAGCCTCTGATTGCGTCGAGACCTCTTCCTGGGCGGGCACCCCTGCGGATGTTTGCACCGGGATAGCCGGGGGCTGCCTGCGCGAGCGAATGAAGAGGGTGGCGACGACGGCCAGGAAGACAAAAACGAGCGTGAGCCTGAAGGCATCTTGAATAGCCAGGTCGTAACCCTGCAACTGCACGTAGCCCGCGATTAATTGTAGGGCCGCCATCCGTGCATTCGAAAGCGCCATGCCCTGCGCGACGAAAAGGGCTTCGATCTCCGGCAGGAGCTGGCCGAGGGGCGAACTGGCAGTGACCTGCTCGGCCAGGTGAGCATAATGCACCTGGGATTGCGTCTGCACCAGCGTGGCCAGCACGGCGATACCGAGCGAACTGGAGACAGAACGCGTGACGGTGCTCATGGCCGAGGCCTGTGGCAGCATGCGTGGCCGGATCTCCGACATCATGGAGACGATAATCGGCTGGCCGACCATGCCTAGCGAGAAGCCGCGCAGGATGAGCATGAGCTGTATCCAGGGATAGGTCGAGTAGAGGCTAAGGGTGGAAAGCTGCCAGTTGGCGATGGCCAGCACCAGCAGGCCGGGAAGGACGACGGCGCGCACACCGATGCGGTCGACCAGCTGGCCACCGAGGATCACGCTGACCATTGAGGCGAAGGCCTGCGGCAGCAGGATCAGGCCGGCCTGAAACGCGCTCAAGCTGCGCAGGTTTTGCAGGTAGACGGGCATGAGGAAGAGGCCACCGTAGAGCGCGAAGACAACGAAGAGATTAGCAATGCTGCTCGTCGTAAACGGGCGATTGGCAAAGAGGCGCAGGTCGAGCAGCGGCTGGCCTCCACGATTGGCGATGACCAGCTCGACAACGCAGAAAATAGCCAGCGCGACCAGTCCGCCCGCGATACACCCTACTACAGTAGTGGAACCCCAACCATCCGTACTGGCTTCTGATAGACCGTAGAGGACGGTAGCCAGACCAACGGTGGCAAAGATGAAGCCGGGGATGTCAAAACTGGTATTGGCTCGCCTCCCGGTATCGTGCAGAAAAAGGGTCGCCAGGATGACGGCGGCAATGCCGATAGGGACATTGATGTAGAAGATCAAGCGCCAGTCGGCGTAGGTCACGATATAGCCACCGAGGGTGGGACCGAGCGCGGGTGCCAGCAGGGCAGGGACGCCGAAGAAGCCCATCGCGGTGCCGCGCTCTCCAGCAGGAAACTCCTGGAAGAGCAGCGTCAGCGAGAGTGGGAAGAGTGAAGCACCACCCACACCTTGCAGGACGCGGAAAAAGATGAGGACGGGCAGGCTCCAGGCCAGTCCGCAAAGGGCGGAGCCGAGCGTGAAGAGCGCCAGGGAGAAAATGTAATACCGCTTGATGCCCAGGCGATCAGAGAAGAAGGCGGTAGTAGGGGTAACAACGCCCAGCGTGAGGATGTAGGCAGTCAGTACCCACTGCACGCTGTGCAGATCAGCGCCAAAGACCGTTTGCAGGCGCGGAATGGCGATGTTGACAATAGTGGAGTCCAGGATGCTCATGAACACCCCGATAATGACCACCATCGCCACAATCCACTTGTAATCCAGCCTCTGCCGCGGCGTTTGTAGCCTTTGCTGCGTTTCCTGTACATTGGCTTGCATATGTCAGGCTCCTTGCATGAAAAAAGAGTGTACTTTGCAGAACCGCAAGACTATACCATACAAGAGACAATCATAGTGTAGTAAAGAAGAGGTGAACTGTCAAGAGTCAAGAAGGAAAAGGGCACATGCGCCTCGGCGTATGTGCCCTTTTCCTTCTTGACTCTTGACAGTTAAACTTTCTCTCGTATATCCACGAGTTGCCGGGCGTGCTGCTGGTCGTGGCGGGGAAGGACGTTGACGAGCTGGTAAAATTTGCCCTGGCCCCAGAGGTGGTGATGGAACGGGCGCTCCCAGGCCTCGTCTGGCAATTGAGAGAGGTACTCAAAAATTTCTTCGCGGCGCGCAGCCATACCGGCCATGACGGATTCAAGCGAGGCTGGCGGTGCGGATGCACGGGTGCGACGCGGTGCCTCCTCCTCGACGGGGGCGATCAGCGGGTTATCTTCTTCCTGCACGAGCCGCATCTGTTCAAGGGCAAGGCCATCGGCCACGTAGAGATGGTGAGCAAGCTCTAAGGGGGACCATTCACCCTCCGCCGGAACCTTACTCAATTCATCCCTGCTAAACTTCGCCAGTTGTCCGATGAACTCGAGGCGGGCGACCACGATCTTGCGACGCGCCCTGTCGAACGGTCTCTCCTGTGCTATCATCTCAATAACCTCCAGGTAATAACTCTGTTATTGCCAGCGGGCCGATCAATCGGCGGTGTGCTCGATAAATCGGCACCTACAGACAGGTCTCAACGAACATTTCTACACATCTTGTTGTTTGGTCAGTCGGTTATATAAACGTTCAAGTTCTTCCTGGTTGTTGAAATGGAGGACAAGCGTCCCTTTGCCCTTCGCGTTACACTTCAAATCCACTTTGAGCATGAGGGAGTCGCGGAAATGTGTTTCCAGCGTATCGAGTTCGGAGGAACGGCGCGCCGGTGGTACCGCCTTCACCGGCTTGCCCTGCGCTTGCCCCTGCTCCTGGGCCTTGATGCTGTTTGCCAGTTCCTCAGCCTGGCGCACCGTGTATTTCAATGAAATGATCTTTTCCATAGCCATGATTTGATTTTCTTCGTGCTCAATGCCGATCAACGTACGAGCATGACCAGGTGTAAAGACCGCAGAGGCGTTGATGAGCTTCTCGCGTACTCTGGGGGCCAGTTGCAACAGGCGAATGGCGTTGGTGATGGTGGTACGATCTTTGCCCACCTGCTTCGCGACCATCTCCTGCGTCAGCCCGAATTCCTCGACCAGCGCCTGGTAGGCCAGTGCCTCCTCAATAGGATTGAGGTCGGCACGTTGAATATTCTCAATGAGCGCCAGCTCGAGCATTTGCAGGGGGGTGACTTCTTTGATGAGCACCGGTACTTTTGTCAGACCGGCCAGGCGAGCAGCCCGCCAGCGGCGCTCACCGGCAATGATTTGAAACTGCACAACACCATGAGCACCTGAAGTCGATTCTGCCGACTGCTCAGATGCAGGAGCGGTATCCTGCGCGAACCAGTCATCTGAACTGGCCGCAGAGGACGAGGGCGGGGAGGGAGAGGGCAGGTCGGGCGAGTTGAGGCGGGTAACGACAATAGGCTGGAGCAGGCCGTGCTCCTTGATTGATGCGCTCAGTTCGAGTAATCTGGGGTCGTCATCGCTGAAAATGCGGCGCGGCTGACGAGGATTGGGAATAACACTTTCGATGGCGGCGTAGAGAATGGCGTTCTCATCGACACCAGATGGCTGCTGTGCCGACATGACTCCCGACGCACCGGAGATGAGCGCATCAAGGCCGCGCCCCAGCCCGAACTTGTGCTTAGCCACGAGCTAATACCTCCTCAGCCAGTGCTTTATAGGAAAGCGCTCCAGGGGACATGGCATCGTAATCGAGGATCGGCTGTCCGAAGCTGGGAGCCTCGCTCAGACGAACGTTGCGACTGATGACGGTCTTAAAAGCCTCTGAGGGAAAATGGGCGCGCACATCCTGCACAATCTGGCTGGCCAGGCGTGTGCGCGGGTCAAACATGGTCAGAACGACGCCCGCAATATACAACTCGGGATTCAGCGTGCTTTGCACCAGCCGGATAGTATTGTGTAACTGGTTCACGCCCTCCAGTGCAAGATACTCACATTGAATAGGAATAATCACCCCATCCGCAGCGACGAGGGCGTTGACCGTCAGCAGGCCCAGCGAGGGCGGGCAATCGATGAGAATATAATCGCAGCGATGACGGATGGGTTCGAGCGCCTGGCGCAGTCTGTGCTCGCGGGCTATCATTCCCACCAGTTCCAGTTCAGCGGCGGCAAGATCAACCGTGCAAGGGGCGACGACCAGTTCGCGGCGCTGCGTCGGAACAATCACATCGAAGATAGTGATGCTATTCTGCGGCTGGACGAGCAGATCATAGATCGTACACTGGCGGATCTTTTGCGCCAGCCCAATACCACTGGTAGTATTGGCCTGCGGGTCCATATCGACGAGCAGCACCTTCTTTCCGGCAGCCGCAAGATAGGCAGCAAGATTGATGGCAGTGGTAGTTTTTCCCACGCCGCCCTTCTGATTGGCGATGGCATATACTTTTGACACAGGGCTTTCCGTACCTTTCCTCTCATATGTCACATCACGCATGTCTGCCCTATCTCATGCTCAGGATACATTGTAACAAATGTCCGAACAGGAAGCAACTGGTGCATATTAATGACAGACATTTGGCATGGGAATTGCTACCTCTGCCATCGCCAGAAGAGAAAGAGCGCGAGCAATAAACCACCTGCAACCGAGATAGGGATGAGTCTCTTGCGGATATGTGGGAGCATCACCCTCATAAATGAGCACTCGCCGCAACCTGCTGCGCGATTTGCTGCTCGGAAGCATCGGCCACTGGCAGGTCGGGCCAGTAGCGATGGGCGAGGTCATTGGCGGCCAGCAACACGCCGAAGCGGTAGAGACAGTAGGCGACAGGCGGTAGACTGGTGGAAATATTTTGCTGCTGTGGAACGATGACGGCGACACAGCCATCGGCCATGTTCTGCCCTGTGAGGTAGCTCCAGTTTACCGACGTTCTTGAAGCATCCTGCGTCGTTGTATAGTCGGTGTCACTAGATGTGAGCGCCTGCATCGAGGAACAACCCAGGTAGTTGGTGTCCAACGTCAGGCAGCCCTCAAGCACCTGCTTCGCCCTGTCATGGATGGACTGGCACGCGGGGTTCTGGGAGGCAGGATTGGGGGTGACGAAAAACTGAGAAGATGCGTTGTTGGTGCTGACGTGCCACTTCTGGTTTGTCCATTGGATATCAAAAAGGATGCCGTAATCATTGCTGGCATTAGCCAGTAGCGTGGTATCCGGCTGTGCTTTTGCCACTGCTTGACCACCCAACGTGCTGTAATCCCAGGAGGTATAAAATAAGCCCATTGTTTCCCAGGTTGTCGAACTCGCTGCTCCCGGCTGCACTCCACCTGGTTCGGAATTAGTAGTGAAGGTGCAGAACTGAATGCAGTTGCTGTTTCCAGAGCCAAGGCCGAAGGAACAGATCACCCCACTATAGATATTGCATGACCTGTTCGAGTTTGGATTGGCATCCAGGTTAAAATGCTCAGTGGCACGCAGAGCCTGTTGCGCTGTTGCGGTATCCACTGCTTGCGGCGGGACGTAGCGAGCGTACAGTTCTCCCGGCTGCACCATCGTTGTGGTATCGAAGCGACTCAATGCCGCCTGCGCTGCTGTGACCAGGGAGGCGCGCTGGTCTGCAGACAGGTTTGCCAGCGAGGCAGTGAACGTAATTGTCCTGGTACCGGGTGATCCATCATCGTATGGACAGGATGCACTGAGCTGTGCAGGAACATAGACGGTGCAGTTCTCCGGCTGGAAGGGATCGGCATGCCAGGTGATGAGATGCGTGCCGCGTGACAATTGCAGCGGCGGGTCTTTTCCAATGACCGGCAGGTGGGAGAGCGGGCGTCCATCGATGCTTACCGTTCCCCATGCAGGCCCGGTCGCAATATAAAACAAGTTTTCGCCCCGAACAAGCGTCGGCACCGGTGTGGGCGAGGGGCTGCTGAAGCGCTGCGTCACAATATCGCGCAGCGGCGTCAAAGTTCCCAGAATGACCAGCACCACAATCAGCAGCACGCCCAGCGTAATGATCGTCTGCACGCGGTTGCCCCTTGAGGCACTGGGAACGCGGGAAAGCGATGGCTCTGGTATCAAATTTTCCGCTTCTGATGGCACAGGAGACGGTGATGATGACGATACTGCACCCGGTTGCTCATTCTCGTTCTGCTCGTTCATAAAAATGCCTCTTTCCGAAAAGTTTTGCAGAGAGTCGGGCTATGAGATAGATGTTCAACGCACGACTTCAGACACTATTTCTGCTTTTTCTGCTGTATGGTGAAGACCCGGAACTGATTGGCAAACGTGATGAGCGTGCTGGTGGGCAGCAGGCTGGCAAGCTGGCACGTCAGGCCATCCTCTGTCCAGCGAATGGTGTAGAAGCCGGTATCATTGCGAAAGGAGACGCCAGAGAGTCCCCGCACTGTTACCGGCTGCACGCCGGTCGCAGGCAGTGAGAAGGCGAAGAGCGAGGCGGGCTGCTCGTAGAGAAAGATATCCAGCTCTCCCTGACCGGTGATGCGATACTGGGCATAATAGCGGAAAAATGCGCCGTTGATGGAGTCAAGGCCGCTATCAATCAGGTACTGGTGCGCAGGCAGAGGTGAAACGGCGCGGATGAGATCGATGCTCGACGCAGGAGTGAGCGCAGGAGGGATGGCTCGCGTTCGTGCCGTTCCCGTGGCAACGGTATATTTTGAAGCCGAGGCAGGCAGTCCACTGTGGGGGGATGAGCCATTGAGATTGACCAGAAAGATCAGGCCGGGGCCAAGTAACAGGAAGATAAGCAGGGCGGCGGCAACGACGAGCGAGCGCGTTCCCCAGACTTTGAGCGTCAAGGCGATGCGGCGCATGCGTAACTGAGAGCCGACGTGCTGGCGGCGCGCTTCGGCGGCGTTGTCGAGCGTACGCAGGGGAGTCAGGGCGGCAGAAAGCTGCCCGGCGACATAAAGCAATTCATCATCTTCCGGTGATGGCAGTTCCTCGCCGGTAGCAATGGCATCCAGGCGCTCCATCCAGGCCTCATCGACCTTCTCGGAACGCTCAACCCTCTCAAACCCCTCATCGGAATTCGTATCCATAGACTCCCCGTCGAACTGGTGTGTCATCGCCTCTCTCTTTCCGCGTAGAGAGCGTCTCGTAAACGACCAAGCGCGCGGTGCAGGATAGACCCGACCGTGCCAGGCGGAATGTGCATGACACGCGCAATCTCGCAATTATGCAGGCAGGCCACGAACTTCAGTCCGATCACCTCGCGCTCGCGCTCCGATAGGTGACTGAGATGCAAGAGCAAACTTGAACGCTCCTCGCTGAGCAGCGCAACCTCCTCCGGAGAACTCGCCACTGGAAGCGAGTGATTGGGATAGGCAAGATAGCCAGGATGGTCAGGGCAGTCTGTGTCGATGAGCAGATCGAGCGATAGGTCCTGGCGGCGTCGCCTGAAATAGTCAGCAGCGCAATTGCGTGCAATGCGAAAGAGCCATGCTCCAGCGACCTCTCCGGTTTGCAAATCGTCGAAGTGCAGCAATGCTCGCTCGAAGACCAGGGACGTCAGGTCTTCGGCCATGTCTGCCTGCCCGATACGAAAGCGCAGGAAGGCCAGAACACGTGGGTAGTATCGCTGGTACAGCTCATCGAAGGAGAGCTTCTGCTGCTCTTGCAGTGCTTGCTCTTCCAACGTGCTCGCAGCGACCACCGCACGCGCCTCTCCCACGCTCTCTGATTTTGTTGTATGTGTGGGCAACACCCATAGAGAGGAGATAGCCGCTCTCCCCGCATCCATATCTCATAACTCCGCGTGTAAAAGCTCTTTCACATAAAGAGACGCCAGAACGGAAAAAGTATTGCAGGAAATGGCACCTTTTATATTACGCCGCCCAGAAACTATTCCTCACCTTGATTATATGTGTGGCGGTTGCTGCTCCAGTTCCTGCGTGTTCCAGTTGGCAAGTTTTGCGCCGACCTCGTAGGTGCTCTGGAAAAACTCGAGTAGCGTCTGCTCTGGCGAGACAGATTTGCGCACGTCATCGTAGAGCAGGATAAATTCGCTCAGATTGCTATCATAGTGGGCCGCGGCGGGGCGTATCGATGCGCTTTTGAGTCCCTGGGATTCGGGATAGGTGAAGGAGTAGAACGCGGGAGCCTGTTGCTGGCTGTTCCCCGGCCAGAAGCCGCATTCGATCAATTCCTCGTTTTCGGCCATAGCCAGGATGCGGTTGGCTCCCTGTGGAGGCGTGACACGTTTCCCTGAATAGCGCGTTTCTGAGAGGTCGAACGTACCCCAGTAGAACTGGACGGGGCTGCTCTTGCTTCGAAAGTGGGAGCGGTATTGCTGGAAGACCCTCGTCACCTGCACCAGAATGCGCCACCAGCGATTGACATATTCGGGGTCATACGCCTTATGGGTGTTGTCCTGCTCAAACGGGATACCCTTCTGCACCTCGGCAGGCTTCGTATTGATCTTCACTTGAATGCCGAGGGCCTGCAGGGCGGTCATGAAATCACTGTAGAAATCGGCCACGGTTCGCGGCATCAGCGCCAACTCTTTTCTCCTGCCATCGCTGGCCAAGATGGCAAGGTTGTGGTCAACGAAGTCGAAGCTGACCTGGAAAGCGCCGCCCACCGGTGAAGGGATGAGATCCGTTAGCAGGCCCCTTGCTGTCACCGAATACGCTACTTCCCACCATTGATTGAGGAATGGACACAGTTCCAGTGCCCACCTTGCCCACGGCAGCGTCTCAAGGCTATCCTTCCATGCCTCATAAGGCAAAGCAGGCCATAAATAATCCCTCTGCTGCTGGCTCATATCCTGTGTATTTGTCGTCATCTTTCGCTCCTTTTAACATTCCGAGTATGCAATATTATCCCTGTCATGCTTCGCTGTGCTCAGCATGCACTCTTGCCGGGCAGCTATTTGCTGCCATGCACATAGTATGACACTGGGACAAGGGGCATTATCCATTACCTATTGTCTTCACGACAGGGTTTTAGTAAGAGGTTCATCTTGCCATATTGTGTAAGCTGAGAGCATTGATCCTCTTTATAGTAACCGTGTTGGTTTGTGTACATACTTCAGACAATTGTTCTAAGCTTTAAGACGAACGAGTAGTAGAAGTTGGAGAGTTCGAGTAGATAGTCATTATCACCAAGTTGAGTACTCGCATTTGGATAAAGCCAATTTAACCTGATGCAGGTGCAATCCAATGAAATTCGGTTAGGTAATTGGCCCATAGTTTAATAAGCCTCTACCGGTTAGATCAGACGTTCATTTTAGAAATGCCTTATCATTTGTTGATTATTCTATCGTCATAAAATAATAGGGCATAAAAAGGGAAGTTAATATAGCAAGCAGAATGAAAGACAAATTTCTAAAAAAACCAAAAGAGATTACAAGATAATCCAGCAAAGCACCAGGCAAGGATTTGTTCAAAATCGACCTATTAACGATGACAAAGAGGCGTGGAAAGCCTATTGGAAAGCTCGAGGCCAAGTTTGGCGTACTCAACCAGAAATTGATACTGAAAGACAGAAATATCTTAACAGCCGTCGTAAAATTACTCCTGACTTTAAAAAGGGGATTTATCCTTTTAAGAGTGTTAAATTAACGCGCGCTGATATAGAATGGCTTCTAATAACCCATGAAAATGGCCGAGGGCCAGTAGATTGGAGTGATAAAAGTCAACGTGGACGTGAAGGTTTGGAACTGACAGGATCTGATCTACGTTCTGTAGATTTGCAAGGTCTTCCGCTCACACGTATACGTGCTGGATTAAACCGCAGTGAGACAATCGAAGCCACTCTGGAACAGCGCGAGATGGCTAGAGTGCATCTCGAGAATGCTAATCTCTCTTATGCTCATCTAGAAGGCGCTTACTTATCCTTCGCAAATATGACTAACACAAATCTTTTCCAAGCACATTTGGAAGCTGCCGACTTATACTGGGTTCACTTAGAGAGTGCTTATCTTAAGGAGGCACATTTGGAAGGAGCTTCCTTACGGTGTAGTTTCTTTAATAACGAAACTATCTTGATGGATGTCAAACTAGGAAATGATGAGCTTGGAAGTGTCCATTTAGCAGACGTTACTGGGGGGATGCGAAATCTTACACGAGCAAATTGGGAACAAATAACAAAACTCGGTGATGAAAATGAAGCACGCCGACCAGGTAGATGGGATGGAAAAATGAAAACCAAAAGTGAAACTATCTTATTCTATCGAATGTCGGTCAGGGCTAACCGCCAACTTGCAACTGTATTGGAAGCCCAAGGGATGGATGAAGAGGCTGCAAAATTTGCTTACCGGGCTCAATTGCTTCACCGTAAAACTCTATGGGAGCAAAGAAAATTCCCTCAATATCTTTTTTCCATGTTTCTTAGTCTTATATCGGGCTACGGATATAAATTATGGCGGAGTTTAGCTTTTTACATACTTGTGAATATGATCTTTGCTATGATCTATTATCATCTAGGTCAGATGATGGGAATACCTCTCACCCCATTAGAAGCCATTGTTTTTAGCATAACATCTTTTCATGGACGAGGGTTTACACCCGGTGAGAAAATAGGACTGGATAATCCCCTCACAGTCTTTGCCGCCGTTGAAGCATTTGTGGGATTAATCGTCGAAGTTACGCTTATCGCAACACTTACACATCGCTTTTTCAAGAAGTAATATCTTTATCTATCGCCGCCCATCAAAATAACGAGGTAGCGAGAGCGGTACTGGACTACTATATCATAGAAAAAGCGATTGTTGGTACCGGTATTAGCCTCCTATATGATGGAGCACCTCTCCTGGGACTGCGTTTCCTGGATGTTGCACTGTCGCGCCTGTAAGTTTGCTGTGTTGCAGCACGATAAGAGAGTTCAAGCTACTTGAGCGGAGAGGCTAGCGCTTGCGCAACATATAGCCTCTCCCACGAACGGCAACAAGTTCATAGTCACTATTGGGGTCTTCCTCGATTTTATCGCGGAGACGTTCTATGATCTTTTGTAACGCGCTATTCGATATCTCATTGTCTCCCCATACAACCTGTTTGATGTCTTCTCTATCGCATACCTGATCTGCATGGGCTTCGAGATATTCGTATACTTTCCCTTCCATATACGTCAGGGGTCGATCGTCTCGTCGCTCACTATGTGCTTTTAGTGGCTCAGCTACTGCTTGCTTTCTACCCGTGTCTGGCATCTGACGTAGGCGTTTTTCCTGTTCAAGCACAAAATGCTGCATCGCTCCGGCAAACACCCGCCACTGCCCATCTACACGTTCGATTAAACCTCTCTGATTTAAGGTAAAGAGTATTTTATGATCGTCTGTTATGCTCCCATGTACAATATCTATTAAGGCTCGTTGAAATGGAGATGGGAGAGTATATCGGGCCGATGGGTAGCCAGGAATGCTTGGCTCATTCTGGAGCTCAGGATTGATTAGCCCATACCAGAGTTGGCTGCAAAGAGCGTTTGTGTCTTCGTATATGCGAAGTCGCAGAAATGTATCATCTAATTCATCAAAACCTAATTCTAAGGACGCATCAGCTTGCAGGCAGTACTCAAAAAGTCTTGAGCAGGCAATACGAAGAAGTTCTGGATGACGGCCAGCTATTTCCTTGATAAGTTCTTTATCTCTCTGTCTCCAGCAGCTTCCTGACTTTTTCGCCAACTTCTCGGCCTGCAGCAGGTAGTTATCCACCTCCTGCTCAGCCATTAGTCCTAGATAGATAGGGTCGGAGAAGATATTCCACAATGGCGAAGGAGTTGCCCAGTTTTCTTTATGATACTGATAGAGCTGGTAGAGCAGGTAACGGCTCGTCACCAGGTAAGCACAGTTGTATTTCGTGAGAGCGCGCAGCCATTCACTATTGCGAAGTGGAAGCCGGGCTACACCTTCAAAATCGTCTAAGACGAATATTATAGGATTCCGCTGAGCCTGGACAATTTCCTTAATGTGCCAGTTAATATCAACTGCAGTATCAATAAGATCATTCGGCTCTGAGCGTATAGTAGGAGCAGTAAATGGAAGTTGTTCCCATTGCAAATTCAAACTCTGGCATAAAGCAACATAGAAGTGCTGCCAGAACAGGGTCAGCATCGTAATCACTCATTATCGCGGCAAGGCTAATGTAGGAGTCGCAAGCAATATAGACGAAGGTAAATGAAAGTTCTCCTTTTTGAGGGATGAAATTTTAGACCAGTAGAAGCTATATCCTCACCATCGTCGTTTTCCTGTGAATGGTTCACCAATGATAGGGACAGATTGTGGAGCATCGCTGAGTAAACGTCCGCGCAGTATTTGTAATTCTTTTCCTCTTCCCCAGAAAGCAGGCTGAGTAAAAGGATTTGCTATTGGAGGAGTAAACTGAGTCATAGCCAACCTCTTCTTTGATGATAAATGAGAGCAAGTAATGGCGAATCCAGCGGCAAAGAGTTTGCTTCTATTCATAGGAAGAATAAGTATGTTTGAGGATACCTAGACCAGTCAAGTCTTTCAATGTTTGTATCAATTGCTGTTCTGTTATGATAGATTGAAGAGTCTCAACCAGTTGCATGTACTCTATTTCATCGTTTATTCCTCTTAGCTCAGCTATAGCACTCAACACCAGCATATTTCTACGAGCACTGTCAGGATTATCTCCCTCCCAGAGATGCTGGAAGCGACTTCTATCCGCCTGGCTGATCCACTCATGTACGTGGAAAGACACGAAATCGGTCGTAATCCTGGCCCTGTTCTCCTGTACCTGTTCATAGAGGTAAGAACAAAGCAACTGAAGATAATAGGGATGACCGGAAGTGAGTCTGAGCAATACATCGATAGCGTTGTCAGAAATGTTACCAACTTTGCTTAACCCGCTTTTGATAAGATGGTGAGCCGCTTTGGCTTCTAATGCCTCCAGTTTCTCGTCACATGCGATGGGAAATAAAGAAGCAATACCACTCTGATCCAGTAACTGGCTCAAGAGGCCACCACCACTGAGCAACAAATGGATACCTTGACCATGTTGTGTCTGACTGCGCAGGCGACTAAAAATAGCACTATGGCTGACACCTTCTTCACGCAGGCAATTGAGGCACGAAAATTCATCCAGCATGATGACTAGGGGATACAGGTGCTTGACCTTTTCTACGATACTCATAAACGTGTCAAAGTAGCCTAACGGGTCTTTCCTGAGCTTATTCAGTGCCGGCACGTTTATTTCTCGTAAAGAGGATTGTTCATTAAGAACCTGGGAGATGCGAATCATCAGCTGGTAGAGGAACTGGGAGGTGCTACCCTCTTTTAGCCCTTCCATATCAATATAGACAGGTAAGAACTTGCCGCGCCCTTGCTCTTGCAGGTGAATGACGAGAGAAGTCTTTCCAATACGCTTCTGACCCCAGAGCAGGATGGCGTGGTTTTGCACCGGATCGCATAAGTACGTAAGTATACGCTGGCATTCAGTCTCACGTCCATAGAAACGAGACCCCTTCGCAATACCTGGACCGTAGGGATTAGAACGAGAAATTGCTTCGGTCGCCGATGGCAAAGTCAGTGAGGCGAAAGAGGAGTGCATTATTTCCACATGTGTCACAGAGGGAACCGATTTCAGCGATTTTTGAATACGACCTCTTTGTGTCGAAGTCGTTTTGCCCAGGTAGATATACGCCTCCGCCATGACGCCGTCAGCACGTTTGGCGGCGCTAAAGCGTGGCATATCGATACTGAATCGAGAGATCATGGCCGTCAGGTCGTTTGCCAGTCCAGGTCGATTCAGCGCTTCCACCTGAACGATATAATTTGGAGCCGTTGGTTCGGTATCCCACTCGACAGCAAGAGTTTTTTCCAGCCCCCTACTATGCGGACAGGTACGCTTATGAACGAGCAATTTATCATCGCTGCGCCGGTATGCAACAATATCATCAAATGGAACCGGTCTGCAGCATTTCGCAAGTATAAAGGGTAGTAGTGCCTCTTCAGAAGAGAGAACGCGAATGCTGTTAACTGGCTCTGCATAACTGGAGGAATGAATGGCTGTCACCCCCATTGATTTCAACCGCTCCACCACCTTGTAAGCGTGAAGCCTGCCCACGCCAAGCGCTGCCAGCAGGTCTTCCACATCATCGAGGCTCTCTTTAATTGCTACTCGTGAGAGAAGCTGAACAACCTCAGCATCTGCCATATTCAAACCCAGTGGCTGTAGTGCCTGTTTCAGCAGCATCCGCCCACGCTCCAGCATAGCCTTACGTTGGTGCTGAATGAGCCATTGCCTGATGGCACCAGCAGCTGATGGAGTTCGTACATGATCCAGCGCATTCTCATTGTGGTACAGTGCCGGTCGTCCCTGGAATAACCTCAATTCTGTCCCCATTTTGCAATACTCTATAGCTATCTACGTGTTCTCCATTGACCAGAGCTCCGGCACAATTGTTTCCCATATCGGTATGAATGCGATAAGCAAAATCGAGTACTGTTGAGCCTTGAGGAAGATATTGCATTTGCCCATCTGCAGTAAATACCTGAATTTCTTTGTCAATTGACCTGCTCTCATGAGGAAGCCGGGGCAACAATTCAGGTGGTACTCCCCACCAACCAGCGGTAATGCCGCGCTGGGCGATCAGATGCATTGTGCGCGTGCGAATGACAATATTGAAGAGATTTCCTGAAGAATGCTTCACCTGTGTATGCAGGGATTGATAACCGTTTTCCTTTTGATCGCCGATGAAGTCGCGAAATTGCCCTTTGGCAGGCTGGTAAAGCCGGTGGACAAGACCGAGCATACGGTAACACTCTTCCTCCGCCTCAGTCAGGATTATGAAGGAACCTGTATCTACAACGCGCAAAGGCCCGGCCTCTACACGTACTGGTCTTCCTTGCCTCGCATGTTGCTCAACCTGATGATGGTAGAGCGTATAGAGAGAGGTAGGCTGCCATTGCACCTTGCATCTAAAAGCTTGCCCGCATAATGCTTGCTCTAGCTCGGCGAGTACCTGTTGCACCTCCTCTTGCAGCCGCGCATCAGCACAACGTTGGCGTAGGATTTGATACTGGGCAGGATTGATGATCTCGAAACTGTAATCTTCCAGCAAGCGCTTCACATTCCCCATCCCGAGTCGATCAGCGAGAGGAGCCAGTAAGTTAAAACCAATGCGAGCATAGCGGTCCTGAAAATAACGATCGAGAACGCTAATCGTTTGCAGGTTGTGCAACCGGTCGACTATTTTAATGACTACCACTTCTGGCTCTTGCTGGAGAACAGCAGCCATATGCTGCTGAATATTGATAACATCTACTTCGGCATCAAAATTTCTCTCGATCTCTCGCATAGATCTATTCAGGTCGGTAATCGCTTCCACCAGCCTGCGAATGTCTGATCCTAAGCGAGATTGAATATCTTCCAGATCATATCCATGAGAGTAATCAGGGCTATAGACATCGTGCAGTAAACCTGCTGCAACGACGGGAAGAGGCGCATGCCAATCCGCAAGAAAACCCGCTACCGCGAGTGGATGGTCGATAAATGTGTCTCCACTGATGCGCTGGAAGTCATGGTGAGTAGCCAGAGCAATCTGGAAAGCCTCGTTTAAAACTAGCTCTACCTCAGAAGAACCTGTATAGGATACAACAGCCTGGATCAGTTCGTCGATTTTCATCTTTGAATAGCTTCTTTCCGACGTCTGTATGTGGGAGAGACAATAATTGCTAGCCGTATACCTTACTACTCTGATCGTTTTTCTTAAGTGTCTGCGAGGAAATATCTTCCTGAGATTGTACCATAAAACACCCTTGATTACAACCTCTAAGAGGCACATAGATAGAAAGAGATATTTACATCCCCTTTTGTCGCTGATCATGCCCTGTTCTATGCTTTTCCCATGTAGCTCTTTGCTCTTTTCTACAGAAGAAAGCTCTCTTTTTAGTCACTTAGAGTGCGGATTTAGAGCTATATTTTTCTCTTGAAGCTTATGTCTTTAAATCCCTTAACATTGACAAATAAGGATAAATGCGTTATACTCTTTAAGAGTCATAAAGATACAGAGATATTGAGCGAGGAGTAAAGAAGCTATGCAAACATACCACCTGGACGAACCTCCCCTTGAAACAACCTTTGTACCTGGCGTGCTATCAGGTTTCTCCCCGTATGACGATGATCCCGATGTAGACGATCCGTCCGCTTACTACACCTTTGAGCGTATCCTGCAACTGGTAGAGGGGATGTATCCCTGCCTGCAGAAAGAAGACGCACAGGATATTGCAGCGGAGCTACAGGCTTCTCTCTGGAAGAAACTCCAGGAAGGTGCAGTGGACGATCCAAAAGCCTATATCACTCAAATGATTCATAACAAGTGCATTGATCGCTGGCGTAAGTATCGGCACCGGAACCATATACAGTTCCTCTCGCTCTCTAAGGTACAAGAGACGTTAGAGAATGAGGTGGTGAGCGCACCTACAGAAGGGATGGCTGACCCCGCCAAAGAATTCGAGCGGAAAGAGGCGGAGAGAGAACTACTTACAGCTCTTGTTGATGCACTTGTGGACTTGCCACCTCGCCAACAGCAGTCGATGGTGTGTTTTCTCTTGCTGGAGCTTGATGACCCCTGTCAGTTTGCGGAGGTCTGCCAGGCACACAGCATTGATATTCGTGGCATTCATTGCCCTACAAACAAAGCTGATAAAGACTTACTTGCTGCCTCGCGCTATCACGCGAGGCAGTTTCTTGCCAGGCGTCTGGGCATTAAGCTGTCGCCACACAAACGAAAGGAACGGTCACAGCCAACCAGGCCACGTATCCCAGCTCGATCTCGCTCACGCTCGTCCCATAACGTTTCTTCTAGTGCAATTTTATAGATTCTTCTGTAGAGCGTCTTTTTTGGTGTGTAGCCTGCTCATGCGTTCTGTATGGTTTGTTGACAAGGCTGTCAGTACTAAACAGAAAGCAGGTGTCTTCCATGAAGAAGGCCTCTCTCGTCTGCCTGTATTGTGGGCTGGCATTGCTCTTTGCCTGCCTGTCTGCCTGTACACTACTACCAATTCCTCCGCTTCCTCCACCAATATCCACAGTACAGCCTACACCTGTAGCTCCATCCCCCACTCCAACCGTCGTTTTTAGCGCGACCTACTTCAATCAAGCATTCTGGCGCTACTTCCATTATGTGGAGAAGCGCCAGTTTTCTTCAGCATACGAGATGCTCAGCCCAGGTTTGCGCAGCCGTGAGCCGTTTGCTGACTTCTTAAAAAATGAGAGCTATACGCTAACTGAAGGCGGTAGCTGGAAAGTCGATAAAATAGCACTCTCCCTGCAAGATGGCGTTACTCTGGAATATGGGCGTTGAAATGATCTTCTATGCGTCCGCTTCCAGAAGGTGGATTTCACATTACTGGAATATCCACATGACCATTATAGATGGTCGACCTGTGATTGTCGTCATTGGACTTTATCCAACCGGAACAGGCGTGTCAACTCACATGAAAATGTTACCGAAGGAAGATAGTTCACTCACATGAAAATGTTACTGGCGGGTGGGAGGGGTGGAGCCAGCCGCCTGCGCAGGCGGCTGGCTCCACCCCTCCCACCCGCTGCGTCCTTTTCCCCGCCGAATTTTTTCCTTTCTTCTGAGTACTTGAAGCGACATGATCAGCAGTCAGACAGCTGCTCCAGAGCGCCTCTAAGCCCTGATAGATCTGCTGGCGTAAACGCATCGGATTGGTTTGCTCATAGAGCTGGGTGAGCTTCTCCCGTTGCGTCTAGGTCAGATTGTCAGTGGCAGCAGTCGCTCATAGGGGGTCTTGGCCTGGTCCCATTTGCGCCGAACCTTGTCGCCCTCGACGATCTTCTCGCTCAGATGCATGACGGGCTGGAACAAGTTGTAGTAGAGCCACATCTGCTCATAGAGGGCATCCAGGGCCGCCACCTGCTCCGGCGTCTCCAGACGCAATTGGCCCACGTACTGGCGCACCAACGTGTCGTTCTTTTGCTCGACCATCCGATTATCGTTTTTCTGATAGGGACGGCTGCGACTGAACTGCACCCCTTTGACCTTCTCTTTCCAGAAGCGCACCAGGTGCTGGTTGAAGAACTCGCTCCCATTATCGGGATGCAGTCCGACAATCGGGAAAGGCAGCCGGGCCAGGATGCGGCGGAAACCAGCTTCCATCGCGCTTTGCCCTCGTCCCAGCACCGCCACCGGCTCGCTCCAGCCGGTCGCCACATCGATGAGCTGAATGGTATGGCCGTAGAGGCCGGCACTACTCTCCCCGCCATGATGCACCAGGTCCACCTCGAAGTGTCCCGGCTCCTTGATGTCCCAGGCAAGTTGTCCAATCGGCACCCCCTTCGTCACCTGATTGGCCCGCTCAGCCCCCTTCTGAGGCAAGCGTCTCTTCCGGGAGCGGTACTTGCCTAAGATGCGAGCTACTGTTGCTCGACTAATGCTCGCTAACTGCTCTCGCACCTGCTCGGTTAATCCGAGCGGTTCAAAGCGGTTGAGGTGCTCGGCCATACTTAAGAGCGTTGGCGTCAAGCGTTCGGCACATAGGTAGTACCGGCTTTCCCAAATCCGCACGATAACGCGCTCCACTTCCAGCCCATAGCTGCGTGACCGCGGCGTGGTTCTCTTCTTGCGCTCCAGACTGCCAGCATGCATCAAGCGGGTCAGGCTTTTGCGATGCAGACCAGTCACCTGCTCCATCTCACTCAACAGCCGCCCTCGCTCCCCTCGATTGGCTCCCACATAGCGTTCTTTCATTCGTTTCAAATACTTCCGTCGTTCACTCACATTCATTTCGTCTTCAACCGGCATGCTACACCTCGCTCAGTAACCTTTTTATTTGAGTGAAGTGTACCAGCCTTAGTAACATTTTACGTGAGTGAATACGACAGGTGGCAAAAGAAGAGAGCTACATGGTATAATAGCATACACTGTGCAGAGATGAGAGGTTGCTAGCTTTATGTTTCGTAAGATTTTGATTGCGAACCGTGGCGAGATTGCGCTGCGGGTTATACGAGCCTGCAAGGAAATGGGTATTCCAACGGTGATTGCCCATTCCGAGGCAGACCGCGATTCGCTGCCGGTGCAACTGGCTGATGAGCGTATCTGTATTGGTCCGGCGGCGAGTGGCAAGAGCTATTTGAATATCCCTAACATCATCAGTGCAGCTCTCGTGACCGGCGCAGAGGCAATTCATCCAGGCTATGGCTTTCTTTCCGAGAACACCAGCTTTACTGAGATTTGCTCGGATGTCAATATTACCTTTATCGGGCCGAGTGCGGATGTGATGGCGATTATGGGTGATAAGGTGGCGGCACGCGAGACAATGGCGCGTGTGGGACTGCCGATGCTGCCCGGCACTCCTGTGCTGCGCACGCTGGATGAGGCGCTGGACGCCGCGCATGATATCGGCTTCCCGCTCATGCTCAAGGCGGCTGCCGGAGGTGGCGGACGCGGTATTCGCCAGATTAATCGCCCCGAGGATTTTGAGCACGTCTTCACGCTGGCTCAGAACGAGGTACGTGAAGCCTTCCACGACGATGGCCTCTACCTGGAACGCTACCTGCCACGGGCGCGACATATAGAGATACAGGTGCTGGTCGACAATTACGGGCATGGCGTGCATCTGGGTGAGCGCAACTGTTCCGTCCAGAGGCGCAATCAGAAGCTGCTTGAAGAGTCGCCGAGTCCCATCCTGTCGCCGGAACTACGGGCCGAGATGGGCATGAAGGCCATTGGCGCGGTGCAGGAGATTGGCTATCGCAATGCGGGAACGCTCGAATTCCTGGTGGACGAGCAGGGACGTTACTACTTTATGGAGATGAACACGCGCCTGCAGGTCGAACACCCTGTGACGGAACTGGTGACCAGTACGGACCTGGTAAAGGAGCAAATTCGCATCGCCGCCGGTTTGCCATTGCAACTGCGGCAAGCAGATATGCGCCCGCACGGGCATGCCATCGAGGTACGCATCACGGCGGAAGATGCGAATCATGATTTTCGCCCGCAGACGGGAGTGGTAGAGAAGTACCTGCCACCAGGAGGTCCCGGTGTGCGCGTAGATAGCCATCTCTATGCGGGCTACGAGGTGCCGCCTCACTACGACTCTCTGCTGTCAAAACTGATTGTCTGGGCGGAGACGCGCGATGCCGCTATTGCACGGATGCAGCGCGCACTTGACGAATACGTGATTGAAGGCCTGACGACGACCATTCCTTTCCATAAACGTCTACTCAGGCACGAAGGCTTTATTCGCGGAGATACCTATACCCGTTTCCTGCAAGAAGAAGCCGTGGCATTAGGAATTTAGCGAAGCGGAGGTGACGTTATGTCTCGTGTAGTTGTAACCGGATTGGGACTGGTTACGTCATTAGGAAATGACGTGGCATCAAACTGGGATGCGCTCATACAGGGCACATCCGGTGTGCGAGAGATTACCGGCTACGATAGCAGCCGGTTTCGCGTCCATTTTGGCGCGCAGATCAGGGACGACTTCGATCCTTACCTGTACATGGATCGCAAAGAGGTGCGCCGCACCGACCCCTATGAACACATCGCCGTCGCGACCTCGAAGCAGGCCCTGGCCCAGGCGAATTTGCAGATTACCAGCGATATCGCCGATGACGTTGGAGTCTACATCGGGAGTGGCATCGGCGGCCTGGTAACGCTGCACGATCAGTTCCAGGTGCTTTTTGAAAAAGGGCCGGATCGTATTAGCCCGTTTTTCATCAACATGATGATTATCGACGGCGCGCCCGGATTAGTCTCGATCATGACAGGGGCAAAGGGGCCGAACTGGGCCGCAGTTTCCGCCTGCGCGACGAGCGGCAACACTATCGGCGAGGCGTGGGAGACCATCCGGCGCGGTGACGCGAAGGTGATGATCGCGGGCGGCTCCGAACGAGGCATCACTCCCATTGCAATGGCCGCTTTTGACAATATGCACGCCCTCTCGCGCCGCAATGATGACCCCCAGGGAGCCAGCCGTCCCTTTGACGCTACCCGCGACGGCTTTGTCATGGGCGAGGGGGCAGGCATACTGATTCTCGAAGACCTGGAATTCGCGCAGGCACGCGGCGCGCATATTCATGCCGAACTGGTCGGCTATGGCGCGACCAGCGACGCTCATCACATTACCGAACCGGCTCCAGGTGGCGAAGGCCTGGTGCGAGCTATGCGCCGCGCCTTGCAGAAGGCCGGACTGCGGCCAGAAGATATCGATTACATCAACGCGCATGGCACCTCAACTCCTTACAATGATCGCACGGAGACGCAAGCCATCAAGACCTGCTTCGGCGACTACGCCTACCGGGTACCGATCAGTTCCACCAAGTCGATGACCGGGCATACACTGGGGGCAGCGGGCGCGGTCGAGGCGGTAATCAGCATTCTGGCCATGCAGAACGGCATCATCCCGCCGACGATCAATCTGCACCAGCCCGACCCGGAATGCGACCTGGACTACGTTCCCAACCAGGCACGGCAGTCCAGAGTGAATATTGCCATGTCTAATGTCATGGGCTTCGGCGGTCACAACACCAGCCTGATTTTCAAACGCTACGAAGAGTAGTAGAGTAGCAAAGTAGTATAGAGCGAGTAGTGAGCGCAGCATGAATACCGATCACGAGAAGGAAAGCGAGCAAGAGGCAGGGTGGCTTGAGCGTGTGAAAGGCCTGATTAGCATTCTGGAAGGCAGCACAATCAGCGAACTGGAACTGACGGAGGCCGGGACGGAGATCATTATCCGGCGGCAACCGGGTATGATGATGGTTTCGGCAGTGCAGCAAGCAAACCTGGTACCGGTTGTGCAACCGGTACCAGGGGCAGCAGCAACCGGGCGAACGACACACGAGGATCAGACTGTTCCTGTTGCCGCCCCGCTCACCGGCGTCTACTACTCCTCGCCTTCGCCGAGCTCTCCACCCTTTGTCTCCATTGGAGACATCATCCACGTCGGCCAGGTCGTCGCCCTCATCGAAGCTATGAAGGTCTTCAACGATATCCAGTCCGAGGTCTCTGGTCGCGTCGTCAAAATCCTCGCCACCAACGACAGTGTTGTCCAGAAAGGCGAGGCGCTGCTGCGCGTGGAGCCGGTGTAGCGAAATGTATGTAAAGGTGAGTTAAGACTATGGAATATGCCATACTTGGTGGTGGTGCTCTTGGGTTGGGGGCGGCGTATCGGCTGACGCAGCAGGGTCAGTCGGTGATGGTGTTTGAGCAGGAGAAGGAGGCCGGAGGGCTGGCCGCCGGGTTTCGCGTGGGCGATGCCTGGCTGGAGAAGTTCTATCACCATCTCTTTCGCACCGATAAGACGATTATCAAACTGATCGAAGAGGTTGGGCTGGGGGAGCGTCTGGTCTGGTCGGCACCGCGCACGGTTTGCCTGACGGGCGGCGAGATTCACCGCCTGGATTCGCCAACTTCTCTGTTGCTGTTTAAGCCGTTGCGCGTCGATGAGCGGCTGCGCGTGGCTGCCATCGCGGCCTTTCTCAAAGTGATCAATTCTGCACCGATGGAGGGCAAGACTGCCGTGCTGTGGCTGCGGCGCTGGATGGGCAAGCGCCCCTTTGAACTACTGTTTGAGCCGCTGTTCGTCGGCAAGTTTGGCCCCCTTTACGACCAGATCGCGCTCCCCTGGTTCTGGGCGCGCTTCCATGATCGCACAACCAGCCTGGGCTATCTCGTCGGCGGCTTCCAGCAGCTCTATGAACGCCTCGTCGAACGCATTACCGGGGCCAACGGCAAGGTCTTGCCGGGGACTCGCGTGGAGCGTGTGGAGCAGTTGGAAGATGGACGTTGGTGCGTGCAGACCAGTCAGGGCAGCTGGACGGTTGATCGCGTTATCTCAACGCTGCCGACGCGGCTCACCTGTCGTCTCATCCCGGCACTGCCAGAGGAGTACCGCACGAAGTACGAGTGGGGTCAGGCGTATGGCGCGCAGTGCCTCATCCTCTCGCTGGATCGGCAGATGACTGATAGCTACTGGATCAACATGTGCGACCCCGGCTATCCCTTCACCGCCCTCGTCGAGCATACCAACCTGCGCCCGCCCTCTGAATATGGCGGACGTCACCTCGTCTACCTGGGCAACTACCGTCCGATGGATGACCCACTCTTCAAGCTGAGCAAGGAAGAGATCTTCCAGCAGTTCCTGCCCCACCTGCAGCGCATCTGCCCCGATTTCTCACCGGAGTGGGTACAGGAGATGTGGCTGTTCCAGGCACCCTTCGCCCAGCCCATCGTCACCACGGAGTACCGCGCGCATATTCCGCCGCTACAAACGCCGCTCCAGGGTCTCTGGGTCGCCAACATGTTCCAGGTCTACCCGCACGATCGCGGCCAGAACTATTCTTTTGAGCTGGCCGACAGGTTGGTGCGCCAGTTACCTGATTAAGCGCCCAGGGCCATGTCAGAAAGTGCAATTTGTCTATTGTCAAGTATTGACGATTATGGTATACTACGAGTGAGCAGGGAGGGTGTGCAGGTCAGAAGCAGGCTTCGGGCGCTTAGAGAACTGGCACACAATACTCGATCCCGTTTGATTTGTTGGATAAGAGTCTGCGAATTGCACGGATTGTTCACCGGGGTGTAGCGCAGTCGGCTAGCGCGCAGCGTTCGGGACGCTGAGGTCGGAGGTTCAAGTCCTCTCACCCCGACCAGGATGGCACACTCGTTTCCAGGATGCATGTGTCAAACAGCTTTCTAAGAGCTTGAAAAGGCTCGCTATCCCATCTGGGATAGAAACAAGAATTTCAAGGAGTTATGGAATGCAGGCGTATCAGATTTCTCCAACAGCAACAGAAGATTGTTGCCTGTGGAATCTGGACGCTGCTTGCTCCAGCAGTTCCTCTCTCGATGGAGATACAGGAACCGATTGGCAGACGAGCAGTACGCGCCTGCCTGTGCCAGGCTCTCCTGGATGTGCAAAACGCTTTTGTCCTTATCCGCCCAGTCGGCGCAGGCGGCGGTAGAAGGAAACTTGAGGGCCGGGGTCTCCCTTCCCCTCCTCTCGGTTCGCGCTTCTTCCTCGCTGTCTGCTGTGGTTATCGGCTCTGACAGAGAGGAAGGAAAGCTATTCATGCCTGTTCTTGTATTGAATTCCTCACTACAACCTCTTTCGGTGATTCCCGAACGCCGCCTCATCGTACTGCTTTCCAAACGGAAAGTCACCTTTGTCGATGATCGCGCACGTGAGTTGATCGAGGAGAGCATCAAAGCCCGACGTCTTGAACTGGAACATCCCATCATTGTGCAGTTGCTTGCCAATGTGCGTACGCCACGGGTGTCCCTTCAGCCCACGCGAGCCAATATCCTGCTGCGGGACGAAGAAACGTGCCAGTACTGTGGCAAGCGCAGCCGCGATCTGACGCTCGATCATATTATCCCGCGCTCTCGCGGCGGTCAGAGCACGTGGGAGAATCTGGTGGCTTCCTGCAAGGCGTGCAATGGTAAAAAGGGTAATCGGCTGCTCAAAGAGGTGAATATGCGCCTCCTGCGTCCACCGCGCCCACTGTCTCAGGAGTACGCGGGCCTGTTCCTGCTCCGCTACCCCAGGCTGCGCGAGGCCTATCAGGAATTCTTGCTAAGCGCGCAGGGGATGGTCCCACAGCAGTTGAGCGCATAGCTTTCCGGGATGCAGGACAAATGTCCTGCATCCTTTTTGTAGAGAAGTGTCATCTTTTTATCAGCTTCAGACGTTATACATGTGAACAATATATTGCTCACTTGATTGGTTCAAGGAAGCGAATAAATAAACTCACCTGTATGTTATAACAATTGAAAATATGTAGAGACGGGAATGCAAAGGGAAGTATACCTTTGTCGGAACTGTACAGGTTCCTAAAATGCCTTCTCAAGGACGTTGATAAAGAAGTATATACAGGAGAGTGAATTGTTAGCTCTGCTATACTAGATAATAATGGCCTTTGTGATCCGTTCTGGTAGGGACAGCGCTGATTTTGTTGTGTTACCAGTGAAGGTGGTTACATGCTCGAACAAATGAACAATGTTTCTTCTGGCCCGGCTGCAGGCCGCGCATTTCTTTGCCTGTATGGGCACTTCTACCAGCCACCGCGTGAAGATCCTTTTACCGGCATTCTCTCCATCGAACCAGGCGCGACCCCGTATGCGAACTTCAATGAAAAGATTACTGCCGAGTGCTATCGTCCCAACGCTGAAGCGGGTAACTTCGCTGCGATCAGCTACGATCTGGGACCTACCCTTGCCGCCTGGTTGGAGCAGGCACATCCTGATGTCTACCGGCTCATTATCGACGCCGATAAGCAGCACGTTGCTCGCTATGGCGTGGGCAATACCCTGGCGCAGGCCTACAATCACACCATCCTGCCGCTGGCAACGAGCCGTGATAAGCGCACGCAGATCGCCTGGGGCTTGAGTGATTTTCGCCATCGCTACGGTCGCGAGGCTCGCGGCATGTGGCTGGCCGAGACGGCGGTCGACCTGGAAACTCTCGATCTGCTGGCGCAGTACGGCGTGACCTATACCGTCCTTGCTCCCTGGCAAGCTGCCACCACCATTGACCCGACAGAACCGTATATTCTCCCATTGTTCGATGGCCGCAGTATCACCGTGTTTTTCTACAATGCGCCTCTATCCGGCGGTGTCTCATTTGACTGGAACACCACCAGCAACGCGGACCTCTTCGCCGCCTCTTACCTGCCAAATCACCTTCTCAAAGAGAAGCAGGAGGTCGGCGAGGATCAATTGATCCTCATTGCCACCGATGGCGAACTGTATGGCCATCATAAACCCTGGCGCGATAAGTTCCTGTCGCACCTGATCCAGCACGGCGCGCCCGAATATGGCTTCGAGGTCTGCACGCTGGAACGCTACCTGCTTGCGCATCCGGCCACGCGTGAGGTGCAATTGCGCGTGCCGAGCGCGTGGAGCTGCGGACATGGTGTGGAGCGCTGGCACAACGGCTGCGAATGCACCGAGGGCGATAGCTCCTGGAAGGGGGCGTTACGCAGCGCACTCGAACACCTGGCAGAGCGCGGCGACCAACTATTCGAGCAGTACGCTGGAGAGACGCTGCTCGACCCCTGGGCCGCCCGCGACGATTACCTGCCGCTGCGCAACGGCTGGGAGTCTGCTGAAAGCTTCTGGGCGCGGCACGGCAAAGGGGAGCACGCACCCGCAGATGCTCTGCTGGCCCGCCGCACGCTCATGCTGCTCGAAGCCCAGTACTACCAGCAGTACAGCTTCACCAGTTGTGGCTTCTTCTTTGAAGACCTGGACCGCATCGAGCCGCGCAACGATATTGCCTTCGCCCGCCGCGCCATCAGCCTCATCTGGCAGGCCCTCGGCATCGACCTGCAGCGCGACTTCCTGGAAGACCTCAGCAAAGCGCGCAGCTGGCGGCGACCACTGACTGGAGCCGATCTCTACCGCCAGCTCTCGATCAAGCCCCAGGGCCTCCTGCCACCCCTACCGCTGACAAGTTCACAGAAGCAGGGGCCGGATAGCCAGGAAAGCGTGGCATAGAAATAATTTCAGACACAAAAAACTCAGCACGCGTGCGCGTGCTGAGTTTTTTGTGTCTCTGTGGTTAATAAATCACGATCTGTGTGTTCCAGTCAGTGTGAGAATAGACCCAGGCTGCCTGGTCTTCCTGCATGTTGACGCAGCCGTGGCTGCCGCTACCGGCGAACAATTCATCGCCACCGGTGTCGTAGTGGGGGAACTGTGTGCCGGGGCCGAAGTTGACGCGCCACCACGCATCGTGGACGAAGTAGCCGCCCCAGTGATAGAGGATGGCGTAGTTGATCGGCGTGTCAGGGTACCAGTAGGGAGAGCTTTTCGGGTCATCCGACTTGAAGACCGTGGGCGATTGGCGGTTCTGCACCGTCCAGTCACCGGGCAGCGATGGAAGCTCCTGACGGCCTGTTGTTACCAGGAAGGAATTTACCAGCTTGCCGTTCTGATAGACTCGCATCGCCTGTTCTACCATCGAGACAACCAGCACCTGTGACTGCTGCAAGCCGTAGTGCTGGAGTAATTCCAGGTCTGTCTGATGCACCTGATTATATGGTGTCTTATCCGCATAGTCCTGTTCCATCATCTGCAGGCTGAAGAGTTCGTTGTTCTCTTCGTCGACCACAGCCTGGAAATCGGAGGGCGTGTAAGCATAGTACAGGTCTTGCTGAATATAATAGTCGACGCCATCGCTGGTATAGCCAGCGGCCAGATCGTAGGTATTGCCATCGAACTTATCGTGATAGGCATGCGCACTGCCCCATGCTCGCGCCTCACGATCGATCTCTCCAACAAGGTAATTGGCCTCGCCCTGTACCAGAGAGTCATGCATCGAGGCGATATCCACGTCGATTTGCTGGGAGAAAGTCAGGAAATCTTGCAGATTCTTCGCCTTTTGCATGGTGGCCTGATCCGCTTTCAATCGTGCCTGATACGTACTGGTATTCATGCCATACTTTTTGAGCAGATTGACCTGCGTCTGGAACTCGTTCAGCTTGGACGCACTGACATAGGGTAGGGCCTGGAACGAATTGACAACGGCCTCCTGATATTGCGCGTTGATCAGCGTGTTCACATACTGGATAGAGGGCATTGCTGTCGTCGTATTCAGAGTCTGCACGTCGCTTTTGTACTGCGTTTGCATGGCAGAGACATCGAGCTGCGCCTTCTGCATCTGACCGATAGTGTTCTTAAAGGTGACCAGTTGATTGTAGGTGGCGCTCAACTGGTCAAGGGCAGCAGCCTGTGTACTGGCATTGTTACTGATGGTGGCATAAGCTCTGGGAGTCTGAGCCAGCGCCATCAGGGTCTGATCTTTGTTGAATTGAGCATTAAAAGCTGCAATATTGCCAATGCCTTTCGCACGCTGCCGCGACAGTGCCAGGCCGAAATTCTCCAGGTCATGCTGGGCCTGGAGCTGGAACTGCGAGGTGCTGCCTGTAATCGCATTCTGAACCTGATTGGTTAGCTGTTGATAGTGTTTGGCAAGATTTTGATAATAGGCATTAATCGGTTGATCATTGAAAGGCGAAAATGGAGCGCCGCTACTACTGAGCTGCTGCTCCTGTTTCATAACGGGTTGAAGTAGTGATGATGGCACTCCGATGCTCTGAGCATGTGCGAGCAGAGTATCGAGCTGTGTTTTATGCTGGCTCGCCTGTTGTTGCAAATGAGCATCGCCCCCACAACCGCTGGTCAAGACGACAAGACCAAGCATGAGTACCACGAGAAATACCTGGGCTACCCGGCGGGACGGGTAGCCAGGACGAACGCTGGACATGAGAATTATCTCCTTCCGCTGCGGGCCTTCTGTTTCCTTTTCTCTTTCCGTGCTGCTTTGCCAGTCTTCTTGCCACCACGAGCGCCTTGAGGGCCACCCCCCTTTGGTAGAGCTGGCATGCCGGGAATCCCTGCGCCACCGCTGTATTGACGCGCCAGTTGCGCCCACGGCCCTTTACCGCTGCTGATCTGCCGCATCATGTTGCGCATCTCGTTGAATTGTATCAACAACTGATTCACGTCGTGGACATCCATTCCGCTTCCAGACGCGATACGTTTGCGCCGGCTCCCGTTGATGATGTCGGGATTGCGCCGCTCCTCTCGCGTCATGGAAAGGATGATGGCCTCGATATGTTTCAGATGATCGCCTTCCAGCGCCTCTTCCATCTCAGGCATTGAGGCAAGCTTATTGAAACCGGGCATCATCTCCATAACCGAGCGCAATGGCCCCATGCGTTTCAATTGATGCATGGCGGTCAGGAAATCTTCCAGGTCGAACTTGCCCTGTTGTAGTTTGGCCTGAGCCTTCAGCGCCTCTTCCTCGTCGATGGCTTCCTGGGCGCGTTCAATCAGTGAGAGCACATCTCCCATTCCCAGTATACGCGAAGCCAGACGATCTGGATAAAATGGCTCCAGCGCCTCGATCTTTTCGCCCACGCCCATAAACTTGATCGGCACGCCTGTGACCGAGCGCATGGAGAGGGCGGCACCACCACGAGCATCACCATCCATCTTGGTTAGAACCATGCCCGTCAATCCCACCGCCTTGTTAAAGTCTTCGGCGACGCGCACCGCCTCCTGACCGGTCATGGCATCGGCTACCAGCAGCACTTCGCGAGGCTGGACGCGCCCGCGAATGTTCATGACCTCCTGCATCATGCGCTCGTCAATATTCAGACGACCCGCCGTGTCGAGAATGACGACCGAAGCCGCCTGCTCGCGAGCGTAGCCGATGGAATGCACGCAGATGTCAACCGGATCGGCCCCCATCGGCTCGGCGTAGACCGGAAGCGAAATCTGCTTGCCCAGTGTCTGCAACTGGCGCACGGCGGCAGGCCGGTACATGTCAGCAGCTACCATAATCGGGCGCTGCCCCTGCTTGCGCAGGTAATTGGCCAGCTTCGCTGCCATTGTCGTCTTACCAGACCCTTGCAGGCCCACCAGCATAATCACATTCGGCGGCGCGCCGGAGAGGTCAAGCCGGTTCTGCTCTCCGCTCCCGCCCAGCATCTCTACCAGTTCCTCATTCACAATGGAGAGCACCTGCTGCGCAGGCGAAAAACTCCCCAGCACATCGGCACCGATGGCCTTCTCTTTGACGCGCTCAACAAATTGCCGTACTATCTTCAGGCTGACATCCGCTTCAAGCAGGGCCAGACGCACCTCGCGCATCGCCTCGTTCACATCGGCCTCGGTCAGCTTCCCTTTTCCATTCAGATTCGTAAACACGCCTTCCAGGCGTTTGGATAAACTTTCAAACATTGCCATAATTGCAAATTCCCTCCCTCAATCAGGCGCACAGACAAACCACGCCAGAATATCTCAATTATACCATGTTTGCCGCCTGTTTTATGCCCTTTTTTGACAAGATTTTATGAGATGTGACAACGGTAGGGCCTCGATTTATCGTGGCCACCGCCGATGTATCGGCCCGGTACCATTGGCCGATAAATCGGCGGTGCGCACAATAAATTGAGCGCCTACGAGAGTTCATATTCCTGCCATCTATGGAAATAAAGCGGCCCGTGGCTTTTTGCCATGGGCCGCTTTATGCTGCTGATCATTCCTTATTCCAGCCAGAGTTTCTTCTCCTGCTTCGTCATGCTACTTTTTTCGATGGCCTCGGAGAAGCTCTGTTTCTTCTGGTCCTGCTGTTGCTGGCGACGCGCCGCCTCGCTCGTCTGTCGACGATTGAGCGTCAGCGAGGGCTGGCTGCTGGTAAGCAGGGAACCGAACTGTTCCGCGCCAACCTGGAAGAAGCTGGCGAGGCGCTCAAGCTGGCGCTGGCTCAGGCTTGCCAGTTCGATGGCTCCATCCTCGAACTTTTTCCAGACATCGACGCCCAGCCGCAGGCTTTTCGCCGCGTTGACCAGTGTGAGGCCGCGCTGCGCCCGTAGTTCGCGCAGCGTCGCCGCCGCCACTTCTGCCTGCTTATCGAAGACGCGCTCCAGGGCCGTCTGGTAGGCGCGCTGCGTCAGGGGCAATAGTTGCTCCTCTGCCTGCATGGCTTCCGGCGCAATTGTGGTGGCCGCGTATCCCGCCATAAAGTCGATCAGCGCTGGCTGCACTTCCGGGTAATTGAGCAACAGGTTCATCTGGGCCTGCGTATCGCCAGCTTCCTTCGCCGCCAGCCATGCCATTTTCAGTTGTTGCAATTCATTTCTATTCATTTTATTCGTTCCTTATGAGACGGGCAGGTTATTTGTCTTATTCCCACCTCTACATACTCTATCTTTCTCCGTTGCTCTGTTGCGGAATTTGCCGGTATTCTACGCGCTCCCGGCTCAGGCATTCGCGCAGGTAGCCGCGTGCTCGTTCGTAGCGCAGCCGCACTGTGCGCTCCGTGCGCTTGCAGACGCGGGCGATATCATCCCATTTCATGCCTTCGATGGCGCGCAGCACCAGGATCGTGCGGTCCAGCGGGTCGTTCAGATAGGTCAGGATGCGCTGGCTCTCGTCTGCCGCGTGCATCTGCTCGTACTGGTCGTTCGGATCGGCCACATCCGCCATGTAGTTGCCTTCCTCGTCCGCTGCGGGCGGGCGCAGCGGCTCGATCAGCGAGCGCGGCACGTGCTGTGGTCGCCCGGATGGTCGGCCTTCCTCGTCGCGTTTGTAGTACAACCCCTCCTGCCGCAGCACGCGATTGAACTCATCGACGCACAGGCAGCGCAGATAGTGAATAAAGTTCTGCGTCATAAAAATTTCGCTGCTGTCCTGTGCCTCGCGCAGCAGGTGCTCGCCCATGTTGGCGATGGCCTCTTCGCGCAGTTCTGGCCGGTGACGCAGCCCCTGCGTATGCCTCTGGAAGAGCGGCATGCAGCGTTCCAGCAGCACCTCGCTCAACACGCGCACAGCCTCACGGTTGCCCTCCGCCTTACGCGCACGGACATTCAGCACCAGCTCAATCTCGCCGACCTCGTACCGCCCCTCCGCCGTCCGGCGATGCAAACGCTCCCGCAGCGCCGGGTCTTGCACATCAATCATGTGTTATGCCCCCATTCATTGCCAGGCAAATTTTCTCGTAACGATGCGGTGATGTGTTTTGTTTTTTCTCCTGCATATCTATTCTTTTCCTTGCAACAAAAAGCGGAAACCTGTCCCCACTGCTACCAGACCACCCCTGACGGATGGAACCAGGACGGGGCTGGGAGCCAGGGCGTGGAGATGGAGAGGGGCCAGGGCGGAGGAGGCCAGCTCCGCCCCTACTAACTACGAGGCTATGCAACCCCGTCGGTTTGTAGGGGAATGGGGCAGGGGCGAAGGGGCCAGGGCGGAGAGGGACCAGGGCGGAGGCCAGCTCCGCCCCTACTAACTACGCACCTGGCCCGCGCAGGCGTTGGTTGGTAGGGGCGGAGCTGGCCCCTCACCACCGCCTCTCCATCCTCTTCTCCACAGCCCTTCTCACCGGCTCTATCTTCGATCCTTTGCCCGCTTGAAAAGCGCAAGCCGCGTTCGCTGCTCCATCAGATAGCTAACCACACTGCCTGTTGTACCATATCTCGTACTTTCCCTACTTGCAACACAAACTGAATTTCGCGAGCGGAACGAGCGGGCAGGTAGCGCACGATATCCAGCGCCGCCTCGCGCACCCTCTCGTCGCTGGCAGAGGTGAAAGCAGGATGAATGCATTGCACGATGTACTGCACTTCATCCTCGGCTAGCTTGCCTTTCTCTTCTGCTTCTACAATTTGCAGCACCCGGCCCAGCAAAATGGTCAGCAGCTCAACACACTCTTCCTCATCGACAATCATAGTCAGCCGAGTCAGAGCAGAGAGAATAACTTCTCGTAGGTAAATATCAGGTATCTCAGGTATCTCAGGTAGCTCAGGTCTCTCAGGTCTCTCAGGTCTCTCAGGTCTCTCAGATAGCTCAGGTATCTCAGGTCTCTCAGGTCTCTCAGATAGCTCAGGTCTCTCAGGTCTCTCAGGTCTCTCAGGTAGCTCAGGTCTCTCAGGTCTCTCAGGTCTCTCAGATATCTCAGGTATCTCAGGTCTCTCAGATAGCTCAGGTATCTCAGGTCTTCAGTGATGTTAGTGAAAATACGTTCTGTATAGTGTAAAGCGGGCATAACACCAACATAATAGTCACGAAGCAAAAGGGACGCGATGCGCTGCTGATCGGTTTGCTCTTTGAAGAGCGTGGAGCAGAACAGGCAGGCCTGCTGGTAATCAATGTTTGTTTTTCCCGCGAAAACTACCGTTCGAGATAGTTTTTACAGGTCTCTTGCCAGGACTGATCTGCATGAGTGACCGATAGGTCAAGCATGTTCAGAAGATGCTGCGCGGCGGGATAGGTCACTTCTTCGGCACAGTCCAGCAGATTCTGTTGGATAGTGCCACAGGTCTCTATAGCTTGCGGGCTGATGCGCGCTTTTTGAAGAGCGTCACGCAGCGCAATGCATTGTCCTATCGCCCGTTCGTAGCGTTGGTAGTTCTCCTGAGCCAGCGGAACGACGGTTGGCGTGAGCAGCGTGCCGCACTCCAGGGAATAGCGAGCCAGTAGATACAGGTGCTGCGGCTTATCCTTGAAATACTGGCGCACCTCCTGCAAGAACAGACCGGATGGGCCGGGTTTGCCCAGGAAGAAAAGGATGGTCAGAGCCAAATCGATTACATCCAGACTCGACGATAAAGCGATATCCGGTGTCGGTTGGTAAGGGCTTATAGCAGGTAAGTTTGCCAGTGCCAGCAAAGGCGGGATGAGCGTCTCGAAGACGGCAGATGGACAATCGACCAGCGATTGTGCGATCAGGGCCAGCATAGTAAGTGCGGCCCGTTGACAAGCGCGGGTAATAGCTTCACGCAGCACAGCTAAGACTGGCAGGCGATTTATCTCTTTGGGAAGGCTAAGCAGCCAGCGCTGCAGCACGTCCTCGATCTGTTCGCGATCGGAGAAACGCCGCTCTCGTAGAGCCTGTTCGTACATCTCGAGCAGACGGCTGGCTACCTCGCGTTCCAGCGCCTGATTGAGAGCAAGGGGTTTGGCCTCGATGACGCACGCTGCCGCCACGCAACAGGTCGTGGAGTTGCTGCTTCTGACGTGATCCTGGTTTCATAGTTAGCAATGCTTGAACTATCGCGTCCGCAATCCTTTCTCGTTTTCACACTCTCTGATAGGCAACGGCAAGCAAAAACGGCTCGCGCCAGATATCTTCAAGAAGGCGGCCTCGCTGCACAAGTTCCGCGATGCCCTGCTGCTGATCCTTTTTGATAGCATTGAGCATATGGCGAGCAGCAAAAATCTGGAAAGGTGCGGTGATTAGCCGAAGTAGTCACCTGTGCGCAGGACGAAGAGGCCGCCACGCTCGCGAATACGCGCCAGAAATTCACTCGCCTCTGTCGCAGCCTGATCGTGTGTAGCCCCGCTCGCCTGAATGGTCTCCTGTAAGGAAGAGAGCACATCCCGCTCGCGGGCAAAACTGTTGCTCTTCTCCTGCATTGCAAAGGCCAGAGGGCCGAGCAATTGAATGGCCTGATTTTCGGGAATAGGGATCAGATTTTTCGCCTTATTGCGATCTTCGAGCAGGGTCAACGTCACATCTTTATACAGTTCGACGCGCGGTCAGGCAGCACGCCCCGAATTTGCTGCATCACGGCCAGCAGGGTGAGCAGCAGTAGATTCTCCGCCATCTCGCGCACGCTCTGAATGTGGGATATGGCATCACGCAGTTTTCAGGCCAGCATGTCGGCCTCCCTGGCGATCGCGCATACTCTTCCATGCCCTCGTCCGCCTTGACGGGATGGCGGATAGAACGCACGCTTGCCCGGCACCAGCGAGGAAGAAAGTAATTGATCTGCTCCGGCGTGAGTTCCGCGATCAAATAATGGGGATAATCGGGAAAAGCAGCCTGGTCATAGCCTGCCACACGCGAGGTAATCAGGAAACGATTGAAGTTTTTCTCAGAGACATCCGCATGAGCGGCCACGAAGTTTTTAATCTCCCCCTGCACAAGTTTGCGCGTCTGTGGGTCGCTCACTTCGTCCAATCCATCCAGCATGACGAGGCAACGACCGGCCTTCAGTGCCGCCAACACACAAGCACCCGCGCCATCAATACGCAATCTGGAGAGCATCGTTGAGAGATACATCTCAAGCGTGAGCGCGCTATCTTGTTCAATGGCGCTAGCGTATTCTTTAAGGGGCAGCAAGAGGGGAATGAGTAGCGGTTGCAATTGCTCCGCGTCGACCATTTCAGCATCGGGCTGTTGCAGTCCGCGACGGGCCATAAAAAGCGTCAGGCGCTGCATCTGCGTACTCTTACCCATGCCGGGATAGCCTTGAATGACGACGGCAGGATGCTGGCGTGTCAATTCCTGCCAGAGATCGGCAAGAGTAACATCTTTGCGTCCTTTGAGCATGCGCTCATATTCCTGTTCGGCAGAGAACAGCACGCGTTCCAGCTCGAGAGATGTTTCCTGTGGATAGAGATGACCATAACGCTGCAAGAAGTCGCGATACCAGCGCCGCTCCTCTTCAGTTGTTGGTTTATCGCCCGGTGGTCTGCCCGGTTTGAAGCGTAGTGGAATGAACACTTCATCAAGAGGCACGCTCGCGACAACCACGGGAACGCCTTTGGGAACGAGATTTCCGTGTCGCGTATCATACGCTGAAGATAACGATGTTCAATTTCTCTCTTTTGCTCTCGCCCCAGCCCTTGCTGTTGTGTTTGCGCAAATGTTTGAGGCGTTTGTCCAGAAGCAGGTGCTGAGACGGGCGCATGAGAGAGCGCAAGGCGATGATAGTGATGCCCTATGTAGACAACGAGGAAAAGTGTGAGGTAGAGCAGGCAAATGACCAGCAACAGGGGCGCATTCTGAAGGCACCAGCCTATAAGCGTTCCCTCATAGGCTTTATTCTCCGTAAATGGCCAATGCAGAGTGAGCAGGAAAGCTCCAGCGCTTGCCAGCAAGCCCAGACCAAACAAGGTCCAGAAAGCATGCTGCATTTTCCACAACGTATCACAGATACCAGAAAACCAGCCCGGCAGCCTACGCGCATCATCAACAGTAGTTCCAGACATACTCTGCTACTCCTCTCAATCGACATGAGATAAAGCATAACAAGTACGGAGTAATTTAACCGGTAGCTTGAAAAGCAAAGCTCATCCTGCGCCTTTTTGAGTAGAGAGCATGTGAATGTTTGTTGTGGCACAGGCGATGGGCCAGGTTAGCGGAGGGGGAGCCAGGGCCGAGGGGAAACCAGGGCCGAGCGATAGCACCAGGGCGGAGGCCAGCTCCGCCCTATGTATACCACCCACCAAGCTATGCAACGCCCGCAGGTTAGTAGGGGCGGAGCTGGCCTCCGCTCTGGCCCTTTCTCTCATCCATCCCTCCTCCGCCCTGGTTTTGCTATTGATCGTTACTTTATTCCTCATTCTCTTCACAGGTACAGTCTGGTGTGCAGAGCTTACGTGGATTATCCTGTATGTACTGGCGGGTTTGTTCCAGTTCGCGATTATCACGAATGACTCGTTCAAAGGAGCGGCGTTGCCAGAACTTCCCGGGACGTTCCGAACCGGCAAGTTTGATATGCTTCAGCCACATCACGGTCGTGATCGATTTGTACACTTGTAAGGCTCTATGAAGGGTTGGAGGATGTTCGACATTGTCATCGAGCCAGATAATGAAATGAATGTGATTAGGCATAATCACGAACTCATCAAGGGAAACGCCGGGAAACCGCTCTGGTAGTGCTTCCCAGGTCTCGATCAGAATAGCTTGCAGTTCTGGTATTTCCAGAAGAGGAGTATGTTGTTTGGCACGAATGGTAATGAAGTAGGCTCCCCAAGTGTAGGTGTGTTTTGGCAAGCGTATCGACTGCCTTTTCCAACGAAAGGAACGCCAAGAATGATATTTTCGATAACCCATAAATAGACCCTCTTTTTCACCGTTTGCTTGTATGACGTGAAAAACAGCAAGTGGTAACTGGGCCAAATTAGACAGTTAAAAAGAGCAATGTTTCGTAATAGGAGGCACTATTTGACATTGCATCATGAAATACGTGCTGCATGACCATTGTAAAAGAGTGGACATGCATGGGCCACAAAGAGCAGTGAGAGAGTTTCAATAACATTGGAAACGATAAAAAGTAGCAGTGGACATGCATGCACCACAAAGAGGCCAGGGCGGAGGCCAGCTCCGCCCCTACCAACCACGATGCTATGTAACCCCCCGTAGGTTGGTAGGGGCGGAGCTGGCCTCCGCCCTGGTTCCATCCTGCCCTGCCACACAGACCCCTCAACATGACATGTTTTGACGAGAAATGACATGACCTCATGCCGGGATGCCCACGTTCCCATATGCGCATCACGCACCACGCCCTCGCTCTCCAATTGCTTACACTCTTCGTCCCCAATACCAAGCGATTGCAGGATCTGGAAGGTGTGCTGGCCGAGGACGGGGGCGGGGCGGTAGAGGCGCGGAGGGGTGGCGGAGTATTTGACGGGGAAGCCGATGGCGGGGACGCGCCCGGCGATGGGATGCTCGATCTCGATCTCCATGTGGCGCGCCTGCGTTTGGGGGTGGGCGTAGACCTGGTCGAGCGTGAGTACAGGCCCGGCTGGCACTCCGGCCTGTTCCAGCAGCGAGAGCCATTCTTGCGTTGGGCGCGTCTTGAGCGTTTCGGTGAGCGTCTCGACCAGGGCTGGGAGGTGCGCCATGCGTTGCTGGTTGTCGGAGAAGCGTGTATCAGCCAGCAGGTCGGCGCGGCCTATTGCCTGCACGAAGCGCTCCCAGTTGCGCGGGTTGGCGGCTCCGATGGCGAGCCAGCCATCGGCGGTGGCGAAGACCTGGTAGGGGGCTGAGAGCCGGTGCGCCGTTCCCAGGCGCTGCGGTGGCTGCCCGCTTGCCCAGTATTCGTTGGACTCCCAGATGGTGTAGGCCAGGGCCGCCTCGAAGAGCGAGGTGTCGATAAACTGTCCCTCTCCGGTGCGGACGCGAGCCAGCAGGGCCGCGAGGATGGCATGGCTGGCGAAGAGGCCCGCGTTGAGGTCGCTGATGGGAACGCCGACCTTCGCAGGCTCCTGCGACGAGCCGGTGACGGAAAGCACGCCGCTCATAGCCTGCGCCACGAGGTCAAAGCCGCCGCGCTCGCTGTATGGGCCGGTGTGGCCGAAGCCGGAGATGGAGCAGTAGACCAGTCGGGGGGTGTGGGCATGCACCTGCTCGTAGCCGAAGCCCAACCGCTCCATCGTTCCCGGTCGAAAGTTCTCTACCAGCACGTCTGCCGACTCGATCAGCTTCCAGAGCAGCTCTTTCCCGCGTTCCGTGCGAATATCCAGCGCCAGCCCGTACTTGTTGCGGTTGACCGCCAGAAACGCCGCCGACTCTCCGTTATAGTAAGGCGGGGCCATGAACCGCGAATTGTCTCCCCCTCGCGGCTTCTCAATCTTGATGACCTCCGCTCCCAGGTCGGCCAGCAGCATGGCACAGAACGGCCCGGCCATAATCTGCGTCATATCCAGAACACGCACACCTTCAAGCGCAGCTGTCAGCATAGCACCTCCTTTGTCATCCCATTCTGTGATATGATCGATATCATGCGTAAGGGCGACCTTCAGAATCGAGGACGCCGTTGAGGCACCTTCAAGGTCGAGGACACTGTAGGGCCGCCCGAGGTTAGGAGCGCAGCAACTGGCCTTCCCATTATCCTGATGCATCTTATCGAATTGAGACTGGCAATGCGCTTCGCTGTTGCCAGCGGGCAACCATAAAGGATGCCCCTACGAGATTTGTCCCGGCGGGCAACCATAAAGGATGCCCCTACGAGATTTGTCCCAGGATATATGTGTCTTTGTTACTATATGAGGAGGGATGCAGCGATGTCAACTCATTCCAACGAGACGGAGGACGATAATAACAGAGGTCGGGAGGAGGGCCAGCATGAGGAGGGTGCGGTGCTGCTCGAACAGAACGGTCCCATTGCCATGCTGACCTTATCACGACCGGAGGCACTCAATGCATTGAGCTGGGCCATGTACGGGCAGATGCAGGAACACCTGGAACGGCTGGGGGCGGACGAGAGCGTGCGTGTGCTCATTGTGCGCGGCGCGGGCAGAGCCTTTGCCGCCGGAACCGATATCCAGCAATTTCAAGGCTTCAGCGGGCAGGACGGCGTTGACTATGAGCGGAGCATGGAGAAGACGTTGAGCGGCCTGTACAACTTTCCCAGGCCGACCATCGCCGCCGTGCATGGTTATGCCGTTGGCGCTGGCCTTGTCATCGCCACCGTCTGCGACCTGCGCTATGCATCGCCCTCCTCTCGCTTTGGCGCGCCCATTGCTCGCACGCTGGGCAATTGCCTCAGCCTCAAGAGCTATCAGCTTGTTGCCCGCGCCTTTGGAGCCATGCGGGCGAAGGAGATGCTATTCACCGGGCGACTGCTCTCCGCCAGCGAAGCCTTGCAGAGCGGATTCCTCACCGCCATCTACGAGGAAGACCAGCTCTACCAACAGGTCTTCGCGGTTGCACAACAGATCAGCGCCAACGCTCCCCTCACGCTCTGGGCGGCGAAGCAGGCCGACCACCGTATAGCAGCAGCCGAGGCCGGAAAGGATATTCCTTATGATGATGTGGTCAGCCGCGTCTATGGCAGCCAGGACTTTCGCGAGGGAGTCGCCGCCTATCTTGAGAAGCGCAAACCGGAATGGACGGGCCGGTAAAGATTGGCACCTGAGAAAAACAAGTGTTATAGTGTTTGCTGGATGTACTACATCCCGGTTTCCAGATGTCTTTTGAACTGAAGAGAAAAAAGGAGATAGGTATTTATGCCAGCGAAAGCAGAACGGCACGCGACGGCGAACTGGCAGGGGAATCTGCCGCAGGGCAGTGGTACCGTCAGCTTTGGTAGCGGTGCAATTAGCGAGCAGGCGTTGACCTGGGCCTCGCGCACTGACGCACCAGGGGGCAAAACCAGCCCGGAGGAACTACTCGCGGGAGCGCAGGCGGGTTGCTATGCAATGGCCTTTGCGCACACCCTTGCCCAGAACGGCACGCCCGTCGAGAGCCTGACCGTCAACACCACCTGCACCTTCGAGCCGCAGCGTGGGGGCGGCTACAAGGTCAGCGATATGGAGATCAACGTCACCGGCAAGGTGCCCGGACTGGACGAGGCAAAATTTGAGCAACTGGCGCAGCAGGCGGAGCAGGGCTGTCCCGTCACCAACGCCATTCGCAACAACGTCAACATTCACCTCAACGCCCACCTGGCGCAATAGAATTTCCATCAGAAGCACAGCAGGGCCGTTCGTGCCTCGGCACGAACGGCCCTGCTGTGCTTCTGATGGAAATTGAAGGGATAGCACATTGGTACTTTTCTATCCTTACGTTGCTGGCTCTCTATTCAAGCGTTTAGTAGACTAGAAAGAAAAGAACATTGGGGGACATTTTCCGAACCCATTGCATAACCCCTTTAGAAAAATGAGCTTTGACCGAAAAGGGAAGATAGAGAGAACGAACATGAACCTATTTTTCAATCTATTGTCCGGTCGTAAGGGAGGAACCAGACGTGCTTGAAGTTTTACCGCAAATTCCGAAGATGCAGGCGTCCTATGTGCTTGGCAAACCGCTTGCCCTGCCCCTCAATCTCACGATCAGTGTGAGCTATCGCTGTAATTCCCGTTGTAAAACATGCAATGTCTGGCAACGGCCCAACGATGATTTTACGCTGGAAGAGTATGATAAGACCTTTGCCTCGATTGGTCGTGCCCCGTACTGGTTTACCTTCAGTGGCGGCGAGCCGACGCTGCGCAAAGACCTGCCGGAGATGGTCGGGCTGGCCTATCGCCACTGTCACCCCGGCATCATCAATATCCCGACGAATGGCATTCAGGATAAGATCATTCCGGGGCGTGTTGAGCAGGTGTTGCAGGCCGCACCCGGCTCAGAGGTGATTATCAATCTCTCGCTCGATGGCGTCGGGGTAAAGCACGATATTGTGCGCGGCGTGCGTGGCAACTTCGAGCGAGCCATGCGCACCTACGCGGGTCTGAAGGCGCTCAAGGGCCGTTACAAGAACTTCACGCTCGGCGTCCACACCGTCATTTCCAACTTCAACGTCGACGATTTCGATGAAATATATGCCTTCGTGACCAACGAACTCAAGCCCGACCAGTTTATCAGCGAGATTGCCGAGGAGCGCGTCGAACTCGATACCGTGGGCATGGGCATTACCCCCCCGTTACAAAAGTATAAACCCGTCATCGAAAAGTTGCAGGTGGGCATTCGCCAGGCGGAGACCGATGGCGTTTCGCGCATCACCCAGGCATTCCGCGACCGCTACTACGATATCGTCAAGCGCACGCTGGTCGAGAAGCGGCAGATCATCCCCTGCCTGGCCGGCATTGCCTCGGCGCAGATCGCCCCCAATGGCGACGTATGGACCTGCTGCATCCGTGCCGAGTCAGTCGGCAACCTGCGCGAGCACAACTATGATTTCGCAGCCACCTGGAGCACCGTCAAAGCAGAGGAGCTGCGGCGCAGCATCAAGGCCGGTGAGTGCTATTGCCCGCTCGCCAACGCTTCCTACACCAACATGCTCTGCCACGTTCCAACGATGACCAGCGTGGCGCTGGAAGTCGCGAAAGGCACAGCAACATCCAAACTCGGTGGGCATGCGCACGGCAATGGCAAATCCGCCAGGCTGCGCACTCTGCCCGTCATTCGCGCCACCGACGAAACCAGCAGCCACAACGGCAACGGCAATGGCAACGGGCATGTCAATGGTAATGGCAATGGAACCGGCAACGGCCATAAAACCGCCTCCATAGACGAACTCGAAATCGAAGCAAAAGCATAGCCAGCGTCACGGAAACACATGTTGAATGAAAGGTAGGAAAACGATGACAGAGTGTCCGCAATGTGGCACTGCAAATGAGAACGATGCCAAAAATTGTAAGGGATGTCGCGTCAACCTGTACTGGGCCTTCCAGCATTACGAGGAACTGGCCGCGTTGCGTCAGTCCAACCTGCTGAAGCCCAAGCCAGACACAGCCTCGTTTCTGGTTGATACCAGTAAGCGCATCGATGATGGTCCTACCGCGCCCTGGCTGCGCAACACTATCAGGAAGTTCGGCTTCAAGGGCGCGGGCAAAAAGGTTTCAACCATAGCCGAGTGATATCATAACCGTTTGGATGATGAGAATTGGGGACCCCTGCACCCCCTATAAGAGCAAACAAAAGAGCCAGTGTGCGTAAACACTGGCTCTTTTGTTTGCTCTTATTTTAGAGCGCCTGCCAGGGGAGCGTTCTGACTGGCCTGGGTGACTGAAGGCTGGTTCATACCACCGGCATTGAACCATTCCGCAGCCAGCAAGATGCCTTCGTGCAGGTCTACCTGTGGCTCGAAGCCCAGTTCGCGACGCGCCTTCTCGACGCTGTGCCGGTTGTCGCTGCCGAACATGAGCGCGCCCAACTGCGTCACAACCGGCTTTGTACGTGTGACACGAGCCACCACCTTTTCAGCAACGATACTCCCATAGTAGATGGGCAGGTAGGGCAGGTGCAGCGTCGGACGTTTGCCGCCAACGGCATCGGCGATGGCATCGAACATTTCCTGCTGCGTCAGCGGGCGATCATTGGTGATGTTGTAGACGTTGCCAGGCGCATTCCTGTGATAGGCCGCCAGCATGAAGCCCTGTACCACGTCAGTGACGTAGCAGAAGGGCAGCGCATTATTCCCCTTGCCAATGATCAGACCCTTGCCATCTTTCACTTTCTGGGCCATGCGTCCAAAATGCAGGCGGTCTCCGGGGCCGAAGAAGGTGCCGGGACGCAAGATTACCGTCTCCACACCGCTGTCGATCATCAGCCGCCGCATCATACGGTCGCCCTCGGCCTTCGTGATGCTATAGGGATCAGGGTCGGGTTTCAGGGGGTCTTCTTCCACCATAAAACGGCCATGTCCCAGACCATAGACGGTATGGGAACTGGTATGCACGAAGCGGCGCACTCCGGCAGCCTGCGCCGCCTTATAGAGATTCGCCGTACCGGTCACATTGACCAGCCGGTAATCCGCCAGAGGACGCCAGACACCCATCATCCCGGCGAGATGAAAGATCAAATCGACATCTTTCACGGCGGGACCAAGCGTACTGGCATCCGTAATATCTCCACGCACCACCTCCACACCCTGCTCAACCAGTTTATTCGCGTTTTCCACAGGCAGAACCAGGGCGCGAATCTGCTCTCCCCGCTCCTGCAGCGCTTGAATCAGGTGGCCTCCCAGCAAGCCGGTGGCCCCGGTAATCAGCACGCGCATAGACGATATTTCCTCCAAATTTCCAGCTCATTATGTCGGATATTCTCATTAATATACAAGGGATGGTTAAAAGCCATCCCTTGTACTATGCAACGAACTGTACCGTATTGATAGGGACCAATGGCCCTGAAGTACCAGCCATTCGTCCCTTTTTAGCCCCCGAACAACCCTTTTGTTCCTCATACTGACAGTGAGGATATCCCAAAAACAGCGATTTCAAAAAGAGAACCATGAGAAAACGGAGAGGTGGGAGCAATTGCCATCAGCTTTACGCGATCTGATTTTGCTTGAGAAATAGCTTCCATCTGGACTCACTGCCATAAGTCGTGGCGATATATTCCTGATTACCTTTCTCAAGTACAGCATCCGCCTCCTCGAAGGGATAGGGAGATTGGGGGTCACTACTATCATCGGTCTGTTGATAAGGAAGCTCTCTATCCAACAACTGCCTGAGCTGGATTCTGTCTTGCGGCTTCATAGCTTGCCAGACAACGGGCTTGCTCTGGTCGTCCATCCACTGCTTCCAGACCTGGTTCAATCGAATTTTCTCAGCAGTCAGGTCTTCCGGCAGCATTCCCCGAAAGGAGGTAATAATTCCTTCTCTGCCAGCAGGATTGTAGATTTCCCAATTATTCAGATGACCAAGCAGGAGGTGATGATTGTTCTGAGACACTTCACACAAGGTCATCAAGTTACGTTCATCCAACTCGAGATCTCCTCGATAGACCAGGTGACACAGATGGAACGGGATGATGTGATGTACTTCGAGCTGTGTCGTACCTTGACAAACGGCACAATACTGTTGGTCGGTTATCCTGGACAGATGGGCCATTCTCACCTTGTTCCACTCTGGACTGCGTTGGAGTCCAAACTGGCTCGCGATGGCGGCTCCCCTATCCATTCCGGGTACCGGTTGGTCGCTCATGAATCCCTCCTTCTGCTCTCATGAGAGGATACTACTTGCAATGAAACAACTATAGCATACTTTAAGCTGAACTGCTAGTGGCAGTAACACGAATTTGCTTGTGTTAACACGAATCAATATTTTTCAAAGCCATTGCGAAACCGCTCTGTAACATCTTTCGTGCCATGAGAAGAAGCCAGGACATGATACTGGCGGCTTCCAGCTAGCTTATGGCTATATTAGGAGAGGCTTAGCCGTGTTTAATTCATTTTCTTTACCTACCCTGATCATCCTATTTGTTGTTTCGGGTATCGTTACCTGGATAGCGGGCATCTACGTTTCAGAAACGACGGACAGAATTTCGGATCGTTTCCACATTGGAGAAGCGCTCGGGGGACTGATTATCCTGGGCTTCATCACCAATCTGCCGGAACTCGCTATCGTTGTAAGTGCTTCAATTGCTCATCATATTGATATTGCAACCGGTGATATCCTGGGCGGCATTGCTATGCAGACGCTGGTGCTTGTTGTCGAAGATGTCTTCGGCATAGGACGAAAAGGGCCACTGACCTATTACGCGGCTTCCCTGGTGCTTGCCCTTGAAGGAGTGCTTGCGGTTGTGGTACTCGTGGTCGCTATCATGGCTACTCAACTGCCTTCATCGCTTATCTTCGCTCGCATTGCACCGGGTGGCTTCTTCATCGCCGCTATCTGGGTCGTCGGGGTTATACTTGTGGACAAGGCCCGGCGCGACTTACCCTGGCAAGAGAAAGGAAACGCACCCGGCAGTCAGCCGGGCCAGTCGAAAAGTTCAAAGATGGCGCGGGCAACACATGTCAAAAATATGAACTTCACTATGATAGTCATTGTCTTCATTGCTGCTTCTCTTTTCACCCTGGCCTCAGGTGTTGCCCTTGAGGAGAGCAGCAACTTCATTGCTAAAGATATGGGGTGGAATGGAGTAGTCTTCGCTGCCACTATCCTGGCTCTCGCGACCTCGCTGCCGGACCTTTCAACCGGTATTGCTTCTATCAAGGTCAACGATTATAAAATGGCGGTGAGCGATATTCTGGGTGGCAACGCCTTTTTACCAGTTCTCTTCTTCCTGGCAAACCTGCTCTCCGGTGAAGCTGTCTTACCCCACGCCAACAGTACCGATATCTATCTCTCTGGCCTCGGTATTCTGCTCATCTCGGTCTACCTCTACGGGCTAATCTTCCGCCCCCGTGCCTTCAAAATCATGGGCATCGACTCGCTGATAGTGCTCATCCTCTATATCATCGGGATAGCAGGACTCTACTTCGTCGCCACGGGAGGATAATGCGGTAGCGAGGAGAAAAGCAGCGTTGCCCTTTTCGGGTGTGTCTTCACACTTCTCTCATACGTGATACAATAAAATAAAAGGACGCAGGAGGTAGCTATGCAGTTAGAAGAAGAGCAGCAAGAGAAGGCCGTACAGCCGATTTCAAAGATTCCGACAGTACCGGCCTGGCCGACATCAAAGGCCGGGCCACAGGTAATGCCGCCACCGCCAGGCGAGAGGCCCATGCCAACACGAACCGACCAGATGATTGAAATCGCCTATGACATGGAGACCGGGGTACCCAGCGCACCAGCGCCTGCACACACTACCCCCGATGTCACGCTCCCTGGCGCAAGCTCCTATGACCAGCAGGCGGAAGCCGTCGAGAAGCTGCGACGCGCGGAGAAGCATAAGAAGGCAAAAAGATAGCGAGAGCAGAACAATAGAGGTGCAGGTGATGGTAGATGTGTCCATCACCTGCACCTCTATTGCTTTTTAGCAAAAGCCCCCAATTCCTTACATAGCAACTGCTTATATGGTATGCTTTGTGGAGAGGCAATGACGCCTCTGGAAATATTCCAGAGAAGGATGGAACTGCGATGGTCAAGAATATAACGCCGCACAAGACACGGCGGCACGCTCCCGGCGAAAGCACATACGAGAAGTACCTGCGCACAGAAGAACTGCTCGCGCTGCAAAAGCCGGAAGATCAGCTCGCGCATCACGATGAACTTCAGTTTCAAGTGGTTCACCAGGTGTTTGAACTGTGGTGGAAGGAGGCCGCGTTTGAACTGCGCAGCATTCGCCAGCTGCTCCAGCAGTTTGATGTGGTGAATGCTACACGCCTCATGCAGCGCGTCATCAAGATTCAGCACCTGATGCTGGACAACATGCGCATGCTGGAAACGATGTCCCCCTGGGACTTTCACGGCTTCCGCTTACTGCTCGGTGATGGTGCTGGTACTGATTCGCCAGGGTTTCACGCCCTGATGACCATTTCTCCCCTGCTGTGGGACGATTTTTGTGCTGTGCTGGAACACGAGCAGGTTGCGCTGCCTGATGTCTACATGCACGCCGACCGCTATCCGCTCCTGCTGGCCTTTGCCGAGGCCCTCATCGACTACGACGAGATTTTCCAGGTCTTCCGCGACCAGCATTTCAAGCTGGCGAAGCGCATGATCGGCCCCGGCTCAATCGGCACCGGTGGCACCCCGATGGAAATGCTTGCGCGCACCCTCAAAGATTGTTTCTACCCTGACCTGTGGGAAGTGCGCAACCAGCTTACGGAAATTGCGGATGAACAGGGATTAAAATAACTGGAAAAGCGCAAATTGCCCCGGACGGGGCAATTTGCGCTTTTCCAGTTATTTTCATTATTATTGTGCGAGCGACGAGAACAGGTAGCAGTTGAAGCGCACGGCCTGTTGCAGGTCTTCGAGACGGATGTGCTCGTTGGGGGCATGCGCGCCGTTGGCCCAGTAGGTCGGGTTACCGGGAACGGCGAGGCCGGGGACGCCCACGAAGCGGCGCAGCGCGCCCAGCAAGGGCAAGGTGCCGCCCGCGATGGGATTGATGACCGGATTCTGCCCGCTGTATGCCTGCGCGATCTCCTGCACGCGCTGTACGATTGGCTCCTCCATCGGCGTCACAACGGGTTCCGCGCTGCCGAGAACGGTGAGGCGGATATCGCTGTAGCCCTGCGCATCCAGGTAGGCACGCAGTTTGGCGGCGATATCCTGTGGCTGCTGGTTGGGGACCAGCCGGAAATCGATCTTCGCCATCGCCTTTGAAGGCAGCACCGTCTTCACGCCAGAACCGGTGTAGCCACTGAGCAGACCCGCGATATTGCAGGTAGGAGTGAACATCAGCCGCTCGCGCAGGGCCGCGCCGGAGAGATTGTCCACGAAAGCATCGACTTTGTAAGCTGCGCGCAGTTCGGCATCCATGTTGGGCTGATCGGCGATAGCCGCCAGTTGCTGCTCCGATGGCGGCAGCACATCGTCATAGAAGCCTGAAATGAGGACGCGACCCTCCGGCGTTTTGAGCGAGGCGAGCGCATGAACGAGACGCCAGGCGGGACTCGGCAGGATGGGTGCCGAGCCGGAATGGGCATCGATGCCCGCGCCCTCTGCCTCAAGCTGTATGTAGAGCAGCCCCTTCGTGCCCAACAGGAGTTCCGGGCGACCGGTCGGGCCAAAGTGCGAACCCTCCCAGAAACATGCATCCGCCTTGAGCAGCGGCGCGTACTTCTCGGCAATAGCCGCGAAATGCGGGCTGCCCACCTCCTCTTCGCCCTCGATGATCCAGCGCAGCGTGATCGGCAATTCGCCATTCGTCGACAGCAGAGCGCGAATAGCAGCGAGCCGGGCCGCGATCTCTCCCTTATTGTCGGAGGAGCCGCGAGCGTAGAGCTTGCCATCGCGCACCGTCGGCTCAAACGGTGGCGAGTTCCACAGTTCCAGCGGCTCGGCAGGCTGTACATCGTAGTGGTTGTAGAGCAGGACAGTGTAGGGACTGCGCCCGCGCAGCTCGCCATAGATGGCGGTTGGCGCGCCCTCGGCATACAGCCGCTGCGTGCTGAAGCCCGTCTCTTGCAGCAGCTTCTCCACCAGGTCGGCCATCTCGGCCATGCCCAGCCCCTGCGCTGCTACGCTCGGCTGCCTCGTCAACTGCTCCAACAACTGTTGAGCCTCGTCGAGATGAGCTTCTAGATATTCAGTTAAGTCTGAATTGGTCATGAGATATTCCCTTCTCAGGCATGGTTCAAAAAAGGGCAAACGGGCTTGACAATGTTTCCCTGCTACGAGCACCAAAGTGTCAAGTTCATTTGAACCATGCCTTAACATTACATAATGCCAGAACGAAACGTAGTGCCAGGGCGGAGGCCAGAACGAAACGTAGTGCCAGGGCGGAGGCCAGAACGAAACGTAGTGCCAGGGCGGAGGCCAGCTCCGCCCCTACTAACTACGGTATCTCGCTAACAATTCGTGGATGAGCCAGGGCGGAGCTGGCCTCTGCCCTGGCTCATCCACCACAACCTGCATCTATTATTGTCCCAGCCTCTGTAAAAAGCTCGCGACGGTGCGAATGCCCTTGTAGAACTGAGAGAGCGCGTATTTCTCGTTGGGCGCGTGCAGGTTGTCGTCGGGCAGGCCGAAGCCCATCAAAACCACGGGGTCATTCAGCACTGTGTAGAAAAGGGCAGCGATGGGAATGGAGCCGCCCTCGCGCAGGAACACAGGCTCTTTGCCGTAGACCTCTTGCAGGGCAGCCGCAGCCGCGCGCATAGGCGGAGTGTCCACCGGCACCAGCACAGACTCGCCGCCGTGAATGTTGCGCACCGTTACCTGCACTCCCGGCGGAGCCAATTCATGCACACGCTGCTCAAAAAGCGCGAAAGCCTCCTCCGACGTTACATCGGGGGGCAGGCGCATGCTGATCTTGGCCTTTGCCTCGGCGGGGATAACGGTCTTGGCCCCCTCGCCGGTGAAGCCACCGACGATACCATGTACTTCCAGTGTTGGACGCGCGCCCAGCCGCTCCAATGCCGGGTACTCGTTCTCACCCACCAGTTGTGACACGCCCATCTCTTCGAGCAGCGCCTCCCCTGTGTGCAGCGGGTCTTGCTGCCAGAAGGCTTCTTCCTCTGGCGTCGGCTTGCGCACGTGGTCATACAGGCGGGGAATGGAAATATGCCCCCCGGCATCCTTCAGCCCGGCGATGATGAGTGCGAGGGCGTGCAAGGGATTTGGTGCGACTCCACCGTACATACCAGAGTGCAGGTCGTGTTTCGCGCCACGCACCTCAACCTCCGTGTAGACTATGCCGCGCAGTCCATAGATCAGCGCGGGCATTTCCGGCGAGGGCATACCGGTATCGCAGATGAAGGCCACGTCACTTTGCAGCCGTTCGGGATAAGCGCGCACGTACTGGTCGATGGACTCGCCACCGGCCTCTTCCTCGCCCTCGATCAGCACGCGCACATTGACTGGCAGTGCGCCGTTGACCGTCATCAACGATTCCAGCGCCTTGAAGACGAGCATGGTCTGTCCCTTGTCGTCGGCAGCACCGCGAGCATAGAGATTGCCCCCGCGAATCGTCGGCTCAAACGGCGGCGACTCCCATAAATTGAGCGGGTCGACGGGCTGCACATCGTAATGCCCGTAAATAAGCAGTGTGGGCTTGTCCGGCGCTTTGAGCCACTCGCCGTAGACGAGCGGGTGCCCCTTCGTGGGAATCACCTGCACCTGCTCGAAGCCAATGCGGCGCAGCTGGTCGGCGGCATATTCCGCAGCCTGCTGCACATCTCCCGCGTGCTCTGGCAGCGTGCTGATGCTCGGAATGCGCAGCCACCCCTTCAAATCCTCCAGAAACCGGTTCTCATTCTCGCTAATATAGCTTTCCAATTCAGGTGTCATGACAAACATCGATCCTTTCCAGCGTGATTTAGATATGCCTTTATGGTAGCAGGGGGGAGAAGGAATGTCCAGAGTGGAGAGAGCAAAGAGAGCGCGGGTGCGACCGCGCTCTCTTTGCTCTCTCCACTCTCATTTTGAAGAAGAAGCTTTAGCTATGTTCTGTTTCCTGCTCTTCGTCTGCTTCTATGAAGGTAATCAAGCGCTCTCTCGCCTCTTCCGCTGTCTGAGCGGTACTGACCTTGAGCACCAGCAGGCGCAAAAGAGCTGGATCATCAACATCTGCGAGTTGCTTTCTCGCAAAGCGAACCAGTTTCGGAAAGCGCCCGGCAATGAGATCCATCAATGTTTGCTCTAACGCCTCTTTCTGGCCCTGCTTGAGTCCCTGCTCAAGCCCTTCTTTCAGCCCCTCTTCACGACCCTCTTTCCGGGCATCCCGCGTCATTTCCTTATAGACGGGAGTGTCTTTGACCACGTCAAACATTTGCCTGTACCTCCTGATAAGCCATTCTTGATCCTCGGCCCCATTCTTCGCTCGCCCGAACGCTAACGAAGCCAGTGTCTGGGCAACAGAGAGCAAATTAGTTTTACCGCTTTGCTGCAATTCCTCAAAAACGGTCTCGACGACTTCGCGCCTGGCCCCACCTCTGGTAAAGGGCAGGAGTGGGAAGAGATTGGGCTGACCAGTTTGCACAATCTCTTCGGGAGATAGCTCCCCTAACTCGATCACATCAAAGTAAAACTTGATGACTTGCCTTTCTATCCCAATCGTGATGTCGAAAGGCGAGGTAGGGAGCTTGCCATCACCCAGCACATGGATCACGCAGGAGCAAACCGGAATATCGTACTCACTCCAGATCAGAATATTATACCGCAAGAGCCGTCCGGCCATGTCCGAGTCATTGTAGGTCTGGAACTCGAAGTGCACCAGCACTGGCTCTCCATTTTCCAGAAAGGTCTCAAAGAGCGCGTCAGCCTCCAGCTTTCACTCTTTGAGTTTCTCGCGCAACGGGCGCACCTGTTGTGCTTTCGGAAACACCAGACGCACAAAGGCCAACGGATCGTCACGCACAAGGGCCTTAAAACTATCGTCATAGGGGGTCGACATACGCAAACGCTCCACACAGAAATATTCTGAAAGAAGTGTACCATAGCGGCAACCGACTGTCGAGGGGTATTTTTGCGGTGTTAACGTTCAGGGATTTTGTCAGGGATTACTCAGGGCGGAGGCCAGCTCCGCTCCTACTAACCTAAGATGCCAGAGCGGTATTCGTGGTTGGTAGGGGCGGAGCTGGCCTCCGCCTATACTTCTCATGCTCTTTTCAGCAGTTCATCGTGCTCCTGGCTGTAGGGGATGATGCGGCCTTCGGGCATGAGCAGGAGGGTGTCGGGGCGCAGGTGGCGCACGAACTCGACATCGTGGGTGACGGCAATGATGGTACCGTTGTAGTTGCCGAGTGCCTCACCGATGATGGTGCGTGAGAGCACATCCAGGTGCGTTGTCGGCTCGTCCAGCAGCAGCAGGTTGGGGCCATCGAGCACCATCTTTGCCAGGGCCAGCCGCGTCTTCTCACCGCCGCTCAACGTGCCGACCTGCTGGAAGACGCGATCTCCTGAAAACAGGAAGCGGCCAAGCACGGCGCGCACCCGTTTGGGATCATCCGGTAGAATGGCGCTGGCCTCGTTGTGGACGATGTTGTCGTAGTCCAATCCCTCGTTCTCCTGTGCATAGTAGCCGCTGCGCACGCGGTCGCCCAGCGTCACCTTGCCGGCGCTGAGCGGAGTCAGGCCGAGCAGGGCGCGCAGGAGGGTAGTTTTGCCCGCGCCGTTCAGACCAATGACGACCAGGCGCTGGCCGCGCTCGATCTGGAAGCTGATATTGCGGAAGATCTCCCGCGAGCCATAGCTTTTGGCGAGCCGCTCGGCGCTCAGAACGAGCCGCGTGCTGGCGTAACGCACGGGAAAATCGATTTTGAGGCGGCGGCTGGCCTGCGGCAGCGCAGGCTTGCTTTTCTCCAACACCGCGATGCGCTTATCGACGGAGATACGCTGGCTAACGCGAGTCGCGCCAAAGCCGCGCAGCTTCTGCGACGTTTTGCGCAGGCGAGCGATCTCGCGCTCCTGCTGCGCCTTTGTGCGCTCCATCAAAGCGAGGGCATCGCCGGTAAGGGTCAGGTAGCGCGAATAGCTGCCGCGATACTCCTCAAGTTTGTGCGTGAACTCATTGAGACGCAGCACCTTGTTGATGCCACGATCCAGCAGGTCGATGTCATGCGAGATGATGAGCAGCGCACCTGCGTAGCGTTCCAGAAACTCCATCAGCCAACCGGTAGCCTCTACGTCGAGGAAGTTGGTCGGCTCGTCGAGCAGCAGCAGCGCGGGCGACTGGAAGAGCAGCCGCGCCAACGCCAGCTTCGTCTTCTGGCCACCACTCAGGGTCTGCACCATACGATCAAGTGTCACGCCTCCCATGTTGAGTCCGGCAAGAAGTTCTTCGGCACGCGCATCGGCCTCGTAGTAGCCCAGCCGGTCGAGCGCGCTCTGTGTGCGTTCCAACCTTGTCAGCAAATCGGACAGATCTTCCTGCGAAGCTGAGGACATCTGCTGCGTGAGCGTTTCGTAAGCAGTGATGGCACTATCCAGACCAGTGCTGTTGAAAATGTAGTCGCGCACGGTGCCGCCGCCGATGACCGGTGTTTCATGGGCGACATCCTGCGAGAGGTAACCGAAGCTGCGCGGGAGCATGACGCTGCCACTGTCCGGCTCCTGCACTCCGGCCACGATTTTGAGCAGCGAACTTTTGCCTGCACCGTTGACGCCGATCAACCCGGCCTTCTCGCCGGGCGCGACGGTGAATGAGACATCATCCAGCACAAGGCGCGGGCCATAGGCAAGATGAATAGCATTGACCTGCAACATATACTATAATACCCTTTCTTCCGCTACGCCTGTCCTGTCCTCTCACGGCCATACAGGCGTATATCTATTCCAGACACAATCCAATCCAGTGCAGTGATAAAAATCAGAAAACCACCGGGACACGAAACGGGATACGGTCCGCGCTCGTCTTATCTCGTCTCGTCCTGTCTCATGCCTGTATGGATGTGCCTAACCGGAAGAATAGCTACAGTGCAATGGGATGTGGGGTGCCGCGTAAGGGAACACCAGCACAGCAGGAGCGGAACGACATAATAAGGAAGTCGTACCCGTTCCGGTGCGGCGACACGCGCTAGCGCCTTGAAGAGAGCGAAGGAGGAGGTGGGAAACGAAGATGGAAGCTGCCAGGGGCGCAAGTGCAGAGCCTGGGAGGCTCTGCATGCGACCTTGAGGGAGCATCTACGCCCGACAAGAGACAAAGCCCTCTCGCTGAAACTCAATACAAGCCAGCGAGGATTCCATCAAAGCGTGCCACGTCCTGCCGCGTAGGCCCGGCGTGATCGCCTACGCGGCAGGGTCAAGCGCAGCATGTTTTGCTATTTCGTTGATATTCTGCCTGTCTCTGGTATTCATGGCAATAATAGTACCATCGTTAGCTGGATGTGTCAAGTTTTTCTGGCAGCCTGTGTTACCAACAACTACCTGATCGATGCAAACATGGGGACCGACACTTTACTCTGCCACAACGCCGCCATGTCCCTCGTCTACGCGATCGATGGCTGCCTCCTCACTGGCTGCACCCACCAGCAGGGGACCGGTTGGCGTTACAGACGCTGAAGCTTCCACCGCCGGGACTCCGCTCGCTTTAGAGGCTGCGCGTGCAGGCAAGAACGCCAGAGCGAGCACGAAACCCACGACGGCGATTCCGGCAGCTACCACGAGCGAAACATCCATCCCGTGGACGAAGGCTGCGCGCACCGAGGCAAGCAGTGGTACCGAGCCAAGTCGCCGGGCTACAGCTAATCCGCCGAACAGGCTTGTTTTGACCGCATTCGCGACCACCGATGGCATCCCCGCGAGATTCAACTGCGTCTGGTAAGCGGAACTGAGTACGCTCCCCAGAATCGCTGCTCCAAACGGCGCTCCGACTTTCTGGAGAGCCTGCATCACCGCCGATCCTACCCCACTGCGCTCCTGTGGGATTTCAGAGAGCGCCGCGGAGGCTGCCGTAGCCATCGTCAGTCCCATACCAGCGCCGACCAGGGCCATCCATACGGCGATAAAGCCCTCGCTGGACTCCACACCTGTCGTAGCTCCCAGCAGCAGTCCGGCAGCCAGTAACACGAATCCGAGCGCAACCGTGATCTTCGCCCCCACAACGCGCGCAACGCGATCCGCAGGCACGGCCCCCACTACAAGCCCCCCGATCAGAGGCAAGAGCCTAATACCTGAACCCATAGCATTGGTACCCAGTATGCCCTGGAAGTACTGCGGCATGGTGAACAGCACACCAATCATGGCAAGCCCCGCTGTGGCCGCCAGGATCACACCCCAGGTGAAGGAGGCCGAGTGGAAGAGCGCGAGATCCACCAGCGGCTGGCCGCCCGGACGATGACCGAGCCAACGTTCCCAGAGGAAGAAACCCACCAGCACCGCGACACCCGCGATCATCGGAACCAGGGCAGTAGCGTCGCCCCAGCCGTTCTGGCCCGCCTCGATCAACCCGTATGTCACTCCAACGAGGCCGGCAATAGAGGCGATGATTCCAACAGGGTCTAACCTGGGGCGTACCGGGGCGCGCGATTCAGGCACGAGCACGAAGGCAACGACCAGTCCCAGCAGAGCGACCGGCACGTTCATCAGGAATACCCAGCCCCACCAGTAGTTTGTCAGCAGCCAGCCGCCCAGGATTGGGCCGATTGGCAGCGACAGGAAGTTGGCGGCTGCCCAGATGCCAACTGCGCGGGGCCGCTCCTCCCGAGTAAAGAGCACCGTCAGCGCGGACAGGGCCATCACGACGATTCCTGCTCCGGCCAGTCCGAGGACAAAGCGTGCTACAATAAATGCGCCTGCCGATGGCGCAAAGGCACAGGCCGCCGAGCCTGCACCAAACAAGGCCAGGGCAGCGAGCATCACCTTTTTGCGACCATAGCGATCCCCGAGCAGTCCAGCCGGCAGCATCGCCGCTGCGAGCACCAGCAGGTAACCCGAGGAGAACCACTGGAGGTCTGACTCTGAAGCGTGCAGCGCTCCGGCAAGCGTGGGCAGCGCCACACTCAAAATCGTTCCGTCCAGTCCAACGGCCAGAATAGCCAGTGTGAGCGCTCCAAGCGCCCACCAGCGGCGATTACCGAGATTTGTCATGATGACAACTCCTTTCCGAACTAACTGATTGTTTTTATAACTAACTTTTTAGTTATTAATGGCTAAACCAATTCCTGATCTGAGGTCTCTTACAAGCCAATCTGTAAGCTCAGTCCTCGCGGTCCTTTGGATCAACCATCATTCCATGTACGACAAAATCAACGATGTACTTCCGTGCCTGTGCGAGCGCTGGAGCAGAGGACAGGTCCTCACCTGCGGCAAACATCTGGTACAGAGGAATGGAGCTGAGATAGGACCAGCACACCTGCTCGGCGATAACAATCTGGATGAAAGGATCGAAATCCGAGCGCAGCAGTCCAGCACTGCAAGCTCTGGCAAAGAGTGTTCTGAGCCGGTCAACATCTCCTGTATCAAGTTGCGACATGATCTTTGTGTAGGTCTGCCAGCCCTCGGCCTGCTCCCAGAGAATAATGCGCATCACGTGCGGATGCTTGAGCATGATATCAAACAGCATGCCAATAGCAGTTTCAAGCAATGCCTTGATCTGATGTGGGTCGGTGACAACAGCCTCGTCTTCAAGGAAGGGAGCCAGAGCACGGGACGAAAGTACATTCAGTTCCCTGTCAATACGCCGGTTCACCTCCGTATACAGGCCGAGCTTATCGCCAAAGTACTGAAAGATCAGACTCTTATTGTAGCCCGACTTTGCTGCGATAGCATCGACCCGCGCACCATCAAAGCCGTGTTCCGCGAAGACGTCTTCCGCAGCGTTCAGAATTGCTTCCCGTGCGCCCTCCGCATTATGCGCTCGTCCTCTTCGACTTGCAGGCGGCAGCGAGGGCGACAAAGAACGTTCGCCTGCGACTTTTGTATCCTCGTCAAGTCCTCGTTGACTTCCAGGTTCTCCAGATGCAGCCATCCGCTTCTCATTCCCTTTTCTAACTAACTACATAGTTAGGTAATCATCTGGTTAGATTATAATCAAGACGAGAAAGAATGTCAAGGGGAAAAGCCTGAATGTAGGTATCATTCTGGTTTCCGTGAATAGCCCTGGTAGTGTACTATATTACAGATACCACTATTTTACAGGAGAGCAAAAATATGTCACGCAGTGATACCGGTACCGGTACAGAGCAAGAGATGCAGGTTGGTCAGGAGAAGAACAGGCTCAATCTGGAAAGAGGGCAGGCGATCATGATCGCCGGAGCCGTGATAGCGAGCATCCTGGCGGGCGTCTTCTCGGCGATAGGCGCAAATGCAGTGCTGATTTTTGTGATTTCTGGCGTAGCGCTGGCGCTGCTGGCGGCACTGGTAGGTGAGGCAACCGATCAGATAGGAGCGCGGCTGGGGCCGGGTGCCACGGGTGTGCTGCAATCGGCACTGGGCAACCTGCCGGAACTGTTCGTGGGCATTTTCGCCTTGCGAGCCGGGCTGCTCACCGTGGTACAGGCGGCGCTGGTCGGCTCCATCCTGGGCAATAGCCTGTTCGTGCTTGGCCTGGCTTTCCTCGTTGGCGGCTTGCGCCACGGCACGCAGCGTTTCAGCTCGGAAACGCCGCGCATGATCGCCACATTGACGATGCTCGCGGTGGCAGCACTGGTCATTCCTACGCTGGTACAGGGACTGCATACGGCGGCGGTAGGTCACGAGGAGGTGTTGAGTGTAGCCAGCGCCATCGTCCTGCTGCTCGTCTTCCTCGCCAGCATCCCCGTCTCCCTCAAGGGGGGGCCTACAAGCGTAACCACCGGGAAGCTTGTCCCTGCCGTGCAACGCGATCTCTGGCCGGTCTGGCTGGCAATTGTCGTGCTGATCGGAGCAGGCGTTGGCTCTGCTTTTGTCTCAGACTGGTTCACAACTGCCCTCACACCGGCTATCGATGCACTGCATATCTCACCGGGCTTCACCGGGCTGGTGATTGTGGCGCTGGCGGGCAACGCGGTGGAAAATGTTGTGGGCATCCAGTTCGCGGCGCGCAACCAGCCTGATTTCGCCATCAGTGTCATCCTCAATAGCTCGCTGCAGGTTGCGCTGGGCTTGATTCCGGTACTGGTGCTGCTCAGCTTTTTTATCGGCGGCGTCCACCTCACACTCGTGCTGGCCCCACTGCTCGTCGCTGCCCTCGGTCTAACCGCCATTCTCAGCACGATCATCACCTACGATGGCGAATCTACGTGGCTCGAAGGACTGGCCCTCATCGGTCTCTACGCCATCATCGCCGTCGCCTTCTGGTGGGGATAAGGACAATACGGGTACCTGATATAATACAGCAGGTGATGATGATAAGGAGGAAGCTACATCCTGTAGGGACAGGATCACCTTCCTGATCTCAGGTCTACAAACAATGAGCGATTTTGATGAGCACGAAGACGAGCCGGGCGTGGAGATCATCGATCTGGATACGCCGCAAACGGAGGGGCAGCAGGGCAACAGAGAACTACTACCTCCACCGTCTGCCCCTGGCCTGTTGCGCCCGCGCAAACCGGTGGGCCGCAGGCAATTACAAATCGTGGGTGCGGGCATCGTCGCCCTGTTATTGCTCGCGCTGCTGCTCAATACAAGCGGCCTGCTTGCGTCACTTGTGAAGCAAAGGGCACAGCCAGCATCGAGTAGAGTAAAGGGAGCTGCTTCCGTGCATATAGTTGCTGGAACGCTCGCTCCCACACAGACGGATGGGATTTCATGCCTGATGGATGCGGCATGGTCACCGGACAGCGACCATGTGAGCGTGCTGGGCTACAGCACTGATTGCCCACAGGAAAGGAATAGCTACGAGCCGGGTCTGCTCAATATCTACGACGCGCATACCGGCAAACTCATGCAGCAGGTGAAACCTGATAAACCCGTCATTAGCACGCTGGATAAGCAATTTCCCTCCACACACATTACCCCCATCATCTACTATCAGAATGTGCGCTGGTCGCCCAACGGGCAGGAGATCGCTGTGAGCTTCGCTGAATTCCTGCCTGGGCAGAATGCATCGTCCTTTTTTGGTGTGTATCTTATCAACCCCGACAGTCAGAACGCCCCCACCGTTTTTTTGTGGAAGCAGACACAGGATCTGACAACCAGCTATCTGCTGTGGGATTTACAGTCCGGCAAAGCAAAGGTGGTTCCAAGTAATATACCACTCTCTCCTTTTATTAGTCCAAGCATGCCCGCTGTTCAAGAGTATCAATGGGGAGCCGATGGCACGTTGCTCCCTGTACAATCAGCATCCTCAAATTCCGGCCCGGTAGGCAATCCCGATAGAGATCAGACATTCACGCCCTGGCAATCAGGGGAACTGGCACGTGTGACCGAGACCGATAACAAGCCTACTCACCTGCCGGGCATCTATACCTGGATGACGTTTCTGACCGCCTGGTCGCCCGATGGGCGCTATCTGGCAATGCTGGTTTCTATAGTCGCCCGGCTCATATGGCCCAGTCAACCGCAGCCGAGCCATCAGGCGCTGGTTGATCTGGAGGCGGATAAACTTGGCACGCTGCCCGTACGTGACCGGGCGCTCAAAGCCTTGATCGACGCATTGCCGATTGGTCCAGGCGGCTATAGCGGTCTGGAAGTTGCCTGGCGACCCGATGGGCGCGTACTGGCGACATACAATAGCGGCAATATCGACCTCTACGATTGCACCACCGGCAGGAAACTGGCCTCGCTGATCCCCAACCAGGGCAATTCTACCGCCTTGAAGCGGCACACAGGGTGTTCTGAACTGGTCGCCTGATGGCTCTTCCCTGCTGCTTTCCAGCGCAACATGGGGACCGGTAGCGATCTGGGGACCGGATCAATTGCCCCGTGTGCCATGAGGAAACTACATCATCTCGGCCTGCTGCTCGTTGATCGACTCCATCAGTTCAGTATAGTGCTCGCTGCTCTCCTTTCTGGCCTTTCCCAGACCAGGAGTGAGGTCGCGAGCTTCGGCGTGGTGAATCATGCTGCCGCCGACAATGATGAAGAGGCCATAGGCGATGCCCAGCACGAAAAGGGGGAGCCGGTAGTTGAGGCCGTAGAGCGGGCTGAAGATGTTCGCGCCGACAAAAGCGCCGATCAGGCCTACGGTCGAGTACATGCCCTGTACGCGAGCGCGCACATCGGCAGCGGAGGCGGTGGCAACGTGTGAGTCGACGGCGGGCTGGACGAAGGCGTAGAAGCAGCTCTGGACGGCGAAGAGCGCGATGATGAAGAAAACGGCGTTGATCAGGCCATAGGCGATGTAGATCGGCACCTGCGCCAGGCCGCCAATGAGAATGAGCCAGGAGCGCCGCCTGCGGTCAGCCACACGCCCACTGAAGGGCGAGAGCAGTATAGAGGGAACGGCCCACGTCATATAGGCGAAGCCAATGACCGCGACGGAGGCTCCCAGGTTGTTATGCATCCAGAGTGGCATGATCGTCTGATCGAAGCCCAGGTAGAGGTAGTCGCCAAAGGCCAGCAGGTACGCGCCCACCAGGGGTAATGTGAACAACTGGCGGTATGGGATGGCAGCAGTGCGCTTCGTCGTCGCGGTCGTTGCAGGACGCTTCACTTTGATGAGGGTGATGGTGATAACGATGGCGAGCAGACGGAAGACGATGGCTCCGATGAAGGCGGTATTATAGCCGATAGTAGCAAGCAGACCACCGAGGCCCGGTCCGAGCAGAAAACCGGCGTTGAAGGCCGCGCCAAAGATGCCATAGGCCTCACCTCGCTTCTCAGGCGGCACCTCGTCGACAATCATGGCACGGGCGGCTGGCAGCACACCGGCGGCAGCCACACCTTCAAGCAGGCGCAGGAAGACAAACTGCAAGGGGTCGCTGATGAACAGGTAGGCCAGCGCGAGGATGGCCTGGATGAGGAAGCCAACAATCAAGACCTGCTTGCGTCCCCAGCGATCAGCCAGCCAGCCAACCGGGTACTGGAACGTGAAGTTCGAGACGAGATAGGCCGAAGCCATCGCGCCAATGACCGCCAGCGAAGCTCCCCGCGACTGCGCGTAGAGCACGCGCACAGGACCCACCATACCAATGCCCGTGTAGGCCACAAAAACGGCCAGTGAAACCGACAGCAATGTCCGGTTGCGCAGCATTTGTCCTCCAGGATGTCTATAATCACAGGTCAGGCAGTGAAGCACGACCCACCCGGATAAATGCCTTCCAGGAATGCAGTGCCTTCAATTCTGCCATTCAATAGAAGAGATTCCAGGTAATACTTGAAGCGTCTCTCTCGAAGTGATGAAAGGATGGCTTGTAGTTCCTGTATTATACAACAGAAAACTAAATGTAATCTAATCAGTATGCATATTCGTAGGCTTTAACGTGATCACATCTCAGCCGCAGGTAGTTTGTGGCTGCCCTTTGAAACATGTTTCAACAAGCCCTCAAAATGGGGAGGAGTCTATCATGGCGAAACATACACGACGCAGGTTCCTCAAGCAGGCATCAGCCAGCGCTGCAACGGTCGGCGTGCTGGCTTCCGTACCCGGGCTGACCGTCTTGCCCGGCCTGACATCCGCCATTGAGTCGCTCGCGCCGGATGCGGCTCCTGCTGTAGAGAGCGCTAGCACGCTGGAAGGGCCACTACTGGCCCACGTTAGCGATCTCGCAAGTGGCGAGATCACCCTCCTGTTTGGCACACAAGAAGTTGTCTTTCGCGACCCTGAAATTGTGACACGCCTCCTGAGGGCCTTACCATAGGCTCAAAGACAAGAGGCATTACTCCTGTGAGGTGAAACATGTCGTCTCATCGTGAAGCACCCGAAATTTCGAAAGATCCGGTAGCTGACAGCACCGATCTCTACGCCTTTGTCAGCCCGGATTCGCCTGACACCGTCACCCTGATTGCCAACTATATTCCCCTGGAGGAGCCAGATGGTGGGCCAAACTTCTACGAGTTTGGCGAGGATGTCCTCTACGAGATTAACATCGACAACAATGGGGATGGGTTGGCCGATATCAGCTACCAGTTCAGTTTTACGACGAAGGTGCTCAACCCGAACACGTTCCTCTACAACACTGGTACCATTACCTCAATCAACAGCGCGAACTGGAACCGGCAGCAGTTCTATTCGGTGACCAGAGTCAGCAACGGGAAATCAACTGTGCTGGGAAGCGGACTGCCCTGTCCACCCTGCAACATTGGTCCGTTGTCTACCCCCAACTATGTCTCGCTGGCAAATGCGGCCATTCAAACGCTCTCCAATGGTGAGAAGGTGTTTGCCGGACAGCGCGCCGACGGGTTCTACGTTGACCTGGGTGCGATTTTCGATCTGCTCGATCTGCGCCCGTTCCAGAACCTGCACATCGATCCCCGGCCCGCGACCAAAGGAGTCAATGGCACCAACAATCTTAATGTCCACAGTATCGCTCTTCAGGTACCCAAAACGCATCTGACCGCCAACGGCTCCAATCCCACCGACCCGAACAGCTCAACCTCGGTCATTGGTGTCTGGACAGCGGCGAATCGCCAGAAGGCCGAAATCCTTAACGGGCAGGGAGGAAGCTCAGAGAGCGGCCCGTGGATGCAGATCTCACGTCTGGGCAACCCGCTGTTCAACGAAGTCATCGTGCCAATGGGGAAGAAGGACTACTGGAACTCGCAGCAGCCGAAAAATGACAGCCAGTTCGCCACGTACGTACAACACCCGGAGGTCGCCGCACTCCTGCCTGCCCTCTATCCGGGCGTGTTCCCCAACCTGGCAGCTCTCACTGCCGCCCGCGCCGACCTGGTTGCCATCCTGCTCACCGGTATCCCGGCAGGTCTGATTACCGGCTTCCAGAACTACACAGGGAGTACGGATGCTGATATGCTGCGGTTGAACATGGCAATCGCTCCATCCAGCAAACCGAACATCTATGGTATTCTGGGCGGCGACCTCGCCGGCTACCCCAATGGTCGCCGTGTCATCGATGATACGGTCGCCATCGAACTACGTGCGATTGCCGGTGTCACCTACTCATTGATTGACCCGAGCTACGTACCGGATGCCGCGGCATCCCTGGTTACGGATGGTTTGACGCCCAGCAACGTCAATCAACCCTACCTGACTAGTTTCCCCTATCTCGGTACGCCCTACGATGGCTTTGATACCCCTTCGGCATAACAGTCGTCGCGCTTTCTGAGATAGTTGCACAGAGAAGAGGAGTTCGGCGTCCCCCCTCGTCGAATTCCTCACGTGACCTGCCACTTTTCCATTTTCTTTTAGAAGAAATGCGCACCAGAGTCATTTTAAGAGGTAGCGGAGCAACACATTTCGTTGCAGAGAACAGGAGCAAGGAAAAGAGATGAGTGAGCATTATGTGAAACGAGTTCACACCGAGCACGCAGTCCTCAACATCGGGCGGGGTATCGGTGCGCTGGTACTCTACACCGGTGAAGGATTGTGCGGCAAAGAGATCGAGATCAGCCCGAAAGGGAACGACAGGCAGAGGACGCACACGGCCATCTGGGAACGCAAAGTCAACGGGCGTTCCATCTTCGCGGGCATTTTCCCCTCGCTTCCCGCCGGAGATTACACGCTCTGGGCATTGGATGGAGAAGCGGCGGGCGAAGTCACCATCGCTGGCGGACAGGTGAGCCAGGTAGACTGGCGTTCCTGTTGAGCGATATATTCCCTGCAAGGGAACAACACAAAATACATCACGGACCAATCCTCTTGCAATCCGAGCATCCAGATCGCTTGACAGCCCATTTATAGTAGGCACAGCATGCTTACAAAAAAGTGAGAGCAGGAACGTCAAACACTACTGGAGGAAGCTTATGTCACAGGAGGATATTGATGTCTCCACGCCTGACCGATTGGAGCCTTGCGCTTGCCGCCAGCGTGGCCTGCCTGAGCGGCATTGTCAGCCTGGTCAGCGGGCAGCCGCAGGAATGGTTCGTCTTTGCGCTGCATGCTGTGGCGGGCTTCTGGCTGCTGTTGCTGCTGTGGGGTAAGCTGCGGCGCGTCTGGCCCAGGTTGATCCATCCCCGGCGCTGGGATCGCCGTACTTTCTTTGCATTGCTGGCGCTGCTGACAGTCACAATGGCAATTGGCACCGGCATCTGGTGGGTAGCAGGCGGCGATTTCGCTCTTGCCGGGTTGAATGCGCTGAACTGGCATATCGGACTGGGTTTCGCGCTGGCAGTGACTATCGTGCTGCATATGTTCGCACGAGCAAAGGGCTTGCGCAAACGCGACATTATGGGAAGACGAAGGGCGCTGCATTTCGGCGCGCTGCTCCTGGGCAGTACGGTGCTCTGGCCGCTACAGCAGGTCAGCGAACACGTTCTGCATCTCTCTGGCGCGCAGGAACGCTTCACCGGTTCGCGGGAGATGGGCAGCTACGCAGGCAACGCCTTCCCCACCTCAAGCTGGGTCGCCGATGCACCTCGTCCACTGGATGCGCAGCTTTGGCGGCTCTCACTTGGCGGTGCAGTAAAGACGCCCCGGATCTTCTCCTACGACGAACTGGTCGCGGCAGGCGATACATTAGACGCGACACTGGACTGCACCGGCGGCTTTTACAGCACCCAGCACTGGCAGGGTATCCGCATTGGTCGCCTGTTCGATCAGGTCGTCCTCCAGCCTGATGCGCGCTATGTGAGCTTCATCTCCGTCACCAGCTACCGTTGGAGTTTGCCGGTGGAGGAAGCTCGCGCCGCCCTGCTGGCTACCCATACCGGCCCGGAACCTCTCTCGCACGAGCATGGCTTCCCCCTGCGCCTGATTGCGCCAGGGCATCGCGGCTTTGAATGGGTCAAATGGATTGTCCGCGTTGAGGTACTGACAGAGCCGGATGCCGGGCAAGTTACCAGCATCTTCACGAGCAGTTTCACGGACGCGGGACGCGGTGAATGAAGGTCAGCGCCCTTAAGCGGTGATGTCCCCCTTCAGGCCGACCGCAAGTTGGATGTAAGCCCTTCCCCTTCAGGCCGATCCCTTGCGCTCGGCCTGCCCCACTAAACCATCCCATCAGGATACTGAAACGTCAGATGCAAGCTCCTCTATACGTTTTCGAGCTGCCTCGAAATAGAGCGGGTCTATCTCGATGCCGGTAAAGCGCCTGCCCAGTTGCAAGGCAGCCACCCCGGTCGAACCGACGCCCATGAACGGGTCAAACACGATATCACCGGGCTTTGTTGCCAGTTGTATCAAATGATTGAGCACTTTGAGCGGCTTTTGCGTGGGATGAACCGGCTGCTTTACGCGCTCTTTTCCCATGCAGATGGGCGACTCAATAAAGTTATGCATCTCCTTCTGCCGGGTAAAATTCCAGGTATGGCCTTTGTTCCAGGCGCAGATGATCAGCTCGCAGCTATTGAGAAAGCCTGCTCGGCGCAGCTTGGGCGGTGGATTAGTATTATGCGTGAGAATGCCGGAAGCTAGCGCGAAAACGTGCGGTTCGTCTTCGACAGTGACATCCCAGAACGTTTCGCACATGGAGGAGCGAACCGCCACAACCTCACTCCAGTATTTCTCCTTATAAAGAAAGGCAGGAGAATCGGGTTCATCTGGCTCCGGTAAAATAGCTGTCTCAACAACATCCCCAACGAGCAAATCTTGCGTTGCTACCAGCCCGCGCTGCGTCGGCCAGCGATGTTCTTTCGTGGCGGACACCTTTTCTCCACTCCGAAACTCGACCTCCATGCCTTCGCTGCCAGGTTGCGCCTGATCCCAGGCGAGCACCTGCGTCCATTTTTTGCCATTCCATAGCTTTACCTGACGCGGGTCGATTCGCACCAGGTCTTTCAGCATGGCAGGGCCATCTCCGACCGGCATTCTGGCATAGATACGAGTGCTGTCTGCCAGGCATTTATGCCAGACCATAAATTGAAAGGTGTCAAACACGGGATCAAAAGCCTGGTGCCACTGGCCTAAGAGGTTGTAGCTGGTGAAGGCAAAGAGATTGCCCGTCGGCTTGAGCACCCTCACGAACTCCTCAAGCCAGTCGGGGGGGTTGAAAATAGTCGTATCCCAGGCAGCCACGTCATTGTTGAATTCTTTGCGCCACGCCATCTTAATGTTGCCAGTGGAGTAACGCCCAAGATTGTATGGAGGGTCGGTTAAAAGAAGATCGATGGAATGATCGGGTATCTTTTTGCTATACCCGGCGCTATCGCCCAGAAATAGTTCGCACTCACTCATCTCTACCCTCTCTATAAGCCTTTGTGCGTTCATTGTATCCTACCTGTGTCAACGATACAACATATGGAACAGAATAGGAACTTTCCCTCTATTTATCAGGCTTTGGCGCTCGTCGTCGTTGTCGCCAGATTGCAATACCCGTGACCAGGACGATCACTACGGCAGCGCCGTATTCGATGACGTTGCCAAGATTTCTGACCAGAATGGACTGCTGCGGTGTGTAGCTAAAGGCAGAAGGATAGAGGCCAGTAATGATGAAGTGCGGGCTGCCTCCAACGGCGAAGGTCGTGACAGCCTGCTGGCCCGGGATGTCGAGCATACTCACCGAGCCGTTTGAGAGCGCGACAAAGCCAAACTGCCCATCACTGGTAATCGCCACGGACTGCGGTTCCGCGTTGAAACGCAAGATGTGAGCTGGCTCGTGAGAGGCGGAGGCACCTGTACTTACCGGCGTAAGCACGTCGATGAGGTTGTGCTGCTGATCGGGTACGTAGACCTCGCCTGTGCTGGCGTCATAATCCATCGGCTCAAATGTCCCTCCTGTGAGCAAGGTCGACAGGAGGTGGCGTGATTGCAGGTCTATCGCCTCTACGGTTCCCTGACGAGTCGTCACATAAACGGTACTGCCAGATGGAATACACAGGTATTGTGGACCACCGGGTACGGCAATGTTGTCCAGGCGTTTTCCCTGAGCATCAAAAACGGTGAGCGAATTTGTATCTCGCTACCCATAGCTGGTTGCCGGTTCCCCCGACAAGTCCTGAGCCAACCACGGCTACCGCCAGGCCATAGACCGCTCCGCCAACCTGTAAGGTACGCAACACGGCACAGTTGGTGGGGTTGATAGCTGTGACAGTGTTTGCCCTGTTGCCCGCCGCGTAGAGCGTACTGGTTCCTGGATCGAACGCCAGCAGCGTGGGCTGGCCAGGGACAGCGACAGTGCAAAGCACCTGCTTGTTCCAGGTCGAAATGATCGAGACCTGATCAAGGGAGGGTTGGGTCACCACCAGCAACCGTCCATCAACGCTGAGATAGACCGTATGCGGAGAGCCAGCTACAGCAATCGTTCCCGTCACCTTTTGCTGCCCAATATCGATGATGCTCACACCTCGCGACGTACCAGCCACATACGCCAGATTTGGCGCGCCACCATCTGCATGAACAGCTGGCACAGCCAGGAGAGAGAAAAGAACAGACACAAAGCTAAAAGCCAGAAGATAGCGTAATATTCTCAATGTCATATCCAAGATAAGCTGATGCCTCCATGTTTCCTCGTATTCTCTATTGTAATACTCATTACGAGCACATAGAGGGTAGAGTAGTGATTTGCTAACCTGAAAGAAGGCTCAATTTCTATTGATCTGCCCACCCCAAATTGTATTCGTATACAGAAGCTATTCCTGGAGTGGCAGCACGCGCGAGATGCGTTCGAGCGAGAGGAAACTGCCGAGGATAGCAGAAGCCCTGATGCGGTGATCGTGGCCGCGTGCCGTGACAATATAGACGATATGCTCAGCATCCAGTTGCGGGCTTTGCACGGTGCCACCCTGTTCGTGCGAGCAATGCGCAAGGTTGCCCTGGAAGAGCACCAGGCGCACCGTACCTTCGCGAGCGCAGCATTCATCTCGCACAAACTGCACGCGATCGCCCTCCTGATATTCAGGCACGGGCAGCGCCTGAGCATCGAAGCCGTCAGGCCACTGTCCCACTCGCTGTCCATTGTGAAAATCGACCGGCTCCCACCGGCCAATCATAGCATTCCAGACCGGAACAGGAATCTCTCTTTCAGGCATCTTTCCCTCAACTTCCTCAAGAAAACGCTCTTTGCACTCTCATTCCTGCTTCAATTATATACTAAGGCAAAGGAAAGGTATCATCATACGAAGCATTTGCAAAGGGAGAAATCACGGGCATACGCAGGAACTCACCATAGCGGTGGGCAGACGCTGCAAAGAGACGGGTCTCAGTACTGCTCAAAGGGAAAATGGGGGTTGCTGCGATGACAACCATGTCTTTCTTGAAAGTACGTTTCCAGTTGCCTACGACCTGACCATTCAGCACCATCGTGTTCGCGAGCAAACCGCTACGTTGGTCGAGTTTGCTCGTATGAGAGGTGTCAAAGATGGCGCTACGGTCTGTATAGCCAACGGTGTATTCGTCATAATCTGGCAACAGGTAGGCTGTCTGAGAAACGTTCTGCGCAGGCATTCCTTGCAGGCGCCCGCCCGGGGAGGAATCGAACCAGTAGGTCTGACCATCTATCGTCTCTTGCACCAGATGGGATGCCACCATGGCGAGACCCTCTTTCGCGTCGGCCACCGTCAGTCCTGACCACCAGGCAAAATCTTGTACGGTGGCAGGGCCATGACTGAGAAAATAGCGCTTTGTGAGTTCAGCCAGAGCTTCATCACGAGGCAAGACCCTGGCTTCTGGCGCTCGCTCAGCCAGCAGGGCATAGGTAAATTGTTTGCCTCGTCGTGCGCCGCTGCAGATAACGCCGTCCAGTTCCGCCCGCATCATGATACTGGTAACACGCTGCTCTCCCTCCGTGACAATGCCCGCTTGCTGAAGCGCGGAAGCGAGTTCGTCACGAGTGAGCTGCTGGCCACCCTGTAATGCGTTTGCCAGCAAAGCATTCATAGACCTGAACACGGTCTCATCCAGTTCAAGCTTGCGGTTATAGTATGCCATAGCTTGTTGGACGCGAGGAGCCGTGAGGGCGAGAAGCCAGCGAATGTCGGCAGGGGAGACAAAATGCCAGGTGGGGCGCAGGACGTGCGTGCGAAGAATTGCTCCTGCGGTAAAGGCTTGCTCAATGTCATCGTCCGTCACACCTGACAGTCGCAGGCCAAGCGCCCACTTTGCAGCCGCGAAGTCTTGCGACTGAACAGCACCGAGCCATGCCACAAGAGCTTGAGGTGTTTCAAACGTTCGCCGGGTGATATGCTGGTTGTAAAGACGCTGCTGCGCAATGTTCAGATTCAGCATGGTTCAAACCGTCCAGTAGCCTAGCAGGAATTGCAGAGTAAAGAAGGCAAGCAATGGCAACGCGAGTATCATGTAGGTTTGATTGAGCCAGGAGCGCCGCCCGTAACGTGCCAGCACGATGAAAGCAGCAAACAGTTCCAGCACGAAACGCTGCGTCGAGGCCAGCCGATCAAAAGGATGGCCGGGGAAAAAGAGAGGGAAAAAGAGCGCCAGCAGACAGAACAGAGGCATACTCCATTGATCGGCGCGGAATCGCTGCGGACCCACAAAGCAGAGCACGAGCAGTACAAGCGCGAAGATCAGGGCCGTCAAATCAATGGTATTGTGCGCATCGAAGAAGGTAAAGACGGGAGGGCTCGCCAGGTAGTTGAGCGTCCAGAAAGGGGCCGACCATGGCGCACTGAAACCGTCGCGCCAGAAGACCTGCGCGTGCGAAAAGGCCAGGGGATCGTTGAAGCGCATTTTCAGGTAGTAGGCGTAGATGCCGAGGGCGAACGGAATGAGCAGAATCGCAGGCAAGCCAATGAGTAGCTTGAGCATATCTCCAACCCGCTTCTCTCGCCATGCCTGCCGCAGGCGTGGCAAAACTTGCTGTACGAACTCGTAGACAAAAGGCACGGCGAGGAGCAGACCGGTGGAACGTGTCAGGGTTGCCAGCCCGCCGAACAGACCGGCAAGCCACCAGGAACTCCGCCGTAACGCATAGAAACACAGCAACATAAAAAGCATAAAGAGTGATTCGTTATAGGCGGCAAAGAAAAACAGTGCGGTGGGAAAAATAGAGAGATAGAGTACGGCTCTACGGGCCGTTTCGCGATCAAACTCTGTCTCAATCAGGCGAAACAACACAAGCAGCGTCCCAAGCAAGGCCAGATTGGAGATCAGCATACCGGTGATGAGCGCGCTCTGGTTCAGTGGTACACTGAGAACATGTATAAGCAACGGGTAGAGCGGGAAAAACGCCGCATACACCAGGTTGCGATAGCCGCTGGTAGCGATGAGTCGTGAACCGCGCAGCGTCCCAACGGTCCCAGCTATAGATGAACATGCTCAGGGGCAACACCTTCATCGAATATTTGGGGACGCTAAAAAGCATCACGCCGAAATACGTCAGCAACAAAAAGACGATGCGCGTGACAATAAAGAGTGGGAAGACGGCAAGCAGAGCGTTCCACCAGTATTCCAGACGACTTCGCCAGCTTGATAGTGCGTCTTTCCCACTATTCTCGGGCAACGACTGCGTTTCTGAAACGTCTACAACAGGCGTTTCCTGCGAAATTAGTTTTTTTACCTGCATATTAAGATGCTCCTCCGGGATAGCAGCTTCTTTGAAAAATACACACAGATAAAACGCCAGACAGAGGTGAATAGGTTACAGTCAGGTAATAGATAGATAAGAGCGAAAGCTATCATCTGTCACAGGTAAGGAAGGATCAATCCGATAGATTACCAGATTGATCCTTCCTTACCTGTGACATGAGGTTGTTAAACGCCGCTATTTGATCACACTGTCCCTGAGCAGTAAGCGGGCAGCGGGCCAGAGAACTTATCGGGGTGAATAAGCTGTGCCACGCAGCGCAGCCCCTCTACCAGTCGTGGGCCGGGATGCTGCATGATGTTGACGTTGATGCGATATACGTGGTGCAGTTTAAGCGCGTCGATGCTGCTCCAGTTGGGCCGCTTGTACACCAGTGCGGGATTACCGCCGTAGGCCGGGTCTTCGGTCAGAATGAGAAACTGAGGGCTGGCGGCGATGATGGCTTCATCGGTAACCTGTGGATAGCCGCCGTTACTGCTGTTATCATGGAAGATGTTGATGCCGTTGGCATCCTTCAGCAATTCATCACCGAAGGAGCCGCCGCCGAAGACATAGGGCTTTCCCGGCGTGCTATCGTCTACTTCGAGCATCACTTTCGGCGCAGTTGTACCTGCCACCGCAGACTTGATCGCCTTGACTTGCTGCTGGAGCTGATTCACAACCGAGGCAGCAGTGCTCTCGGTGAACGTGAGACGACCGACGAGCAGGATCTGTTGAAATGTCTGAGAGAAATTGGAGAGTGGGAGATCGACCACGCGCAGGCCAAGATTCTCAAGCTGGAAATCGTACTGCTTCGTCTCTCCACCGTAGCTCAGCACCAGATCGGGTTTGAGGGCTACAATCTGCTCGACGTTGTACTTGCCGTTTGCATCTGATACCTTTGGCAGAGATGTCAGGTCCGACGGATAGGTCGTGTAGTAGTCAACAGCAACCACCCGGCTCTGTAGATGCAGCGCCCCCAGTATTTCACTGGTGCTGGGGAGAAGTGACACGATACGCTTTGGAGCTGTCGTTGGAAAGGCAACCGGCGTGCCATAGTAATCGAGCGCCGGAGTAGGCGTGGGCTTTGCTTGCGAAGCGCCTGTTGAGCTACCCTGCCCGCACGCGGCGAGCAGGAGGCATAACGACAGGAGCAGCAAAAGCGAAAGCCGGAAGGTAAGGGTGAAAGAGCGGGAAAACATCGAGTTGTAACCTCCAATTACAACGCTCGTTGTCTCTCGCGGCATTGGAGGTCAACCAGGGACAGATCTGGACACCAGTGTGAAGCCAGAATGGCGCTTCACGATAGTCGTCGAAACTCGCCCGGAAGCTCGCTCCTCTTACGCGAAGGATCGTGAGCATATTTCATCGGGCAGGTCTCCTGGCTCCTGGCTTCAACCGCCGCTCATCCCGCCTTCCCATTCCATTATGGAACAGTGGCTTCATCTCTTTCACAAAAGAGGATAAGCAGCTCACCAGTTACAGTAGCGCGTGAGACTGCGCCGGGGTTGCACCGGCTTCCCTATTCTGCCTGTATGTTCAGGCCACCCGATGAGAACAAAAGCAATGGAGACAGTATACGCATAGTGCAGTGCGATGTCAACCAGACGAGTTGCTTTGAATGCTATTCATTTGTTCCCACAAGAGGGAAAAGTCCGTAGGGGCATCCTTTATGGTTGCCCGAGGCCGACAGCGAAGCGTGACGGCAGTCCGGCCCAAATCGGAAACTCGCTTGTGTAGGCCAGATGCTGCGCTCCTGGCCCGGGCAACCATAAAGGATGCCCCTACAGATCGGCCTACGCGACAAGTTTTCACAGGGAGGCTTCGTGGTGCAAGCGCTTGATATCTACCGCCAGGCCGGCTACCATCAGGTACACGCGCTCAGCAGCCTGAGCGAGTCGCTGGTTGACATAGCCAAGAGTATCACGGTAGAGTCGCCCTAGAGGGTAAGCGGGAACGATGCCAAGCCCAACCTCGTTGGAGACGACGATGAGCGTTTTGCCTGCCTGCGCACTTTGTATTACCGCAAGAAGCGCTGCGATGTGTTGTAAGGATCGTTCATGGAACAGGCTGTTTGCGCTATGCGGCTCCGCGTTTTCCTGGTTGTCTCTCTCGCGCTCTCCCGGCTCCTGCAACAACATATTTCCCAGCCAGAGCGTCACACAGTCCAGCAGCGCCACATCCGCCAGCGTATAAGCTTGCCGTAATGCTCCTGCAAGATCGTGCGGCTCCTCGATTGTGTGCCATTGCGGGGGGCGAGAGGCGCGGTGGCGGGCAATGCGCTCGCGCATCTCGTCGTCGCCAGCCGTGGCCGTAGCGATGAAAGCTACCGTTTTCCCGCTATTTGCGGCCAGCCGCTCAGCGAAAGCACTCTTTCCACTGCGTGCGCCCCCCAGTATCAGTATCAAGCGCGGAGGCATCATTTGCTCAGAAGACACAATAGATTCCTTCTCTCGTTTACCGAGTAGCATTCAGATGGTTGCGCGAGGGAAAAGTCCGTAGGGGCGACCTTCAGAGTCGCCCGAGGCCAGGAGCGGAGCAACTGGCCTGAACGGACGCGTTCTCGGTTGGGCCAGACTGCCGATGCGCTTCGCTGTCGGCAGCGGGCAACCATAAAGGATGCCCCTACGGAATCTGGCCTCTTCCTGCAACCAAAAACCTGCATAGTACCCCTGTTTCTCATACCCGGAACATGACCAGCAGTAGTAATGCCACCACCTCCGCCACTTCCTCGATAGCCCCGTAGGTGTCACCCGTCAGCCCTCCAATGCTGCGCGTTATGCAGAGGCCAAGCAGCAGCGATATAAGGGTCACGGCCAGCCAGATGATCAGTCCTGGCAAGTGTCCCGCGACGAGCACGATTCCAAGAGAGATGAGACCGGCCAGCAGCAACCGCTTTGTGGTGGCGGCCTGGCGAAACGTCGCTCCTAAACCGGTAGGACGTGCGGCAGGAAAAACGTACAGTGCCACCACCATCGCCCAGCGTGCGGAAGGCAGTGCGAGCAATAAGGCAAGAGGAAGACTGTTTGCGCTTATACTGGCGAACAACGCGAATTTGAGCAGCAGAAGACATATCCCGGCCAGCACGCCGAAGCTGCCCACGCGGCTGTCACGCATGATTTCCAGTTTGCGTTCGCGGGTGCGGCCACCAAAAAGTCCATCGCACGTGTCCATCAGCCCATCCAGGTGCAGACTGCCGGTGAGGATGACCAGGACGGCGACCAGCAACGCCGCTAGAACAAGTTGCGGGACGAGCGGAGCCAGTAGCAGCGTGAGCAACCAGAGCAGCAACGCCAGCAGCAATCCCACCACAGGGTAATATTCACAGCCAACCACGACGTGCGGTGCATACTCATCCTTATTGAGAAGCTGTGTACTCCCCGGCACAGGCAGCAGAGAGAGGAAACGCACAGCCGCCGCGAACTCCACGTACTGGCTCAGTAACACACTTTTGAAGCGCCACAAACGAATTTTACCTCTTCGCTACTGGACTTCTGTCAGCGCCCATTATAGAATGCACCATGACCTGTGTCAACGAAAGCGGCGTTGTATCCTTTCTTCAACATACGAGCTGAAAGAGAAGCAGAGCATGAGGCAAAAGATACTTGACAGAGTGTTCAGTGTAACACCCCTTGATACGACTGTGATGGAGCAGGCACGTCTTCGCCAGCAGCAGCTCACCAAGCCCGCTGGAAGCATGGGCAAGCTCGAAGACATCGCCATTCAAATGGCGGGCATCAGCGGTCAGGAGCTGCCAGACATCAAACAAAAAGCCGTCATTATTATGGCCGCAGATCACGGCGTCACAAGAGAAGGGGTAAGCGCTTATCCCAGCGATGTGACGGCCCAGATGGTGCATAATTTCCTGCGCGGCGGCGCTGCCATCAACGCCCTCGCTCGCTCTGCCAGTGCCAGAGTAGTCGTCGTCGACGTGGGAGTAGCCGCTGACCCTGCCGAGCTCTCTCATCCCAACCTGCTCTCGCGGAAAGTGGCACCTGGCACCGCCAATTTCGCTCACGAAGCGGCCATGACCCGGGCACAAATGCTGGAGGCAATCCAGGTCGGTATGGATGTTTTTGATGAGCAATTGCAACAGGGCATCGACCTGGTCGCAACAGGGGATATGGGTATTGGCAACACGACAGCTTCGAGCGCCATCACGGCAGTACTGCTACAAACACCGGTCGCGCAGGCCACCGGGCGCGGAACGGGCATCAATGATGAGCAACTGGTCCACAAAATACAGGTGATCGAAAAAGCCATCGAACGCAATGCTCCTGACCCCCACGACCCGCTCGACGTGTTGATGAAAGTAGGTGGATTAGAAATAGCCGGTCTCGTTGGCGTCATCATAGCGGCAGCCTCGCGCCGCGTACCCATTGTGATCGACGGCTTCATTTCAGGCGCGGCAGCCCTCATTGCCGTTGAACTCAATCCCCTGATAGCCAGCTACCTCTTTGCCGGACACGTCTCAGTAGAGCAGGGCCACCGCTTGATCCTCGCAAAGCTTGGCCTCTCCCCTCTCCTCGACCTGCAACTTAGACTCGGAGAAGGCACCGGAGCTGTCCTGGCAATGAGTATCATCGAGGCCGCTCTGCGCACTCACCGCGAGATGGCTACCTTCGCTGAAGCGGGTGTGAGCACACATGAAGAGCAGTAGAAATACAGGGAGATTACCAGAGAGGAGCTTACGATGTCCAATTCCATAATTCCTACCCGCGTACTCGGTCGACAGGGTTTGCGCGTCTCGGCCCTGGGTCTTGGCTGTATGGGCATGTCACAGTCATACGGGCCAGCGGACGAACGAGAGTCTATCGCAACGATCCACCGGGCTATTGAGCTGGGTATCTTCTTTCTTGACACGGCCAACGTCTATGGCGATGGGCACAACGAGCGCCTGGTGGGACGCGCCATCGCTGATCGCCGCGACAGGGTGGTGCTGGCAACCAAGTTCGGCATGAAACGCGACGATGGGAGTATGGAGATCAGTGGTCGCCCGGAATATGTCAAAGCCTGCTGTGACGAGTCGTTGTCGCGTCTTGGCGTCGACTACATCGATCTTTACTACCAGCACCGGGTCGACCCCGATGTTCCGATTGAGGAGACTGTTGGGGCAATGGCGGAACTCGTGCAGGCAGGCAAGGTGCGCTACCTGGGGCTTTCGGAGGCCAGCGTCGATACACTTGAACGGGCGGCAGCTACCCATCCCATCACGGCACTGCAAAGCGAATGGTCGTTGTGGTCCCGCGATCTGGAAGATGCGGTGCTACCCGTCGCGCGCCGCCTGGGCATCGGCATCGTCCCCTACAGTCCCCTGGGGCGCGGCTTCCTCACCGGGAAAATTACCAGCCCGGACGATTTCGCCCCGGACGATTTTCGCCGCAGCAATCCACGCTTCCAGGGCGAGAACTTCCAACGCAACCTGGACCTCGTTGCCGAGGTGCGACGCATAGCCGACGAGAAACACATCACGGCAGGGCAACTGGCCCTCGCCTGGCTGCTGGCACAGGGCGAGGATGTGGTACCCATTCCCGGCACCAAACGGCGCACAAATCTGGAGCAGAATGCGGCAGCCTGCGCCGTCACCCTCTCCCCGGCCGACTTGCGCCGACTCGAAGAGGTTGCCCCCAGAGGGGCATGGTCGGGTTCCCGCTATGCCAGTAATCGCCAGAGTACATATGGTACCAGTCGTGTACGAGGCTGACTATTGCACGGAGTCGTGGGGGTATTAAAGAGAGGATCAAAAGGCTTTCGAGAGACTGAGGTTTTATCACCCGTGACGATGTAGTGACAGATCAAAAACGATAAGAAAAGGTAAACCACTGAAGCAGATAGCTCCTATGGAGGAAAGGTAAGCTAGAGAATGACACAAGTCCTGGTGAGAGTGCAAAGTGTCGAACCCGACGAGGGATATACAGCCACTGTTCATTTCACGGATGGCTCTTGTAGAGAGATAAACCTTGCTCCCTATCTCAGAGGCCCTATCTTTGAACCCATTCTCAATGATCCTGCTCTATTTCGTGCCATGCAAGTCGAGGGGGGTACCATCGCGTGGCCTAACGGTGCAGATATCGACCCCGATGTGTTGTACTATGGCCTCAGTCCTGCATGGGAGTTGCTCGATGAGAATGATATCGCACATATCTGAGAGAGATACTCCCCGATGGTGTATTGCAAGAAATCTGAATCATCAAAATAGCAGTCGACCTCCGAAGTTTACCAGAGGTCGGCTGCGTTCTGTGATGTATACTAGAGGGTATGAGAGAAACGCAGGAAGACATCGAGCGCTTGCAGGCGCTTTTAGACAGCAGCATCGAGCGGGCGGGAGCGTTCCTGCGACGCTCGTTTCAGATGCCGGAACACTCCCTTAGCGCTCAGGAGTTGATCGATTGCTGGCAGGACGTGCAAACTGTCGCGCTGGCAACGGTCACATCGAGAGGCGAACCGCGCATTGCCCCGATCGGCTCGCTGCTCTATCGAGGCGATATCTACATCCCGACCGTCGCCACTGCCGCCCGAACGCGCCATATCATGAAGCGGCCTGCCGTCAGCCTGACCCTGTTTCGTGAAAACGAACTGGCGATCATCGTGCATGGCCACGCGACTATCGTTTCACCTGACCACGCGGATTTTGAGACGCTGGAGAACCTCCTGTACGCAGCCACGCAGACAAAAGCTGGTGAGTGGGGCGAGGGCGTCTACCTGCGCATCCAGGCCGAGGCCATCTACACCTACAACCGGCTCCCTCACCGACCCAGCGAAAGCCTTTCTGTGGAGGTGAGGCAGCTAACCACAGAAGACAGCGAATGGGTACGACAGAATATCATCGAAAACTGGGGCGACACTCTTGTCGTCGCTCACGGCAAGGTCTACCATCCACAGACGCTGCCCGGCTTCGTCGCCATCCTGAAAGGGAACCAGGTAGGACTGCTCACATACGCTCTTGAAGAAGAGAACTGCGAAATCGTGACGATCAATAGCACAAAGCCGGGGATCGGTATCGGCACGCTACTGATCGAGGCAGCGACCCAGGCGGCACGAGAAGCAGGCTGCAAGCGGCTCTGGCTGATCACAACGAACGATAATCTCGACGCGCTGCGCTTCTATCAAAAACGCGGCTTCACGCTCGTCGCTGTACATCGCAATGCCGTCGACGCCGCCCGCCAACTGAAGCCCACCATCCCCTTGACCGGCAACGACCAGATTCCAATACACGACGAGATCGAACTTGAGATGCAGTTAGAACGATAACTTCGCACTACTCTTCAATGACAACTTCCCTTTCCAGACGCATTGAGAGCAAGGCAACCGACAGGAGGAGCAGACGATGTTGTACCGTCAAGATCCCACAGGTCTTATCGTAATCGGGCAGCCCGCTCATGCCTGGGTTGCGGGCCAACTGGCGCGAGCCTGGGGCAACGAACACTTCGGAGATGTCGCGCCCCGGGAAGAGGTCTGCCTGGCGGCAGCACAACACGACCAGGCCCACGCGTTGTGGGAAAGAACACCGAGGCTCAACCCACAGACGGGCCGACCCTACAGCTTCCTGGACATGCCAGCCAGCATGCGGCTGGAGCTTGTATCTCCCGCCTCAGCTCTCATCATGGCGCAGAGCCGCTATGCCGCTCTGCTCGTCTCGCTGCACTTCACCGGCCTCTACGAAACGTATGACCTGCAGCGCGCCTCCGACGAAGAGAGACAGGCAATGCAGGACTTCCTGGCTCGCGAGCACACATTCCAACAGCACCTACTCGCCAGCCTGCGCGATGATCCCACCTACGCGCCCTATGCTACCTCCGAGATCGTGGCCCGCAACCGTCACCTGCTCAGAACCTGGGACGCCCTCTCCCTCGCCCTCTGCTTTGGCCTCCAACCAACAAAATCGTTCCCGCATGTTCCCACGCAACAGTGGCGAAACAACGCTAACCGTGACACGACTAGAGGATGATCCAACGAGGGGGACGGTCGCTCCCTGGCCATTTCACGAGCAGGCAGTCACACTGCGCTGTGAAGGACGTCGTCTACCGGAAACCTTTGTCGATGAGGAGGCGATGCAAGTGGCGCTGACCCATGCCACATGGGTCACCATCATGATGCAGCTGGTGAGGCATTGACATTTATGAAGCTCGTTCTTAAAAGGCTTCAGGAGCTGTGCTAGCTACTCCAGTAAATCGCGTGGATAGGTCTTCTTCGCTCGCGCACTCTCCGCCAGGTCAATGGCAACTGTAGCAAACGGTGCCTGGCGAGAAGTCGAGGCCAGCACATCGCCATCAGGGCCAACCACCAGACCACGCCCACCAAACCATTGATCTTCAGCACGATTGGAGGAGATCACAAACGCACCTGAGGCAATCGCTGCCATGCGGGCAGCTATTACCCAACGCTCATGGCCGGATGTCGCGCGTGGTACCGCAATAATACTTGCTCCTTGCCTGCCATAATGCCTTGCCCATTCGTTAAACATTAACTCGCTACAGATCAGAAAGCCAATCGATATGTCCTGTACCTGGGTCAGCGAGAAATCACGACAGCCACGATCAAACCAGCAGCGCTCGTAAAATCCCTCTTCGTTGGGGAGATAATACTTATCGTGAACGCCGTGATAGCCACCTGTAGATGTCCAATAAAAACCACGATTGAGCCGCAACTCACCCTCGATCAGTGGATGCGTACCCAGAACCACCGATGGGGCTAATACGCTCAGGCGCTGCATCATCGCCTGATGTGCCTCTTGAGCCACCTGCCAGACGTGGGCATCAAACTGTGGCGTTGACGCTATCCAGGGATAAAATGGCAATTCTGGCAAAAGTACCAGGTCGCTCTGATGCTCCCTCACATAGACAATAAGCTCTTCCCAGGCTATCTCAAACGCTTTTCGATTATCAGGCATTTCGCAAACAGTAACTCTCATGATTTCCCCTGCTTTTTCCCGCAGAACAAAAAGAATCTTGCAATAAACCACTACCTCATTCTACAATACCGATCTGCTTACAGCCCGGCAAGAACCAACTGATGGGCGTCTAAGGAAGCCAATAAGCTTGAACTCGTTTAAGCAGTAAATCATTTTCTTCTTATGAGATTCTTAACATACTCCTACTAGTATAGAAATGCCAATCACGCACTATTGTCAGAAACCCAACAACGCAGTATACTCGGCAAAAGCAAATAGAGGATCAGCAGAGGGAGGTCAGGATGTCGTCTACAGTACAACAGTTGATTGATAGTGGTCAAAAACTGGTGACGGTGCAACGCGAAGACCCTACATATAAAGCCCTGCAATTGATGATTGAAAATGATTATAGCCAGTTACCTGTCGTAGACCACGAAGGAAAGGCAGTTGAAGAGAAGGGTAAGGCTTATATGATTACGAGCGACTCTATTCTCCGAGCGCTCAATCATTTGACACTGCTATCCATGATCCCCATCTCCGTGTTGCTGATGCAATGATCAAAACGAGCGTTTATCGGGAGGATAATGATTTATTCGATCTCCTCAATGATCTGCAAGATACCTCTGCTGTACTCATTGTTGATGGGGAACACAAACTAATCGGGATTGTAACAAGCTACGATGCAACAGACTATTTCCGGCAACGAGCGGAAGATATGATGCTTGTCGAGGATATTGAGGAAGCATTGAAGAAGTATATCCTGGCGGCATTTTCTGTACAAGAAGATGAAACTAATCCAGAGCTTACTAAAGCGATCGAAGAGATAATGCCTTCGAATGGAAGTTTCCTGGGAAGATTTCATCAAGCCCTTTTACATTATCTTAACTCTCCCGATACAAATGGTCTGAAACTCGATAAGGAACGGGCGAAGAAGGCGTTTGAGGATCATATGTATCAAAGGGAACCGGTAAAAGCGTTTGATAGACTGACTTTAAATCAGTACATTGATTTGTTTCTACATGATAGCCGATGGAGCCGCTATCAATCCATCTTCTCGCTTGATCGCAAAAACATTCGCAAGTTGCTTCATAGTGTACGTGATATACGTAACAGTCTTGCTCATTTTCGTAGTACCGTCTCGAAACAGCAACATGACACACTCCTCGCTTGCAAAGAGTGGTTGGAGCGCCATGAAGCAGATGTTCTCGAGGAGTTCGAACCTAAACAACTTTCGACAGCTATGCAAGTTACTTACACAGTAGTGGAAGCTACGGCTGACGAACTGGCTCCTGTAGAAGAAAGCATACATGCAAATGAAAGTCGTTATGCTCCTCTAGCCCTTCTTCTGAGGGAGCAACCTCGTGATCAGCTAAAGGTATCATTGACATTTCAAAAAATTGAAGAAATTATCGGGGGCGAATTACCGGGTTCTGCACGTCAGCATCGCTCCTGGTGGGCCAATGACCCTGTTAGTCATGTACAATCTCAACAATGGTTTGAAGTGGGGTGGCGTGTTTCTAGAATTAATATGTCGGAAGAAACCGTCACCTTTTCACGCATCGAGGGTCGTGAAAAGGATTACATCAATTTTTTCAGTGAACTCCTTCAAGATATGCGAAATGTCACTATTTCCTACAAAAGGAGACCCTCACCTGATGGTTCAAATTGGATGACCCTCGCATGGATACCAGCCGAGGGTTCTCCCGTGACTTCACTTGCTTTCTCATTTGCCCGTTATGGGCGCTTTAGAGTGGAATTATATATTGATACGGGCGATAAAGAGAGAAATAAACATATCTTTGATGACATGTATAGCCATCGAGAGGAAATAGAGTTTGAGCTAGGAGATATGGCGGGAGCATTGGAATGGGAACGCATTAATGACAAACGGGCATCCCGAATTGCCCTGTACCATCCAGGTTCCATCACTGATAAAAAAGAGACTCTTGCAGCGTTGCGAGAGTGGGCCATAGAGGCAATAAGCCGATTCCAACCAGTGATGGAAAAGCTTGTGAAAGAGGCATTAGAATTTTGAACCGGATTATCCCGGTAGATAATCAGAAGGGAGTATGAAAGCAATGCGAGAAAATCCCAGTAGAGGCTCTTCTTTTGAAGACTTTCTGAAAGAGGAGGGCATCCTTGATGCATCGAACGCCGCCGCTGTGAAAAAGGTGCTGGCCTGGCAGATCGAACAGGCGATGCGTACTCAACATATCACGAAGTCAGCAATGGCTGCCCGTATGCACACGAGCAGATCACAGCTTGAAAGGCTGCTTGATCCTGAAAAAACAGGGGTATCACTGGAAACGATGCAACGTGCCGCTGCCGTTGTAGGCAGAGAGCTGCGAATTGAGCTGGTTTAAGCGATAGGCTTGTTCCTTCAAAGAGGGTGAACCCTACAACTTGAACTGTCATCAAGTCAAGGCAGGATTCACCCATTGCTCAGTCTAGCCTACAAACTTCTAGATTGAGAAGCTACCATTGTGGCATCTCCCAGCCGAGGTAGAGAGCAGAGTTGTGATCGGCGATCCGCTCAACATGGATGGTCCATGTGGTCACACCGTTGTTGGTATCCTCAGTGGAAAGCATATAGCCTCCACCCAACCCAAGTGCTATATGCCCATCAGGGCTGTAGGGTCCCTGGTTCCAGACAACCAACGATCCAAAGGGTGCGTTAGTATTACCAGCACCCGGCCCTTGGGGGTCGTACCACCATTGGTAAGCACTAGCGTTTGAGCCGTAAGGCCCACCCACAAGCCAATGGCTCATACCGTTGTTGTAAGCGTCGACTACAAACTCAAGACATTCCCCTACATAGTCCGTTACACCATCAGGGCTGGTGCAGGTACCGCTCGGAATGCAATGGAATGCCCATTGCATCGCACCCCAATAGTTGGGATCAATTAGCTGCGCATGATCCATCCCTGGCACCCACAGCAGATCGCCTCCTTGGAAGTGCTGGATAACTGCCCCGGACATACCAATGCCAGCGTCCTGCTCATCACTGGTTGGGCAACCCAGGCTTCCCGTCGCTCCGCCCTGATCAAACCATCCGAATAACATACCATTTCTCACTACGGCAGTTTGGAAGGTGTAGATGACGGGATAGTCATTAGGAGGGGTATTGTACCCGTTACTCACGATCACCCAGCCATCAGGACCGCCGTTGAAATCTTGAACCTGGCAGTTGCCCCAGTAATGTACATCGTCTGTTGGCGAACCCACGTCTATACCGTTAACGATGTCTTTAGCTTTGGCCGACGCGGGCGATACAGTTAGAAACAGACTGTTAACAGTCACTAGCAACGCTATCGCGAGCGTCACGATAATGGAAACTACGGTGCGATGCCGTTTAGGCGGCACTAAATGAGCTAACATATTTTACCTCCTTCTTTTCGATGTATTTCTGTATGCCTTCGTTCCTCTTCTCCAGGACTTCGGAGAAAGTCAGAATGGGATGGAGAAGCCATTTCGATTATCTATAGGCTGCGAGCAGTATAATCAACCTGACGCCTCCTAATATTACAGCGCCTTTAAAACAACAGAAGCGAAGTAAAACGTCTTTAGATGCCCATTCAGAGCAGCAAATGGGTAAAAGCCCGTCACAAGCTATCTCTTAGGCTAACTGAGATTGTAGTACTAGGCTCTGTCTCGATTTCTCTCCTCATCGGAGACTCACGTGATACTATAAGGATAACTTAATAATGATGCATCCGAAAGACACTTGCTGGCGGATTTTTCCGCCAAATTGGCGGGAAGCAAGTTGATGATTAGAAAGCCTCGAAAGGTAGAGCATAATTTGTAAAAAGGGGACCTTGTATGGCAGACAATGGTAAGCATAAGATAAAAGCTCAGAGTCCTAAGGAACGTGTTGCAGAGTTGATCATTGGCTGGCTTGCTTCCGACAAACTAACGCAGAAACTCGTTATCGAGCGGATGCAACTTAACTCTGAAAATATCAGGATAAATGCGGATAATTTTTATCATTGGTATCTTGATATACGGCGTCCAGTACATACTAATCCTGATGATACGCTAACGATCCTTCAAGCAATTCGAGAGCTTAAGTCCACTCAAAAACGCTTCAAGGCCGATGAAGTGATCGAATTCTGCGACCTCACTCAATTTCCGATTAGTCGCCTTCAGGAAGTGCAACAGCTCTATGGAACACAAGAATGGAAAAAAGAATGGGAAGAGGCAATAAAACCTTATATTCCTAATCATTCTACCTCTTTCGGATATCAGACTAAATCAGAGGCAGTTCCAGTAACAGGTGAGCATGATTTTCCTTTGAATAAAGAGGACGCATATCTTCTAGTTGAAAATGACATGGGCATCCCTCGTTCTCTCGACCATTTTCTCGGTCGCGAGGAATTGATTCAAAAGCTCATAGAACACTTGTGCAGCAATGATACCGTAAAGTCTATAGCTCTCTATGGTAAACCAGGTGTTGGGAAAACAGCAATTGCAGTGGCCATTGCCAAGGACCCCGCAGTTCAGCAGTATTTCCAGGGTCGCATTCTTTGGGCGGGTCTCGGAACCAATCCAGACATAGAAGGCATACATCGTCGCTGGAGAAATCTGCTCCATATCCAGGATATTGGCACAGAGATGGGTAGTCAACCATTACTCCTGATTCTTGATGATGTGTGCAATATAAACCATGTGACAACATTCTTCCAATTTGGCAATGACAACCCTCTCTGTAAGTATCTGATCACAACAGTTCCAAAACAACTTGCCGATAACGTCTCAGAAAACCACTCTTTAGAAATCACTGAACTCGCGCCAGAAAAAGGGGGTGGAGTTACTTCAGCATCTGGCACCGCATATAGTTCAATCCGAAAGAAAAGAGGCACTTACCCTGATTGAAGCGGTTGGTGGTCTTCCGCTAGCCATCTGGTTGATGGGAATGTATCTTGAGAGTGAGGCAAATACCCATCAACCTCGCCGCATACAAGGTGCCCTTCTATCGCTTCAGAATTATCAGAAAAGATTACGACTTGGAAGGGTCACTCTTGAGACGAAAGCATTTCCCAGTCTTAAGGGAAAGAATAATATTTCGCTTGAGGTGGTGATAGGAGTCAGGTATGAGGCATTGAATGACAATGGCCGCCAAATGCTCAGAGCAATTTCAATTTTTCCACCAAAGCCCAATACCTTCTCTGAAGATGCTGCATCGGAAGTTGCAGCAACATCTGGCAAGATATTCCGTGATCAACTTGTCGATGCAGGACTTGTGGAAGATGTAGGTGGGGATCGTTATACATTACACCAGACCATACGTGACTTTGCCTTCTCGATGCTAGACAAGCAAGCAGGCGAGAATCAGGTAGCCAATGAACGACTCGCTCATTTCTTTGCAGAGTATGTGAAGAAACGTGGAGTTCAAAGCGTTGATGAGGCCAACATTAATCATGCCCTCAAATGGGCGAGTGATCACGAGCAGAATGAACTTTATTTAGCCCTCGCCTCCGGCATGCAATACTTTTGGCGCGATTATTGGCGCGTAACAGAAAGCATGGAACATCTGAGTAAGGGTTTTTCAACCGCAAAAACAATGTTACAGGAAACAAAAGACCCACAACACCTTCAGAGCATGATGGAGGTAGCCTGTAACTATGGGTCTGCCCTTCTGGTCGCTAACCGCTTGGACGAAACGAAGCGCGTCTTCGAGGCAATCCTTGAGATTGCCAGGGGTGAAACGTCCGATCGACTCAGTGAAGGGATAGCCCTCTTTAATCTGGGCGTCGTTGCTCTCCAGAGAGGGGACTTAGAAGAAGCCAGGGTTAAATTTGGAGAAAGTCTTCCCATTCGCTTTGAAGAGCAGTATCAGGATGAATGGGCATTAGATTTTGTCACGTTTTGTCGCATCGCTCAAAGTCGTACTCAACTGGAGATACTGAAAGATTATTTCGAGCGAGCAATTGAGATTGATCGAGCAGTAACAAACCGACGTGGGGAGGGTGTCGATCTTTTTTCATTAGGCAATATAGCCCTTCTTCAAAAAAAATATGAAGTGGCTGCGAGCAAATACCAAGAGTGCCTAGTAGTCACCGAGGAGTTTGAGGAGAAGATTAAAGAGGGCGTGGTTCCTGCCAGATGGAGTGAGACTATTTTGCTTGCTAAGGGTATAGTGCTCAGTGTCTTATGCGAGATATTTTTGTTCTTGGAAAATTTTGGCCTAGCCGAAGATTACCTTCAACAAAGTATGAGAATAATACAAGAGTTACAACACCGGAGAGAATTTGCCGTGAACCTCTTGTACTCTGGTCGTCTTGCCTTAGCAAGCGGTCGGAAAGAAGACGCTAATCGTTTTTTCGAGGCGGCGCTACAGGCTGCTCAAGAGGTGCAAGACCAAGCACATATAGCTGATGTTCTTTTCTATCTTGGAATACTAGCTGAACTTGAAGGAAACCTGTACATTGCGGAAGAGTTTCTTCGGACTAGTTTAGAATTGAACAAAGAGACTCAAAATGCTCCATATATTGCGAACGTGCGCTTACGGCTAGGGTATCTTCTCCTCAATCAAGGGAGGAACCGAGAAGAAGCGTGCTCAATGATTGCAGATGCAATCCATTGGTATTCCGATATGGGATTAACAGATGACGAGGTAGCCAAGCTGGTTAATTGTGTTTAGCGAGTTAAGAACTTGAGGTTTAGACAGGGGTTATACAAACAGCGACATAGTTCATAAACTGTCCAGTCTGTTGATCTAATACTTACTTGACCTGTATCATAATATGAACATTGATGAATTAGCGGGGGATTTGCTCCATGTCATCCTTCGCTTCGCTCAGGATCCCCGTGCGAGAACGACCCGCGTGCCGACGCCGGAGATCCTGAGTGAAGCGAAGGATGACATCTTTAGATATCCCCTCTTTATTAGTCAAAGTTCATCTTATGAAGCGGAGTGCAAAGGATTATCTCGAACCGCTCAAAGAAGGACTTAACAAGGGACATTCCTTCCGTTGATTTAGCACCCTTTAAGGCTCCCAAAACCACTTTGCACCCAGCCTCTTAATTCTGCAAGGGACAACTTAATTCCGCGCCTACAACTTTGTTTTAGTCCAACTTCTCCCTACTCCACCGTCACCGACTTTGCCAGGTTCCTGGGCTGGTCGACGTTACATCCTCGGGCAACTGCTGCGTGGTAGGCGAAGAGTTGCAGGGGGATGGTGGCCAGGAGGGGGCTGAGGGGTTCGAGGGTGGGGGGGACGGAGAGGATGTCGTCGGCGTGCTGGCGGATGGCTTCGTCTCCCTGCGTGGCGACGGCTATGACGCGGGCGTCGCGGGCGCGCACCTCTTGCATGTTGCTGACCACTTTGTCGTAGACGTGGGAGGTGGTGGCGACGGCGATGAGGGGCGTGTCCGGGTCGAGCAGGGCGATGGAGCCGTGCTTGAGTTCGCCGGCGGGGAAGCCTTCGGCGTGGATGTAGGAGATTTCCTTGAGTTTGAGCGCGCCTTCCAGGGCGGTGGGGTAGCCGACGCCGCGCCCGATGAACATCATGCTGCTGCAATGGGCCATCTTCTTTGCCAGGGGCTGGATGTTGTCGTCTGGCGAAGAGGCGGCGTCGAGCAGCTGCTGCACCTGGTCGGGGATGCGCTCAAGGGCGGTGAGCGTCTCGGCCAGCTCCTCGCTGCTGATGCGCTGGCGCTGCCGGGCCAGGTAGAGGGCGAGCAGGTCGAGCACGGTGACGGAGGTGACGAAGGTTTTGGTGGCGACGACGCAGATTTCTGGCCCCGCCTGCAGGTAGAGTACGGCGTCGGCGAGTCGCGTGATGGCGCTGCCGACGATGTTGGTGACGGCGATGACGGGCGCGCCAAGCTCTCGCGCCTGCCGGATGCCCACCAGCGTGTCCGCTGTCTCGCCCGATTGTGTGACGGCGATGCAGAGCGTGTCCGGCCCGACGATGGGGTCGCAGTAGCGGAACTCGGCGGCGGTGATCGCCTCGACGGGGATGCGCGCCCACTTCTCGATGACGTATTTGGCGATCAGCCCGGCGTGATACGAGGTGCCGCAGGCGACGATGACGATGCGCTGGATGTTGTCGAGCAGGCCCGCCTGCTGCATGCGTTCGAGTTCGGGCAGGTGCAACTGGCCTCCCTGAACGCGGCCCAGCAGGGCGCGGCGCAGCGCATCGGGCTGCTCGTAAATCTCTTTGAGCGCGAAGTGGGGATAGCCACCCTTTTCCGCCGCCTCAGCGTCCCAGTCAACGGTAATCGGCTCGCGCTGCACCGGCGTCCCGTCGAGCTTCGTGATGCGAACGCTGCCGGGATGCAGGGTCGCGATCTCGCCCTCGTCGAGGATGATGATGCGGCGCGTGTGCTTGAGGATGGCCGGGATGTCGGAGGCCAGGAACTGTTCGTTCTCGCCGACGCCGACGATGAGCGGCCCGTTGCAGCGCGCGCCCACCAGCAGGTCGGGCTGCTCGCCACTGACCACGGCGATGGCGTAGGAGCCATTGACACGGCGCAGGGCCAGCCGCACCGCCTGTTCGAGGTCGTGCCGCGCCTCGACGAAGTAGTAGTGCTCGATCAGGTGTGAAAGCACTTCGGTATCCGTCTCGGAGCGGAAGGAGTGGCCGCCCAGTTCCAGTTCGTGGCGCAGTTCGGCATAGTTCTCGATGATGCCGTTGTGTACGACGGTTAGCACGCCAGTGCAATCGGGATGGGGATGCGCGTTGGTGTCGTTGGGGCGGCCATGCGTCGCCCAGCGCGTGTGACCGATGCCGAGCGAGGTTTTTTCTGTAGAGAGGTCGTCGTCAGCGACGGCGGCGACCAGATTGGAGAGTTTGCCTGCCCTGCGCAGCACTTCGAGCGAGCCGTTTTCTTTCAGAACGGCGATGCCCGCCGAGTCGTAGCCACGATATTCCAGTCTCTGCAGGCCATCAAGCAATATGGTAGTAGCGTCGGACCCCTCAGGGCCGACGTAGCCTATGATACCGCACATGAGGTCGGGTATCCTTTCTTTTTTGTTGTGTTATCGTCATTTCAATAACTACAACATCACTGGCGACCTTTTGTGCCACCCGTTGCCGGATGGTTTTGTAGGTCGTCTTTTCAGGGACGTGATCAGCCCTGGAGGCTCCCCGCTGACTGACTCCGAACAGCCTCCGCCTCGTCAACCGGCGCTTCCTCCTAATAGCCCGGCCCATGCGCTACTCTTCGCGACAATACTCTATAACATAGTATACCATTACTCCGTTCTTTTTGTGTGAACGAGGACACAATGGCTATTGGAGGAAATTGGATACAGAGGAACCCAGGGCAGGGCAAGACATCAGGGCGAAGGCCAGCTTCGCCCCTACCAACCTACGAGAGTACAAGGTCGATTCGTGGTTAGTAGGGGCGAAGCTGGCCTTCGCCCTGGTTCCCCCATCCGTCCTATTTAGCCCATCAATACCCCAGCGGTCTCCACTGCTGGTGAGAGCCAGGCGCTGCCGTCGTGGGTATTCCAGAGCTGGTTGCCGTGGGCTGCACCGAGCGCGTAGAGGGTGCCAGTGGGTGTCTGGGTGTAGATGGCTACATCGATGGCTGATGGGCTGCCGCTGATACCTCCACTTGCACGATATTTCCAGAGTAGTGCGTGGGTGCTGAGGGTCAGGGCATCGAGGGTGCCGTTGGAGGCCGCGAAGTAGATGGCATTGTTAGCTATGGTTGGTGCTGACTGGATGGCGCTGCCAGCAGCGTACTTCCAGAGCAGCGTGTGGTTGCTAAGGGCAAGCGCGTACAGGGTGCCGTTCATCGCACCGGCATAGAGAACGCCGTTGGAGGCCGCGAACGCTCCATTGATGGCGCTGCCGAGACGATATTGCCAGAGCAGGTTCCCGGTGCTGCTATTGAGAGCGAAGAGCGAGCCATCGTTGGAACCGATGTAGACGGCGCTGCTGGTGACTATTGCCGGGCCGCTGATCGGTTCATGGGTGGCATAGCGCCAGAGCAAGTTGCCACTTCCCGCATTGAGGGCGTACAGGGTGCCGTCGCCAGAACCGATATAGACCACGTTGCTGGCAGCTACCGGCGGCGCTGTCACCCTGCCACGTGTCTGATACTTCCAGAGCAGGCTGCCATTGCTGCTATTGAGGGCATAAAGCGAGCCGTCGTCGGAACCAGCGTACAGTACTCCCCCGGCAATAGCCGGCGTAGATTCAACGGGAGCGCCCGTTTTTGTGCGCCAGAGGAACGCGCCGCTGGTGGCGTTGACGGCATAGATGTAGCTATCGCTAGAGCCAAAGTAGACGACATCGTTACTGACCAGCGGAGATGTGGTAATGCTTTTGTGCGTTGGTATCTGATAGTGCCAGCGCGGACTGCCATCGCTGGTACTGGTGGCGTAGAGCGTGCCATCCTTCGCACCGGTGTAGAGCGTCCCTGCAAGTTGGTCGCCTTGCTCGCCCTGGGAGCAGCCGTCAAGGGCGTTGCTCCACTCCTGCTGCACGAGATAGTAATCCTGATGCCAGTGCTCATTTGCCTGGCCACCGTCCAGATTGACGGAGCCAAAGTTCCAGGCGCATTTATCGCCGATCTCGTTGCCCTGCGTATCGTACCAGGCGTTGAGCAGGGGATCGGTCACAGCCTCCATCTGCTCGTGGCTGGTGACGTTGATGGTGCTATCGGCAGCAGGGTCGTTGTTGGGAGAGTTGCCCACGCCGCATGCAGAGAGGACTGTTCCCGTGTAGGGCATGTTGGCGTAGATGACGGGATGATTGTTGCTATCCTCGAACGCGGAATGGTAGGCGCAGTAGTAGGTGAAGGAACACATGCCGCCTGTGCTATCGAAGCACGAACCCTCGCCATCCGAGGTGAAAACGAAGAATATGTGATTCAGCCCGCTCGTCCAGCTATTGACGTTCATAGCTCGCGTGACCTCGGCCTGAATCTGCACATCGGTCAAGCAACCAGCAGGCGTGGCAGAATCGATGCAGCCCGAAGCTGGATATGACGTGGTATCAACCCAGGCACCGCCGAACGTAGCACTGTTCACGATGTGGCCACTGCGATTATCGTAATACTGGCTGGCAACGTTATACAGCGCAGAACCGCCGATATCACCGAAATACTGTTGCAGCAGGCTGTTATAGTGCGCGCTCACAGAGGTGGTCATGCCATCCTGTAGTTTTGGCGGCTCCCAGAAAATGGCGTAATCGATCGTGCCGCTTTGCATGACGGGGCCGCCGTTATAGATCAACGCATCGCCAGACGTGCGCGACGATGCGCTCTGAGGAATGCCGGGCGTACTATGCGCCTGGCGCGTTTTGAACACGTGGGGCGCAATGGATTGCCGCAAGGGGAAATGCTGGTTTCCACTGCTCGCGCCAGAAGCGGCGCTGGCAACGTTTATCTGAGCAAAACCCGCCAGCGTTACGGCAAAAAGTACCACTGGCAACAACACGCTTACAATGCGATGCAGAGAAGTCAGGCCAGCGCTGCGCATGAATATTCTCCTTCTAAACTTCATCAGCTTACCAGTACTTCTCTCTATCGACACTTTTCAATACATCTATAGAAGGCGCAATGAAAGTCTTAGCGCATGGGATATGTGGAAAAAGCTACTTGACAGGCAACTGAAGTACCTCTACAATAGACTCACACTGATGTGGTAGAAACTCAAAAATAGATGAGCGAGTTGTGATGGAACGCATTCGAGAGAGGGTTCGGCGATGACTGATTTTGTTGGGAAGCAGCTGGGCAACTACAGGGTGATCCGCTTACTGGGTCAGGGAGGATTTGCCGATGTCTATCTCGGCGAGCATATCTACCTCAAAACGCTGGCCGCTATTAAAGTGGTGCAGACGCGGCTGACAAACGAGGATGTGGATACCTTCCTGACAGAGGCGCGCATGATCTCCGGCCTGGTGCATCCAAACATTGTGCGCGTTCTCGAATTCGGGCGGGAGGGGACAACGCCCTTCCTGGTGATGGATTATGCTCCTCATGGCACGCTGCGTCAGCGCCATCCACGCGGGAGCCGCCTCTCCCCGGCAACCATTGTTCCCTACGTTAAGCAGGTTGCCGCCGCTTTGCAATACGCTCATGATAGGCGACTGATTCACCGCGATGTCAAGCCGGAGAATATGCTGCTGGGACCAAACAACGAGGTGCTACTCAGCGATTTTGGCATTGCTCTGCTGGCGCAGAGTTCGCGCTACCAGAGCACGCAGGATGTCGTTGGCACCGTCGCCTACATGGCTCCCGAACAGTTTCAGGGCAGACCAGTTCCCGCCAGCGACCAGTACGCGCTGGGCGTCGTGGTCTACGAGTGGTTGACGGGTGATCGCCCGTTCCACGGCTCCTTTGCCGAGATTGCCAGCCAGCATATGCTGGCCGTTCCCTCGCTGCGCGAGAAAGTGCCGATGCTTTCGCCGGTAACGGAGGAAGTGGTGCGTACAGCTCTCAACAAGGACCCACAGGCTCGCTTTATGCGCGTGCAGGCCTTCGCCAATGCCTTTGAGCAATCCGTTCTGGCCTCACAGGGGCCGCAGTTTCAGGGGCTACCCGCTTCAGCGCAGCCACAACGGCCTCAGCCATCGATAACGCCCGCTCTCAATGCCGGTTTGCCACCCAATCTTCAATCCCCTCAACCTGCCTCGCCATCGTCACCGCTCTACGGTGCGCAACAACCCGTTCAGTTCAACCAGTCCGGGCAATTCTCGCCTCCACCCTCAAATCCAGATCAGGGAGGCAGTAATCCTGGTTGGTCGCCCGCACAGGGTTCCGGGCAACTTCGCCCTCCCATGCCAGGACAATCCGGGGCGCAATACCCGCCTGCCTCTACACCTCTGGTGGTTCCACCGCCGGGCCAGACCCTGCCTCCTCAGCTAGCCGGGTCGCATACAGAGCAGACTGGCCCAACCTACATTATGCAGCCGCCACCGCAGGGACCGGCCTCATCCGGTGTGCATTTTCCACCTGGCCAGGGAGCATCAGGAGGTAATTTTCCACCACAGGGACCAGTATTTCCGCAGCAAACTCAGTCACAACCACAACCAGCTAAACGCGGTATGTCGCGGCGTACCGTGCTGGTAGGCGGTGTCGGTGCGCTCGGCCTGATCGTGGTGGGCAGCGGCATTGCCTGGCTGGAGATTTCGCATCATAATGCGACTACCGGACCCGGAGGCACGACTCCCACCACCTCTGCGAATAACAACACATCCCCAACTGCCGGGCAGACCGATACCGCTACACCGGACACATCCCCAACTACCGCGCAGACCGATACCGCTACGCCAGATGAGACGCCTACCAGTTCGTCCGCTGCTGGCGGGGCGCTCGTGACCTTCACGGGCCACTCGCGCTATGTTCAGGCGCTGGCGTGGTCGCCCGACAACGCAAAGATCGCTACAGCCAGTGGCGATGGCACCGTACAGGTCTGGAATGCTACTTCAGGTGCCAGCCTCTACACATACAGCGGCCACCAGAATCAGAATCAAAATGCCTCGGTCAATGCCGTTGCCTGGTCGCAGGATGGCAACTTCATCTATTCGGCAGCTACCGATGTTCAGGTCTGGAGCGCTACAGATGGCACCAAACAATTTACCTACACCGGCCACAGCGACAATACGATCCATTGCCTGGCGCTTTCACCTGATGGGAAATATATCGCTTCCGGCAGCGACGACAGTACCGTACAGGTCTGGGACGCTCGTTCCGGGACACACTACGTCACACATAGCGCCAATGCCTCCGTGCGCTCACTGGCCTGGTCGCCAGATGGAACGCGCATCGCCTCAACGCAGAACGACCTTGTCGAGGTATGGAACTCCTCTTCTGGCAATACGCTCAATACCTATAAAGGTCATTCCGGCAATAACGTCAATGCCCTTGCCTGGTCGCATAACGGGAAGCATGTAGCTTCCGGCAGCGACGATAAGACGGTACAGGTCTGGGATGCCTCCTCGCTGAGCGCATCCTACACCTACTACGGGCATGCCCAGTCCGTCTATGCCATTTCCTGGTCGTCGGACGATAGTCGTATCGCCTCCGGTGGGGCCGATATCACTGTGCAGGTCTGGAATTCTTCCAACGGCCTCAATCGCTTTGTCTATCACGGGCATAACAGCCCGGTGAATACAGTGGAATGGTCGCCCAACGGCAAATACGTGGCCTCCGGCAGTGGCGATCCCAACGTTTCCGATGGCAGCGACGACCACACTGCCCAGGTCTGGCAACCAGCGTGATTTGTTATGCTTCTCGATAGCAGTTGGTGATGGGCAGGCGACGGTCGCGGCCAAAGGCGCGGGTGGTGATCTTGACGCCGGGAGGAGCCTGACGGCGCTTGTATTCGCTGGTATCTACCAGGCGCATCACGCGCTCAACTATCTTGCGCTCAAAGCCCATGGCCAGCATCTCTTCATAACTGCGATCTTCCTCCACGTAGGCGCGCAGGATGAGGTCGAGCACTTCATAGGGTGGCAGGCTATCAACATCCTTCTGATCCGGGCGTAGTTCTGCCGAAGGGGCTTTCTCGATCACCGATTGCGGAATCACCGGATGCTCTCCAATCGTATTGCGATAGACTGACAGCTCGTACACCAGCGTTTTGAGCACATCCTTCAGCACGGAAAAACCTCCGGCCATGTCGCCGTAAAGCGTGCTGTAGCCCGTCGCCATCTCCGATTTGTTGCCTGTGGTGAGCACCAGCGGGCCAAGTTTGTTGGAAACGGTCATCAGGATGTTGCCGCGAATACGCGCCTGCAAGTTTTCCGCCGCCAGTCCATAATCGCCCTTGCCCAGCGCGGGTTCCAGCATCTTCAGCGAGGCACGGAACGTCTCCTCGATAGTGAGGGTCAGCATCTCGATGCCCAGATTCTCCGCCAGTTCCTGTGCATCCGTCTTGCTGCCCTCTGAAGAGTAGCCGGAAGGCATGGAAATGCCCAGGACGTTCTCCGCGCCCAGCGCATCAACGGCAATGGCCGCCGTCAGCGTTGAGTCGATGCCGCCGGAGAGGCCGATAACGACCTTTTTGAAGCCGTTTTTGCGCACGTAATCGCCAGTCCCGAGTACCAGCGCCGAGTAAATCTCCTGCAGGCGACTCATTTCCGGCTCGACGCGCTGTGGCGCTCCCAGTATCGTCCACATACTTGAATTGCTGGCCGAGGGGGGCTGATATGCGCCCGGTGGGATCGATTGCTGTGCATAGATGTGCTGATCCTCTCTCGTGCGCAGAGCCGCGGGTTCTGGCTCCTCCTGCTCCTCAGTCACGAGAATAAGCGGCACATCGGCGGTCGAGACCTGCAAGCGTTCCTGCCTGCGACGCGGATCGTGCAGCCGCGAGCGGAAGACCGAGGCGGTGTCGAGGTCGACGATCAGCATGTCCTCCTCGAACTGCTTGCCGCGAGCAATGAGCGTTCCCTGCTCGTTGAAGACCATGCTGCCGCCGTCGAAGACCAGTTCATCCTGTCCGCCCACCAGATTGAGGTAGGCAACGATTACTTCATTATCAGCGGCGCGAGTCGCCAGCATCTCCTGGCGGAAGATGCCCTTGCCAGCATAATAAGGTGAGCCGTTGATATTGAGAATCACTTCAGCTCCCGCGTGCGCCTGCAGCGTCATCGGCCCCGTTGGATACCAGATATCCTCGCAGATGTTCACGCCAACATGCACGCCGTTGATGAGAAAGATGGGAGCTTTACGACCCGCCTGGAAGTAGCGGGTCTCATCAAAGACGCCATAATTGGGCAGGTAATGCTTGTGATAAACGCCCGCCAGTTTCCCCTCGAAGATGACCGCAGCCGCGTTATAAATGTCATGGTCGCGGTCCACAAAACCGATCACGGCGGTCAGACCCGGCCATTCCCTGCTGCGCTCGATCAGTTCGTCCAGCTTGCGCAGGTTATCGTCGACAAAGCCGGGCTTGAGCAGCAAATCTTCGGGTGGATAGCCTGTCAGCGCCAGTTCCGGCAGGCAGACCACGTGCGCCCTGGCTTCATGCGCCTGCTGCATCGCGGCCAGTATCTTCTGCGTATTGCCTTCCAGCTCACCCACCGTCGCGTTGATCTGCGCCAGCGCAACCCTCAATGGTGTAATGTTCATCGTTTCTCATCCTCTAATTCATATAGTATGATGGCCCACGATATCTCTCTTTATTGTACCGCAAGTCTTCCCCGCTATGTGGAAACCAGGCCTGATTTCACCATTTGTATCTCTTTTGTCCTGTGGCTCGTGTTGAGAGAAGCATGCTTATCTGAGCCGTGCGTGCCGAGGCAGTATACGCAGTTCCAGCGTCGATGTCCCGGTGTTGAGAGTAACACGCTTATCTGAGCCGTGCGTACTGCACAGGAGCAAGCAGGTAAAGGAGACTTTCCAAATGGTGATGAAGCGTTTGAGCCGCAGATCGGGTAGGGGCCCTTATGCGGTACCAGAACGGGAGCCGGAACTTACTGAGAAGTCGAGAGTTGTCCCCGAATTGACGACAACGGAACTGAGAGAGGTGACGAAACGCGCCCGGCCCAGTGCTGTCGTGGTGCATGAGACGGTGCGCGAGGAGGGTGAGCGGGAATTGCGGCGCTCACCGTTCGCCCTTGCCATGTCTGGTCTGGCAGCCGGCCTTTCAATGGGCTTCTCACTGGTCGCGCAGGGCTTGCTGCATACCTACATTCCGCTCCCTGCCTGGAGGCCGCTGCTCGAAAACGTGGGCTACAGCCTGGGCTTTCTGATCGTCGTGCTGGGGCGGCAGCAGCTTTTCACCGAGAATACGATTACCGTCATTTTGCCTTTACTGGCCCATCCCACGAGGCGCACCTTCACCCGTGTTGCCCGGCTCTGGGCAGTGGTTTTTTGCGCCAACATCGTGGGCGCGCTGATCTTCGCCTTTATCCTGGCGCACACGACCATTTTCCCTGCCCCGGTTCAGCAGGCCTTCGCTGTTGTCGCCGGGCACTCGTTGCGTGGCGACTTCGGCTTTACCATCATGCGCGGCATCTTCGCGGGCTGGCTGATCGCCCTCATGGTCTGGCTGCTTCCCGCCACAGACGGTTCGAAGATGAACATTATCATCATCATCACCTACATCGTTGCGCTTGGCGGTTTCGCGCACATCATTGCAGGCTCGGTTGACGTGCTCTACCTGGTCAATATCGGGAGCGTTTCCTGGCTCACCTACCTCTCTGGCTTCATGCTACCAACGCTCATTGGCAACGTCATTGGCGGCTGCTCGCTGGTGGCCGTGCTCAACTTTGCCCAGGTCGCGGGCGAAAAGCTGGGTTTTGAGAATGAAACCGCGAACGGAACTGGAAATTTTAAAAGCTAAGGAGTACCAGGGCGGAGCTGGCCTCCGCCCTCTTGCTTTCCGTACATTTTCTTTTAGCTCTTAACTGGCAGATTGACCAGCTTCGCGCTTTCTTCCCACAGTTTTTGTTGTAGCGCCTCGTCATAAGCAATGGGAGCCGAGCGGACAGGTATGCTTTTGACGAAGTAGCGCCCGCTGAGACCCTGCACATCAGGCGAGGAGGCGAGATAGATGGAGGTTTTCGCGCCCTCTTCGGGACTGATGCCCGGGATGGAGAGAATGAGCCTGATCAACGGACGAAGGAAGACGGGAACGCCGCTCTGACCAATGCTGGTGGCGACGAAGCCAGGATGCAGAGCATTGACAGTGACGCCCGTTCCCTGCAACCGGCGTGCCAGGTCGTAAGTGAACATCAGCAGGGCGAGTTTGGACTGGCCGTAGGCGCGCATGAGCGGAAAGCCTTGCTCCGATTGCAGGTCGTCCAGATTGATGTAGCCCTGCTCGTGCGCGCTCGAACTGACGTTGATGATACGAGCGGGTGAGCTGGCCTTGAGCATGTCAAGCAACAAGTTGGTCAGCAGGAACGGGGCGAGGTAGTTGACGGCGAAGATCATTTCCAGCCCATCGACCGTCTCGCGCCGGTTGAGCATGAAAACGCCCGCGTTATTGATGAGGACGTGGAGCTGAGAGTAGCGGCTCTGGAAGTCTTCGACCAGCTGCCGGATGGCTTGCTGCGACGAGAGGTCGGTCAGCAGGAGATCAACGTTGTTGTTGCCGCTCTGCGCCTTGACTTCGTTCCGGGCTGTTTCTCCTTTAGTGCGGTCGCGGCACACCATCACCACGCTGGCACCCTTGCGCGCCAGTCCCAGCGCCGTCTCTTTCCCAATACCGGAGTTCGCGCCGGTAATCAGGCAGATTTTCCCCTGCATGCTGCTATCTATCGCTGGCATATGCGTTGTTATCCTTTCATGAATACAAAAATGTTAAAAATGCTGCGAATTTGATTCCCGTAGGGGCTGAATTTATCGTGCGCAGCGCCGATGTATCGGCGCTCGCAGCCCTGTGACCGATACATCGGCGGTAATAGGCATCAACCTGATGAAAATCTCATCACTGTCCGTAGGGGCGAGGGCGGTGTGGAGCAGCGGGGAGGGCCTTCAGGGTCGCCCGCCGTCCTTTCTGCAATGTGCATTCACCTCGTCATCAACCCGACTCGCTACACGGGCGACCCTGAAGGCCCTCCCAACCCATCCCAGCCGCCCTCGCCCCTACGGAAGATCCAACCCTGTTTCGTCAGGTTGATGCTTATCATGGCCGATACATCTACGCTGCGCAGAATACATTCAGCGCCTACGTTATTGTGATTTCCAGTAAGTTCATCATTCATTCTCGCACATTTGCGAGCCGTAGTGCTTACAGGGGTTATTTGAAGGTGGCGAGGAGGCCGAGGGCGTAGGCTTCGGCGGCGCTCTGCGCATCGTGGATGGCGTCGCCCATGAGCAGGCGATAGCGGCATTGCCAGCGACGGGCGGGCCAGGGAGCGAGTTTGATAAGGGTGTAGGTTTCGCAGCGCGCCTCCAACGCCTCACGCAGGGCAACTTCATCGAAGCGGGTAATACCTTGCAGGGAAAGCTGGCTGCGCAGGGTTTCCGGCAAAGAAAAAGTGTTTTCGGAGCTGGTGGGTTCCATCGGTTCCGTCTTTCACCTCCTGCCACTTATGAGAGGATGCGTAGCGTGGTGGCAGCTTCTTCCGGGTTGAGCGCTTCAAAATCGATGCGCGGCAGGAGGCGCGGAATGCGCTCAAAGGGACCGCTCCAGTGCTTTGCTTGCTCTTCCAGCCAGTCCAGCGTCGCGAACGATTTCCGGCGCGACTCCTCGACGATGGCAAAATGCCGAGCCGCCCGCTCAAAGACCTCATGATCTTTGGTGTAGACGCTGCCATCCTCACGCAGCACCACGTCAATGTAGAGGTCGGTATAGACCATCTCTTTTGCTGTGTTCGAGTAGTCGGAAGCGGGCAAAACAATATCGCAATAGCCGCTCAGAAATTGACCCTCGCGCCCGTAACCCACCTGAATGGTATACCACGTGCCTGGCCAGAAGTAGAACAGGGAATGTTTTTCCGATATCCAGGTGCGTGGGAGCCAGTGCATCTCTGACCCTGCCGGTGTCCAGATGACAAAATAGTCGTTGCTCACCGGCACGTGATAGCCCTGCCAGGTAGCCCACTGCGTGCCATCCACCAGCATCTTACGAATCTGCGCTTCCAGTAACAAGGTGATACCCTTTCTGCACAAACAACCGATCTATTACACCTTAGATTATAGCGAGACAAAACGTAGGGGCGCAATCATGAATATGAACAGCCAGGGCCGGGAAGGGAATCCTGTAGGGACAGGGGGCGGAGTTGAGCGGATGAGGGGGCCTTGTGCCTGTCCGCTCTGTAAGCCGACCTGTTCGCTTCCCCCTGGAGTATCCTGTGGCGAGGCGGACAAGCACAAGGCCCCCACCCTTCCTCTCAGTCGCCCCTTGTCCCTACAGGATGGGAGCCGACCCCTCCTTGCAGATCATGGTTGTTCAACTTCATTACAAATCTGTCACACACGATCATAGTACAGGATGCGGGCGCAGTTGGTGCAGGTTTGCAGGTCGCTGCTGGTGCGGACGCGCTGGAGTTCGCTGGGGGTAAGGATGACGCGACACCACTGGCAGGAGTTTTGTTCGACTTTCGAGACGGCGCGGCCCTGTTTGGTGCGGCGCAAGGCTTCGTACCGTTGCAGAAGTGCGGGGTCGATGCCACTCGCCAGGCGCGTGCGTTGCGCCTGAAGTTCCTGTTGGCGCACCGCCAGTTGGTCGCGGCGAGCCAGCTTCGTTGCGTTTTCCTGTGTCCAGGCTTGCTCCGCCTCTTGCAGGGAAGCAGCCCTGCTGCGGGCTGTTTCTTCCAATGCTTCGGTAGCATCCATCAATTCAAGGGTCACATCTTCCTGGCGACTCTGCTGCGCTCGCAGGCGCTGAATCTCCTGCTGCAGTGCCTGCAACTCTTTGGGATTGGTGACGCTTCCACTGTAGAGGCGTTGTTCCTGGGAATTAAGGCGGCGGCTCAGGTCTTCGAGCGTCCATTCCGCCTCCTTCTGAGTCTGCTGGCCACTATGCAGTTGCTGCTGCGCGATTTCATGTTCCTTACGAAGCTTCTGTACGCGGGCGTTGGCTTGTAGAGAACTGGCAATGGCTTGCTGTTCGGAGACGATACGATCCAGTTCGAGATCAAGCTGCTGCAACTGGTAGAGGGCGGCAGCTATCTGTGTCGTGCTCATGAGCAGACAATGACTCCTTTCGAGAGCTTCACGACAGGCACGTGCGTGGTGTTCTGACTCATTGTACTCTCTGACTATGCCCTGTGGCAAGCCCACAATAAGGACGAAATATGGTATCATAGAGAAGATTTTAGCTGTCATTTTTTGCCCTGTGGAAGCGTGAAGGAGTCTGTTTTGACACGTTCGACCGAATCTCGATTTCTTACCCTTGCCCCGGATGCCGCGATTGATTTGCATATGCATACCACCTACAGTGATGGACGTTTGACCGATGAAGAACTGATAGGCTACCTGGCACGCGAAGGCTTTGACCTGGTGGCAGTGACCGACCACGACCGCGTGGATATGGTGAGCCACATTCAGGAACTGGCAGCTCAAAAGGGTCTGCCCGTTTTATCGGGCGTTGAGATGAGTACGGCGTGGCAGGGCAGGATGGGTGATCTACTCTGCTACGGCTTTGACCCAGAAGAAAACTTTCTGATGGACCTGACAGCGCAGATTAAGCGCCGACAGCAGGAAATGGCGCTGGCGGTCTATGAAGAGTTGGTGCGCAAAGGCTATGACATTCCCGCGGCGCGAGGAGCTACTGGCTGCGAGCGGTGGACTGCCGGTGCGGACATCCAATAACACCATGCTGCTGCGCGAGCATGGCTACGTGAAGCACTGGCGCGAGGCGATTCAGATCATGAGCGAGGCCGGGTTCCACGAAATCAAGGTGGATATGGCGGAGACGGTGGAGGCGGCACACCGCAGTGGAGCCGTTTGCCTCATCGCCCACCCCGGTCGACGCGAACCGGGCTTCACCTTCTACGAACCGGCGCTGCTCGACCAACTACGCGCCGAGGTACCCATCGATGGCATCGAGGTCTACCATCCTTCTCACAGCCCAGAGCTGGTCGAAACCTACCTGGAGTATGGCCGCCAGCACTCCCTGTTGATGAGCACCGGCTCCGATTCACACGGCTTTGCCTCGCGCATGCCGAAGAAGCACCGCGCCGAACTCAGCCGCAACCTGCTGGAGCGGGTGGGAATACAGGTGGAATCATGATTATGAATTTTGCCAGACAAGAACGGCAAGGAGGTGGGGGTTAGTCCTGTAGGGACAAGGGGGGTTGAGAGGTTGAGCGGGGGCCTTGTGCTTGTCCCCCGAGCAACAGGATAAAATCAGGTTACAATGGACCAGTACATCCCTGCAGGAGGAGGGCAGACACAACACAATCCGATGGGATTATCGTTGATCAGAGTAGCCATTTTCAGCTATAAAAAGCTATCAGGCCAAATGAGATGCTATGATAGAAGGCGAATTCGAGCCTCAAGGGGGAAATGATGGGATACGACCCTCAAAAGCATCATCGCCATTCTATCCGTTTGAAAGGGTTTGACTACAGCCAGCCGGGTGCCTATTTCGTGACCGTCTGTTCCTGGCAACGCCAACCACTTTTCGACAGAACGGAACTTCGTACCATACTTGTAGAAACGTGGCAGCAATTGCCTGCACGTTTCGCTAACCTGTCTCTTGATACGTTTGTCATTATGCCAGATCATTTCCACAGCATCCTCCATTTGACTTCGCCTCCGAAGCAGATGCCACGGCCAACATTAAGTGACATTATGCGCGTGTATAAGTCAATTACTACCGTGAGCTGGATTCGCTATAACAAAAGCCGGAATATGATTTGTGACAGGCATCTGTGGCAAGGACGTTTCTACGATCATATTATTCGTAACGAAACCCACTTGACGCTCATTCGCGACTATATCCTGCATAACCCGCTGCAACCAGAGATTATCCAGGGAAAAGATCTCGACGAGGATTTGTGGGATGAAGTGATGCAGCGTTTTGTTCCTGGCGACATCGGCAGATCATAGCTGAACCACGAGACGTTTTTTGTGGCGAGGGGGACAAGCACAAGGCCCCCACTCAGCCCTTCAGCCACCCCTTGTCCCTACAGCATTCCCTTTCCCGGCTCCTCTTGTTCAAATCCATGATCAGCCACGAGCGTAGGAATCTCCTTCACCCACGTTTTACCACACCCCGTTGAGACTGGCAGTGTTTGCGGGAGGCGGGAAGGCGAAACTGTAGTCGGCGGGGCAATAGGGAGCGGGAAGCCTGCCCTGCGCGGTGCCTGCTACAGGAGTCGATATCTGCTCTATCCCTGGCATTGGCGGAGAAGTGGGCACCGATGAAGTGGGCACCGGCGTTGGTGCATAATTGAAGGTGGGGACGGTGCCGGGCAGGAACCAGTCGGTGGTTTTGACGCCGTTGGGGTAGGTGACGGTGGCACGCACGAGACCACCGGGATTACCGAAGTCACGGATGGGATGGCCCTGTTCGGCCAGCAGCATGCTGTCGTGCCAGATGGGAGCCGCGCCCTGCACACCGGTGACGTTGATCATCGGCGCGTTGTCATCATTGCCGGCCCAGACGCCCATCACGTAGTCCGTTGTGTAGCCAACCGTCCAGTTATCGCGAAAATCCTGCGTCGTGCCGGTCTTGACGGCTGCCGGACGCACTGTGCCACGATTGCCAGCATAGCACGCGCTCTGAGAGTTCGAGTAGAGTTGCAGGACGTTGCAATCGAAGAATTCGGGAATGCGGTCGGTATTGTCGCTCAGCACGTTGGTCATCAGATAGGCGAGCTGCGGGCTGATGACACGCTTGCCCGCAGAGAGCTGGTGCTGGTACAGTACCTTCCCCGTGTTGGCGGAAACGACCCTGTTGATGGCATAGTAGCCAACGCGCACGCCGCCATTGGCAAAGACGCCCATGGCAGAGGTTTGATCGAGCAGGCGAATGCCCAGACCGCCCAGGACAAGCGAGTAGCCCGGCGTCCCTTCGTAGCTGGTGATGCCCATGTTGTACGCCGTCTGCATGGCAGCGTTGATGCCCACATGCTCGAGCACCTTGACGGCGGGGACATTGAGCGAATTTTGCAGGGCGCAGCGCAGCGTCATTTGCCCGTGATAGCTCAGATCGTAGTTGTGCGGCGTGAAGTTTGGCTGGCCACAACACAGTGGAATGCTCACGGGGGCGTCGTCGATGGCCTGAGCGGGAGACGCGCCCTGCTCAAAGGCGGTCACGTAGACGTAGGGTTTGAAGGAGGAGCCGGGCTGGCGATAGCCCTGCGTTGCCACATCGAACTGTCCATCAATGGAGGCGTCGTTGTAGTCGATGCTGCCGAGCAGGGAGATAATCGCGCCCGTATGGTAATCGATCAGCACCTCAGCGGCATTGCTGACGTTGTGATCGGCGCGCAGTTCCGCCACGTGCTGCTGCGCAATCTTCTGAATTTGATCCTGTAAGGCGACATTGAGTGTGGTGTCGACCTGCATGCCGGAGCGCGACAACTGCTGCCTGCTGAGGTGCATGGTTTGTTCCAGCTGCTGTAAGACAAACTGGAAGAAATGCGGAGCGCGATTTTGCGAGACGTTCCCCGGTTTAAAGAAATGGGAACTCTCTGCCTCGGTAATGGCATCCTGCGCCTGCACTCGCGTGATGTAACCCTGAGCTATCATGGCCTCAAGCACTGTATCAAAGCGGTTGAAGGCAGCCTGGGGATGGAGCAAGGGATCGTAGAGATAGGGTGAACTGGGAATGCCCGCCAGCATGGCTGACTGGGCGAGATCAAGCTGCGCCGAAGCGGGTTTGCCGGATCTGTCTTGCAGGCCGAAATAGATCTGCGCTGCGGCATCGATACCGTAGGCCTGATGACCATAAAAGATGCTGTTCAGGTACATGGTGAGGATGTCGCTCTTGGAATAGCTGCTGTTCACATCTGTTGTGAGCGTGATCTCTTGCAGCTTGCGTTTCAGCGTCACCTCGTTGCCCACGACCAGATTTTTGATCAGTTGCTGCGTGATGGTGCTGCCGCCTTCAACGACACGACCACTGCGCACATCGTCGAGGGCGGCGCTCAAAATACGCAGTGGGTCAATACCCTCGTTTGTCCAGAAATTTTTGTCTTCGGTTGCAACGGTGGCCTCGTCGAGCACGGGTGCAATCTGGTTGAAGGTGACCGAGGTGTGCAGCCCCTGATCGGTCAGTTGGCCAATCAAGACGCCCTTGCTATCGTACATCTTCAGGTTGTCGAGCGGCAAGAGGTCTTGCAGGGTGAGCACCTGCTTGCCATATTGCTGCTGAGTCTGCTGGTAGAAGCTATAGGCGACGGACAGGCCCTTGCCGACCAGCGAGGAAAGGATAATGAGCAGGAAGACGAGCGTGCTGATGATGGATAGCCAGAAACGACGACGCTGGCGACGTTCGGCAATGTGAGTCTGGCGCAGGCGCTTGCGCGAGAAGTGGCGCAGCATTTTCCGCCGCCAGCGTTGCTGCGCATTCGTCCGCGGCTTCACTGCAACTGTGGCTGGCAACGGAACGGCAAGCGCTAGCGGGCGTTGAGATTGCACTTTCGGCATCAGTGGTGGCAGCGGCGGTGGCAGTGGAGAGGCTGGTGGTTGCGTTCGCATTCTTTTGGCTTTGTTGCCGCTCTGGATGCTCCCCTCTTGCTGTGTATTACTTATCTCCAACGCCGGGGGCTGTACTCCGTGCTCCCCGTGCTGCTCGTTACCGACTTCCACCGGTGCCTCTTGAGAAACGATCAAGGGAGAAGAGGTGCGTGGTGAGCGGGGTGTGATGCGGGCATGGCGCATATGGCGGCGAGAAATGTAGAGAAGCGCACGCTGCTGCCGGGGCGTGAGCATGAGGTCGCCAGGGTGGAGGCCAGCTCCGCCCCTACTAACCTCGGAGCGATCCTTTTTCGTGGTTGGTAGGGGCGGAGCTGGCCTCCACCCTTGTTCTCTTCTCCGCCCTGGCCTTCCTCTTCGTTCTGGCAACCCTGTATGCGCTGGCATGCCTCTTCCCTCTGCTATCACCTGACTGCTCTAAAGATACCATATTTACCTGTGTCTCTACAACTGAACGCAACCAGTCTAACCGTAGGCGCCGATTGATCGGCGAAATGGGCCGCGGGGCCGATCAATCGGCGCCTACGAGATTCCATTACCGTTTTTGGTCATTCAAATTCATAATCAGCGGTACCCTGAATACATTCAGCGCATACTATATAGACGTTGCAAAAGAGGTAGATTACAATCTAATTTGTGCTGGCGACAATTGAGGACGACTGAGTCGAGGATGGCAAGGGTTGCGAGAGTTGGGATTGTGTACAGGATTGTGCAGATTCGATGAGGGCGGGCAGGATTTCGTTGGTGAGCGCCTGAATCTGGCGCAGGCTGTCGGCCCAGGGGAGGTCCTGGTGTTCGCGCGCACCCCGCAATTCGACGATTTGCAGGACGCTGTCATCGACGAGGCTGTGAAAGTAGAGGAAGGCACGCACAGCGTCGGCGACAGGAACACTGGAGCGGCAGGTGATCGCGCCATATTCGGTTCCCAGTGTGCCCGCCTCCTGGCGTAGTTCTTCACTGACGGTGCCGTCGGAGACGGCGCGCAGGAAAAGTTCGAGCACGCGGCGTCCCAGTTTGCGGTAGGCTTCGCGGGCGTGCTCATCGAAGTGCTGGTACCAGGGCAGGTTGTTGAGTGTGCCGTCGGTGAAGGCGAAGCGGACACGGCCCAGTACGCTCTGCACCAGCAACTGCGCAGCAGGATGCGGTCGCCATTCAGACTCCTGGCGCAGCCGCGCCTCGATATCCGCTCGACGGAAGCGGCGATGACCGCCGTTGGTGCGACGCGAAGGCAATTCGTTGCGATCTGCCCACAGGCGCACAGTTGCCGGGTGCATACCCAGCATCTCCGCTGCCTCACGCAGGCTCAACCACTCTTCCCCGGACTGCAATGGTGGCACAACTTCTCCTTATAGTTAGCATTTTCGGCAGAACAGTACAGAGCACGAATAACGTATGTGCATTCCATACATCAATTCTATGGGATTTCTCAGCCAGAGTCAAGCCAGCGCAATCACTCAGTCTCTTTAGCAAGGTGAGTTGATAGACCGACAGCAGGGCAATCGCAAGAGACAGGCCGAGCGCAAGGGATCGACCCTACTATACATGAAACGGCCTGAGAAGCCACCATATATAGTAGGGCTGATCCCTTGCGGGCGGCCTGTCCTCGATCGACCAGGGCAGGGATGGAGTGAGATCGAATTTTGTTACTTGACGGTCACACTTACGGTTTTGGTGAGCTGGCTGCCCCCAGCGTCGGTGACGGTGAGGGTGACGCTATAAGTGCCAGCCGAAGCATAGGTATGACTGCCCTGCGTGGTAAAACCGGAGCCGTTGCTGTTGACAGCCACCGTGGCTGGAGTGGTGGTGCCATCGCCCCAGTTGATGCTGGCGCTGTAGTCCGAGAGCGTGCCATTGGGGTCGGCGTCGGTAAAGACGCTGGTCGTGGTCAGGCTCAGGCCACTGACGCTCCTGGAAAAGCTCGTGAACTTGAGAGCTGCATCGGCCACCTTGACCGTTGCAGTTCGCGTCGCACTGAGCCTGCTGTGGTCAGCGACAGCGACGGTGAGGGAGTAGGAGCCTTCCTCGGCATAGGTGTGACTGTCCGAGACACTGTAGCTGCCATCTGAGGCGGGAGTGACGCTGATGACCTCGGCATTGCTGCCATCGCCCCAGGTGATAGTCGCGGTGAGCGGATTGACCGAGCCATAAGCCGTGCCGCCCACGTTCACAAGGGTGAAGGCGGCTCCCTCAACGGTTTTCATCGTCGAGGACATCTTCAGCGTGAGCACCGGCTTGACGTTCACGGTGAAGCTCTGGTTGACGGGGCTATTGGTGTCATCGCTGTCGGTGGCCATGCAGGTGACGGTGGTCTTGCCCACCGCGAAGGTCGAGCCAGAGGCCGGGCTACAATTGACCGGGGGCAGCGGGTTATCCTCGTCCACCACCGTTGGGGAGGTGTAGGTCACGACAGCCCCACCCGGACTGGTCGCGTTGGTGGTGATATTGGCAGGCATGTTGCTCAAGCTCAGATCATTATCGACGACTGGCGGGTAGTTGGACTCGTAAGCGCCGATGTCACAGGCCGTCTCGGCAGGGCTGTCCGCGTCCGGGCGCGCATCACCGCGCTGGTCGGTGCCCGGGCAAATGTTGGCACTGAGCGGAATCTGGTCGATGGCCGGGCTGCCCTGTTGCAAGGCCATCGTCTGCGTCGGTCCCCCGTTGTTCGCCAGTGAGCCGAGCTGCGGATTAGTGTGCAGGCTCGTTGAGGCGCTGAAACAACTGCTATCACTGTCCAGGTTGTAGCCCTGATCCGTGAAGCCACCGTAGCCGCAGTCGCCGCCCGTGTTCTCCGCCACAATGCTCCCGCTGATGTTCTGTATACCTCCTTCGCTGAAGATGCCGCTGGGGCCGAAACCGCCCGAGTTGTTAGCAATGGTGCTGTTGCTGATGTTCATCGTGTCGTTGTTGAAGATGCCGCCACCGTTGCTACTAGCCGAGTTGTTGGCGAAGGTGCTGTTGCTGATGTTCACCGTACCCACCAGGTTGAGGAGGCCACCGCCGTTGGCAGCGGAGTTGTTGGCAAACGTACTGTTGCTGATGTTCGCCGTACCATCGTTGAGGAGGCCTCCGCCCCAGTCCCCGGAGATCGAGTTGTTAGCAAACGTGCTATTGCTGATGCTCACGGTGCCGCCGTTGTTGGCAAGGCCGCCGCCGTTGCTGCTGGTATAGCCATGAGCAATGGTGAGGGCGTTGAGGGTCAAGCTGATGCCGCTATTCACGGAGAGCACCTGCAGGTTGCCCCCGCCATCGAGGGTAACGCTCTGCCCGCTGCCATCCAGGGTCATGTTCCCGGAGATCGTGAGCGTGCTGGTGAGCTTGATATCCCCGCTGCAACTGAAGGTGATGGTATCATTCGCATTGTCACTGTTGGCCTGGGCGACGTCGGCCTGGAGCTGGCTATCAGAACTACAATCGGTAACGGTCAAGGTGGTCTGAGCATGGGCCGGGCGAGCCGAGACGCCCAGCGTGAGGCACAACCCGGCCAGCAAGAGCAGGCCCAGGCTCAGGCGGCCAAAGACGCGGAGAAAAAGTGGTGATACTGGCTTCATAGATGTCATCCTTTCGACTAATCATAGCTCTGCTGGTAGAGTTCCCATTCTGCATCGGTTTTCACAGCCTCGTTCCTGAACAACCAGCCTTGTACGGTGAGTCCTGAGAACACCAGGACCGGCATCAAGACGAAAATGACGATGAGGGAGGTTACCATAATCTGCTCCTTTTTCCTTTTCCTGATAAGGTTTTTCTCGATCTGCCTTCGCAAGTTCATATCGCAACAGACGACGTGCAAGGCCTCAGGGATCAGCCGCCGCGCCCTCCTCAGGCTCCAGACACAGCACTTCTAAGAGGGGCAGGCCCAGGTCGCGGATGGTGTTCAAGAGGCCATGCAAGGCAGCCTGATCGACGACCTGCCCGCTCAAGATGGTCTGGTCCGGCTCCTGCCAGCTCAGGGTGAGCCCTGCGAAGAAGGCAGCCCAGTCCAGCCCCAGCTGGCCCTGCACGCGAATACGGTAGTTTGCCGGTGTCGTGAGCATGGAGGAACTCCTTCTTAAGGAAATGGTCTTATCAGGAGCATTCTCACACACGCTTCGGCCTCCTGCATGGAACTTGCACGTCAAACATTCATTGGGGGAAGTGTAGCCGAGTTCAAGGGCCGCTGTCTTCACCCCGCACGGTGAATTTTCGGGTGAATGGAGTCGAGCCGGGAAGGGAGAGCGTGCGGGTTTGAGCGGAGGGCGTTACATAACAGTACGGAACATGAGCAACGGCACCTTCTCTGGAGCAAACAGTGCGAGCACAGCCGTTACGGTTACCTAACAGGATGACATGAACAATCGACCCGGACATGTCATTCTGAGCGCAGCGAAGAATTCTGATGTAGCTACCTGATAGACACAGCGAACTTCAGATTTTTTGTATGGAGTAGTGACCTCGTGACCGGAAGAGAGTAGGAACATCGTGACCTTGCCGAGAAAGGAGAAGAAAGGGTACACTCCTAGCAGAAGAAGTCTCTTTCGCTAAGCTAGGAGGTACCGTCATGGAAGTAGTATACTACGCGGCGCGAGCCAATATGCGTCGGCTGATGGCCCTGCACCCCGACTGGACACAGCAGCAGTATGCCAGCGCGGTGGGCATGTCACTGGGCTGGGTCAAGAAATGGAAGAAGCGGCTGGGGGAGGCCGAGGCCGAGGACGAGCAGGTGTTGCACAGCCGCTCACGGGCGCGCAAACAAGCCCCCGAGCGCATCAGTCAGGTGGTGGCTGATCGCCTCATCGAGATGCGAGACTCCCCGCCGGAAGGGCTAGGGCGCACGCCGGGACCCAAAGCACTGCTCTACTATCTGCCGCGCGATGAGCAACTGCAAGGTCAGCGCCTGCCGCGTTCGAGCCGCACCATCTATGGCATTCTCAAGCGAGCCGGGCGCATCCCCTCACGGCGGCGCGTGGCCCCTGAGCCAGTCGAGCGACCGGCGGCCATGAGTCACTGGCAACTGGATTTCAAGGATGCCTCCACGGTGCCTGCCGACCCCGAAGGCAAGCAACGACACGTCGTCGAAGTGCTCGATGTGGTCGACGTGGGCACCTCGGTGCTGGTCGAGGCGCGGGCGGAGGACAACTTTGTGGCGGAGACGACCCTTGAGGCGGTGGCCGCCTTGTTCCAGCAGCAGGGCTTGCCGCAGGTGGTGCAGATGGATCGCGATGTGCGCTTTGTCAGCAGTCCATCTGGCAGTGACTTTCCCTCAGCCCTGGTTCGCTTCTGCCACTGCCTGGGCGTGGGGGTGCTGATCTGTGAGCCGCACCATCCGCAGCAAAACGGCTTCGTGGAGCGTTACCACCGCAGCTATCAAGAGGAATGTCTCTCGCGCCAGCGTCCAGAGAGCCTGGAGCAAGTGCGTGAGGTCACGGCGCAGTTTGTGCAGCATTACAACTACAGTCGGCCTCATCAGGGGCTGAGCTGTGGCAATCACCCGCCGCGGGTGGCCTTCCCCACCTTGCCGCCGTTGCCCTCGGTCCCCGACCGAGTGGACCCGGATCGCTGGCTGGCGGTCAGCGATGGGCTGCATGTGCTACGTCGGGTCAGCAGCAGTGGCACGGTGCGCGTGGACCTCAAAGCCTACTACGTCGCACGCGCTCTGGCCGGCCAGCAAGTGGCGCTGCATCTGTCGGCGGGCAAACGGGCCTGGCTCGTTGTCTCCGGCTCCCAGGTCATCAAAACCTTGCCACTCAAGAACGTCGGTCGCGGGGCCATGCGCTTTGAGGCTTTCGTGCAGTTCATGGTTGACCAGGCCCGCGCCGAGCGGCGCTTGCGCACCGCCCAGCAGCGTCGCGCTCGTTTGGCAGGCTCAGCTTCCCCTTAGGGATACGATGTGCGGAACCAGCAGCGGTCACGAGGTCACTACTCCATACATTCTTCGCTGCGCTCAGAATGACATGGGCTTCCTGGCTCTACAGCAGGTGCAGGCGCATCGCCTCAGCGAGGGCCTCCTCACGGGTGTGGACATTTAGTTTGCGGTAGAGGCTGCTGAGCTGTGTCTTGATGGTGTTGGGGGAGACGACCAGTTCGGCGGCCATCTCAGAGGTGGAATGGCCCGTTGCAAGCTCGCGCAGGATGAGGCGCTCACGCTGACTTAACAGTATCGAGAGGGTGGAAAGCGCCTGTGCCTGCTCCGGGTGCTCAGCTTGCAAGATGCTCAACAACTGGCGCACATAGCTAACCCTGCGCCGACCTTTCCACCTGGAGAATACCAGGCGCAACAAGTTGAGCATCGGAACGCCTTCATCAACGAAGAGACGCACGTAGCCCTCGGGTTCAGCCAGGGTGAGGGCCAGCTGGAGAAACTGCACGGCCTGAGCCGTCTGGCCCTGCGCATCCTCCGCAAGCGCGCAGAGCACGAGGATCTCTAGCTCGCTGGTCAGCCGCCCCTGTGTTCTGGCAAGGGCAAGAAAGCCGTCGAGGAGTTGCAAGGCTTGCTCTGGCTCCCCCTGCGTGATCAGCACACGCGCCAGGGTGAAGGCCTCTGGCTCATGCCCATAACCGGGTGTGGTATCGTGTGTGCCCATCCACGCTTCGCGCCAGCGTGTCACGGTCTCCACCTGTCCGTGCGCAAGCCAGAAGCGCACCTGGGCGGCCTGAGCCTGAGCGAGGAAACGAAGTTGCTGTCGCTGACGGGCCAGTGTCACGGCCTGCCGCAACAGTGCGCTGGCCGCTTCGTACTCCCCGCGTGCCTGCCTGATCCTGGCCTGGATGATATAGACCAGGCTAAGCGCACCACGGGCGAAGAACGTACTGGCGACGAGCGTCTGGGACTCGTCGATGATGCCTGCCAGGAGCGCCTCTGCTCGCTCAAAGGCATTCCATTCATAAAAGATGCTCGCCTGCCGGATAGTCGCATCGATGGCATATTCACGGTATTCCGCCGCGTGATCGACCACCTGCTGGTAGCGCTCCGCCGCCTCGTGGAGCTGACCCTGGGCAGCCAGTACGTTGGCCTGCAGGCTGATGTTGAGCAGCAGAGCGGCTACCTGTCTGTTCTGCTCATGCAGTTTGCCAGACTCCAAAAGCTGCGGCCAGGCCGTCTCCATCTCGCCCATGAGGAAGTAGCTCCCGCCCATGATGCTCGTGCTCAGATTGCGCAAGAGCAGGTCGCTCTCCGGTAAGAGGGCTAAGGCCTTCTGGCTCGCGCGCAGCGCTTCGCGGTCATCCATCCAGAGCAAGGAGGCCAGCGCCCGTAACGTTTCCACCATGCCCACTCCGATGCTACTCTCCGCACGTCGAAAGAGCCGCTCGGCCTCCTCAAGAGGAGCGACATAGGTGTCATAGGCTCCGCTGAGAAACAAGGCCCAGGCGTAGACCAGGCAGACCATGGGACGGGGCTCCCATAGGTCACGCGGCAGGTGTTCAATCCAGCGTCGAAGAGTGTAATACTGCGAGCGGGTCAGCAGCAGCGGGCCCAGTTGCTCGACCAACTGGACAGCTCGCTCGAATTCTTTGGCCTGGATGGCGGCTTCAATCGCCTCGGAGGGCAGGTCATGCAGCTCATACCAGCGGCTAGCTCGCGCATAGAGGGCCGCAACGCCTGCTGCTCCCAGCTTACGCACGAGCAGCACCCGAAGCACCGAAGACCAGAGCGCGTGAGAGCGATACCACTCGCCCCTCGCGTCTAGTGGCACGAGGAAGAGGTTCGCCCGCTCAAGGGAGGCCAGCATAGCTGCGCTCTCCTCTTCGCTGATCCCGCTCACGGCGGCACACAGCGGAGCCGAGAAGCGCTCGAGAATGCAGGTATGCAGCAGAAAAGACTGCACGGCCTCTGGCTGGCGAGAGAACACGTCCTCGCCCAGATACTCGACGAGATAGCGGTGAGCGCCCAGAGTCTCGGAGAGAAACTGGCGCACATCAGCCTCGGTGCGCTGATCTTGCAGCAGCAGCGCCGTCAACTGCAAGCCGGCGATCCAGCCCTCGGTGCGACTGAGGATAGTGGCGAGCGTGGAAGGCTCCAGGTCACGTTCCAGCGCCACGTGTAGAAAGGAACCTGCCTCAGCGAGATCGAACTGCAGGTCAGTCGCCCGTATCTCGCAAAGTTGCCCGCGCGCTCGCAACCGGGCAAGCGGCAGGCGTGGATCGGAGCGGCTCGTGATGACCAGATGCAGGTTGGGCGGGCAGTGCTCCACGAGGGAGGCGATGGCGTGCTGGAGAGGTTCAAGCGTGATGGTGTGGTAGTCGTCCAGAACGAGGAGGAACTCGCCACTGTTCCGGCTGGTCAAGTCGTTGATCAGCAGCGTGAAGACGGCAGAGAGGGAGAGGCCTTGCAGACCGTGTGGCGAGGAGAGGTGCGCCTGGATACCTGCACCAATTGAGGGATCACGGGTCTGGAAGGCGGCCAGCAGGGTGGAGAGGAAGCGCTGCGGGTCGTTATCCTCAGGATCGAGGGAGAGCCAGGCAGCAGGCAACCCAGACGAGGCGAGAAACTCGGCCAGCAAGGTAGTTTTGCCAAAGCCAGGAGGGGCCGAGAGCAGGATAAGGCTTTGCGAGAGGCCCTGCTGCAGGCGCTCAATGAGACGAGAGCGGTGAACTAGCCGGGCAGGGAGCCGAGGCACATGGAGTCGGCTGGATAGCAGCGGGTGCAACGGCTCAGCGGGCAAGGCAGGGGGAACAGTGGAAGCAGGGGGAACGGTTATGTGCTCCTTTACGACGGTTGCAGGCATGTTCGTCGTCTTGCGGGCAGGCACTGGCTGCTCCTGTGGAAGAGCTGAGCTGGACGAAGCGGCGTCGAGGGCTCCGGTATGCAGAACCCGTGCGACCTGCTCGAGCCGGGCGATGGTCAATTCATCCGTCTTGCCGAGATACTTCTTGCGCAGCTTCTGGCCGGTACGCCGATAGGCGTACCAGTAGCGTTCTCCACGCTGCACCGTTTCCAGGCGTGCTGTATAGGAGCCGACCTGGCCGTGAAAGGCAAAGGAAGACCGCTCGTCCAGCCAGGCAAACCAGGCGGGGCTGTCCGGCACAATGGAGCGATCCTCCCCATTGCGTGACCCAGAAAGAACATAGGTCTGGGAAGCGGCAGACCAGCTGAGCGCATAGATGGCTCGGGGCATAGCATCCCCCTTGTCGATCAGCGAACACACTGTTTCCTAAGGATGGTGACCTTACAGGGTATGACAGAAGAAACATTCCTGACGGTAGTATATCTGTTACCTGACACCCTTGCAAGTCTATCACTTGCTATGGAAACCCCAAATATGACACAGGATGTCATGAAATACCGGTTATACTGAGAGCACATTGAATGACCGATAACAAGGAGGTTTCTATGCAGTACGGGTTCATTCTGCCCCACGGCGATATTCACACGCTGGCAGAGCTGGCGCACGAGGCGGAAGTGGCCGGATGGGATGGCATCTTTTACTGGGACGGAATCTACATAAAAGAGGCCGGACCGATGTATGATCCGTGGATCGTGTTAGCCGCGATGGCCCTGCGGACGGAGCGGATGCGCCTGGGCCTGATCCTCACGCCTCCCTCACGCAGGCGTCCATGGAAGCTGGCCCGCGAGACCATGACGCTGGACCACCTCTCCCACGGGCGGCTCATCCTGCCGGTTGGACTGGGCGCACTGGATGATGGCGGATTTAGCAAGGTCGGTGAGATCACCGATCGCAAGCAGCGCGCCGAATTGCTGGACGAAAGCCTGGAAATCCTGACCGGCCTGTGGAGCGGCAAGCCGTTCAGCTTTCATGGGAAACACTATCACGTCGAGGAAATGACCTTCCTGCCTCCTCCGGTCCAGTCACCGCGTATTCCCATCTGGGTCGTGGGAGCGTGGCCGAGCCAGAAATCGATGCAGCGGGCGCTGCGCTACGATGGGCTGCTTCCCGCGAAAATCACGAGTGGGGATGCGCCAGCAAGCATCACGCCAGAAGATATCCGGATGATGAAAGCCTATATTGATGCGCACCGCAGCCAGAGCACGCCCTTCGATATTATCCAGGAGGGAGAGACGCCTGGTGAGGATCGCGAGCGGGCCAGAGCAATCGTACTCCCTTATGCCGAGGCAGGAGCAACCTGGTGGACCGAGAGTCGCTGGGCCTTCCCACCCATCGAGGACCTACGCAGGCGCATCCGGCAAGGCCCACCGCGCTAAACAATTTCCAGTTAGACAGCGCTGGCGGGCCAGACGGTGAGAGTACGCGCAAATTGCTCGGTGAACCAGACCCTGCCGTAGTTGTCTATTGCCAGCCCATCGTTGGGATGGGCATTGGGATATTTGAGGTTACGCACCATAACCTGGCCGCTGGAGGGGATGAGATAGCCGATACGCTGGCTGAGTGAGTCAGTAAACCAGATGCGACCCTGCGCGTCGGCGGCGATGCCAGAAATATGCGTTCCTGTGCAACTGGCCGGGGTGCAGGCACCGGAGTAGACGAGAAAGGATTGACTGTTGCCGGTTCTGGGATCGAATACGCCGAGGTGGCCACTAAAGCCGTCACTGTACCAGATGTTTCCGGCTTTGTCGGCGACAATCAGGTGAGGACGTGTTGCGTTTACGGTATGTTCCGTGATCTTCACGGTGCCAGAGGAAGTAGGCGTGAAGCTGCCAATCTGCCCCAGACCAATGCGATTCTCGGCGAACCAGATGTTGCCGTGCGGATCAAGAGTGATGCCATAGGGCTGGCTCTCCTGCGTGGGGATCGGATTCTCGACCAGCGTATGAGTCTGTGTATTGAAGAAACCGATGTTGTTACCCGCGAACTCGGTGAACCAGATGTTGCCATGCGTATCGAAGGTCAGGTCGTAGGGGACGCTGCCTTTCCTGACGGGCCACTGATGCCAGCTCTCGTTCTGCGGAACAAATTCACCGATGGCATCAGTGTTGGGTTGAGTGAACCAGATGTTGCCGCTAGCATCAAGAGCGGCAAACAGCGGACTGGAATAGCCTGCAGGGACAAGGAAATCCTGAATAAAGCTGCTATCCGATAATGCGTACTGGCTGAGCGCGCCCTGCATCTTTACAGGGCATTTCGGCGTCGGTTCGCAGCCCGGCTCGGCTAGCCAGACAAAGCCGTGAGCATAGTCAAAGGCCATGCCCCATGGCTCGTAGGTGGCCGGATTGGTGGTTGCCGCTATTGCGAATGCACGATGGGAGGAGAGCGGAGCCTCGTTGGAACGAGGCAAGGAATCACTCAAGGATGGCGTCTGCTGTGTATTCAGCTCCCCCTGCGCAGGAGAATGGAGCACCCATAGAATACTCACGCTGACAACAACTATCAACAACACCACCATAAAAAGCAAGGAACCGACAACTATTCTCTTTATCATGAAACGCTTCATTACTTCCCCTCCTGTATGTAATAATGCACCATGAAAAAGATGGTGCGCCTGCTGACGAGCAGGCATCACCTGAAAGTACCGCCTGGTCGTATCCAATTTGTGCTTTCTGGCATCCAGTGGCATACTCTGAAGTGTTCAGGATAGAGAACTGTATTGAAATACATGAATATATTTTGTTCACTCGGAGATTTTTCATGTCTCTGCTTTATCGGGATCAGCCTTTCCAGGTTTGCCCTCGCTGCCAGGCGGCGCTTCCAATGCAAGTGCTCGTTTGTCACAACTGTGGATGCATTGTCTCATCGAAATATGCAGATAGGGCAAGAGATAGGCTGGAGAGAAATACAACGGCAGACAGGCAACAGCCTTTACCGATGAATAGTGCTCAAGGCAGTAATCAACAGCCGTGGGTTAGCAATGTTGTGGGCAATAATCAACAGCCGTGGGCAGGGCAAAATATTCCACCACAAAGATGGGCAGGAAATAGCACAGCAGGCAACCCATTAGTGCAGACCGGGAACTCTGTACCGGGCAATCAAGCATTGCCCGGTTGGGGAAGGAAAGAAGACCGCTCGCAGGATAAAACGCGAGCGGCATTGCTGTATTTCGTCATCACGCTGCTCGCGGTTTTTGTACTGGCTTTTGTCGGCCTTCGTGGCGCTGGCGTAACGCCTACAATGTTAGAACAAGCCCTATTGCATACTCCTCCTCCACACAAGATAACCTATGCTCCTCCGAAGGGGACGCCGCTCTTTGCCGATCCTCTGATCAACGATACGTCCGGTTGGAATCTCCAGAGTTCACCTGGTGATTATCTCGTAGCAGTCAGCAGCAATGGATTGACGCTGGAGAGCGATCAGCACAGGCTGCTGTGGGAGTTGCTGCCCGGCGAGAGAAGCTACAGCAATTTTACGCTGATAGTGAACGCAGCACTGACGAAAGGGGATCAGAATAACGGCTACGGGGTCTATATCCGTGGAACGGCGAATGAGGAGAGCGACCTGGCGACCTACTACCGTTTAGAGTTGTACGGTGACGGCTCCTATGCTATTTTTAAAGGCGTTGTGGGTGCCAGTGGCGCGGCCAGCGCCATAAAAATTGCCGGTTATACATTGAATCCGGCTATCCAGAAAGCGGGCAAAGTCAATCACATCATGATTGTTGCGAAAGGGGCATTGCTCGAACTGATTGTGAACGGGAAGATGGTCAAGAGCATTGATGATGCCAGCTACGGAGCCGGGTCAATAGCCTTGTTCGTCTCCAATTTGCCTGAAGCCAGCGGCGGTGCGCAGGCACAATTTTCCCAGCTAGAGATTTTCCCCGTGGGCCAATAATGAATTTGAACGACCAAATTCATAGATCAACGGTGCCCACAATTAATTGAGCGCCTACGGGTATCGACCTTCATCCTGACAAGTGAGGTAACACAATGAGCGAATTTCTGGCTAACTTTTCAAAACCGGCACTGATTTCTGCGATGGAGGCGAACGCTCAGGAGGGAAGTGTCCTCTGGGGACGGGTGCTGAGAGCAGAATTTCACGAGGAAGCGGGAGCATTCTGGTTTATCTCCGGCCTTCCCTTTGAGCTATGCAACGGCGTTGTGCGCGCCCAGTTCGCACCCGCTGATCTGGATGCAAAAGTCGACGAGGTAACGAGACATTTCACGGAGCGTAACGTCCCGGCATCGTGGCTGGTTGGCCCATCTACACAACCAGACAATCTTGGCAGCCGATTGGAAGCTTCTGGATGGATACACGATGATGAAGCGCCCGGTATGGCTATCGATCTGTTAGCGCTGCGCGAAGATCACCCACTGCCACCCGATTTGACGGTCAATGAGGTCAGCGATGGAGAGATGCTCAAGCAGTGGATACGTGTGTTGACAGTTGGTTCCGGGATGCCGGAGAGCGTGCAGAATATGCTCCTCGATCTTTATGCGCGCTATGGCTTTGTGCAGGTCCCTTCGGTACGCTACTACCTGGGTTTGCTCAACGGAGAGCCTGTCGCAACGTCTTTCTTGTTCCTGGCTGGCGGCGTTGCCGGTATCTACAACGTCGCTACGTTGCCAGACGCACGGGGTCAGGGCATAGGTACCGCGCTGACGGTAGCACCTCTGCTTGCAGCACGAGCACTGGGCTATCGCTCTGCGGTGTTGCAATCCACAAAGATGGGCCTCAATGTCTATCGCCGCCTCGGCTTTCAGGAGTACTGCACCTTCAGTTTTTACTTCTGGCAGTAGGAATATACGAATTGCTTTCCGACTCGCTTTCGACTGTTCCGGGTTCCTGCTCATAGGAGCTGCTCCTTTTACATTAGCAACGCATAGTTCGTGTATGCTGATTAATTTCAATTTTTATTGCTGTCAGGAAAGCTTATGATTGCTTGCATCACGAGCCAGGAGCAGGAGACGCCCAAGTACGAGGAGGCCCAGAAGCGAGTTGACACCGGTGGAGAGTCGCTCGAAGAGTCCAGCGATATCGCTGTGTCCGGTTAATGAGCCGAAGATGGCGATGAAGATGATGGTCAGCAGCCCCGTGAACACTGAGTACACGGCCCAGCCGCGCCAGCGAGGTTCTACAGCGAAGCGGCGAGCGAGGACGAAGCAGCTCAGGGCAATGACGGTAATGGTCACGAAGGCGAAAATGGCATGAATTTCTCCGTGCAGCGTCGGAGGCGTGAGAACGGCCCCCAGCGGGTAGCCGTGGGTCGGGTCCTGAGAGAAGAAGCCATCGACAATCAGGCCGAGGCCGGTGATAACCTTGAGGACTGGATACAAGATCGAACCAGCACCCGGCTTGAGCAGTTGGTACCAGCCAAAGGCCGAGCAGAGCACAAACAGACCGAAAACGATAAAATTGACCTGTTGTACCCAGCCGCCAGGTCCCAGACTGAGGGCGCTAATGGCCTGCTGTAAAGTGCTGTAGCCAGGACGGGTGATGCCTTCGATCAGATAGGTAGTGGTAAACAGAAGCGAACCAATCGTTCCGCAACTCACGAGCAGAAGCGTGATGGGAGATAATGCAGCTCCATCCAGCCCTGAGCGTGCGATTTCGGACGAAGATGACAGGTTTCCAGATGATGAATGACCATGTATGCTAATCATAGCTTTCTCTCCTTCCATTGGAGCGCGAGGAGAACTTTACATCCTCTCCTTGACGCTCGCGCACTCAACGTTCATGGTTCAAGTGTACTCGCCAAACAGTATGCGTGGTAGTGAAGAGCATCATGAAAACGAGATGACAAATGTCATCTCGCCAGGGAGGGAAGGGTCAGAGTATACCATCAGGAAAGCTTCCAACCCTGTCATTGTGAGCGCAGCGAAGAATCTCAGGAAGCCAGATTGAGCAAGTGGTGATCTGAGATTCTTCGCTGCGCTCACAATGACAGCCGGAGAGCGTTTTTCATAGCCTGTCAGCAAGTTTATGTCAGTTGATGGGTAATAGCATAACGGGTAGCAGCGCTGCGCGAGGTAATGCCCAGCTTGCTATAGATCGAACGCAGGTGCGCATGCACGGTGCGGGTGCTGATAACCAGTTGATGGGCGATCTCATCGTTGGTATAGCCCAGCGAGACCAGGCAGAGCACTTCAACTTCGCGTTGGGTCAGCTTTTCATGCGCAGCCAGAAGCGCCGATGGAGAGGCCGTGAGCTGCTGAATCTGCGAAGAAATCTCATTTGGAGCGACACTATGGCCTATTGTCGCCATAGCCTCTTTCAAATCCCGGGATTGTCCATCTGTATACAATGGTGCTAGCGATGGGGGAGCCGGAGATATCGATGCAGGACGACAATACACTACTCGCTCCAGCCAGCGTCGTCCCTCGTTACTATACCCACAGGCATGCCAGAAGCGCCAGAGTGCGCCCCCCAGGCGTAAGGCTCCTTCCACCTCTTCCTGCTCTACCATCCAGCGAAACGCTTCACGAAGATTATCCTGCTCCATCTGCAAGCGCTCCAACCAGGGTGATTGCCCTTCCCGCTTCAGTTCCAGTTTGGCCGCTTCCGCCAGTTCAATATAGTATTCCATGTGAGCATTGCGGATAAGCTCGGCCTCTCCGCTCGCCTTCAAGCATTTCATGCTATATTCACGCAGCGTCTCTAGCATGTAGAAACGCTGCCCTCCGTCTTCCTGATCGCCTCTGTATATAACATGCTTCTCAAGCAGGGAATGCAGGATAGCTGCTAACGAAGCTGCTTCACCTCCAGTTTTACACCAGACGGCCTCCAGAGCCTCCCATGTACAGCCGCCGCAGAAGATAGAGAGCATTCTGAAAAGCTGCCGCTCCTGCGTTTCCAGACAGTCATAGAGCCATCTCAGAACATCGTACAGGCTATGGCGGGGAACTGTATCTCGTCCTTCCTGCCCCGGCTGCACCGGTTGCCGTTCCAACTGCTTGAGCATCTTCGCGAGCGAGAGATTTTTGACCTGCCTGGCTACCAGCTCTATTGAGAGCGGAACACCATCCAGGCGAAGACAGATCTCAGCGATTGCGTGGACGTTTGCCTTTATAAGATGGAAGTCTGGGTCACTACACCGGGCAAAGTGCATGAAGAGGCGTACTGCCGCGCACTGTGAGGCAAGATCGAGCAGCTGCCCCGGCTCAGCGTGTTCCAATGGCAGTACAGGAAAGATGTGTTCAGCATTGAGATGTAATATCTCGCGGCTCGTTACCAGGGCTTTGATATACGGGCAGGCCGCGAGTAGTTCTCCAAAAGGGGAGCTACTGGCAGAACCTGTTCAAAGTTATCGAGCAAGAGCAAGAGATGTTTATCGGAAAGGTACTCCTTGAGATGCCTGAGCAGTTGTAAATCATCGCCATCTTCAAGACCAAACATATGCGCGATGGTGGGCAGAAAGAGTTCAGGGTCCGTGATCGTAGCCAGGGGAATAAAATATATACCATGAAGGAAGGTATCCTGGAGATTCACGGCGATGTGTTCCGCCAATCGTGTCTTGCCTGTACCTGCTGGCCCTTTCAGGGTGATCAAATGCACCTGCTGGCTCTGTAAAAGAGCACAAATCGTTTTTACTTCTTGCTCGCGTCCAATAAGATAGCCGTAGCCATCTCTATCAACATTGACGAAGCTGCCTTTACGGAGAGGATGTACGAGACGATACTGTTGCACAAGACGATGAGAAATACGAACCGCTTTTCCTTCATAGCCTGCCATGTGTGAAGCCTCCCCCGTGTTGAGGTCTGATCATTCCTGCTCTTAGAGCCACTCGACAGAGTCTACTACTACAGTCCCAAAAGTTGAGACAACTTCAAAAGACGATTACTACTGGATGGAGCACAGGGACTTGAGGACGAGCCGTGCGCAAAGACATACATAACGTCCACGCGATGCGGCTTTCATCCGTAAATGCAGTTATATCCTATGCTACCATTCAGCAATGAAAAAAACAAGCACAGCAACAAAGGAGGGTCAAATTCCTATATGTAGACGAGAAGAAGCCGCATTTTGTCATGGATTCCCAATTGCCTTCGCAAGAGTAGCCGGTAGAACTGCCTAGGCAGATTCGCCAGAAACGCGCTCCCGCTCTGACGGCTAAAGGCAAAGGGAAAATACCCCCTTCTGCCGATGTATTTTCCCCAGGGATGAAGGTAGACTAACAGCGTGAGTTGAAGGGGCAGCTTCCAGAACAGAAGAGAGTAGATGCTTGTTCGGAAATGGAGGCCCAACATCTTCCCTGTTCTGGCGGAGGACCAATGTACTTCACACATCTGGCAGCATCAGCGGATGATTGCCTGCATCTCTCAAACCTGAGAAAGAAAGGAAAGACGAACATGAAGCAAATGATCAGCACTTTGAAGTATGCTCGTTATGCAATGAGCTCACTGACAGCGGTGCTCTTCCTCGCCTGCGTCGGCGGTTCCTAGATCTCCCAGGAAGGGCAGGTTCCTTTACAGTTGTTTCCCTGGCGTACACAGCGTCGGCATGCTCATGTACTACTGCTCGTGATAGCCTCCCACAAACAGTAGAGACGCCGCCAGAGTACTGCTCGCCGGGTCCTGCCCTTCCCCCATTTTCTCAATCTCTTCACTTGAGTATCAGATACTGTTTGAGGAGTTTAACATGTTCGAGACAGGTATTCGCCAGTTCCGTATGGCTATGGCAATGGTATGGGGTAAGCCCATTAATCCACGGAACGTAGAACGTCTTGTCGAAGATGGGCTGAAGACAATGGAAGAGTTTGGTGTGCCGGGTGATGATATCCAGGAGCTGCTGGAAGGGCCCTTCGCCGACCCAAACGTTCGCAAGGAGTTCCAGCAGCGAGCCATCCAGCGAACTGCGCGTCGTCTCGCACGTGTCTCTCCCTATTACCAGAAGCTCTTCGCCTCACAGGGGCTTGACGCGGGCAAACTGACCCTGGCAGATATGCCTCGCGTGCCGGTTACTGTGAAACAATCTCTGCAAAAACAGCAGCAAGACTTCGTGACTACCGGGACGCATCCCTACATATCCACACGCACCACCGGCACTACCGGCAATCCTGCCGAAGTCTGGCTATCCCATTATGAGATCGAACTATGGGGGGGAATGGCGACGCTCAGTGGGCTACTGCGGGATGAGATCAATCCCCGAGATTGTATGCAGATCAATATCAGTTCGCGTGCTACCGCTGCGGTGCAGCAAAACGTCAGGGTCTGCCGCCTGGCCGGGGCGCGCGTGCGTGTGCTGGGCATCATTCCAGCGGAAGAGAGCGTGGACAGTTTGTTGAGCGGTGGCGATGAGGCTCCAACGTTGTTAAGTACCTACCCCAGTTACCTGGCTCAACTGGTCAAGGTGGCCCGCCGGCGTGGCTTAGGACCTCAGGACTTCCGGCTGCGCCGCATTGATTGTGGTGGTGAGGTGCTCTCCAATGCCTTGATTCGTGCGGCCCAAAAGACATTTGGCCCCATCCGGGTCAATGATACCTTCGGCATGACGGAAATTCTGCCGGTCAGCGGGCGTGTCTGCAATCAGCAGCACCTGCATCCTGATTTGAACATGGGCTACGTCGAAGTGATCGATCCGCAAAGCGGTGAGCCTGCCGCGCCAGGAGCGTTAGGAACACTCGTCGTCACTCCCTATTATCCCTACCGGGAATGTATGCCTGTGTTTCGCTACGACACCCGTGATATGGTACGCCGGTTGCCCGACGAACCACTGACCTGTGAGTTAGCTGCCGTACCTGCCGTATCACGCATCCAGGGAAAGGCCGAGCATATTCTGAGCGCCGATGGGAAAGTGGTGACACTGCGCGACCTGGTTGACGCATTTGAAACGCTCCCCTCGGAACCGTGGCCTGCCCGTTTCCAGGCCCGCACGGTTGGAGATGCTATCGAGATGGTCGTGCCGGAAAATCTGCTCAAAAACCTGGGTGCAGAAGAGATTGAGCATCACTTCGCAGAGGCAGGTATTGCTCTAAAGGTTGCAGGCAAAGGCGTTCCCGAGAGCGAGCTGACCTACCTGCGTCCGCTACGGGCAGACCTGTTGGAAAGCACCTTTGCAGCGAGGAGGGATTGACATGATAGGAGAAACCTTCTTTTCGATTATCGTTGAAGTTACCGGGTCGCTGGTTACAGCCGCCGCTGCCCTGTTCTACTTCCGCCATGTGCGCCTGCAACGGCCACCGATAGGCGTTTTCAACGCTCGCGATCTGTGCTTTCTGCTCATTTTAATCATCGTGCTGCCGTTGCTCTACCTCGTGCTGCCCGGAGAAATATTGACCGGCTTTCTGGTGCTGACCTTTCTCAGCGCTCTCTATATCGCGCTGCGTCCGTTTCTGTCCATCCCTATACTGTTACCGTTGATCGTAGCAGTGCTGGCCGCCAACATCGTTGTGACATCGACGCTGCTGGGAACGCAAACTGGCTGGCAGGTTTACTGGGGGCTGATCGACGTAGTGACGCTGCTGGCGGCAACAGGAGTTTCCAACCTCTACATCCAGAGTGGCCTGCGCCTGCGCCACGTGGCCTGGTTTGCGTTTGTGCTGGGCTTCTATGACGGCTTTTTCGCCTTCGGAGTGCCCATCCTCGGCAGGCTCGCCGATGCCTTTGAAGGTCGTCCCCTCGATCCCTCCATCGGCTTTGTCTTCGGCCCCTACAACGCTAATGTCGGACTAGGCGATCTGCTGATCTTCAGCCTCTTCATCGTCGCGGCATACAAGGGCTTTGGCAGGCGTGGAGCCATCGCTTCCTTCATCATCATCGGCATCTTCGGGGCGCTGATTCCCGCCTCGGTTCCCTACTTTTTCTCGCTGTTCGTCCGGCAGGGAGTCGGCATCATTGTGCCGATACAGATGTTCTTTGGGCCAGCCTCCCTGATCACGTACTTCTGGCTCTCACGACACGCCCACGAGCGCAGTATGGCCGAATATCGAGCCTGGGAAGCAAGCAGTAACCAATCCGTTCTCGTTGTCGCTCGCCGACAGTCGGCAAGACAAGCAGTGGCGGAACAGAAAGTGGTCTCATGATGGCATAATGCGGAAGTCGAGAGTGCAAAGGATGCTTACTGATGAAAAAGGTAGCAATCTTCACCCTGTTCGCTCTGGCAATCGCATTAGTTTTGCTGGCTGCCTGTAGCAACAGTAGTAACAATACAGGCAGCCAGGACACAAAACCGAATACGGTGAGGACAGTTGGAGGCACATTCGCCATCTCTTCAATTACGATCAAAAAAGGCAGCACCATCACCTTTTATGATGATCCCGGTAATCCCGCTCTTCATATTCTCACAGTCGGACAAAATGGTCAGAATCAATCAGAGCCTGGCACGCCCGATTTTGGTGGCCTGGCTGGAGAGACGATTCGCGGCGGCGATAGCTGGACCACAGCCCCCTGGAATATTGCCGGTACCTACCATGTCACCTGCACCGTGCATCTGCAGATGAACCTCACAGTGATTGTGACGGATTAAGGTAGTATGCTTAATCCTCGTTCAACCTCAACGTCTGGCTGGTAGAAGGATGTAATACCGTGCGCGCCATCAGGTAGAGGGCGAGGGCGCAGAGCAGGAGGAGGGCCAGGAAGGCAAGGGCCAGCGAGGACGGGATGACGATTTGCGTGGGGATGATGTGCTGGATGTCGTAGAACTCATCGATGCTCAGGCTGCTCAGGATACCAGCGGCGGGAGCGCTGGTGAAGGTCAGGGTGGGTACGGCAGTGAGTGTGAGCACGAGGCCGAAGAGGATGCCGGTGAGGCAGGCCACGATGTAGATGATGCCCTGTTCCCACAGTAACACGCCCGTGACCTGAATGGGCGTGGCACCCAGCGAACGCAGCACGGCGAAGCTGGTCAGGCGCGTGCGCACGTTCAGCCAGGAGGCAAGCAGGTCGCCGACCAGCGTCAGCAGCAAAGCGGTGATCGCACCGACGGCCAGCAGCAGGAGCAAGCCATAGGAGAGCGGGTCGCTGCCCATCGTATCGATAAGCTGCTGCCGGTCATACAGGTTTGCCAGCTTCAACGCGGGCGTTGCCAGTGCGGCCCGCACCTGTGCCAATGCCGTTGGATTACTGGCTGTGCGCAGCCAGACGTGGTTGATGGGCAGGTAAGGATCAAATGGAGGCTGGTTGCTGAGCGCACCGGCGGCGTAGAAGTGCGCGTAGCTCGTGTAATCGAGCAGCACACCGCCCGGAGGCGAGTACAGGCTGCTGCCGACGTCCGCGCTATCGTTGATGGTTGGAATATGCTGCACTTCGGCGATGACGAGGCAGTTCAGCGTGCCGTACTGTAGGCCATTCATAGTGATGGTAAAGGTGCTGCCAGCCGAAAGATTCAACTGGCTGGCAGTTGCGGCATCGATGATGGCGGGAACAACGCCGCCGCCACCTCTGTTCCGGTTACGGGCAGAGATGAGCATGTCCATCAGGGATTGTAGTGATTGGGACGAGTCCTGTTGCGTCCAGATGGCGGTGCGGGCAAAGGTGGCCGTATCGACGGCGCGGATTTGCATGGGAACGGCAGGGGTACCCGAGGTGGTGCCGGTACCGGTGAAACCAACGGAGGCGGAGGTGACGCCGGAGATATGGCGGTAGAGGGTCGTTTCGCCTGTCACAGTGAGGTGCTGGGCCGTCACGGGCAGGTCGCCACTGAAATCGGCTCCGGCTTCGTAAGCAGCGATAGCACTGATGTGCTGCGCCTGGGAGGCGGAAAAGACCAGCGTGAAGATGGCGAAGGCAATGGCAAGGGCCAGTAGCAGCGTCATGCGCAGCACCTGGCGGGGAGCACGGGCGATCTGCGCGAACGCCAGCATAGCGATACTGCCGCGCCTGCGAATGGCAAGGCGCTCTCCCAGGCGCAGCAGAGTTGGAAAGAGGCGCAGGAAGAGTAGCAGCGCCGCGATGAGCAGGAAGAGCGGAGCCACGAGCGCGACCGGCGTGGAGATCAGCGCCTGCGTGTGCGTGTCGAACAGGTTGCTGATGCTCGTCAGGTAGACGGAGACACCATAGCCGAGGAGGGCGATGAGCGCGGCCACCAGGTCGAGATTGAGCCGCAACCAGAGCGGGCGCAGTGTAGTGCGGGCCGTCTCCTGCCGGATGGAGACGAAATTACGGCTGGAGGCCCGCCTGAGCAGGAAGAGCGTCATGACGATCACGGCCAGCAACATGCCGAGAGCATACCAGCCCGTCCCCAGCGCAGCCTGCGCCAGTGAGACGACGTTGAGAGGCAGCAGGCCCTGTCCCGAAGCTCCCAGCAGATTTTGAGCGATGAAGGAGACGATGAGCGCGGCCAGCAGCGGCCCCACGATCAGCGCGAAGAGGCCGAGGCTCAAGCTTTGCGCAAGTAAGGCTGCGAAGACCTGGCCGTTGCTGGCTCCCCGGCTGCGCAGGATGGCGATGTTATCCGCCTGCCAGTCTACCACAAGGTTGGCGAGCAAGCCAACGAAGAAGAGAATCAGGGCGAGTATTTGCAGCGAGAGCACCACGATAGGGACGGAGACGACGGCGCTGCGGTTGCGATACTGGTCCAGCGTGCTCAATATGTCATACGAACCCGGAACAGGGTTGTAAAGGCTGACCTGCACCAGGTAGGGTGCGGGCAGCAGTCCACTGGTATCGACCTGGTTCTGCGCATTGCTGTACCTGTTCGCGATAGTCGCTTGCAAAGCGGAGAGCCGGTAGCTGAGATCATCGATCTGGTTGACGCCGATATAAGGCACGTTTAGATTATATTGCCATGTGAGCTGAAAGGTTTCGGGCGAGAAGACGGTAGCGCTGTGGGCTGCGACAGCAATCGTATCCAGGGCGGAGAGGAAGGAAGCAGTGGGAATGAGTAGCGGATACGAAATCGATTGGCCGCTTGAGGTGGGCTGGAAGGTCTCTCCATGCCAGAAAACGGCGTTGGCTGCCGTGAGCGTGAAGAGGCCCACGATATGCAGGGTAAGTGTTTCCAGCGCCGGATGGGAGCCGCCGAACATCTCCTGTGGAGCGGTGAAGAAGTCGCCGCGCAGCACGAGACGCGAGCCAACAGCTATGTGCAGGCGCTGCGATGTTTGAAGGGTGAGTAGCGCCTCAATCTCGCCACCGGTCGTATTTTGTGGCAGGCGACCCTGGAGCAGGCTGAGATTCGGCGCGGCCTGCTCCATCGACGTGGCGGTCAGCCGTACTTCATCCTTCTTATCAGCAGGAGAAAGTAGTTTGAAGCCTGTGTTCTGGATAGAGAACGGCGTGCTGGCATTGAGATAGCTGCCGACCTGGCGCTGGAAGAGTGGGTTGATCTGGCCCTGCACGCTGTTCAGGTCTTTCGTTGAAAGTCCCTGTGTGGCGGCGGCGAGCGTCAGCTCGGAGGTGGTAGGCGTTGCCGACAGGACGTTGTGCAGTTCCGCTGTCGTGGTAACAGCCGACAGGAGCGGCACCGTGCAGACGATGGCGATGGCGGCGAGCATGCCGAGGCCCTCGATCAGCCAGAGCAGCCAGACTCTGCGCAGTTGCCAGAGCGCCAGCGTGACGGTGGAGGGCCTTGCTGTGCTCGCGCTCATGTTCCCGCGAGAAGTGGTTGTGCGCGGCATGGAACGTACCAGCACGGCATCCTCTCGCGTGATATATTCACTGCTCGCATTCTCATCAACGCGCAATACCTGACTCATTGAGGGATGCAGGACAACACGCACCATCAGGCCAAGTGAGACGCCGCAAATCGCTATCAGGACGAGGGCGGCAAGCAGCAGCGAGGGCGGCAGCACGAACTGGAAGGGGATGCGCTGCTGGAGGGTCTGCCAGTCGCTGCTGCTCAAGTTATTCAGGATGGCACTGATCGGCAGGACGCTGCCGATCAGTGCCGGAATGGCGGTGAGCGCCAGCAAGATGCCGAAGGCGATGCCGAGCAGCAGGCCACCAGCATAGATGATGCCCTGTTCCCAGAGCAACACACTGGTGATTTGCGTAGGTGCTGCACCCATGGCTCGAAGAACGGTAAAGCTGGTTAAGCGGCGGCGCACACTGAGCCATGAGGTGAGCAGGGTGCCGAGCAGCGCCAGCAGCAGGGCAGCCGTCACGCCAATGGCAAGCATGCCGAGCAGGTTGAGGAAGGCCGGGTCGGTGCGCAGACTCTCGGTCAGGGCGTAGCGATCATAGACATCGGTGAGACGCAGGTAGAGCGAATTGAAGGTGCCGCGCACGTGTGCCAGGGCGGCGGAATTGCTCTGCGTGCGCAGCCAGATATGATTGGGGGCGATAAACAGGCCGTTCTTCGTCTCGATAGCAGAAAGCGCCTGGTAATCGGCCAGCACGCCACCTGCTACCGTGCTGCTCAGCGAGGGAATATGCGGCACCTGGCCGATCACGACGTAGCGGATGCCGACTCCTGGCTGCTCGATGTTGTACAGCGAGAAGACCGAGCCGACGTGCAGGTTGAATTCGCTCCACGTCGTAGCATCGACGATAGCCGGAACGCTCCCGCCCTCAACGGCGGCATTGCGTTGCGCGGCAAGCTGTTTTAGCAGGGTAGCCGGTGTCGGTGTAATGTTCTGGTCCTGTGAGGACCAGAGTGCGGTCTGCGCGAAGGTGACGGGATCGACCGCCACCATCTGGATGGGCAGTCCAGCCCCGTTAGAGGCCGACTCATCGTTCTCCTCATATCCCGCGCTGGCGCTGGTAACGCCGGGAACACGCCGGTACTGCGCGATTTCGTTCGGCAGAGCAAGTTTGAACTCGCTGTCGGGAATGGTGCCGCTGAAGTCCGCACCGGTCTGGTAGATGGCGATATCGGCGGCGCGCTGTGCCTGCGAGGCCGCGAAGACAAGGCTGAAGATAGCGAAGGCGATGGTGAGCGCCAGCAGCAGAATCATGCGCAGCGACTGGCGAGGTGTGCGGGCCATCTGTGCCATTGCTAGCGTCGGCGCGGCAGCGCGGGCGCGCTGGACAAGGTTTGCCACCAGGTAGAGCAAGTACGGGAAGAGGCGTAGGAAGAGCAGCACGGCGGCCAGCAGCAGGAAGACAGGAGCCAGCAGCGAGAGCGGCCCGATCACCAGCTGCTGCGTCTGTGGGTCCAGCACCTGCTGAATGCTTGCCAGGTAGAGCGAGAGACCATAGCCAGTGAGCGCAATAACGATTGCCACCAGATCAAGGTTGAGGCGCTGCCAGATTGGTCGCCGGGAAATTGCTCCCTGCTGATGAGTCGACCATGTGTCCAGCCGCGAGGCGCGCACCAGCGAGAACATCATAGCAATAATCGTGACAAGCGCGGCGGCGATGGCATAGCCGACGATGCTTGCAAGTGCCTGTCGCGGGTCATGGGAGATGACGTTGGTGGCATCCTGTTCCACGGTGGACAGCAGTTGGCGGGCGATCATGTAGGCCGTGACGACGGCAAGCGGCAGTGCGATGAGGAGCGCGAGCAGGCTCAGCCCCACGCTCTGTGTCAGGAAGGCTCCGAAGATATGGCTGCGACTGGCACCACGGCTGCGCAACTGGACGATAGCGTCAGCCTGCCGGTCAACCAGCAGCATCGCCATCATGCCAATGAAGAACAGGATCAGGGCCAGCAACTGCAAGGCGAGAATGTCAACGGGAATGCGCGCCACTGCAAGCTGGCTGCGGAACTTCTCCATGCTGCTCGGCCCACTTGTCGTGTGAAAAACCGCGCCGGAGATGCTGACTATGCCGAGATATGGTGGCGTGTAGAGGGCAGTAGGATCGCTAAAATTTGTCTCCATGTAGGCCTGCGTGTCGGCAAGCTGGTGAATGAGGTTATCCAGTTGATTAATGCTGATGCTGGCCGGATCAAGGTGATAGTACCACGTAAGCTGTGTTGGCTTCAGGAAAAAGACGCCATCAGTCTGATTGCTGGCGGCAATGCGGTCGGTGACAGCCAGCAAACTCTGCTCATCGGCCAGTACGGTATAGTGGTCGAGAGGCGAGTTCGGGCCAGCCGGGACGGGCAGGAAGTTGTAGCCGTGCCAGAAGGGGTCGCTATCGCCCACGCTGATGAGACCAACAACATGCATGGAGAAGCGATAACTGCTGCCGGTGGGCGCGTTGGGGTGCTGGCGAATATACCAGTTCAGCGTAAGCACCGAGCCAACATGCAGTTTCACCAGTGAAGCCATCTCCGGCGTGATCGCAATTTCGACATCACTACTTGTAGAAGAGGGCAGTCTTCCCTGTACCAGTGTGATATGCGGCGCGGCCTGCGCGATTGAGGTGGCGTAGATGCCCACATCGCCAGGATTGAGCGGCGATGGGAGAATGCCGAATTGCGGCGTCTGCACCTCGGCGCGTAGCGTGTTAGCCAGATAGCTGCCCAGCGTCTGTCGCATAGCCGGATTGACGCTCTGGAACGCCTCCTGTGTGATCTGCGTGGAGAGGCCAGCCACGGAGCCGGTGACAGCAACTTCGGAACTGGTAGGCGTGGCACGCAGCACCTCGCGCAGCCCCGCCGTCGACATCGTCTCTGTGAGCAGGGGAACCGCGCAGACAATCACAATCGAGGCGATCATGCCGAGGCAGATCAGCAGCAACAGAAACCACTGCTGCTGCCAACGCGACGCGGCCAGTGTCACGCCCGAAGCCAGGGGCCTCAAGCCGCGTCTGGTACGCCGATTTCTCGATATGCTCTCAACACGTGGGGCTTTTTCCGTCGTGGCGCTACTCATCTCTGTACCTCCGCCTGCCCTTCCGGCTCAGGTATGTATCAATTACTACGTATCATAGCACACAACACTCACCAATACGGTACATTCCGCTCGCTTATTGTGCGCTTGATCTCCTCATCTATAAATGACTCTCTTGCGGTGGAATCTGTTGCATTGATGAGCAGCAGGACAAAAACATGTTACAATAGAGAGTGTTGCAAGCAAGCTATCTTAGAAGAGGATGAGTAATCACACAAAGAACTGTTCCACTGGCACGGGAAAGTAGGGGATGATACGCCTGGGAAGCGTTTGCTGGTCGGTAAAGACGCCAAGTGAACGATAACGTCCTTCTTCCAGCACCAGGACTTCGACATTTGTCCGCCTGTCAAGCATAATACAATGAAGAGTGCTACAGGATTGATGATTTGTTTTGAAAGGTTGCTATGCTCATTACTTATCTTGTCCCCTTTTCCGTAGCGACCTATGGGCAGGTGCAAGGCAAGCGGCAGCGCAACCGGGTGCGCCATGACGGCTAGCACCACCAGACATGGAACAGGGTTAAGTCATAGTTGGAGTGCCTACGTTCGAAGAAGCCGAACCGCTATAGGACACAATCAAGCGGCGAAGCTATCCAATAGCACACGTGCTGTGCTTTCATCGTTGGCCGCCGCCACCTGCCTGAGCAATATATTCAACAGCTCAGGCTTATTGACTCGCTTCACTTTCTGCCGGGCTAAAGGAACAAGCGATGGAAAGCGGCCCTCGATGATAGTCACTACTGCCTGTCTGCAATCCCTTTGGCCTCACCTTTAGCTTCGCCCTCAGACAATACCTTCAGCACGCCCCTCAGCCTTTTTCTGCTGGATGAATGGATCATCCTCGAATAAATCGTTAAACATGCTTAATCTCTCCTCTATCTGTTGCTTATCCTCCAAAATCATAACACAGCTTATTCTCAGCTACAAGATAATGATTTGAACAACTTCACCATTGTTATGCTCACCTTCAATGCACTGCTAATCTTGTCGAAACTTCAGCTACAGACTATAATCAGGCTGTCTCTTTCCATCTCCCTGTTTGCACATGACATGAGAGGAGTACATCCAGTGGTACAGCTCGAACATCCTGAACAGCCAGCACAGCCCTCAAAGCGTAGAGGCGCGACGCGAATGGATGCTGCTGCCATTTGATGCGACGAAGTTTGAGCCGATGCCGGAGGTGGAGATTGAGCCAGTGGAGAAGGAAGAGGGTTAATTGTGCGCCAGGTTAAGCCAGGCCACCCGCAAGGGGATGGCCCTACTATATACGTCGGCTCCCTAAGCCGCACGAATGCCAGGGGAACGCGGGCGACCACAAAGGTCCCCACCCCGCATAGCAACCGCCCCCGCCCCTACAGGACTGACCACAAGGACAAGCCATCAGTACCCACGTTTTTGTCGCTCTTCCACCTGCTCCAGGGTAGGGATGCCGGAGAGGCCTGCGTGTTCGATGGAGAGGGAGGCGGCGGCGTTGGCGAAGGAGATGGCGGCGGGGGGGTTGGCGTGGCGGGAGAGGTGTACGAGGAAGGCGGCGGCGAAGACGTCGCCCGCGCCGGTGGGGTCGACTTCGGTGGCGGCGTAGGCGGGGAAGCGTTGGGGGAGGCCACCGCGGAAGAGGGTGGCTCCCAGGCGGCCATCAGTGGCGACGAGCAGGGGGACGAACTGGCTCCAATGAGTCAGGATGGCGTTGGCTTCGGCGCGGTTGCCGTTGGCGAAGGGCAGCAGGTCGTCGTGGCTGAGGATGAGCACGTCGAGACTGGGCAGCATCTGCTCTGCCTGTGTCCAGGGAGTGGGCCAGACACGACCATCGGCATCCCAGCGGCGCAGCCAGCCCTGGGGTGTGGCGGCGATGATGGTGCCGGGGCGACGAGGAAAAAGTGCGAGTATGTCGGGGCCGATTTCCTGCGCTAGCGGTGCCAGCAGCACGATTGGAGCGGTGTGCCAGGCAGACGGTACATCATCGGCACATAGCGAATTGGCTCGTGCCAGCAGGTACTGGGTGCGAAAGCCTTCATGGTAGCGATTGTCGAAGGTGGTAGTCTCTGCCGAAGTCTGGACGGCGAGGTCGATGCCGGACAGAAGGTGGGGAAGTTCCGAGACTAATTGAGCGTTGGCGCGGGTGACGATGGCGGCTGTAGCTCCCAGGCGTGCGGCAGTGAGGCTGGCGAAGGAGACGGTGCCACCTAATGAAAAGCTGCCATCCTCGTGTACGTCACGGGCAATGTGCCCGATGGCCAGCAGGTCAGGAGGGGTAGATGGAGAAACGAACAGAGCAGAACGCGCTGTCGGCGCGTCCTGCTCTGTTCGTTTCTCCATTTGCTCTCCGTCAGTGAAACTAACGAACGGGACGTTTTAGGGAGATGACGACGCGGCGGGCGTCACCCTCGCCTATGCTTTCGGTGCTGATATCATTGCTATCAGCCAGGGCAATGTGGACGATGCGGCGCTCGTTGGGAGGCATGGCCTCAAGGGCGATGGAGCGGCGATAGTTGCGCACCTGCTGAGCCACGCGCAAGGCCAGGGAGCGCAGATTTTCTTCGCGGCGCTGACGATAGTTCTCGGCATCAACGACGATGCGCATGCGATGTTTGGTGCGGTGGCCGACAATCAGGTTCACCAGCAGTTGCAGGGCAGCCAGCGTTTCGCCACGTCGGCCAATCAGCAGGCCCAGATTCTCATTGATACCGTGAATGTTGAGCGTGAGCGGGTTGGACGAGCGCACCTGGACGGTGGCGTGGATATTCATGTAACGCAGGATGTGCTGCAAGACATCGACGGTGATCTCGACATCCTCCCGACTGGGAACCGCAACCTCCTGCATACCCTCGCCTTCTCCTTCCCCCTCAGCACCGGCTTCAGTGAGCATCTCTTCCTGCAATTCAGGAGCAAGGGCGGCCAACGCAACGGGATTGAGGAATGGAGCAGGTTCTTCGTCCTCGTACTCCTCCTCTTCCAGCTCCTCATCGCCCTCCTCTTCCTCGTCAAATTCCTCCCCTTCTTCGTCGACGAATTCTTCGTCCTCGAATTCGCCCTCCTCTTCCTCTTCCTCGTCTCCGACATACATTTCCTCTTCATCCTCGAATGCATCCGGGCCGAGGATGGCATCAGCCATTTCGGGCGTAATCACAGCACCGGACCGACTGGAAGATGTAATCGGTGGTGGTAAAGGAACGCTGGGAGTATTCATGATGTTTGGGCGCACGGTGACGAGCACGCGAGCATCCTTGCTGCCGATACCAAACGTGCCGCGAGCGGCTTCCTGTAAAACGGTGATCTCTACCTCATCACGACGTCTTCCCAGGCGCGTTAGAGCCTGCTGCACGGCTTCTTCAACACTTTTGCCACTAGCCTCTATGCTTTCCAAGTTTCCTTGCCTCCCTTTTACTCTTATTCGAAGAAATTGCAGACTGGAAACGGCGATTTGCCTGCTGCAATTGATATTAGCTACGCGACGGATTTCTCCGTGGAGCATTGCCGCGACGGCGCGCCGATGCGCTGCTGCGGGTGCGGCGCGTAGACGACGTGCCATTTGAGGATGATGGATTGCGCAGCTTGCTTCCTACCGGCCCTTCCTCGCTGGCATATGCCCCGTCATTCTCCGACACCAGCATAGCGTCCTTCTGGCGTTCTACGGAGCTTTTCCTGCTGCTTCCATTACTGGCGCTGCTACTGCTGGTTACTATTTTTTCGCCGGTTTTTTTACTGGTGAGTGGTATATCCAGGAGCGCGCCCCAGCCGGTGACGAAGTACTGCTGCACCATGCCAAAGAGCGATGAGGTAGTCCAGTAGAGGGCAAGGCCCGCAGGGAAGCTCAAGCCAAAGAAGAGAGTGATGGCGGGCATCAGGTATTGCATCATACGCATCTGCTGCGACATCGCATCGTTGGCTTTCGGAGCGTTCGGGTTCTGGCTCTGACGTGCCATCGACATACGCATCTGCACGAAGGTGGCCGCAGCAGCAATAACAGGCAGTATGTGAGTCGGGTCGGGACTGCCCAGAGAGAAGTACCAGCTGTGATTTATGAAGGTGAACCAGGTCAGGTTGATGTTCACGAAGTGGCTGAAATGGGGTAAAAACGGGTAGATGAAGCCGTTAAGCGAGGTCAGTTTGGCGCTTGCGGTCTTCAGACCTGCATCATTCAGCACAGCGCGCAAGGCATAGAAAAGGCCGTAGAGAATCGGCATCTGAATCAGCAGCGGGAGACAGCCGGACAGAGGGTTGACGCCGTACTCTTTGTAGAGTTCCTGCATCGCCTTTGCCTGCATTTGCTGGTCATTGGCATACTTCTTACGAAGCTCGGCCATGCGCGGCTGGAGCTGCTGGGTTGCCTTTGTTGACTGCAGTTGCTTCAACGTCAGCGGGAAGAGAATCAGACGCAGGGCAAGTGTCAGCACGATGATGGAGACGCCAAAATCACCGAAAAGGTGATAGAGCAGCATCAGCGCGTTGAAGATGGGCTGCGTGAAAACGACATTGATGAAATCACTTAACCAGGCCACAGGGTTTTCCTGCCTTCCTCGATCTAGTCACGTAAACTTTCCGGAACCGGATCATACAGATTGCCGTGGTAGAAAGGGTGACAGCGCCCGATGCGCTTGATTGTCAGCCAGCCGCCACGGAAAAAGCCAAAACGTTGTACTGCCTCATAGCCATATTGAGAACATGAGGGGGTGAAACGACACGACGGGGGCAGGACCACCGACAGCGTGTTTTGATAAAGCCGTATAAGAAAAAGTGCGATGTATTTCATTTCACTTACCTGCCGACGTCCTCCAGGTAAACTCGCAGTCCATATCACTCGATTTCAGCCCTGCGAGCCGTTTCGAGGAGACGTGCCTTCCGCAATAAAGTGACAATGTCCTGTTTCAATACGTGCAGATCAGCGTTAGCCGCTTCGCCTCTGGCGCTGATGACAATATCCCATCCGCCGGGCAATTCAGGCAAAAGCGGGCGTATGGACTCGCTGAGCAATCGCTTAATATAATTACGCTCTACAGCTAGCTTCGAGATACGTTTACTTACCACAAAGCCAATACGCAGTTGACCGATATCATTCGATATCCACGCAAGGATAAGCAGCCGGGACGTGAGATGGCGTCCCTGCTGCCTCACCCGGTGAAACTCACTACTTTTCCGTAATCGAAACGCACGTTTCAGTGCCACAATCTTTTTAACTCGAACCGGGATGAACCGGCACGAATCAACTCAACTCAACTCAACTAAACAGTCAGCTTCCAGCGCCCCTTGGCGCGGCGAGCTTTCAGAACGCGGCGACCGTTGCGGGTCGACATGCGCTTCATAAAACCGTGTACGCGTAAACGCGGAATACGTTTAGGTTGCCAGGTACGTTTCATGAACCCTGATCCCCTCCCTCCGTAAAAGATGTCCTGTAGATTATAGCCGTTACAGGCACAGGTGTCAATCTGTAGGGCCGCGATTCATCGTGGCCACCGCCGATTTATCGGCCAATGGAGGCACACGGGCCGATAAATCGGTGGTGTGCGCGATAAATCGGCACCTACGTGGTTTTGAAGCGCAGGAGCACCCGTCCGAGCTTGATTTCATCGTTATCGTTCAGAGGGGTAGGCGTTTTGGGAGCCAGCCTCTGACGATTGAGGAACGTGAAATTGGTGCTGTTCTCGTCCTCAAGCATATACTGACCGTTGTCGGTAAAGATGCGGGCGTGCATGCGTGAGACGCCGCCCTCTTCGCCGCCGTGAGGGGTCAGGTCGACATCGGGGAAAATGTTGCTGACGGCATCCTCGCGCCCGATCAGCACGTTATCTTTCCCGCTCAAGTCGAACTCCTGATTATCGTTCTCGACAATCAGGCGCGCATTGAGAGCAGAAGGAGCCGTGGGAGCAACTGTTGCCACGACCGGGGCAGCTTCAGGTGCCGCGGGAACAGTGGCAGCAGTTGGCGCGGGGGCGCTGGTCTGAGCAGGTGCGCCAAGCAGGCTGGCACCGCAGTTAGAGCAGAAAGCTTCGCCGGGGGGATTGATCGCCCCACATGATGGGCAGGCTTCACCCTGTTCCTGTCCCTGGCTCGCTGTCGGGGCTGCTACAGTTGGCGCGACTGAACTGTCGGCAGTCGGCACAGCATTCGTCAGCGGCTCGCCACATTCATCGCAAAATGCCGCGCCATCGGGATTTTCATGGCCGAGTGAACAACGCACTGTCATGGTACATATCCTCCTTATTACATGGATGCCAGAAACGATTATACTGGCATCCTTTCTCTGTGTCTATGGCCTTAATGAGGCCGAATATTTTGTTTTTTAAGGCATCAGGTCATCGAGGCGCTGGGTCAATTTGCGCGTCTTGTTGCCGATGGATTTTACCTGGTCCTGCGAAATTTGCTGGCCCTGATTGATCTGTTCCAGGGCGTTGCGTGTCTCATCGTCGAGCACGCGGGTGACGCTGGGTGCCAGCCGCGTGGTCGCCTTGCCGGTGCGCTTGTACTCGTCGAGCACGCGGGTAACCAGTTGATGGGCGTTCGCCTTCTCCGCGAAGTTCATGACCAGGCCATTGACCTGGGCAGACTCGTTGGCGTCCGTGGTGAAGTTGACCTTGATGTCTTCGCGCACCTTCTCACCCACTAGATTGGCGATGGGAACATCATAGGAAAGTTCGGCCTGGGCAATGCGGAAGAGACCGGCGGGGCGTGGGTCGATCATCAACTCCACCAGCACGGACTGCGGCGTATCCTTTTCCAGATCGCCCAGAGGAACGACCACCTGGCGATCGGAGAGGACAGACTGGCCGAGATCGCTGATGATGGGCAGGACTTTGACGGCCTTGCGCGGCGTGACACCGGCGGGCAGGCGCAGGGTCAGCACGGCGTTGCGTACCGCGACGGCCACCGCGCTGGAAATCTGTTGCTGGAAGATGCTCATGGCATCCTCCGGGTTGCGAATAAATTCGGCGGGCATACCCCCGCTGAGCTGACCGATATCGTCCAGCAGGCTCTCGTCCCAGTCCTGTCCGATACCGAGCGGGTAGATGGCGATACCAGCGGCACGCGCGTCGCGGGCAAGCTGACGGCAGCGCTCAGAATCTCCATAGGTCACGCCGTCAGTTAGCAGGACCATACGGTTGACGGCATTGGGGATATTCCAGCGACGCAGTTCGTTCAGGCCCTGGATCATACCCAGCGACATCGTGGTGCCGCCGCCATCACGAATGCGATCAATCGCAGCTTTCATACCGATGTTATCGTTGGCTGGCATTGAGGGAATCATGACCTGAGAGGTATCATCAAAAATGACGACCGAGATATAATCGGTTGGCTCCAGACGGTCAATCACCATTTTGACCGCTTCTTTGACGTTCTTCAGTTTCGCACCCTTCATGGAGCCGGAATGGTCAAGCACCAGGCAATAATTCAAAGGCATACGCACCTGCGCCATTAATTCTGTTGGTTTGGCCTCCAGCAGGACATACGCCATCTGGCTACCACCGGTGACCGGCATGTATTCTTTTCCCACCTGGTGGGCCAGGGTTACTTCACCGGGCATAGTATAGAGCTCCTTTCATGCTAATTCTGCCATAGTATATCATAAGGTTCCACATTTAAGACACAAAAACGACGACTGCGCTGACATTGTCTTCGCCTCCATTGGCGTTCGCGGTCTCTATTAACTGAGTGCAGGCAGCCTGTGGATTGGTGGCCTGGGTGAGTATGCTCTCAAGCTGCGGGTTGCGTACCATTTCCCACAGGCCATCCGAACAACTCAGCAGGATATCGCTCGGGTGCAGTTGCTGCTTAAAGATATCGATCTGCACATTGTGCTTATCACCCAGACTACGGAAAATCTGGCTGCGCTGCGGATGAGTATAGACATCTTCGGGCTGGATCAGGCCACCGGCGACCAGCTGGCCGACCAGCGAATGATCGGTGGTGAGCTGGTAGATCTTGCCACCGCGCACCATGTAGGTTCTGCTATCCCCTACATTAACAATATACGCAGTATCCGCTACGACCATAAAACCGGTAAGTGTGGAACCCATATCGGTCTTATCTTTCTGGTTCATCTGCACCAACACATCATTGGCATCAGCTACCGCGTCATGCAGCAAGGTAACGGCGGCATCTTCATCCAGATGCCCCGGTTTCGCCGACTCACCTCCGGCCTTTTCGCTGGCGAGTGGTCCTGTCAGCAGGTCCCGTACCACGCGCTCGGCAATGACGTTGATGGCGACACGGCTGGCAAGCTGGCCATTATCGTGTCCGCCAAGACCATCAGCGATGATAAAGATACCGACCGGCACGGACATGGACTCGTGGACGCGCTCGAGCAAGAGAGCCAGCGTGCTATCCTCGTTGGGTTCAGAACGCCGCACATTGCCCGCGTCTGAGTCGGTTGCGACCAGCAGGTGAACGCCATTGGGAAAAGCGTTTTGCTCGACCAGTGGCTGCTCAATGGCGTAGGTGCGCTCGCCATCCACAAAGGTATTGACGATAGTGCCTTGCAGTACAGCGGCTTCCTCCTGCTGTCCCTGCGCAGACGAGTATTCATGCATGACGTAGGGGATATTGAGCAACTCAGCGCCGCAATCGATACAGAATTCGTCACCCTCAGCGTTCTGCGTCGAGCCGCAGTTCCAGCACTTTTGATAGCCCTGCCGGTCTATTACCTGATATGTATGCTCGCCCTCAGCTGCGCTGACAACGCCGCTAATCTCGTAGCGCCCACCAACCATCGTTCCAACCGCAAGCACGGCAAATTCGGTGGGAACTTCCTGCGCCTGTTCAGCCTGTTCTGATGGTGCTGCTTGTCCGGTCTCCGCTGTTGATTGAGCGGTTTGCGCCTCTGTGGTGGCCTCGCTTTCCCGGGCTTCCTGCGGCTCCTCCTGCATCTTCGGCTCCTCCTGTTTTCCGTTTTCCGCACCCTCCATGTCCTGGGTTGGCTGTGCGGCTGCGGGCGCAACGATTTGCGCCCCTACGTTTGGTTCGGGTGTTGTTGTATCGCTTGCTCCGATTGTCTGGACGGCTTCCCGGGGCGCGACGGGCTGATCAATCTGCGCTCTACTAGCTTCTGGCGTCAGGGAGGATGGTGGAGGCGGTGGTGGAACGGGGATAGGCTCTTCTTCGTTACGGGGAGTTATAATCACCGTTGGCATGTCAGCAACATCTTCCGTCGTATTTTGCGATGGCTGAGCTGCTTCTGTCACCGATGCCTCTGGAGCCTGCGTGGAATTGATCATCTGCGGTGCCTGTTCCTGCCCCTGCGTCGCCGTCGGAACCTGACCATTTACCGGAGAAGCTGATTCCACGTGTTCGGCCTGTTGTCCCTGCTCTTGCTGCCCGGCCTCTTGCTGCCAGCGCCGGACATTGTACGCCATCATCTGTTGAGGTGTGAGAATCTGTGTCGGGGCCTGGCTGATATCTTCTATCTCCTCCACGCTTACGCTGCCAGGAGCCTGTTGACTGGCGGCGGTTTCTGCCTGGGCAGGAGCAGGAGTCGCTGGTACTGCTGCTGCATTCACTGCCTCCGCGCCTGGCTCGTCAGGATAAGTTGGAACGGGGACGGGGTTTGCGGCGGCGTCAGTAGTAGGGATTGTGGCGGCGGAAGCAGTGGTAGCAGCAGCCGCCGAAGGGGCGGATTCCACGGAAAGCCGCTTCCCGCAGCTTTTACAAAACTTGGCATCGTCACGATTTACTGTATTGCACGTTGGACAGATCATTCCTGCCCTCCTTACCAGAAGATTATGAGAGTTCTGTATTTACAATTGTTTTTGCACACGTAACGCATCGGCGTTATTCGGGTCACGTTGCAATGCCTCCTGTAGCATGCGCCTGGCCTCGCTTTTCAACTTGAGGCGCAGATAACACTTTGCAAGCTCGGTATAGATGTCGGGGTTATCGGGCAGGAGCTGGCGGGCCTTCTCAAAGGCATCAAGAGCCGTCTTCCAGTCACGCTTACGGCTGTATGTCTTACCAAGCTCGTACCAGATCTCCGGTGATGCGGGATCAAGAAGTGTGGCCTCTTGCAGCGTTTTGATAGCGGCAGGGAAACGTCCCATCTCCGCGTAAAGCCTGCCCAGAGCGACGAGGATCAATGGATGATCGGGTTTCCTTTTCAGGCCTTCACGGAAGTAAGCTTCAGCCTCGCGCAGATAGCCCTGGTCCATCGAGACGAGGCCAAGCTGGTAATAGACTGCCTCGTCCTGCGGGGCAAGCTGGCGCGCTTGCAGGAAGGCCGGGGCGGCCTGCACGTAAAGTTCCAGGTCACGATAGGTCATGCCAAGCTGGAAGAAGGCATCCACAGCATCCGGCTTGATGCGCGTTGCCTCAGCGAACTGCTCAGCCGCCAGCTTCATATTCTCCTCAAAGAGCTTTTTATTGTTCTCTTTCACCGATTGCGCGTACTGCCGGTATGCACGCCCCATATTGTACAGTGCCTCATAGGACGGCTGTCCTGATCCCCGCGCCAGTTGGAACTGGCGAATGGCCTCAAGATAGTTCTTATCAGCCAGGTACTGCCTCCCCAGCCGGAGCGCTACAGCGGGATCATTTCCGGCAGAGGAGAGCGTAGAAGGATTGGCTGTGATAGGGCGCGCAGAGATTGTATATGGCTGGACATTCTGGGCAGCCTGCAGCGGTCTAGCGCGTATAGGCTGTACGGGCCGGGACGGAATCGACTGCACCGGACGCGCTTGAATGGGAACACGCTGTGATGGATACGACGCGATGGGAGCGCGAGGGGCGATGCGGGCATTGACCTGTGGTGGCATGGCGGGTACAGCGGTAGCTCCCTGCACCAGTGGCTGCCCGTCAACCTTGCAGAACTTGGCATTGGGTCGGTTGACGTAGCCGCAGCGAGGACAGATAAGACCATCGCTATTCGTGTTATTATTGTTGCGAGTATTGACTGGATTGCGATTTGCCGGAATTACGACGGTCGAGTTGGGCGAGATGGCAGGAATCGACACCGTCGCAGGCGCGGCTTGATTGGGCAGGCATTGCTGCAAGGCTGTGCGCATCGCTTCCGCACTCTGGAAACGTTGAGCCGGATTCTGCTGCATCGCTTTGATAACGACCTGCTCGATGGGACAGACCAGCCTGTTGCCAATCTGGATCGCGCGCAGGCGGGGATTCTTCGCCCGGATGCTGCCCGGCGCGGGCGTCTGGATCGGGTCTGGCTCGTAGTTGGTCAGCAGGTGATACATGGTAGCACCCAGTGAATAAATGTCCGAGCGAGCATCGGTCTGCACGAGTTGTCCAGGATTATTGGCACTGCGCTTCTGACCGGGGGCTACGATGGAGCCGAGGTGTTCGGGAGAGGCGTAGGAGATGGTTCCCAGGTTCTCCGTATTGGTGCGCTTGTTGGGATCGAAACGGCGGGCAATGCCGAAGTCAATCAACTGCACATCGCCAGTGGGTGTGACCATGATATTACCCGGTTTCAGGTCACGCAGGATAATGGGCGGGGTGCGCGTGTGAATATAGGTCAAGGCTTCACACACCTGCATCATCCAGTTGATGACTTTCTCTTCGTCCAGCGGCCCCTTGTTCTCTTCCAGAATCTTATCCAGGCTTTTTCCAGGCACGAACTCCATGACATAATAATAGTTGCCCCGCTCCTGAAACTTGAACATGAACATCGGGATGCGCGGATGCTTGAGATGGAACAACAAATCCACCTCTTTATTGAAGCGCTCAATAGCCGCTTTACGGTCCTCTTCGCTAAGGCTAGGGCTGAGGAGCAGTTCTTTGACTGCCCGGTAGTAACCCGGCATATCTACCTGTTCCACTTTGTAGACAGTACCCATGCCACCTTCGCCAAGCACCTGAACAATTTTGTATCTTCCATCAAGGACTGTGCCTAATGGTAAAGGCATACTTCCATCTTCTCCAGATGTATGTGCGCTATACGGCAGAAACGCGAACGACGACGGCGGTAATATTATCCTCGCCGCCGTTCTCGTTTGCCAGCGCAATGAGTTTATCACAGATTGCTTGCGGACTGGCCTGCTCGCTGAGCATTTTGAGCAGGTCATCGTGCCGCACCATCTCCCAGAGGCCGTCAGAACAGAGCAGCAGGGTATCGTTGGGCTGTAAGGTCTCGTGGAAGACATCTACATCAATGTTTTTATGTCCGGCACCCAGCGAGCGATAGATCAGGTTGCGTTGAGGGTGTGAGTAGACATCTTCGGGTTCGATCTGCCTGGCCTCTACCAGCTTAGCCACCAGCGAATGATCTTTGGTCAGAGGGCTGAGATTGCCATCGCGCAAAAGATAGGTGCGGCTATCGCCCACATTGGCAACATACGCCTGATTTTCCTCAACTAAAACGGATGTTACCGTCGAGCCGAGGCCGCGAGAACCGGCGTGATGCTCTCCATAACTGACAATAGCACGATTTGCCTGTTGAATGGCATTCTTCAGTTGCTCCTCGATAGACTTTGAAAGCGGCGTTTCCGGCAGCTTGCGTGTCTGAACCTTCTCTTCATCCTCCGGCTTCACGCGGTTTATAACAATTGTTGCATCGTCATCATTGTTCTCTTCTTCTTGAGAGACAGAAAGTTTGATGGTTGGCTGTTCGGAAAGAGGTTTGAAAAAACCGTCGAGAGCTTTACTGATCGTCTCCACGGCAATTCTGCTGGCTACTTCTCCGGCCTGATATCCTCCCATACCATCGGCGACGATAAAGAGGCCTCGATCCCCCGCCTCCATCGATTCGATACGCTTAAACGAGCAGTCTTCATTCTGTTCGCGCTGTCTCCCCACGTCGGTTTTATCGGCAGCTATCAACTTTATAGACATTAGGATTTCCCTCACATAAATGTACGTATTCATTAAGCAGGAACGTTACATAAGTTTATCATATGCTCACTATAACATAAAGTGGTTTTGCTGGCAATGAAGCGCCTTCAATCCGCTTTTCTCTGCATAAAAAGGACCTATTTGTGTCCTTTCCATTCATCGTCATTATTACGAAGCAAGCCTATGTGGGTTGCATAACAGTTGCATAAATCGGATACGAAAAAGCGATGGGCCGTGATGTCATGACCCATCGCTTTTTCGTATCCGATTCCTTAACGTTCTTTCTGTTCGGAGCGAGGACGAGGTTTGAACTGGAGGCGAATGGCGGTTCCTTTGAAGCCGAAGGCTTCTCGCAGGCGATTTTCCAGGTAGCGCTCGTAGGCGAAGTGAACGGCCTCGGTGTCGTTGACGAAAAAGACGAAGGTGGGTGGGTTCACTGAGGTCTGCGTTGCGTAGTAAATCTTCAGGATTTTTCCCTTGAATGCTGTGGGGTTGTGCCGTTTGATGGCCTCGCGTACCACCTCGTTCAGTTTCGAGGTGGAGATGCGCAGGAAACGCATGTCGGCGATATGGATGGCCGATTCGAGCAGCGACTTGACGTGATAGCCCGTTTTCGCCGAGGTGAAGACGATGGGGGCGTAGGGGATAAATTTCAGTCCCTCGGCCAACGCCCGGCGGTACTCTTCCGCCGTTTTGATCTCCTCCGCCTCACTGGGGAAGCGATCCTCGCGTTCGGCACGGCGCTGTTCCTGCGCCAGGTCCCATTTATTGACGACGACGATCACGCCCTTTGCCTGCTCCTGAATGACCCCGGCAATGTGCGTATCCTGCGCCGCCAGACCCTCACTGGCATCGATGACCAGGAAGACCACGTCGGCGCGCTCAATGGCTCGCGTGGCTCGCAGCACGCTATACTTCTCTACTCCGGGGCCAACACGCCCGCGACGGCGAATGCCTGCTGTGTCCACCAGCACAATCTCGCGGCCCTCGAACTCGAACTCCATATCGATGGCATCGCGAGTGGTACCGGGAACCTCGCTTACAATGGAACGCTCACTGCCCAGGATAGCATTGAGCAGGGAAGATTTGCCTACGTTTGGCCGCCCAACGATGGCGATGCGCACCACGTCTTCCTCTTCCTCGCCTTCGCCCTCTTCCTCCGGCGGCGGCAATTCCTCCACGATGCGGTCGAGCAGGTCGCCAGTACCAACGCCCTGAATGGAGGAGAGCACAATCGGCTCGTCCAGCCCCAGGCTGTAAAACTCGACGGCATCCATGCGCCGCGCCTCGTTATCCGCCTTATTCGCCGCCAGGATGACGGGCTTCTTCGTGCGGCGCAGCATGTCGGCCACCTCTTCATCGGCGGCGGTAATGCCGGAACGGGCATCAACCATGAAGACGATCACATCGGCCTCTTCAATTGCCAGTTCCGCCTGCGCCTTTACCTGGTTCATGATCGTGCCAGGCTGCCCGTTCAATCCTACCTGGCCGACAGGAATCTCAGTTCCCAGTTCCAGGCCACCGGTATCGATCAGCGTGAAGTCGCGCCCATTCCAGTCCGTATCGCCATACAAACGGTCGCGGGTGGTTCCCGGCATATCTTCAACGATGGCGCGCCGCTCGCCAATCATGCGGTTAAAAAACGTCGATTTGCCGACATTCGGTCGGCCTACAATAGCAACAAGTGGTTTCATTCTGCCTCTCCACCCTTTTAACAACGAAGCACCCGGTTCGGGTGCCTGCGTACAAGTCATTCCCTGTATTATTTGCAGGTATTATAGCATACTATAAGAGATTGACATAGCCTATCGCGTGTAGAATTACAGAAGGCGGAGGCGTTGGAAACCGGACGGAGGATGTTACCAGGGCAGAGGCCAGCTCCGCCCTGGTCCGGTACTCCTCTACTAAGAAGGCCCGGTTCTTTTGAATTTTCGCTCTAACCATTCCAGTAAATATCGCTGGTCATCGATGGTAGCGCGGCGGACCTGGGAGAGCAGGTGAATACGGTCCGGTTTGGGAGGTGAAATATTTTGCAGGCCTTCATTGCAGTTGGTGCAGACGGCTCGCAGGTTGCCGGATTCGTCAGAGCCTCCTTTAGATTTATCGATGATGTGACCCATCGTTAACCGAACCGTTCGCGTAGAGTCAAAGGGATCCGGGTCGCCCGCGGCAAGGCCGCACATCTGGCAAGTGTAGCCATTTCTTTCCAGTACGTAGGCTCGTGTCTCCTTTGAAATGGAGCGGGAAAAGGCTGGAAGCCGTTTATCGGTTTCCAGAAGATACTGGCCGGGCTTCAAGTCTATCCTGTCTCTATGGGTCAGGATTTGATAGCCCTCCTCATCGCGCAGTTCGCGCACTCTTCTGGCCCACTCTGAAACATTGCCAGATGCTTCGCGCAACTCGTCTCCCTCAATTACGCGACCAATGTTCGCAAGAAAAAATTCCAGGATGCGCTGCCTGGAACCTTTTCTCCCCGATTTTTCTGTCATCAACTATCCTCTTTACAATAAAATTGGTTGGAAGGGATATAGCCTGTTTTGCTCTTTCTCCTCGTATTTGCCGAGAAGAGCAGCCAGAATGGCTTCGCCCACCGCCTGGGCGACGGGCGGGGGGAATGCATTGCCGATTTGCCGGTAGGTCGCGGTTTTGCCACCGGCGAAGTTCCAGCTATCGGGGAAAGCCTGCAGGCGAGCGGTCATGCGCAACGTCAGTTTGGGCAGTCCGTCTGCGGAGAAGTCTTCACCGGGAGCATGATCGGCTATGCCACAGCCATCGACGCCGAGCGTCTCCCACTGCTTTCTGGCTCGCGTTGGGCCGAGATCGGGGCCACCATGCTTTTTTGAGCCACCGACCAGCGTGGGCGCAATAGCATTCGCTTTCAAACACCATTGAGCAGTCCCCGGCCAGCCGCGAGCGGCCATCAGGTCACCGATGGACTGACTTACCGTGGACGTGGAGTAGCGGGGTTCCGGCCAGCGAAATGAGGTGGCATAGGGCTGTTGCAGGGCTACCAGAACAAAACGCGGACGTAATTGGGGTACACCGAACGAAGCGGCATTCAGTATCTTCCAGCTTACCTCATATCCTGTATGGGCAAGGTGCATAATGAGGGTGTTGCGGTAGGTATCAAATTTTGTTGTTGCAAAGCCGGGAACATTTTCTAACAGTACCGCCTTTGGTCGCGTTTCCCCTATCAGGCGCAGGGCTTCGGGAAAGAGGTCTCGTTCATCATCGGATCCCAACTGCTTGCCGGCTACCGTAAAAGGCGGACAGGGAACACCACCCGCGAGCAAGTCTATGCCTTGAAAATCCTGACCGCTTACCGTTCGGATATCGCTTTCGATGACTTTCCAGGAAGGTCGATTGAGGCGCAGTGTCTGACAGGCTGCCGGGTCGATCTCAATCGAGGCAATATGCTCGAAACCGGCCTGTTCCAGTCCTATGGCTTCACCACCCGCACCGGTACAGATATCGAGAACGGTAGGTTTCATCTTGTTGCTATCCTTTATTGCACGCTACCTGAACAACTCGGTGACGGAGCGGCCATCGTGGATGCGGCTGATGGCTCCGGCGAAGAGTTCGGCGACGGAGAGGACGGTCATATTGGGGAGGCGCTTGCTTTCCGGCTGTGGGATAGTGTCGGTGACAACGATCTCTTCGATGCCGGCGTTGCTGAGGCGCTCAAGGGCAGGGCCGGAGAAGATGCCGTGGGAGACGCAACAGTAGACATCGCGCGCGCCGCGCTCTTTGACCACGCGCACGGCCTGCGTGATGGAGCCTGCCGTGTCGATCTCCTCATCGACGATGAGGGCGTGTCGGCCCTCGACGCTGCCGATGACATTCTTGGCCTCAGTCTGCCCGTTGTTGCCCAGGCGGCGCTTCTCGACAATGGCAAGGGGAGCGTTGAGCCGATCCGCCAGTTTGCGCGCCTTCTTGGCAAAGCCCTCGTCGGCGGAAACGACGGTGAAATCGTCCATTTCCTTCTCCACAAAGTAGCGCGCCTGGAGAATTTGCGCCGTCAGTTCGTCAACGGGAATGTTGAAAAAGCCCTGAATCTGCCCGGCATGCATGTCCATCGTCAGCACGCGGTGCGCGCCCGCGACGGTGATGCAATCAGCGATCAAACGGGCAGTGATGGGAACGCGGGGCTGATCTTTCTTGTCGGTACGCCCATAGGCATAATAGGGAATCACGGCGGTGATACGATTGGCGGAGGCGCGTTTGAAGGCATCGATCATGATGAACAATTCCATAATCGAACGATTGACGGGAGAACTGAAAGGTTGAATGATAAAGACATCCTTCCCACGGACATTCTCATTGATTTTGACAAAGATATTCTCATTGCTGAACTGAAAAACGTCGGCATTGCCCAGGGGAATGCCAAGATGGCGACATATTGCGACTGCCAGTTGTGGGTTTGCATTGCCCGTAAAAACACAGAGATCGTCCATGAGCACCTCCTGACTATTGAGTATATCATATCTGCTATGTTTTCTCTAATGCCTGTCGCATAAATGCTTTGAGCGCGGGAGCGATATCGGGGCGTTTGAGGCCGTAGGAGATGGAGGTGGAGAGCAGGCCGAGCGGCGTTCCCGTGTCGTAGCGAATGCCGTTGAATTGGACACCGTAGCAGTGTCCATTCTGTGCCTGCATTTCGATGGCATCGGTAATTTGAATCTCTCCGCCTCGACCGGGCGGCGTTTTTTCCAGCAGTGCGAAGATGTCAGGCGACAGGATGTAGCGACCGGCTACCGCCAGATCAGAAGGTGCCTCTTCCAGCGGGGGTTTCTCTACCAGGTGGGTGACTTTGACGGCATCATTGCCCAGTTCCTCGACAGAAGCAATGCCAAGAGAAGGAATCTGGTCCGGAGGTGCATGGAACAGCGAGAGAACGGAGCCTCGGTACCGCTCAAATACCTCCGTCATCTCTGGCAGAACGGGTGTCTCCGGGTCCACAAGGTCGTCACCCAGCATGACGATGAATGGCTCATCGCCTACCAGTTCCTTCGCGCATAGCACGGCATGACCCAGACCAAGCGGTTCCGGCTGGAATACGGATTTGTAGCTTGCCATCGACTGCACTTTACGCAGTTCCTCTAATTCTTTCTGCTTGCCCTTGCGCTGCAGAACCTCTTCCAGCTCTGGAAACGGCTGAAAATGATCGACAATACTTTGCTTCGTGCGACTGATGACAAAGATGATCTCTTCGACCCCGGCCTCGACCGCCTCTTCCACGATATATTGCAACGTCGGCTTATCGACGAGCGGTAACATCTCTTTCGGAATCACCTTACTGGCCGGTAAAATGCGCGTCCCCAGGCCGGCCACAGGCAATACTGCTTTACGAATACGCATAAATCCTCCTCACACCTACAGTACTGTTTTCTTCCCGTATTGTAAAGGGAAATGTGCTCCCTGGTCAACCTGTTTACCGGAAATCGTAGGGGCGATGCCTTGTACTCGCCCGATTTGCAACCAGGGGACGGCGGGCGAGCACAAGGCATCGCCCCTACAGCTCTAGCAAATAGACGGGAACAGCAGCTAGATTTAGCAGGTCAGTATCCCCTGCGGGTCCCAGCGCGCCTTGAGCTTTTGCATGATATCCAGGGCCTGAGGTTGGTAGCCCCAGCGCTCTATCTCGTTCTCATAAGTGGCAGGCATGCTCATGATTGCGGCGTAGCCTTCGAGGGCAAGGGCGGGCTGGCGCAGCGAGACGAGCCATGCTCTTGCCTCCTCCACGCTGTCGAAGGTTGCGCTGGCGTAGATCAGGCCGTTGGCAATGTCGGCGAGGAAGGCACCCCTGTTCAGCAAAGATGCCTGATCCTGGATATAAGTGGGGAGCTTGCTGGCGGGCAGGCCAATGCGGAGCAGCAAGGCTTCGTGGGGGGCGTTGCCCAGCAGCGTGGCCCAGAGGTCACTGCCCGTCGGAGCTTCGACTTCGAGCGGCTCAGGCGCGCCCGTCTCGCGGAGACAATGGCGTAGAGCAGCGAGTTCGGCCTGTACGTCTTCGGGAAGACCTTCGGCGGTGTAGGCCAGCAGGCCATTGCTGCTATGTGTCAGAGCGGTGAGAGATGGACCAACCACACGCGAAAGATATGCCGGCATTCCCTGGAGCAGGACGATGGCAGAGGCGACGAGGGACTGTGGCAACATCTGCCGCGCCCAGATCAGTCCGCGGCGCAGATCATCGATGGGAAGAAGCAGCGTGCGCCGGGCGCGGGGGGGCACGGTGATCTTGAGCGTGAGGTCGGTCAGCAGGCCCAGCGTGCCGTGCGAACCGGTGAAGATTTTTGTGAGGTCAAAGCCCGCTACGTTCTTGATAACGGGACGCCCGGCGCGAATGACGCGCCCATCGCCCAGGACAACACTGGCGCAGAGCACGAGATCGCGCAGCGAGCCGTAACGCATGCGCAGGGGGGCATTGACGTTGGCGGCGACCAGTCCGCCGATGGTGGCTTCGGGCCAGGGAGAGACGATTGGCACCTGCTTGCGGTCGGTTGCCAGGAATGCCTGTAGCTCTGAGAGCGGCGTTCCGGCCCCGACCGTCACGTACAGATCGTCGGGCGCGTAGGTCTTGATGCCGCGCAGCTTCATGGTGGAGAGTATCGTATCAGCACTGTACTTTCCCCTCCGAACTGCTGCCATATCAGCTACCTCCGCCCCCGTAATTTGCACGCTCTTACCTGCCGCCCCTAACGCACTAAGTCCCTGCGCAGCCTCTTCCGTCGATTCAGGCGCAAACACTTCCTGTGGGATGTCGCCTACTTGAACTGGAAGATGGACAATACCGGATGTGGTAGCGGCACTTGAGCCAGTTGTCGCGGCTGAAGGGAAAATTTTGCCAGGGTTGAGCAGGTTGAGCGGGTCAAAGACCTGTTTAACATCCAGCATAGCCGACAGTTCGGCGTCGTTGAACATGAGCGGCATGTACTCGCGCTTCTCGATGCCGATGCCGTGCTCGCCACTCAGGCTGCCATCTTTGCTCACCACCATCTCGACCATCTCCCAGCTAGCTTGATGGACGCGCTCCATCAAATCGCGGTCTCCGGGGTCGGCGACGAGAATCAGGGGGTGCAGGTTGCCATCGCCCGCGTGGAAGACATGCCCGGCCTGCAGGCGGTAACGATCCAGCAGCAGGTTGATCTCGCCCAGCGTCTCGGCCAGGCGGCTGCGTGGAACGGTGACATCGATAGTGTAGTAGGAAGGGGTCATGCGCGTGATGGCTCCGGCTGCGCTCTTGCGCGCCAGCCAGATGGCGTTGCGTTCCTCTGCGCTGCTGGCGATACGCAAGTTGTGCGCTCCATGCGTCCGCATAATGCTGGCAATCTCATGCACCTGCGCGTCCAGGCTTTCGGGGTAGCCATCGACCTCAATGATCAGCGCGGCCTCCGCCTCGGTTGGTAGTCCGGCATGAGCAAAGGGTTCAACGATGCGGATGATCTTCTGATCCATCATCTCCATCGTTGCCGGTACCAGGCCGGCGGCAATCACAGCGGAAACGGCCACGCCCGCCTGCTCGATGGAGTCAAAGACGACCAGCATGGTCTTGACGGCAGGCGGGTTGCGCACCAGTCGGACGGTGATGGCGGTGATGAGGGCGAGCATACCTTCGCTGCCCGTGAGCAGGCCGCAGAGGTCATAAGCAGGATAATCGAGGGCAGGGCCACCGATACGCGCGCTGCGTCCATCGGCCAGCACCACGTCCATGCCCATCACATAGTTGGTGGTCACACCGTACTTGAAGCAGTGCGGCCCACCGGAGTTCTCCGCCACATTGCCACCAATGGTCGAGGCGCGCTGGCTGGCCGGGTCAGGCGGGAAGTAAAGGCCATAGTCGCGCACCTGCTCGTCCAGCCGCAGGTTAATGACACACGGCTCGGCAACGGCACTGCGGCCATAGGCATCAACCTCAAGGATATGGTCCATGTGCGAGAAGGCGACGATGACGCCGCCGCGATCGGCGACCGCGCCGCCGGAAAGACCGGTACCCGCTCCACGCGCTACCAGTGGCACCTCGTACTCAGCAGCCCAGCGTGCGAGGCGCACCACATCCTCCGCAGAGCGCGGCAGCACCACCGCCTGCGGCGAACCTCGATCCAGACCGGCATCCAATTCGTATGCCACGAGCGAGGCCGCGTCGGTGAACACCTGCCCGCGAGGAAACAACGCCCTCAAAGCCTCTCTCGCCTTTTCCGTGAGCATCGCACAAACCTTTCGTAGAGCGGCGATTGATCGTCGCCAATGCCGATTTATCGGCCCACGGAGCCACGGGAGCCGATAAATCGGCGATGCGCACAATGAATTGAGCGCCTACGGAAATACGGTAATGGTTAACTTAGACTGCTCGACCGCCGGTGACTTCCAGGACCGCGCCTGAGACGTAGTTGGAGAGCGGAGAGGCCAGGAAGAGCATGGGGCCTGCTGCCTCTTCCGGCGTGCCAGGACGACCGAGCGGGATGAGCATCGGTGCCATTTGACGCATCTGGTCGGGGACACCAAGCTGAATCTCTTCACCCTCGCGCTGTGTCTTCTCCGCGTTCTCTTTGGGGGCTGTCAGACGTGTCTCGATAAAGCCGTAGCAGACGGCATTGACCTGTACATTGTAGCGACCCCACTCCTTCGCCAGCGTCTTCGTCAGGCCGGTGATACCAGCTTTGGCGGTGGAGTAGTTGGCCTGCCCCGCATTACCGTAGACGCCGGAGACGGAGGAGACGTTGACCACTTTGCGCGGGTTGGCGCGCCCGTTGGCGGCGATCTCCTTTTTGGCTGCGTCGCGAATATAGTTCGAGGCCTCGCGCAGAATGCGGAACGGGGCGGTGACATGCACATCCAGAATGGCGTACCACTGCTTATCCGTCATATTCTGAATCACCGCGTCCCACGTGTAGCCCGCGTTGTTGACGATGATATCCAGCCCCCCGAAGGCATCCAGCGTCGACTGCATCAACTGCTTCGGAAAATCCGGGTTGGTCACATCGCCCGCGACGACGATAGCAGTGCCACCGGCGTTGCGAATCGCGGCAGCAGTCTCCTCCGCCGGGGCCGCGTCCAGATCGCTCACGACCACTTTTGCCCCTTCCGAGGCAAAGAGAGTCGCGGCTGCCGCACCAATACCGCGCCCGGAACCGGTCAAAATAGCTACTTTATTCTCAAGCATGGCCATATGTTCTTATGCCTCCAATATCTCTTGTGCCTTTATCAACGTTCTGGCAGTGCGGCCACAAAGGTGCCGGTGGCCTTCACGTCGCCATTCTGGTCGGCAGCCTGTATCTTGCCCGCGACGCGCTTCTCACCATCGGCCTCGTACTTCTGTGTTATGGTGCCGGTGCAGGTAATCACGTCGTCGAGATGCGTCATACCTTTGAAGCGCACATCGAACTTGCGCAGAGCTGCCGGGCCAACGTAATCGCTCAAGAACTGGCCCAGGAAACCCATAATCAGCATGCCGTGCGCGATGATACCGCCGGTACCAATCATTTCACCGATCTTCGGGTCTGTATGCAGCGGGTTAAAATCGCCCGACGCACCCGCGTAGCGCACCAGTTGCAGGTGGGTGACACCTGGCTTTACCAGCTTCGGAAGTTGATCGCCTACCTGCACGTCTTCAAAATACTGTTTCGCTGGAATTCGTACATTCTCCGCGTTCGTTGTCATTTCTTCTCTCCTCCGTGATAAGCTCACTCGCGCACAACGACGACCTGGCGAGCGTTCAAGACGGGCTGGTCGCGCTGGTTGGTATAGCGCACTTCGATTGTCACAATATCCATAGAGGAACCATTGGAGCCTGTGCGCGTCTTGCCATCCACGATGGTCGCGACGCCGGTGAGGGTATCGCCGGGATAGATGGGGGCCAGGTACTCGTATTGCTCTTCGCCATGCAGGATGCGCATGAGGTTCAAGCCAGTGCTGGCAAGCTGCCTGCCCATCTGGGTGTTGCCCCAGAAGGCGAAAACGGTGGGCGAGGTGGGGAATAGCGGCACATCGGGGTAGCCTGCTGCCTGTGCAGCCTCTCGGCTATGGTAAATCGGGTTATCGTCGCCAATGGCAAGGGCCAGTTCGTGAATCTTGCCGCGCTCGACTTCGATGGTGAACGGGGAGAAGCTTTTTCCTACTATACTCTTATCAAACATGCCGACAGCTCCTTTTTTGTTGAAACAGGGCGTATTGCAAAAACAGTATCTGATCTAGAGATGCTGCTTGTCAAGGGCATAAGGGCAGACAAGTCTTGACAGTCATATCGATAAGATGTACCTTTAGGACAGTTCACGGTTCTGGTAATATTTTGTACAGCTTTGTCTCCTTACCTCGCATTTCAGGAGGGAAAAAATGGGCATGATCAATGACGGTCTGTCGTACTGGCAGGCCGAAGCGGCTGGAGAACCACTTCTCGATATGACCATTGGCGACTGCCTGGATGAGCAGGCACAGCATCTCTCCACACAGGAGGCCATCGTCTACTCCTGCTATCCTGAGTTTGGTGACGCGCTGAACATCCGATGGACATTTGCGGAGTACCGCGAGCGCGTCAACGCGACGGCCAGAGGGCTGATGGCACTGAATCTGAAGAAGGGCGACCATATTGCTATCTGGGCCGCGAACCTGCCTGAATGGATCCTGCTCTATCTGGCAGCCGCGAAAGCCGGACTGGTCGTGGTGACGGTCAACCCGGCCTATCGTGCCGCCGAACTGGAATACGTGCTCAAGCAGGGCGATGTGCAGGCGCTGTTCTTCATGGCACGGGTACGCGACCATGATTGCCTGGCAGCAGTGCGCGCACTGGTTACGACCGGGGCAAACAATGGCGAGGTGAGCAGCGAAAAATTGCCCATGCTGCGTTATGTGTCTCTCCTGGGCGCACCCCCGGTCGGGCTGTTGGAGCAAGCGGACTGGCGACCGACCCTGTTTCGCGAAATGGTTGCCACCGGCTCGCAGGTCAGCGACGAAGACCTGCAAGATCGGCAGGCTACGGTGATACCAGAAGACTCCTTCCAGATTCTCTATACTTCCGGGACGACCGGCTTCCCGAAAGGGGCAGTGCAATCGCATCGTGCCGTGCTCAACAACGGGCGGCTCTTTGGTCGCCGCTGGGGAGCGCGTCAGGGAGATCGTGGCTGCACAACCATGCCCTTCTTCCATGCCGGTGGTTGTGTGCTTGCCATTCTGGCCGATCTGGCCAACGGTGTGACACTGCATCCCCTGGTTGCCTTCGAGCCTGCCAGAACCTTGCAAATTATCAGCACGGAACGCTGCACGCTGTATGGCGGCGTTCCCACCATGTTACTGGCACTGTTGCAACATCCTGACTTCGGCACATACGACCTCTCTTCACTGCGCTCGGTCGTTAGCGGTGGCTCGCCCGTTCCTGTTCATTTGATGGAGCAGGTGAAAGAGCGCATGGGTGCCGATGTCGCCATCGTCTTTGGACAGACCGAGGCCAGCGCCGCCATCACGCTGACAAAGCCAGACGATTCGTTTGAGCGCAAATCGTCGACAGTGGGCGTCCCGCTTCCATATGGTGACGTGAAAATCATAAACCCCGCTACAGCTGAAGCTGTTCCCTGTGGCGAGCGCGGCGAACTGTGCTGTCGCGGCTACCTCGTCATGTCTGGCTACTATCATATGCCGGAGAAGACGTCGGAGGCCATCGACAGCGATGGCTGGCTACACAGCGGTGACCTGGCGACGATGGACGCAGAGGGCTATGTCAATATCGTGGGTCGCCTCAAGGATATGGTCATTCGCGGCGGCGAAAATCTCTTCCCATTCGAGATCGAAGAGTTCCTGATTCGCCATCCGAAAGTGGCCGACGTACAGGTGCTCGGCGTCCCCGACAAATTCTTCGGTGAGGAGTTACTGGCCGTGGTCATTCCGAAAGCAGGCGGGCAGGTAACGGAGCAGGAGCTGCGCGATTACTGTAAGGGGCAGATCAGCCATCAGAAAATTCCACGCTATATCCAGTTCGTCGAGTCCTTCCCTCTGACTGCCAGTGGCAAGGTGCAGAAATTCGTGCTACGCGAGCAGGCCATCAAAACCCTGGGACTGCAAGAGGCTGCAAAGATCAAGACAGCATGAGTAGAAATATCTCCAGTGACAACCAGGTAGTGCGGGTATGGACGACGCTGCTGAAACCTGTCAGCAGGTTTCAGCAGCGTCGTCCATACCCGCACTACCTGCTTATCCTCTGTTGCCTGCTGGTTAGCTTGAGTGGATGTTTGCCCGGCAGTGCCAGTACACCTGCAACACCTACAACGGTGAATAAGCCTACAGCGACACCCTCACCAACGCCAACGCCGTCTCCGACACCTACTCCTGTGCCATTGACGGATAGCGAGTTGGCAGCCAGGATCGTGCAGGGGATGACGCTCGATCAGAAACTGGGGCAAATGGTGATTGTCGAGTTCTATGGCTCGACTTATAATGCCGACCTCAGTCAGATGATTCAGGATAACCAGATTGGCGGCGTGCTGATCGAGAATAAGAACGGCAACGCGCAGACACGCGATCAGCTTGTGGCGCTCAACGCCGCCATGCAGGCGCACGCGCACATCCCCATCTTCATCAGCACGGACTTCGAGGGTGGCCTCGTCAATGAATTGCGTCTCATCACAGGCGAGCGGCCCTCGGAAGCCGCAATCGGGGCGACGGGCGATCCGCAGGTGGCCTATAACGCGGGCTACAGCGCGGCGCAGACACTGACCTCGCTCGGCCTCAACGTCAATTTCATGCCCATCGTCGATGTGCTGACCAATCCTAACAACCCTGGCCTTCCCGACCGCACCTTCGGCTCCGACCCCACACTGGTCACCAACATGGGTCGTGCCTACCTGCAAGGGCTGACCAAAGGCGGCGTCATTGGCAGCCTCAAGCATTTTCCCGGCCTCGGCAGCGCCACGCTCGACCCGCATTTCTCGCTGCCCTACATGAATCGCAGCCTGGCAACGCTTAACGCCATCGACTTCGTCCCCTACCACACGCTGATCAACGAGGGCATCGTACCGATGGTTATGGTCACACACATCCTCAACCCGCAGCTTGACCCGAAGCTGCCCACCTCACTCTCGCCCAACGTCGTGACCGGCCTGCTGCGCAACCAGTTCCATTTCCAGGGCGTCATCATCTGCGACACACTCTGGATGGGCGGCATCAGCAACACCTACTCGCTGCCCCAGGCCGCTGTGCTCACCATCAAGGCGGGCACCGATCTCCTGCTCGGCCCACGCGGCCTCAGCGACACACAGAACATGATCTACGGCATGCGCCAGGCCGTGCTCAGCGGTCAGATTCCCCTCAGCCAGATCGACACCTCCGTCACGCGCATCCTCACCCTCAAACTCAAATACAACATTCTCCCCCACCAGCAAGCCCTCCAACTGGCAAGATATTTCAATTATGGGGAATCGAGGGGAGAGATGAGTGATGGTATGCTGGCGTTTGTGGGTGGGATGGTGATTGCGGAGGTGAAAAGAAGGGGATAGAAAAAAGAAACGACCCCTGCGCTTTATCGGCAAAGCGCAGGGGTCGTTTCTTTTTTCTATCTTCAGGAAGCCTTTTTCTCAAGCGCCGGTACCGGCTTGACGAATGGGCCGACGTGGTAGAGGTCGTCGCGGTTCCAGAGCACCTGGAAGGTGGCGGCGGTGGAGGCGATGATGAGCCAGATGAAGAGGGTTGCCAGGGAGAGCGCTATCTTTGTGTCCTTCATTCTGAAGATGGCAACCGTGCCACTGGCGATGGTGAGCAAGAACATGCTGATGGTCAGCACAAAGGCGTTGATGGGGGAGCGCAGGCTGAAGTAGGCAGCGTTGAAGAGGATGTAATCCAGCCAGGAGACGGCTTGCAGCGCCAGGAAGGTATCGCGACCCGGCGTATGCTGCGGCTTGTTGAGCGCCTGGAGGTTGCCCCAGATCGTCAGGATGTTGTTGAGAGTCCAGGCAGGGCCGAAGACCCACGAGGGCGGGGTAATAACCGACTGTTTCAGATTTCTAAAGTAATCGACGTTGCCGAAGATATCCTCGCGCAGGCTTTGACCCCGGTTGCCCGAGATGGCGCTCACCAGACCTGAAAGCCCGAAGGTCAGCACTTGAATAACGAAATAGAAGACTACGCCCTGGTACCAGTGATAGCGGGGCTGTGGCTCAACCTCGCTTTTTATCGACCTGGCTATGCGTTCGACTGCCGATGACATATCTTTCTCCTTAGTGCTGTCTGCTACACATTTCTACACTCAAAAAGTACGGTCATGCCGTCAAAACTGTTTCATGTATTTGACGACACCTGCCACGAAGATGGGTAAGGGAAAAGAGTGCAACTTCCCAGGGTCGGGAAGTCGCACTCACTCCATGAGAGAGAAGTTTAGAGCATCTCAATGAAGTTGGCGATGACGAGCTGAACTTCCTCCAGACGGCCCTGGAAGAAGTGATCGGCCCCCTGAATGGCGACCAGGCTTTTGGGTGGAGGCACCTGCTCGAACCACTGCTCGGTCAGCTTGAACGGAGCAAGGTCATCCTCGGTTCCCTGAATGATTAGTTTGGGTTTATGGCAGCCCTGCAAGGCATCACCTTCGAAGGAGCGGGCCGGGACGCCGAGGCCGATCATCGCCTGCACGCGATCATCGTTGGCGGCCACGCGCAGCCCGACCCATGAACCGAATGAGAAGCCAGCCAGGATGACGGGCAAGCCAGGGTAGCGGCGGCTCAGGAAATCCAGGGCATAGCGTACATCGTCTGTCTCGCCGCGCCCTTCGTCATACGTTCCTGTACTGTGCCCTACACCACGAAAATTGAAACGCAGCGCCGGGATACCCAGCGCCTGCATTGCTTGCGCCACCTTAAAGACGACCTTATTGTGCATGGTACCACCATAAAGAGGGTGGGGGTGCAGCACCAACCCGGTATAAGCAGGTATGACTCCGGCTTCCTCCGGCTTTAAAATACCCTCTAGGTGTCCCTGCGGCGTAGGTATATTCATCTGGAGAATCTGGCTGATAGCTCGTCCTTCCTTTCTCTCTTCGACAGAGAAGGTAATGGGCTTTTCGATATTTTTAGCTTTCCAGCATATTTTCAATAGTATAGCATAATTGCGTGGTCCCTGACCAAAGACCAGCTTTTCATGAAAACGATAGTGCTGACTGGTTCGTGATACACTTGACATAGGGCTGCGAATTGCCGCATAATCGATGCAACAGCAAGATATGCGGTGTGGTACGCAGGTAGAAGGATTCTCTATGGAAACGTATGGATTGCATAAGTATCCCGGTCGCCTCTTCATCGTCGAAGGGGTCGACGGCTCAGGCAAAAGCACGCAGATTGCGCTCCTGCGCCAGTGGCTTATCAGCGAGGGTTATCCTGTCTTCTTCAGCGAGTGGAATTCGTCTCCGCTCGTCAAGCAAACGACAAGCAAGGGCAAGAAAAAGCAGCTACTGACACCCACGACTTTCAGTTTAATTCATGCCACTGACTTCGCCGATCGCACGGAGCACGATATTATTCCACCGCTTAAGGCCGGGGCCATTGTGCTGGCGGATCGCTATATCTACACCGCTTTCGCCCGCGACGTGGCGCGCAACGTGGATCGCAGCTGGGTGCGCGAGCTTTACCAGTTCGCCGTCAGACCGACCGTTGCCTTCTACTATCGCGTTCCCCTGGAGGTCTCGCTCAGCCGCATCCTGATGGGCCGGGCCGAACTGAAATATTACGAGGCCGGCATGGACCTGGGATTGAGCAACGACCCGCTTGAAAGCTTCAAACTTTTCCAGCAGCGCATCGTCAATGAATACGAAGCCATGGTGGATGAGTTTGGCCTGACGGTGATGGATGCCACGCGACCTATCCCCGATCAGCAGCGCCGCATGCGTGAGATTATCAAGCCTTACCTGCGCGGCGTGCGCCGCATCCGTTCATCTGCTCAGGAATCGGCATGGGCCGGGCTGGCGCGTGAAATGCGTCCCTCGCAGGTAGAGATATCCGAAGCGAGGAGCAGCGGGCGATGACAAGGCTTTCTTTCTATGGCATCGACGCTATCCATCTGAAAGAGCGGGAAGAGATTCTGCCCGGTCGCCTCATTGTCATCGAGGGGACAGACAGCGTGGGCCGTTCCACACAATTGAACCGACTGCGTCCCTGGCTGGAAAGTAGCGGCTACGCCGTGGTTGATACGGAGATGACGCGCTCTGTGCTGGCCGGGCCAGGGCTGAAGAAGGCCAAAGAGGGACACACGCTCGGCCCTATCACTCTGAACCTGTTCTACGCCACCGATTTCGTCGACCGTTTTGAAAACCAGATCATTCCCGCCCTGCGCGCCGGTTTCATCGTGCTCACCGACCGCTACATCTATTCTCTGATTGCTCGCGCCGTGGTGCGTGGAGCCGACGCGCAGTGGATTCGCTCGATCTACGGTCTTGCCCTTAAGCCCGATGTCATTCTCTACCTTAAAATCGACATCCACGACCTGATTCCTCGCGTCCTGCAGCGCGGCGGCTTCGATTACTGGGAATCCGGCATGGATATGCGCCTCGGCCCTGACCTCTTTGAAAGCTTTGTCAACTACCAGACGCGCCTGCTCAAACAATTTGACGATATGTCAGGTGAATACGGATTCCAGAGCATCGACGCCAGCCTGCCCATCGAGCAAGTCACCGAGCAACTGAAGGAAAGCATCTTCCCCTTGCTGCCACAGGGCTAAGTCTCTACCCACCCATCATTGCTGTGAGCGAGAAAATCTGATATAGTGAAGCAGACATGAGGAACCCTCTAGATTGGACTGGAGATTGCGACGATGACAGCACATGATGAGACGACGAAGACTCAGGATACCCGAACTCAGGAGCAATCGGCACAGGCAACACAGGCCGTACAGCCGCAACCTTTGAAGCGTACTCCCCTGTATGAGCAGCATAGGGCGCTGGGAGGAAGGATGGTGGAGTTTGGCGGCTGGGAGATGCCGGTACAATATAGCAGCATTCTGGAAGAGCACCAGGCGGTACGCAACAACGCGGGCCTGTTCGATGTGAGCCACATGGGCGAGTTCAAGGTTGAGGGAGGGGAGGCATTGCCGTTCCTCCAGCATCTTGTCCCCAACGACGTGAGCAAACTTGGCATCGGGCAGGCGCTCTATACACAGCTTATTTTGCCCAACGGCAATACCATCGATGATCTGCTGATCTATCACCTGGACGAGGGCCACTATATGCTGGTGGTCAATGCGGCCAATATCGAAAAGGATTTTGCCTGGGTCGTGGAGCAAGCAGGACATTTTCCCGATGTGTTGCTGTTCGACCAGTCGGAGACCACTGCCCTGCTTGCGTTACAGGGGCCGAAGGCGGAGAGTATCCTGCAACCTTTTACCGACGTGAATCTCTCTACTATTCGTTATTACCATTTCGCGCCCGGCACGGTTGATGACGCGCCCTGCCTCATCTCACGCACCGGCTACACGGGCGAAGATGGCTTTGAGCTGTATTGCGCTCCGGTGATGGTGCCGAAACTGTGGAACGATCTGCTGGAGGCCGGGAAGGAACAGGGTTTGAAGCCCGCCGGTCTGGGCGCTCGCGATACCCTACGCCTGGAAGCGGCCTACTGTCTCTACGGCCACGAACTCGACGAGCAGACCAACCCGTTGGAGGCCAGCCTGGGTTGGACGGTCAAGCTCAACAAGGGCGAGTTTATAGGACGTGAAGCGCTGCAAAAGGTCAAGCAGGAGGGGCCGCAGAAGAAACTGGTGGGCATCGAAATGGTCGAGCGCGGCATTCCTCGCGGCGGCTACACCATTTACCTGGATGAGCAGCCCATCGGCGTCCTTACCAGTGGAGCGCCTGGTCTGACGGTGGGCAAAAATATTGGTCTGGGTTATGTCAAGCCTGAATATGCCACTGCCGGGCAGCCTGTCCAGATCGATATTCGTGGCAAACGCACAGCGGCAAAGATCGCTGCCCTGCCATTTTATAAACGACAGAAATAAGTCAGTGACAACGTTTCATATTTTTGATGTTGAGAAGGGAGACTGTATCGTATGGCGAGCCTCAATTATCCTGCCGATCTCAAGTATAGCAAAAGTGATGAATGGGTGCGCGTGGATGGCGATAGCGCCACTATCGGCATTACCGACTACGCGCAGGACCAGCTTGGCGATGTCGTCTATATTGAACTGCCCTGGGATGGCTCGGAAAAAGTCGCCGACGAGCAGAAATTCGGCGACATCGAGTCCGTCAAGGCCACCTCGGAACTGATCTCACCCATTAGCGGCGAGGTCGTCAAGGTCAACGACGCTCTCAAAGATCACCCGGAACTTGTCAACGACAGTCCCTACGAGGAAGGGTGGATGATTACCATCAAACTCTCCAACCCCGCGCAAATCGACTCCCTTATGACTGCTGAGCAGTACAGAGAATATCTCGAAGGCCGCTAGGGTTTTATCAGGAATAGCTTTCTCAGGAGAGAATAACGGCATGAGCTATGTACCAAATACCCCGGAAGACCAGGCGGCGATGTTAGCCGATCTGGGCCTTTCCTCACTGGAGGACTTGCTCGCTCCCGTACCGGAAAACGTGCGCCTGCGACGCCCTCTCGAATTGCCACCCGCCCTTGCTGAACCAGACCTCAAACGGCTGCTCAGCGGCATGGCGGCGAAAAACACCAATCTGGATACCACCATTGCTTTTCTCGGCGCTGGCACCTACGATCATGCCATACCGAGCGTCGTTCCTCACCTGCAGCGGCGTTCCGAGTTCGTGACCTCGTACACCCCCTATCAGCCAGAAGTCAGTCAGGGCATGTTGCAGGCGATCTACGAATTCCAGACCATGGTCTGCCAGATAACAGGGCTGGATATTGCCAACGCCTCCCTCTACGATGGCGCGACTGCGGTAGTGGAGGCCGTGCTGCTGGCGCTTGGCCCAGGTGGGCGCGGTGAAGTCGTCATCTCGGAAGGCGTCGACCCACAGTACCGCACCGTGCTGAAAACCTATGCACACGCACGCGGCTTCCAGGTCAAAGAGGTGCCGACACAGAATGGCGTCACCGCGATCGAAGCGCTCGACGAGGCCGTTAGCGCGGAGACGAAAGCGGTGGTCGTCCAGCAGCCCAATTTCTTCGGCATCCGTTGAGGACATGGTGGCCATCGAACCCATTGCGCACAAAGGCAAAGCGGTCTTCATCTCCACCATCACCGAACCGGCTTCGCTCGGCATCCTGGCAACGCCGGGAGACTACAATGCCGATATCGCCGTGGGCGAACTTATGAGCTTCGGCAATCCCATGAGCTATGGCGGCCCGGCTCTCGGCTTCATGGCCGCGAAACAGAAATATATGCGCCTGCTCCCTGGTCGCCTTGTTGGCCAGACGGTCGAAGAGGGTGACGAAAAACAGACAGGCTACGTGCTGACCTTGCAGACGCGCGAGCAGCACATTCGCCGCGAGCGCGCCACCTCCAATATCTGCACCAACCAGTCACTGCTGGCCGTTGGAGCCACCATCTTCCTTGCCGCGCTGGGCAAACAGGGCTTCCGCGAACTGGGCGAACTCTGCCTGCAAAAGGCTCACTATGCCTTCCGCCAGATCACTGCGCTGCCCGGCTACAAGGCCGCCTTCAGCAGCCCCTTCTTCGATGAGTTCGTCATCAAGACGCCCGTTCCCGCGCAGCAGATCTCGCAGCACCTGTTGCGAGCCGGTATCATCGGCGGCTACGACCTGAGCCAGAACTATCCCGGCATGGAGAACAGCATGTTGTTCTGCGTCACCGAGACGCGCACAAAAGAAGAGATTAATACGCTGGTCACAGCGTTACGGGAAATCGAATCATCGCAGTTGAGCGAAGCTGGTGCCGAAAGCAGCGTCGCAGGTGGAAAGGGGGCGTAGGCATGAGCGTAGAGACATTAATTTTTGAGAAGGGCGCGCCCGGTCGCCGTGCCGCGACCATGACGGCGATGGATGTGCCGGTCGAGCCGATTGAGGACCTGCTGCCCGCGAACATGATGCGCAAAGAGGCCGCGCCGCTGCCGGAGGTGAGCGAGATCGAGGTAGTGCGCCACTATACCCACCTGTCGCAGCGTACCTTCGGCGTGGACACCGGCTTCTACCCGCTCGGCTCCTGCACCATGAAGTATAATCCCAAGCTCAACGAGGATATGGCGGCGCTGCCCGGCTTCGCCCGCATCCATCCCTTGCAGCCGGAAGAGACCGTGCAGGGGGCTATCCAGTTGATGTACGAACTGGAACAGTACCTGGCCGAGATTGCGGGCATGGCTCGCGTCACCTTGCAGCCCTCCGCCGGGGCGCATGGAGAACTGACCGGCCTCATGCTCATCAAAGCCTATCATGAAAGCCAGGGCCAGGGACATCGTAACCTTGTGCTCATTCCCGACAACGCGCATGGCACCAATCCGGCCAGCGCCACGCTGGCCGACTACAAGACGGTCGAGATCAAGACCAATCCTACCACCGGCGGTATCGAAATGGACCACCTGCGCACCATCCTGGACGAGTACGGGCCGAACGTTGCGGCCATCATGATGACCAACCCCAACACGCTGGGCCTCTTCGACAGCAAGATCGTTGAGATCGCGCAGATGGTTCACGAGGCTGGCGGTCAGCTCTACTACGATGGCGCGAACGCTAACGCGGTCATGGGCATCACGCGCCCAGGAGATATGGGCTTCGACGTGGTGCATTTCAATCTGCACAAGACGACCAGCACCCCGCACGGCGGAGGCGGCCCAGGCGCTGGCCCCATTGGCGTCAAAGAGCATCTCGTGCCATTTCTGCCGTGGCCCCTGCCTGCGAAGGGCGAACAGGGCTATTACTGGCAGCAGCCAGGGCCGCAGTCCATCGGCAAGATGCGCGCCAACATGGGCAACTTCGGAGTGCTTGTGCGTGCCTACACCTACATTCGCACCTACGGACCGGAGGGGCTCCTACACGTCTCGCAGAGCGCCATCCTCAACGCCAACTACCTGCGGCAGAAGCTGTCTGAAGACTACGAGATCGCCTTCCCGCTGCTGTGCCAGCACGAGTTCGTCGCCACAGCCGAGCGGCAGAAGGAGGAGAGCGGCGTCACCGCCCTCGACATCGCCAAGCGCCTGCTCGACTTTGGCATGTACGCCCCGACCATCTACTTCCCGCTGATTGTGCATGAAGCCATGATGATCGAGCCAACGGAGACAGAGACTCGCGAGACGCTGGATGAGTTCATCTCCGTCATGCATCAGATCGCCGAAGAGGCGCGTGCCAATCCCGAAGTCGTCAAGACTGCCCCACACACCACGCCCGTGGGTCGTCTCGACCAGGCCCTCGCCGCCCGCAAACCCAACCTGCGCTGGCAGCCGGGCCAGGAAGCGACGCATTAAACGAGAGGAGAACACAAAAAAGCCAGCGCGAAACACATGCGCTGGCTTTTTTGTGTTCTCCTCTCGTCAGTGGCTGCCCATATATGGTATCATGCACCCATCACATAACATGGAGAATCGCTTATGAGTTATGCCACCGCCCGGAGTCGCGGAGTCAATAGCGAGATAAACAAGCTGTATCCTGAAGACCGTGCTGTTCATGAGTGGTACCGCTTTGTCCTCTCCTTCCCACCTCACCTGGTACGCAGCTACCTTGAGCGTTTTGGTGTCGGCAAGCAGCAGCGAGTTCTGGATCCATTTTGTGGAACGGGAACTGTGCTGGTTGAATGCAAAAAACTGGGTATAGCGAGTGTAGGAGTTGAAGCCAATCCAATGGCCCACTTTGCCAGCCAGGTCAAAACAGATTGGGAACCTGATCCTGACCATTTGCTTGAACATGCGCGCCAGATCGCCAAATTAGCTGTGGAGAGGCTGAGAGCAGAGGGTATAGAGGATATAGCTTTCTTTGATATCAGCCATAATGGACATCATGCACTAAGAGCGCTACCAGAGGAGAGCGCAAAACTTCTGCTCACGGATTCGATCAGTCCCTTACCCCTGCACAAGACGCTGGTGCTACTTGAATGCCTGGAAGAACACGGTGATGAACACTATCATCGTCATGAATTGCTTGCACTTGCTAAAGCCCTGGTCTCCTCGATCAGTAACCTTCATTTCGGTCCAGAGGTAGGCGTCGGCCAGGCTAAATCCGATGCGCCTGTCATCTCTGCGTGGCTGGCAGCCGTCCAGGCAATGGCCCTTGATCTCAGCAAAGTGAGGGATATGCATGCTGTCCCTGCTCATGCCCATTTAGCGGATGCACGGCAGCTTCTTGCAGTGATAGAACCCGATTCTGTGGATGTGGTGATTACCTCTCCTCCGTATCCAAATGAGAAAGATTACACTCGTACAACGCGCCTAGAATCGGTGCTGCTTGGCTTTATCCACAACAAAGCCGAATTGCAGGCGCTGAAACGCGGACTGGTTCGCTCCAACACACGCGGCGTTTATAAAGAGGATGACGATGATCTCTGGATAGCCAGTCACCCGAAGATTCAGCAGATTGCCGGAGAGATCGAGGCAAGACGTATTGAACTGGGCAAAACATCAGGCTTCGAGCGACTCTATGCGCGGGTGACAAAACTCTATTTCGGCGGCATAGCCCGTCATTTATCGACCCTCCGGCAAATTCTTCGCCCCGGCGCTCAACTCGCCTACGTTGTCGGAGACCAGGCTTCCTACCTGCGTGTCATGATACCAACCGGTCAACTCGTAGCAGACATTGCCCACTCACTTGGCTACGAAGTTGTGGGCATAGATCTCTTCCGCACGCGCTTATCGACGGCCACTAGAAGCCAGCTTCGTGAAGAAGTTGTCGTGCTGCGCTGGCCGGGAACGATAACAATGTAACCTATCGATATCCAAACTCAACCCTTCCAGATTGCTCTTTTTAAGAGAAAAGTGCCAGACACAACAGGGGGATGTAATGGCAGATACGCCTAATTCACAAAAGTTAAATCGATACCAGCAAATTATGGAGTATATCTTTTTCGCTCGCTACCAGCAAGGCGCACGCGAAGTTCCATTTGAGCGCGAGGATATGGTACGCGCTGCTCATGAGCTTGGTATCAAACTTCCGAAAAACCTTGGTGATATTACCTACACTTTCCGTTATCGAGGACAGTTGCCGGAATCAATTCGTGCTAAAGCGCCTCTCGGAGAGGAATGGATCATCAGACCCTCAGGGCGTTCGCGCTATAGCTTTGTATCAACTGTAGTACCGGAAGTCATACCCAATAAGCTAATGGCTGAAACAAAGATTCCCGATGCAACACCGGCATTGATAGCAATGTATACTCTGGGAGACGAACAGGCGCTGCTGGCAAAGCTGCGCTATAATCGCTTGATCGACATCTTCACAGGAGTTACCTGCTACTCGCTGCAAAGCCATCTGCGCACAACCGTTCCAAACATTGGACAGGTCGAAACGGATGAAGTTTATATTGGTATAGACCGACGAGGAGCACAGTACATCTTTCCAGTTCAGGCCAAAGGCGCAAGAGACAGATTAGGCATTGTGCAAATCGAGCAGGATTTTGCCCTCTGTGCTGATAAATTCCCCTCGCTTATTTGTCGCTCAATCGCAGCACAGTTTATGGCAGATGACCTCATTGCGCTCTTTGAGTTTGAAGAAGGCGAGAACGGTATCGTACTCTCTTCAGAAAAGCACTATCGACTGGTGCCATCTGATGATGTTACAGCTGATGATCTGGATACATATCGTTCTCGCACCACATAGATTGCAAACTTGCAGGTAAACAAAACTCTTGACGAAATGCACTGGAAGCACTACTCTAGTCTATGGAAAAGCAAAAACGACTGTATCGCATTTGCCTGGCTGCACTGCAACCTGCTATACAGTGTAGCAGCTATAGAGATAGATTAGAGGAGTACCTGTTTTCGATGGAACTTCAAGCATTCGCGGTTTTCGTCATCCCTTTTGTCGTCGTTATTTACCTCGTGTTCCTGCTGCCTATTCAACCGACGCGCATAGCATGGCTGGCCTCTCTGCTCGGCGGACTGGCGATGAGTGTCCTCAACGCCCTGTTTGACCTGCTGGCCTACTATACACACCTGTGGCATTACGATTTGAGTGGGCTGACCCTGCACCTGCCCTTACCATTCTATATCGTGCAGTTCCTGGTCTACGGCTCCATTGACTACCTGTTGATCTGGCGCTTCTGGCGTGGTCGCTTCTCCTGGGTGGCCCGCCTGCTCCTGTTCGGCACACCTCTGGTTGCCTTCCTGCGCGACCTCAGTTCTGCCCTTGCCAGTGATGGTGGCCTGCGCTGGGACAGCCCCCTCGCGGCCCCGCTCGACCTCGTGATGTGGTTGCTCATCTTCTACGCCGGTTACTGGATTTTCCGGCAATTCACGCCCGCTCGTGCGGTAGCCACCGCGTAAATCTCGTAAAAGAGAGGAAAGACAACAGTGCAAATGTCCGGCGAAGAACTTGTGAGACATATCAACAGCACGCGCCAGGGTTCGATCTGGGAAGCGCTTGATATCACCGTTGTTACAGCCGAGAAAGACCTGGTGGTGGCAGTCATGCCCATTGGCCCCAATCATCGCCAGCAGGTCGGCTACCTGCACGGAGGGGCCTCGCTCGTGCTGGCGGAATCTGTGGCCTCGCTGGGCGCTGCTCTCAACTGTGACCTGGAAAGGCAGTCTACCTTTGGCCTGGAGATCAACGCCAATCATCTGCGACCCAAACGCGAGGGCCGTTTGATCGCCACCGGCACGCCTCTTCACAAGGGACGGACCACCCACGTCTGGGACATTCGCATCACCGACGAAAATGACAGGCTCATCTGCATCTCCCGCTGCACCGTCGCCATTGTTGACCGCCCGCCCGAAGCCTTTAATCCGCTCAGTAATACACAGGGGATATGTCGGAGATTCTTTGTAAAGTCAGTCAGGAAAGGAGCAATACCGGTGAACGAAACTGAGATCAGCCGGTACATCACCGAGACTTTTGAGGGGGTAGATGTTGTGGTTGATGCGGGCAACAGTTTCTTTTTCTACAACCCGGATAGTACCTTACCGCCAGATCACAGGTTTCCGTTTGTAACAATTGTGGCAAGCGACATATATGACCAGTTCTCCAACCTCAACCGCCCGTCGGTCTTTCGCTTGAACATCGGCATCAGCAAGCAGACGTTTCGCTCGCTCTTCGGTTTGCCAGAGCGACCTTCTGACAATGACGGCATGTCTGAAAGTGGCGATAACGCTAGCAATTACGACTTCACCGCTCTAGATCAGGTAATGCCGCACCCTGTGTATGGCCGGATGTACTGGGTATCTGTGCTCAACCCCGGCGACGAGACATTTGAAACAAAAGTGCAGCCGCTACTGGCCGAGGCGTATGAGATGGCGGTGAACAGGTACTGGAGGCAGGCAACCCACAGGCGGTGAATGTATTTCAGTGCAGCACCAATTGATCGGCCCGGTCTCCCTTTAGCTGCGGCCTTGCCCTTGTGGTGACCAGAAAGGGCAGAGAGCGCGGTGAGGAAGTTGAGGGGCAAGCGCTGGTTCTATGATGGGAGAAAAGTATTCCCATCTCACTTTCCAGGCCGAGCGCAAATGATCAGCCCTGCTATACAATGGCAGCGTTGCCCTGGTACTTCTAAAGAGGATTACGCTGCCACCTGTATGGTAATCATCTGTGGACGTTCAGTCTCTTCCGGCACTGGCTGCCCATCAGCCTCTAGACTCTCAATATAGCCCGCAATAGCCTCATGAGCGCGCTCGATACACTCCTCAACACTCTCCCCCTGCGTAATGCATCCGGGCAGTACGGGAACGGTGACAGTGTAGCCACCCTGGTCGGTATCCGGTTCTAGAACAATGGTGTACTGTCTTACCATGCTTAGTCTCCTTACAACAATTCCTGAAACTCGGCTGTGCTCAGCCCGGTTTGTTTCAAGATCGCTTGCAGCGTTTTGGGTTTAATCGTTTCTCCTGAATGGGCAGCGACAGTAACACGCTTCTCAGGATAATCAGGATGCTTTAAGTAGACGTGCGAGCCGCGTTGATAATGGATATACCAGCCAGCGTGCCGAAGTGCCCGTATCACCTCGGCTCCGGTAATGCGTGGCAACCTCGGACTCATGCCGTTTTCTCCTCTTGCCTCTATTATAACCCACCAACTTTTAACTGGTGCTTTCTTAGCCACGAGTATAGTTCTTTATCTGCGTGTCTGTCAAATATTCTTTACTGCTCCAAATCTGCGAGCACCGCGGAGATGTCGGGGTAGACGTAGTCGGGTTTGAAGGGGGTGGTTTTCAGGTCGGCACGGGAGCTGCGACCGGAGAGGACGAGCAGGGTGGGGGTTCCGGCGGCCTTGCCGCCCGCGATATCGACATCCAGGCTGTCGCCGATCATGACCGTTTCGTCCGGCTGGCTGTGCAACGTGCGCATGGCTTCTTGCAGCAGCATCGGCTGGGGTTTGCCCACTACCTCTGGCGAGCGGTCGCTGCTCGCCTCGATGGCGGCGACCATCGCGCCGCACCCCGGAATCAAACCACCAACGATGGGCAGCAAGGGGTCGCGATTGATGGCGATGAAGGCGGCTCCCGCTCGCACTGCGCGTACCGCCCCTTTCAGTTTCTCGTAGTCGAAGTGGCGGTCAAGTCCGACGAGTACCACGTCGGCGCCAGGTGCATCCGGTGGCACGGCTTTCAGGTTATAGGCCTGCAGCAGGTCGAGCATTGGCTGCTCGCCGACGAGGTAGACGCTGCCTGAGGGGAAGCGGCGGGCGATGTTCTGCACCGCCGCCTCGCCAGCACTGAGCATGTGCTGCACGTCCGTAAAAATACCGAGATTCTTCAGCTTGTCCAGGATTTGTTCCTCTGAGGCAAAGGAGTTGTTGGTGAGGAAGAGGTACTTTTTGTGATGCTCGTCCAGCCAGTCGATGAATGCTTTCGCGCCCGGCAGCAAGGTATTGCCTCGATAGATGACGCCATCCAGGTCAATTAAATAGGTAGTAAACGGTAACATAAAGCTCCTCAGTAAAGGTATAAACGCAAAAATCGCATTGTATGTGATGACATGCGCATCACGTACAATGCGATTTTTGCCTGTTCAAGACTTATTCTCTCAGTAATATCTCACGAATGGCGATGATCTCGCGGCGCAGGTTGGTATCGATATTTACCGCGCTGCCGATTTTCTCACAGGCATGCAGCACGGTGCTGTGGTCGCGCCCGCCAAAAAGTTGGCCGATTTCCAGCAGGGAGGCCTGCGTCTCCTGGCGAATCAGGTACATAGCGATCTGGCGCGGCATGACGATGTGCTTGTCGCGCTGCTTGCCGCACATCGCCTCCAGTGAGATATGGTAATATTCCGCCACCGCCTGCGCAATCTGGCGGCTATTCAGGCGCGTCTCGCGATTATCGCTTTCCAGCGATGACATGGCGGCTCGTGCCACGTCCATCGTCAACTCGGTGCGGTGCAGTTGCTGGTAGGCAATGAGCCGGTTCAGGCAGCCCTCCAGTTCGCGGATGTTGGTTTGCACGCGTCCGGCAATATAGGTAATGATATCACCGGGAACCCGGTAGCCGAGCAGATCAGCCTTGACACGCAGGATCGCCATGCGTGTCTCAAGGTCGGGTGGCTGGATATCAGCGATCAGGCCCCACTCGAAGCGGGAGCGCAGCCGTTCTTCCAGACTGACAATGGCCTTTGGCGGGCGATCACTACAGATCACGATCTGCTTGCTCATTTCGTACAGACTGTTGAAGGTGTGGAAAAATTCCTCCTCCGTCGACTCTTTGCCGGCAATGAACTGGATATCGTCCACCAGCAAAATATCGACCGAGCGATATTTGGCGCGAAACTCCTCGGTGGTGCGATAGCGAATCGCATTGATGATTTCGTTCGTAAACTGTTCTGAGGAAACATAGAGCACGGCCAGGCCGGTCTGCACTCCCTGGTGGCCGATGGCATGCAGCAGGTGTGTCTTGCCCAGTCCCACGCCACCATAGAGGAAGAGGGGATTATAGGATTCGCCGGGAGCCTCGGCCACCGCCAGGGAAGCGGCATGCGCCAGCCGGTTACTATTACCTACGATAAAGGCATCGAAGGTATAGCGAGGGTTGAGTCGATTGTGCATGATGATGGTGCGTTGCTCGTTTTCCCACTCTTCCAGTGCGTCCACACCGCCGGTTCCCCCGTAAGTGAGGTGGGCTGTTGATCGGGCAGGAAGATCATAATCTTGATAGCCATAGCCAGCGCCCTGTTGCGCTTGCGCCGAGGCATAGCCGCGAATATAGATTTCCTGGCCTTCTGACTCCTCCTCGTCGAAGCTGTCCTCCATCTCCATGCTATGAGTGACCATGATACTCACCGGTTGTCCTGTAACATCTGACAGGATGTCTTCGAGCATGGGCCGCCAGCGCGTATTGATTACGTCGCGTGCAAAATCGTTGGATACTTGCAGCGTAAAATACATCAACTGCTCCTGACCGGAAGCAGCAGCGTCGATATCGTCCGCACCAATATACGGAGCTTTGAGCAAGTGAGCCTCGCGCAGCCACTCCTTACATACACTATCGGGAGGAACAGGTGCGATTTCCAGACGTTCGAGCGTAGTACGCCAGATGGTTGCTGTGTTTGCTGCGTTCACGGGCATTCTCCCAGATGTGTGTTAACCTGTAATGAAAGCGATGCACTCAATTTCGACTCGCGCTTTGCGCGGCAGTTCCGTCACAGCTACAGTCGAGCGTGCCGGGGCAGGATGCTCCTCTTGCCCGAAATAGTCGGCATAGACGGCGTTCATCGCCTGAAAATCACTCATGTCCGTGAGAAATACTGTCGTTTTGACAACATTGGACAGTGATGTTCCCGCGCTCGCCAGCACAGCCTGCAGATTTTGCAGGACGCGATGTGTCTGAGTTGCTACATCATCGCCGACCAGCGTCCCACTGGCCGGGTCAAGCGCAATCTGACCGGAGGCAAAAACAAGCTGACCGCAGCGAATGGCCTGGCTGTATGGGCCGATGGCTGCTGGCGCTCCTGATGTATGAATGTGTACGTGTTCCATAAGCATTATTTCCTGATGACCGCACTAACGACGAGAACGATGAGATCTTTGACATCCACAGTATCCACAACACTCATCCCAACGACAACCCGGTTTTATTATAAACGCGAGACACAAGGATACCGGTGCATCTCACGGAAAGAATTATGGTGAATAGGGGCCACGGCCCGGAGGTGGTGGGTATGCATCAGCACCGGCAGCATACGAGTGTGCAGTTCCCTGTACTGGATGCACGGGAATCGCTACGCTGGCGCGGCTAAGCTCCCTTCCACAGACAAGCAATGCACGCTCCATCTCTGCCGCCGAATGAAAGCGGTCATCAGGCTCTTTTTCCAATGCCCGTGAAATAATCTGTTCGACCGCTACAGGAACATTCGGGTTAAACTGGCGCAACGGCGGCGGATTTGTCGATGCATGCTGCATGGCAATTGAGACCGCCGTCGGTCCGACGAAGGGCGGGCGTCCGGCCAGCATCTCGAACATGACCACGCCCAGTGAATAAAGATCGGATGAAGCCAGCAACATCTCGCCTCGCGCCTGCTCCGGTGAGAGATAATCGGCAGTACCGAGCACGATACCGCTATTGGTCAGTCCCTGGTCTTCAGCCACGCGTACAATGCCAAAGTCGGTCAGTTTGACCAGCAGACCACCATGATACAGCCCACCCAGGCTGCCGGGGCGCACCAGCATAATATTCTGCGGTTTAATGTCTCGATGAATGAAACGCCGTTCATGAGCCACCTGCAGCACGGCGCAAACCTGAGCCGCGATCTCGATGGTCTCCTTTGGCTGCAATCTCCCACGCTGCGCGATCAGTTGCTTCAGCGTTGGACCATCGATATACTCCATGACCAGAAAATACTGATCTAGCTCCTCGATAAAATCGTAAATCGTGACGGCATTCGGGTGCGTCAACTTGGCTGCTGCCCGCGCTTCACGCCGGAAGCGTTCCACGGCCCGCGTGTCATTCTTATCCAGGGATCGTAACATCTTCACCGCCACCACCCGTTCCATCTTGGAATCCCAGGTTTTGAACACACTCGCCATGCCGCCGGTCGCAATATGTTCGAGTATCTGGTAGTGCCCGGCAATCACTGTGCCTTCAAGTTGATGCAATGTTCTTTACCTCAGCAACCCGGCAATGACTTTCAACTGTATACAAGAACCTTCTGTTTACGAGAACTTTCAATGTAGGCTAGTATATCATCAACCGGTTACGGCGTCCAGAATGGACGAGAATTTGCATCAACGCCACCCTGTGTCAGTTGCACAGGACCGCCCTGCATGGCATACTTGCCCGTCTTCGGGTTGAGACTCACATTCGCCAGCCAGATATCAAACTCGTTGTTGTTATAGGACAGAAAGGCTATCTGCTTTCCGTCGGGCGACCAGACAGGCTGACTGATGTACTGTCCCTGTATGATGAGTGATGATGTAGGATACGATGCCAGTGCATCCTTCTGCGTTGCTGCGCTGTTCGGGTTGCTCGTGAGATCGCCGGATGGCACAGGCATAACATATAATCCCATCGAGTTCGTTGAGGTATTACGGCGGATATACGCAAGCCAGTTGCCATTCGGCGAGAAGGCAGGCTCCAGGCATTCTACATTCGGCGGCGTCAGCGCAATTGCCGGGTCCAGTCCTGATCCTTCAATGCCAGGACTGTAGATGCCGGGGTGCTGCGCGATAGCTGTCGCGTCTTCCAGGTAAAGCTGAATGACCTGATTGGTGCCAGTCTTGTCATAGGTGTAGTGCGTATAAATGATCTGCGTGGGGTGTCCCGGTCGATACATGGGATCGCGGTCGCCGCCATCACCATAATCGGCGTAGGCGATGACCTGCGAATCGGCCTTCCCCTCTGCTCCTGTGAGGCCTGTATAGCTGGTAGATATGGAAAATATCTGCATATCGACGAACGGCGCGCTGGCGAAATCGCTCCCTAACTGCGCCCAATCATAGTTCTTCTGGAAATCGCTCAGAAAGGTCAGGTGCGTACTATCCGACCATGTTGGCTGGCCAAACCAGTAGTAATCGTCTTGAGGAAAACCGCCACTGTTGATGAAGAAATGCCCGTTGCCGCTGATCACGATATGAGCAGGCCCACCATTGACCGACATGTACCCGAGATTGGCATAGTCATTGTAACGTACCGCAAAAGCCACCTCCTTTCCATCCGGGGAAACCGATGGGTCGCGTACATCCGACCCATGTGTCAACTGGGTGACATTGCGCGTACCATTCAGTACCAGTAAGTTCCGGGCCTGCGTAAAGAAAATCTTACCCTTGAAGACCGCGTGGCTGTCCTGATTGACACTTATTTGCTGCCCTTTGCCCGTGTTCTCCGTTTTGAAGTTTCCCTGACTGCTGCCGCTGCCGCTGCCGCCGCCAATACCCAGGCAACCCTCAACAGCAAACGCCACGAGCACAAATAAAAACGCTATACGAAAAAAAGAAAGTTTTCTCATAAACTCGTCCACCTCACGCTTGCATCCCGATGGGTGACTCGAAGACAGTGAGACAGAGCAGATCGATCAGGCTGCGCATCCCTAGCAGACTGCTGCTGCCATCGCTGTAACTCAAGCCGTTAACCTCCGTCATTTGCTGTGCCACCTGCCAGACGCTGTCGCTGCTGATTGGCGTCGCGAAGGCCGGGGAGACGATGGGCGACGCTTGCGGAACGGTTGTGACGGCTGAAACCGCTGTGATCGCCGTTGAATTCGGTGTTCCACTACTGCTAATGCCTGTGTTGCAGTCTGCCTGATTTCCCAGGCCAAACATCTGGGAAATCACAGGCAATACAGACTGGCAGTTGAGCACTACAATGTCTTGCGCTCCATAGGCTGTCGCGTAGTTGTCCACCGTCCTCGAATATTGCCCATCCAGCACCACCTGTTTGATCTGGCCCTGGCTAATTGTACGCGCAAAATTCATCAGCTTGAACACATCGGTCAATTGCATGTCTGTTTTCACGTATCCATTCAAGTCATTGGCTATCTGAGGTAATTCGCCAACGACATTCGGGTTGTTCAGTTTGAGTTTCAGGGCCGACAAAAGCTGTTGCTGGCGTTGAGATCGACCAAAATCGCCTACGAGGTCGGCGTGACGGGAGCGTACATACTCAAGCGCGGTCTGCCCATCCATATGTTGCGGTCCGGGCGCAATATACAGGCGCTTGTATCCGTAGATATCCTTGCTCCCACTGGTATCGTTCGGGTAAGCATCATCGGTAATCGGATGCAAGGCATCAATATCGACGCCATTCACCGTATTCACCACTTTAATAAACCCATCAAGACCTATCCAGGCATAATAGTTGATAGGAATGCCAAAGTCCTGATAGATTGTAGCACGGCTGAGTGCAATACCGCCACGTCCGTAAGCCTGATCCAGTTTCATCATTCCATAGCCATCGGCAGCATTCAGCCAGGTATCACGTGGAATGGAAAGCATACCAACATATTTTGTCTGGGGATCAATAGTCACTACAATATCCGTTTGTGCCAGATAATCTCCCTGGAATTTCTCATCTGTGTCACTACCCAGTAAGAGAATATTGATACGTCCACCACCCAGGATATCGCTGCCGTTCGCATTCGTCTGATTGGGGTCAACGTCTCCCTTCAGGCGTGCCACCTGCTGCCCGGTAATATGAGAGACGGGCGCTGCAAAGTTCACCTCATAATAGTACGCGGCTGCTCCGCCGACAAGCAGAATCACAAGAACAAAGCTCAGGATGACCCGCGCCCAGATGGGAACGCGGCGCTTCTTGCGCTTCCGGGCATTTGCGGGCGGCGCATAAAAGCCGCGAGGTGGCTGATAGCCCGAATAGGCAGGATAACCAGACTGGCCCGGAGCAGCAGAATAGCCGCTGTTTGCAGACTGCGCTCCCCCCGACCATGCCTGTGACCAGATATCTGACTGAGGAGATACAACCGGCAACCCAAATGGATCGACTTGCCGTGGATTGGGGGCGGGTGGCGACATGGGAGCCATTGTCCCCATAACTGGCACAGCAGCCATCACTCCCCCTGCTGGCATATACGAGGCTACCAACGACGATGATGGCAGTGGTGCTAAGACCACCTGGTCAGCAGAAGAAAAAAGCTGACCGCCCCGCTGTGTACTGCTGTTATAGCTGTTGAAGTCATCGGCGACGGTGGTCTTGCTCTGGTCAGCACCTTGAATGGCTTTCCAGGCGGAGAGCAGTCCCACACCAGAGGTATATGTTGTGGGGGCAGAGTTCGGGTCAGTGACAGATAGCACACCGGGTCGGGCATCCGTCGTGGGCGAGCATTCAGTTCTCGATAAAAGCCCTCCTTGCCTTTGCTGGTTCTGTTGTCCCAGGCGCTCTTCCTCTTTCTGGAAAGGTTGTATCTGCACAAATTGGCGCTTCACCGTAGAGTACCTGCTTCCTTATGCTCTGATTTCTGGATAACTTCTTTCCCGACCCTTCTCTTTTTTTTCCGTCTCTCCCATCCTCCACCTGCACCAGGGTCGTTTCTCTCCTCGGTTATCCTCTCATCAGTATAGTGACGGAAAAAAGAGCAAACAATAGCCTTTGTAAGTATAACGCAGAGATAAGAGCAAAGTTCACCAGCCATACAAACTTTCAAGCGGTAATAGGACTTTAGGGCTGGCAAAAGCCAACAAGAGTCACCCTGAAATTCAGGGTGACTCTTGTTGGCTTTTGCCAGCCCTAAAGTCCTATCTCTCCTCACGCCGGGACTGGATGTAGGAGAGGAGTAAAGAGCCGCCCAGTACCACCAGTAGCACAATTTCCATTGTGCTGAACGTCTTTTTTTTCTGCATCGTTGTTTCTCCTTACAAATCAAGAATATCTATCCACGCATCGCATGCAACGATTATAGCGTGTAGCTCCTCTGGCTGCAACGATTTGCTGGCTCCCTCACCCATCAATGCAACTCACCTGACCCATAATTCCTGGCCGGAACCATAGCGATACGCAAGGTGGAAGTGCTGCGCGACCCAGGCGTGAAAACCGCCCAACCGTTGCAGGCGTCCGGTAAAGAATAGCACGGCATGAACCTGTGAAAATGAGGCAGCATCAATCACCTGTTGAGTTGTCAGGTAGCCAGTCTGGATACGCACGAGCGAGGTATCCACCAGGGAAGGAGGTACGTCGCGGTTTGCCAGTCCGGCAATGAACTGCGCGTCTGTAACGACCTGTTCACCGGGAGAGATTAGCCGTTGCAGGTCTGTGGCGACCTGCTCATTCTGCCGCGTCTGTGCATCGATGCTTTGCAGCCGGGTGCTGATAAAATACGTTTGATCGCCCTGACTATTCAGTCCGACAGTGACAAGCACCAGTACCAGCGCAATACCTCCCGCGATCTTTGCCACCAGCGCGCGATTCTTCACTGCCCCGCCAAAGGCAGCAGGCGCTATCTTGCCACCAATGCCGATTACGGCCAGGCTCGCCAGAGGCGGAATGAGAATGACCAGGTGGTGATGGAACAGTGGCACCTGATCGTAGAGTAGAACGATGCTGCCGAGCAGCCAGCCGATCAGTGGTAATACTCGCCAGTCGCCACGCAGCAGGGCCACGATCATTCCATAGAACGCGGCCAGCGCCATAATCGAAGTCAGCAGGTGCGACATGACGGAGAAATTGTTTCCCTGTGTAGACTGGTAAGCTGTATTAGCGGCACTATGAAAAGAGACGACGCTGGCGAGCAACTGATGATGCGCAGCCAGGAAAGGGAAAAGCACCAGCAACGATGTCAGCGCAAGCGCCACGATACCCACGGCAATTGGCAACAACGCCGTCAATCGCTGCGCTGGCTCTATAGTGCGCGCAATCTGCCAGAGGCGGGCCAGCAGCAGCAGGCAAATGGGGATGAGAGCGGCAAAGCCAAAAAACTTGCTCCAGATACTCAAGGAGACGGCAATGCCGGTCAGGGCCGCGAGAATAATGCCGATTAATCCTTCTGGATGTTCCCACCAGAAATAGGCACAGCCTACAGCGAGCAGCATGAACGCGACACAGGGAGCCTCGGCCTGCAGTGTCTGTGACTGCGCCAGATAGAGCGGGTCAATGGCAATCAGCAGCAACAGGGCCAGCGCGCCAATGCGCCCATAGAGCGCCTTGCCTAACAAAAATGCTCCTGGCAGCGCAAGCAACGAGACAAGGACAATACCAAGACGGGCCGACCACAGCGTGCCGCCGAAAAACGCGAACACGGGATAGATCGAGAGCATGAAGAAAGGCGGCTGAGAGTAGAAGGTTTGCGCGTAGAGGGGATGACCGGCGCTCATGGCGCGCAGCGTTTGCCAGTAGACACCCTCGTCATAGCCATCACGATCGAAGGAAAAGCCCAGTTCATACAGGCGCAGGTTGAAAGCGATAAGCACAAGTACGACTACAGCTACCCAGAACAAAATGCTCTGCCATAAAGGTACACTCTCGCTCGTCTTCGTCTCTGTCGCGGTCTCATTCCTCATTGTTGTTGTTGACATACATTTTTCTCATCATCAATCTCAGAACGCTCTGGCAGGCCAACCATCACCACCCCACTCCCAGGCCAACCGCAAGGGTCGGCCCTACTATACACGATGTCGGCGCGGCTCTACGAGCCGCGCCATCGTATATAGTAGGGGTACCCCTTGCGGGTACCCTGTTCGGGCCAGCGATACCTTGTTCAGCCTACCCACCCATAAAGAAGTTAGCTCCGCCTCCGTTATCCAGCGGCGGAAGCTGCATCTTGAATGCTTCGGGGGCAGGAGAGGCCGGGTACGAGAGAAATTCCTCGTCTGTATCCCCTGCATTGGACGTCGGCTCTATACTCGCACTGGGTGTCAGGGACCCACTGCTGTGCCCATTACCATTGCCGCCGACTCCGCTAGCGATCAGTGTATGCCCGCTTGTACCCTTGCCGTTGCCATTCTTGCTATGCCCATTGCCGATCAGAGGCTCATATTCGCTCAGAACGGCTCGTGCCACACGCTGTGCATCAGCCTCCTCTGCCAGTTGCTTGATCTCCTCCGCCACCAGTTCATCGCGTTCGATCAGCGCCTCAGCCACAGCGATCAGCGCCTCACTGTGCTCTTCGAGCAGGCGTTTGATCTCTTTAAACTGCTTTTGTAGAAGGGCCTCGACTCGCTCTGCCGCGTGAGGCACGCTCAAAGGACTTGCGCCGGAGAGGCCGTTGGCAAAAGCCAGGTAGGAAGTCAGCGTGCCATCCATGCCATAGGCTCCAACGTAGGCAGCCGCGAGCTGGGTAGCACTGGCAAAGTCACCCGCTACGCCATTGAGGTTGATATCGAGGAACAATTCTTCGGAGGCGCGGGAAGCCAGCGAGATTTTGATACGCGCCAGAATCTCTTCCTTGCTGCGCGTCTTGATCGTCTCCTTAGGACGCCACGCGGCAAAAGCTTCGGCCCCTTCCAGGTCGCCGCGCCGGTGCAGGGTTACATAAGCAGGAAATTCGCGTTCCAGCAGGTAGTAACAGGCGACTGCGTGTCCTGCCTCGTGATAGGCCAGACGCCGACGCTCTATCGGAGTCAATTCGCTAAGCTGGCGCAGGCCGTATTCATGCACATCCTGCGCCTCGGTCATATCCTTGTAGCTCACCGCTTCGCGTCCATCAAAGTGAGCGATAATGACCGCTTCGTTAATGACGTGCTTGATCGCTACCGGTGTGTAATCGACAAAACGTTGTGAAAGTGCTTCTATCGAGATGTTTGGTTCGTGTTGCACCTTGTTGAGATAGTACTCAATGACCTCTGGCCGATACTTATCGGTTGGCGGCGCAACATTGACCTTGCGGTCGAAGCGACCGGGACGCAGCAGCGCGGCGTCAAGCTGTTCGACCACGTTGGTTGCACCGACGGTCAGCACCGGCTCATTCTGCACGCGGCTGTGGGCCAGACCGAGCGTACGCATGATTTTCTTAAACCAGCCTGTCTCAATATTGGGGGGATCCATTTCCATCAGTAGTTGGTTCAGGCCACCGGTTCCCATCATGCCGCCGAAGATGCCGCCGCCCAGTCCCATCGTGCCACCACCACGCGACGAACGCGAAGCGCCGATGGCATCGATTTCATCCATGAACACCACGCAGCCACCATATTCACGCGCCAGGCGGCGTGCCTTGGTGTAGAGCCGGCGAATCATCAGCACGTCCATACCAATGAACATGGCGCGGAAACTCGCCGCACTTGCATAGGCGAAGGGGACGCCCGCCTCGGTGCTCATACACTGGGCAAGGTAGCTCTTGCCGGTTCCCGGAGGGCCAGAAAGCAGCAGACCACGTACCGGGCTGCCACCCATATCCTGGAATTCTTTGACCCCTTGCAGCAGTCTCACGATACGCCGTGCCGCTTCAAGCACCTCTGGATTCCCTTTGTAATCATCAAAGTTGACGCCTGTCTCTCCCGGCATCACCCAGTACAGGCGCGGGCGACCCAGGAACCAGAAAATGGCGACAAACTGCATGATACCAAAGAGCACTGCAAACACAATCTGGAATGCGTAGAGCAGAATGCTCCCTGGTGAAGGCGGCGTGAGTTGTGGCAGAATAAACACGATAAAATACCACATCACTATGCCGATAAGCACAATCCAGAGCCAGCGGAGTTTCACGAAACGTCCAAACTGGTCCATGCCCAGATCAATTGACCTATCCAGGGCACTCTTTTTCTTACTGTCAGACTCTGACACGGCGGTCCATCCCTTCTGCTTCTGGGACAAGCATCGCTAGCTTCTCGCCTACGGTTTTACTATCTACTCTTCGTATTCGCGCTGCCCCTGCGGGCGCAGTGAATTACGCCCCTACTGTAAGGGAGCGCGGAAATCTACGAGGTTCACTTCAATAATGGCATTGCCAGCGGACAACTGGGCAGTTGTGAAATGCCAGAGCATAATGCCGGTAACTGCTCCTCCTGGCCCATTTGCCGAGAGGTCTACCTCAACAAAGCTATCTACACTGGTATCCGACTCACTATAGACACCGATCACGTTGATCGCTCGCCAGGAGAGATGCGCCTGTGTCTGACTGTAGTTGCTGATCAACTGGGCCGGGTCAGGCGGCTGTGAGATATCTTTATCCAGCAGTGAAATTTCAGTGGCATTGCCGTCACGAAGCGCGTAGAGCCAGTTTTTCACCTGATCTCCGCCTCCATTGGAGCCATGCACGTGAAAGTTGAACGGGTCGCTAGCGATGCCAAAGGGAAAGGTACCCACTGCCAGGTAATTCGTCACGAAGACGCTCACCAGTAAGAGCAGCACAACGATCAGGGTCAAAAGCTTGTGCGTTCTCATGCCAACCAGCAGGTAGTAGATACCCTTAAAGATCGGACGAAAGATACCTTTGACAAAGAGCGCCAGCGGCGTTTGGCCCGCCCTTCTCCTGCTTGGCGTCATCTTCACCGTTTGTTTCTGCTCTGACTGCTGAGCGGGTGGCTTCTGTGTCGGAGTAGGACTCAGCATGTGGCTTGCATCTCAACTTTCTCAGGGAACTTGCCCGCCTGTCCGCACAGACAAGCGACTTCACTTCTTGATCTCATCCGAAACATCCTGAAAGTACGGGATCAGATTATTCCTGCCTTACCTGTGACCTGTATCCTCGTTCGCAATATTATGATGCTCAATGCTACCATACACTACAACAGCGATTTTGACAAGAGATTCTGGCGGTGATTTTCTTAAATATACGTGTCATCGCCTCACTTCATCTCACGGTTCGCGCAATTTTCTCCACTTGCCAGCATGCTCGCAACATGATACTCTGAAACAGGTGTACATAATACATATAGCGAAGCAGAATCTCTGGTTCATAAAGGAAAAAGGGAAGTGAGACTTACGGAGGATAACATCATGGACAGGCGGGATGACTTTGACGAGCAGGAAGAAATGGGAGAACAGGCACCGGCGCATATCTGGCTGCGTTATGCCACGCAGTTCACTGCGGGAGAGCGTACCTACACCATCGATATTGGCATTCCCGTACCGCGGGGTGCGGATGCTCAGACTCGCGAGCAACTGCTGCGCGAGGCCGATGCCGGGCTAGATCAGCTTGCCAACTATGTCGAGCGCCGTGTGATGCAGGTCTCGCAGCAGAGCGCAGCGCGTCCCACCCCGGCGGCTCGACCTTCTCCTCCTCCGCTTCCGGCTCCCACTCCTGCCGCGGCCCCTACTCCCATTTCTCTACCCGTCCCAACACCCGCCGTTCAGTCGGAGGCAAAGAGTAGCACGGCAGGCACATCCGGCTCAACGAGCAAGCCACAAATGGCCGCGTCGACTTCGTCCGCGCCATCGACCCCTGCCTCTCAGCCTGCACTGAAAAAACAGCCCGGGATACCGGCAACACCAGCAACACCGGTTCCAGCCGATCGTCCCAATATCGGGGCCAGCATGCCACCCAGTCCGAGTTTGCCCGCCGGCACACTGTCACTGCCAGAATTTCTGAAATATCTCAAAGAGATGGGACTGGACGCCAAGAGCGCTATGGCCATGCTCAATGTAAAATCCCTGTCGGGTCTCAACCTGCGCGAGGCCCTGGAACAACTACAACACATTCTGATGCAGGAAGGCGAAAACCCGGCGACTGCGAGCGGGGCATCGATGGCCCGATCGCTGGGACAGACAGCAACACGGATGCCAACCGGACCACAGGCTCCAACCCAAAGCCAGCCCTCTTCTTCCAGGTCGCCACAGCCGACGCAGGCAAATCCTTCGGCTTCCAATCCACCCAATCCTACCGGTTCCAATCAGACAAAAGCGGGTGCGAGCAAGTCAGGGGCCAGCGCAGTTCAAACACCATCATCGACACCACCGGCATCACCAAATCGATCAACGCCAACGGCTCCGTCCGCCACTCATTCAATGCCAACGCCTATCTCGGCCTCAGGTGCCGATCGCCAGGCAAGGCCGACCCCCAGCGTTAGTCCAGCGGCGAAGCCAGCGCCAGCAAGTGGGGCGAAGAATAGCGCAAGCGAACCACGGCCCCTTACAATGCAGGAGGATAGACTCCCCTACACCGTTCCCGTCGTCTTCGATGAGGAGGAGGATGACGAGGCGGGCCTGGAAGATTTCGATTTTGACGAAGACGAGGAGGAGCAGGAATCCTCCTTTGGGGCAGGCATTGGCTTATCGGCGGCAGATCGTGGCAGTGCCCAGAACCTCGTAAGCAGGCTGCGCGAGGCGGGAGGAAGCTCTGCTGTCAGCCCCACACGTCTGAAAGTCCTGCACAACATCATCGACGGTCAGTTAACGCCGGAACAGTTGCAGGCACTCATTCATGGCGTATGGGGAGCGGCATCCGATAAGAAACTGAAGAGCGATCAGGCCGAAGCCCTGATTTCCTGGGGAAAACAGGATGACTTTGTGACAGAGGCCGAGATGGTGCTGGCGCTCTTTGAGGAGGATGGCAATGCGAGTAGTAACAGGTGAGGCAAAGGGACGCAAGCTCAAATCGCCAAAAACAATGGGGACACGCCCGATCATTGATCGGGTCAAAACCGCCCTATTCGACATTCTTTCTACACGAGTCGAGGATGTCCGCTTTCTCGACCTCTTCGGCGGCGTTGGCAGCGTCGGCATCGAGGCCCTCAGTCGTGGCGCTGCCCACGCGACCTTCATTGAAATGAATGGCAAAGTCCTGAAAATCTTGCGCGAAAATTTACAGATCACCGGCCTTGCTGACCGTGCCGAAACCCTGCATGCTGACGCCTTCAAATTTCTGCAACATCAGGGGATGCTTGCGAAAGGACCCGGGGCGAGCAGTTCTTCCCATACGTATGATATCATCTATGTAGCGCCTCCACAGTACCAGGAGATGGCCGCTCGCACGCTCAGCATGCTTGATACTTCGCCGCTGCTGGCCGGGGATGGCCTTGTCATTGTCCAGGTCCATCCCAAAGAGCGTCCCGGCATCGCCGCCGTCCCGCTTTCACGCCTGGTACTCACCGACGAACGGCGCTACGGTAGTACGCTGCTGATGTTTTTTGAACCCGGACCCGAAAAGGAGCAATCCGTACATGACGATAGAGAGAGCAATGATGAGAAAGATACTAAGGAGGAGGTGTAGGCGATGATGAGCAGGGCAGGAGGCCGCTTCGCCTTTCTGGATGCAAGCGAAACAGCGCGCCGTCTCGGCATCGACCGCATCACCCTCGACCAGTGGATACGCGACGGGCGCATAAAAGCCTACAAAGGCGTCGGGCGCGACTCGTTCTTCAAAACTGCCGAGGTAGAAGCTCTCTACAACGAGCTTCACCCTGCTTCCGAACTGGCCGCCGCCATCGCCGAAGACGAGCGGGAAACCACCGCCGGACAAGCCGGGACAGGTGCCAGCCAGACGATTCAACTCACGCCCCGCCGCAAGCAGCACGACCCGCAGATGAAGGTCTACCTGCGCCTGCAAGCCGACGCCAAATGGTACGATACCTCAGAGGAGGATATCCATACCTGGTTCAGCCAGCTCGCCCCGGAAGGCTACGAGCGCAACAAGCGCAACGCCGAACACACCATCAAAAAGCTGCAATACCTCGTGAGCTTAATAGAGGAAGGACAGAAGAGAATCTCTGAGAGTGAGTAAATAAATGAAAGGGGAAAGGCTACTGGCTGAAGCAGCCCTTCCCTTCACTCATAATTCTTACTTGTCACCGAGTAAGCCGAGGCGTACTAGCCTTTTTGCCAGTGCGTAGATATCCTTTTTATCACCTTCTTTACGAATACCCAGAGCAACAACCAGCACAATTACCTCATCTACTTCCACCCGATAGAGAATGCGGTAACGCTGCCCTACCGCCCGTAGACTACGATAACCGATCAGATCGCCTATCATAGGCTTACCTTGCTTCTCCGGTTCGTATTCAAGTCCGCGCAGTTTGGCTTTCAGTTTCTCTTGCACTCGCTGATCAGTGATGGCGGCTAATTGCGTATTTGCAAACTCCGTCAGAGCAACTGTCCAGCGTTTCATTCCCAACCCAGCTCTTTCAGGGCATCATCGAGAAGTATAATTCTGCCCTCTTCTAAGTCCTTAACCCCCGCACGAAAAGCAGCCATGAGTTCTGTATCGCTCATCACCTCTAATGTCTCTAGGATGGACTCATACAAATCCCATGGCAAAATTGCCAGCACAGGCTTACCTCGGCGTGTAACCTTGATTGCTCCGGGTTCTTGCTCTTGCTCGAACTCTTCCGGTAGATGCGTAATGGCCTCGCGAATTTCCGAAATTGAGTAAGTATTTTCAGTCATTGCCATTCCCTCCCTGTACATGTTATTGTACAATAAGATGTACAAGAAAGTCAACCTTTTTTGCTCGCTTTACTCGCTAATCTCCACCTCGGCCTCAATCTCCACCGGGATATCCACGGGCAGGCCAGCCATGCCAACGGCGCAGCGGGCGTGCTGGCCCGCTTCCGGCCCATAAAGTTCCAGAATCAGGTCCGAGAAGCCGTTGATGACGACGGGCTGCTGGTTGAAGCCGGGCGCGGAGTTCACCATGCCGAACACACGCAGCCAGGCCGTCACACGGTCCAGATCGCCCAGTTCGCGTTTCAGGCTGCCCAGCATCGCCAGTGCCGCCAGCCGAGCCGCCTGGTAGCCCTGCTCCAGCGAGACCTCCGCGCCCACCTTCCCCAGCGGCTTCGGCAGTGAGCCATCCGCGTTCAGCGGCCCATGCCCCGCAATATACGCATGGTTGCCCCGCACGCGCACCTGCGCATAGGGCAAGCGCATCCCCTGCGGTGCCTGCAACGGCTCCGGCAGCGTCAATCCCATCTCCGCCAGCTTTGCCTCAATCTGCATTCTTTTTTCTCCTCATGAAAATATTGCTCAAAATAGTTCATCTATGTATTATCCAGCATACCACGCATCTCAATCGCTCGCTCGAATCTACTTTAAGACAGGCTGCCAGTAAAACGACCTGCCACGGTGAATTGCCCGTTATTTCCCTCGACAGCTACATTCCGCTATGGCACACTTCTCTTAGAAAAAGTTTGTGGAGCGTGTTCGTATGTCGACCCCGTATATGGCTTATCAGGAGGTTCAGACAGATGTTTAACGTCGTCAAAGACACACCCGTCTACAAGGAGATGGTTCGCGATGCTCGTGAAGAAGCCCTACAAGAGGGGCGAGAAGAGGGGCTGAAGGAAGGGTTGGAAAAGGCCCGAGAGGAGAAGCTGGAGGCGCTTCGCCAGATACTGGTTGGCATTGTGCGAGCACGTTTTCCCAGGCTAGAAAAGGTGGCAAGAGGGCAGGCCGCTATCACCGAAGACGAAGATGAGATCAATGACTTAATCATCAAAATGAGCACTGCACAGAGTATCGAGGAAGCAAAACGCGATCTGATTGGCGATGAAATCTAGCATACCTTCTCTGTGATATAGAAAGCAATATCTCTACCTGCCTGCTCTTCATTATTAAGGCATAGCAGGCAAAGATACTGCTTTCTGCTACCATTTACCTGATTCCTGCACTCCCATCTCCTCTGGTAAACACGCCAGCACGTCTTCCACTGAGCCGATAATACAATCGGCTGCGCGCTCTTGATAGACCTTTACCTCGTCATCATGTACGAGCATGACTGCCAGAAAATCCGCTTCCCCGGTGGTTTTGATTGCCCTGTAGTTCAGCACCACATCATGGTCATCGGCAGTATCGCCGATGTAGAGGCCACCCTGTGCGCCTACTGCCTGGATGGCGAGTTGGAGGGCGCGGGGATCGGGTTTGGCGGCCTCGTCTGCGGAGATGACGACATCCCACCAGCGTTCGCCACTGTAGGCCGCCATACGTTCCAGCGCGCTGTCGACTTCGGGACCGACGCGCCCGGTTATCAGGCCGAGGTGGCGAATGCCTGCATGGCGCAGGCGCATGGGCAGGTCGAGCGGGTAGAGCATGGTTTCGCGGTGGACAAGCCCCGGCGCATGCGGCAGGTAGCGCGCTGGATGACCGAAGCGTTTCGGCATCTCCTCCGCGCCCCAGTAAATTTCATGGTAGAGGTCACCGATAAAGTCATAATCCGGCAGGGCGCTCGCCGGAATCACCTCGCGTACCCATTGCGCGCCGCCGTTGCCGCGCAGGTTTGCCTGTCGTGAGAGTTCGGCCCATTCCGCGCTGCTGCGTGTGGCAAGGGGCGTGCCTTTCCATTCACGCAGGCGCGCCGTACTCAGCGCGGCCAGCAGGTAGCACATATCCCAGTCATTATTATAACCGCCAGCCTGCTTAAAGGCGTTCACATCTTCAATTGTCACCAGTGGCTTGCCCTCGCTCTGCCCCCAATCCAGTCCATGAATGGTGCCAGCCACGTATTCCGCCACCGCGATATCGGTGGCCCGGAACGAATCGACGGTGCAAATCAGCACCCCGTCAACATCGAAGAAAACGGTGTCAAATACAGGCGGAAATTGCAGGCCCGGTCGCTTCCAGACGGCAGGAATACTCATGAAAAACCTTTCGTTGTAATGAAAGATGAGAGATAATTTTTGAAATTAAGACGGCCTCGCGACCAGCACCTTGAGAAACTGGCGCACAATCGTCACCGCTAATGCATATACTATAATAGCGATGAGCGTGGAAACGTCAATGATGTAGCCATAAAATGGAAGCGGGGGCAGGAGATTGTAGAAGGGGAATACGAGCGGCGCGCTGATCTGGAAAACCCAGGCCGAAAACAGGCTCGCCTTCAGTCCGAAGAAATAGAGGGCAAACCGCGTAAAAAGCAGCAGCAACAGAACGGCCAGCCCCAACGCCAGCAATTGATTGATCTTCATGATGATGGCGACCAGGAAACTACCGATGCCATGCACCATGCGTACAAACCAGGATTGGCGATGCGATGCGATCAGTGATACTGGCACAGTCACTCTGGACATCCCCGGCAGGAAAGGTTCGGTATCAGCATCGTACAGGTAGCTGTAATCTTCTTCTGATACGTGCCTGCGTCTCACGTCTTTTACTCGCCTCCGCTAGCCGATCAATCGGCAGTGTGCTCGATAAATCGGCACCTACGGGTGGATGTGGGCGACCCGGGAGGTGCCTGGTTTGTCATGAACTATCAAGTATCATTATACACCATTACGGTTCAATTTCAATTGTGGTTGTATCTATCTGCTCTGGAGTGAGGATATAGAGGCGGTTCCAACCTTCATGAGGTGCCGCCTGTAATGTTTGTTGCAGCAGCCTGGCATGGTAGCCGTGAACCTGTTCCTCGACTTTGCGCTCTCGCTGCTGGTTGCGATTTCGGCTGATCTGCTCTGGCACATTGAAAATGAGCAGGCAGGTCAGATAGCCGTGGCGATACGCCAGATCGAGCAGGCGCTGTCGCGCTTCGGGCTGCAAGGCCGTACTGTCCGCGACCGTGAAACGTCCCTGGAACATGCGCTTGTGGATGATATAGTAAAACAGGTCGAAGGCGTCGCGATTGACGCGCTGGTTATTCTCGTCGTCACAGATGAGGGCACGACAATAATCCGAGGAGACAATCATGGTCGGCGAAAATCGCCTGCGCGCAAACGTGCTTTTGCCGCTGCCCGCCGGACCGGCCAGAACGAGTAATGTCCTGCGCGGCAACTTAATTATGGGCAGAGTATCCATTGATAGGCTCCATTGCTATATGCACTCCCTTCTGGTATAATGCTCATGCGCATAGTCGACAGGCGCAGGCGCGTTTTCATCGTGCTTCCTGGCTTATGATACAACAATCAACAAGCTTTGAGTGATGTTGCCCCGCTTCTATTTGTTTGAAAGATTTCTGGCTCTCGGTGAGGAGGAAATGACAGTATGTCTGTTACTATATATACAAAAATGACCGGTACCGAAGTTCGGCAGAAATTCCTGGATTTTTTTGCCAGCAAGGGTCATCTCAAGATGCCCAGTTCTTCGCTGGTTCCCAGGAATGATCCCACTGTGCTGCTCACCACGGCTGGCATGCAGCAGATGATTCCCTACTTTCTTGGACGTGAGACGCCACCTGCCTTAAGGCTGACCTCGGCACAAAAGTGCTTCCGCACCACCGATATCGACAAAGTGGGCAACGAGCGCACTCTGACCTTCTTTGAAATGCTTGGCAACTTTTCCGTCGGAGACTACTTCAAGCGCGAAGCCATTACATATGCCTGGGAGTTCTTAACTCAGGTCGTTGGTTTGCCCGCCGAGCGCCTGCACCCGACCGTCCATCCAGAGGATGAGGAGGCGACGAAGCTGTGGACGGAGATCACCGGCATTCCTGACGAGGCGATTACCCGCCTGGAAGATAACTGGTGGGGGCCACCGGGAGCGTCGGGACCATGCGGCCCCGACTCCGAAATTTACTATGATCGCGGCATCGAGCATGGCTGTGGACGAGCCGATTGCGCGCCTGGCTGCGACTGCGAGCGCTTCCTGGAAATATGGAACCTGGTCTTCATGCAGTACTTCCAGGATTTCGACGGCACGCGCGCACCACTGCCGAAAAAGAATATCGACACCGGTATGGGGCTTGAGCGCCTCTCGATGGTGCTGCAGGGCAAGGAATCGGTCTTCGGCACCGACCTGTTCCGCCCCATCATCGATCACTTCGCCGCCGTCGTTGGCGCCAGCTATGGTAGCAATGCGAAGGCCGACGCTTCCCTGCGCGTGATTGCCGATCACAGTCGCGCCCTCGTCTTCCTGGCCGCTGATGGCGTGCTGCCCGGCAACGAAGGTCGCGGCTACATCTTCCGCCGCCTGCTGCGTCGCGCCGTGCGTCATGGCAAGCTGCTCGGACTCGAAAAACCCTTCCTGGCCGAAGCCGCCGATACCGTCATCAACCTGATGAAGAGCCATTATACCGAACTTGGCTTGCAGCGTGATCGCATTGTCGAGCTTCTCAGTCTCGAAGAGCAAAAATTCAGCCTGACACTCAACACCGGACTCACGCTGCTCAACGCATTGCTGGCAGACGTGAGGCAGCAGGGTCAGAATGTCATTCCCGGTGCAGAGGCGTTTAAGCTCTATGACACGCATGGCTTTCCACTGGAACTGACGCAGGAGATCGCCGACGAGCATGGTTTCAGCGTGGATGTTCCGGCTTTTGAGCAGGCCATGCAACGGCAGCAGGAGCGCAGTCGAGCCGGGTCTGCTGCTACCTTTGTACAGAGCCGCGACGAGCAGGCGCTGACAGATATCTTGCAGCGCGTCGGACCAACCGAGTTTAGCGGCTACCAGGGTGTCACGAGCAGCGGCAGAGTGGTAGCTCTCGTTGTCAATGGCGAAGAGGTGGAGAGCATCAGCGCACCGCAGGAGGCCCTGGTGATCCTCGATACCACGCCTTTCTACGCGGAAAGCGGAGGGCAAATCGGCGATCGTGGTGAGATCAGTGGTTCGATGGGTGTCTTCCAGGTCGAGGACACGCGCCGCCCGCTCAAGGGTCTCATCGTTCACTATGGCCGTATTAACGAAGGCTACATACGGGTCGGCGATACCGTACAGGCCAACGTCATCAGCCAGCGCCGTGAAGATACGATGCGCAACCACAGCGCTACGCACCTGCTGCATAAGGCCCTGCGCGACTATCTGGGGCCGCAAGTCGAGCAGCGCGGCTCCCTGGTCGAACCCGAGCGCCTGCGTTTCGACTTCACCAGCCCGCGCGCGCTCACGCCGCAGGATATCTTGCAGATCGACGAGCAGATCAACCGCTGGATTCGTGCCGATTTTCCGGTGCAGACGCGCATTCTGCCATTGCAAGAGGCGCTGCAAACCGGGGCGATGGCCCTCTTTGGCGAAAAGTATGACGACTTTGTGCGCGTCGTCGCAATGGGCAGCAGCACCGAATTGTGTGGTGGCACACACTGTGCTTCAACGGGACAGATCGGCCTGTACATCACCATACAGGAGACAAGTATTGCCGCCGGCATTCGCCGTATCGAAGCGCTGACGGGTCGCGCTGCCGAAGCCTACCTGCGCCGCCGCAGCCAGCTCGTCGACGCGCTTTCTGCGAAGTTGCAGACGCAGCCTGAGTCACTGGAGACGCGAGTTGAGCAGATTTCGCAGGAGCTAGCCGCTGCTCGCCGCCAGCTTGCGCAGTTCCAGCGCGAAGCCGCTGTGCGCGACGCCGAAGAGCTGGTGGGCCGCGCCCTCGAAATTGCGGGCGTGCCGGTCGTCGCGACAACTGTTGAGGTGCCGGACGACAAAGTCCTGCGTGAGATTGGCGACATGGTACGCAGCAAGCTCAGCCAGCCAGGAGTCGTTGTGCTGGCCCACCCCTTCGATGAACGTGTCAGCATCCAGGTCAGCGTTGACAAGGCGCTGACAAAGCGTGGCCTGCACGCCGGTAAAATCGCCAGCGTCATTGGCGAACGGCTCGGCGGCAGAGGTGGTGGCCGTCCCGAGTCTGCACAGGGTGGCGGCAAAAACAAAGCAGAGCTGGGAGCCGCCCTCGATATGGTGCCGAAACTCGTCAGGGACAGTTTGAAATAGCGTATTCCTACCTCGCCCCTCAGGCCGACCACAAGGGATCGGCCCTACTATACGCGATCTCTTCGCTTGCGAGCGAACCGGCGTGTAAGGCGTTCGTATATAGTAGGGCCGATGCCTTGCGGTAGGCCTGGAGCGGGGCGGGAAGAGAAAGTTGTGAGTAATCACCGACTTTGCAGAATTGCAAACTAGACGATTTTGTGTTATAAAGTACACGACATGCATAGACTTAACAAGGTAAGGACATTATCAAAGTACGCCAGGGCGGTACTTTGCTGGAGCGTCATGGATCAGGACGATCGAGAACGGGCATGAGAAATCTCTTTCAGAGCCTACGCAATCTCCTTCCGGCAAGCATGCGCGGGAATGGTTTCCACCCCTATGACCACAATCATACAGAGGACGAAGCATTTCACGGGCAATATCCCGATGGAGAGGAACAGCGACAACTCTTTACTGCACTTGATATCGGCACGGCTTACGCAAAGGCGTTGATCGTTGAGGTGCAGGGAGAGCGGGGAGTAGTTCTGGGTGCGGGCCGACACCAGCAAAGTTACGCGCACATGTCTGACGGTATTGTAACCGATATCGCCGGCGTGGTTGGCAACTGTAATGAGGCGCTTATCAAAGCGGAGAAGGCTGCCGGTGGAGCGGTTGCCCCGCATACCGTCATCGGCATCGCGGGTGAACTGGTCAAGGGCAGTTCCACCACCGTTACGCGCCAGCGTTCCGATCCAACAAAGCCCATTTCGCCACAGGAACTGGAAAGCCTGATTACAGCCGCGCAGCAAAAGTTGCATAAGGCGGCGAAGGAGCGCATCTCTGCCGAGACGGGCTATACCAGTATCGAAGTGCGCCTGACCAATGCGGTCGTCATTTCAGCGCGCATCGATGGGCAGCAGGTCACCAACCCTGTTGGCTTTCGCGGTCGGCATTTCTCGCTCACGCTTTTCAGTGCCTACGCCCCGTTAATGCAACTGGGAGCGCTGGAAACTGTCGCGCAGGGCCTCGACCTTTCCCTGATTGCCGTCGTAGCCGAACCCTATGCGCTGGCTCGCTGCTTGAGCACCAATGCCAGTGAAGATAGTGGAGCTATATTCATCGATATCGGCGGCGGCACCACCGATATCGCCCTTGTGCGGCAGGGTGGCATCGAAGAGACGCGCATGTTTGCCCTGGGCGGTCGCACCTTTACTCGCCGCCTGGCAACCAGCAAAGGCATCTCCAACCGTGATGCCGAGTCGATCAAGTTGAGCTACAGCAGCGGCCAACTCAAGGGACACGAGCGTGAGGAAATCTCAGCCATCCTCGCATCTGAATGTCAGACCTGGATGGACAGCGTCGAGCTGCTGATCGACGAACTGGCGAAAGGCGAACTCCTGCCGCCTGCCATCTATCTCGTCGGTGGTGGTTGCGCTCTGCCTGATCTCAGGCATAGACTCGAAACCTTTCCCTGGACGCAACGTTTGCTCTTTGCTCATCAACCTATCATACGTATTGTCCAGCCGGAAATGGTCTCAAGCATTATCGATCCAAACAATTTGCTCAAAAACGCGCAGGATATTACACCGATGGCCCTGGCCTATCAGGTGGTCGAACTGCAAAACGAAAATTCTGTTCTCGAAAGAGCGCTGGAACGAGTTATCCATAACATGCGCATTTAAACACACTTCTCTGCTACTCTATTGCGTCTGAAGGGGGTGAAAGGACTTATGGCAGGTGAGCAACCCGTTTTTCTTAATCTCAGCCCTGAAGAGAGTCTGGCGAATGTACACGAGCGGTTGAAACAGATTCCCGAACACCGGGTCGTTCTCATCGTCCCTCAGCAAACCCAGTTGCGCAGCCTGATTAGCTGGCGCTTGTTGCGTGGATATGCCCGCGATCTGAACAAAGAGATCCTTGTCATCAGCGCGGATCGCCAGATTCGTTCCGTAGCAAAGGAAGCCCAGTTCCGCGTGGCAGAATCTCTCGCTGTACCCCCCAGTAGTAAGGGACGAGGGAGTAATTCCAGTCGTGGCAGTACAGGTGCGTCACGCGGAGCTAGCAATCGTGGAGTAAAAGGATTATCGCGTTTTCGTCAATCCGAATCGGTGCAGCAGAATTCAACTTCGTCTCGTCGCCCAACAAGCGGTCCTGATCAACGCAAGATGCCTTCTCCGCTCTGGCAGCCACAGTCAGAGGAGCCAGAGACAAATGAACTGCACATCTCCAATGTCGGTGAAGATGACGAACTGGAGAACACCGACTGGTCAGCTTCGCCTTCTTTCGACAGTGGACAGTATGACGCTGCCAATCGCTACGAACGCCCCATCGACTTTCGCATTGCCTCGAACTCCCCCCTGCGCCCTGTAGAGCTAACGCCGGAACCAGAGGAAGAGGAACAGGACCCTATCCCCTATGGCTACGAGGAATCTCAAAGGATTTTGCAGGCCGCTCGCCAGCAAGACAAGGGTGAGGACAGCAGTGAGGACGACACGAGCGTTCTTCCTGGCCCCGATAGAATGGTAGCGCCGAACGATAGGCTGCTTTCTCCCGCGAACGAAGAGCAAACCGCGCAAGAGAATATCCCACAGCCACCCGGTCGATCCTCACCCTTATCTTCTTCCCTCCCGCCTTCCGCACGGGCGCTCGAAGACCCCTTTGACGCTGTGGATGACTTCCAACCATCTCCCCTCTCCGAGCAACGAGGTGCAGCGCCAGTATTTCCCTTTGACGACGGAGAGGACGTTGCTGATATTTCCCAGTATCCTACCAGGGATATACCGGTACATGGCGAGATTGAAGATATGGGCGATATCGATATGGAAGAACTGCCTCCACTGGTGGACGACCTGTCACCCTCGTCAAACTGGGAAGAGCCGGAACTGGAACAGGAAGCAGAGCCGGAACGGCAGGAGGAGGAAATGTATGATTTGCCGCCCGCTTATCATACGCCCCGACGCTCCAGCCAGCTTTCACCAGCCGCAAGGGAAACGGCAGCAGGTACTTTCAGCACGACAAACCCGGAGGAAAAGAAAGCCATCGAGGATCAAACGACGCGAGTGATTCCTCCGGCCCTCTCGTTGCCCGATGCAGTAGCGAGGCAGAGTGCCAGCCGCGTCGCCTCTGGAGAACCGGCAGCAGGTCTACCCCCTATCGTTTCCCCAGGGCCAACGCGCCAGAGAGCGCCCAGGCCTGTCAACCTTCCAGCCGCCAGGACTCCCGCTCGTCCAAATACAGCTAATAGACGCTTTCCCGCCCCAGCAACAACGAAAGGTGCGAGGTCTGCACCGCGTAGCCGTAAAGCGCCTACCGTGACGCGGCGCAAGCAGGGTGGTCGGCTGGGACCGGTGCTGGTTGCGATAGCGGTTCTACTCATCGCGGGCCTTATCCTCTTCGTCTTTCCAGCCTCCGATGTGACGGTGACACTGGCCGCGAAGTCCTACAGCTGGCCTGTGACCGTCGCGGCATCAACCAGCCAGAACGCGGCCCAGCACACCGTCCCACTCTATAAAGTCCCCTTCACTGCCAGTGTCAGGCAAAGCGGTAAGGCCAGTGGGACCAATACCTCGGTCGGTACGGCAAATGCGACCGGGGTGGTGCAGTTCACCAATAATGGCAGTCAGCAGGTTCTCATTCCCAGTGGAACAGTCGTCTCGACAGCAAATAATGTACCTTTCGTGACCACAGCCGAGCTACTGGTTCCTGCCGGTGACACGATACCTGTCCCGGTACAGGCGCAGGCCAGGGGGTCAAGTGGCAATGTGGCAACTAACACTATCACTGTGATTCCCGCCAGCAGTCTCAGTCAGATCGAGCAGGTAAAGGAGAATCAGGGCGTCACGGTGAAACTGAGCGTCACCAATCCTGACGCCACCACGGGTGGAGGCGCTAGTACAGCCACTACGGTGACGAGTGCGGATGTGAGCAAGCTACAATCGAGCGCCAGCACGCAACTCTACCGCGATTTGCAGGCCTGGCTGACACAAAAGCAGGCACAGGGCAATGTCCTTGCTAAACCGGTACCGGAAAGCCAGCTCGCTTCCTATGAGAAGGTCACAGCCACTCCGGCTGCCGGACAAATTGCCGCTAGCGGCACCTTCAGCGAAACGGTCAAGCTTTCCCTGCCGGTACAGTTTGTCCACTCTCGCGACCTGCAAGCTCAGGCCGTGACACAGTATCACCAGTTGAGTAGTACAAAGACACTGCCGAAGGGGGCTACGAGACCGCCGAAGGGCTACGAGCCGGTAGTGGGACAGCAGGTGCAGCTCAAGCCAGAAAGTTGCACCTCGGCCAGCAAGTCGGGTGCTGCTAATACCTCCACGCTTTGTTTTACGGCCACTGCACCCGTTGCCCTGCCCATTACCACGCAGCAGGTGCAAAATCTGGTCAACGGCAGGCAGGTCAAGGTTGTGCGCGCCCAGCTTGCGAACAGCCAGACCGGGATTGCGGGCATCAAAGCAGCCAGAGTGATCGTTTATCCCGGCTTCTGGCCCTGGATGCCCTTCTGGACGCAGCGCATCTCCGTCCATTTTATCGCCAGTACTTCTGCGTCATCTCGCTAAGCAGAAAGTGACGCTGCCTTTCCAGCTGGAAGGGCAGCGTCACTTTCTGCTTAGAAACACCTAAGAAATACCCCTTTTCGGTACAGATTGTAGACAAACTGGCTGCTTCTCCGTTAAAATTGTATTGACAATTTTTCCTGAATGGAAACTTTTTTGCTGGAAACGATTATACCGGTATGACACGATATATGGCTCTTGATGTTGGCGAAGCAAGAATCGGCGTAGCTGTCAGTGATTTTAGTGGCTTTCTCGCCTCACCATATACGACTATCCATGTCTCTCGCTCTCGGGCAGAGGCGCTGACCTTTGCAGAGATTCAACGGCTGATCGCTGAGACGGAGGCCGAGGCGCTGGTGGTTGGTTTGCCTGTCAGCCTGGACGGACAGATTCACGCGCAGGGGGAGAATATCCAGTCATTCGCCGAACGTCTCAAGAGCAGTATCAGCATTCCATTGACCTTCTGGGATGAACGTCTTTCGACTGTGGAAGCGACGCGCTTGCTTGCCGATAGGAACCAGGGCAAGGGGAGCGGGTATAGCCGTGGTGGTGTCGGCAAAAGCGGCAAAGGGAGGCAGGGGCAACGCGCAAAACGCCGTCACAAGGGCCAGGAGATCGATGCTCTGGCTGCTACGGTTATTTTACAGGAGTACCTGGATCACCTGAGGCATCCGGGAGTAACAGAGGAAATAGAAACATGAGAAGACGAGGATCACGTGGACCTTTAATTGCGGTACTTTTGCTTGGCATAGTCATCTTCGGGGCTGTCTACTTCGCCTGGAACACCGCGAGCGCTGTTTTTGAGCCAGTGTCGGCCACCGGCCCCGGGAAAGCTGTCAAGGTTGTCATTCAGAATGGAGAGTCTACCCAGCAAATCGCAGACCAGCTTCAGGCTGATGGCCTCATTCGCAATGCCCTCGCTTTCCGCATCTGGGCCAGAATCAAGGGGCTAGATACCCATCTGCAAGCCGGTGTCTATAGCAACCTCAATTCAGGCATGACGATCAGCGATATCATCGATAGCTTACTCAACGCACAACCGGATGAATATATCGTGCGCATTCCCGACGGATGGCGCATCCAGCAAATTGCCAATCAACTTGCCACCCAGGGGCTGGTCAAATTCAATAAGCAGCAATTCCTCCAGTACACGCTGCATCCGAGCCAGTTTCCTGACGCGGCCAATTATCCTATCCTCAAGTCGATTCCCTCTGGCAATAGCATGGAAGGTCTGCTTTTCCCCGATACCTACTATGTTCCTGTCGATGCTGACGCCAGGGAAGTGATTAATCAGATACTCACTGAATTCGACAACATGGTGAAGCAGAATCATCTGGATACGCAGGCTCAGGCACACCATCTGACCACCTATCAGATGGTTATTCTTGCCTCCCTTGTTGAACGCGAAGTCGTCTTCCCGCAGGACATGCCCGGCGTTGCCAGCGTCTACTGGAATCGCGTCAACAAGCCGAACGATGAAACTGTTGGTTTCCTTGATTCTGACCCCTCGGTCATGTATGCCCGCGACTCACAGCCGGGCACGACTGTCTACTGGAAGGATTTAAGCGATGTAGGCGACAATATCGCTCCCAACAGTCCCTGGAACACCTATACACACAAGGGCTGGCCGCCAACGCCTATCTGTAGTCCCAATCTCGCCAGTTTACAAGCCGCCGCGGCCCCACCTGCAACCAATAACTACTTCTTCCTGGGCAAGAAAGACGGCCACATCGTCTTTGCCGCCACCAAAGCTGAGTTTGATCAGGATGTACAGAAATACCTGCATTGAGGCAAAACACTAGAACGTAGAGGACGGGAATACTCATGAATCTGAATATCTGGCAAATCATCGCGTTAGGCCTGCTGCAAGGCTTTACCGAATTGTTTCCCATCAGCAGCCTCGGGCATACCGTTATTCTTCCCGCGCTCTTCGGCTGGGGCGACCTTGTACGCAGTGAGAATTTCCTGCCGCTCATCGTAGCGCTGCACCTGGGAACGAGCATCGCCCTGGTCGCCTATTTCTGGCGCGACTGGATACAAGTCATCAAGGTACTATTCAACAGCATCAAAGAAGGCGAGGTGAAACGCGGCACCGATGAATGGGTGAGCTGGCTCATCATCATCGGCTGCATTCCCGCCGGTCTCATCGGCGTCTTCCTGGAAAGTCCGCTCAAGCAGTTGTTCGCCTCTCCCCTGATTGCCGCGACGTTCCTGGTGGTCAATGGCTCTCTGCTCTACCTCGGTGATGTCCTGCGCAAACGGGCGGAGGGAGACATGCAAAACCTTTCTCCGAAAGAGCGAGAGGCGCGCTTTCGACCGCTCTCATCCCTGAGCTGGAAAGATGCTGTACTCGTGGGTCTGGGGCAATCCCTGGCGCTCATTCCCGGCATCTCGCGCTCAGGAGCCAGCATGGTGGCCGGTCTGGGCGTGCGTCTCAACTACGAGGACGCGGCCCGCTTCTCTTTCCTGCTTGGCACCCCTCTGATCGGAGGAGCGGCCTTGCTGGAAGTGCCACAACTGTACGGCCAGACGATCTCAACGCTCTTGCTCGTCTTCGTCGGCATGATCCTCGCCGGGATCGCTGCCTACGTGAGTACCAAATTTTTGATGAAGTATTTTGAGACCGGTCGCCTGCTGCCCTTTGCCTTCTATTGCTGGGGCGCTGGTCTGGTCGCGCTCGTGCTCTTCCTGACCGTCTTCAGTGGACGCGCCTGAGTTAACCGTATAAGGGGACCATATAGCCAATTCTGGTAGCTCCCGGCAGATAGTGCATTTTAGAGGACGTTATTCGTTTGATACAATGGAACCACTTCGGATAGACCGAAGGGTATTTCATGAAATTCTACACTGGAAGGTAGGTAGGTATTTTGAAAAACACTGCTTTGTTCTATGCACTTGTTGCTATTGGTATCCTCGCTCTTATCGTCGGCGTCGTTATGCGCGTGGCCGTCCATTTCCAGGGCAAGGCATATGCCGTCCTGGCACTGGGCGTTGTCCTGCTTATCGCCGGTCTCATCGGCATGTTCATGGGCAAGTCGTCCAGTTCCGCCGCTGCCAGCAAGTAGCTCAAGAGAGAGCATTTACACGGGCAGAACAAAAGGAGGAGCGGGAATCAGAAGGAGCAAACGACTCCCGGTTTTCGCTCCTCTCTTCTTTAAAGAAAGAGGAGAGACTACTATGAAAAATCCAGGCATTTTCTTCGGTGCGATCATCGTCGCGATTGTATGCTTTCTCATTGGCATTTACTACGCGCTTCCCGGCGTGAACCACATCCTGATAAGTGGCAAAACCCCGCCGTTGGACCCGCAGCCTACCCATGTTGTGCTCTTTATAGGATTGGCTGTGCTGTGCGTCATTGCCGCGCTGGTCACCCGTCCAAAAAAGGCTAGTCGCTAGGCGCGTCTCACATATTGTGCAAAGGCAAGGTTTCCTGTAGGGGCGATGCCTTGTGCCCGCCCGCTCTCTGGTTTTCTGATGGAACAGATGCAATCAGCCAGGGGCGGGCGGGCACAAGGCATCTCCCCTACAGGAGTTTTGCGTGTGTAAGCAGAACAGTTGCAAAACCCCCTTCAGCCTTGTATACTGAAAACGAAGTAGAACTCCCGGAATAGGCTTGTATCTGCGTATGTTATAAAGATGGAGATGTTCATACCTCTTGCTTCCTTTTGCGCCAATGGCGCGGCAGAGAGAGTGGACAGTTTAGAAATTCTGGCTTAGCCAGTTGAAGGAGGTGCCGCGTTTTTTTAATAATTCTGGAGGGAAAGTATTGAGTAATGAACCGGAAACACTCAGCGGAGTAGTCCTCAACGGTGCGCACGGCATTTATGATGTCTATACAGACGAGGGCATCTTGCGCAGCACTTTACGAGGAAAATTGAAAAAAGCCTTTGCCAGGGCGCAGGCTTCTGCCAGATCAACGGGCAGGCCGCGCTCTCGCTATGAAAAAACCCCCACTGTCTCGCGCTCCCAGCGCGACCGCGAGCGCGAGGAGCAGGACGCCAACATCGTTCGTCTGACCATCGGTGATCGTGTCAAAGTACGCCGCCTTGATGAAAAAAGCGGCCTGATCGAGGAGATATTGCCGCGACAGAGCGCCATTTCACGTAAAGATGCCGCTTCGAGCGAAAAGAAGACCATTGAGCAGACCATGATCGCCAATCTTGACCAGGTCGTGCTGGTCTTTGCCGTTGCGCAGCCGGAGCCACACTTTGGCATGCTTGATCGCTACCTCGCCATCTGTGAATTGGCTGAAATTCTTCCCATCATCTGTCTGAACAAGGTTGATCTGCCCCACGAACAGCGTGTCGATGAAGCTGCCGAATTATATAAGAGCCTCGGCTATACCGTTCTCTGGACTAGCCGTCACACGGGGCAGAGCATCGATCAACTGCGCTTGTTGCTCAAAGATCACACAACGCTTTTCACCGGTCCATCCGGTGTCGGCAAATCCTCGCTCATCAACGCCGTCGAGCCAGGGATGGCGCTGCGCACCGGCTTCATCAGTGACGCGACGGGCAAGGGACGACACACCACCACCGGTTCGCACCTCTACCCCCTCTCAGAAGGCGGCTGGCTGGCCGATTCCGCCGGTATTCGCGCCCTCGCCCTCTGGAACATCGAGCCGGAGGAGCTTGCTTACTGTTTCGTCGAGTTCCGTCCATACATTGGTGAATGCGAATACTCCGACTGCATGCATCTCGATGAAGAGGGCTGCGCCATCCGCCAGGCTGTCGATGATGGCCTCATCAATCCCCAACGTTACCGCAGCTACGTCAGGCTCGCGACAGGGGAGGAACGTTAGGTAGGCTCTTATATCGTTATTTACTGGAAATCTCCTCCACCAGTCCCCTCATAAGTTCCTCATCCTGCTCCTCCAGCACGGTTCTCGGGTCGAGCAGGAGGGTGTCGCGGAGGATGCGGGTGATGATGGGAGTGGGGCGCAGGCGCAGGCGCTTCGCCAGGTCTTCGAGAGGCATGGAGATGGAGGCGGCGTCGAGGGCGAGGAGCATGGTGGGCAGCGTTTCGCCGGGCAGAGAGCCACCGCCAACGGTGGATTCGCCGCGCTGCAGGCGGGCGGGGATATTCTGTGACTGCAATTGTGTGGCCCAGTGTGAGGCACGGCGGGCGAGTTTTTCTGTAGGGGCGGCAATCATGCGCCAGACAGGAATGCGAATTTGCGCCTCGTCGCGCTGGTAGTGGCGCAGCGTCGCCTCCAGAGCCGCCAGTGTCATCTTGTCGATACGCACGGCACGCATCAACGGGTGCTGCGCGATCCGCGCCAGCACCTCCTGCTTGCCGACGATGATGCCCGCCTGCGGCCCACCAAGCAGCTTGTCGCCTGAAAAGCAGACAACATCCACGCCAGCTGCAATGCTCTCCTGCGGCGTAGGCTCATGGGCCAGCCCAAAGTGCTCACTCGCCAGCAGGCAGCCACTGCCGAGATCATCCATTACCAGCAGGTTGTGCTGTTGGGCCAGCTCTACCAGGGCGTTGAGCGGGGTGGCTTCGGTGAAGCCGGTAATCACGAAGTTGCTGGGGTGGACGCGCAGGAGCAGAGCCGTGCGTTCGTTCAAGGCCGCTGTGTAGTCACCAATGCGCGTGCGGTTCGTCGTACCAACCTCGACAAGCTGGCAGCCGCTCTGGCGCATCACATCGGGAACGCGGAAGCCGCCGCCGATCTCCACCAGTTGCCCGCGTGAGATCACGACCTCGCGTCCCGCTGCCAGTGTAGTGAGCGACAGCAGCACCGCCGCCGCGTTATTGTTCGCCACCAGTGCCGCCTCGGCCCCCGTTAGCTCGCAGAGCAACCCGGCTACGTGACTGTGACGTGAACCGCGCTCCCCGGCCTCCAACTCGTATTCCAGGTTGGAATAGCCTGCCGCAACGCGCTGCACTGATTCAACAGCCTCGCGGCTCAGGGGGGCGCGACCAAGGTTGGTGTTGATGATGACGCCCGTCGCGTTGATGACGGGTTGCAGGTGGGGGCGCTGCTCGCGTTGCAATGCCTGCTCCGCTCGCGCCAGCAAAGCTTCATGAGAGGGACAGGGCGCGCCAGCGCGAATCTCGGCACGGGCCTGCGCAAGGGCGGATCGCAACGCGGCCAGTGCCAGGGGGCGTGAGTATTGCGCGATCAGCCGCTTGCCCGTAGTTGATTGCAACAACTCTTCCACCGAGGGCAGCAGCCGTAACTGGTTGGAATTCACGCTCACACGGCACCCCCAACGGGCGCAATCAAGTGCGCCCCTACGCAACTAATGTAAAGAATAGAACATCGTAATTGCCAGGCCGTTGGCAATCTTTGCCATCACTGCCCGCAGATCAATTTCATTCAGTGGACAGATGGCGTACTGGTCGGCTAGCAGAGTACGCAGGATAGGATACAAAAGCTCAGTCTTCACCAGACTATCGGTATCAAGTAGGGGATAATCTCGCTTCAGGAGGAGGTGATGATACGGACGGAGTTTTCCACGATACGATGTTAATGCGACTACATTCACCGCGCCCGCGTGACGACAGAATGGCTCCCCCGAAACGACCAGGGCGGGATGCCAGTCTAAAATGCGCTTCTCCTCGATACCCGGAGGAAGCGACGGATAGCCAAAATTCACCCAGTAAAGCATGCCAGATTGCACTGGTATCTGATACGTCAGTGCTTCTGGCACAAGTTCTGGTGGATGAGGCATAAGCTATATTCTTCTGCGTCTACGAAAAACGACCCGCCGAGCTGCATGAAACAGAATGGGTGATTACAATCTTGCCGCGCCAACCTGGACAAGCACCGGGACCTCATTTGCCTCTAGCTGGGCGTGAAAACAGGCGGAAGTCAGTGACCAGGAACGAGCGACCAGATCAAGACGCTCTTCGCGTTCATCCTGGCTCTCTTCTTGAAGGGCAATAGCAATCTGTTCCATGTCCCGTTGGTACTGTTCCGCAAGCAAGGAAGAACGGCTGAAGTCACAATTTGTCGCCATAAGATGTTACCTCTTTAACTCCAGAGTCACTTTTGCCAGCCATCGTCGCTGGCACCAATCCAAAATGCGAGGTGGTATTTTTTCTCTCCAACGTAGGAGATTATACCAGCTATTTTTCCAGCTTGCAATGTATTTTCCCACCACTTTATAGCTGTGTTTCCGTTTTGCCTGTAATGTGGGCTGCGAAATCTCTCCATTACCATTGTAGCGTGCCAAAAAAGTGCTTGACAGGACGCAAAACGTTCGTTATAATGGTCAAGCACGGTCACTTAGATCGGCGCAAATAACAGGAAACTGACTTTCAGGGGCGGTTGCCAGAGCGGTCAATTGGAGCTGACTGTAAATCAGCCGCGTAAGCTGCGGAGGTTCGAATCCTTCACCGCCCACCTGTTTCGTTCTGTCTGGTGTCATTTTTCTGTTCGGTGTACTGCCCGTGTGGCGCAGAGGTAGCGCACAGTCTTGGTAAGACTGGGGTCATGGGTTCAATTCCCATCACGGGCTCCTGTCATCTCGTCTGGGATTGAAACATCCCGATTGGAGTTGAAAGCAATCACTGCTGCCGTCTTCTGAGTCGATCGTCATTCCCTGTACCAGTTCATTTGTTATAGTTTGAACAGGGCAGAATCTCATCTGAGATTGAAAGCAATTGTTGCTCTTAATGAGCGCAATAACTACGATCAGGCTACCAGAGGACGGCTGCTGCATGTTAAATCTGTCGCTGTCTTATCTGTCTGATTACAGATGCAAAAGGAGCCACTTTACAAAATGGCAAAGAAGAAATTTGAGAGAACGAAGCCCCATGTGAACGTGGGGACGATTGGTCACATTGACCACGGCAAGACCACGCTGACGGCAGCCATCACCAAAGTGCTGGCGACCGCCAAACTGGCCAACTACGTGGCCTTCGACCAGATCGACAAGGCCCCGGAGGAGCGCGAGCGCGGCATCACCATCGCCATCGCCCACGTCGAGTACGAGACCGAGAAGCGCCACTACGCCCACGTCGACTGCCCCGGTCATGCCGACTACATCAAGAACATGATTACCGGCGCGGCCCAGATGGACGGCGCCATCCTGGTGGTCTCGGCCCCTGATGGCCCCATGCCCCAGACCCGCGAGCACATCCTGCTGGCCCGGCAGGTGGAAGTGCCGGCCATGGTCGTCTTCCTCAACAAAGTGGACATGATGGACGACGAGGAACTCCTGGAACTGGTCGAGTTGGAAGTGCGCGAACTCCTCTCCAAGTACGAGTTTCCCGGCGATGACGTGCCTGTTATTCGCGGCTCGGCGCTCAAAGCCCTGGAGAGCCAGGGCACCCTCTCGCGTGAGGACCCCGATGCCGCCTGCATCTGGGAGTTGATGGATGCCGTCGACAGCTACATCCCTACCCCCCAGCGTGCCAGCGACAAGCCCTTCCTGATGCCGATTGAAGATGTCTTTGGCATCAAGGGCCGTGGCACCGTGGTCACCGGTCGCATCGAGCGCGGCACCGTCAAGGTGGGCGAGTCGGTGGAGATCGTGGGCATGCGCGAGGAGACGCGCACGGTGGTGGTGACCGGGGTAGAGATGTTCCAGAAGACGCTGGATCAGGGCATTGCCGGGGATAACGTGGGCTGCCTGCTGCGAGGCGTGGAGCGTACCGATGTTGAGCGCGGGCAGGTGTTAGCCAAACCCGGCTCCATCAAGCCCCACAAGAAGTTTCAGGCGCAGGTCTATGTGCTCTCCAAAGAGGAGGGTGGTCGACATACCCCCTTCTTCAACGGCTATCGCCCGCAGTTCTACGTGCGCACCACCGATGTCACCGGCTCCATCCGGCTGCCGGAAGGCGTGGAGATGGTGATGCCGGGGGACAACATCGAAATGACCGTCGAACTGATCCAGCCGGTGGCGATGGAAGAGGGCGTGCGTTTCGCCATTCGTGAGGGTGGTCGCACCGTTGGCTCTGGTGTCTGCGTCAAAGTCGAACAATAAATATCGCGCCGCATGTTTCGGGTTTCGAGACCTGATGAGGGAATTGAAGCCCGAAAGATTGAAGTGGAGAAAACTATGGCTGCAAAAGGGAAAGAAAACCGCATTGTAGCAACGCTTGTCTGCACTGTGTGCAAGCATCGCAACTACACAACGTCAAAAAATAAGAAGAACAACCCGGACCGCCTTGAGTTGCGCAAGTTCTGCCCTACTTGCCGCTCGCACACGGCCCACAGGGAAACCAAGTAGTGAAGCTCGTAGGATACGAGACGAGGTACGGTCGCTCCTGATCGAGAAAGGTCGAACGTGGCAAACAAAATGGCCGACAAAAAGAAAAACGCCAGTCAAACGAGGCAGACCAATCAGGCCAGGCAGACCAGTCAGATGGTTGAGCCGAAGGCAAAAGGCGTCGAACAAGATAAAGAGCAGAGCAAACCCTCGAAAGCCGCTGCCCGCGAGCGTGATGAGCGTAAAGAGAAGAGTGTTCGGCGTGAGACGAAATCTTCTTCGCCGACCATGCAGAGTAGTCTACGCAAGAATGCAATCATTCGTTTTTTTCTTGAATCGTATTATGAACTGCGCTTTAAAGTGACATGGCCAACCTTTGAGGAGGCCAGGAACATGACGATTGCCGTTCTCGCCCTTTCCGTAGCGGTTGGTATTATTCTGGGCATCGCGGACTTCGGGCTGCTCCATCTCTACCAGCTCATTACGGCGAAGTAAGTAAGGTAACAGAACACAGCGTAGCATAGTGTTTTCACCAGGAAAAAGGAAAAAAAATCGTGGTAACAGAACATACCAACGAGACCGAACAGACTGGTTCAAGCACAGCGCCGGAAGCAGAAAACAGGGAAACAACATCCACATCGGCAAAGGCCGGTTCGGAGTCGGATAAGGGAACCGACCAGGGGCAGCAAGGACAGCGCGCCTGGTACGCGATCCATACCTACTCTGGCTATGAGAACAAGGTGAAAAGCCATCTCGAAGCACGCATCAACTCCATGGATATGCGGAACAAAATCTTCCGCGTCATTGTTCCAATGGAAGAAGAGGTGGAAATCAAGCAGGGTCAGCGGCGCACAGTGCAGCGAAAGGTCTTCCCCGGCTACGTACTTGTCGAAATGATTATGAGTGACGAAGCCTGGTATGTTGTGCGTAACACCCCTGGTGTCACCAGCTTTGTGGGTTCCGGCACTCGTCCCGTCCCTCTGCAAGAGCATGAGATCAAATCCATCTTGAAGCAGGTGACCCAGGAGACGGAAAAGCCGAAGGCCAGAATCAGCTTCGCAAAGGGCCAGAGCGTGCGTGTCATCGATGGCCCATTTACCGAGTTCATCGGCACGGTTAGCGATATCAACATGGACCGTAACAAAGTAACGGTGCTTGTTTCCTTCTTCGGTCGCGAAACTCCCGTTGTGCTGGATTTCCTTCAGGTTGAGAAAATCTAGCGTTTAGGGAGACATTTTCCATTCTGTTTTGTGTTGAGGAGTTGAGAAAAAAATGGCAAAACGTGTCAAGGCTGTAGTCAAATTGCAGATTCCAGCCGGGAAAGCCAATCCCGCGCCGCCCATCGGTACGGCGCTTGGCCCGCAGGGCGTCAACATCATGCAGTTCTGCAAAGAGTACAACGCCCGTACCGCGGACCAGGTGGGCATGGTTATTCCCGCCGAGATCACGATCTACGAAGATCGTTCATTTACATTCGTAACGAAGACGCCACCCGTTCCCGACCTGCTTAAGAAAGCAGCCGGAGTTGAGAAGGGCGCTGCGATACCCAACAAAGCCAAAGTCGGCTCGATCACCCGCCAGCAATTGCGTGAGATCGCCGAACTGAAGTTGAAAGATCTTAATGTCAACGACATTGAGGGCGCTGAGCGCATGGTCGAAGGGACGGCGCGCAGTATGGGCATTACCGTTGCCTGAATCGAATTCTAAGGGCATCGACCTGTTCCTGCACAGTGCATACATGCAGGGGCAGGAGTTGTGCTCGTTTCTAGAGTAAAGAATATTCGCAAGGATCGCCCGTAAGTCACTGAGGTAATCCTGCCACAAGGAGGGCTAAAACAATGCCAGCACATGGCAAAAAATATCTTGATGCACAAAAACAGGTAGAACCTGAAAAGCTTTACACGCCTCAAGAAGCCATTTCTCTTCTCAAGAAAATCAATTACGTGAAGTTCAATCCTACCGTCGAAATCCACATGAAGCTCGGCGTTGACCCACGTCATGCTGACCAGATGGTGCGCGGCGTCGCCAGTCTGCCATCTGGAAGCGGTAAAGAGACAAAAGTCCTGGTCTTCGCTCAGGGCGAGAAAGTCGCCGAGGCCGAGTCGGCGGGCGCGGACTTCGTGGGACTCGACGACCTGATTAAGCAGATCGAAGGCGACTGGTTCGGTTTTGATGTCGCCATCGCCACCCCCGATGTGATGGGTAAAGTTGGCCGCCTCGGTAAAAAGCTTGGCCCGCGTGGTCTCATGCCCAGCCCGAAAGCCGGTACCATCACACTGGACGTGGCTCGCACCATTCGCGAAGTCAAAGCCGGTCGCGTCGAGTTCAGGGTCGATAAAACCGCGCTCCTGCACATTCCCGCCGGTAAGCTCTCGTTTAGCGACGAGGCCCTGCTCGACAACATCGCGTCCATCGTCGATGCAGTGCAGCGTGCCAGGCCAAGTGGCGCAAAAGGTGCCTATGTGAAGAGCGTTGTCCTTTCTTCCACCATGTCTCCCGGCATCCGCCTGGACATCCCAACGGCACTCGCCCTGAAACCATAACAAACACTTTACAAACAACTTAAATTGAGTTAGAATACAGCAAAAGCAACCGAAGACAGCAAGTATGCAATGGCTGAAAGAGCCTATCATCCCATCTGGGATTGAAAGCATGTAAATGATACTCTGCGATGCCCCGATCTGAGGGGACTGCAATCAATGCGTATCTGCTTGCCGAGGAAGTATACATGAGTCCATCTTATGTGAACATGCCTGTCATCCCATCTGGGATTGAAATTGAGCAATGCAAAGATGCTTCCTCGTGGCCTCCGGTTGATAACCGGAGGCCATTTTCGTTTGGTTCTCCATCCTTGCGGGAAATCAGGATGCCGTAGGGGCGAGCACAAGGCATCGCCCCTACGGCCCCCTTAAGGACAGAGATTCGTTCGTTTGCTTATTGAAACAAGCCAGTACTGAAGAGAAGCAGGGAAAGGAGGAGAGGTACTCATGCCAACACAGGCAAAAGCGGAAAAAATTGAGGAATTGACCGAGAAACTTGGCCGCGCAGCCGTAACTATCCTGGTACAGACGCAGGGTCTGAACGTCAAGGATATGACCGAACTACGCCGCAGGATGCGTGAGGCGCAGATCGAGTTCCTGATCGCGAAAAATACCCTCTTGCGCATCGCTACCGAGCGCAACAGTATGAACGAACTGGACAAAAACATCTTCAACGGCCAGACCGCAGTCGCTTTCGGCTACGAAGATGAGGTTGCCACGGCCAAAGCCATCACCGATTATGTTCGCACATCCAGGATTGTCACGCTCAAATCAGGCATTCTTGGTGGTCGTGCGCTGTCGGCGGAACAGGTCGAAGGACTGGCAAGGATTACCGGAGGCAAGCCCCAGGCCAAAGCGCAGGTCGTCGGCGTCATCCAGGGTCCACTTAGCAGCGCCTACAACCTGTTGAACGCGCCCTTGCGCGATTTGGTCTACGTCCTGCAGTCCCGCGCCGAACAGATGCAATCCGGCGCGCTGGAGGCAGCAACGGCAGAATAACGTTATAGTAGGGGCCAGCCATAGCGCTTGCCCTCGTTCAGAACATTGAAAAATAACAGGAGGAATAACTCATGTCGTTAGACACCATCATCGCTGAAATCGAACAGTTGAATGTACTCGAACTCGTCCAGTTGACAAAGACCCTGCAGGATAAGTGGGGCGTCAGCGCGGCTCCCGTAGCCGTTGCCGCTGGTCCCGCTCCCGCCGCCGCCGAGGCACCAGCCGCCGCTCCCGTCGAAGAGCAGACCGAATTCGATGCCGTCCTCACCGAGGTTGGCCCCAACAAGATCAACGTCATCAAGGTTGTGCGCGAACTCACGGGCCTGGGCCTGAAAGAGGCCAAAGCCGTCGTTGACGAAGCCCCCAAGCCCATCAAGGAAGGCGTTTCAAAGGAAGAGGCCCAGAAGGTCGCCGATAAGATGGCCGAGGTTGGCGCGAAAGTTACCATTAAGTAATATCCCTCCAGGCCGACCGCAAGGGATCGGCCCTACTATATACGAGTTTTCGATTCGCCCCGCCGTAGTATAGTAGGGCCGATCCCTTGCGGTCGGCCTGGATGCGGATGGGTTTGACTGTGGGGGGAGAGGACCGCGCAGAGAAACATGTGATTGCGCCCCTCTATCTTCCATGTTATAATGCGAGCATGAAAGTTTCTTTTCCAGCTCGACAGTCAGCAAAGCAAGCAGGAGGTGAATAAACAGCGTGGCTTTGACAACCGAGGAGAAAGCGGAAATCATCGGGGATTCCCGCACACATGAAACAGATACGGGTTCGCCAGAGGTACAGGTATCTATCCTCACCCGGCGCATCAACCAGCTTACCGAACATCTAAAGGTCCACAAGCATGATCTGCATTCGCGCCGTGGACTTATGATGCTGGTTGGCCAGCGTCGGCGGTTACTTTCCTATCTGAGCAAGAAAAGCCCGGAGCGCTATCGCGCATTGATCGCGAAGCTTGGCCTGCGCCATTAATTCAATGTAAAGTTGTGGTGGGTGCGGCTGGTCAGTACTGGCGTTGACGCCAGTCTAGCGAGCTGAGAATGCTCGCGCAGGGCCAGTAAAACCAGCTCAGGCCACATGACATATATGGCTGGCCACTGCTCCATGTATCTCATGCATCCCCACAATTGAGTGCAACACGAGCCAGCGCGCCTTTATAATACACGGCGCGAGATACTTCACCAGCGAACGACGCGGGCGACCACAAGGGATCGCCCCTACGGAAGCGCAGCGAACCTGAATCAGCAGGACAAAGCGATGTAACGAAACGAACAAGACAAAAGAGTAAGAGAGTTAAGGCGTCCCACAGAGTTGAAACGGTACGCATACTACCGTACAGAACAGGCTAGAACGCGGGCAGGACGAGAATACAGGTAGAACCTGACCCACGATAAGACAAAACTGGCTAGCAAAGAACAGGATAAGAAACTAACACCACCCGGGTACTTGCATCCAGTGCAGACACAGCAGAAACCTCAAAAGAGGCGTTCATATCCCCCGGGTTATGTTTGAACAAGTAGTTTTCCGGGATGCTATTAGTTGGAGGAAATATGATTCACCGTCAAGAAGCTGTCATCGGTGGCCGGGTCATGAGTATCGAGACCGGGCGCGTGGCAGAACAGGCCAGTGGCGCAGTGTTGGTGCGCTATGGCGATACCGTCATCCTGGCAACAGCCGTTGGCAGCGATGAGCCTCGAGAAGGCATTGATTTTTTTCCGTTGACCGTTGATGTAGAAGAGCGTATGTATGCCGCAGGGAAAATTCCCGGCGGGTTTATTAAGCGAGAAGGCCGGGCTAGCGAACACGCCATTCTCGCCTGTCGTCTCGCTGATCGTCCTCTCCGCCCATTGTTCCCCAAAGGTTACCGCAATGACGTCCAGATCGTCATCACCGTCCTCTCCGCCGACCAGGAAAACGATCCCGACATTATGGGTATCGTCGGTGCTTCAGCAGCCCTCAGCGTCTCGGATATTCCCTTCTCTGGCCCGGTAGGCGCGGTGCGCGTGGGTTATATCGACGATCAATTCGTCATCAACCCCACCGAGTCACAGATGGCCCAGAGCCGTCTTGACCTCTCCATTGCAGGCACCAGCGACGCCGTGATGATGGTCGAGGCAGGCGCGAAGGAGCTGCCCGAAGAGCAGATGCTTGAGGCCGTGCGCTTCGGCCAGGAGGCCCTGCAAGATATCATCAAGATGCAGGAAAAGTTGATGCAGGCCGTCAACATCGCCAAGCGTCCCTTCGAGCCGCCCGTCGGCGATAGTGACCTGCAACAGAAGGTACGCGAGTTCGTGCTTCCTCGCTTCGAGGCAGCAGTCAATAACCCTGATAAATCCGCTCGCTCGGCTGCCCTCAACCTCGTGCAGAACGAGTTGATCGCTGTTCTGGGCGCGCAATATCCTGACCGGCTGAAGGACATCATCACGTTCTACGAAAAAGAGCTGAAGTCCTACGTGCGCAACAACATCCTGGACAACGGCGTGCGTCCCGATGGCCGCGACCTCAAGACCATTCGCCCCATCTCGTGTGAAGTTGGTCTGCTGCCGCGCACACACGGTTCCGCGATTTTCACTCGCGGCCAGACGCAGGTGTTGAGCGTCGTCACCCTCGGCTCCCCGGGTGAGGAGCAGGTACTCGATGGCCTGGGCTTTGCCGAGAGCAAGCGTTTCATGCACCACTACAACTTCCCGCCATACTCCACTGGTGAAAGCAAACCCCTGCGCGGGCCAGGTCGTCGCGAGATCGGACACGGTGCGCTGGCGGAGCGGGCAGTTGCCGCCGTCATCCCTTCGCAGGATGAGTTTCCCTACACCATTCGCGCGGTCTCCGATGTGCTCTCATCGAACGGCTCGACCTCGATGGGTTCCGTCTGCGGCACCACGCTGGCACTGATGGATGCCGGTGTTCCCATTCACGCGCCCGTCGCAGGTGTGGCAATGGGTCTCATCACCGGTGAGGGCGAACGCGCCGGAAAATGGGCCGTCCTCTCCGACATCCAGGGCATTGAAGACGCCCTGGGCGACATGGACTTCAAGGTGGCCGGCACCGCCGATGGCGTGACCGCGCTGCAAATGGACATCAAGGTCAAGGGCATCACCTACGAGATCATGGCAACGGCCCTTGAGCAGGCCCGTGAAGGCCGTCTCTTCATCATGGAGAAGATGCTGGATACTATTGAGGCTCCTCGCGAGGAGATGTCCGAGTACGCACCACGTATCCAGACTATCAAGATCAATTCTGATAAGATCGGAGCTGTCATCGGACCGGGTGGCAAGACCATCCGCAAGATGCAGGAGGAGAGCGGGGCCAAGATCGACATCGAAGATGATGGTACCGTTCACATTGCTGCTACCTCTGCCGAAGCCATGCAGCAAGCGATGGATGCTGTGCGCGCCCTCACTGAAGAGGTGGAGGTTGGACGCATCTACACTGGCACCGTCAAACGTCTTGTCGACTTCGGCGCGTTCGTTGAAATCTTGCCGGGCAAAGAGGGTCTCGTGCGTACCTCACAACTGGCCGATTACCAGGTCTCGCGTCCGGAAGATGTCGTCTCTATCGGCGATGAGATCACCGTCATGGTGATTGAAGTCGACCCGCAGGGCCGGGTCAACCTTTCGCGCCGCGCCGCACTGAGCGGTGAGATGCCCTCATCGGCTGAGATGGAAAGCGAACGAGCAGGACGTATGGCTCGCGGTGGCGGTGGCCGATCTGGCCCTGGTGGTTACAATGACCGCAATAACTATGGCGGCAATCGCGACCGTGGTGGCTACAATGACCGCAATAACTATGGCGGCAATCGCGACCGTGGTGGTTACAATGACCGCAGTGGTGGTAGTCGTCCCGGCCCCGGTGGTTACAATGACCGCAGCGGTGGCAACAACTACGGCCAGCGCCGTCCGATGGGTCCCGGCACCTCCGGCCCCAATCGTGGTCCTGGTGGTCCGCGCCGCGAAGGTGGCTTCGGCCAGCGTCCGCCCGACCGTCGCTGGTAACTATCGATAGGCACGTTATAATGGAACGCGCCGCAATTTTACAGCCATCAACCGTTTTTGGCCGATAAATTGGCGATGCGCACGATAAATCGCGCGCCTACGGGGTCACGAAACCCCGCAGGACCGCGATTTATCGGCCCCCGCCAGCTTCCAGATACAAAACAACAACGTATAGAGAGAGGTGGATATGGCAGCAGAGGAGAAATTGCAGGAAATCGCGGCTGAGGTAAGTACCTGCGAGCAATGCGATCTCTGGAAGAACCGGACACGCGCAGTTCCCGGTGAAGGCAACCCTCACGCAAAAATCATGTTCATCGGCGAAGGCCCAGGCCAACACGAAGATAAGCAAGGACGACCATTCGTGGGGCCATCCGGCCACCTGCTGGATGAACTCCTGGCGAGCATCAACTTGAAACGAGCCGACGTGTTTATCACCAATGTGGTCAAGTGCCGCCCACCGAATAACCGCGATCCCCTACCCGGCGAAATCTCCGCTTGCAGCGATTATCTTGAACGCCAGATTGCCGCCATCAATCCCCTGGTCATCGTCACGCTTGGCCGCTTCTCGATGGCAAAATTTTTTCCGGGCGAGAAAATCTCCGCCATCCACGGTCGCCCACGCCGTGCTGGCAATCGCATCGCCATGCCCATGTTCCACCCGGCAGCCGCTTTGCGTACCGAAAGCTACAAAGAGGCTCTGCGCCAGGACTTTAAAAAGATCCCTGTCGCCCTTGCTGAAGCCGAACGCATCGCCGCCGAAAATGCTCCAAAGGCCGTTTCCTCGTCTACCCCATCCAAACCCAAAGACGAACCACCCCAGCAGCTTTCACTGTTTTAGTACCGATCACTGTAGGGGCCGATTGATCGGCCAATGGGCTATGCTGGCCGATCAATCGGCGGTGCGCACAATGAATTGAGCGCCTACGGGGTTTTTCCACAATTGTGATCTATTTCATAGAGAAATATCAATAAAGCAGTGTATACTTGAGGGGAGGGATGTTTTTTCACTTTTTGAAAGGGGCATGCAATGCACAAACGCGGCAAGCAATTCCTGATTCTCGGCCTCTTTACCCTGCTCATGGCGCTTCTCATCGCCCTGAGTACGTTTATTTCGCCGTCCTCGTATGCATCCTCGTATTCGTCATGGACCGGTCACACGATTGACTGGTCGAATGTGCGTACTGGCCCCGGTACCAGCTACAGCATCGTTACCACCGACGCCCCGAACACGACCGTCACCGTCTACGCCTCCGTCACAGGCCAGGTTGTCTGGGGCGGCATCTCCGCCTGGTATCGCATCTCCAGCAGCAGCTCGCTCTACATCTACGGCGGTCTCGTCATCAGTGGCAGCGGAAGCGGGAGTGGCACAGGCGGATCTCCTTCGCCCGTAGGGAAAGAGATCGTCGTCAGTCTCTCCCAACAGTGGCTCTACGCCTACCAGAACGGTCAGGAGGTGTTCAACGCAGCGGTGATTACCGGTCGCCCGGCGCTGCCAACTCCTGCTGGAACCTACCACGTTTTCGCCAAACTCCACCCGACGACCTTCTACTCCCCCTGGCCCTACGGCTCTCCGTACTGGTATGCACCGACGTTTATCAACTACGCGCTGGAATTTCGCGCTGGCGGCTTCTTCCTGCACGATTCCTACTGGCATACAGTCTACGGCCCCGGCAACAACGGCTGGCACTATGATCCCGTCTATGGCTGGCAGTGGGGTTCACATGGCTGCGTCTCCATGCCCTTAAGCGCAGCAGCCTGGCTCTACACCTGGGCACCCATTGGCACTACCGTCGTTATTCAACAGTAATATGTCCATAGCAGCCCAAAAAATGGTATGCCATTTTTTGGGCTGCTATTCTCCTGACGTTGCCCCAATAACGAAGGCATCCACCTGCTCTATTTTCCCACGCCAGTACGGAACCTTGACCTTATGGCCCGCACTTACAATGGTCACGTCGCGCATGTGGATATAGCGGTAGAGCATTGGCAAACCCTCCGGGCCGATCTCCGGTTCAGAGGTGGGTACCAGCGCCGTGTAGTATTCTTTCAAAGCGTCCGCTGTGTTCGGATCCTCCTCGCGCAGCAACTCCTCGTTCATGTCAATATAAAACTGAGCATAGTGCTCCGTTCTGACCATCACACCAAAGACGAGCAGCCCTCCCATTTGAAGCATCATCTCTATCTCCAGATCGTGCTGTTCGACCAGCCGCGCCCACATCTGCAAAGCGAAATCCTGATCGCCATACTCTTTGAGCCAGAGATTGCGACGCTCGATGCGGGTCAGCGGGCGAAATCCTGGTTCCAGCGTCTGTCCTGTCTCCTGCTCCACCACCTCCTCGCCCGCCTGTCCAGCCGCCAGTTGCGTCTGCGGGTTGGCCCCCGATGTATTGTGCTCCAGCTCATTATCGTTTGCCATCAGATCAATGTCCTCCGTTCTTGTTGCAGTTCGGGCCGAAGCAGACAGGTGCGTAGCCACTGCCATAGATGGTTGGTACCGTGCCGTCAATGAACCAGTCGGTGACGATTGGCTCGCCTGGACGGGCCAGAAGACCCGTATAGGCGGAGACGGTAGCGGCGTGTACATCGGGCGGGCGCACGAAGTCAGCAGGCGGGTACTTGTAGTAGTTGGAGGCATACTCCATGACATCGTGCCAGATCGGGCCGGCCCCCGTGATACCAATGACATTTTCCATGGCGCTATTGTCACTATTGCCCACCCAGACGCCAACCGTGAGATAGGGGGTATAACCCATTGTCCAGTTGTCGCGGAAGCTATCCGTCGTACCGGTCTTGGCAGCCGCCGGGCGGTCCAATTCCAGCGGATTGCCGGGGAAGAATTCGTGATAGCGCGCCGTCTTATCCGAAAGCACACTGCTCATCAAGAAGGCCACGTCCTGGCCCATAACACGCTCACCCTTAGGATGAGCGGCATTGAAGGTATAGAGCGGATGGCCCATGCTATCGGTAATCTCCAGAACGGAAACTGGAGGTACGCGCACGCCGCCGTTGGCAAACACGGAATAGGCCTGCGTCATATCCAGCAGGGAAACCTCTTTCGTGCCAATCGCCATCGAGGGGCCAAGCGACGAAGCCGGGTCCTTCGCGATCTCGCTCAAACCCATACGCGAGGCCAGGTTAACAACGGCAGGAATACCAGTATACTCTATCGCATCGATAGCCGGGATATTGATTGAGTTCGCCAGCGCATTGCGAACCGTCATTGGAAAGCCGGAGAGGAAGACGTTGCCATAGTTATTTGGCGTGTACGGCGGATCGCTTGGATAGGTGGTCTTATGGTTCTGTAAGATCATCGCTGGATACCACCCCTTCTCAAAGGCTGCGGTGTAGACGATGGGCTTGAAGGACGAACCGGGTTGGCGCGGAGAGAGCGCGGCGTTGTACTGCCCGCGCACCTGCGGACTGTTATTGTTGTAGTCGGCGCTGCCATCCATTGCCAGAATCTCGCCGGTAGTTGGGCTTTGCACCACCACAGCGCCGTTATTCACGTTGTTGACAACGTTGAGCGGTCCGTAACAGCCCAGATAGTTATCACAGGTCACTTTGTACAGGTGATTATAGACGATCTGCTCCACCTGCTTTTCCAGGTTTAAATCGAGCGTTGTATAGATGTTATAGCCGCCATCCAGCAGATTCTGCGCACCCAGCAGCGGCACAAGCACCTCGTCAATGACGTAATGCACAAAGTGTGGGGCCTGAATGCTGTGATCGAAAGGCTGGAAGTTGTATTTCGCCATCTCCTGTTCGGCCTTGCTGGCCTGTAAGGGGGTAACCATTCCCAGCTGTACCATCGAATCCAGCACCACCTTCTGGCGAGCCAGCGCCGCAGGTTTATTGATCGTTGGATCATAATAGGACGGACTTTGCGGCAAACCGGCCAGCATAGAGGCTTGTGCGAGGTCGAGTTTTGCGACGGCGGGGATACATTTCGTGTGCGTACAGGTCGGTTTCAACTGGAAGTAGCTCTCTGCCGCGGCCTCAATGCCGTAGTTCAAATCGCCATAGTAGACCGCGTTCAGGTACATCTCCATGATTTTCCACTTCGGGTACTGCTGCGTCAAACCATAAGCCAGCACCGCCTCCTCGCCCTTGACCTGAAAGGTTCGCGGCTGACCGGCTAAAATTGTGTTTTTGATGACCTCCTGCGTGACCGTACTGCCGCCCTCCACAATCGCGTGGCTCTGAACATCAGCAAGAGCGGCGCGCAGAATACCCTGGAAATCGACACCACTATTCGTCCAGAAGGTATGATCTTCGGCAGCAATCGTAGCATTGACCATCACAGGCGCGATATCGCTGTAGTTTACATAGGTGCGGCGCCCGTATTTGGGGTCGTAAAGCTCGTAGAGCAGCTTTCCATTGCGGTCATAAATGTGCGTGGTCTGAAAGAGCGTATGATTGGCAACGCCATCCAGCAGGGGCAATTGAGCGCGATAGTAGGCATAGGCTGCTCCGGTACCACTTGAGAGAAACAAGATCGTCAAAACGATAACCACCGTTGCCGCGACCATGAGATACTTAGAAATATTGTTTCCCCCGCGTTCATGGCGACGTTTTCGCATCAGAAGACGATTGAGGCGAGCGCGCCGCAGGGCGATCATCTGCTCCGATTCTGGCTTCGTTGGAACAGACACTCTTCTCCTGTATACATTGGCCGCCGAAACCGTCTTCAGTGGCTTGCTGGCCTCTGTAACCTGCTTATTTCCTGACGCAACAAGTGCGAGTGATTCATTTTCATGCCCATTATGTTCAAATCCATGTCCATTGTGGTCATTGCGGCCAGAATTGCCGTTCTGGCCGTTTTGACCATGTTGTTCGTTGTTCAATTCGTCCATGTTGTTCAGTTCATCCATAAAGAACTGTGTCCTTCCTCAAAACAGTTGGAGATGCGCGGTATCGCGCACAGTTCGTACATCCCTATATTTTATAATAGCGCGAAGCACTGCTTACCAGAAATAGCTCATTCCCACTAGCCCGCATGTCTGGTACACAGGAAGCAAGCAAAATACACTAGAAAATATAACGTCGCATTAGTTTAAAACGTTTCAACATAGGCCGTGGGAACACTTTGTAACCCCACTTCTATCCCATCGCATGCAATTGAAAACAAGTTCGCGTGTGTCATCCTTCGCTGCACGCAGAATGACATGCCAGAGGGCCTTTTTCATGGCTTGCAACTATCCCTGTCAGGATTCGTACCTACATATATAAGGTACGCGAGATAGATTGGGAGAGATCAGAGTGAGCCAGCAAGAGTTTTTCCAGCAGCAAGACAGAGCTGAAAGAGAGAGGCAACCATCCTCCTATCGCATTCCAGATAAGGGCAGGAAGGGCGGCATGCCAAAGGATGAGCCGGTAGGGGATGACGACTACGCCATGTTGCATGGATACCGGGGGCAAGAGTATGGCCCATGGGAGCAGGGGCAAGCGACGCCCTCTTCTAAGAATGCCTCTCAACAGCAAGAACAGAGTGTGCCAACCTGGGCACGCCCGCAAAAGAACCATTCTCGCGGCGTACTCATTGCCCTGTTTATTGTGGCGGGTTTGCTGCTGATTAAGCCGCTTTTGATTGTGGCTGGTATTTTACTGGCCTTGCTTGGCGCTACCATTGGCATTGTGCTCCTCGCCATCATTTTACCACTGGTACTCTTCGCCATCATTCTGGGTTTCGCTCTGCTCGCCCTGCGCGTGATCTTTGGGAGAGTATTGCGCCCACGCCATTTCTACGACCGGCACTACTGGCGGCGCTACAGACGAGGCTACAGATGGTAAAAGATACAGGTTGGGAGAGAAAATGTGAGTGATAGTCAGCTTTCACCGGCTTCGTCGTTGGAGCCGGAGAGATACGATGAGATAGACCTGACAAATATGCGCGATCTGCGCAACTTGCTTGCCGCGCACCAGATGCGCCCCAACAAAGCATTCGGACAAAATTTTCTGGTTGATCGTTCAGTGTTGCATCGTATCGTCGAAGCAGCAGATATCCAGCCGGAGGATCAGATTCTGGAGGTGGGCGCGGGTACCGGTGTGCTGACGCGGGAACTGGCGAAGCGAGCCAGCCAGGGGCGTGTTGTGGCCGTCGAACTCGAACGCGACATGCTTGAATTGCTGGCCGAGACAACGGCGGCATACCCCCATGTCGAGCGGGTAGCTCAAAACCTGCTCTTGCTCGACCCGGAGCAGTTTTTCGGCGTGCAGCCATACAAACTGGTTGCCAATCTGCCGTACTACATCACGGCTCCCACCTTTCGCCACTTCCTGGAGAGTGCGAAGCCGCCACGCCTGCTGGTCGTCATGGTGCAATACGAGGTTGCGCAGCGCATCGTCGCCGCTCCCGGCGACCTCAGTTTGCTGGGGGTCAGTATCCAGTTTTATGGTCAACCGCGCATCGTTGCCCGCGTCCCGGCCTCCGCTTTCTATCCCGCGCCAAAGGTCGATTCGGCCATCCTGCGCGTGGATGTGAACCCACAGGCAGGAAGAGTAACACTGGCACAGTCGGAACGAGACCGCTTTTTCAAAGTCGTCCAGGCCGGTTTCTCCAAACGACGCAAGCAGTTGCACAATGCGCTTGCCAGTGGGCTGCATATCAAAGACCAGGAAGTGCGCGCCTTGCTCACTGCCGCCGGTATCGATATCAGCCGCCGCGCTGAAACGTTAAGTATTGATGAATGGCTCAGCGTCTGGCGGGCAGTTGAAGCTGCCCAGGGAGCGCAAACGGAAAAGAACTCATAAAGAGAGGAACAGATGAGGAAATTGCAACACAACAACTTCCCACAATATGTTATGATATAGGAGTATCATTACTGTACTCATATGTGTGTCATCTCTTTTTGAGAAGAATATGTAATGGGATTTTAAAGCTTTTATGTCGGATGTAGACGCAAACACAGATACAACAGGGACAACAGTAGAGCAGGAACAGATTTGTGAAAACTGTGGTGCCGTCAATTCTGCGCAGGCGCGCTTTTGCATGCATTGTGCCAGGCCGCTGGCTACCTTGCTGACCGGCACCCTGCCGGTTGAAACGCGGCTCGCGGGCCGCTACCGGCTCATCAATCGCATCGGGCAAGGAGGCATGGGAGCCGTCTACAAGGCAGCAGATACCCAGCTGGATAATCGGCTCGTCGCCATTAAAGAGATGAGTAAGGCGGCGGTACCAGAGGGCCAGATCGAGGAGGCGGAAGCGGCCTTTGAGCGTGAAGCCCTCTTGCTTTCCAGGCTCAAACATCCGAACCTGCCCAGCATCCACGAGCATTTTACGGAAAATGACCGTTCGTACCTCGTCATGGACTTTATCGAGGGTGAGACGCTGGAACATTATCTCGAACGGACAGGGAACAAGCCACTGCCCGTGAAGCAGGTCATTGGCTGGGCAGAGCAACTGTGCGACGTGCTCAACTACCTGCACACGCGCCAGCCTGCCATCATTTTCCGCGACCTCAAACCCGGAAATGTAATGATTGACGAAGGTGATCATGTCTTCCTCATCGACTTCGGTATTGCGCGTATCTTCAAACCCGGCCAGTCACGCGACACCGTCGCGCTCGGCTCACCCGGTTACGCGGCCCCGGAGCAGTACGGCAAGGCGCAGAGCACTCCCCAATCGGACCTCTACAGCCTGGGTGCCCTGCTTCACCACCTGCTGACCGGCCTCGACCCCAGTGAGCGCCCATTTTTCTTCGTCCCGGCCTCAAGCATCAATCCAGAAGTCGATGCTAACCTGGACGCCCTGCTGCAACAGATGGTGCAGATGGAGATAGCGCGCCGTCCGGCCAGCGCGAAAGAGGTTCTGGAGCGGCTGCGAATGAGCGGCTCCGCCCCCACAACACCCTTCGCACTTTCGTCAACGCTCACCACAACACCGGCAACGTTGAGAAAAGACAAAGAGACGGAGCGGCTGCTGGAGGAGGCCCATACGCTGCGCTTGCAAAAGGACTACGACAGGGCGGAAAAACTCTACGATCAAACGCTGCAACTCGATAAGACGAACGCGCTGGCCTGGCAGGGCAAGGGTCTGACGTTGGGTCTGCGCTCGCGTCACGGTCAGGCTCTGACCGCCTTCGAGAACGCTCTCAAAATTGAGGCGAAGCTGTCCGTCTCCTGGATCGGTAAAGGCACCGCCCTCAGCCGACTGGGCCGCAACCAGGATGCGCTCAACGCCTTCGATGAGGCTCTGCACCTGGAACCAAACAACGCTTCGGCGTGGAACGGCAAGGGTGCTGTGCTCAACGCCCTGAAGCGTCCGAACGATGCGCTCTATGCCTTCGATATGGCGCTGCGCTTCGACTCTCACCTGGCCGAGGCATGGAACAATAAAGGACTCGTCCTGCGCGAACTCAAACGGTATAGTGAGGCATTGGACGCCTTCGAGCAGGCGTTGAGCTATAATCCCTCGATTGCCACCGCCTGGAGCGGCAAAGGCAGTATTCTCCACGACATGGGGCGACTCCGGCCCGCACTCAACGCCTTTGAGCAGGCAACGGCCATCAACTCCCGGTTGGTCACGGCCTGGGAGGGCAAAGGCTCTGTACTTTACGATCTCGGTCGCTATGCCGAGGCCCTGCAAGCCTACCAGGAAGCCTTCAAGCTGGATGCGAAGTACGCGCCAGCCCTTTTCGGCATGGGCAACGTCTACTTCGCCCGGCAGGAATACCCGAGGGCTATGGATATGTTCAATAAAGCCGTCAAAATCAATCCCGGCTATATGCGCGCCTGGGCGAAACTTGGCAGCACGTCCAGCGCTCAGGGACAGTTCTACGAGGCGCTCAATGCCTATGAACGCGCCCTGAACATCGATAACAACTATATTCCCGCGCTCAACGGCAAAGCCATTGCGCTTGCTCAGCTCAGTCGTTATTCCGAGGCCATCATGGCCTATGAGCGCGTCTTACGCGTTAACGCCAACTTCGCCCCGGCCTGGAATGGTCTTGGCAATGCCTATTACCATGCCGGCAACTACGCCCTGGCGCTCCAATCCTACGAACGCGCCCTGAAACTCAACGAAAAGATGCCTGGCGCATGGCACAACAAGGCGCTGGTGCTCAACCGGCTCAAACGTTACAACCAGGCGCTGGAGGCCATCGAAAAGGCCATCGAGCTTCGACCGGGCGACGCCGATAACTGGGACCGCAAAGTGGAGGCCCTCAAGGGTCTGCGGAAGCGAAAAGAGGCTCGTGATGCCGAGGCCGAGGCCAAACGCCTGCGCGGCAACCCGTAGAATATCCTGATGAGGCATTTTTTCATACAAATTGACAGGTGGGCCAGGGGAATAAAAGCGCTGCTTACTTTGTAATACTGTATACAGGAAGCAATGGCACAACCTGTATTTTAGCATCCCTCTTTTCTTGACGTATACGGTTCGCCCTTTTTTAACGTCATGATAGTAGGGATATTGCTCTGCCTCTGTGCTAATCTGATAACTTTGAGGCAACCTGAAACGTATTTCTATCGTACTAGAAACACATACCCGATTTCTTGAAAAAAGAAACGGAGAGATAGATAGGGTGTCGGGTGAAGGCACCCCGGAAGAAAGTAGGTCTGAATACATGGAAACTCAGGCTCAACGGATGCGAGGGAAACAGAGGCAGTCAACATTGTCATCGTTGTTATTGTTGTCACCGTTATCATGGCTGTACCAGCGCAATCCGAACGATGGGCCAAACGGTGCGCGCCGTCCCGGTGATAATAGTGGGAATGGCGGCAGCGGAAACGGCAAGCCAAATGGTCCCAACGCTACCTCGCTCATCATTCGTTCTCTGCTCCTCGTCGGTGTTCTGCTCCTTGGCTGGTACCTCTTCCAATTCTTCACGTCCAGTTCCAGTAGCAACAGTCAAAATGTAATCGAAGTACCATATAGCACGTTCTACCAGCAGGTTAAAGACAACAACGTCAAAAGTATCGTTTTCCAGGGGCAGGACGCAACCGGTACATTTTATAATCCAGTGACGGTAACGGACAGCAGCGGCGTCACAAAAACAGGAACGCAGTTCCATTTCACGCAGTTGCCCAATGGTGACCAGAACCTGACAAATTTACTCATCCAGTACCACGTGAATTTCCAGGCTCAACCCACCAATGATAATAACATCTTAGTCGTTCTGCTCGAGGACTTTGTCCCGTGGATACTGCTGATCGCGCTCTTCCTCTGGATAGCACGCAGGGCGACGGCGGGCCAGCAAAACATCTTCAGCTTTGGGAAAAGCAAGGCCAAGTTGATTCTTGAAGACCGGCCCAGCACGACCTTCGCTGATGTCGCCGGCGTCGACGAGGCGAAGAATGATCTTGTTGAGGTGGTGGAGTTTCTGAAGACGCCGGGCAAATTCCAGCGGCTGGGCGGCAGGATACCGCGTGGCGTGCTGCTGGTTGGCCCTCCGGGCACCGGCAAGACGCTGCTGGCCCGTGCGGTAGCCGGAGAAGCGGGCGTGCCCTTCTTCTCGATGAGCGGCTCCGAGTTTGTGGAGGTGCTGGTGGGCGTGGGTGCCAGCCGCGTGCGCGACCTGTTCGATCAGGCCAAGAAAGCCTCTCCCAGCATCATCTTCATCGACGAAATTGATGCCGTTGGTCGCCAGCGGGGTTCGAGCATCAATAGCAACGACGAGCGCGAGCAGACCCTCAACCAGTTGCTCGTCGAGATGGATGGCTTCGATACCCGCCAGGCTGTCGTCGTAATCGCCGCCACCAACCGTCCCGATGGTCTGGATAAGGCGCTGCTGCGGCCCGGTCGTTTCGACCGCCGCGTCACCGTCGATCGCCCCGACTGGAATGGGCGTCTGGCTATTCTCAAAATTCACTCCCGCGACGTTCCCCTGGCCGGGGACGTGGACTTGATCACCATTGCTCGTGCCACACCGGGCATGGTTGGCGCGGATCTGGCCAACCTCGTCAACGAGGCTGCTCTGCTGGCCGCACGTCGCAATCTGGATGCGGTAACGCAGAACTGCTTCGATGAGGCCCTGGACAAGATTCTTATCGGTGCTGAGCGCCCGTTGATCCTGACGGAAGAGGACCTCCAGGTCGTGGCCTACCACGAGGGTGGTCATGCTCTGACCGGCCTGCTGACCGAATACGTCGATCCGGTGACCAAAGTGACCATTGTGCCACGCGGGCAGGCGCTGGGCGTCACGCAGTACACACCGCTCGATGATCGCTACAACTACTCGAAGCCGTACCTGGAAGCGCAGCTTGTCACGGCCCTCGGTGGACGAGCGGCAGAACAGGTTGCTATTGGCCGCATTACAACGGGCGCGGAGAACGATCTACAGCGCGTCACGGGTATTGCGCGCCAGATGGTTGCTCGCTGGGGTATGAGCGAGCGACTCGGCACGATCTCCTATAGCGAACGCGAGGACCCGTTCGGCGGTACTGCGCTGGCAACAGGCGGTCGCGAGTATAGCGAGAAAACGGCTGCTCTCATCGATGAAGAGGTTGATCGCATCGTCAAGTGGGCATACGACCGTGCCGTCAGCATGTTGACGGAGCATCGAGCCACGCTTGACCGCATTGCGCAGGCGCTGCGTCTTTATGAGACCATCGATGCAAAGCAATTGCGTGAGATCATGGTTGAGACCGGCGCTATCGGAGCCGCGCCAGCCTCCTATCAGTAGGGCCGCGATTGATCGGCCAAACGATAGCATGCAAAAAGGTGGATTGCCATGTGGCAGCCCACCTTTTTGTTTTGCATTTCAGGGAAAAATGGTCTATACTCTTTTCTGTAACAGGTAAGGAACAGCTATCTTTGACAGGGAAAGGCCGCTGCAGCTGGCTATGGAAACCACTCAACCGCGGAAGAAATCGAGAACGCGCAGCATCGTTATTTTCGTGGCTATTCTCGGAAGCCTCGCCATTGTCACGGCAGGCTTGTTATTGCCAACGGCGGCGTCGCATACGACCTCCACCGGCTATGCCGTCGGCGACATCGCTCCCAATTTCACCCTGACCACTCCTGATGGACGCAAGGTCAGCCTGAGCAATTATCGCGGGCAGGCCGTCATGCTCAATTTCTGGTATGCAAGCTGTCCCGGCTGCCTGCAAGAAACGCCTGCCTTGCAGCAGTTCTATGCCCAGCAGCGGGCCAGCGGCCATAATAGTGTCATCCTGGGAGTAGACAGCGTGGATGATGATTCTACGGCAGCGCAGTTTGTGCAGCAGCACCACCTCACCTACCCCGTCCTGATAGACAACCGCCAGCAGGTGATGACGCTCTACAATGTCGCCGCCGCCCCCACCTCCTTTTTCATCGACTCCAAAGGCATCATCCGCGCTATGACTCTCGGCCCCCTGACGAGCACCGCCCTGCAAAAGGATTTTTCTGGTCTGTAGGCGCGCAATTCATATCGCGGCCCTACGGAAGTGGTTCGTTTTCGTTAGAAAGCACGCTCTTTATCGCCTTTTCTAAAACATCCTGGGGACAGGGTTTGGTGAGGTAGCCGTGCGCGCCTAGCTCGCGGGCGCGCTCCCGGTGTTTCTCAGAAGAACGCGAGGTGAGCATAAGAATCTTGACACCGGTAATTTCGGGGTAGGCGGGCAGAATACCGAGCAGGTCGTAGCCGTTCAGATTGGGCATCTCGATATCCAGCACCAGTACATCCGGGCGCAGTTCCAGCAGCTTTTCCAGCGCCTCCATACCATCATGCGCCTCCTCGACTCTGTAACCGGCCTGCCGGAGACCATACAGCAGCGACTGGCGGATAAAGACGGAATCATCCGCGACCAGAATAGTGGGTTGACCCGCTTGAGGCCTTCGCTCCTCGTTGACGAGTCTGTTTGCATTCACACTCTGGCCTCCACTTCGTCGATACAGGCGTATCAACTCGGGTAAATTCACCAGCAGGAGCACGCTACCATTGCCATCAACAGTGGCCCCGATGATGCCCGTGCGCTGCAAATGCGCCGCCAGGGGCTTCACGACCAGTTCGACCGTGCCGCAGACCTCATCCACCTCTATCAGCAAACGCGTGGAAACGAGGGGAACAGGGACAGCCTGGTTAGACAGCACCAGTACCGGCTGCACCACCTGCACCTTCCCCATTACATCTCCTCGTTCCTGTTGCGCTGTTGCCGGGAAACGCAGCAGGTCATTGAGTCGATAGCAAAGGTCACCCTCTGCGATCCCTTCCTTTTGCCCGTAGTCGATGTGCTGCACCTGAGAGAATGGCACCACCACCTGCTGCCCACCGGCGCGTACCAGCAGGCCCTGTACCGTCCCCTGCGAGCGTGGCAGATGCAGCAAGAAGCTGACCCCTCCGGCAGCGTTGCGCCGCACGAGTAGCCTTCCATGCAGGCGGCGCATCACCTCCTGGATGCCATCCAGCAAACCACCGGGAACAGGCATGGAGAAACCCAGTTCCAGAGTGATTTCGTGGCCCAGCGCCTGCACGTGCAGCCAGACCTGCAATACATGCCCTTTGCTGCTATGGCGCTCATCACTCCCATTCCTCCTCTCACGCCCCTCACCCTCTTCATCCTCTTGCATGGTAGGGATACTGCCCCCAACGCAGTCGCGCACAAGTTGCAGTAACGGATTCTTCAACTCCTCCAGGATATCCTGGTCGATTTCCACCGTCTCGCCCCGAACCTCAAACTGTAGCTCTCGCGCCTGCGCCTGCGCGCCCATCATGACTGCACGTTGCAGGCGGGAGAACAGGGCAGTGAGCGGAGTCAGGCGCAGCAGCAGCGTATCACTGCGCACGCTGTTCGCCTGAGTATGCTGTATCTGCATTAGCTCATGTAAGCGGGAAAAGGCGAGCCGGAGTTGTGAGGACGCGGTGGCAACGTCGGCAATGGCCTCGCTGAACTGCTGCATCAGCACCTCGTTTTCCGTATAGTGCTCGATCTCCAACTCGTCCCACAGTGGAGAATTGAGTGGAGCGTTCCCGTCTTCAAATGACCCTCTCTGCCTGCTCCTGCGCTGGTACAGATGCCCGGTACGCCCAGTTGCCTCACGCAGAATACGGGCAACCAGAGATGATGAGGGTAATTCCTCGCTCAGCATCTGTCGTTCCAACTGGAGATGCGCGTTTTTCGAGGTCAAGGAAAGGGTAGTGAAAATGGTTTCTAGCCGTCGCAAACGAGCTTGAGCCGCCTGCAACTCGCTCAAAGCAAGCTCTACCTGCTCTTGCGCCTGTTCCAGAGGCACCTGGAGTTCTTCCAGGCGTTCCGTATGGCGCAAGAGTTGCTCGAAACGCTTTGTGTCGATACGCACAAACGGTGCGGCAAACGCAGCATCCTCTCCACTCCGATCTGCGGGTTGCGCTGTCGAGGCTTCCCGCGTACCCGATAGCACCATGAACGTGCTTGAAGAAGTGGGTAGTGTGGGAGCCTTCGCGCCACTCAACTCCACATTGATACCAAGCGCCCGATACTCCGCCTGGAGATCCTCCAGGGGAGCGCTATGTTCCACGCGGTCGGCAATCAGGCCATCCAGCGTCACTTCGAGCGCCCGCACGGCTTGCGCCAGCGCCTTCAGTCCGATGAGCCGACTCACTGTACCGGCGCTGACCAGGCGCGCAATGGCCTCGATCTGGTAGGCAATCGTGGACATGGCGAAGCAGCTCACCGTAGCCGCCGTTCCCTTAATCTTGTGCGCCACGTTTTGCAGGATGGTGAAGCGAGCCGCGTCCAGCATATCTTCCCGCTCAATCTGCTGCAGCGTGCGCCTCAGTACCGCAATATCCTCATCAGCTTCAAAAGCAAAGACAGAGAGCATATCTTCGATGAAATTCTGGTCAGCAGGAGGAAATGCCTGCGCAGGTAGAGCAGTTTCGGACGCGGGAGAAGATTCCTCGTATACCTGCGGAGAAAGCAGAGGAATAGCGCCCTCAAGGTCGGCAGTCTCATCCACAACGGGCGAAACGTCTTCCAGAGCATCGAACTCGCGCAGCACCTCCAGGTCTTCAGGAGTAAGCTGACTCTCATCGAAAGGAGGAAACAGATTGTCATTCATCTAAAGCAGCGATTCCTATACGCTCCACGATGTCTACCAGCAGCGCTGACACATCCAGCACTGGCGCGTTGTCGTAGCTTCCCCTGATTACCGCCAATCGCGTAGGGGCCAGCCAGTTAGAAGACACAGCGGTGATCTCCGTGAGATTTCCTGCCTGGATCTGCTCAGACGCAATAGTAGTGGTCTGGCCGAAGTCCGCAACGAAGAGGGCAAGCGTAGGGAAAGAGCAATTTTTGCTACTGATATCATTCACAATTATCAGCTTCCCCTTCGACAGTTGCCCGATGACCGCTTGCTGGCTATCTGCCAGGTACGCGGCAAAGTCGATTACGGCGAGCGTCTCACCATGCCAGGCAAGCAGGCCAATCATCCAGGATGGCATGGCCGGTAGGAGCGCAAGATGCTGTGGCGGCGACAGCGCCTGACTCAACGCATCGAGCGCGAGCCAGCAACGGTGACCACTGGCATCAAGCACGCACTCGGCATATTCTTCGAGGTGGCCGAGGTGGACAGGGTGGCCTGCTTTGCTTGCCTGCCCGAAGGCAAATTCCCAGAACTCCTCGTCGCTGAGCCGCTCAAGCTCGGTGGCCAGGAAACTATCAAATGGTAGAGAAATAGCTGCCGGTTCTTGTTCCATTGCCTCAGGCCTGCGCACCCAGGTGCGAGTGTACGACCGACATCACTTCCTGCGTTCTAAATGGCTTCGTGATGTAATCTTTCGCGCCCGCCAGACGCCCCTTCAGCCTGTCCAGCATCCCATCGCGTCCCGTAAGCATGATAATAACGGTGTTGTTATACTGCTGTTTCGTTTTCAAGCGGCGAGCGATTTCATAGCCATTCATCTTGGGAAGGCCGATGTCAAGAATGACCAGATCAGGTATACGCACACCCGGTGCCGTCAAAGCCTTCATCGCCTCTATCCCATCGCCGTAACTGACTGACTCAAAGCCCTCACGCTTGAGGCTGGTTTCAATGATCTTACGAACCGTCAGCGAATCGTCGATGATCATTACCAGTTTTCCCATGCCAGATCCTCTCTCTTGCTGCCACACTACCATCTACTACCCAACGCACTTCGATCTCATTCTTAAAGAGGGTAATTTCCCTGTTTTTCTTGAAAGGCATTCCTACCCGGCCAACCGGGAAGGAGAGAGATACACCACACGGCTTATGAGCGTATCTCGTGGAAATACATTACCTGTAAATAATCGTATCATAGTACTTGACAAAGTGCAAGGCATTTGGCGTAAAGATTATCTTAAAAAACAGGTGTATCAAACACGCGGAATGTGCCGCAGGAACTTTTCGAGCGCACGATAGCGGAACTGGCGTGCGAAATCGACAATATTGGAGTGGGAGCTGTGCGGAATCTTTTGCAGCTCGTTCTGTGAGAGCGCACGCAGCAGGGGCATATCCTCGTTCCAGGCCAGATTGAGCATAAGATCGGGCAACTCATCATCAATATTGTGCGCGTCCAATCGCTTGAGCCAGAGCAGAAAGAGGCGCTGCAGCCAGCTCTGTCGCACCGGGGCAGTGAGGAGTGGGGAGAGGGCAATAGTCTGCTCATCGAACATGGTATTGCTTCCAGCCTCAATGAGCAGAGGCTCCAGGACAGGCATGGCGGCATCAATAGCTTCGTCGAATATGGATGACAGAGCAGCGGAGCGTTCTTTCACCCGTTCATCAAACAAGAGCGCATACAGGTCGAGGGCAGCATAATAATCCTGCTGCAAGGCCCGCAGTTCCGCCTCCCTCAACACGTCCATCAGGTCGGAAGTAATGGCCTGCATCGATTCATCCTGTTCCAGGCGTGCCTGATAGCTTTCAATACGCTGTTGGTATGCTTCGCTCTCAAGAGGCGGAAGCGCGGGTTGATCCACCGGAGGGGGTACAAGCAGGGTGATTTCATCTCCTCCAAAATCCCACTCGTCCGTCTCCTCTTCGTCTTCGTCCAGACCCTCGTACCCATCCTCAGCAGAGCCATTTTCCCGCCTGTTGCTGGAATCAGCAAGGTTTTCCAGCAGCATGCTTATTTCCGAAAGAAGCGCCGGATGGCGGAGCGCAAGCGCCTTCACCAGTTCGACCAGGGCCTCTTTCCCACTTTTGCGCAAACGCTGCTCAAATTCTACATCCATGAGGGTTTTTCCTTGATTCAATATCATCCATCAACCCGACACGTACGGGGATGGGGCGACGGGCAGCGTAAAGGAAAAGGTACTGCCCTGTCCCAGGGCGCTTTCCGCGCTAATGCGTCCGCCGTGCGCCTCGACAACGTGCCGTGCAATTGCCAGCCCCAACCCGCTTCCGCCGCCTCCCGGCCCAATATAATCAACTTTCGAGCGCGCCCGGTCGGCTTTATAAAAACGCTCAAAGATACGGGGTAACTCCTCTGCACGAATACCTACACCTGTATCACGCACGTAAAATTGCTGTGTGCGTCCCTCTTCCTGCGCCCTCGTCCCGATCACTACCTCGCCGTCTGAAGGAGTAAATTTGATGGCGTTGTGCACGAGATTCACCAGTACGCGAGCAATGTGCTTGCTGTCTGCGGCCACCGGCGTCTCGCCCTGCGCAATCTCAGTTCTAAGTGTTACACGATGTCGCTGCGCTAGCGGTAACATACGTGCCATAACTTCGCGCACCAGTTGCTCCGAACCCACCGGCTCAATCGCCATCGGCAACTGGCCAGACTCGATACGCACCAGCTCCAGCAATTCCGAGACGAGGCCGCTCAGGTGCTGCACCTCGTTCTCGATCTTCTCTACAAATTCCTGCGCTCGTTCGGGATCGGTGTCTATTGCCTCCTCCAGCGTCTCCGCCAGCAGCCGCACGGAGGCCAGCGGCGTGCGTAACTCATGTGAGATATTGGCGATAAAGTCCCGCCGCACCCGTTCCAGGCGGCGCAATTCTGTTAAATCCTCCATGGAGATGGCAAAGTAGGCATAGGAATACGTTCTCTCACCCTCTCTCCCCAGGCCACCCGCAAGGGGCGGCCCTACTATACGCGGCTCTATCTCCTGTGACCGCTCCCTCTTGCCCTCCGCCCTACTTTGAGAGACTGGCAGCTGGCGGTGGGCAAGAGGCGCAACTGACACTCCCCACACCGGGCCACTGCCCCCACGCTCATACTCCCCCTCGACTCCTTCCCCGGACTCAACGCACTGCCGTACCAGTTGTAGAAACGCCTCGTCCGGCACCAGTTGCTCCAGCGCTTGCCCCTGTAGAGCCTGCTCCCCCTGCCCCGAACGCCCTGGCCAGTGCAGCAAGCGACCGGCAGACTTGTTGGCAAAGCGCACGACCAGGTCGCGATCCACAATCAGCACCGGCCACGAAGCCGCTTGCAGCAGTTCCAGAAAGAAATGCCGGTAGTCAATGCTCTGTTCGTAGACATCCATAGTTGCTCGTCGCCTTCCCCTGCCGCTCCAATTCGTATCCTCTCTATCTCAGCTTCATACTAGCACAGAAGCATGTACGCTGCAAGCATTCCCTTCTTCGCGGGAAACCAGAGCTTCTCTACTAAAAATGGGGGGTCTGACCGTAATTAAAAGTGATCAGGTGTTGCAACATGGGTAACATTTCAGAGGAAGGGTACGATGGCAGATCGTGTCGGTCAGCAAATAGGAAACTATCACCTTGTACGCCTGTTAGGGCAAGGTGGTTTTGCAGATGTCTATCTCGGTCAACATATCCGACTGAACTTACAGGCAGCGATCAAGGTGCTGCATACCCGGATAGCGACGGATGACGTCGAGAATTTTCGCCGTGAAGCGGAGACCATTGCCTCTCTGACGCACCGGCATATCGTGCGTATACTTGATTTCGATCTGGTCGACGATATGCCCTTCCTGGTCATGGACTATGCGCCTGATGGCTCCTTACGCCAACGGCATCGCAGGGGTACACTATTATCGCTGCCGACGGTTATCTCCTACGTCGAGCAGGTTGCCAGCGCCTTGCAGTATTCACACCAACAAAGGCTGATTTATCGCGATGTGAAGCCGGAAAATATCCTCCTCGGGCGCAATCATGAGCTTCTGCTCAGCGATTTTGGTACGGCCCTGATCGTGCAAACTTCTCGCTCAAGTGCCACGAAAACAGTCATTGGAACGATCTATTATATGGCTCCCGAACAGATTCAAGGGAAACCATGCTATGCCAGCGATCAGTACGCCCTGGCTGTGGTAGCCTATGAATGGTTGTGCGGGCACTCTCCGTTTGAAGGCTCCTTTACCGAAATTGCCACCCAGCATCTTTTTACTTCTCCCCCACCTTTACGTGAGAAAGTGCCAGGCATTCCTCCCGCCGTCGAGGAAGTCATACTGAAGGCTCTTGCCAAAGAGCCTCAGCGGCGCTTTGCCAGCGTCCAGGCTTTTGCCACTGCCCTGAAAGAGGCTGCCGAAACAGTTACAATTCCGTATTTTTCTGCATCAGGCGATACGGGAGAGCAGCAAACCTTCCTCTCCCCTTCGGCACAATATATGCCTACCTTCGTCAAACCATCTCTTGCAAATCCACCGGTACCGACGCCCGTTGTGACGCCTCCATCAGCCCTACCGCCTTCATTCATGACTCTCGCAACTCCCGGCGCAAGCCAGACAGGGCAACCAGGCGTACTTATAACGCCTGCACCCTTATTGACTCCTGTACCACCCGTTAATGAGCCACAGGTATTGCAACCTGACCAATCCATGCAACCGCTCGAAAGAGCAATCTCTTCCATGAAGGTACATCTTCCCAGTAAGAAAGGGTTGTACGCGCTCGTTTTCAGCTTCATCGTTTTCTTCCTGATCGGGGGATATACGGCCCTGGCAGTGATAGACCATTCTCATACACCACCTTTGTCTCCCGGCTCTTCCCCACTTCCAGTCTCGACATCCGCACCACTTTCAACGCCAACAACAGTTGCGAGTCCAGCATCGCGGCCCACCCTCACGCCGACGGCTACCGCAACGCTCGTACCTGTGCCTACACCCACAGCAACGGCTGTACCATTAATCGTACCGTCTCCTACTTCCACCCCTGTTGCTACCCCAACAGCGCAGCCAACAGCGACACCCACGCCCATGCCAACTTCAGCATCCACCCCGACACCCACTCCCACAACGGCGCCAACGCCCACTCCGACGCCGAGTCCTGATCCGACGCCCTCGCCAACTCCAAGTCCGACCCCGACACCGAGTCCGACGCCAACTTCTACCCCTTCGCCATCGCCGACCCCGAGTGCAACTTCTAATAGTGATCCGAGTCCGACACCAACTGTTGCGCCAACACCAACGCCGACAGCGATGCCAACTTCTAACGTTGATCCAAGCCCAACTCCTACCGCTACATCAAGTCCGACGCCCACCTCGACTTCGACTCCATCTTCTTAGCAACCTTCCGCACTGTCAGGTGATCCTGTAGTGACAGGGGGTGGCTCCCCTCCTTGCCGATCTTGTTGTTCAAATGCATCATTGTGTACATTTCCTTTCGTAGTCCCGATCTCTGGTAGAACCGTTCCGGGCAAATAGTTTACGACTGCCAGAGAGCAGCATATAATCATGAAGAGAGGGCCTGACCACTTTCATAAAGGGAGGAGAAAACAGTTCTATGAGCAAGCCATTGGGAGGTTTTACTGAGAAAGAAATCGCATACCTCCAGAGTCAAAACCTGGGGCGTTTAGCGACCTTGAACGAGCAGGGAGAGTTGCACGTGGTACCGGTGCGCTTCGACTATAATGCCGAACTGGGAACTATCGATATCGGCGGAGTGCGAGGCAGCTTCGGCACGAGCCGCAAGTTTCGTGATGTCGCACAAACGGGCAGAGCCTCACTCGTTGCAGATGATATCCTGCCACCCCACCACCTACGCGGCATCGAAATTCGCGGGCGAGCAGAAGCATACTCCACAGGAGGCGAGCAGCTACGCCCCGGCGGCGATCCCGCCTTTATCCGCCTCTGGCCCACCCATATCGTCTCCTGGGGCATCGAGCAGGAGGACTACCATCCCTATAGCCGCACGGTGGGGTAAGAGACGAGGCCAACAGTATCAGTGATGCTGGCCTTTTTTAAATGTGCATTCTAATAACAATGATACTGATGAGGCAATTTTCTGTTCAATAGATAAGCAATAGATGGTACTAGAGACTCAGAAAAACATACAGCGGAGATCAGATATGGAAGTCAATACATTAGGAGCAGGCTATGGCACTTCCTGAATACCGCTGGGTGAGCGTTGAGGAATACCTGGCGATTGACGATGCCAGTGATGTTCAAAGCTTTAGGATAATACAGGGTCAACTTCGTAATGCCTGATCGGTCGGAGAGAGTCGACAAGCGTTTGTCATGACCCCGACATTAATCGCACATAAATAACTTCATGGCTTACTCTCCGAACATTTGCGCGGAACTGCCAGATGCGCATGGGCCTCGACAATCCTCGTTGAGATGCTGAAGCTCGTCGGTAGCCACATGATCACTACTACTTTTGCACCCCGATATCAGGCGGTAACGTTAAAGTGAAGAAAACGAGATGATTATCAAGCACGAGGAACGCAAGTGGACAGGAGCGTTCTTTATGCCGTCACAACCTCTTGCTATTCAGCCCCCTTTCGTCGGACGCCAACATGAGATAAGGACGTATCAGCAATTTCTCGCGTCTTCCTCATCCTGGGTCTATATTCTCCCCGGTCAGGGGGGCAATGCAAAAGTGCGCTCTTACTCAGCTTGCTGAACACACACCGACTGATAGAATTATCATCACATTCAATTTTGCCAATGAAGCCTTACGTACCAATTCGTTATCCATTCTGGATACCCTCGCCGGGTGGCTAGCGCCGTATGGTAATCCACATCGCTACGACATTTTTGAGGAAACCCTTCTGGAGGGACGCAATCACCTCGCTGAGTTAGGCCGACACATGAGCCAAACCGTTCTTGTCGGCAATGATGCCAGCCTGCAAGGAGCATCTCTGACGATGAGCGGAAATGATGCTGATTGATGCGAGAACAGCGTCAGCCGATTCGGGCAAAAGTACAAGAATTCTACAGTCCGGTGAGCACGATTAACCGACCTGTCGTGCTTCTGCTTGATACCTGTGAGTGGTTGAGTGAACGAGAGGGGGAAGAAGTTGGCCAATGGGTGATGGATGAATTACTACCTCAAATGCATGAGAGACTCTCACAAAAACATCAGCAATGTTCCATCGTCATTGCCAGTCGCATGCTCCCAACATTCAACGTCATCGAAAGACAGGATCAACTGTATCTTTCCCTTCCAATGCTAGAGCAGTCAGCAGTAGAAAAGTATCTCCACGAATTAGGAATGGATGACCGATTCATGCGCCAGCGTATCTACGAAATCACGCATGGTCATGCTTTATGTGTCTCCATTATCGGTACGCTCTGGTTAGAGCAGCACGACCACCCCTTTACTTTTGCTGATCTGCCCAAACTGCAAGCACAATTCAACGAGCGAGCATTGTTAGAGTTTGTCCAAAAGCGATTAGACGAACGCCTCAAAACACCTTTCCGTGAACTCACTCGTTACGGTGTGCTCTTAAGAAGTTTTGATCTGCCTCTGCTCAAAGCGATTTTTCCCGAATACTTCTCGGACCAGATGCACTCGATCGTTTTCATCAGTTTATCCGTTATCCATATATTGAAGCCATTGGAAATCAGCACTATGCGTTTCATGATCTCTTGCGAGAACTTCAGGCAACAGAAGTACGAGATCAAGAACCTGACTTATGGAAGCAATATCATCAAAGGGCATTAGTGCATTTGACACGGGTAGCAGTGCATTCTCCCGATTGGTATTATCACGCCATTGCTTTCGATGAAGAACAAGGAATGTCAGATTGGTGGGATGCAACACAAGACCTTAGATTTACTGGAACAGCTTACTTGAGAGCGATCTTTCAAGCCGCTCAAGACGTGACATTGAAACTGACTCCTCAGTCAGAAGCACAAAGAGCTTTCCTCCTTGGTCGTTTTTATTACTCTAATAACGGGTCGCATCTCACAGATGCTTTGCAGTCCTACGAGCAGGCTCTCTCCCTCTTCCGTCAGGTTGGCACCGAGTTAGGGGAAGCCAACGTGTTACAAGCGATGGGCGATGTGCAGCATTCCGCAAAGAGATACATTCGACTGTAGTCACGTGCATTTTCTCTCCATATCTTCCTGTCAGGTTGGCCCGGTTAGGGGAAGCCAACGTGCGGAAAGCGATGGCTGATGTTCAGCACTGCCGCGATGACCGAGGCGGCTTTGCAGTCCTACGAGCAGGCTCTCTCCCTCTTCCGTCAGGTTGGCTCTAAATTAGGGGAAGCCAACGTGCTACAAGCGATGCTCGATGAGCAGAAGTTCCGCGATACAGAGGCGGTTTTGCAGTCTTACGAGCAGGCTCTCTCCCTCTTCCGTCAGGTTGGCTCTAGATTAGGGGAAGCCAACGTGTTACAAGCGATGGGCGATGTGCAGCAGTTCCGCGATGACCGAGAGGCGGCTTTGCACTCCTACGAGCAGGCTCTCTCCTTCTTCCGTCAGATTGGCGTCAGTTAGGGGAAGCCAACGTGCTACAAGCGATGGGCGATGTGCAGCAGTTCCGCGATGACTGCAGGCGGCTTTGCAGTCCTACGAGCAGGCTCTCTCCCTCTTCCGTCAGGTTGGCTCTAAATTAGGGGAAGCCAACGTGCGGAAAGCGATGGGCGATGTGCAGCAGTTCCGCGATGACCGAGAGGCGGCTTTGCAGTCCTACGAGCAGGCTCTCTCCCTCTTCCGTCAGGTCGGCTCTCGATGAGGGGAAGCCAACGTGCGACAAGCGATGGGCGATGTGCAGCAGTTCCGAAAAGATACATATGGCGGCTTTGGAGTCGTACGAGCAGGCTCTCTTCATATTCCGTCAGGTTGGCGTGATTAGGGGAAGCCAACGTGTTACAAGCGATGGGCGATGTGCAGCAGTTCCGCGATGACCGAGAGGCGGCTTTGCAGTCCTACGAGCAGGTTCTCTCCCTCTTCCGTCAAGTTGGCGACCGGTTAGGGGAAGCCAACATGTAAAGCGATGGGCGATGTGCAGCAGTTCCGCATGACTGAGGCGGCTTTGCAGTCATACGAGCAGGCTCTCAGCCCTTCCGTCAGGTTGCGACCAATTAGGGGCTAACTGCTACCTGGCACAAGGACGGATAGCACTAGAGCAAGAGGAGTACCAAAAAGCACTGGCTTTACAAACTGATGCTTATAGGCTGTATCAGAATATCCAGGACAGCTACAGCTATGCACGATTCCTATTTACCGTTCGGGTTTATGAAGTCAAGTTCATATTTGGGCTTATTAAAATGTATAAAAAACACCCGGGAGCATGACTCCCGGGCTTTTGCTGGCTCCTCGACCAGGATTCGAACCTGGAACCTACCGGTTAACAGCCGGCCGCTCTACCGTTGAGCTATCGAGGAACGGTTTCTGGATTGTGTTCTCTTCTGGAGAACGCCTGTAGTATACACCGTGGCTTGCGGTTCGTCAAGCGGTTTTTGGGGGGATTTTTGAGGGGGTTGGGGAAATTTTTATGGAAAGAGCGAGGGTCTGCGTCAAGTAGCGACACAGACCTTCGTTCCTGTAAGAAGGATGGAGATGGAGTTAGCAGGTTTCGACTGAGTAGGGTGTGGTCTGGGTCACCAGGTCGCTGTTGGTGCTGACTGCCGTATAGGTGAAGGTGTTGTTGCTAGTTGGGGAGAGATACCCCTCATCGGTCAGCACGGTCACAGCGTCGCCGACGGAGGTGACGTAGACGGGGGTAAAGCCCCAGTTGTTCGCCGCTTGCTTCGTCATAATGATGGAGCGACCGAGGGCGCGATGTTCGGCCTCGATGGTGGCAATCTGCCCGGCGACCACTGCCAGGTCAAACAGGCCCAGCTCACCGAATTCCTTGACTGCCGCGAGGTAGGCAGACTCGAAGTCTGTCTCAAGCTGCTGCAACGTGTTGATGAAGGTCCCCTGATTCTCAAAGGTGTTCCAGCCGTGCGGGAAGCTGAAGGTACTGGTCAGCGGCACCGCGCCAGCCGAGAGCAGGTAATTCAGGTGCAGCTGCTCCTCGACGAGCGCGGCTTGCAGGTACGACAGGTTCTGCCCACTGATGCCGAGCTTCGCGGCATTTTTGACCCCGTGATAATAGAAAACAACTGCCAGTTCCTCCGCGGTCGCAGCAGTGTTGATGATACTCTGCTCTGTGTCACCGCAGCTGAGGCTCGCTGCCTTTGCGAAGGCCGCGTGCGGCTGCAACGTAGTGAGAAAGCCCGCGCCTGCCACCAGTCCGCTCACTCCAGCGGCTCCGGCTACGGCCCCTTTGAGCAGGGAACGGCGCGACGTGCGCTCACCAACGACATCCAACGGATTTCCGGTCTTCTCTGATGTTTCCTTCATGGCAAATACACTCTCCTTTTTTCTCGCTGTCATAGTAAGGTTGTCATCCTGACGTAATGTCGTCAGGATAAGGCTTCTTTCTTCCAGATGAACTCTGTGTTATCTGGAAAACGAAACCACCCTCAGAAAGAGCTTGTGGGCGCTTGCCTTTCGACCGGCTAAGACCAATCTAGACAAAGCAGGTAAGTCACTGTTGCTTCTTTCCATCTCATACTACGCTGGCGATACGCAATCGGATGATATGAGTTGCTGGATGGTATAAGAGAGCGTTATTTCCCCTCGTATGCTTTCTGTAATGTTGCAATATCATATTTCTTCATCGGCAAGAAGGCCTGCGTTAGCCGATCCATCTGCTCAGGAGTGCCATTTTTCATCATTTCGCCAATCGCAGTGGGCCAGATCTGCCAGGAGAGACCAAACTTGTCTTTTAACCAGCCGCATTGTTCGGCCTCAGGAACCGCAGAAAGTTTTTCCCAGTAGTAATCGATTTCCGCTTGCGTTTCGCAGGGAATAAGGAAAGAGATAGCTTCATTGAAGGTAAAAGCATGTTCGTGCGCGCTGTCCATAGCGGCAAGCCAGGTACCCGGGAGAGAGAAGTCGGCGAACATAAGCGTTCCTTCCTTATCTGGCTCCATCCCCTTCGGGTAACGAGCGGTCGTTCCTCGCCGGGAACCGGTGAATACCGCACAGTAAAAATCAATCGCTTCTTCGGCATGACCAGCGTTTTTACCTGTAAACATCAGCGACGGAGTGATGAAGGGTCGCTCTTCGCCCGCGGGATTTGTGAGCATGAGCTGCCAGGAAAGTCCATACCTGTCCTGTATCCAGCCATAATGTTCGCTGAACGGGTATGTAGCAAGAGGCATGAGAGCTGTACCGCCTTCCGATAACTTCTCCCATAGTCGATCCAGATTCATTCGTGCATTTTTGTCTTTTGCCGGGTCAAAGTTCAGGATAAAGGAGACCGAAGGATTGAATTTGAAAAAGGGTCCAGCGCTGATAGCCATGAACGGCTGTCCAGAAAGCTCGAAAGAAACGATATCACAATCTCCCGAAGGTGTATTATGGAGCGTTGTTCTACCGGTAACTTTTAAATCCGCGAGTAAAGAAGTGTAAAACTCGGCAGCCTCTCTGGCTTCTTTGTCGAACCATAAATGCGGTGTGATGTGTTGCATTCTTGTGTTCCTTTCTTTGCTATCCTGGTTATTTTCTATACGTTACCATCTTTTGCACATGGTGTCTACTTACTAATCCTGACATCCACTTATACATCTTTAAGTGGGCCTGCGGCCCGCTTTGAGAGGGGAAGGAGCGAGGACACCTCGCGCTCCGGCAGGGGCAGAAGCCCCTGCACCCGATTGATGAAGAGAAGGCGAGGACACCTCGCGCTCCGGCAGGGGCAGAAGCCCCTGCACCCCTCACACGTGCAGCTGGTTGAGCAGGGCCAGGGTGAGCAGGAGGAAGATGCTGACGCTGATGACGGCGATGACCGGGTCGAGCAGAGGGGCGCTGATCAGGCTGCCGCGCAGGCGCAGGCGCTGGAAGAGATTGGGCAGGGCGAGACCGCAAATTGTCGCGACCAGCAGGGTGAAGCCGAAGCCCAGGCCAATGGCGATGCCCAGTGGCAGCGAGTGGAAGAGGAGCAGGGTGAGCAGCCCGACCAGGAGCGTTGCCAGCACTCCGCCCAGCGTTCCCAGCCGCAGTTCGCGGAAGATGGCGCGCCAGAAATCGCTGCCGTCCGCCGAACGCAACTGCCAGCCAGCAACGCCCAGCGCCTGCGAACCCGCGTTTCCACTGGTGAGCAGCAGCATGGGCAGCAGGCAGACAATACCACTTAAGGCCAGGGGCGAACGCAGCCCGCGCATGAAGCCGGTGGCCGCGACGGCGGCTCCGCCCGTGTTCAGGGCCGGAACGAGCAGCTTATCGAGCGCGAGGGCGAGCAGAAAACCGGCAACCACGTTTACGCCCAGCCAGGTGACGCGGCTGAAAGCGGCGCGCCAGGAGAAGCGCTCCTCTTCCTCGAACTCCTCGACGCTGGCACCAGACATTTCGGAAAGGTCTTCCACCTGCTCCTCGCGGATCACGTCGATCACGTCATCCACGGTGACGACGCCCACCAGGTGGTTTTCCTCGTCCACCACCGGCACGCCCAGCAGATCGTAGCGTTCGATGATACGCGCCACCTCTTCCTGGTCGGTGATGGTCGTGACCTTAATCACGCTGGTGTCCATCAGGTCTTTCAATGGCGTGTCGGGTGGGGCCACAACGAGTTCGCGCAATGAGATGACGCCTACCAGATGATTCTCCTCATCGACGATGTAGAGGTAGTAGATCATCTCCATGTGCTCGGACTGCTGGCGCAGGTAGGCCAGCGCCTCTTGCGCCGTCAGGTTTTCCCTCAGCGAGAGCACCTCCGGCGTCATGATGCCGCCAGCCGACTCAGGTTCGTAGCGCAGCAGGTCGCGAATGGGTCGGGACTCGTCGGCGGGCATGAGGCTGAGCAGGTGTTCAGCCTCGTAATGTGGAATGTCGGCCAGAATATCTGCCGCGTCGTCGGGTGGCATTACCTCCAGCAGGTCGGAGGCGCGTTCGGGATTCAGACCGCTGATCAGTTCTGCCTGCAATGGCGCTTCGACCTCATTGAGGGCATCAGCAGCCGTCTCGGTATCCAGGTGTTCGAGCAGGATACCGGCATCCTCCACGCCGAGTTGCTCCAGAATATCGGCGATATCTGCCGGGCGTAAATCGGCCAGCTTGTTGTAACTGACGTTCAACTGTACCTGCGGCACGACGCCACTCGCTCCCACACCGGCTCCAACGCCAGCACCGGCTCCCGCCAGCGCAAGCTGGCCTGTCATCCCCGTACTGGTTGCCCCGGCCCTGACCATCTGGATTGGCTCGACATAGTTCCAGGTCACCGTCTTCTCTCCAAGCTGCACAGGCAACACGCGGCTGAGGGACTCGAACGGCCCCAGTATGCCCAGACGGCGCAGCAGGCCGCTCAGGCTGATATCGACACCCACCAGTCGCACAACATTCCTTATCTGCGCCAGCTTTAAATCATTGACTTTCACAACTCTTATGCCCTGCGTATCAACAATTTGCTTATCCAGAATATCACGCTTCAATAAAATTTCGTCAGGGCCGGGGACATATGATGTGATCTGTGATTGCTTTACATCCAGGTAAATGTGCGGCTCTTCCAGGCTATGGACCTGCGACCATTGTATAATCAGATCATGCATGCTTGCAGTAGGTCGAACGATAATGGCAGTAACCGCCGGAAAGGTCTCGTTCAGGGAGACGCTCACGTCGCGCAACAGGCCGAGCCGACGACCCTCAATATCAGAAACAGTTTTGCGCAGCAGCGCGCTCAGAAAGATCATGGGTATCACCGCCTTCCTCGTGAGTAACAAGAATAACCATTCATAGCTTATCCACACAAGTGTGGATAAGTGGAAAACCTGCCAGCCCGTGTAACAGATGTTACGGGAAAATGAGCACAAAGAGGCTTTGCGTCTCCACAATATGGAAACAGGTATACACCGTTCGAGCGTCATTTGTTGCTGGTACAGGCATGGGTCAATTGACGGATAAGAGAAATGCATGCCGAGGGATACATCCCGGGCGCGTCCCACGAACACGAACCAGTACAGACAAGAGTACGGCACGTGGCATTGGCTCCTACCGATTGACCCGATGAATGTTGTATATGGTGCTCTAGAGCACCAGGGGGACATACTGGCTACTGACAGAGGAAACGCTCTTACTCGACATCATTCATTCACATCGTAAAGAGGAAATTGATGTGTTCTCATCGAGTAAGGCGGCGAAGAAGTTTCAATCCCAGCTGGGATGGCAAGGTCTTAGCAAGCTCGATCCAGCTACCCAACCCGATGAGGAGAAGAACATTTCCGGCAGCAGGCACGTGGAAATGCAAACCAGGCACCTACTATGACTGGGGCCAGCGTCCATGTCCCTCACCTCCTTTACCCATAGTTGCAGCCTGTGCCAGTGAGGCGCGCACTCCGCGCCTGCGGATCATATCCTGGCAATGCCATCACAACTGTGGGGGTCGACAAAAATTCTTTACTGATTGAAGTATAGCACGCCCGCTCCCTTTGGGCAAGGGTGATAGTGTATTTAGTACAATCAGGTAGGCGCTCAATTCATTGTGCATAGCGCCGATTGATCGGCCCACGGCAGCATGCCATCAGACGTATTTTGCGACTTTTGCCAGCATGTCGTCGATATTGAATGGTTTGGCAATAAAGTCTTCGGCACCGGCAGCCCGGGCTGTCTGTTCGGCACTGGGGTGGGCCGAGAACATAATGATGGGGATATGTTTCGTCTCGTCCTGACTTTTGAGGTATTTGACAATGGTGCGGCCATCTTTGCCGGAGAGCAGGACATCAAGCAGGATGAGATCTGGCAGTCCACCATTATGCAGTTGTTCGAGATATTCGCCCTTCGTTGAGGTGAGAACCTCATAGCCCTCTTCCTCTAAGATCACCTGAAGGAATTCGAGAATATCCGGCTCATCGTCTACGACGAGTAGCTTCTTCCGTTTGCTTTGCATATACTTGCTTTTTCTCCAGCCCGGTCCCTCAGCCTGGCTGTTTACCCCCCTCTTGAAATATCGGCAGAAAGACCGAAAAGGTTGCACCCTGACCCTTGCGGCTCTGCACCTCTATCCTGCCCTGGTGCAGTTCGATGATTTCCTTTGAGATATGCAGGCCAATGCCCAGACCAGGATAGGTTTTTTCCTCAGGGTCGGTGACCTGGTAGAAGCGTTCAAAGATTTTCCGCTGGTGCGCTTCGTCGATGCCGATGCCAAAATCCTGAACGCGCAGGATAGCCCATTCTGCGTCCCGTGAAACATGTACCACGACCCTGTCTGCTTGCGGCGAGTACTTGATGGCATTCGTGAGCAGATTGATGACCACCTGTCCGATCCGGTCTTTGTCTCCGAACACCTGCACTTCCGCTTTGCCCTGAATACGGATACGGTGAGTCGGAGCCGCCACCTGCACATTCTCCACCGTTTCGCTGATGAGTGCGTCCAGATCAAACGCCGCGCGCTGAAATTCCAGCTTGCCCGTTTGCATACGCGAGATATCCAGCAAATCGCTGACGAGCTTGTTGAGCTTATCGAGCTGGGCATCAATGCGTCCGAGATAGTGCAGGCCTTGCGCATCCCCCTGTCCGCGCAAGCGTCGTTGCAGTACGTAGGTAAAACCCTTGAGGCTGGTCACTGGCGTCTTTAGCTCGTGGCTCGCCATGCTGATGAACTCGTCCTTGCGCTGTTCAGCCAGCACCAGTTCCGTAATGTCATGGGTAATCGTGATGACAAAGAGCACCTCTCCCTGCCCATCATAAATCGGACTGGATTTGACGAGGGACCAGCGTTCGGGCCGTCCACCCGCTTTTCGCGTGTAGCCAATCGTCGCCTGCACCTCGCGTTCACCAGCCAGCACTCGTCTGTGAGTGAGTCGATCGAGCTGAAACGGCTTTCCCTGTTCGTCGGTGATCTCAAACCTGCGCGTCGGCTCCAGTGGACGCGCCTGAAGCAAATCCTGTACCGAGGTATAGCCTGTCATGCGCGCTGCCGCTTCATTGGCATAGATAATCCTGCTGTCCTTATCATAGACGATAATGCCATCGGCCACCCCTTGCAGGATGATCTCTAATTGATTGCGTGCTTGTTGGGTTTCGTTATAGAGCCGGGCGTTATCCAGCGCGACTCCTGCCCGCCGACCCACCTCTTCCGCCAGCGCGAGGTCACGCCCGGTATACTTTTTGCCCAATTCAGCAGAAACAAACGTGACTACCCCGATGGTTTTACCACGCGCAACCAGTGGCACAAGCATGAGCGAGCTGTAGCCAATCTGCCGGACAACAGCTAGCTCCTCTTCGGTTCTGGCGGCGGCCACCAGCATCTCATCAGTAATTTCGGAATAGAGTTCGGACTGACCGGTGCGAGCGACATTGGGAAGGCCTGTGGGAGTATCATAATCGATGGGAAATTGTTCTCGTAATGCTCTGGCCCACTTCACCTGTTCCGGGTCCTGATGCTCAAGCACGACCAGTTGAAAGTGTCCCTCGTCATCTAACAGATCTACACTGAACCAATCGGCAAGGCTGGGAACAATTAAGCGCGCAATGTTGGCAAGTGTCTGCTGGTAGTCCAGCGTAGAGGCAAGCACTTTACTGACCTCGGTGAGAAAATGCTCCTGCTCCTCCGCTTCTTGCAGCATTCTGGCCATTGCCTTCTGCCGAGTGATATCCCGCGCAATTTTTGCGGCACCGATAATCCTCCTCTGCTCATCCCTGATTGGCGAGATGCTCAGCGACACATCGATATATCTTCCATCTTTCGTGACTCGTACCGTTTCAAAATGGTCGATGTGTATGCCCTGACGCAGCTTGGAGATAATCTCATCTTCCTCATAACGTAAGTGCAGGGGTATAATGAGTGTAATATGCTGCCCGATGGCCTCCTCCGCACTGTAGCCAAAGAGGTTTGTCGCCGCTTTATTCCAACTGGTGATTATTCCGTCAAGGGTTTTACTGATGATCGCGTCATCTGAAGATGCGACAATGGCGGCCAACAGTTTTTGCGCTGCCTCTGCCTGTTTGAGTCCGGCAATGTCAATCAACGGTATCGATTCATGATCGAAACAAGTCATGGCGGCAGGAGCGGAAGGCCCGAAGTCTTCAGGCAAAGACTCCCAGGTAGCTTGCTGAAGTCCTTTCTGGCTCTCCAATTGGTCGCCTGGCATCACATATACCCCTTTTATAAAAGAGATGGGTTCCACCACTTTAGTAGTATAGAACCTTTGCCGTACTATATCAGCTTTTCTCCTCCCAGGCAACCTGAGCAGTACATCTCTCATGTACTTTCCAACTCTCTCATTACCTTGTCACCTCCATCAAATCCGTGTTACAATGCGTTTGTTCCATTGAATGGAATTTCTGATTGCCCGGTGTATATTTCAGGCCATGAGAGTAACGCTGTCACCTTTCAGATAGAGGGAACCGTGATCAACCTTACGATAGAAGTGCGCGCAAAGGCGGCTCGGCACGATGTGCGGGCGCAGCAACTGTCGCGAGAGATAGTGCATAACCTTACCTCTGTAGCATCATCCCCTCTCAACATACGTACCGCACAGCTTTACCGCCTCAGCTTCGACGACACCTTCACCCATCCCCATCTCGAAACGCTTATTTCTCAATTGTTGATTGACCCGGTGGTGCAGGAGGTAAGCATTACGGAGAATGAGCAGGGAAAAATTAACCGGGTAGCGGACGACCACAAGGGCCCTCCCCACCCACCACAACCTCCCTCGCCCCTACAGGATGTTGCGGATTCCCTGGAGATTTCGTATCACACTATTGACGTGTTCTTTCATCCGGGTGTGACTGACACGCTGGCGGAGAGCGTTCTAGCAGGCGCACAGCTGCTTGGCATCCCTGGACTGCAACGAGTCGACACTGGCCAGAGATACCTGCTTGATGCCAGTCTGAGCGAGGCCGATGTACATGCTATCACTAGATCGCTGCTCTACAACCCCGTTATCCAGGACTACGAACTCCATCTTGCCCGTACGCCTGATACTATCTCTACCGCCAGTAAAGCCGATTATACTTCATCTCCTGACATACAGGGCGTTTCGTCCAGCATCCGTACATTCCCACTCTCACGTATGTCTGATGAAACATTGCTGGCGTTGAGCCAACGGGGCATGCTGGCGTTGAATCTGGATGAGATGCATGCTATTCAGGCATATTTTCGGAATGAAGGGCGAGAGCCGACCGATGTGGAATTGGAAACGCTGGCACAGACCTGGTCCGAACACTGCTCCCATAAGACATTCAAAGCCACTATCGATTACCGCGAGTTCGACGTTGAGGGCAATGTGCTGGCACAGGAGCGCATTCCCGGCCTGCTCAGGCACTATTTGATGCGCGCCACGGAGCAGGTGCAGCGGCCCTGGGTCATCTCAGCCTTTCGTGACAACGCGGGCATTATCCGCTTCACGAAGCATATGGATGTTGCCTTCAAGGTGGAGACACACAACCATCCTTCGGCCATCGAGCCGTTTGGAGGAGCCAATACGGGCGTCGGCGGCGTCATTCGCGACGTGCTGGGAGTCTCTGCGCGGCCCATCGCCTGCACCGACGTACTCTGCTTCGGCCCACCGGATACTCCGCCGGAGAACCTGCCTGACGGCGTGCTCCTGCCACGGCGCATTGCCAGCGGCGTCGTCAACGGTGTGCGCGACTACGGCAACAAGATGGGCATTCCGACTGTCAATGGCGCTGTGCTTTATCATGAGGGCTATATCTACAATCCACTCGTCTTCTGCGGCTGCCTGGGCATGTTGCCACACGGCAGCCATCCGCAGCAGGCGCAGCCAGGCGATCTCATCGTCGTCCTCGGTGGGCGCACAGGTCGTGACGGCATTCACGGCGCGACCTTCTCATCTGGCGAGATGAGCAGCGAGGTCATCGCTATCGCAGGCAGCGCCGTGCAGATCGGCGCGCCCATCACTGAAAAGAAGGTAGCCGATGTGGTGCTGGCGGCGCGAGAGCGCAGACTCTACCACGCCATCACCGACTGCGGAGCGGGCGGCTTCTCCTCCGCCATCGGCGAGATGGGCGCAGAAATCGGCGCGCGGGTCGAACTGGCAAAGGCTCCCCTCAAGTACGCCGGGCTGGCCCCCTGGGAAATCTGGCTCTCGGAAGCTCAGGAGCGCATGGTGCTCGCGGTTCCGCGCAAGCATGTAGAAGAATTGCGCGCCATCTGCGCTATCGAAGAGGTCGAGGCGAGCGTCCTCGGCACCTTCAGCAACGACTCGCGCCTCATCGTCACCTACCAGAACCAGATCGTCGCCAACCTCGACATGGCCTTCCTGCACAATGGATGTCCGGCCCGCACACTTGATGCTGTGTGGACAAACCATACCTATCCCACAGAACCTACCGGGCCATCCGTAAGCGACGCGCTGATGAATCGGCGTTCTACGTTTGTGCGCACCGCCAATTCATCAGGCAATGGGGTTACGAGGGCCGATAAATCGGCGATGGCCACGATCAATCGCGGCCCTACGGGACATCCAAATCGGCCTCCGGACTCATTGCAAACGGCTCTGCTCACCCTGCTGAGTCATCCAACCATTGCTTCAAAAGAGGAGGTGGTGCGGCGCTATGACCACGAGGTGCAGGGGGCGACGGTGTTGAAGCCGCTGGTTGGACGAGCGGGCAACGGGCCAGGCGATGCTGCCGTACTGCAACCCATCCTGGATTGGGCCACACATGCAAATACAGGTGCTGCCATCGTGCTCGCCAACGGCATCAACCCGCTCTACGGGCGCATCGACCCCTACCAGATGGCGCTGAACGCCGTGGACGAGGCGCTGCGCAACCTCACAGCCGTTGGCGGCGATATCGAGCATACTGCTATCCTCGACAACTTCTGTTGGGGCAATCCCAACGATCCACAACAACTGGGTATGCTGGTACGCGCCGTGCAGGGCTGCTATGATGCCGCCGTTGGCTTTGGCACGCCCTTCATCTCTGGCAAGGACAGCCTCAACAACGAGTATCGTTCTGGCGAGCAGCGCCTGCCCGTCATTCCCACGCTGCTCATCTCCGCCGTTGGCATTATCGATGATGCCGCAGAGACCATTGACATGTCGCTCAAAGCGCCCGGTAACCTGCTCTACCAGATTGGCGCTACACGCAACGAACTGGCCGCTTCGCACTACGCCGAAATCCAGCCCCTAGCCGTCAAACTGGCGCAGCAGACGAGCCTCCCTCAGGTAAACATAGCTTATGCACGTAATCTCATGAACGCCCTCGGCAAAGCCATTCGTCATGGTCTCGTCCAGTCCTGCCACGACCTCTCCGAAGGCGGCCTCGCCATTGCCGCCGCCGAAATGTCCCTCGCCGCTCTGCTCGGCATGACCATCGATGTGAGCAACGTGCAAATAGGGAATAGCAGGGCGGAGGGAAACAGGGCGGAGGCCAGCTCCGCCCTTCCAGAACATCCCCTTCTATCATCCCAATCCTATGACATCATCACCCTCTTCAGCGAATCGCCATCGCGTTTCCTGGTCGAAATCACAGCGGAACAGCAGGCGGCATTTGAGGCATATATGCACGAACAGGGAGTGCAAGACATATGTTACATCGGTACCGTTACAGATAAACCACGATTTATTGTCAGAAATGGCGAAAAAATACTGTTTGATGTAACGGTAGAAATGTTACAACTGGCATGGAAGGGAAAGCAGGTATGAGGGAGAAAGCAGAGATGGAGAGAAGAGTACTGGCTCTAATTCTGCGCGCTCCAGGCATTAACTGTGATCACGAAACGGCCCATGCCTGTCGCCTCGCCGGATTTGCCACCGACTCACTGCACATAAACCAGCTTGTACGAGAACCAGAACGCCTGCTGGACTACGCCTTGCTTGTCATCCCCGGCGGCTTCTCCTACGGCGATGACCTCGGCGCTGGTACCCTGTTGGCGAAGCGCCTCACACTCCACCTCGGCCAGCAATTGCGACGCTTCATTGAAGAGGGACGTGCTGTGCTGGGCATCTGTAACGGCTTTCAGGTACTCGTACGCGCTGGACTGCTGCCTGGTAAGATCAACAACGAGACAAACACCTGCAGGGCCAGCCTGACCGAGAATGCCTCTGCCCGCTTCGAGTGTCGCTGGGTCAAGCTCGCGCCGCAGTCAAGCTCCTGCATCTTCACGCGCAACATTCACGCTGCTATCGAGCTGCCCGTCGCTCACGGTGAGGGTCAGTTCGTCCTGGCAGATGAAGCGCAGTTGTCGCACCTGCAACGCAATGGCCAGATAGCCTTCAGCTACGCGCCTCATGCGGACGAAAACAGCAGCGACGTATCCTATCCCGATAATCCCAACGGCTCCCACGGCAACATCGCGGGCGTCTGCAACGCGCAGGGCAATGTCTTCGGCCTCATGCCGCACCCTGAACGCTACGTTCACGCTCTTCAACATCCGCAGCGCCGTACCAGCCAGGACGGCTACGGTGATGGATTGCAGGTTTTCAAGAATGCATATGAGTATGCCAGAGAGCTACTGGATAAAGAATACAGGGCAGTGGTAGAACAGAGGGCGGTGGTGGTAGAACAGAGGGCGATGGTGGAACAAAGGGCGATGGTGGAAGAACAGAGGGCGGTGGTGGAACAGAGGGCGATGGTGGAACAAAGGGCGGAGGCCAGCTCCGCCCCTACTAACCCACGAACAGGGGGCGACGAACCGTGGTTAGTAGGGGCGGAGCTGGCCTCCGCCCTGGCAACCCCCAACATCCATGATTCAACCTACGCAGCTAGCGGTGTGGATATCGCTGCCGCCGAGCGGGCAAAGGCATTGATGCAGGAAGCTGTGCAAGCGACGCAGGGGTCGGAAGTACTGGCAGGCATGGGTGCCTTCGCAGGGGTCTTCAGCGCCGTTGCCCTGCAGGGCAGGCGCAAACCGGCGCTGGTCGCCTCAACGGACGGTGTAGGCACCAAGACGCTGCTGGCAACGCAGGCCGGGCGCTACGATACCATCGGCTACGACCTCGTTCACCATTCCGTCAACGACCTGCTGGCGCAGGGAGCGCGTCCGCTGTTCTTCATGGACTACCTGGCAATGGGCAAGCTTGACCCCCTTGCTGCTGCCACTATTGTGCAGGGCATTGCCAGCGCCTGCAAAGGAGTTGGCTGCGCACTGTTGGGCGGTGAGACGGCGGAGATGCCCGATGTCTACCTGCCCGGCGCTTTTGATCTTGCTGGAACCATCGTGGGCATGGTCGAGCAGGACGAGGTCATCAACGGCGCGACCATTCAGCCTGGCGATATTCTTCTGGGTCTACCTTCCAGTGGGCTGCACACCAATGGCTACTCGCTGGCGCGCCGCGTCTTCGCCCCCTACCCGCTTGATACTATCTTTCCCGAACTGGGAGAGTCGCTGGGAGAGGCCCTGCTGCGCCCGCATCGCTGCTATCTCTCTGAAGTACAGGCGCTGCATGATTCCTTTGGAGAAGCTGGCAGGCCAGGAAGGTCTGAAGCGATCAAGGGGATAGCGCACATCACCGGCGGTGGTTTCGCAGGCAACATTGCACGCATTCTACCTTCTGGCACGCGAGCCATCGTTCAGACGAGCGCCTGGGAAGTGCCACCGCTCTTTGCCCTGATCGCTCGCCTCGGCAATGTGGAGCGTGACGAGATGTACCGCGCCTTCAACATGGGTATCGGCATGGTGCTGGTGCTCGCGCCGGAGGACGCCGAACAGGCACGCCACCTGTTGCCCGAACTGCTGCCCATTGGCACCATAATGATGGGTTATGGAGTCGAAGTACAATGAACTATAGAGCATCGTGAAAGGATGACGACAAAGATGCTGGAACAGGAACCGCAACTCGGCCCGCTGCTGGCCGAAGGCAAAACCAAATTGATCTACGCCGATAAGGATGACCCCAACCTGGCCTACATGGTCAGCAAAGATCAGATCACCGCTGGCGATGGCACGCGTCGCGACGAACTGGCGGGCAAGGCGCGTTGGAGTACCATCACCACTGCCAACGTCTTCAGGCTGCTGAACGAGGAGGACCTCGATACCGCGTTCGTCAAGCAGGTCAACGACACCACATTGCTGGTCTATCGCTGCAAGATGGTGCCGTTGGAGGTCGTGATGCGTCGCATCGCCACTGGCTCCTACCTCAAGCGCCATCCAGAGATAAGCGAGGGGACGCGCTTTGAAAAGATCGTTGTCGAGACCTTCCTCAAAGACGATGCCCGACACGACCCGCTCCTTTCTGCCGAAGAGGTGGTGCAGATGGGTATTGCTACGCGGGCCATGCTCGACTGGATGATGGAGCAGGGTACCCGCGTCTTCCTTACACTCGAACGTGCCTGGGCCAGCGCTGGCGTCACGCTGGTCGACCTCAAAATCGAATTTGGTCTTGACGCGCAGGACCACCTGCGCGTGGCCGACGTGATCGACAACGATAGCTGGCGACTCTGGCCCGGCGGCGACAAAAATCGCATGCTCGACAAGCAGGTCTACCGCAACCTGCCACAGGTCACGCCGCAGGATTTGCAGACCATCGCCGACCGCTACGCCCTCGTCGCCGACCTGACCGGCAGACTGCAACTACCGTAGGGGCCGACGTATCGGTTGAGGCGACGGGGGCCAATACATTGGCGATAATGAGCATCAACCTGATGAAACAGGGTTGGATCCTCCGTAGGGGCGAGGGCGGCTGGGATGGGGTGGGAGGGCCTTTATGGTCGCCCGCGTAGCCGGTTGATGACGAGGTGGATGAACGTCGCAGAAGGGACGGCAGGCGACCATAAAGGCCCTCCCCGCCACTCCACGCCACCCTCGCCCCTACGGACATTCATGGCCTTTTCGTTAGATTGATGCCTACTGGGGATCTACGGGTATTATCGTGACCCTATAGGCATTATATAAGGAGACTACGCACGTGGAGAGATTGCATGACGCCTGTGGTGTCGTAGGCATGTACGCACCGGAACACGAAAAGAGCATCGACGTGCGCCGCTACCTCACGCTGGCGTTGACCGCCCTGCAACATCGCGGGCAGGAGAGCGCGGGCATGGCCGTCTACAATCAGGACGGGAAGATTTGCCATCGCATCAGCATGGGCAAGGTGCGTGAGGTCTTCCCCGACACGGGAACCGGGCTACCGCCCACCCACATCGGCATCGGCCACGTGCGCTACTCCACTACCGGCTCAAGCTGCGTCGAGAACGCGGGACCGTTCGTCGTCGGCTCGGGTTCAGGGGCGGAACATTCCGAACAGGCCTGTTCGGAAGCCATCGCCGTCGCTCACAACGGCAACCTCGTCAACGGAGAGGCGCTGCGCAAACAATTTCCGCCTGAGCTGCTGGTCTCCACCACCGATAGCGAGGTCATCGCCCTGCTGCTCCTGCAAGCCAGTGGTGCCACCTTTCGCGAGCGCATGAAGGCCACCTACCCGCGACTGCGCGGAGCCTACAGCCTCGTCATGCTGGCCGAAGGCAAACTCTACGCCATGCGCGACCCCTGGGGCATGCGCCCCCTCTGCCTGGGACGCATCGGCACTATCTGGATCGTCGCATCCGAATCGTGCGCGCTGGAACGCATTGGTGCCACCCACGTGCGCGAAGTCGAACCGGGCGAACTTATTACCATCGACGAGCAGGGGCTGCATACAGAGGTGCTGGCACAGGAGCGCCGCCAGTCCCTCTGCGTCTTTGAATACATTTATTTTTCCGACGCCACCAGCCAGCTCAATGGGCGTTATGTCTATAACGTGCGCGAGTCGCTGGGCCGAGAACTCGCCCATGAGCATCCCGTTGAGGCCGATTTAGTGGTACCCGTGCCGGACTCATCCATCCCGGCAGCCCTGGGCTACGCCACTGCTTCTGGCATCCCTTACGGACAGGCCATCATTAAGAACCGCTACAGCGACCGCAGCTTCATCAAGCCCGACCAGCGCCTGCGCGAGCTAGAGGTTGACCTGAAATTCAATCTCGTCAAGCCTAAAATCCAGGGGGCGCGCCTGGTCATCGTCGACGATTCCATCGTGCGTGGCAACACTATGAAACGGCTCGTCGCCGCCCTGCGCCACGCGGGCGTCAAAGAAATTCACCTGCGTTCGAGCGCCCCGCCGCTGCGCCACCCCTGCTACTTCGGCATCGACATCCCACAGGAGCAGGAACTGATCGCCGCAGGTCGCAGCATCGAGCAAATAGCCGACTACATCGGCGTCGACAGCCTCGGCTACCTCAGCATCGCCGGTCTGGGCCGTGCGCTCAACACTTTAGAGGAAAACGAGCAATTTGACGACGAAACGGCCACCCGTCTGCTGCACAACGAATGCTGCTACGGCTGTATGCAAACACGCGGCTGGCCCTTCGATCCGGCCCAGGCACAATTTATAACGGTTACAAAGGAGATGGTACCTAGTGGAAAATAGGTCGGGGCCTTAGAATGTTGGGTAGAGTGGCATCAGGGCGGAGCTGGCCTCCGCCCTGGCAACAATCCCGCCCTGGCAACGTCCCCTGAGTCGCCCCATAGTTAAGCCGGAGGAACATCGATGCGCGTACTGGTAATTGGCGCGGGAGCACGCGAACATGCTCTTGTGTGGAAGCTGGCGCAGAGCCAGCGCGTCAGCGCGCTCTACGCCGCGCCGGGCAACCCTGGCATGGCGGAGCAGGCCGAATGTGTTCCCATAGCCGTCACGCAGCTACAGGCTCTGGCCGATTTTGCCGAAGGCAACAATATAGATCTCACAGTTGTTGGGCCGGAGGTGCCACTGGTTGAGGGGATTGCAGACATCTTCCGCCAGCGCGGCCTGCGCATTTTCGGGCCGGGAGCGGCAGGAGCCGCGCTGGAAGGCAGCAAAGCCTTCGCCAAAGCACTGATGACAACGGCAGGCATCCCAACCGCGCAGCACCGCACCTTCACCATAGCCCGCGACGCCTTCGCCTATCTCGAAGAGCACGGCGCGCCCGTCGTCGTCAAGGCTGATGGCAACGCGGCAGGCAAGGGGGCCATCGTCGCGCTCGACATGCAGACCGCCCGCGAGGCCGTGCGGCAGATGATGGTCGAGCGTGTCTTCGGGGCCGCCGGAGATGTGGTGGTGATCGAGGACTATCTGCAAGGGGACGAGATCGGCTCAACCATTGTCTGCAAAGGTACGCACTACCTGCCGCTCGCGCTCACCCAGGATCACAAACGCGCCCTTGACGGCGACGCGGGCCTCAACACAGGCGGCATGGGAGCCTACACCCCGCTGCCCTTCGTCGACAAGGCCGTCGAGTCGCAGATCTACCGCCAGATCGTTGCCCCAACGCTGCAAGCCCTCAAAGAGCGCGGCATCGACTTCTCCGGCGTCCTCTACTCCAACATCATGCTCACTGCCCGTGGCCCGATGGTTCTTGGAGCACAACACGCGCTTCGGCGACCCCGAAACGCAGGCCCTCATGCTGCTGCTGCGCGAAGACCTCATCAACGTGCTGGAATTCGCCGATACTCTGCCTGTCAAACTCAGCACGCTCTGGCAACCCGGCTTCGCCGTCAGCCTCACCCTGGCCTCCGGTGGCTACCCCGGCCAGTATCGTACCGACCTGCCCATTCGTGGCATCGCAGAGGCCAATCGCAGCGAAGGCGTCCGCGTCTTCCACGCGGGAACCGCAATTCAAAATGGCCAACTCGTCACTGCCGGAGGTCGCGTCCTCAGCGTCGCCGCCTCCGGCCCAACCCTGCAAGAAGCCGTAAACAAAGCCTACGAAGCGGCAGCGCATATCTCGTTTGAGGGCATGCATTATAGAAAGGATATTGGACACAGGGTGTTGGAAATGGGAGCGTAGGGGCGAGGGCAGTTGGGTGGACGCGGGGATGGCCCTTGTGGTCACCCGCCTTAACAAAAGGGAAATGAGATTCACCGATCCGGGGATGCGGGCGACCACAAGGGTCCTCACCTCCCATCAACACCACCCCCGCCCCTACAGAAATGAAGCCAATTACTTTATATTTTTAGAGGAGGAAATACACATGGCATCAACATCACAAATCATCATCATCATGGGGAGTAAGGGCGACCTCTCCCACGCGCAGGCGGTGGGAAAGACGCTCAAGGCGCTGGAAATTTCTTATGAGATGCGCGTCTGCTCGGCACACAAGGCGACGCAGCGGTTGCTGGAAATGCTGCGCGGCTACGATCAGCAAGCGGCAACAGGGCAACAGCCGCTCGTCTACATCACCATCGCGGGGCGTTCCAACGCGCTCTCCGCTGTTGTGGACGCCAATACGCGCTTTCCCGTCATCGCCTGCCCGCCCTATAGTGAGCGCTTTGGCGGCATGGATATCCTCTCGTCGCTGCGGCTACCCTCCGGCATCGCCACGCCGACCATCCTGGAGCCGGAAGGCGCGGCCTTGCTCGCCGCCAAAATGCTGGCTCTCGGCGACCAGCAGCTTGCGCAGCGCGTCGAACAGTACAAGCAGCGTCTGAGCGCGGAACTGACTTTGGCAGACGATGAGGTGCGCACACTGTGAAGCCCTTTCGCCTCGGCGTGCTCATCTCTGGCAGCGGCAGCAACCTGCAAGCCCTCATTGACGCCATCGAGAGCGACCAGCTTCCCGGCATCGAAATTGCCCTCGTCGTCAGCAACAAAGCCGACGCGCCCGGTCTCCAGCGCGCCCTGCGCCACCACCTGCCCGCCATCTACCTCCCCTGGTCAAAAACCGTAGGGGCGCAATTCATTGCGCCCGATAGGGCAGGCGCAGCAGAAATGTCCGAAAGCGAAGCACAGCTTACCGCTCTCCTGCACCTATTCCAGGTTGACCTCATCGTGCTGGCGGGCTGGATGCGCATTCTCAGCGCGCCCTTCCTGGCGCAATTTCCCCGGCGCGTCATCAACCTGCACCCCGCCCTCCTGCCCGATAGCGGCACCGGCGAGATCTACACCACCAGTGACGGCACCACCATCCCCGTCTTTCGCGGTCTCCACGCCGTTCGCCAGTCCTTGCAAGCAAATGTACCCACAACTGGCAGCACCGTCCACTACGTCACACCCATCGTCGACGCCGGACCCGTTCTCTGCCGTGAAGAAGTCACCATCCAGCCCGGAGATACGGAAGAGAGCCTGCACGAGCGTATCAAGGCAGTGGAACATAGATTGATTGTGGAGGCCGTGAGGAGGTGCAGGGACAGCTAACTCATTGACTTGCAGCCTGCCATGCACTAGAATTCTGGCAATTAGTGTCCAACTTTGAGTATCTGGAGGATAAGACAATTATGGTGAGACAAATGCCGCCGCAGGGCAATGATCTACCACAGCGGGCGTTTGAGCGGCTGAATATGATGCGTGGCAACCCTACGCAGCGTGGGCTATTTACGAGTGACCTCAGTGTGAACGAGTTCTTGCTGGCGCGCCAGGCTGGCTTTGAGCCGGTCGGGCTGGTTGTGGGCAGCTCGATCTATCACATTGGCTTTCAAGCTCCGCATATTACACAGAATGTAGAGCTGGAGGTGCTGACGAAAGCGATGTATAACGCACGACAACTGGCGATGACGCGCATGGAGGAGGAAGCGCAAGCGCTGGGAGCCGATGGCATCATTGGCGTGAATATGGAGATCACAAGCTGCGAATGGGGCGAGGGACTTTCCGAGTTTACAGCCATCGGTACGGCGATCCGCGCAACCAATGGCAGGTCTTACCGCAATGTCCGTGGCATGCCCTTCACCTCAGACCTCTCAGGTCAGGATTTCTGGACCTTGCTGCGTGCAGGATATATGCCTGTCGGTCTGGTTATGGGTAGCTGCGTTTACCATGTGGCATACCAGAACCTCGGCCAGTGGTTCAAGCAAGTTGGTCGTAATGTCGAGATGCCCTATTTTACACAGGCCATCTACGAGGCACGCGAGATAGCCATGATGCGCATGCAGGCAGAGGCGCTCAATCTGAATGCACAGGGCGTTGTGGAAACGCAAATCACCATGCAGAATTATGAGTGGGAACCGCATGTCATCGAGTTCTACGCCCTCGGTACCGCCGTCGTCCCGATGGAAGGCAACCAATCCATTCCTGCACCCAACCTCTCGTTGCTGCTTAACGATTCCGATTAAATAAAGAGCAACAAGAATATGTGACTGATGAACAAAGCGTCAAAGCAGCAGGCAATCTTACAGCAACTGCGTGGGATGGCGAACGAGCCGGAGAAGCAGGGGCGTTTCGCGTTGGAGTTGCTGGAAAAGGAGCGCAGCAGCCAGCAGGTGGTATCCGCCGCGCTGGCAGTGATCACTCGCGTCGTCATGCCGGGGACGCGGCCCGTCCTGCTGCGGCTGTACGATTATTATGATGCTTCAGGCGTCAAGCGCGACGCTGGTGGCAGTCTGCGCACATTGATTATCGGTGCGCTGCTGCCCATCGCGGAAGCGGCGGACTGGACACTGGCAGAACGGGCAGTGAAGACCTATGAGTTTTTGCCGCCCGGTCGCAGGGAGAGTACGGGTGGTCTGCGCGCTGCTGGCCTGACCCTGCTGAGCAACCTCGATTCCGTGCTGGCGGGCTACCATGCCACACGCCTGCTGGTCGATCCATATACCTCGCGCATGAATGGCGAACCTGCTGTTGGTGCGGCCCGACAGTTGGCAGCGCAGCGCCAGTTTCTGCCGCTCTACATGTACGTGCTTGAGAGCTTGCATGGCCGCGAGAGCGTAGCGGAAGTGGCCGGGGAGTGCCTGCGTTCGCTGGGTGATGCACCTACTTCGATAGTCGATGACCTGTTCGCCCGCTATATAGCCCTTTCCCCCACGACAAGGATTCCCGTCTACGAGATAAAAGACGACCTGGAACTGGTCGGCCTCTTCGATCTGCTGCTGGCACAATCTCCTCAAGCCAGCTACCTCGACTTCATCAAAACGTTCCTGCAAACCACCAGTCGCAACGAGGTCTACCGCTATCTGACAACGGCGATCATCGCGGAACACCAGGCCGAGACATGGGCCGTATTGCAAGAGGTGGCGCGCAAAGAGCGAAGATCGGAAAGGATTGAGATACTGCTTTCCGCCTTTGATCTTGTGCAGCATGATCAGACCATGGCAGAACTGGTACAAACGCTACAAGAACGGATGTGATTCTGCTCTCCACAATACTGATGAGCGAATATCCGTTAATAACTCTAGAACAAATGATGGATATGCGTTATAATGTAATAGCGGGTGAAAAAAACGCCTGTTCCTCGTTCATCGTACAATTGGTGCCACGACGATAATGACAATGGATATTCTGCCGTTGCTACGGCTTGTATAAAGCTGAAGAAAGGAGAATAATCTTGATGCTTCAGCAACCCCAGATCGATCATGATGCTCCCTGGAAACGACGTTTTCGCGCCCCTGCTATCCCCTGGGCAACTATAGCTGCAAACGAGCCGACACGCGGCCTGGTGATGACCAACACAGGCGACTCCTACCAGCTTTACGCCTGGAACGTACCAACCGGCGAGTTGACGCAGTTGACCAACCGTGCCGAGGGCGTCCCGCAGGGTCTGCTCTCGCCTGATGGCTGCTATGTCTATTACCTGGATGATAAGCAGGGCAACGAGATCGGCCATTACGTGCGCATCCCGCTTGAGGGCGGCGCGCCGGAAGATATCACGCCCGACCTGTCACCTTACGCCACCGCCGGCCTCGCCTTCAGCCGCTCCGGCAATAGCATCGCTATGATTATGGCGAACGCGGATGGGTTTCACCTCTATGTGCTGGATATAAATAAGGAAGGCAAACCTGCTACGCCCCGCGAGCTTTACCAGAGCAAACGCATTCTGCGCGGACTGGCGCTTTCACATGACGGGCAGATCGTGGTGGTCGCCAGCAGCGAGCGGTCCAGCAGCCTGGACGCGAGCCTGCTGGCGCTGGATACTGCAAGCGGGCGGCAAATTGCCGAACTGTGGGATGGGCCGGAAAGCAGCATAGAACCGGCCATGTTCTCACCGCTCGCCAGCGACTCGCGCTTGCTCGCAACGACAAATCGCAGCGGCGTAAATCGTCCGCTCATCTGGAACCCGCTCACCAACGAGCGCAACGACCTGCCACTCGATAAACTGGAAGGCGAGATCCGTCCTCTCGATTGGTCGTCCGATGGCAGGCGCATTTTACTCATGCAGTTCCACCAGGCCGTACAGCGTCTCTACCTCTACGACCTTGAGCAGCAGAAACTTCTCTCGCTTAAACACCCAGACGGCACCTTCTCCTATCTCGGCGGCACCTTCTTTGGGCCGGAGGATGAAATTTTCGCTGTCTGGCAGGACGCCACGCACCCCTCGCAGATGATCGCGCTCAATGCCGAAACTGGCGAGCAAACGCGCATTGTGCTGGCAGCAGGCCCGGTGCCTGACAGCAATCCCTGGCGCTCCATCACCTTTCCCTCGACAGATGGTCAAACAATTCAAGGCTGGTTGAGCGTGCCGGAGGGTGAGGGGCCATTCCCGACCATCCTGCACACGCATGGCGGACCGACCGCTGTCACCACCGAGGTCTTCTCGCCCGCCAACCAGCTCTGGGTCGATCATGGCTTCGCCTTCCTGAGCATCAATTATCGCGGCTCGGTCACCTTTGGCCGCGAGTTTGAGAAGCAAATCTGGGGCGATCTCGGCAACCGGGAGATCGAGGACATGGTGGCCGCTCGCAACTGGCTCGTGCAGCAGGGCATCGCTAAACCCAACCAGATCTTTCTCACCGGCTGGTCCTACGGGGGCTACCTGACGCTGCTCGGCCTCGGCAAGCGCCCCGAGCTGTGGGCAGGTGGCATGGCCGGTATCGCCATCGCCGACTGGACGATGTCCTACGAGGACTCGGCTGATACCCTGCGCGGCTACCAGCTTGCCCTCTTTGGCGGCACACCGCAGGAAAAGCCTGACCTCTACCGCCGTGCTTCGCCCATCACCTATGTCGAGCAGGTCAACGCGCCCGTGCTCATCATCCAGGGCAGTAACGACACACGCACTCCCGCTCGTCCCATCCATGCCTATGAAGCGCGCATGAAGGAGCTAGGCAAGCCCATCGAAGTACAATGGTTCGACGCCGGCCACCTCGCCTTTACCCGGATCGAACAATCCATCGACCAGTACGAATCCATGCTTCGCTTCGCCTACAAAGTCCTCGGCTCAAAAGAAAGTAAAACATAGAGAGGAGCAATCATGCAAAAACCGCGCTTCCAGACGCTCATACCGCTTTTTGACGAGTTGCAAGGCGAGCGCGTCATCGTGCGCCCGTATCACCGGGAGGATGCGCAGGCGCTTTACGAGGCGGTGGCCGAGTCCCGCGACCATCTCCGGCCCTGGCTGCCCTTCGCTGACGAGCACCAGAGCGTGGAGGAAAGCCTGGACTGGATTATCCATCAGGAGGCGAACTGGCTGCTGCGCGAGGTGTTGTCTTTGAGCGTCTGGGAGCGCGTAAGTGGAAGCTTCCTCGGCGGCACCGGAGTTCACATCCACAACTGGGAGACGCGCTCCTTCGAGACCGGCTACTGGCTGCGTGCCAGCGCAACCGGTCGCGGCTACATGACCGAGGCCACCCGCCTCGTGACAGACTACCTCTTCAATGAGCTAGCCGCCACCCGCGTTGAGATTCGCTGCGATGAGCGCAACCTCGCCAGTGCCGCCATCGCCCGCCGCCTCGGCTACTTCCAGGAGGGCCGCCTGCGCAACCACGGCCCCGCTCCCGACGGCACCCTCCGCACCACCCTCATCTTCTCCATGATACCAGGAGATCGGGTGAAGAATGGGTGAACACACAAGCATGCCAGCATGCCTGTGATAAAATATCCACAATATGAACATGGATTTGTGGGATACGCTCGATAACCATCAAGAGAAGCAAGAACAGGGAGCTGGCGCGGGAGAACCTTCGAGAGTGCTGGGGCCGCCGATGCAGAAGCGACGTTTGACGGAAGCGGTCGTGCTCTCCGTTGTACGCGAGTGGCTGCTGCGCGACTATGTCTCCGCGTATTGTCGTTCGCTGGCGTCTATACGCATTTTCAGGCGCTGCTACTGGGTTGATGGGCTGGGTGTTGATGCGCGGTCTGGCGAGTCGCTGCGCTCTCGCCAGCGGGCGACCCTGAAGGTCGCCCCTACGGAGCCGTCGGAGACCCTGAAAGCTAGCCAGCCGATGCCGAAAGGGGTTCCTCGGGTTATGGAGCCGATTGTGGAGCTTGGGGGGGAGTTGGTGGGGGAGAGCAGGCCGATTATGCTGCACGGGCTGGTTTTGAAGGGGAGCAGTAGCAGGCACAGGAAGGGACGGGAGCAGCCTGGAAAGGGAGCGATTGCGGTAAAGCTGCCGGAAGGGGGTGGGGTGGTGGATGCGAGCTGGTTGGAGGCTGCACCGGCTATTTTGCAGGCCATCGAGCAGGCTCCGGCGATGTTCCTGCTCAACCCTTTCGGGCAGACGCTTTTCAGCTATGATGATCTCGCGCCCCTCTACCAGCGCACGGGGCCGACTGAGCTATTTTTGCTGCTCTCGCACCGGCAGCTTGCCAGCCACCTGCTCACTGCCTCAGCGGATTCTACGGGGGCCAGTACGCTGACGGCTTTGCTGCGCAGCGATCGTTGGAAGAGTTTGCCTGGTAGCGCGAACAGCAGCGGTAAGAATGGCGCGGGTAACAATGAGAGCAAAGGCGAGGCTGGCTTACTTCAACAGGGACAGCTAAAATCTTCCCTGAGCATGCTACCATCACTGACCTCGCTGCCTGAGCAGGCCATCGATGGCCTGCTCGATCTTTTTATCGCCTCGATGAAAGCACGCTTCCTCACGGTACAGCGGATTGCGCTGCCGGTGCAGGTGGGACCGGCAGCAGTCGAGCAGGCACCCTACACGCTGCTCTTTGCCACGCGTCGCCAGGATAGCCTGGCTATGATGAACGATGCCGTGTGCGCCTACCAGCGCCGTGTCTCCAGACAAAGCTATCAGGGCGTATTAGGAGAAGAATGGTTCGCCCAGCAAGAACGAGAACTTCTGGCAGCGGAACAGCACGAGCTAGAGCGACTTGTTGCCACCCTGGGTAGCGCGCAACGCCCTCGCCGCTGGCCCGAACTGCGCCAGCACCTGCTGCTCACCCGTTTCGGTCGCTGGCCCCTGCAAGAATATGATGGGGTTATGTGCCAGTTGTTGAAAAACGGAACGGTGCGCTGCGAGTGGAGACGCAAACCCGTCTCGTCCGGTGCCACGAACTGGATAGATGTGGAGCGTGTGCCGGGTGATGAAGATATATTGCTATGGAAATAAGCGCAAGATGTATCCGGTGGCCAGAAAAGAGGCATTACCAGGGGGAAATGCCGGTTATGGGGATACCGGTCATTTTGGCAACACCTCTCAAAGTAGAAACGTATTTTCTGAGCGTTTAGTCGCATTTTTCGGGCATTTTTGCATGGAGTTCTTCTAAAAAGCTGTGCTATTTTTCTCTACCACAACTTGTCTATGCCGGGTATAATGAGGAGAAATAAGAAATAAGAACCAAACAAGGGAAATCCTCCACGAAAGAGAAAGAGGAACAACAATGCCACGCAGAAATAAGCAAGATGATGAGTTTACAAGTCCGGCTCCCTTTAACGGACGCCAGACAGATCCCGATTATAACGACGCGAGTGATGCGGAACAGGCTTATGAGCTGCACCAGCACCCAACGACGCACACCGCCGTCGATACGCAGTTTGAGCGAGAAGAGGGCATTCACGAGGCCGGCAAGCGCGATGTCGATCTCTATATTCGCACGTATAATACGCTGCTGCGCAGTTCGGGCGAGATCAGTTTGAAGGCGCTGGTGCAGGCGCATTACAATATCGATTCCAGCCTGCACCCGGAGGCGCGCTCCCCCTATCCCGATATGTCAGCTTTCATATATAGCGTGCTGCGACTGCCGGTCTCGATTATCAACTGCAACCTCGTCGTACTTGGTCAGTCCGAAGATGTATTCATCAATCACGGCTATCCGGTGGAGGGATGGGAGGCAGTGACGGCAGCAGCACGGAGGCGCAAGTGGTTTTATGACGGCAAGGAAACGCTGGCCGTCTATGTTGCCAGCGTGAGCGACACCGATGATATTGTGCCTATTCTGGTTGCGTTCCAGATCGAGTGGAACAAGATGTATTACCTGCTCAACGCCGATCCCACGACCATGCAGTTGCTGGAGACGCGCATGGATCGCTCATCACCTGTTTTCGCCGAGATCACCAAGGTGCTGCGCGAGCGGCTGCACATCTCGCCAGACGATTGGCGCCGGCTCGAAGTCATCTGGGGGGATCGGTTGTGGGAGAATTTGAGAAAGATCGGCACACAGCGCAAAAGCTTTTCCCTGCGCATGCTGGGCGGTTCGCACGTGGGCTATGTGCGGGCGACGCGCAAGTGGTGGGTACCGGTGGAGAATGTGCTGCAAACCCTGGGATTACAGGAACGGCCCGTCTACTTCGTCTCCAGCAACACGCACAGCTTCGTCAACCTCATCTCTGGCGCTATCCGCAGTCATGAAAAGGAGTTGAATGATTTCGCGAAAAGCGGCGAAGACCCGTACCTGGAGTCCGAGTATCGCAAGCTGCACGAGGGAAAGGTACCGGGCAACTGGCAAAATTTCCTGTACTTTGTGGCTCGCGAGTGGATGCATCACACGCCGCAGGGCCAGGAGTTTGCGCGCAACCGGCAGCAATACGAGCAGGAGCGCGGCATCTGGTACGTCAATGCGCGCCACGGGCTGGAGATAGACGCTCAAATCTTCGAGATTGCCAGATTGCATCAGATGGAGGTTGACCCGCGCTGCCGTATGTCCGGCATGGAGAAGCTGGCAAAAAGTCAGGCGGTGATCCTCAACATCGATTACCCGCTGGGCATGGCCGCCTATCGCATGTTGCGCGAGATCATGGAGAATGTGACGCATATTCGCGGCATCTATATCCTGGGTAAAGCGGCCACGCTGAACGGCAGCATCGGCGACGTAATGATCTCCAACGTCGTACTGGACGAGCACAGCCAGAACACCTACTGGCTTGATAACTGCTTCACCGCGCAGGATGTCCAACCCTACCTGATCTACGGCTCTGTGTTGGACAATCAGAAGGCCGTCTCAGGTAAAGGCACCTACCTGCAAAACCGGCAGTACCTGGACTTCTACTATCGCGCCAATTATACTGTTGTGGAGATGGAGAGCGGCCCCTACCTGAACGCCGTCTACGAAGACCAGTACCTGATGCGCTACCCGACGTGGGAGAACATCAACTTTGCTCGCCTGCCCTACGAACTGGGCGTCCTGCATTACGCCTCGGACACTCCGTATACACGCGGCAAAAACCTGGGCGCAGGCAGCCTCTCCTACTTCGGCATGGATTCCACCTATGCTTGCTCCGTTGCCATCATGCGCCGCATCTTTGAGAACGAGATTCGCGTCGTTCAACTGCAAGAGGAAGGGAAATCCTCTGAGTCAACGCTCGCCAGCATCATTCCCCCGGTCGCTGCGACAAGGGCTGTAACAAACGAAGCACCCAAAACTGAAATCGGCGGTCTAATACCTGCTCTGCCCCATCCTGAGCGAGATACCGTTGCGAACTGCTCAGACTGCTCAGCGCCTGCGGCGCTTCCCGCCAAGCGAGCCAGCCCACTCTCAGACGTTTGCGGCGAGCAGTAAAGCAGAGCCTTCGCCAACGGTATCAAGTTGGGGTGGGGCATTTTTTAAATTTTCTATTAGAAAACGCTGAGAGCAATGATAGCATATTTACACCTGCTCTTTCCTATGTTACGCTTGCTATAGCAATCATCTACCCGCATATTACAGGGTACAAATCCTGGTTGTTGGAGGCATCTTGCGATGCCTCCAACTACTTTCTGCCTGTCATTGAGGAGCTTTTCATTCTATGTTCTATCACGATATGGAGGAGCAGGCGGCTACTTTCCGGCAAGCTTTTTCGGAGGCGACAGATGCTGAGGTGGACAGCATAACAGGAGAGCACAGTGCCAGAGCAAAAGACAACTTAGAAGAACTTCTCTACCTGACAGAATTCGCGCACAATCTTCCCGATGCAGTTATCGTCATGGATATGAGCTATCGTATTCTTGGCTGGAACGAGACCGCTGAAGCACTTTTTGGCTGGGAAAAAGAGGAGGTCATCGGGAAACTGGCTTTCGATATCCTGCAGACCACATTCCCGTATAACCCTCGTGGGCGAGCTGAATGTCAGGAGGTGCTAGCCAGTAAAGGCCGCTGGCAGGGTGAGGTTATTCAGCAACATCGGGACGGTGAGAAGCTCAATATCCTCATCTCGCTTTCTCTCGTGCGTGATAGGAGAGGGGAAACTCTCGGTCTTCTCGCCATGCAGCGCGACATTACGGAGCGCAGGCGGGCGGAAGAGCAAGCGCACCTTCTCTACAGCGAAGCGCAACAGGCCAGGGACCAGTTGATGGCCTATCTCACCGAACATAAGGAAGTTGAGCGGCGCAAAGACGAATTTATGAGCGTGGTCAGCCACGAGCTCAAAACGCCCGTCACCACCATCAAAGGCTTCGTACAGCTTTTGCAGCGCCGCCTCAAAAACTATGATGATCCTGATGCGCAGCTCTTCCTCTCACGCCTGGACTCACAATTGAACAGACTAACCCGACTAATCAACGACCTGCTGGAAATATCGAGAATCCAGACAGGTCGGCTCAAATACCATAACGAGACGTTTGACCTGCGTGAGGTGGTAGAAAGCGTCGTAGAGCAAATCCAGGCCACAACCACCACACACCGGCTCTCCTTTGAAGATATGACACAGACTCCCGCCCTCGTCTCCGGCGACCGCGAACGGCTGGGACATGTCTTTACCAATCTGCTGATGAACGCTATCAAATATTCACCCCATGCCGACAGCATTATTATCCGCGTGACGGTAGACGAACAGGAGGTGATCGTCAGCGTGCAGGACTCTGGCATCGGCATTGCGGAAAGCGACCTTGAAAAAATCTTTGAGCGTTTCTACCAGGTGAGCTACCCACAGGAAAGGCCCTTCTCCGGTCTCGGCATCGGCCTCTACCTCTCTCACGAAATTATCACGCGACACAACGGTCAAATCCGGGTAGAAAGCCAGAAAGAACACGGCTCTACCTTCTACGTTGCCTTACCCCTGGTAAACCTCTAAAACGAGAGGGGAATGCTACTCCTCTTTAAGTTATTGCTATGATTAGTCCTGACATGTAACTTATACTGCCTGCCAGATTTGCATGTTCCGATCATAAGAGCCGGAGACGATGCACCGCCCATCGGGTGACCAGGCAAGGGTTACGACTGCCTGAGTATCATGACTGTAGACAAGGAGATCACTGCCCTCCAGAGCAGCCCAGATATGCACACTTCTGTCGTCTCCTGCTGAGGCAATGAGCATATCAGTAGGAGACCATGCTAACGTTCTTACTGCCGCCGTGTGGCCGCTGTAAACGGTGAGCGTTTCACCGGTCAGCGCTTTCCAGACCTGCACTGTCTTATCAGCGCTCGCGGAGGCGATATAGCTGCCGTAGTTCCAGGGCGACCACGATACAGCATTCACTTGCTCGCTGTGTTTCTTGTATTTGAGAAGGGGATCACTCACGTGGAAAGGTTTCCAGATATGCACTTCGCCGTTCGCACCACCCGAAGCGATATAGTTACCATCGGGCGACCATGCTACAGCTTTGACCGCCGTATTATGGTGACCTCGATAGGTGTTGACAGGTTTACCACTCAATGCATGCCAGACCTGTACCGTTCCATCGTTGCTGGCCGACGCAATATACTGGCTATCAGGCGACCATGTTATGGCGTTGATCGGGGCGTGATGGCCCACGTATGTGATATCGGAGCTTGAAGAGAAGGTTGGTGATTGCCAGACCTGCACTGTCATGCCTGCTGTAGCGATATAGTTGCCATCGGGTGACCATGCTACGGCTAGAATAGCTCCATCATTCAGCTCATTACTTGCGACAGGTTCCCAACTCTCTGTGCGAAATATGCGCGCTATCTGGCTATTGTTGCCCATAGCGATATAGCTACCATCTGGAGACCACGTCACGGCAGATACAGGGCCAACTGGATCGGTATACGAGTAGTATATATAGCCTACAGGGCCAGTGCCGAAGGCGGGTCGCGGAGGTGGGCCGCTGCTGGTCATCGTGGGATGGTATTCTAAACTCCCCAGTAGTTGCATGAGGCCACCTGCGGCGATGGTGGTCAGGATTGCTCCTGCCGCGACACGGACGAAGCGGCGACGAGTCTGTCGGTGCCTGGCGGAGGCATTTTGTGCGAGCATGCCCATTTGCATTTGACCCTGTTGCCCTTGCCAACCAGAGCCTCCTGTTGAGGATGATGGTATATAGGGTTGGATAAAGCCGCCAGGGCTGGGCCGATCGACGGGATAGAGCGCACGCAGGCGTTCCTGAAGCAGTTCCGTAGCGATCTCCTGTAACTCGCGCTTGACGATCAGTGCGTTGTCTGGGCGTTTGCCGACATCCAGTTCCACCAGCTGTACGAGCAGTCGCTGCAAGGATGCAATGGCAGGTTGTGTGGAGAGCGAGAGTGGAGCAAAGGAGAAGGGCATGTTAGCCGGGTCATCACCGGTGAGCAGGAAATGCAGCGTGGCTCCCAGGCTATAGAGATCAGAACGAGGGGTTGTTTGTGCCTTGCCGTACTGTTCAGGGGGTGCATAGCCCGGCGAGCCAAAGGCGATGGTATCCTTCGGCTGGCCCGGCTTGAAGATGCGCGCGATGCCGAAATCGATCAGGTAGAGGTGACCGGTAGGCGTGCGCATGATGTTGGCGGGTTTGAGGTCGCGAAAGATGATCGGCGGCTGGCGGCTGTGCAGGTAATCAAGCACGTCGGCCAGTTGGATGCCCATGTCCAGCACAACCTCCACCGGCAGTCGTTCCCCTGGCACCTTCTGTACATAGCTTTCGAGGGTCTCGCCCTCGATAAATTCCATGACCAGATACCAGTGTTCAGGGTCGGTGAAGTGGTCGTAGACGCGAGGGAGGTGAGGATGATGCAGGCCGGGCAGCAACGAGACCTCGCGATTGAAGGCATCGGTGGCCTCGATCATCTCCTGTGACTTGAGTCCCGCCAGCCGGATCTCTTTGAGCGCCACTTTGCGATTGTCCGCCTGTGTATCCTCGGCCAGGTAGACAGCCCCAAATCCGCCTGTTCCCACCTGTCGCACAAGCCGATAACGCTCCTTCACCATACGTTCGCTGCTGATGGTGTTGGTAGTAACAGAGGCAGACAGCGCCTGTCCACAGGCAAAGCAGGTCACAGCGTGTGGCTGGTTCGCGGCACCGCAATTTGCGCAAAAGAGGAGGACTGTGCTCATCTCTTTTCCTTATATCCAGAGGCAACGCATCTCTACATATTATACAGTACGCCTGAGCAGGAATGAATGTCACAGAACCTATTTTACTCGCCAGACCTGCACTGTATGGTCGACACCGCCGGAAGCGATACGCTTGCCATCGGGTGACCAGGCTGCGGCAAGGACGTAGCCGTTATGACCCTGGTAGGCGGTGATGGGACTGCGAGAGATTGTGTCCCAGACCTGCACTTTCTTATCGTTGCTGCCAAAAGCGATGTGCCTGCTGTCTGGCGACCAGGCGACGCAATTGATGGCGGCGTAGCGGTTGTGGTAGATGAAGCTGCGCTTGCCCGTCAGAGAGTCCCAGACCTGCACTGTCTTATCGTTACTGACAGAGGCGACGCGCTTACTATCCGGCGACCAGGAGACGCTGCCGACGCGGGCGCTGTGACCGGTATAGGTAAACTGTCCGCGAGAGGATGAGAGCAGGTAGGCAAGAAAACTGGTCTTATGCTCTTTCCACGGGTCCCAGACCTGCACTTTCTTATCGGTCGCTCCAGAGGCGATGCGCCTGCCATCGGGCGACCAGGCCAGCGAGTTGACCCTATCGGTGTGACTGTCAAAAGTGGAGAGTGCGCGACCGGAGGTTGTATTCCAGATTTGTACTGTCTTATCTGCACTGCCGGAAGCGAGATGCTGTCCATCCGGCGACCAGGCCACCGTAGTTACCTGGGCCACATGGTTACGCTGGGTAAAAAGCAGGGTGCCGCTGGCAACATTCCAGACCTGCACAGTATAATCATCGCTGGCGGAAGCAATTTTGCTGCTGTCGGGAGACCAGGCCAGGGCGTTGACATGCGCCGCGTGACCCCGGTAGCAGAAGAGTTCTTTCCCGTTCGCGGCGTCCCAGATGCGTACCGTTTTGTCAAAGCTGGCGGAGGCGATGCGCTTGCCATCGGGCGACCAGGCCACGGCAGTTACACGGCTGGTATGGCTGCTACAGATATAGAGCGTATTCTGCTGCGGCTGTGGGGCAACGGTACGCCGGACTGATGCCGGTCGCCTGTAACCGGCTGGAATAGCGTTTCCCGTGCCACTGGCGGCGGTCGCCAGAGAATTGGTGCTGGCAACCAGCAAGCCCTGCCTGTGCAGGACAGCGACCTCTTGCAGCGCCTGCTGAACGATGGCCGCGCTGGCCGGGCGCTTATTTACATCCATATCCACCATCTGCAAGATCAGCGTTTCCAGCCGGGAAAGCATGGGAGCGGGAAGTGCAAGACCGCGCTGGCGCAGGGGCGCAAAGTGGAAGGGTGAGAGCGATGGGTCGTCGCCTGTGAGCATCTGGTGGAGGGAGGCTCCCAGGCCGTAGAGGTCGGCACACGGAGTGGTCTGCGCTTTGCCATACTGTTCGGGCGCGGCATAGCCGGAGGAGCCAAGCGCGGCGGTATCCCTCGTCTGCCCGGGCTTGAAGTGGCGAGCGATGCCGAAGTCGATCAGGTAGATATGCCCGTTGGCGGTCAGCATGATGTTGGCGGGCTTGAGGTCCCGAAAGATGATGGGTGGCTGGCGGCTATGCAGGTACTCCAGCACTGAACAGGCCTGAATAGCGATGTTCAACACCTGCTCCAGCGGTAATTTCCCGTCTTTTGCCCTTTCCAGCAGGGTTTCCAGCGTCTCGCCCTCGATGAAATCCATGACGAGGTACCAGCGCCCGCCGTCGTTGAACTGGTCGTAGATGCTGGGCAGGTTGGGGTGTTTGAGACCCGCCAGCAGGAGCGCCTCTTGCTTAAAGGCTCGCGTCGCTTCGGCCAACTCCTGCGGGCTGAGGCTGCTCTGGCTCATCTCCTTGACAGCCACGGGACGGTTGCCGAAATAGGTATCCTCTGCCTTGTAGACAGCCCCGAAACCACCCTTGCCCACGTGAGCCACGACGCGATAGCGCCGGTTGAGCATATGGTGGCGCAGCAGCAAGCCCGTGAGCGTTCGGCTGATCGTGAGCGCCTGCAAGCGCTGCCCGCAGGAGGAGCAAAAAGTGGCTTGCGGTCGATTGGCTGCTCCACATGAATCACAGAACACGGCTTTCCCTGCTCATTTCCAACAAAACAGTTTATACACGTGCCTGTATAGTAGTACATATGACCCAACATGTCAAACATCCTGGGAAATGAGGAACAATTGAAATAACCCGTAGGGCCGCGATTTATCGAGGCCATCGCCGATTTATCGGCCCGTGAAGCCACGTGGGCCGATAAATCGGCGATGCGCACAATAAATTGAGCGCCTACGGGTCGACTCGGAGCCGGTTTATTTCAAGTTGCCGAGCAGGGAACGGGCAATGACGACGCGTTGAATCTGGTTGGTACCTTCAAAGATCTGCGCGACTTTGACATCTCGCATGTAGCGTTCAACCGGGTAGTCGCGCACGTAGCCCGCGCCGCCGAGCACCTGAACGGCGTTCGTGGTGACTTCCATTGCCGTATCGGTAGCGAAGCATTTTGCCATTGCAGCAGACATTCCGGCGCTCTGGCCCTTGTCGAGCTTGCTGGCTGCCTCATAGACGAGCAGGCGCGAAGCCTCAATCTTCATTGCCATATCGGCCAGCATGAACTGGATGGCCTGGAAGGCGCTGATGGGGTGGCCGAATTGCTGCCGCTCGCGGGCATAATCGCGGGCCGTCTCGAAGGCCGCCTGTGCCACGCCAAGGGCGATCGCGCCGATATTCACGCGCCCACTGTCCAGCGAAGAGAGGGCGATTTTGAAACCCTGACCCTCTTCGCCAACCCGGTTGGCAGCGGGAATAACACAGTTGTCGAAAATGAGTTCACGCGTTGGTGAGGAATGCAACCCCATTTTGCGCTCCGTCTTGCCAGGCGAGAAGCCGGGCATCCCCTTCTCGATCACGAAGCTGCTGATGCTAGCCGAACCGGTACCCGGCTGCGTGCGGGCCATCAGCAGGTAGATATCGGCCTCACCGCCATTTGTGACCCACATCTTGGTGCCATTGATGACGTAGATATCGTCCCGGCGTTCTGCCCGGCACTGTAAACTGGCGGCGTCCGAGCCTGCTTCAGCCTCACTGAGTGAGAACGCGGCCAGCAATTTGCCGGTCGCCAGTTTTGTCACCCAGCGCTGGCGCTGCTCCTCGTTGCCGAAGCGCGCCAGGGAGCCAGTGACCATATTGTGAACGGAGAGGCCCACCGCCGTCGCCATATCGCCTTTCGCCAGCTCCTCGTACACCAGCGCGCCCGTGAGGCGGCTGAGTTCGCTGCCCTCATACTCTTCGGGCGTCGTCATGCCCATCAGGCCAAGCTCGCCCATCTGCTGAAACGCCTCGCGCGGAAAATGATGCTGCTCATCCCATGCTTCCGCGTGTGGCGTAATTTCCTGCTCCGTGAAGCGACGTACCATGTCGCGAATCTCTGATTGCTCCTCATTGAGATCAAAATCCACGCTCGTTTACTCCTCTTCTGACTGGTCTCTGTTTCTGTTTAAGCTGCCACATATAGTCTTAGCATATCAGAGCAGAGAAGCGCAAGTTGGACGGGACAGGAGATGTTAGTAAAACATCACGCTTCCGGTGCGCTCATACCTTCCATCTCGTCCTTTGGTTCGCGCATCATGAGTTCGGGAACGGCCTGGCGGGGATTGAGGCTCTCGAAGAGGACGAGGCTGAGCTGGTGGGTGATGGGCATTTCGACGTTGTAGTGGGCAGCGAGCTGGAGAGCGGCTCTAGTGGTGTAGACGCCCTCGGCGACGCTGTGCATGGAAGCCAGGATGTCGGCCAGTTTTTCGCCAGCCCCCAGCCGACGCCCGACCTGATGGTTGCGACTGAGCGGACTGGCGCAGGTGGCGATGAGATCTCCCATGCCGGCAAGGCCAGCGAAGGTGAGCGGATGCGCGCCCGCCGCGATACCCAGGCGCGAGATTTCGGCGAGGCCGCGAGTGATGAAGGCCGCTTTGGCGTTTTCTCCGTAGCTCATACCATCGTTGAAGCCCGCGCCGATGGCGATGATATTTTTCAGCGCGCCGCCCAGTTCCACGCCGATGACATCGCTGGAGGTGTAGACGCGAAACGTCGTGCTGGTCAGGAGAGTGCGAGCGCGAACGGCCACGTCCTGATGGTGGGCGGCGATAACGGCGGCGGTCGGCTTCTTCTCGGCCACTTCACGCGAGATATTGGGACCACTGCAGGCTGCTATACGATTATGGCTTCCCGGCAACTCCTCCTCAACGATTTCGGTCATACGCTTCAAGGTGTCGATCTCGATGCCCTTGCTGGCGCTGACCAGGAGCGTTTCCTCTCCAACATAAGGAGCCAGCAGGCGCAGGTTTTCTCGCATACGCTGTGAGGGCGTCACCAGCAGGAGCATGGCTTTTCCTCGCACGGCCTCTTCGATACCGGCTGTTACGTTCAACGAAGGAGGAAAGTGGAAGCCGGGGAGGAACGTCACGTTCTCTCGCCTCTGCTGCATCTCCCTGGCGCGTTCCGGCTGGTGCTCCCACAGGGTGGTGTCGATGCCCTTGTCTGCCAGCAAAAGTGCCAGTGTCGTCCCCCAGGCACCGCTGCCAATTACGCCTACCGAGTCCATAGCACGTTTCTCCTCATGCCCGAATCAAAACTCTCTTTGCAGCAATTGTAGCGCAACCCTTCTTTTCCAGCAAGAACAGGGCTCGCTGTGCAAGCGAGCACACGCACCCGGCAACGATTTGTGTTATACTCTCTTCTGTGACTTCTGAAAGCTCCATACGAAGCTTTGTCATATTTTCTTTTTGTCAGAGGAGTATAAGCATGTTCCAGTTGACAGTCCTGTACGGACAACCTCAGGACCCCGAGGCGTTTGATCGCTATTATGCGCAGACACACGCACCACTTGCACAGAAGATTCCAGGCCTCAAGGGATTCACAGCAGCTAAAGCCAATTCGGTGAGTCCGCAAGAGAAATCACCTTACTACCTGATCGCCAGCCTCTATTTTGAGAGCGAGCAGGCACTGGGAGCGGCGTTCCAATCGCCTGAAGGCCACGCAGCAGCAGCGGATGTACAGAACTTCGCCACTGGCGGGGTGACAATGCTGGCCGGTGGCGTGCAGGTATACGATCCGGTTTCTCTGGGGTAAATCTCATAGCCATAGAGCAAGGCACAGTCGCCAATGGAGTATGGAGGCAAGTTCCGCGCTGCATTGGCGACTGTGCCTTGCTCTATTGACCCTGCATGCGTTCCGCCGGACTCTGGTGCAGTGTCTGGGGCTTGTCGGCCTCTTCGTAGACGGAGGGTTTGAGGATGCCAACGTAGGGCAGGTTGCGGTATCGCTGCGCGTAGTCGAGGCCGTAGCCAACGACGAAGCGATCGGGAATGGGAAAGCCGACGTAATCGGGACTCACAGGCTTGATGCGCTCGCGCCCTTTATCAAGCAGCGCACATACACGAAGGCTGAGAGGACGGCGCTGGCGCAATACGTCCATCTGGTAGTGCAGCGTGAGGCCACTATCGACGATATCTTCGACGATCAAGACATGTTTGCGGTCGATAGGACCCTCCAGGTCCTTGAGAATGCGTACAACGCCGCTGGATTCCGTGCTGTTGCCGTAGCTGGAGATTGCCATGTAGTCAATCTCTAACGGCAGCTCGATAGCACGCGCTAAATCGGCAATGAATGGTACCGCTCCTTTGAGCGTTCCCAGCAGGAGCAGATTTTTCCCCTGGTAATCGTGGGTAATCTGCTTGCCCAGCCCGGCAACTTTGTTGCGTATTTGCTCTTCGGTCAGCAAGATTTCTGCAATGTCTTCGTGCATGTCCACCTCTGTATGACCTCCTGTACGTCTCGTGTTCTACCATATTAATTATCACATATAGATGAAGTCTAAATTACTTCCCTTTCAACCGGATTCGTCTGAAAGCACGGGTTCGACAGATAAACGGATGATGTGCTGTGTGTCACAGGTGAGGCGAACGCGGTCGTCAAGGGAGACACCAGCCAGCCAGACACAATGAGACGGTGAGAAAAAAAGTGAGATAGTATTCCGTTCGGCGCGTGGAATATGCTTATCGATGAGTATCTCCTTGACTTTTTTCTCATCCGCCATACCCAGTGGTCGAAGGCGGTCTCCCGCACGCCTTGTGCGCACCTCTAGAACTGTGCCAGTAGTTGCGGCATCAATGTATACAGTATGACGATTCGCTGGCAGTAAACGCCATACTGTTGGCCAATCCTCGCACTCCAGCGCCTCAAGCACCGCGAGTAGTAGCGAATCTGGCAGTAGCTCAGCGACGGCCACCCAGGATGTTCCAGGCACAGCCACACGACCGGGAATGGGCAGGCGCACCGGCATCGGTATCGGGGAAGAGAGGTCTGCTCTCTCCCGGACATTCTGCTCAGTTAGACGCTCAAAGACGACTGTTTTAAAATTGTAGATCAGGCGCAGGCCGTGCGGCAGATCAAGCAATTTGCTTTCACGATGCTGGTGCAACAACGATGCGTGCTGGAAAAGTTGCTCAATGAGCCGATAGTGGCGCAACTCGAGCAGTGATTGCCCGTCATACAGGCGAGCCGTGACACGGCGCAGCAAGTGTCGTTGCAGGCTTAAGGGCAGCAGCAGCAATCTCTCAACATCCAGTTCGATAAAATGCGCCTGCTCCTCCAGCACGATGTGCTGCAAATGGTCGCTTACCTGCTCCTCGATCCACTCCACATCGACCTGAGTCACCTCTGCATTGCGCAGGAGCGTAGCGCGAATGCCGGGATTGAGCGATTCAAGCAGCGGCAGTAATTCGTGGCGCACGCGATTGCGCAGGAAGCGCACGTCAGCATTGCTGACATCCTCCAGCGGCACAAGCCGTGTTCACGGCAATACGTGAGAGTTTCGGCATGCGTGACGGCCAGCAAGGGACGGATGATGTCCTGCTGGCACGGCTGCATGCCAATCATGCTGGCGAGGCCCCCTCCACGCAACAGGTGGAGCAGCAGCGTCTCCACCTGATCGTCAGCATGATGAGCCACAGCGATGGGCTGGCCATGGGCAAGCTCTCGCAGGAAGCGATAGCGAGCCTCCCGCGCTGCCTCTTCCAGCGAGCGATGCTCCTCGCGTGCCAGCGCCGGGACATCTATCTCTCCAACAGTCACGGGCAGTCCCCATTCGCTCGCGATATGCACCACGGCCTCAGCTTCCGCGTCCGCCTCCTTCCTCAGCTTGTGGTTGAGGTGCGCAACATGTAGCCGCACAGAGGGAAAACATTTTCCTGGCCCACACAGCCTCTGGAGCACATGAAGCAGGCACAACGAATTGGCACCGCCGGAGACGGCCACCACCACCTCACCGCTCTGCGGTAACAGAGAATGCTCCTCTATATACGCCTCGATTCGTTCTAACATGTCCACCTGATGCGCGCCTTTTGTGGTATTTATGCTTATTTTATCAGATCGGGCAACTGGTAGGTATGGCTCTTGCGGGGAAATCACTGGTGCAATACAGTGGAAAATCGCAGACGAATATGATACCATACAGGCAACAAGAGACCACGAGATATTTGTTTTGCGTGGGGTATATGGTTGTGTTTTAAATGGTATGGTAGAGCGTGCTACAAGACGCGCATTACAGGTAGGGAACAATTCTATGGCAATTCATAAAATCATTACGACAGAGAATCCGGTTCTACGGCAAAAAGGGAAGAAAATTCACCGCTTCGATGCCTCTATTCAGAAACTGGCGAGCGATATGTTTGAGACAATGCATGCCGCGCACGGCGTTGGCCTGGCAGCACCACAGATCGGCTTATCGCTTCGCCTCTTCGTCGCTGAATACGAAGACCACAAGGTAGCAATGGCCAATCCTGAAATCATCAAGGCCGAGGGCGAGGCGCTGGGAACGGAAGGCTGTCTGAGCATTCCCGGCTATGCGGGAGACAATATCCGCCGTGCGGAACGCATTGTTATCAAGGGACAGGACGTGCGCGGCAAGCCGGTGAAGATCAACGCGGAGGGCTGGTTTGCCCGCGTCCTCCAGCACGAAATCGATCACCTGGATGGCATCCTCTTCCTGGACCGCCTCGACCGCCCAGAAGACCTGCGCGAGGTAACTGAGGAGGAGGAACTCGACGAACCGGCAGTCGTCGGGGAATAGTGTTTTTCCATCCCGAACGAGCTTTCCAGATTGTTTGGGAGAGGAAAGAACATGAGGTGCCAGAGTTCGCACCTCATGTTCTTTCCTCGGACTATTTCTTCTGCTGCCTCCTCAACATCGGCATTTTCTGCTTGCCAAGCGGGCTTTCGCAGCTAGAGCAAATGTAGAAACCATCCTCCTCGCGGTAATGCAATTCGTCAAGGGGAAAGTACAGGTAGCAGATACCGCAGCGAGTGGAATCGGACTGGCTCGCTATCTGACGGTCACGCTCAAAGAGTTCATGCAGGGAAGCGATCATTGACTCGAAGTCGAAAGAGCCGAAGGTGTTACGTCCCAGCCCGACGACAGGTAACGAGCCGGTATTATTGTTTATGCGCGTCTCGCGACGATTGACGAATGCGTTGTTGTGCTCCTGTCCTCCACCATTGCCCGCACCTGACATAGAAGAATTGTTCATGCAACCGCCTCCCTATCCATTACTGAGATGAGTGATATTTTACATCATTATATATTTCATCCCCCCATAAATCAAGCAATATGCAAGAAAATTTATCGCTATTCCCTTGACATTGACAATCCCTTCTCGAATTGCCTGGCAGGATGTACTGTTGTGCTTATGACCATTTGACTATCTCTTCTTTTAGAAAGGAGGGCAATTAGCAAGAGTGAAAAGAGAGGCGTGTCTACAGGACTCGTAGTGCGGTTTGTGGGATAAGGAGATTCGACATGACTTTCAACGATAATTTTGCAGAAAGAAAAGGAGGGTTCCACTGTGCCAAATACATCGACCTGTTTGAACCAACAGCATAAGTGGCAAAGATACCTGCTGGTCGCCATGCTGATGCTGGCAACGATGTTGATGATGAGCGCAGTTACTTCGTCAAAGGCGGCAGCGGCAACAACACACACACAAAACGTGACACCGGCAAAGGTAACGATCAATACGAGTCAATCTGTTGGAACGATTTTACCTCCAGCTTTAGGCCTGAACACAGCCGCCTGGGATACCCACCTACTTGATCCCAGTGTGCCTGGTTTGATACAGCAAGCTGGTGTTAAAATTTTGCGCTTTCCTGGTGGCTCGACCGCGGACTACTATCACTGGCAGTCAAGTATGGTTGAGACCTGCTCTATCTGTGGCGGCGTCGATGCCAACGATACGTTTGATGCGTTCATGGGTGTTGCTCAGGCGAGCGGCTCGCAGGCGATGATTACTGTCAATTATGGTTCCGGCACACCGCAAGAGGCAGCTGGCTGGGTAGAGTACGCCAACGAAGGTGGTCCGAACTATAACGGCCCGGTACCAACCTACCCAGGAGGCAGCAGCACCGGTCACAACTACGGCATCAAGTACTGGGAAATCGGCAATGAGGTATATGGTAACGGCACCTATGGTTCCACATGGGAATATGATACTCACAGCCTGGGACCGGCAACCTACGCCGACAACGTCGTCCAGTATAGTCAGGCCATGAAGGCCGTCGATCCTTCCATTAAGGTCGGCCTCGTCCTCACTGCCCCGGGTAACTGGCCTGATGGTCAGACCAGCCCAACGTCCCCGCAGCCCTGGAACAACACGGTGTTGCCGATCGCCTGCTCCTCCGTCGACTTCGTGGTTGTTCACTGGTATGCTCAGGGACCTGGTGGCGAAACCGACGCTGGCCTGCTAGCCGCGCCGGAGAACGGCGAGACCACGAGTGTTAGCTCCACACCGAGCATCCCTTCTATGATGTCCACGCTGCATTCTGAGATCAACCAGTATTGCGGCTCTCACGCTGGCGCGGTGCAGGTTATGGTCACGGAAACCAATTCGGTCTCCTACAATCCCGGCAAGCAGACCGTCAGCCTGGTCAATGCTCTGTTCATGGATGATGACTACATGAACTGGTACGAAAATGGCGCTGTCAATGTGGACTGGTGGGACCTGCATAACAGTATCATGACGGGAGACAACAACAGCTCCAGTCTGTATGGCAATGCACAATATGGCGATTACGGCGTTCTCTCCAGCGGCGAATCCTCGGATGGCATCAGTGAGCCACCAGCCAACACGCCATTCCCGGACTACTACGGGCTGCAAATGTTGTCAAAAGTGGTTCAACCAGGGGGCCAGATAGTAGGCGCTTCTTCCAATCAGAGCCTTGTTTCGGTCTACGCCGTCAGTCAGCACGGCAACAAAATCGCCGTGCTCCTGATTAACAAAGACCCGAACAACACCTACCTGGTCTCGCTCTCCTGGTCTGGAAGCCAACTGAAGCCCAATCCAACAGCGTACTTCTATGGAGAGCATAGCTCGTCAATCAGTACGATTCGGGAGCCTGGAACGATCCCTGACCACGTACAGATCCTCCCACCGTACTCCCTGACCACCCTCGTCGTTTCCACACAGGGATAATAGAAGGTGTTCATGTGCTTAAGAGGAGGTGGCTGGCTGGAATAGCCAGCCACCTCTTTCTTGCTCTGCACGCGGATTGGTGGCAGTCAGTTCCCGGTTTCATTACCCACTGCTGACTTGCCATCTATCTTCTCGATAGCATATAACATGTATATGCTACCGTTTTCGTAACTATGAAGAGATTGAAAGGAACAATACGTGCCAAAGGCAATCTGGAACGGAACGACCCTCGCCGAGAGTGATAAGTGCATTGTTGTGGAGGGCAACCAGTACTTTCCACCCGACGCGGTCAACCGCCAGTACTTTAGAGAGAGCAGCACGCACACAACATGTCCATGGAAGGGTGAGGCTAGCTATTATACGGTTGAGGTAGATGGCAAGGTCAACAAAGATGCTGCCTGGTATTATCCTCAGCCAAAGGAGGCGGCGAAAAATATTCAGGACTACGTGGCGTTCTGGCACGGAGTACAGGTTGAGGTTTAGCAGCGCCTCAATCCGTGCCAGGGAAAGTTGATTGTTGTTATGGATGTTCCAGTAGTGCGTATTCGCATCGACGGTGAGACAGAACTGCACACGTTCGAAATACAGGACGCGGAGGAATTGTACGCGCTGATCGATGCGAATCGCGAACACCTGCACCATTGGATGAGCTGGATTGATACCACTACTTCGGTTAAGGATATGCGAGCGTTCATCTGGCATTCACTGGCGCGGCAGTCACAGAACAATGGCTTTAACGCGGGCATCTTTTACCGGGGCAAGCTTGTGGGCGTCATTGGCTTTCACTTTATCGATCATGAAGATCGCAAGACGGAGATCGGTTACTGGTTGGCTGCTTCTATGCAGAGCAAGGGGTTGATGACGAGAGCCTGTCGCGCCATGGTGGATTATGCCTTTCATGAACTGGAGTTGAACCGGGTGGAAATACAGGTTGCTACCGACAACATACGCAGCCGTGGCATCCCTGAACGCCTCGGCTTCACACAAGAGGGCATTCTGCGCGACGATGCCTGGCTGCGAGATCACTTCGTCGACCATGTCGTCTATGGAATGCTTGGCACGTGAATGGAGATAGTAACATAGAGACAGATACAATTTTACTGCAACATGTGAACTGTTACACTAAACCCGGTGTTCCCACTGCTAAATAGGGGCAATAGCCAGGGGTTTGATTGTAACAGTTTTTGTGTTACAAAATTTATGTAACATAGTACCAATAATGTGACCTCTATCTTTATGAAGCAGATCACAGAATATTCGCGTCCATTGTGGTAAAATAGCCTTGAATAATGCTTTCTTCTAAAAGAAAAAGTGAGCGCAAGATATGTATAAGCAATTTCCGCCAGGCATACAATCAACAGGAAACGTCTGGGTGGTACGGTTGCTAGTAGTGCTGGTAATGTTCTGTTTTTTGCTACCCGGCATGGCTATCAGCAATCTGACGATCTACGCCTCCCCACCCGGCGGCAATGTCTCTGACCCGGTTGTACGCGCCGTTGACATCGCCGAACCTGCCGTTGTACGCATCTTCACCGTCGTCAATTCGACATTGATCGTCCATTTCTCCTCAACCAGCAACGTTACCTTCCCGCAGCAGGGGAGTAATACGAATACGTATCCGTTGGAATTTTCCGGTACAGGTACGTTCATCAGCGCACATGGCGATATTCTCACCGCCGATCACGTAATCAATCCACCGCAGGATGACCTGACAGCGGCCCTTGATCAGACGGCAGCTCCCGATGTTACTACATATATCAACCAGAATCTGAAGCAGCACGTCACAGCAGATCAGGTAACACAGGAGCTGCAAAGCGGACAGATTGCTTCGACTCCACAATATACTGCTCCCGCCAGTCAGGTCTTCTTGAGCACCAGTTTTACCGGGCCTCTAACGGCTACGAACCTGAACAATGTTTCGTCCCAGCTACAGGCACCGGTCGATAAGATTGAGCAGGAGAGCGCGGTCAATCAGCGAGATGTGGCGATTATTCATGTGAGCAATATGGACGACATGCCGGGCGTCCAGCTTGGCGATTCATCTAATGTGCAGCAGCAGGATAATCTTACCATTATTGGTTTTCCTGGCAATGGAGATGTAAGCAACGCACCGGAGGACCTGCTCACCTCCTCGGTGAACCCGATTTTAGTCAGTTCCATCAAGACTACCGATACAGGTGCTCCGGTGATTCAGGTTAGCGGAAATGTGGAGCATGGCGATAGCGGCGGCCCTGCACTGGATAGCAATGGGACGGTTGTTGGCATCGTCAGTTTCGGTCTGGCTACTGGCAGCCCGGGGGAAACCAGTTTCTTGCAGGCCAGCAACAGCGCCCGCGACCTCGTCCAGGCCCAGCACCTGGATACGACGCCCGGCCCTCTAGAACGTGCCTGGACGCAAGCCTTCGATGATTACGCTTCCACGCATGCAGGCCACTGGCATAAAGCGGCGTCCGAGTTCGCGGCCATCGCGGCCCACTACCCGCTCTTCAAGGCCATCACGCCGTACCAGAACTATGCACAGGCACAGGCACAACACGAGTCGGTGCCACAAGCGCAGCCTACCAGCACTCCGACTCCCGTCTCTCAGGGCAACAGCCTGACGGCCTATGCGCCGGTGATAGGGGTAATTGCTCTGCTTTTGCTGCTGGTTGTATTGCTCTTCGCGGTCATCTTCAGAAAGAGGTCGCGCAAGAAGGTGGTGCCATCGACACAGGGAAGGCAGTTACCACCGAGGACGGTGCCACAATCTCAAGCACAGAGACAGCCACCGGCTGTAGCAGACCCCTTAAAGGATGCAATGGCCGCGTTTGGCGCTCCCACAGGCATTTCACAGTCTATCCCGCCAACCGTCACGTCTGGCTCGCTGCGCCCCTGGCCCTGCGGACACCTCAACCGGCCAAACGCTCGCTTTTGCAGTATCTGTGGCGAACCGGCCCCAACGCAACCGCCAGCTATACGGCGCTACGAGCAATAAACAAACGTCACAGGTAGAAAGTTGAGAGTATGTTACAGAAAGTTTCACGCGGAACCATCTTCCCGCGAGAAGACGGGAAAATCATTGATGAGCACTTTGGTGCCCTCAACACGAAAGAGGACGCCTTCAGCCTTGCCCATATGTACGCTCCCCCGGCATGGCGCGAACCTGCACAGATCGCGGTATTCGATGAGATGGTGATTGTGGTGCAGGGGACGCTGGCTATCGAGGCCGACGGGGAAAGAATTGCAATCAATCCCGGCGAAACCTGCCGCGTTGAGCGAGGCACACGAGTAATCTACAGTAACCCAAACAACGACCAGCCCTGCGAGTACTGGTCGCTCTGCATCCCGGCCTTTAGACCGGAACGCACAGAGATGAATGTGTGAGCAATATAGAGTAGGATGAATAGCCAGGGTGCAGGCAAGCTGACGCTCTGGCTATTTACATCGCAGACACTGTTTCACATGAAACATTACGCACCCATGATATTGTAGCCTGCATCGACGAAGAGGATGTCGCCGGTGATCCCACTGGCGAGTGGACTGCACAGGAAGAGGGCAGCATCACCCACCTCGCTCTGTTCGATGTTACGGCGCAGGGGGGCTACCAGCCCCATATGGTCGCGCATCGTGGTGAAGCCGGAGACGCCGCGCGCCGCCAGCGTGTTGAGCGGACCAGCGGAGATGGCGTTGACGCGAATATTAGCCTCGCCCAGCTCGTAGGCCAGGAAACGCACGTTACATTCAAGCGCGGCCTTTGCCACCGCCATCACATTATACTTCGGCATCACGCGCTCGCTCGCCATGTACGTCATGGTGACGATGGAGCCACCGCCACGTGCCTGCATTAAGGGTCTGGCACGCTGCGCCATCGCCAGCAAGGAATACGCGCTGATATCGAGGGCGGTATTGAAGTCGGAACGGGACGTCTCCAGGAAGGTACCCTCCATCGCCTGTTTCGGAGCGAATGCTACAGAGTGGATGAGGATATCAAGTCCACCACCGAAGGCCTCGCCGACCTCTTTAAACACGGTATCCAGCTGTTCGTCGTTCTGCACGTCACAGGGCAGCGCGAGTGTACCGGGGATGGTGGCAGCAAGATCGCGCACATATTTCTCCATGCGATCCTGGTAGGTCAACGCGAGTCGCGCTCCCTCCTTAGAGAGCGCCTGCGCAATGGCCCAGGCAATGGAACGATGGTTGGCAACGCCAAAAATAAGGGCGGTTTTTCCTTCCAGTAGTGGCATAGCAAAACACTCCTTTTCATTTTCGGTTAGCGTTCGATGGGATAGCGACGGCTCATCCAGCCATTCATGCCGTTCGCCAGATTGTAAACCTTTTTCAGTCCGGCAACCAGGGCAATTTCTGAGGCAGAGGCACTGCGCTGACCGGCTGCGCAGACAAAAATCACGTCCTCGTCCTCCGGCAAGTTCAACTCCTTCAGCGCCTTGCCAAACGAGTAGATGCCGTTGAGAGGGACCAGTGTGGCCCGGGCAATATGACCATAGGCCCATTCCTCCGGCTGTCGCACGTCGATGACTTGTGCGCCTGCCTCGATCATGCGTTTGGCCTCGTCGGTTCCAATCGTCTCGTATGGAATTTCCTCTTCCTGGTCCTGATTATTGTACGCCATCGTTGTTCTCCTTCGCTTTCTCCTCGTATTGTTCCAACCAGATGCGTCCCAGCAGGGTTGGCGTAATGACATATTCATCGCCCACAAAGGCCATTGTGAGCAGTCCTTGATCTTCCATCTCGCGGAAATCGTCGGTAATCAGATAATAGTTGGACAGCATGCGCGCTACGTCGCTTTCCGGCAACTGCTTCCAGATGTGCAGCATGTGCAGCACTGCCGCGTACTTCGGACTGCTATCGTCAATCGCTCGCATCGACCTCTCCTTATCACTCCTCATGCTCGCCTCAAGCTTACAATGTGCGTCTATAACTGTCAAGCCTGAAAGAGCACAGGGGGTGAAGCTGCATCTGTGCGTTGGATAACGAAATTGCTCCTCGACGACGGCAGTCAGATGTGTTATAACGAAGAGGAAATTTATGCAGCCATGAAGGAGAATCCACCATGATACCAGAGCCATCTCAACCCCAGATTGCTGATATGGTTGTGCGCAATATCGGGCAACTGGTAACGGTTGCGCAGCAGCCTGTGGCGGGAGCGAGCGGTACGCTACAGATTATTTCAGATGCCGCGCTGGCTGTGCATCACGGCACTATCGTCTGGATTGGCCTGGATGACGAAGCCGGGCCGTTCTTCGAGCATCATACAGGCGTCCCGAAGCAGGAGATCGTCGTTGTCGACGCGCAGAAAAAAGTTATTACGCCTGGACTGGTCGACTCCCATACACACCTGGTGTTTGCGGGAGATCGCGCTGAAGAGTTTCAGCTGCGGCGCAATGGCGTGAGCTATGGCGAACTACTGACAAAGGGTATGGGCATCCTTTCAACTGTCAAAGAGACACGTGGTGCCACAACCGAGACGCTGATGGAACTGGCACAGGCACGGCTCAACATCATGCGCAGCTGTGGCACGACGACGGTAGAGGTCAAAACCGGCTATGGGCTGGATAAGGTCACGGAAGAAACGTGCCTGCGCATCATCAACAACCTGAATGCTCTGGAAGAGAGCACACCACATTCCCATAGCCGGATGCGCCTCGTTCCCACGTTTCTCGGCGCGCATACGCTGCCCCCGGAATATCGCGAGCGACGCCAAGCATATGTTGACCTGCTGGTCGAGGAGATGCTGCCATCATTCGTGGGACTGGCGCGCTTCTGTGATGTATTTTGCGAAAATGGGGCCTTTACGCTGGAAGAGAGCCGCCGCATCCTGACTCGCGCTAAAGAACTGGGCTACCAGCTTAAATTGCATGCCGACCAGCTCAGTCCATCGGGCGGTGCGAGGCTGGCGGCGGAGCTGGGCGCGACCTCCGCCGATCACCTGGATTATGCCAGCGATGCCGATCTGGCGGTCATGCGCGAGGCTGATGTCGTGGCAACACTCCTGCCCGGCTGCTCTTACACCCTGCGCAGTCCCTATCCCTCGGCCCGTCGCTTCCTCGATGCTGGTCTGCACGTGGCCCTGGCAACGGACTTCAATCCCGGTACCTCCTACAGCGAGAACATGCAAACCATGCTTGGCCTGGCGATGTCTGCGATGGGGATGTCGCTCGAAGAGGCATTGATGGCAGTTACCATCAACGGGGCGCGTGCGCTCGCTCTGCAAGACACTATTGGCAGCATCGAGGTTGGCAAACGCTGCGAGCTTGCCCTCTGGTCGATCCGCGACTACCGCGAGATTGGCTACCACTTCGGCGTCAACCTCGTTCAATCCACACTTGTACAGCACTAATATTTTCCAAATGACAAAGAACAGGAAGCGTGAAGGGCAAATTCCTTCGCGCTTCCTTATTTCTATTTCTGAAAAAATGCCGGATGTTTCACGTGAAACATTGCCACTGTGTTGCAGCTACGAGTAAAATGAAAGCAGCAAATCAGTAAAATGTTTCACGTGAAACATTTTACCTCGTCTCAGGAGAGGTTTTCAGAGAGTGCAATCTACTTTCGAGGATGAAAATGCCTTTGTCGTTGACCTGCTGACGACACTACGGAATGAGAAGTTCAGTCTTCCCGCGTGGTGGCGTTTCCTTGTGCGCTCGTGGCAGATGTCGTGGCAGACGGCACAGGCGCATCCCACGCTCACACGCTCCTGGGCGCGTGTATCCCTGCTCATTTTCTCGCTGGCTGCGCTCATAGTCTCCGCAAATCTTCACTTTGAAGGGGTTATGAACACCCTGCGACTCCTACCCGGCTTCGTCTTCTGTAGCGCGTGGCAGCAGAGCGACCTGTTCTGGCACCTGGGCCTGATTCGTCAGACGAGGAGCACTCTCAGTAATGGGCAGGAGACGGTGTTGTTGCAGACTGTGGGCCTGGCTAATACATTGACCTGGCTGCGAGGGTTGGCTGCATGCTATCTGATTGGTCGCCTCGTCGGAAGTCTGGCTACACCTGACTGGCTGGCGCTGCTCGTCTTTCTCGCCGGTATAGCAACCGATATACTTGATGGGCAGGTGGCGCGTCATATGCATACGAGCAGCAAACTTGGACAGGTCGCGGACGGGGAGACCGATTTTTGCCTCTCCCTGTCGATTACACTCATCCTGATTCAGAATGGTGTTCTCCCGCTCTGGCCGGGTTTTATCATGCTGCTGCGTTTCTTCATCCCTTTGCTGGCTGCGCTGGGCAGCTACTTCCTGCTTGCCCGACCGGTACGCTTTGGCTCGACGCGCTGGGGCAAATATGCCGGGCTGGCGCAGTGTCTCTATCTCCTGCTCTTGCTGGCTCCTCCCCAACTCACCTTCATCTCGCACCCTGTGAAGCTCCCGCTACTCGTCATTACCCTCGCCCTGCTCATTATTGCTCCTGCCGTTCAGATTGTAGCAAATACTCGAACGGAAAACAGGTGACACTCACAGACAGGGAAGAATGTTTCATGTGAAACACCTTTGCGGAGAGATAGCGTAACAATGATATCTGCACACGATGCAAAATGTTTCATGTGAAACATTTTGCATCGTGTGCAACCATTCTATGGTAAAGGAACTGATGGAGGACTACATCAGGCGCGGAGTTCTTCCCACACCTTGACAGGCACTAGCGGACAATGTAAGCTTCTTGTGTATACGCACTGGCACGATGGTCAGTAGAAAAGGGAACAAACGATGGTTGCGCTACAAAAAGGACAAGAAGACGACGGACGCGGACTTATGACTCTGGAGGAATATTTCCGTTTCTGCGAGCAAACGGATCTCCGCTATGAGTATCTTCATGGCCAGATCTACCTGATGGCTGGAACCACAGGCGATCATGGAATTATTCAGGCAAACTTTGTCACGTTGCTCAGACAACATCTGCGTGGAGGCTCTTGCCGCGTATACGGTGCGCAAACTGCCGTGCAAGTTGCAGAAGATGTAGTTTTACTGCCAGATGTGACCGTCAGCTGTGATGAAAGAGATCGCGGAGCTACTGTGATTACTTATCCAAAAGTGGTGGTGGAAGTACTTTCTCCCAGCACGGAATATGCAGATCAGACGCATAAGCTCCTACACTACATGGAATGCCCGAGTATGCAGGCAATCCTCTTTGTCGACACCAAATTGCGGTTAGTGACGATGGAGCAGAGACTGAGTGGCAAATGGGACCGGTGGCCCTACTATAGCGGAAATCAGCTTCGGATTAGTTGTCTGGATTTCGAGTCCCCCGTGGATGCTCTCTATGAAGACACAGAGATTCGCTGAGAAACCGATCTGAGAGGACGGGAGTCTAAAACTCCCACTTTCCTCAGAGATAGCCTCCTGTCTCATCGTTTGGGTTATCGAGGGTAGAAGGTGTTTGCTGCCCTTTGGAGTTTTAGAGCCTGCGTTGTTGACTAGCTGCTCGTCGCCACTTCTCGACCATTTTTCTGATAAAGGGTGCAGAAGGTACAATAGAACCAGTAATCAGAGGCAATGCAGCCAGAAAGGAAGAAACTTCAGTGGTGAAGACGGAACAGAGAGATTCAGAGCAGGAGCAGTTGCCGGATGCCGTGATGCTTAACGGCCAGGCGCTTTCGCGGGCGCAGGTGCTGGCCGTTGCGCGCCATTACGCACCAGTGACACTGGGCAGTGAGTCTGTGGAACGCATTGCGGCAGCGCGAGCGGTGATTGATACTATCGCTGCTGATGGGCGCAAGGTCTATGGCGTCACGACCGGCTTTGGACATTTGAGCAAGGTGCGCATCCCGCACGAACAACTGGAAGACCTGCAACATAATTTGATACGCAGTCATTCGGCAGGTGTGGGCGAACCTTTGAGCGAGGAAATTGTGCGCGCTGTGCTACTGTTGCTGACTGCCAGCCTGGCGCGTGGCAATTCAGGGGTGCGCGTCGAGGTGGTGCAAACCTTGATCGCGCTGCTCAACGCTCGTATCTGTCCCCTCATTCCATCACGTGGTTCTGTTGGTGCCAGTGGCGATCTGGCACCCCTGGCCCATCTGGCCCTCGTGCTGATCGGCGAGGGAGAGGCAATCTATCAGGGAAAGCACGTCACCGGCTTGCAAGCGTTGCAAGAGGCAGGCATTGTGCCGCTGCATCTGGCGGCAAAAGAGGGCCTCGCCCTCATCAACGGTACGCATCTGATGGAGGCTATCGCTGTACTGGCGCTGGCAGACGCCGAGATAACACTGCGCACGGCGGAGGTGGCCTGTGCTATGAGCATCGAGGGATTAATGGGCAGCCATGTCCCGCTGGATGCACGCATTCACCAGCGGCGCGGACAACACGGACAGCAGATCAGCGCGGAACGCCTGCGCAAACTGGTGAGCAACAGTGAGATCAATCGCAGCCATCAAAATTGCGCTCGCGTACAGGACCCCTATACACTGCGTTGCGCTCCCCAGGTGTTCGGGGCTGTACGCGACGCCCTGGACTATTGCACCGTTATCTTTGAACGCGAACTGGACGCTGTGACCGATAATCCACTGGTCTTTCCAGTTGATGGCGATGTACTTAGCGGCGGCAACTTTCACGGTCAACCCCTGGCGCTGGCGCTGGATATGCTGGGCATTGCCCTGGCGCAACTAGCCAGTTTCTCCGAGCGGCGCATCTACAATCTTATGGGGCCGCACGAATGGGACGAAGGCGGTGCCCCCCTTTTCCTGTCCCCCAATCCTGGCCTCAATTCCGGTTTTATGATTACGCAATATGCCGCCGCCGCGCTCGTCAACGAGATCAAAATACTCGCTCATCCGGCCAGCATCGATTCTATTCCTACCTCGGCTGGTATGGAAGATTTTGTGAGCATGGGGGCGACCAGCGCTCACAAAGCCCTGCGCATCCTGGAACAGGCACAGCAAGTGGTCGCTATCGAACTCCTCTGTGCCGCGCAAATGCTGGAATTTCGCAAGCCACTCACACCGGGTGAGGGGGTGCAACGAGCCTATGACCTCGTGCGCTCCTACGTTCCCAAACTCGAAGCCGACCGTGTACTGGCTCCTGACATCGCCATTCTGTCTGATACGGTGAAGGCAGGTGTCTTTGCTGCCGTCGAATAACACATGTTTCACGTGAAACATTTTATCTTTGACCGCATTGAACGTTACGTGTTATGAGGCTGAAGCTGTTTTTAGATCAACGTCTCGGATGAAACATGAACGGGGTTTCCTACGTATTCTAAAAAGTGGAGGCGGAAGAGTATGTTTCACGTGAAACATACTCCGGTTAAACGATTGTAGGATTGGCGGGTCTATCTCGACTGTAAATGATGCTTGCTTCCACTCGCTTGATATGCTACACTTCTTAGTGAGAACCGATCAACGGGGATTGGTTCCTGATAAGATTTCTTGCGCCATGTAAGCGCACTCGAAGGGAGTATTAAGGTGCTTACCCACAACGTTTCAGTGGATTCGCCCAGTTCTTCCGGTAACGATTCATTACCTTCACTTTCACTTCAAGAACAGTATCAGCTACTTCAGCAGCTTCGCCACGAACTCCATCTTCGTTATCGTCCCATCTTGCAGCAGGGGGCAGGGCCAATTCGCGTTATGGCGCGCATGGTGACGGAGCTTGAACAAAAGTGCCGCGAACAACATATCTCTGAAGAGGTCATACGGAATGGCATCGTGAATCGCACCATTGGTGATGTCAATCTGCGTAAAGTGGTTGAATGTGTGGGCGAACCGGGTGGCCTGGACGATTATCGCATGCTTGCTGAAGAGGTGGGTATTGCACTTCCGAATGAAAATATTCATGGCTACATCGCCCCTGGTGAAACCTATCTCTGGCTGCGCAATCAAATGACCGAGTGCGAGCGACTCATCCTGGCACAGGGCTTCGATATTCGCATCTATGATCTACTCGGCATCGGCAATCCTGTTCTGCGTAGCTGGCTCGCCCAGGAAATGCAATCATGGGGCCTCTCAATAGGAACAGAGCAGGTCTACCTGACACTTGGGGCCATGGACGGCATCGATAAGACGTTACGCGGCCTGCGTCAACTGTATCGCGAACAGGACATTTCACAGTTAGCGGTGCTCTTCCCTGCTCCTGGCTTCAACGTCCCTGAACTGCAAGCCCTCTCCTACGGCTACCGACTGCACCGCCTGCAAACACTGCCCGAGCGCCGTTTCAAAATCACTGCCGCCCAGCTTGATCAGGCGCTTACCGAGGCTCCTGATATCCGCCTCGTCTACCTGACCATCACCAACAATCCCACAACCTTTGCCTATACACCTGACGAACTAAACGAGATTCATACAGTGATCGAGCAGCATCGCCAGGCAGGACACGATGTGATACTCCTGGCCGACCTTGCCTATATCGGTACCGGCAAACCGGAGGAAGATCTGGCGCGTATGGCAACCTTCACGTCTGAAAGTGCGACTCGCCACACGATCTTTATCAGCAGTCTTTCAAAAACTCACACCCTTACCGGCGATCGTTTCGGCTGGGTAACGGTGGGTGACCCGGTGTTGGCGACCCGCATCACCCCCGGCTGGTCCAACAGCATGGCTTCGATGCCCGCCGAATGGCAATTGCGTTTCATGGCCTGTATCCGCCTTATGCGTTCGCGTCCCTGGCTGGCAGAGAAGCTCCGCCGCTTCTATCGCCTGCGGCGCAATCGCTTCATCAAGCAATTGCAGCGCATTGACGCGGAACAGCACCTGTTCGAGGAAATCTACATCGACGACGATGCCACGGTCTATAACTGGAGCAAACTGCGCCAGGGCGAAGATGCCTTCTCGCTCTTCGAGAAAACTGGCATTGCCGGTGTCCCTGGCTCCGGCTTTGGCTACAGCGATGAATACGTCCGCTTCTCCATCGGCGTCATCCCCATTACTGAATAAGCGGTACCTTCGTATAGCGGCGAACGCTCGCCGCCATACGAAGGTACCGCTTATTCAGATAATTCAACCCTTTCAACCTGAACATGTTTCACGTGAAACATTAAGCTGTGAAACAGCTTTGCCTCTTGCCTGCTATCAATTTTTCGGGAAAGCCTTCGTGACATTTTTGTGATATCATGTTCTGGTAAAGGGACTCAACTGTGATACCGCTCTTCTATACTGATTGCGGTAGCAAGGATACTATCTGCTCAGCATCGCTCAGAGAGCGAACAGAATCGCTGAGGGAAGGCTTTACAGATGCCTTTCTGGCAGTGCTAAATTCCTGTCAGAGCAAGAACAACAAAGGAGAATAATTGCTATGACTATTCGTGTTGGTATTAATGGCTTTGGACGTATCGGGCGTCAATCTATGAAGGCCATGCTTGAACGTCATCCCCAGGACATTGAGGTCGTTGCCGTTAACGATCTGACTGATACAAAAACAAATGCACATCTTTTGAAATACGACTCCACCTATGGCCGCTTCCCGGGTGAGGTCGAGGTCACCGAAAATTCGCTCATTGTCAATGGACACCCCATTCAGGTGCTCGCGCAGAGAAATCCGGCGGAGATTCCCTGGGGCGATCTCGGCGTCGATATCGTCATCGAATTCTACTGGCTTCTTCACCGATGCCGATAAGGCGGCAGCGCATCTGAAGGGTGGCGCAAAAAAAGTCATTATCTCCGCTCCGGCCAAAGGTGAGGACATTACCATCGTTCTGGGCGTCAACGAGAACATGTACGACCCTGAGAAGCATACTATTATCTCGAATGCTTCCTGCACCACCAACTGCCTGGCTCCAACGGTGAAGGTGCTCAACGACACCTTCGGCATCGAATACGGGTTGATGAACACCATCCACTCCTATACCAACGACCAGCGCATCCTTGACCAGGTTCATAAAGACCTGCGGCGCGCTCGCTCCGCTGGAGCGAACATCATTCCCACCACCACCGGCGCGGCGCGTGCGCTGGCCCTGGTCATTCCCGAACTCAAAGGTCGCTTCGATGGCATGTCCCTGCGCGTTCCCACCATCACCGTCTCCGTGGTCGATTTCGTGGCAACACTGCGCAAAGAGGTGACGAAGGAAGCCATTAACGAGGCCTTCAAAGAAGCTGCAGCCGGAGCACTGAACGGCATTCTCGCTATCACCGACGAACCCCTCGTCTCCTCAGACTTCCGGGGTGATTCGCACTCTGCCACTGTAGACGGCCTTTCCACCATGGTGGTTGGTGGCAATATGGCGAAGGTTATCGCCTGGTATGACAATGAGTGGGGTTATTCCTGCCGCGTGGCCGATCTGACAGACTACATCGGCAAGAAGGGCTTCTAGCTCCCATTATAGAGAGCGGAGGCGAATAGTATGAACAAGAAGACTATCCGTGATATCGATGTTGCAGGCAAACGAGTGCTGGTGCGCGTCGATTTCAATGTGCCGCTTGATGCTGAACGGCACATTACCGACGATACGCGCATCCGTGCCGCGTTGCCCACGATCCAGTACTTGCTCGATCAGGGTGCGGCGGTTATCCTTATGTCGCATCTAGGCCGTCCCAGTGGACAGACCGTGGAAAAGCTGCGCCTCGTACCAGTAGCCGAACGCCTGAGCGAACTGCTGGGTCGCCCGGTGCAGATGGTCGGCGCGAGCATTGGACCAGAAGCTATGGCGCAGGCAGAGGCGTTGCAGTCAGGTCAGGTGATGCTGCTGGAAAACCTGCGCTTCCATAAGGAAGAGGAGAAAAACAATCCAGAATTTGCGCAGCAACTGGCCTCGCTCGGCGAAGTCTACGTCAACGACGCCTTCGGTACCGCTCACCGCGCCCACGCCTCAACCGAGGGTGTGACGCGCCACCTGCCCGGTGCCGCGGGCTTCCTGATGGAAAAGGAGATCAACTACCTGGGGTCAGCGCTGGAAAATCCCAGGCGTCCGTTCGCGGCCATCATTGGCGGAGCCAAAGTCTCCGACAAGATCGCCGTACTCGAACGGCTCATCACTATGGTAGACTCGCTGTTGATCGGTGGCGGCATGGCGAATACCTTCCTCAAGGCGCAGGGCTACGAAATTGGTGACTCCCTCTACGAAGAGAGTAAGCTGGATGTCGCCGCTCGCCTGATCCAGCAGGCGCGCAATCGCGGCCTGGAATTGCTGCTGCCCACAGATGTAGTGATTGCCGATCGCTTTGCAGCCGATGCGAACGCTCAAGTGGTTTCCATCGAGAACGTTCCTCCGGGCTGGCGCATCCTTGATATTGGCCCGCAAACGGTGCAGAGCTTCCGCAATTCTCTTGCCAGGGCGGAGACCATCGTGTGGAACGGCACGCTGGGCGTAGCCGAGATGCCTCCTTTCGCGAAAGGCACCAATGCCATCATCAAGATACTGGCCGAACGTACGCGAGCAGGGGCCACCACCATCATTGGCGGCGGTGACTCGGCGGCAGCTGTGGAACAGGCAGGGGCGGCAGATACCATGAGCCATGTCTCAACCGGTGGCGGCGCTTCGCTGGAATTCCTGGAAGGTCGAGTTCTGCCCGGCGTCGCCGCCTTGCAGGATAAGGAAGAAAAGGAATGACTACGCCAACTCGTACTGCTATCATAGCAGGCAACTGGAAAATGCACTATGGCCCGAAGCAAGCGTCACAATTTGCCCTGGAGATCATTCCTCCTCTGGGCAAGCTGACGCGGGATTTCTCACATGTTGCCTGCATCCTCTGTCCGCCCATCATTTCATTACAGGCTGTGCGCGAAGTCATGGATGCCCTCCTCTTTCCGCGCATTGCTCTAGGCGCGCAGAACATGTTCTACGAGGACAAGGGAGCGTTCACCGGCGAAAATGCTCCTTCTATGGTACACGAATTGTGCAGCTATGTCATCCTCGGCCATTCCGAGCGCCGTGCGTATTTCTGTGAGACTGACGAACTGGTCAACAAGAAGGTACATGCAGCGCTCGCCAACCGCCTGCGGCCCATTGTCTGCGTTGGCGAAAAGCCGGAGGAACACGAGGCAGGGAAAACCGAAGAGGTGATTCGCATGCAGGTACATGGCAGCCTGGGCAATCTGCCAACAGGTCAGACCCACGAGGTCGTGATTGCCTACGAGCCAATCTGGGCCATCGGCACAGGCAAATCTGCCACAGCTGAGGGTGCGGGTCAGGTAATTTCTCTCATTCGCCAGCTTTTCGGGGAGATGTACGGCAGTGAAGCGGCCCAGGTCTGTCGCATCCTCTACGGTGGTAGCGTCACCTCCGCCAACATCAGCGAATTTGTCAGCGTCCCCGACATTGATGGTGCGCTTGTCGGCGGAGCCAGCATCAAACCCGACTTCATTGACATCCTGCGCAAAACGATTGAGGTGATGAAACAACAATTATAACAAAGACTATTTGACATGTATACTGTTACATAGTCTTTGTTATAAAAAGGCTACGTAGCTTCACGGCATCTCCCTCTATTCCTTGCACCTGAGCAATTTCCATGACTTTATGTGAGCCATCGCGCAAGCAAGTAAGATACACGATGATATCGAGCGCACTGGCGATCTGCTCACGGATGAGTGAGAGCGGAACAGCGGGATCTTCCAGTCGACAGAGCGTTTCCAGACGCGAGAAGGCATCACGTGAGCTTCTGGCATAGAGGGTGGTTAGCGTACCATTATAACCGGTGAGCATGGCACGAATGAGTTCTGCCGTCTCAGCGCCGCGACACTCTCCCAGGATTAGCCGATCTGGCCGCATGTGTAGCGCTGCCAGCACCAGGTCTCGTGTCGTCACCCGCTCCGCACACTCACCTGCTGTGTCCGCGCCGACAGCTCCCAGAGGTGTGACCAGAGAAACGATATGACGCTGTTCCATTCGAAGTTCTGCTGTCTCTTCGATAGTCACCATGCGTTCGGAGGAGGGTACGCATGCAGCCAGCGCGTTCAGTAGCGTTGTGCGACCCGCTCCAACGCTACCACAAACTACGATATTGCGGCGTTCGCACACGCAGGCATGAAGAAAAGCGGCCATCTCCCGCGACATGGTTTTACTGGCAACCAGATCATCCAGTTTCAACAGCTTGCGAGGGCATTTGCGCATCAGGAGCGTCGGGCCATTCGTCGTACTCGACGGCAGCACAATATTGACAAATGTGCCATCGGACAGGCGAAAATCCATTACCGGCCAACCAGTTCGCGGGTCGCGACCGGACCGGCGCAGCATATTCTCGATAATACGCGCCATGTGTCGTTCGTTGGCGAAACGCGCCGGTATCTCCTGCATCTGCCCATCCAGTTCAACGTACATCAGGCGCGGTCCTGCCGCCAGAATCTCTGTAATCTGCTCGTCCTCGAGCAGCACTTGCAGCGGCCCGTAGCCTACCACCTCGCTTACCACACTCTGCACCAGCAATGATACTTCAGCCCGACTGCGTAACAAACTTGACAATTGTGGTTCGACGTGCAAGAGCGCATGCGCACGCTTGCGCACTTCCGCGATCAGCAGTGCCTCCTCCACTGGCTCCTCTTCCTGCTCGACCCGCAATCGCAGGCGCAACTCTCGCCAGATGCGCTCGCTCAATCGCTGCACCAGCGGCCAGAGTGGATGCTCCAGTCCGATATATTGCAGCGAACGCGGCACCCCGGAGTCGGCAACTAGAGTTCTCAGCGGGACCGTCTGTTCCTCCGCTATGCCTCTGTCGCCTGTAACAGCCTCATCACGTCTAACGGGTGCGCCTTCCATTTTCAGCGTGCGTATGCGAGCAAACGGCCCCATATCGTTCAACCAGGCATCCTCTTCCGCCTCCTGGCGTATTCTGCCTGCCTGTATGTTTGTCTGCTGTAGTCTGCGTGTCATCCTTTGTTCTTGCCTGAGCATACCATCTCCCACCTTAGATCCTTCTATGCTCAGTATAGCCGGGCATCAAAAAACAGCGCGCGCTGTCTGCAAAAGTACAGACAGCGCGCGCTGTTTTTTGATAGTAACCTTTTAGTCCAGGTAGTCCTTCAGCTTGCGGCTGCGGCTTGGATGGCGCAGCTTGCGCAGAGCTTTAGCCTCAATCTGGCGAATGCGCTCGCGAGTGACGTGGAACTCTTTGCCCACCTCTTCCAGCGTGCGGCTGCGCCCATCATCAAGGCCAAAGCGCAGTTGCAGCACCTTGCGCTCGCGCTCGGTCAGGCTATCCAGCACATCCTCAACCTGTTCCTTGAGCAGTTGATGGCTCGCTGCCTCGGCAGGTGCCAGGGCAGTGTGGTCTTCGATGAAGTCACCCAGGTGGCTATCCTCTTCCTCGCCGATCGGCGTCTCAAGGCTCACCGGCTCCTGGCTGACCTTGATAATCTCGCGCACCTTCTCCGCGCTGATCTCCATCTGCTCCGCAATCTCTTCAGACGTAGGTTCACGCCCCAGGTCTTGCAGCAAGCGGCGGCTGATGCGAATCAAGCGGTTAATCGTCTCCACCATATGCACAGGGATACGAATTGTGCGCGCCTGGTCGGCGATAGCACGAGTAATCGCCTGGCGAATCCACCACGTTGCATACGTGCTGAACTTGTAGCCCTTCGTGTAATCGAACTTCTCGACCGCACGAATGAGGCCGATATTGCCTTCCTGGATCAGGTCCAGCAGGCTCATGCCACGACCGATATACTTCTTTGCGACACTGACGACGAGACGCAGGTTTGCCTCGGTCAGGCGGCGCTGGGCCTCCTCACCGTCCTCGATAATGCGGCGGCTCGGATTCGCCTTCAGATGCTCTGCCTTGCCGCGCTCCATGCGCTGCGCCAGTTTCACCTCTTCCTCCGCCGTCAGCAGAGGTACACGACCAATCTCGCGCAGGTACATACGCACGGGATCGTCCAGGCTGCTCTCCAGGTCCGCAACTACAATGCCAAAGCCATCGTGCAGCTCGTCTTCCCATTTCTCGTGGGCCATCGTCTCAACGTCCATTTCGACCTCCACGTCGACGACGTCTTCAGGTCCAGGCTCCCAGTCTGCAGGTGGCTCCTTGCTCGGATCCAGTGCGTCCATAGGCTCTTCGTCCTGTAGCTTAAACAGATCATCTCTCTCCGGCTCTGCCAGGGCAGTGACAAAGCTGCCACTGGTTGGCGCGAACCCGTGATGATCCATGTCGTCGATATCTACAAAAATTTTCTGGTCATTAACCAGGGACTCGTCAACAGATGCGATATCGAACATTCTTCTGGGTCCAATACTTGCATTATTCCGTACAATAACTCGATCAATCACTTCTTGTTCCTGATTCACCATTCTGGCATCCCCCTTCAGAAAACAGGACTACGATAAACAAACGATAATCAATGAATTTCCTGTTTCCTGCTCCAATCTACAATGAATTAGTGCTTCCTCTCCACCCCATCCCATCCCCTCTTGCCACGCACCGCTCCCTCTCGTCTCACCAACTCTTCACTACTTGAGAAGAAAGCCTCTTCCAACACCTCTTCAGGACACACAATCAAGAACAGATCCAGGTCTTCGCCTGTTCCTATCCCTGTAAATGTGTCGCTGAATCTATGGTGCGCAACTGTTGCTGTAACGCGAGCAGTTCATGCTGGATTTGCTTCGTCAATTCAGCATCACCAGCTTTTTTTGCATCTCTCAAAAGAAACTGCAATTCTATATTCAATTGTAAGAGGCGCGCTCGTTTGAGTCGGGTAGCGCATTGGACAGATTCTTTTATCTGCCATGCTCCATCTCGTGAAGCCACCTGTTCAACACTTTTACGCGCCCTTGCCAGCGTCACCAGCAGTGCAGCAGGCACGACCTCTTCTACGGGTTGATTTGAGGAGGAAGAGCCACGTTGATAGATTGAGTTGAGAATGTGGTACAACTCTCTCGTGTCCGTCCCGGCAAAGTCACCATCATTTATTATACCACAAACATACTGATTTAACCCAGGATTTTGCACGAGTAGCCCAATCAGGTAGTCCTCCCATTTTACCCTATTTCCCCCACTTCTGTCAAGTCCTACCGCTGAACCGGTTCCTCGCTTTTCCTGTCTCGCGCCTGCTGGACCTGGCTCTTTCTCCTCAGGTTCAGTAATCCAGCCCGACCCGCTTCCCGAAATAGTTGCCGTTCCCCCATGTCCCCTGCTTCCCGCTCCCCCACTCCTACCTGTTTCATGAAATTCAACCGTGACGCCTTTCGTATGCTGCCCTCGCAGTATCCTCTGCAATCCATCGTACAGCGTGCGCTCATCAATGTTGATCATTGCAGCCAGCTTCCGTATGTAAGCGTCTCGTTTGATACGATCACTGATCAGCGCGATCACCGGCAGTAGTCGTCTGGCCGCCTCTGTCTGCCCGCCCGGCTCTTTCAAATCCAACCCGGCTGTCTTGACGACGAAATAGTAATCGATCAGTGACAATGGATGTGATACAGCGTAGAACCAGGCTGGAAAGTCTCGGCGGATAAATTCGTCCGGGTCCTCTCCGGGTGGCAGTTGCAGCACATTAATCTCGGCATCCACCTGCTCTTCCAGGCGAATCATGCCGCGAGGCTCGTTGCGCCTGCGTCCATCGCCCGCTGCGGCCATAGGCACCGGCACAATCGTGCGATCAAAGCCCTTCAACGCCTCCTGTATGCCATGCTCCGTCGCACTCGCACCGGCGGCATCCGGGTCCAGGGCCAGCGTCACCTGCCGGGTCAGCTTTTTCAGTTGTGCAATGTGCTTTTCGGTAATGGCGCTGCCGATGCAGGCCACCGTCTGTTTCGTCCCGTACTGGTGCGCGATGATGGCGTCTACATACCCTTCCACTATAACAACTTGCCCCATCGTTTTTATTGCGTCCCTGGCCATATCCAGTGCATACAGGACACTATTTTTTTCGAATAATACTGTTTGCGGCGAGTTCAGATATTTGGGCGACCCATCTCCCAGCGCACGTCCACCAAATCCAATCACTCGCCCCCGCGTATCACGGATAGGAAACATCAGACGATTGCGAAAGTAGTCATATATACCACCACCACTGCCATCGTCGCCTCTTTCCCGCTCCCGCGCCAGTCCACCGCTTACCAGCTCGCGCTCCGTATAGTTCTGAGCCAGCAGGTAGTGGCTTAGACCATCCCAATGGTTGGGCGCATAGCCCAGGCCAAAGGCAACTACCGTTTCAGATGAAATGCCCCGGCTCTGCACATACGCCCTGGCATCCGCCGCCTCCTTCGAGCGCAGGAGCATCTGGTGAAACCACAACAGCGCATCCTCATTGAGCTTGCGCAGTCGCTCTTTCGCCGCACTTGCCTCCCGCAGCTCCTCCCCGTTGCGGCCCTCATCCTCCTCGACCGGAACGCCTGCCTTTTCCGCCAGGTACAGCAGCGCCTCGTGAAACTCCAGCCCCTGCTGCTTCTGCACGAAGGTGAAGATATCTCCTCCCTCGTGACAGCCAAAACAATGCCACGTTTGTGAGTCGGCAAAGACGTAGAACGAGGGGGTGCGCTCGTTATGAAACGGGCAAAGCCCCTTCAGCGACTTTCCCGACTTTTGCAGGGCAACAACTGCGCCAATTTCCTCCGCTACATCCAGTTTTGCCTTAATTGTCTCGATAACGGATGTCATGCCATCTACAACCTTTTGATCCACTGGCTGCTTCGTTTGTCCTACACCACATATAACGAGCAATATTCAAGAAAGTCGCGCTCATATCCATAAGTATAAGACGTTCGGGCGATTCTTCTACAATAATCCACCCAAATGTACCAACTTGTACTACGAAACAGCCATCGATTGAGACACATTTCACATTTTTGAACTTATCCACATATCCACAACGCCTAATTACTATGAAATTCTTTTTTTTAAAAGATATATATTATTAGCCGTAGTAATAGGGAGTGTGGATATGTAGATAACCTGGCAAGAAGCTTTTTTATTTAGAGCTTGCTTTCGCCTCTAGAGCCACCTCATTCCCCGTGGATAAGTTATCCACTCCCTTTTCTCACGTGGATGATCTGTGGATAAGAGCAGGTTTGCAGTGGATGGATATGGGGATAACTTCGACTGCTTTTCTGTATGGTTATGCAGGGTGGATAACTTATCCACCTGTCGCGTGGATAATTCTCCGGGCTTATCCACTATCCACAGGAGTAGTGGATAACTTATGCTCACGTTTTGTGGATAAGTCAAGCGGGAAACTGCTCCACCTCTGACCCTCACTAAGGAATGCGTCTAATATCTCTTTGAACCCATTTATGGAATGTGCCTGATATCCCTCTGACTTAAGTCAGGGGCTTTACGGTGCATTTCGGTAGAACAGGCAAAATATTTTCCTGCATACTTTTGCACATTCCTGCGGAGTTATCCACAAATTTACGCAATTTATCCACCTCATTCCCGATTTCCCTCACTTCTTGTTTACACTTTGCTGAGCTTTTTGTACGTGCTCTTTTCATCACTCTCTGGCTCTCATGTGGGAAGTGTGGATAACTTTTCCACAAAAAAAGTGGAAAAGCGGTGGGGGACATCTTGTGATGGGGAAATGTGGAAAAGTTATCCACAGGAAGTGTGGATAACTGGGAAAAACGTGATATGAAGTGAATCATAGCAATCTTTGATGTGGAAAATGTGGACAACTTATCCACAAGAAATGTGGATAAGAGAGATTATGATGTGAGCGTTATCATATCACAGGCGTAATATGTGGAAAGTGTGGAAAAGTTGTCCACAGAGTATGTGGATAAAGATGAGGACAATTACTATGATTTGCTTCAAAGCAGGTTGAAAAACTGGATAATGTGGAAAAGTTGTCCTCAATCTTTGTTGATAAGTTCTTCTGTCAGGAAAAAGTGGATAAAATCACCGGGTTATCCACAATCATTGTGGATAACCCGGTGAAAATTTGTGTAGAAGCGACTATCCTAAGGGGAAATTCTATCTTTTTCGCTCAGGCTGAGAGCGCGTGTAGCTGAAGTTGGATGCTTACGTGCGCGAGAACACTGTATGCACGTAAAATTTCACCTATACTCATGGCCGAAGCGACATCATCGCCTACATCGAGCACTGTGTCTCTCGCATCTCTATTGTAAGCCGCTCCAATCGTACCGAGCATTCCCTCTTGCAACGTAGACTGGAAAGGAACAAGCGCTTCACGCGCTTTGTGCCAGAGATACTCCTGGAACGGACGCTTATCGTCCTCTGGGTTTCCATTCTGATTTCCCGTGCGTGAGCGAGAGCTATAAACGTTTAGCAAAGCGTCGATGTACGGTCCGATCAGCCAGGGCCAGGCGCTACCCTGGTGAAGAGCATACGATACTTGTTCGCGTCCTTCTGCTTGAGAGCCACGATACTCGGAGGCCTGGGGAGCAAGAGTGCGTATTCCGAAAGAGGTCAGGAGATGTTTTGTCACTTGCTCGAAGACCCTGTCACGGTCAGGCATGTCCAGCACAGGATAGCGCAGGGAGATGGCCAGCAGTTGATTGGGGCGAAGTGCCTCATCGTCGCCGTTTGGACCATCTACCACGTCGTACAGGTACTCTCCGGCAGCATTCCAGAAGCGTTGTTGGAAACTTTCTTTGCAGCGAGCGGCCAGTTCCTGGTAATTGAGCGCAGCGTAAGTACCTCGACCTGCGTTCTGTTGCGACCATTCGTGCATGAGCGAGAGCGCATTGTACCAGAGCGCGTTGACCTCCACCGGTTTGCCAGAGCGCGGCGTGACAGGCTTCCCATCTACATAGCTGTTCATCCATGTCAGTGCCTTACCCAATTGCTGTGCTCGCAGGAGTCCATCCTCCCCTACCTTGATACCATTGCTGGTTCCCTGAAGGTACCATTGCATGCTCTCTACCAGATGATGATGAACCTGATCCAGTAACTCGTAGTTGCGCGTCACCCGAAGATAGGCATCAAGCGCGTAGAAATACCAGAGTGCGGCATCCACGTTGCCATAGTCGCTCTCTTGCAGGGATTGCCCTGGGAGAGGCAGTCGATCGGGCAGCAAACCCTGCTTGAAGTAGCGAGGCACACTGCTCAGGATATGCATGGCCTCCTCGTAACGACCCGTCGCCAGTGTCAACCCGGGCAGCGCGATCAATGTCTCTCGCGTGCTGCACTGCATCTTATAGTAGTTGGAGAGCAGCAGAGAGACGTATTCAGGTTCTTTGAAGAACAGGGGGAAGTTGCTGCCTGTATTGTCGTGGAAAATGCGGCGACTGACCAGGAAATGGTCGCCCGCCTGCAAGAGCAGCTTCAGGTACTCTTCTCCGCTCATGGTCGTGGTATGCCCATTGGTGCCAGAAGATGTTTCCAGGGGAAGAACCTGAAGTTTGTGTGTGACTTCACCGCCTTCGCCGAAGTATCGCTGAGGCTGAATCAAACCCCGCCTCTGCTCGATACTACGCTGGTAGGAGAGCTTCAATTGATTCAGGCTCAACGGTATTGAGGAGACCTCTTCTGTCGTGACGATGATGGTGAGCGTAGATTCTTCGTCCGGCCAGAGTGTGGCGCGAATGACGCCTGGCAGGTAGAGATCATCCTGAGAGGGTAGCCCGGCTGCCTTGTCCTGTCTGCGTAAGAAATGCCAGTACCAGACGCCGGTGGGAATGAAGGTAGTCTCGCTTTCAGGCGTTCCAACGGCAAAGATATGATAGGGACGTGCCTCTTCCGTAGCGTGAATAGTGCAGGCGACGACACCCTTTGGTAATGCTAATCTGTCGAAGCCAAACTCGTCTTCGCTTTCTCCTGTTTCCTGTTGACTCGCTTGCTCATTGTTATGGATATGGAGCTGGAAGTGCCAATTGTTGTTGCCGTATTGTGGCTGGTCATATGGGCGATAGGCCGTAAAGGGAAGGAGTTTGAGCGTCAATAGACGCTGTGTTGCTTCTGTATAACCATGAAAGCGACCGTTGCTAGAGCTATGACCCAGTCCTTTTTGCCAGGAGTATGGGTCCTCTCCGATGGAATTGCGCAGCACGCGATATTGAACGAAGGTTGTGTTCTGACCTTGTGGAATCCAGATACGCTTTTCCAGCAGAATGCCATCGATGCCGCCCATGCGATAGGTGAACACAGGAAAGCCTTCTTCGAGGCTGAATCTCTCAAGGTGAACGAAGCCGCTGGGATTGAGCGTTCCATCGCGATACTCGTTCGTGCCGAGATAATAGGTACGCTCATCGAAAAGAACCTCTTCGTCGATCTTTGCCAGCAATAGTTGTGGCGCTTCCGTTTCAATCGGCGAGGAGACCAGCAGACCGTGTTGCATGCGCGTCAGAACGCCCGCAACTGTCCCTGCGGCATATCCTCCCAGGCCGTTGCTCACGAGCCATTCCCGTGAAATGGTCTCGTTCAGATCACAACACACATTGCGATCGAATAGTACAGGCATGGCTATCCCTCCAACCCCTGAAAAATTGATGTGCTACAGGTGGACGACAAGATAAGATCGAGTGCTAAACCCGTATACAGTGTACCATACCGGCTGAAAAGTTACAGTAGAATATTCATAACTTTCGTAGATTTTGATACAATTGTGTACCTGTTTGTCCCCATTACTTTCTCAGTATTTTTGCCATAGCCTTCTTGTGTTTGTCGTGATAGACTCTTCTAAAAAGAGCGTAGTATTGATAGGGTTGTTGAATTTTGTGTACCCTACTAATTGGAGGAGGTAAATTTTCATGTTCTCTTCTTATTCAACGCATCGTCGTACCCGTGCAGGCGTGTTCCTGATGGGTTTGCTTCTTGTGCTGGCTCTGCTGCTGGCCGCCTGTGGTAATAGCGGTACCACTACCACCGGCAGCGGAAATACCCCGACGACCAATGCCCAGACGCCAACCGTCACTCCACCCACTGATCTCCTGACTCCCGGCACTCTGACTGTTGGCAGCGATACCACCTATCCACCGCAGGAATATATCGATACCTCTACCGGCCAGGCTGCCGGTTTTGATATCGATCTTATCACTGCCGTCGCCCAGCGTATGGGGTTGAAAACGCATGTTGTCTCGACCGGTTTTAATACCATCATCGATGGCCTGATCGCCAAACGCTTTGATGTCGTGATCTCCGCCGTGACGATCAACTCGGATCGTGAGAAGAAGGTAGATTTTGTTCCCTACTTCAACGCCGGTGAGTCGCTGCTGGTGCAGAAGGGCAATCCCCATAACATCAAGGCCCTCTCCAACCTCTGTGGACTCGCTGTTGGAGTACAAAACGGGACTGTCGAACAGACCGATCTACAGACCGCCAGTCAGAGCTGTAAGACGTCAGGCAAGGCTGCCATCAACATGACCGTCCTGCAAGATCAGACTGCTGTTGTGCAATTGCTGGCGACCAACCGCGTCGTTGCAACCTACCAGGATTCTCCGGTCACTGACTACTACATCAAGCAGAACCCCGGTCAGTTCGAGGTTGGTGGCTCAGTTTTCAATGCTGCCCCGGAAGGCATCGTCATCCGCAAGGGCGATACCTCCATGTTTAATGCCGTCCAGAGCGCCTTTAACTCCCTGAAATCCGATGGTTCCTATACGAAACTCATCAACAAGTGGAACCTTAGCGATGAGGCCATTTCTATGATCGACCGCCGCAGCCTGGCTGTGGCATGAGTTGATGCGTTGATTGCGGGAGAAGGGAGGCAAACAGGCTCGCCAATTGCCTGTTTGCCTCCCTTCTCTCTTGTCTCGCGAGGACGGAGACCTTCACAGTAGTTGTCTTTTTGCCTGGAGAACGCTATAGTATGGTAAAAATGGACGAGCATGATTTGAGAGGAGGCATTCCATGTTTCGCTGGGATATATTCTGGCACTTCTTATTTTCCGGTTTCTATCTCCAGGCTGCGTGGACAACGCTCTGGATTTCTGTTGCAGCTCAGACCGCTGGAGTAATTCTCGGGCTATTTCTGGCTTTGATGAATATGTCGCGTTACCCGCTGCTTGCCTGGCCGTCTCGCGCTTATATCTGGTTCTTTCGTGGCAGTCCGCTACTGGTGCAGATTCTCATTCTCTATGATGGCTTGCCCAGGCTTCCCTATCCTGTTGTACTCGACCCTATTATCTGTGTCCTGATCGCCTTCTCTCTGAACGAGGGGGCCTACATGGCGGAGATCGTGCGCGCCGGTATTACCTCGGTTGACGCGGGGCAGATGGAGGCGGCGAAATCGCTTGGCATGACCTATCCTCTTGCCATGCGCCGTATCGTCCTGCCACAGGCTGCTCGTGTCATCATCCCACCGCTGGGCAACGAGTTTAATAACATGCTGAAAACAACCTCGCTGGCCTCAGTCATCGGCGTCTATGAACTGACAGGCAGCGCGGAAATCTTTGGCGCGCCGACCTTTAGCACCTTTGAACTTCTCCTCGTCGCTACGGTTTACTACCTGATCCTGACATCCATCTGGGGATATGTACAGAGCAGGATTGAGAATCGGATGAATCCTTTCCGGGTGACAAAGGAGGACCTTGTGGAGCAGAAGAGTTGGACGCAGCGTATGATCGGTATTGGTGGCTCCGGCTCCAAAGGTGCCGGTACCCTGGTAAGTGGGCGCTAACATACTGCGGTGATCAATTGCCATGTTATGAGGAGACTGTAATGGGCATGCAACAAGTCAATAGAAGTGGTATCAGCACCGACATGGTACGTGCTGAACAGATTGTGAAACGGTTTGGCAATTTGCTCGTGCTTAACGGCGTTGATCTTACCGTCAAGCAGGGGCAGGTGGTTGTCATCATTGGGCCCAGCGGCTCCGGCAAAACGACGCTGCTGCGTTGCATCAATCACCTTGAAAAAATTGATAGCGGGCGCATCTATGTCGAAGGGCAGCTCGTTGGCTACCGCGATGCCAACGGGCGTATCGTCGAAGACAGCGAGGCCAATATTGCCCGCATGCGTTCGCAGATTGGCTTTGTCTTCCAGCGTTTTAATCTTTTCCCGCACATGACGGTCCTCGAAAACGTCATCGAGGCACCCATTCACGTGCTGCATCGTCCCAGCAGCGAGGCTATCGATATGGCCATGACCCTGCTTTCCAAAGTTGGGCTGGAAGAGAAGGCCAATGTCTACCCGCATAAGCTTTCGGGCGGGCAGCAGCAGCGCGTCGCCATTGCCCGTGCGCTTGCTATGAACCCCAAACTCATGCTCTTCGACGAGGCAACTTCCGCGCTTGACCCTGAACTGGTGGGCGAGGTGCTCAAAGTCATGCGCCAGCTTGCCGACGAGGGGATGACGATGGTGGTGGTGACGCACGAAATGGGCTTTGCCCGCGAAGTTGCCGAACACGTCATTTTCATGGACAAAGCCTCTATTGTTGAACAGGGACCGCCGGAGCAGATTTTTGATCATCCTGGGAACGAACGGACGCGCAACTTCCTGAGCATGATCCTGTGATACACTTGCCTGTGAAGGTAAAGTCAGGAGATATTTGCCAGAAAGGGGAACTCAGTTTCTGGCCTGCTGTCTTTATCGGGCGGCGGCTGTGGCAGTGTGAAGTGGGAATTGGAGTCAAGCAGGTGGACGAAGGCGCGCACCACCGCCGGATCGAAGCTCGTGCCTGACCCCTGTAAAAGGCGTTCGCGAGCCGCTTCCTGTACCAGGGGCGCTTTATACGGGCGCTGCGAGGTCAGCACATCGTAGACATCTGCGACGCTGAGGATGCGGGCACTCAGGGGAATCTCTTCCCCGTGCAGGCCGACGGGGTAGCCATGTCCATCCCAGGCCTCGTGGTGGTAAAGCACCGTCTCAACATAGAACGGGTGAACATCGCAGCCGATCAAGATACGCGCTCCGATCATAGGATGCCGCTCCATGGTGCGCCGCTCTTCTTCTGAAAGCGCCGCCGATTTATTCAAGATGTCGTTTGCGATCCAGGTTTTGCCCAGATCATGCACCAGTGCCGCCAGGGCAAGGTCACGAGCATCTCTGCGGCTCCAACCCAGGTAGCGTGCCAGTCGCTGTGCATAGGTTGCCACCCGCCGCGAGTGCTCATACGTCACGATGTCGCGTTCCTGAATGCTTTTTGCGAACGAGAGCAACATCTGCCGGTTTTCTCGTTCCTTCTCAAAATGGGCTACCACCACATACCTCCGCTTCATTTTCCCGTCCGAATACTTCCGGTGCGACCTTAGGGACGGCGTCTTTCGAAAGGAAACACTCCTCCAGTAGCGCAGCGAGAGGCTCTGGCGAGAAGTTTCGGCTCTTTCTTGCTTCCATCTTAACAATTCTTCCTGCTTTTTGTCTACTAGCGCTGTTCAATCGGTACTTTTGTATCATTGGATAATACATAGGTTTATTCCGCGACCTGCATGACATTCGTGATATAATATCCAAGCAGTAATGCTACTGCCTTCTTTTCGCGGCACCCATTTTTTCGCTGCTTTCAATTGTTCTGTTTGATATACGCATTACTTGCTTGCTGTGTTCTCAATTCGTTATCCTATTCCCCAAATAGTCCCCCTTTTGCCTCTATACATGTTGCATTGAGCCAGTTTGTGATAGACTCCTCTTGATACAGCTGTGCGGTGTGTTGTGTTGCCGGTGTCTTCAGAGGTATCAGAAAAGAGCAAGTGGGGGACGAACGATGCATATATATGATGACGAGATCGAGAGAGAAGCTGTGCATCCGGGGAATGATCGCACTTCCTCTGTCGATGAGCACGAGGATGAGATGTCTGGCGAGCCAGTAGACGAGAACGAGAACAAAAACGAACAGCAGGAAGCCGGTGACGTGCTCACTACGGGAGGATCAGGATTTGAACGTTGCTCTCCTCGTCAGGAGCTGCTTTCTCTGGTTGAAGAGGAGATTGCTGCCGCACGCGATGAGCAGGAAAAACAGGCCTTGCAGATCGCGAAAGAAGAGATCCTGCGCGCTCTTGATGAGGCTAAAGGGGGGCGTAAATGATTATCTTAAAGCACATAACAATAGAGCGTTTCCGGCTCTTACGTGAAGTCAACCTTCATTTTCCTCAGCGCGGCAGTATCCTCATCCAGGGGCAAAACGAGGCAGGAAAATCTGCCCTGGTCGAAAGCATCTATTTCGCCCTCTATGGTGAGCCGCTTGCCTCTCCCTCCACTACCACTCGTCTGGATGACCTCATCCTTTACGGTGCCTCGACCGCCAGCGTTACCCTCACCCTCTCCGTCGGCTCGACCGAGTTGACGGTGAAGCGTACCCTTGAGCGTGTCGAGTCCTCTGGACGCCTGAAAGGAAGCCGGGATGCCATACAAAGCGTTCATCTGCTTGTGCAGAAGCCTGGCATGGCCGGGGAAGAACCGATCACCAGTCTCAGCGCCGCCAACCGGCGTATTATCAAGGAACTGGGTGGTCTTGATGGCGAAGGCTTGCGGAACTCCTGCCTGATTGAGCAAAAAGGTCTCGGTCGCCTCGAACAGCTTCCCGGTCGCGAGCGCGAGAACACTCTGCGCAAACTGCTTGGCCTCGAAAGCCTTCTCCACCTTAGCGAACAATTTACAATCACTCCCGACGACGAACTCCTGCTCCAGCAACACCGCGACCGCTTCACCCTGGCTCAGGTGCAGGCTCGTATCCCTGAATTGAGCGAGCGGCTCGCTACATGTGAATCTGCCCTTGACGTCGTTTCTCTTCAGGATGAGCTGTCAGAAATTAGCCAGCAAGAGGAAGAGGAAAGCGAGCAACGCCTCACCTTTGAACACATCCGTGCTACACGTGGCAAACTGAAAGCGCGCCAGCACCGTGCCGGACAACTGCGCAAAGCCGAGGATAGCCTCGGCGAAATTATCGCTGCTTACGACGACATGGCGCGGGTAGAGCGCGAATTGCCAGAACTCGATCGCCAGATCGCTGACCTCGACCGGCGTGAGCGCGAAGAATTACCTGTCCTCGAACAGCGTACTATGGAACTCGCCGATCTCACCCGCTCCTTCGGCACATTGGAGCGGATGTCCAATGATCTGCTCTCCTCTATTCAGCAAGTCAAGGACCTGGAACAGGAAGCCAGAGAGTATGACACGCTGCAGAGCAGTATCGACGCCCTGGAAGAGGAGGTAGCCGCCGCCCGTTTTCAATTGGAACAGTTGCGCCAGCAGATGAGCGAACTGGAGGAGAGACGCCGTGCCGGACGACCCGTGCTGGAGGAACGCCTGAACCGCTTACAGAACATCGCTGAACGTCTGGCCCTCCTACGTCAAGCCGAATCTCGCCTTAGCAGTCAGGCCACCGGGCGCGAACAGAGCGCGGAGAACAACCGCCGACTCGCACAGCTCCAGCAGGATATGCAGGCGGCGGAAAAAGAACAGGCGCTGCTTACCGCGGAAATCCAGCAGAGAGAGGCGCAGATCACGGAGAAAACCCGGCAGAGAGAGGCGCTGGAAGTCCAGCAGCAGAAGCAGCAGCGCGCGCGCAGCTTGCTCGAAGAATGGCTGCGGCTCAAAGGCATTTCGCGAGAACAGGCCAGCGTGGAGCAGAGGGTTATGGCCGTTCACAGCCAGCAGGAACAGCTTACACTTGCCGCCTTTGACGCTAACCGCAGGATTACCATCTGGTTCGCTATTCTCTTTGTCTGTGTCGTCGTCTTTTTACTCGGCTTTACCGGAGCAACTATCGAGGCGCTCCAACAGGCTCCCTTCCTGATTCTTTTCTCCTCTTTCTTCGCCTTCACTGCTGGTGCCGGGATCTTCTGGAGCTGGCAAAAATATGATGACGTTAGAGGAGAGAAATTTCTCATCGAGGAGCAGGTGAAGCAAACGATCAAACAGGTTGGCAGGCTGGTAGCCGAGCGCGAAACGGTCATGCGTCGAGGAGTCGACAGTGATGCGCTCAATAAGATCGAACAGGAACTGCAAGCCCTCGGCAGCAAGGTACCTGGCTCCTATGAAGAGGCTACCGCTTCATTGCAACAGTTATCCAGGGAGCGGAGCGACTCTCTAGCGGGAGCCGGTGAGCGTGAGCGACTCTCTGCCGGAAGCGGCACATCGTCAGGTGGAATAACCGGCAATGAAATCATTGATCTACAAACACAGATCGCCGGGCAGAGCGAGGCGCTCGCGGAGGTGCGCAGGCGGGAAAGCTTGCTGACTGCCAGGATCAGCAGCTTGCAAGAGGAACGCGCCCTTCTTGAAGAGCAGCGCAAACAGCAGAGGTGGGATGATATTGAGGGAAGCCTACAAGCCGAGCAAGACGCCCTGTTGCAAAAGCGCCATGAATTACTTGCCCTGCTCGGTCAGGAAGGTCTACCCATTCCATCCCGCTACCTCGCCTCTGAACCGGCAGATTCCCGGTCAGCTACATCTGCCGACGAGGCTGAACTGGAGCGAGTCATCAGAGATAGCATCATCGCTACCGAACAGGAAATCGCCCTCCTTGATGACAGGCAGCAGTGGGGCAGCGCACTGGCAGCCCGGATACAGGCAGCTCAGGAAAAGCTCGACTCTCTGCTTGCCAGCAAACAGGCTCTGGAAGAACGACGTACACGTTTGCAGGACGAGGAGCCTGCGCAACAAATCGCCCGCGCTCGCGAGCAGCAAGCGGCGTTGCGTAGCGCCCTGCAAAATTTGCAGGACTCTCTGCGCGAGCGTGTCAAGCCGCTTGGCATCGCCTTCGGACAGACCACCATCAGCAATGTCGAAGCCGCCATCCGCAAGCAACTGGAAGCATTGCACCTCGCGCTCGGCAATAAGATTGAGCTTCAAAGTCGGCGCATCCACGCCTCTTCCCTGCTAAAGGAGCGCCAGGAAGCTCTGCCCGAATATTACCAGCAACTTGCCAAATTCAGCAACTCGCTTGGTAGCTGGATTGTGCCGCTCAATCCTTTCGCCGAGGCGCTAGCCGCCCTGCGTACTCGCTGCCAGCAGGAACTGCAGGAGGTCAACGAAAGCGCCATCCAGTCGGAGTTCGAGAAGCTCAAATTGCAGGAAAGCGCCGCGAAAGCGAAAATAGAGCTGTGCCAGCACGAAATCGAGCAGGTGCAGCGGCGCATTACCGCCCTTCTTGTGCAGCATAACCGACCGCTGCCAGCATCTTTCACTCGTGCCGAACTTGTCGTCGTCTGGCCGCTGATCGATCAATATAACAGCGAAGATCGCAACCACCTCGAAGCTGAGCGGGCAATCCTCGCCCGCGAACTGCAACAGGTGGAGCAGCAAGAATTGCACCTGAGCCAGCAACTGCAGACTGGCGGCGAGAGACTGGATCTTCAGCAGGCCGAATTACGCTTGCGGCAGCAGGAGCGTAGCTACCAGACGCGCAAGTATGGTAGTCGCCTCATCCAGGCCGTCGACGAACGCCTCATGCGAAAAATGCTCCCGCTCACCGAATACTACATGCAGCAGATTCTGCCCCTGCTCACCGCTGGTCGTTATCACAACGTAAAACTCTTCACGGAGCCGGAAGAGGGTGCTATCGGCGGTGGACCCATTCAGTTGCGTGTCTGGGAAACTGCTGCCGGGGAATACATCCCGAAGATGGCCCTTTCCGGTGGCGCGGCGGATCAGCTCTCGCTTGCCCTGCGACTGGCCTTCGCCATTGCCTCCCTGCCGAGCGAACTGGTCGCCGCACCCGGCTTCCTCCTTCTCGACGAGCCGCTTAGCTCCTTTGATCATGGACGCGCTCGCTCCCTCGTCGACGTTGTTACGGGCGACCTGCTCGGCCAGCACTTCGAGCAAATTCTTTTCATCTCACACAGCAGCGCTTTCGACCAGGCCATGTTCCCCTATCACCTCTACATGGACAATGGCATCATCGTTGATAGCAACTTCCCTGTCGTCCAGTCGTCCACCGTGAGTGTTCCTCCATCCAACGGCCACATTCCCGACGTCGATGACGACGACCCGAACGAGGAAACCGTAAAGATTGCGGTCCCTACCTTCACACGGGAACAATAACAGGATATAGGAGGCAGGGCAGAGTTGGGCCAGGGGTGAATGATAGACCAGTGGTGAGTGATAGGCCAGGGTGGGATGATAGGCCAGAGCGGAGGCAAGCTCCGCCCCTATGAACGACGAAAGGGGGCGGCTCGTTCGTGGGTTGGTAGGAGTGGCCGGAGTCCATTACGGGTATGTATAGAAGTGGCGGCATTGTGGCAGATGTTGCAAATGTTGCGATTGTGGCAATGTGGCAATGTTGCAGGGGGTAGCAATATTACGCAGCGTAGATGCTTCGTCCCTCACCATAGCATAAACTCTGGTAAAGGACAAGTTGGTATTCTCCACCAGGCCAACTCGATTACCTGCCTTCCAGGCCAGTTGCTACGCTCCTGGCCTCGGGCGACCATAAAGGACGCCCCTACGGGTTTTCTTTCGTGTTATGGGAGTGGGCAGCATTGCGATACAGGTGCCAGTTGCGGCGCAAGTGTTCGCGGATGCCCCGGTTGGGGGTGTAGCGGGGATAAATTTGCTTGAACTGCTTTTCGGCGGCTTCCAGAGAGGTGTCGGGCAGGACGTGCAGGCGCGTGGCAAGGTAGAGCATGGTGATGGAGGGGCTGCGCGAGCGGCCCTGCAAGCAATGGATGAGCACTTTCAAGCCGCTGGCGCGCATCTGATCGATGAAATCCAGTGTCTCATCGATCATCTCTTTGCGGATGAAATGAGAGATGGGCAGGTCGTCAAGGCAGAGCATGATACGGTTATCCCGGCGTGCAATCAGATAATCGGGGTGGGATACCGGCACGTTCCTTATCCGGTATCCCACTGCCATGCGGTGATATGTGCGACAGGCATGCACGACCGCCCAGCCCGTCTGGCTCGCTACGATGGTTTCATAATCTTTCCTGTTGCCCAGGAACAAACCCGGATATACCTCGATCATCCTCTTCCTCTTTCTCCTTTCTTCGTGTTTTCCTATCTTTTTCGCCCATTTCGCTGCTGAGGAACTCTTTTACCACTGCTTCGGCCTGCTCAACGTCGTTGCCCTCGAGCCAGGTGATGCGTTGATCCTTGCGGAACCAGCTGAGTTGTCTTCGGGTGAAGTCGTGGATAGCGTATTTGAGGCGCTGCACCATCTCGGTTTCGCTGGCAAAATCTCCACAGAGCCAGCGACTGATGTAACGATACTCTAAGCCCAGGGCTTCCAGCCGTTCGTGACTTATGCCCCTGGCCAGCAGGTCGCGCACCTCCTGCGCCATGCCTTGCCGCATACGTTCGTCCACACGCGCGTCGATGCGAGCGTAGAGCACGGCGCGTGGCCAGGAGATGCCGATCAGCAGGCTGCGATAGAGTGGCTCCCCTGTGCGGCGTTGTGTAGAGAAGGGTTGACCGGTGACGAGGCAGACCTCCAGAGCGCGAATCACCCGTCTGGGATTGTTGCGGTCGATGCTGGCCGCTGCCTGTGGGTCGAGTTGTTCGAGCTGAGCCAGCAACTCCGCCAGGGGACGAGCCTCTAGCTGCGCTCGCAGTGCTGGCTGTGGCGGCACGGGTGGAATCGTCAGATGATCTACAACAGCCTGGATATAGTGCGGAGAACCTCCCGCCAGCAAGGGCAGGTGGTCGCGTACCAGAATGTCGTCAATCGCAGCGATGGCCTGTTGCTGAAATTGTGAGACGGTGTAGACCTCCTCCACGTTGGCTACATCCAGCAGGTGGTGCGGGACAAGCTCCTGTTCTTCCGCCGTCACTTTGGCCGTTCCAATGTCGAGGTCACGGTAGACCTGCCGCGAATCGGCAGAGACGATCTCGCCGTCAAAGTGCTGCGCCAGTGCTATAGCCAGTCCGCTTTTGCCCGACGCCGTTGGCCCCAGAACAACAATTAAGGGTGGTTTCATGGATGTTTCATCAAGTAGTCGGCGCGCAGGACGAGTGCGAGGCTGGAGGCGACGCCGAGGGCAATGCTGATGGGAATGAACCAGTTCACGGGGAAGCCCGCGGAGAGCGCGAAGCCAAACAGGCCACCGATCAGCGCGTACAGGCCAATGACAAAGGTGGCGGCCCGGCTCAACAGCCAGCTGGTGCCGCGAAGCATGCGCCCACTGATAAACGGGTTCGCGCCGATGGTGGCGGCAAAAGCGGCGACGAGCAGCAGTACCAGCGCTTCGAGCCAGGAGGGAACGCTGGTCGGCAGCCCATGCCAGATCGATGCTCCCGCTACCACGGCGGGCAGCGAAACGTTCAGCGCGGTGCAGAAACGGTTCAGCATTTCTCTCAAGTCGGGAGCGCCTTCTCGCTCAAAGAGCGCCGCACCCAGTGCCGCAAAGGGAGGGATGCACATCAGTGCCAGCAAGAACCACTGGCTCGGCGGCAGGATAGAGCCGTGCCGCCCCGCCAGTTGGGAGACGAGGTTGTAGAGCAGGCTGGTTGCCATCAGGGCGGCGAACAGGGTCATGCCGCGCTGTATCCAGCGTAGATGCGCGGGCTTTGCCTGCAATGGCTCCCAACCGCCGGAGCCTGGCGGGCCGTACTTCTCGAGATATTCGTTATATTTCGGGCTGCTGTAGGGGATGTTGCCTGTCGCCCCGGCGCTTCTGCTGGCTCCGGCACTCGTGCTACTGGCTCCGCCTGCACTTTTGACTACCTGTACCTGTGGTGCCATGAACGCGCCGTTTGCACCAACGGTTGGCGTATCATCATCTTCGAGGTCGTCGCCCAGGACAAACTGGTCGTAGCCGAGTACGTCAACTTGCACCTTGACCTCGATATCCTCGTTCTCTCCCTGCGGGGAAACGGTAATGGTGCCCGTGTACGGGGTAGAGCCTTGCAGGCTTGTGCTGTCCACGCGCACATTAACGCGAGTGCTCATAGCGTCAAAGCTCGTCGCATCGATACGAATCCACGGCTGGGAGACGGAGATGGCGCCGCGCACGAGCAAGCCCCGGTCTCCCGTGATGGAGAGCGAGATCGGGGCTGAGACGCCGGGATAGACCTGTCCGAAATCGATAATGCGCGGGGTGACTACGACGCCCGAAGTTGAGCGTCTGAGCCAGCCGGGGCGGGATGGACGGGGCGGACCAGGGCGGCTTGCCTGAGTGGTTCCCACGTTCTGACTCGTTCCTTCGCTCGTCGTGCGCGCCGCGAAGCTGCGTGTGTGCGCCTGCGGTCCCATCACGAGTTGCAAGAACTCTTCCACGGCCTCATCTTCGTCAAGCGCCGTGGCGCGAATGCGCCGGGTGGCTCGTGCCAGATCATTCTCTCCAATTTCGCGCAGCCATGCCTCTATTTCACTGGCGAGCAAGTGCTCCGCCGCTTCCTGGGGGTAGTGTGCGCACAGTTCCGCCAGTTCTTCCGGCGTCGTTGCCTGTCCGCCGTTGTCGAAGACAAAGGTGTTGGGGCCGAGCAGCGCTCGCCGGAACTCCGCCACGTCCTGATAGCGTTCCTCCGGGACAAGCGCCGTCGCCTTCTCCAACGCCCGGGCTACCACCAGGGAAATCTGCGGATTCTCCGCGTGGACATTTTTCAGACCGAAGCCCTTCTCGGAGAGCTTGTTCGTCATCAACTGGTAGAGCGTCATCGCCAGCGAGTAGATATCCGAGCGCTCGTCGGTCTGCGCCTTGCCGTATTGTTCGGGCGGCGCGAAACCGGGCGTTCCCAGCAGTTGGGTATCCTGCGAACTGCTGCTGCGGAAGAAACGCGCAATGCCGAAGTCGATCAGCTTGACACGCCCTCTGGTGCTCAGCATGATGTTCCCCGGCTTCATATCGCGGAAGATAATCGGTGGTCGCTGCCCGTGCAGGTATTCCAGGACATCGCACAGTTGTCGCGCCCAGTTGAGCACGCGCCGCTCTGGAAATGGCCCATTCTCTTCCAGCAAATTCTCCAGCGTCTGCCCCTCGATGTATTCCATCACCAGAAAGTGGCGCTGCCCCTCGCTAAACTGGTCGTGAAAGCGCGGCAGGTTCGGATGATCTAGCCGCGCGAGGATGGTAGCCTCTACCTTAAAATTATGCGTGACCTGCGCTCGCTCCTGCGGTGGCATCTTCGAAAGGCCCATCTCTTTAATGGCAACAAGCGCCCGGCTCGACATATCCTGTGCCTTGTAAACGGCTCCCATGCCCCCTTGCCCGATCGTTTGCAGAATCAGATAGCGTCGGTGCAGGGTCGTGTTCCTGTCCAGGTTCCCGGTCTGTATATTTCTCTGGCCGTTTCCATTTCGCTGGCTAATGGTAAAACTCCCGTCTCTCATCTCAGGTAATGGCCTGTATTGCCGTGCATAATTATAGCATACTGTGTTACATACGTGATACTACTTTCCTGCCCCTGTTCTATAAAACGGTAATATACAGCGGACAGGAGGAAAAATTCCTCTCCTCCCAAATCTGCTATGCCACGCTGTTTATTTTCATGTCGCTCGTTCTCTCTAATAGAATGACGAAACAAAACGGTGATACTCAAAATCAGAGATTGGTGGTCGCATCCAGCATGAGAAGATTTCTGCCGCGTCGCCTGTTTTCCGTCCTGTGCCTGAGCATGCTGCTTCTCGCCGCAGGCATCGCCCTGTTCGCTCAAATTGGGAACATAGAGGGAAGTCACGCGAACTTTACTCTGCCTGCTGGCGACCCGGCCAGTGTGGTAGAGGCACCGACGCTGCCAGCCGCGACCGTTGATGCCATCTTTGCCAGCGTGGGCAGCCCCATGGTCGGTACGGGCAAGGTGGTGGAGCAGGTGGCACGGCAGGCTAATATCGACGATGCGTTCGCTCTGGGCGTCTGGTGGGTGGAGACGAACGATGGGGCCGCCGGTGTTGGCAGCGCCGACCGCAATCCCGGCAGCGTCCGGGCGAGTTCCGGCTATCCTGTCGCCTTCGATGGCTACACCATCTATCCCTCTTACTCCGCCGCCATCTTTGACTGGTTCAACATCCTCAATAATCGCTACATCAGTCGCGGCCTGACCACTGTCTACGCTATCTCCCACCCCTATGTCGGCACATCCAGTTCGTCGCTCTGGGCCGGGAAAGTGATGTCGTTCATGCAGCGTTATCGCGGCGAAGCGCCGCCTCCAACGCCAACACCTCTGCCGAGGCCAGTCCACCCTGCTATCAGCCAGCATTGGCCGCAGAGCAGCAAGCTTTCAGATCAAGGGCAGGAAGCGGCGCGTCTGGCAACCATTTTTCCTGCCCGCACGCAGCGACTCAGCGCTGTTCCTGGCTCAACTTCACAGCCAGCCCTCGCGCCGCTCACCAGAGATGCAATCGTTCTGCTGGGCCTGCTGACCGCACTTGCGCTTGCCCTTTACTCACTTGCTTTAGAGGGCAAACTGTCGCTACCCGCGTATACCCGCGTTCGACAACCGGCCAATCCTGCCGTCATAACCGAAGCCCTGCATTTTGCTATCTCCCCTTCTAGCGGTCTTCCTGCACTTCATCAGACGGGAGAAATGCCTGCTTCACTGCCTGCCACAGAGGCACCACTACCTGTTCTCCCTGCAACTACTGGCCCCCGCCGTATTACCCTCCGGCCCGCCCCTGCTGCTGAGCCTCATACCACCAGCCTGCTTGCGCAAGCATCATCCTCTTCCACTTCAATCGAAACTGCTGACTCCGTTCTCGTTCCTGTACCCGATTCTGCTATGGGTCTGCTCAGTCGCTATAGAAAAATGCAACAGGGCGAAGATGTTTCTTTGTAATGCAAACAGGCCGTCCGCAAGGGAGCGGCCTGATCCGGTAGTCTGCCAGTCTCTTTTTTGATTCAGTATCTATTCGTCTCGCAGCCATTCTCTGGCCAGCTTCGATGGTGGGAAGCGAATACCTCGATAAATTTCATCGACTGCGAGCGTGATGCCCAAACACTCAATTTCAAAGCTATCACCGCCATGGTAATCTGCTGTTACCCAGAAAGATGCTCCCTCTCTCTGAAAGAGGTTGATATAGGGAAAATCTGTCTCGATGAACAACACCGCCTCTATTGAAGGACAGGCCTGATACATGAAGAGTTTCTTGGAGAGGTCATAGTGTTTCGTACTTTCACTCAGTATCTCGAACACCACACGTGGGTGTCTCACCAGGGTAGCTATCTCTTCTTCCTGACATCCCACCGTTATATCAGGGTGTACCACACGCTGTCTCTCAGCCAGTTGCACACGAGCGTCAGATGAGTAGATAGTGCAGGGTCCACCATCAAGGGCATTGCCAAGTAACCAACCGATTCTCATAGCAAGTGCGGCGTGATTATTCGTGCCACCTGCCATCATGTACGCGTAGCCATCAATGTACTCGTACTTCACAGCCTCATTGCTGCTATCCAGTTCGAGGTACTCTTCGAAGGTCATATACTCACGATCATGGTCAGAGCGGTTTGCAACCACCTGTTCCCTCTCTTTCTTGCTCGTGCGCAACGAAACCTCTTGTCTTCAATCAAGCATCTTCCAATGCCAGTATAACAGAAAAGAGAGTTGTAATACAATGACTTTAGAGCTTCTCAATCTTCCTGTTAAGAGAATATAATTTCAATCAGTTCTGTTTTTAGTATTCTCTTCGGAAGAAAAGCAGGGAATCTATGGCAATGGATAGCAAGTACCGCTTAAGCGATGCGCATACGCATTGTCGCTGGGATCAGAGCATCCCTCCGAAGGTCACGGTAGGGCCGGGTGAGGTGGTGAAGTTGGAGACGGATTACTCAATGTGCAGGTGCAGAGGTCCGGTGGGTAAAGGAGTTGAATATGCCATCATTGCAAGGAAAGCACCCTGACCGTGTAGGTGACGAGAGCGAGGCCTATATTATTGCCCATCTCATGCAGGCAGGTTATGACATTTTGTTACCGTTTGGCAAAAATCACAGATATGATCTGGTGATCGAAGACGCAGAGGGGAAGTTCTGGAAAGTGCAATGCAAAACCGGTTCGATGGATAATGAAGGAAGCGTCATTACCTTCTACACTTCTAGCAGCTACAACCATACTGCTAAACACAAAGGGAGAAGGAGCTATCAAGGTCAAGTGGATTATTTCGCTGTGTTTTGCCCTGATAACTGTAGGGCTTACTTAATACCAATCCACGATGTACCGGCATTGGTAGCAAAGTTGCGTCTTCTTCCAACAAAGAATAATCAGGAGAAGAACATTCGTTGGGCAAAAGAGTATGAACTTTAGCAGCCCAAAAACTACGCTCAAACTACTTGACGAGAATGGTCAAGTATGGTATCATTTTGCCTGTCAGTTGGGGCAGCTAGCTCAACGGTAGAGCAAGTGACTCTTAACGTGCGCCTGTGCGTTTCTGTTATCCTTGCTGGAGTGTACAGCACCACCAGAGCGGATGTGGTTAAGGCGCGACCTTACCGGAACCTGAAAGGGCGAAGGGACAATAGCATGGTCGTCAAAAGTCTGATCTGACCAGAGCCATTATGGTCAATGTCAGGCAGCCAGGCCAGATATGGTTAAAGCTATACTGCTTGAATTTCAGTCGCGGCGATGCCGGGAGGCATCCTTCAGGTAGTGGACTTGCTGAAGTACAGAGTTAACGGCTGTGATTAAGAGGGCCGTTAAACGCTCTCTCTGTAGCCACTCTTGTAGCTGACAAGAGGAAAGCGACGAACGAAGAACCTACGTCTGGACCAGGATAGCAGGAGAACTCAGGGATCACCTGTACATTGTATCTGCGATGCATGGTGACGGAGCGCTCATAGTACTCAAACGATCAGGGTAATGCCTGGTACACGGGGAAGGGGCGCAGGCGGCTCAGGTCGCTGGAGAGCCGGATGCAGTGAAAGCTGCACGTCCGGTTCGGGAAGGAATGGTTAATCCCTTTAAAGGGGTTGGTCTGCACTTCACTCACTAGGTTCAGGGTTCGAATCCCTGGCTGCTCACCGAGCGATCTTCTGGATCTCTCACAATATCGATCAATCACAACTGATTCACTGGTATCCCGGGGATGAGAGCACTGCTCTCATCCCTTCCTGTTTTTATGCCCATGATTTTTCCATGCTGTCATGTGGTTTGTCACTATGGGCGTAAACGGGGCTGAATGGAAGAGTAAAATTCCTTGATTTTTGGCCTTGATTGGGGTAGTATATAAACAAAGGTTTATGAAACAAACCTTTATATGATGTGTGAGCGTTGCTCAGGATGGAAGGCATGATGATTGACTGGCGTGAACTCAAACAGATGACCAGGGCGCTGGCTGATGTGGCCCGCCTGACCATCGTCTACCACCTCGCGCACGAGGATGAGATCACTGTGACCGCGCTCAGCGAGCGATTGGGCATCAGCCAGCCGCTCGTTTCGTGGCACCTGCGCAAACTGCGCCGTGCCGGTCTGCTCACCACACGGCGGGCGGGACGGCAGGTCTACTGCTCCCTGAACAGGCATCGCTTTCAGGCGTGCCTGCAAAGCCTTGAACATCTCGTCGACCCTGGCCTTCAGGCCGAGTCGTTGCCATCGGGGGAAATGCTTATCGAGATTGAAGCGGAAGCAGAAGTCGTCCTGGAGGAATAAGTGTCTTCAGTTTACTGGCTTGCCCGTAGTGGATGCGCTCTGGCAAAATGGACGCCGCAGGGTGTGAGGCGCGAAGTAGGGAGCGTCGTTGGAGCGCTTAGCTACGCCGGTTGGCGTGAGAAGCGTCTCGTGACACAGCGAAACATGGCCCAGGTCAGCGGCCTGCCCGTTGATCATCCGCGCGTGCGCCATCTCGCTCTCACGTCCTGGTATAACTACGGGCGCTATGCCGCCGACTTCCTGTATTTCCCACATATTGATGGCGCTCAACTGGAACGAGAGGCTCTTGATCTCACACAGGGTACCAGTTCGTGGCTCAATTATGCCGGGGCAGCCTTCAAACCAGGGCGGGGCGCGATCTTGATATCTGGCCACTTCGGCAACTGGGATTACGCCGGGGCCATTTTGACCCGACATTTTCCTCTTTCCGCTGTGGCCGAGACGTTCAGTGACGAGCGGTTGAACACGCTTTTGCAGAACCAGCGCATCCAGAAGGGGGTCGGTATTCTTCCGATGGAAGGCTCGGCACGGCGCATCCTGCGCGTGCTGCAACAAAACCAGTTTGTGGCTATTGTTGCTGATCGCCCCGTCTCTGCCGACGAGGGGGTGCCGATCACCTTTTTCGGGCGTAAAACCTACGTCCCGGCTGGACCGGCGACGCTCGCGCTCAAAACGGGCGCTGCCATCATGCCCGGCTTTGCCTGGTATGGGTCACACAATCGCTTCTATCTACGTGGCTTCCCACCCATTTTTCCAGAAGAGGTGAAGGGCAAGAGCAAGGAAGATGGTGTCGCCTTCCTGACGCAGCGTATGTATGATGCTGTGGAGGAGATGGTGCGTGAGTGGCCCACGCAATGGTATATGTTTCGCCCGTTCTGGCCTGAGCAGGCGCTGAGTTAACAGATGTTTACCTTCCTCTAAACCATGCATAATAGAGGTAAGGTAGTCTATACGTAGGAACAGTGTTTCTCATGAACATGGACAATAAGACATGTATTACCTGCTCCGGCTGGCTGAAATCGTAATTCCACGCCTCCCCCGGCCCCTTGTGTACCGGCTGGGCAGCATCATCGCACTCGTTGCGTGGCTGCTGGCGGGCAAGGTGCGACGGCAGGCAACCGAGAATATGATGCACGTCCTTGGTGGACGAGATGAGCAGACCCGGCAGTTTCTGCAAATGCGAGCCGGACGCAAACACCTGCGTAAGATGGTACGCGGCATGTTCCGGCAGAACGTCAGCAACTACCTGGATCTGTTTCTACTACCGGTGATAAAGCCGGAAACTATTCTGCAAAGTATAGAGATTCGTGGCTCCGAGCATTTGCAGGAGGCCTTAGCTCTGGGCAAGGGGGTCATCATCTTCTCGGCCCATCTGGGACCATTTGATTACCTGATCCAGTGGCTCGCCGTTCAGGGATACGAGGTCATTGTTCCCGTCGAGCACCTGGCCGATCAGCGTATCCTTGATCTGATACTGCGCTTGCGGCGCAGTATGGGTATCCAGTTTGTGCCGCTTGGCGGCAGCGCGGCTATGCGCGCCATAATTCAGGCGCTGCGGAAAAATCAGGTCGTTCTGATTACTGCTGATAGAGCGGTGCAGGGCGAAAGCACGTTTGTGTCTTTCTTTGGCGCGACCGCGCGCTTGCCATCTGGTATCGCTCGTCTGGCGCATCGGACTGGTGCTGCCGTGATTGGCGGCTTTGGCTGGCGTACCTCTCGTACCCGTATGCCGGTACTGGAAGGCGAGATGGTGCCGGTTTCACTGATTCTGCCGCAGGAACAGCGCAAGCAGATCGAGCCACTGACACGTAGCATCGTCTCCTGCATGGAGCGATTTATCGGGGCGCATCCCGATCAGTGGGTCGTCTTTGCTCCTGTCTGGGTCAAGCAGGAAGTCGCGCCAGCTATGAATGCCGACGCGAAAGCTCATGAGAGTGCAATGATACAGAAACAAATGTAGATATATATGTGGATGAAGTACAGTAGTGTTCAACTGGAGAAGGAGTGGCATGACCACAAAAAGACGCATCATCGCAGTACCGGAGAGCCAGAGCCGGGGAACGGCTATGCTGGAGAAACGCAGGCAGATGACGCCGGAGCAGGCGCTTGATTTCGGCAAACTGGGCAGGGCGGATCTGCATATGCACAGCACCTACAGTGATGGCCTTGCTACCATCGAACAAATCCTGGAGCACGTCCAGCAACAGAACCGGCTCAATGTGATTGCCATTACCGATCACGATGTCATAGAAGGCTCGTTGAGAGCGCGCGACCTCTGGGCAAAAGGCTGCTATCGATTTGATTTTATTGTGGGTGAGGAGATCAGCACTAGAGAGGGCCATATGCTGGCGCTGTTTATCGAGAAACGCATCCAGCCTGGCTTAAGCATGGAGCGTTCGATTGATCTGGTGCATGAGCAGGGTGGACTGGCCATTGTTGCGCATCCCCTCAATCCCATTTTTCGCCACAGTTGCCAGCGCTATGTGCTTGACCGCATTCACGCGGCCAATGATGTCTGGTTGGACGGTATCGAAACCTGGAACGCGAGTTTTTGTGGCATTGGCGCCAACCGTGTTGCGATGCGTGCCAATCGGGAGGTCTATGGCTGGGCTGAGGTTGGCAATAGCGATGCCCATACACTGACGGCTATCGGGCGCGGCTGTACGTGGTTCGATGGCAAAGCGGCGCAGGATGTCCGCGCTACCATTGAGGCAGGTCTCAGCGCACCGGGTGGCAAACTCTGGCGCGTGCATGATTACCTGCAACTTGCACAGTATCATATCAATAAGCACGATCCTCGAAACCGCAGGCAACACGCTGCGTAATAAAGGATGTGGGGAGCAACCCTTTATCGAACAACAATTTGAGACGAACGGGGAGTAGCGCGTGAAAATAGGTCTGGTATCGCCATATGACTGGAGTTTTCCAGGTGGTGTACGTGATCATGTGCGTCACCTTGCTGACGAATTTATTGCAGCGGGCCACGATGTGCGTATTCTGGCACCTGCTTCCGGTAAAAAGGGTAAGCTGTTTGAGCAAAACGTGTACAAAATGGGTGGCACGACTCCCATTCCCATCAATGGCTCTATTGCTCGTATCACCTTGAATCCGGTTCTTGGTCGCCATGTGCGCCGCGTTTTGCAGCGCGAGCGGTTTGATGTCGTCCACCTGCACGAGCCTCTGCTCCCCGGTCTCTCCCTGACCGCGTTGCGCTTCTCTCGCGCCCTCAACGTCGGCACGTTCCATACCTTTGCACGTCCCGGCATGACCTCTACTCCCTACCTGGCCTATGCCTCGGCCTACCCGTTCCTACGCCACTACTTTCGCCACCTCGCGGGGCGCATCGCCGTCTCTTCGGCGGCGTATGGTTTCGTCTCTCGCTACTTCGAGGGCGATTACCGCATCATTCCCAATGGCGTCAATCTGGATAGCTTCAGTCAGTTGGTTCCGCCCTTCCCTCAATATATGGATGGCAAGCAGAATATTCTCTTTGTGGGCCGCTTCGAGAGGCGCAAAGGAGCCAAGTTTTTGCTGCGGGCTATTCCCATCATTCGCGACCGCTTTCCCAACACGCGCTTTATTTTTGTCGGCGAGGGTCGCCTGCGTGCAGGCTTTCAGAAATTTGTCGAGCGTCACGGCTGGAAGGACGTAATCTTTACCGGCTATGTCTCCGAAGAGGACAAACGCCGCTACTTTGCCAGCGCGCACGTCTTCTGCGCGCCAGCAATCGGGGGTGAAAGCATGGGCATTGTCCTGCTCGAAGCTCTGGCTGCCCGGCAAACCCGTTGTCGCGACTAACATTGATGGCTATGCTACCGTCGTGCATGATGGTTTCGATGGCCTGCTGGTTCCTCCTCGCGATAGCGAAGCTCTGGCCTTTTCTATCGGTCGTTTGCTCGAAAATGAGCTGTTATGCCAGAGGCTGATCGACAACGGACGACGCACTGCCAGCGACTATGCCTGGCCGCAGGTCGCTCGCCGCGTTCTCGATTATTACTCTGAACTCCTTCAGGAGCGGGCTGCGTATGAGACAGTGCGCAATGTCAAAAACATTTTTCAGTCGTATTGACGGAGGAAGAAATCTTGCTGGCTATGAATGAATATCTGAGAAAAATATAGTTTCTGGCAAATTGTCCGTAAATTCTTAAAAAAAGAGCTAGTCCAACTTCGCGAAGTATGGTACAATAAAGATATGTTAAGCAGACGCATTCAGCAACAGGTTCGACACCTGGTTTCTTTGATGATTCGGCCTCTGGCTCGATCTGGTGTCACTGCCAATACCTTGACCGTCATCGGACTGCTGCTCAGTATAGTGACAGCGGTGGTGGTTGCCCAGGGTTTTCTGCTGATTGCTGGTTTGCTGGTACTGTTTGCTGGAATCTTTGACATGTTCGATGGAGCTATGGCCCGCGTCAGTAACACGGCCACAACCTTTGGCGCGTTTATCGACTCGACGCTTGATCGCTATTCGGAAAGCATTATTCTGTTCGGGTTGCTCTATTACGCTTTGCAGCGGCCTTTGCTGCATGACACGCTGTGGCCGCTCGCGCCTGAACAGCAGTGGATGATTGCCCTGATTTTTATCGCTGTGGTCGGCTCGTTGATGGTCAGCTATGCTAAGGCACGTGCTGAAGGTCTGAGCTTAGAGTGTAAAACCGGGCTGCTTGCTCGTCCCGAACGTGTCGTCATTCTGGCGATTGGACTCTTGTTGAGCGGATTTTTCCCTGCTGCCCTGCTATGGGCGCTGGCGCTTCTCGCCATTTTTTCAAATGTGACCGCTATCGAGCGCATAGTCTATGTCTGGTATATTACCAGTCGTGCTGCACGGATGCAAAGGGCCAATGCGGCTGCTACAGGTCGTGGCTTCTCCGGGCAGCTTAACCAGCTTGATGGTCATGATGGCCTGCGCTCGGCCAGTACGGAAAACCGCCACAAGGCAACGTCCCTTGAGACGAACGAAGCGACTGATCCTTCCGTTCGTCCTGTACCCTCTCGCGTCCCGCCGTTTCCGGGAGGTGTACAAGAGTGAGCTTAACGGCGTAGAGAAAATTTGGACCGGAGCATTTATAAAAGCGCAGTGGTATACCAGCTGCCCGAGATAGACAGAAAACAGGTCAGGTAGGGGCGGATCGTTGATTCGTTTCCGCCCATCGCATCGACTTGACCAGCAATGTGTAACGCGGATCGGCGCGGCACAACGTAGCATGGCGTTTCCAAAAAAGCACGTTCTCGCCGCCCGCTCGAACACCCGTTATGCGCTGGATATTCAAAAGAGAAGACGATAGGCGCAAACAGAAGACGATGGTTATTCGCCCACCTTTACTTGCATATTCTCTATGGCGAATTGATTCCCTGCGCTCCGGTCTATAGCTACTGAGACTGGAGATCTTAGTGACAACACAACATATGCATCATGAGCACAACGATGGCGATTTGCCTGCCGTGGAGAATCATCATGTCTCCGAAACGCTGGCTTCTCCTTCGTCTCTCGCTGATGCCTCGCTTGTTGAGGGACAGGCGCATGAGCAGAGCGAGAGTTCCCTTCCTCAGAACGAGGAATATTCCCATGCTCCCACATCCGCAATTGAGGGCGAGGAGCAAAAGGCTCAGCGACAGCAACAGCCGGGAGAGAGCGGGGAAGATGAAGTTCGTCCTTTTACTGCCTTTATCGAGGAATTCCAGCAGTCAGAGGGTTACCCGGCTGTGTCACAGCCGGAACTGCCTGCGGAAACATTTGCTGCCTTGATCTCTGAGGGTGCCCCCACCTCCGAAACCGGTCTGGATATCCCTGCCTCCGGCTTCGACGCTTCCTGGTCCAGGAAAGTTGCCGAAAAGCCAGAGACTGGAAACGTGCCGGAAGCCGTGGCACCGGTGCTACCGGTGGAACTGGCCACTGCCTCCGCGACCGAGATTGAGGAGATGCCTTCCACTGCCCCTGCTGAGGCGGCTAAGGCACAGGTACCAACCGGTGAACGCCCCGTTTCGCCCCTCCTGCGTCCTGCTTCCCGCATTCGTATGCCCCGTCATGGTACACGCCATCGCGGGCAGGAAGCAATCTCACAGGAGGCTTCTCCTACATCTGAGCCGGTTGTTGAGGTTGTAGCTGAAACGACTGCAGCGCCTGTCGAGCCTCCCACTCAGGGAGCGGCTGGACCCGAGCAGGTACCTGCTGCTGCGGTGCGCCCACCACGGCGCTATCGCTTTGACCGCCCTGCGACCAATACATACACGCCCGCGGCCAGCTCACCCGTTCCTGCGCCTCGTACCGAAGAGTACAAAGAGGTAGTCAATCGCGCCGCTACTCCTGTTTCGCCTCCTGCCCAGCCTGCCACACAAACAGAGAATGAACCATTGGGCAATGGCTATGCTCAGGGAGAGGAGCATTCCGCGGAGCAACAGCCACAGAAACAGAACCAGCCTGCGCAGCAAGCAGAAGTGCCTGCAGCGAAAACATCCGCTCCTGGCGAGGAGGCGGGTAATGGTCACGCTTCTACGAATGGTGAGCATGAGCGCCGCCGTCGTCATGGTCAGGAGCGCCAGCGCGAGAAAGAGCAGAACGCAACAGCAATCACTGCCCAGGCAAACACTGTAGCTGAACCCGAAGTCCAGCCACAGCAGGCTGTTTCCCCGGTGGAACCGGCAGCTCAAGCCGAAGCAGAAGCGGTGAACCCGGAGGATCTGCCCCCACTGGAATACTCGGAATTGCAGGCCGCCAGTTCGCGCCGTCGCCGTCGTCGCCGTCCGGGAGTAGGGACGAATGGGACATCTGCTCCTTCAGCGGCTGTCAAAGCGGCAGCGACGGAAACTCCCGCACAGACTCCGGCTCCTACTCCTGCGCCGACGCCGACGTCTGCCGCGCCCATCGTTCCGCCGCGTGCGAACGCTGCCAGCAGCCAGTACAATATTGTTTCTGGCTATACCATGAATCAGATGAACCAGAATGGCGACAGTGGCCCCTTCATGGGTCCCGAGCCATCGCCTGCACGCGGCAGCATGTCGACACAGCATGGCCGCTCGGTACGCGCCGAAGTACAACGTGCGCCAGCTTATCCAGCTGTACGCGAGACTACCGGAGCTTCCCCCGCCTCTGTCCGTCATCTTGCCGACACGGTTGCGCAGGCCATCCAGGCACAAACAGACCGTATGGTCGCCGAACTACGCCGCGCTAACCAGGGACCCACCAACGTCTCTGTGACGCTGCCGCCCTTCCCCTCGACCGAGCGCGTGGGCGTCTTCGTCGACGTGGCAAACCTGCTCTACTCGGCGCGCACCATGCGCATCAATATCGACTTCGGCAAGCTGCTTGACTTCCTGCGCGGCAATCGCCGCCTCGTGCGCGCACAGGCCTACTGTCCCACCAGCCCGCAGCCGGGCGATGAGCAGATGTTCCTGCAGGCCGTCAAGGGCCTCGGCTATCGCATCACCACCAAGAACTACAAGACGTTCTCCAGTGGAGCGAAGAAGGCCGACCTCGACCTCGACCTCTGTATGGATGTCGTGCGCCTCGTCGATGGCCGGGCCGTCGACTGCATCGTCCTGGTCAGTGGCGACAGCGATTTCATGCCCATGCTCGATTACTGTTCCGATCATGGCGTGCGCGTCGAGGTCGCGGCCTTCGACGAGGCCATGTCCGCGACGCTGCGCCAGAGCTGCGATCTCTTCGTCAACCTTTCCATGCTTGAAGAGATTCGCGCATAGGATCACACGTGGAAAGCAAAAAGGTTCTCCATCCCGGCAGGGGAACCAGAATGCCGTAGGGGCGATGCCCCCGCGAGAACGGATATGCAACAAAAACGAGAGGGCCGCGTGTACTAATTGCTCGCGGCCCTCTCGTTTTTTTATACAGCGTAATCTCATCCCATTAAATGTGAGAATAGAGTCTGATTTGACGTATGTTATCGTAGGCAGCATATGCTTGCCTGGCGTGCTATTCCGTTGATTGGAATAGCTATGACGGATATGTTTTTCATGCTATACTTAGAGCATAAGAGTTTTTCTTCCAGTCTTTATGGAGTAGAGATATTCTCCCGGAAAGAGCATCTTTGCTTCCATGAACAACATATTCCTGCTTATTTACTGACATTGTTTCTCCTCTTAAGAGAAGAAAGGAAGTTCGCATGCGTAGAATTGGCAAACTTGCCTCCTTCGCAACGCTCCTCACCCTGTTTGCCATGCTGTTTGCCGCATGTGGCAGCAGCGGTACCTCAACAGGCAGTGGCAGCACCCCAACCGCGACAAAAGCCCCTGCTAAAACGGTGGCGCTGGTAACAGACATTGGCGGCCTGAATGATCAGGGCTTCAACCACCTTGCCTATCTTGGTTACACGAAGGCGCTGAATCAGTATGGTTTTAAATCACGAATCATTCAGACGCAGTCGCAGAATGATTATGTGAAGAACCTCACCCTGGCGGCTCAGAGTGCAGACCTGGTCATTGCTGTTGGCTTTCTTATGCAGACCCCGCTGGATCAGGTGGCAAAGCAGTATCCCAGTAAGTACTTCGGGATCGTGGATGGCTGCGCTGTTCCCAACCCCAACAACGGCAACTGCGAAACCCTGCCCAATGTCGCTCCTCTCTTCTTTAAAGAGCAGCAGGCAGGCTGCCTCGTTGGATCCATTGCCGCTCAGATGGAGCTTGATGGGAAATCCAAAGTGCCGAAGCTGCTCGGTGCCAACACCATCAGCGCCGTTGGTGGTCTTTCCATTCCACCCGTCAACCGCTACATCGCTGGTTACAAGTACTGCGCGCAGAAGGTAGACCCCTCGGTCAACGTGCTCATTGGCTACTCCAACGACTTCTCGGATACAGCCAAGTGTAAGGACGTGGCATTGAGCCAGATCAACGACCACAAAGCTGATATCATCTTCCAGGTGGCCGGTGGCTGCGGCGTTGGCGCTCTTGACGCGGCCAACCAGAAGGGTGTCTACGGCATTGGCGTTGATGCCGACCAGAGCTATGTCAATTCCAGTGTCATCACCAGCGCCGAAAAGCATGTCGACGTGGCTGTCTACGATACCATCAACGACTTTGAGCAGGGCCACTTCAACGACAATCCGCCGCGCTTCGATCTGTCTAATGATGGCGTCGGGTATGCGACGCCGTCAAGCGCCGTTCCTGCCGATGCCGTGGCGAAAGCTACTGCCTTTGAACAGCAGATCAAAGCGGGTACACTCACACCTCCTGAGAACATCCCGTAAATCGGTTCTTCAGCGTAAAAGTGGTGTAGGAGCATTGCCCCTACACCACTTTCCTTTTATAGATTTATCGGCTTACAGGAGATGGGGGCCAATAAACAACGCAGGCTTGCTGCTATACTTGTTTCTCATACACATCAATGCTATGATAAAGAAACAATTGCTCTGGCGGCGAAGCCGTCTCCTGAAGAGGAGGATTACTCTATGGCTGTGCCAACTATTCAACGCAGTACCTTCGACCGGCTTCTCTGGTTGCGGAAGTTTGGAGCCTCGATTGGTCGCCCTGTTTTTGCCGTTGTTCTGGCGATGATCGCGGGCAGCATCGTCATCATGATCTCTTCCTCCGGTTCGCCGGGGACTCGTTTCACTACAGCCCTTGCTGCCTATCAAACGCTCTTTGCCGGTTCCTTTGGAGGTGCGCAGAGCATCTCATATACGCTGGTGTACGTGACTCCGCTCATTCTCACCAGCCTCTCCGTTGCCATAGCCTTCCGAGCCGGTATGTTTAATATCGGTGCGGAGGGGCAGCTCGCGGTCGGTGCAATGACTGCCGGTATCATTGGTTTCAAGGCTACCACCTGGCCCGGCTGGGCGCTCATCCCTACCATGCTCATCGGCAGTATGCTTGCCGGTGCTGTCTGGGGCGGCATCGCTGGCATTCTGAAAGCATGGCGCGGCGCGCATGAAGTCGTCACCACCATCATGCTCAACTGGATTGCCTTCTACGGCACGGACTACCTGATTGATGTTACCTTCAAAGCTCCGAATCAGGCCGACCAGACTCCTGCCATTCCCATGCAGGCCACCCTCCCACAGATTTCTGTCTTCTACAACCACACGCTGGGCACGTTTCTGCCGAAAATCGCCAACGCGCAGCAGTATTTTGTCGATGTTGGCTTCTTCATCGCCCTGCTCGCCCTCCTGGTCTACTGGTTCATTGTCTCCCGCACCACCTTCGGCTACGATATTCGCGTGATCGGGCAGAATCTCAAGGCGGCGCGCTACGCTGGCATGCCGATCAAGCGCGATCTCTTCCTCTCAATGGCCATCGCTGGCGCTTTCTCCGGCCTTGCTGGCGCTCTGCACCTGATGGGCCAGTTCCCGTATCAGTTGATCGGCGATGTCTTCCGCCTCGACACTACCGGTTTCGATGCTATCGGTGTTGCCCTGCTGGGTCGCAATACCGCCATCGGCGTCTTGTTTGCCGCCCTGCTCTTCGGTGGGCTGCGCCAGGGAGCCTCGCTGATGCAGCTCAATGCGAACATCCCGGCTGACCTGGTCTTCATTATTCAGGCCCTGGTGCTTTTCAGCATTGCTTCCGAGTTTCTGCCGGTTATCCAGCGCTCGCTTCCTCAATGGACTGGCCTCTGGCGCAAGCCTGCTCTCACGCCGCCTATTATGGGTACCTCCGTCGTCGCGCTTCCCCAGCAGGGAAATGACCTTCCTGTAGCAGACGAGGCAGGGCCTGATCCCGGTCAGAACGGCGATAACATGGCGACCCCGGCGGAACGTTCTTCCGCTGGTACAGGAAGCACCACAACAGGCAGCACTGAGACGAAAATAGCGGAGGAGGAGTGAGCATGTTCTGGCAACTCTTGTTTCAACACTTGATTTCGGCTGACCTCTGGCAAGCCACCCTGCAATTTGCCGCGCTGCTCCTGCTCCCCGCGCTTGGTGGCCTCATCTCTGAGCGCAGCGGCGTCGTCAATATCGCTCAGGAAGGCATGATGCTCACGGGCGCGTATGCGGGTGTGATGATTGCGCTGGCAACGCATAGCGTGCTGGTAGGCGTCATCGGCGCGATGATCGCTGGAGGCTTGATGGCGCTCATCCACGCCATCGTCTCCATCAATTTCAGCGCCAACCAGATCGTCAGCGGCATCGCTATCAATATCGCCGCTCTCGGCCTCACCGATTACCTGTTGTTTATCCAGACGAACAATCAGGGTGTGCCTGGTCTACCCACAAGCCTGCGCCTTCCCTATCTCTCCTGGGGGCCGCTGGCACATATTCCCTTCCTGGGGCAGGTGCTATTCCAGCAGAATATCATCTTCTACGTCGCCGTCTTGATCTTGATCGGCGTTCAGTTTCTGCTCTTCCATACCAACATCGGCCTGCGCATTCGGGCCGTGGGTGAGCATCCGCAGGCAGCCGATACCGCCGGTATCAACGTGCGCTTGATCCGCTATCTGTGTGTCATCAGCAGCGGCTTGCTCTCGGGCCTCTCAGGAGCATTTCTCTCGCTCGGTATCGCCGGTATCTTCAACACCAACATGACCGCTGGAGCCGGTTTCATCGCCCTGGCGGCGATGATCTTCGGCAAATATAATCCTGTGGGAACAACTCTCGCCTGCATCATCTTCGGTCTGGGCGAGGCCCTTGGCACGCGCTTGCAGGATACGGGTGCGTCTCCGCTCCTGCTCAGCACGCTGCCCTACATTCTCACCATTATCGCCCTCGTCGGCATCGTTGGTCGCACTACTCCACCCGCCGCCGATGGCATTCCCTACGAGCCAGGGTCAGAATAGGAACGTGCAATGATAAACCCTACAAATACCACCGGCAATTCCGGTAGGCGTGTGATTTATCGCGCGCACCGCCGATTTATCGGCCCCGTGGCCCTACGAGCCGATAAATCGGCGGTGCGCAGAATACATTCAGCGCCTACGGGATTTCATGTTACGCCCGAAGGAGGGTGCAGGTGATGCAAGAAAGTACAGCAACTGTCTCAACGCAGGAACGTCCGGCACCGCCAGCAGTGGAGATGATCGATATCTACCAGGCGTGGCCAGGCGTGATTGCCAACGACCACGTCAATTTGAAGGTGCGTAAAGGCGAGATTCATGCCCTCGTGGGTGAAAATGGCGCGGGCAAAACGACGCTGATGAATATTCTCTATGGCCTGATCCACCCCAACAGCGGCGAGATTCTCATCAATGGCGAGCAGGCGCACATTACCGGCCCACGTGACGCCATCCGGCTCGGCATCGGCATGGTTCACCAGCACTTTATGCTTATCCCACCGCTCACCGTCGCGGAAAATATTGTGCTTGGCCGCGAACCCGGTGGCCTGGGTTCAGCCTATGAGACAAAAAAGGCGCGGGGCGATGTGCTTGCTCTGAGCCGCCAGTACGGCCTGCCCATCGACCCCGATGTGCCTGTCGAGAAACTCTCCGTCGGCTTGCAGCAGCGCGTCGAGATTCTCAAAGTGCTCTACCGGGGGGCCGATATCCTGATTATGGACGAGCCGACTGGTGTTTTGACCCCGCAGGAGACCTTCGAACTCTTCGGGGTCCTGCGCGGCCTGGTCGCACAGGGCAAGACCATCATTTTCATTACGCACAAACTGCGCGAGGTGCTGGAACTCTCCGACTCCATTACTGTGCTGCGGCGTGGCAAAAATGCCGGGGAACTCGTCACCAGCCAGACAAACCAGGCCGAGATTGCGCGCCTGATGGTCGGGCGCGAGGTGCTCCTGCGCGTCAACAAGACGCCTGCCCATCCCGGGTCTATCGTGCTCCACCTCGAAGATGTCCACGCGGAGTCGGATCGCGGCCTGGAAATACTGCATGGCGTCACCCTCGATGTTCACGCGGGCGAAATCCTCGGCATCGCCGGTGTCGAGGGCAACGGTCAGTCCGAACTGGTCGAGGTAGTCACGGGTATGCGCAGGGCGACAGCGGGGCGCATAACGCTCACTCCCGTCGTCAATGGGCAGGCTGCCGCGCCTGTGGATATCACCAACATGAATGCCAGTGCAGTGCGTAAAGAGGGCGTGGCGCACATTCCAGAGGATCGCAGGGGCAGCGGTCTCGTGCTCACCGACTCGATCGAGGATAATATGATCCTGGGGCGGCAAAACTGGTCACAGTTCGCCAGAGGTGGCTTTGTGCTGCAACTGCGGAGTATAGCAGCATGGGCCAAACGGCTCATCACCGAATTTGATGTGCGCACGCCTTCAGCCGCTGCCTCAGCTCGCTCGCTCTCCGGTGGCAACCAGCAGAAGATCATCATTGCGCGTGAGTTTTCCAGCGGCCCCGTCGTGCTGGTCGCGGCCCAGCCCACACGTGGCGTCGATATCGGCGCTATCGAATTTATTCATCGCCGCCTGATCGAGCAGCGCGACGCGGGCAAAGCCGTCCTGCTCATCTCCGCCGAACTGGACGAAATCCGCTCTCTCTCCGACCGTATCGCTGTCATGTACGAGGGCCGCGTCGTCGATATCGTCTCGCCCGATGCCAGCGAGGAGCAGCTTGGCCTTCTCATGACGGGCGGCAATGTATCAAAGGAGGAATGAAAGGCAAAATGGAAGCCGGCAATGAGGTACTGCCTCATTGCCGGCTTCCATTTTGCCTTTCATTCCTCTTTCATCATGTCCTGAACGCGGCCCGCACGTTGCGGTCGGCAAACAGGTAGATCAGAACAATAATCGGGATTACCAGGCTCAGCAGGCCCACGCCCGCCTGACCACCGACGAGGCCCAGAATACCGTTGATCAGAGCGATAACCTCAATAACCACGGTTGTCCAGAAGGCCCAGGCTTGCAGCGTCCACAGACCCCATGCCAGGACAAGGTACAGGACGCCCAGGATGAGGGTGAAGATGCCCACACCCATCGCGGCTGCCCCAGCACCACCCGCCAATAGCATAATGCCGCCGATGATGCCGATAATGCCCTGTATCGCCATAATAATAGCGATAATCGTGATGCCCAGAGGCCGTTCACGGCGCGTCAATTGTTCCATACGTTTCATTCCTCCCTCATACATTTCATAGTTTTATAGTGGTTATATATCCTCGAAGCGCACCATGCAGCCTCAGCTACGATGCGCCTCAGCTACTTAATACACTTCTGAAAGGCGAGAAAGGTTTCTTTTCTGTATGGCAATCATTAAAAAAAGACTCCTCGGCATGCCATTCTGAGCGTAGCGAAGAATTTGAGGCGAGCCGTGTCGCGGAGACGTGGAGCCAGGGCGGAAGGGGTGCAGGGCGGAGGCCAGCTCCGCCCCTACTAACCTACGGGTCCGTAGGCAGCCTTCACGGTTAGTAGGGGTGGAGCTGGTCTCCACCCTGGACTGCTACAACTTGAGTCCAAGTACCTTCGTCAGGCGCAGCAGTTCCGCTCCCGTGTTCGCGTCTTTGTTGCTGATAACCAGGTTCGCAGCCTTGCGCAGCAGGCGCAGGGCGTCGGGTGTGTTGAGGTCATCGTCCATTACTCTGGTGAACTGGGCGCGTAGAGCCTGGTCTTCGCCTTCGTTCTGCTTGCCGGTGATGGTGCTTACCTGTTTGAAAAGCGTCTCTGTCTCCTGCGCCTGTTTCAGGTCGTCGTCGGTCAGTTCCCAGGGGTGGCGATAGCGGTGGTTTGCCAGGACGATGCGGATGGCGTTGGCGCTGTACTGCTTGAGCAGGTCGCTGACCAGCGTCAGGTTGCCCAGCGATTTGCTCATCTTCTCTCCATCCTGATAGACCATGCCGGTGTGCATCCAGATACGCGAGAAGGGGGTGTGATCGGTGTAGTTGACGGATTGCGCACTCTCGCAGGTGTGGTGGGGGAAGGCCAGATCAGCGCCGCCGCCGTGAATATCCAGTTCCGGTCCCAGATAGTGCATCGACATGGCGCTGCACTCGATGTGCCAGCCGGGACGGCCAGGTCCCCACGGGCTATCCCAGGCCGGTTCGCCCGGGGCCTGCGCCTGCCAGAGCACGAAATCCAGCGGGTCCTGCTTGTGCGGGTCGTCGGGGTTGTTGCCGCGCTCGTTGGCGACCTCAAGCATGGCCTCGTAGCTGTGCAGGCCGATGGCGTTGGGCATCACGTCGAAGCCGGGATCCTTCTTCACGCTGAAGTAGACGTTGCCGCTATTCTCGTAGGCGTAGCCGCGTTCGAGCAGGTTGCGCGTGATCTCGAGCATGTAGGGAATTTCGTCGGTGGCGCGGGCGTAGACATCGGGCCGGCGCACGTTCAGGGCATCCATGTCGTTCAGGTAGCGTTCCGTCTCGCGATTGCCCAGTTCATCCCATGCCATGTGCAGTTCGCGCGCTTTGCGCAGGATGTCGTCGTCAATATTGGTCACATTTTGCACGTAGAAAACGGTGTCGCCGAGGAATTCCAGGTAACGAATGAGATTATCGAATGAGACATAGGTGAAGGCGTGGCCGAGATGGGTGGTATCATACGGCGTCACACCGCAGACATAGATGCGTACCCGCTTCCTGTCCTGCGGTTCAAACTCTTCTATAGATTGGGTGATGGTATTAAAAAGTCTCAGTGCCATAGTGTTCTCCTAAACGAAATAAACGAACGGCGTTGGCCGTGGTGACGCGGGCGATCTCCTCCAGCGTCATGTCCCGAATGTCCGCCAGCTTCTGCGCGGTATATGTGACGAACAGTGGCTCGTTGCGCCGCGCCTTCAACGGCTTCGGCACCAGGTACGGGCTATCCGTCTCGACCAGGATGCGATCCAGCGGGGCCATCCGCGCTACCTCCGGCAGTTCATTCCCCTGCTTTGTCAGAGGGCCTGCGAAGGAGAGCATGAAGCCCGCGAAGGAGAGGCATGCTTCGGCCTGGGCGACGTTGCCGGAGAAGCAGTGGAAGACGCCGCGCAGTCCCTGTCCGTGTTCGCGCAGCAGTTCCACCACGTCCTCGTGCGAGTCGCGAACATGGATGATGCAGGGCAGGTTGCATTCGCGGGCCAGTTCCAGGTGGGCGCGGAAGACCTCGCGCTGCACCTCTCGCGGCGAGAGCATGCGAAAATAATCCAGCCCGAACTCGCCGATGGCAACGACCTCCGGCTCGCGGGCCAGCTCGCGCAACTGCTGCCTCACCTCTTGATTATACGTCGTCGCATCGTGCGGATGCACTCCAACCCCGGCATAGACAACGCCCGGATGCGCCTTTGCCAGCGCCAGCGCCTCCCGGCTCGAAGGCAAATCGGTACCCGGATCAATCATGCGGGTAACGCCCCCTGCCAGCGCTGCTGCGATCACCGCCTCACGGTCGGCAGAGAAGCGGGAAGTATCAATGTGGGCATGGCTATCGACGAGCAAGCAAACTATTCCTTTCCAAACAGACAAAAAGAGAGAGAATAAATCATCTGAAAGATGCCTGAAAAGTCTCTGCAATCTGCCTCTCAGGCACGTGCAGAGACTCCTTTACTTCACTAAGTATAGTTCACGGCTGTTGGCATGTCAAATTGCCCATCAATTCAATCCCCGCCCATCCCCCAGGCCGACCTTTGCGGTCGGCCTGGGGGATGGGCGGGCTGGAGATAGTATAGAGTGGTTTACCCTCCCACCTTATGCCCCGCCAAATTTTCCAGATACAACAGCAAGGCGGAGTGATCGAGGTCGGCGTGGCCGTTAGCTTCGAGGCTGGCGAACATCTGGTCGACGAGGGCGGTGACGGGAAGTGGGGTACCGGTGGCGCGGGCAAGCGCGAGGGCGATGCCCAGGTCTTTGTGGTGGAAGCGCGCGCGGCCACCCGGCGTGAAGTCATGCGCAATCATGGATGATCCGCGCAGTTCCATGAAGCGGTTGGCGGCCAATCCACCGCCGAGCACTTGCAGGATTTTTGCAGGGTCAACGCCCGCCTTTGAGCCAAGCACCAGCGCCTCGCCGATCGCTTCGATAGTCAGGGCGACGACGATCTGGTTGCAGGCTTTGACGACCTGGCCCGCACCGCTTTCCCCCACGTGGACGATGGTCTTGCCCAGCGCCTGAAAGATGGGCAGGCAGCGCTGGAAGGTCGCTTCAGGACCGCCGACCATGATGGAGAGCTTCGCGTCGATGGCTCCTTGCTCGCCGCCGCTCACCGGCGCATCCAGCATGCTCACCCCCTGTTGAGCCAGCCGCGCCGCCAGTGTGCGCGTCGTCACGGGCGAAATGGTGCTCATGTCGATGACGACCAGTCCCTCGTGCGCGCCCTCAATCACACCATCCGGCCCGGTCAGCACCTCCTCGACGACGGTGGTATCGGGCAGCATGGTAATCACCACGTCACTGCTCGCCGCGATCTCGCATGGCAGCCGCACAGACTGCGCGCCCGCCGCGACGAATGCGTCGGTCACTGCCTGGTGGCGGTTCTGCACCGTCAGGGAGAAACCGGCTTTGAGCAGGTTGCGCGCCATTGGTTTGCCCATAATACCCAGGCCGATGAAGCCGATTCGATCCGTTGTTGCCATTGCTCTCTCTCCTTTCAGTCACAGCGCCTGAGCTTGCTCCCTACTGTCCTCAGTATACGCAAATCTCAGGTATTTGATGAATGAAAATACGGCAATTACCCGATGTTTTTTCCATATTTTCTGTTATAGTATGAAATGTTTCGATTTCCCAATTCCATTTTCCCGCCCGGGGGCATATTACAGAGAAGGAGCCGTGTATGCAAGCCATTGCGCCAGAAGTGGTATCGATAGCGGAAGCGTGTCTTGGCGGACTGCGCGGGCGCTCGGCGCTGGTCGTCGGACCGCGAGAAGAACGCTGCCCGTATGTCGAACTCTTGCAGCAGGCGGGTATGAAGTATGTCTACCAGGAAGATACTCCTCACAATGTCCCATCTATCCTGCCTCATGTGCAGTTGCTTATCCACGCGCCTTCACCTATACCGGAAGGGCATGAGGTTCCGATAATTAGCGCCGCCGCTATTGCCTGTGGCTGTACCGGCAGGCATACCCCGCTCCTCATTTTCGATCTCGCTGAAACTCCCTCCGTTGAAGAGCTGGCTGGCTTGCTCCCTGCCGTCTGTCTCTACACGCCCGAAGATATGCGCCGCATTTTACCCGCCAAACAGGTGAAATTACATCACTGATTATGGTAAACTAAGTATGGCATGAAAGCCAGACAAATGTAGAAGTAAAGGGAGATGTTGAGGAATCCATCTATATGGAAATTATAAAAATATCACCGCGTGGCTATTGTTACGGGGTTGTTGATGCATTACAAATGGTTCGCCAGACCGCGAAAGACCCTGCCGTACCTCGTCCCATCTATATCATCGGGCAAATTGTGCATAATCGCCATGCCATCGAAGAATTGACCCGGCTGGGAGCTATCACGCTGGACGGGCCGGATCGTGAAAGTATTCTGGAACAGGTCACCGAAGGCACTGTCATCTTTACCGCACACGGTGTCTCGCCCACTGTCAAGCAGAGAGCGCGAGAACGTGGCCTGCACTGCATTGATGCTACCTGTCCCGATGTGACCGTCACGCACGATCTTGTGCGCAGGCTGGTGGAGCAGGATTATTATGTGCTCTATATCGGCAAAAAGGGACATCCAGAGCCGGAGGGCGTGATGGGCGAGGTGCCGGGGCATATCTCGCTGATCGAGACCGAGGCCGACGTGGATGCCTTGAGGCTGACGCCGGAGCAGGAGCGAAAACTAGCCATCTCGACGCAGACCACGCTCTCCCAGTGGGATACACGCCGCGTTATCCAGTACCTCAAAACGCGCTATCCTCATGCCGAGGTGCATATCGACATTTGTAAGGCCACGCAGACGCGGCAGGAGGCCGTGGCGGAACAGGCCAAAGGAGCCGATTTGACGATCGTCGTCGGTGACCCGCGCAGCAATAACACCAATCGCCTGGTGCAGGTCTCGCAGGAACTGGCTGGAGTCCCTGCCGTGCGCATCGAAGATCTCTCGCAGCTTGACCGCCAGTTGCTCAAAGGAAAGAAGCGTATTGCCGTCACTGCCGGAGCTTCGACTCCCAGCCAGCTCACCCGCGAGGTCATCCGCTTCCTGGAACAATACGAACCCGAAACGGAACGATAATTTGGAGTGTATAGTATGAAATCGTTGCAACAGATTCTTGCGAAACAGAGCGAGCCGGAACTGAAGCAGTTCGTGGCGCAATGGGCTATTACTGATATGCCGCGAGATGGCTGGATTCACCATCGTACCAGCTTAATGCAACATTTTGACAATCTGATCGCGGCCCGCTTCGCCTGGGAGCGCCTCTCGCTTGATGAGCGCACGCTGCTGTACAATATTCTCGGCCCTCAGGGACATAACTGGATTGCGCGCGAGGACCTGGCGAAGAAAGTGCGGACGCAGGTAACGCCAGCGCGTTTTGAAGCCGCGCTGGCCTCGCTCAAAGAACGTTTCTATGTGCAGGAAGAGCAGGCAAAAGTTCAGGGCGACCGTTTAATCGATAGCCATTATAGCTACTTTGGCTATGGTAGCAATAAGAAGCAGCCCATACGCGATGTCACCATTCTGTACGTGCCGTCTGATATCTCAAATAATTTCTACCTCGTGGGCAAAGAAATTTTTGAGACGCCGGGCGACCCTGCTGCTCTGTCGCTTGAGCAGGCGCTGGCACAGTTGCCGCCGAACCTGCTCAATGTCGTGGGTAACGGCTATGGCTGGATACCGAGCTACGGGCCGACTCAAAGCATCGCGAAGAATCTGGCGAGCCTCCTGCTCCAACCCGCTCACCTGAACTACACGCTTGGTCGCTTGCAGATCGAGCCATCCGTACAGGCGGCACTGCAATGGTTATACGAGCAGGGAGGAAAGGCTTCCTTGCAGGCGCTGCGCAAGCAGTTCGACAACCTCAACGAGGGTCAGCTTTCGACCCTCCTGTATAAACTGACCGCGTATGCTCTGGCCTTTGATACCTTTGCGGGCCAGGAGCGCATGCTCTTCATTCCTGCCGACATCTATAAGCGCCTGCACGCTTCTCGTTCGCGGCCTGGAAGCACTATCCCCGTCGGGCTGGTGCCACTGACGGAACAGCCCGCGCTGACCTATGTTGGCGATTCCCTGACCTACAACGACGTTGCCATCCTGATCGGCACCATCTATCAACAGAACGTGGAACTCACGAAGTCGGGCACTGTTGTCAAGCGCCTGGCGAATAAAATCTTGCCCTTGCTCAGCGGTGCGCCGCGCAAAGAGTACGCTGGCGAGGAGAACCGTTATCTTGAAATGCTGCTCTACCAGATGCGCCGCATGGGCCTTGTCGAGCTTATGGATCCGTCGCTGCCGGAGGGCAAACGGCACTATGTGCCGGGGCCGGAACTGGACGATTGGGCCAACATGGATGCCTTCGCTCAGACGCGCTCCCTGCTCTCCTGCTGGCTGATGGGCCACAACTGGCTCGATACGCCCGGGGTCAACTACAGGCCGGGCTTTTCATTCTATTCGAGTGTAGTGGCAGCTCGTGGCCCGCTGCTGGGATACCTGAAAAGCTGCAAGCCGGGTACCTGGTATACCGTCAAATCGCTGCTGAATACCATTCGCGGCACTGACCCCTTCATTCTACACCCGCAGGAGCGCGGTTCCTACTTCCGCGATAAGCGCCGCCAGCAGGAACTCGAAGAGCACTGGGAGGAGCGCGACGGTGAGGTACTCATCGGTATGCTCTCCTCTTCCCTCTATGAGCTGGGCATTGTGGCGCTGGGTTACCAGGACGCCAGTGCCGTCCGCTCAGAAAAAAAGCTCAATCCTGATTTCTTCATGCTTACTGAAACCGGGGCTACCCTCCTCAACGAGCTTGGGGAGCATGAAACTGTACCAATGCCGGTGGCAGCAGGAAATATGATTGGTATACCGGGTGATTTTGAGGACGAGCTAGAGGAGTTCGTACAGGTACCGACCGGTACCAGAGCGCAGACGAAAACGCGGTCGAAAAAACAGGCAAAAGTTGAGACCCCAACTCCTGTAGAACGCCCGCGCTCACTGATCATCCAGCCCAACTTCGAGCTGCTGCTCATGCAGCCCGACCTGCCCACGCTCTACAGCATGCTGCCCTTCGCGCAAGTCAACTCGCTCGGCAACGTCAGTCGTCTCACGCTCAGTCGCGCCTCAGTTCTGCGCGGCCTGGAATGGGGCTTGACGATTGAGGAGATATTCCAGTTTCTGGAGACCCAGAGCCAGAAGGTTATTCCACAAAACGTGGATTATACATTGCGCGACTGGGCAAAGGCCTACCGGGCCGTGGAGATCTCTCAGGTCATTTTGCTCGAAGTGGAGAGCGAGGCCCACACGAACGAATTGTTGGCTTCGTCCAAACTGAAGGAGTTCAACCCGCGCCGTCTCGGCCCCACCGCTATCGCTTTAGGTAGTGGGGGGAACCTGCAAAGCCTGCAGCGCAGCCTGGAAAAAGAGGGCATTGTGGTACATTTCAGCGGTACCATCATCTCGACGCAGGCGCAACCACAGGCTAAGAACAGGTATTACAGTCGTTACTAGTGATTACTCGCGACAGGCGGCAATGATTTGCAGTGCCTGCTCGCGGGCATCCAGCTTTGTGAGCGTCAGCACTTGCTGAAATATCACGTGGCGCAGCAGGCTGCGGCGAAATTCTAGCTCGTCTGGCCGCCCTCTTTTTCCATTGTCGTCGTCTCCATGCTCGCTGCCCGAACTCTGGCGCTGTTCCAGTTTGCGTAACTTGAGGGCAAAAAAGGCCAGCCGCAGCAATTCAAAGCGACGTATCTGCTCCACCGTTTCCAGTTGTCCACTCGCTAAAAGGTGCGTTACCTGCATCTCCTCAGTTTGCCGGATGCGGGAGGCGTAATCACTGCTCGGTCTAACGGTCATAATCTATCTCTCCTCGTCTTTGCTACGCTTATCTGTCTACTATCAGGCCAAGGCGCTTCCCTGTCATCTCCGAACCTGCTTGCTTGCTATCAAAAGTGTACCCGGCAGAGAAGAAAATCTGGTGGAGAGTAGGTTTTAATATGGTTAAGAACCATACATATATTGTTAGATTTCTGTAACAAGAGGAGAAGGGCGGAGAGTAGGAGAAGGGCGGAGAGTAGGAGAAGGGCGGAGAGTAGGAGAAGGGCGGAGGCAAGCTCCGCCCCTACTAACCACGGTCGTGTTGGTAGGGGCGTGAGCTGGCCTCCGCCCTGGCAGCAACCACCACACTCTTCTCCTGGGAACTTTAGGCGCCTGTCAGGCGATTAGCCCTGTCTGCCGCGCACCAGTGAGGTCAGGATGCCAATGGCGGCAATGGCGGCGCAGGAAATGAAGGTGTAGTGAAAAGCGTTGGCGAAGGTTGCCTGCAGTGTCTGCACCTGGGCCGAGGGCAGCGTTTGACCCCGGGCAACCAGAATGAGACCGGCTGTGGCTCCGCCCTGACTGGCAAAGATGGCACCAGCAAGCGCCACGCTCAGGCTCTGGCCCACTACGCGCCCGGTTGCCAGGAAACCTGCTGCGCTGCCCTGTAGCTGGCGCGGAGCCGCTCCCATTAAGGCGCTATTATTGGGTGACTGGAACAGCGCCTGACCCACTCCGGTGAAGACCAGCCGCCAGATAATATCCCAGAGCGAGCTTTGCGCGTTGAGCTGGCTGATGAAGATCAGCCCTATACAGGCAATTGTCAGTCCTATCGCCGCCAGCCAGCGCGTGCCGATGCGGTCGGCCAGCGAACCGCTCATGGGTGCAATCACCGCGATGGTGAGTGGCAGTGGCGTGAGCAGTAGCCCCGCTTTTATAGTGTCGAAGTGGCGTAGCTCCTCAAGGTAGAAAGGCAGCATGAAACTGACGGCGAACAGGGCCAGAAAGCTCAAAATCAGGCTCATATTTGCCGAGAGGAAGACACGATTCTCCAGCAGGGAAAATTTGATGATCGGGTCTGACACGCGCCTCTCTACGAAGTACAGCGCCACCAACGCCACTATGCCAATGGCCAGCGCGCTAATCAGGCCCGGCGAATTCCAGCCCCACTCCTGTCCAAAAGAAAGACCCAGGGTAATAGATGCCAGCCCTATCGCCAGCAGGACGGCTCCCCAGGGGTCGAAGCGGGCCTTTCCCCAGCGCGGGCGCTCGGTCAAGATGCGCAGCGTGAGCAGGAAGCCGATGATGCCGATGGGAACGTTTACGTAGAAAATCCAGCGCCACGTCCAGTACTGGGTGATGATGCCGCCCAGCGTTGGGCCAACACTCACGCCGAGCGCCACAATGACGGCGTTCATGCCCAGCGCCCGCCCTCGTTCGTTAGGAGGAAAGGCGCGTGTCAGCATGGCGGCGCTGATCGCCATCAGCAGGGCCCCACCCAGTCCTTGCAGCGCTCGCGAGGCGATGAGCAGTCCGAGCGAGGGCGCTGCTCCACTGATGGCCGAGCCGATGGTGAAGATCACCAGTCCCGCTAACCAGATTGGCTTATGACCGATCATATCGGCCAGTCGCCCAATGGTCAGCAAGACTGCGGCAATGATCACCAGGTAAGCGATGATTACCCACTCAACCGCGCCCGTCAACCCGACGCCGAAGGCATGTGCAATGGCGGGCAGGCTGATGTTGACAATCGACGAGTCGAGCGTCGCCATAAAAATACCGATGGCGACAATCGCCAGCACCGCCCATTTCCCGGCGCGCTCTCCCACGTCCTGCGCCATAGAAGGTACCCCGGCAGTCGGAGTTGGTGCCTTTTCGGTCGTTGATGCTGTTGCACCGTTCGTCGTATCACGTGCGTCTTTCGATGTTTCCTGTTGTTTCATAACCTCTTGACATTCCCCGGATTTATGCTTGCTGTACATACCTTCTGTTATTATCTAACATAATGACAGATATGACCACGGAATATACTGTCCTTTTGACTGATTTTTCCTTCTTCCACATTCGTATTCAGGACGCTCCTGCTCACCTCTCAGGGTAGAACTGATCCCGCTCACCATGTCCACTCTTAAGTGGTACGCTTTGTACGTCCTTTTAGCCTCAATACATCCTTGCCTCAATAGCACTGTTAGAGGTAATATATTCAGGAGGTTCGTAATAGAAAGCGAGGTAAGACAATGATGACGCAGGGCCAGGGACTTGGCTTTCTGGGAGCAGGTTTGATCTTTCTCCTGGGAGCCGCACTCTTCCTGTCCAATCCTCAAGCGGGCAACCTGCACTACAGCAGTCTGGGCTTTCTCTTCGTAGGCCTCGCCCTCTTTACGGGAACCATGACCTCGTGGCTGAACGAACGCCATCACCAGACTTCTCTGCTGGCAATCGGCGTGACCCTCTCGCTGCTCCTCTTTTTGATCGCGCTCATCTTTGGCATCTGGTCTTACTTTTACTAGAGAGTTTGACAAGATGCAGGAAGGCCAGCCATCACAGTGATGACTGGCCTGTCCTTTTACGGGTGTTTCTTCATTCTCTCTGTTGCTCTCGATGAATCGCTCCTTCTGCGCTCTTTTCCGAAGAGCCATAGCGTAGGAGCGAAACCATCCCTAGCGCGTGATAAAGGTCACGCCGGGGCCGGGAGCGAACTGGACGTACTGCACAGAGTAGGGGTCGGCACCCCAGCTCATATTACTGGCGATGACGTCACCGTTGCTCAGGATGCTCTCCACTACGGCGACATGGCCGCCACCGTAGGCTCCCTGCACCCAGGGTTGCAGGTTAACAATGGCCCCCACTGTGGGAAGACTGGAAACATGCCAGCCGAAGGCGTAGGCATCAGCTGTCCATTCCCAGGCCTCAGCGTTGATACGCCAGGGAACATAGTAGCCATGCAGCTCGAAATACCGCTGATTGGCCCACCATGTGCAGGCCGGATACGGGAAAGGATTGCTATACCCGACCGGCGCGTTGCTTGAACCAGTGTTATACACGAGCGTTGCCGAAGTGCTGCTGCTCGGTGTGCTGCTAGTGGCCGGTGCAGGCGTCGTTACAGACGAAGAACTTCTGCCCGGAATACAGACCACCTGGTTCACATAAATCAGATTGGGGTTCGCTATATGGTTATAGGATGCGAGCGTCGCCCAGCTTGTGCCGTAGCGACCAGCGATCCCGCTGAGTGTATCACCACTGACGACAACATAGGTCGAACTGCCACCTGGACATGATGCGTCGACATGCGCGCTCGCCACCCCAGCGTTCGCGCCCAACATCACGACCAGCAGAAGCAGTCCCATTACCCCTGCTACAAAACTTTTGACTACGAAACTTCCCGCCTTGTGTTGCTGGAACTTCCAGACTTGTCGTTGAATTTGCACTTTTTCCTCCTTCAACTTCAATTTTCAACACACCCGCAAAGCATGCTGTCTCCACAACACAAATGCGGGCTATCACACAGCCCGCATTTGTATGTATCAACAACTTTGCATATCATAACATCTTTTTTATAATACATCCTGATATATGTTGAAACATAGTACTATTTTCCTATTCCTTCAACCCTGAAGAGATAATGACGATAGGGTTACAGATAAGACAAAGAGGATTTATTGTAATAGAGGTTTATGTAGTTTAACAAGATAAATATTATTTCAAGCGTGTCAAGGGCAAGAATACAGGAGAAAAAAGGAGGAAAAACCCTCTTTACTGTCATTTCTGTGCGAATAATGCAAAAAGCATCATATAAGAAAAGGGTTATTGGTTGTGCTTATAGTGGCTGGTTGGTCGGTGCTTATACGGCTACCAGCAGGATGCTCACCATTACGAGCAGCATACCGGCAACTTTTGCCAGGGTCAGGCTTTCGCCGAGGAAAAGGTAGGAGAGTAGGAGCGTGACGGCGGGGATGACGAAGTCGGAGTAGGCGGTGCGGATGGCTCCTATGCGGCGAATGAGCCAGAAGGTGAGGAAGAAGCTGATGCAGCTACAGAAAATAGCCAGGTAGAGCAGCGTGCCGAGGGCTAGCCAGTTGGGCGAGAAGGGATAGCCATGTTCAAACAGCAGGCCCATCAGGGTAATGAACAGCCCGCTGTAGAGCAATTGCCAGCAAGTCAGCACCAGCACGGGTACATCCGGGCTGCTCGTTCTGGCCGTGCGCATGCCGAGGCCATAGACGACGGAGGAACCGAGCACAGCCAGTTCGCCCACCAGCGCGGCCCCGCTGCTGGCGAAAACCTGCCCTGCTGTCATGCCCGAAGCGGGCAAGAAGGGAACGCGGCCAAGCAGCACAATCAAAATGCCCAGCGTTCCCAGGCATAGGCTGCTCAACAAGCGCCAGCCACGCGCCTCACCCGTAACGCCAAGACTGAACAGGGAGGTAAAAATCGGCGTCGTCGACCACATCAGGGTGAGGACACCTGCTTGCACGTAGGGAGCGGCGACGAAAAAGATGCTGCCAGGTATACTCACCATCAGCAGGGAGATCATGAAAACCTGAACATGCTGCCGCCGCGTCATTGCCAGAGTTTTGCGTTGGATCATTGCAATGCCTGCCAGGATGCAAAACGCGAGACAGAAGCGGGTGCCAGAAAGGAGCAACGGTGGCACATATGCCACGCCAATTTTGGCAACAACCGGAAATGATCCCCACAGCAGGACCATCACTATAAAACCGAGGAGGCTAACAAAGTGGGGGTCTCGCCGGGTTCTGAGCATAGAAAAAATTATGCTACCTCATCAGGATTAATGCCGAGTGAACGCAGCTTCTCAGCAAGAGCTTGCGCCCGCTTGATGACCTCTCGCGCCATCGTGTTCTCCTTTCCGGATGCAAGCAACGAAACGCATGCTCTACGCTCCCCCGGCGTTTTTGCCCCGAATTCTACCGCGTTGCTTCTATCATATCATACGCTATGCTGGCTTTACAAGGCTTCTGACACCATAAACAAGAGTCTGTAAACAAGGGCGTTGCCCACCATTTCTACTTGCATGAGAGGAGCTAATCCAGTATGATAGGGGAAGGAACAAAGAGATGTGTTTTGTTTTTGTCGGTTTCGCTACTAGCTAATGGAGTGGTATTATGGGCGTCATTGCCGTTCTCGCTTATGCTATTGATTGGGGCTGGCTGCGTATCGGGCCGCCTTATGTCTATATCGATATCAACCCGATTCTCGCGCAGGTTGGCCCGCTGGCGCTGCACTGGTACGGGTTGATGTACGTCGTAGGCATCCTTGTTGGTTTATGGGCCATTCGTGGCTACACCAGGCGAAAGGGCATCGACGGTGACCTTCTCTACCGCCTGCTCTGGTGGTGTATCGTTGCCGGGCTGATCGGTGGTCGCCTCTATTTCGTGATTCAGCAGCCGGACCTGTGGCAGGACTATATCTTGCAGCCCTGGCGTATCCTGGCGACCTGGGAGGGAGGCATGGCCTTCTTCGGAGCGATTTTTCTGGTCATCGCCGTCCTTTTCTGGCGCGCCCATGTCGAGCGCGTCAACCCCCTCGTGCTGATCGATGCTGGCGTGATCTTCGCCGCGGCGGGCCAGATTTTCGGACGTGTTGGCAACCTGATCAACGGCGACATCATTGGTTACCCCAGTACGCTGCCCTGGTCGACGGTTTACCAGAACCCTCATAGCTGGGCTTGCCTGCAAGCTACCACCTGCAATGTTCCGGTGCAGCCTGCTGCCGCCTATGAAATCCTCACCAATCTCATTATGCTGGCGATTCTCTTCTGGCTTGCCAGTCGGGTGCGGCGTCCCGGCATCCTCGCCCTGGTCTACCTCTTCGGCTACTGTATCTTCCAGTTCCTGCTCTTCTTCGTGCGCGCCAACGTCGTCGTCAGCTTCCTCGGCCTCAACTGGGGCTTGAAGCAGGCGCAGTGGACCTCTATCATCCTCTTTATCCTGCTCATTCCCATCAGCTACATCATCCTGCGCGTCCTCCCCTACTCAAAACCCGTCCCGCAGGGAGAAACGGCCCTCACTTACGGCATCCCCCAGAAGCCAAAACCGGAGCTGGAAGAGAAGTCTGAGCCGGAAGCGGGAACAAAGGATACAGAGACCGAGGGGCAGCAGCCAGAAGCTACCTCAGAGAACGAGCAGGCTGAAACCGCAGACAAGCAAGCTCAAGAAGTTCCAGATGTCTCTCCTTAAGTAGCATCAAAGAGCACAGTGAAAAGCAATAGCACCGGCCCGCCGGCCGGTGCTATTGCTTTTCACTGTGCTCTTTGATGCTTTATTGTCCCTTTGCCGCAGCCCTCTCTGCTTTACGGCGTTTGGAGCGTTCGCCCAGGCCGTTTTCTGAGTCCTCGTCCGTGGCGATGGGTTTGCTGGCGGGTTCGAGGGCGGCAGCGAGCACGTCGCGGATTTCGTTGGCGAAGACGAAAGTCATCTTCTCGCGCAGCTCCTTCGGGATGTCCTCCATGATGTCTGGCTCATTGCGTTTCGGCAGGATGACCGTGTGGATACCGGAGCGGTAGGCCGCCAGCACCTTTTCCTTGATGCCGCCGATGGGAAGGACGCGCCCGCGCAGCGTGATCTCGCCTGTCATAGCCACATCCGAGCGCACCTTGCGACCGCTGGCCAGCGAGGCCAGCACTGTCGCCATCGTCACGCCTGCTGAGGGACCATCCTTGGGGATGGCTCCGGCGGGAACGTGGATGTGGACGTTCTGATTCTCGTAGACATTGGTGGGCAGGCCAAGCATCTCGGCGTTGGAACGCACGTAGGTCAGCGCTGTCATGGCTGATTCCTTCATCACGTCGCCGAGCTGGCCTGTCAGGGTCAGGCGCGTCTCGCGGTCGGGCATAGTTGCAGCCTCGATGAAGATGATCTCGCCGCCGACGGGCGTCCAGACAAGACCGGTGGCAATGCCGGGCCGATCGATACGCTCCGCAGCCTCCTCGAAGAAGCGCTGGCGGCCCAGGTATTCGGGTACCTGCTCCGCATCGACATGCATCGGTGTCTGCTTCCCTTCGGCGATCTGCGTCGCGACCTTACGACAGAGCGAGCCAATCTCGCGCTCCAGATTGCGCACGCCAGCCTCACGGGTATAGTCGCGAATAATGCGCCGCAGGGCGTCATCGCTGACCGTCAATTCATCTTTCTTCAGTCCATTGGCCTCAAGCTGCTTGGGCAGCAGGTACTGGCGAGCGATGTGCAGCTTCTGCTCCTCCGTGTAGCCGGAAAGTTCCAGAATCTCCATGCGGTCGCGCAGTGGCGCGGGAATGGGTTCCAGCGCGTTGGCTGTGGCGATGAAGAACACTTTCGACAGGTCGAAGGGCAGATCGAGGTAGTTGTCGCGGAAGTTGAAGTTCTGCTCCGGGTCGAGCACTTCCAGCAGGGCCGACGATGGATCGCCGCGCCAGTCTGCGCCCACCTTGTCCACCTCGTCGAGCATGATGACGGGGTCGTTGGTATCGACGCGGCGCAGGGTCTGGATGATGCGGCCCGGCATGGCACCGATGTAGGTGCGGCGGTGGCCGCGAATCTCGGCCTCATCGCGAATGCCACCCAGCGACATGCGCGCAAACTTGCGGCCCAGCGCCCGCGCGATCGACTGCCCCAGCGAGGTCTTGCCCACGCCGGGAGGGCCGACGAAGCAGAGGATAGGTTCGCGGTTGATCTGGCGAAGGGCATCCTGCTGCCGCAGCGGCTCCGAAGGCTTGATATCCTCCGTCTCAACGCCGTTCTCGATGGTACCCAGTTCCTCGCTGCGTTTCTTCTCTTCCGCCGTGCGATCTTCCTTCAGACGGCGGACGGCCAGGTATTCAAGGATACGCCCCTTGATTTTTTCCAGGTCGTAGTGATCCTGGTCGAGCACCTGGCGCGCCTTCACCACGTCAATCTGCCCACCGGTGCCCCGGCTCCAGGGCAGGCTGACCAGCAGTTCCAGGTAGGTGCGGATAATGCTGTATTCGGGCGAGACGCTGGGCAGCTTCTCCAGGCGCGAAAGCTCGCGGTTGGCCTCCTTGAGCGCCTCTTCGGGCATATGGGCCTCGTCGATCTTTTTGCGCAGTTCGTTGACCGTCGCGACCTCCTCGTTCTCTTCGCCCAGTTCGCGCTGGATGGCTTTCAACTGTTCGCGCAGCAGGTACTCGCGTTGCACCTTGCCGATCTCCTCCTGCGCATTGTTCTGAATTTTCTTGCCCAGTTCGAGAATTTCGAGTTCATGGCTCAGATAGGCGCTGAGTTCGCGCAGCTTGTCGCGTACAGAGTCGATTTCGAGCAGCTTCTGGCGTAGGTCCAGTTCCATCGGCATAAAGGTGGCGATGACGTAGACGACCTGCACCGGCTCTTCGAGGTTGAGCGTCGCTGAAGCTACCCCTTCCGGCACATTCTGCACCAGCGAGACATAGCGCTGAAAGTAGCTGATGACATTGCGCTTGAGCGCCTCGATCTCTGTATCATCCTCCTGGTGTTCCGGGCGCGTCGTCACGCGGGCTATCAGGTAGGGCTTCTCCTTTGTAAACTTCCCTATATCCACGCGCTCAAGACCCTGGACGATGATCTGCACCGTGCCATCAAGCATGCGAATCATGCGAGCGACACGCGAGACAGTGCCAACTTTGAAGATGTCCTTCGGACCAGCCTGCTCGATATCAGCCGATTTTTGCGCCACCAGCACGACCAGCCGGTCGCCGCGCATGACATCATCGATCAGGCGAATAGAGCGCTCCTGTCCTACTCCCAGCGGTTGCACGGTAAAAGGATAGATGACCGTGTCCTTGAGCGGAAGGACGGGCAAGATTTCGGGAATATGCAATTCCCCTTCCTCCTCGTCCTCCTCGTGCTGCCTCTGGCTTTCCTCACGCTGGCGGCGCTCATTGCGAGTAGTCGTTGTTGCGCGACGGCTCACTTCTCCTCTGGGAGTTCTGGGAGTTCCAGGCTTTCTTACTTTCTCGGCTTTTGCAGGCTGTTCGCCTTCTCCCGGCTGTCCGTCCCCGGCCTCGTTGGATACTGATGTGGTTGGAGATTCGGCATGCTCAGGCCCATCAGCATTCGGCGTGGGAGTTGCGTTATCTTGCTGTTCCTCTTCCGGCTGCTGTTCCTGATCCCGTTCCTGCTTTGTAAATTTGTTTTCCATACAACCTTCTTATCAAATGGACTGTTTTCTCTATTCTCAACTACTCTTTCGTTGTCCTTTGTTGCATAGATATACGTTGCGGGGCCTGCTCCGGTAACTTTTTTGGCAAGTCTACCCACAAGAAACCATTCTCGTAGTGCGCCACGACGTGTTCGCGGTCGAACGGAGAGAGAATAAGCACCTCTACGCGGAAAGGGCCATAGCGAATCTGGGCTTCTTGGTAGAGATATTCGCCCTGTTCGCTGTCATCACGACGCTCTCCACTGACGATAAGCGCATCTTCATAGAGTGTGACGTCGAATTCATCCTCAGATAACCCTGCCAGTTCAATTTTTATTGTTACCATATCCGCCGACTCGCGGATATCGGCCATAGGTCGCCAGGTAGTCGAGCGTTGGATCGCAGATTGCTGGCTCTGTCTTAGAGCGTCATGTAAGATTTCACGGTAATGGCGCTCCAATTGCTGCTGCGATCCGTTATTGTAACGGTAGGTCGCAGATCGATAGCGCAAGCGCATTGTCTGTTCTCCTGAATAGAACTCTGGCAACACCCGGGTAGGAGAGAGACCTGATGGCGGGTGTTCTCCAATAACAACACGGAAGCGAGAAGCTACCTGATACAAGTTAAGTAGAATAGTAAAAGGCAAAAGGCGTAAATCAGTTAGCAAGTTACATATGAAAACTGGCTTTCTTCATTCACCCTTTGCCTTTTACTCTTATCGGCGTTGCTGCCTTTCAGGTAAAATGACTTTCCTCTACGCTCTTTTACTGACCGAGAGGAAGGTCTTTTTCTCCCTCAGCCAGCGCCTTCTGGCATTCCGGGCAGAGGTACTCAAACTCGGAGATGCTGCCGGAGAGCACATCGCTTTCGACGATACGAGCGTAGCGGAGACGAGTCGCCTTATTGCAGCGGGCACAGGTGACATATGTTTCTGATATGGCGGTTCGTCGAGTTCCAAGGATATCTTCCTGCATGGACGATACCTGCCTTTCTTTCTGTTTCAAAAGACATAAATTGGCCAGAGTCGGATTTTGTACGCATGTTTCCAGACTTCTTTGTCGGGAAGAACCCATTTGATTATGGCACGAGGAACACGAAATTGCAAGTGCGTTTGACGCTTCTTACCGAATGTGCTACTATGTTTCTATAGTAGTCATAAGTATCTATCTTATTCAGGTTTTTCGTGGTATCTCGGGATATCTCAAGATATGCCGTGATTTCCATCATGCTGAGTACCCCTACGAAGGCGAAGGCGTAAATCCATGATGACGCGAATTAAGCAGTGGTTGCAGAAGCTATTTTCCTGGTGGCATGGGTGGGAAGACCCGAAGCCTGCTGATGCCCCGGTTGAACATGCGAGCAGAGGTATCAGCGTTGATCCAATGCTGCGTTCATCGCTAGATGATACCCTTCCCTGGCAAGGGGTAGCTCCTCAGATGGGAAGTCAGGGTGAACCGAGACGCTCTACTATGGAGAATTGGAGGATGCCTGACCCGCTCATTCATCCTTACTCTTCTGTTCCAGATGAAGATTGGGACTCCCAGTTTCCCTTTCCAGCGCCTGCTCCGCAGATTGAACCAGGGAGAGAGAATATGTTTCCACCTCCGGCAGGAGAAAACAGCTTTTCGGTCAGGCCCATCCCGCCCGTACCCCCTGTACCTCCGGCATCGACAAAGTCGAAATCGGAACCGGAAGTGGAGCAGCATTTAGAATTCCTGCGCTACCTCGTCCGTCGGGGCATCGTGAACGAAGGCTTTTCAGAGGATCAAACGCCTGAACAATACAGGAAAAACAAGGAAATAACCGGGTAGAAAGGCTTTTCGCCTCTCTACCCGGTTATTTTTCCTTACTCACCCTCGCTCTCGGGTTGGATAATCGTGACAATGGTGCCGTCAGCATTGAGTATGACAATTTCGCCTTCCTGTTGTCCCATTTCCTCATCCTCAATTGCGCTTTGTTCCTGAGGCACCGCGCCGTTGGCAGCGTTACTGAGGGGTAACTCGATCTGCTGATCTTGTTCACTATTCTGTTCCACCAGGCGGCGCACGATGATGAAGGTAGTGATGGCAGCCAGAGCGCATCCGGCGCTGAAGCCAATAATGGAGAGCAGTCGCCCGCGCTTCTGAATGGGTACTCCTCCACGCCCGCTAAAATCTTGCGCAACCTGACTGGTACGTTTGCTGATTTTCTGCGTAATTTGACTGCCGCGCTCGCTCAGGTCCTGAGCAACCTGACCGGTACGCTTGCTGAGTTTCTGGGTCAGCGTACCAGCCCCCTCCCTGATATCTTCAGTGATTTGCTCGCCGCGTTCCTTCAAATCCTGAGATAATTTAGCACTCTGCTCAACGAGGTCTTCGGTCAGGTTCCCGCCGCGTTTGAGGACATCCTGGCTCCATTTGAGGCCGGTTTTGCGCATCTGTTTCGCCATCTTCGTGCGCTGTTTGGCCTCTTTGCGAAGAGCCTTGCGCAGTTGCGCTGCCTGCATCTGCAATTGCTGCGCCTGTGCGCTCAGTTGTTGCGCCTGTTCTGCCGCCTGCTGGCGACTTGCCGCCGTCAGTTTTTCCAGGCGCTGCAGTGCGGGCTGCCGCGCTTCCTGAATTTTCCCTTTTACCAGCACCATCTGCTGATTGCCATTGTCAGCACCTTGCTGGCGCATGCGTGCTAGCAAGGTGCTGACAATGGGGCCGAGGGTGGTCAGGGTGAGAATACCCACTCGCAGCCACTGGCCTCCCTTGTGCAAGATACCCTGTTTCTTTGATTTGTTCTCCATACGGCCTCCGTCTCTGCTTAATACAAATATAGGGTGAAAAACACACCAAAGGACAGTATGTCAGTTTCTGATACAGCATGTCAAGGAAAATAGATGAACTTATTCAGCCTTTGACTGACGGTAATCCTTACCGGTTCTCACCGGCAACCTCGCTGAGGCGCAGGACGAGGCGGCAAAAGTGAAGCATTGAGGCAGCCGATTTTAAATAGGTTTCTTCGTCGGCGCTGGCAGTCTCCTGTTGTATTGACTGCGGACGGCGCAAAGCGCGTAAGACAACGAGCACATCTTCCTTGAGGGACTTATCGAGGTCGCCGCGCTGCATCAAGTGGATAACCTGGTTGACAATGGAATCAACCTCGCGACGCATCTCATTGAGATCTGTCAGCCAGGCCTCTTCTTCATCCTCGTCTTCCCCATGCTCTCCAAACTCCCCGTGCTTCTCGTTCTCCTCAAAGAAAGCGGCGTCGGAAAATGCATCTTCCTCCAGGAAAGAATCCCGGGTGAGTCTGGAGCGATGAAGGCCTGTCTCATCATGTCGGCAGCGTCTTCGACGATGAGCGCTGGGTTCTTCTTGCGTTACCCCTAGATTGCGAAGCAGAACGGCCAGTTCTTCTTCCCAGCCAGCCATAAAGCATCCTCCTTGTGAAACAACCGCAAGGACTACGTGATGTAGGATGCGCCTTGAGGTCAGGTGCAGATTATCCAGTGACATTCATTACTGCTGCGATGCTCGCTTGCACCGCCCGCTCCACTCTGTGAACTCCCATATTTTTCTCATCGCAGTGTAACACAGTGTGTCATGCTTGTAAATGGGAATTTTTTCTGCTTCTACTGACATAAAGTACTTCTTCTTACCCGGCTATGCTATAATGGAGTCCGATGAGACTGATATGTCACCCTTCGCTGCGCTCAGGATGACATGGGAGAGGGTCTTTTTCATGGTCTGTCGGGTAAGCGAGGAGGAGTGTGTATTATGCCCGAAACTGGTGAGAAACAGAATCAGGAAGCGATGCCCATTGTTGCCTGTATCACGGTGGGGCCATTTCAGGAGAATTGCTATCTCTACGCCTGTCCGAAGACGCGAGAAGCGGTGATTATCGACCCCGGTGACGAGGTGGAGAGTATTCTGAAGACTATTACAGAACTACAGCTTATTCCTCGCTATATTGTGAATACTCACGGTCATATCGATCATATTGGAGCTATTGATGCCGTCCATGCCGTCTATCCCGTGCCGCTGGCGATTCATGCCGCCGATGTCCCTATGTATACGGATGAGCGCGTGGCGCGGCAGTATGGAAAAAAAGCTCCACTGGTGAAGACGAAACCAGAAATGTTTTTGAAAGAGGGAGATCGCCTCACGTTCGGCACGCTTGCGCTTGAAGTCGTGGAAACGCCTGGCCACACACCCGGTGGCATTTGCCTGGTGAGCGAACCTTACTGTGTCTTCAGTGGTGATACCCTCTTCTATCGTGGCATCGGACGCACGGACTTCGAGGGCGGCAGCTACGAACAGATCGTTTCGTCTATTCGTGAGAAGCTGTATACGCTCGACGATGATCTGGTGGTCTTTCCGGGACACGGTGGCCCCACCACAATTATGGAAGAGAAATATGAAAATCCCTTTGTCAATGTAGAGGAGTAAGATTGTGTCAGTGATCTGCGTGATCGGGACAGGCTATGTTGGCCTGGTGACAGGGACATGCCTGGCCGATATGGGCAATAGCGTGACCTGCGTCGATATTGTACAAGAGAAGATTGAGCGCCTCAAACAGGGTGTGCTGCCTATCTATGAACCCGGCCTGGAGGAAATGGTAGAGCGCAATGTCCACGCCGGACGCCTGCACTTCACCACCAGCTACAGCGAGGGCCTGGACAACGCCGAGTTTATTTTCATCGCTGTCAATACGCCCACCGGTACCAGTCAGGGCAGCGCGGACATGCGCTACGTGGAAAGCGCGGCGCGCAGCATAGCGAAAGAACTCGATCACAACGCCATCATCATCAACAAGAGCACGGTTCCCGTCGGCAGCGGCGACGTGGTCTCGCGTATTATCCGTGCCAACCTGGCACGGCCCGAGGTTCCCTTCGCCGTCGTCTCCAACCCGGAATTCCTGCGTGAGGGTTCTGCCGTGCTGGATTTCCAGAATCCCGACCGGGTGGTGCTCGGCTCCTCCGACATGGAGGCGGCGCACAAAGTCGCCAAACTCTACCTGCCGCTGCGCGCTCCCATGGTGATTACCGATCTCTACACAGCGGAGATGATTAAATACGCTTCCAATGCCTTCCTGGCAACCAAAATCTCCTTCATCAACGAGATCGCCCAGGTTTGCGAGCGGCTGGGAGCCGATGTTAAAGAGGTGGCTGCCGGCATGGGCTTCGACAAACGCATCGGCCGCTCTTTCCTTGATGCCGGCCTGGGATTCGGGGGCTCATGCTTCCCGAAGGACGTGCGGGCGCTGACATATATGGCCGACGAGGCAGGGCTGCACCCGCAGATGTTGCATGCCGTCATGGAGATCAATCTGGACCAGCGCCGCCGCATCGTTGACAAGCTGACCTCGATTCTCGGCTCCCTGCGCGGCTGCACCATCGGTGTGCTGGGTCTGGCCTTCAAACCAAATACCGACGATATGCGCGAGGCTCCCGCCGTGGATATCATTCGCTGGGTCACTGCTCAAGGCGCGGAAGTGCGCGTCTACGATCCTGTGGCCGCAGAGACGGGCCGCGAGGCGCTGGAACGTGAAGGAGTGCGCATGGACGCCGTCACCTTCTGCGAGGATGCCTATGTTGTGGCCGCGGGAGCCGATGCGCTGGTCATCGTTACCGAATGGAACGAGTTCAAGTCGCTCAATATGCTGCAAATTCGTGCTACCATGCGTCGTCCCGTGTTGATCGATGGGCGCAACATCTACGAGCCGTCGGAAATGATTCGCCTCGGCTTCGTCTATCGCGGCATGGGGCGTGGAACCGGGCCTGCACCCTCCGTGCTGCCTGCGGGAGATAGCACGACGCTGCTCGAAGAGAGCAGAGAAGGATTGGCGAAATAATGGACGAGGAAGACCTGCCATTGCTTTTTACGCCCCTGGTACGCCAGCAGGGAGTCGCGCTCCCCGACTGGCTCTTTGGTCCGGCAGGCGTGGCAGGTCTACCTGCTCCATTGATGGTGCCGCAGGGAGTCAACGTGGCCGTGGGCATCGACATCATCGAGGTGAGCCGGGTGCGCAAGGTCTTCGAGCATCACGGGGAGCGTTTCCTGCGCCGCGTCTTTACAGGGATCGAAGTGCGACAGTGCCGGGGCAAGCCCGAGCGGCTGGCGGGCCGGTTCGCCGCCAAAGAGGCCATCAGTAAGGCGCTCGGCACCGGCATCCACGGCGTGGCCTGGCGCGAGATGGAGGTCGTGCAACTGCGCAGCGGACGCCCCTCTGTGCGCCTGTATGGCAACGCGAAACGCCGCGCCCAACTACTCGGCCTCACTGCCTTCGATGTCAGCATGGCCGACCTCAAGGACCTCTCCATCGCCATCGCCATCGCCATCCAGACCTCGCGGCCTACTGACTCAGCAGAGGAATCACAAAACACAGAGTAGAGAAGTTGATGTAGCAGGAGATCCTTCGCTGCGCTCAGGATGACATGGTTGCTTTATGCTTGACTGTGTTCTGGTATGTCATCCTGAGCGCAGCGAAGGATCTGAAATTCGTGAAGATTGAGAGATTTTTTCGCTATCTGGAACGTCTTAATAAACAAAGGGGAAAGAAGGGATAAAGGGGGAATACCTCGTTTGGGGGAAACAAGGAACGTTATCCCTTCTTTTCGCAGCATGGCCAATAGACGTTATCTCTCCCAGAAAAGTTCCCGCATTTGCCACAATTTTTCCGAAGTTGCCAGATTTCTTTTTTCCGTTGCCTTCCCATCTCTCCAGTGCTACACTGCAATACATAGATGACACCAGTAACACGAAACCAACAGAGGAAGGCGATATGCGAGCATTATTACAGCGCGTGAATCAGGCTAGCGTGACGGTCGATGGGCAGGTGGTTGGTCGGATAGGGCAGGGACTGCTGATCTTGCTGGGCGTGGGCCAGAATGATAGTGAGGCACAGGTGAAACTGTTGGCCGAGAAGATCGTCCACTTGCGTATCTTTGAGGACGAGGCGGGCAAGATGAACCTCTCGCTGCTCGATGTTGGTGGCTCGGCCCTCGTCGTCTCCCAATTCACTTTGTATGCAGATGTGCGTAAAGGGAGGCGACCCAGTTTCATCGCTGCCGCGCCACCGATGGTTGCCGAACCCCTCGTTGAACGTTTTAAAGTCGCCTCTCCTCCCATGGCATCCCGTTGCCGGGCGGCGTCTTCGGCGCTCACATGGAAGTTGCCCTTATCAACGACGGGCCGGTCACTGTTTGGCTGGATAGCGAGCAGTTGTGAACTCTCCCAATTCCTATATCAGAGTCTCTTCATGTGGACCTACC